>NZ_UGHK01000003.1 GCF_900450705.1 Avibacterium paragallinarum
TTAGCTAGCATATAGAAATTTTCCATATCTAACGCAAGGCTATTGGGTGGCAATTCTTGCATTGAGTGCATTGAAGCAATGTAAATCATTACAGCACGATGATCTTTGCGTTTGATTTGCTCATATTTCGCCACCGCAAATTTATTTTTCACTCTTGCCCAGATTTCGCCATAACTCATTTTTGTGCGTTGATGGGTTGCAGCAACGGCGTTTTGAATAAGGCGTTGTTCTTCGGGGTGATGGTGTCATTTTCTGTTACTGCTAAGTTTTGGTGCTCTTGCCGTTCACTTCTTGATCGAGAATATCCAGCACCCATTTTCTAAACTCTTTGGCAACTTTGGTGTGAGAAAGCATTCCGATTAGGTGAGCACCACGCAAGCTGAAAATTCGCACTTTTTGCATTCCGCCGTTGGTTTGCATATTAATCAGTGCGGTCATATTTGGGGTAAATTCGTCAGCGTGGCGTTCGTAAATAGATTTTACATTTCTACTATGATCAGAATAGCCTAAAGCTTTTCCTAGCTCGAAAACTGTGAACCAAATTTGATTTTGATAATGAGTAACTAAAATAGGTTTATTTTGAAAAGTTAAAGTTGTCATATAAGACTCCGCTCAAATAAGTTTTATAAAACTCATCACAAGCAACGCCAATTACTGGTGATGAACTAGATAGGATTGGCGTTACAGTTGAGCGGTGCTTACTGCAGTTCTTTTCAGAACTCCTATCTAGCCCATCATTGACAACGTTTGAAAGGGTGGATCAATTTGATCCTACCTTTAAAAGGTCTTAATTTTACTAGATTTTAGTTACAAAAAAAGTCGCTTAGGCGACTCTCCATTTATAACCGCCACTCAATTCAGGAACGCCAATTCCCGACTTTCGTTTGAAAGTGGATATATCCTAGATCAAAGGGCGGTGGTTGTCAATTACTTTATAGTTATCTTTGGCTTAGAGCATTTCTCAGCCCATTTATTTACTTGTTCTATTTTTATCGCAATTTTTTTATTTAAAATTCTTTGCTCTTCTAGCAATAAATCTAATGCTTCTTTTTCTTCAAAATATTTTTCTAATCTCTCTTTTTGTGAAAGAAGGTTTTCCAACCAATCGTCATCAGGTTGGCCTTTATTAAAAAATCGATAATATCTGTTCATGAGCGATCTCCATTGTTAAAACCCATTCTGAAATCCCCTTAGTGCTGTGCTAGAATGTAAATGTCTAATTTATATTCATCAACAAAAGGAGATTTCAGAATGGATAAATCGTTATCAAAATTTTTACTTGATGATTGGGAATGGTACAAAATGGGTATTTTAATTGGTTTTATTTTATTCTGTCTTATTGCTGCTGGGCAAATGCCAAATTTACCGACTACACCGTCTTTATTGGCTTCAATGGGTTTATTTTGGTTAAGTCTCGGGGAGTATGTTAATCACCCACGACAAGAGCGGTTAGTTGAACGAAATGGTAAGACAGTGCTTGAAATTGCTTACCCACGAGTGAATAGCTTAATTGGTTATTTCTTTACACTGTTAGGCATTGTTTTTAGTGGACTGAGTATATATTTTTTCTATCAAATCATCTATTTTTAGATATTAAAATAGCCGTTAAAAACGGCTTACTACTCAGATTACCTTAATCCGAAGTAGGGCGGTTTGTTAACGCTGTTTTTTAACGAGAACAGCAAAACTCGCCTTACTTGTTACCACAACTTATAAGGATTATAATTGTTGCAACCACAACTTATAAATTAGGATTTGTTATGTCTAATCAAAAATCATCTCAATCAAAACCACAGCCAGCTCCTACTAAACCAACACAAACTGTTTATAGAAAACCTGAACCTGTTTTATTGGTGATAGTGCAGATAAGCCAAGACCTAAAGGAAAGCCAATCTTAGGCTGATATGCCAACAATAAGAGCCGTTGCAACAGGTATACTAAACGATAACATTATTGCTTTGTCAGTGTGGCGGCGATATTCATTATTAAGATGAAGTAATTGAATAATATACTGGTTTGCATTATGTAATTCATATCGCCTTAATATGCCCAGTTTATTTTTATCTTGACTTGATTTAAATGTGTCATTATAGAGATTTTGTGGCATATTTGTTGTCAATGGTCTTTTTTTGCTTAGAATAATGTAATGCAATAACATTACTGCGGAAATAGACCACCCAGCGATACAAATGATACTAGCCAAAATAAAGTATATGTGTAATTTTTCGATATGATTAAGTAGTATTAATGTTACAGCACCGATACCTGCAATGAGATAATTCAGTAATCTATATGCTTTTTCTCGGTTTTGTTCATTGGATTTTTGTATTTCTGCAATGCTTTGTTTGGCTTGGTCTTCGAGGTACTCAAGCATTTCATCATCGGTATCTAAGAAATAATCATCGGGTAGGCTCATTAGTTTCTCCAATATAGGTAGCAAGGCGTATTATTTTAATGTTAATTTTGTTTATAAAAAAGCCCACCTGTTACAGTGGGCAAAGTTAGGAGTATGTATGTCTGCACGGGGTTTAACGCCTTCCGTGTGGGCGTATTAGCTGTTCAACCTTGATTTAGCGACTTCAATCAAGAGCTGATATTCTCTTTTTATCTTTTCATCGTGGACTTCCGCGGATTTTTTCAAAAACTCCTCAACAGAGCCACTAAAACAGCCTCTAGTAGCCCACAATACTCCTTGTTTAGTTTTAAATATGGTTAATGTACCGTACTCCGTACCCACGTTTGAAAACCAGACAATATCAGATCTTTCACACACCACGGCATCACCGGACACCACGGCATCGCCGGACACCTTGGCATCACCGGACACCACGGCATCGCCGTACACCTTGGCATTACCGTACACCTTGGCATTACCGTACACCACGGCATCACCGCACACCACGGCATCACCGTACACCTTGGCATTACCGTACACCTTGGCATTACCGCACACCACGGCATCACCGCACACCACGGCATCACCGTACACCACGGCATCGCCGTACACCTTGGCATTACCGTACACCTTGGCATTACCGCACACCACGGCATCACCGGACACCACGCCATCACCGGACACCACGGCATCGCCGTACACCTTGGCATCACCGTACACCTCGGCATCACCGGACACCACGGCATCGCCGTACACCACGGCATCGCCGTACACCTTGGCATCGCCGGACACCTTGGCATTACCGTACACCTCGGCATCGCCGTACACCTTGGCATTATCGTACACCACGGCATCACCGGACACCACGGCATCGCCGTACACCACGGCATCACCGGACACCACGGCATTATCGTACACCTTGGCATTACCGTACACCCAGGCATCACCACTCTGATCTAAGTTTGACTCTTTCTCGACATATCCACCCAAATCACCAGCACTAACGCCGATTGATGCGATTACTACTAAAGCTTTTATGCGATAGAGTTTAATTTTAGTTGTAAATCCGATCTCAATATATTCATCGGTTAATTCATATTTTTTCACTGCGTTTCTCCTATTTCTCATCTCATTCAGAACCGCACGCAAAGCCACGATGAAAAAGACTAAAAACGAGCGGCTAAGAATGCGGTTTTGAATGAAAGTTATGACAAGGCACACTAACTACGGCAAGAAGATTGGTCTAAAATAATCCGTAGATAATGACTCAGTGTGCCTTGTGATAAATTGGCGACCGCAGTAGGACTTGAACCTACAATCTCAGGTGGTGACAGCACCTTAGCTTATCCTTTTGCTATGCGGTCCTTTTGTTGCTGTTGCTTTTTGAGTTTTATCAATTTTTCTCGTAGTTGAATAAACACATTAAAAGTTTGTTTCACACTGCTGTCTAATTCGTGGTAATTCAGCTTATGTCGCCATAGCATTTCATTACGACTGATTAGTTCTAAATTAGATAACTCACAATTTTGAATATTGCCGTCTTTAAACCACAAAACAAATCCTTGAGGGATTTTGCCAAAGGCTTGCTCCCAGATAACACGTGATTTTCTTTCATAACGCTTAACTCCTGTTTTTATCAACACGGCTTTTGCCATAGGGCAAAATCGCTCGTAACCAATAGGCTTTAAATGTTCTCCTTTTTTAAATCGCCCATTTCTACCAGTCAGCCAACCTCTTTTAGCACACAGTACCCTAATTACTTGTGCGGTCTGATTACGGTTAAACTTTTGATTAAATAGTTTGGTTAATTCCGCTTGCGGTAAAGTGCAATTTTCTTTGATAAAGGCTAACTCTTCTTTGGTATATCGATTGCAATGTTGAACCGTTGAGATAATTCCTAATCGTTTTTTTAGCTTTCTAAAAACCTGCCTATTCTTTAGCAAACCAAATTGTTGATAAAAGACCTGAATGAGATCTTTAGGAGCTAAATCTTTATGTTCACGGATAAAAGCAATATGTTCATCAGTAAACCTAAAGCGTTTTTTTGTCATTTTGTGCCTTTGATATTCTTAAAAAATCGGGTGCATCTGCCTCAATAGTGCGGTCACCGAAAAGCTGCATTGCTTTAATGGCTGTATTAGAATTTTGAATGATATTCGATGCAATACCAGATACCGCATTCGCTCTAGCAATTTCCCTTTTTAATTCTTCATCTGTTAAATCTTCATCTAACAATTTTTCTAATTGACTAAAAAGATGGTTGTTTAAATCAGTAATTTTATTTTTCATCGTCTAAATCCTCATTAACTCCTGACAACCACGGCGGATTTTTTGTGTGGCCCGCACGGTATTTACGCCGATTTCGCCTTTGTGGTAATTCGGTTTGACGGCTTGAAATTGAGCCGCCGCTTTTTCAATTTGGGATTTTGACGGAATCGGCAACATTACAAGTGCGGTCTTAATTCGGTCAGGTTTTCCCGTTTTGATTTTTTTCTGGCGAGATTTGGCAAACATTCTTGCTAATCTGCCAGCCTTGCCCATTGAGCGAATTTCTGCCTTTTCGCAGTATTTTTTGCTCACTGGGTTACGTTCAATGACGATATTCATCATTCACCTCCGTTGTTGTTATTTATTCAATGCCGCACTTGTCTAACGTTCATCTCGGCTCGGTATCACGGTTGATTCTTTGCATTTCATTCCTCTCGGTTCTGCTGCCTTGGTTCTCCGTAAATACGGCATTGAATAAATAAGCCTGTTTGCCTCAGCCCCACTGGCACAGACTTGCCAACCTTTCGGCTTCCTTTTGTAAAAAGGGGAGTGGGTTCTAAATTGTTAAAGAGCATCATCACCAAGATGAAATATTGAATTAGCTAAATTTATGTAGTAGCTTTAAAAGCAACCTTGCAATGCGTGATTGTGGCTTGACTGGAACATATATTGAACAGTAAAGCTCACCATCAATAGTTGCTTGGGACATTGCTTTGACTTTTTCTTGTGCTTCTTCAAATGAGTTGGCGTAGACATCTGAACACCACTTCTTCCCTTTGAAGAAGTAAGAAATTGCATAGCGTTTCATTTCATTTTGCATAAGGAGTTACCTCTATGTATTTTGAAATTTTCAAAGGTGTTAATGGTCAGTGGTATTGGCGACTAAAAGCCGCCAATCACGAACCTATAGCTCAAAGTGAAGGTTATACGACCAAACAAAACTGCTTACATTGTATCGGGCTTGTTATGGACACTAACCGACAAACACCTGTTCGCGAAGTTTAATTATCCAAGCCCTGTTACCGCAGGGCTTTTTATTTCATCTTGATTGTTAAAGAGCATTAAACGTTGTTTCGTTTTGATGGGTGTATAATATAGCTAAAGTTTTAATATGTAAATAGCTTTAGTTTTATTTTTCGCTATTTATTTATAGCTTTTTGTTTAAATGGTTGTTTTATAAGTGAAAATAAATTTATAAAATTTGTTTGACTGATTGTTTTTTAGTCAAAGAAGAGATGAGAAAGAGTTTTTCTAAAATTTCAGGGGAAAATGAGCAGATAAAAGTCAACTGACAGCCATTACAGTTAACAAAATGACTGCATTCAAGATAATTAGTGTTGTTTGATACCATTTTCGTGGCGTCACGAAAATGGTTCTAAGGGATTTGAGGCAAAAGAAAACCGCCGTGGGGGCGGTTTGATGTTTTAAGCGGCGAGTTTTTCAAGCCAAATATCTTTTTTATCATAAGGCAGAATCTTTGCCGGAGATTGATTAAAGAGCAGAATAAGTTTATTTAATTGATCACCTACTGCTTTATCATCAATGACCACATAAGATTCATCATTTGTTTGTGCTGTTGGATTGGTCAGATCCATTATTTTACCTAGAACGCCATAAGCACTGCTCCAACTGCCTTTTGCTTTTACACTCGTTGTAAAAATCTGTTTGGTGTGTCGCTCTCCGCCGGTTAATGAAATTGGGATTGTAATTTGATGACCGCTCAATCCTGATTTTTTCACATCAAATCCGATATTTTGAGGGAATTGATGATGGCGAAAATCAGACTTTACCATCATCTCGAATTTATCTATTGGCACGTTGTACCAATCCATAGCAAGCGTATCTGTGATAATTGCCGCTTGAATGATGCGTTGCAAATTATGTGTAAGCATTTCACCGCTTGTTGTCGTGTTGATTTCCGCTCGATCGTTCAAGTTTAATCCGTAACGTTTTAACGTGCTTTTTATTTGGTCGATACGGTTAGTGGTTAGATTGATTCCTCGAGCGTTCATTTCCCACAAAGTTTGAGCATCGTCAGTGACAGTAAAACGATTTTCTCCCACTTGTTCAATGTATGCCTGAATAACGCTACCATCTTCAAGAGTGAAAGGGGTATTAATTAAAATCAAATCATCGGCAATAGAATGACATTCATAGCCTAGATTGGATAAGACTGTGCTGCATATCATAATAGCTCCATTTGTCCGTTGTTTGATAAGATTGGGTGAGGAATTTGCCCCACTGCGACAGTATTAAATTTTGCTAGAAAATAGCACATCAATTCAAAAAAATCATTTGATTTTTGATATTTTTCATCTAGTAAATAGCCCGTTTCTTGGTTTTCTTTACCGTGTAGAATGTGGTAGTGAGCACCACAAATACGGCTTTCGGCTATGGGCTTTACATGAGTTATTTTATTTACATGAACTAACTTTTCACCTTGATCAATAGCAAATAACCGTCTGTTTTTATAAAAAGCAATAAAGTTCATCGATGGCATTAAATTTTCTCTACGAGCAGGACGATAGGCAAAATAGGCCCTAAGCTGAGGTATAGGTAATCCATCACTATCGAAGAACGGAAGCTTTAACTCAAGCCAATAAGGATAAGGCTGAGTTTTTTGTTTTTTCCCCCATGTGGCTCCTTTAAAATGAATTTGTTTTTCTATCGCCATGATATGATTGATTTCTTGCTGGGGAATAATAATATCTTCAATACTTGCCATATCGTTCCTTTAAACTTTATATCATTGATATTCGCCCTTCTAGTTGCTACAAAGCTCTATTCGTTCTTTTACCTAGCCCACAAAATTCAACTTCTGGCTTTGGTGGACTATTGTTACAGCTCCAGCCTATGCTCAACCGCCACACCCAATAAAATTCAATTACTGGTTTGGTGGTTACAAATAACTCCTATGCTCAACCGCTACGCCCATTATGTTTGAGTTTATAGATCAATCATATGTAATGGCAGTGCTTTGACCAATTTTCCCATAATGTAACAACGTTCCAATTCCTCTTGAGTAAAATCTAATGGGGCGTAGTGAGGATTGTCCGATAAAATTTTTATTCCGCCATTCGGCACTTTTTGTAGGCGTTTAATGAATAATTCTCCATGTTCATCAACAAAAGCAAACTCGCTGATTAAGTCAGTAGATAATTTTGTTAATCCCTCTTCATAACCGATCAACGTTTCTACAGATAAATGTAGGTTATCAGCAAGATCTTCTCTTGATATACCTTTTCGTTCTCTGATTTCTTTGATACGCCTAGCGATGTTTTTCATATCGTCTATAAATCCTTTACATCAATTCTCCAGCGACGGATAAATTTACCCACAAACTTAGCATTTCTATAAATTTCATTATTCATTTCTTCGGGATCATATTTTTCTTTGTTATCTGATATGACTTTGAAACTTCCGCTAATCATTTTCTGAAGACGTTTGATAAATAACTCTCCGTCAATCGCAAAGGCATAGATACCTTCCCCATTGTAGTCGTTGATGTTCATATCAATCAAAACTACATCACCTTTCTGAATAGTTGGTTCCATTGAGTCCGTAGGCACATTGATCAAGCAAATTCCATTAGTGTTTTTTCGCCCAACAAGCTCCCTAAGCCCCTCTTCTGATAAATAGATTTGATTGATGATTTCTGGGTAATCGGAATTTACAAACCCTGTCATTCCTGCAGCAGCTCTAACATCTAAGTAATCAATGCGATAGCGATGCTCATCATCTAGCTCAGATTGAGCTAATGGGAGTTTTTCGGCAAGATGCCTTGTCTCATAAGTTACAGTGTTTGTAATAGGAGAATTATTGATCCTAGAATTTTCCCCTATCATTATTCCATTACCTGTTTGTAGCCAAGCAGGATTAATACCTAAGACAGAGGCTAATGCGATGATGTGTTTGGTTTCTCCGCCAGCTTCTATTTTTTGGATAGCATTTTGCGTAACTCCTATGCGCTCAGCTAATTGTGTTTGGGTTAGTCCTGCTTTTTTTCTCGCTGTTTTCAATCTTTGACCTAATGATTCCATTGTCATCTCCATTATTTTTAATAATTTTAAAACTACAGTTGTAAGGTTTCAAATAACCAAAGCAATATTTTCCTTTACAAAAAACAACTTAAGCTATAATATATTGGTTATTTTGTTTAAGGATACAAACAAAGCGATGAACGAATCTATAAAAAAAGCCATTAATGTATTAGGCACACAGCAGCTATTAGCTGAAGCTTGCGGCGTAAGCCAAAATGCAGTGAGTAAATGGCTAAATGGAGGATCTGCTATATCTCTTGAAAATGCCTTACGAATCGAGAAAGCGACTCAAGGGAAAGTTAAAGCAGAAGATATTTCACCTGATTTTTCTCATTTGTTATCACGAGATTAATTTACCAAACCTACTCAAAAAGTAACCATAAAAAAACGAGAGAATTTTATGAAAGAAGAATCACCGTTTTTGTACATACAAAAAGCACTGCATACGCAGTTATCCCGTAGTCGCGAAATCTCAAATTTCGCGCCAGCAATGGGGAAAACGACAACCCAGCTAGCGAAAGAGCTAAAGACAGATTATGACCGCAACAAACTTGGTTTTGCCGATGCTATTCATCTGATTGCTCTCACCGATTCGATCAACATTGTTGAAATGATTGCTCAGGCAGTCGATCACACACTAATGCCTAGCCCGAAAGAATGCAAAGGATCGTTAGATTTATTGCGCGAAGTCGTCGTGCTGTCTGAATCAGTGGGGAAATTATGTGGGGAAAGTGCAAATGCCTTGTCTGATAACTCAGATTTAGGGCAAGAGCTATCCGCAAAAGAGCGTGAGAAATTAACAGGATTGATAAATCAGCTACTTTCTCAGCTGGTTTGTCTGAAATGGGAATTAAAGCAATAAAAAACACGACAAATCAAAGTTGTTAATCCTTTTTGAAGAATTTTTTTAGTGCAATCGGTAGCAATACAATAGCCCAAATATGAAAGTAAATTTTAAACATAGTAAATGTACTAATTTTTTCGACTTTAAACCCTAGAGAAATTAATTCTAACTGGCTGAATGAGCCGAGTGCGGCAAATATAGCAACGCCCAAAATCGCTGAAAAGTATGCAAATCTATCCAGATCTTGCTTGAACTTACGCTGAATAGTGATGTTGAACATAACAAAAAGTGCTGGGGTTAACAAAATAATGAGCTGCTGCATATTAACGCCGAACTTACCAATATAGGAAAGTAAAAATAGGCTAGACAGCAAAATAGAATAAGCAAATAAATCCCGAACGATAGCAAATAACATAAGGAAATCCTAATGAAAAAATGGCTAGAAAAATTGAAAGTCTTTTATTTGAGTAATGATTTTATCATTGTCCACTTGATTATCGCAATGTGTCTAATCTGGTGGGTTTTAGGGCAATAAAAAACCACCATTACAGCGGTGGTAATTCATTAGAAAGGAATTATCTATGAACGGATTATCAATGATTTCGGAACAAAATGCAAGCATAAAAATGAGCAGTCGTGAGATTGCGGAGTTATGCGGAAAACAACATAACCACGTATTAAGAGATATTAGAGCTTATGTTGGAGCTATTTTACAAATAGAACGAGGTATCAATGTTAAATCTCTTGATTGGAGTGAGAAAGAGGGTGTAGAACTTTTTGGACATACCCCCATTGGCGGTGTTGTGTGCCAGTATGAAGTTAATTCTCAAAATAATCAACGCTATCCAATCTATTATTTAGACAAATCTGCAACGTTAACAGTTATTTCTGGTTATAACGTCATTCTGCGTAAGAGAATTATTGATCGCTGGCTTGAACTAGAAAATCAGCAACAAAGCACCGCACTTTTGCCTCAAAACTATTTGCAGGCATTAGAGGCGTTGGTTGAGAAAGAACGACAAAATCAAGCTCTTGCATTAGAAAACAAGGAGCTAAAACCTAAAGCAGCATTTGTTGATCATTATGTTGACGTTGGCACAAGCAAATCCCTGCGAGAAACCGCCAAAATTTTAAATATGCCGGAGAAAGCAATGATTATCCGCCTTATTGAAGATAAGGCGTTATATCGTCAATCTGGCAACCTCTTACCTTATGCAGATAAACAGCAACAAGGTTTATTTACCGTGAAAACGGGGACAACTGATCACGATCACAATTACACGCAAACGCGAGTAACGGGCAAAGGTATTGAGTGGATCGCACAACGTTATGCTTCGGAGTTAATGCTATGAGTATGTTACTAATGGTTAAAGCAATGCAGTGCAAAGTGGGTAACCCTACCCGCAAATTAGTATTATTGAAATTAGCGGACAACGCTAATGATGAGGGCATTTGTTTTCCGTCTTACCAAAACATTGCGGATCAGTGTGAAATTACCCGTCGCAGTGCGATCTCGCATATTGAGGCATTGATAGAAACAGGCTTTGTTGAGAAAAAAACACGCAAAACACCAGAGGGTAACACCTCAAATTTATATGTGTTACACCTTGATCGAGATGGTGAAAATTCTGCACTACCTAGTGAAAATGATTCACTAAGGGTAGTGAAAAATTTACACCACCCTAGTGAAAATATTTCACCAACCCCTAGTGAAAATATTTCACCCAGAACCAGTCACTCTATTAACCAGTCAATTAACCTTCCTTCTTCGTCCGAAAAAAATTCGGACGGCGGCGAGAGCAAAAAATCTCGATTTAAATTTTCCGATGATGATATGACTGCCGCACAGTGGATTTTTGGATTAGTTCAAAAACTTAACCCCGACGTCAAACCGCCGTCTTTCGACAGCTGGGCGAATGAGATCCGCCTGATGCGTGAGCGTGATAAGCGAACGCATAGGGAAATTTGCGGACTGTTTCAGTGGGCAAACCAAGACTTGTTCTGGAAAACCAATATTCTTAGCCCTGCCAAGCTGCGGGAGAAATGGGATCAGCTCACGGTGAAGAAAAATAACGCAAAACCACAGCGCAAAACAGTTTCAGAGCTGAATGCGATTGAATGGAACACTGACGAGGGTTGGAGGGGAATGCTGTGATCACTCAAGTTAATCCACACACAATGCAAAACGCAATGGCAATGCAATCTCAATTGCCTACGACGCAGCGAAAATCTCAACGCTTGCCAAGCGAGATTGAAAAACTGGTCGATCAAATTTTTTCGCAGTTATTCGCCGCTTGCCCAGCAATGCGTAGTCAATTTGACGAAGTGCAGCTACCCATCACCAAGCGCACTTGGGTTTTAGGCTTTGCGGAAAACAATATTCGCACCATTGAGCAAGTTCGTGCGGGAATGCGTAAAGTGCGGTCGAAACCGGATGATTATTTCCCAAGTGTGGGCAAGTTTATTTCTTGGTGCAAGCAAGATCGCTTTGAAGCGTTAGGCTTGCCGAACGAAGACGAACTTTACGACCGCCTGAAAAAATTTCAAGGTTACGGAATGTTGGAAATTCACAAATTCCACTTTGAGAGCGATGCGGAATATTGGCTGCTGACGGATTTGTATTGCAACAACCGAGAAGCCACGGAAGAAAAATTGTGCAAAGCAGTGAGCAAAGCGTTGAAAGCGATGGCAGCACGCTTGGAAGCGGGCGAAACGTTGCCTAAACCGCAAATCACCCTGCCAGCGAAACCGAGCTTTGTTCCGCCTGAAGTGCAAAGAAAAATTAATCAACACGGCATTGAAAAATGCAAAGCGATTTTAGGGATGAAATGATGACCGAACAACAATTCGACAAAGACACGTGGTGCACGCCGAAATATGTTTTTGACTGGCTCTTACAGCGTTCGGTTACGTTAGATTTTGTGAAGAAGTGCGGTGGGTATGGAAACTAAACAACGCTTTTTCTTGCGTAACGCTCGCATACAGGCGAATGCGATTGGGGTAATACATTCCCTTGCCCTAGATGATAAAAACCCCGTAGTGGTGGAAATAAAGCCCTTAACGCGTACGTTGGCACAGAATGCAAAACTCCACGCAATGCTTGGCGATATTGCCAAACAATGCGAGTTTCAGGGCAAAAAGCGAGATATTGAAACGTGGAAAATGATTATGGTGTCCGCTCACAAAATCGCAACGGGCGGACAAGCTGAAATGGCGATTGGGCTAGAGGGCGAAGTGTTGAACTTACGTGAAAGCACGGCACAAATGGGCGTGAAACGGTTAGCGAGTTTGATTGATTATATTGAAGCGTGGGCAGCAGAGCAAGGGGTGAGATTTAGCGACAAGCAAGGCTTTTACGGCTATTAAAAATTGCTTAGTGGCGGATTGTCAAGATTGGGAGATGAATTAATGGTTATAGAAGGTTGGGATGGTTTTTAATGGCAAAAGCACCAAAACAGCATAAGTGCAAAGTCTGTGGCACTTATTACACAAAGACAGTAAGTAGCTTACAGAAAGTCTGTAGTGTGGATTGTGCGATCAAATTATCGGCAGAACAATCACGCAAAAAGCGTGAAAAAATGGCTAAGGTGGAGCGAACAGAAACTCGCAAAAGAATGACCGCACTTAAAGAAAAGAATAAAACACATAACCAGCTTATCGCCGAAGCTCAAAGTGCGGTGAATAAATATATCCGTTTTCGTGATGCGAATAAGGAATGTATCTCGTGCGGTACGCCGTTGATTAGCGAGAAATTAGGCGGGGGATTTGATGCGGGGCATTATCGTAGCCGTGGTTCAGCCCCGCACTTGCGGTTTTATACGCTTAATATTTTTGGTCAATGCAAACGCTGCAATCGATGGTTGGGCGGAAATTACCACGAATATCGCGTAGGGCTGATTGAGCGTTTGGGAATCGAAAAGGTGCGAGAAATCGAAAGCGATCAACGCCCAAGACATTATAGCGATGAGGATTTAAGGCGGATTAAGCGGATTTTTGAGCGGAAAGTGAAGTTATTAGAAAAGCGGGAGCGGTAATATTTATTTAGTCGTTTATAAAAAGTTAGAAATGAGAGTGTAGTTAAGTGGATTAGTTAAGTAAGGTTGTTGTATGACGAAAAAAATTAGTAACTTTAAGTTAAATCCTGATTTAATCCGTGCGCGTTGTTTAAGCGCACGTTTACTTGCAAGGAAAAGCCCAGAGAGAGCCGCAGCGGAAATGGGCTATACTAATACGAGTATGATTTCCAAGATGGAAAGAAAAACCTCGAAAACGGCGATTAATCATAATTTTCTTGCTCGGGCATCATTGTGCTATGGCGTGTCAATGGATTATTTGCTGGGTATGTCGAATTACCCAGAACGAGATCCAAGAAGTGTTGAGCAACTCGCTATTTATAGCAGTGTGCAGCATTATGCTAATCAGCTTTTAGAGGGGCTGACAGAAACCATAGTTAAAGGTGCGTCAGCTCAGGTTCTGAGTATGCACTTATCAATGCTTTGTGATGAGAGTGCTGAACTCGTTGATGCGGTAAATCGAATGCGTGAACTCAACCCTAATTTCGATGAGGATATTAAAGCGGGGTCATTAGTGATGAAGCAAGTCGATAAAATCAACCAACGTATTTCATCCACTCGAAGAAGGCTATCAAAAGAATCCTATGATGATAATATATTGCGTCAATTCAAGAGCGTGTTAAGTGATGGAAGCGAAAAGCAACTGGATTTAGTGGGATATAGATATGGCGACTAGAAAGGAAGCTGCAACAACGGCAAAAACAAAAGTTAAACGTAAAGCAAAAGTGAGTGCCGCAATTTCGAAGAGAGAACTCAAATTAGAAGAGGGGCAATGGGAAACCAAACGGGGACGTCCCTATAAGTTTGATCCAGATTTAGCTATTGAGAAAATGGAGGCTGCGATCAATGATTATGTTGAAGGGAAACTCAAATACTATGAGTTAATTCAAAAAGACAGTGAGGGAAAGAAAATGGATATACTTGGCGTTGCTTTCCCAACAATAACAAGAATGGCTCTATTGTGTGGTGTTGATGAACAAACATTTACAGATAATTGTACTGCGAAAAATGAAGATGGGAGTATAAAAAATAAACAATTATTCGGTGCGTACAAAAGGTTTAAAGATCTAGGCAAAACAATGCTTGTTGAGGGCGGTTTAGTTGGAATGTATGACTCAAGACTTGTGCAATTCTTGGGGAATGTAAATTATGATTTAGTTCCAAAACAACAAGTCGAATCAACCGTTGAAGTGAAAAGTATGGATAAAGTTTACGAAGAACTTGACGCAATTTTAGCTTCAGGACAGGAAGAGACGCGGTTAATGCAGGAGCGTGCTGAAATGGAAGAAAGAAAGGCGCTGTTAGATGCGGAAAATGAAGAAGCGTAAAATACGGACGATGATGAGTTTAGCCGACCCCATTTCAGGTTGGTTGAATTATCAATAAAATAGATATGTTCAAAGCCTATAGATAATCAATAGGCTTTTCTTATATTCGCTATACTACAAAAGCAGGCTGAACCGAAAATGTTTGCTTTTGTGAGGCTTTCCATAAATCATAATCCGCTTGCTGATGTAACCAGCTCTCTGGACTAGGGCTATTTTCCCCTAGCCAAGCGTGCAGCCGTAAAGCCATTTCAGCACTAATTGCGGACTTGCCGTTTAATAATCGGGAAAAGGTTACCCTGTTTACGCCTAACTGTTTAGCCGCCTGTGTTACAGTTAAGCCTAACTCGGGTAAAATATCTTCTTTGATAACTTCTGCTGGGTGCGGTGGGCAATACATATTCATCGGCCAGTTTTATAGAATTTTTCCAAGCCTTTATGCTTAAATGAAAGTATCATAAGGTAAGAATTTAATTAATAATACGGTTATTGTATATCATAGCACTACACTTTTTCAATGAGGCAACCCAAATTTACTTCCCCTTGATATAGCCTTGCTCCCCGAGTTTGCGTTTATCTGTTTACACCATTTTTCTTTTCAAGAAATTCTAAATAAAAACAACCTATTACAACACAATTTTTCCTATTAGGAAAAAACAAAATTAGCCTACTTGTTTTTTTGCTAATTTCTCTCCCGCAAAGCCTGTAAGATAGCGATGTACACGCAACAAGCGGTGTTTCCGTTCTCCACTCACTGTTTCTTACAGGCTCTTTTCTTGTGGAGAAACAGGAGAATATAATGAAAGCATTAAAAACTGAATTTTTAGGTAAAGAAATTACATTAGTGGATAACAATGGCATTGCTTATGTGGCAATGCGTGAAATTGTTGAAGGGATTGGGCTATCTTGGGGTTCTCAATCAATTAAATTGCACGAGAACAGCAAAAAATTCAACTGTTTCGATATCGAAACGGTTGGGGCAGATGGCAAAAAACGCAAAATGCTCTGTATGCCAATCAAAAAATTAAATGGTTGGTTATTTAGCATTAACCCAAACAAAGTGCGTGCTGATTTAAAAACACGACTTGAAGAATATCAGGAAGAATGTTTCTTAGCGTTATGGGATTATTGGACGGAAGGCATTGCTCGCCGTGATGAAGTGAAAAATAAACTCACTGCTTGGCAAGAGAAAATGGCAGACTATAAAGAACGAGCAAGCCAAAAGGGGAGAGAACTGAACGCCTGTAAAAAAGAAAAAGCACAACTGGATCACGAATTTTCGCAAATTCATCAAATGGATTTGTTTTTTAATCTTTAATTCTCATTCCTCTAATTCGCCCGATAAAGTTCACACAAAGCCTTCAACGCTTGCGGGCGAGAAACACCCATTTCAGCACAGATCGCGTCAAATTCATCAGCAAGATCTGCGGGCAGTTGCATTAAAATGCGTCTAGCTCGTCCTTCGGCGATGGCTTTATCATTTAAACGGCGGGCAGTTTCCGCACGAACGCGGCGAGAGTGTTCAGTCATTGAATTTGCCATTTTTACTCCTTGATTTTGCTGAATAAACGTTATAGTATTTAGGAACTGCCTAGCGGTGCGGGTAAAATCACCGCTAGGACTTTTAGCTATCTAGTAAGCGGGTAAACTTACGAAGATAAGAATAACTAGGATTAACAGTTTAACGAACATAATCCAGTTCCTTTTTGTTGCCGCTCTCAACAAGGGCGGCTTCTTCATTTTCAGCCCTTACTGAAAACAAGTGCATTATATAAATAATAGATTAAATCGTCAATAGTTATTTATATAATGAATTTTATTTTTTACTTTACAACCCAACTTTATTTCACTATTATTACTCTCATAGGTGTCGAAACCTTAAAACAGGCGGTAATCCGCAACCGAAATCCAATGCGGTTTTTTTGTATCTAGAATTTGGTGTTTCTCCTTTTCTCAGCCAGATTTGACAAAAAACGGTAAATGACAATCAATGATCGAGTGGGCGAGGAATACAATACCCGAAAGGGGAATAACTCCAGCTTACTACTAGGCTTCTGAACCACTCGATCACCAGTTACCTTTATGATAAAGGCAACTGACATTATTCAGAAAATTAGTAGAGGCAATTATGTCAAATATCATCACCGCCGATTACAACGGCACTCAAGTTTTCTTTCAAGATGACGCTTATCTCAACGCAACAGCTATCGCAAAGCATTTTAATAAACTACCAAATGAATGGTTACGTCTTGAAAGCACGCAAGAATATATTGATTTACTATGCAAAAAATTAAATACGGGAAAATCCCGTATTTTAAAAACCACTCGTGGCGTAAATGGTGGCACTTGGCTACATCGCCGCTTAGCCGTTCCATTTGCTCGCTGGCTCAATGTTGAATTTGCAATTTGGTGCGATGAAGAAATCGAGAAAATACTAATCGGGCAAAAACAACAACTCGCCTTACCCGCTTCAACCGTGGACGAACGCACAGGTTTACGAGAAGCCGTCAATGTGTTAGTTGCTAAGCGTAAATTAACCCACAGTGAAGTTTACGGCTTTATTCATCAACGCTTTAACGTTGAAAAAATTGAACAGCTAACCGCTGAACAAATTCTACAGGCGATAGAGTATGTGCAAAAACTCACTATCGGCGTAGAAATCACCTTACCCAGCCCAGAGAAAAAATACACTTTTGAGTTTACCGAGTACGAACTTCAAAAGCTTGCTTGGCTCTGGTTTGCATTCAAGCGTGGCGTAGGCACATTTCAGCATATCCACAAAGCCTTTGAAGCCCTAGGCTCAAATCTAAGCCCCCAAATTTACGGACAGGCTTATGAATATTTAAGCGTACTACGTTCATCAAACCAAATCTTAAATCGCATTACTGAAGAATTTGAAGCCGACCCAATGACAAGCTGGCGTGTATTAACACATCTGCGAGAGTTCAATCCCAAAGCCGTAAAAATCGACTTCTAAAAACCTAACCCAAAACCGACCGCACTTTTCTCCAAGAAAATTGTGTGGCGGTTTTGTTCAACCAAAATTCAGCAAGAAGGTGAAATTATGTTCAGAATTTTAATGATTATCGGCTTGCTGTGGTGTGCGTATGAACTCGATTTGAGAGCAGACTGCGACGGGCATTATTGTGGAATAACCACAGATTTGTTAGTGAAAAAGTAAGAAAAAAACGACCGCACTTTATTGTGCGGTTTTTTATTAGGAAAATTTAGCGAAGTCAAGGAAAGTAAACCCCGATAATAGCATTAATTTGATGAGGTTTATTGTCATTATGGAAACAGCAAAAATTACACAAAGTGATGTTGAAAAAATGGTGCGGCATTGGTTGGCAACACCTGTGAATAGCTATTTAGGGTCTGATTATGGTTTTGATAAACACGCCCTGTTATTCGCTCCGCTTACAATGGGGGCGGCTGATGAAGTGATTGCTAAATTGCGTCGAGATGTTCCCGTTTTGGATATGCTCCCTCCTGATGCGGTGAACATTTATTCTGTGCCTGTGAGTCCAGATAAAATGCACTTTATCTTAGAGATTGGCAATATTGTGTTAGATATTATGTGAGGATTGAACAATGTACACCAAAGAAGACTTCCTTGAGGCGGTGAAAGAAGAGGCGTTAAAAAACGAGCTGACTGCCGCCTTGTATCACGCGGGCGATCCGAGATTTTTACAAATGCAAGGGGCAATCGCTCAAATGCTTGCTATGTATAGCCAGCAACTTGAAGTCGCAATGCAAGAGCCTTTTTTGAAATCAAGAGACGCAACCGTATTGGCAGATGCCGCCTTGAAAGGATTAATCTTTACTGCAAAGCCCGCGATTGTTCAGATTAAAGCCATTAATAATGGCAATACGCCTGTTAGGATTGAAGCGGGTCGTTATTTATTTGACGCAAGCGGACGTATGTATCGAATTGACAGTCCTGTTACATTACCAGCTTCAACGCAAAATAATGGTGAGGGAGAAATTATGGCAACTCAATTACAATTTGTTAAACACTCTCATACTATGAGCGAGTCCTATCCATTTTATGCTATTGAGGTTGAAGAGCCAAAGGATGGTAGTTATATATCTACTATTCAAGTGAAAGTCAATGGTGAGGTATTTGACCCCTGTTTTAAATTTAATGGTGTTGATGCGGGAGAAAAGGTTTTTCATATTGAGTCAGATGAATATAAACGTTTATATGTTAAGTTTGGTGAAACCTCCGTTGTGGGATTTCAACCCTCGATTAATGATGTTATAACGATAGAGTGCGGACAATGTTTTGGCGACATTCAGCCTGAGCTTGGAAGTACATTTTCATTTCAATATATTCAAGCTAATGAGGAAAACGAGATTAATTTAGAAATGAAAGCATTAAAACGGGCGGGGAAAAATCCTATTGACATAGCAACATTAAGAAACTTGTGTAATTATCCTTCGACTTATGATGATAATGCTGTATTTCTCGGTGAGTTTGATAAATTACTTCGTAAAAATTTTAATCATTTGGCATTTCTAGCCGTATGGAATGAACAGATAGAAGAAAAAATACGAGGGGCTGACATTAATAATGTTAATACGCTATTTTACTCTTTTGCTTTACCCGATAATTCAGTTGAAAGTAAAGAATCTATCAAGCGACAAATATCACAAGTCATTGCGGAAGCTGATGACTCCTATAAGACAAAGTTCGTTGAACCAATTACAGAAAAAATTCATATTACCGTTAATGCAATCATTGCAAGAGCTTATGATGTATTACAAGTTAAAGCTCAAATCATTGATCTTTTGTTACAAGAATATGGCAAAAATGCTTTTTCAACCAAGCAAGGGAAGGTTGTTGTAAAAAATAAAGAAGTATTTAGTTTGATAGAGCAGGCAATTCCAGCACTTGCGGACAAAAGAAGTGATTTAAATGTATCAATATCTAATGGAGTGAATTCCGCTCCCGAAGTATTTCGATACTTAGATAAAGAGTCAATCACAATTAATTTAACGTCTAATGGGTATGAAAGTAGCGTGTGGGGCGGTGGATATAATACAGTGGAGTAAGTATGGTAAATCAGACAGGAGCAAAAGAGGTCACGCCTATTTATCCATTTGTGGCCTCAGAAATGACAGAGGAAATTGAACTAGCTTGGAAAAATGTTTTTCTTAGAGTTTTTAAGAAAATGCTATGGCATAGACAAAGGGGTTTATTACATTATGGATCGCCTTATTTGGCTCAAAGTGCATTATTAACGAAATTTGCGTTAAATGATGGGCTAAGTCTAATGCGTGCTGATGGCGATATTGATAGACTTCGTTATCTTTTTAAGGCTTGGCGAGCTAAAAACCCTAAAAGAGGTTTTCATTTTCTGCGTACTTATTTACAAATGCTTTATCCAGATGGCTTCACTATTGAGCAATTGTGGCAGGAAACAGATAAACCATATACAACATCGCTTGTAAATGCCGAAGGAGTTCGTAGAAAAAACACTCCTCATTGGCTTACATCTAGGATAAAAATTTCAATCACCGATATAAGCGAAGATGGGCAACAAATACTGCAGTATGTATCTACAATTCAATCAATTATAGGAGCTAGATTTGTTGTTGGACTGACTGTAAAAAAAGAACTAGGAAATAAAAACAAGCCTTCAAAAGTTGTTATTGGAACGGGATTTTCTGGGTTTAATTTTGCCTCATTTAAAGGCAAGTGCCGATTACCAATTATTTAAGGCAGGGGGATTTATGATAGAAAGTCATTCTATGGCTTGTAATAGATTTGTACAACTTGTTCGTGATTTTTCGATCAGAACTAAAAAATGGGAACCAGCAATTCGTTATGAAACAAAATTTGATGAAAAGCACGATCTTACTTTGGTAAGCCTACGGGTGTATGGGCGACGAAATGAGTTTCTTACTATTATGGCAGCCGCTGGGCTTGGTTCTTTTGATGAGCCACTTAATGAACAGATTCTTGTTCTGCCTACTGAAAAACAGCTTAAAGAAATAAAATCTCGTGCTGGATATGAAAATAACCAAGAAAAAAGAGAATTTTATAAAACGGTGATTTAGGAAAAAAACAAGTATTAAATATATCTACCTTTTTATACTAGCCTCACAGATTTTTATCGTTAAGGATATGTGATGGCTGTAAATCAAATCAATAGTCCCCCAACAATAACTAAGGTAGGATTAAAACTAGCTACGATGAATAATAATCAGCATTTATCGCTGACTATTACACACGCGGCATTTGGTACGGAAAAATATCGACCAACGGGAGAAGAAACTTCCCTAAAACAAGAGAGATTGCGTGTAGGTATTGCATCCGCTGTAAGATTAGATGAGAAAACAATCCAGATGCGTTTTGTTGTAAAAGCAGAACAAGATGAAGGTTTTTGGTGTAATGAAATTGGTTTTTGGGCAAATAATACGCTTATCGCTGTTTATTCTTCGGATGAAATAAAAGGCGAAGGGTTAATTTTTATCTCTGATAAAGTGGAGACAACAATTTCATTTTCGCTTGCCTTGGAAGCAATGCCTGTTGAACGTATTGATGTGCAAATAATGCAAGATCAAGATAAACTTATTCAGCTCATAAATCAGCACGAAAATGAAGATAATCCACACCCTCAATATACCCCCAAAACTCTCACCGCCACCAGCCAAAACGCCGTGGAGGAAACGGGCCACAGTCACGAAATCGACAAAGCAAGCACAAGCCAAGCTGGCATTGTGCAACTCACCAATGACACAAACAGCGAAGCAGAAACCCTAGGGCTCACCGCCAAAGCGGGGAAAACGTTGAAAGGGCTGATTGATGCCTTAACCCGCAATCTGAGTAACTATATCCCCAACAGCAAAAAATCTGACGCGGTCACTTCGCCAAGCTCTGATACTATCGCCACAAGCTTTGCCGCTAAAACCGCCTATGACAAGGCGGTTGAGGCGGATAATCACGCCGAAAGTGCTTACAATTTGGCTGAAAGCAAACAATCACCAGCCACAACCTTAGCGGGCTATAAGATTGCGGATTTTGCCCAACGTGCCTTGACCGCAAGCGATAATCTCAATGACATCACTGTAAAAGGCATCTATCACAACTCAACTTATCGCAACACGCCAAATAACAATTATCCCGAAGAACAATCCGGGGTGTTGCTTGTACTGTCAGCAGATGAGCAAATCTATTTTGCCTCTAACGGTAAGATGTTTAAACGCCTTAAAAGCAACAACAATTGGGCGAATGGCTGGGTGAGACTGGATAATTTGACTACCCCCATCGGTGCTGACCAAAATCTTGATGAGATAACCACAGACGGCAATTATTATATTGTTGGCTCGTCTAAAGCAACGCTAGCAAAAAATTACCCCGTTGAGAGAGGTGATGGGGCTTTAGAGGTCTTTGGCAACGGATATTTTCAGCGGTTTACCACGTTTCATTCGTGCCAAGTTTTCAACCGTCGTAAAGTCGGCGGCAATTGGACAAATTGGGTAATGAGTGCTGATGATAAGAGTGAGATACGCCAAAAGACCATTGATTACACCAAGGCAGAGGGTTATGCCTACAGCGGTTTTTACCGACCAAACGGCGATAAACTTAACAACCTGCCGCTTGCCAGTTTGATGGTGCACATCACACACCCATCCTACACCACCAACGCCCACGCAAGAGGGATTGGTTTTAGTTATGGTAGTTATAACGGCAATCAGGCTTGGGATATATTTACCACGGCATTTGACGCAAATGGCACTTATCTCGGACAAAAACAGATTATGACCGAGTTAGGAGGGATATTTAGAGGTGACATTAACCTTAATAATAACATGCTGGGATTTAGTGCAGATACAAAAGATTTTATCAATAGCAAGAATATTGATGGTATTTGGCACGATGACAACAGCAACACCTTTCATTTTCAGTCTGACAGCACTTACAAAAAAACAGGCGACGCAGGTAACGCAAGTTTATCGGCTGTTAATTATTTTGCCAGTGGACGAGTAGAGATTAAAAGTAACACCTGGGGGCGCATCCGTGCCATCCTACCCGATGGTGGTTATTGGCAGTGGGAAGTCAATCCTGCCTCAGCAACCGACCCACGCTTTAATTTTGTCTACCGCTATCCAAACCAGGAAAACCCTGACCGCTACGTGAGGTTCCCGACCGTTCAGCAAGGCGGTGAGACGGTTGCCTATCAAAGTTGGGTGAATGGGAAAGTGGCGGTGTTAACGGGTGTAGTTGAACACGGAGCCACTTTGCCATTACCTCCATCATTTAGCGAAGGACAATGTAAGTTTTTTGTCTCAATGAATTTTGACGATCCAAGGACACAACCATGGGATATTCAGGAATCAGGCAGAAGCAAATCTTACTATCAACGTTGTTTTGTTACAGGGCGAACAGTTACAGCTCAAGCTTGGCACGGTGAGGGGCGAGGTATGGACGTAGGCTCCTGGACAAACGGTAGAGCCAACTATCTTGTTATTGGAATTAAATAGGAGCAAATATGTTTTATGTTTTTAATAAATTGGGGGATTTCCTTTACAGTTGCGATAATCGGATGAACGAGGAAGATTTGGCGCAACGTGGCGAAACGGCGGTAGCGAGCGAAAAGGTTTTTATCAATCCCGTGCTGGTGAATGGAAACATTATCGATAAAGGCAATGCCCCGAGCGAATATCACCGTTGGAACGGGGCGGAATGGGTATTATCAACGGAAAAACAAGCCGAACTGCTTACCGACCAACGCAACCAAATCCGCTTACAAATCAACGCCAAACGCGATGCGTGCGTAAACGGCGGTGTATATGTACCAGAAATCGGCAAATGGGTGGATACGGACGAAAAAGGGCGTGCCACGTTGGTTGAAATCAAAGCGGATTTTGACTTAAACGGCAAAACGGAAGAAAACGGCGAGCCGCGTATTTTCACCCTGATTTGTGCGGATAACACCGCAGAGCCACTGGATTTTGACAAATTCAAAGCGGTGTGGAACGCGGCGAAAACGCTCAAAGAAAAAATGTTTGAAAACGCCTATATGCACAAGATTTTGTTAGAACAAGCGGAAAATCCGCTTGAGTATGACTGGTCAATCGGCTGGTCGCAAACCTATGAGGAATACCAAAATGAGCAAGAAAAATCCCTTTAAAACGTGGGGCTATCACGTTTTGATTGCCCTCGACCAACTTTGCAACGCCTTAACGGGCGGTGGGGCAGATGAAACCTTTTCCAGCCGTTGTTACCGCCGAGCCGTGTTAGAGAGCAAGCCCAAAGCCCGCTGGCGGTTTTGGTTTCGGCTGGTAAATGGGCTGTTTTTCGACAAAGACCATTGCAAAACCGCCTATGAAAGCGAGGTGAAACGGCGGCAATATCCGGAGGATTTTACCGCTATAAAGTGATTTTTCATTGACCGCATAAAGTGCGGTCATTTTTTTGAATATTGTCATTATAGGAAAATTGCACTGTTCGATTTTTTGTTCCGTAGCATATTTTACGTAAAAGACACATTATGAGTTTAGATGCTATGGGGATTTTTGATAGTACAAAACAATTTATTTCTGATGCTGTAGATAAAACGAATGAATTCCTGAAGGGAACTTTTGATAAGGCATTAACTTCTTTGAACCCTGGTTTAGGCTCAGATTGGCAAGGGTTAAATAATCATTTAATAGCAAGATTTTACCCAGTAAATTCTGTAGGGGAAGGTAAAGATCGTAGATATGTCAAAGACCCTGATGAGTTGGCGGTATACGCACCGATTCTTGATGGTGCGGAAATGGAATATCAACTTAATTGGCAATCACCTTTTGAACAAATGGGAACAGAAGCTAAAGCTCCAGCTATCAGTGCAATGTTACAGAGTGGGCTATTATCAGACTTTTTTGGTCAGTTTACGCGTTCCGTTGGTGTTGGAGGGGCAAATAGCGAGAATCCTACCCAAAATCAAGGTGCAATACAGGGTGCGCTTAAAAGTCTTGAAGGGAGAACTGGAATAACAAAGCTTAACTCTACCCAAACGTTTGCTGGAATGCCACCAGTTAAATGTACGATGAAGCTTTTATTTCGAGCATATAGCGATCCAAAGTCAGAAGTTATGGATCCTATTAAAACGCTTATTAAGTGGGCTATGCCACAAGAACTGTCGCCAGATGGTGCATTGGTAAATGTGATGCAGGCGATATCAGGCGAGGGGAAATGGCTTGATGTATTAATGCCATCAAAAGCACCTAGGCTTATTGCAATGGAATATAAAGGTCGTATTTATAAGCCACTGGTGATAGAAATGATTAGTGATCCTATAACATCTCCAACCACTTCTGATGGTAGTTATGCTAAAGCTGAAGTTTCGCTGACTATATCATCATTGACCGCTTGGGATAAGGCAGACATTCAGAGGATTTATGGAGGGAAAAAATGATTTATTTTCAACCTGTACGCACAGCACGTTTTACTTTCACATTACAAGAGTTAACTATAGCAGATATACAAGAGCTGCTTAATATTCCTACTCATTTACTTGAGACTACACGCTCTGCATTTCTTCGATTTGCTATCAAAGATCTTACTTGGCATAAAGGCTATTCAGAGCTATCAATTGATCACTTGACGGCACAAGAACGCATTTTTATTGAGGCAACTTATTTATCTAGCGTGTCAGATGTACCAGATTTTAATGTTGGTAATGGGCATTACACGAATTATTTGCAAGTTGAAAAACAATATAAATTAGATCAGGTTGAAATTGGTCAGATTCCAGATGATGAAGACCTTTGGTTTATTCAACCATTAACAGGAGCTATGCTTGATGTCATTGAAGAACGTCTCTTTATGGCAGATAAAACGCCAAATCGTGCGGACTGGTTTCTTTATATGATGGCAGCCCAACTTTTTCGCAAAGAGGAGGAGGTTGTATCCCCTTATCTGAATGCAATAAATTATGGTGATTGGCTAGAGTCTCGGGTTGAGCGATTAAGACGTTTACCTGAAAGTGCTTTTTGCTCTTTGCTAATGATGTTTATTTATAAAGGGATGAAATCAATTACTCATCTTTTTGATATTAATCTTGATAATCAAGGAGTAATTATTCAGCCATCTTATCCTATAGCCACTAATAAAAAAGGAGAGGAAGTTGAATTACTTCCTGCCCGATTTCGCTCTACTGACTCAATCAGTGATCCAGCGAAACAATTATTCGGAAAATTTGACCAAGATGGTTAATTCACTTGTTTTAGAGTATCACTGGAGCTTTAAACAAGCTGCAAATAGTACCATAAGCGATACGAAGTCTTTATTTGAAGGTGCGGAGTTTAAACGCTATAAGGAAAATGAGCAGCGAAAATTTGAAGCATTATTAAAAACAATAGCCAAAACAAGGTTGTAGAATTATGCCAGAAAAAAATCCGGATGTATGGAATCAAATTTGGACATTTATTACATTTCATTTATCTAATCATAATCATCTTATCTGTGCGGTAGTGGTTGCATTTTTTGCATCATTACTTAAGGCTTTTTTATATGGTAAGACAGATAGTCCAAGACGTGTGACAGCAGAAGCACTGTTATGTAGTTTAATTGCTGGGGTTATGCAACCAGTATTAATGCACTTTCATTTTGATATTTCTTTAATAACGCCTGCTGGAGCTGCGATAGGGTTGGCTGGAACGAGTGCGGTAAGGCAACTTTTACTAGGTTTTTTTAAAAGTAAAGCTGGTATAAAAAATGAGTAATTTTAAACTATCAACAATGAGTAAAAAGCGACTCTCGGGAGTGCATTCAGATTTAATTCTCGTAGTAAACAAAGCCCTTGAATATAGCACTGTTGATTTTGCGGTGATTGAAGGGGTGAGAACAAAAGAACGCCAAGCCCAACTCTTTAAGCAAGGGGCGACTAAGACAATGAATAGCCGTCATTTAACCGGTCACGCGGTGGATTTAGCCCCGCTGGTTGAAGGAAAAATCCCTTGGTCAGAACGGGATAAATTTAAGGAAATTGCGAAGGCAATGTTTCGAGCGGCCAAAGAGTTAAATGTCACCATTCGCTGGGGTGGAGATTGGAACGGTAATGGGAAAAGTGAAGATGAACGTTTTTATGATGGCCCGCATTTTGAATTACATCGTGCCGTTTATCCGTAAATATTCCTCGCTGTTGTGGTTATGCGTGATTTTGGGCTTGTGTGGTTGGGTTTGGTATCAGTCGCAGAGGATAAGTAGCTTAAGTGCCAAAAATCAAATGCAAGCCCAAACCATACAGCAACTAAATCATCACCTAGCGGAAAAGACAAAACAGCTCGAAGATGAACGAAAAACGACACAAAAACAGACCGCACTTGAACAAGTGCAGCGAGAAAAAGCCGATGAAGATATTCGCGTTATTTATAAAACGATTAAAGAGCAAGATTGTAGTCGCGAGCCTTTGCCTGATGATGTTATTAAGCGGTTGCAGCACAAAAACTGAAACGGAGTATCGCCTGCCGCCGAGTATTTATTTAATCCCTTGCCCGCAAACTGCCTTTAGCGGTTCAACCTATGGTGAGGCGATTATTTATTTGCGAGTGGTGCAGAAAGAGCGTGAGATTTGTGCAAGCCGTCTAAACGGGATAATTGAATGGGGAAAACAAATTGAAGGAGATAAAAAGTGATTGTTTTTGATTTCGAAAAAATGAATGGTAAAGATGACAAAAGCACGAAAGATGTGATTAAGTATTTCACCAAAGCGGGAATTGAAGTAGCTTCAAGTGAGTTGTCAGCGATTAAACGTACAAGTGGGATTTCTTATAAAGAATTGGCGTTAGGGTTTGCTGATTCACAGCAAGTCATTTTTCAAATTAAACAAACAGGCGATATTTTTAAGGTGAAAATCAATGGCAAAGAAATGCCTATTAAGAACCAACAAAATATTGATCAAGCAATACAAGAAATTATCGCTAAATTGGATAAAGGACGTTTAGATTTCCAGAAAAAATTAGCGAGAACAAAAGTTGCTTTGCCGCCTAAAATTAAATCAACGATTACCAGTGAGGAAGCAACATTAACTCAGAGAGAACAAGAGTTAGATGAGTTAATTGCAAATGCAGACAAAACCTTAAACGAACTTCAAGCGAAATAAGTTAAATAAACGGCGATAAATGATATTGCCGTTTATTATTTTACTTTTTCATTGAAATTTTTTCCTATTAGGAAAATTGCCACAAATTTAAGCTTAACTTCTTCCAAAATGTCATTATGAAAAATTTTGAACGGCATAAGAGAATGGAACTTCCTTTGAAAAAAAAGCCTTTTTTTAAAAGTATGTTTGGATTGGGTGAAAAACAAGCGGAAAAGAGTACCGCACTTGTCGTCGCGAAACCGAATTCAATTTCTCGCTTATTAGATGATGATAGACATCTTTTACTTTTTCCTGAAGAGAAAGAGATTGCTCAAAGTCAGCAATGGGCTTCAACCTATGAATTGCCTTATGGTGATGATTTAAGTGGATTAACTATTGCAGGATTGATGGGAACAAATAATGCTCCGCCTCGTTCTCGTTCGGCAATTTACCAGCAATGGCGATTAATGGAAAAAGATCCCGTTATTTCGATAGCACTTAAAACGCACGTTACAGCTGCATTGGGCGGACACGAAACCAGTGGTGATGTTGTTTTTATTGAAGATGCCGCAAATGCGTCAGAAGTGGATAAAAAAGTTTTGGAGGAGGTGCGTTCTGATTTATCTGAAATGTTTAACAAGCACGCCTTTTCTGTTGCCTACAACGCGTTGGCTTTTGGTGATGGTTATGCAAGAACCTATTATGAGAAAGGCAAAGGGCTTGTCGGGTTAGTAACTGATGAAATGGTTCACCCTACGTTGATTTTGCCTTATGAACAAGGCGGGCGAACCGTAGGATTTTTAGCAGGATCAACACGACATCATTTGACTAGACTAACGACTTTACAAATAGCCAGAATGGCAATGGCGAGATTTGTTACTGTTCCGCAGGCGGGAATGTTGTCAAAATCCTATAAATATAATATTGCTGAAGATAACCCAGACCGATTGCCGATAGTTCCCGCTATGATTGGCGGATCGCTATTATTCACTGCGGAAAAACCTTTTACCGATTTCTATATTTCTCTTGCTTCCCTTGTCGGACAGCGTTTAGTCGATGCCATTGATGAAAGTTTTATTATGGTGAATATGAGCGGGGGGACACGAGAACAGCAAATAAAACTTGCACAAAATGTTAAGCAAACGCTGCTTAAATCTAAACTCCTTGCAGATAAAGCAATGCAAGGTGAGCCACAATATGGCCGCATTCGCCACGTATTATTTACCCACGAGGAGAAGCAAGTCATTACACAGGGCGAAGGAATGGGCTCTCGTCGTCAAGGCTCAGTCTCAATAGAGGATATTATGCTTCACGCACGTTTATTGGCGGGAACATTAGGAATTGATTTGTCTATGCTAGGTTTTGCTGATCAGTTGTCTGGCGGATTAGGTGATGGCGGATTTTTCAGAATGTCGGCACAAATTGCAGAGTCTAGCCGAGTTATTCGAGCTGCGATGGCCGATTTTTTTATCGATTTGATTGATAAACATATGCTATATAAATACGGTAAATGCTGGAATAACACAAATCGTCCATTCCAAATTAATTACTATGGCTCAATTTCAGCCTTTGAATCAGAACGCCAGCAAACGCGAGCTAATGCGATAGGCAGTGCGGGGCTGATCTCTCAGACCCTAGAGCAAGCAAAAAATCTCGGATTTAGTGAAAAAGAGATGGTACTATTTATGACAAAACAGATGTTGTTAGATCAAGATGAAGCGGAGCTTTATGCAAAAGCTATCATATCTTCACAATCTCAACAGAACGATTATTAAGGACACTTTATGAAAGCGACAGAATTTTTTCTTGAATATGAGTATTTAATTGATTTATTTAATGATGCCAAACACCATTTTTTACAGCATTCTCCCAATCTCGATTATCATAAAGAAATTTATGCTATCACCGATCGTTTTATCAAGAAATTGCCGCTGAATTACCTTAAATTTGGGCCTTATTGGTGGTCAGTAAAAGCGATTATGCACGCTAAAGGATTTATTGGCTATGAGGGGGAAACAGAAATTCTATTGCGTGATGCTTATACGGTCAAAAATCCCGCTACATTACAGATTGATGAATTAGCAACATTAATGGCAGCTTGGGAATTTAAAGACTACTATAATGCGAATTATCTTCAAGGCAATCGTGATTTTGCGATCTGGGAAGATGGGAGTTTCTATTCGCTTTATGATATAGAATTTGAGCAACAATTTAGCTAAGAAAAAAGTGCGGTAGAAAATGACCGCACTTTTTAATCATTTTGGCAAGTCTTCAATGTAATCCAAATCATCACGTTTATTCAGTAGATAGCGTTTCGCATTCATTGCAGTAGGAAGTCCAATAGGTAATTCAATGCCAACAACTTCATAGGCAAGCCCTAGCGATTGATCTATTTGGATATAAAAAATATCCCCTTTATCAAGGGTAAATTCTCCCTCAATATCTGGTTCAATCATTGCCATTATTTTAATGCGGATATCATTCGCATTTTCACCGTCAGCAAGAATTTTTGAGGCTTGCCACGGCTCGATAAATAAGACTTTTGCCATACCAAGATGTTTAAAATCAATTTCTGATACATCTTCTCCGCCTAGAACATCAAACGCCCCAATTTGATTTTTTCCATTGGCAGATAAATAGATTTTTTGAAAGCAGGTTGCATCGAACGCATTGGGGTGATTAAGTGTAACCTGTCTTGCCATATTGTGTAGTTGTTGATGAACTTGAGTTTGTGCCATCGCTCCTCCTTAAATGGTAATCCATTCATTGAAATCTGAGTAATGCTCAAAGGCATTCAATGAATCTTGCATCTGCGTCGTTTTTTTGGCGAAGAAACATAATGCGATTACGGCAAATTGTTCATTGGTTATCTCGCCATAAATGGCAAAATTTGTGCCATTTTCTGTAATTTTGTCAATTTCTACAGCGGGAATGGCTTGTTTGGCTAACTGTCCAAAGGTAAGCCGACTACTATTGTGATAGAAACGAAAATCCTGAAAGGCTTGGCGGAAGTCTTTTTCAGAAAACGAATAATCAAAATCTTTCTGAGGTTGATTGGTGATTAAGCCTGCCATTTCACCGTGTTCGTTTTTTGCTCGCTCTTTTCTCAGCGCAATAGCACGATCGATATAGAGACGCTGTTCATTTTCATCTAGTACAGCGAGAACCGTTGCAGGTCGCCCCTGAAATCCCCCGATGTTTGCTTGTAACAACATTAGTCTAATAACTCCGAAATAGATGTACCTTCTAAATTATGAAAAAACATTTGTCGAGTTTTAATTTGCTGTTCTTGCAATACTACTGCTTGAACTGTTGGTAGATAAGGAGTGCGATTAACCTTATCGCCTAAAAAGTAAGGAGTATTGCAATTAAAGGTGAGATCAAAAACTAAAACGGTCAAATTATCTTGATCTGCAATTTGTTGAGGCGCCCCAAAGATCTGGCTATCTTCTAATTGCATTGGAAAGCCGTAGTTCAAGTCATTGTAATGGTTGATAGAGAATAAATGCCGATTGCCATAATCGCCACAATACAATTTAAACTGGCTAGCAAGTGAAAAGGCGGTTTCGTGATCGGGAGCAAAAAGGACGATTTGAACACGCTGATCGTGTTTATCTAAACGAAGATAAAAAAAGTTACCTTGATCATCGCATACAGTGTATTTTGGCAGTGCCACACTACGCCCTTTTTCTAAGCCCGTGGAGCTATAATCCTTAGCGAAGCCCATTAAAAAGATCGGTAGCGGGCTGCGTGTTCCATTTGCGGCTTTTTCTCGCCATTTGTTTAATGCTTCTTCTACTTGATCAACAAGGCGGCCCGGTACAATTGCCATTTTTTTATTATCAGGGCGGGTGATAAAGTGGGCAATGGCTTGATTACCATTGGCGACAAGTTGCTGAAAAAACCGTTGCATAAAATGGGCCGCAGCTTCTTTAATTGCACGCGTTGCCATTGTTAAAATCCCCAAACTTGATTAAACCGCTTCATTGATTCGGTGATCGCTTTGGGTTCTTCGGTTTCAACCGTTTCAATTTTAGCCGTTTTAAAGTGATTAGCTTGAGAAATTGCGTCATCAAGGTCGATCGGATTAAATTTTTCGTTTTCTTTTTGTCGAACTAATTTCTGTTGCAAAAAAAGCACGTCATCAGTGAGTAAATCATTATGATTAAGCGTTTCTGCAAGAGTATCAGCAAGCTGTTTATTCTCAGTAAGTAGCTGCAGCTTATCCTTTTTGAGTTGGTCTATACTGTCTAGTAGATAGTCTATATAGTCTGCTTGTAACTCTGGAGCGATCCCCGTGCTGGTTTCTATTTCATCAAGAACAAGCACGACTTGCTCAACATTTTCGTCTGCCGAGTCAAGCATTACAGAATAAGGGCGATTCGCTGAATAATTCGGGAATAAGACATAATCAAAACCGTGAAAAGAATGATCACGACCTAAAATAACACTCGAAAAACCACCGCTCTTTTCTTGTGATTGAGCATAGGCTTTACGACCCGGATCATTATCAAAAAATTCTGCTTGATGTTCAATTGTGCCATCTTCATAGGCTTTTAAATAAACCGTACGAAAGCAAGGTTCAAGATTGATGACCTTGCCATCAATTACCCCGCCTTCTTTCGGCTCAGCCCCAAATTTTGTACGTGGCCAATGTCCATAATAACCGTGTAAATCCCCAAGTTTTACCCGCTCTTGCATTGCGGGGGAGTTAATGTTTTCAACCAATTTGGGAATATTAAAATTTCTTACCGTACCGTTAAAACGACGCATACGTTCTTTTAAGTTGTACCGAATGATCGGTGTTACCATCTTTGTCATTGCATTTCCTTTTTATTGAGATACATACCCGTATTATGAAAAATACAGTGAGAAAAAGTGCGGTATTTTTCCTAATAGGAAAATTGCAATCATCGCTTTAAAGTAAGTGCGTATGCTGTGCCTATTATTTTCACAAAAGGATAATTTGATATGGCACTTAATCTGACTTTTTGGGATAACCAACAAAACCCAGTAAATACCACTGTTGAGCAATTATTTGACGCATTACGAAACGATGATATGAAAGCAGGGCTGATGTATGAGCCTTGCACAATGGATGATGTTCTTGATGGAACAGAACCAAGTAATGCACTGATTATGGATGCAATTATTGCACAATATGCCAAATTGACAGCAAAAATGAATATTATGCAACGTGTGATGTCCCGATCAGGCGTTGATGTAAAAGATAGTGAAGGGAAAACAGTACCGCTTACTGTGGTAGGTTATCAAATCTCCGATCCGTTTATGCGATTAGGCACGGCAAATGTAGTCGCTTTATTTGAACTCTCTGATGGGCAAACCGTTTCTATCTATTTTCATAATCCCGATACAACCCCGAAAAAAATTACCCCACAAGATGAGGTGATTTCTTTCAAATGGTTGCTAAACAAAAAAGATATTACGATTGTAGTTGCCCCAGAAAAAGGTAAGGATATTGATGTGCGTCAAGTGGCATTACGCATTATGAAAATTGCCGCTAAAAATTCTGCTGCCTTTGCTCGCCAAAATAAAAATCGCAAAGAACGCCTTGAACGTGTCAATGCGTTGCGTACGCGTGTTGCGGAAAAGGAAAAAATTCTTGCTCAGAAATTGAAAAAAATTGATGAACTTCAATATTTGAAGGCACAAGAAGAGGTGGACCAGCTCCTTGAAGATGAACGCTTAATGGATAGCGAACTTAACGCTTCGCTTTACGCTGAATTAAAAGCCTTAGATCGTTTATCAGACCGCGAAGATGAGTTAGATAATATTTACCAAGCCCGAGTGGTTGCTGTTCGCAATATGTTGAGAGATAAGGGGTGGAAAGGTGAGAGTTACAAAGAATTAAGTAAAGAGGGGTACGTTTTAACCGAAACCTATCATTATTCAAAATCAGGCACAAATATGATCGGCGTAACTTATTCAATTCCTGAATTAAACCTTAGCTACACCGATGAATTAACTGATACCCCTGAGGCAATCGCAGAAATGATTAATGAACCTGTTGATAAGGCATTAAAAGCATTGCGTTTAAGTCAAGTGGAAAGTGACAAGGAAGAAGATAAAGAACAACCTATAGCGATTTCAGGCAAAGAATTTGGCGAGTTTGATACGGAGAGCGAAGAGGGGAAGACTAAGTTTAGAATGGCAGTGCGTGAGTACTTAGAAAATAACTTAAAAGGAAAATGGATTAGAAATAAAGCGTTAGATCAAGATATTGAAATTAGACAACGTGGAATTAACGAGCTTATCGCGTGGTCTGCTAATCCTAAAAAATTGCAAATTGCGGCTGTTATAGAACAGGTTATTGCAACAGCAAAACCTAAGAATGGTATAGCAGCTTGGGAAGAAAACACGAAAAAGGGGAAAAAGCGTAATGTAAAAGGCTATTATCGTTTTGCAAATAGCGTAAATATTGCTGGCGAAAACGTGAATTTTGACGTGTTGATTGAGCAAGATGAAAAAGGGCTATTGCATTATGACTTCATTTTACCAAGAAAATCAAAAGCCATTATGGATAATATTGATATCGGCTCTGATACCTATCCAGAGAAAGATCAATCAACCATAACGGCTTTTGCTAGAGAAAACAATAACATTATTCTAGATGAAGCTCAAGAAGAATATATGATCAATATCATTCTTTTAGATGAAAAAGGCGATGTGATTGAGGAGGAAGAGGGAAGTGTACAAGTAGAAAAAACAGAGGATAAATTACAAGAAGATCAACCTATAGTGATTTCAGGCAAAGAATTTGGCGAGTTTGACACTGAGACGGAAGAGGGCAAAAAGGCATTACGGAGTAAAGTGTTAGAACATTTAACTGAAACTTTAAAAGGAAAGTGGGTTAAAAACCTATTTTTAGATAGAGATATTGAGATCCGCAAGCGAGGTATTAAGAAAACGTTAGCAAACTCAGCCAACCCTCTAAAATTAAAAGCATTAGCACAACTTGAAGAGATTATCAAAACGGCTAAAGGCAGCAAGGACTATATCCAAGATAATTTTAAAAGCGATAAAAAGCCTAATGTATTAAGATATTTTCATTTAGAAAATCACGTTTTGGTTGATAATAGACCATTAAAAATTAATGTCGTAATTGAAGAGGACACTAATGGATTACTTCATTATGATTTAACGCTTGAGAAAAATAAAGTTGCACTTGATAGCATAGAACCCTTCCTGAACACAATTCCAGGGACATTCAATGCAAAAAGTGCAACTGGAAACAGTATAGAAAACTTAGAGGGAGAATGCAATAGTAAAGACGGTTTCGATGCAATTATGGATAGCATAGAAATGAAAAAGGTTGGATCGTACGAGGCTAACAAATCCTCTGTTTCCAACCTTTACCAAGCTCAATCATCTGAGCTACTGCTTGATAATATCGCTATTCTAGATGGTATTGATGTAGAAAAGGCTACAAACTTGCCGAGCAAATACGGTGAGAGTCGCCTAATCCAAGCTCAATCTGAGCCACAGCCTGATAATACCGCCATTCTAAATGGTAAGCAAGTGAAAAATAGCCTCAATCCACTTTTACTTGATGATACGCAACAAGCTAACTTAATGATTGCATTAAACTATGCCGCAACCCTTGATGACGGATTGGTTATTGACGCGACAAAACTTGCACAAGATCAGCTTGAAGCAGCATTAAGCGTCCTTGAAAATAATTTGCCAATTAACGAGCAAGAGGGGAATATCGCCCAAGCCGAACTTGAGCGTGAGCATATTGCTTCGATCAAAGAGGCTTTAGCAGTCTTACAATCTCAGCCTACCTTAGATAGTGCAGAGAGTGAGGGAAGATATGTTTTAAATCTGTTTGTGGAATATCAAGATGAAAACGGCAACTGGGTTGAGTTGAAAGATGATGAAGATGAGTCAGAGGCTCCAACAGAAGAGCCAGAAAATACTACTGAGCCTGAAAAGTTCCAACCTACACCTGTTTTACTTCATACTTCTTCACTCTATCAAGGGGAGGGTTATAGACCTGTTTTAGCTGGAAGAGATGAAGAAATTGAACAATTTAAACAGGCTGGATATACACTAGAGCCATTTTCAATTGATGGTAAATCTTCTACTTATTCTGTGTACAAAACCGAAGAACCTTATGATGTTCATATCACAGCTAACTGGTATAGCAATGGGGAGAAAAGCTATTGGGTTGATGTTTCGCCACAAGAAGGTTATGTGATTGACATAACAGAAAGTAATAGCGAGCAACCTCAAGTTGCAGGGGCCTATGACAAAGCCAACAGTGTTGCTGAGGCTATCCAATTAGCAGATAAGTTAATTGAAGAAGAAAAACACTATCGCCCATTGCGTAAAGCTGCGCCTACGTTAAATGGCTACTATCAAGCTACGAAAGGGCGGAGCAAGACGCACTATTTTAACGTTTGGCATAATCAAGAAGAGAGTGAATATGGTGCCTATATTCAATGGTCGGCAGGTGGAAAAGAGGAAATTAAGGCTTCTTCTGAAGCAGAATTAAAACAAAAAGTCGAAACATTCTTCCGCACTTATGTGAAAGGAAATTTACCTGAAATTGTTTTTGTTAAAGGAGAAGATATTTTGGGGATTACGCCCAAAGAGACAATAAATGAAACTGTTGATGATAATTTGCCTGAGTTAGTATTGCCCGAAAATGCAAGTCGTAAAGAATTAGCCGAAGTAGTGGAAAACTGGCTGAAAGCTAATTTACAAGGGAAGATTATTAAAACGGTTGATAATAAAACGGTGGCGTTTAATCGCTCAGATAGCGTAAAACATTTGAGCTTTGATGGTAGCCGTTCAGTCTTGGCTGCGAAAGCAGCAACTAAAGTCGCAGAAATATTTTCAACAGGACAATTTATTGAGCGACAAACTTTAAATAAAGAACGAAATGACAAATTTGTCGCTTTCCATTTGTATGAAAAAACCGTAGAAATTGATAAAAATATGGTAAAAATTCAAGCAAAAGCGGGAGAGAAACTAGATGGGACGTTAGAAACATTACCTAATTTACTTGCCTATCATCATAAAGTCATTTTAGACGATGGTAATAAAAATGCCATTATAGACTTTGCTGGATTCATTGGAACGGAAAACCGTCAAGAGCCACCTCCGCCTAATAATGGCATGAATGATAATACTGCTATTTTAGACGATGTGCAAGAGGAAGATCTTTTAGCAACATTAATTATTCTCGAAATTCGTGATAAAGAGGGTAATTTGATTGATTTGGATCAATTAGATGAACAAGAAGAAAATGAGGTAGAGGAGAATGCGGTGAATAACGCTATTGAACTAGATGAACAAAAACAAGCTGATATTCAATTTTTGCAAGATGTGATTGACTGCAAAATTGATGTATTAGCCGATGATTTTTACAACAAATTAGAACCAATCGCCACTCGGGTTTATGACTATAATGAAGAATTGGTATCAAAAGCCGTAGATGCTTATGCGAATAAAACCGATGAATATGCTATTGCAACAGAATAATCAATAAGGAAAAAGAAACAAGCCCTGCTATTTGGCAGGGTTTATTATTTTGATTAGGCGATAATAGGTGTTTGAGGATTTGCTTCCATAACATGCCAGATTTCTGCTTGGGCCTGGTCGTAGTCTTTATATCCTTGGTGTCCAGTTGCAATAATCTTATCATCTAGCCATAAACGCCAACGCCATTTTAAGCCCGTATCACGGTAAATTTGGAAATGTAATCCATTTAAACTATTCATCGGAGACTCCTTATGCAGCAGCAAGAAAAGAAAAAAGAAATTTATTTATGTGATTATCAGTATAACGGCAAACTACGTAGTTTTAAAGTTGAAGCCGAAAGTTGGGACGATGCAAGAGAGATTGTTAGGGCAATGGGAACTGCTGAGGTAATAGGGATTTTGTATAAAGAAATTTATATCCAGCCCCAATCATTAACCGCTCGTATAGTAACAAGAATGGCTAAATTCTTCGGCAAAGTGCCACAACGTAAGGAATTTTAATATGAATTTATTAGAAAAAATGAAGCTTGTTAAATCGCTCAATCAAGCTGTAAATGATCGAAATGCCGAAATGAACCCATTAAAGAAAATGGAATTGATTAAACAAGTCATAGTATTGCGGAAGCAGCTGGGATTAGTGAAAGAAAGAGAAGAAAGTTTACTTGTTCAAAATGAAAAAGAGATTGACGTTAGCCAATCAAATCACGCTCTTTCAAAAAGCTTAAATACACAGTCTTCATTTGAGGCGGCAAGAAGTTATTTTCGAGAAAAATTACAAGGAAAATTTGTTAATACTCAAATTGGTAAAGTATGGCTAATTGGTGGGTCTTGGCGTGAAATGAAAAAAGGAATGAAAAAAGATGAGATCAAAGCACATCTCATTCCTTTTGTTCCACAAATACTAAAGGGACATTATGACGGACAAGTGCCATCTAAAAAAATGCGAAATGACGAATTTTCAGAATTTCATTCGTTTAGCGATAGCGTTAAACTAGAAAGCCTAGGTTTTATTGTAAATGCTAGAATTATCGTTATCAAAAACCCAGCTACGCAGCAATATGAATTTTATGCCTACTCACTTCATTATGACGGCAAAAATAAAGAGAGCTACCAACTACTTGATAGCTCTCAATCAACTGATGCAGCTACCCAGGTAAGAAGCCCGGACTACGTCAGTCTTGCAAAAGGAATATCTCGCAATTCTGAGACTTTCCCTTGTTTGGATAATGTACATCTAGATGAAAATGTTGTCAATAATGATGGCTGGAATATTGAAATTATTTCTATCACCGATCTTGATGGCAATCCAATCTCTCTAGAAGATGAACCACAAACTGTGGTTAATCCTACAGATTTATTTAATTACAATCCTCAAGGCATAACTCAAACACAACGCCAAGCCGCTAACAATGCAGCCATTGAAATTGTGCAGAAAGTTCAGCGTGGAGAGTTGAATATTGAGGATATTACGCCTGAACAAAAAATCATACTTTCCACTTATTCAGGTTCTGGCGGAGGCTTAACGACAGCAGAGGGGACACGAGGTTCAAGTTATGAATATTACACGCCAAAACCAATTGCACAGGGAATGTGGGATTTATTAACAGAGATGGGATTTAACGGCGGGAAAGTACTTGATCCTTGTGCAGGAACGGGGATTTTTAGTGCGACCGCCCCCCAAAATGTTTTAATGGAAAGTATTGAGCTTGATCAGACGAGTGGCACAATCAATCAGATTTTATTTAATGATGATAGCCATAAAGTTACGATCAGTCCCTTTGAGGCGGTTGCTGCTGCGACAGAAGATGAAATTGTTGATGCAGTGATTACCAATGTTCCTTTTGGGGATAATCGCGGGGGTAATCAATTTAAAGATAGCCGTTATCAAAAAGAAAACCTAGAAAGTTACTTTATTTTGCGTTCGCTAGATAAATTACGTCCGAATGGGCTAGCTGTGTTTATGAGTGGTACAGGCATTATGACGGGAACACGCTATCGCAAAATCCGCCATCAAATTTCTCTAAAAGCGGAATTTATGGGGGCGTATCGGTTGCCAAATAAACTGTTTGAAACTGCTGGGGCTGATGTGGTTACTGATGTATTAGTCTTTAAGAAACATAGCCGACTTAACAAACTGATTATTGATGAATTGGCAAATTTATCACCAGAAACATTAAAAGAAGCGAATGTTTTATGGGAAACTTTTATTAGTGGTCGTTATTTTAAAGTGAACCCACAATATATTCTGGGTACAGAAAGCAAAGTGCGGTCAAAATATGGTGAGGATGTGTTAGCGGTAATGTCTGATGAGAGTATTGCCAATATTGCTAAATTACTACGTCGTTTTGAAGGTTCGCGGATTGATTGGGCATTACTCAATACTGCCGCTGAACCTGTCATCACCTATCAAGAGGGCGAAACCTTATATTTTGATGGAGTACTTAAAGAATATAAAAAGGGAGCTTGGGTAAATGCCAAATTGGCGGACACTAAGCCAACGTTAATTGATGATATTTACACCGAATTAGAACAATACCATTCGCCACTTGTTGTGATTGAACGTGATCTTGATTTAAATCGGTTGTTGGAACTTATCGCCCAAGTGAGAGTAATGGGATTGGATAGCCAGAAAATCCCGCAATGGGTAAGGGGATTAATGGTAAGTGCAAGAAATCATAGTTAATCGTTAGAATAATGGGTATTCAATGATGTTGGCGTGTAGGGTGATCATTTATACCGCTACACGCGAACAGAAGAGCAAATAACTTAACTAAGCACCGCCATCTCCATCACTGTCAGTGATAGAGCCTCTAGAATGAATATCGCCAGTTGCATTAATGTTTCCCTCCGTTGAAATATTGCCTTTGGCATTAAATCCGCCTTCTATGGAAACATCGCCAGAAGCACTTAATGCTCCGTTGATCTGTACCGGTGCATTAAAGACAATTTTTCCGCTAGTTACGGTGAATAAATCTGTTGCAGTTATTTCGTGGGTTTTTGCACTTTCTTTCATTACATTTTCGGCTTTGGTTTCAAAGTTTTTATGCTCAAGAAAGCGTTTATCTTTATTGAGTCCTGTATTTTTATTGCGAAAGCCCATTACAATAGGGCTATTTTCATCGCCGCCGTTAAACATAATCCAAATGGCATCACCGGGGAGAATTTTATAGCCCGTATCAGCGGGTCTATCGGCAAGTGGGTAGCAAATTTCCGCTTCGGGAAATTGATCTGCTCCATCGGTATAGCCCGGAATGGCGATTCGCATTTTTACACCGTCCCAACTTTTCACTTCAGCAGGTAATAATTTCATTTTTCCTCTTATTTTGTTTTATTCACCATATTAGATAATTCGCCCAGCCAAAATCGGCTTAATTGCGATCCTGAACCAGCGTCAAACTGGCTGAATAGATGGGTTGCAGTGATGATTACATACTTTTTATGTTCCACTTCTATGATATCTCCTGCATTGATATTAGGAGTCAGCCTAGTTGTCCATACTTTTCGTTGAATTAGGTAAGTGGATAGATTATTTAAGATTTGCTTATCGGCAAACATTGCAAAATCCGCTCCTCGTCCTAATTTGGTGGTTGATGTAATTACATCACCATTTTCTGTATTTGAATAATAGGCGGGTATTTCGTGTCGTTCGACAAAACCACTAATAAATTCTTGTGTACAATCTTGTTGCAAAATTTCTTTAGGTGGCTGTTCAAATAGATCTCGTAATCGGGTAAAAGCGATAGTTTGTTTGCCATCCCAAACTATCGTTGCTGCTTCACGTTGCAAAGCTTGTTGAATTTGAAAACTCGGTGGGGAGCCGATATAACAGGAAAAACGACGCACTTTAATATCCTTTGATACGCCAATAGTTGCTCCGCAAGCACGATAAATTGTGCTAAAATTCGTGTTTTCTTTTATGATGGCTTTTTGTTTTGCGAAAGCAATTTGATGACAAGAATCTAAGATTGCAATGACTTTAGTCAGGGTGTAGTCTGGGTTTCCCTGGGTTCTAATTCCATCGCCTTGCTTTGAGGTAGCAATAATTCGATACTTCAGGTCTTTTTCAGCGAGTGATATGATTTCCCCTTCTTGAATAAATTCATTTAATTCATTATCAACTCGAATCAAACATTCAAGGGTTGATGGCACGGCAGTTAAATCTGTCCTTTTGATCACAAGAGGCGTTAAATCACCTCGCAACACTTTGTTATTAGGTAAAATAATTTCCATTATTAGATAGTGATAATATCGAATTGAAATGCTAAATGCTGAATTTCTTGTTCTTTTTGTACAATATCGCTATTGATTTCCGATACTGTTCGTCCATAGACTTCAACGCCTAGAGTACGGCTCGCTTCAAGAATGAGTGCATTTTCTCGTTCCACATAAAGCTCAAATAACGGTGAAATGACAGTAAGTTCACTTTTGGTTAAAGGGGTATCAGGAGTAATTTGCTTTGATCCTTCTTCAGAAAATGCCAATCCGCCAAAACCCTCATAATAGCGAGTAGCTTTAAGGGCTTGGGATAAAATGACATCATCAGTGATAACAAGCCCTGTCGGACGCAAATGCCCTGAATAATTTTCAGCAAGTTCGCTTACCGTCATTTCTATCATTGATTAGTAGCCTCCCATTAAGGTTTGAACGTTCCCTTGTTCAATCTCACCGAAGTAATTGCCTGAAATATCACCCTCGATAAGCAGGATTTCGGTATTTGACTGCATATCACGCTGTGTTGGTGCAGCTTGTTCAAAGAAGCATTTTTCTAAGCGTTTTCGATTGACATATTTGTCAGGATCGCCGTGATATAGCCACGCATTGAAGTAACCGCCTTTCAGTTTGATCTCGTCAAGCATTGCTTGAACAGCACGATCTTCGGTTTCTAAAAATGATGCTGAACCATTAAATGCCGTTTTTGCTTGTTGAGGCTTATAGTAAATGTTGCCAAGTGGGGAAGGGACTTCAATATTCCCGCTAATGCCACTAGAGGGATCTGGAAACGACTTAACTTTAATGAAGAAATTCTCGTAACCATCAATGACTAAAGTGGCATCAGAGTTCGTCGCGTCTGCCCCCATTGTTTGACGTAATGAAAAATGATTTTTCAAATGTCCAGCTGTTGTTAATGCCATAAAAAGCTCCTGTATTGTGTAAATAGAGCTTTCATTTTAGAAATGAGCTGAATTCGGATTTTTGGATTTTTCCTAATAGGAAAATTACCGAGGCGAGAAGATAGCAGGGCTAGATAATGTGGCATCTCAATTTGCCAAGGAGTAGCACAATGTCAGAAAAAGATGGGTTATTTGAAAACCCGAATCAAAATGAAGCACAAACCATAGAAGAACAAAAACGTGATACCTTAGTTGAGATTAAGGAAGATACCGCATCTATTCGCGATATTTTGGAGAATTTTGGTGGTCGTCAAATTGCACTGTTAGCACAAGCCGAGAAACAAGCAAAATCGCGTCATTTGTCAGAAAAACGCACAAACGAGGCATTAATTCAAGCACTGAAAACCCCCAAGGTCGTTGATAAAGTGCGGTCAAAAAATCAGGAGAATTTGCATAAAGTAAAACAGAAAGAAGAACGAAATGATAAATCAAGATTTGACACTGGACATTTTAAAGAACGTAAAACACATCCAGGAAAAGAAAAATTAAATCCAGTTGTAAAAGCACGTCAGACAAAAAGCTCGAAACAGCAAACGCAACCTATTCTTGAACAGAATAAACCATCAAAGAAAAAGGAAAGGACTGAGAATGCTGAAGTGCTTCCTAACCAATGGCAACGAGATAAAAACGGGCGTGTTCGAGATAAAGACGGACGTTTTGTCAAAGAGGCAGAACTTGATGAACAAGGCATAAAAAATCCGACTAAATCAGATTCGGAGGAGGAAACACAGGAACTTGCACGCGAAAACGCAATGGTTGAAGTGCTAAGTGGAATTAAAGATGCCATAGATACCCCTGATAATCTCGATCCGCTTATTGATGGCGTCAAAGAAATTACAGGGCCGCTAGGTTCGGTATTTGATACCACGAAAACTGTTGTTGGTGCTACTGGGCGAGGATTTGGCAAGTTATTTGGAGGCCAAGATAAAGAGCAGCGTCAGCATAATCGTTTCTTTCGATTTTTTAAAAAATTCACTAAGCAACAGGAAAAAGCTGATAACCAACAAAATAGTTGGCTAAAGCGGATCTGGAAGAAGCCTAATGGAAATGGCGTTTTTGGGCGATTATTTGGGTTATTGAGAATGTTTGCCCGCTTCCCTTTCCTTTTGGCTCGATTACCTTTTATGTTTGCCACTGCAATTGGAAGAGGTCTTTTAAAAATGCTTGGCGGTGCGGGTAAATTGGGTGCTGGGCTTTTGGGAGGTATTGGCAAACTTGGTAAAGGTATATTTGGTGGGCTTGGACGATTAGGGAAGGGGGCATTAAAGAAAATTCCTATATTAGGTTCACTTTTAGCAATTGGCGATGGCATTGGCGGATTATTTGATGATAGCCGAGATGAAGAGGGAAAATCAAACCGTGGTAAACGTGTCGGCGGGGCTGTTGGCACCTTAATTGGAGGGGGGATTGGATCGCTTTTAGGGCCTGTTGGCACGATTGCAGGGGCAATGATCGGCGACTGGATAGGTGAAAAAATTGGTGCGTGGGCGGCAGATTTTGATTGGAGTATTATTGGTAAAAAAATTACAGGTGCTTGGGATGCTTCAATTGCGTGGATAAAAGATACTTGGGACAATCTTAGTTGGGATAGTTTTTCCGCTAAAGTCAGTGCAGCGTGGGATAGCACAAGCAGTTGGATCAAAACGCAATGGGATAGTCTTGATTGGGGAAGTTTTGGGGAAAAGCTAAACCAAATTTGGGAGGGCGTGAGTAGTTGGATTACATCTGTTTGGAATGAATTAGATTTCTCAGGCGTATGGAAAACAACTAAAAATATTGGTGCAAAAATAAAGGATGGTGCAGTAGGACTTGGTATTCAAGCTGTACAGGGTGCAAAAAATATTGGTTCATCAGTAAAAAACTGGGCGGTCGATAAAGCCGATTCTGCGATCAGTACGATCAGTGAGTGGTTGGGGCTAAATCATTCAACTCCTACAGAAAACTCGCCTCAAGAGGTAGAGCAACAGCTTCAACAAGTTAATCATTCTCAAGAAGAAAATGTAAATGCAATCAGTAATACGAATGAACGAGTATCATTGAGTAATGAATATCTAAGTTTAATTTTTACAACATTAAATGACATTTTTGCTTTTCTAAAAGAGAAATTAGGAGGTGCGACTTATATAAATGAGCAAGTAGGCTACCCGACTTCTTCTATAACTGAAAACGGTATGCCTGTGAGCAATTCATCTAGTGTGGTTTCATTTGATAATAAAGGGGATGCCGCTAAAGCGAGAGATGCCTATATTGAAATTGCTCGAAAGAATGGTGCATCAGAACAAGATATTCGTTTTGCACTTGCTAATATGGCGAGAGAAACAGGCGATTTCGCACACGGGGCATCTGAAAATATGAATTATAGCTCGGCTGAACGCATTATGGCTGTACACGGTGCAAAAATAAAAAAATGGGGTGGGGATGTAAACACGTTAGTTCGTAATCCTGAGGCACTCGCTAACGTTGTATATGCTGATGCGAATGGCTCTAAGCTAGGTAATACTCAGGAGGGCGATGGTTGGCGTTTCAGAGGTCGCGGGCTTGTTCAATTGACTGGAAGGGCTAATTATATGCGATATGGACAAATGATCGGGGAAGATTTAGTGAATAACCCTGACTTAGTTAATGATCCAGTTATCGCCGCCAAAGTCGCCGACGCTTATTTAAAAGATCGATCTTATGGAAAAGATTTTACGCGTTTTAGTGCAGGTATTATTGGTAATGTAACGACAAATGCTCACGGAAGGGATGCCTTGCTAAAAGGGCAAAGCAAATTAAATTCTGTTGATAAATTTATGAATAACCCTGTCGAGATGACTGGATTAAGTAAACAATATGTAGAGAAAAATACAGACTTACTTTCTCAGATGAAACCGGTTTCATCGATAGATGGTATGGTTATACCTAAGATTAAACAGCCACAAGATACCTCAAAAGAGTCGCTAAAAATCGTTGAGCAAGAGACGGCAAAAAAAGCAACAATAGAGCAACAAAAAGTCGAACAATCTACTGCTCAAGCATCGAATTCATTAGATCCAGCTGCTCAATATTTGACTCAAGATGTTTCTGATCGTCGTATTGCTCATATCGTAACGGGTGGAATAGCACAGAAAGGGAGAATTTAATGATGGCAAGACAAGCATCTATCGCGTCCATTGAATTAAATCACCAAAAAGTTCGGGCTAAACAAGAGATTAGTCGAAGAAATCACGTAGAGCATTCTCGATTATTACCTGAACATAGAATTGCTGAAATGTATGGTGATTTATCTCAGGGGAGTTTTTCTGAGATTTTAAATACCACATTAGGTGGGGTGTCAAGACCGATCACTGCAGAGGACCTCATTGAATTTGATAGAAAACGACATCGTTTAGATAGCAAATATAAAGAGGGGGTAACAGCTGAGTTTGTGATTAATAAGTCTCGTGCGATTGATAGAACCAGAGCAAGTAAGGAAATTCCTTGGGCACAGCCTGTTGCTGCAAGCTATCTCCCATCAAGAGGATCTTTAGTGATTACTTTTATCACAGCAGCAAGTGGTAAATATAATGAGACTAAACATTATGTCAATGTTGAATTTACTGCATTTGGTTCAATTACCAAACATCTGATTAACCTCGAACCTAAAAAGCAAGCCGAAATTGATGCCAAACAACTTAAAACCTCATTATTAAAATTTGATTGTGATTGTGGACGGCATACATTCTGGTATCGCTATATTGCAACCATTGGCGGGTTTGCTTATGTGGGGACAAATCCATTAGCACGAAAAGAAACAGCCTATCCTAAAATCCGCAATCCTAATTTACACGGTATTGCTTGTAAACACGTTTTGCGGGTAATGCAAACAATTCAGAAAAATGCAGGATTTCATAAGTTTTTGGTGAAAGCGATTTTGAAACAATATCAAGTGAAAGATAAGACGAAAATAGTCAAAACGCAAACCACAAGGCGACAGATGGAACGGCATATTGCAAAAATGCAAGTTGAAAATGGGGATATTTTAAGTGAACAAGAACAAAAAATAGCAGCGACCTTATTTTCTCGTTATCGCCAAACATTAAGTAATCCAACACCAACGCGATTTAGGAAAGATAGAAAAAATGCACAACAAAAGCTTAATGTATTATCTGCCTTGCATCAAGTTGAAGCACAAATTAGACAAAATAAAACAGGGGAGGAGTAAATGGGAATTTTTGATGAAGTTGGTTCTAAAGGAAGCGGAGCAATGGACTTATTTGGCGATAGCCCATTAGGGAAGATAGGAAATACGTTTGTTAATCAGGGCGTAAAAATAGCAGCGTCTAAAATGTCTTCTGATAAGCTCCCTTTTCTTAATGGGGCGGTTCAACTTATCAATGGAGGATTTAATGCTGAGAATGTCGCAAATGTTGTGGGATCAATTATTAACTCAAATGTACTCAATAAGTTTATACCAGGATTAATAGGTAGCGATTCCAGTAAGTTTTGGCTTGCAAGTAGTCCTTTGACAGCGAAGTTATCTCAGGAAGAAGTCAAAAGATTAATAATGTTATCCTATGCGACAGAGCAAGCAAGAAAGAATTTATGGCTCCTAAATATCTCCCCTTATTCAGGATCTGCATTTGGAAGTCTAAGCGGAATGATTAGTCAGGCAGTCGGTTCTGAACTCTCGTCTAGTATCGGTGGTGCGTGGGGCAAAGCTGCGGGATCAATTACAACAACTGCCATCAATCACGCTATTAATTCAATCCCTGTTTTGAATGCATTAGGAGAACAAGGCGGAGGGATTACCTCTAATTTTAATATGTTAGCGACAGAAATTAATTACACGCCATTCTCCATTGAGGCTGATCAGTACAATGTCGGTTCGGCAATCATTGATGGCGTAAAAAGCTCACAACAGGCGGAAATATCGATCACCACAATGGACGATGAACAAGGCACAATCAAACGCTTTTTCAAACAACAAGCCTCAGCAATGATCCATAAAGATGGCACGGTAGGCGTATTATTAGACGGTTTAGTGCAAATCCGCATTCTGCACGCTTTTGTGAATGATGCGACAAATAACGGTGGCTTTGAAGAAACCATTATCGCCCGCCCTGTTGGCATTGAATATGATTTCAGTCGCCGAGAAGACGCAATGCAAGAATTTACGATGCGATTTGTTCAAACGGACACGTTTATTCAGTAAGTGGTAAAGATAAAGAACCGCACAACAAAGTGCGGTCGTTTTTTTCTTACTTTTTCACTAACAAATCTGTGGTTATTCCGCAATAATGCCCATCGCAGTCAGCCTTTAAATCCAATTCATACGCATACCACAACAAGCCGATAATCATTAAAATTCTGAACATAATTTCACCTTTTTACTGAATTTGAGGTAAGCAAAACCGCCGCACGGTTCACGAGGAAGTGCGGTCGGTTTTGGTTAGGTTTTTAACGTAAGTAATTTACCGTTTTTGTGGGGCTTTGCTCTGTTCTTGGGCTGTTAAAAATCAAGTTTTCGATTTCTTCGCGTATGCTTGCATTTTTTAGAAATGGCGTGTGTTTTGTGATAAAACTTTCTAACGCTTGTGCAAGTCGATTGCTAGCAGTACCAAGATTAAAAGCGGTTTTGTAGTTTTTATGGCTTTCCAAGTCGGAAAATAAATCCTCTAAACGCTCCCAAGCGGCAACAGAATGATTGATGTAATTCATTGCTTTAGCTAGCATATAGAAATTTTCCATATCTAATGCAATGCTATTCGGTGGCAATTCTTGCATTGGGTGCATTGAAGCAATGTAAATCATTACATCACGATGATCTTTGCGTTTGATTTGCTCATATTTCGCCACTGCAAATTTATTTTTCACTCTTGCCCAGATTTCGCCATAACTCATTTTTGTGCGTTGATGGGTTGCAGCAACGGCGTTTTGAATAAGGCGTTGTTCTTCGGGGGTGATGGTGTCATTTTCTGTTGTTAATAAGTTTGCCTGTTTTTGCCCGATTAGTATTTTCTCGATTTCTTCATCGCACCAAATTGCAAATTCAACATTTAACCAACGGGCGAATGGAACAGCTAAACGGCGATGTAGCCAAGTTCCTTGCTTTGATAAATTTTTACCACCTCTTACTGTTTTTACAAAGTGGGATTTTTCCACTTTGGTAGCGTTACCAGATTTTCTTGTTTCGGCTTTTGATAAGGCTTCAATGTACTCTTGTGTGGTTGGTAAATTTAGCCAATCATTAGGGCGTTTGTTAAAGCGTTTAGCAATTGCTGTTGCATTGAGATAAGCGTCATCTTGAAAGAAAACTTGAGTGCCGTTGTAATCGGCGGTGATGATATTTGACATAATTTATCCTTACTTAATTTTCGAAATTAAAGCCATAAAAATATGGTGATCAAGAGGTTCGAAAGCTGAGTAAGACAGCTGGAGTTATTTCCCTTTCGGGTATTGTATTCCTCGCCCTCTCGATCATAGATTGTAATTACCACTTTTTGTCAAACTTGGCTGAGAAAAGGAGAAACACCAAATTCTAGATACAAAAAAACCGCATTGGATTTCGGTTGCGGATTACCGCTTACTTAGGTTTCGACACCTATGGGGCTAATAGTAATGAAATAAATTTAGATTGTCAAATGAAAAACCCTACCAATTTTCATTGATAGGGGTTGATTGCTCTAAGGCATAAAAGCTCATCTTTCGATGATGATCGCTCTAAGGCGTTATTCCGAAATTTCTTTTAACGAACCGTTCTTTTTTGCTTGTTGATACGCTTTTTTAAATTTTTGGGCTGCTTGTTTTTTCATTTCGGCAGCGGTCGTTTTCTTCATCATCTTATTCCTCCTTGTAGGATGGGGTTTTTATCACAAAACAATCTCTATGACTGCCTAAATCCGTTATTGGCTTAAAGTTTACCATAAAATCGCTTGGGTTTGCACAAAGTTTTTTATACATTCTGATTAATGAAGGGCGTTCCCCTACAAAAACATAGCAATCTGGCTTAAACCTTAAATAATGCTGATAGACAATTTCCTCAAGTTTTTGTTTTAATTCAGCAATTTGTTTTTTGCCAAATTTATGATCCAACGGTGGTGCGTACAAATCATCATTTTCTGTTTCAAGATAATCTTTCACAAGAAATTTAATAGAATATACCTGACGATGATGAATGTATTTTGTTATATTTACGTCATCGTTAAAGAAAAATAACGTTTCATCATCTTTTGAAAAAATGGCTAAATAAGTTACATTTTCAATATTAAATTCGGTATGAATATAAGTGATGTTATTCTCACTTGTTTCGACAAATTGCACTTCTAGTCCTTAAGTTGGTGCCAAGAGGTTCGAAAACCGCCAAAAGTCGGTCGGGATTATTCCCCTTTCGGGTATTTTATTCTCCGCCCTCTCGGCATAGAGTGAAATGTGCGATCCATTCGTGATGAGAAATAGGAGAAACACAAATTTTACGCATAAAAAAGCCGCTATGCTGTCGGGTGCGGATTTCCGCTTTTGGTTGTAGGTTTCGACGCCTTGAAATAAATGATAATAAAAAAGCCTGTCTTTGTAAACAGGCTTTCGAAAAGAAATTATTTTTTATGATTACCAACAATAAATGCCGTAACCAGTGAAACCAATCCTGATCCCATCAATAATGCGGCGCTGGTGGTATCGCCTAAATAAGCGAGATACGCGGATAAAGCGGTGAAAAGTGCAACAACAAACACCCCTACTTTTTGCCCGAAATGTTGATTATGTTGATCTTTCTGTTTCAATGAATATTCATATTGCAAGCGTTTATCAGCTAAATTCAATGATTTTTCCGCCATTGCCATAATTCTGTTTGCTCCGTCAGGAATACTTTGATTATAACGTTCAATATCTTCAGGTGCTGGCAGTGGACCAGAATGAATTTTCTGTTGTTGAATAATGAGTTCTCTAGCTTCAGGAATTTCTAAAATGCTTTCTACAATAGAAGGATTTTTCTTCACTTCTTTTACAATATCAATATTCTGGGATTTTGAAAGCTTTTTGTTTGCCGACATTATAAACCTTCTCTTTTTTCTAACGCTTCGCGTAGATATTGCCCTGTTTCTTTCCACGCATTATCAAAATATTGATACTCGTTTGAATCTGTATCAATAGTTGAAGACGCAGAAACAACGGGAGCAATATTCAATACAGAACCAAACCCCAACAAGAAATTGCGAATGCAACGAGTATGGCTGTTTTTTTTCATCTCCGTTTCCTTTAGTAAAAATAATAACGACACAAAAAGCTCACTAACTAAAAGTTAAGTGATCGAGCAATTTTGTGTGCTGTTAAAGAGCGATCATTTGATTAATCAAACTTTACTGAATAATAGATGAAAAAGATTGTTTTGGCAATGTTTGAGAACAAAAAGCTCCACGCTGTAAAGTAGATTTCCAAATGAACCCCCTACCAATTTTCATTGATAGATTGATAGGGGGAGTAAAAAGCTATAATCCATAATTCATAACACGGACTACGCCACAAGCTTCAGGGATCTTCTGTAAACACGCTCTTTCTGCAAATTTCAGGGCTATAGTTTTGTTGTATAACAAAGAGTAAAAAAAGAAGCCTATGAGTTATCAATAGGCTTCGATGCGGTTATTTTGTTAGGATAGGAAGCTCAATTTGCATTTTTTATACCTAAATCGTTAATGAAACGATTGATATTTTCTTGAGAAAACCATTCATTATGAATATGATCATTTATGAACTTTTTATGCAGTGATTTTTCAATTCGTATAGTTCCATCTATCACACCCAATAATTTCAAATCACCAACCAGAGCAGCTATATCAGAAAGCCGTTTCTGTACATCTAACGATGATCCTATTTTTATTGCACCATCAGATCGTTGGACAAAATAGATTTTTCTAGTAATAACCTTACCATTATCTAAAATCTTTATTTCTCTAGATGAAATACCTGAGTTACTCAATATTATTTGTGCTATTTTAATCACTCGTGGATCATCACCACTCGCTAAAATCATTCTTTCTAATGATTGTTTCGCTTTCAGTAGGCTATAATCTTTATCCTCTTCAATAATATTAAAATGCTTTGTAAGTGTGCATTTTTCTAACGAGTCATAAATACAGTCAATAAGATAATTAAATGATTGATTAGCAGTTTCTGAGACTTTTAATAGTTCAACCAATCGATTATTTTCTGGGTTGGCTAATTGCATTTTAACTTTCCTTATTTCCGCTAGGTGACTTAAGCACCCTAAAAGAAACAGCGAGCGGAAAGTATAAACGCTGCTTTCGTGAGTACTGGCACTATCTTTTAGGGCTTGAGCGAATAATAAGGAATAGGTGAAAAGAGAAATTTTGATTTTTCCTAATAGGAAAATTTCCCAATGGTCTAACTTTACATTATTCATAATTCTCTTGAGAAAATATGACCAAGGGGAAAACAATGCTCTCTTTAAATGATTTAACCACGGTAACTGTGGTTTTGGCTTATGATGAAGCCGAACAAAAACACGCCAATCAATCTAACATTAACAAACTTGAACTCTACCCTACGCTTTCAGAGCAAATCAAACGCTTGCGTCTTACTAAAACACGCGTCCCTGTGTGGTTTGATAAACGAATGAAAGGCACATTGAAGATTATGACTTCAACGCCTAAAGTTTATGAGGTAAAACATAATCGTTTTTCTGAGTATTGGCTCGGGCAAACGGCACAAATAGCAGAACAAAACACCTCGCTTAGTGTTTCACAACAATATGAAAAATTGCTGTATGAGCAAGGGGCGAGATTTGGACTCAATGGAGGTATTTCAAAAGCCATTTTCCAACAACATTTTCCAGAGATTGATTTAAATCAATCTCAAGAATGGTGTGTGAGCTTAAACGGTGAAAATATTATTTCCGCTGAGGATTATTATTCGGGAAACTTTGGAGATTTTCGAACATTACACGAAGAGGCGATTGCTCAAGCTGAGGGGGAACATAAAATACAGCTCATTAATCAACTTAATGCAGCAGAAGAACGGTTATTGCGTGCAAATGTGCGTGATATGGATTTTGAGATCACAACCAGTTTTGTTAGCCTTGAAGATCGTGTACGTTTTCTTAATCAATATGTTTCAAATGGCAGGGGCAATTTCATTGTTCGTACCAATACGAAAGGGGAGCAGGTGGTTGAGTTTAAGCCCTCCCGTTCATCTTCTTATGAAAGCATTGAAGACAAAGTATTAAAGCGTGTAGCGAACTTTGTCACCACACACAGCTTTACCACGGCGGCGAAAACAAAAGAAGAAGACAAAGAACGTCGAGTATTAATGAAAAAAATCCTTGCTTCTGCCAATATTCGTTTCTCCGCGTGGGTGAAATCTAATTCAAAATTAATGGGTGAAATCGATAAGAAAGTCAATGATCCTGATGCGTTAATGTTCCGCAATATTGAGAATGGCGAACCATTAAATATGATAGGGATAAATTCAGACTTCCAACCCCGCCCTCATCAGGCGGCGTTTATTCGCCAGCAATCACGTCAATTTGGTGGGATCTGTGGATTTGATGTAGGGCTTGGGAAAACGGCGAGTGCGTTATTAACCATTCAGCATTTACAATCCATTAACATTAAAAAGAAAACGATTTTCTGTGTGCCTAATACGACGCTGACTAACTGGAGAAAAGAGGCAAAAGGCATTTACGCTGATGAGGTTTTTGCACGTTGTTTATTTGTTGGTATTAGAGAAGATAAAGCTGGCAATCTCAGCGTAAAATCCAGTGAAGTGCCTGCTGATTTAGTGTCAATTTTGGACAATAAGCACGATAAGATTTTTATGACAATGGAAGCTTTTGAATCCATTTCATTGAAAGACGATACGCTTGAACGTTATTTATCGGCACAAGGTCAATTTGATCGCCAATATGAATTTGGAGAACGTACAGCGGATAATGAGCGGCTTAAATCGGCATTAGCCAAATTGAAAAAATTAATTGGCTCTAAAATGAAAAACGAATTATTGGAGCTGATGGGCATTGATAGTCTTGTGATTGATGAAGCTCATAATTTCAAAAATGGCAAAAAAGGAAATTTTGGTAGCCGTGTTAAATGGCTTTCACTTGCTGATCCCTCAGCAAGAGGTGTGAATGGTGCGGTTAAAGCCTGGTATATACGAGGGCAAAATCAAAAGCAAGATGGTGTACTTTGTCTCACGGCAACCCCTATTACGAATTCCCCATTAGAAATTTATTCAATGCTTTCTTTGGCTGTCGGCGAAGAAAAAGTCAATGGTCTTACAGGGATTAAAGGTGCGGATCAATTTTTGGAAAATTTTTGCTATATTGAGACCCGCGAGGAAAGTACCGTAGATGGGCGAGAAGTGGAAACTGAAGTTTTTTCTGGGCTACGTAATGTTGGCGTGCTTCGCAAACTTATTCAATCCGTTGCGGCGATTAAAAATGCTGATGATTTACCAAATGGGCGAGATTACATTCCAGAAAGTGAAGAAAACGAAACTCATATCGCTTTATTTGAAGAAACTAAAGCAGCAATTGAAACATTAAAAACCGATTATCGTTTAGCCAAACGCTATGTGGATAAAAACGGGGACGTGTCTTCGGAAACACAAGAACATATGATGGCTCTTACACTTAAAACAGGTGAAACGCCAGAAGTGTTGGCTCACCCGTTTAATTTTATTAATAAAGTAACAAAAACCTTACTTGATCGAGATCTGAGTTCAGAGATGACGCGTTATTTTATTGAGCCAAGTCAAAAAACGCTAGCTAAAACGGTGATCGAACAGTTTAACAAGCTCAATTTAAAAGAAGAACGTGAGAATTTGATTGGTACAACCGCAGAGATTATTCTTGATACGACGATGGCGAAAGATAAAGAGGGAATTGACGATTTCGCAACAAAAACGCTTTATACTGTTCAGATTATCGCTCGTTTAATTAACAACCAGATAGAATTAACCACGACGGATTTTGAAAATCAGAGTAAATTTTTGAAACTTGCTGAAAAAGCGGGGTTAGCACTTGATGTAAAACTCGGTTCAAAAATGGCCGCACTTTTAGAAAACGTTAATCTTGAGCGGGCTAATCCGAAAGCCAAAGGGGGCGTGTGTAAGCAAATTATTTTTTGCGATATGATCGGCTCACATAATAAATTAAAGCTCGCCCTCGTCAATAAAGCCAATATCCCAGCACATAAGATTGTGATTTTCAATGCAAAATCCGTGAAAGACAGCGGCGAGGTGCAAGAAATTCAAGATGGTTTTAATGAGGACACTGTTATTGATGAAAATGGTAAAACGCTTTCTGAAAATAAATATGAAATCATCATCGCCAATAAGAAAGCGGAAGTGGGAATCAACCTACAAAAAGGCACACAAGCTATTCATCATTTAACGGTAGGCTGGACACCCGATAGTTTGCAACAGCGTAATGGTCGTGGTGTTCGTCAAGGTAACTATTTAGCACAAGAAGGCATTGCGGTGAATGTTTATCATTATGATGCGAATGGTACATTTGATAGCTATAAACGCAAGTTGATTGGAAATAAAGCGAGTTGGATTAATCATTTACTCTATGGAGATGAAAATAAAGTTAATATTGAAAATGGACTAAGCAAAAAAGATCAGGAATATTTAGCTGACTTAATGGGTAATGAAGAAGCCTATAAACAGGCTGAGGAAAAACTGAAAAAACTTAACGAAGAAAAACGTTTAGCCACGCTTAAACAGGATTTTGTCAATACCTATCAAATGGCAGAAACGATCAAAACAGAAGCACAAAAAATCCGTACTTTTGATGATTTTCTACAATCCCATTTTAATGATGCCGTAAGGCATTTAGAGGCAATCAACAATGAAATCATTGCTCAAATTGCTCCATTAGAGAATAACATTAGCAAAATTCGTCAAGAGTTGGAAAATGAAACAAATGAGGCCACGATTTCAAGCAAACAGAAAAAACGTATTGGTTTGGAAAGCAAACTTGAGCGAAGAAATGCCGTATTAATGAAAAAGTGGGCGGCATTCGTGCGTCAATACCAATCTATTTATCCCGATGTAATGCCTGATGAGGATTTTAAACGAGCGAGCAGTCTGCTTGAAGAAAGCCAACCTTATTACGGCACCAAATCAAACCGCTTAAAACAAAATCTCGAAAAAGGAGAGCAACACCCACTTTACAATAATTGGGAAGAAGAGAGCGGGGCTTACACACAGATGATAGAAGAGTATGAACATAAGCTATCAGAACTGGCAAGTCAGGTAGATATTGATGAAGAAAGGTTGCAAGCATTAAAAGAGGCAAAAGCCTTTTTGGTGGAGAATTATCCAATATTAGAGGGGGATTTATTACAATCAGAAAATGATTTAATCTACGTTAGTTCGATTAATGATCATTATTTGTTTGGACTTGGGATTTCATTAGAACCTTTAGAGAATAAAGGAATAGATCGTTATAATGAAGAAAAATTGAAGGGATACCACTTAATTAAGGCAAATAGTCCTGAGAGTGAAGTGATTTATCAGCACATTGCAAAACGTGCGGAGCAGTCTTTATCAACCTATGAGTGGTGGACTAAAGAGATGCCTGAAATTGAAAAATATATTGACAGCTCAGCCAAAGTCAAATTGAGTGAAGCACGTCAATATCGATTCAATGATCGTAATCTTGATTTTTCACTTATTTTGAATGAGGAAGACTATCAAGCGTTAAAGCAATCACCAGAAGCTTACGAACATATTCGTCGTATTTATGATGATCAAGGTGTGGAGTATCGAGATAACGGCATTTATGCCCCGATCAGTAATATTTATCAGTCCCGATATTATTGGTCAAACGATGTGAGTGATGAATTATTCACCTTTTATGTGAAATACAATTATCCATTAAATGAGAAGGTAGCTGATGGTTACTTCTCCGATTTAATACACACGCCAATGCCTCAGCCATTAGAGGCGGTAGAAAATGCCTTTAGTCAAATTGATGTTGCGAATATCGAGAGTGGAGAAGCCTTAATTCAGAAAATGAATGAACTAGCTAATGCTCGTCTTGAAGAATTAAAGGTTATTGAGAAGGGATTTACCTTGTTTGATTATCAACGCGTTGTTTCTTCTCGTATAACGGATTTTAAGAGCAATATTTTCACTTATCTATTCCGCTTGGCATCAGATTTATTTATTGATTACCAACAAAAACAGCTTGAAAAACAGAATGCAGAAAAAGCAAAGGAAAAAGAAGCCTTACGCTATACTCTTCTTGCGAATTATCTAGTTGTTTCGGGTAATACGTTGAAATATCAAGACAGTAACGGGAATAAATTTCGTAACAGTGTAAACAGTGTATTAAAACGTGATGAACTAGATCCCGCTTATGCCATTGCGTGGCTGAAGAAAGACAAATCCTTTAATCAGAAAGGTGATGGACAATTCTTCAAACAATTTAATGATGAGCAGTTCGCCGTCTTACCCGCCAACAGCTGGATCATTCATAAGCAGGCTTGGGATTGGCTTGTCGAAGCTTATCGTGAAGATCTCAATAATGCGAAGATTACAGCAAATTCGGTTGTCTAGTCACAAAGTGCGGTCTTTTTTGACCGCACTTTTTTAGAGGTAGTTATCAAGTCCTGCTAAACTTTGAGCGATTTTATCCGACCAGCGGCGATCTATTTCTGTTTGCTCACCAATTTCTGCCGCAATATAATGCGTGCTTTCAAGGAACGCAAAGGCAAACGTATCACCAATATCAGGCGAGGGTATGCCTTGAGCTTTCATATCGGGTTTACTCATAATTTGGTAGCGGGCTTTATTATCATAATTGTAAGGTATGCGGGTTAATTCATTAATAATGCGTATGCCATAACGATCCGCAACCGCTGCACTAATACCAAAGCGTTTTTCTTGAATGGCTCTGGCAAGAGAAACGATCGACTGTGCACGTAAATTATAAAAACTCTCTTTTAATTCCTTACGGAAACAAAGATTTCCCCATTTCACTTTTTCAATATTTGGCACACCAAGGTCATTAAGGTTATGAATGAAACCTACCCCTAGCCCGCCATAGTCCACGACAAGGGTAGCGTTTTGATAATCTGTAGATTTTCTGGCGACCGCTCTTGCAAAATTCACCGTATCTTGATCATCACGCACAATGGGAATGTCTTCAATATAAACACGGCGGGCATTTTCGCCATACATTCCAAATCCCCACACACGTGCAACGGTCATTACACTGTCATCGCGAAAATCCCCACCTCCGACATCAATAGGGATCACATAGCCCCAATCTTGATAGCCATTTAATGGATTATGTCCGAAGATCGCTTCAACCTCACTACGCCCCAATAAAAAGCCATCGGATTTATTCGGAAATAATCCGCGTACTTTAATGTCGTATTGCTCTTTGCTGTACTGGCGTTTCTTCTCTTGTAAAAATTCATAGCTAACAATGGGAGAAAGTTCAGAATTGAGTGTAAGATTATTCCACGCACCACCAAAAGCACGGCTTAGTTTATGATGGGTTTCATAGAAAAAGCCCGTATTTCGGGTTGGCTGACTGGCAAGTACCATTCTGTTTCGGCGATCAGTGAGTGAACCCGTCAGCACGCCAAAGTGGGCATCTTCAATCCCTGAGGCTTCATCAGCGATGACTAAAAGATAATCGCCGTGCAACCCCGCCAAGTTTTCAGGTTCATTTTTGGGTGCCGTTTTGGCAAGAACGTGCCAATATTGCTTCGCCCCCTTAATATTAATGTCGGTAGCATTGAGTTCTACTTCTTCAGCAACCCAGCTAAAGTTGCTTTTTTTCATTCGATTGAGTGATAACGCAACTTCCTTAAATACTTGTTTTCGTACTTGTTCTACTTTTGGGGCTATAACTGCCGTGATCGAATTATAATAACAAGTTAAGTGCCAAAGTACGATCACCCCAAAGCTCGCCGTCTTTCCCGTGCCGTGGCCAGATGAAATAGAAGTACGAGATCCGAGTGTCTGTACGCTCTCCATCACATCAATTTGCTGATAAGTGAGATCTAATCCGCAAACTTCTTTCGCAAATAAAGGCAAATTGAAAGCGTACCGTTTCACAAAAGCGGCATAACGATGATCTTGAATTAATTTAGGTAGGGTATTTTTGCTCATTCCCCTAGCATAAAGGTTGATTTTTTTAGGAGAGCGGTGTTTTTCCTATCTATTCGCCACCGCACTTTATTTCGTAGTCAAATTAGGAAAAATGAAAATTTCTTTCTTCTAGTCATTTGTAAAGTAACGCTGTTTACAAAGGCAGAGTGGCTTCAATTCTCATTCATTGCCCTTTGTAATTTCAATACGTCAATTAATGAAACTATGGAGGGCAAAATATGCCATTTTATGATGATAAACGCTGCCAAGAAGCTCAGTTGTTAATGGATAGTGTACTTGCTGATGTGAATGATGTTTCATCGTTACAGTTAGATTCTGTTGAGCAAATCAATGATAAATTAGGCTCGTTTAATGATGGAAAGGAAGCCAATCAAGTGGGAATGGTGGAAATCCGACAAGCGATTTTAGATGGCATTAATGCCTATGAAAAAGCACACGGATGTAAACCGGGTTCACACTTAGTTGCGTCAGCACTTGAACAAGGAAAAGTGTATCTTGATGATGCGATTGCAACATCAAATTCAATGTCATCAGAAGCACGTGCGATGGTGCCACGCCAAGCCTTGATTGCGATTAAGTCTGTGTTATTTGCGGGTGTGCCATTTGCCTATTATTTGCAAGGGGATAAAAACACGGGTGAAGCACCGTTAATTATTATTTCTCATCACGCGGGAAATAAAACCGGTATGTATGATGTTGGAGGATCATTAAATGGTGTAAGTGGTGGTAATCCATTTATTACTTCCGATCGTACACATACATTAACTTCAAGTGATAAAACCAATTACTCAGGTAAAATTACTTCAGTAATGACCGATTTTGCTCAATGCGATCAGTCTGCTACCGTGATCCCGCTTTATCCTAGTCGTACGCAAATTATGGTAAATGGGTTAGTTGCGGCGACAACTACAAATTCAAAATCTGATACTGAAATGGTTTCGGCGGCAGTAAAAATTGGCGATACGGATTACAGTTTTTCTGCCACTGTTAAAATTCAAACTGGCGAAGTTACCGTCGTGTTTACGTCCGCCGTGCCTGAAAATACCGTTGTGGCAGCACGCGGTTATTTGAACGTGGAAGATGTGAAATTTAAAGAGGCAACGCCGTCAGTCAAAACGATTGCAAATAAATATACAATGTTTGCAAAATCCTACCGCTCAAAAGTAGTGGTAACTCCAGAAGCGGAACGTCAGTTTAGTCAAGAAATGGGTATTGATCCCGCGACAGAAGGGACAATGATGATTCGTATGCAATTTGCTCAAGAACATCTTTATAAAGCCCTGAATGATGCGACAACCATTGCGAAATTCCACAATGCGAATGAATTTGACTTTGATTGGGACGAAGCAGGTAAACGCAAATCTCAAGAAGAGATTGCCAAAATTTTATTAAGCAAAATCGATATGATTAGCCAAGAGATGGCAAATCGTAACGGCTCTCACGGGGTATCCCATATTTATGTTGATGATCGCATTCGTACTATTCTTTCTGCACTTGGTGGGGATTATTTTGAATCATCTAATATTTCAGCACGCCCAGGGAGTTATCGCTTAGGTCGCTTAGGTGGAATGTATGAAGTTTATTACACACCGAAAGGCTTAGGTAAACGCACCGAAAGTGGTGGCAAGAAAGCCGCTCGTATGTTGTTGATTGGTGCTAATTCCGCACAACCAGCGTTCAATCCATTTATTTTTGGTGAAGTGGGTGCACCAAAAATTGATCGCATTAACCCAAATTCAGAAAGCCCTGAGGGTGGCTATTGGGTAACGGGTAAAAACTTTGCAGAACAAAACCCCGTGCCAGAGTATGCGGCAAGTGTTGCTTTGCTTGATGTGTTAGACACCCCAAATTGATAAGGAGATTCCCCTATGTTCTTAATTATTGGATCAATGCTAAAAGAAAATGAAGCATTAGCGATCTTAAAACAAGAATGTGGGGAATTTAACTTCCCGCAAAAAATTACTGTAGAAAACCATATGCCCCGTGATGTTGTTGGGGCTTCGGTGAGCCTGTTTTTAGACTCTAATTTAAAAGCAAGCGGTATCACAAAGCAAGAAGTTGAATTTCCGACATTTGGTCATTTAATGCAATTCGTTACGGATATTGAATTGGTGGCAAAAGCAAATGATTTTGAAAAAGCGATCTCACTTTCTATAGCAGAAAAAGAGGTTGATACAGTTGAAGACGCTCACACAGCTGAAGTTGAAGAAACTCATACTGTTGAAACTGAAAGAAACGAAACCGGAGAGAGCAAAAAATCACGTAAACGAAGAGATAAGCATCAACAAAATGAAGATGTTAAACCTGATGAAGAAAACAACAAGGAGTAATCAATGGCAACCAGTTTTAGTCGTTCTTTAGGACACGAACCCGGTGTACAGCTTAATCCAACGCTAGACAAGAGTGAGGGATTTGCGGTTAATGCTGTCGAAGATCAAACATTTGCTGCAGTAGCTCGATTACCACGCGGTCCGATTGGTCGAGCATTTGAAGTACATAAAGGAAATGTCCTACGTATTACCGGTCGTCCTGAGCCTATTCGAGTTAATGCACTGAATGATGCACATACTCAGCTTGTTGAAGCCTTAAATAAGGGAGCAAAACGTGCGGTGATTTCTCGCTTAGTCGGAACGGATGCAAAGAACAAGTGGATTGTGGTGAAAAAGCCTGATAGCCCTAGTGGACGTTATGCGTTAAAAGTTGAATTGGTCGATGAGGTTCCTAGTGATACCTTCATTTTGGCATTAAAACATCACGGCTGTTTTAATGATGGCATACGACTTTCTATTTCAGCACCTGAATTGCAAGATGAAAGAAGCCAGTCAGTTGATGCCAAAATGATCACGTTAAAAGTAATGGATAAAAATAAATCTGTGCTTGATGAATTTACGGGATCAATCGACTTAGATTCTGTTGATGACGATGGCTACCCAAATAGCTTGCAAGCACAAATTGCGAAATACGCCTTTGATGATTATGAACTTGTTTTAGCTCAAGGTGCGGTAATTCCGAAAGATTGTGCTGCTTATGGTAAAAATGAGAATGGTATTCAACGCGTTCAAGTAACAGAGGTGCTATATCCATTTAGTGAAGGGAGCGTGAGTAGTTTCACCGCACTCCAATACCAAAGTGCAGTAAAACAGCTGAAAGATACGGATAGCAATTTTGTCTATATTTCAAGTTTAGGCTCAAATTCTACCGCACTTTGTGCTGCATTAGCACAATTAGGATTTGATAAAAATATTCAAGTAATGATTGATGTGCCCAATCATTTTACGCCAAAACAAGCGATTGCTTGGGTAAATCAATTGGGATTGAGTAGCCATTTATTAAGCTTGCTCTGGCATCCTGTTGAATGTAATGATCCTAATGGGGTAAGTGGTCGGGTCAAAATTGGGACGAGTGCTTATCGCTGTGCCTTATCTTGCCAGCGTAATGCCGTACAAAATGCACTTGGCTTCTCTGCCAAACAATACGCGGTAGCGGGTCGTCAATTCCCAATTCAACGACAAGGAATGAAGCAACTTTATAAGCCTGATAATGAGGAATTATCCGATTTAGCAGCGGCTGGAATTACGCCTGTTATTTTCCAAACATTCTCAAGTAGTAGTGGCTATGTTTTTGCTGATGCCATTACCAAAGCGGGAAAAGAAACCAGTTTCTTAAATTTAATTTCTTCTGTTGAAATTATCACCTCGCTTGAACGAGATGTTGCACGTATAGCAAGAGAATTTTTACTCTTTATGCCGATGGAAGAGGCGATAAAAGCAGCATATCGAATGATCACCCAGCATTTTGATGCCGCGAAAACGTCAGGGTGGCTTGTAAATAGCAGTGAATTAGGTGGCAAGGCTTATGAGCTAGAAATTATGCCAAATCAACAACGTCCTGCAGACGTAATGATGGTCAGCTGGCGTGTTCGCCCAGAGGGTTGTGTTCGCCAAATACATATTACATCAACGATTACTCGATAAGGAAAGATTATGTTTGAGCAATTATTACATTTATCACGCCTCCCGAAAAAAGCGGTAGGAAAACCCACCGCAATGGTTGCAAATAAAAATGCAATGATTCTTGATAGTGCAGAAGAAGACAAGCCCGATAACAGACTTGCACTTTTCCAAGAACAGCAAATTGCTTCAGAAGCCTTGAATTATTTCTCTGAATGGTGTGAAACTAATGAAGAGGATCTTGAAGAAAACGAAGGATTTGGTGATCGCCTGCTTGGGTTGATGATCGCTGTTGCAGATGATAATCAAGATGGAGAATTAGACGATGACGAGCAAGAGGTTGTTACCATCGGACTAAATGCGGTCTATGATTACTTAATTTCTAAAGGCGTTTCTGAAGAAAATGCAGGGGCACTATTAGATGATTTTGACAATGACCTTGCACGCAATATTCACGAATTTATCTTGACCAAATTGCCACAAGGTGAAGAGGAAATGCAAGGTGAGATGGACGCATTAATTTTCTCAACGGAAGAAAATGAAGCGGTGTTAGATGGTGCATTGGCTGATGAATTAATCACTGATGCCGCTTATAGAAAAGTGTTTGCTATCCGCAATGGCAAGAAAATGCGTATTAATAAACGCATTTCGGGTAAGGTTCGTTTGACCGCCAAACAACGTACAGCAATTCGCAAAGCACAACGCAGAGCTAATACAGGTGCAGCTAAAATGCGTCGCCTGAAATCATTCAAAATGCGTCGCAGAATGGGACTTTAATAACAGAGCAACCGCATCGAAAGGTGCGGTTTTTTTACAAATTCTTACCTTTAATCCATTCATCCACCTTATCAGCCCACACTTGCAACATTTCTTTTCTTTGTTCTGCATATTCAGCTTTATTATAAACTGCACGCACACCTTGTTGCTCGTGAGCTAAACTTTTCTCAATCCAATCACTATTGAATCCCATCTCGTGTAGTAAGGTGGATCCTGTGCGACGCAAATCGTGTACGGTAAAATCATCGATGAGCTGCTCGTTGCGATTAATATATTGAATACAGTTGGCAATCACTCGATTAAGAGAGCTATTGGCGATAGGTTTTTGCCGATTTATTCGACCTGGCAACAAGTATGGCGAACCCTCTGAATAAATTTGAAACGCTACAATTAAATCAATGGATTGTTCAGACAAATAAACGTTATGTGCACGTTTAGCTTTCATTCTTTCAGCGGGAATTGTCCAGACTTTATTTTTGAAATCGATTTCATCCCATTTAGCGTTGATGAGTTCGCCCTTTCGTACAAGGGTTAACAAAATGAATTTAACCGCTTTTTTCAAACCGAAGTCCGATTGAGTTTCTTCAAGAGCATTGAAGAACAAATGAATTTCGCGTGGAGTTAATGTACGCTCTCGTTTTTTGAATACAGCAATGGATGAATTAGCAATCTCATCGGCAGGGTTGCTAAATTTATGTCCGCGTTGAATAGCATAGCGATAAATATTTGCAATGAGATCACGGACAAATATCGCCGTAGAAGGAGCACCGCGATCTTTAATTTTTTCACAGTGATGACGAATTTCATCAGTTGTGATTTCAACCATCAGCCTATTGCCAAAAGTGTCTTTGATATCTCGCTCGTATGTTGCAATACGTAAGGCTTTTGTACTGTCAGCTAATTTGACGTCAGCAAGATATTTTTCCGCAAAAATACAAAAACGATCTGCATTGCGGATTTTATTACGTTCGGCACGCTTTTGTCTTGCTGGTGAAACCCCTTCACTTACTTGTTTACGAGCAATCATCAAACGCTCACGAGCTTCCGCAAGATTGATGCCATCAACACCGTATTTGCCTATAGTCAGCGTTTCTCGTCTGCCGTTTATACGATAGTCATAGCGGAAAGTGATAGTCCCAGTCACTGACACGGAAACATAAAGCCCATCTCGATCTGCGACTTTATACACTTTGTCTTTAGGTTTAAGAGATTTAATTTTTGTATCTGTTAGCATTTTACGTCAATTTCACCGTCATTACATTGACGGTATTTTCTATCATTTTATCGGCATTGGCAATGCTATGCCGTCAAAAATACCGACAAAAAAATAAACTAATATGAAACGGCGTGAAATAAGGTGAAATAGAAAAGCCCTGTAATAACAGGGCATTTGGCTATTTTTGAAATAATATGTTATGCGATGAAAAGCAGAGGTTTTATTCCCACTCGATCGTCGCTGGCGGTTTTCCGCTGACGTCATACACCACGCGGGAGATGCCATTGACTTCGTTGATAATGCGGTTGGAAATTCTGCCGAGTAAGTCGTAAGGCAGGTGAGCCCAATGTGCGGTCATAAAATCAATGGTTTCTACCGCACGGAGAGAAACAACCCAGTCGTATTTACGACCGTCGCCCATTACGCCAACGGATTTCACTGGCAGGAAGACGGTGAATGCTTGGCTAACTTTGTAGTACCAGCCTGAGTTATAAAGCTCTTCAATAAAAATGGCATCGGCACGGCGGAGCAAGTCGCAGTATTCTTTTTTGATTTCACCGAGAACACGCACGCCTAATCCTGGGCCTGGGAACGGGTGGCGGTTGAGCATTTCTGCAGGCAAACCAAGGGCTAAGCCGATTTTACGCACTTCGTCTTTGAACAATTCGCGTAATGGCTCAACTAAACCCAGTTTCATATAATCAGGCAAGCCGCCCACATTGTGGTGAGATTTGATCACGTGTGCTTTGCCCGTTTTGCTCGCGGCAGATTCGATCACATCAGGATAAATCGTGCCTTGTGCTAACCATTTGACATTTGTGAGTTTTTTCGATTCGTCATCAAACACATCAACAAACACTTTGCCAATCATTTTGCGTTTTGCTTCGGGATCAGCAATGCCTTTTAACGCGTCAAGGAAGCGATCTTCCGCATCGACACGAATGATATTTAAACCGAATTTATCGCCGAACATTTCCATCACTTGATCCGCTTCATTTAAGCGAAGTAGCCCGTTATCCACGAACACGCAATACAAATTTTTGCCGATAGTACGGTGTAACAACAGTGCGGTAACGGAGGAATCCACCCCGCCAGACAAGCCGAGAATCACTTCATCATCGCCCACTTGTGCTTTTATGCGAGCAACGGCATCTTCGATAATGTTTTCTGGTGTCCAGTTGCGTTCACAACCGCAGATATTCACCACAAAATTGGTCAAAAGGGCTAAGCCACTCTTGGTGTGAGTCACTTCTGGGTGGAATTGCACGCCGTAGAAATGACGGCTTTCATCGGACATTGCCGCAATCGGGCAAGTTGGCGTTACCCCCGTGATTTGAAAGTGCGGTGGTAATTGGGTAACTTTATCGCCGTGGCTCATCCAAACATCTAACTTATGATCGCCATCATCTAAGCCCGCGAAAAGTGCGGTGGTATTTTCAAGCAAAACAGAGGCATAGCCAAATTCGCGGTGATCGGAAGTTTCGGTTAAACCGCCAAGCTGCATTGCCATTGTTTGCATTCCGTAACAAATGCCCAACACAGGCACGCCCGCGTTAAACACATATTCAGGCGCGCGTGGGCTGTTTTCTTCGGTGGTGCTTTCAGGCCCGCCTGAAAGAATAATCCCCGTTGGATTAAATTCACGGATTTGTTCTTCCGTAACGTCCCAAGCCCACAGCTCACAATAAACGCCAATTTCCCGCACACGGCGAGCGATAAGCTGAGTGTATTGCGAACCAAAGTCTAAGATTAAAATTTTATGGTTGTGAATGTTGTTCATTGTGTACCTTAATATTATTGTATTTAGAAACTATCGAAAAGCTTTCAAAAGTTGATTGGGTTTGGCATCTCTTCAAAAAAAATTTGTTCAGGTGTAATTACATTAAGCATTAACATTAGTTTTGATAAAGTTTGGGATTTTGCATCATTTTCATTTTTGATTTTTTCTGAACCAAGAAAAACCACTTTATCGATATTTTTGGGTGGTAGAGAAAAATAGACAGTACTCATAATTCCTCCAACATAATCGGGTAATGAATTCGTCATCATTAATACTTCAAAAGGAATATTTGCTGGGATTTTCTCTGCACCTGTTTTTCTGATAATATAATCATTAATATCATCCCCTTTCGGATGGCCTTTAAAAAAGATTTTTATATCATTACCTAAATAGAACTTTCCATTTGGTTTTATAAAACTCTCAAGTATCTCAGTTTGTAATTTGGCATTATTTAATCGTTTTTTCTTATCTTTTTCCCAAGTAGTTGTTCCAGTAAAAATAAAAGTTTTATATTCTTTATTTTTAGTTCCTATATTTAATTCATTAAAAATATTTTGGTCAAAATGAGTAATTTTTAAAAAGAGTTCTTTCTGGTTTTTAGAGAAATGGCTAAAGCGAGATAAATCCATAGATACAATCGTATCTGAAAGGAAATGTTTTAGCGGTTGCATCTTTTCATCAATATCGAGATAATCAGGACGCAACAAAATATATTCCGTCGGAAAAATTTTATGCCAAGTATATCTTGTTAGTGAATGTAGTTTATCTGTATCTGTTTCACGATTTTCTAATGCATCTTTTAACTTCTTTTGTGCTTCAATGAGAATTGCAGAAATATTTTCTTGCCGATGCTGATAAAGATCAACATAGTTACCTGAACCATCATCATATAAATAGAGCTTTTCAATGTTTATTTTATGAAATAGAGGAGATAATGTCTTAAAAATCGATAATAAGCTTCTTACAGAGTGATCTAAGTTTGTATGAATTATTAGATCTACGGGAGTATCACTTTTCTCGATGTTCAAATAAAGCTTATCAGAAAATTCTTTAATATCAAGAATAGATACTTTACTGAATTCTATACGTTCTTTAGAAAACGAGTTTAAAATTTCTTTGTTAAAGTCAAATCGTTCAAAGCCGATGATTCTTTCAACTTTCTCATTATTCTTATTTTCGACGAGGTTTAGAATCATATTTAGGGATGGAAGGGAGGCATAGTCCAAATAGATTTCCATTTTTTGGCACCAAGCTGATATAGAAAAGAAAAGGCTAAAAAATGTAATTATTTTCCTCATATACTTATTTTCCCCCCATCAACATAAGATGCCATAAATATTCTTCGCGTTTCTATTTTATAGCATTTTGCTTGTTTTTCAATAGCTCTATTGATTTATTAGTATTAATTTTAAGAATAACTGAGATTAATTTCTCAAATTTAGTCAGTTTTTCTGGATTAGTATTTTCAATGTACTTATTTTCTAGGAAGATAAGTTTTCCAACTTTTTCTTTAGGTAAAGAAAAGTAAATAGAACTAGGCATTCCACAAATAGTATCTGGTAATAGATCTAAGATGATTAATATTTCTAAAGGAATATTCTCAGGAATACTTTCTATTTTTAGTGTATCTATGATAAAAGTATTGATATCTGTTGCTGCAGGGTGACCTTTAAATAGGATATGATAGTTTTTAAAATTAGTGTCAATGAGATCCTTTAATAAATTAGCTTGTAATTTTGCAAATTCTAAACGTTCATCTTTCCAAGTCGTTGTTCCAGTTAAAATAAGAGTATTTTTTTGCTTTAATGTTCTAGCTAAGGTATGTAATTGTTGGCTATCAATATTAATAAAATGCAGAAATAACGACTTATTCTCAGAAGTTAAGGTGTGAAATTGTTGAAAATTCATTTTGGTGAAATGTTTTTCTAATTCCTTATTTATATAAGACATTTTCTTATCTGTTTCAAAATACTCTGGACATAGAACAATATATTTTGTTGGAAAGAGAGTATGCCAAGTATATTTATTTAAATAGGTAAAATGAAAGCATTTACGTAAAAATTTAAACTTTCTTATAACCTTATAGATAAGTCTATATGGATGTACGCGTGGGAAATAATAAATTATTTCTTGTTTAAGTCTTAATGATGTATTTTTCTTCGCTGTTTTAAATAGTAAAGCGAGATTGTTTTCTCTTTGATTATAAAGATCAAGATAATCAGCAGAACCATCATCATATAAATAGAGTTGTTCTATATAATATTTATGTTTTACTGAATGAAGTATAGACATTATTTTAGGAATAATAACTAATGAATGATAAAGATTAGTGTGTATGGTTAATGCATATTTAGTGAAGGTAATGTTGCAACATCGAAATAAATAATCATTTTTTTGTTATCTATTTTGTTATATTTTCGATTAAACATAATATTGATTCCTTCCGAGTATTAATAGCACAATTTAGTATTAGTTTACTAGATTACTTAAATTTAAGATTATGATCCTGAACAATGTGATAAAAAATAATCAAAAATTTTGAATTCCTATTAAAATAAATAATGATAATTTAAGAGAAAATAAGCTCTATTTAAAATAAATAGAGCTTATTTGAAAGATTATTATCCCATACGATAATTCGGTGCTTCTTTCGTAATGGTTACATCGTGGACGTGGCTTTCTTTGATGCCAGCACCGCTGATTCGCACGAATTGGGCTTTGGTGCGGAGATCTTCAATGGTGGCACAGCCCGTTAAGCCCATACAAGAACGCAAGCCACCCATTTGTTGGTGGATAATTTCTTTTAAGTAGCCTTTGTATGGAATGCGTCCTTCGATGCCCTCTGGCACGAGTTTGTCGGCGGCGTTGTCGCTTTGGAAGTAGCGATCTGATGAGCCTTTGCTCATTGCCCCTAATGATCCCATTCCGCGATAAGATTTGAACGCTCTGCCTTGGTAAAGCTCGATTTCACCTGGGGCTTCTTCTGTGCCTGCGAACATCGATCCCACCATTACACAGCTTGCCCCCGCGGCGATGGCTTTGGCGATGTCGCCTGAATAGCGGATTCCGCCGTCGGCAATCACTGGGATTCCGCGATCTTTTAAGGCTTCCGCCGCGTCAGCAATGGCTGTGATTTGGGGTACGCCCACGCCCGTTACAATACGCGTGGTACAAATCGAACCTGGGCCAATGCCGATTTTCACCGCACTTGCTCCTGCGTCCGCAAGGGCGATCGCCCCTTCCGCCGTGGCAACATTGCCCGCGATAATCGGTAAATCAGGATATTTCGCACGGGTTTCACGCACGCGTTGCAACACGCCCTCAGAATGCCCGTGGGAAGAGTCGATTAATAGCACGTCCACGCCCGCTTGTACTAAGGCTTCAATGCGTTCTTCATTGCCAGCACCCGCTCCCACAGCCGCACCTACACGCAAACGCCCAAATTCGTCTTTACAAGCGTTCGGTTTTTGCTCCGCTTTTTGGAAATCTTTAACGGTGATCATTCCTTTTAATTTGAACGCGTCATCAACCACTAGCACTTTTTCTACGCGGTGGTTGTGCATTAATTCTAAAATTTCCTCGCGTGAAGTGCCTTCTTTTACGGTAACAAGGCGATCTTTCGGGGTCATCATTTTTTCGACGGTTTGTGACAAATCTTTCACAAAACGGGTATCGCGACCTGTGATAATACCAACGAGATTGCTTTCTTTATCTACCACAGGGTAGCCCGCAAAGCCGTTTTTCTTCACTAATTCCGCCAGTTCCGCTAAGGTTAAATCTGGGGAAACGGTAACAGGCTCAGACACAATGCCACTTTCAAATTTTTTCACTTTGCGTACGCGATCCGCTTGGCGTTCAATGCTCATATTTTTATGGATAAAGCCGATTCCGCCCTCTTGTGCGAGAGAAATTGCTAATTTTGCTTCGGTAACGGTATCCATCGCGGCAGAAAGCATCGGAATGTTCAAGCGAATGGTTTTGGTGAGCAGGGTGGATAAATTGGCAGTGTTTGGTAACACGGTAGAATGAGTGGGAACAAGTAGCACATCATCGAATGTGAGGGCTTCTTTGATAACTCGTAGCATAGCAATATCTCTCTTTAAAGGGGGAAAATCCCAAGGTTAATGTTAAAAAATATTGCGGCGGGATTATACAGAGTTTATGCTTATTTGAAAATGGCGAATTGCAAATATTTTTTATTTTAAAAAAATTCATTGTCGTCTGTCTGGACGAAAATTAAGGAAAAATAAAATGTTTCATTTTTTAGTCGAATTGGCGGATGGCGAGAAAAAAACACGTCAAAAAATGACCGCACTTTTAGGTTTGAACGATCACCAGCTCAGCCAGCATATTCAGGTGTTGAGGGAATTGGGGATAAAGATCCAAACCAATGGCGATGATATTCAATTACAGCCTGAGCTACCGCTACTTTCTACACAAAAAATTAATCAAGGCATTGCCCCTTATCAAGCGGTGGTGAAACCGGTGATTCACTCCACCAATCAATATTTGCTTGAGCAAATTGATCAATTAAAACAAGGGGATCTGTGTTTGGCGGAATATCAATTCGCAGGGCGGGGGCGGCGGGGACGGCAATGGCTTTCCCCCTTTGCAGGGCAAATTATTTTAAGTGCCTATTGGACACTTCCGCCACATATTTCACTGAATGGGCTGAGCCTTGTGGTTGGGTTGGCGATTGCGGAAACCTTGCAATCTTTTGGGGCAGAGGGAATTGGGCTGAAGTGGCCCAATGATGTGTTGCTGAACGGGCGAAAATTAGCAGGCGTGTTGGTGGAAATTGCTAATCATAAAAACGGCTTGCTGAATTTGATTATTGGCATCGGCATTAATCTTTCCTTGCCTAAGCAGGCGAGCATCGATCAGCCGTGGGCAGAACTGAAAGAAATCGTACCGCACTTTGATCGCAATGAGATCATCATCGCCCTTGTCAATCGGCTTTATCATTACCTCGCTCAATTTGAGCAACAAGGAATGGCGAGTTTCTATCAGCGTTGGACGGAATGGGACGCATTTTTCGGCAAACCCGTGAGTATGATAAGCGAAAAAGAAACCCTTGACGGCATTGAACGCGGCATTGATCGCGAGGGGCATTTGTTACTGGAAACGGCACGGGGCGTGATCAAATTCAATGGTGGAGAAGTGTCATTGCGGCAACGATCGCAAAAATGATTGCCAAAATGAAGGGGAAATTTTTCCCCTCTCGCATTTAAACCACTTTTTGCACAAGGGCGGAGATGTCCTCTGCAAACTGTTCTTCCACCGCCATTTGCTCAATCTGTTGGGGCGTGTATTTTTTGCCGTTATACACTGCCACAATGCTCACATCATCGGGCTGTAGAAAATGGCTCGTGCCAAATTCCGTGTAACGGGTCGCCCCAATGCTGATAATAGCTTGAGTTGGGTAATGGGCTTTTTGCAATAATTCAGCAATATTATTCATCGGGCCAAAATCAGGCTGATGATTCATTTGCCCCACAATCCAATCGAGCAATTTTTGATGAAAATAGCTGTATCCCAAGGCAGGGCTATCCACGCCATAGGCATTCAGCACGCCATTACGCTTATGGAAGCAAGCGATGCGATAATCATCTATTTCACTGCCTAAATCAAAACGGGTGAGCGGAATGGTTTTTGCCGCCAGACCTTTGGTTGCCGCCCCCCAATTTTTCTTCTCGCAAATTTTATTGGCATTCGGACGGCGGATAGAGCAGTCGTTATAGGCGGCGAAAGCCTGTGGTAAAAGTGCGGTAACTTTTTCGCCAGAATATTGCACCTCACAAAGCAAGGCGATTTCAGGCTCAATTTGCAAATTATCCGCCCCCTCACGCGGGAACACAATGCGATCCGCACTTAACGGATTTACTGCCAAAAAGGCATAATCCCCCAACTCTTCCGCTGCCGCTGGCACATAAAACGGAAAAATCGCTTTCGGCTGATGGCGTTCCTGCGTTTCCACCAGCTCAAAATCTTTCGCTTCCCCCGCTTGCTCTAAATGCCCCGCAAAATTGCCAGCCACCCCAAGCCCGATAAATGTTGTCTTTTCCATTGTTTCCCCCTTTTGTGGATTCATCGTGGTTTATCGTAAAAAACTATGCAATTTTTTACCGCACTTTGCAAGGGGCATCAAATTGCAATGGGGGCTACTATAAAATATTGTGCAAAAAAAACAATATATAATTAAAATTTATTCAATTAACCCTGTAATCATAAATTAGGAGAAAAAAATGAAAGATTACACAAACTTAATCTGCTATGAAATTGCAACACGTATTGAAAGCGAAAACCCGCAAAGCATCGTGCCTTATTTAAGCCCCGAGTTGGATTTTAAAACGGACCAAGATGCCCCACATTTGCTTTATGTCGTGCGTAAACTGTTCTTTAAAGAGGGAACGGACGACACAGCATATATGCGAAAGATGGAGCGTTTATACATTGAACGAATTATTAAAAGACATCAGCTCTCGGCGAGCGTGGAAACTGTTGAAGTTGAGCATAGCGAAACAATCCCCTTCCCAACAAGATTTATCGCCAAATATAATCCCGTGTGTTTTAGCTTTTATAAAAGCGAGGAGGACGCAAATGAAGATGCGTAAAACCCTTATAGCGAGCGTAGTATTGGCATTGAGTTTCAATGCCGTGGCAGTAGACGAAGCGAAATTAGAAAAAGCGAAAAAGGGGGATTACAGGGCGATGAAACGTGTTGCTCTTGATTATTGTAAAGAAGGGAATTACCGAGAAGCGTTTTATTGGCAAGAGAAGGTCATTAATCATCTATTCTTTAAAGCTAATGCCACAGACAAAGATAAAAAAGATCTTGAGTTTTATATGAAACAATTGGCAGAGGGTTATACTAGCGGGACGTGCGATCCATATGGTGAGGGAAAAGGAAAACAGTTATTTTTACCCGATTACCGTTTAGCAGAGCGGTGGTACAGCCGTTTGGCATTTATAAAGAACCCCGAATCCTCTCATCCCTATGATGCAAAATTCCAGCTTGCGGAGATTTATTTTTGGGGAGAAGGAGGCATTGAGAAAAATTTAGTGCGTGCCAAAGGTTATTACAAAGAACTGGCTGAATTAAGTGATGAGCTGGCAAAAGAATACTCGGTTATTCAAGAAACTCGAGGTAATGCGAGGTATCGTTTGGCACAAATGTATTATTTCGGTAATAATGCCCCACAAGATGATAAGCTAGCTTATCAATGGGTGGATAAAGCAAGACAAGATAAAAATTTCTATGGTGCGAGAATTGATCTGCACCCCAAAAGTTGGACTAAACAACCAACTGATTAAGGTGCAGATTTTTTATGACTAAATATACTCAACGTTTCAAACAACAAGTGCTCGACTTTTATCATCAAAATGGAAAAAACCGTTCGCTTACTCGCCAGTATTTTCAGCTTCCCCAAAGCACGTTAGCACGTTGGATTGCGAAATTTAATCATAATGGAATCAATGGATTAGCTGTGTTAGGTAAAAAACGATGTTATTCTGTTGAGTTTAAATTAAAGGTTATTCAAGCTATCAAAAAAGGCCAGTGCTCCGCTGAAGCCGCCTGCTTTCGCTTTGATATCCCCAGTTCAGGGATAATTAGTCAATGGTTGCAACGCTTTGAAAAACAAGGTATAGATGGGTTATTACTCAAACCTAAAGGTCGTCCAAGTATGAAACTCAACTCACCTAAAATGCCACCAACGCCCAAAACAGAAGAAGAACGCTTGCGTTACCGAATTTTGGAATTAGAAGCGGAGAATGCAATGCTAAAAAAGTTGCAGGAACTCAACCAACAAAAAATGCAGAAAAAGCCGTCATCGTAAATGCCTTACGCTCGCGTTTCCCGTTGGAATTGTTACTCAGGCTAATCGGATTGGCACGCAGTTCGTTCTTTTATCATCTCAAGCCAAAGTCGGATAAAAATGTAGCGATTTCACAGAAAATAGAGGAAATTTATCGCAAAAATGACGAAAATTATGGTTATCGTCGAATTACCTTGGAATTAAGGAAATACTTGATTATCAACCACAAAAGGGGGCAAGCGATAATGCAACGTTTGGGGTTAAAAGGAAAAAGTAAGCAGAAAAAATATCGTTCTTACCAAGGCAAAGTGGGACACATTGCCGATAATCTGTTGCAACGGGATTTTACGGCAACGATGCCGAATGAGAAGTGGGTAACGGATATCACCGAGTTCAAATGTGCGGAAGGCAAAGTGTATTTATCGCCGATTAAAGACTTGTTTAATAACGAAATTATTGCTTATGATGTGGCGAGAAGTCCGAATTTTGAGCAGATAACCAGAATGTTGACCCAGGCGGTGAACCGATTAGCGGGGGAAAAACCGATACTGCATTCCGACCAAGGATGGCAGTATCAAATGATGGGTTATCGAGAGATATTGAAAAAACACGGTATTACGCAAAGTATATCGAGAAAAGGCAATTGCCTTGATAATGGTGCGATGGAAAGCTTTTTCGGGCGATTGAAGACGGAATGTTACTTTGGCAAGCGGTTTGAAACCTTTGAACAGCTTGAAAAAGTGATTCACGAGTACATTCATTACTACAACAATGAGCGTATTCAAGTGAAGCTTAAAGGACTAAGCCCTGTGGAATACAGAACTCAGTCCTTGAATGAAATTAGAATATAGTCTAACTTTTTGGGGGCAGATCATTGTGTTGCCCTTTTCATTTTTTGTACAAACTCAGCCAGTTCAGCCAAACATTGTGGGTGGTTATGTAAATTTCGCTCAATGATTTTGACGGTGGCAGAGCCTGAAATCGCACCCGCTGCACCAAGCTGTAATGCCTCTTTCACTTGTTGCGGTTGGGCGATGCCGAAACCTTGCAGAATTAGCAATAAGCTGATTGGAATCTCGGGATATTTCGACCGCACTTTTGCTAGCAAGGCAAAACTTTCCGCTGTGCTACAGCCAACAAATTATTGCACAAAAAGATGAAGAAATCAGAGTTTTAAAAGAGATGATTGAGCTATTAAAACTCAATCAAAAGTCATAAAGATTTTTTAATAAAATGGTTTTGGGTATTGGAAAACTAAAAGAGCGGTGAAAAATAGTGAAATTTTCCACCGCTCTTTTTGGAGCTGCCCAAATAAAAGTTGCCTTTGTGGTAGATAGTTATTACCCCTCTCTTGATTTCTTATAAAATAACTTATAAGATAAGTCTAAATCACTAATGTTGAGCCAAAATGAAAACTTTAATTATCCAGCCTAAGGCTTTAAAACAACTGCGTCGCATTCCCGAGCGTTCTGTTATTATTGATAAATGTGAAGAATTAAAGCAATTTCCTTTGTGTGCTAATGTGAAATCCTTAATCATAAATACCCTTATCGCTTCCGTGTGGGGCGTTATCGGGTATTTTTCCAGTTGATTGGCGACGCATTAAGCGAGGTCTCCATTGAAGAGGTGAAAAAACGCGATGAACGCACTTACTAATATCCAATATATTAACGATGAGCAAGGTAATCCTGCTTTTGCCGTTGTGCCACTTGCAACTTTAGAATGGTTAAAAAGCAAAGCTGGCTTGAAAAATCCCCTTGATACTGGTGTCCCTTATGAAGTTGCAGCGCTTGCACTTAAACAGGATATTTCTGCCGTGCGGGCGTGGCGAGAATATTTAAATCTCACTCAAGCCGAGGTTGCAGATCGCCTTGGGGTATCGCAATCAGCTTATTGCCAGTATGAAAATGCCACTCGCCTGCGCAAAAGCACTAAACAGAAAATTGCTGATGCGTTAAATCTTCATCTTGAGCAATTGGATTTTTAATTCTCTTGCGAAAACGAAATGCAAAAGAGCGGTGAAAAATAGTGAAATTTTCCACCGCTCTTTTATTTTAGCATTGACGCTGATTTACAACGTTGCACCTTTCATCGCTTTCACGAATTGAGCCAGTTCGCTTAAGCAGTTGGCGTGATTGTCTAAATTTCGCTCAATGATTTTAACCGTGGCAGAGCCTGAAATCGCACCCGCTGCACCAAGCAGTAATGCCTCTTTCACTTGTTGCGGTTGGGCGATGCCGAAGCCTTGTAGGATTGGTGGGGCTTGGTGGGCTTTAAGCTGTTCTACTAGCGTATCCAAATTGGTGGCGTGGCTTTGGTTTTCAGCACTGGTTACACCAGCACGGGACACTAAATAAGTGTAGCCTTCGCTGTGTTGGGCAACGCCTTGAATGGAGGCATCATCGGCATTCGGTGGGCAGATGAAAACGGGTTGTACGCCCTGTTTTTTTGCCGCACGAATATAAGGCTCGGCGGCGAGTAGGGGAATATCTGCCACTAATACCGCGTCCACGCCCACTTCCGCACAGCGTTGATAGAACGAGTCTAACCCTTGTGCATAAATCAAATTAGCACAGAGCAATAAGCTGATTGGAATCTCGGGATATTTCGACCGCACTTTTGCTAGCAAGGCAAAACTTTCAGCTGTGCTGCAACCTGCGTTTAATGCACGGTTATTTGCTGCTTGGATCACGGGGCCGTCTAATAAGGGATCAGAAAAAGGGAAGCCTAATTCAAGTGCGTCTGCACCGTTATCTACAAGCGTACAAATAATTTCAAATGAGCGATCAAAATCAGGATCGCAGAGGGTTACAAATGGCACGAATGCCCCTTGTTGTTTGGCGTTAAGTTGAGCGAATAAGGTTTCAAAACGGCTCATTAGATTTTCCCCTTTTCCGTTAAAATTTTGTCCACTGTGAAAATATCTTTATCACCGCGTCCCGATAAATTCACGACAATGAGTTGCTCTTTTTCTGGATTTTGTTGGATTAATTTCAACGCATAGGCTAAGGCGTGCGAGCTTTCCAACGCGGGGATAATGCCCTCGTGTTTTGCCAGTGCTTGGAATGCGTCAAGGGCTTCATCATCGGTAATGCTTTCATATTCCGCACGTCCGATAGCATGCAAATGGGCGTGTTGTGGCCCTACAGAAGGAAAATCTAAGCCCGCGGAAATGCTGTAAGACTCTTCAATTTGTCCGTCTTCCGTTTGCATAATCGGCGATTTCATTCCGAAATAAATACCCACTTTGCCGTGGCGAAGTGGCGCACCGTGCTGCCCTGTGGCAATGCCTTTGCCCGCAGGCTCGATGCCGATTAAACGTACATTCGCTTCATCAATAAAATCTGCAAACATTCCGATAGCATTTGAACCACCGCCCACCGCAGCGATAATCACATCAGGCAAACGCCCCTCTTTTTCCAAAATTTGACGTTTGGTTTCTTCCCCGATCATTTTTTGGAACTCACGCACGATAGTTGGGAAAGGGTGAGGCCCCGCCGCTGTGCCGAGTAAATAATGCGTGGTGTCGTAATTGGCTGACCAATCCCGCATTGCTTCGCAACAAGCATCTTTGAGCGAGCAAGAGCCTTTTTCCACTGGGATAACTTCTGCCCCCATTAAACGCATACGGAAGACGTTCGGCGATTGGCGCTCCACATCTTTCGCCCCCATATAAATACGGCAAGGCATATCCAACATTGCACAGGCAAGGGCAGTGGCAACACCGTGCTGACCAGCCCCAGTTTCGGCGATAATGCGCGTTTTGCCCATTCGTTTGGCGAGCAAAATTTGCCCCAAAACTTGGTTGGTTTTGTGCGCACCGCCGTGCAATAAATCTTCCCGTTTTAGGTAAAGTTTGGCTTTTGTGCCTTTGGTGAGATTACGGCACAGCGTCAATGCCGTAGGGCGACCAGCGTAGTTTTTCAGTAAATCTTGAAATTCTGCCTGAAATTCGGGATCGGCTTGCGCTTCCACAAAGGCCTGTTCCAGCTGTTTTAGCACAGGGACTAAAATTTCTGGCACATACATTCCGCCAAATTCGCCGAAATAAGGATTAAGTTGCGTTTCTGACATAATCGTTATCGTTCCTTTTACTTAATAATCTAAAATTTGTTTAAATAATTGTGCTAATTTAGTGGCATCTTTCACGCCTGCGCTGCTTTCTGCCCCTGAATTAATATCCAACCCTAAGCAATGTTGCGATAGGGCAAGGGCTAAATTTTCCTGATTAATGCCGCCAGCGAGCATTGCGTTATCTTTGATTTCAGCAGGAATGAGCGACCAATCAAAGGCTTGCCCCGTGCCGCCTTGCTGGTGAGCGAGCTGGCTGTCTAACACATAGCGATCAACTTGAGAAATTAGCTCAATTTGCACCGCACTTTGTTTTTCTAATGGCACCGAAACAGCTTGCCAAATTTGGCATTGGGCAGGTAGCAGTGAGCGAAGTTGTGCGATAAATTCTGCATTTTCACTACCGTGTAACTGCACCGCAAAGAGATTTAACTGCGAGGCGATTTTTACAATAAAATCAATTTCTTGATTTTGAAATACGCCGACAAAACGCAACGGTGCTTGCGTCACAAGTTCTTGCGCTTGGCGCAACGAAAGTTTACGTTTTGAGCTTTCCGCAAAAATCAATCCACCATATAACGCACCTTGGTTGTACACCGCTTGCACATCTTGCGGACGGGTTAAACCGCACACTTTATTTTCGCCAAAAATCACCGCTCTTACCGCATTATTCAAATCATCGCTGTCCATCAGGCTACTGCCGATCAAAAAGCCGTTTACATAAGGTTTTAATTGCTGAACTTGTTGATGAGAATAAATGCCTGATTCACTAATCATAATGCGATCGGCAGGAATTTGACTCGCAAGTGGTGGCGTGCGGCCAAGATCTACCGAAAGATCGTGTAAATCACGGCTATTGATGCCAATCACTTTCGCTCCCAAAGCAATGGCGCGTTCTAATTCTTGCTGATTGGAGGTTTCCGTTAGCACGCCCATTCCTAATTCGTGGGCTAAATTTGCCAGTTGCACATAGGTTTCATCGTCTAGCACGGAAAGCATTAGCAAAATCGCGTCTGCTTGATGATAGCGAGCCAAGTAAACCTGATAAGGGCTAATCATAAAATCTTTGCACAGCACGGGCTGGCTCACCTGATTACGCACTTGTTGAATGTAAGTAAAATCCCCTTGGAAATATTTTTCGTCCGTCAGCACGGAAATGGCTGCCGCATAATGTTTATATACTTGGGCGATTTCATCAAGGTTAAAATCCGCACGAATCAAACCTTTAGAGGGCGAAGCTTTTTTACATTCCAAAATATAAGCGGGGCGTTGGTGTGAGCCTTGTACCAATGCCTGATAAAAAGAGCGGTCGGATTTTTCAAGTTTTTTTTCAAAATCCTGCAACGGAAAGGCTTGGGATTTCTCCGCCACCCATTGCATTTTATCTTGCACGATTTTCTGTAAAATCGTTGGAGTTTGGTTGTTGATATTCATTGTTTTTTCTCTTTTTTATTCTACTGCACGCAATGCGACTAAGGTTTCAAAGGCTTTGCCCGTGGCAAGCACATCAAGCACGTTTTCGGCATTGTGTTTGAGATCCTCATAGCCGAATAATTTCATTAATAGCGCGGTGTTCATTGCTACGGCTTGGGCGTGTTCTGCCTTGCCTTTGCTTTGCAAAAGTGCGGTCAGCATTTTCGCATTTTCTTCGGGTTCACCACCACGCAGGCTTTCCAGCGGTTGCGGTTCAAAGCCGAAATCATAAGGGGTTAAATGATAATATTCAATCTGTCCATTACGAATTTCTGCTACTTCCGTTTTACCGTGAATCGCCACTTCATCTAAGCCAGCTCCGTGTACCACAATGCTGTGTTTATGCCCTAAACGCAGGGCGGTTTCTGCATAAGGGACAATGAGATCGGGGGAATACACGCCTAATAATTGATGTTTTGGGCGTGCGGGGTTACACAATGGGCCTAAAATATTGAAAATAGTGCGAGTTTTCAAGGCTTGACGCACTGGCACGGCGTGTTTAAATCCAGGGTGATATTGTTGAGCGAAAAGGAAGCAGATCCCAATATCATCAAGGGCTTGGCGAGCTTTTTCCGCAGGAATATTCACATTCACCCCTAACGCAGTCAGTACATCACTTGCCCCCGTTTTACTCGATACACTACGGTTGCCGTGTTTCGCTACTTTCAGCCCGCAAGCCGCCCCGACAATCGCTGAAGCGGTGGAAATGTTAATCGTATTCGCACCATCACCGCCCGTGCCGACAATGTCCGCAAAAACATAATCAGGCGTTGGAAAAGGCTGAGCGTTGGCTAATACTGCATTCACAGCACCGCTGATTTCTTCGGCGGTTTCACCGCGTAATTTCAACGCAATCAAGGCAGCGGCGAGCTGTTCGTTACTCAATGCCCCTTGTAATACCGCATTAAAGAGCGTTTCCGCTTGGGCTTGATTTAGAGGTTGTTTATCAAAAAGTTGGCTGAGAAGTTGTTCGGTTTGCATAGGGTATTCCTTTTCTTGTTCTCAAATCATTAAAGTGCGGTGTGTTTTTTAGCTAAATTTTAGCGATAAATGCTATAAGTTAGATCTTTCTCCTCATCGCCTGTCATTCCACGGAAGCCCCAGCAGTGGGCGGGTTGTTCGTGGATGGTAATTTCAACATCAATCGGCGAGATGCCGAGTTTATTTTCTAATTCACAAAACAGCATTTTGATTAGCCGTTTTTTGGTAAATTCCGTGCGACCTTGCATTAAATTAATTTCAATGGCAGTGAAATTTTCGCTTCGCCCACTAGGCAGGTATAAATCTTCTGCCTCCGCACCTTGAAAGTAAATAAAATGCTTGCCTTTGGGAATGTCCATTTCTAAGTTTAGGCAATGGTAAATAATCTCTGCCAGTTGCACTTTGCGTGCGGTAAGGCGTTCTTTTAATCCATACACAATAATCATCGCTTTATCCTTAATCGCGGTGGAGCAACCAATTTACCGAGTTTTTTAACAATTTCCCCCCTTGCACGGTGAGAATGCTTTCGGGGTGAAATTGAAAACCACAAATCGGCAGGGTTTTGTGGCGAATTGCCATAATAATGCCTTGATATTCGGCATTCACCACAAATTCATCAGGCAAATTTTCCCCCATTAAGGAATGGTAACGTGCCACGGGCATTGGGTTGTTCAAGCCGTTAAACATTGCTTGTTCATCGTGTTGAATGTTGGACACTTTGCCGTGTAGCACTTCGCCAGAATGCACCACATCACCGCCAAAGGCTTCGATCAGGGCTTGATGCCCTAAACAGATGCCGATCATCGGCACTTTTCCTTTTAGGCGTTGAATGAGCGGGAGCAAAATGCCCGCTTCTTGCGGATTGCCCGGCCCCGGCGAAAGGGCAAGAATGCTGTTGGGCTGCAATGCCATTTTTTCCACTAGCTCAATGTCGCAATCGTTACGGTAAATTTGCACTTGGTGTCCGAGCGTGCGGAATTGATCCACCAAGTTATAAGTGAAGGAATCGAAATTATCTAAAAATACAATATTTGCCATAATCTTTCCTTATTGAGCAAGCTGGTTGGTTTGCATAATGGCGTTGATCACTGCACGGGCTTTGTGGCGGGTTTCATCGGCTTCCATTTGCGGATCGGAATCTAGCACTTCACCACAGCCCGCTTGGATATAAGCCACGTCTTTTTGTACGAAAGCCGAGCGGATCACAATGCAGGTGTCAAAATTGCCGTCTGATGAGAGATAGCCCACCGCACCGCCATAACTGTGGCGTTTTTGTTGCTCCACTTGATAGATGAGTTGCATCGCTTTGATTTTCGGTGCGCCCGTGAGCGTTCCCATATTCATACAGGCTTGGTAGGCGTGTAGGGCATCGAGTTCAGGGCGAAGTTTGCCGACCACACGAGAAACCAAGTGCATAATGTGGGAATAGCGATCCACTTGCATTAGATCTTTCACTTGACGCGTACCGCTTTGGCACACGCGTGCGATGTCATTACGGGCTAAATCCACCAGCATTAAATGTTCCGCCAGCTCTTTTTTGTCTAAACGCAATTCTAGCTCTAAGCGTGCGTCCAATTCAGGATCAATATTGCCTTGAGCGTCAAAACCACGTGGGCGAGAGCCCGCAATCGGGTAAATTTCCAACTGGCGAGAATCTTGGCTATATTTCAACGCACTTTCTGGCGATGCTCCAAATAGGGTGAAATCTTCATCTTGCATATAGAACATATAAGGGCTTGGATTATTCACTTTGAGCTGACGATAGGTCGCCAGCGGGTTTGGGCAAGCCATTGAAAAACGGCGAGATGGCACAATTTGAAACACATCGCCAATATTAATGTGGTGCTTTAACCGTTCAATAATGGCTTTGAATGGCGTGTCTTCAATATTGACATTCACTTCTGTTGAAGCAGCCTGAATGGTTAAGTGCGGTTCGATTTTTTGTAATTTTTGCGTAATTTGCACCGCACTTTGTTTTACTGCACTGAGTGCATTTTCGTTAAAACAAAAGCTGTGAAGCTGAGCTTGCTGTTGCTGATGATCGAGAACGAGCAACTGTTCCGCGAGATAGAAAACATAGTCGGGGCAGGTTAAACCGTCATCTTGCAGTGTAATGTTTTCCATTGGAATAAAATTCGCCACTAAATCATAGGCGAACAAACCGCCTAAAAAAATCGGCGTATCCCTTGTTTTATAAAGATCCGTTAAGCAACGCAAGCCGTCAAAAATGGTCGGTGCTTGCAATTTGCTGTCCTCATCAAGATTATGACTAAGTGGAGCAAATTCTGTAATGAGCTGATTATGTTGTAATGAAATGCGTTGTGTAATAGGTTGCAATTTTTGTTGAATGAGAGGGAGCAACGCCACACCATTTTCATTTAACGCCGTAAAGGTAACACATTGCCCTAAGCAACTGATTTTTAACGTCGAATTGATTAATAATAGACTTTTTAAGCTATTTTTACTGCTGATTTCAGCGGATTCAAGTAACAATGTGTTTTTTTTATCTTGGCACAAAGTTGCAAATACTGCAGTGGGATCGTTGTGATAACCCACTTCTTGCAAAAAAACGTGGAGGAAAGGCGTTGTCATCAGAATTCCTTTGTTGCATAAAATAATTATGTACTATTAAACTAGTACAAAGAAGGTTTGTCAAGGATTGTTTTTTACCAAAAAGGAAAATTTAGCCAGAACGGCTCGTTTAATTGATTTTGCTAATAAAAATAGAAAAAATGTTGGTAAAGAATATCCCTCACCAACATTTTACATTTAGATGAATGCTAAAATTAGCCTTATTTCAAACTGCCCACCATATCTTCAGGGCGAACCCATTCGTCAAATTGTTCAGGAGTAACTAAACCTAAATTAATAGCTTCTTCGCGTAAGGTTGTACCATTTTTATGCGCGGTTTTGGCGATTTTCGCTGCATTTTCGTAGCCGATATGGGTATTTAATGCCGTTACCAACATTAAGGAGTTTTCAAGTTGTTGCTTAATGCGTGGGTGATTTGGTTCAATACCGCTTGCACAATGCTCATCGAACGATACACAAGCATCAGCCAATAACTGGGCAGATTGTAAGAAGTTATATGCCATTACAGGTTTGAATACATTAAGTTGGAAATGCCCTTGCGAGCCAGCAAAGGAAATGGTGGTGTCGTTGCCTAGCACTTGTGCACAAACCATTGTGAGGGCTTCGCACTGCGTTGGGTTCACTTTACCTGGCATAATAGAAGAACCCGGTTCGTTTTCTGGGATTAAGATCTCACCAATGCCTGAACGCGGGCCAGATGCCAATAAGCGAATATCGTTGGCAATTTTGAACAATGACATCGCTAATTGTTTTAACGCACCGTGGGTTTCCACAATGGCATCGTGTGTTGCTAAGGCCTCAAATTTATTTTCAGCGGTAATGAATGGCAAACCTGTGAATTTTGCGATATATTCCGCTACTTTTACATCATAGCCTTTTGGCGTGTTTAACCCCGTTCCCACTGCTGTGCCACCTAGTGCAAGCTGTGCAAGGTGTGGCAAGGTGTTTTTTAACGCACGCAAACCAAAATCTAATTGTGCGGCATAAGCAGAAAATTCTTGTCCAAGTGTGAGTGGGGTCGCGTCCATTAAGTGAGTACGCCCGATTTTCACCACATCTTTGAAAGCTTCCGCTTTGGCAGCGAAGGTTTTTTGTAAGCGTTCAATGCAAGGAATGGTTACTTCCACCACTTTTTTATAGGCGGCAATGTGCATTGCGGTTGGGTAGGTGTCGTTAGATGATTGAGATTTATTCACCTCATCATTCGGGTGAATAATAGATTTTTCCCCTAATTTTCCGCCGTTGAGAACGTGTGCACGGTTAGCAATCACTTCATTTAAGTTCATATTGGATTGCGTGCCTGAACCCGTTTGCCAAATCACCAATGGGAATTGGTCATCAAGTTTATGGGCTAAAATTTCATCACAGGCTTGTGCGATTAAATCGCGTTTTTCTACCGCCAACACGCTCAATTCGTGGTTCGCGTAAGCCGCCGCTTTTTTCAAATAGCCAAAGGCCTCAATAATTTCCTGAGGCATTGAAGCTGCAGGGCCAATTTTGAAATTGTTGCGAGAGCGTTCCGTTTGTGCCGCCCAATATTTATCCGCAGGCACTTTCACTTCGCCCATTGTGTCTTTTTCAATACGAAATTCCATTCTAGTTACCTCAAATGATTGAATTAATAATAAGAAAACGCGTTGAGTTTAACACTTTGTAAGTGTGAATGGAACGTAAAGGACAGGGCGAAATTTTTGTTTTGTGATATAGATCATAAAGTGCGGTAAGATTTTTTTGAATTTTCCGATGGCACCAAAATTAATGTTTTCTATTTAATGGATTTTTCGTTAAAATTGCACATTTAAAATTTGATTTCATACAGACAAAAGACGCATTTTTATGGCAAAGCAAGCACAGTTTTACATTTTACAAAAAACACAACCCAAAGCACCGTTGGACGCAATGGAAACCTTGGCTTGTGATTTGGCTGTGCAAGCTTGGCGATTAGGCAAAAAAGTGCTAATTAGCTGCGAAAGTGAGGAACAGGCTTTTCGCCTTGATGAAGCCCTATGGGCGAGAGATCCTGAAGAATTTGTGCCGCATAATTTATCGGGCGAAATCACTCAATATGCCACACCGATTGAAATTAGCTGGGCGGGTAAACGTAACGCACAACGGCGAGATCTGCTGATTAATTTACAAAACCAAGTGCCTGATTTTATTGCGAGTTTTAATCAAGTGATTGATTTCGTCCCTAATGAAGAAAGCCAAAAGGCCATCGCACGTGAACGTTATAAACAATACCGCCAGCTCGGTTGGCAATTAAGCACGGAGCAAGCCTAATGTCGTGGATTGCAAAATCTTTCGCCCAACTTAGCACAGAAGAATTGTTTGCGATTTATCAATTACGCACCGCCGTGTTTGTGGTGGAACAACAATGTGCCTATCAAGAAGTAGATCACTGGGATAAAAGTGCGGTGCATTTTTGGCAAGAATTTGACGGCAAAATCTGTGCCTACTGCCGCATTATCCCGCAGACTGATGGTATTCACATTGGCAGAGTGCTAGTAGCGCAACAGGCACGTGGCAAAGGCTTAGCCAAAGAATTAATGCAACAAGCATTGGCTTATTGCCAACAACATTGGGCCACAGAGCCAGTGTTAATCCAAGCACAAACTTATTTGCGGAATTTTTATCAATCTTTCGGCTTCCAAGCCATTTCAACGGAATATTTAGAAGATGGCATACCGCATTTGGATATGACATTAGTGAGCTAAGGTTGTGGGGAAGAAATAATGAAACCAATGACAAAAGAAGAAATTATTGAACAGCAACGGCAATTAGCCATTCGCTTTAAGCCTTGGATGGAAGATAAGAAAAAACGTGAAATTCTCACCTTCCAGCGTCCTAATGGGAATATTGTGCGCCATTATCCTGATGGACGCGAAGAAGTGATTGAATATGCGAAATAATTTAGCCATTTTTTATTGCGGTACGAATGGAGCGGGTAAAAGTACGTTGCGTTCTTTTAATCAAGATCGGGTACAAGTGGTGATTGATTCCGATCATATTGCGATGGAAATTAATCCACAAAATCCACGATTGGCAGATATTGAAGCAGGAAGAAAAGCCGTTGAATTATTTAAGTATGCCTTAAAAAATCAGGTTTCATTTTCAATGGAATCGACTCTTGCAGGAAAGTCTATTTTGCACCGTATGCAGCAAGCCAAATCAAAAGGCTTTTATGTACGGTTAAATTATGTTGGAGTAAATAGCGTATCTATTAATTTAGATAGGGTAAATGCAAGAGTACGAAAAGGCGGCCATTTTATTGATGAAGCCACAATTCGTAAACGCTATGAAATCAGTAGGCAGAATTTAATTTTAGCTTTGCCACTGTGTGATGAAATATTTATTTATGATAATTCAGCAGAAATGCCAATACTTATTTTTCATCTTTTTAAATCAAAAATGATTACACAATTTGAACAATTATTACCTGATTGGTGTGAGGATTTATTAAGAGAATTATCCAGTAGCACAAAGAAGTAATTGAGTATGGGAAATAACTTAAAATTTATCGATTTTTGCTCTGGTATTGGTGCCGGGCGACTGGGCTTAGAATTAAATGGTATGCAGTGTATTGCTCATAGTGAGATTGATCCTGCTGCTGATAAAACTTATCAACTCTTTTTTAATGATAAAAATAATTTAGGTGATTTAACCAAAATTCAGATAGATACTTTACCTGATTTTGATCTTATGCTTGCGGGATTCCCTTGTCAGGCATTCTCTATCGTTGGGAAACGAGAAGGGTTTGAAGATGAAAGAGGGCAAATTATTTATCATTTGATTGATATATTAACTTGGAAAAATATCCCCTATTTTATCTTAGAAAATGTGAAAGGGTTAGTTAATCATAATAAAGGAAAAACGCTGAAGTCTATTTTATTTTTATTGGAACAAACAGGATATGATGTTTATTATCAAACTCTAGATAGCCAATTTTATGGTGTACCTCAAATGCGAGAGCGGATCTATTTTATTGGTATTAGAAAAGATATTAAGCATCAACCTTATAAATTTCCCGAAAAAGTAGAATGTAAGGCGATTGAACATTATTTAAGTGATGAAAGAAATTATTTTTTTGATAAGGATAATCTTACTTTTAAAAAATATTTAACTAATAAATATAATCAAGGGAAAATCGATCTTAATACTATTTTGAAGCAGGACTACAACGTTATTGATTGGCGGCAATCTGATTTTCGATTGTATCAAGGAAAAACGCCCACTTTGCGTACCGGACGGCACGGGATTTTATATACAAAAAATGGAAAACTACGCAAACTAAGCGGATATGAGGCATTACTTTTACAAGGTTTTCCCATTGAAACAGCACAGAAAGTGATTGAATATCAATTACCCGACAGCAAAGTGCTTTCCCAAGCTGGGAATGCGATGACGGTAACAGTTATTCATAAGTTGGCTGAGAATTTATTACGAAGTATAGGAAAATAAAATGGATTTGGTTCAATTGGGTTCTCAGACCGCTCGAAATGGCTTTAAAAATGAACAAGATGTTGCCAATCGTTTTAATAATTGGAAAAACAGTTGTGAAGCCCAGAAATGGCTACAAATTATGGGCTTTGATATCTCAAAAATAGAGAAGGTCAAGGCAGTTGTATTAAGTGGCTATAAAACAGATGTTAATGTTCAAGTTTTTATTTTTTCTCAAAGTGCGGTGGATATTCGTAATATTCAAGTGAAGTTGGTTAGTAATAGACGTGGCTTTAATCAAATAGATAAACGTTGGGTAAGAAATTATCAGGAAATGTGGCATTTCAATGAAGAGATTTTAACCTTATTGCAATTTTTTACCGGTGAACGAAAACCTTATAGGACGGATACAAAAAGTAAAAAACGAATGTTTATGACGGAATTTACGCAACAAGAACAGAGCCTTATTTTAGATTGGTTCAAGAAAAATAAAATGCTCGTTCTTATTGATATTATTCGAGGTCGAGGAGAGTTTGCAGCCGAATGGGTACTTGTTGCCCAAAAGATACAGGATAATGCACGTTGGGTGCTCAAAAATATTAATGATGTTTTGCAACACTATAGCGAGGGAAATGTTGAGATCTCGCCAAGAGGCTCAATAAAATTAGGTAGGGTAACTATTCAACGTAAAGGTGGCGATAATGGCAGACCTACGGCAAATATGTTGCAATTCAAGATAGATCCTACAGAATTATTTGACATAAATTATTAGAACAGAGAGTAACAATGACACAAAAATTCCAAATGGCAGATCGTTTTGATCCTTCTGCCGTAGAACAAGCACTTTATAAACACTGGGAAGAACAGGGCTATTTTAAGCCGAATGAAAACCCGAATGCACCGAGTTATTGCATTGCGATTCCACCGCCGAATGTAACAGGATCGTTGCATATGGGACACGCTTTCCAGCAAACCTTAATGGATACCCTGATCCGTTTCCACCGTATGGAGGGAGATAACACCCTTTGGCAGGCGGGGACTGACCACGCAGGGATCGCCACGCAAATGGTGGTGGAGCGTAAAATCGCAGCGGAAGAGGGCAAAACTCGCCATGATTACGGCCGTGAAGCCTTTATTGAAAAAATCTGGGATTGGAAAGCGTATTCAGGTGGCACGATCAGCCAGCAAATGCGACGTTTGGGTAACTCCATTGATTGGGAACGTGAGCGTTTCACAATGGACGATGGTCTTTCTGATGCGGTGAAAGAGGTGTTTGTGCGCCTGCACGAACAAGGCTTGATTTATCGTGGGAAACGCCTTGTAAACTGGGATCCAAAACTGCACACCGCGATTTCCGATCTCGAAGTGGAAAATAAGGAAAGCAAAGGCTCGCTCTGGCATTTCCGCTATCCATTGGCGAACGGTGAAAAAACGGCGGACGGTAAGGATTATTTAGTGGTGGCGACCACCCGTCCTGAAACAATGCTGGGAGATACGGCGGTAGCGGTACACCCTGAAGATGAACGCTATCAATCTCTTATCGGCAAAACCGTGATTTTACCACTGGCGAATCGTGAAATTCCGATTATTGCTGATGATTATGTGGATCGTGAATTTGGAACGGGGGTAGTGAAAATCACACCTGCCCACGATTTCAACGACTACGAAGTGGGTAAGCGTCATCAGTTGCCAATGGTAAATGTGATGACATTAAATGCCGATATTCGTGATGAAGCGGAAATTATCGGCGTGGATAATAAACCGTTGGCAAATTATGTGGCTGAAATTCCTGAGAAATATCGTGGAATGGAACGTTTTGCCGCACGTAAACAAATCGTGGCGGATTTCGAGGCTTTAGGTTTGTTGGAAGAAATTAAACCGCACGATCTTAAAGTTCCTTATGGCGATCGTGGTGGCGTGCCGATTGAGCCAATGCTGACTGATCAATGGTATGTGAGCGTAAAACCGTTGGCAGAAGTGGCGACCAAAGCGGTGGAAGAAGGTGAAATCCAATTTGTGCCGAAACAATATGAAAACCTCTATTTCTCGTGGATGCGTGATATTCAAGACTGGTGTATTTCTCGCCAACTGTGGTGGGGACATCGTATTCCAGCTTGGTATGATGAAGAAGGCAATATTTATGTGGCTCGCAGTGAAGAAGAAGTGCGGTCAAAATATCACTTAAATTCTGATGTGAAACTCAAACAAGATGAAGATGTGCTAGACACGTGGTTCTCTTCTGCTTTATGGACGTTCTCCACGCTTGGCTGGCCGCAGCAAACAAAAGAACTGAAAATGTTCCACCCAACAGATGTGTTAATCACAGGTTTTGACATCATTTTCTTCTGGGTTGCTCGAATGATTATGTTCACTATGCACTTCATCAAAGATGAAAATGGCAAACCGCAAGTGCCGTTCAAAACCGTGTATGTAACGGGCTTGATCCGTGATGAAAACGGACAAAAAATGTCGAAATCAAAAGGCAACGTGCTTGATCCGATTGATATGATTGACGGCATCAGCCTTGAAGATTTGTTAGAAAAACGCACCGGCAATATGATGCAACCGCAATTAGCGGAAAAAATCGCCAAGGCGACACGCAAAGAGTTTGCCGATGGCATCGCTGCACACGGTACAGACGCATTACGCTTCACCCTCGCCGCCCTTGCCAGCAATGGACGCGACATTAACTGGGATATGAAACGTTTGGAGGGTTACCGCAATTTCTGTAATAAGTTATGGAATGCGAGCCGTTTCGTTCTAACCAATGAGAAGTTCGATTTGTCTGAGGGTGAGGTGGAATATGGCCTTGCGGATCGTTGGATTCAATCAGCGTTTAACCGTACAACCCAAGCTGTTCGCACTGCATTTGGGCAATATCGTTTTGATTTGGCTGCCAATGCGATTTATGAATTTACTTGGGATCAGTTCTGCGACTGGTATTTGGAACTCACCAAGCCTGTGTTTGCTCAAGGCTCAGAAGCTCAAAAACGTGGGGCGAGCCGTACGCTAGTGAATGTGTTGGAAAAATTGTTGCGTTTAGCTCACCCGATTATTCCATTCATCACCGAAGAAATTTGGCAAAAAGTGAAAGGCTTTGCGGGCGTGAGTGGCGACACCATTATGCTTCAGCCATATCCGCAATGTGAGCCGAGTCAAATTGATGAGCAAGCCGAACAGCAAATCAACTGGCTGAAAGAGATTATCATCGCGGTGCGTAATATCCGTGCGGAATGTAACATCGCACCGAGCAAAGAACTTGAGTTGTTGTTGCGTAATCTGCCAAGTGCTGAAAAAACGGTGCTAGAAAACAACCGCACTTTATTGCAGGCAATGGCGAAGCTCGAGCGAATTGAAGTGCTAGAAGCGGGTAGCGAAGCCCCGTTCTCGGTAACGAAATTAGTGGGGGGAACAGAGTTGCTGATTCCAATGGCAGGTTTCATCGACAAAGCCACTGAATTAGCACGTCTAACCAAAGAGCTAGAGAAACTCAATGGCGAAATTGCTCGCATTGAAAACAAGTTGACCAATGAAGCTTTCGTGGTAAAAGCGCCAGAGCAGGTGATTGCCAAAGAGCGAGAAAAAATGCAAGGCTATCAAGAAGCCATTGCAAAAGTTCAAACTCAATACCAAGTGATTGAAGCACTGTAAATCTTGTGAAATATCCTTCTTTTCAGAGGGATATTTTTTTAAATAGTGTTTTCTAATTAGAAAAATATGCTTTAAAATAATCAACGATTATCTATTTTCTGTGATTGTTACATCCTATGAAATTAAATTTCCCTACAATTCTGACCCTATTCCGTGTGATTTTAATCCCATTTTTTGTCTTGACGTTTTATCTCCCTTTTTCTTGGGCACCATTTTTAACCACTGCGATCTTTTTTGTCGCAGCTGTTACAGACTGGTTTGATGGCTATCTAGCGCGAAAATGGAATCAAAGCACGCCATTTGGGGCGTTTTTAGATCCTGTGGCGGATAAAGTAATGGTGGTTGCCGCCCTAGTTTTAGTGGTGGAATATCAGCATAGTTTTTGGGTAACCTTGCCTGCAATCGTAATGATCTCAAGGGAAATTATCGTGTCTGCCCTGCGTGAATGGATGGCTGAAATCGGCAGCCGCAACAAAGTGGCGGTGTCTTGGCTCGGAAAAGTGAAAACCGCTTCACAAATGCTCGCATTAGGTGGATTGCTATGGCGTTATAATGTGTTAATGGAAATTGCAGGTATCGTGTTCTTGTATATCGCCGCCATTTTGACCGTTTGGTCTATGCTACAATATCTCAAAGCCGCAAAAGATAATTTATTAGAAGAATAAAAGTTTCAAAAATTACACCGCACTTGGATAGATAAGTGTGGTGTTTTTCACCGTATTTTTCTGATGACATTGTTCAAAGTAGCTAAGATCATTCTAGTCAAATTTTGCTTTAGCTAACTTACCTTTTTCTATTCGTACGAGTTTGATTATTGTACTTCAAACCATCCATTCTTCGATTTCCCCTAATTCTGTTTTAGCCATTCTTAATCTAGTCAATACAATTCACTTTGTCTATACTGTGCAACCTATTCATTCATTGTCGTTTCAGTCCAAAATAAGACAAGGCAATGAGCCGAAGACAGTATAGATAGTACGGCAAGGCGAAAGAACGCCGTATTATTTTGAAATCAAACGACAACACATAAGGAAAAAACAATGTCTATTCTCATCATCTCCAGCCACCCCAATTTAACCCAATCGGTGGCGAATCAAACCATTTTGAACCAGTTAAAAAAACTTTTACCAACGGCGGAATTTGTGCATTTGGATAGCCAATATCCTGATTTCCGTATTGACGTAGCGGCGGAGCAAAACCGTTTAATGCAAACGGATACCATTGTGTTGCAATTTCCGTTTTATTGGTACAGCTATCCTGCCTTGCTGAAAAAATGGGTGGACGAGGTGTTTGTGTATGGCTTCGCACACGGTTCAACGGGCGATAAAGTGAAAGGCAAAAAGCTGGTGATGTCGTTCACCACGGGTGCGGCGGCGGAGCTGTACCAGCCAGAGGCTGCGATGCACCACACGGTGGAGCAGTTTTTGCCAGCGTTTCAACAGCTTGCCTTTTTGTGCCAAATGGAATGGCAGCCGCCTGTGTATTCCAACGGTATGACGACTATTCCCAACGTCAGCACGCCTGAGCAAATCGTTGAAGTGCAAGCCAAAGGGGTGGCACACGCCGAGCGTTTAGCGGCACAGTTGCAAAAATAAGGAAGTGCGGTATGTTTTTAGTACAGATTTCATTAGCACCCAGCGACGCGGTGAACGCCTTATTAGACGGACACCGTGCGTGGCTGAAACAATACGCCGAGGCAGGCAACTTCTTGCTGTTTGGCCCCTACGATAATCATAAAGGCGGTTTGATTATCGCCCAAGCGGAAAACAAAGAAGCCTTGCAACATATTTTGACGGAAGATGTGTTTTACCGTAATGGATTAGCCGATTATCAGATCATCGCTTTTAGTGCTAAATTTATCAATATAGAAAGTTTGCAGGTACAAATTGTTTAGTTACAAAAGATGTAAAAAGCTATTGTTGTTGATAGCGTGAAAGGCATATTTATTTAATCGGTGATGATGTTGTGAAGTTGGGCTCAGTTATGATCGCAGATGACACCGTAAATCTTCGGATTAGCAGGCGGGGGATATTTGCCTCACTTCGCTCATCTGTCTCAGTTTATATGGCATTGCTTGTTTTTCTTGCTATTGGGCAGAAAGCAGGCTATTTGAAAAAAGCGAAATTAGGCGTTAAGATTTTTTACACCCATCAATAAGGACAAGCTTAGATTTGTCCTTATTTTTCTATTCAATATTTCTTCCGTATAAAGAAAAGTTAAAATAAGCAAAAAAATACGTCTAAACTAACCGTATTTTTTCACAAACAAGATGTTTTAGAGGTAATGAAAACGGAACTCTTGCACTAATTCTGCACTTAAACTTTTTGACACAGGGCAGGTGTGTGCTGCTTCTTCTAAAACACGGCGACTGTTTTCATCTAGCTCTTGGGATAAATAAAAATCCAAGCTAACGCGAGCCACCCTACGCGGATTTAATGCCATTTCTTTTTCAATTTCAACTCTAGTACCACGTAAATCAAGATCCAACGTCTTCGCCTTAATGCCCATAATCGTCATTGCACAAGCAGCGAGGGAAACCGCAAGTAAATCTGTTGGTGAAAATGCCTCACCCTTGCCATTGTTATCCACAGGGGCATCTGTGGAAATTTTATCGCCACTTTGCAAATGCACCATATCGTTGTGTAAATCGCCTGTGTAATGAAGTGTTGAGATGTGTCCCATATTAAACTCCTTTTGCTATGATGATGTTGTTAAGATGATGTTTTTTCAAGCGTTAGATTAAAACAGTCGTGATGTGGAAGCAAGGAAAAAAGTGCGGTCATTTTTCACCGCACTTTTTTATTAGCATTAGCCATATTCCCCCACATCATCACCGCACTCAACATCGCGGAAGCAGCCATTATCCACGCCATTGCCCACGCGCTGCCGTCTGAAAAGGCGGCGAGCAGCAGGGAGGAGATGATGCCACTGCCGTATTGCAATGACCCCATTAGTGCCGAGCCTGAGCCTGCCATTTCGGGGACGCGATCGAGGGAGGCAATGGTGGCACAGGCGGCGATGATGCCAACCATTGAGAAATAGAAAAATACGCTGATGATGAGGCTCACCATACCGCCGATGTGGGTGTAGGCAAAAAAGGCGATAAACAGCCCCATTAGGCTGGCGAAAGCGGTGGTGGCACGCAATAGCTGATCGAGGTTAAAGCGTTTCACCAAAAAGCGATTGGCGAGGCTCAATATCATTACGCCGACAATGTTCAACCCAAACAGCCAGCCGAAATGTTGCGGATCAATGTGGAAATGATCAATATACACTTCAGGCGAGCCGATGATAAAGGCGTAGTTACCGATGTAGAAAAAGGTAACGCAAGCAACTGTATTCAGCTAAAAAGCAAAAATACAAATTCGTTAATTAAAGTGCGTGAGCGTCCCATTGCGAGTCATCGCGGACAATCGCATTTAAAATGGTGAGAAGCTTACGCATACAGGCGTTAATCGCCACTTTGAACGCCTTACCATTAGCACGTAAGCGTTCGTAAAATTGTTTGAGTTTAGGCTCAAAACGCACACAAACAAATGTTGCCATATACAGTGCATTTCGTACGGCTTTGCGACCACCTGAACAGCGGCTTTTCCATTTGGTGTTGCCACTTTCTTTAGGATGGGGTGCAACACCAACAAGTGAAGCGATTTGTTTATGTGTGTATTGACCTAACTCAGGCAACATTGACATCAAAACGGCTATTGTTTGTGTACCCAACCCTTTGATGTCTTTAAACTTTTTTATTGTATCGTCAAAATGTTTGAGATGCTGTTCGATTTCCCTATCCAGCTCATCAATACGCAGGCTGAGATAGTCGATATGCTGTTCAACACTGAATACTTGTGTGGAATGAACTTGTTCAAGGCGGTTTTTCTCCGCAAAACGCATTTCAACAAGCTGATTACGGCGTGAAACAAGGGCTTCAAGCTGTTCCTGCTCGGGAGTGGGTGGTATGTAAAGCTGCTGTGCTACATTATCACGCATTGCGAGCATTTGGGCGTAAAAAGCCAACATTTTGGCATCTTTATTGTCGGTTTTTGCTAGTGATTGCGACATCGCAAACTGATTGGTTTGTCGCGGGTTAGCAATCACCACACGAAAGCCTGTGCGGTGGAGTGCTTTAGCTAATGGAAGTTCAAGCCCACCGGTGCTTTCAAGGACAATTAAGTCCACACTGAAACGACGTAAATACTCAATGGTATGCGCAATCCCTTTCGGATTGTTGGTTTCGGTCTTAGTTCGTTTTTGGGTAGAAAGCCCAATGACGAAATGACGTTTAGCAACATCAATACCACAATAAGTTTGTTCATTCATCATTAACCTGCCTTGCATTCGGGTTTAAGTCTGGCAACTGTTCGGTTTTTTGGTGAAATGTTATCTGCTCTCATTGCTACAACTCGGTTTGTTGCCTAGGGCGGACGCGAGATGCAGATAACGGGGTTTTGTTGCTATTTTATATTAATTTTAATATACAAGGGGCGTACCGCGTACGCCCTTTTATTTCCTTATTCGGGTTTATGGGGCGTATGCGATACGCCCTTACCAATCCCCCTCTTTGAAAAAGAGGGGCTAGGGGAGATTTCTTAATCCTTAAACAAATGATCAACGTTAATAATTTCTTCGGCGTCCAACCATTCCCACACATCAAAACACGGGCAATCCTTAAGCCACTCATTCGGGCTAATCGTGCCGTCGCCATTTAAATCAGGCGATAAATCACGATGTCCATAAATGCGTGCTTCTGGGTATTTTGCTTCAAGCTCACGCAACAGCTTGTGCAATGCTTGCCACTGCTTGGCGGTAAAACGTCCATAATTTTTGCCATCAATACTGACACCACCCACAAGGCAAATGCCTAGACTGTGGGCGTTATGCCCTTTAACGTGCGCCCCGTTCTCACCCTCTTGACGACCTGTTTCTATCGTGCCGTCCGTATCAATGACAAAGTGGTAGCCAATATGCGACAAGTGCGGGTTAAAATGTTGGGTATTGATAGGATTACGCCTAAAACCACGCTGTTTGTGCCAGTTGTCAATCACTTGGGCTGCTGACTGGGTTTTATTGCGTAAGGGTTTACCGTTCTGTGTGGCAGAACAGTGGATCACGATTTTTGTAATAGGAAAGGGCATAAAAAAACCTCAATAATCAAAGACATTATTGAGGTGATTATCAGATTTGTGTGGTTAGCCTAATAGACAAAGCACTTCCACAGTTAAAATAGGGATGATTGGGTCGCAAGCGGTGAGTTGCGTTGGGCATTACGCACAATTTCCCACGCCTGGCGATCAGAAAGGGCATATTTGGGGCAAAGTTCTAACATTGCTGTGCGTCCGCTTTTTTCTTCTACTTGAGTTTTAATCAAAAATTCATTCACAAGGCGGGTGTTGCGCAAGGTTCTTAATGCCACTTCACAGCGAGGAATATAGATTTCTTCACTTTTAAAATACTGGCGTAAAATCGTGGCATTTTCTCGTCCAATCAGGCTTTTCAGGCGTGGGAAATAGATTGCTCCATCACTAAATAAAAAACATACCCCACCAAAATGACGAACGATTTTTTCCGTAACCTCAAAACCCACCAAATCCACCATCTCCAGCACAACAGGGGGTAAGCAATCTGCAACATCTTCAAAATGACTCATTTTTAATCTCCCGTCTTGATTTCTTAGGCATTATCACACGGGATTTTTCAATCGATCACTTAACTGGGGAATTTTTTTGAAAAAAATCCCGCACTTGGCGGGATTTTGAATTAAAAGTAATGAATATAGATTTTAAAAGGTTTATTTTTCGCTCTTAACCAGTTTCCATTAGGTAAACGACGAGCCCAGCGAAGAATAAAAATACCTCTTTCATCAGAATATTCCATAAGGAACTCCTTTTTAATGAAAGAAATTCCTTGAGCTAACACGAAATAATTTGTATAATTCCCATCGCTTTTCTAAATGTCAAGCAAAAGAACACAAATTGATTCCTTGTATTTCAAGGAATTTCGTGGTTAAGGTATCATATATTTCGGTCGGGTAAACTTCGATATATGATAACCAAATTGTAGCCCCAAATAGGTTTAACTTATTTGGGGTTTTCTCTATCTTGTGCTTTTCTCCTTAGAGAAACACGAGATATTGAGCTTATTCTATATGACAAAACGATCAAAAGCAAGAAATTGATCGGCAACACCTATTAAATCCTTTCTCAAACCCTCATAGCAAGCCTAAAATGGTTAATTAATGGGGTTACCCCTCTTTAGCTTAAAAATCGCTTATACCCCCTAAAAATTGGATTTTATTTTACATAAAAATGAATGCTAAGTAGGTAAATATGGGTAAATATAAACAAATATGAACAAAAGGGGAGAATATATGAGAAAAAATTGCATTTTTATGCAATAAAAATCCCAGTTTTTATTCTGGGATTGGGGAGTTAAGTTAATTAATCAGCTACAACTATTGGCAAAAGTTGCAAGGTGATTTTCCAAGCCTTTTCAGCATCACTTGGCGATAATACTTTGCAATCAACATATTCATTGCTGTAATCACCCGTGTCTGTTTCGTCTGAGTTTGTTATCAAAATAATTTGGGGCTGTCCTAGATAACAACTAAAAAATCTATTTAGGTTAGAATGAACCAATGAGAAAAAGTCGTCTAAGTCAGCACAAACAAAATAAACTCATTGAGCTATTTGTTGCAGGTGTTACTGCAAGGACAGCAGCAGAGTTAGTCAATGTAAACAAAACGACTGCCGCATATTACTTTCATCGTTTACGCCAACTCATCTATCAAAACAGCCTTCACTTAGAGATGTTTGAAGGTGAAATTGAAGCCGATGAAAGTTATTTTGGCGGTGCTCGCAAAGGCAAACGTGGTCGTGGTGCGGCAGGGAAAATTGCGGTATTCGGGCTTCTCAAGCGCAATGGCAAGGTTTATACCGTTGCGGTTCCAAATACGCAATCTGCCACCTTGTTACCCATTATTCGGGAGCAGGTAAAGCCTGATAGTATTGTTTACACCGATAATTATCGTAGTTATGACGTGCTTGATGTGAGTGAATTTAGTCATTTTCGTATCAATCACAGCACACATTTTGCTGAAAATCATAACCACATTAACGGAATTGAGAATTTTTGGAGCCAAGCAAAACGCCATTTACGCAAATTTAATGGTATCCCAAAAGCGCATTTTGAGCTTTATTTAAAGGAATGTGAATGGCGTTTTAATTACAGCAACATAAAAAGTCAAATTTCTATTTTAAAACAATTGGTTAAAGGGAGTTTAGTCTAGTTATCTAGGACAGCCCCTATTATTTACTAGATGAAAATAAAAATGTTATTAGCTCACTGATTAATAATTATATTCCTGATTGTTTACCTAATGATTATGGCGATTATATTGATTTACATATTGATGAAGCGGGTAAGGTTACCAATATGCCTAACAAATTAATATTTGATCAGTTCTTTGGTGGTTGCAGTGAATGATCAATAAAATTTAACCGCTAAATAGCGGTTTTTTATTGGAGAAAAGGAAAGCGTATGAAGATCACGAAGTCGGTGATTTTTCGGCATCACGTTCAGCGATGGAAAGTGTTGAGGCCAAAAGTAAGTTACAGTTACCAAAATATTTTGTTTTCAACACTGTTACTTATAAAGGTCTAGATTGCCAAGCCTTTACCTTACGTCTCTCAATTTTAACTGGTGGTGATAAACCTGTATTAGTTGCTCGTCTCATTAAAGCAGAGCAAATCCAAGAAGCGATCGCGAAAGAATTTGCCGATAAATTAACAAGCGAATTAAAAGATACAGATATTACCGTTAATATTGGAACAGTAGAAATTTAACAAAATAAAACCGCTCTTTTAAGACCAATAAGCCACTGTAACAAGTGGATTTTTTATTATCGCAAGGAAATTTATGTTTACTTACGGATCTGTTTGTTCAGGCATAGAAGCTGTTACCTGTGCTTGGCACACATTCGCTACTCCCCTATGGTTTAGTGAGATTGAACCTTTCCCAAGTGCGGTACTTGCTCACCATTTCCCCAATGTCCCAAATTTAGGCGATATGACCTTATTACCGCAAAAAATACTTAATCGAGAAATCCCTGCTCCAGATGTGTTAGTGGGTGGCACACCTTGCCAAGCATTTTCAGTGGCAGGAAACCGACAATCCCTAAATGACGACTGGGGAAATTTAACCTTAGTTTTAATCCATATTTTAGAGGCAATTGATTATGTCAGATACCAAAATGGACAACGTCCCTGTGTACTTGTGTGGGAAAACGTGCCAGGTGTGTTATCCACCAAGGACAACGCATTCGGACACCTTTTGGCTGGATTGGCTCAAGAATCAAAGCCTTTACAACCAGCAGGGCGAAAATGGACAAACGCTGGTTATGTGCATTCAAAACGCACCCTCGTCTGGCGAACCCTCGACGCTCAATATTTCGGAGTCGCCCAACGCCGTAAAAGAGTGTTCCTTGTGGCAAGTGCTAGAGGGCGAAGTGTCGCCGAAATACTCGTTGAGCGCCAAAGCCTGTCTGGGAATATTACGCCGTGCGGAAATCCGCAAGAAAACTCTACCGCCTTTGCTGAAAGCAGCTTTGGAGCATACCGTTCAACAAACATCGCTGGGACGCTAAAACGTTGCGGTGGTGCGTTAAGTGGCGGTCATTATACACGGAACGCAAAACCCGATGATTGCTAAAAATCAAGCCTATTGTTTGGGACGAAATAATGGACAAGAAAATGTCCTTTTTGAAATCAAAGGCGTGGAAGCGGTAAGGATAGCGAAAAAATCCTTATCCCCCACGTTAAAAACTCGAATGAGAACAGGCGGTAACAACGTCCCCTGTATTACTCTTACAGGTAACACCATCGGACGGCAGCCTCATAACGGCGGTAATGGCAACGGCTTTGGTGACACGGATGTTCACGCCGTTGCTTACGACAACCAATGTGTGAGCTGGAACGGCGATACAACGCCTAAGAGTAGCAATAACATTGCCCTCACAATGCGGGCAAATCAAGGTAGCGAAGGATATGGTGTCGCTTATGATCATACTATAAGAAAGCTCACGCCAAAAGAATGTGAACGGTTACAAGGCTTCCCTGACGATTACACGAAAATCCCCTATCGTAATAAACCCGCGGAACAATGCCCTGATAGTCCACGCTATAAAGCAATTGGAAACAGTATGGCTGTGCCTGTTATGCAATGGATTGGGGTACGATTATCAGATTATTTACAACAAGCCTAAACTAGCAAGTTGGGCTTTTTTATTGGAGAGAATATGAACAACGATGATAAGCATCTCTTATTAGTGATGGCTGTATTTTATCTGTTGGCATTGCTTGCTTTTGTGGGATTGCCAGTGGCAATAATAACTTGGGTGATTAAATGGATATGGATAAATTAATTAAATCGAAAGCAAGGGTAAAAGATTTTGGCGAAGTGTTTACTAGCGAGAAATTGGTCGCCAAAATGCTAAACCTGCTTCAGCCTGGCCTTTTACAAGGTCAGCTTACAACAAAATACCCGATCCATTCACTCGGCAAAGTTGTTGCCGATAGAAGGGGAGCTGGGGATTTAGTGGGGTAGGAATGGAAGAAACGCTAACAATTAAAGAAGTGGCCACTAGGCTTAAGATGAGTTATGGCGCAGTTTATGCTCATCGGTTTCATTGGGGCTTTTTCCGTATGGAAGGATCTCGAGTATGGCGAGTAAGTAAAACAACGCTTGATCAGAAACGGCAAAACACGCAAAATGTTTGCCGATTAGACGATCAGGTCGGCGATAAGGAGAAATTATGCCGATCAGAAAAAATGAATTCGGTGTATGGCAAATCGATATTACCACACCGAGCGGCCAGAGAATTAGACGCTCTGCTCAAACAACTGAAAAGAAATTAGCCCAAGAGTTACACGATAAGCTAAAACACGAATATTGGCAAGTCGAGAGACTCAATAAAAAGCCCGAAAGAACGATCGAAGAAGCACTAATAAGGTTTCTTGAAGTTTCGCAAGGGCAAAAAGATTTTAAGACCAAAATACGCCACACGGAATATTGGCGATCTGTATTGGCTGGGCGAACTCTTAGCTCTTTAACAACTGATGATATTGTAAATAATCTCCCTACGCACAAAACAAGTACGGGGGAAAAATTATCGCTATCCACACAAAACCGTTATCGTAGCTCAATAATGCGTGTTTTATCGCTTGCTCAAAAAGCAGGTTGGATAGATAGTATCCCTTATATCCCTAAAAATAAAGAGCCTAAAGTTAGGGTGCGCTGGATCACTCAGCCACAAGCCCTTGAACTTCTTAACGCATTGCAGCTTAGCTGGATGCGAGATGTGTGTGCTTTTGCTCTTGCCACCGGGGCAAGAATGACTGAAATTTTATCGTTTACTTGGGATAAAATAGATCTTTCTCGCAATATTGCTATTGTAAGTAGTGATATTGCTAAATCAGGGCGTGCAAGATCGCTATTGTTAGGCGAAGAAGCTTTATCCATAATCGCAAGGCGGCGGGAAGAACAACTATCACCCTATGTTTTTCACCGTGGTAAGGGGAAGCGAATAATAGAAGTCGATCGTGATGACTTCAATCGTGCGGCCAAGCGTTGCAATATTAATGATTTTCGCTTTCACGATTTACGGCATACTTGGGCAAGTTGGCACGTCCAAAACGGTACGCCATTAATGGTATTGAAAGAACTTGGTGGCTGGGAAACATTGGAGATGGTCAAACGTTATGCGCATCTCAATGCAGACCATCTGTTAAGCTACACAAATCACGTCAAACTTACGTCAAAGTGCCTTTTAGACACGACAAAATTTGATGCTAAAAATGATATTTTGGATAGTTCACCAGAAAAGAAAAAAGCCGTAAGTTATTGATTTGAAAGGCTTAACCTACAGCTTAACACGAAATTCTTAATGGTGCCAGTGGCCGGACTCGAACCGGCACGCTTTTAAGGGCGGCGGATTTTGAATCCGCTACGTCTACCAATTTCGTCACACTGGCAAAATATTCTATTTAAAAAATAGCTTTGTTTTTAGGACGAAGCGAATTATACGAGTTTCATTTTTACTTGCAAGTAAAATTTATTTTTTTTGGTACAAGTGCATTAAAATTATTCAATCCCTCCGCATTAATTGTCGTTTAAATTTAAAAAATAGCGATTTATAAATAAAAAAGAATAGCTATGGCTGTGAAGCTATTGTGCCATATTTTCAACGGTTTTCAAAAAACCGCGAGCGGTGGCATAGGCATCGCTTGTGCCTTGGGCTTGCATAATCATATCCGACATTTCTCGAAACGCCCCTTTGCCGCCGTGATGTTGTAACACATAATCCGCACAGTTTTGTACATAATCCATCGCATCGCCCACCGCAAAGGAAAGCCCGCACACGGCGAAAGCGGGGAGATCGATGCTGTCATCGCCAATATAAGCGGTTTGCTCGGGGGTAACGCCCGCTTGCTGCATTAATTCAAAGCAGGCACTTTCTTTTTCTAATTTGCCGAGCAGAAAAAGGCTGATCCCTAAATCGGCAAGGCGTTTGCGTAAAATCGGCGAATCCCGTCCCGATAACACGGCAACTTGCACGCCATTTTCCATTAACATTCTAATACCTAATCCATCGCGAACGTGGAAACTTTTGATCGCTTCGCCATTGGCATCGTAATGGAGAAGCCCGTCGGTGAGAACGCCATCAACATCGGTAATCACCAGTTTTATTGCTTGGAGTTTTTCATTTAAAATCATAGTATTAGCTCGAAAATTCAATTAAGCCGACCACTTTATTGTTCTCATCTAAGGCAATTAAGGAATGGATTTTATTTTCTTTCATAAAGTTTTCCGCTTCTGCCAAATAACAATGAGAAGAAATGGTTTTCGGATTGGTGGTCATTATTTCTTGTGCGGTTGTAGTAAGAGCGGCAGCCCCTTGTTTGCTCAGCGTGCGGCGAATATCGCCATCAGTAATAATGCCTTTTAATTCATCATCTTGCATTATAATAGCAACGCCCATACGCCTCTCGTTCATAATGGTGAGACAATCGACAAAAGACGTATCCAGTTGAGCGATAGGGAGCTTCGTTTGCATTTGATCTTTAACCCGTGAGAGCAAACGTTTGCCAAGGCTACCACCGGGGTGATATTTGGCAAAATCTTCAGGTTGGAAATTTCTAGCGGTAATTAATGCCACCGCAAGCGCATCGCTGAGTGCCAGCGTTACCAGTGCCGAAGTGGTGGGGGCAAGATTATTCGGGCAAACTTCTCGCTCAACGGTAATATCCAGCACATAGTCCGCGTGTTTGGCGAGGGTAGATTGTTTATTGCTAGTTAAAGCAATGATTTTATTACCAAAATTCTTGAGGCTTGGAATGAGTTTGTTTACGTCATCGGTTTCGCCACTGTATGAAATCAACATCACAATATCAATGGGCTTGAGCATTCCCAAATCACCGTGAAAGGCTTCCGTTGGGTGCAGGAAAAAACTTGGTGTGCCAGTGGAAGCAAAGGTGGCAACCATTTTTTTGCCGATTAATCCTGATTTCCCAATGCCGCCAACCACAAGGCGACCTTCACAGTTCAAAATGAGATCCACCACTTGGTTGAATTGCTGATCCAAACGTTGGCTTAATTGACGTAAGGCATTTTGCTCCACCGCAAGGGTATCTTGAGCAATGTGTAGATAATCCATTATTATCTCCGATCACATAAAAAGTGCGGTTATTTTAACGTAAGTTTTTTGTGAACTCTAGCAGTCATTTTTCTGAGTTTTCTTGCATTTGTTTGATATTCCGTTATACTCTCGCCCTGAGTTAGCCAAACAATCGCTGGTTTATTGAAGCCCTAAACCGTTTGTATAAACGACCTAGTGGGACAAATAGACGAGAGGAAAGTCCGGGCTACATAGGGCAGAGTGCCAGATAACGTCTGGGAGGCGAGAGCCTACGACAAGTGCAGCAGAGAGCAGACCGCCGATGGCTCATTTGAGATCAGGTAAGGGTGAAAGGGTGCGGTAAGAGCGCACCGTGTGAGTGGTAACATTTCACAGCAGGGTAAACTCCACTCGTAGCAAGACCAAATAGGAACTCAATGGGTGGCCCGCTCAGAGTTCGGGTAGGTTGCTTGAGCGTTTGTGCGAACAAACGCCTAGATGAATGATTGTTCAACGACAGAACCCGGCTTATCGACTAACTCAAGGAATAAAATAGCCTCCATTTTGGAGGCTTTAAACTTAAGAAATATTTTTTTAAAGCAAGATATTTTAGTTTAGAGGGATTCTTTAAAATAAATAAGATCTTTTTTACCTAATGAGAATACTCCAACGCCACCATTTTTTAATTCTAGCCAATTAAAAGGAACATTGGGGAATTGCTCAATCAAGTGAATCATACTGTTTCCAACTTCACAGATAAGTATACCGTCGTCAGTTAAATAATCCGCAGCAGATTTTAAAATCCTTTTTGTAATATCTAGACCATCGATTCCAGAACCTAGTGCCATTTCAGGTTCGTAATGGTATTCCTCTGGCATTTCATCAAGATCTTCTTGATCGACATAAGGAGGATTGGCTACGATTAAATCATATTTATCTAAAGGGATATTAAAGAATAAATCTGATTGTATAGGAAATACGCGATCGTTCAAATTATGGTGGGTAATGTTGATTTCAGCAACATCTAATGCATCTGTAGAAAGATCAATTGCATCGACTTCAGCATTAGGAAACTGCATTGCACAAGCGATAGCGATACAACCGCTCCCTGTACACATATCCATAATCCTTTTTGGGGGATGTTTTAGAATACCAGCAAATTTTTCTTCGATTAACGCACTAATAGGGGAACGAGGAATAATAACACGTTCATCCACATAAAATTCTAAACCACAAAACCAAGCACTATGGGTTAAATAGGCAATAGGTATTCGCTGTTCAATACGAGCAACAATAAGGGCGATGAGTTTTGATTTTTCACTCTGAGTTAGATTAGTATCATATAACTCATTTGGAATATCAAAAGGCAATTTAAGACCACTTAGAACGAGTTGTTGGGCTTCATCCCAAGCATTGTCATAGCCGTGTCCATAGTATAAATTTGAGCAATTAAATGTGCTATATGTCCAGCGAATGAAGTCTTTAATTGTTTTTAACGAAGCGATAACGTCGTCAGTGTTAATTTGGGACGTTAATTCTTGATTGTAGTTATTCATCAACTATTTCCTAGTTAAAAGGATTAAATTGAAGCTATTTATAACATAATCCTATGCTATGATTAAGTTTATTTTTTCGTAGTTAGATAGAGAATATGTTAAAAGATGAAGATTTAGTCCTATTCCGTGATGAGGTTCAAGGAATAAAACCTTTGAAGCAAAATGAGATTATACCTGTTTATAAAAAGCCTAACCAAAATCAGAGGTTGAGAGAACAGCGAGAAAAAGAGGATACACTATTCTTTTTTTCTGATGATTATGAACCCTTATTGAATGAAGAGGGGAGACTCAAATATCTACGAAGTGGAGAAGATAGCTATTTACTTAAACAGTTGCGACGAGGTGATTTTTCTCCTGAAATCTTTTTAGATTTACATGGATTAACGAGGGAGCAGGCTAAATTAGAATTAGTGGCATTGTTTCAAGCTTGCGAAAGAGAACATATTTATTGTGCGAGCATTATGACTGGATATGGCACTTATACGTTAAAACGTCAAATACCCCGATGGTTGGTACAATATCCAAGAGTAAGGGCATTACATCAAGCACCGAAAGAGTGGGGAGGAGAAGCTGCCATTTTAGTTTTACTTGATGTATAAGATGACATCTGCAGAGGCTTTATTTGATAATCTAAAGTGCGGGTCAAAATAGCAATAATTTTTTCATAGCCTAACTGTTGGCTAAATTTTAGTGGGATCCTATTTGAAATTTCACCATCTAGTAGGGACTTCTGTTAAGAGTTCATCAAGATCTAAATTTACTTTATAATGCCTCTCTCTTTGATTAGTAAGGATCGTAAAATGAAAATCGCCCTCGGCATTGAATATAACGGAAAAAATTATTTTGGCTGGCAGAAACAAGAAAAGGTGGCTAGCGTGCAGGAATGTTTAGAAAAAGCCATTTCTTTTGTGGCGAATGAGGAATGCCAAATTTTCTGTGCGGGGCGGACGGATTCAGGGGTACACGCTACGGGGCAGGTGGTGCATTTTGAAACCAATGCGGTGCGTGCAGAAACGGCGTGGAGCTTTGGGGTGAATGCGAATTTGCCTGATGATATTGCCGTGTCTTGGGCAAAGCAGGTGAGCGATGATTTTCACGCTCGTTTTAGTGCCACTGCCCGCCGTTATCGCTATGTGATTTACAATAATAAATTGCGATCGGCGATTTTACCTGAGGGCGTAACCCATTATCATCAGCCTTTAGATCACCAATTAATGCACGAAGCGGGGCAAGCGTTGCTTGGAGAGAATGATTTTTCCTCGTTTCGAGCGGCACAGTGCCAATCTAATACGCCGTGGCGGAATATTCATCATCTGAATGTGGTCAGACAAGGGAAATACATCATCGTGGATATTCAAGCCAATGCCTTTGTACATCATATGGTGAGAAACATTGTAGGCAGCCTAATGGAAGTGGGGGCAGGGCGGCAGCCTGTGGAATGGATTAGCTGGCTGTTGGCACAACGAAACCGTAAACTCGCCGCACCCACTGCGAAACCTGAGGGGCTTTATTTGGTGCAAGTGCATTACCCTTCGTCCTTTGAAATCCCACAAAATGCACTCGGGCCGTTGTATTTGTCGGATCAGTTGTCAGATTTTAACGCTAGAATATCGCCTTAAATTATGGTGTAATAAGCGGAATTTTTTGTTAATAAGAAAGGTTTAGAATGAGCTGGATTGATCGAATTTTTAGTAAGAATACCTCTTCCAATTCGCGTAAAGCAAATGTGCCAGAAGGCGTGTGGACGAAATGTACTTCTTGCGAACAAGTGTTATATCGCGATGAATTAACACGCAATTTAGAAGTTTGTCCAAAATGTGGACACCATATGCGTATTGACGCTCGCACCCGTTTATTGGCATTGTTAGATAAAGAAAGTGCGGTAGAAATTGCAGCCGATTTAGAGCCAAAAGATGTGCTGAAATTTAAAGATTTAAAGAAATATAAAGATCGTATCTCAGCCGCACAAAAAGAAACGGGCGAGAAAGACGCGTTAATCGCAATGGCTGGAACATTATATGGAATGCCTGTGGTTACCGCCGCTTCAAACTTTAGCTTTATGGGCGGTTCAATGGGAGCAGTGGTGGGAGCGAAATTTGTCAAAGCCGCTGAAAAAGCCATTGAAGAAAATTGTCCTTTTGTCTGTTTTTCTGCCAGCGGTGGGGCAAGAATGCAAGAAGCCTTGATTTCCCTAATGCAAATGGCAAAAACCAGTGCAGTGTTAGCGAGAATGCGTGAAAAAGGCGTGCCGTTTATTTCCGTTCTCACTGATCCAACGTTGGGCGGTGTTTCAGCCAGTTTTGCAATGCTTGGGGATATTAACATTGCCGAGCCGAAAGCCTTAATTGGCTTCGCTGGCCCTCGTGTTATCGAACAAACCGTGCGTGAAAAACTGCCCGAAGGCTTCCAACGCAGTGAATTTTTACTAGAGAAAGGGGCGATTGATATGATCGTGAAACGCGGTGAAATGCGTGATACCTTGGCAAGTTTATTAAGCAAACTGTCCAATAAACCTTCGCCTTTTGTTGAGCCTGAACTCGTCGAAAATCTGCTAGAGAATGAATAACCATCGTCATCAATTAACAGCCACTTCGCCATTGTCGCAGTGGCTTTCTTATTTAGAGCAAAGCCATTTCAAAGCCATTGATCTGGGCTTAGAGCGTATTAAATCCGTAGCGGAGCAACTTGATTTATTAAATCCCGCCCCCTTTGTAATTACCGTAGGGGGAACAAATGGCAAAGGCACAACCTGCCGTTTGTTGGAGGGCATTTTGCTCAATGCAGGGTATCGCGTTGGCGTGTATTCTTCGCCCCATTTACTGCGTTATAACGAACGGGTACGCATTCAAAATCAAGAATTGCCTGATGAACAACACAGTGCGTCTTTTGCCTTTATTGAGCAAAATAAAACGCAATCTTTGACTTATTTTGAATATAGCACCTTATCCGCATTGCATTTGTTCAAACAGGCACAGCTTGATGTGGTGATTTTAGAAGTGGGGCTAGGCGGGCGTTTAGATGCCACTAATATTGTGGATAGCGATCTGGCGGTGATTACCAGTATCGATATTGATCACACCGACTTTCTCGGGGATACACGAGAGCAAATTGCTTTTGAAAAAGCGGGGATTTTTCGGGCGAATAAACCCGTTATCATCGGCGAGCCAAATGTACCTCATTCAATGTTAGCACAGGCTGAAAAATTGCATTGCCAAGTTAGCCGCCGCGATGTGGATTGGCATTTCACCGCTTCAGCCTCTGATTGGCAATGGCACAATGAAAAAGTGCGGTTAGAAAATTTACCCTTTCCGCATATACCACTTGCCAATGCCGCAACGGCTTTAGCGGTGTTGCCTTATTTACCGTTTAATATTGCTGAAGTTCAGATTCGCGAAGCCTTGCAACAGGTTCAGCTTGCGGGGCGTTTTCAGGCATTGAATGATGAGCAACGACACCGCTTGGCAGAAAAACTCGCTTGTAGTGAAAAAACATTGCCACAAACAATTTTAGACGTAGGGCATAATCCACACGCGGCAAAATATTTAGTCGAAAAACTGACCGCACTTAAAAATCCGACACAACGCATCATCGCGATTTGTGGCATTTTGAAAGACAAAGACACGCAAGGTGTGCTTTCTCCATTGCTTGATGTGATTGATGAATGGCATTGTATTAGCTTGTCAGGTTATCGCGGACAACGTGGCGAAGAATTGTTAGCCGAACTGCAAGCGGTGGCGTTATCGCAAAACAAAACGCTGAAAGCAAGTTCATCTTCTTCAATGGAGCAAGCACTACAAAGTGCGGTGCAAAATTCGCAAGAAAATGATGTCCTACTCGTTTTTGGTTCGTTTTATACCGTAGGGCAGTTGTTGGAATTATTAGCATAAAAAATGCCCGACTAAGGGCATTTTTTGTGGCAGTTATAATATTAATGAAGTCATTATGCTAAAGACGCTACCATTACCGCTTTAATAGTATGCATACGGTTTTCTGCTTGATCAAAGGCGATGTTCATTGGTGATTCAAACACCTCTTCCGTGACTTCAATGCCATTTGCTAAGTGCGGGTATTTTTCGGCGATTTTTTTGCCGACTTCGGTTTCGCAATTATGGAAAGCGGGCAGGCAGTGCATAAACTTCACTTTAGGATTGCCGCTGCGTTGCATTAGAGCAGGGGTTACTTGATAAGGTAACAGCAAATTAATGCGTTCGCCCCAGCTTTCAAGTGGTTCGCCCATTGATACCCAAACGTCCGTATGCACGAAATCAACGCCTTTCACGGCAAGCTCTACATCTTCTGTAATGGTGATTCTTGCTCCTGTTTGCTGTGCGAACTCCTGACACATTGCCACTAATTCCGCTTCTGGTTGCAAGGCTTTTGGTGCACAAATGCGTACGTCCATTCCTAATTTTGCCCCGATTAATAACAATGAATTGCCCATATTATTGCGTGCATCACCAATATACACATAGCTGATGTCTGATAAGGGTTTATCACTATGTTCCATCATGGTTAATACATCAGCAAGCATTTGAGTTGGGTGAAATTCATCAGTTAAACCGTTAAAGACTGGCACTCCCGCATATTCGGCTAGTTCATTTACTACGGCTTGCTTAAAACCGCGATATTCAATGGCGTCATACATTCTTCCAAGTACGCGTGCGGTATCTTTCATACTTTCTTTATGACCAATTTGGGAGGAGTTTGGATCAATATAGGTTACATTCGCCCCTTGATCGTAAGCAGCCACCTCAAAAGAGCAACGTGTTCGGGTAGAGGTTTTTTCAAAAATGAGAGCAATATTTTTTCCTTTTAATCTAGGTTGTTCCGTTCCTGTGTATTTAGCCTGTTTTAATTCTTTGGCTAGTTGAAGTAAAAATTGGATTTCCTGTGGGGTGTGATGAACAAGGCTGAGTAAATGACGGTTTTTTAAGTTAAAAAGCATAATTGTTTCCTCTCGAGTTGTGTTTGTAAATTTTATTGGTATATTACTGATTTCTTTTGGTTTAATAAAGGTAAAATATGTTAGATCAGGCATTATTAAGTTTAACTCACGAACAACAGCAACAAGCCGTAGAAAAAATTCAGGTATTAATGGCTCAGGGAGTGAATAGTGGGGAAGCAATTTCGATAGTCGCTAAAGAACTGAGAGAGCAGCATCAAAAAAACAAGGAAAAAAATAATGTTAAATAACGATTTCTTAGAGAAATAAAACGTATGGGGAATAATTATTTGGGGCTGTCCTAGATAACAACTAAAAAATCTATTTAGGTTAGAATGAACCAATGAGAAAAAGTCGTCTAAGTCAGCACAAACAAAATAAACTCATTGAGCTATTTGTTGCAGGTGTTACTGCAAGGACAGCAGCAGAGTTAGTCAATGTAAACAAAACGACTGCCGCATATTACTTTCATCGTTTACGCCAACTCATCTATCAAAACAGCCTTCACTTAGAGATGTTTGAAGGTGAAATTGAAGCCGATGAAAGTTATTTTGGCGGTGCTCGCAAAGGCAAACGTGGTTGTGGTGCGGCAGGGAAAATTGCGGTATTCGGGCTTCTCAAGCGCAATGGCAAGGTTTATACCGTTGCGGTTCCAAATACGCAATCTGCCACCTTGTTACCCATTATTCGGGAGCAGGTAAAGCCTGATAGTATTGTTTACACCGATAATTATCGTAGTTATGACGTGCTTGATGTGAGTGAATTTAGTCATTTTCGTATCAATCACAGCACACATTTTGCTGAAAATCATAACCACATTAACGGAATTGAGAATTTTTGGAGCCAAGCAAAACGCCATTTACGCAAATTTAATGGTATCCCAAAAGCGCATTTTGAGCTTTATTTAAAGGAATGTGAATGGCGTTTTAATTACAGCAACATAAAAAGTCAAATTTCTATTTTAAAACAATTGGTTAAAGGGAGTTTAGTCTAGTTATCTAGGACAGCCCCAATTATTTAGTTGCTGAATTGTGTAAGCTATACATAGATAAATAAATTTTGTGATCTCTGTTTGATTTTAGACTATTTTCTATTGATAAAAGAATAAATTTATTTAATGATTATGTACCACTTAGGGAGTAAGGCAAGATGCTTTATGAAGTTAAAAATTCTATCTTAGATAGAAAATCCATTTAGAGGTTAAATGTTTATTATGGAAATTGGTGTTGTTAAATGGTTCAATAACGCAAAAGGATTTGGATTTATTTCTGCAGAAGGGTGTGAATCAGATATTTTTGCTCATTATTCAGTGATTGAAATGGAAGGCTATCGTTCTTTGAAAGCAGGACAGAAAGTCAATTTTGAGGTGGTGCATGGAGAAAAAGGGTCGCATGCAACCAAGATAGTACCTATTTTTGAAACGAAAAATAGCTAATTACTTTTTTATTTATTTTTATGGGGTAGTAACAATATTTGCATAAAGTAAAGGAAAAAAATTTGGGGTAAAAATTGCGGGAGGGCTTGTGGTTATTGGGATTGTTGCGGTTGGGGCGTTGGTTTTATGCAAAATAGGAAAATGAGCAGGAATGGTAAAAAATGGGTAAAAATTGGATTATTTTTTGCATAAAAGCGATCGGGGTTTAGATGGTTTTTAAAAGATTTGGGGCTGTCCTAGATAACTAGACTAAACTCCCTTTAACCAATTGTTTTAAAATAGAAATTTGACTTTTTATGTTGCTGTAATTAAAACGCCATTCACATTCCTTTAAATAAAGCTCAAAATGCGCTTTTGGGATACCATTAAATTTGCGTAAATGGCGTTTTGCTTGGCTCCAAAAATTCTCAATTCCGTTAATGTGGTTATGATTTTCAGCAAAATGTGTGCTGTGATTGATACGAAAATGACTAAATTCACTCACATCAAGCACGTCATAACTACGATAATTATCGGTGTAAACAATACTATCAGGCTTTACCTGCTCCCGAATAATGGGTAACAAGGTGGCAGATTGCGTATTTGGAACCGCAACGGTATAAACCTTGCCATTGTGCTTGAGAAGCCCGAATACCGCAATTTTCCCTGCCGCACCACGACCACGTTTGCCTTTGCGAGCACCGCCAAAATAACTTTCATCGGCTTCAATTTCACCTTCAAACATCTCTAAGTGAAGGCTGTTTTGATAGATGAGTTGGCGTAAACGATGAAAGTAATATGCGGCAGTCGTTTTGTTTACATTGACTAACTCTGCTGCTGTCCTTGCAGTAACACCTGCAACAAATAGCTCAATGAGTTTATTTTGTTTGTGCTGACTTAGACGACTTTTTCTCATTGGTTCATTCTAACCTAAATAGATTTTTTAGTTGTTATCTAGGACAGCCCCAAAGATTTTTAAAATAGGTTTAAAACTTTAAAAATGGCAATAAAGATTAAGCAAGGCGGTTTCAAGGAAATCGCCTTGTTTTTATGATGCTTAAACTAAACTATGTCCAATGTGAACTACTTGCCCAATGATTTGGAGATCTTGGGCTTCTTCTGCAGTAATTTTGATTGGGGGGTATTCTTCTTTGTTATCACTCACAAGCTCTACACCGTCCCATTTCATTTTTACACGCTTAACCCATACGCTTTCACCGTTTTGAACTAAGTAAATTTTATCTCCGCCTTTTATTTCGTTTTTACTTAAATCTACAAGTAGTTGATCTCCATCTTCAATAGTTGGGGTCATTGAATCACCATTAGCCCAAAATACAGCACATTTCTCTGGAATAACTCTTAGGCTTTGTAGTAAGGTATCTGAATAAGGTTCTTTCCCATCTGGCTTGGTTACTCCTTCATTAAAACTACCAAAGCCCGCAGATACATTAATTGAACTAAAACTTGTAATCATTGATATTCTTAAATTAGCTAATTCATAGCTTTGAGGAATATCTACAATGGGAGCAACATCTTTTTCTTTAAGTGATAATTGCAAATCCTCTCTATATGCTTCAATAGCATCTTTAAAACCTAGACTCATTTGGGCTTTTTTAGGGAAAGAGGAAATATGGTATTCATATCCCCCTCCTTTGGTTCCTACAGCATCTCTTTTATACCAAGATTCTTTCAATGCCTTACGAGTAATATTTGTTGCCAGTTTTGGCATTTCTGGAAGATCCAATTTTTCTAATTCTTTTGCTGAGTACCAAACTTTTTCTTGTGATTTCATAAACTACCCTTCTTAATCAATTTTAGAAAATGAGATTAAAATGATTAAGTTATTTAAAAACAATAACTTAACAAAAAGATAAGAAAATTTTGAAAATTTTTCTTAATCACCCATTGATTTACAAAGGATTAAGATATATTATTCTTAATCACGGTTAATCAAGTACTTGAATGCGTAGTTAAATAACTAACCCTACAGGATAGATCAAAATGAGCAAGAAAAAAAGAATTACTGATATGCAACGAGCTGATATTCGATATGAATTGATGAAGAAAGGTATTTCTCTATCTCAATTAGGAGTCAAGCACGGATTGGCTAAAACAACATTACGCAATGTTTTTGATAAACGCTATCCGAATGGAGAACGAATTATCGCAGAAGCGTTAGGAATGAAGCCGTGCGAAATATGGCCTAGCCGTTATCAAAAGAATAGCTAAGTAAAAAGGGTTAACTATGAAAGTATGGTTTAGTGCAAAAGAATTAGCTGGTGTAGCTGGATTATCTAAATACCCTACTAATGTTACTAGATTAGCTAAAAAAGAAAAATGGACATCTCGCCCATTAGTTGGTGTGAAAGGCGGTGGTGTTGAATACGCCCTTTCCTCTTTCCCTCAAGAGGTGCAAGAGGAAATCAGAGATAAATTTGCCACATCAGTGGTGGTAGCTAAACCGAAAAAATTGCCTGTAATGCGATCGGTTGCGTTGACTGAATTGACCGAAAAACAACGCCAAGCGGCGGAAGCAAGAATGGCGTTGGTGGCGTATGTGCTGAAGTTGGAAGAAGTGCAACCCCGTTATAAAGCAGTGAAGTTTTTTTGCCAACAGGCTAAACAACATTTGTTATCACCTGAATTAATGCAATTAGTGGCTAAGGCGAATAACAAAAAAGGTGAAAGCCGTGTGATTGGTGAACGCACCTTAAATCAATGGGTGTTGGATTATGAAAAAGCGACCACCCCAGAAGAGCGTTTAAAAGCCCTTGTACCGATGCAACGGGTAGCTAAAAAAGCGGAAGAAATTAGCTGGTTGCCTGATTTTTTAGCGGAATATCGCCAAACCAACGGCATTAATGTGGCAGAAGCCTATGGCTATTTTGCTCAACATTGGCGAGAGCGTTTTGCGGATCAGCCATTAATGCTTGAAATGTTGCCAAGCCTTGATCGTGTTAGACGGGTGCTTGCCAAACTGCCCCGCCACATTAAGGAAATTGGGCGTAAAATGATCTGCACCCCAAAAGTTGGACTAAACAACCAACTGATTAAGGTGCAGATTTTTTATGACTAAATATACTCAACGTTTCAAACAACAAGTGCTCGACTTTTATCATCAAAATGGAAAAAACCGTTCGCTTACTCGCCAGTATTTTCAGCTTCCCCAAAGCACGTTAGCACGTTGGATTGCGAAATTTAATCATAATGGAATCAATGGATTAGCTGTGTTAGGTAAAAAACGATGTTATTCTGTTGAGTTTAAATTAAAGGTTATTCAAGCTATCAAAAAAGGCCAGTGCTCCGCTGAAGCCGCCTGCTTTCGCTTTGATATCCCCAGTTCAGGGATAATTAGTCAATGGTTGCAACGCTTTGAAAAACAAGGTATAGATGGGTTATTACTCAAACCTAAAGGTCGTCCAAGTATGAAACTCAACTCACCTAAAATGCCACCAACGCCCAAAACAGAAGAAGAACGCTTGCGTTACCGAATTTTGGAATTAGAAGCGGAGAATGCAATGCTAAAAAAGTTGCAGGAACTCAACCAACAAAAAATGCAGAAAAAGCCGTCATCGTAAATGCCTTACGCTCGCGTTTCCCGTTGGAATTGTTACTCAGGCTAATCGGATTGGCACGCAGTTCGTTCTTTTATCATCTCAAGCCAAAGTCGGATAAAAATGTAGCGATTTCACAGAAAATAGAGGAAATTTATCGCAAAAATGACGAAAATTATGGTTATCGTCGAATTACCTTGGAATTAAGGAAATACTTGATTATCAACCACAAAAGGGGGCAAGCGATAATGCAACGTTTGGGGTTAAAAGGAAAAAGTAAGCAGAAAAAATATCGTTCTTACCAAGGCAAAGTGGGACACATTGCCGATAATCTGTTGCAACGGGATTTTACGGCAACGATGCCGAATGAGAAGTGGGTAACGGATATCACCGAGTTCAAATGTGCGGAAGGCAAAGTGTATTTATCGCCGATTAAAGACTTGTTTAATAACGAAATTATTGCTTATGATGTGGCGAGAAGTCCGAATTTTGAGCAGATAACTAGAATGTTGACCCAGGCGGTGAACCGATTAGCGGGGGAAAAACCGATACTGCATTCCGACCAAGGATGGCAGTATCAAATGATGGGTTATCGGGAGATATTGAAAAAACACGGTATTACGCAAAGTATGTCGAGAAAAGGCAATTGCCTTGATAATGGTGCGATGGAAAGCTTTTTCGGGCGATTGAAGACGGAATGTTACTTTGGCAAGCGGTTTGAAACCTTTGAACAGCTTGAAAAAGTGATTCACGAGTACATTCATTACTACAACAATGAGCGTATTCAAGTGAAGCTCAAAGGACTAAGCCCTGTGGAATACAGAACTCAGTCCTTGAATGAAATTAGAATATAGTCTAACTTTTTGGGGGCAGATCAAATAAGGGCGTTTATTTTTATCAAGATTTAGAATAAATAACTAAATTTGACACCCCAGTTTACGCCGTGCAATTTCGTTTTCGTATAATGTGTATAGCCAATCATTGTTTCTACGTTCACTTTATCATTGAGTTTTTTACTAAAATCCAAGTTGGCATATAACTTATATTCAGATAGATTTTTTCTATAAGTGCGGTCTTTAGATTGTACATAGTAAACTTTTCTATCCGCTTGTACTGTGCTAGAAGTATCGGATAAATCAATGGATTGATAATAACCTAATTTACCAAATTCATTGGTTTCACCGGAACGGAGTTTAAAATAAGCAGCACCTAAATCAAGCCCAATAGTCCAGCCATTTTGTTGATATTGAGTGAGTAAGTTTAATCCTACACTCTGAGTTTTTAATCATGGTGAAGTAAAATCTGCACCGAGGTAGTTAGTTTCAACCTCTTTACCTTGGGTATAGTTATATTGGTAAGTTAAACCTGGGGTGAGAGATAAAGCCGCTGTTGTTTGATAGGCATAGTCAGCCTTGAAAGTAACATTTCCACTATAAAGATGGTAACGAGCCGTTGGTGGGTAAACGGTGAAAATTTCAGATTGGTTTGCCGTGAAACTTTGGTTGTGGCGAATAATGTTGGTAAGTAATGCAATAGTACTTGCTCCCCATTTGTAGCTTGCATTAAAGCCAATTCCTATAGCCTCATCGTCTTTTGAATATTTGCTATTGCGTGAAATGCTATCTACAGCAAAGTTTGCAAATGTACCTAATTTCATATTGTTACCAATTTGATACTGGTATCCCACCACCAAATAAGGCATTTTTACATTAACTTCTTTCTCATAAAGCGAAGTATTTACTAAGTCAGCATAGGCTCCAGATTGGAACTTATTCATTTTATTCAACATATGTAAATTAAATTGCAACTCTGCATATTGACTGGCGATAAGATTTGGACCATGTTGAATATCTGAAAGATATGACATATTATTCTCTTCAAATTTTCTTAGTTTTTCAAAAAGTTTATAGTGTGTACTTGAGATAATAAGGTCTTTCGCAGTTTCTCCTATGTCTACCTTTTGGCTCTGAAAGAGTGATTTAAATCCTTGTAGTCTTGGGTCTGAAGAATTACTTATCATAAGCAATCTGTTGCCAAGTAGAGAAAATTGTTCTTGCTGGCTTAATGAATTAAAATCTTTAACACCATTAAGAATATAGGGTAAAAAAGGAGTTAATTTAGCTAGGTTGGGACGAGCTTTTTTACCTGACTCAATAGCCTTATTTAACTCAATTTGAGCATCACGGTGAATCTCATCTAGTGAGGATTTGGCTAAATTATAGTTTGCTTGGGCATTTGATGAAATAAGGAGACCCATACTAAAGCAACTGTATTCAGCTAAAAAGCAAAAATACAAATTCGTTAATTAAAGTGCGTGAGCGTCCCATTGCGAGTCATCGCGGACAATCGCATTTAAAATGGTGAGAAGTTTACGCATACAGGCGTTAATCGCCACTTTGAACGCCTTACCATTAGCACGTAAGCGTTCGTAAAATTGTTTGAGTTTAGGCTCAAAACGCACACAAACAAATGTTGCCATATACAGTGCATTTCGTACGGCTTTGCGACCACCTGAACAGCGGCTTTTCCATTTGGTGTTGCCACTTTCTTTAGGATGGGGTGCAACACCAACAAGTGAAGCGATTTGTTTATGTGTGTATTGACCTAACTCAGGCAACATTGACATCAAAACGGCTATTGTTTGTGTACCCAACCCTTTGATGTCTTTAAACTTTTTTATTGTATCGTCAAAATGTTTGAGATGCTGTTCGATTTCCCTATCCAGCTCATCAATACGCAGGCTGAGATAGTCGATATGCTGTTCAACACTGAATACTTGTGTGGAATGAACTTGTTCAAGGCGGTTTTTCTCCGCAAAACGCATTTCAACAAGCTGATTACGGCGTGAAACAAGGGCTTCAAGCTGTTCCTGCTCGGGAGTGGGTGGTATGTAAAGCTGCTGTGCTACATTATCACGCATTGCGAGCATTTGGGCGTAAAAAGCCAACATTTTGGCATCTTTATTGTCGGTTTTTGCTAGTGATTGCGACATCGCAAACTGATTGGTTTGTCGCGGGTTAGCAATCACCACACGAAAGCCTGTGCGGTGGAGTGCTTTAGCTAATGGGAGTTCAAGCCCACCGGTGCTTTCAAGGACAATTAAGTCCACACTGAAACGACGTAAATACTCAATGGTATGTGCAATCCCTTTCGGGTTGTTGGTTTCGGTCTTAGTTCGTTTTTGGGTAGAAAGCCCAATGACGAAATGACGTTTAGCAACATCAATACCACAATAAGTTTGTTCATTCATCATTAACCTGCCTTGCATTCGGGTTTAAGTCTGGCAACTGTTCGGTTTTTTGGTGAAATGTTATCTGCTCTCATTGCTACAACTCGGTTTGTTGCCTAGGGCGGACGCGAGATGCAGATAACGGGGTTTTGTTGCTATTTTATATTAATTTTAATATACAAGGGCGGAAGTAAAAATGTTGAGAGGTAATGTTTTCACATTTTTCATATAGATACCTGCTTTGTAATAAAGTTTAAGTGAAACTATAGGAAGTGAAAGAGCATTCTCCCCGCCCCCCTACAGGACGAAGCAGGAAAAAATTATACACAAAAATAGGTATATTTAAAGTTATTTTAAGATGTGGATAAGAATATTGTGGAATAATTCAAGTGGTTTTTATAACCACTTGAATAAGTATTTATATTATTTTGTTATAGATTCAATTTTTTCAATTGTTGCATCTTTAACATCAGTTGCTTTTTCTACTACAGCGTCTTTAACATCAGCGGCTTTTTCTACCACAGCGTCTTTAACATCAGAAGCTTGTTGTGCTACAGCTTCTTTAGTTTCAGCGGCTTTTTCAACTACAACATTTTTAACATCTGCTGCTTTTTCTACAACAGTATCCTTTAATTCAGCGGTTTTTTGAGTAATAGTTTGTTTGGTTTCTTTATCAAAGCAGCCTGTTGTTCCCAAAGTAACGCCTAGAATTAATGTTGCTAATAATGATTTTTTCATTTTTACTCCTAATTTTTTATATGAAGATAAGTATCAGAATTGGGTTGCATAGTCTGTAACAAAAATAAAAAAAAATAAACAATTAATTATTTGTTTTGTGTATAAAACAAGCATTTTAAAATTAAATTATTCTTTTTTTCTAGTGTAATACCTCTATTTGATTAATTTGACGTGTTGAAAAATTAACAAAAAATCAATGGATAAAGCGATCTATTTTCAGCTGTTACATTACAGTTTAGTTTGGTAATTGAAATATACAGGTTAGTTTTAGTTATTTTCTATTGCTAAATACTTTCCCCCAAATGAATTTCATAGCCCAAATTGATAATATGACTTTGCATCGGAATACCTTTTAAGCGATTTAATAGCTCTTGAGCGGCAATTTTGCCAATTTCCAACCTTGGTGTGATAACAGTAGCGAGTTGAGGTGTCATTGATTGCCCTACATCGTGACCGTGAAAGCCAGCAATGGCGATGTCTTGTGGAATTTTTATGCCTAAACGTTGGCATTCAAATAATGCTCCTATTGCTAAATCATCATTCGTACAGAAAATACCGTTGGTATCAGGATATTGTTCTAGGGTTTGACGCAATAAATTTGCCCCTAAAGTGAAAGATGATGGCTCGGATGTAATTAAACTATGCGGCATTAAACCGTGTTTTTTTATTGCATTTTCATAGCCTTGCATTTTTAGCTTCGTGCGTTTATCCATTCTTGCAGTAAAATAAACGACGTTTTTATGACCATAATGAATGAGCGTTTCTACCATTGATTGTGCAGCAGCCACATTATCAAATCCCACGACTTGTTGAATCCCCATTTCACTGCTATCCATAATTTCAATGATAGGAATATTTGCCACTTCCAGCATTTTCAAAGTGCGAGGGCTATGGTGATTTTCTGATAAAATCAGCCCATCGACATTGTAAGACAGCAGGCTTTCTATGCGTTGTTCCTCTTTTTCTACACTATATCCATAGTGTGCCACCATAGTTTGATAGCCTGCTTGATCTGTGATTAGCTCAATGCCTTTGAGTACTTCAGCAAACACTTGATTGGTAAGTGACGGAAGCAGCACACCAATAGCGAGGCTTTTTGCGTTGGATAAAATATCTGGTGCCCGATTTGGAATATAACCAAATTGCTCAATCGCCGCAGCGATTTTTTGTTGCGTTTCAAGTGCAACAGAATTTGGATTGCGTAAATAACGGCTGATAGTCATTTTGGTTAAGCCAAGATGGTCGGCAATCATTTGTAACGTAGGGCGTTTTCGTCTATTCATTGGCATATTATTGAAAAATAAGGATAAGCCATTTTAACTGATTTAAGCCAAAAATCTCACAAAAAATCACCGCACTTAATAAATCGGCGTATAATGCCAACATTCACTCATCAGTTGATGGTAAAGCGAGGAAAAAATGATGCAAGAAAACGCAAATTTTAATGATGTACAAAATGCCTTAAATCAAACCGTGGCAGAAACCGTTCGTTTAACTCAATACAGCCACGGGGCGGGCTGTGGTTGTAAAATTTCCCCCAAAGTGTTGGAAAGCATTTTGCATTCAGAAATGGAAAAATTTGTTGATCCTAATTTGCTAGTCGGCAATGAAACCAAAGATGACGCGGCGGTTTATGACATCGGCAACGGGCTAGGCATTATTAGCACAACAGATTTCTTTATGCCGATTGTGGATGATCCTTTCGATTTTGGACGCATTGCTGCCACCAACGCCATCAGTGATATTTATGCAATGGGGGGCAAACCGATTATGGCGATTGCCATCTTAGGCTTCCCGATTAAATTATTACCGCCAAGTGTCGCACAGCGTATTGTTGATGGTGGACGTTTCGCCTGCCAACAAGCGGGGATTGCCCTCGCGGGCGGACATTCCATTGATGCTCCCGAGCCAATTTTTGGTTTGGCGGTAACAGGCGTGATCGCAACGGATAAAGTGAAAAAGAATGCGTCTGCACAGGCAGGTTGCAAGCTCTATTTAACCAAACCGTTAGGCATTGGCGTTTTAACGACCGCCGAGAAAAAAGGCAAACTCAAAGCGGAGCATAAAGGCTTAGCCACCGCCACGATGTGCCAAATGAATAAAATTGGTGCGAAATTTGCCGAACTTGATGGCATTACCGCGATGACCGATGTAACAGGCTTTGGCTTGTTGGGGCATTTAAGCGAGATTTGCGAAGGCTCACACCTTAATGCGAAAGTGGATTTTGACAAAATCAAAACCTTAGAAGGCGTGCTTCGTTATATCGAAAAAGGTTGCGTACTGGGCGGCACAGGGCGAAATTTTGACAGCTACGGGCATAAAATTTCACCGATGACCGATCTACAAAAAGCCGTATTATGCGATCCGCAAACCTCAGGTGGCTTGCTCATCGCCGTGAAACCTGAAACCATTGATGAGGTTATCGCACTAGCTCAGCAAGAGGGCATTGCGTTGATCGAAGTGGGAGAACTAACCGATCAAGCCCAAGATTTTCTTATTGAAGTGCGGTAAGATTAGATCCTATTTTATGAAGGTAAAAATTTTTTACTCGATTTGGAAAAGAAACTACGTTGAAAATAATGTGGGGAAAACTTATAACTAGATAGATTTCGCATTCATACAAGCGTTGAGTAGAAAGCACTTAAAGTAACCTGATATGAATGCGAAAAACATTTTTCTATAACGATACGTTAAGTTTTATCAAGTCAAGATCGGTTTATTGGTAATGTAGAAAGTGCGGTCTATTTTTTCAACAAATCTTTCAACCCCTCTTTCATTGCCGACATTTGATGTTCATAGGCGACTTTGCTTTCTCGCTCATCAATCATATAAGTGATGGTTTCAGAGAGGGTCATTTTCATTTTTTTCGCATATTTTGAGAGGCGTAACCACACGGCATATTCAAGATCGATAGATTTTTTCTTGGTGGTTTGTTTTTCGCCATTAAAAAAACGTTTACGCCGCGCACGAATGGCTTGATCCAATTTCACCACTAACTTCGGTGAAAGGTGTGTTTTCACCCATTCTTCAATTTCCGCAGAATGGTTTTGTGCTGCAATAAGCTGGCGAATCATTTCTTGCTGTAAACTACGTTCTTCATAACGTGTAATTTGCTCCCCTTCACGGGCTTTTTTGGTTAAATAGAGCCATTTCCAATGGGCTTCTTGGTTTTCTAATTTTTGATATTTCATCGTCAATTTCCCCTCTCGTTACGCGGTAACTCGTTAAGTTTACGCTGTTCTCTTTTTTTTCGCCAGTAAATTTTTGATTTAGGGCGAAATATGCGATAATCACCCTTTTCAATTAACCAAGAGAGCCTTAAGCCTTGCCTGCATTATTTAATCAATCTTTATCTTGGCAGCATTTACGTCCTAGGTTGTCGGTGCAAACTGCCACATCGCAAGCGACGGATTTTTTTGCTTTACAGCCGCGTGCTAGTGCGAGTATCACGCAATTTATGCAAAATTCTGACCGCACTTTGTTAGTGTTGAAAGCGGATCAGCAAACGGAATATGCGGCACTATTGGCGGATTACGTCAGCAATTTACAGCCGCCAGCACTACCGATCCACGGTGTGCATTATGAGATTGAACAAGGCTCAGCACAGACATTTCCTCACATCACAATGCGGGCTGCTCAACACCACGAAGCCAACTTTGCCAATAAAAAAGCGGTTGCTAGTGCGATTTATTATGATAGCCAACGGCTCTTCGGCAATGTTCGCGTTCATTCTTCATCGCAACATATTGATTTACAAAGTGGCTTGGTGCATCAGTTAAACGGTGGTGTGTTGATTTTAAGCGTTGAACCTTTATTAACGCAGGTGGGCTTGTGGGAACGTTTGAAGCAGATCTTAACTGAGCAACAATTTCATTGGCAATCTTCGCCCCCTTATAAAGCCTTGCCTTGTGAAATTCCGAGCTATCCCCTTGCTTTGAAAGTGATTTTGCTCGGCGATCGCACACAACTTGCCTTATTAGAAGAACTGGACGAAACCCTCTATCAGTTGGCAGATTATAGCGAAATCGAAAGCTATTTTTCTTTAGAGAATGAACAAGATCAGCAACAATGGGGCGATTATGTGCGATCTTATGCACAATCTTTCGGGCTGGAAATTTCCGCAGAGGGGCTGAATAAATTGTACCAGCTCTTGGTGCGAGAAAGTGAAGATCGCTATTGCATTAGCATTTCCCCGCTGAAATTAAAAGAAATACTGAGTAACACCCGTACGCTGGTGCAGAAATCTTCATTAAGTGCGGTGGATTTTGAACAATATTTTCAAGCGAAACAACAGCAACAAGGCTTTTTGCAACAGCAAACTTACGCGGATATTCTGCACGAACAAATTTATGTTGCCACACAAGGGGAGGCAGTGGGGCAAATCAACGGGTTATCAGTGATTGAATATCCGGGTAGCCCCATTTCTTTTGGTGAACCCTCGCGTATTAGCTGTGTAGTGCAGTTAGGTGAAGGGGAAGTCGTTGATGTAGAAAGAAAAAATGAGCTAGCAGGGAATATTCACGCCAAAGGTACAATGATTGCTGAAGTGTGTTTGGCGAATATGTTAGATTTGCCTAGCCAGTTGCCTTTTTCAGCTTCTATCGCCTTTGAGCAGTCCTACAGCGAAATTGATGGCGACAGTGCGTCGTTGGCGTGTTTTTGTGTGTTGGCAAGTGCGTTATCTCAGCAACCGCTGCCACAATCTATCGCCATCACAGGGGCGATCGATCAATTTGGTTTGGTGCATTCCGTAGGGGGAGTTAATCAGAAAATTGAAGGCTTTTTCGCAATTTGCGAAAAGCGTGGGCTAACGGGCGAGCAGGGCGTAATCATTCCCACTGCCGTACAGCCTCAACTGAGCCTTTCTGAACAAGTCGTCAGTGCGGTGCAAAATCAGCAGTTTTTTATTTGGGCGGTGGAAGATGTATTCCAAGCCTGCGAAATTCTCTTCAAACGGCATTTATTAGCGGAAGAAGATTGCACTTACAATGAGGAAAACCAACCTTTAAACCTGCTGATTAATCAACGCTTATCGCTCCATTCCGAGCAACAAAAAAGTGGCTTTTGGCATTGGTTGTTTAGGCGGAAACATTAGCCGATAAAACGTGGCATCGTGCAACATCTCGAAAATAGGCGACAAGTGAGGTCGCCTATTTTTTTATTTGAAATGACATTTCAATCCCACTGATCCGATAAGTTGAGCTAACAAGTGTTAGCTCTATCTATTTTGTGAAATAGCTGATAGAATGCCTGAAAAGTTGATACAATCCGTATCGTCATCATTAAGAGGAATAAAAAATAATGAACACTTGTACACCGAATAAGAAGAGTAGCTACAGCTATGAGGATTTATTGGCATCAGGACGTGGTGAACTATTTGGTAAGCAAGGCCCACAGCTTCCCGCTCCCACAATGTTGATGATGGATCGCATTGTAGAAATGAGTGAAACAGGTGGCGATTTTGAGAAAGGTTATATTGAAGCAGAATTAGACATTCACCCTGATTTACCCTTCTTTGCTTGTCATTTTATCGGCGATCCCGTAATGCCGGGTTGTTTAGGGCTAGATGCGATGTGGCAACTTGTCGGTTTCTATCTGGGCTGGATCGGCGGCAAAGGAAAGGGCAGAGCCTTAGGCGTTGGTGAAGTGAAATTCACTGGGCAAATTTTGCCAACAGCGAAAAAAGTGATTTACCGCATTAATATGAAACGTGTGGTAAACCGCAAATTGGTAATGGGCTTAGCCGACGGTGAAGTTGAAGTGGACGGTCGAGTAATTTACACCGCCACGGATCTCAAAGTTGGATTATTCCAAGATACTTCAGCGTTTTAATTCCTTTTTGCATTCTCTATGATCTTGGCTCAAGCTGTTTTCCCCTTTTTCGCTTGAGCCTTTTTTATGTCTTCAAAATAAGACAAATCGAAATATGAGTTAGTCTTTCTCATCAAGAATATCGGCAAAGATCCCATTAATACAACGGGCAAGATCTTGCGGTGCGAGTTCAACGCTCAAGCCACGCTTTCCACCTGAAACGTAAATTTGCGTAAAGTCTAACGCGGATTGAGCAATCACAACTGTTTCTTTTGTCCTAAAGGGCTAATTCCCCCCACTAAATAACCTGAACTTTTCTGTGTCGCGTCTTTCTCTGCTATTTCTACTTTTTTCGCACCAATGGCTTTTGCCGCTTTTTTCAAATTGAGCTTATTTGCTGTCGGCAACACAAAACAAGCCAGTTTTTTCTGATCGCCATTTTCAGCAACAAGCAAAGTTTTAAAGGATTGCTCAGGCGGAATACCCAACTTTTCCGCCGCCTCATCGCCAAAATGCGTATTATTGGGATCGTGATCGTAATGATGAAGCACAAAAGGGATTTTTTGCTTTTTTAGTAAATCAATCGCGGGTGTCATTTTCCTTTCCTACAAAAATTCTGTAAAATACGGGGCTTATTTTACGCTGATTATCAAGATCAAGGGAGAAAAAATGTTAAAATTTGCGATTGCGGCAGAATTTGAGCTTGCCGAAAAACTCGCCGATAGCCTAGCCCAAAGTCAATTAGAGATTGCAGAGTTGGCTGTGGTAGAAATTTACCCATTTAATGAAGAACAAGGCATTCGTTTCAACAATAAAGCCGTTGCTCAGTTTTCACCCGAAGACGCGGACTGGTCAGCCTTCAATTATGTGTTTTTCGCGGGTGAAGTGGCTCACGCCAGCCATTTAGCCAAAGCGGCAGAAGCGGGTTGTGTGCTTATTGATCTGTTTGGCATTTGTGCCAGCTTGCCTGATGTTCCTGTGGTTATTCCAACGGTGAACGATCAGCAATTAGCGGAGTTGCGTCAGCGTAATATCGTTTCTCTCCCGAACCCGCAAGTTACGCAAAGCCTTTTGCCATTGGCGGACGTTTTACAAAATTATCCGTTAAAACAACTCATTATCAGCTCATTCCTGCCCGCGTCTTATATGGGTGATGAAAAAGTTGCTGAGCTTGCGGGACAAACTGCACGGCTTTTGAACGGCATTCCGTTAGATGAAAATGTGCAACGCCTAGCCTTTGATGTTTTCCCTGTGAAAAGTGCCAATTTATCTGCTCAAGTGCAAAAAATTTTCCCACAGCTTGATAATGTGGTGTTCCACCAAGTGCAAGTGCCCGTGTTTTATGGAATGGCTCAGCAGGTGAGTGCGTTTTTTGATTATGAGGTATCGAGCGAAGCCGTTGCGGAAATGTGGCAACAAAATGCCTTGCTTGATTATCAACCCGAAACGCTCATTACCCCTGTGATTAATGGGGAAAAGGAAAACGGCGAAAATGACGTGAAGCTGCATTTAAGCAACCTTAGCCAGATCGAAAGTGCGGTGCAAAATGGCATTGAATTTTGGTCAGTGGCAGATGACCAACGCTTTACCCTCGCTTTAATGGCAGTGAAATTAGCCGAGCAAGTGTATCAAGCAGGTTATTAAGATTTCAGCCCTACTTTATTTTGAGCTTCATTTTATTGAGCTTTAACGGCGATAATACACAGTAAAAAGTGCGGTCAGAAAAATAAGCAAATTTTCCACCGCACTTTGCTTTTTCTATTATCGTTATTTGATTGCAAAATAATACTGCCTTGCCTGATTTTGAATTGAAACAACGAGAAAAATTTGCGAAAAATCTATCGCGAAATCGTTTGCTTTCTGCTAGAATTGGCAGGAAAAACACCCTTCTTTAAGTCGCGTTTTTCATCTTTTTTATCAACGAAATTGGATTAAAAAATGGAAAATCAGTCTGTTCTACAAAAACTTTTTAAACTCAAGCAAAAAAATACCACAGCAAAAACAGAAATTATCGCGGGGATCACCACCTTCTTCACGATGGTTTATATTGTTTTTGTTAATCCGTCCGTGTTAGGCGAGGCGGGAATGGATAAACAAGTGGTGTTTGTTACCACCTGTTTAATCGCCGCTTTCGGCACGATTGCAATGGGCTTGTTCAGCAATTTGCCTATCGCACTCGCCCCCGCAATGGGGCTAAACGCCTTTTTTGCTTATGTGGTAGTGAGCAAATTAGGCTACTCGTGGCAAGTGGGAATGGGGGCGATCTTTTGGGGATCGGTTGGCTTATTAGTGCTAACGCTGTTCCAAATTCGCTATTGGTTAATGGCATCAATTCCGCTCAGTTTACGCGTCGGCATCGGGGCGGGGATTGGCTTTTTTATCTCCCTGATCGGCTTTAAAAATATGGGCCTAGTGGTGGCAAACCCCGCGACCTTAGTGGCATTAGGTGAGCTACACAATCCGCAAGTGTTAATGGGGATTTTGGGCTTCTTTATTATCGTTGTGCTAGCGGCACGCAATATTTATTCTGGCGTGTTGATCTCTATCGCAGTGGTTACAACTTTAGCCTTATTATTTGATGATAGCGTTGTGTTTCACGGGATCATTTCAATGCCACCAAGCCTTGAACCAGTGGTGGGTAAAGTGGATATTGTCGGTGCGTTGGATACCGCATTGCTCGGCATTATTTTCTCTTTCTTACTTGTCAATTTATTCGATTCTTCAGGCACATTGCTTGGCGTAACTGATAAAGCTGGGATTAGCGATGAACAAGGCCGCTTCCCGAAAATGAAACAAGCCTTGTATGTGGATAGCGTAAGTGCGGTGGCGGGATCCTATATCGGTACTTCTGCGATTAGCACCTATATTGAAAGTGGAGCGGGGGTTTCCGTTGGTGGGCGTACAGGAATGACCGCCGTTGTGGTTGGCTTGCTTTTCTTACTCACCATTTTCTTCTCACCATTAGCCAGCGTCGTGCCTGCGTATGCTACCGCAGGTGCGTTGGTTTATGTGGGAATTTTAATGGCATCAAGCCTAATTCGTGTGCAATGGGAAGATTTAACCGAAGCCACCCCCGCCTTTATCACCGCAGCAATGATGCCGTTCACCTATTCCATCACTGAAGGGATCGCCTTTGGTTTTATTAGCTACTGTGTAATGAAAGTTTGCACAGGTCGCTGGAAAGAAGTGAATGCCCCTGTTTGGGTGGTTTCCTTACTCTTCATTGCAAAATTTGTTTGGGTAGGCTAAGTTTAAATTTAAAGAAATTAAGTGGGCGAAACCGCCCACTTTTCACATCTCACCTCTAACAAAGGAAATCAAAATGCAAAAGCTGTTATTTATTCTTCATTCGTCCCCCTATGGTGACGAGCATTTTTTTAGTGCTTTGCGTTTAGCATTACAGCTACAAGAACAGCATAAAAGTGCGGTACAATTACGCTTATTTTTTATGTCTGATGCGGTGGTTGGTGGGTTAGCACAGCAAACGCCTGCCGAAGGTTATCATTTACAACAAATGATCGAAACCCTCACTGCACAAGGGGCGACCATTAAACTATGCAAAACCTGTGCCAATGCTCGAGGGATTCAAAACCTTGCTCTTGCAGAGGGCGTAGAAATTGGCACCTTGGCAGAACTGGCAGATTGGACGATGGAAGCGGATAAAGTCTTGAATTTTTAATTTATGATGACGACAAAAACAGAAATACTTAACCCAGCTACACTGCCCTTGCAAGGGGTGGGCTTGATTGAAGCCTCAGCAGGCACGGGTAAAACTTACACAATGGCTTCATTGTATATTCGTTTATTGCTCCAAGCGGGCGAAAATTGCTTTGACCAGCCGTTGCCTGTGGATAAAATTTTGGTGGTTACCTTCACGGATATGGCAACGCAAGAATTGCGGGAGCGTATTCGAGCAAGGATCTATCAAAGCAAGCAATTATTGCTTCAATATCAAGCCAGCAATGATCCGCAGGTTTTCATCGCGGGTGGTGATCCCCTATTAGGCGAGCTGGTTAAAACCTTGCCTGATTTATCGCAAAGTATTCAACGCCTGAGCTGGGCAGAGCAGAGTATGGACACCGCTGCCATTTACACGATCCATAGTTTTTGTCGTCGTATGCTAATGCAATATGCCTTTAACTCGGGCGTGCATTTTAATTTGGAATTGGTGAGAGATGAGAGCGAATTGCTCGAACGCCTCACCAATGAATTTTGGCGAGAAACCTTTTATCATCAGCCTCTTGCGATCGCACAGTTTATCCAAAGAGAACTCTATAATCCGCAAGAATTACTGAAAAAAATTGAGCCTTATTTAGGGGCAGAAACCTTTAACGTTGCCCTTTCTGACGCGAGTTTGCTGGATTTATCCCTTGATGAATTTTTTCAGCAACGCTTGCTTCCACTGTATCAATCCATTTCTCATTTCAAACAACAATGGCTGAGCAATGAACAAGCGTTGTTTGACCTGTTGGAAGAAAATAAATCTAGCCAAAAAAACTACCGCACTTCGTGGGTTGAAAGTCGGTTTAACAAAATGCGTCAATGGGCGAATAACCCCAATGATTTTGCGTTACCTGATGTTTTTGAGCATTTCACCGCTGCCAAAATTATTGAGAAAACCAAAGCGGGGAATACGCCGCTGCAACATTTTCTTTTTGAACAGGCGGAAGCCCTCGCTCAACAGCAGGAATGCTCAACGCTCAGCTTGCCACTGGTGCTGTATCATTGCATTACAGGCATTCGGCAGAAGCTCATTCACTACAAACAACAGCACGTTGAAAAAGGCTTTGATGATTTATTACGTTTGGTGCGTGATGGATTGTATGCGGAAAATGGACAAGAATTAGCAACGCTGATCCGCAATCAATATCCCTTTGCGATGATTGATGAATTTCAGGATACGGACGCACAGCAATATCAAATTTTCTCGAAAATTTATATTGAAAATGCCCCGCAACAGTCGGGCTTTATTATGATTGGCGATCCTAAGCAGTCTATTTATAAATTCCGTGGTGCGGATATTTTCACCTATTTTAAAGCCTCGCAACAGGCGGATCACCGTTTTACTTTGCAAGAAAACTGGCGTTCTACCGCAGAATTAATTGAATGCGTCAATGGCATTTTTAACTTTAGCTCGCAACCGCCCTTTTTATTTGACGGCATTCAGTTTTCCCCCGTCAAAGCGGGAAAAGCCTTGCCAGCGTTTAATCTTAACGGACAAGATGAGCCTGCATTAAGTTGTTATCTGAGCGAAAAAAATGATCGCCAAGCATTCGCCCAATATTGTGCCATTTCCATTCAACAATGGTTAAAAAGTGCGGTACAAAATCAAGCCCATTTTTCCGATCAACCGCTTAAAGCGAAAAATATCGCCGTGCTAGTGAGAAATCGCCACGAAGCGGAATTAGTCAAAACTGCCTTGCAAAATTTAGGCATTGCATCGGTGTATTTATCGGACAAAAGCAACGTGTTTGACAGCCCCTCCGCTCAAGAAATGGCATTGATTTTGCAAGCTTGCTTAAACCCGTTGAATGAACGCTATATTTTAAATGCCATCGCCACCCGTTTATTCAATTTAACCAGTGCGGAAATTTACCAAATCAAGCAAGATGAAAACGCGTGGGAGAACCTTGTTGAGCAATTTTTTGCCTATCAAAAAACCTGGCAACAAAAAGGCATTTTGGTGATGTTACACCAGCTCTTGCTCAACAGTGATTTAACCCAACGCTTGCTTGCCAATGCACAAAGCGAACGCACCATTACAGATTTTCTGCATCTTGCGGAATTATTACAACAAGCCAGCCGTCTGAATGAGAGTGAAGCGGGGTTATTGCGTTGGTTTGAAAAGCAAATTCAAGGCACAGATCGCCTTGAAGAAACCATTCGCCTAGAGAGCGAGCGAGATTTGGTGAAAATCGTTACCATTCATAAATCCAAAGGGCTGGCTTATGATTTAGTTTGGTTGCCTTTTATTTCCGCTCCTGCGAAAAACAAAAAAAATGCGATCAGCACTTATTATTCACCACAGCAAGAGAAAGTGCTGTGGGATATGGAAAATCAGCAACAAGATCAAGTGGATAAAGAAACCTTCGCGGAAGAATTACGCTTGCTCTATGTGGCATTAACCCGAGCCAAATACCAAGTGGCGATGTGCCTGCCAAAAACCTTTGAAGCTAGCTGGAATAGTTTTTTATATGTGCTAACGGAGGGGGAAATCGGGCAAGAAACGGCGTTGAAAAAGAAGGATTATCAAGTCGAGCCATTATTGCGAGCGTTGCAACAAAAAGTTGGCACGAACGCCGTTGCGTTGCGAGAGGCGAGTGAACTCACGCCAAGCGAAGCCATTATGCCAACCACAGCGGAGCAACATTTTAGCCCCGCGATATTTCGTGGCAAGATTGAATATCATTGGGGGGTAACCAGTTTTACCGACATCGTGCATAAACATCAACGTAATAAATTGAACGCCCTAGATTCCGCCCAAGATCAAAGTGCGGTGGAAATGTTTAACGTTTTTGATCAAAGCCGAGATTATGATTTTAATCTTCCCGCCGAAACCTCAATGGCAGAAAATGCGATCTTGCTAGAAGAAAATCCACTGCAAGATAGCCCTTATCCGCAAGGTTTTTCCCCTTTCGAGTTGCCAAGTGGCGTACGAGTGGGAACGATTTTGCACCGCTATTTAGAAAAAAACACCGCTCAATCAGCGATAGAAGAAGAGAACTTACAAAAACTGTGCAAGCAGTTACAACTTGATGAACAATGGATTTCACCGCTGAAACAATGGTTTGAGGCGATTTATCACAGCCCATTATTAGCGGGGGAAAGTCTCAGCTTGGCACAAATTCAACCGCAAGATTGCTTAAAAGAAATGCAGTTTTATTTGAAATTGAGCAAAAATTTTGACGCGACGGGCTTTAATCGAGCCTTGTCCCAATATCACCCTTACCCAAGCCAAGCCCTGATTTTTGAACGCTTGAAGGGAATGTTACGCGGGTTTATCGACCTCGTTTTTCGTCACAATGGCAAATATTATATTCTGGACTACAAATCGAATTTACTTGGCAATCAAGCGGAAAATTATCAGCCCGACCGCTTGCCCGCTGTGATGCAACAAGGCTTTTATGATTGGCAATATTTGCTTTATAGCCTCGCCTTGCACCGCTATCTTCGCCAACGTGATCCCCATTATCAGTATGAACGGAATTTTGGCGGCGTGATCTATACATTTTTGCGTGGAATGAACGGGCAAGATCAAACAGGCGTGTTTTTTGATAAGCCCGATTGGCGGCTCATTCAAGCTTTAGAGGAATTATTTTAATGCTCAGTCTTTTAAAAGAACTCAAACAAAAAAGCATTCTCAGCGAGGGCGATTACCATTTCGCCCGCTTGATTGCGGAAAAACAGCAAGGACAGCCTTATTCCCCTTTGCAACAAAATTTAGCCATTTTGCTTGCTGCACTTTGTCATTATTCCTATCAACAAGGGCATAGTTGCTTGCACTTAGAGGCGGATTTATTGCCCGCGTTGCTGAATTTGCCCTATAGCGAGCGGGATTATTTGCACCGTATTAATGAAAAAATTGAGCATTTGCCCGTTGAGCAGTGGCAATCTCAGTTGCAATCCCACATCGCCTTTACTCACCAGCCTCAAGACAAAGTTGCCCCGCTGGTGTTTCAATTTGAACGCTTATATTTTTATCGCATTTGGCAAGATGAATATCGCGTTGCGGAGTATTTCGCTAAAAGCACTCAGTCAATGAACGTGGCGAATGAAGCAACGCAAAAAATGCAAAGTGCGGTGCAAAATCTCGGCGTTTTTGACCGCACTTTAGAAAATGCACAAATTGCGGAGGTGTTGCAAAAATATTTCCCTGAAACGCCACAAAAAGGCGTAATCAACTGGCAAAAAATCGCGGTAGCAATGGCGATGAAACAGGCTTTCACCCTGATCAGTGGCGGGCCAGGAACGGGCAAAACCACCACCGTAACCCGCCTACTGCTCGCGTTGCAAACCCTTTATCAACAGCAGTTACGCATTAAACTGGTCGCCCCAACGGGCAAGGCAACGGCACGCTTAAAAGAGAGTATGGATAATTCCCTTGCTCGCTTGAAAAAGGAACTCGCTCTTGATGATGAATTGATCCAAGCCATTCCCACTCAGCCTGAAACCTTGCACCGCTTGCTAGGCGTGCGTTTTTTTGAGGAAAATCCAAAGCACAATAAGCAAAATCCGCTCTTGCTTGATGTGCTGGTGGTGGACGAGTCTTCAATGATCGACCTATCACTAATGGCGAAATTGCTCCAAGCCTTGCAACCGCAAACGAAATTAATTTTGCTTGGCGATAAAGATCAGCTTGCTTCAGTGGAAGCTGGGGCGATTTTGGCTGAGCTAGGTAAGTTTTTGGCTCAAGGATACAGCCCTGATTTTGTTGCCTATTTATCCCAGACCACAGGGCAAGCATTAGCGTCAAATCCAGCGGGCAATCCTATTCGCGATCACCTTTGCCATTTAACTCAAAGCCACCGCTTTGATGAACATTCAGCCATTGGGCGTTTAGCTAAGCTGATTAATCAAGGCAAAGCCGAAGAGAGCTGGCAATTTTTGCATAAAGACATCGCGATCACCCATTTTCAACAAGTCAGCCAGCAGGTAGATGATGAGATTAATTGTGATGTTGTCACAAATTCAGCCTTAAGCCTTGTGGATTTGGCACAATATCAGAGCGAAGAGGGGAATAGCCTTGTTTATCAACAACATTGTGCGAAAAGGGTAGTGCAAAGTGCGGTGTTAAATTACACCTATTTTTTGCAAGAAATCCAAAAGTTAAGCGAACAAACCTCGCCAATCACCCCTGAGCAAGTGCAACATATTTTTGCCGCCTTTAACCAAGTGCGTTACTTAACTGCGTTAAGAGTAGGCGAGTTAGGCAGCGAAAAACTCAATCAATACATCGCCGAAGGTTTGCGAGCAAAAGGGCTGGTGCAATTTCTCCAATCCCGCGAACATTATGTAGGCAAGCCCATAATGATTATACAAAATGACAGCAATGTGGGCTTATATAATGGCGATATTGGCTTATATCTCATTAGCCACGATGAACAAGGTATTAAACGCGGACGGTTTTATTTTGAAAACGGCAAACGCGAACTCGCCAGCCGTATCCCCAGCCACGAACCCGCTTTTGTGATGACCGTGCATAAATCGCAAGGCTCAGAATTTAACCACGCCCTAATGGTACTCCCCACCGACCCTAACCCCATTTTATCCCGCGAATTGGTGTACACTGGCATCACCCGAGCCAAAACCCAAGTTACCGTTTTCAGCACCGAACAAAGCTGGAAAACTGCCGTGCGAAAACAAACGAAACGACAGAGTGGCTTAGCGTTACAGCTACAACATCGCTGTGAATAAAACGGACTTTTCCCCCAAAAAACGCGGAGATTGAGTGAAAAACTCAGCGTTTTTTTATTGTGTAAAATAAGAAAAACAACCAAATTTTGTACCGCACTTAAAGTTTTACTTGAATTATTCGCTTCAGCCAATTTTACCAAACGCTGAGATTTTAAGTGAAAAACGCCGTGTTTTTTTATTGTGTAAAATAAGAAAAACAACCAAATTTTGCACCGCACTTAAGGTTTTGGCTAACATTCTTCGCCCTAAGCCAAAACAGCTAATGCAGTCAGAAACAGTCAAATTAGCCCAAGTAGTAAGAGGGATAGTAGCCACGATACACTAAATGGCTTTCACCTTTCTCAAGGGGGAAGCCTATGCCAGCACAAATCGTACAGTAAGGCGAGAAGTAACGCCAGAAAAGCGAAATAGAAAAGCGAATAGAAAAGCGAAAGAAGTGTAGCGATATGCCTTTCCTTGTGTGGTATTACTTCACATAAACGCCAAGCGAGCAAGTAAACACTCCAAATGATAGGTTATTCAGAGGGAAAAGAAAGGGAATTTCCCCGATGAATACACAGAAATAAAGGGCTTAGCAGTAAATTCTCCCTACCTCACTTTCTCTTTCCATTCACTAATGGCACGCAATGTCCGCAATAAACACGCCGAATTACAGGGCTGAGTTTGTGAAACGATCAGCAAGAAAAATCCCCGCTTTATCAGAATAAAATAAAATCAAACACATATCGCCTTAATTGAGAAAGCAAGAAATAAATACTAAAAAAGAGGTAATGAAATGCGAATAAAATCGTCAGCTAAAAAGCATTAATACATAAAATCACAAAAATAAAAGAAAAAATAATTTATAAAAATAACAATATTATTAATTACGGCTTTTTGGAATTTAAATATGCTATTTTTTAATATTATCGGGGGGGGGGTGAAAGCAAAAATGTAATATTTATATTGTAAATAAATCGGGGTATTTGTGTTAAGTTGTGTAAAGTATTTTTGTTATTTTTTGTTGTTTTGTTTTTGGGTTTGTGGCTTAACTTCTTATTTTTGTTATTTAAATGCGTTTTTTTATGTTATTTTACATAAATTAATACGTTGTTGTTTCTTGTTGAAAATTAAGAAGAAAATAAAAAGAGATAAGACAAATTCTACTCAATAAGTGTTATTTTCTGTTAGGGGCTTTTTCTATATATTGCGTTAAATTTTTTAATCGAAATTCCGCAAAATGCTCTGGTTATTTAAGGGGATTTGGGGTGATTTCAAAATGAAATAACAATGAAAATAATAAATTGGAGGAGTGCTTTTTATTCTAAGTTATTTCTGGCTGTTAATTAAAAACAGCAAAATGAAAAGGGGAATTTTTCGCCTTTTTTAACGTGTTTTCTCTCTGCCATCACTGCTTAGCAATCTGGATTTTCGCTAAATAAATGGGGGATGTGAAGGCAGAAAATAGTTATCAAATATTTTTTTTATTAAGGTTTTTATTATGAATAAGATTTTCAAAGTGATTTTTAACCGTGTAACCAATCGTCACGAAGTGGTGTCGGAATTTGCTCGAAATAGAGTGAAAGCCTCGTCGGGAAGCAGTCAAAGCACCTCAAGTTCTTTCCTTTCTCGCTTTAAACTTTCCACCCTCACCCTGATGTTATTCGGTTTAAGTGCCACATTGCCGAGTTATGCCGCAAGTTTAGTGATTAACGATACCATACCGAACGCAAATTCAGGCTCAACAAGTTCCAATGATACGGAAACCATAGAAACCTCAGGCGGTGGCTCATTGCCATCAGATAAATACATTTCCAAAAAATATGCGGGTTATCAAGCGGGGGGCGGAAAAACCGATGTGAGCTATGATCCTTCCGTGTGGAACACCCCAGATGGCTTTAACGAAAGCATTCACCGCGGTATATTGGGGCCAAACAATTCCGATGCTTCAGCGAGTAACCAGAAAAATTACACGGGAGCAAATGAAAAATATGCCAACTCCGTAGGGACGATTACCATTGGTGGCGGTGAGGAAGGGACAGAAACTCATTCCAGAAATAGTGTGGCTATTGGGGACGGGGCTTATGCGAAAGGCTCAATTGTATCCGTAAACAAAACCTATTACAGAACAGGAGATGGCGGCTTTTTGCCTTATAACCCTGCTGACCCAAGCAAGCCAGCAGTAAAAGGGGAGGGTGGAGAATGGATGGGGCCTGCCACCGCATTAGGTTATGCCGCCACTGCCGATGGTTCGGTCGCAACCAGTATCGGTGCATTCACTAAGGCAAAAGGAAGTGGGGCTGCGGCGTTAGGGCCTTCTTCACAGGCATTAGCAGACGGTGCCTTAGCCGTAGGGAATAAAGCGAAAGCTTTGGCAGATCGCTCCATTGCCCAAGGGACCGGGGCAAAAGCCACTGCAAAATATGGGGTGGCGATTGGTGACTATGCTCGAGTGGGAGACAGTGAAGAAATTAAGCAAAAAGAAAAAGAACTAGAAGAATACGGCTTAAACTATTTTAATGGGATTAAGCCAGACCAGTATACCAAAGACGGCTATGAACGAAAACAACAAGAACTGAAGGATTTATATAACCAAATCACCAATGCCACAGCCTTAGGTTCAAGTGCAATTGCAACCAGCCGAGGTTCGAGTGCTTTAGCAACTGTATTCCGCTAAAAAGCAAAAATACAAATTCGTTAATTAAAGTGATCTGCACCCCAAAAGTTGGACTAAACAACCAACTGATTAAGGTGCAGATTTTTTATGACTAAATATACTCAACGTTTCAAACAACAAGTGCTCGACTTTTATCATCAAAATGGAAAAAACCGTTCGCTTACTCGCCAGTATTTTCAGCTTCCCCAAAGCACGTTAGCACGTTGGATTGCGAAATTTAATCATAATGGAATCAATGGATTAGCTGTGTTAGGTAAAAAACGATGTTATTCTGTTGAGTTTAAATTAAAGGTTATTCAAGCTATCAAAAAAGGCCAGTGCTCCGCTGAAGCCGCCTGCTTTCGCTTTGATATCCCCAGTTCAGGGATAATTAGTCAATGGTTGCAACGCTTTGAAAAACAAGGTATAGATGGGTTATTACTCAAACCTAAAGGTCGTCCAAGTATGAAACTCAACTCACCTAAAATGCCACCAACGCCCAAAACAGAAGAAGAACGCTTGCGTTACCGAATTTTGGAATTAGAAGCGGAGAATGCAATGCTAAAAAAGTTGCAGGAACTCAACCAACAAAAAATGCAGAAAAAGCCGTCATCGTAAATGCCTTACGCTTGCGTTTCCCGTTGGAATTGTTACTCAGGCTAATCGGATTGGCACGCAGTTCGTTCTTTTATCATCTCAAGCCAAAGTCGGATAAAAATGTAGCGATTTCACAGAAAATAGAGGAAATTTATCGCAAAAATGACGAAAATTATGGTTATCGTCGAATTACCTTGGAATTAAGGAAATACTTGATTATCAACCACAAAAGGGGGCAAGCGATAATGCAACGTTTGGGGTTAAAAGGAAAAAGTAAGCAGAAAAAATATCGTTCTTACCAAGGCAAAGTGGGACACATTGCCGATAATCTGTTGCAACGGGATTTTACGGCAACGATGCCGAATGAGAAGTGGGTAACGGATATCACCGAGTTCAAATGTGCGGAAGGCAAAGTGTATTTATCGCCGATTAAAGACTTGTTTAATAACGAAATTATTGCTTATGATGTGGCGAGAAGTCCGAGTTTTGAGCAGATAACCAGAATGTTGACCCAGGCGGTGAACCGATTAGCGGGGGAAAAACCGATACTGCATTCCGACCAAGGGTGGCAGTATCAAATGATGGGTTATCGGGAGATATTGAAAAAACACGGTATTACGCAAAGTATGTCGAGAAAAGGCAATTGCCTTGATAATGGTGCGATGGAAAGCTTTTTCGGGCGATTGAAGACGGAATGTTACTTTGGCAAGCGGTTTGAAACCTTTGAACAGCTTGAAAAAGTGATTCACGAGTACATTCATTACTACAACAATGAGCGTATTCAAGTGAAGCTCAAAGGACTAAACCCTGTGGAATACAGAACTCAGTCCTTGAATGAAATTAGAATATAGTCTAACTTTTTGGGGGCAGATCAATCGCTTGCCTTTTTTATTTATTCTAAAAATAAAGTGCGGTAAGAAATTCGTGGTTTTTTCTAAGAAGTTCTATGATGATTTTGGCTTGTGGTTATAAATTTAAAGAGAAATTGTGCTAGAATAGTACCGTTTTTTGTCAGTGGATTTTATAGGTTAACAAATGAAACCCTCTATTATTAGTAAATTAGATAGCTTAAATGAACGCCACGAAGAGCTTGAAGCACTATTGGGCGATGCTTCAGTGATTAGCGATCAAGAGAAATTTCGTGCCTATTCAAAAGAATATGCACAGCTTGAAGACGTAGTGAAATGCTTTGCACGTTGGAAACAGCTGAATAGCAATATGGAAGAAGCCCAATTATTGCTCGATGATCCGAGTATGCGTGAAATGGCACAAGAAGAAATTGAAGAATGTAAAGCCGAAATTGAGCAAGTGGAAGCACAATTGCAAATTTTATTACTGCCGAAAGATCCTAACGATGAATATAACTGCTATTTAGAAATCCGTGCAGGAACGGGCGGTGATGAAGCAGGGATTTTCGCAGGAGATTTATTCCGTATGTATAGCCGCTATGCAGAAAGTAAGCGTTGGCGTGTGGAAATGCTCAGTGCCAATGAAAGCGAACAGGGCGGTTATAAAGAAGTGATCGTCAAAATCAGCGGCGAAAATGTATATGGTCAGTTAAAATTTGAATCAGGTGGGCACCGAGTTCAACGTGTGCCAAAAACGGAATCGCAAGGGCGTATTCATACTTCCGCTTGTACCGTGGCGGTAATGCCAGAATTGCCAGAAAGCGAATTGCCAGAAATTAACCCAGCAGATTTGCGCATTGATACTTATCGTTCATCGGGCGCAGGAGGTCAGCACGTTAATACTACCGATTCAGCGGTGCGAATCACCCATATTCCAACAGGCATTGTGGTGGAATGCCAAGAAGAGCGTTCACAACATAAAAACAAAGCCAAAGCAATGTCCGTGCTAGCTTCTCGCATTGTGCAAGCTGAACAAGAAAAACTTGCCGCAGAACAAGCGGATACACGCCGTAATTTACTGGGTTCGGGTGATCGTTCAGATAAAATCCGTACTTATAACTACCCGCAAGGGCGTGTTACGGATCATCGCATTAACCTTACGATTTATCGTTTAGATGAAGTGATGAATGGCAAAATGGATGAATTAATCCAACCGATTATTACCGAATATCAAGCTGATCAATTAGCTGCATTGTCTGATCAGGGATAGATACTTAAAGACTAAAAAGGTAGTGGAATTACATTATCTTTTTAGTTTTATTTAACTGTGAAGAACACAATCAAAACAGCAAATTTAAGTTCATTAGAATAATATAGATATACTTTGGAGCGGGAAACGAGGCTCGAACTCGCGACCCCGACCTTGGCAAGGTCGTGCTCTACCAACTGAGCTATTCCCGCATATTTCGTAAAGAACGAGGCGTATTATACGAAAATTTTTTTATCTCGCAAGGGGAAGAATAAAAAAATAATTCACTTGCTTGGTTTTTGATCAGAAAGCCACTATCCTCCGCTTTTTTTATGGAGGATAGGGGGAGGTTAAGGAGCTTTGATGAAATGTTCTCTATAAAAGGCAAGCTCAGCGATAGATTCGCGAATATCATCTAATGCAAGATGTGTATTTTTTTTGCTGAAGTTGTTGAGGATTTCAGGATTCCAACGGGAGGCAAGTTCCTTTAATGTGCTGACATCAAGATGACGGTAGTGGAAATATTCCGCTAAATCAGGCATATATTTAAACAAGAAGCGTTTATCTTGTGCTACGCTGTTGCCGCAAATAGGCGATGCCCCTTTGGGAACCCATTTTTTAAGGAAATCAAGGGTTTGCAATTCCGCGGCACGTTCGTTGAGTTTGCTTTGTTTCACCCGTTCAATCAAGCCATTTTCGCGGTGAGTTTTTTGACACCAATCGCTCATTTTTGCGAGCAAGCTGTCGGGTTGGTGAATGGCAAGCACAGGGCCTTCGGCAAGGATATTGAGATCTTTATCGGTTACAATGGTAGCAATTTCAATGATTCGTTCTTTTTCGGGATCTAACCCCGTCATTTCTAAATCAATCCAAATAAGATTTTGTTTATCTAACTGCATAAGTTATCCTATAATTTGTGTTAATTTTGAATATTTTAACTGAAAACTAACCGCACTTTAAGGATTTATCGTTGAACAAACAGAAATTAACCCACAATCAACAGCGTCGAATTAAATCAAATAATGTGAGAGCCTTGCAACGCCATAAACTCAAAATGAAAAAAGAAATTGAATGGCAAGATGAGATGCTTGGTCCAACACAAGAGGGAACGGTCGTTACGCGTTATTCTGTCCACGCCGATGTGGAAGACGAGCAAGGACAAATTTATCGTTGTAATTTACGCCGTACGCTATCTAATTTAGTCGTGGGCGATAAGGTCATTTGGCGAAAAGGTAATGAGCAATTACAAGGGGTTAGCGGAGTGATTGAAGCTATTCATCCGCGTAAAAATGAAATTACTCGTCCTGATTATTACGATGGTTTGAAAGTGATTGCGGCGAATATTGACCGAATTATTATTGTGTCAGCGGTTGTGCCAGAGCTTTCGTTGAACATTATTGATCGCTATTTGGTGGTTTGTGAAAATGCCAATATTCCCGCGGTGATTTTATTGAATAAAGTGGATTTATTGTCCGAAGAACAGCGTCAGCAGGTTGAAACGCAGTTGAAAATTTATCAAGACATTGGCTATCAAACGATGATGATTTCTGCCAAAACGGGAAAACATATGCAGGATCTGACCACACTTTTATCGTCGGGAACCTCTATTTTTGTTGGGCAGTCTGGGGTTGGGAAATCCAGTTTGATTAACGCGATTTTGCCTGAAGTGAATGCACAAGTGGGCGAGGTGAGCGAGCTGTCGGGGCTAGGCAAACATACAACCACGTCATCACGGCTTTATCATTTGCCACAAGGTGGAGATTTAATTGATTCACCTGGTATTCGTGAATTTGGTTTGTGGCATTTAAATGCGGAGCAAATTACGAAAGGTTATCGTGAGTTTCAATACTTTTTAGGGACTTGCAAATTTAGAGATTGTAAACATTTAAACGATCCTGGATGTGCTTTGAAAGAAGCTGTTGAAAAGGGCAAAATTCATCCAATTCGCTTTAATAATTATCATAATTTAATTGAAAGCTTGTCTAATATTAAAGGAAATAGGCACTTCGTTATTCAAGATAATGGTTAAATAAAGGTTAATGATCGCATAAAAAAACGTCGTCTTGGGCTATTTTTTGTGATTTAGTTCAAATTTTATGTTGATTAGGGTTGATTATTCTCTCGTTAAGTTTAATACTACGTCGAGATTTATTTTGAATAATGAAATAAATACAAAAATTAAGCAATATTGTAATGTGTTTAATTTTAAAATGACACTTATATAAAAACAATTTATCAAGAGGATTTTACTATGTACTCAAAAGATGTTGAAATTACTGCTCCAAATGGTCTACATACTCGTCCAGCGGCACAGTTTGTAAAAGAGGCAAAAGCATTTGCTTCAGATATTACAGTAACTTCTGGTGGAAAAAGTGCAAGTGCGAAAAGCCTTTTCAAATTACAAACTCTAGGTTTAACTCAAGGTACAGTGATCACAATTTCTGCTGAAGGTGAAGATGAGCAAAAAGCAGTAGATCACCTAGTTGCGTTGATTCCTACATTAGAATAATTTGAATTTAGCCACAGATATTTGCTGATATAGCCTATTTGTGGCTATTCTTTTATTTAATGTACTTCGTATTTATTTTTTAGTTCGGAAGGTTATTATGATTTCAGGTATTCCAGCGTCCCCCGGTATCGTATTTGGTAAAGCTCTTGTTTTAAAAGAGGAAAAAATTGTTCTTGATACCCAAAAAATTCAAGATGATCAAATTGAAGCGGAAGTTGAACGTTTCTATGCTGGTAGAAATGCCGCAGTAGAGCAACTTACTGCGATTAAAGATCGGGCTTATGCTTCGTTAGGTGAAGAAAAAGCAGCAATCTTTGAAGGTCATCTAATGATTTTAGAAGATGAAGAGTTGGAAGAGGAAATCATTGATTATCTTCGTTCAAATAAAGTGAATGCAGGCGTTGCGGCGAGTACCATTATTGCTCAACAAGTGGCAATGCTATCAGAAATTGATGATGAATACCTAAAAGAACGTGCGGGAGATATTCAAGATATTGGGAATCGTTTGATAAAAAATATTTTAGGTATGAAGATCGTTGATCTTGGTGAGATTAATGAAGAAGCAATTTTAGTTGCCTATGATTTAACGCCTTCAGAAACTGCACAGCTAAATCTTGATAAAGTATTAGGTTTTATTACTGATATTGGTGGACGCACTTCACATACTTCCATTATGGCTCGTTCTTTAGAGCTTCCTGCAATTGTTGGAACGAATACGGTTACCCAACAAGTCAATACGGGAGATTTCTTAATTCTTGATGCAGTGAATAATCAGGTCTATATCAATCCAACACAGGAAGAAATTGATCGTTTAAGAAAACTAGAGCAACAATTGAAAGAGGAAAAAGAAGAGTTATCGAAATTAAAAGATTTACCAGCCTTAACATTAGATGGGCACCGTGTCGATGTGGTGGCGAATATTGGGACAATCCGAGATATAGATGGTGCAGAGCGTAATGGTGCCGAAGGGGTAGGACTATATCGTACCGAATTTCTCTTTATGGATCGTGATCAGCTTCCGACAGAAGAAGAACAATTTATTGCTTATAAAGAAGTAGTTGAAGCGATGAATGGCCGCTTAGTGGTATTAAGAACAATGGATATTGGTGGCGATAAAGAGTTACCTTACTTAAATCTTCCAAAAGAAATGAATCCATTCTTAGGTTGGCGTGCAATTCGTATTGCATTAGATCGTAAAGAAATTTTACACGCTCAATTAAGAGCGGTATTAAGAGCATCGGCTTTCGGTAAATTGGCTGTAATGTTCCCAATGATTATTTCTGTGGAAGAAATTCGAGCATTAAAAGCAGAAATTGCTTTATTGAAAGAACAATTACGCAATGAAGGAAAAGCGTTTGATGAAAATATTCAAATTGGTGTAATGGTAGAAACGCCATCAGCCGCAGTGAATGCGAAATTCTTGGCGAAAGAAGTGGACTTCTTTAGTATTGGTACAAATGACTTAACCCAATATACTTTAGCGGTAGATCGTGGTAATGAATTAATTTCTCACCTTTATAATCCAATGACACCATCTGTGCTTAACTTAATTAAGCAAGTAATTGATGCTTCACACGCTGAAGGGAAGTGGACAGGAATGTGTGGAGAACTTGCTGGTGATGAAAAAGCGACATTATTATTACTTGGTATGGGATTAGATGAATTTAGTATGAGTGCGATTTCTGTACCTAGAATTAAGAAATTAATTCGTAATGTAAATTATCAGGATGCAAAAGTACTGGCTGAGGCTGCTTTGGAACAACCAACAGCAGCAGATATTGAAAGATTGGTAACCGATTTTTTAGTGGAAAAAGCGTTAAACTAAATACCAATTATTCAGATTTTGGGATAGAATAGCTCAACTATCTATCTAGTAGGAGACTAAAAATGGGTTTTTTTGATAAATTATTTGGTTCAAAAAATAGTAAAACAGTTGAAGTAGAAATATATGCACCGCTTTCTGGTGAGATTGTAAATATTGAAGATGTGCCTGATGTTGTTTTCTCTGAAAAAATAGTAGGTGATGGGGTTGCAATTCGCCCGACAGGTAATAAGCTTGTGGCTCCTGTTGATGGTGTGGTAGGGAAAATCTTTGAAACAAATCACGCATTTTCAATGGAATCAGAAGATGGTGTTGAATTATTCGTACACTTCGGTATTGATACTGTTGAACTTAAAGGGGAAGGCTTTATTCGCGTTGCTGACGAAGGTCAAAAAGTAAAGCGTGGTGATACCATCATTGAGCTTGATTTAGAAGTATTAGAATCTAAAGCTAAATCAGTACTTACTCCAGTAGTGATATCAAATATGGATGAGATTAGCCATATTGAGAAGAAGACGGGGGAAGTGATTGCGGGCGAATCTATTATACTTATTCTAAAAAAATAGAAACTCTAGTACGGAAAACCCATTTATTGATATAAATGGGTTTTTTCTTATCTTACACAAATAATACTAATATTGACTATTTTATTTTTAAACAAGGAGTTATTGAGTACTTTTATTGTAATTGATCCTGATATTTCATTCCTAATTTTCCAAAATTTTTAAATTTCAACAAAACTCATATATTTTATTAATTTTGTTAATTATTTGTAAACGCCTTTTAATAGTTGTAGAATAGGTAGGTTATAAGTATTTAATTATCTATTCGTTGTTTAGCTTTCCTAAGAGACTAAACTTAACTTTAACTTGATAAATAAGGAAAAGACTATGTCAGAAATGTTAACAAATGACGTAGATCCGATCGAAACCAATGATTGGTTATTAGCGATCGACTCAGTAATTCGTGAAGAAGGTGTTGAAAGAGCACAGTTTATTATCGAGCAATTAATGCAACACGCTCGAGCTAATTCTGTTTCTTTACCAACAGGGGTAACAACGGATTATATTAATACTATCCCTACTTCAGAAGAGCCAAATTATCCAGGAAATTTAGATTTAGAACGCCGTATTCGTGGTGCGATTCGTTGGAATGCGATTATGATGGTATTACGAGCATCTAAAAAAGATTTAGAGCTTGGTGGACATATGTCTTCATTCCAATCTTCAGCAACCATTTATGAAGTTTGCTTTAACCATTTCTTTAAAGCGCGTACAGAAAAAAATGGCGGAGATTTAGTTTTCTTCCAAGGTCATATTTCTCCGGGGATTTATGCCCGTGCATTCTTAGAAGGACGTTTAACAGAAGAGCAACTTGACAACTTCCGCCAAGAAGTTCACGGCAAAGGGCTTTCTTCTTATCCGCACCCTAAACTAATGCCTGAATTCTGGCAATTCCCAACCGTATCTATGGGATTAGGTCCATTGAATGCCATTTATCAAGCACGTTTCTTAAAATACTTACATCATCGTGGCTTGAAAGACACCGCTGACCAAACCGTTTACGCTTTCTTAGGCGATGGCGAAATGGACGAAGTGGAATCTCGTGGTGGACTTGCGTTTGCAGCACGTGAGAAATTAGATAACTTAGTTTTCGTGATCAACTGTAACTTACAACGCTTAGACGGCCCTGTAACAGGTAACGGCAAAATCATTCAAGAATTAGAAGCTCAATTCAACGGCTGTGGTTGGGAAGTGATTAAAGTGATTTGGGGTCGCCGTTGGGATCGTTTATTACAACGTGATACCTCAGGCAAATTATTACAATTAATGATGGAAGTGGTTGATGGTGACTATCAAACCTTTAAATCTAAAGATGGTGCTTACGTTCGCAAACACTTCTTCGGTCGTTATCCTGAAACTGAAGCTTTAGTGGCAGAAATGACAGATGATGAAATCTGGGCATTAAACCGTGGTGGCCACGATCCATTAAAAGTTTTTGCTGCATTCAATAAAGCAAAACAAGTTAAAGATAAACCTGTCGTGTTATTAGTGAAAACCGTAAAAGGCTACGGTATGGGTGAGTCAGCCGAAGGTAAAAATATCGCACACCAAGTGAAGAAAATGGATATGTCGGGTGTTAAACACGTTCGTGACCGTTTCAATATCGCTGTGTCTGATGAAGATATTGAGAAACTGCCTTACATTAAATTTGAAGAAGGTTCTGAGGAATACAAGTATCTTCACGAACGCCGTCAAGCATTAAATGGTTATGTGCCAACTCGTTCACCACGTTTCAGCCAAGCACTTGAAGTGCCAGCATTAGAAGAGTTTGCACAACTATTTGAAGCACAATCTCGTCCGATTTCAACCACAATGGCGTTTGTGCGTTCATTAAATGTATTGCTGAAAAATAAATCTGTTGGTAAACACATTGTGCCAATTTTGGCTGATGAAGCTCGTACTTTCGGTATGGAAGGTTTATTCCGTCAAATCGGTATTTATAATCCACACGGTCAAAACTACACCCCACAAGATCGCGAGCAAGTGGCTTATTATCGTGAAGCCATTGATGGTCAAGTGTTACAAGAAGGGATCAACGAACAAGGGGCAACCGCGTCTTGGATCGCGGCGGCCACTTCATACAGCACAAACGATGTACCAATGATCCCATTCTTTGTGTACTACTCAATGTTTGGTTTCCAACGTGTAGGTGATTTAATGTGGTTAGCAGGTGATCAACGTGCACGTGGCTTTATGATTGGCGGAACTTCAGGTCGAACCACCTTAAATGGTGAAGGGTTACAACACGAAGATGGTCATAGCCACATTCAATCCGCAGTGATTCCAAATTGTATCTCTTACGATCCTGCATTCGCGTTTGAAGTGCCTGTTATTATCCAAGACGGTATTCGCCGTATGTATGGCCCAGAGCAAGAAGACGTGTATTACTACATCACCACCTTGAACGAAACCTATGACCAGCCGGCAATGCCGAAAGGGGCTGAAGAAGGTATCCGCAAAGGTATTTATAAATTTGAAACCGTAACAGGTCAAGGCAAAGGTAAGGTGCAACTATTAGGTTCTGGTGCGATTTTACGCCACGTTCGCGAAGCAGCGAAATTATTAGCCGATGACTTTGGCGTGACTTCAGATGTATATAGCGTAACTTCATTTACTGAAGTAGCGCGTGATGGTGCAGATGTAGAGCGCTGGAACTTATTACACCCTGAAGCAGAGCCAAGAACTGCATACATTGCTCAAGTGATGAATGATGCACCAGCCGTGGCTGCAACAGATTACATCAAACTTTATGCAGAGCAAGTGCGTGCATTTGTTCCAGCGCAAAGCTATCGCGTTTTAGGTACTGACGGTTTCGGTCGCTCAGATAGCCGCGAAAACTTACGCGAACACTTTGAAGTAAATGCACATTATGTTGTGGTTGCAGCCTTAGCTGAGCTAGTTAAACAAGGTATCTTTGACAAGAAAGTTGTGGCTGAAGCGATTGCAAAATATGGCATTGACGCGGATAAAATTAATCCACTTTACGCATAATTAACATCGCTCCCCTTACTTTGGTTGGGGGAGTTTTGAGGAAAAAGAAAATGGCTAAAGAAATTCAAATTCCAGATATTGGTGGCGATGAAGTAACCGTTACCGAAGTGATGGTAAAAGCTGGTGATACGGTTGAAGTTGATCAATCAGTAATTAATGTAGAAGGCGATAAAGCTTCAATGGAAGTACCTTCACCAGAAGCGGGTGTAATCAAAGAAGTGTTAGTAAAAGTTGGTGATAAAGTATCAACCGGCACGCCAATGTTTATTTTAGAAAGTGCTGATTCAGCACCAGCTTCTGCTCCAGCAGTGGAAGAAAAAGCCGCTCCAGCTTCAACGGCCCCAACGCAAAGTGCGGTTAGTTCTGTCATCGAAATTCACGTTCCGGATATTGGCGGCGATGAAGTAAATGTAACCGAAATCTTGGTAAACGTAGGCGATAGCGTTGCAGAAGAGCAATCTATTCTGAACGTAGAGGGCGATAAAGCCTCAATGGAAGTGCCAGCACCAGTTGCGGGCGTGGTAAAAGAAATTCTTATCAAAGTAGGTGATAAAGTTTCAACAGGTTCATTAGTAATGAAATTTGAAACTACTGCCGCAGCGCCAGCAGCTCAACCAGCGGCTGAAGCACCAGCAGCACCTGCTGCAGTATCTGGTGGCGTACAAGATGTTCACGTTCCAGATATTGGCGGTGATGAAGTAAACGTAACTGAAATTATGGTTGCTGTGGGTGATAGCGTTTCTGAAGAGCAATCATTAATCACTGTTGAAGGCGATAAAGCCTCAATGGAAGTCCCTGCGCCATTTGCCGGTGTAGTGAAAGAAATCTTAGTGAAATCAGGGGATAAAGTTTCAACTGGTTCATTAATTATGCGTTTTGAAGTAGCAGGTTCAGCGCCAGCTGCAGCCCCAGCTGCTCAACCATCAGCGACAGCACCTGCACAAACTCAAGCGGCTGCACCTGCTGTGTCAGCACAATCAGCGCAGCCTGCTAACCAAGCAGAAGTTACAGCAAGTGCAAGTTTTGCTCACGCACCCCCTGTGGTTCGCCGTTTAGCCCGTGAGTTTGGGGTAAACCTAGATAAAGTGAAAGGAACAGGCCGTAAAGGTCGTATCCTGAAAGAAGACGTTCAAGCCTATGTGAAAGCCGCAGTGAAAGCGGTAGAAAGTGGTTCTGTATCTGCAGCATCAACAGGTGCAGCGAATGGTGCAGGTTTAGGCTTACTCCCTTGGCCGAAAGTGGACTTCAGCAAATTCGGTGAAGTAGAACAAGTTGAATTAGGCCGTATCCAAAAAATCTCTGGTGCGAACTTACACCGTAACTGGGTAATGATTCCACACGTAACACAATGGGATAAAGCAGACATCACAGATTTAGAGCAATTCCGTAAAGAGCAAAATGTGCTTGCGGAAAAACAAAAACTTGATGTAAAAATCACCCCACTTGTATTCATTATGAAAGCGGTAGCGAAAGCCTTAGAAGCTTACCCACGCTTTAATAGCTCATTATCTGAAGATGCACAAAGCTTGATCTTGAAAAAATACATCAACATTGGCGTAGCGGTAGATACACCAAACGGTTTAGTTGTGCCTGTATTTAAAGATGTAAACAAAAAAGGTATTATCGAGCTTTCACGTGAATTAGCAGAAATCTCGAAAAAAGCGCGTGCAGGTAAATTAACTGCATCTGATATGCAAGGTGGTTGTTTCACCATTTCAAGCCTAGGCGGTATTGGTGGTACACAATTTACCCCAATTGTGAATGCGCCAGAAGTAGCCATTTTAGGTGTGTCTAAATCTGAAATGACACCAGTGTGGAACGGTAAAGAATTCACCCCACGCTTAATGTTACTATTATCGCTCTCTTACGATCACCGCGTGATTGATGGGGCAGACGGTGCAAGATTTATCACCTTCATCAATGGTGTATTAAGCGATCTTCGTCGTTTAGTAATGTAATTCCTTAGCGTTTCTCATTAATAATGGGATACGCTGTTTAGTTAAAGTGCGGTATAAAAATCGCAACAATTTAACGAGGTAAAAAATGAATAAAGAGATTAAAACACAAGTTGTTGTACTTGGTGCAGGCCCAGCAGGCTATTCTGCGGCATTCCGTTGTGCGGATTTAGGTTTAGATACGGTGATCGTTGAACGTTATTCCACCCTTGGCGGGGTGTGCTTGAACGTGGGTTGTATCCCATCTAAAGCCTTGTTGCACGTTGCCAAAGTCATTGAAGAAGCAAAATCTTTAGCAGAACACGGTATCGTGTTTGGCGAACCACAAACTGATATTGACAAAATCTGTGGTTGGAAAGAAAAAGTAATCAACCAATTAACCGGCGGCTTAGCGGGAATGGCTAAAATGCGTAAAGTGCAAGTGGTAAATGGTTACGGTAAATTCTCAGGCCCTAACACCATTATCGTTGCAGGTGATGAAGGCGAAACCACCATTCATTTTGATAATGCTATTATCGCAGCAGGTTCACGTCCAATTCAATTGCCATTTATCCCACACGAAGATCCACGCATTTGGGATTCAACAGACGCACTTAAATTAAAAGAAGTGCCGAAAAACCTATTAATTATGGGCGGTGGTATTATCGGTCTTGAAATGGGTACGGTATATCACGCACTCGGTTCTAACATTGACGTAGTAGAAATGTTTGATCAAGTGATCCCAGCAGCGGATAAAGATATTGTTCAAATCTACACAAAACGTATCGAGAAGAAATTCAACTTATTACTTGAAACCAAAGTAACCGCAGTTGAAGCGAAAGAAGACGGTATTTATGTATCAATGGAAGGCAAAGCAGCGAACGAAACACGCCGTTATGACGCTGTGTTAGTGGCGATTGGTCGTACACCAAATGGTAAATTGATCGATGCCAATGTGGCAGGCGTAGAAGTGGACGATCGTGGCTTTATCCATACAGATAAACAAATGCGTACCAACGTACCACACATCTTCGCGATTGGCGATATTGTGGGACAACCAATGCTTGCTCACAAAGGCGTACACGAAGGCCACGTTGCAGCAGAAGTTATCGCAGGACAAAAACACTATTTCGATCCGAAAGTGATCCCATCTATTGCATACACTGAGCCAGAAGTAGCTTGGGTAGGTAAAACCGAGAAAGAATGTAAAGCCGAAGGCATTAACTACGAAGTGGCGAAATTCCCTTGGGCGGCATCAGGTCGTGCGATCGCCTCTGACTGTGCAGATGGTTTAACCAAATTGATCTTCGATAAAGATACTCACCGCATTATTGGTGGTGCGATCGTAGGAACAAACGGTGGTGAATTGCTAGGTGAAATCGGCCTTGCGATTGAAATGGGTTGTGATGCAGAAGATCTTGCATTAACTATCCACGCTCACCCAACCTTACACGAATCTGTGGGCTTAGCGGCAGAAGTGTTTGAAGGTTCAATCACCGATTTACCAAATCCAAAAGCGAAAAAGAAAAAATAATTTTCTAAGTTCTTCTCAAAAGCCTTTCTGATGAAAGGCTTTTTTATGCGAAAAAGAAAGTTTTATTAATTCTAATAGTGCAGTAAAAAATTTTTGATTTTTTCACCGCACTTTTGTTTTAATCGTTACTCAATAACAATTATTTTGCAGAGTAATAGCCGCCCATTGCGCTATATACGGCGTTTTCGCTTTGAATGAGATTGTATTTTGCATTCAAAATAGAAAGCTCGGAGTTGCGTTCGGTGCTTGCGGCGTTTAACCATTCTCTTAGTTCTGCAATGCCTGCATCATAGCGGTTTTTGTAATATTGCGTGATGCGTTTGTTGTAGTTGTAGGTTTGCTGCAAGTTGGCGAAGTTTTGACGCACTTGGTTGTAAGCAAAATAGTTGGTATCAATATCATTTAAGGCTTTGGTGATGCTTTGTTCAAAGTTGACAAGTGCAAGATCATAAGCCGATTCTGAAATTTTTACGTTCCATTTCACGGTGTTCCAGCTCAAGAATGGCAAGCTAATTCCTACCGTTCCGCCAGCGATAGGGGTGTTGAATGCGTTGTCAATTTTATTGCCGCTACCTAAACTTCCGCCCAAGGTAATGGTTGGGAACCAGCTTTTTTGCATTGCTTTGGCATCTTTGAAAGCGCTGTTTAAGCGATATTGATAGCCTTTCACGTCTGGACGGTTGGCAATGGCAGAAAGAGGCACATTAAGGTTTACCCCCACATTTTTCACTTTAAGAATATGCGGATAGTTCACTTTTAATGGATCACTTGGTTTTAAATTCAATAAGTTACGCAAGGTGGCTTCTGCCGTTTTCTTTTGCGTTTGGTAATTGATTAAGCTGTTACGCGCTGTTAAAACCGCTTGTTGTGCTTGATCGGAGCTTGCGCGATCTGCCACGCCTTGGCGGAATTTATTTTGCATAATGCGGTTAATTTCGGAATAGTAGTTGATAGTTTTATTCACGGTATTAATCGCATCATTTAAGTAACCAAGTTGATAGTAGGTTAAGATTACGGAGTTGATTAATGAAATGCGCGCTGCTTCAAGATCTTGCTCGCTTGCCGCGTGTCGCCATTCGGCAGCAGAAGAGGCATCAGCCAAACGACGCCACAAATCCAGAGTATAGCTGACATTTAATGAGCCGCCGTGGCTGATAGTGGAGTTTCCACCTGTGTTAATATTTTTGCTAGCTGAGGAAGAAAGCGAGCCACTGAAACTTGGCACTAAATTCGCACCGATTAAATTCGCATTATAAAGTGCGGTATTGACGGCGATCGCGGCTTTAGCTAAATCTTTATTGTTTTCAAGGGCTTGTTGAACTAGCTGGTTAAGTTGTGGATCGTGATATAATGTCCACCAATTTTCTTGAATATTGTATTGCTTGGTTAATTCTTCATATTGTTGAAAATCTTGCTGTGAGGTTTTGTAGGAATCATCAAGATTTGCACAGCCAGCAAGTAATACGGAAAAGCCAATGGCAAGAGAGAGTTTTGAGCGTTTTAACATCATTTTATCCTTTCATTAAAAAAGCTATGGAAGAAAAGTGCGGTGTTATTTTGACACAGTTTTTCTTTCATAAGGGTTGAAATTCTATCAAAAAATTATTCCTGAGCTAAAGCAATAATTGGATTTAATTGCGAAGCATTTTGGGCTGGCATATAACCAAAAATTACGCCAATTAAGCTTGAGCAGAGCAGGGCGGCGACAATGGAAAAGGTGGAAAAAATCATTGTGAAGTCTTGCACAAAGAGATTAAACACCGTTCCGATTAAGAGTGATAACAGGACGCCCGTACTGCCGCCGATTAAGCAAATTAGCACCTCCTCAATTAAAAATTGTTGCAAAATATTGAATTGTCTTGCCCCGATCGCCATTCGCACGCCAATTTCTTTAGTGCGTTCTGTACCTGAAACTAACATAATATTCATTACGCCAATGCCGCCCACTACAAGAGAAATCAACGCGATAGAGGAAATCAGCAATTTCATTGTATTAGTAGTGCTTTCAATGGTTTGCTTGATCGTATCCGTATTCATCACAAAAAAATCTTTTTTGCCGTGGCGTACGGTAAGCAAATTGGTTAAATCTTTTTCCGCCACTTTGGAATTAATTTCATCGCGAATTTTTACCGTAATAGAGCTAATTTTCTGGTTGCCTGAAATTTTATTCATCGCGGTGGTGTAGGGAATGTAAATATTCAAGCTGGAGCTGTTCATTCCAAAATTATTACTCTTTGCAACGCCAATGACACGCAGCGGTTTTTTGTTCATCATTAAAATTTTGCCGAGCGGGTTTTGATGATTGAACACATCTTTTAAGGTATTTTCATCAATCACTGCCACTTGTTCGCTGGTTTTCACTTCATCGGCAGTAAAAAAACGCCCTTGTGCGAGAGCCAGTCCTTTCACGTTAAAAAACTGTTCACCAACGCCCCGCACTTGTGCGGAAAAACTTTGGCTACCATAAGTTAGCGTGCCACTGACGGAACTATTGGGCGTAACGCTATCAATATAGCTTTGTTTGGCTAAAATATTGGCATCGCTCACGGTGAGATTTTGATTTTTCGCCGCTCGCTGATCGCCAAAGCCCGTACCGTTGTAAATGTCCATCGTATTTGTACCAATGGCATTGATATTGCTAAGAATTTTTTGTTGCGAACCATTTCCCAATGCCACTACGCAAACCACAGAAGTGATGCCGATGATAATGCCGAGCATTGTCAGCAAGGAGCGTAATTTATGTGCCACAATGGCATTAATGGACATTTTGAAAGATTCGACAAATTGATCGCGATAAAACTGCAAGGGTTTTTTACGAGATTGCACGCTAACGGCTTGCTTTTCGCTAATTTGCTCGGCTTTACGGCGATCTTCAATAATTTCTCCGTCTTTAATTTCAATGATGCGATTGGCGAAATTTGCCACATTTTTGTCGTGGGTAACGAGAATAATGGTATGCCCCTCGCTATGTAGCTGGGTGAGAATTTCCATTACCGTTTCGCCACTTTTGCTATCCAACGCCCCTGTGGGTTCATCGGCAAGAATGATTTCCCCGCCATTCATCAAAGCACGAGCAATACTCACGCGTTGTTGTTGCCCGCCTGAAAGTTGGTTTGGTTTATTTTCTAAGCGATCGCCCAGCCCCAATTTTTCCAACAGGCTTTTTGCTCTGGCAAGGAGGGTAGGCTGATCAATGCCCGCATAAATGGCAGGCAAGGCGACATTTTCCACTGCACTGAGGGTGGAAAGCAGGTTATAGCGTTGAAAAATAAAGCCAAATTTTTTCTGGCGTAAATTAGAAAGGGCGTCGCGATCAAGCTGGCTGACTTCTTGCCCTGCGATTTGATAAGAACCCGAGGTTGCCGTATCTAAACAACCAATAATATTCATTAGGGTAGATTTGCCCGAGCCTGACTGCCCAATAATGGCGATAAAATCCCCTTTTTGAATGTTGAGATTAATATTTTTCAGCACCTGTGTGCGGTTTTCGCCCTCGCCGAAAAACTTATTGATGTGCGTTAATTCAATAATATTCATAAAAAACCACCGCACTTTATAAAATCCGAGGGCCGCGGAAGTTGTTTCCGACTTTTTCGTCGCTGCTTACTTGCGAGGAAATCACTTTTTCCCCTTCGTTTAAGCCACTAAGAATTTGCGTGTTCATTTCATCATTTAACCCCGTAACAACGGCACGTTTTTCAACTTTATTGTTTTCTGTCAAGAGATTAACAAAGGTTTCTTTTCCCTCTTTGTGTAACGTAATGGTAGGAACAAGCAAGGTGTTTTCTTCGTCCGCAATGATAATGGTATTTTGCGTAGTCATACCAATTCGCAAATGATTATCGGGATTATCAACCAGTACATTGGCGTAATAATACACCGCACTGGTGTCAGAAACGCTTTCGGAATATTCATTATCAGTCAGCGTGGTTACCGCAGGATCAACAGAATAAATAGTGGAATGATACACTTTGTCGGGATCAGAAAGGGTGGTAAATTCCACTTTCATTCCCGCTTTCACTTTGGTGATGTCGCCCTCTGAAATTTCAGGCTTGATTAAAATCTTAGTTAAATCCGCCACTTGAACAATGGTTGGAGTGGTTTGGTTTGGTTGGCATTGACCGTTTGCCCCTCCGAAACGGGGATTGAAATTACCGTGCCATCAAGGGGGGAAAGAATTTTGGTATATTCTAAATTAGTTTTTGCCGTATCTACTTGAATTTTAGCCCGTTGAATATAAGCCTCAATTTCTGAAATCGCGGCTTTAGCTGCGGATAAATTATTTTTTGCCGCGTTTAATTCATCTAACGAGGTGGATTTATTGGCGTACAATTTTGATAAACGATCATAAGAAGATTTTGCTACATTGTAAGCCACCTGTTTGGCTTCTAACTGGGCTTGATAGGATTTCAGTTCCGCTTGGGCTGAATTGAGCGTATTCACCTGATTTTTTGAATCAATTTCGGCGATGAGATCGCCTTGTTTAATTTTTTGCCCGAGCACAACGTGGATTTTTTCAATTTTTCCCGAGGCTTGCGCCCCCACCTGAACCCGATTATACGCCCGCACTGTGCCAGCGGTGATCACCGATTGCTTGATATTACCGCGATGAACGGTTTCGGTTAAATAAGTGATGTCAGCTTGGTCGCGATGAGCAAAATAACTATAAGCACCAAAGGCAACAAGCCCGCTAATCAGCACGGTAAAAATTAATTTTTTACGCATAAAAACTCCGAAATACAATAATTGCTTAGCTTGATGATTATAGTTGATATCAGCTTAAAAATTCCTTAAGGAAAAAATTTTTATAGTGAATGAACGTTCGTTCATTTTGGTGCGGGCATTGTATCATTTATCCACCGAAAAGCAACCGCACTTTTGAATTCTGCCGTTAAACATAGTAGAATGGACAACAATTTTTTTACAAAAATCGAGAATATTTTGAGGTCAAAATGAGCCATATTATAGAGAACGAACATCAACCTACCAATTTTATTCGTCATATTATTGATGAAGATTTGGAAACAGGGAAAGTAAACCTCGTTTACACCCGTTTTCCGCCTGAGCCAAACGGCTATTTACACATCGGACACGCCAAATCCATTTGCTTAAATTTCGGCATTGCGGAAGATTATAAAGGGCTGTGCAATTTACGTTTTGATGACACCAATCCCGTTAAAGAAGATGTGGAATATGTGGATTCCATCAAACAAGATGTAGAGTGGTTAGGTTTCCACTGGGAGGGCAAAGCACGCTATGCTTCCGATTATTTTGACGCACTTTATGGCTATGCCATTGAATTAATTGAAAAAGGCTTGGCTTATGTGGACGAGCTTTCCCCAGAGCAAATGCGTGAATATCGTGGCACGCTGACCGAGCCGGGAAAAAATAGCCCATATCGTGATCGCAGTGTGGAAGAAAATCTTGCTTTATTTGAAAAAATGAAAAATGGTGAATTTGCCGAAGGAAAAGCAAGCTTGCGTGCCAAAATTGATATGGTATCGCCATTTATGGTAATGCGTGATCCTGTGTTATACCGCATTAAATTTGCCAAACATCACAATACAGGCAACAAATGGTGCATTTATCCAATGTACGATTTCACCCACTGTATTTCCGATGCGATTGAGGGCATTACCCATTCACTTTGTACCCTTGAGTTCCAAGATAACCGCCGTTTATACGACTGGGTACTAGAGCATATTTCCATTCCACGCCCATTACCACATCAGTATGAGTTTTCCCGTTTAAACTTGGAATATACCCTAACCTCTAAACGTAAATTATTGAAATTGGTAGAAGATGAAATTGTGGACGGTTGGAATGACCCGCGTATGCCAACCATTTCTGGCTTACGCCGCCGTGGCTACACACCCGCGTCAATTCGTGAATTTTGCCGTCGCATTGGGGTAACCAAGCAAGATAACGTGGTGGAGTTCAGCGCGTTAGAATCTTGTATCCGTGATGATCTTAACCAAAATGCTCCGCGTGCAATGGCAGTGATTAATCCATTAAAAATCGTGATTGAAAACTTTGACGGGCAAGAAATGCTCACCGCACCAAATCACCCAAATCGTGAAGAGCTAGGGCATCGCCAACTGCCATTCACGAAAGAAATTTATATCGACCAAGCGGATTTCCGTGAAGAAGCGAACAAACAGTACAAACGCCTTGTACTCGGCAAAGAAGTGCGGTTGCGTAACGCTTATGTGATCAAAGCGGAGCGGGTAGAAAAAGATGCTGAAGGCAATATCACCACCGTTTATTGTACTTATGATCCTGAAACCTTAGGTAAAAATCCAGCGGACGGACGCAAAGTGAAAGGCGTAATCCACTGGGTATCGGCAACGGACAACGTGCCTGCGGAGTTTCGTTTGTACGACAAATTATTCACCGTGCCAAACCCAAGTGCGGCAGAAGAGCTTTACGAAGTGTTAAATCCAAATTCATTGATTGTAAAACACGGCTTCGCAGAAAAAAGCCTTGCTAACGCCAAAGAAGAACAAGCATATCAGTTTGAACGCGAAGGCTATTTCTGTGCCGACAGCAAAGACAGCCACCCTGAACACCTGATTTTCAACTTAACAGTGAGTTTGAAAGAAGGGTTCTAATTCTTTTCTAAACAATAAGTGCGGTGAAAAATTGAGAAAATTTTTACCGCACTTTTTTATTGAATAATAACAATGCAATTAGAAAAAAACTTTTGGCAGCATAAATCGCTGTTAGAAATGAATGAAGCAGAATGGGAAGCCTTGTGCGATGGTTGCGGCAAATGCTGTTATCGTAAATTTATTGAAGGGGGAGGGCGGCGGAAAAAGTTATATTTTACTCGTATTGCCTGCAATTTATTAGATTTAGAAACAGGAAAGTGCGGTAATTATTCGCAACGTTTTCAGCTTGAAGCCGATTGTACCAAACTCACCAAAAAGAATTTGCCTGATTTTCACTGGCTTCCTAATACTTGTGCTTACCGCTTGCTATACGAAAATAAACCGCTGTTTGATTGGCATCCGTTAATTTCTGGCGATCCCAATAGCGTAAAGCTCGCACATATTCCTATTGCCAACGGCATTCACGAAAAAGAGGTGATTGATTGGTTTGAGTTTGTGATTGATGATGAGTAAAGATAAATAAAAAAGTGCGGTAAAAAACTACCGCATTTTTTCTATATAATGAATTTAGCGTGGGGGACTTGCTCATTCACTGGATTTTTAGGATCTTCGCCAAAGCGGTTTTTACCTTGTGTTCCATCTAAACAAGCAAAGACGACTAGCACTATAAAACCGATTACTGGAATAAAGGCAATTAATAACCACCAGCCAGAGCGATCGGTATCGTGCAATCGTCTTACTCTCACTGCCAAAGAAGGAATTAAGGTTGCAAGTCCATAAATGCCACTAAATCCGAAATCGTTATTAAGTAAAACAAAATCGAGTAAACCTAAAATTACATACAGTAAAAAATCAACCGCCACAAACCACCAGAATTCTTTACGCCTTGCACGCCCATTAAATTGAGCATAGTGTTTTAGCACATACAAATACCAATTCATTTTTATCCTTTAATTACTCACAGAAGTTTCATTATTCTAGAAATTGGAAATATCTCTGTCAATTAGCAATCTTTTGTCTTTAAAAGAAAAAATCTTTATTTGACAAAGATCACGAATTTAAAGGAAACCGTTTGCTTTTAACCAACGCATTTGTAGAATAAAGTTAATTCTCCAGTTTTTATGGTTGTTGGGAACGCAAATGGATATGACGACACAAATTCAATCAAGGGCAGAGGAGTTAGGCATTCAGTTTTCCCATTATGATATTGAGGGGCGGTTGATTTATGCTAACCCTGATAGTTTGGCGTATTTTACTGAGCTACTCAGCCAAACGCCTTATCAAAATGCACATCATCGGGATAATCAGAATAACCATCAGAATAAAAGTGCGGTGCGATTTGATGACGTTTTTTTAGCGCAGGAAAATGAGCCGATAAGCTATCCTGTTGAACGTTTAAATTTGCCAAGTCCGTCCCAAGCCATAAAATACGCCGTATTATTGAATGAACAACATCAACCTTTAGCCTCAATTTCGCTTTCTGAACCTTATCTTTCGCTTCCTTCTCTTCCTTTTGGTTATTATCTTTTACAGCTCACCACTGCCGATAAAACTTACCACGTTCGCTTACTGGTTAGCCCAAAAACGGCGTATCAAGCTGAAATTTTGCAACAGCAAAAAGTGTGGGGCTTGAATGTGCAACTTTATAGTTTGCGGTCGGATCGAAATTGGGGAATTGGGGATTTTGCCGATCTCGCCTATTTGGTGGAACAGGGCGTGATTTATGGAGCAGAATTTATTGGTATTAACCCGTTACACGCAATGTATTCTGCCGTGCCGGAATGGGCAAGTCCTTACAGTGCCAATTCAAGGCGTTACCTAAATTGGCTGTACTTAGCCATTGACGAGCTGCCTGAATATAAATTGTGTAAATCCGTGCAAAATTGGCTGAAGCAAGCGGAGGTTCAAGAGAAAATTTCGGCTTTACGCCAAAATGAGCAAGTAAATTATGCAGAAATTCTGCCCTTAAAATTGACCGCACTTGAAAAATTATATGCCTATTTTCAGCGTAGCCGTGCGGCGAAAATGCAAGCTCGGCAGAAAGCTTTTAAGGATTTTGTGCAACAGCAAGGTAAGGGCTTGTTATACCAAGGTTTATTTGAAGTTTTAGATCAGCAAGCCACACATCAACACAAGGAAGACGAACAGCATATTGGTTGGCTCGGTTGGCAAAAATATCAACAACTTAATGATACACAAAGGGATAAATTAGTTCGTCAGCATAAAGAAAATGTGATGTTTTATTGTTGGCTACAATGGCTCACCCACGAACAGCTTAATGGCGTGCAAAAATTATGTCGTCATAAAGGAATGTCGCTAGGCATTTATGGCGATTTAGCGGTGAGCAGTTCAAGAGGCAGTGCCGATGTGTGGGCAGATCCTGATTTATATTGCATTCAGGCTTCTGTCGGCGCACCGCCTGATCCTTTAGGGCCTGTGGGACAAAATTGGAATATTCCGCCTTATAATCCGACTGAGTTGAAAGCTCGAGGTTTCCAACCGTTTATTGAATTATTGCGTGCCAATATGCAACATTTTGGCGTGTTGCGTATCGATCATATTATGGGGCTGTTCCGTTTATGGCTTATTCCGCCAGAAAAAACCGCAGCCGATGGACTTTATGTGCATTATCCTTTCGCTGAATTAATGGCGATTTTAGCCATTGAAAGCCAACGAAATCAATGCCTTGTCGTGGGTGAGGATTTAGGCACTGAGAACATCCACACAAAGTGAGAAATTAGGACTTATGTTGAATTAAACGGAATTAAGTGGGTCAGAAGTCTTATAGAATAAGGGGTTGAGAGAGGTCAGCCCCCTTTTTTTATGGGTAAAAGTTAGAAAAACAAAATGAGAAAAAAAGTGTAAAAAGCCGTAAAAAATACACATAAAGTGAGAAAATTTAACGGCGATTTAAATAGCGTTTAAATGGTTTTAAAATATGGCATCGTTACTTGCTTGTTTATCAAGATCCATTTGCAACCATTGCGATGTTTTCATCCTTGTCATCATCGCTGGCACTACTAGTTACACAGCCTAGCATTGTGTAAGAAAGCGTTAAAATAGCTTCCCTTCCTCTATCATCCGTTTGCCGATAATTTCGTATCACGGTCATCTCTTCCACTTTTAACGGCACGCCATCAAGCACGAGGTTATCTTTTGGCTTTTGCCTTTCTATGGCTTGTTGTAAGGCTTGTAAAGCCTGTTCTACGGTAAGTTGATTAGATATATTTGCTGGTTCAGCTTTTATAACTTCTTCTTTATTCCCAGTTAATAGATAAGTTGGGGTAGTTTTTAGTATCTCGGCTAATTTAATTAGAACACCTGCCTGAGGTTCCCTTTCATTTTTTTCCCATAATGTTAAGGTTGTTAAAGATATACCTCCAAGCATATCGCAAACAACATTTCTGCTTAATCCTAATGCTTCCCTGCACTCTTTAATACGAGTTCCTATATTGAATTCATTTTTAAACTTAGGTTTCATTACTTTAAAAAATCCAAATAGACCACTTTAAAGTTTTAAAGTATAAGAAAATCAATCACATAACTCTTTTGTGTTTATTTTTTGTCAAAAATAACTTTAAAAAGCTCTTTTTAAACTTTACTTAAACATTAAAGTGTAATATTATTTACTTAGTTAAACAAAAGAGGTTATCTAATGAATACATTAAATAATGATAAAAAAACAGCGAATGATTGGCATAGAGCCGATATCATCGCTGCTCTTCACAAAACGGGTTGGTCATTAAGACAACTCTCTTTAAAACACGGTTATAGCCAAGGAAGCACATTAAAGAATGCTTTAGATCGACCTTGGCTTAAAGGTGAACGTATTATTGCTGAAGCCATTGGTATTCCCGCAGAGGAAATTTGGGCTGCACGTTACGCTCACCGTAACAATAAAAAATTTGCAGATAGATAGTTTAAAGGTGAATGTATGGTAAAGGCACACTTAAAAATACACTATTCTGCAAAAGAATTACTAGATCTAAGTTTAAACTGTTTACCTAATAGTGTGCAAGGTATTTTATATCAAGCTAAAAAGAATGAATGGAAAGGCAGAAAAAGATCAGGTCAAGGCGGAGGAATAGAATTTGAACTTTCCTCTCTTCCAGTAGATGTCCAAGCCGAAATTTTACTTAAAAACACCACCTTACCAGAACCAAGTGCGGTGAAAAAACAGGCTGAAAAGCAAATGACCGAAAGTGCTTGGAATGTCCTCGCTTCGGCTACTAATGAACAAGAACGCCGTGCTGAACGTCGTTTTAATGCGGTGATGAAGCTCAAGGGGTTGTTGGATATGCGCCTTAAATTAATGGACGCCATGGATCGGGTGGTTGAGCATTTTGCGGGGCAAGAAGGTGAAGCGGTGAGCCGTGGAAGTCTGAAGCGTTGGTGGTACAAAGTGAAAAATCACCCACAAAGCAACTGGTTGCCGTTGTTGTTAGATAGAGTTGAGCGCGACACCACAAGCCGCTATGCCAAGATTGACGAGCTTGCGTGGCAATTCTTTTTGGGGGAATACTGTCGTCAATCGCAACCTAACTTTGCCATTTGTTATGAAGAACTGATGTATGCAGCGGAGGAAAACGGCTGGGCAGTGCCAAGTCTTAACACCTTAAAACGCAAATTTAACCGAGAGCTGACGCCCGCCCAAATTGCCCTTATGCGGGGCGGTGATCACGCCCTGCGTGAGTTGGTTAAACCGCAACGCCGTAGCGTCGCCCACCTTGAAGCTCTTGAGATTATCAATGGCGATGGCTATCAGCATAACGTGTTTGTGGATTGGTATGAGGACGGCAGCCGCCCTATCCGCCCGAAAACCTGGTTTTGGCAAGATGTTCGCACCCGTCGCATTTTGGCGTACTGCGTGGACGACAGCGAAAACGGCGATCAAATCCGTCAAGCCACCCTGCGATTAATCAAACAATATGGCATCCCAAAGAAAATTTTAATGGATAACACCCGAGCCGCCTCTGATTTGCAAACCTCCACCCAAACCAAACGAGGTAAGCGGAATAAAGCCATTGTGGTTGATGGGTTGTTTGAACGCCTTGGTATCCAAGTGATCCGAACCCTTGTATTTAAAGGGCGAGGCAATGGACGAGCCAAGCCGATTGAGCGTGCGTTTAGACGTGATGGATTGCCCGCTTACATTGACCGAAACCGCCGTTGCGAAGGCTTTTTTACGGGGGATAGCCCAACGGAAAAACCCGAAAACTACCAATACAAAAAAGGCTTAGATAAAGCGACATTTTTACAAATTGTTGAAGAGGGTGTGCGTAAGTGGAACGCCAAGAAAGGACGCCAAAGTGAGCTAGGGCAAGGCATTTACAGTGCCGATGAGTTATGGGCAAGGGATTATGCCCAAGTTGAAGTGATAAAACCTACCGATGAGCAGTTACGCCAATTAATGATGTTAGGCGAAAGCACCAAAGTGGACAAATACGGCTGTTTTACCCTCAAAGCAGGCTACCGCCTAGACGGCGAGAAAAACACCTACTATGCCGAAGCCTTACAGGGCGGGCAATACCCTTATGTGGTGGTGCGGTTTGATCCCGATGACTTACACGGCACGGTGTATGTGTATGACTTAAATGGCGTGTATTTGTGTGATGCGATATGTGATAAGCCACTTGCCTTTGACAGCATGAAAGGGGCGGCAATGCAACGTCGCTTAGAGGCACAAGAAGCACGCCAAACCAAAAAGCAAGTACAAACCCTAGAGAAAATGGACAAACACCAACACGAACAATACCGCAAGCATTTTGACGACGTACCAGAGGCGGAGTTAGTTGAGCCGAAGAAAGTCAAGCGACTAGCAATGTTCGAGGGGAATTTACAACGCAAAGTCGAAGAAATGGATTGGGTGGTGGATGACGATCCCCCTACCGAAAACGGATTTGCCAAAGGTGTAGCGAAGTTTAAACAGTTATTAAATGATGATTAAAGCAACAGGAGAAAGTGATGAAACAACGAAATCTACAACGTAAAAAGAGCCTAAAGGTCGCAAACGTACTCAAAGCCCTTGAACGTGAAAATACAGAACAACTCAATCAAGCAAAAGAAAACGAGGAAGTTGTCGCTCAACTTGAAAGGCAAGCCTTGAGTAGCGTTGCAAGAAAGTGGGAATTGACTGAACAATTTCTTGCCGATACGACACTTCCCCGCTCTTTGCAAGTCGCGTTGAAAGACTATCAAGCCGCGTTAAGTATCGCCATTTCGCGAAGAGTAAAAGTAAATAGACGTCTTTTGGGGGTATTTTGAAATGACGGCTAAACCAGTAAACCAAGTTGACTTGATGTTCTTCACTCTTTGCATAGGTAAATTCTTCAACGTAAGGCAAAAAACGCTGTTCAATAAGAGTGTAACGGGAAAAGTTAATTTTATGCAAGATGAAATTTAAACGTTTTTTAACTGATTTAGGAATGCCTTTAAACACTGTTCTTTGATGTTTTTGGGCAAATTTAATAATAACACGATCCATAAGCTGATCCACTAGAACAAGGGAATGACATTATGACATTAATTGAACAAATCAAGCAAATTATTGAAAGCGGTGAAATTAACCGTATGCAACTTGCAAAAGAAATTGGGGTAACGCCACCTGTTATCTCAAGTTATCTCAATGGTAAATATACAGGGGATAATGACAAAATCACCCAATCGCTAGAAAGTTGGCTAGAACAGCGTGAAATAAAACGCAGTCAATTTATGACCGCACCTGAGTTTATTAAAACCCCAACCGCCGAGCTTATTCACACCATTATTAGTTATGCTCATGCGTTAGGCTGTATTACCACTGTGTTTGGAATGAGTGGTGCAGGTAAAACAGTCGCCGCACGGGAGTATCAAAAACGCCACCGTAATGTGTGGCTGGTTACCGCCCACCCAAGCCGTGCCAGCCTTGCGGAAATGCTTTATGAAATCGCTCTTGAATTGGGCGTGGGCGAACCGCCAAAACGCAAGGCAGCCCTTGCACGCTTAATTGAAAGCCGAATGAAAGGCACAAAAGGCTTGCTGATTGTTGATGAGGCGGATCACCTCTCTTATGAAACGCTGGAAGAGTTACGTCTTATTCAGGAAGCCTGCGATGTAGGAATGACTTTAATTGGGAATGACAAGGTTTACACCCGTATGCGTGGTGGCATTAACCAAAGCCACGATTTTGCCCGCCTTTGGTCGCGTAGTGCGAAAAACGAAAGCATTCAGCATTGCAAAAAAGAAGACATTGTCGCCATTGCCAATGCGTGGCAACTGGATACCACAGATAAAAAACTGATCAGCTTATTAGCAGAAACAGGCAAGCGAGGTGGTGGCTTACGCATTTTAACCCAAGTGCTACGCCTTGCGTGGTTTAGTGCCAACGGCGACAACAAACGCCTTGATTATGACTACATTTTAGCGGCGAAAAATGAATTGCAAGGGGGAACGGTATGAAACGCACCACATTAACCCACCCAAACCCTGTTTTACGAGGCAATAACGAGATGGTGTTGAACTACCTAAGCCAAGTGCAAAAGTGCATTAGAAAGCTGGAAGAAATGGGCTTGCACGTGATTAATGTGCATTTTGAACATATCAAACCAAAAGTGCGGGTGCAACCCAACCATAACACCAAAGAACTAGAAAAAACCGCTCAAGCGATGCGGTATATCCTCGGCAATGATGGACAACGCTTTGACGAGTGGCAAATGATAGTGGAAGGCATTAAGGTGGTTTGGAGGAGTTATGCCAACTAGAAAGTGCGGCGAACGGGGGAAAGCAAAATGCCATACCGTTTATGCAATCTATAAAGGCGAAATCAATATCGCTGATGGCACAGCCGCAGAGCTAGCAAGACGATTAAACAAAAGCCAAGGTTATATCCGTATGCTAGCCAGTAGCAGAATACATAAGTTAGCAGAACAAAATCCAAACCGCTTAATGGCAATCAAAATCGGTTATACCACCGATGAACTATAAGGAGAAAAAAATGAAAAAACTCACCCTAATTTGCACCGCACTTTTATTGGCAGGGTGTGATGGACAAACCCGTGCCAAGTTTACCGACGTGCGAATTGCGGAAATTTGCAAAGGTGGCGTGGTGTATTTAGTTGTTAATAATGGCGGCATCACCCCAAAAATCAACGCCAATTATGACGTTTATACCTGTAATCAATCAGCTAACCCATAGGAGAAAACAATGAGTAAAACCAAACTAAAAAGCGACACCATCCGCTATCAAACCCGAGAAGAAGTGGAGATTGCGATTAAAGATATTGGCGATTTGCAACGTGAGTTACAACGCCTTGCGACCCACCAAAATGACGAACTGGCAGCGATTACCGAAAAATATGCCCCAAAAATCACCGCTCTTCAGGAGCAAATGAAGCCTTTACAAAAAGCTATCGAAGTGTGGTGTGAAGCCAACCGTGCGGAGCTGACACAAAACGGTAAAACGAAAACGGGCAGCTTTAACACGGGCGAAGTGCAATGGCGACAACGTCCACCGAGTGTATCAATCCGCAAAGCGGACGAAGTGTTGGCAAGATTGCGTGCGTTAGGATTAACTCAGTTTATCCGCACCAAAGAAGAGCCAAACAAAGAAGCGATGCTCGCAGAGCCAAATATCGCATCAACGGTCACGGGCATTACGATTAAAACTGCCGTGGAAGATTTTGTGATCAAACCGTTTGAACAGGAGGTGTAAATGGGTGATGTGATTATTGTGCTGGGCTATTTTGCCTTAATGGGTTGGATTATGTGGCTATTTACAAAGAGTTAAAACCCTTTTCAACGCTCTTTAAACCTGATTTAAGGGGCGTTTATAAAGTGTTTTAAATCAAAAAATAGGAGCAATGACAATGAATTATCACGCTGAAATAGACGTTAAATTGACTTTGGGTATTGAAGCTGAAACCAAAGACGATGCGATATGTTATATCGACCAACTACTGGAAGAAATCCATGAAGGCTACGCTATTGGTCTGAAGTATCGAATTAATTTTGTCAATGAGGAAGGCGAAGATGAAGAATAAATACCTTGTCAGAGTTTATGGAATGGTTGAAATCACCGTAGAAGCCGAAAGCATTGAGCAGGCGGCGGAAAAATGTGATTTAAACACCTTAGACCTGAATAAATTGCCTCATCAGATTACGGAAATTGACGAGGTTGTGGAGGTTGAAGAGCTATGACAACGCAAAAGCAAAGTGAACTTGCACTCAAGCTGGATATGATGATCGGACAGCTTCAACAAGCAGTCAGAGCGATTAATACGGGCAACTATATTGCGGCGGGGGTGTATCTGGAGCTGGTGCAAAATCAGTTGCCCAAAGCGAGATGGCAAGTAGTGAGGGGATAAAATGAAACGCGAAAAACTATTAAGAAAAATAAAAAAGTTGCTTGCACTAAGTAAATCAAGCAATCCTCACGAGGCAGCAAAAGCGTTAGAGATGGCACAGAAATTAATGGCTGAACATCAAATAAATCAGGTTGATATTGAGGTGTCATCAATACATAACCAAAAGAGATTTGCAATGAAGACTGCACGATATGTCTTAATGCTTTCAGGCGTAATACGCAAAGCATTTGGGGTTGAAGCCTATGTCGCTAATTATTATGACGATGGTAGCGAATATGGCGAAGGTCTATGTCACATGGTGTTTTTCGGTGTGCAAGAAAAGCCCACTATCGCCTCATATTGTTTTGATGTGCTATATCGACAATTACAAAAAGCCCGAAAAGCTTTTAATGCAAAACAAAATAAGAAATTAAAACGCAGTACATTGATTGCGAGAGCCGATGCCTTTTGCGAAGGGTGGGTAATGGGTGTCGCTAAAAATGTGGAAAAATTTGCTGTATCTGAAGAAGAAAGCCAATTGATGAGTGCTTATTATAAAACAAAAGTGGAATCCGCAAGAAATTTTGGGAAGTGCAAAAGTCGAGAAAGCGGAAATACAAAAGAAAAAAATGATAACTCTCGTTGGCTTGGTTTTGAGGAAGGGCGAAAAGTTGAGTTAAATCACGGTGTAAATGGAACCGAAACAAAGAAATTAGGAGCAAAAAATGAAAACGATATTAACTAATCAAGAACGAGGCAGTATTTGGATCTCAATGGATATTGCTGATGATTGCCTAAATGAGGCTTTAGCTCTGTGGGATCGCTATATTGATGGCGAAGTACAGCAAGAATATGAGGCAATTAAAGCGATTGAGCTAGCAGAGGGGGAAACAGTAGAAACGCTTTCTGCGGATTGTATTTCCCCCTTAGATTGCCTAGAGCTTATTGTGATGGATTTAGATGAAGCGATGCGATATATCAAACACGTTCGCCCAATTTTGAAAAAATTGATTAAAGCCCAACGTAAGCACCCCGAACAGACTATTAAAGAAGTGATGTGGGGAACAATGGGGCAAGCAGATTAAAACCCATTTACCGCCCTTTTAATCTCCCCTAGCCCCTCTTTACAAAAGAGGGGAACTGAGAGGGCGGAATAATGTGTTTTAAGGGAGGTCTAATGTACACTAAACCCAAATATATCCAGCTTATCCATATCGCCAAGCAAAAGCTCGGTATAGATGAGCTTAGTTATCGTGCAATGCTAGAACGGCTCACGGGCAAAAGCTCAACGAAGCAAATGACGATTAAAGAACTTAGTCAGGTTTTACACGAATTGGAAGATAAAGGCTTTCGTAACACCGCAAAAAAAGCCGTTCGGACAACAGGCAAAATGAGAACTGCGAAACCGACTATTGTGGATAAAATCCGCGTGCTTTGGCGAGCAATGCACAAGCAGGGCATTATTCGTGATGGGTCAGATACCGCCCTTGACCAGTTTGCCCGCAATATTGTCAATGTTGAGCTAGTGAAAAAAGGCAATAACGTGCTGATTATGACGGTGGCAGGGTTAAATGGGGATAACAAGTTGGCGACACAGGTGTTAGAGCGGTTAAAACAATGGCAAAAACGGGTGGAGAGGAAAAATGGATAAAGACAAATTAGATGTGTTTGAACGCAAAGCCCCAGAAGTGTTGGCAGATTTAGCAGCTCATGTTGAGCAAGAGTTAATCAATCGTTATGAAATGCCCGAAGAACAAGCCAAACAAGCGGGAGTTGATGTGGCAATGCGGATTTCAAGAGCTTGGGCGGGGGAGATTATTTATATCCCTCGTGCTTTGCTATTAGCATTATCTGAACGTGATTTGAAAATTTGGCGTGAGTTTAACGGGGTTAATCACCGTGAGCTTGCCCGTAAGTATGGCGTATCAATGCAATGGGTATATCAGATAGTTAAACGGATGCAAAAGGAAGAGATCGACCGTCGGCAGTTTGATATGTTTAAGTAAAAAATCTTTAAACCACTTTAAAATAGTTCTTTAAACAAAATCTTTAAACTCCTTTTAAAAGCATTTAGAAGGAGTTTATGTTATATGCCCTTTCCCATTACCAAAATCGTGATCCACTGTTCTGCCACGCAGAACGGTAAATCCTTACGCAATAAAACAAAATCCGCCGCTCAAGTGATTGACAGCTGGCATAAGCAGCGTGGTTTTAAGCGTAACCCTATCAACACCAAACATTTTAACCCGCACTTGCCACATATTGGCTACCACTTTGTTATTGATACCGATGGCACGATTGAAACTGGTCGTCAAGAGGGAGAAAACGGGGCGCATGTCAAAGGGCATAACGCCCACAGCCTAGGGATTTGTCTGGTGGGTGGCATTAGCATTACAGGCAAAAACTACGGACGCTACACCGCCAAACAATGGCAAGCCTTACACAAGCTATTACAAGAGTTAGAGGCTAAATATCCAGATGCACGAATTTGTGGACATCGCGATTTAAGCCCAGACCTTAATGGCGACGGCACGATTACGCCCAATGAGTGGCTCAAGGATTGTCCGTGCTTTGACGTTTGGAGTTGGCTTGATAGCGAGCAGATTATTAACGTAGATCATCTGTTTAAGGGGTAAAAATGCGTGCATCAATACAATTTTATTGGGGCAAAAAATTTACACGCGGATGGCGAATGAGTAATAACGCCAAACGTAATAAGGCAATTAATGGTGGCCGCACAGCGGCACAAAAATTTTACTTATTATGGAGTTACTAATGGCATTAAAAGAATTAATTACTAACGACAACGGTCGCCTTAGCACCACGGCATTTATCCAGTTTTTCGGTGCGCTGTTAATGGCGGTGATTTTGGCTTATAGCGTCTATTTAGACCGCTCCAATGTAGGCGAGCTTTTCACTACCTTTGCGCTCTTCTGTGGCGGTGGTGTGGCAACCAAAGGCTTTGCTAACGCCCTTAATCGCCGTAAGTCATCACCACAAGGAGAAGAACAATGATGTTATCCGCAAGTTTAATTGCCCTCAGTGGCTTTGCCTTATTTGTGGTTTACGCCGTATGGCGATTTAAAAAAGCTGAGCGAAACCTAGAACAAATGTTTGCCACCGTAGAGCACCTTGAGCAAGAAAAAGCCGTGGCACAAGCCCAAGTAAAACAGTTTGAAGTGAGAAAAAACAATGAAAAAAACCACCGCGCTGCTGATCGCAATGACCTTATTGACCGCCTGCAGCAACAAGGCGATCTCCGTGATTAATCCGAGTTGCTCGGGCTTTGGCTTAATCCAAGCCAGTCGGCAGGATACCACCGAAACCCTGCGCCAAATTGCGGTGCATAACGCCACTTATCGGGCGATTTGCCAAGAGGATAAAAAATGATGATGGAGTTATTAGAGTTTATCCAAAAGCATTGGGGATTGGTCGCAACCGTCATTGGCTCTGTTTGGGCAGGGATGAAACTATCAATGGACAGCAAATACCCCAAACGCAGTGAAATTGACGCTATCCGAAAAAATATTGATGAGGTGGAGCAACGGCTTACAAAGGTGGAGGATACCCTTGAGCATATGCCGACAAAAGAAGATTTATCTGCCTTGAAGATTTTGATGACGGAAATCAAGGGGGAGACGAATACCACCAATGCTCGTTTATCCACCCTAAGTCATCAGGTGGCATTATTAATTGAAGAACGTGTAAAAGGATAACTATGCGAGAGATTTTTATTAAAGACCAACGCCTTGTCATTTTACGCTCTCTTGTAGATGCGGGTTATGACGCCAATGAGTCTATTTTAGATGATTGCCTTGCCCTTTATGGGCATAACATTAGCCGAGATTTAGTGCGTAACCATTTGAATTGGCTGGAAGAACAAGGACTTGTGCAAATTGAGCGACTCAAAAGTGGTTTTATGATTGCAACCATCACCCAGCGAGGGCTTGATGTAGCTAACGGCGAAGCGGTTGTTGATGGCGTGAAAAAACCTGCCCCGAAGTTTTAAACCGTATTTAAAGGAGGTTTAAATGAGCGAAAAACTCAAGCGTGGGCGTGCAAGCAAAGTGGATTTATTGCCACCGAATATCAAAACCCAGCTCGCAATGATGTTGCGCGACAAGCAATATTCCCAAGCGGAAATTTTGGAAGAGATCAATGATTTGATCCGTGATTGTGGATTACCTGAAACAGCCTTGTTAAGCAAAACAGGGCTTAATCGTTATGCCAGCCGAATGGAAAAAATGGGGGCAAAAATCCGTCAATCTCGCGAAATTGCAGAAATTTGGACGAAGCAATTTGGTGAGGCACCACAGTCTGATATTGGCAAAATGTTGATGGAAATTGTGAAAAACATTGCCTTTGAAACCTCGCTTGGAATGAGTGAGGACGGTAGTGCTGATCCGAAGTCTATTGCGCTACTCTCTGCTGCAGTACAACGTTTAGAGCAGGCAGAAAAGTCTGAGTTTTAAAACGTGAGCAGGCTATCCGTCAAGAAACCATTAAACGTGCGGCGGAAGCGGTAGAAGAAGCGCGAAAGAAACAGGGGTGAGTATGGACGATGTAACAAAAATGGTGAAAGCAGTCTATGGCATCGAATAACACGGTTCTCTATGGCTATCAGAAAAAATGGTTGAATGATAAAAGCCGTTTTAAGGTAGCGATGTTTGCACGACAAACTGGGAAAACTTTTACTACCACCCTTGAAATTGTGCTGGATTGCTTGGAGGCCGAAGCACGGGGTGAAAAAGTCCGTTGGGTGATTTTAAGCCGTGGGGAACGCCAAGCAAAAGAAGCGATGAACGAGGGTGTAAAACGCCATATGGAAGCAATGGGGATGGTTTGCGAAATCTTAGAAGTCCCTTTTAAAGAAGATACCACCATTAATGCCCTTGAAGTGATTTTCCCTAGCGGTTCAAAAATTACCGCACTCCCAGCCAATCCTGACACCGCTCGGGGCTTTTCGGCTAACGTGTTTTTGGACGAGTTTGCTTTTCACCAAGACAGCCGTGAGATTTGGAAAGCCTTGTTCCCTGTGATTTCGGCAGGCTGGAAATTGCGGGTAGTGAGTACGCCTAATGGCAAGGGCAATAAATTTTATGAGCTGATGACTGATCTTGACAATACTGAATGGTCGCGTCATCAAGTAGATATTTATCAAGCCGTTGCTGATGGTCTTCCACGCAACATTGAACAGCTCCGTAAGGGCTTAAATGATGAAGATGCGTGGGCGCAAGAATTTGAACTTAAGTGGCTTGATGAAGCCAGTAGTTGGCTTTCTTATGACTTAATTGACGGCGTCGAGCATCCGCAAGCAGGAAAACCCGAAAATTACACGGGCAACCCTTGCTTTGTAGGTATGGATATTGCAGTGCGGGGAGATTTAACCGTAATTTGGGTGCTGGAACTGGTGGGCGATGTGTATTGGACGCGCGAAATCATCACCTTAAAACGTACTAAGTTACGCCATCAGTTGGACGAGTTAAACCGTGTGATGCGTCAATATAATGTGGTTGCGTGCAATCTCGACCAAACAGGTATGGGCGAAAAAATGGTGGAAGATGCCCAATATCAACACGGCGAGCAACGGGTGCAAGGTGTGCTGTTTAATGTGGTGACCAAGCTCAATATGGCGACC
>NZ_UGHK01000002.1 GCF_900450705.1 Avibacterium paragallinarum
TTTGCCAACATCTACCGTGTAAACGGACAAGATGTGTTGCAAAAATACCGCACGAACATCGGGCAATAAAAGTCTTTAAACCACTTTAAAATCAATTTAAAGGCGATTTAAGTAAACTCCTTGGCGAAGTTAAACAAAACCAACCAAGGAGTTTTTTTTATGTCTAAAAAACTGAACAACCAAGTAACCGTATCAAAATTATCTCGCCCAATTACATTAGGCTCAGGAGATCTTTTAGAAGAGGTAACCGTACGCCGTGTTACAGCAGGTGATCATCGTAAAGCAGCTGCACGCTGTAAAAATGATCCTGTTGCTACGGAATATGCTGTGATGGCAATGGTAAGTGGTTTACAGCAGAAGATTTTTGGATGCGTTAGATTGGGAGGGACGTGCAACTTATTCGTGGCTTTCCTGTTCGATTCAGCAAGTTGATATTGATGAACTTTATACACTCTATGCGGATTTAGCGTGGTGGTATGGGCTGGACGCAATCTGATATTGATGCCCTCACAATGGAGGAGCTTGATTGCTGGCTTACACAGGCTAATAGACAAGTAAAAGCGGGCTATATGCGAGTATAGCCCCAGTTAATGAAAAAGCCAATAAGTAGGGCTGGGATAGGCATTATTACTGCGACAGCGACTGAGTAAAGTATGCGATAAACACCCAAAAGAAGAGGTAGAAAATCGCAATAAAACCGATTTCAGCAAATCCCGTTGCGGTGGCAAATTGTTCGGGCTGGAAATATGTCTATAGCAGCCCAAATGCCCGCAAGAATAAATGAGCAAACCATAATGGCTTTCGCAATCGCCAATGTTCTCTCTGAGTGTATCTCTTGCTTCATGTTCCCTCCTAGTCTTATTAGCTAACTTTACCGTGAGAAGAAAAAAATGGCAACAAATGAATTAATGATCGGCTTAGTCATTGGTACAACGCTTAAAGGTGTGAGTGCGGCATTCCAAACGGTAACTAAGCTGTCCTCTCGCCTATCTAGTCAAATCGAAAAAGCCACAGCACAAACAAAGCCGATTTGGTCTTGCTTTGCAAAAAATGCACTATCCTGCCAAAAGCCTTGATGCTATAGCAAAACGTTATCAGCAGCTAGATAATGCGATTAGCCGTGCCGAAAAAAAGCCAACAACGTCTTAATGGGGCTATGGCATTCTCTGAAAATTGGGATAAGGCTAAAAAACGTATGCAAGGGCAATTAATGGAGACCGCTGCTCACGGCTATGCGGTAGGTCGCCCATTAATGACCTCAATTCAAACTTATATGGCTCAGGAAGATGCTGCTAACGACCTAAAAATCACGATGATGAAAGCTAATGGTTCGTTCGGGAAATTTAAAGAAATCGGCAAAATTGCCGATGATTTAGGACGTGATTTACCTGGCACAAAAAAAGATTTCTATAACCTTGCTCGCGCCTTAAAAATGCAAGGGGTGAACGATGACATCCTTATTGGTGGAGGATTGCAAACAGCGGCGAAACTCAATGTACTTTTAGGTATGGATCAATTTGAGGGTGGTGAGTTTCTTGCAAAACTGATGGAAGGCCACGGTCTTTCTGAGGGGGAATTAAAAGCCTCAGCAGATAACCTACAACGTGCGATGTTTGCGGGTGGGATGAACAAAGAACAAATGTATGGGGCGATGACCTATTATGCCTCTAACGTGCGCTCTATGAAACTCACTGGGGAAGAAAATGCCAAGAAAATTTTTGCTATCCAAGGAATGGCTGCTCAACAAGGCTTAGAGGGAACCTCTTTTGGGACAAACTTTTCCACGATGCTTGACCGAATGAATAAAGGCCCGAAGATGATCGCCGAAGCCAAAAAAGGTATGAAAGCCGAAGCGCGCGATATTTTAGAAAGCTCAGGCGTTGAATTTAATTTTTGGATAAAAAGGGCAATTTAAAGGCATTGACGAATGATGACCGAGCTAGAAAAGCTCGACATTATCGACAGAAGTATGTGATGAAGGTGCGGGTCTTGTAGCCGATGCGCTCTTTGGCACTGAAGGGAAACGTGTGGCCCTATTACTTGCACAAAAAGGTAAGCAGGGACTGGAAGAGTTTTTGCAGAAAATGCGCGAACAAGCCAGCCTTGAGGAACGTATCGCCCAAAAACACGCACCTAAGCGCAGCGATGGAAGCCCTAGGTGGCGTATGGGAAAGTGCGGTAGGAACAATAGGCTCGGCGTTTGCAGATGACTTAAAAGAGATAGCCAAAGCAGGCCAGCATTTTATTGAAGATACATTAACACCGTGGATTAGCGAAATAAAGGCTAATTAGAACTTCGTGGTTTTGTCGGTGGACTATTAGCGATGAAACTTAGCTTTCTAGGCGTGGGTTATGGGCTCAATTTGCTTTTAGTCCTTTGTAAGGCTTTATGTTGGTGCAACAAAGTTAAATGGTGCATTTAATGCGATACGTTTAGCGCGTCTAACAGGGGATTCTCTAAACTAAGCTGAAATTGCGTCTTTTAAATCGAGCGTTTAGTTTCGTCGGCGGAGGAAGTTGGCGATGGCTAAGGGTTATCTGGTGGCTATTCGGGCGACAAACGCGTCGCGTCAGCGTTTATCTCTGCGATAAGTGGGATTTAAACTTGGTATGACGTTAGCAGGTAAGCTATTTGGTGGCTTACACTTGTGGGTAAGGCATTTTATTTATTGGTCGTGCCTTAGGTCTAAATCCTATTGGTATAGCCGTTATGGCTATCGCAGGTGCGGCGTTCTTAATTATCAATATTGGGAGCGATTAAAACATTCTTTTCAGATATGTGGGAAAACGTGAAAGGCTTCTTTAATTCAGGGATTGGGAATATCACCGCACTATCCTTGATTGGTCGCCATCGGATTATTTTATAAAGCCTTGCTGCTGTATTGAACTGGTTTGGGCGTTGATTGCCAAGAGTTTTAGTCAATTTGGTATGGGCATGATTATAAACTTGGCGAAGGTATAAGCAAGCTTTGAAGGCGTTAAAATTTATTGGCAGTACAGTAGATTGGATCAAGGGAACTTGGCTTTGCAGCAGAAACTGAGCTAGCTATTTCAACCAAGCAAGCCAATATTGCACAGTCAGCCATTGGTAGTAGTTCAATGGCAACCACTGGTGCAAACTTGCTCTTGATAACGCTAAAAACGAGGCTTTCTTCGGGTGTTATACAGCGATGGTGGCAAACGAAGTGGCTGGCGTGGTGCATAAAGGCGAATATGTCTGAATAAAGAAATCACTCGCGTCTTGGCGTGGCTAATATCCAACGTTTAGCCAATATTGCAATGGTTGCTGGCAATCTGCCTTTGCGCAGTAAGCCCTTAGAGCCTGTGATGACGGAGGTAAAACAGCCTAAAGTACTATGCAGCAAACACCGTAACAAGCGGACAAAAGAGGCAAAAAACAACCGCACTTAACGCCAAAAAACAAAAACAGGTGTGAAGAAAAATCACATCAAGCAGGCGTACAGCAAGCCTATCGCAACGTGCAAAAGAAAAGCTGAGCCAATGCAACATAAATCACCTATTGTGGTGCATTTTAGCCCTGTGATCAATGTTAATGGTAACAAGAGAAAACGGATATTTTGGCGGATATTACCCAAGCCATGCAACGTGGTAACGTGAGCTTGAGCGCGTTGTTGAACGTATTTTGACCAGATGATTGACCAGCGTGGGCGTAGAGCGTATTAGGAGGAAAGTTTTGTTTGTTGGCGACATCGTATTTGAACGATTGATTTAACCGGTTTCTGAAACCCAGCAAGCCAGTTTTGCGGAACACGCAGTAATGCGCGGTAAACCGAGACTGCAAGCTACAGGTGATGGGCTAACCACCTTGCAATTTGCGGCAAGGCTACATCATCAAATCGGCGGTGTGGAAAGCCGTTGGCGTGCATTAGTGCGGCAAAATCGGCACAACAGGCACTTGCCCTTGTGTGGGGGCGTAATGGGGTCAAAGGCAATTATGTGATCACAGATTTAAGCTCAACTACCCTGTTTACCGATGAGCAAGGTAATGTGTTGTGTCGTGAGATTTCGATTAGCCTTACTGAATATGTGGGGAATTAGATGAGGGGTTATTGGGGTGCGGCATTACAGCTAGGCGACAGTAGCATTTTAGGTTCAATTCTACCTCAAAATCTTACTAATACGCTGAGTGCGGTAAAAAATACCGTTAATCGTGGTGTCCAACTGTATCAAGCAGGTAAGCGTGCGGTTGATGAAGTGAAAAATACCGTAGCCATCATGCGGCAACTTAAAAGCGATCCACAGTCTGCCCTTGCTTATTTGCCTCACGCCTTATCAGGGTTGGATCAGTCTTTGGGGGCATTTGGTGAGCTTGTTGGGATGCGGGGTGCGTTTGATAGTGTTCGCCCTTATTTGGGTGTGGTTGGTGAGTTTGTTGAGGCTGGCCAAGCGATTTATGATGCTCTTGCCCTTAGCAAAACACATTTTGAGCAATCCAATGCAACAGGCTGGGAAAATTGGTTTGTTCCTGCCGATAATGCGTTTGCTGACGCCGTTGAACATATTGATAACCTTGCTACCACGACAGCAGAAATGACTGCGTGGGTGGTGTTGCGTAATGATGAGGAGTGCGATGATGCAAACCGTGATTAAGCATACAGCTAAACTGGGTGAACGCTGGGATAGCTTGGCTTACTATTATTATGGTGATCCCTTGGCATATAGTCGCATTATTGATGCCAACCCACACTTAAGTTTTTACGAAGTATTACCCATGGGGGTAACCGTTTATATCCCCGTTTTACGAGTGCAACCTACTCAAAATGAAGCAATGCCACCTTGGCTAAGGGGAAATAATGGCTAATGTGGCCCAGTATGATTTTTCGTTGTTTTATGAGAAAACCAATATTTCCGCGGAAATCGAACCGCACTTAATTGAGCTGAGTTATACCGATTATCTTGAAGGACAAAGCGATGAGCTGACGGTAACCTTTGAAGATATTCAGGGTAAATGGATCCGCCAGTGGTTCCCAACGCAAGGAGATAAATTGATTGCAGCCATTGGCTATAAAGGCGCACCATTAGTGGACATTGGCAGCTTTGAGATTGACGAAGTGGAATACGAGGCACATCCCTCAACCATTACCTTGCGGGCATTAAGCAGTGGGATTAGTAAAAACTACCGCACCTTAAAACCCAAAGCCTATGAAAACACCACCCTTGCACAAATCGTGGCACAGGTGGCAGAACGGTTAAAACTGAAGGTGGTGGGGCAAATTAAGCCAATCCCCATCACGCGCGTAACCCAATACCAAGAGCGCGATGTGGAGTTTTTATCTCGCCTTGCCCGTGAATATCATCACAGTTTTAAAATTGTGGGTAACCAGCTGGTGTTTACTCATAAAGACGAACTAGGGCAAACCGCTCCTGTTGCGGTGCTTGATGAGCGAGATGTGATAAGCCTACGATTGCGTGATCGCATTAAAGACACCGCTAAAGCGGTGGAAATTACGGGCTATGACGCCAATGGTAAAAAGGTCATCAAGCAACGCAAAAATGCTAAAAAACGGCGCAAAAATATCAAGCAATCTGCCGAAGCCAGTGGGGACACCTTACGCATTGTGACCCGTGGCGAAAGCCAAGAGCAAATTGATGCCAGAGCTGATGCAGCACTTGCGGAGCAAAATGATGACCAGCAAGCAGGCAATATCGTCCTTTGGGGTAATCCGAAACTGGTGGCAGGCAATACGATTTTGTTACGTAATTTGGGCGTGTTTAGTGGCAAATATCTGATTAAAAGCGCAAGGCATAGTTTTAGTCGTTTTAGCGGCTATCAAACCGAAATTGAGGTACGAATGCTTGAATTTATCCCTGATGATTTGATTACTTTAGGTATGGAGGCAACCCATGCAAACCCATAATTTTACCGCCACCTATCAAGAGGGCATTGTGTCCGCAGTTGATATCAACACCCATAAAGTGCGGTGTAAAATCCCTGCCCTTGATGACCTAGAAACGGCGTGGTTACATTACCCTGTGCCTAATGCGGGCGGAAATCAATTTTATTGTTTACCTGATGTGGGAGAGCTTGTGGCGTTGTTATTAGATGCCCGCGGTGAAGGCGGCTGTGTGTTAGGTGCAATCTATAACCAGCAAGACCCTGTGCCTGTGGCGAATGGTGAGATGTTTATGCTCAAATTTAAAAACGGCACAACCATCTCGCACAATAGGGCGACAGGCGATGTCGTGATTGATGCGGTGGGAACGGTGTTAATCAAATCCCCAAGCCTTATTACCCTTGATTGCCCTGATACCAAAACCACAGGCAATTTGCTTGTGGAAGGCTCATTAACCTATATGCAAGGCATGACAGGTAACGGTGGCAAGGGTGGGGCTACAGCGGTGATCAATGGTACGCTTAAAACCAAAGGTGGTGACATTACTGCGGATGATATTAGTCTTAAAAACCACGTGCATACTGAGCAAGGTGATGGTAACGACACCAGCTCAGCCAAATAAAATCTTTAAAGGACTTTAAAATCAATTTCCCTTTCAGCCCTGTATTCTCAGGGCTATGAATACACAACTCACGACACATTGGCAACTTGCCCCAGAATTAGATAACAACGCCCCTCAACAAGGGCTTGATGATATCCATCTGTGCATTGCCAATATACTCAACACAATCAAAGGCACCGATATTTTGCGCCCACAGTTTGGCAGTGATCATTTTAACTATTTAGATCAGCCCGAAGATATTGCTATCCCCAATATCGTGCGTGAAATTAGCCACGCATTAAGCAAGTGGGAACCACGCATTGAGGTTGAGCGCATAGAGATAACAGGCACTGCACCACAATTTGAATGCCTGATTTACTGGCATTTAAAAACCGCAGTGTACCGAGAAATTTATCAAACGGTGGTCAAGGTATGAGCTGGCTAAAAGATGACGTAAAAATTGTCCACGAAGACGTAAAACAAATTTTAAGTGATGCCATTGCAGATTATGAGCAGCGTACAGGCAAAACGCTACAGCCTGCGCATATTGAACGCTCTATTATCCAAACCTATGCCTACCGCGAATTGTTGGTGCGAAAAGGTATCAATGAAGCCTTTTTGCAAACCTTTCCGCAATTTGCGGTGGGACTAGCATTGGATTTATGCGGTGAACCTTTTGGCTGTTACCGTCTGCGTGATAAAGCCGCACGCTGTGTGTTGCGTTTTAGTGTAGAGGGCGAGCATAGCAGTATTTTAGTGCCGAAAGGCACTGAAGTAATGGTCACTCCTGAATTGAGCTTTGTTACGCTGGCTGATGATGTTATTACGCCACTCATTGGCTATGTGGAAATTGAAGCGGAAGCTAATAAAACAGGCTCTATTGGCAATGGTTGGGAAATTGGGCGTGTGAAGCAATTAAAACGCCCTTTAAATACTGACAAAACCATTACGGTTAGCAATATTGATGTCACCAGTGGCGGCATTGCAGAAGAAGATGATGAGGCTTATCGCGAGCGCATTTTGCAAGCCCCTGAAGCGTTTAATACCTGTGGCTCTATTGCTGCTTATCAATACCACACTAGAGCCGTATCGCAAGAGATTGTGGACGTGCAAGTGATTAATGGTGGCGGTGGCAAGGTAAATATTTACCCACTTACTGTTACAGGCGTGCCTGATAGACGCTTAAAACAAGCTATCCAAGATTATTTAAGCCCAGAGCATCGCCGTCCGCTGTGTGATGTGGTGAGCGTTAAAGACCCAATCATCCGCACTTATCAAATCGTTGCGGAACTCACGCTACTTGAGGGCTACCGTGAAGATATTGTTAAAACCAAAGCACGTGATGCCTTGCTGGATTATTTGGCAAGCCGCACTAAAAAGCTGGGGATGGATGTCGTCCCCTCCGCACTAATGCAAGTGTTGCGTGTTGAGGGGGTCTATGATGTGACAATCCAGCAACCCGCAAAAATGGTGCTAAATGCCACCGAATGGGCTAACTGCACCAAAGTTACCCTAAACGTCAATGGAGTGCGACAAGATGGCTAAATTACAGTATCCAAGCATCATTGAAAGTTCAGAAAAATACACCGCACTTGCCGACCTTGGTAATAAATTGAATTTGACCGAAAAGCGTCAAATTATGACCAGCCTTGTGGAATTACTTGATGACAAATGGATTGAGCTATTGGCGGAAAAATGGAGTGTTACAGGTTATGACGGGCTTTTTGTCGCTGAAAATAATGAGTCTAAGCGCCAACTGGTACGCAATGCAGTAAAACTGCATCGTTATAAAGGCACCCCTTGGGCAATTCGTGATGTATTGCGTCAGTTAGGTTTTGGCGAAATTGAAATTGATGAGGGGCTAAAAGCGCGTAATTACGAGTCTCATCAAGGTGTGGCAGCCATACCCCAAGACGAACGCTGGGCAGCTTATGCCATTCGGCTAAATCAACCTATCACCAACGAGCAATCTGCTGAAATCCGTAAGATATTACTTAGCTTTGCTCCAGCACGTTGTGTGCTGGCAGTGCTGGACTATAAAGCAGCCCCTATCCGTTATAACAACAAAGCTACCTATAACGGCGCATATAACCACGGCTCGGCATAGTTTAAACATCATTTAAAAGACATTTAAGGATTACACATGGCGAATTTAGAAGAAAAAGAAAAATGGGAAACGGGGATTTATCAAATTGAAGAAAGTGATCCTGTTCACGGTGGCGCAGATGGCGTTACCAATAAACCCATTAAACAACTCGCTAACCGCACAAAATACCTAAAAAAAGAGGTGGAAAGACGCTATGTTGAGCGGTCAGCAACCACAGCGCAAACAGGGACGGTGCAATTAAATAGCAGTGATAATAGCGAGAGCGAAACTGAAGCGGCCACCCCTAAAGTAGTTAAAAAGCTCAAGGGGTTAATTGACGCGCTCACTCGCAATCTAGGGAATTATATCCCCAACAGCAAAAAATCAAACTCCGTAACCTCACCAAGTGCCGACACAGTGGCGACAAGTGCGGCCGCTAAAACAGCCTATGATAAGGCGGTTGAGGCATTAAATAAAGCAAACAGCAAACAATCCCCAGCCGCGACCCTTGCAGGCTATGGCATTACCGATTTTTCGGTGCGGTCTTTAACTGCAAGCGACAATCTCAATGACATCACGGTCAAAGGTATCTATAACAATACAACATACCGCAACACGACAGATAACAATTATCCCGAGAAGGTAGCTGGTGTTCTGCTTGTCTTATCAAACGCAGAGCAAGTTTATTTTGCAGCTAACGGCAGGATATATAAGCGCTATAAGTCAAACAATAACTGGGCTGATGGCTGGGTGAGACTTGATAATTTAACTACCCCCATCGGTGATGACCAAAATCTTGATGAGATAACCACAGACGGCAATTATTATATTGTTGGTACTTCTAAAGCAACACTAGCCAAAAATTACCCCGTAGAAAGAGGTGATGGGGCATTAGAAGTCTTTGGTAACGGGTATTTTCAGCGCTTTACCACGTTTCATTCGCGCCAAGTTTTCAACCGTCGTAAGGTCGGCGGCAATTGGACAAATTGGGTAATGAGTGCTGATGATAAGAGTGAGATACGCCAAAAGACCATTGATTACACCAAGGCAGAGGGTTATGCCTACAGCGGTTTTTACCGACCAAACGGCGATAAACTTAACAACCTGCCGCTTGCCAGTTTGATGATGCACATCACACACCCATCCTACACCACCAATGCCCACGCAAGAGGGATTGGTTTTAGTTATGGTAGTTATAACGGCAATCAGGCTTGGGATATATTTACCACGGCATTTGACGCAAATGGCACTTATCTCGGACAAAAACAGATTATGACCGAGTTAGGAGGGATATTTAGAGGTGACATTAACCTTAATAATAACATGCTGGGATTTAGCGCAGATACAACACATTTTATCAATAGCAAGAATATTGATGGTATTTGGCACGATGACAACAGCAACACCTTTCATTTTCAGTCTGACAGCACTTACAAAAAAACAGGCGACGCAGGTAACGCAAGTTTATCGGCTGTTAATTATTTTGCCAGTGGACGAGTAGAGATTAAAAGTAACGCCTGGGGGCGCATCCGTGCCATCCTACCCGATGGTGGTTATTGGCAGTGGGAAGTCAATCCTGCCTCAGCAACCGACCCAAGATTTAATTATATCTATTGCTCTGCAAGTGGCGAGCAACGCTATTTAGCATTTCCGCAGCTTACTAAAAATGAGGTTGTAGCGTATCGGGGTTGGGTCGACGAGAAAATCCAAAGTCTCATCACTTATCAAAAAATTGGCAATTTCGAGGTTAGGAAATATCCCGATGGGACAATGATACAAACTTATGTAATCAATCAGAACGACTTGTACGAATGGTTTGAGAAATCATTTAACTGGGCTATAGCTTTTGTTGATACACCATTAATTTTTTCAAAGGTAACAACTTCTATCAGAGGTTCTCACAATGCAGGTGTAAATATATTAACAAAATCTAATAATGCAACTTGTTATTATCACGAGTATGAGCACGGTGGCCATAATCAAGGCGATGTTAGAATCCAGTTTTTGGCAATCGGGAGATGGAAATAATGACAATGTACTACAGAGCAGGATTTTATTTAGATTTAGCACAAGCTCCTGAAGGGGCGGTGGAAATAAGTGACGAAACCTACCGCACTTTGCTTGAAGGGCAATCGCAAGGCAAACAAATTATAGCTAATGAGCAAGGCTATCCGATACTCGTTGATCCACAGCCTAGTCCTTATCACAGATTGCAAGGCTCAGAATGGGTAATTGATGAGGACAAACAAGCCGAGCTACTCACCCAACAACGCCAACAAATCCGAACACAAATCAACACCAAACGCGATGCGTGCGTAAACGGCGGCGTGTATGTGCCAGAAATCGGCAAATGGGTGGATACAGATGAAAAAGGGCGTGCCACCTTGGTTGAAATCAAAGCGGATTTTGACTTAAACGGCAAAACGGAAGAAAACGGCGAGCCGCGTATTTTCACCCTGATTTGTGCGGATAACACCGCAGAGCCACTGGATTTTGACAAATTCAAAGCGGTGTGGAACGCGGCGAAAACGCTCAAAGAAAAAATGTTTGAAAACGCCTATATGCACAAGATTTTGTTAGAACAAGCGGAAAATCCGCTTGAGTATGACTGGTCAATCGGCTGGTCGCAAACCTATGAGGAATACCAAAATGAGCAAGAAAAATCCATTTAAAACGTGGGGCTATCACGTTTTGATTGCCCTCGACCAACTTTGCAACGCCTTAACGGGCGGTGGGGCAGATGAAACCTTTTCCAGCCGTTGTTACCGCCGAGCCGTGTTAGAGAGCAAGCCCAAAGCCCGCTGGCGGTTTTGGTTTCGGCTGGTGAATGGGCTGTTTTTCGACAAAGACCATTGCAAAACCGCCTATGAAAGCGAGGTGAAACGGCGGCAATATCCTACAGATTTTTCAGAGGTGATCTAAATGAAAGTAACATTAAGAAACGGCAATTACGCTGAAATTGTTTATGAAAGCCCATTTGGCAAGCTATTAGTGGTTGAGCAAACAGACTCGGAGCTGCCCGCAGTGCATTGGCATAATGCCGATGGCTCTTACCATAAAGACGAGGATAATCAGGTTATTTCAAATGAGTTAGATATTATTTGGGAGGGGCAAAATGAAGTAACCGTTTAGAGCAAAAGAAGAAGCGGCGATGTGGTAGGCTCTGACCTCTACCACATCAGCCTAAGCAGATAGCACCTGCATAGACCCGAGACCGCTTTGTCTGACCAGACGGGCGGATTGTAACAAAACCGCGTAAAGTGAGAAAGTCTATGCAAAAAGATTTGCAAGAAATGCGGTGCAAGTGCTGTAAAAAGCTCCTTGCACGCACAAAAGATAATCAATATTTAGAAATTAAATGTGTGCGGTGTAAAACCTTAAACACATTTAAACCTACTCGTTAAACAACTCAGAGTGTCCGAACGCCTTGAGCGTCAGAACGCCATAATTTAAGGATAAATTATGGCAAATCAAACAAATCCTACTCACTATAAACAAGCACCACTGCCTTTCGTTGGGCAAAAACGGCTGTTTTTAAACGCCTTTAAACAGGTTTTAAATGACAATATTCCTAATGATGGTGAGGGCTGGACGATTATAGATACCTTCGGCGGGAGCGGACTGTTAAGCCACGTGGCAAAGCGAATAAAACCCAAAGCACGGGTGATTTATAATGATTTTGATGGATACGCAGACAGACTAAAACACATAAGCGATACAAATCGTTTACGAGCTGAACTGCTTCAAATTGTTGGCGATATTGTACCAAAAAACAAGCGATTAGATAACAATAAAAAGCAAGAAATTATCAATAAAATCAATGATTTTAATGGGTTTAAAGACCTCAATACCATTGCAAGTTGGTTGCTTTTCAGTGGGCAACAAGTCAGCTCATTTGAGGAGCTATTTAGCAAGACATTTTGGAATGGAATAAAGCTGGCTGATTATCCTAGTGCAGAGGATTATCTTGATGGGCTTGAGATAGTCAGCGAGCCATTTCAACAGCTTCTGCCTAAGTTTGCCGACAACCCTAAAGCCCTGTTTGTGTTAGACTCGCCTTATCTTTGCACCAAGCAAAACAGCTATAAAATGGCAAATTATTTTGATTTGATTGATTTCTTGCAGCTTATTGACCGAACACGACCGCCTTATGTGTTTTTTAGCTCCACTAAGTCAGAGTTTGTGCGGTTTATTGCGTATATGGTGCAGGCGAAAAAGGATAACTGGCAAGCCTTTGATGGAGCTGAGCGGATAGTCCTTCAAACATCGTTAAACTATCAGGTTAGCTATGAGGATAATTTGGTGTTTAAATTCTAAAAATTAAGGGGCTAACGCCCCTATTTTTCAACGCCCGCCTTATAGCCTGCCTCATAAGCCGCACGCATAAGGCGTTTGATATTCCACACGCCCATATCATAAAAATCTAAATGGTCGCTCATTCGGGTTTCTAATGTTTCAATATCCCCCACCTCTTTTGCAATGGTTTCTAATATTTTTGCGATGGTTTTTTCAGTTGGTTTTTTCATTGTTTATTTCCCTCTTAAAATGTTTGCGATTTTGTCAGCGATTTGCTGGGCGACAATGTCAAAGTTAGTCTCGATTGAAACGCGTTGGCGACAATGTTCAGAGTGTTCAACCAGCGTGCCTTGTGGCATATAAAGTAAATAAATTGTTGGCTCATTTTGATAACTATCTTGACGGACTTGAAAGCGGCGTTTCCCTTGCACAAATTCCCTATTTTTAAAGCCGTGATGGTTTTCAAGTCTGGTGGTTAAGTGTTGAATAAATTCTCGTGTATTAAATTTCATTTTTATGTCCCTGTTGTTTTATGTTGGGGGCATCATTGCTCGTTGGGGACGAGGAGTAAAGGGGAAATAAGCGGGTAATTAAGCTGACTGGCTAACAATGTAGCTGGGGAGGTATGGAGGTCTATTTCAGCATCGTTTAAAAGCGGTTTAAATAGCGTTTAAATATCATAAAAAAATCCACATAACGTGGGAAATTTTTTTCTCAAGTTATGTGGACGCTTTTCTCATTTTTCGCGGACGGCTTCACTCATCCTCCTTATATGGATATTATTAAATTCACTGATAAGATAGAAGATTTATCTCAGATATCCAATATTAATCTTTTTATTGACAAGTTTACTCAAGTAATATCTAACGCCTTCTCTTTTCTTGAGGATAACAAATATTTTGCTATTGTTATAGGTGATGTTTATAAGAATAGTGAGGTTGTTCCGTTAGGATTTTATTTAATGTACTCGATAAGAAAGCATTTTAAAGTAAAACTAAAAGGTATAGTAGTAAAAAATATTGAAGGAAATCGGGGGAAACTTGGTAAGCAAGATATTTGGAAATACAGAGCATTAAAGAGTGATTATTTTTTATTTAAACATGAATATATAATGGTATTTAAAAAATTAAAATGAAAAAGAAGTCTAAAAAAGAATTATTTCTTGAGCTAGCTAAGCCCAATGAACAAGGTATAGCCGTTGGGTTTTAGTGAGTGAATTTATTGGTGATTATCTTGAGCTTCAGTTAGGAAATGGATTTAGCTGGGGGCGTGGAAGTTCTAGTCTTGCAAAAGAATATATAGTAGAAACTGATAAGACGCATTCTTCTGGTAATGGGATTGATGCGATTAGATTAAATGGATTTAATCGAAAAAATTATTTTAATCAAGCAATTAGACAAGATATTAAGAATTATTATAAAGATAAACCTTGTGTAATGCTTGGAGTAAAAGGATTTTCAGAAAATACTAAAATTGAGATTGATCATAAAGATGGTAGAAAGAATGATTTAAGAGTCTCAGATATGAACTCTCAATCTTTAAATGATTTTCAGCCTTTATGTAAAGCGGCAAATGATGTAAAAAGGCAAATATGTAAACGCTGTAAAGAAACTAATATCCGTTGGAGTGCAAAAAATATTAAAGGTAACCCTTATGATTTTTATGAGGGAAATGAAAATTACAATGATGAACTTGGCTGTGTTGGTTGTTATCAATATGACCCAGTACAATATAGAAAAACTGTGATTAAGAAGGTAAGTGAATTAGCAGCACATCGTGCAGTTGATGTTGTATTCAAAACTTTATACGAAGATGATGAAAAAGAATGAACTATATAGGATCAAAGAATAAACTATCAAAATTTATTTTTGATAGCGTTACTTCAGTAATAAGAGAAGATCTATCTGATATTATATTTTGTGATCTTTTTGCAGGAACAGGTGCTATCGGAAGGAAGTTTAAGCCTTTAGTTAAACAAGTAATTAGTAATGATATAGTTATATTTTAAATAAAAATTATATAGAAAATCATTCTTTAATCCTCTATGAAGAATTATTAGATGAATTAAACTCTTTAGATGGAGTATCAGGATTTATTTTTGAAGAGTATTCAGAGAATGGAAGAGGAAACAGGCTTTATTTCTCAGAGGAAAATGGGAAAAAGATTGATGCAATTAGACTTAAGATAGAGAACTGGCGAGAAACAAATTATTTATCAGATAGTCAATATTATTTTCTACTCTGTTCTTTACTTGAAAGTGCTGATAAGATAGCAAATACGGCTTCCGTTTATGGTGCGTTTTTAAAAAAAATAAAGCGTTCTGCACAAAAACAGCTGATCATAGAACCTGCACTATTTGAAATAAACAATAATTCACATAAAGTTTATAATAAAGATGCAAATCAATTAATTAATGATATTGAAGGTGATATTCTCTATTTAGATCCTCCCTATAATGCTCGCCAATATGGTGCAAATTATCATTTGCTAAATACTATTTCAGAGTACAAAAGATTTGAACCTAAAGGAAAAACAGGATTAAGAGAATATGTGAAATCTAACTATTGTAGTAGCAACTGTATTCCGCTAAAAAGCAAAAATACAAATTCGTTAATTAAAGTGCGTGAGCGTCCCATTGCGAGTCATCGCGGACAATCGCATTTAAAATGGTGAGAAGCTTACGCATACAGGCGTTAATCGCCACTTTGAACGCCTTACCATTAGCACGTAAGCGTTCGTAAAATTGTTTGAGTTTAGGCTCAAAACGCACACAAACAAATGTTGCCATATACAGTGCATTTCGTACGGCTTTGCGACCACCTGAACAGCGGCTTTTCCATTTGGTGTTGCCACTTTCTTTAGGATGGGGTGCAACACCAACAAGTGAAGCGATTTGTTTATGTGTGTATTGACCTAACTCAGGCAACATTGACATCAAAACGGCTATTGTTTGTGTACCCAACCCTTTGATGTCTTTAAACTTTTTTATTGTATCGTCAAAATGTTTGAGATGCTGTTCGATTTCCCTATCCAGCTCATCAATACGCAGGCTGAGATAGTCGATATGCTGTTCAACACTGAATACTTGTGTGGAATGAACTTGTTCAAGGCGGTTTTTCTCCGCAAAACGCATTTCAACAAGCTGATTACGGCGTGAAACAAGGGCTTCAAGCTGTTCCTGCTCGGGAGTGGGTGGTATGTAAAGCTGCTGTGCTACATTATCACGCATTGCGAGCATTTGGGCGTAAAAAGCCAACATTTTGGCATCTTTATTGTCGGTTTTTGCTAGTGACTGCGACATCGCAAACTGATTGGTTTGTCGCGGGTTAGCAATCACCACACGAAAGCCTGTGCGGTGGAGTGCTTTAGCTAATGGGAGTTCAAGCCCACCGGTGCTTTCAAGGACAATTAAGTCCACACTGAAACGACGTAAATACTCAATGGTATGTGCAATCCCTTTCGGGTTGTTGGTTTCGGTCTTAGTTCGTTTTTGGGTAGAAAGCCCAATGACGAAATGACGTTTAGCAACATCAATACCACAATAAGTTTGTTCATTCATCATTAACCTGCCTTGCATTCGGGTTTAAGTCTGGCAACTGTTCGGTTTTTTGGTGAAATGTTATCTGCTCTCATTGCTACAACTCGGTTTGTTGCTTGGGGCGGACGCGAGATGCAGATAACGGGGTTTTGTTGCTATTTTATATTAATTTTAATATACAAGGGCTAAGGTTGAAAGTGAGTTTGAATTTTTAATTAAATCGGCAAAATTTAAATATATCTTTTTAAGCTATAATAATGAGGGTTTAATGAGTTTAGATAGAATAAGAGAAATTATGAGTCGATATGGAAGGTATGATTGTTTTTCTATTGATTATCAACGTTTTCGTTCTGATGCTTCTAAAAATCGATCTTATAGTTCTGATTCTACAATTGAATATTTACATTTATGTGAGAAATTTTAAAAGGACAAAAAATGATTACTCTTTATGGCATTAAGAATTGCGATACGGTGAAAAAAGCGTTGAAATGGTTGGCAGATAATGGCATTGAACATCGTTTGCACGATTATCGTGTGGACGGGCTGGATAAGGCTTGGTTAGCGCAGGCGGAAGCTCAGTTTGGTTGGGAAAATCTGGTGAATAAACGTAGCACAACGTGGCGTAATTTGCCTGATGAAGTGAAAAAAACGTTGTCAAAAAGCAGCGCACTTGAGGTTTTATTTGAACAGCCGACCTTAATCAAACGCCCGATTATTTTGCAAGATAAGCTGGCGTTAATTGGATTTGACGCAACAGCGTACAGCCAAGCGTTTGGAAAATAACTGAGGCAAGATAAAATGAAAAATTCGATTCTCAACTTAGCCCAACAGTTGATCCAGCGTCCCTCTATTAGTCCTGATGATCAAGGTTGTCAGCAGTTGATCGCAGAACGGTTAGAAAAATTAGGTTTTCATATTGAATGGTTGCCTTTTAACGACACGCTAAATCTATGGGCAACGCACGGTTCAGCGCGTCCTGTGGTGGCTTTTGCAGGGCATACCGATGTTGTGCCAGTGGGTGATGAAAACCAATGGCAATATCCGCCGTTTTCCGCAAAAATTGTGGACGATATGCTTTACGGACGTGGTGCGGCGGATATGAAAGGTTCGCTTGCCGCAATGATTGTGGCGGCAGAAAACTATGTAAAAGCTCACCCCGACCACGCAGGGACGATTGCATTGTTGATTACTTCCGATGAAGAAGCCGCCGCAAAAGATGGCACGGTTCGCGTAGTGGAAACCTTAATGGCTCGCGGTGAAGCCATTGATTATTGCCTTGTGGGCGAGCCTTCGAGTGCGAAAATTTTGGGCGATGTGGTGAAAAATGGCCGTCGTGGTTCCATTACAGGCAATCTGTATATTGAAGGCGTGCAAGGCCACGTTGCCTATCCCCATTTAGCCGATAATCCCGTGCATAAATCCGTTGATTTTCTAAAAGAATTAACCACTTATCAATGGGATCAAGGCAATGAATTTTTCCCACCGACGAGCTTACAAATTGCTAATATTCAAGCGGGAACGGGGAGTAATAATGTGATCCCTGGTGAGCTTTATGTGCAGTTTAATTTGCGTTATTGCACCGAAGTAACAGACGAGTTAATTAAGCAAACCGTAGAACAAATGCTGAAAAAACATCAGCTTGATTATCGCATTGAATGGAATTTATCGGGCAAGCCATTTTTAACAAAACCGGGTAAACTGGTGAATGCTGTGATGGATAGTCTTGAAAAAATTGCCCAAATTACCCCCGCACTTGAAACGGGTGGTGGCACGTCAGACGGGCGTTTTATTGCCTTAATGGGGGCTGAAGTGGTGGAACTTGGGCCATTAAATGCCACCATTCATAAAGTGAATGAATGCGTAAGTTGTCAAGATCTCGCCACTTTGGGCGAGGTTTATCAGCAAATGTTAGTGAATTTGCTGAATAAGGACGCATAATGAAAGCGAGTTTTACGCCTGCAATGCTCACGGGAAAATCGCGTGAGCATTTATCCCCTTTGCCTTGCCCGTTCTCAACACAACATTTTCTTCAGCCAGATGCCTTAAAAGCCTTTCAAGGCTTACAGCAAAGTGCGGTCAAAAATGGCTTCAATTTACAGCCCGTCAGTAGCTTTCGTGATTTCCAGCGTCAGCAAATGATTTGGAATGAGAAATTTGCGGGTAAGCGTAAAGTGCATAATGATGAAGGACAAGCACTTGACTTATCTTGTTGTTCTGATTGGGAAAAATGCCAAGCGATTTTGCGTTGGTCAGCCTTGCCGGGGGGAAGCCGTCATCACTGGGGAACGGAAGTGGATATTTTTGATCCTGATTTATTGCCAGCAGATCAAAAATTACAACTTGAGCCTTGGGAATATGGTGAGAAAGGCTATTTTTTTGAGCTGAGTGAATGGCTAAAAGAAAATGTGCAAAAGTTTGATTTTTACTTCCCTTTTTCTCAAATGCCTGAGCGATTAAAAATCGGTATCGAGCCTTGGCATTTGAGCTATTTCCCTGTGGCAGAACAGGCTCAACAAACCTTTACGTCAGAAGTTTTATTGCAATCTTGGCAAGATGAGGAGATTGAAGGAAAGCCCGTGCTAACGGCACAATTAACGCAAATTTTTAATCATTTTTTTATTTGAAATATGAATAGGACGAAAAATGAGTGATAAAAATTATTTCCCACAAGCCATTTCCGCATTTTTGCAATGGGTGCTGAATATTTCCTTATTGGTGTTAGCCTTCATTTTGGTGGTCTTTTTAGCCAAAGAAACCTATGGCTTAATAATGGTGTTGTTTGAGCAATCCGAAGAAGCCTCTTATGTGCTGATTGAAAAAATCGTGGTGTACTTTTTATATTTCGAGTTCCTCGCGTTAATCGTGAAATATTTCAAAACGGATTACCATTTTCCGCTACGTTATTTTTTGTATATCGGTATTACAGCGATGGTAAGGCTCATTATTGTAGATCATTCCAGTTCGATAAATACATTATTGTTTTCTGGGGCAATTCTTTTGATGGTTATTGCATTGTTTCTAGTTAGTACAGAACGATTGAAAAAAAGTTAAGCAATAAATAAAAATTTTTGTGAGCTAGTTCAAATTTCTTAATAAAAGTAAGATGAGTAGTATTTTTTTATAAAAAACTGGCGTATCCTTAATAAGATAATTTTATAGGGAGAGTTTTATGGGGAAGTTGAAGCAGTTTTCTCAACAGGATATTCAAATTATCAAGGAAGAACCGCTTTATAACGGTTTTTTTCATTTAAAGAAAGTTTATTTTAGACATAAACTGTTTGCGGGTGGGGAAAGTGGCACCGTTACCCGTGAGTTATTAGTCAAAGGTGCGGCTTCTGTCGTGGTGGCTTATGATCCTGTAGAGGATAGCGTTGTTATGGTGGAACAAGTGCGAATCGGGGCTTATGATCCCCAATCCACGCAATCCCCTTGGTTATTGGAACTTATCGCGGGAATGGTGGAAGAAGGCGAGCTGCCTAACGAAGTGGCACAGCGAGAAAGCCAAGAAGAAGCGGGTGTGCAAGTGGAACACTTACGCGAAGTAATGAGCTTTTGGGATAGCCCCGGCGGAATTGTGGAACGTATTCATCTGTTTGTTGGCAAAGTGGATAGCCGCAAAGCACAAGGCATTCACGGGCTTGCTGATGAAAACGAAGACATTCGCGTTCACGTTATCCCACGCCAAACCGCCTATGATTGGGTATGCAATGGCAATATTGATAATGGCTTAGCTGTAACTGGGCTATTATGGTTGCAGTTGAATTATCAATCGTTACAAAATGAATGGAATCAATAAATAATTTGAAACGCATTACCGTCGTTTAAGTTGAAAATAGCAACCGGTTGAGCCAAGTGAGTAAATCATGCTAGGCGGAATAACAGGCGATTATTTTGAACAAACGACAATCATAACAGAGGAGAACGTACTTTGGTGAATACTTATACATACCCAACGGAGAAAGACGTTGTTCGTTTGGTTCAGATTACCGATCCTCATCTATTTAAGGACGAAAACGGTGAGTTGCTCGGCATTAACACCCAAGCGAGTTTCAACCAAGTTCTGCGTGAAATCACGCAAAGCCCATTTGATTATGAACTGGTACTAGCTACAGGCGATTTAGTGCAAGACAGCAGTAACGAGGGGTATCAACGTTTTTGTGAAAGCGTGCAATGTTTAGAGAAAACGGTTTTTTGGATACCGGGAAATCACGATTTTCAGCCAAAAATGTTTGATATTCTTAATCAAAACAATGGCAATATTAACCCGCTAAAACATTTACTTATTGGTAAACATTGGCAAATTTTAATGTTGGATAGTCAAGTATCTGGCGTACCACACGGACAGCTTGGACAATACCAAATCGACTGGCTACTTTCCAAATTACGCGATTACCCCGAACGCTATTCCCTCGTCGTGTTACATCATCATATTTTATCCACTAATTCAGCTTGGTTGGATCAACATAATTTACGCAACGCTCTTGATCTCGCTTACACCCTATCCCCTTTTAGTAACGTGAAAGGCATTTTATACGGACATATCCACCAAGCGGTGGATAGCGAATGGCGAGGCTATAAAGTAATGGCAACCCCATCCACCTGTATTCAATTCAAGCCAGATAGCAACACCTTCGCCCTAGACACCTTACAACCCGGTTGGCGTGAAATTGAACTTTATTCTGATGGACGTATTGAAAGCCGTGTAAAACGCATTCAACACGCACAATTTTTGCCGAATATGCTAAGTGAGGGGTATTAAAGAGAAAAAGTGCGGTATTTTTTTGCCGTACTTTTATCTATATCAAGTTCAAAGCCCCAACGCATACTTCAACGCGTGTTTTTTCAATGGTGTGGCTTTTTCTGCCATTAGTAAGGCTAGGTTTCGCAAGGCTTTGACGGGCAATAATTCCGTTTTAAAGCCTTTGTAAAATAAATCCATTGCCGATTGCATCATTAAATTATCTTTCAGGCGTAAATCTTGATATTTCTTCAGCACTTCATCAGCAGAAAAATCTTGCTGATTTTGCACCGCACTTTGTATTACCAACAATAAGGCTTTCACATCTTTAAACCCAAGATTGACCCCTTGTCCTGCTAGCGGGTTGATAGTGTGAGCGGCATCGCCGACAAGCACAATGCCTTGCTTAAAATATTGCTGTGCGTGGCGGCGGGTGAGGGCGAAGCTGCCCGCTTGTTGCACGTTGATTTTGCCTAATCGAGCGGGAAAGGCTTGCTCTACCGCTTGCGTTAATTTTTCTTTGGATAATTGTTTCAGTTGAGTGATTTTTTCTGGGCTGTCATACCATACAAGGCAAGCCTGCTGCCCTTCAAGGGGTAAAAAGGCTCTTGGGCCAGAAGGGAAAAATTGCTGCCAAGTGATGTCTTGTTGTGGTAACTCGGTGGCCACCAAAATTAATAAACAATCTTGACGATATTGCCACCCCGTAATCCCAATGCCCGCAAGCTGGCGGAATTGGGAATTAGCCCCGTCTGCAGCGATGACTAATGGGGCAGAGTATTGTTCGCCGTTATCCAAAAACAGTTTCCAATTTTGACCGCACTTTTCCGCCCGCGACACTTTCACGCCAATGCTACTTTGCACCTTGTCTAACTGGGATAGTGCTTGCCACAAGCCAAGCTGAATCACATTATTTTCCACCATATAGCCCAATTTATCGTAACCCAACTCTTCGCAACGAAAACGGGTCGCAAAGCCCTCAATTTCCCAGGTTTCCAAACCGCGATAAGGGCAGACTCGCATTTGTTCGATGAATTGCCAGCTTTGTAGCTGTTGCAATAATTGCACGGAGGCAAGGCTAATGGCAGAAATTCGTAGATCATAAGGGGAATGGGCGTGAAATTGTGGCAAGGGCGAGGCTTCGATCAGATGAACATTCAGCCCAAGTTGCCCCAATCCTACGGCACAAGCCGCTCCCACCATTCCGCCGCCAACGATGATAATGTCTTTCTGATTTTCCATTTTTCCCTCTTTTATCTCTTTGTACGATTTGAGCCAAATTAAAAGTGCGGTGCTTTTTTGTGATAATTTTTCCATCGCATTTATGCTTCGCTAGTTTACCCCTAATGTTTAAAATTCAAAAGAAAAGATTATTTTAACTAGCCACCACCCGCACAAGTCGGTAAAATATAGCTCATTTTTTTCACTTTCCTACGGCGTTACTTCGCCTTGCCGTACTATTTGTACTGTCTTCGGATCAACGGCTTGTATGAAAGTGAAATCAATTTGGCTATAGCCAGTTGATTTTTTACAGGTTAAACAGTTTAAATAAATTATGACGCAAAAATTACATATTAAAACGTGGGGCTGCCAAATGAACGAGTATGACAGCTCGAAAATGGCAGATTTATTAAACAGCACGCACGGTTTAGAGCTCACCGACATTCCCGAAGAAGCCGATGTGCTATTGCTCAACACTTGCTCCATTCGTGAAAAAGCACAAGAAAAAGTGTTCCACCAGTTGGGGCGTTGGAAGGAATTAAAGAAAAATAACCCCGCACTTGTGATCGGCGTGGGTGGTTGCGTGGCTTCGCAAGAGGGCGAGCATATTCGTAGCCGAGCCCCTTATGTGGATATTGTTTTCGGGCCGCAAACCTTACACCGCTTGCCAGAAATGATTAACCAAATTCGTGGCGGAAAAAGCTCAGTGGTGGACGTGAGTTTCCCTGAGATTGAGAAATTCGACCGCCTGCCAGAACCGCGAGCAGAGGGCCCTACGGCGTTTGTGTCGATTATGGAAGGCTGTAACAAATATTGCACCTTCTGCGTTGTGCCTTATACCCGTGGCGAAGAAGTGAGCCGTCCTCTTGATGACGTGTTGTTTGAAATTGCTCAACTTGCCGAGCAAGGCGTGCGTGAAGTGAATTTATTGGGGCAAAACGTGAATGCCTATCGTGGACCAACCCACGACGGAGGGATTTGCTCTTTTGCCGAATTACTGCGTTTAGTGGCAGCGATTGATGGTATCGACCGCGTTCGTTTTACCACCAGCCACCCGATTGAATTTACCGATGATATTATTGAGGTGTATGCCGATACGCCTGAGCTAGTCAGCTTTTTGCATCTCCCTGTGCAAAGCGGTTCAGATCGCATTTTGAATTTAATGAAACGTGGGCATACGGCGTTGGAATATAAATCGATCATTCGCAAACTCAGAAAAGTGCGTCCTGAAATTCAAATCAGCTCAGATTTTATTGTTGGTTTCCCTGGTGAAACCGCACAGGATTTTGAGGACACGATGAACCTCATCGCTCAGGTGAATTTTGATATGAGCTTTAGCTTTATCTATTCCGCACGCCCTGGTACACCCGCGGCAGACATTCCTGATGATGTAAGTGAAGAAGAGAAAAAACAACGTCTTTATGTGCTACAACAACGAATTAACAACCAAGCGGCACAATATAGTCGAGCGATGTTAGGCACTGAGCAACGCGTGTTGGTTGAAGGCCCATCGAAAAAAGATTTAATGGAACTCACAGGACGCACGGAAACCAACCGTATCGTGAACTTTGTGGGTACGCCAGGTATGATCGGCAAATTTGTTGATATTAAAATCACCGATGTGTTCACCAACTCCCTGCGTGGCGATGTGGTTCGCACTGAAGATCAAATGGGACTTCGCGTAGTGCAATCCCCGCAAGCCGTAATCAACCGCACCCGTAAAGAAGATGAATTGGGTGTGGGGCATTATCAGGGATAAATTAGAATTTAACATAAAGATCAGCCACAATGTTGTCATTGTGGCTGAATAATAGATCAATTATCCTGTATTTCGCATACCAGCTGCAATGCCTGTGATTGTTATCATTAGGGCTTGTTCTACGTCAAAATTTTGGTGTTGTGGAAATTCTCTTAATCTACGTAGTAATTCTACTTGTAGTAAATTAAGTGGATCAGTGTAAATATTACGTAAGGCAATAGAGTCAGCTATCCAAGGTAAATCAGACATAAGTTGATCTTCGTGAGATAATGATAAAACAGTTTTTATATCTGCTTTTAATTGCTCTCGTAGTTCCTCTCCTAAGACCCAAAATTCAGGTTTTACTAAGTGTCTATCGTAGTATTCAGATAGCCAACTATCAGTTTTACTGAATACCATTTCTAACATTCCGATACGAGTAGAAAAAAATGGCCATTGTTTACACATTTCTTCAATTATATGTCCCTTTTTCTGCTCAATGACAAGACGTATAGATGCACCAGCTCCAAGCCAGGCAGGCAACATTAGTCGATTTTGCATCCAAGCGAAAATCCAAGGGATTGCACGTAGGCTTTCTACACCACCATTTGGGTTGCGTTTGGCTGGGCGAGAACCAAGAGGTAATTTAGAGAGTTCTTGTTCTGGTGTTGCAGAGCGGAAATAAGGAACAAAATCTTTATTTTCTCTAACGATACCACGGTAAATTTTGCAAGAAATAACGGCTAATTCATCCATAACCTCACGCCAGCTTGATTTAGGTTCGGGTGGTGGGAGTAAGTTAGCTTCTAAAATTGCACTGGCATAAAGTTCTAAACATCCTACTGCTATAGCAGGCAAGCCTAATTTAAATCGTATCATTTCCCCTTGTTCTGTTGCTCTAAGACCATTTTTTAAAGAACGAGGGGGCTGAGAAAGCAATGCCGCGTGGGCTGGTGCTCCACCTCTACCTATTGTTCCTCCTCTACCATGGAATAATGTAAGTTCAATGCCGAGTTCATCACATAAATTAACTAATTGCTCTTGAGCACGATATTGTGCCCAAGAAGCGGCCATCATACCGGCATCTTTCGCACTGTCAGAGTATCCTATCATTACCATTTGTTTATTATTAATAACACCACGATACCACCCAATATTAAATAATTGACGCATCACTGTTTCTGAGGCCTCTAGATCATCAAGTGTTTCGAATAATGGAACGACAGGCAAATGATAAGGCAGACCACATTCTTTCAATAATAAATGTACAGCAAGTACATCGGATGCGGTGCGAGCCATTGAAATAATATAACAAGAAATAATACCTTCTTTTTGCTCTGAAATAACTTTACAAGTATCTAATATTTCTTGTGTTTCTTTAGAAGGCGTCCAATTTTGAGGTAATAGAGGACGACGAGAACTTAATTCACGAATGAGAAAGGCTTGTTTATCATCTTCTGTCCATTGTGAATAATCACCTAAGCCAATATAACGTGTAATTTCTGCAATGGCATCGCTATGTTTAGTACTTTCTTGGCGAATATCTAGTCTAGATAATGATAACCCGAAGCAACGAATTCTACGTAAGCAATCTAATAATGCACCATTAGCAATAATACGCATTCCACATTGGAGCAAAGATTGATAACAATCATAGAGAGGTTCCCATAATTGTTCATCTCGAGAAATTAAATCATTTTGATCAATGATAGATACTTTATTTTCTAAAAGGTCATTGTAATAAGAAACAGTTTTAATTAATTTTGTGCGTAATTCTTTTATGACGAAACGATACGGTTCTAAATGAGCACCATATTTTTCACGAAATTCAGATGTACATTCAATGACTGAAAGTTCATCAGCTAATAATTTGATATCCTCTAAAAAAAGTTCAGCTGCTTTACAGCGATTCATTAATAAAACTTGGCGTGTAGTTTGAGCTGTAACAAATGGATTTCCATCTCGATCTCCTCCCATCCAAGAAGAAAAACGTATAGGGGTAAGATCAATAGGAAATTGTATATTGTAATATTTTTCTAGATGGAAATTAACAATACGGCAGAAATCTGGGACGGCTTGCCATAAGCTATTCTCAATTACTGCCATTCCTGCTTTAGCTTCATCAACTGGCGTAGGGCGTCGTGTACGAATTTCGTTAGTATGCCAAACCAATGCGATTAATTGCATTAGCCGACGCTTCAATTTTGTTGTTTCAGCTTCAGTTAAATCATCGTGTTCAAGAAGACTTAAACAGCGATTAATTTCAATATATTTTTGTCCTAAAGAGCGTCGGGTAACTTCTGTAGGATGAGCAGTTAAGACTAACTCAATGAGTAATTTGTGTATTGACTCGAGAACTTTGTCTTGAGGAACGCCTTGTTCTTTTAATCGTTTAAACAGGGACTCTAAACTTCTGTTGGATGATTCTTGATCAATATGGTTGCGGGAAATAGTTTGATATTGCTCTGCAATATTTGTGAGGTTAAGAAAATGGCTGAATGCTTTGGCTACAGGAATAATTTTTTCATCAGAAATTGTTGCAAGTATTGTTAAGAGCTGTTGTCTAGATTCGTCATCTCCAGCTCGAGATTTTTTTGATAAAATACGAATGTTTTCAATCAGTTCAAGAATCTCTTTTCCTTGGGCATCGCTGATCGTTTCCCCAAGAAAGTGGCCGAGCATATTGATATTGTGACGAAGTGTTGCATAGTGTTGAATCATAATGACCTCAATTAAATAAATTTATTGGCTAGATATAAGCAAAAATAAGAAAAAGGTCAAATATAAAAAACAGTACAGATGAAAAGTGCGGTACTTTTTTTATATTTTTTTAACATCTTTTATACAACCTTTAATAAGGTTATAAAATTGTTATTTTTAGAGAACATTTTCTTAGTATATTCAAGGATTTTTATTTTTTATCTAAAGATTTTACTGATTTTCTAATCACTAATTCAGGATGAATTTCAATAACTTCATATTTTCCGGATTTATCACTAATTCGTTGAAATAGTAAGTTAACTGCTTGAGCTCCCAAACGTGATTTTGATTGATGTATAGTCGTTAAAGGTGGGGAGTAAAAACGTGATGAATGAATATTATCATAACCAATAATAGAAATATCATCGGGGACTTTTAATCCTTTTTCTCCAATAGCTGAAATCGCACCTAGTGCCATTACATCATTACAGCAGAAAACAGCAGTAGGTAGATTATCTTGTGTCAAAATTCTATTCATACATTCGTAGCCATCTTCAGGTTCAAAAAAACCTTCCATAACCCAGAGAGGATTTATTTCAAGGTTTGCTTCTTTCATTGCTGTAACAAACCCCTCATAGCGTGTTCTGGCTGTTGTTTTGATAAGTTCTCCAGCAATAATGCCAATTTTTTTATGACCATTATCAATTAAGTATTTGGTGGCAAGGTATCCACCAATAAAGCTATTATCTTGGATAAGGTCTGTATTTTTACTATGCGGCCCCCAATCCATTACTACCATAGGTATATCAGTAAAATTTTCGAGTAGATCCAATGAATCCTGAATATATTCAGCACACATTACTAAAATTCCATCAACACGCTTTTTAGCAAGCATTTCTAAATGATTTTTGATTTTTTCAGGATTATTTTGTGTATTGCATAAAAATAATGAGTAACCTTGTCGATAACAATGTTCTTCTACAGAATGAATAATTTCAGCAAAATAAGGTGCTTCACTTGTTGTGACAACCATTCCTATAGATCTTGTAGTATTTACTTTTAAACTTCGTGCTACTGCACTCGGAGAGTAATTTAGTACTCGAATGGCTTCTCTAACTTGCTTTTCTGTTTCTTCAGCAACAAAACGTGTTTTATTTATTACATGGGATACTGTTGTTGTAGAAACGCCCGCCATTTTCGCGACATCTTTAATTGTTGCCATAGTTCCTCCAAAAAATTTGGCAATATTATAAAGATCAGAATGGAATTGTTAAGGGCTATCAATGAAAAATTTGTCACTGATCACAAGTTATTGATGAGCCAACTTAAATAATGAAATTCTTTTTCATTAATAGGAATTTATTATGAATGGTAACTGTTTAAATAGAGCATTTTAAACAAATCTTTAACGGCAGGTAGCAATGTAGGGATAACCAAAGCGTTTTTATTTGTATTAAAAAAGTTTCTATTTTGATAGAATAAATCTATAGACGTAAGTAAATAATTCTTGGTAGAAAGAAAATATAATCAACACAATATAAGAAAAGGCTTTTATTACATTTTTATTATGAACAACATAGTATTAGAACAACTTCTTAACGAAAAACTTAACGCAGCGGCGATTTCTGACTATGCCCCTAACGGCTTGCAAGTGGAAGGCAGGGAGCAGGTGAAAAAAATCATCACAGGCGTAACTGCAAGCCTTGCGTTGATTGACTATGCTATCAGCCAAAACGCCGATGCGATTTTAGTCCATCACGGTTATTTTTGGAAAAGCGAAAACCCTTGCATTCGAGGAATGAAAGGCAAGCGAATCAAAGCCTTATTGCAAAATAATATTAATTTATACGCTTACCACCTGCCTCTTGATGTTCACCCAGAGCTAGGCAACAACGCCCAACTTGCGGCGTTATTGGGTATTGAAAATCTGCAACCCTTAGAGCAAGGTAAATTCAGCATTCCTGTTTATGGCACGCTCGCCACACCTATCAGCGGGGAAGCATTTGCTGAGCGTATTGAGCAACAATTACAGCGTAAACCGCTTTTTTGTGCTGAAAACGCACCGCACTTTATCCGCACAGTGGGGATTTGCACGGGCGGCGGTCAGGGCTATATTGATCTTGCCGCACAGCAGGGGCTTGATGCCTTTATTACGGGCGAGGTGTCCGAGCAAACCATTCATTCTGCTACTGAGCAAGGCATTAACTTTTTTGCCGCTGGGCATCACTGCACGGAGCGGTATGGGGTAAAAGCCTTGGGCGAATGGCTGGTGGAACAACACGGTTTTGAAGTGGAATTTAAAGAGATTTATAATCCCGCATAGTAAGACATAAGGCTAGCAAAGTGCGGTCAGATTTTTTGCACATTTTCAGGTCAGCTTTGTGTAACGGCGAGTTTTCCCTTATACTATGCACAATTTTTTCATCAAAATAGGAATAAAAAATGGGTTTCTTAACAGGTAAACGTATTTTAATTACAGGCTTAGCGAGCAATCGCTCTATCGCTTATGGGATTGCCGCGGCAATGAAACGTGAAGGTGCGGAACTGGCTTTCACTTATTTAAACGATAAATTAAAACCGCGTGTAGAAGAATTTGCCAAAGAATTTGGCTCAGGCATCATTCTGCCTCTTGATGTGGCAAGCGATGAGAACATCACAAACTGCTTTGCGGAATTAAGCAAGCACTGGGAAAAATTCGATGGCTTCGTTCACGCGATCGCATTCGCCCCAGGCGATCAACTAGATGGCGACTATGTAAACGCCGCAACGCGTGAAGGCTTCCGCATTGCTCACGACATCAGTGCATACAGCTTCGTAGCAATGGCACAAGCGGCACGTCCGATGTTAAATCCAAATTCAGGGCTTGTTACTCTCACCTATTTAGGTGCGGAGCGTGCCATTCCAAACTACAATGTGATGTGTTTAGCCAAAGCCTCATTAGAAGCCAGCACCCGCGTAATGGCAGCAGATTTAGGCAAAGATGGTATTCGTGTTAATGCTATTTCTGCAGGCCCAATCCGTACACTCGCGGCTTCTGGCATTAAAAACTTCAAGAAAATGCTTGCGACTTTTGAAAACACCGCCCCATTACGCCGCACCGTTACCATTGAAGATGTAGGTAATTCAGCGGCATTCTTATGTTCTGACCTTGCTTCAGGGGTAACAGGCGAAGTATTGCACGTTGATGCAGGCTTTAGCATTACCGCAATGAGCGAATTAGGTGCGGAATAAGTTTAACCCAACACAAAATAAGGCAGACCTATGGCGTCTGCCTTTTGTCGTTTATTAAGAAAAGATCATTATGTTTCAAAACAACCCTTTACTTTCCCAATTAAAACAACAAATTCGTGATAGCAAGCCCATCGTGGAAGGCGTGGTGCGTGGCTCTGACAAGGCCTTTGGCTTTTTAGAATGCGATAAAAAAAGCTATTTCATTCCACCGCAAGCGATGAAAAAAGTAATGCACGGCGATAAAATCAAAGCCCGCATTGAAACCGTTGGTGATAAAGAGCAGGCTGAGCCTGAAGAATTGATTGAGCCAATGCTCACCCGTTTCATCGCCAAAGTGCGGTACAATAAAGACAAGAAATTACAAGTGTTAGTGGATCACCCACAAATTAACCAGCCTATCGGTGCGAACAAAGCCAAAGCGGTAACAGAAGACTTGCAAGAGGGCGATTGGGTAGTGGCAGAGCTTAAAACTCACCCCTTACGCGATGATCGTTTTCTCTTCGCCCAAATCACACAATTTATTTGTCAGAAAGACGATGAATTTGCCCCTTGGTGGGTAACCTTGGCACGTCATCAGCAATCCCGTTATCCTGTTCAAGGGCAAGAAAGTTACGAGATGTTGGATCAACAACCGCGTGAAGATCTCACCGCATTGGATTTTGTAACCATTGATAGCGAAAGCACGCAAGATATGGACGATGCCCTTTACATTGAAGCTCTGGAAGAAAACGGGCAACAAGTGGGCTGGAAATTAGTGGTCGCTATCGCTGATCCTACGGCTTACATTGATGAAAACTCCATTATCGAGCAAGAAGCCAAACAGCGTTGCTTTACTAACTATCTACCTGGTTTCAACATTCCAATGTTGCCGCGTAAGCTTTCTGATGAGCTTTGTTCATTAATGGAAAATGAAACTCGCCCTGCGTTGGTGTGCTTTATTGACGTGAATTTAGACGGCAGCCTTCGCAACAAGCCGACATTTGTTTCGGCTTATGTGAAGTCAAAAGCTAAATTGGCTTATGACAAGGTTTCAGATTATTTAGAACAGCAAGAAAATGCGTGGCAACCAGAATCTCCTGCTACGAAAAATCAGATTGATTTGCTCCATCAATTCACCCTTGCCCGCATTCAATGGCGTAAAACCCACTCGCTACTGTTTAACGAGAAGCCTGATTACAGCTTTAAACTAGCTGAAAATGGCAAAGTGGAAGCCATTGTGGCGGAATACCGCCGTATCGCCAATCAAATTGTGGAAGAATCAATGATCTTAGCGAATATTTGTGCGGCGCAATATCTCAATGAAACGGCACAATGTGGCATTTTCAACACCCACAGTGGCTTTGATCAGAAAAATCTTGCCGCCGCACAACAATTTTTACTTTCACAATTAGCCAATGAAGAAAATGAAGTAGAACTAAAAGATCGTTATTCTAGCGAAAACTTGGCAACCCTAGAAGGCTACTGCCGTATGCGCCACGATATTGAACCTATTGAGGGGGATTATTTAGAGTTACGCCTACGTCGCTATCTCACCTTTGCCGAATTTAAGGCAGAATTAGCACCGCACTTTGGTTTAGGCTTAGCGGGTTATGCCACTTGGACATCGCCAATTCGCAAATATTCCGATATGGTGAATCATCGCCTCATCAAAGCGAGCCTCACCACCCAGCAATACCAAAAGCCTGCCGATGAAGTTTTACAACGTTTGCAAGAAGCGCGCCTCCAAAACCGCTTAATTGAACGCGACATTGCCGACTGGCTCTATTGCCGCTATCTCGCGGAAAAACTGGAAAGCCGCCCCCAATTCAGTGCCGAAATCCAAGATGTAATGCGAGGTGGATTACGCGTTCAATTATTGGAAAACGGTGCTTCAATGTTTATTCCTGCTTCCACCTTGCACAATAACAAAGAAGAAATGCAAGTCAATCCTGACGAAATCGCCCTTTATATCAAAGGCGAAAGAGTTTATAAACTTGGCGATAGGGTAAAGGTTGGATTGATGGAAATAAAGGAGGAGACACGTAGTATTATTGGCAATATTATTGAATAATAGTCATTTTGAAATAGGATTATTGTTTCACTTGATTTTAAATTTAAAACAACATTAGACTCAAAATGAATGTATTTATTTTAGGTCTAATGTTTGTTTTATCTTTAAATTTATACTGTATAAACTAGCTTCACGTTTTTATTTTTTAGGATAAAGATGGATAAAAAAAGTGTAAATGAACTGTAACAACTTATAGATCATTTACACTGAATCGCTGTATAGTAAAATAGTTTAAATCTCGAAATCAGATAGAGATTTACCAGCTTCTAATTCACGTTGAATAGCTAAAGGAGTTCTTCCTTTGCCCGTCCAAGTTCTTACGCGTCCATTATCTGTATACTGATATTTAGCTGGACGAGCAGGCTGTTTTGTTTTTCCTACATTATTTATACTTGAAGAAAGGAGTTCTTCGGTAGAAATACCTTTTTCTCTTAATAAATTATGCACTTCTTCTAGTGCTTTTAATTTTTCTGCCTTTTGTTGAGCAATTTTAGCTAATGTTTCTCGTTTTTCTTCAATAACAATTTTTATCTTTTCTAAGATTTCTTCTAATTGTTCTAATTCCACATCTTTAGCTATTGCACGCAAGCTACGAATATTTTTTAAGATTTTTAATGCATCAGTCATTTTCATCTCCTAAATTGAATGGTACTAAATAAGTTGATTTAATAATAGCGAAAATATTATTTAAGATAAATACTAGAACCATTAAATATTTAATTTTAATAGTTAGAACTAGCTACTTTTATTTGTTTTTCTAGTCTATAAGATGGGTTAAAAAGCTATCTTCTTAGATAGTACTTGGAATTTTTCGGATATTATTGTAACCTTTATGTATCCTACATATGTAGAGGAGCCGCTATTATAAGTATTTTTTCTGAGTGGATAACGATGAGGAAAAAGGAAAGGAATAGTTGCCGAAATCAATTAAAAGTCGTTTTAATTGGTTGGGAGCGTTTTCGAAAGAAACGTTACTGTCATAGTCTTTTTAACAACTATGGAGCGCTACTGGTTAGGTTGGGTATAATTATACTTAGCTTTTATTTTAAATTATTTTTTCTTTAAAATAGTAAACCTCAGTGGTTCTCCCTTATCCTTAGGTAGAACAATAATGGAACTTTTAGATTATTCCACATCAATTTGGTCGGTTGTCCCACCGTTATTAGCTTTATTATTAGCAATTTTTACTCGTAAAGTTATTTTATCTTTAAGTATTGGTATTTTAATTGGCGCATTAATGTTGGCTGATTACAATATTGCCAACACGGCGATTTATTTAAAGAATACCGTGCAGTCTTTGGTATATGGTGATGAAGGTTGGAACTTTGATACCATCAACATCATTTTATTCTTATTATTATTAGGCATTTTAACCGCACTTTTAACGGTGTCAGGTAGTAATCGTGCTTTTGCTGAATGGGCACAAAAACGTATTAAAAATCGTCGTGGTGCAAAGTTAATGGCAGCATCGTTAGTTTTTGTTACTTTTATCGACGATTATTTCCACAGCCTTGCAGTGGGCGCGATTGCCCGCCCGATTACGGATAAATTCAAAGTTTCTCGTGCGAAACTAGCCTATATTTTGGATTCCACCGCAGCACCAATGTGTGTGATTATGCCTGTTTCAAGCTGGGGGGCGTACATTATCACCTTAATTTCAGGCTTGCTTGCTACTTACGCCATTACGGATTACACCCCAATTGGGGCATTTATGGCGATGAGTGCGATGAATTTTTACGCGATTTTCTCTATTTTAATGGTGTTCTTCGTGGCGTATTTCTCTTTCGATATTGGCTCAATGGCAAGACACGAAAAACTCGCCCTCGAACACACTGAAGATGATGAAAATGAGCAAACAGGTGTAAAAGGCCACGTTCGCAACTTGATTTTACCTATTGTTACCTTAATTGGTGCAACGGTATTTATGATGTTGCACACAGGTAATGAAGCCCTTGCCGCAGAGGGCAAACCTTTCTCCGTATTAGGTGCATTTGAAAATACGACGGTGGGTATTTCACTTGTTGTGGGCGGCTGTGCATCAATTATTGTGGCAACCCTTTGTATTTTGATTGATCGTCAAGTGCGTTTTGCAGAATACGCTAAATCTTGGATCGTTGGCGTAAAATCAATGCTTGGTGCGATTTTGATTTTATTCTTCGCTTGGACAATTAATAATGTTGTGGGCGATATGAAAACAGGGACTTATTTATCTAGCCTTGTGTCTGGCAATTTACCTGTGGCAGTGTTGCCTGCGTTATTGTTCGTATTAGGGGCAGTAATGGCGTTCTCAACAGGAACAAGCTGGGGGACATTTGGAATTATGTTGCCAATTGCCGCAGCCATTGCAGCCAATGCCGCGCCAGAATTAATGTTGCCTTGCCTTTCAGCCGTAATGGCTGGGGCTGTGTGTGGCGACCACTGTTCACCAGTTTCCGATACGACTATTTTGTCTTCCACTGGGGCGAAATGTAATCATATGGATCACGTTACCACCCAGTTACCTTATGCCTTAACCTTAGCCGCAGCAACCATTGTGGGCTATCTTGTGGTTGGTTACACCGCATCAGGCGTGTTTGGCTTTATAGCCACAGCAATCACCTTGGTTGCACTCATTTTCTTATTTAAAAGACGTTAGAGTGTGATCTAGATCACAAAATTGAAAATAAAATTTTATTTCGTCTATTTTATAAAATGCGGCAGATTGTCGCATTTTTTTTATTTTAAGCTGAATTTTATTTTATAAAATATTTCTATTTTAGAATTTTAAAAAATTTTATCTATAAAATCGCAAAACATTTCGCATAAAATTTAAATTTATTTTGCATAGCTATTGAGTCTCAGATTATGCAAAATTATTTCAAATTTTTTATCATTTAGACCTCCATACCTCCCCAGCTACATTGTTAGTCAGTCGGCTTAACTACTGCTTATTTCCCCTTTACTCCTCGTCCCCAACGAGCAATGATGCCCCCAACATAAAACAACAGGGACATAAAAATGAAATTTAATACACGAGAATTTATTCAACACTTAACCACCAGACTTGAAAACCATCACGGCTTTAAAAATGGGGAATTTGTGCAAGGGAAACGCCGCTTTCAAGTCCGTCAAGATAGTTATCAAAATGAGCCAACAATTTATTTACTTTATATGCCACAAGGCACGCTGGTTGAACACTCTGAACATTGTCGCCAACGCGTTTCAATCGAGACTAACTTTGACATTGTCGCCCAGCAAATCGCTGACAAAATCGCAAACATTTTAAGAGGGAAATAAGCAATGAAAAAACCAACTGAAAAAGCTATTAACAACGTATTAGAAACCATTGCAAAAGAGGTGGGGGATATTGAAACATTAGAGACCCGAATGAGCGACCATTTAGATTTTTATGATATGGGCGTATGGAATATCAAACGCCTTATGCGTGCGGCTTATGAGGCAGGCTATAAGGCGGGCGTTGAAAAATAGGGGCGTTAGCCCCTTAATTTTTAGAATTTAAACACCAAATTATCCTCATAGCTAACCTGATAGTTTAACGATGTTTGAAGGACTATCCGCTCAGCTCCATCAAAGGCTTGCCAGTTATCCTTTTTCGCCTGCACCATATACGCAATAAACCGCACAAACTCTGACTTAGTGGAGCTAAAAAACACATAAGGCGGTCGTGTTCGGTCAATAAGCTGCAAGAAATCAATCAAATCAAAATAATTTGCCATTTTATAGCTGTTTTGCTTGGTGCAAAGATAAGGCGAGTCTAACACAAACAGGGCTTTAGGGTTGTCGGCAAACTTAGGCAGAAGCTGTTGAAATGGCTCGCTGACTATCTCAAGCCCATCAAGGTAATCCTCTGCACTAGGATAATCAGCCAGCTTTATTCCATTCCAAAATGTCTTGCTAAATAGCTCCTCAAATGAGCTGACTTGTTGCCCACTGAAAAGCAACCAACTTGCAATGGTGTTGAGGTCTTTAAATCCCTTAAAATCATTGATTTTATTGATGATTTCTTGCTTTTTATTGTTATCTAATCGCTTGTTTTTGGGTACAATATCGCCAACAATTTGAAGCAGTTCAGCTCGTAAACGATTTGTATCGCTTATGTGTTTTAACCTGTCGGCATAGCCATCAAAATCATTATAAATCACCCGTGCTTTGGACTTGATACGCTTTGCCACATGGCTTAATAAACCACTTCCTCCAAAAGCATCGACAATCGTCCACCCCTCCCCATCATCAGAAATATGCTCATTTAAAACCTGTTTAAAGGCGTTTAAAAACAGCCGTTTTTGCCCGACAAACGGCAACGGTGCTTGATTAAAATGACGCATCGTTACCCCCTAATACCTCAATAATACGACGATAAATATCGTGGATAAGCGGCAACGGAATGGCTGAACGGGCGTTATAACTGTGTAAACAGTCAAACATCGTTTTGCCCGAAATATAATGCTGATAACGCAAATTTAGCGGAATATTGCTTTTAAACTTAGTCGCCTTTTTGCAGGGCCAGCCATAATTCCCATAATAGGTAGGGTTCGCATAAGGAAGAGGAAAGGCTAAAATCTCATCAAGATAGTGCCAAAGGCGGCTCGCATAAGGGTTTTCAATCACATAAATTTTCGGCTGATACCGTTTAATAATCTCAATGGTGTTATAAATGCAAAGCTCACCATTAATTCGATTTAAAAAAGAGGTCTCATAACGATAACGTCGCTTTTTAACCGCTGCCGCGTCAAAATCTTTGCGACGACGAATAGCAAAGCGTGTATTTCCCTGCCATTGCCAACAGACATTCCCGCCCTTAATAGAGTTGGCAACGGAAAAACTCTCACAAGGCGGACTGGCTAAAATGACATCGGGTTTAGGGAGGCTATCTAGCTTATTAAACAGGGTTTTATCACCAAACAACCGCCCAAAATCCGCTAAATTCAGCGGTAGAAAATGCCGATTTTTACGCTCAATATCAATGCCGATAGGATAGATTTTAATATTGCGAAATGCTTTTGCTGCTTGGGTATAGCAGCCGTTGCCGCTATCAAATAACGCCCAAACAATGATTTTCTTGTTTGCCATAATTTATCCTTAAATTATGGCGTTCTGACGCTCAAGGCATTCGGACACTCTGAGTTGTTTAACGAGTAGGTTTAAATGTGTTTAAGGTTTTACACCGCACACATTTAATTTCTAAATATTGATTATCTTTTGTGCGTGCAAGGAGCTTTTTACAGCACTTGCACCGCATTTCTTGCAAATCTTTTTGCATAGACTTTCTCACTTTACGCGGTTTTGTTACAATCCGTCCGTCTGGTCAGACAAAGCGGTCTCGGGTCTATGCAGGTGCTATCTGCTTAGGCTGATGTGGTAGAGGTCAGAGCCTACCACATCGCCGCTTCTTTATGTTTACTTGTTACATTCTCAATCTTTGTAAGTAATCGCTTTTACACTCCACATTTGAGCGGTTTGTGCTTCAGTGATTGCCACGCTGGCTAAACGCTTAACCTCTAGTATATTTGTTGAGTTACGTAACTCATTAAGTTGATCAATGATATCCGCATAAAGCCGTTTGCACTTTGTCACTTCATCGTTATTATCAGGATTAAAAGTTAATCCTACTGCTTTTTGTCCAAATGTTAGATTTCCTTTCATCTACAATTTACTCCTTATGTTTTAATTTAAAAATTGCCGCTAAATGATTTGGACTAAACCGCCAGCCCTCATCACCGCCATTAATCGCATTTGCACACCACTCACTGCAAAAAAAATTTGTCGCGTGCTTGCGGGGTAAATAACACAATCCCTAACGCCCCTAACCAGTCGTATTTTTTATCTTTAGTTTGCCAAAAATATCCCTTAACTTTAGCCTCATCGACCCCATAAAGCGGAATTAAATCCCACTTGCCGTTATCAAGGTCAATCTGCTTGCAACGCACCCCACCATCTCGGATTGATGAGCTGTAACAGTCGTAAACAATCTCGTGGTCATAATGATGACCACTTAGCCACTCACGCCGAGCAACGGCAATCTCACAATGGGAGTATTGGCCTTTAGTGAGCTTACGAGTGAGCCAGTCACCTAATTTGGCTTTAAGCACGGCAAAACCTTTGCCACTGCGGTTGCCTTTATAGAGAGCTAAATAAACTCGATTATCCATGATAAACCTCCTGCCAGCCTGTGCTGTAGTCATAATCTAACGGGTTATCCACCGCCAACATCGCCAAGCGGTGCTTTTCAGCGTTGTCAAAATTGGCTTGCTCTTGTTGCATTAGCGTTAATGCTAGCTGGTCTAATAATGCCTCATTCATCAATACAAAACTGTTATCCATTGTTTTCCATTGCGTTTCAGGAAAACTGGGTAATGTCCGCATAAAGGTATATTGTTGGCGACTTACCTCATCGGTGTGAAACCATTTATTCACACTCGCAACATACACCCCACTATGCGTGCGACGATAACGTTCTTCTTTAATTTTTTTCCATACTTCGGCTTGTTGTGCAGCTAACCAAGCGGCTTTTTGCTCCTCATCCATCACCCATTTTCCCCCTTGCAATCTGTGATAAGGGCTTGGCTGGGGCTCAATCAAAACGGGATAGCCCCGCTCATCGGGGATAATCTGTTTTCCCTCACTTTGCCCGATAAGTAAAGTGCGGTAGGTTTCTTCGCTGATTTTTACCGCACCTTCAGGTGCTTGTGTTAAATCTAGGTAAAATCCCGCTTTGTAATACATTGTCATTATTTCCATCTCCCGATTGCTAAAAATTGTATGCGAACATTGCCTTGATTAGAGCCACCGTGCTCATACTCGTGATAATAACAAGTTGCATTATTAGATTTTGTTAATATATTTACACCTGCATTGTGAGAACCTCCGATAGAAGTTGTTACCTTTGAAAAAATTAATGGTGTATCAACAAAAGCTATAGCCCAGTTAAATGATTTTTCAAACCATTCATACAAATCATTCTGCCTGATTGTATAAGTTTGTATCATTGTCCCATCGGGATATTTGCGCACCTCAAAATCACCTATTTTTTGATAAGTAAATAATTGTGCGATACGGTTATCCACCCCTGTATCAAAATCCGTTATATCACTTGCGGTATGCGTATGTAACACGTCCGCTTTTTTTGCCTTCACTTCTTGAATATCTTGTGCCAATCTACTTGCATCAAGTTGCCCAGCATTAGCAATCTCTCCAAACGCCTTAATCCAAAACTGCACCCCATCGAGCGTGTTTTGTGCTTTAATGCAGAGTTTGAGAACAAGGGATTTCGGGCGCGTTTCTTCCGCAGTTCGCGTATCTTTCTCTGTCGTATCCTTCGTAGAAGCAAGGTAGGTTTTTGCCCTTGCCCCATCGGCGACCGCCACGTTGTTTGCCTGCACCCTGCCTTTTTGTGCGGGCTTAAACGCACCCGGCACTACATTGGTGGTATCACTATCATGAATGACGATAGTGATACCTTTCTCGGCTTGATAATCGCCCCCGGCTTCGGTAGGAATATAGTGAAAGTGGTCTTGAAGGGCGTCTTGTTGCACCTCACCCACCGCAAGCAATGCTCCCGCGTTACGAATAAAGCGGTCTTTCGCTTTCGGCACGGCGGAAAGGCTGCCATATTTCGCCACAAGATGGCGATACAGTTCGGGATAAGCCTGCTCGCTAACTTGCTCTTCAATGTCATCAAAGGCAATCCAGCCTTCGGGGATATTGTCGGTGGCAAAATAGGCGGTCATTCCCACATCAGAGCGACGCAGGTCGGGCAATGTGTTCACCCCTAAGGCTTGATAAAGGGCGGGATAAGTTGTTCTCCCAAAGGTTGAGCCGTCACAGCGTAAAAATCCGTGCGGATTTTGTACCGCACTTGGAAACGCAACAACAGAGCCAACAGGCACCCCATCACCGCCCACCTCTTTCCACGCACTCCAAGACGTGCCGTTAAAATAACGGGTTTGAACCTTGCTCTCATTGGCTTTACGGGCAATTTGTCGGATAGCATTATTTTGCCCGCCGCTAATCACCTCAATATGCCACTCACCTGCACTCGGTAAATTTTGCCCGCTGGCAAAATAATAATTGCCGTCAATCTTGCAATCATTGGCATCACCGGTGGATGTCCCCACCTTAAAATCACCAATCCCATAGCCCGCTAAGGTTGTGGCAGGGGATTGTTTGCTTTCAGCCAAATGGTAAGCCCTTTCGGCTTTATCAAACGCCGTTTTCACCGCCAACGCACTTGCCCCAAACACACTTGATGCCATATTGATGCTGTCGGTAAGTTGGATTTCCCCTTTTTGGGTTGTGTTGCCATTTCTGCGGTTGGCATTAATAACCGCCATAATCGCTTCATAAATTTGTGTGTTTTTGCTTGGGATAGGTGTAAGCCCAGCTTGTAATAACAAATATTTCACCTCTTCGCCTACATCTCGCAAATGAGCCTGCACGTTATTCAACCATTCGGCAGTTACCCGCGTGCCTTGTGTGCCACTGGCTGGGTCGCCATTGTGAAATTCGCCATCTTGGCTATCAATTTTAGGGAGTAAATCTTTCATTTTTTAACCTTTGTATGCAAAATAACAGTAAGTATGAGCGGGTTTTAACTCTTTAAAAAAGGCTTCAATAATGGGATCGCCAAACTCAACTAGTCGCTCACCCGCTAAAGACTGCCCCGCTCGAAAATACACAATATTGTCATCACCATTTAAAACAGAAACTCGCCACATAAAAATCAGGCTTTCTTGCGGTTCGTCTCTAAATTGCACAATATCACCGGGATCAGGCAAATCCTGTTGCAATGGTGAAAATTCTTTAATCTCAATTTGATAGCCAATGCTTTGAGCCAGTTGCATAAAATAGGGGATAGACAACCCACCAATGGCATTAAGCTGCAAAATGACCCGTTTCACTCGCTCAGTGTAGGTCTTTTGGGTATCGGTTTTTATTCCACAAATCCGTTCCCAATCAGCGAGCATTTGCCCCGAAGTTTCAGGGTTAATCACATTTAACACTTCCGTTGCACGCTGTTCTAAACGTTGAAAAACCTTTCCATCAACCTCACATTGGGCTAAAAATTGTTTACCGTTAATATTGTAGGAAACAGGCGGATAGAGCTGAGCAAGGGCGTGTTTGTAATCATTAGCCATTAGTGCATCTCCGACACATTCACGTTCCCCAATCTAAACCACTCAATTTTGTGGGTAACGTCAGCGGTACGATTCGCAGTTGGGGTAATAAATTTGCGATCCACAACACCCACTAAATTATTCACCACTGCCTCGCATTGCGACACAATCAAGCTATCACCGGGGATTAGCGTATTAAAATAATCCGCCAACGCAGTTTGGATAGCCTGTTTAATCTCAAGCAACGTAACGCCACTAAGTTTAACTTGGATGTTAAAATTGATTTTTGTCACATCAGGCTTAACTACTTTGCTCTCTTTAGCGGTAACAGGGCACACATCATCAATATAGGCTTGGACGCGTCTAATCGTCTCATCGCTAGGTACATCATTATCTGCCGTAATGGCAATATCAACCGTCCCCAATCCACGGCGTAAAGGGTAGACATAAGCTGCACTCACCCCATCAACAGATAATGCCCAATTGCGATAATCATATTTATTGCCGCCCGCTGGTGGACGACGGATAAGCTCCAGTAATCGCTCTAACAATGAGGCATCGGTCTCCGCATCGGTTGCACCAATCACCTCATTAAGGATAACGTCTGTTTGCACCCCAACAGGGGCTGCCATAAAGCTGGCTTTTGTGGCGACTTTGATGTTTTGCGTCGCACCTGTAGCAAGTGAGCGTACAGGCACAACAACAGAACCACCATCAGAAATCACCGCACTGTCCGTTGTCTCATAAAAGCGGTTATCTTCCGTTTTTATTTGCAATCCTGCGGGGATCTCCGCATTTTCTTGCCCCGTAATGGTTGCCCCTCGTCCGCTGGCATAGGTGGCATTACGGCGGCGAATGCCTCGCAATCCCGCGTGCTTTTCTAAAAATTCTGTATCGGCGGTATCGGGGAAAAACTGTTTAATCAGCCATTTTTGATGTGCATAAATGCCTTCAGCCACCGCCGCTAAACTTGAGGCACGGGCGTAATTATCACTGTCTACGCTCACATCGGCTTGAGGATCAAGGGCTTGCATATCGCGTAAAATGCTTGCTCTTATCTCATCTAAGGTGGGTACAACAAACATTTTTAAACTCCCTTTAAATTACTTTTACAGGGTGTTTAAAGCGATATGTTTCACCCCGATTATCAATGATTTCAATATGTAAAATTAACCAGCCATTATGTGGTTGCTGGTGCGTTACTTGGATTTGACTTGCTCGCCCATCATCAAGCAAGGGCTGTAAGGCTTCTTCGGCGTATTGTTGGGCGATAAGTCCAACACGCGTTAAGTCTTTTTCACGCTGAATTAAGTGGAGCAGAGAGCCTACACGCCCATCTGCCCACCAAGAGCCTAAAGGAGTGGTTAGTCTGATATACGCCGCATTAGCGAGCGTACTGATTGTCTTACTTGTATAGTCCCCAGTAAGCGGGCTTAACTCTCTGTCCATGCTGACAAAGATACTTAAAACAGACATAAAAAAAGCGGTGATGGAGTTCCACACCGCTTTTTATTGTTGTAAATAGATTTATTGTGGTGAGCCGGTATTGCCGCCACTATCCCCTCTGTGAGTATGATTAACCAAAGACTTGCCGCTTGCGTTAACATCGCCATCAGTCGTAATGTTACCACCGATTTGCGTCACATCACCGTTAAAGGTTGCCCCGCTGCCACCTTGCACCGCCATACCACCGTTGCCATTAATTTTCCCTTGAGCGGTTAAAACTTGCGTGGTCTCTAACTTTGGCGTATCAAAATTTGCCCCCCTGAGTGGCATTTACTTGATAGGTTTTGCAATTAAGTACAAAATTATCACAATCCACCTCAATTAACCGTCCATTTTTTAGCATAATGGTTGAGCCGCTTTGGTCGTAGATAGCCACCTCGCCATCTTGTAAATTTTTGACCCGAAACGCCCCATTTTCCGTGGCAATGACGATCCCGTGTGAGGTTTGCCCACCAATGGGGATAATCACCGCTTGCGTCCCTGCAGGTGGCACGGAGGTAAAGCCAAAATGTTGCATTAGCTCCACATCTTGCAAGGTCTCATCCGCCAATCCTGACACTTGTGTTTTTTGGATATTGTCCGTACTTTTAACTAAATTAAGCATACCGCGAAAAGCCTGACGCACGCCATTTAATGTCGTTTGTGCGGTTTGTTGTATTGCTTGACTAAATCGACGCATTATTTACCCCTAACTATCTCCCATTTACCATCACCTGTTGTTGCCATTAACGGCCCATTTTTACCTTTTTTGCCTTTTCGTTTACGGGCTTTATTGGCTTTGGCAACATAGGCGTCAGGCGTCCACACGCCATCTTGCTTTAATCGGAGTTCTGTTTGCGTCCCGCCCGAGCGAGAAAGGGTAAAACGTCGCCCCATCAGAAAAAAAATGGCGTCAATATCATATTCTTCACAAATTACATGTATCCGTTGCCCTGGCATCCATAATTGCCCTGATTGGGTTTTATGGTCTGGCACAGTAATGGTCAAAGTAAAGCCCTCTAAAATACTGTCTGAAATATATTTTTTCGCCCATTTTTTGAGTGCTTCAAGGTTTTCGACATCTGGCACCACCACGGTTTTGGGCTTATACGCCGTCATTGCCTCATTTTTGTAAACCCATTTTAAATCGTTTTTATTGTCATCGCCCGAACGACCGTGCCGTTGAGCCAAAAAGGTAATCTCACTAAATTGCTGTGATACATCATAGGTCAACTCTGCACGCTCAAAATTATTACGCTTGCCGTCTTTTAGACAACATAAGGTCGCCACTGGGGGCGTCGAGTAATCCGCCCCACCGACAATCAACGTGCCTTTAGGGTCAAACCATAAATGTAAACCCGCAGAATTAGCACAACGGATAGCCGCCTGCCAAGCTGTTTCGCCTATCTCAATATCTACCTTGTCTAAAGTCGGGTTATTTTCGGCGTTAAGCTCAACCTTTGTAATCCCCAAAGGATTAACAATTTTTTGCACTGCCTCAAGCACCGTTAGCCCTTTCACATTGGTTATCGGGGCAGAGCAATCCACTAAAATGCTGGCTTTATCTCGCCCATTTAGGCTAAAAGTGCGGTTCGTTTTGCTAATCCCGTGCTGGGTGGTGTCCACAATGCCCGTCAGCACCACCTCACCATTGATCCGCACTTTTACTTCTTGCCCCGAAAAATCGGGTAAGTGGGTATGTTCTGAAGCCACGCCGATTTCAAAACGAAAGGCATCCGCAGGGATTAAAAAATCACTGTCAATGTCATAGCTTTTCCAGTGGTTATGCTGCTGTCCCGCAATTTCAACCACCACATCATTTTCATAAGGATAATTAATTGACATAACTATTTAATAACTCCCCCTGAGCAATAAAATTCGGAAACCTAACTTGTGGGTTTAAGCGTAGCAGTTCATCGGAACGGCGATAATCTCCATAAAACGCATGAGCGATCTGTTGAATAGTGCCATTAAATGGTACAACCCTAACCGTTAATGGTGGTTTACGATTAATCGCCGAAATTGCAAGCTGGGTAAAATGATGGGATAAAGCTCGTAATCTCTCCGCAATTTGCTGAGTAGCGGTATAAACCCCAGTATTAGGTGCGGTTGAATTTAGTGCAGAATTTGCTTGCTCTTTTTGGGCTTGATGACGCAATAATTGCAAGGTTGACACAATATGAGTCCTTATAAGGGTTGTAATATAGTCAATCTCTTGCGGCAATAATGTTTCGTCTTCAATAAACCCCGTTGCCAAATGAATTAACGTCGCTGTACAAGTTAATTGCATCAACAAATGCACTGGTTCAATACTTTCAGTTGACAATGACATTGTTAATGATTTTATCCCCTGTTGTTGCGATAAATTCATATTTTTACCTGAAAGTAAATTTTGAGGAATGGCTTGAATTTGCTTTACCGTTCTTATTGTTTCATCAAATTTTGCTTTAGTTGTGAGCTCAGAACGCTGAGCAACTTGGGTTAGCCCTTGCTCTATAATATGTGTAATTGCTTTAGCGGTATGAGAAGATTTTGCTTTAAAATCCATTGCACCAAATGTAGAAGGCAATGAAAAAAAAGTTTTGCCCATATCAAATAAACCACAAAGCTGTTCAAAACAACCTTGCAATGCACCAAAAGCCCCTAATAAACGTGATTTTACATTCATCGCAAAGGCAACCACCTCCATGATTTGAGCAAAAACCGCTAATACCTCATCAATAAAATCTTCCAATTGTGTTAAAAGTTCATCAATTTTAGCCAAAAAAGAAAACTCAAAAACAAAAATCGGCTTGGCAGGTGTACTTTCTACAAAAGTTAAATCTAACGCCACATAATCAATCATTTCCGCATCGTGGCGAAAATTTGCCGAAGTGCAAAGCATATTCGGCAACCGCCCCCGAATAGGGTGGACTAGCACATCTGCCCCTTGTTTTTGTAACGCACTTAAAAACTTCTTGAAATCCGTGTAGTAGCCCTCGCCATAAAACACTGCTTGCATTCGTACCGTAAGAGGGTTTAACCCCAAATCCTCAATATCCGCCCCATTAACAAAAGGGTAGGCGTGATCAATGGTAGCTCGGTTTAACTCATCATCCACCGAAATCACCTCAAAACGCACACCACGATAACTGGCGCGTTGAATAGGCATTGTCCAACCTTTCATTTTTACCCCCAACGTTTTAAATCTTGATAGTGATATTCTGAAGTTTGTTCAGCCACAATTCGCCCATCTAAATCCACCTTAATTTGATTTTGGATCACAAAATTTTGGCTCTCAATGGCTTGTTTTAAGGCATCACTCAAGGTTTGCCCAAATTGCTCAAAGTCAGCTCGGTAATTGGCTAAGTTCGACAAGGCGGGCTCAAGTTTTGCAAGTGTTCCTCCCTCCGCGGTTGGCATTGTCAAACCGATAGGCGAGCTAAGGCCTGCAATGCGAGTAGTGCTTTGATCAGCTTGCTCACTAAAATGAGAAGAAGCAACATAAGGTGATCCTTTACGAATACGAAATGAATTTGCCTGCTCTTTCTGATAATAGGCATTTCGTTCTTCAATTTGAGCCCGAACCTCTTCCGAAATATCACCTTTTTCTAAACGGCTATTGAGATAAGCCATATAAGACTTTTCTACACTTTTACGGGTAAAATACGCACCAAGTGAATTACCTGTGTTATAAAGTGCGTCTTGTAATTTTGCTTCTTCTCTAGATTGGTTAATTTGTTGCATTAACGCTTGTTTTTCTTCCTCTGTGGCTGTTCCTGAACGTACTTTATGTTGTAAATCAAGAAGTTGTTGAGATTTACCATCTAATTCAGGTGATGTAGTTAAGCTTGCGATTGTGCCAACAACGCCCACTTTACCTACCGCTTTTAAAAGGGGGACAACACCTAAACCTGCTCCCGTCGCCGCACCAGCGCCTGCTCGCCCCAAACCGCCAGATAATCCTTTTCCTAACGCCCAGCCACCAAAACCATAGCCCACTGCTGATTTTCCCACATCCATTGCTAAGCCTAAATTACCCACCATTTGCCCGTTGCCGTTTTGATGTGCAGAAATCACTTCGTCATTAATTTTACGTTCAATACTATTTAACCAGCCGCTGACTTCGCCTTGACTAAATTTATTTAAGGAATTGGCTAGCTCTTCTTTAGCTAGATCCGTTCCTGCAAGCACCTTAACGGATTTATCCATATTTTCGCCCAATTTATCATCGGCTAAATTTGCTTGATATTTATCCATTTCTTGTTTAGTTGTTACCGCATTAAACCCTGCTTTTGCTTGCACATCAGGCAACAACTTACCAAGCACAGCCCCTTTCTTTAAGTCCATTTGGGCTTTGATCATCTCCTTCTTCTGCTTATCTTTGGTTTGTAGCAGTTTTTGCTGTAATTTCACATATTCCTGATCGTTTTTAAGCAACGTTTCAGCAATACTTACCATTACCTGTGAAGCATTTTTCCCACTGGCTAAACCACGCTGATAGGATTTTTCTAAATCAATGCCTTGCAAACCTTTTTTATTGGAAATATCCACTTTTTTTAACCGTTGTGCGGTATCGACACTATTTAATTTATTCAAATAGTTGGCAACATTATTGGCAGCAATATCATTTGACCCCGCTTGATTAGCTGCCACCTGTGTCATTGAAAGTAAATATTTGTAATCTTCTAAACCGTGAAAGCCCGCATTTTTAGAAATAGAAAGCAAATTAGGTAGGTGTTGGATCATATCAGATACCTCAAACTTACCATCGAAACCAGATTGCAAGGTAACTTCTAGTGCTTTTTGCAATTCATCGCCGTTAAATCCATAATCTTTCAACACTTTAAGAAGCGAACCTACTTGATCGCCACTTGCCTGTCCCGAAATCATCATCTTTTGAGCCATATCTAAAGAAGACTCCGCTTGCTCAAAAGATAGACCATTTTTAATCATTCCATCTAACGCGGATAACGCCATATCCGTTGTACCACCACCAACGGATTTTGTAGTTTCATACACCGCTTTATTTACTCGCGCAACGCCCGTTGTCTTAATATAATCTGCATCTTGTTCGTTGAAAGCTGTTAATGCGACTTGAGCAACATTGTGATCCCACTGTTTTTTATTATCCATTGCTGGCTTTAATGTGCTGGCTACACCATAAATCGCTCCACCAATCGCCATTGTTTTTTCAACAAAATTCCCAATCCGTTGCCCTGTCGGCACTTTGCCCATTTCCGCATTAAGCTGGGCAATTTTTTGTTTCGCTGCCACTGCTGCTCGGGCAATCTCACGGCTTGATGCGGTGCCACTGGCTTTTAAGCGTTGGTAAGCAGCAATAGTTTGATTGATCTCGCGTTGGATCGCATTTTCACTGCGTACGCCTAAACTTTGTCGTGCGCTCGCCACGACACGAGCAGCTTGTTGAGCTTTGCGATAAGATTGCTCGGTAATTTGCGCTGTACGCTTTACGGTTTCTTGTTGCTTCTGTCCGCTACGCACCGCCTGATTTTCAATATCCTTATTGGCTTTGTTGATGTTACTGCGTAGCTTATCCATCACACGGCTTGCATAATCTTGCGCTTTAAGTTGCAAGGAGAGTTTCATATTTGCCATTTTTAAACCCTAATTAAATTGATTTTAAACCCACAAAAAAAGGGGCTTACGCCCCATCTTGTTTTTTACGGCGTACAAGATTGTAATGCACTGTATCGCCTTTGCTTATGCCGCTCGCTTGCGGTTTTGCCCCTTGAGATTGCAACAGACTTTCCACCCAAGCCGACACTTCTAAATGGCTCATTTCCCGCACCTGCTGGGGTGTAAAGCCTAATTTCGCTAAAAAAATCACCGCACTTCGATAATGTTGCTCTGCCGCCTTTAAGTCATAGCAGTTGGGGCGTGGCTGTTTTCTTGGCTTAGGCTCTCCCCAGCGGAGATATGCTTTTTTCGCAATGCCAAAATAGCCTCATTAATCAACACATAATCATCGGTGGCAAGATTATCCAGCAAATAGTGTGGGGTAATCTGCGTGTTATCTACGCCCACAAATTCCACTTGCTGGATAAGATAAGCCAAATCCATCAACATTTTTTCTGCTTGGCTTAATGGCTTATCCTCTTTTTGCACAATACCAAGCTCTGCAATCATCTCAAGGGCATTACACTCATCGCCAAGGGTAAGCAAATGCACTTTAAAATCAAAATAGCACTTGCCGTTTACGGGCAATCCTAATAACAAACGTCCATCCATTATTCATTCACCTCTTTAAGTGCATTCATCTGGATATCAATCACCGCTTCGTTATCTACGGTGTATTTTTCGCCCACTTGGGTGGTGAAACAGCCTAAATAAGAGGTGCGTTTATCTTCTTGATTAAGGGGATAGATAGTGATTTTGGCATCACTAATTTCCGCCCAATCAATTTCAGAACCATCAATTGGGAGGGCTGCGGTTAAACTGATCTCCCAAGTGGCAATCCCTTTGGCAAAGCCTCTAGCACGCCCTTCGGAGTTCATTGTCTTCACCAATTTACGCCCTGTTTGTTTGGTTACGTTTAGATCGGTAATCTCAATCTCTACGCCGTCCACTTCTAACACCGCAGAGCCTGCATATTTTTCAGCCATTACTTACTCCTATAAAATTAAATCAATACGATTTGCCACCACGTGCAAGCCATTCACCACATCTGTTGGGATTTGCGTATCCAGACGGTTTGGATCTTGTCCATTACGCACCACTAACAATTTGTCTTTATGCTCGTCCACATTTTCGATAATTTCCTGATTTTCCAAGCGGTATAAAACATCTAAAATTTCTGACCGCACTTTTGGTGGTGTGCGTTTAGACAGTTTTGAACGCGGAAAACGCAAGGCAACACGCTGTTCAACCGCTTTACGCACATAGTCCATCGTGCGAATGGTAGTTAAATCAAGCCACGCGGGGTCGTCCACATTGGCAGGATTTTTGGTGTAAGTGGTAATCGCCCGCATAATTTGCACCCGATGATTTACCACCGTAATCGGCGTTAGCCCATTAAATAAGGCTTGATTAATCTCGGTTTTTAATGGCGTTTGCGTGGCATCAACAGGGGTTAAGCCTTTCAACTCTAAGGTATTGAGCGGACGGGCTGGGTCTTCTTCGCTGGCAATCACCGCCCCAAAAGCCGCCGCAAGTAAGGCATTGGACTCAACCGCTCCTTTGTACCACGCACAAGTGATACGGTTGGCATTAATTTTGCTCGCATAGGTTGTGCCGGCTGCCATCGTGCTACGCCAACCCAGCACCCCAATCGCAGGCTTTTTCTCCGTTGGACTTGCAACAAGCTCAAGATGATTGCGAAGTGCGGTGGCATTTTTATCATCAGCAAACGGCGAGATGATAATGTGATAATGCGAGCCTGCCACACTGGCAAGTGCAGGGGCAATATCGGCATTTTGCGAACCTGACGCAAAGGCACGGGCTTGTGCTGAAATGCCTTGTGCAGTACTTTGTACGCTAAGTTCAATCTCATTGCCAATTTCCCCTTTACATTTTGCTGTCAAAGTTAAGGTTGCCGTACTCACCGATGCCGTAACAGGGCAATATTCACCCGCGTTGATCACCGCACTTAATCGGGTGGCTAAGTCGCTGGCGGTTTCCGATTTTGCCACTGAAATGGCATATTCCACCCCGCCAATCATCGCTTTAATTACGCCCGCACCTGTTGCTGTGCCGTTTAAGGTCAAGCTTCCTGTTGCCGCAACGCCTGAGCTACTATCTTTTAAGCCAATTGCCGTTAAACGGATCATCGGGTTGTTTTGAATGGCAATACGAGCCATTAAATGCCCCCAAGAGCCTGCCCCAAAAGCATTTTTCGCATCAATATCGGAATAAATCGGCACAGGGGCAGAATAAGCCGTATCGCCCCCGACCATTGGAGCAATAATCAATACATTTTGCTCATTAGTTGGTAAGGTACTCACAGCATTTTGAGCGTTATATTCGCTATATACACCCAGCATTCTAAGGCTTGTTGGAATATGCTCAAATTCGATATTAGTATCAGTCATTATTTGCCTCCTGATTTCTTCGGTTACGCGGTTCATTGACCACGATTAAATCCCCGTCATTAATGCGACGTTGATAATAGATACTGTCTTCAACCTCCACTGGCTCTTGCTCAATATAGCGGTAAGGTTGATTTTCCATTGGCACTTTAATGCCAACTGCGGCTTTTACTTTCATTTTTCCTCCATCGCCACCACAAAAGGGTGATCGGCGTTAGTATCTGGGTTGTAAAGATTAAAATTAATGGGGCTGTCCTAGATAACAACTAAAAAATCTATTTAGGTTAGAATGAACCAATGAGAAAAAGTCGTCTAAGTCAGCACAAACAAAATAAACTCATTGAGCTATTTGTTGCAGGTGTTACTGCAAGGACAGCAGCAGAGTTAGTCAATGTAAACAAAACGACTGCCGCATATTACTTTCATCGTTTATGCCAACTCATCTATCAAAACAGCCTTCACTTAGAGATGTTTGAAGGTGAAATTGAAGCCGATGAAAGTTATTTTGGCGGTGCTCGCAAAGGCAAACGTGGTCGTGGTGCGGCAGGGAAAATTGCGGTATTCGGGCTTCTCAAGCGCAATGGCAAGGTTTATACCGTTGCGGTTCCAAATACGCAATCTGCCACCTTGTTACCCATTATTCGGGAGCAGGTAAAGCCTGATAGTATTGTTTACACCGATAATTATCGTAGTTATGACGTGCTTGATGTGAGTGAATTTAGTCATTTTCGTATCAATCACAGCACACATTTTGCTGAAAATCATAACCACATTAACGGAATTGAGAATTTTTGAAGCCAAGCAAAACGCCATTGAGAACATCCACACAAAGTGAGAAATTAGGACTTATGTTGAATTAAACGGAATTAAGTGGTCGGAAGTCTTATAGAATAAGGGATTGAGCTAAGTCAGTCCCTTTTTTTATGGGTAAAAGTCAGAAAAGCCAAAATGAGAAAAAACTGTAAAAAGCCGTTAAAAAATCCACATAAAGTGAGAAAATTTAACGGCGGTTAAAATCCAGTTTAAATGCCTTTAAATGATGTTTAAATTTATATGGCTAGCCTTTAATCATTTAGCGTTATCTCATCTTGAAAAAGTCTAAAAACCTTTTATTATCAACTCACTAGGTGCTTAAAAATTCAAAAATAAGCACCTTAGATGGCTTTTTGTCTGAAACCTTAGGCTACGGCACGAACCTCAAGGGCGGCCAAGCTCTCTTTTTGTTCCTTTTCAGTCTGGGCTGCTAATGCTTCGGCTGTTGCCAACAAACCAACTTTCCTATCTTCATTGCATCGCCTAAACGCACACACAAGTTGCCATTCATCATTTGTTAAGCCTTCTGGTGGCTTAGGCGAAACAAAGCCTTGAGCCTTAGTTTCTAAGGCTTGTAGCTTGTTTTCTAGCTGATCTATGCGTTTTTGTAAATCATCTTGGCTTCGTTCCATTGGCTTATCTAGTGCTTTTGTTAGTGGCTCAGAAAATCCCAAAGCCTGCCGCACTGCCAATGGCATATCGCCAATATAATATTCAAATACATTTCCTTTAACCCCAGCTACCCGTCTTCTTTGCCAATTTCCTTTTTTGGCATTTAGTAGAACGCCTTGGGGAGTGTTAGGCAATCCCCCTATTCCAAGTAGATTTTTTACTAGTTCCCACTCTTTCATTTAAACCACCTTAAAAGAAAGGATGACTTTCTTTTTGAGTTAAAATTAAATCTCCTTATAAATCAAATGATTAAAAATAAAAATTAAAATAATTAAAAATTTTAAAAGAAAGCATTTGACTTTCGTTTAAGGTTTAAATTAAAATCTAAACGAAATTAAGGAGTAACACTTTAGATTTACACCAAAGTTTAACTTAAATTGAATTTAAAGAAAATGCAAGGGGTGTTTTATGCAAGAAGACTGGAGCAGAAAGCGAATTGTATATGAGCTACACGAGCGAAATATCACATTAGCATCGCTTTCTGTTAAAGCTGGATTATCACCATCAACACTAAAAAATGCGTTAAGAATGAGCTACCCGAAAGGTGAACGCATTATCGCTGAAGCCATTGGCGTACCACCTCAAGAAATTTGGGCAAAACGCTACGCGGAACGGGAGAGCCGCTTATGTGGTTAACATCGCAAGAATTATTAGGCTTAGAAACAATGCCTACAACATTACAAGGCATTACTTTTAAAGCACGAAATGAAAATTGGGAACGCCGTCGCAAAGCTGGAGCAAAAGGCAACGTATTTGAATACGCCTTCACCTCCCTACCCCAAGAAGTCCAAGCAGAATATTTGCTTAAAAACAGCAAGCCGTCAAAACAAAGTGCGGTGGAAAAACAGGCTGAACAGCAAATGACCGAAAGTGCTTGGAACATTCTTGCCTCCGCAACCACTGAACAAGAACGCCGTGCTGAACGTCGTTTTAATGCGGTGATGAAGCTCAAGGGGTTGTTGGATATGCGCCTTAAATTAATGGACGCCATGGATCGGGTGGTTGAGCATTTTGCGGGGCAAGAAGGCGAGGCGGTGAGCCGCGGAAGTCTGAAGCGTTGGTGGTACAAAGTGAAAAATCACCCGCAAAGTAACTGGTTGCCCTTATTGTTAGACAGGGTTGAGCGTGATACCACAAACCGCTATGCCGAAATTGATGATAAAGCGTGGCAATTCTTTTTAGGGGAATACTGTCGCCAAGCCCAGCCCAATTTTGCCATTTGCTATGAAGAACTGATGTATGCGGCAGAAAAAAATGGCTGGGTGGTGCCAAGCCTCAACACCTTAAAACGCAAATTTAACCGAGAGCTGACGCCCGCCCAAATTGCCCTGATGCGAGGCGGTGATCACGCCCTGCGTGAGTTGGTTAAACCGCAACGCCGTAGCGTCGCCCACCTCCAAGCCCTTGAGATTATCAATGGCGATGGTTATCAGCATAACGTGTTTGTGGATTGGTATGAGGACGGCTCTCGCCCTATCCGCCCGAAAACGTGGTTTTGGCAAGATGTTCGCACCCGTCGCATTTTGGCGTACTGCGTGGACGACAGCGAAAACGGCGATCAAATCCGTCAAGCCACCCTGCGATTAATCAAACAATATGGCATCCCAAAGAAAATTTTAATGGATAACACCCGAGCCGCCTCCGATTTGCAAACCTCCACCCAAACCAAACGAGGTAAGCGGAATAAAGCCATTGTGGTTGATGGGTTGTTTGAACGCCTTGGTATCCAAGTGATCCGAACCCTTGTATTTAAAGGGCGAGGCAATGGACGAGCCAAGCCGATTGAGCGTGCGTTTAGACGTGATGGATTGCCCGCTTACATTGACCGAAACCGCCGTTGCGAAGGCTTTTTTACGGGGGATAGCCCAACGGAAAAACCCGAAAACTACCAATACAAAAAAGGCTTAGATAAAGCGACATTTTTGCAAATTGTTGAAGAGGGTGTGCGTAAGTGGAACGCCAAGAAAGGACGCCAAAGTGAGCTAGGGCAAGGCATTTACAGTGCCGATGAGTTATGGGCAAGGGATTATGCCCAAGTTGAAGTGATAAAACCTACCGATGAGCAATTACGCCAATTAATGATGCTCGGTGAAAGCACCAAAGTGGACAAATACGGCTGTTTTACCCTCAAAGCGGGCTACCGCTTAGACGGCGAGAAAAACACCTACTATGCCGAAGCCTTACAGGGCGGGCAATACCCTTATGTGGTGGTGCGGTTTGATCCCGATGACTTACACGGCACGGTGTATGTATATGACTTAAATGGCGTGTATTTGTGTGATGCGATCTGTGATAAGCCACTTGCCTTTGACAGCGTGAAAGGGGCGGCAATGCAACGTCGCTTAGAGGCACAAGAAGCACGCCAAACCAAAAAGCAAGTACAAACCCTAGAGAAAATGGACAAACACCAACACGAACAATACCGCAAGCATTTTGACGACGTACCAGAGGCGGAGTTAGTTGAGCCGAAGAAAGTCAAGCGACTAGTAATGTTCGAGGGGAATTTACAACGCAAAGTCGAAGAAATGGATTGGGTGGTGGATGACGATCCCCCTACCGAAAACGGATTTGCCAAAGGTGTAGCGAAGTTTAAACAGTTATTAAATGATGATTAAAGCAACAGGAGAAAGTGATGAAACAACGAAATCTACAACGTAAAAAGAGCCTAAAGGTCGCAAACGTACTCAAAGCCCTTGAACGTGAAAATACAGAACAACTCAATCAAGCAAAAGAAAACGAGGAAGTTGTCGCTCAACTTGAAAGGCAAGCCTTGAGTAGCGTTGCAAGAAAGTGGGAATTGACTGAACAATTTCTTGCCGATACGACACTTCCCCGCTCTTTGCAAGTCGCGTTGAAAGACTATCAAGCCGCGTTAAGTATCGCCATTTCGCGAAGAGTAAAAGTAAATAGACGTCTTTTGGGGGTATTTTGAAATGACGGCTAAACCAGTAAACCAAGTTGACTTGATGTTCTTCACTCTTTGCATAGGTAAATTCTTCAACGTAAGGCAAAAAACGCTGTTCAATAAGAGTGTAACGGGAAAAGTTAATTTTATGCAAGATGAAATTTAAACGTTTTTTAACTGATTTAGGAATGCCTTTAAACACTGTTCTTTGATGTTTTTGGGCAAATTTAATAATAACACGATCCATAAGCTGATCCACTAGAACAAGGGAATGACATTATGACATTAATTGAACAAATCAAGCAAATTATTGAAAGCGGTGAAATTAACCGTATGCAACTTGCAAAAGAAATTGGGGTAACGCCACCTGTTATCTCAAGTTATCTCAATGGTAAATATACAGGGGATAATGACAAAATCACCCAATCGCTAGAAAGTTGGCTAGAACAGCGTGAAATAAAACGCAGTCAATTTATGACCGCACCTGAGTTTATTAAAACCCCAACCGCCGAGCTTATTCACACCATTATTAGTTATGCTCATGCGTTAGGCTGTATTACCACTGTGTTTGGAATGAGTGGTGCAGGTAAAACAGTCGCCGCACGGGAGTATCAAAAACGCCACCGTAATGTGTGGCTGGTTACCGCCCACCCAAGCCGTGCCAGCCTTGCGGAAATGCTTTATGAAATCGCTCTTGAATTGGGCGTGGGCGAACCGCCAAAACGCAAGGCAGCCCTTGCACGCTTAATTGAAAGCCGAATGAAAGGCACAAAAGGCTTGCTGATTGTTGATGAGGCGGATCACCTCTCTTATGAAACGCTGGAAGAGTTACGTCTTATTCAGGAAGCCTGCGATGTAGGAATGACTTTAATTGGGAATGACAAGGTTTACACCCGTATGCGTGGTGGCATTAACCAAAGCCACGATTTTGCCCGCCTTTGGTCGCGTAGTGCGAAAAACGAAAGCATTCAGCATTGCAAAAAAGAAGACATTGTCGCCATTGCCAATGCGTGGCAACTGGATACCACAGATAAAAAACTGATCAGCTTATTAGCAGAAACAGGCAAGCGAGGTGGTGGCTTACGCATTTTAACCCAAGTGCTACGCCTTGCGTGGTTTAGTGCCAACGGCGACAACAAACGCCTTGATTATGACTACATTTTAGCGGCGAAAAATGAATTGCAAGGGGGAACGGTATGAAACGCACCACATTAACCCACCCAAACCCTGTTTTACGAGGCAATAACGAGATGGTGTTGAACTACCTAAGCCAAGTGCAAAAGTGCATTAGAAAGCTGGAAGAAATGGGCTTGCACGTGATTAATGTGCATTTTGAACATATCAAACCAAAAGTGCGGGTGCAACCCAACCATAACACCAAAGAACTAGAAAAAACCGCTCAAGCGATGCGGTATATCCTCGGCAATGATGGACAACGCTTTGACGAGTGGCAAATGATAGTGGAAGGCATTAAGGTGGTTTGGAGGAGTTATGCCAACTAGAAAGTGCGGCGAACGGGGGAAAGCAAAATGCCATACCGTTTATGCAATCTATAAAGGCGAAATCAATATCGCTGATGGCACAGCCGCAGAGCTAGCAAGACGATTAAACAAAAGCCAAGGTTATATCCGTATGCTAGCCAGTAGCAGAATACATAAGTTAGCAGAACAAAATCCAAACCGCTTAATGGCAATCAAAATCGGTTATACCACCGATGAACTATAAGGAGAAAAAAATGAAAAAACTCACCCTAATTTGCACCGCACTTTTATTGGCAGGGTGTGATGGACAAACCCGTGCCAAGTTTACCGACGTGCGAATTGCGGAAATTTGCAAAGGTGGCGTGGTGTATTTAGTTGTTAATAATGGCGGCATCACCCCAAAAATCAACGCCAATTATGACGTTTATACCTGTAATCAATCAGCTAACCCATAGGAGAAAACAATGAGTAAAACCAAACTAAAAAGCGACACCATCCGCTATCAAACCCGAGAAGAAGTGGAGATTGCGATTAAAGATATTGGCGATTTGCAACGTGAGTTACAACGCCTTGCGACCCACCAAAATGACGAACTGGCAGCGATTACCGAAAAATATGCCCCAAAAATCACCGCTCTTCAGGAGCAAATGAAGCCTTTACAAAAAGCTATCGAAGTGTGGTGTGAAGCCAACCGTGCGGAGCTGACACAAAACGGTAAAACGAAAACGGGCAGCTTTAACACGGGCGAAGTGCAATGGCGACAACGTCCACCGAGTGTATCAATCCGCAAAGCGGACGAAGTGTTGGCAAGATTGCGTGCGTTAGGATTAACTCAGTTTATCCGCACCAAAGAAGAGCCAAACAAAGAAGCGATGCTCGCAGAGCCAAATATCGCATCAACGGTCACGGGCATTACGATTAAAACTGCCGTGGAAGATTTTGTGATCAAACCGTTTGAACAGGAGGTGTAAATGGGTGATGTGATTATTGTGCTGGGCTATTTTGCCTTAATGGGTTGGATTATGTGGCTATTTACAAAGAGTTAAAACCCTTTTCAACGCTCTTTAAACCTGATTTAAGGGGCGTTTATAAAGTGTTTTAAATCAAAAAATAGGAGCAATGACAATGAATTATCACGCTGAAATAGACGTTAAATTGACTTTGGGTATTGAAGCTGAAACCAAAGACGATGCGATATGTTATATCGACCAACTACTGGAAGAAATCCATGAAGGCTACGCTATTGGTCTGAAGTATCGAATTAATTTTGTCAATGAGGAAGGCGAAGATGAAGAATAAATACCTTGTCAGAGTTTATGGAATGGTTGAAATCACCGTAGAAGCCGAAAGCATTGAGCAGGCGGCGGAAAAATGTGATTTAAACACCTTAGACCTGAATAAATTGCCTCATCAGATTACGGAAATTGACGAGGTTGTGGAGGTTGAAGAGCTATGACAACGCAAAAGCAAAGTGAACTTGCACTCAAGCTGGATATGATGATCGGACAGCTTCAACAAGCAGTCAGAGCGATTAATACGGGCAACTATATTGCGGCGGGGGTGTATCTGGAGCTGGTGCAAAATCAGTTGCCCAAAGCGAGATGGCAAGTAGTGAGGGGATAAAATGAAACGCGAAAAACTATTAAGAAAAATAAAAAAGTTGCTTGCACTAAGTAAATCAAGCAATCCTCACGAGGCAGCAAAAGCGTTAGAGATGGCACAGAAATTAATGGCTGAACATCAAATAAATCAGGTTGATATTGAGGTGTCATCAATACATAACCAAAAGAGATTTGCAATGAAGACTGCACGATATGTCTTAATGCTTTCAGGCGTAATACGCAAAGCATTTGGGGTTGAAGCCTATGTCGCTAATTATTATGACGATGGTAGCGAATATGGCGAAGGTCTATGTCACATGGTGTTTTTCGGTGTGCAAGAAAAGCCCACTATCGCCTCATATTGTTTTGATGTGCTATATCGACAATTACAAAAAGCCCGAAAAGCTTTTAATGCAAAACAAAATAAGAAATTAAAACGCAGTACATTGATTGCGAGAGCCGATGCCTTTTGCGAAGGGTGGGTAATGGGTGTCGCTAAAAATGTGGAAAAATTTGCTGTATCTGAAGAAGAAAGCCAATTGATGAGTGCTTATTATAAAACAAAAGTGGAATCCGCAAGAAATTTTGGGAAGTGCAAAAGTCGAGAAAGCGGAAATACAAAAGAAAAAAATGATAACTCTCGTTGGCTTGGTTTTGAGGAAGGGCGAAAAGTTGAGTTAAATCACGGTGTAAATGGAACCGAAACAAAGAAATTAGGAGCAAAAAATGAAAACGATATTAACTAATCAAGAACGAGGCAGTATTTGGATCTCAATGGATATTGCTGATGATTGCCTAAATGAGGCTTTAGCTCTGTGGGATCGCTATATTGATGGCGAAGTACAGCAAGAATATGAGGCAATTAAAGCGATTGAGCTAGCAGAGGGGGAAACAGTAGAAACGCTTTCTGCGGATTGTATTTCCCCCTTAGATTGCCTAGAGCTTATTGTGATGGATTTAGATGAAGCGATGCGATATATCAAACACGTTCGCCCAATTTTGAAAAAATTGATTAAAGCCCAACGTAAGCACCCCGAACAGACTATTAAAGAAGTGATGTGGGGAACAATGGGGCAAGCAGATTAAAACCCATTTACCGCCCTTTTAATCTCCCCTAGCCCCTCTTTACAAAAGAGGGGAACTGAGAGGGCGGAATAATGTGTTTTAAGGGAGGTCTAATGTACACTAAACCCAAATATATCCAGCTTATCCATATCGCCAAGCAAAAGCTCGGTATAGATGAGCTTAGTTATCGTGCAATGCTAGAACGGCTCACGGGCAAAAGCTCAACGAAGCAAATGACGATTAAAGAACTTAGTCAGGTTTTACACGAATTGGAAGATAAAGGCTTTCGTAACACCGCAAAAAAAGCCGTTCGGACAACAGGCAAAATGAGAACTGCGAAACCGACTATTGTGGATAAAATCCGCGTGCTTTGGCGAGCAATGCACAAGCAGGGCATTATTCGTGATGGGTCAGATACCGCCCTTGACCAGTTTGCCCGCAATATTGTCAATGTTGAGCTAGTGAAAAAAGGCAATAACGTGCTGATTATGACGGTGGCAGGGTTAAATGGGGATAACAAGTTGGCGACACAGGTGTTAGAGCGGTTAAAACAATGGCAAAAACGGGTGGAGAGGAAAAATGGATAAAGACAAATTAGATGTGTTTGAACGCAAAGCCCCAGAAGTGTTGGCAGATTTAGCAGCTCATGTTGAGCAAGAGTTAATCAATCGTTATGAAATGCCCGAAGAACAAGCCAAACAAGCGGGAGTTGATGTGGCAATGCGGATTTCAAGAGCTTGGGCGGGGGAGATTATTTATATCCCTCGTGCTTTGCTATTAGCATTATCTGAACGTGATTTGAAAATTTGGCGTGAGTTTAACGGGGTTAATCACCGTGAGCTTGCCCGTAAGTATGGCGTATCAATGCAATGGGTATATCAGATAGTTAAACGGATGCAAAAGGAAGAGATCGACCGTCGGCAGTTTGATATGTTTAAGTAAAAAATCTTTAAACCACTTTAAAATAGTTCTTTAAACAAAATCTTTAAACTCCTTTTAAAAGCATTTAGAAGGAGTTTATGTTATATGCCCTTTCCCATTACCAAAATCGTGATCCACTGTTCTGCCACGCAGAACGGTAAATCCTTACGCAATAAAACAAAATCCGCCGCTCAAGTGATTGACAGCTGGCATAAGCAGCGTGGTTTTAAGCGTAACCCTATCAACACCAAACATTTTAACCCGCACTTGCCACATATTGGCTACCACTTTGTTATTGATACCGATGGCACGATTGAAACTGGTCGTCAAGAGGGAGAAAACGGGGCGCATGTCAAAGGGCATAACGCCCACAGCCTAGGGATTTGTCTGGTGGGTGGCATTAGCATTACAGGCAAAAACTACGGACGCTACACCGCCAAACAATGGCAAGCCTTACACAAGCTATTACAAGAGTTAGAGGCTAAATATCCAGATGCACGAATTTGTGGACATCGCGATTTAAGCCCAGACCTTAATGGCGACGGCACGATTACGCCCAATGAGTGGCTCAAGGATTGTCCGTGCTTTGACGTTTGGAGTTGGCTTGATAGCGAGCAGATTATTAACGTAGATCATCTGTTTAAGGGGTAAAAATGCGTGCATCAATACAATTTTATTGGGGCAAAAAATTTACACGCGGATGGCGAATGAGTAATAACGCCAAACGTAATAAGGCAATTAATGGTGGCCGCACAGCGGCACAAAAATTTTACTTATTATGGAGTTACTAATGGCATTAAAAGAATTAATTACTAACGACAACGGTCGCCTTAGCACCACGGCATTTATCCAGTTTTTCGGTGCGCTGTTAATGGCGGTGATTTTGGCTTATAGCGTCTATTTAGACCGCTCCAATGTAGGCGAGCTTTTCACTACCTTTGCGCTCTTCTGTGGCGGTGGTGTGGCAACCAAAGGCTTTGCTAACGCCCTTAATCGCCGTAAGTCATCACCACAAGGAGAAGAACAATGATGTTATCCGCAAGTTTAATTGCCCTCAGTGGCTTTGCCTTATTTGTGGTTTACGCCGTATGGCGATTTAAAAAAGCTGAGCGAAACCTAGAACAAATGTTTGCCACCGTAGAGCACCTTGAGCAAGAAAAAGCCGTGGCACAAGCCCAAGTAAAACAGTTTGAAGTGAGAAAAAACAATGAAAAAAACCACCGCGCTGCTGATCGCAATGACCTTATTGACCGCCTGCAGCAACAAGGCGATCTCCGTGATTAATCCGAGTTGCTCGGGCTTTGGCTTAATCCAAGCCAGTCGGCAGGATACCACCGAAACCCTGCGCCAAATTGCGGTGCATAACGCCACTTATCGGGCGATTTGCCAAGAGGATAAAAAATGATGATGGAGTTATTAGAGTTTATCCAAAAGCATTGGGGATTGGTCGCAACCGTCATTGGCTCTGTTTGGGCAGGGATGAAACTATCAATGGACAGCAAATACCCCAAACGCAGTGAAATTGACGCTATCCGAAAAAATATTGATGAGGTGGAGCAACGGCTTACAAAGGTGGAGGATACCCTTGAGCATATGCCGACAAAAGAAGATTTATCTGCCTTGAAGATTTTGATGACGGAAATCAAGGGGGAGACGAATACCACCAATGCTCGTTTATCCACCCTAAGTCATCAGGTGGCATTATTAATTGAAGAACGTGTAAAAGGATAACTATGCGAGAGATTTTTATTAAAGACCAACGCCTTGTCATTTTACGCTCTCTTGTAGATGCGGGTTATGACGCCAATGAGTCTATTTTAGATGATTGCCTTGCCCTTTATGGGCATAACATTAGCCGAGATTTAGTGCGTAACCATTTGAATTGGCTGGAAGAACAAGGACTTGTGCAAATTGAGCGACTCAAAAGTGGTTTTATGATTGCAACCATCACCCAGCGAGGGCTTGATGTAGCTAACGGCGAAGCGGTTGTTGATGGCGTGAAAAAACCTGCCCCGAAGTTTTAAACCGTATTTAAAGGAGGTTTAAATGAGCGAAAAACTCAAGCGTGGGCGTGCAAGCAAAGTGGATTTATTGCCACCGAATATCAAAACCCAGCTCGCAATGATGTTGCGCGACAAGCAATATTCCCAAGCGGAAATTTTGGAAGAGATCAATGATTTGATCCGTGATTGTGGATTACCTGAAACAGCCTTGTTAAGCAAAACAGGGCTTAATCGTTATGCCAGCCGAATGGAAAAAATGGGGGCAAAAATCCGTCAATCTCGCGAAATTGCAGAAATTTGGACGAAGCAATTTGGTGAGGCACCACAGTCTGATATTGGCAAAATGTTGATGGAAATTGTGAAAAACATTGCCTTTGAAACCTCGCTTGGAATGAGTGAGGACGGTAGTGCTGATCCGAAGTCTATTGCGCTACTCTCTGCTGCAGTACAACGTTTAGAGCAGGCAGAAAGTCTGAGTTTTAAACGTGAGCAGGCTATCCGTCAAGAAACCATTAAACGTGCGGCGGAAGCGGTAGAAGAAGCCGCGAAAGAAACAGGGGTGAGTATGGACGATGTAACAAAAATGGTGAAAGCAGTCTATGGCATCGAATAACACGGTTCTCTATGGCTATCAGAAAAAATGGTTGAATGATAAAAGCCGTTTTAAGGTAGCGATGTTTGCACGACAAACTGGGAAAACTTTTACTACCACCCTTGAAATTGTGCTGGATTGCTTGGAGGCCGAAGCACGGGGTGAAAAAGTCCGTTGGGTGATTTTAAGCCGTGGGGAACGCCAAGCAAAAGAAGCGATGAACGAGGGTGTAAAACGCCATATGGAAGCAATGGGGATGGTTTGCGAAATCTTAGAAGTCCCTTTTAAAGAAGATACCACCATTAATGCCCTTGAAGTGATTTTCCCTAGCGGTTCAAAAATTACCGCACTCCCAGCCAATCCTGACACCGCTCGGGGCTTTTCGGCTAACGTGTTTTTGGACGAGTTTGCTTTTCACCAAGACAGCCGTGAGATTTGGAAAGCCTTGTTCCCTGTGATTTCGGCAGGCTGGAAATTGCGGGTAGTGAGTACGCCTAATGGCAAGGGCAATAAATTTTATGAGCTGATGACTGATCTTGACAATACTGAATGGTCGCGTCATCAAGTAGATATTTATCAAGCCGTTGCTGATGGTCTTCCACGCAACATTGAACAGCTCCGTAAGGGCTTAAATGATGAAGATGCGTGGGCGCAAGAATTTGAACTTAAGTGGCTTGATGAAGCCAGTAGTTGGCTTTCTTATGACTTAATTGACGGCGTCGAGCATCCGCAAGCAGGAAAACCCGAAAATTACACGGGCAACCCTTGCTTTGTAGGTATGGATATTGCAGTGCGGGGAGATTTAACCGTAATTTGGGTGCTGGAACTGGTGGGCGATGTGTATTGGACGCGCGAAATCATCACCTTAAAACGTACTAAGTTACGCCATCAGTTGGACGAGTTAAACCGTGTGATGCGTCAATATAATGTGGTTGCGTGCAATCTCGACCAAACAGGTATGGGCGAAAAAATGGTGGAAGATGCCCAATATCAACACGGCGAGCAACGGGTGCAAGGTGTGCTGTTTAATGTGGTGACCAAGCTCAATATGGCGACCCTTGGCAAAAATGCCTTTGAAGACAAACAAATTCGTATCCCGCAAGGGGATAGCGATTTGCGTGCCGATTTGCACAAACTCAAAAAAATTACAGGCTCAACGGGACAACCACGCTTTGTGGCAGAAAGTGATAGCGCGGGACACGCCGACCGTACGTGGGCGTGTTTTTTGGCCTTGCTTGCGGCTAAAGATGCCGTATTGCTGCCCGTGAAAGCCCATAGCAGAAGACCCAGAACGAGCCAAAAATTAACACAAGGATATTAACGATGAGATATATTTTTATGACAGCTTGTGCCATTTGTGCTACCTATTTGAAATTTCACAATATTGAAGGTTGGTGGTGGTTTTTAGTTATCGCCGTATTAGCATTTGGAGGATAAACAATGACACCAAAAAAACAAGATTTAGTGCGTGAAATTGCAACCCGTGCCAGTGCTGTGGATTATTGGGCATTTATGCACTATTTGCCTAACCCAGACCCTGTGTTGAAAAAAATGGGTAAAGATATTTCCGCCTATCGTGAAATTTTATCCGATAGCCACGTGGGCGGTTGTGTACGCCGACGTAAAGCTGCAATTAAAGGGTTAGAATGGCGACTTACACCAACAGGTAATAAAAAAGTCGATGAAATTCTGGCCGCACTTTTTGAACGCTTACCTCTCAACCATATCATTAACCAGATTTTAGATGCCACCCTCTTTGGCTATCAAGCTCTTGAGGTGATGTGGGCGGAAGAAAACGGCTTGTTATTACCTGCCGAGATTGTGGGTAAACCGCAAGAATGGTTTGTGTTTAATGAAGAAAATGAATTGCTACTGCGTGATAAAGAGGAGCGCGATGGTAAGCCTCTCCCTGAAATGAAGTTTTTACTTGCCACCCAGCAAGCAGATTATATGAACCCTTATGGCCGTGCCGATTTAGCCATGTGCTTTTGGGCGGCCACCTTTAAAAAAGGCGGGCTAAAATTTTGGCTCGAGTTTGTGGAAAAATACGGCAGCCCTTGGCTGGTGGGTAAACATCCAAGACAAACCCAGCCGCACGAAATTGAAGACTTGCTGGATAGTATGGAAAAAATGCTGGGAACTGCGGTTGCGGCTATCCCAAATGACAGCACCATTGAGCTGTTAGAAAGTGGTAGCAAAGGTGGCTCATCACAGGTGTTTGATGATTTCCTGCGTTATTGTAAATCAGAGATTGCTATTGCCATTCTAGGGCAAAATCAAACCACCGAAGCCGAAGCTAACCGCGCTAGCGCAACGGCGGGGCTTGAAGTAGCCAAAGCCATTCGCGATGAAGACGCGGCGATTGTAGAAAGCTGTTTTAATCAGCTTTTAAGGTGGATTTGCAAACTCAATTTTAATGTGGACACCTTGCCAACCTTTGAACTCTTTGAGCAAGAAAGTATTGATAAATTGCAAGCCGAGCGTGACCAATTGCTGGCGAGTATGGGGGTGCAATTTAGCGAGCAGTATCTCGCTCGCACTTATGGCTTTGAGCAGGGAGATATTACCCTAAAACAACAACCGTTACCGCAGCAAAGTGCGGCGCAAAAATCGGCAGAATTTAATGAGCCAGCTCCCACAATGCCACGCAATATTGCCGATGGCATTGTGGAACAGCTGGAAATTGAAGCAGAAAGCCACGTGGATAATTGGTTGCAAGCGGTACAAGATAAACTAGCATCGGCTGAAAGTCTTGAGGATTTTCGCACGCAATTAGATAGCCTTATCCCAGAATTAGATTTTAGCGAGTACGCCCAAGTCATGGCGTGGGCATCAACCAGTGCGGAGCTGGCGGGGCGTTATAGCGTCAATAAAGAAAGTAAAAAGGAACGCTAAATGGCAATAGAAAACGGTTTCACCTTTAAAGAGCAAGTGCGCTATTTTGAGAAAAAACTCAATTTACCCACTGACAGCTATTTAGATGTGTTAGGCGAAGAACACGACTATTTTTTTATGGTCGCAGGGGCAAATCGCAATGAAATCATCGCACAGTTTCGTCAAGCGGTGGATGATGCCATTGCACGAGGTGAAACCCTAGAAGGCTTTCGCAAGCGCTTTGATGAGATTGTGGCAAAAACAGGTTGGCAGTATAAAGGTGGGCGCAACTGGCGTACACGGATCATTTATGACACCAATGTGTATGGCGCTTATAACCGTGGGCGGTTAAAGCAGCATTTGGATTTAGCCGATGTGATGCCTTATTGGGAATATCATCACCACGACAACGCCCACCCACGTCAGGCGCATATTGATTTAGATGGCACCATTCGCCCAGCCAATGATCCGTTTTGGCGTTATTACTACCCTGTTAAAGCCTACGGTTGTCATTGTACCGTCGAAGCACACGATGAAGATGATTTAAGGGAAATGGGCAAGCAGGTATCACCTCCCGTGGAAATTGAATTTGAAGAGAAATTGGTTGGCGTGCGAAGTGGTAACCCAAGAACCATCAATCTGCCCAAAGGCTATGATGCAGGTTTTGCTCCGCATAATTTTGACAATCTCACCGCAAGCCGAAATCAATCGGTGGATGCGGTCTTAATGCAAAAATTAAGCCAGTCTGAGCCACGTCTTGCGAGCCGTTTGATTAATGATGTGATCAGTCAACGCCCGCAAGCGGTGGCAATGTTAAACACCGCAATGGCGGAGATGGTCGAAACTGTTACCAAAGAGAAAATGGCACGCGGTCAAATGAAATATGTGGGCGTGCTGTCTGATGAGGTCTTGACTAAGTTAGAGGTGCTAGACAAAGCTCCACAAAGTGCGGTGATTGCGGTGCGTGATCAAGATGTGTTACACGCTTTGCGAGATAACAAACAAGCAAAAGGTATTAACTTACCTGTTGAGTTTTGGAAACAGCTGCCTGAAAAGCTACGCCATCCTAAAGCGATTTTGCTCGAAAGCCAACAGAAGCAACCGACCTTAGTGTTTGTGCATGACACGGAACAAGGTAAGGTGGCAGTCAAAATGGATTATGACATTCAACATCGCGATCAACTGACGCAGAAAAAACAACGGGTAAAAGTGAATATGGTGAGAACGGCAAGTGTGATTGCTGATAAACGTCAATGGGAAAGCTTAAAAGGGTTTGAGGTTTTATGGGGAAACTTGGATTAATAGCCACAGTTTGCCTGATTCGAACAGGATAATACGGTAGTTGCCTAGCGTAACCTTTCCAGTAGGAAACCCCTGTGGCTAGTTAAACTATACCCCTAACTTATTTTTTAATCAATAGGAGAAAATAAAATGAACATTTTTGAAGAAGAACTTAAAGAAGCCGAATTAAAATTAAAAGCCCTAAAACTCGTACCAGAGTTTCAAGGCTTAATGATGGTTGATGCTCAATTTGTATTAAAACAAATTGAACTAATATTACTCAATTTTCAGACTGTTAAGAGTGATCAGGCGAAATTTGACGAAGTAGCTTTAAAACTTCAGGCTGAAATTCAGCGATGTCAGTTACGGCTGACTGAATAAAATCAGTATAAACATCGTTGTAGGCTTTATGCGAAAGGTTGAAATTATTACATTTCGCTGCTGCCAAAGTTAAAACTTGAGCAGTTAAAAGCTGTTCTAATAGTTCAGTTTGTTTATCTTTCATTTGAAAGTCCTTAAATTAAAGCGTGGCAACATTACCACGCTTTCTTTTTAATCCAATTTGCGAGGTAACACAATGATTAAAATTACCCTTGATGATACGCTACCCAAACAGCAGTTAGAGCGTATCGCACGCACCTTAAAAGCCCCGCGTAAGCTCTATGGTGTGTTGGGTGAAACCTTGAAAAAAATTCACGCCGAACGCTTTAAAAACGAAGTCGCTCCTGATGGCAAAAAGTGGCAAGCCCTTTCGCCCATTACCCGTCAAATTAAGGGTAACAATAAAATTCTAAGGCAAGATGGCTATTTGTCGCAGAAAACCGCTTACAATTATGATGATCATCACGTGGAATTTGGTAGCGATGCCAAATATGCCCGCCTACACCAATTTGGAGGCAAGATTGTACCGAAGAAAGCAAAACGGCTACGCTTTGGTAAAAGCAAGATTTTTGCCAAAAAAGCGGATATTCCTGCCCGCCCTTGGTTAGGGATAAACAAACAAGATGAGCAAAGATTGCTAAAAAAAGCCACCGCACTTTTACAGCGACAAATTGAGCAAGGGTTATAGTATTTAAAATCGTGCTTACAAAAAAGCGGATGCTTTTTTGAACATCGGCTATGCCGATGGGGCTAAAAGCCCGAGCAAATTTCGCTATTGCGAAAATTGCGAGTAAAACGTCCATAGCGAAGTTTTCTTTTTAAGTGGTATATTGCCTTACGTTAAATTTTTTGAACGCACTGTGAAAGTTTTGAACGGGGTTTGAACGACGTATAAAATACCATTTAGCCATTATTTCAAAATAACGCCATAATCGCGTGTTATGGCGTTTTTTATTTTTACCCTTATGCTGGGTCATCTTGTAAATTATCTCTTCTCTTTAAGCGGTCTTTAATGCCTCTTTAATCGCCTTTTGATTTAAGTGGAGTATTTTTTGGAATACCGCTGGGAAAATCACGCAAAAAAATCTTTAAAGGACTTTAAAATCTTTTTCGTCTCTCTTTCGTTACTCTATCGGTGTTTCAGCAAACAAGGACACCGATATGACCCTTATTGATATTTTTCGAGCAGGCTCTCGCCCTGACGCCAATGGCAATGTGGTGAACATTACCACGGAGTCGTTGCAACAGGCGATTGATGCCTATAACCCGCAATTCCACGAGTCCCCCGTGGTGATCGGACACCCTAAAGACAATCACCCTGCTTATGCGTGGGTGAAAGGCTTACAGCTCAACGGGGATACATTGCAAGCAGAACTGACCCAGATTGATCCTGATTTTGCCGAAATGGTACAGAATGGACGATTTAAAAAGGTGTCGGCATCTTTTTACTTACCTGATAGCCCGAACAACCCTGTTGCTGGCAAGTTGTATTTACGCCACGTGGGCTTTTTAGGTGCTGTACCACCTGCGGTAAAAGGCTTGCGTAATCCTGAATTTAATGAGGAAGAACAAGGCATCGTTGAGTTTAGCGATTGGGCGCAATCAAGCCTTTGGCGGCGACTACGGGATTGGGTGATTGGTAAGTATGGACAGGAGGAAGCAGATAAAGCCCTGCCTGATTATTTGGTGAGTTCGGTGCAAGAGGAAAGTATCCGTGAGGAGTATCGCCATACTGACGTCCTTGTTCCAGACTTTAATGAAAATAATGTGCAACCAGAAGGAGAACCCGCAATGAGTGCAGAAGAAAAAGCCGAGCTTGACCGCTTGCGTCAAGAAAATGAGCAGCTAAAAGCGACAAAAGCCAAAGCCGAAGCTGAAAAAGCCGAAGCAGAACTTAACTCAGCCAAAGCCGAGAATGCCAGTTTTGCCGAAGCCTTAATTTCGGAAGGCAAACTTGCCCCGAAAAATAAAGACAAGGTGGTGTCAATGCTCAATGCCATGACGGTGCAAGCCCAAGGTGGTGTCGTGGAATTTGAAGAGGGTGAAAGCCTTGTTCAGCAGTTTAAAGCCTATCTTAAAGACCAGCCTAAAGTGGTTGAGTTTTCAGAGGTAGCGACCAAAGACAAGGCCGCACAGCCTGCTGACGAGACGGTGGACTATGCCGAAGGCACAAGCCCAGCCAGCATTGATGCGGATAAACGCATTCGTGCTTATATGGGCGAGCACAATGTGGATTACACCACCGCATTTAATGCGTTATTTAACTAATTAACCAACAAGGAGCAATTTTTATGGCACTGGATTTATCAAAATTACGCGTACAAGACCCTGTACTCACCAATTTGGCTTATGGCTATCACAACAATGAACTGATTGGCGATAGCCTTATGCCTATCGTTGAAATCGACAAAGAAGCGGCAAAAATCCCGACATTTGGGCGTTTAGCCTTCCGTATTCCGACGACCACGCGAAGCCTACGCGGGGCATCTAACCGCTTAGAGCCTGAAGATTTGGGCGCGATTGATGTGGCACTGGAAGAACACGACGCAGAATATGCCATTGATTACCGCGAAAGCAATGAAGCCAGTTTTCCATTGCGTCAATACGCCCTAGGCGTTATCCAAGATGTGATTGCGTTAGACCGCGAAAAACAAATCGCCACCCTTGCGCAAAATGAGGCGAGCTATGACAGCACCAATAAAGTGGCATTATCTGGCACAAGTCAATTTAGTCACAAAGACTCCGACCCATTTGCCGTCTTTGACGCAGCAAAACGTGCGATTAAACGCACCATTGGGCATAAAGCCAATGTGTGCGTGATTGCAGGCGATGTGTGGGAGGTGCTGAAATCCCACCCGAAAGTGATTGAAAAAATTAAGTATGTGCAAAAAGGCGTGATTACGCCAGAAATTTTTGCGGGCTTAATTGATATTGACACCGTCAAAATTGGCGAGGCAGTTTATGAAGAAAGCGGTCAGTTAAAAGATATTTGGACTAAAACCGTGGTGTTGGCTTATGTGCCGAAAACCGCCGATAAGAAAGGCACGGTGTATCAGCCAAGTTTTGGCTATACCGTTCGCCGTCGTAAAGGATTATTTGTGGATACCTACCAAGAAAGCGGTGGCAAGTTAGAAGTGGTGCGTTGTACCGATATTTATAAACCGCATTTGGTGGGCAAGCCTGCGGGTTATTTAGTGAAAGACTGTATCGCGTAACCCCTTTAAACCGCATTTAAACGTCCTTTAAGTGCGGTTGAAAAATCCTAAATTTTGGAGAATGCAATGAACGAAAAATTACTTTACGCCGTGATTGGCGCAGTGGCTGTTTTGCATAACGGTAAACGTTATGAAGTGGGCGAAACCCTTGAACTCACGCAAGAAGAAGCACAAAACATCGCCTTGTATGTGGAACTTACCGAAAGCGGCAAAGTCAAGCTCGCCCAACAGCAACGCAATGCTGAGGAAGCACAACGTAAAGCTGAAGAAGCCAAAAACAACAAAGAAGCGACCACTAATACGGCGAATGCCAACACGGAAAATCAGGCATAAGGCGGCACAATGTACATTAATGCAGAGGATTTAAACGAGCTATTAAGTGAACGTGCCTTAATGGATCTTTCGAATGACAACAGCCGTGCCACAAGCATTAACTTTGCGGTGTTAGATAAGGCGTGTTTGTATGCCACGGAGATTGTCGATGGGTATTTGCGTTCGCGTTATGTTCTGCCGCTGCATCAAGTGCCAACCCTTGTGCGTAATCTCTGTTTGCAACTGGCACGCTATTGGCTGTATTCACGCCGTCCTGATGGCAAAGGTTTTCCTGACCAAGTCAAAGACAGTTATGCCCAAGCGCTGAAAGATTTGGAGCGTATCCAATCAGGCAAATTGCATTTAGGGCTGACCGAGCTTGTCGATACGATGGACGACAATGTGCCTGCTGTACCGCGTTTTGTGGCACGAGCACCTGAAAAAGTGGATTTATCGGGGTATTAAAATGTCTGCCACCTTGCCGATTTTAACGAGCGTCCAAGAACGCTTACTTGAGCGAATAGATCGCTTTAGCATTGAGCTTTTCCCCGATGATTTGGCGAATTACTACGTTAAAGACGAATACGGGGTCATCTTAGTGCAATACGCAGGCTCGAAGTTTGAAACCCAAGGTAGCACCGACCTTGTACATCAACGCCGTGATGTGCATCTTGCTTTAACCATTATTGCCCGTAGTCAGCACGATGATAGCGGGGCATTAGAGGTGCTGGATAAGGTTCGCTTGGCGATTGTGGGCTTTCGCCCCACTAATTGCGAACCTTGTGTATTAATTAGCGAAGAGTTCGCGGGTGAAGACGAAGGGCTTTGGCAATATCAACTGATTGTGCAAACCAGCACGTGGCAGGTGGAACAACGCGACCTGCAAAATTCACACAAATTTACCACCGCACTTTTACGCCGTGCGGATCAACATTAAGGAGAAAAATATGGCTTTTCACCACGGAACTGAAACCAAACGTGAAACAGGCGGATCTGTTCCCGTTCAAACCGTTGATGGGGCGATTATTGGCATTGTCGGCACAGCCCCAATGGGAGCGGTAAACCAGCTTACGCTGTGCCAAACGAAGAAAGATTTTGCCCAATTTGGCACGCTTACAGGTAAAGGCTTCACCCTCCCTGATGCCTTTGAGATTTTAAGCCGTTATGCCAGTGGGCAGGTTTATGTGGTCAATGTGTTAGACCCCACTCGTCATAAAACCCAAGTCAATGATGAGGTATTAACCCAAGACCCAAACACCTTAATTGCCGTAACGGAAAAAGCGGCATTGCTCACCTTAACGGTGAAAGCAAACAATGTGGCTCTCACTGAGGGGACAGACTACACGGTCAATATGCAAACAGGGGAAATCTGCTTTAAAGCCAGCAAAACCAGCCTCACTGTGACCTATACCTATGCTGACCCAAGTAAGGTTACGGAAGAAGATATTAAAGGCGGCGTGGAAAGTAGTACGGGGCAACGCAAAGGCTTTGAGTTATTGCGTGATGGCTTTAATAAATTTGGGGCAGATGCCAAGGTGTTGATTTGCCCTGAGTTTGATAAAACGGCGACTTGTGCTGCCGCCCTTCAAGTGCTGGCGGAGCAACTAAAAGCGGTTGCCTATGTGCAATTGCCAAAAGGAACAACCCTTTCTAAAGCCATTGAAGCACGAGGTCCACTGGGTAACCTTAATGCCAAAGCCAGCTCAGAACGAGTACGCCATTTTTACCCTTATGTCACAGGAATGAGTGGTGGGCTTGAAAGTCTTGCCACGCACGCGGCGGGGCTGCGAATGAAAACCGATGTGGAACAGGGTTATTGGTTTAGTACCTCTAACCGCGAACTGTTGGGCGTGATTGGTATGGAAGTGCCATTAACGGCGCGTATTGATGACTTACAAAGTGAAACCAATCGCTTAAATGCCGTGGGGATTACCACGATTTTTAATAGCTTTGGCACAGGGTTTAGATTATGGGGCAACCGCTCAAGCTGTTTCCCAACGGTTACCCATATCATCAACTTTGAGACCGCCTTGCGTACAGGGGATTTAATTGATGAAAGCATTCGCCGTGCCGAGTTGCAATATATCGACCGTCCGATTGATGATGCGTTAATTGACAGCCTATTGGAAACCATTCGCACCTACTTAGGAACGCAAAAAAGCCTCGTAGGTTTTGAAGTGGGGCTCGATTACGACTACGACTTGGCAGATGCTTTTAGTCAAGGGCAGATCCCCTTGACCTATGATTACACACCAAAACTGCCAGCTGAACGCATTAGCAATCGCTCAGTGATGACGCGTAAATATTTGGTGAATTTGGTTGGTCAAAAATAATTAAGGAGCAAGAATGAGTACAGCAATTAATCAAATCGTCAATGCCAATGTGTATTTCAACGGTAACTCTTTGCTAGGTAAAGCCAAAGAAATTAAGGTTGCCGATATTGAGTTTGAACAAATTGAGCATAAAGGGCTTGGTTTAGTGGCAACCATTAAACTGCCAGCGGGTTTAAATGCCCTAGAGGGTGAAATAACTTGGGATAGTTTCTACCCTGAAGTTCGTGTACAAAATACTAACCCATTTAAACACCAGCAATTAATGATCCGCTCTAATTTGCAAGTATTTAACGCAATGGGCTTGGCAGAAGAAGCCCCATTAGTTACGGTAATGAATGTGCAGTTTAGTAAAACCGCAGGCGGAAGTTTTAAACCTAAAGAGGCGGTTGAGCTGCAAGATAGTTTCCAAATCTACAGCATTAAGCAGACCTTAGAGGGGAAAGAATTGCTCTACGTGGATACCTTTGCCAACATCTACCGTGTAAACGGACAAGATGTGTTGCAAAAATACCGCACGAACATCGGGCAATAAAAAGTCTTTAAACCACTTTAAAATCAATTTAAAGGCGATTTAAGTAAACTCCTTGGCGAAGTTAAACAAAACCAACCAAGGAGTTTTTTTATGTCTAAACAAACTGAACAACCAAGTAACCGTATCAAATTATCTCGCCCAATTACATTAGGCTCAGGAGATCTTTTAGAAGAGGTAACCGTACGCCGTGTTACAGCAGGTGATCATCGTAAAGCAGCTGCACGCTGTAAAAATGATCCTGTTGCTACGGAATATGCTGTGATGGCAATGGTAAGTGGTTTACAGCAAGAAGATTTTGATGCGTTAGATTGGGAGGACGTGCAACTTATTCGTGGCTTTCTGTTCGATTCAGCAAGTTGATATTGATGAACTTTATACACTCTATGCGGATTTAGCGTGGTGGTATGGCTGGACGCAATCTGATATTGATGCCCTCACAATGGAGGAGCTTGATTGCTGGCTTACACAGGCTAATAGACAAGTAAAAGCGGGCTATATGCGAGTATAGCCCCAGTTAATGAAAAAGCCAATAAGTAGGGCTGGGATAGGCATTATTACTGCGACAGCGACTGAGTAAAGTAATGCGATAAACACCCAAAAGAAGAGGTAGAAAATCGCAATAAAACCGATTTCAGCAAATCCCGTTGCGGTGGCAAATTGTTCGGCTGGAAATATGTCTATAGCAGCCCAAATGCCCGCAAGAATAAATGAGCAAACCATAATGGCTTTCGCAATCGCCAATGTTCTCTCTGAGTGTATCTCTTGCTTCATGTTCCCTCCTAGTCTTATTAGCTAACTTTACCGTGAGAAAGAAAAAATGGCAACAAATGAATTAATGATCGGCTTAGTCATTGGTACAACGCTTAAAGGTGTGAGTGCGGCATTCACAACGGTAACTAAGCTGTCCTCTCGCCTATCTAGTCAAATCGAAAAAGCCACAGCACAACAAAGCCGATTTGGTCTTGCTTTGCAAAAAATGCACTATCCTGCCAAAAGCCTTGATGCTATAGCAAAACGTTATCAGCAGCTAGATAATGCGATTAGCCGTGCCGAAAAAAGCCAACAACGTCTTAATGGGGCTATGGCATTCTCTGAAAATTGGGATAAGGCTAAAAAACGTATGCAAGGGCAATTAATGGAGACCGCTGCTCACGGCTATGCGGTAGGTCGCCCATTAATGACCTCAATTCAAACTTATATGGCTCAGGAAGATGCTGCTAACGACCTAAAAATCACGATGATGAAAGCTAATGGTTCGTTCGGGAAATTTAAAGAAATCGGCAAAATTGCCGATGATTTAGGACGTGATTTACCTGGCACAAAAAAAGATTTCTATAACCTTGCTCGCGCCTTAAAAATGCAAGGGGTGAACGATGACATCCTTATTGGTGGAGGATTGCAAACAGCGGCGAAACTCAATGTACTTTTAGGTATGGATCAATTTGAGGGTGGTGAGTTTCTTGCAAAACTGATGGAAGGCCACGGTCTTTCTGAGGGGGAATTAAAAGCCTCAGCAGATAACCTACAACGTGCGATGTTTGCGGGTGGGATGAACAAAGAACAAATGTATGGGGCGATGACCTATTATGCCTCTAACGTGCGCTCTATGAAACTCACTGGGGAAGAAAATGCCAAGAAAATTTTTGCTATCCAAGGAATGGCTGCTCAACAAGGCTTAGAGGGAACCTCTTTTGGGACAAACTTTTCCACGATGCTTGACCGAATGAATAAAGGCCCGAAGATGATCGCCGAAGCCAAAAAAGGTATGAAAGCCGAAGCGCGCGATATTTTAGAAAGCTCAGGCGTTGAATTTAATTTTTGGGATAAAAAGGGCAATTTTAAAGGCATTGACGGAATGATGACCGAGCTAGAAAAGCTCGACATTATTCGACAGAAGTATGGTGATGAAGGTGCGGGTCTTGTAGCCGATGCGCTCTTTGGCACTGAAGGGAAACGTGTGGCCCTATTACTTGCACAAAAAGGTAAGCAGGGACTGGAAGAGTTTTTGCAGAAAATGCGCGAACAAGCCAGCCTTGAGGAACGTATCGCCCAAAAAACACGCACCCTAAGCGCAGCGATGGAAGCCCTAGGTGGCGTATGGGAAAGTGCGGTAGGAACAATAGGCTCGGCGTTTGCAGATGACTTAAAAGAGATAGCCAAAGCAGGCCAGCATTTTATTGAAGATACATTAACACCGTGGATTAGCGAAAATAAAGGGCTAATTAGAACTTTCGTGGGTTTTGTCGGTGGACTATTAGCGATGAAACTTAGCTTTCTAGGCGTGGGTTATGGGCTCAATTTGCTTTTTAGTCCTTTTGTAAGGCTTTATGTTGGTGCAACAAAGTTAAATGGTGCATTTAATGCGATACGTTTAGCGCGTCTAACAGGGGATTTCTCTAAACTAAGCCTGAAATTGCGTCTTTTAAATCGAGCGTTTAGTTTCGTCGGCGGAGGAAGTTGGCGACTGGCTAAAGGGTTATCTGGTGGCATATTCGGGGCGACAAAACGCGTCGCGTCAGCGTTTATCTCTGCGAATAAGTGGGGATTTAAACTTGGTATGACGTTAGCAGGTAAGCTATTTGGTGGCTTACAACTTGTGGGTAAAGGCATTTTATTTATTGGTCGTGCCTTAGGTCTAAATCCTATTGGTATAGCCGTTATGGCTATCGCAGGTGCGGCGTTCTTAATTTATCAATATTGGGAGCCGATTAAAACATTCTTTTCAGATATGTGGGAAAACGTGAAAGGCTTCTTTAATTCAGGGATTGGGAATATCACCGCAACTATCCTTGATTGGTCGCCAATCGGATTATTTTATAAAGCCTTTGCTGCTGTATTGAACTGGTTTGGCGTTGATTTGCCAAGTAGTTTTAGTCAATTTGGTATGGGCATGATTAATAAACTTGGCGAAGGTATAAGCAAAGCCTTTGAAGGCGTTAAAAATTTTATTGGCAGTACAGTAGATTGGATCAAGGGGAAACTTGGCTTTGCAGCAGAAACTGAGCTAGCTATTTCAACCAAGCAAGCCAATATTGCACAGTCAGCCATTGGTAGTAGTTCAATGGCAACCACTGGTGCACAACTTGCTCTTGATAACGCTAAAAAACGAGGCTTTTCTTCGGGTGGTTATACAGGCGATGGTGGCAAACACGAAGTGGCTGGCGTGGTGCATAAAGGCGAATATGTCCTGAATAAAGAAATCACCTCGCGTCTTGGCGTGGCTAATATCCAACGTTTAGCCAATATTGCAATGGTTGCTGGGCAATCTGCCTTTGCGGCAGTAAGCCCCTTAGAGCCTGTGATGACGGAGGTAAAACAGCCTAAAAGTACTATTGCAGCAAACACCGTAACAAGCGGACAAAAAGAGGCAAAAAAACAACCGCACTTAACGCCAAAAACAAAAACAGGTGTGAAGAAAAAATCACATCAAGCAGGCGTACAGCAAGCCCTATCGCAACGTGCAAAAGAAAAAGCTGAGCCAATGCAACATAAATCACCTATTGTGGTGCATTTTAGCCCTGTGATCAATGTTAATGGTAACCAAGAGAAAACGGATATTTTGGCGGATATTACCCAAGCCATGCAACGTGGTAACCGTGAGCTTGAGCGCGTTGTTGAACGTATTTTTGACCAGATGATTGACCAGCGTGGGCGTAGAGCGTATTAGGAGGAAAGATGTATTGTTTGCTTGGCGACATCGTATTTGAACCGATTGATTTAACCGAGTTTTCTGAAACCCAGCAAGCCAGTTTTGCGGAACACGCAGTAATGCGCGGTAAACCGAGACTGCAAGCTACAGGTGATGGGCTAACCACCTTGCAATTTGCGGCAAGGCTACATCATCAAATCGGCGGTGTGGAAAGCCGTTGGCGTGCATTAAGTGCGGCAAAATCGGCACAACAGGCACTTGCCCTTGTGTGGGGGCGTAATGGGGTCAAAGGCAATTATGTGATCACAGATTTAAGCTCAACTACCCTGTTTACCGATGAGCAAGGTAATGTGTTGTGTCGTGAGATTTCGATTAGCCTTACTGAATATGTGGGGGAATTAGATGAGGGGTTATTGGGTGCGGCATTACAGCTAGGCGACAGTAGCATTTTAGGTTCAATTCTACCTCAAAATCTTACTAATACGCTGAGTGCGGTAAAAAATACCGTTAATCGTGGTGTCCAACTGTATCAAGCAGGTAAGCGTGCGGTTGATGAAGTGAAAAATACCGTAGCCATCATGCGGCAACTTAAAAGCGATCCACAGTCTGCCCTTGCTTATTTGCCTCACGCCTTATCAGGGTTGGATCAGTCTTTGGGGGCATTTGGTGAGCTTGTTGGGATGCGGGGTGCGTTTGATAGTGTTCGCCCTTATTTGGGTGTGGTTGGTGAGTTTGTTGAGGCTGGCCAAGCGATTTATGATGCTCTTGCCCTTAGCAAAACACATTTTGAGCAATCCAATGCAACAGGCTGGGAAAATTGGTTTGTTCCTGCCGATAATGCGTTTGCTGACGCCGTTGAACATATTGATAACCTTGCTACCACGACAGCAGAAATGACTGCGTGGGTGGTGTTGCGTAATGATGAGGAGTGCGATGATGCAAACCGTGATTAAGCATACAGCTAAACTGGGTGAACGCTGGGATAGCTTGGCTTACTATTATTATGGTGATCCCTTGGCATATAGTCGCATTATTGATGCCAACCCACACTTAAGTTTTTACGAAGTATTACCCATGGGGGTAACCGTTTATATCCCCGTTTTACGAGTGCAACCTACTCAAAATGAAGCAATGCCACCTTGGCTAAGGGGAAATAATGGCTAATGTGGCCCAGTATGATTTTTCGTTGTTTTATGAGAAAACCAATATTTCCGCGGAAATCGAACCGCACTTAATTGAGCTGAGTTATACCGATTATCTTGAAGGACAAAGCGATGAGCTGACGGTAACCTTTGAAGATATTCAGGGTAAATGGATCCGCCAGTGGTTCCCAACGCAAGGAGATAAATTGATTGCAGCCATTGGCTATAAAGGCGCACCATTAGTGGACATTGGCAGCTTTGAGATTGACGAAGTGGAATACGAGGCACATCCCTCAACCATTACCTTGCGGGCATTAAGCAGTGGGATTAGTAAAAACTACCGCACCTTAAAACCCAAAGCCTATGAAAACACCACCCTTGCACAAATCGTGGCACAGGTGGCAGAACGGTTAAAACTGAAGGTGGTGGGGCAAATTAAGCCAATCCCCATCACGCGCGTAACCCAATACCAAGAGCGCGATGTGGAGTTTTTATCTCGCCTTGCCCGTGAATATCATCACAGTTTTAAAATTGTGGGTAACCAGCTGGTGTTTACTCATAAAGACGAACTAGGGCAAACCGCTCCTGTTGCGGTGCTTGATGAGCGAGATGTGATAAGCCTACGATTGCGTGATCGCATTAAAGACACCGCTAAAGCGGTGGAAATTACGGGCTATGACGCCAATGGTAAAAAGGTCATCAAGCAACGCAAAAATGCTAAAAAACGGCGCAAAAATATCAAGCAATCTGCCGAAGCCAGTGGGGACACCTTACGCATTGTGACCCGTGGCGAAAGCCAAGAGCAAATTGATGCCAGAGCTGATGCAGCACTTGCGGAGCAAAATGATGACCAGCAAGCAGGCAATATCGTCCTTTGGGGTAATCCGAAACTGGTGGCAGGCAATACGATTTTGTTACGTAATTTGGGCGTGTTTAGTGGCAAATATCTGATTAAAAGCGCAAGGCATAGTTTTAGTCGTTTTAGCGGCTATCAAACCGAAATTGAGGTACGAATGCTTGAATTTATCCCTGATGATTTGATTACTTTAGGTATGGAGGCAACCCATGCAAACCCATAATTTTACCGCCACCTATCAAGAGGGCATTGTGTCCGCAGTTGATATCAACACCCATAAAGTGCGGTGTAAAATCCCTGCCCTTGATGACCTAGAAACGGCGTGGTTACATTACCCTGTGCCTAATGCGGGCGGAAATCAATTTTATTGTTTACCTGATGTGGGAGAGCTTGTGGCGTTGTTATTAGATGCCCGCGGTGAAGGCGGCTGTGTGTTAGGTGCAATCTATAACCAGCAAGACCCTGTGCCTGTGGCGAATGGTGAGATGTTTATGCTCAAATTTAAAAACGGCACAACCATCTCGCACAATAGGGCGACAGGCGATGTCGTGATTGATGCGGTGGGAACGGTGTTAATCAAATCCCCAAGCCTTATTACCCTTGATTGCCCTGATACCAAAACCACAGGCAATTTGCTTGTGGAAGGCTCATTAACCTATATGCAAGGCATGACAGGTAACGGTGGCAAGGGTGGGGCTACAGCGGTGATCAATGGTACGCTTAAAACCAAAGGTGGTGACATTACTGCGGATGATATTAGTCTTAAAAACCACGTGCATACTGAGCAAGGTGATGGTAACGACACCAGCTCAGCCAAATAAAATCTTTAAAGGACTTTAAAATCAATTTCCCTTTCAGCCCTGTATTCTCAGGGCTATGAATACACAACTCACGACACATTGGCAACTTGCCCCAGAATTAGATAACAACGCCCCTCAACAAGGGCTTGATGATATCCATCTGTGCATTGCCAATATACTCAACACAATCAAAGGCACCGATATTTTGCGCCCACAGTTTGGCAGTGATCATTTTAACTATTTAGATCAGCCCGAAGATATTGCTATCCCCAATATCGTGCGTGAAATTAGCCACGCATTAAGCAAGTGGGAACCACGCATTGAGGTTGAGCGCATAGAGATAACAGGCACTGCACCACAATTTGAATGCCTGATTTACTGGCATTTAAAAACCGCAGTGTACCGAGAAATTTATCAAACGGTGGTCAAGGTATGAGCTGGCTAAAAGATGACGTAAAAATTGTCCACGAAGACGTAAAACAAATTTTAAGTGATGCCATTGCAGATTATGAGCAGCGTACAGGCAAAACGCTACAGCCTGCGCATATTGAACGCTCTATTATCCAAACCTATGCCTACCGCGAATTGTTGGTGCGAAAAGGTATCAATGAAGCCTTTTTGCAAACCTTTCCGCAATTTGCGGTGGGACTAGCATTGGATTTATGCGGTGAACCTTTTGGCTGTTACCGTCTGCGTGATAAAGCCGCACGCTGTGTGTTGCGTTTTAGTGTAGAGGGCGAGCATAGCAGTATTTTAGTGCCGAAAGGCACTGAAGTAATGGTCACTCCTGAATTGAGCTTTGTTACGCTGGCTGATGATGTTATTACGCCACTCATTGGCTATGTGGAAATTGAAGCGGAAGCTAATAAAACAGGCTCTATTGGCAATGGTTGGGAAATTGGGCGTGTGAAGCAATTAAAACGCCCTTTAAATACTGACAAAACCATTACGGTTAGCAATATTGATGTCACCAGTGGCGGCATTGCAGAAGAAGATGATGAGGCTTATCGCGAGCGCATTTTGCAAGCCCCTGAAGCGTTTAATACCTGTGGCTCTATTGCTGCTTATCAATACCACACTAGAGCCGTATCGCAAGAGATTGTGGACGTGCAAGTGATTAATGGTGGCGGTGGCAAGGTAAATATTTACCCACTTACTGTTACAGGCGTGCCTGATAGACGCTTAAAACAAGCTATCCAAGATTATTTAAGCCCAGAGCATCGCCGTCCGCTGTGTGATGTGGTGAGCGTTAAAGACCCAATCATCCGCACTTATCAAATCGTTGCGGAACTCACGCTACTTGAGGGCTACCGTGAAGATATTGTTAAAACCAAAGCACGTGATGCCTTGCTGGATTATTTGGCAAGCCGCACTAAAAAGCTGGGGATGGATGTCGTCCCCTCCGCACTAATGCAAGTGTTGCGTGTTGAGGGGGTCTATGATGTGACAATCCAGCAACCCGCAAAAATGGTGCTAAATGCCACCGAATGGGCTAACTGCACCAAAGTTACCCTAAACGTCAATGGAGTGCGACAAGATGGCTAAATTACAGTATCCAAGCATCATTGAAAGTTCAGAAAAATACACCGCACTTGCCGACCTTGGTAATAAATTGAATTTGACCGAAAAGCGTCAAATTATGACCAGCCTTGTGGAATTACTTGATGACAAATGGATTGAGCTATTGGCGGAAAAATGGAGTGTTACAGGTTATGACGGGCTTTTTGTCGCTGAAAATAATGAGTCTAAGCGCCAACTGGTACGCAATGCAGTAAAACTGCATCGTTATAAAGGCACCCCTTGGGCAATTCGTGATGTATTGCGTCAGTTAGGTTTTGGCGAAATTGAAATTGATGAGGGGCTAAAAGCGCGTAATTACGAGTCTCATCAAGGTGTGGCAGCCATACCCCAAGACGAACGCTGGGCAGCTTATGCCATTCGGCTAAATCAACCTATCACCAACGAGCAATCTGCTGAAATCCGTAAGATATTACTTAGCTTTGCTCCAGCACGTTGTGTGCTGGCAGTGCTGGACTATAAAGCAGCCCCTATCCGTTATAACAACAAAGCTACCTATAACGGCGCATATAACCACGGCTCGGCATAGTTTAAACATCATTTAAAAGACATTTAAGGATTACACATGGCGAATTTAGAAGAAAAAGAAAAATGGGAAACGGGGATTTATCAAATTGAAGAAAGTGATCCTGTTCACGGTGGCGCAGATGGCGTTACCAATAAACCCATTAAACAACTCGCTAACCGCACAAAATACCTAAAAAAAGAGGTGGAAAGACGCTATGTTGAGCGGTCAGCAACCACAGCGCAAACAGGGACGGTGCAATTAAATAGCAGTGATAATAGCGAGAGCGAAACTGAAGCGGCCACCCCTAAAGTAGTTAAAAAGCTCAAGGGGTTAATTGACGCGCTCACTCGCAATCTAGGGAATTATATCCCCAACAGCAAAAAATCAAACTCCGTAACCTCACCAAGTGCCGACACAGTGGCGACAAGTGCGGCCGCTAAAACAGCCTATGATAAGGCGGTTGAGGCATTAAATAAAGCAAACAGCAAACAATCCCCAGCCGCGACCCTTGCAGGCTATGGCATTACCGATTTTTCGGTGCGGTCTTTAACTGCAAGCGACAATCTCAATGACATCACGGTCAAAGGTATCTATAACAATACAACATACCGCAACACGACAGATAACAATTATCCCGAGAAGGTAGCTGGTGTTCTGCTTGTCTTATCAAACGCAGAGCAAGTTTATTTTGCAGCTAACGGCAGGATATATAAGCGCTATAAGTCAAACAATAACTGGGCTGATGGCTGGGTGAGACTTGATAATTTAACTACCCCCATCGGTGATGACCAAAATCTTGATGAGATAACCACAGACGGCAATTATTATATTGTTGGTACTTCTAAAGCAACACTAGCCAAAAATTACCCCGTAGAAAGAGGTGATGGGGCATTAGAAGTCTTTGGTAACGGGTATTTTCAGCGCTTTACCACGTTTCATTCGCGCCAAGTTTTCAACCGTCGTAAGGTCGGCGGCAATTGGACAAATTGGGTAATGAGTGCTGATGATAAGAGTGAGATACGCCAAAAGACCATTGATTACACCAAGGCAGAGGGTTATGCCTACAGCGGTTTTTACCGACCAAACGGCGATAAACTTAACAACCTGCCGCTTGCCAGTTTGATGATGCACATCACACACCCATCCTACACCACCAATGCCCACGCAAGAGGGATTGGTTTTAGTTATGGTAGTTATAACGGCAATCAGGCTTGGGATATATTTACCACGGCATTTGACGCAAATGGCACTTATCTCGGACAAAAACAGATTATGACCGAGTTAGGAGGGATATTTAGAGGTGACATTAACCTTAATAATAACATGCTGGGATTTAGCGCAGATACAACACATTTTATCAATAGCAAGAATATTGATGGTATTTGGCACGATGACAACAGCAACACCTTTCATTTTCAGTCTGACAGCACTTACAAAAAAACAGGCGACGCAGGTAACGCAAGTTTATCGGCTGTTAATTATTTTGCCAGTGGACGAGTAGAGATTAAAAGTAACGCCTGGGGGCGCATCCGTGCCATCCTACCCGATGGTGGTTATTGGCAGTGGGAAGTCAATCCTGCCTCAGCAACCGACCCAAGATTTAATTATATCTATTGCTCTGCAAGTGGCGAGCAACGCTATTTAGCATTTCCGCAGCTTACTAAAAATGAGGTTGTAGCGTATCGGGGTTGGGTCGACGAGAAAATCCAAAGTCTCATCACTTATCAAAAAATTGGCAATTTCGAGGTTAGGAAATATCCCGATGGGACAATGATACAAACTTATGTAATCAATCAGAACGACTTGTACGAATGGTTTGAGAAATCATTTAACTGGGCTATAGCTTTTGTTGATACACCATTAATTTTTTCAAAGGTAACAACTTCTATCAGAGGTTCTCACAATGCAGGTGTAAATATATTAACAAAATCTAATAATGCAACTTGTTATTATCACGAGTATGAGCACGGTGGCCATAATCAAGGCGATGTTAGAATCCAGTTTTTGGCAATCGGGAGATGGAAATAATGACAATGTACTACAGAGCAGGATTTTATTTAGATTTAGCACAAGCTCCTGAAGGGGCGGTGGAAATAAGTGACGAAACCTACCGCACTTTGCTTGAAGGGCAATCGCAAGGCAAACAAATTATAGCTAATGAGCAAGGCTATCCGATACTCGTTGATCCACAGCCTAGTCCTTATCACAGATTGCAAGGCTCAGAATGGGTAATTGATGAGGACAAACAAGCCGAGCTACTCACCCAACAACGCCAACAAATCCGAACACAAATCAACACCAAACGCGATGCGTGCGTAAACGGCGGCGTGTATGTGCCAGAAATCGGCAAATGGGTGGATACAGATGAAAAAGGGCGTGCCACCTTGGTTGAAATCAAAGCGGATTTTGACTTAAACGGCAAAACGGAAGAAAACGGCGAGCCGCGTATTTTCACCCTGATTTGTGCGGATAACACCGCAGAGCCACTGGATTTTGACAAATTCAAAGCGGTGTGGAACGCGGCGAAAACGCTCAAAGAAAAAATGTTTGAAAACGCCTATATGCACAAGATTTTGTTAGAACAAGCGGAAAATCCGCTTGAGTATGACTGGTCAATCGGCTGGTCGCAAACCTATGAGGAATACCAAAATGAGCAAGAAAAATCCATTTAAAACGTGGGGCTATCACGTTTTGATTGCCCTCGACCAACTTTGCAACGCCTTAACGGGCGGTGGGGCAGATGAAACCTTTTCCAGCCGTTGTTACCGCCGAGCCGTGTTAGAGAGCAAGCCCAAAGCCCGCTGGCGGTTTTGGTTTCGGCTGGTGAATGGGCTGTTTTTCGACAAAGACCATTGCAAAACCGCCTATGAAAGCGAGGTGAAACGGCGGCAATATCCTACAGATTTTTCAGAGGTGATCTAAATGAAAGTAACATTAAGAAACGGCAATTACGCTGAAATTGTTTATGAAAGCCCATTTGGCAAGCTATTAGTGGTTGAGCAAACAGACTCGGAGCTGCCCGCAGTGCATTGGCATAATGCCGATGGCTCTTACCATAAAGACGAGGATAATCAGGTTATTTCAAATGAGTTAGATATTATTTGGGAGGGGCAAAATGAAGTAACCGTTTAGAGCAAAAGAAGAAGCGGCGATGTGGTAGGCTCTGACCTCTACCACATCAGCCTAAGCAGATAGCACCTGCATAGACCCGAGACCGCTTTGTCTGACCAGACGGGCGGATTGTAACAAAACCGCGTAAAGTGAGAAAGTCTATGCAAAAAGATTTGCAAGAAATGCGGTGCAAGTGCTGTAAAAAGCTCCTTGCACGCACAAAAGATAATCAATATTTAGAAATTAAATGTGTGCGGTGTAAAACCTTAAACACATTTAAACCTACTCGTTAAACAACTCAGAGTGTCCGAACGCCTTGAGCGTCAGAACGCCATAATTTAAGGATAAATTATGGCAAATCAAACAAATCCTACTCACTATAAACAAGCACCACTGCCTTTCGTTGGGCAAAAACGGCTGTTTTTAAACGCCTTTAAACAGGTTTTAAATGACAATATTCCTAATGATGGTGAGGGCTGGACGATTATAGATACCTTCGGCGGGAGCGGACTGTTAAGCCACGTGGCAAAGCGAATAAAACCCAAAGCACGGGTGATTTATAATGATTTTGATGGATACGCAGACAGACTAAAACACATAAGCGATACAAATCGTTTACGAGCTGAACTGCTTCAAATTGTTGGCGATATTGTACCAAAAAACAAGCGATTAGATAACAATAAAAAGCAAGAAATTATCAATAAAATCAATGATTTTAATGGGTTTAAAGACCTCAATACCATTGCAAGTTGGTTGCTTTTCAGTGGGCAACAAGTCAGCTCATTTGAGGAGCTATTTAGCAAGACATTTTGGAATGGAATAAAGCTGGCTGATTATCCTAGTGCAGAGGATTATCTTGATGGGCTTGAGATAGTCAGCGAGCCATTTCAACAGCTTCTGCCTAAGTTTGCCGACAACCCTAAAGCCCTGTTTGTGTTAGACTCGCCTTATCTTTGCACCAAGCAAAACAGCTATAAAATGGCAAATTATTTTGATTTGATTGATTTCTTGCAGCTTATTGACCGAACACGACCGCCTTATGTGTTTTTTAGCTCCACTAAGTCAGAGTTTGTGCGGTTTATTGCGTATATGGTGCAGGCGAAAAAGGATAACTGGCAAGCCTTTGATGGAGCTGAGCGGATAGTCCTTCAAACATCGTTAAACTATCAGGTTAGCTATGAGGATAATTTGGTGTTTAAATTCTAAAAATTAAGGGGCTAACGCCCCTATTTTTCAACGCCCGCCTTATAGCCTGCCTCATAAGCCGCACGCATAAGGCGTTTGATATTCCACACGCCCATATCATAAAAATCTAAATGGTCGCTCATTCGGGTTTCTAATGTTTCAATATCCCCCACCTCTTTTGCAATGGTTTCTAATATTTTTGCGATGGTTTTTTCAGTTGGTTTTTTCATTGTTTATTTCCCTCTTAAAATGTTTGCGATTTTGTCAGCGATTTGCTGGGCGACAATGTCAAAGTTAGTCTCGATTGAAACGCGTTGGCGACAATGTTCAGAGTGTTCAACCAGCGTGCCTTGTGGCATATAAAGTAAATAAATTGTTGGCTCATTTTGATAACTATCTTGACGGACTTGAAAGCGGCGTTTCCCTTGCACAAATTCCCTATTTTTAAAGCCGTGATGGTTTTCAAGTCTGGTGGTTAAGTGTTGAATAAATTCTCGTGTATTAAATTTCATTTTTATGTCCCTGTTGTTTTATGTTGGGGGCATCATTGCTCGTTGGGGACGAGGAGTAAAGGGGAAATAAGCGGGTAATTAAGCTGGCTGGCTAACAATGTAGCTGGGGAGGTATGGAGGTCTATTTCAGCATCGTTTAAAAGCGGTTTAAATAGCGTTTAAATATCATAAAAAAATCCACATAACGTGGGAAATTTTTTTCTCAAGTTATGTGGACGCTTTTCTCATTTTTCGCGGACGGCTTCAGGCACTGTGCCTGATGAAGTGCGGTGGAAATTAAACGAATTTCAGATTTTTTCTTATTTTGTGTTGTATTTTGAAAAACAGGGTTTGCATTATCCTGATAAAAAGACCTTTCCACAAAATGCTTTTGCCACTATCGGCACGCACGATGTTCCCTCACTCGCGAGTTTTTGGCATTGCCGTGATTTAGCCCATTTTGCTCAGCTCAGCATATTGGCAGGCGAGAGGCTAAAACAAAAATACGATCAGCGGTTATTAGATAAACAAGCCCTATTAAACAGCTTGCACCGCGATCAATATTTACCCGACGATTACTGGGGCGATGCCCTCACAATGGCAATGCACCAAAATTTAATGCGGGTAATCCACCTTTATTTAGCCGAAAGCCAAACCAAGCTCATTGGCGTTCAACTGGAAAATTTAATTGAGCAGGAAATTTCCTTCAATCTTCCTGGCACATCAATGGAATATCCAAATTGGCGTATGAAATTAGCCCGAACCATTGAGGACATTTTTTCTGATGAAAATATCACCGCACTTTTAACTGAAATTAACCAAGCACGTCAGCGATAAGAGGTTTATATGAATACATTGCTTCCACAACAAGCCATTAATGCCTTTTTCAACGGCACGCATTCCGATCCCTTTTCTGTGCTGGGTATGCACGAAACAGAAAAGGGCATTGAAGTTCGCGTATTATTGCCTGATGCCAATCAGGTTAAGGTGCTGGATAAAGAAAATCCAAGTAAGGTTTATCCCTTAGATTGCCTTGATGAACGCGGCTTTTTTGCGGGTATCATTCCAAACACACACAGTTTTTTTGCTTATCAATTAGAAGTCTATTGGGGCAATGAACCACAGATTGTAGAAGATCCGTACCGTTTTCACCCAATGATTCAAGAGCTGGATAATTGGCTATTAGCAGAGGGTTCTCATTTACGCCCTTATGAAATTTTAGGCACACACTTTATGCAATGCGAAGGCGTATCAGGCGTGAATTTCCGCTTATGGGCGCCGAATGCGAAGCGGGTTTCGGTGGTGGGGGATTTCAACTATTGGGACGGTCGCCGCCACCCGATGCGTTTTCATTCCTCAAGTGGTATTTGGGAGTTGTTTATCCCTAAAGTGGCATTAGGACAGTTGTATAAATTTGAATTATTGGATTGTAACGATCAGCTCCGTTTGAAAGCCGATCCTTATGCCTTTAGCTCACAGCTTCGTCCTGATACGGCTTCGCAAATTAGCCCATTGCCGAATGTGGTGGAAATGACGGAAAAACGTCGCAAAGCCAACCAGTTTGATCAGCCGATTTCCATTTATGAAGTACATTTAGGCTCTTGGCGGCGAAATCTCGCGAACAATTTTTGGTTAGATTACGATGAAATCGCTGATGAGCTGATCCCTTATGTGAAAGAAATGGGTTTCACCCATATTGAATTTTTGCCGTTGTCAGAATTTCCTTTTGACGGCTCTTGGGGTTATCAACCTATCGGGCTTTATTCCCCAACTAGCCGTTTCGGCACGGCGGAGGGCTTTAAACGTTTAATCGAGAAAGCTCACGAGGCGGGAATTAATGTGATTTTAGATTGGGTTCCAGGGCATTTCCCAAGTGATACCCACGGTTTGGCTGCCTTTGATGGCACGGCGTTATATGAGTATGCTGATCCGAAAGAGGGCTATCATCAAGATTGGAACACGTTGATTTATAACTACGGTCGTTATGAAGTTAAAAACTTCTTATCTGGCAATGCGTTATATTGGCTAGAACGCTTTGGTTTAGACGGCTTGCGTGTGGACGCGGTGGCATCAATGATTTACCGTGATTACAGCCGCGCAGACGGCGAGTGGATTCCAAATCAATATGGCGGTCGGGAAAATTTAGAGGCGATCGAATTTTTAAAACACACCAATTATGTATTGGGAACAGAAAATGCGGGGGCGATCACCATTGCAGAAGAATCCACTTCTTTTGCGGGCGTTACGCACCCACCGCAAGATGGCGGGCTAGGTTTCCACTTCAAATGGAATATGGGGTGGATGAACGACACGCTATCCTATATGCAAAAAGATCCCATTTATCGCCAACATCACCATAGCCAAATGACCTTTGGAATGATGTATCAATACAGCGAAAATTTCGTGCTTCCTCTTTCGCACGATGAAGTGGTACACGGCAAAGGCTCACTTATCGGCAAAATGCCCGGTGATGCGTGGCAAAAATTTGCCAACCTACGGGCGTATTACGGCTATATGTGGGGCTATCCGGGTAAAAAATTGCTCTTTATGGGCAATGAATTTGCTCAGGGGCGAGAATGGAACTATCAAGAAAGCCTTGATTGGTTCTTGTTCGATGAAAATATCGGTGGCGGTTGGCATAACGGCGTACAAAAATTTGTGCAAGATTTGAACCGCACTTATCAAACGTACCCCGCTTTATACGAGTTGGATTATGACCCCGCAGGCTTTAATTGGCTGGTGGTGGACGACTATCAAAACTCCGTCTTTGTGTTTGAACGTTGTAGCCGTGGGGGCGAACGCCTTATTGTGGTAAGCAATTTCACCCCAGTGCCTCGCTATAATTATCGTTTTGGCGTGAACGAAGCAGGGGAGTATGAAGAAATTCTTAATTCTGATTCGGCCTTCTATCAAGGCTCAAATTTAGGCAATCAAGGCGTGGTGGTCAGCGAAGCTATCGCGAGCCACGATAAAGCCCAATCTATTTCCATCACCATTCCGCCACTGGCAACCTTGTATTTGAAATGGAAGAAACCCGCAAAAGCGGAAAAAACGCACAAGCCTCAAAGCACAAAAGGCAAAGGGGTTAAAGCTGCCAAAGGGCAGAGAACAAATAAAAGAAAATAGGCAAGATAAGCAATGATTAACACGGCAATCGGCAAACCTTATCCCTTAGGAAGCACCTTTAGTCGCCCGCAGACGGGAAGTCATCAAGGCGAGGCGGGGTGGAACTTCGCGATTTTTTCTGCCTATGCGGAAAATGTCAGATTATGCTTATTTTTTGATGGGCAAGAGTTACCTTTAGAAATGTATCAAACGGGGGATATTTGGCATTTGTGGGTAGGCGATCTGCCCTATGGCACAGAATACGGCTTTCGGCTTGAGGGCAAAGCGGGGACATTGTGTAATCCGCAAAAATTAATGCTCGATCCTTATGCTAAAGCGGTGATCGGTAAGCCAGATTTAAGCAGTGCGGAAAAGCGTGAATGGTTTTTGTTAAGCGATAGTCGAGATAACGCCAGCCTCGCCCCGAAAGCGGTGTTAGTTGATGAACATTTTGATTGGCAAGGGGATAAACCACTTGCTACCCCTTGGGCGGAAACCTTGATTTATGAATTGCACATCAAAGGTTTCACCCAGCTTCGCCAAGACTTACCCGAAGCCATTCGAGGCACTTATGCGGGGCTGGCTCACCCCACAATGATTGCCTATTTAAAAGCACTTGGCATAAGTGCGGTGGAAATTTTACCCATAAATTATCATTTAAACGAACCGCACTTACAGGAAAAAGGCTTAACCAATTATTGGGGATACAGCCCATTGGCAATGTTTGCGGTGGAATCGGACTATTGGTCAGGGCAGGCGGGAACGACACCGTTAAGTGAATTTAAAACAATGGTGAAAACCTTGCACCAAGCGGGCATTGAGGTGATTTTAGATGTGGTGTTTAACCATAGCGTAGAATCAGAAAAAACGTTCCCAACCTTTAGCCAACGGGGAATTGATGATCGGACGTATTATTGGCAAAACGCACAGGGGGAATATCTCAATGCCACAGGCTGCGGCAACACGCTCAATTTAGCCAATGACATTACACGCCGTTGGATCATTGATTGTTTGCGTTATTGGGTGGAAGAATGCCATATTGACGGTTTCCGTTTTGATCTCGCCACAGTGTTAGGCAGAGAAACCCCAGACTTTAACCCGCAAGCACGGCTGTTTATAGAAATTGCACAAGAGCCACGTTTACAACACTGTAAATTTATTGCAGAACCTTGGGACATTGGCGAGAGGGGCTATCAAGTGGGAAATTTCCCGCCTTATTTTGCCGAATGGAACGATCGCTTTCGTGATGATCTGTGTCGTTTTTGGTTATGGAAAAGTGGGGAGCTGGGTGGTTTTGCTCAACGTTTCGCAGGATCAAGCGACATTTATCAAAATGGCGATCGCAAGCCACATAATTCGGTGAATTTTATTACAGCACACGATGGCTTTACCCTGTGCGATCTCACCAGCTATAACCAAAAGCATAATCTCGCGAATGGGGAAGATAATCGTGATGGTCGCAATGAAAATTACAGTTATAACCACGGTATAGAGGGCGTGGAAAATATTCCCGATGACGTGAAATATCAACGCTTTTTAACTTGTTGCGGTTTGCTTGGCAGTTTGTTGCTTGCCAACGGTACGCCAATGCTGTTAGCGGGCGATGAATTTGGACATAGCCAACAAGGCAACAATAACGCCTATTGCCAAGATAATGAAATCACTTGGCTAAATTGGCAAAAATTTCAACCGCACTTATTTGAAGCCACAAAACAGTTCATTGCCTTGAGAAAAGCGATACCGAGTTTACAACGCGATGAGTGGTGGAGTGAAAAAAATGTGCAATGGCGAAATGTGCAAGGGGAAAGAATGACCGTGGCGGATTGGCATAATCCGCACAGCAAAGCAATGCAAATCCAGTTAGATGAAAACTGGTTACTTTTAATCAATGCAAAAGCAGAATTACAAACATTCTTGTTGCCTGAAGGGAAATGGGAAGTTGTATATTGTGGTGCGTCAGTACAAATGCAAGGAAATCGATGGGCTGTAAATGATCTCGCATTCGTATGTTGCACGAAAAAAAGGAAATGACTATTGAGCAATCAATAAATTAATGCGAGGAAAATGCAATGAGCAACAGTATTTCAAAATCACCCAATAAATATGATCTTGTGAAAGATACCTTGGTGTTAATTCTTGCGGGTGGGCGTGGTTCACGGCTTTATGAGCTAACAGATAAACGGGCAAAACCTGCGTTATATTTTGGTGGCAACAGACGAATTATTGATTTTGCCCTATCAAATTGTCTTAATTCAGGGCTTAATAAGATTGGCGTAGTTACTCAATATGCCGCACACTCACTGCTACGCCATTTGCAAAAAGGCTGGTCATTTTTACCGCAAGAGCGGGGTGAGTTCATTGATATGCTCCCAGCGCGTCAGCAAATTGATGATTCCACTTGGTATCGTGGCACAGCGGACGCAGTGTATCAAAATATGGCGATTATTCGCGATCATTACTGCCCGAAATACATTCTGATTTTGGCAGGTGATCACATCTACAAACAAGATTACAGCCAAATGTTGCTCGATCACGTTTCTAGCAATGCCAAATGTACGGTGGGTTGTATTGAAGTAGAGCGAGAAAAAGCCTGCGAATTTGGTGTAATGGCAGTGGACGAAAATCTTAAAGTAAAAGCCTTTGTGGAAAAACCGAAAGATCCCCCAGCAATGGCAGGCAAACCTAACGTATCCTTAGCTTCGATGGGAATTTATGTATTTAACGCCGATTATCTTTACGATATTTTAGAGCGTGAAGTGAACACCCCTTACACCTCCCACGATTTTGGTAAAGACATCTTACCGAAATGCCTTGAAGAAGGCACATTGTACGCCCACCCATTTAGCCGTTCTTGTATGGGACGTAACACCGATGGCGAAATCTATTGGCGTGATGTGGGAACATTGGATAGCTTCTGGCAATCTAACATTGATTTAGTGTCAGAAAATCCGCAGTTGGATATTTACGATCAACGCTGGCCGATTCGCGGTAACCCAACGCAAACTTATCCATCAAAATTCTTTTATAGCAAATCGGACATTAAGCCCGTCGATAACTGCTTGATTTCGGGGGGCTGTGTGATTACCGATGCGTCCATTAGCTATTCGGTGCTGTTTGATCGTGTTACAGTGCAAGAGGGATCGCTCGTCGATCATAGTGTGGTGTTGCCACAAGTTACCATTGGCAAAAATTGCATACTCAAACGTTGTATTGTGGATCGCCATTCGGTGATTCCTGACGGAATGCAAATTGGTGTTGATTTAGAACTTGATAGCAAACGCTTTAGAGTAAGTAGCAGTGGTGTAGTGCTAGTTACTGCATCAATGTTAAAGAAGTTAAATGGTGAAACAGTTGCGTTTGAAGCGCATTTAGATTAATACAACGTAAAGAGAAGTGCGGTGAAATTTTGCGAAATTTTCACCGTATTTCTGTGTTTTAAGGATAAAAAAATAATGAGAGTTTTACACGTTTGTTCGGAGCTTTATCCCTTACTGAAAACAGGCGGATTAGCAGATGTAATGGGGGCATTACCTTTCGCACAACAGCAAATTGGCATTGATAGCCGTGTTGTATTACCAGCCTATCCTGCTATTGTAGCGGGTATTCCTCACACCGTTGTGGTGGCAGAATTTGATAATTTCGCAGGGCATATTGTGCTGCGTTATGGAGAATACAACGGGCTGGGCGTTTATTTGATTGACGCACCGCACTTATATTCAAGAGAGGGCAACCCTTATCACGATCAATGGTACAACGATTACGCCGATAACTATAAACGCTTCGCCTTGCTAGGCTGGGTGGGAGCTGAGTTAGCGGTGGGCTTAGATGCGTGGTGGCAAGCAGAGGTGGTACATGCCCACGATTGGCACGCAGGCTTAGCCAGTGCCTACTTGGCGGCGAAAGGTCGCCCCGCAAAATCGGTGTTTACCATTCACAATCTCGCCTATCAAGGGGTATTTTCTTATCATCATTTATTTGAGTTAGGGCTACCTTGGGAAATGTTCAATATTAATGGTTTAGAGCTACACGGACAAATTTCCTATTTAAAATCAGGGCTTTATTATTCTAATGTGGTTACTGCCGTTAGCCCAACCTACGCCCAAGAAATTACCACGCCAGAATTTGGTTACGGCTTGCAAGGCTTATTAAGTGCTTTACGCCACGAGGGGCGTTTAATCGGCATTCTTAATGGTGTTGATGAGCAAATTTGGAACCCGAATGTGGATCAGTACATTGAAGATCATTACAAATTAAAAGCAATGGCAGGCAAGCGTAAAAACAAAGAAAAATTACAGGCCTATTTCAACTTACCGCAAAATCCAGAGACATTATTATTTGTGATGGTTACCCGCCTCACGGAACAGAAAGGCGTGGATTTATTGCTACAAAGTGCCGAAACTTTGGTACAACAAGGCGGTCAGCTTGTGGTGTTAGGTTCGGGAGCAGCCCATTTAGAAGAGGGGTTACGCCAACTTGCCGCCTATTATCCTAAAAATATCGCGGTGAAAATTGGCTATGATGAAGCCTTATCCCATCTCATTATCGCAGGGGGCGATGTGATTTTCGTGCCAAGTCGCTTTGAACCTTGTGGTTTAACCCAGCTTTATGGCTTGAAATACGGCACATTACCGCTCGTGCGTGCTACAGGCGGATTAGCAGATACAGTGGTGGACAGCCATTCAGAAAACATCAAAGCCCGCCGAGCCACGGGATTCGTTTTTAATGATGCCAATGTAGAGGGGCTTTGTTGGGCGATCAATAACGCATTCGCCTTATGGCAAAAACAGCGTTTATGGCAAGGCGTAAGAGCGGTGGCAATGGAGCAAGATTTTAGCTGGCGAATTGCCGCGAAGCATTACCAAACCTTGTATCAACGCTTGTTGGGTGTGTGATTAAAACGCTCAACATAGGCGAGGTAAATAATACGGCAAGGTTCAACTTAGAAATGGATAATGCCGTATTATTTTGACCTCAACGGGCGTAAGGTTATCGAAACCAAAGTGCGGTCATAAAAACGCACGTTTTTTAGTGAATTTTTGTTGTATTTTTATGCAAAAGGCGTAAAAATACGCCGATTTTAAATTGAAATAGATTAGGAGAGCCATCTATGACAATGGATAATACCGATTTTCCATTTTCTTATAACCAACCGGAGCAAACCACAGAATCGCTGAAAAAGGCGATTGTGTATAAATTGATTTTCTTAATTGGACGTTCCCCGCAAGAGGCAAGCCAGCGTGATTGGCTAAATGCCACCCTTTATGCCGTGCGTGATCTGGTTACCGAAGGCTGGATTTCCACCGCGAAAGAAGCCCGCAGTGAAGATACCCGTCGCGTTTATTATTTATCAATGGAATATTTAATGGGACGCACCCTGTCCAACGCATTAATCGCAGAGGGCGTTTACACGCTCGCTAAAGACGCATTGGCAGAGCTTGACGTGGACTTAGAAGAAATCATCGAAAAAGAGGTAGATCCTGGTTTAGGAAATGGGGGCTTGGGGCGTTTAGCTGCCTGCTTTATGGATTCTATCGCCACCCTTGCGATTCCCGCGATGGGCTATGGTATCCGCTACGAATATGGAATGTTCCAACAAGCCATTGAAGAGGGCAAACAAGTAGAAAAACCTGATGCGTGGCTAGAAAAAGGCGCACCTTGGGAATTTATGCGGCCGTCTAAACGCTTTAATATCCAATTTGGCGGACACATTTATTTTGAAGGCAAAAAATGCGTTTGGGATTCAAGCGAAGAAATCACCGCACTTGCTTATGATCAAATGATCCCTGGCTATGACAATGACAGTGCGGCAACTTTACGTTTATGGAGTGCCCACGCGGGGGATTCTTTCAATTTGGCAGAATTTAACCGTGGGGATTATTTCCGTGCCATTGAAACCCGTGCCGCAAGCGAAAATGTTTCTCGTGTGTTATACCCTGATGATTCCACTTGGGCTGGGCGTGAATTGCGATTACGTCAAGAATATTTCTTAGTGTCAGCCTCATTGCAAGACATTATCAAACGCCACAAACGCACCCACGGCACAGTGAAAAATTTAGCCGATAAAGTTGCTATTCACCTCAATGACACTCACCCAGCCCTTGCCATTCCTGAATTAATGTATATTTTGGTGGATAAAGAAGGCTATGATTGGAAAACTGCGTGGGATATGTGCCGCCGTATTTTCTCCTACACTTGCCACACTTTAATGTCTGAAGCCTTGGAAACTTGGCCAGTGGAAATGATGGCGAAAAACCTCCCTCGCCATTTGCAAATTATCTTTGAAATCAACGATTATTTCTTGGAATATGTCCGCACTTATGTAACAACCGACGATGATTTTATTCGCCGTGTTTCTCTGATCGAAGAGGGCGATACGCGTAAAGTGCGTATGGGCTGGCTTTCTGTGGTGGGATCACACAAAGTTAATGGGGTTGCTGCCATTCATTCGGATTTAATGAAAACCTCTACCTTTGCCGACTTTGCCCACATTTACCCAGAACGCTTCACCAATGTAACCAATGGGATTACGCCACGCCGTTGGATTGCGGTGGCAAACCCAGACTTTCCGCCTTATTTGACCGTTATATCGGCACAGAATGGCGACGTGATTTGAGCTTATTGACGGAACTCAAAGCCCATATCAATGACGCAGAAGTGCAACAAGCCATTCCCGCGATTAAACGTGCGAACAAACAGCGTTTAGCCGACTATGTGAAAAAAGAATTGGGGATTGAATTAAACCCTGATGCCTTATTTGATGTGCAAGTGAAGCGTATCCACGAATACAAACGCCAAATTCTCAACGTCTTGCATATTGTTGCACGTTATAATGAAATGCTAGAGAATCCAGAAAAAGACTGGACACCACGCGTATTCATTCTTGCAGGAAAAGCGGCATCAGCCTATTATGCGGCGAAACAAACCATTAATTTAATCAATGATGTGGCGAAAATCATCAATAACGATGAACGCTTGCAAGGTCGCCTGAAAGTGGTGTTTATTCCAAACTACAGCGTCAGCCTTGCTCAGATCATCATTCCTGCTGCGGATATTTCCGAGCAAATTTCTCTCGCAGGAACGGAAGCATCAGGCACAAGTAATATGAAGTTCGCTCTTAATGGCGCATTAACCCTTGGCACATTAGACGGGGCAAACGTAGAAATCTTGGAAAACGTGGGCGAAGATAACATTTTCATTTTTGGTCATACCGTTGAGGAAGTGGAAGCGTTACGTCGTAACGGATACCGCCCTTACGATATTTACCAAAGCAATGAAAAGCTACGCCGGGTGATCGACCAAATCACATCAGGCTTCTTTTCCCCGAATGACCCGCACCGTTATCAAGATTTACTCAATGGCTTGTGCTATCACGATTATTATCAATCCTTTGCCGACTTCCAAAGCTATGTGGAAGCCCAAAAACGGGTTGATAAAAAATACCGTGATCAAAAGGCTTGGACAAACAGTGCGTTACAAAATATCGTCAATATGAGCTTCTTCTCCTCAGACCGCACGATCAAAGAATACGCAGAAAAAATCTGGAAAGTGAAGCCATTAATGGTGAAATAATTAGAAAAAACTAAGAAAATCTGTGCCTTTAAAATATTAAGGCACAGATTTTATACTTAAATTTTACTTGCATTCCACCTCTTTAGAGGTCTTAAAAACTTTCTCACATTATCAATATAATAAAAAAAATTTTAATACTGCATAAATATACAGTAAAATATCCTCATAATCATACCGCACTTTACATTTAAACTATGCCAACTACGCAAAAAATTATTCATATTGATATGGATTGCTTTTATGCTTCTATTGAGCTGCGAGATAAACCGCATCTCAGAGGGAAGCCTGTGGCTGTTGGGGGAGGGGCAGATCAGCGTGGTGTGTTGAGTACCTGCAATTATGAAGCGAGGAAATTCGGTTTGCATAGTGCGATGCCAACAGCACAGGCATTGAAGCTTTGTCCGAATTTGACTCTGTTACCTGTAAATATGGCATTGTATAAACAGGTGTCGCAACAAATTCGGCAAATTTTTTATCGTTACACACACTTGGTTGAGCCGTTATCTCTTGATGAAGCCTATTTAGATGTTACAGATTGCGATAAATGCTCAGGCTCAGCCACTTGGATTGCCCAAGAAATCCGTCAAAAAATTTGGCAGGAAACCCAACTGACTGCATCAGCGGGCGTTGCACCATTGAAATTTTTAGCCCAAATTGCCTCGGATAAAAATAAGCCTAATGGGCAGTTTGTGATTCACCCTGATGAGGTGGCGGAGTTTGTGAAAAAGTTGCCATTAAGTGCTATTCCTGGTGTCGGAAAAGTGACAACGCAACGTTTGTTAGAAATGGGGCTGAAAACCTGTGCTGACGTGCAAGATTTTGAACAACATCTATTGTTAAATCAATTAGGTAAAGTGGGGCAGCGTATTTGGTCGTTTAGCCACGGAATTGATGAACGAAAAGTGCAACCTGAACGGTTACGCAAATCTGTTGGGGTGGAAACAACATTATTGCAAAATATCACTGATCTGCGTGACGGCGAGGCGGTTTTAGAGCACCTCTACCCGCAATTAATAGAGCGTGTGCAGCGGGCTTGTCCGCATATTTCTTTGGAAAAACTCAATAAAATCGGGATTAAACTCAAATTTGAGGATTTTCAAATTACCACGCTAGAAAAAAGTGCGGTCAGTTTTCAGTACGAAAATTTTCGTGCATTGTTATCGCGAATTTGGCAACGTCGTCAGGATAAATCCATTCGATTAATTGGCTTACAGGTTAATTTACCCGAGCAACAAGAAGAAAAACAGATGAGTTTATGGGAAAACTGATCCGTTAAATCTTGAAATTACAAAATTTATAATTATATTGGTTATTCCTTTAATTATTTATTGGATAATCAACCACATACTCACAGCGAGGAACGTTTTATGATGCGAATTTTATTATTTTTAGCCACGAATATGGCGGTGTTGATCGTTTTCAACATTATTTTGAGTTTAACGGGAATCCGCGCCCAAGATGCCAGCGGGCTACTTATTATGGCGGCACTGTTCGGTTTCAGTGGCTCGTTGATTTCCTTATTTTTATCCAAAACAATAGCATTAAAATCGGTGAATGGGCAGGTGATCGAGCAGCCTCGCACAGAGCAAGAACGTTGGTTGCTCAACACTGTTGAAACGCAGGCACGCCAAGCAAATATTCCAATGCCAACCGTGGCGATTTACCATTCTGCGGACGTCAATGCCTTTGCCACTGGCGCAAGTAAAAGCAACTCTCTGGTTGCCGTGAGTACAGGATTGCTCAACGCAATGACCAAAGACGAAGCGGAAGCAGTGCTAGCGCACGAAATCAGCCATATTCAAAATGGCGATATGGTTACAATGACGTTGCTTCAAGGCGTGTTAAATACTTTCGTGATTTTTATTTCTCGTCTTATCGCTAACGTGGTGGCGAGCAATCGCAACGACAACGGAGAAAGCAGCAGCGGAATTTATTTCTTAGTTTCAATGGTGCTAGAAGTGGTGTTTGGTTTCTTGGCGAGTATGATCGCAATGTGGTTCTCACGTTATCGTGAGTACCGTGCGGACGCAGGTTCAGCCCATTTAGTCGGCAAACAAAAAATGATCGCCGCATTACGCCGCTTACAACAACTTCACGAACCACAACAAATGGAAGGGCAATTTGCGGCTTTCGGTATTAACGGCAGAACAGGCGGTTTAGCCTCATTATTTTTAAGCCACCCTCCGTTGGAAAAGCGTATTGAAGCGTTGCAACAAAGCGATAGTTTAAAATAAACGCTTTTTTGGGGCAGACACATAGGTCTGCCCCTTGTATATTAAAATTAGGGGCTGTAGTAGATTAGCCCTAAATTTCACACCATTTTCGCAATATTTTTAACTGCTCTTTTGGTGTCCCAAAGTTAAACCGAAATTCACATTCCTTCAAGAATAAAGGAAAGTTTTTTCGGTTAATTCCATTATATTTTCGCAGTATCCGCTTCGCCTGATTCCAAAAATTTTCAATGCCATTAATATGATTTTGTTTCACCGCAAATAGCTCGGAATGATTGATTCGTTCGTGGTGAAATTCACTCACATCAAGCGCATCATAACTGCGATAAGTGTCCGTATAAACCCAGCTATCAGGCTTGATTTTTCTTTTAATAACAGGGAGTAATGTTTCACTCTTGGTGTTTTCAACCACAACAGTAAATACCTTTCCTTGTCGTTTTAGTAACCCAAAAACAGCAACTTTTCCAGCCGCTCCTCGTCCTCGTCCTCGTTTTCCCTTTCGATGACCACCAAAATAGCTTTCGTCTAGTTCAATTTCCCCCTCAAAAATCTCGTTAACTTCAAGGGATAAATGATAGCCAATCACAAGCCTGATTTTATGGTAGAACAAAGCGGCTGTATTCGGTTGAATATCTAGCAAATTTGCTGCTGTTCTTGCAGTAACTTCTGCGACAAAAAACTCAAGCAGTTTTTTCTGTATGGATTGCTTTAATTTACAATATGTTATCTTCATTTTTGTAGTATAGCATTGTTACTAATCTACTACAGCCCCTAAAATTAATATAAAATAGCAACAAAACCCCGTTATCTGCATCTCGCATACGCCCCAGGCAACAAACCGAGTTGTAGCAATGAGAGCAGATAACATTTCACCAAAAAACCGAACAGTTGCCAGACTTAAACCCGAATGCAAGGCAGGTTAATGATGAATGAACAAACTTATTGTGGTATTGATGTTGCTAAACGTCATTTCGTCATTGGGCTTTCTACCCAAAAACGAACTAAGACCGAAACCAACAATCCGAAAGGGATTGCGCATACCATTGAGTATTTACGTCGTTTCAGTGTGGACTTAATTGTCCTTGAAAGCACCGGTGGGCTTGAACTTCCATTAGCTAAAGCACTCCACCGCACAGGCTTTCGTGTGGTGATTGCTAACCCGCGACAAACCAATCAGTTTGCGATGTCGCAATCACTAGCAAAAACCGACAATAAAGATGCCAAAATGTTGGCTTTTTACGCCCAAATGCTCGCAATGCGTGATAATGTAGCACAGCAGCTTTACATACCACCCACTCCCGAGCAGGAACAGCTTGAAGCCCTTGTTTCACGCCGTAATCAGCTTGTTGAAATGCGTTTTGCGGAGAAAAACCGCCTTGAACAAGTTCATTCCACACAAGTATTCAGTGTTGAACAGCATATCGACTATCTCAGCCTGCGTATTGATGAGCTGGATAGGGAAATCGAACAGCATCTCAAACATTTTGACGATACAATAAAAAAGTTTAAAGACATCAAAGGGTTGGGTACACAAACAATAGCCGTTTTGATGTCAATGTTGCCTGAGTTAGGTCAATACACACATAAACAAATCGCTTCACTTGTTGGTGTTGCACCCCATCCTAAAGAAAGTGGCAACACCAAATGGAAAAGCCGCTGTTCAGGTGGTCGCAAAGCCGTACGAAATGCACTGTATATGGCAACATTTGTTTGTGTGCGTTTTGAGCCTAAACTCAAACAATTTTACGAACGCTTACGTGCTAATGGTAAGGCGTTCAAAGTGGCGATTAACGCCTGTATGCGTAAACTTCTCACCATTTTAAATGCGATTGTCCGCGATGACTCGCAATGGGACGCTCACGCACTTTAATTAACGAATTTGTATTTTTGCTTTTTAGCGGAATACAGTTGCTACGAAAATTTATTTAATTACAATCAGTTACCATTATATTCGAGTGTAGGGGCGGACCTGTGTGTCCGCCCTTTAAAATAATTAATGTAGCTAAACCGCCATAAATGTTAAAATAGGGCGTTTTCAAATTTTCAGGCACAGATTTTGTGCCTTATTATTTTTTGGAGTTGTGATGGAACATCGTTTAGAAGATATTATTGCCATTTTTAATCAATGCTTTGAGCAAGAATATAATACCAAATTGGTTAAAGGGGGCGATGAACCGCTTTATGTGCCAGCGAATGAATACTGCCCTTACAATGCCATTTATTTTGCACGGGGCTTTTACAGTAGCACCTTGCACGAGATTTCGCACTGGCTGATTGCCGGCAAAGAGCGGCGTAAATTAGAAGATTTTGGCTATTGGTACGAACCTGACGGACGTTCTGAACAACGTCAGCGAGAATTTGAGCAAGTGGAAGTAAAGCCACAAGCATTAGAATGGATTTTAGCCACCGCGGCAGGATTTCGCTATATTGCGAGCAGTGATAATCTCAATGGCAACCTCGGCGATACCCAGCCTTTCAAACAAGCCGTTTATGAACAAGTGAAAAGCTATGCCGCGAAAGGGTTACCAAAACGCGCAGAAACCTTACGCCAAGCCCTTGCTAAATTTTACGGCACACCAGAGTGCATTAATTTGGATTTGTTTGACGTGAGTAAAATTTAAGTCAAAAATCAGCGAAATTTGCACCGCTCTTTGTTTACTTATGCTCTAAAAAAGTGCGGTGTAAAATGTTAATAAATTTAACGGAACATTGAATGTTAGCATTAGAAATCAAAGGATTAACCAAAGAATATAAAAACGGGGTCAAAGCCTTGCACGGCATTGATCTGAGTGTTGAAGCAGGGGATTTTTATGCGTTGCTTGGGCATAATGGTGCGGGAAAATCCACCACCATTGGGATTATTTGTTCTTTGGTGAATAAAACATCAGGTGATGTGAAAGTGTTTGGCGCGGATTTGGATAGCAATCCCAGTCAGTTAAAACAGTATATCGGCCTAGTGCCGCAAGAGTTTAACTTTAACCAATTTGAGCGCGTGATTGATATTCTCACCAATCAAGCGGGTTATTATGGTATTCCACGCAAAGAGGCTTTAGTGCGCGCGGAAGTGTGGCTGAAAAAGCTCGATTTGTGGGATAAACGCCATCAGCAATCACGCCAACTTTCAGGGGGAATGAAACGCCGTTTAATGATTGTGCGCGCCTTAATGCATCACCCTAAATTGCTGATTCTTGATGAGCCTACGGCGGGCGTGGATATTGAACTGCGCCGCACAATGTGGGAGTTTTTGCGTGAGCTAAATCAGCAAGGCACAACGATTATTCTTACCACGCACTATTTGGAAGAAGCGGAAATGCTCTGTCGTCATATTGGCATTATTCAGCACGGGCGTTTAGTGGTAAATATGTCAATGAAAGCCTTATTGGCGAAGCTGGAAACGGAAACCTTTATTTTTGATTTAGCGCCGCAAGCGGTTAAGCCTGAAATAATGGGTTACAACGTCACTTGGTTAGATAACAATACGCTTGAAGTGGAAGTGAAAAGAGAACAGGGTTTAAATCAGCTATTTTTACAACTGACGCAACAAGGTGTGCAAGTGTTGAGTATGCGTAATAAAGCCAACCGTTTAGAAGAATTATTTGTTTCAATGGCATTGAATAAAGGAGTGCAATAATGAGTTTAGCTTGGGTTGCCTTTCAAACTATTTGGGGCTGTCCTAGATAACAACTAAAAAATCTATTTAGGTTAGAATGAACCAATGAGAAAAAGTCGTCTAAGTCAGCACAAACAAAATAAACTCATTGAGCTATTTGTTGCAGGTGTTACTGCAAGGACAGCAGCAGAGTTAGTCAATGTAAACAAAACGACTGCCGCATATTACTTTCATCGTTTACGCCAACTCATCTATCAAAACAGCCTTCACTTAGAGATGTTTGAAGGTGAAATTGAAGCCGATGAAAGTGATCTGCACCCCAAAAGTTGGACTAAATAACCAACTGATTAAGGTGCAGATTTTTTATGACTAAATATACTCAACGTTTCAAACAACAAGTGCTCGACTTTTATCATCAAAATGGAAAAAACCGTTCGCTTACTCGCCAGTATTTTCAGCTTCCCCAAAGCACGTTAGCACGTTGGATTGCGAAATTTAATCATAATGGAATCAATGGATTAGCTGTGTTAGGTAAAAAACGATGTTATTCTGTTGAGTTTAAATTAAAGGTTATTCAAGCTATCAAAAAAGGCCAGTGCTCCGCTGAAGCCGCCTGCTTTCGCTTTGATATCCCCAGTTCAGGGATAATTAGTCAATGGTTGCAACGCTTTGAAAAACAAGGTATAGATGGGTTATTACTCAAACCTAAAGGTCGTCCAAGTATGAAACTCAACTCACCTAAAATGCCACCAACGCCCAAAACAGAAGAAGAACGCTTGCGTTACCGAATTTTGGAATTAGAAGCGGAGAATGCAATGCTAAAAAAGTTGCAGGAACTCAACCAACAAAAAATGCAGAAAAAGCCGTCATCGTAAATGCCTTACGCTCGCGTTTCCCGTTGGAATTGTTACTCAGGCTAATCGGATTGGCACGCAGTTCGTTCTTTTATCATCTCAAGCCAAAGTCGGATAAAAATGTAGCGATTTCACAGAAAATAGAGGAAATTTATCGCAAAAATGACGAAAATTATGGTTATCGTCGAATTACCTTGGAATTAAGGAAATACTTGATTATCAACCACAAAAGGGGGCAAGCGATAATGCAACGTTTGGGGTTAAAAGGAAAAAGTAAGCAGAAAAAATATCGTTCTTACCAAGGCAAAGTGGGACACATTGCCGATAATCTGTTGCAACGGGATTTTACGGCAACGATGCCGAATGAGAAGTGGGTAACGGATATCACCGAGTTCAAATGTGCGGAAGGCAAAGTGTATTTATCGCCGATTAAAGACTTGTTTAATAACGAAATTATTGCTTATGATGTGGCGAGAAGTCCGAATTTTGAGCAGATAACCAGAATGTTGACCCAGGCGGTGAACCGATTAGCGGGGGAAAAACCGATACTGCATTCCGACCAAGGATGGCAGTATCAAATGATGGGTTATCGGGAGATATTGAAAAAACACGGTATTACGCAAAGTATGTCGAGAAAAGGTAATTGCCTTGATAATGGTGCGATGGAAAGCTTTTTCGGGCGATTGAAGACGGAATGTTACTTTGGCAAGCGGTTTGAAACCTTTGAACAGCTTGAAAAAGTGATTCACGAGTACATTCATTACTACAACAATGAGCGTATTCAAGCGAAGCTCAAAGGACTAAGCCCTGTGGAATACAGAACTCAGTCCTTGAATGAAATTAGAATATAGTCTAACTTTTTGGGGGTAGATCAATCTGAAGCAGTTTTTTTCCTTACTGACCCAATCCCCAAAAGGAATCTGCCCGCTGATTCTTACCTTTCAAGAGGATAACTAAAACGGCATTAATTGCCGTTTGTTCTGAGCGGTAACATTATTATTTTTTGAGCAATTTAGTTAGAGGAAGAAATAGGGTGTTCTGCCGCTCAAGAAAAGCAATAAAGCCTAGTTTGCGGTAAAACACCATGGCTTGTTCATCTTTCGCATTAACTAATAAGGCGGCAACGGCAAGATTTGAATCTTTGATTTTACTGATAGCATCAGCAATGAGAAACTTGCCATAACCACGACCAATAAAGCGTTCATCAATCGCCAATCGTCCAATTAATGCGGCAGGAATATTGGGATAACGAATTTCTTGTTTGATTTGTATTTCAGGAATATCGCTCACATTAATTGCGGTGGCGGAAAGCGTGTAATAACCAATAATTTGAGCGGGTTTTTGATGTACTAAGATGAAACATTTTGATAATGCTTTTCTTTCATCTTGTGAAACTTGGGTGTAGAAATAGCGATTTAACTCAGGCGAAAGACTGCAGAAAGATTTTCTCTCTATTTTTAACTGGGAGAGGGTGATGACATCAATATTATCCAAATCAATCTGCACGAGTATTTTTCCTTGCTAAAAATTGTTGGTGCATTGAAAGGGCTTCTTCCATTGCGGGATTGATCTCATAAGAATCAAGATGTTCCAATAAATGTGCTTGATCTGCCACAGATAATTGTATGGATTGGTGTTCTGCAATTGTTTTTACGGATTCTTTATACACGACATCAATAATAAAATCTGTTATCGTACGTCCCGTAATTGCCGCGGCTTGTTTAAATAATTGATAAATTTCAGGATTTACTTTTGCTTCTAAGCGTGCTTTGGCTGTTTTCACTTGCATAATATTTTCCTACTGCGTTAATGATGGGTAAAATTATACGGCTGCCAGCCGTATAATTCAAGGATAAGGAAAGAATTTTCTACGATTGAATAATCTCATAACAAGGCTCATAAGCCTCGCCGTCAGGCAATTTCATTCGGTGTTGTTCGATGAAATCTTGTAACACCTTGTCTACCTTTTGCATTAAATCCTTATCTCCTTTGAGCTGGAATTTGCCTAGCTCAGCGATGCGATCTTGCGTATCAGGTTTGATATTGCCAGCCACAATGCCAGAAAACACACGGCGTAAATTAGCGGCAAGGCTCACTTTGCTTTGATTCATATGAAGATCAAGATTTGCCATATTTTCGTGGGTTGGAATAAAAGGCGTTTGAAATTCTGGATCGATTTTTAACGACCAATTAAAACCATAGGCTTCGTTATTTTCGTAGCGTGATTGGCGAATTTTTTCCATTGCCGATTTCATATGACGAGCCACCGCCGCAGGATCATCAATGATAATTTGATACAAAGATTGTGCCTCTTCGCCCAACGTTTCGCCGATAAAGCGATCAATGGTGGCAAAATAATCCGAACTTTCTTTTGGCCCAGTCAAGATAAGTGGAAGCAGTTGGGCTTGATTGGCTGGGTTGAGTTTTATGCCCAGAATATACAGTAATTCCTCAAATGTCCCTGGTCCACCAGGGAAAATGATAATGCCGTGTCCCATTCGCACAAAGGCTTCAAGGCGTTTTTCAATGTCAGGCATAATGATCAGCTCATTAACAATTGGGTTAGGTGGCTCAGAAGCAATGATTGAAGGTTCAGTGATGCCAATAAAACGGTTGTTTTTATAGCGTTGGTTGGAATGGCCAATCGCCGCCCCTTTCATCGGTGCTTCCATCACACCCGGCCCGCAGCCCGTTACGATATTCAGCTCTCGATGCCCTAACTCTAGCCCCACCGCACGGCAATATTGGTACTCTGTTTGATTGATAGAATGCCCACCCCAACACACCACGAGATTAGGCAATTCGCCCACAATTAAGGCTTTGGCATTACGCAAAATGGAAAAAACTTGGTTGGTGATGGATTCGCTGTCTTGCTTATGGCAAGGGTTAATGCGTTGGTTCAGCACATTTACAAACACAATATCACGCAGCACCGCAAAAAGATGATACTGAATATTGCGGATAATATGCTGATCCACAAACGCACTTTCAGGGGGATTATATAATTTCAGCGTAATGCCTCGCTCTGTTGCCACTAGCTCAATGTCAAAATCGGGATATTGGCTGAGCAATTTACGGCTATCATCCGTTACCGCACCAGAATTCAGCACCGCAAGCGAGCAGTTGCGATAAAGTTGATACAACGCACTTTTCGCCTGCTTTGTTAGCATTTCCACTTCAAAATGGGAGAGCTGTTCCATACTCCCACGGGGATTCACATAATGAATATTCGCCATTACGACCTCCTATTGTCTGGCTAAGCGTGCATTGTGCGGCACGGTTTCAAAGTTCGAGCGGAACGGATTAATATCCAACCCACCGCGGCGTGTGTAACGGGCGTAAACGGTGAGCTTTTCAGGCTGAGCAAAACGCATTAAATCACAATAAATTCGCTCAACGCATTGTTCGTGAAATTCGTTATGCTGACGGAAAGAAACCAAATAACGCAACAAATTCTCGCGGTCAATCCGTTTGCCCACATAATGAATTTGCAACGAACCCCAGTCGGGTTGTTGTGTGATTAAACAATTTGATTTTAACAAATGGCTGACTAAATATTCTTCGACAACCTGTTCGCCTTGCGTGCTGTTTTCCAAATAATGTGGGTTAAATTGATAATCGGTGATTTCAATATCTTGTTCATCAATACATTCACCTTGTAGGCTGGCAATAAAAGTGCGGTCATAATTTGCTAAAGAATTTAACCGCACTTTGACTTGCCCTTTGGCACAATCCGCTAAATCCTGTTGCAAAATCTGTTGCACTTGGGCAGAGCTGTCAAAATGGCTTTGATTGAAGCTGTTGAGATAGAGCTTAAAACTTTTTGATTCGATCAAATTCTCGCTACGAAAATCAATTTCCACGTCCGCAATCGCCACTTGCGGCACACCTTTGGGATTAAGCCACGAGATTTCATAAGCCGTCCAAATATCTGCGCCAAAGGTAAAAGGCTGTGTTGCCACAATGCCAAGCTGTTCACGGTTTAATTGACGTGGCACAGCTTGCAATAAAGTGCGGTCATAATGTTGTGCATATTTTGTTTCTTGCCCTAATTTTAAGGCGTGTAAACTTTGGTGGTTGTAATTCATATTTTTCCTTGTTTTATTATTTCATATCTTCTAAAGCAAAAACTTCTTTACTTAATATTTCTTTGATTTGCTTTTGCGTTAATCCAGCGTCAATGAGATTTTTTTCTAGCATTGCTAATCTTTGATTAAATCTTTGTTTTGCCTGATGAATTTGATAAGCAATGAAATCAGCATTAAGATCACTTTCGATACGATAAAATTTGGGGCTGTCCTAGATAACAACTAAAAAATCTATTTAGGTTAGAATGAACCAATGAGAAAAAGTCGTCTAAGTCAGCACAAACAAAATAAACTCATTGAGCTATTTGTTGCAGGTGTTACTGCAAGGACAGCAGCAGAGTTAGTCAATGTAAACAAAACGACTGCCGCATATTACTTTCATCGTTTACGCCAACTCATCTATCAAAACAGCCTTCACTTAGAGATGTTTGAAGGTGAAATTGAAGCCGATGAAAGTTATTTTGGCGGTGCTCGCAAAGGCAAACGTGGTCGTGGTGCGGCAGGGAAAATTGCGGTATTCGGGCTTCTCAAGCGCAATGGCAAGGTTTATACCGTTGCGGTTCCAAATACGCAATCTGCCACCTTGTTACCCATTATTCGGGAGCAGGTAAAGCCTGATAGTATTGTTTACACCGATAATTATCGTAGTTATGACGTGCTTGATGTGAGTGAATTTAGTCATTTTCGTATCAATCACAGCACACATTTTGCTGAAAATCATAACCACATTAACGGAATTGAGAATTTTTGAAGCCAAGCAAAACGCCATTTACGCAAATTTAATGGTATCCCAAAAGCACATTTTGAGCTTTATTTAAAGGAATGTGAATGGCGTTTTAATTACAGCAACATAAAAAGTCAAATTTCTATTTTAAAACAATTGGTTAAAGGGAGTTTAGTCTAGTTATCTAGGACAGCCCCTAAAATTTAATATTTGAAGTACAAGGATAAAACCAATCGAATTTAGCGGTAAGTTCTTGGATTGCAATTGTGCCGTGTGCTTCACTAATCCCTTCTCTGCCTAAATAAACGCTTCCTTGTAAATTATCAAAGCCGTGTTGTTCTAATACATTTCTAATATCATAATAGGCATTGTTATAGCTATTTCCGTGATAGTTCTCTTTAAGGCAATTTGTATCCATATCAAAAGTAATTAAATAACGGCTCATTGTTTTATTCCTTTTATTACAGTTATGTTAAGCAAATATAGTCTTTTATTATTTTTATTGCCAGTGCCAAGATAAATTTGATACCAAACGGCAGTCATCACATTTAAAATCAAACAGATCAAAGTGCGGTGCGTTTAACGCCCAGTTTTTATTACAGCTTGGACAGCGGCGTTGTTGTTCTGCGGCCAAACTTTCGCCACCAATGCGATATAAATAATAGTAAGTCGGAATGCCGGTGTATTGCTCAATTTCTTGGCATAAGGCATAACCGTGTTTGGATAAATTGCTGTGCAAATCAGAAATTTCAGCAAGGGCTTGGCTTTCTAGAGCCGTGCCGTTCATTTGTAACTGATCGCAAGCCTGCCAATTTTCTTGCCATTTGATGAGGTCTAAACTCAAGTGCGGTGCATTTTTGAAAAATTTATACAGTGGAACAGGCAAGTTATCATCGCCACTGTGCAACGGTGAGCAAGATTGTAAATAGGTGGTGTAAAGCACTTGCCAGCTTGGTCGCTCGCCTTGATAGGTGAGATCAGAATTTATGTCATCGGCAATCACTTGAAAACTATCAAAATTTATCCCCGCACTTTGTGCCTTACCTAAGGCATTTTGTACTGATGAATTATTAAATTCGGGCAACAAGCTTTGTTGTTCGGGGCAAACTACACGCACAGCAATGCCTTGCTGAGCTTCTAATTCAGCGTGAAAAAGGGGAATTTCTCGCCCAAGAATTTGCCCGTTATAACGCCATTGTTCAATCACTTGATTAATCAATGGGTAAACCGCATTGTTGGGTTCGGTAAGGGTAAAAAAAGCTTCAATTAAATACATTCTCTGCCTTAATTTATAGGAAAGCGATTGCGTTTTTTCGCACTTAGCTTTGTGGTATCATAACGCCTTTGTTTCTGCACGAAAGGTGAATGCCACATTTTAGGCAGAATAAGATGAGAAAGCAAATTAAGGAAACCACAATGCGTGAACAAACAAAATATCAGTTACAACAGTTACAAAAAGCAATGGAAGAATTAGCCCTTTGGCAAGCCGTTGCACCTGAAGCGGCAGCATTTGATAGCGTTGAGCCGTTTTGCATCGACACAATGAATGCATACGAATGGTTGCAATGGGTGTTTATTCCGAGAATGTATGCCGTTATTGAAAGCAACGAACCGTTACCGCACAAAATGGCGATTGTGCCTTATATTGAAGAAGCCTTAAAAGAAAAGGATATTGTGGAAGTGCAACGCTTAATTGAGCCGTTGAAAGCCATCGAAGAAATTTGCAGTGCTCAAAATGACCGTGCTTAATATTCTTTACCAAGATGAATATTTAGTTGCGGTGAATAAGCCAGCGGGAATGTTGGTACATCGTAGCTGGCTTGATCGCCACGAAACCCAATTTGTGATGCAAACTTTGCGTGATCAAATTGGGCAGCACGTTTTTCCTATTCATCGCTTAGATCGCCCGACATCTGGCGTGTTGCTGTTTGCCTTGAATGGGGAAATTGCCAAATTGCTGTGTGAACAATTTGAACAAAAGCAGGTGGAAAAAAGCTATTTGGCGGTGGTGCGTGGTTATTTGAAAGAGCAGGGCAGGATTGATTATCCGCTGAAAGTTCAATTAGATAAAATTGCCGATAAATTTTCTCAGCAAGATAAAGCACCGCAAGACGCAATCACAAATTATGAAGGCTTAAAAACAGTGGAAATGCCTTATGGGGTAGGGCGTTATCAAACCAGCCGTTATTCTTTGGTTAGACTCATTCCACATACGGGCAGAAAACATCAGTTACGTCGTCACTTAAAGCATATTTTTCACCCTATCTTAGGGGATACGCAATATGGCGATTTACATCAAAACCGCGCTTTAACCGAACATACTGGCGTGCAACGGCTAATGTTACACGCAGAAACGCTTGCGTTTAACCACCCTATAACAAAAAATCGGTTAAAAATCACCGCACCTTTAGATGAACAATGGCAATGCTTATTCGATGCGTTTTCTTGGAATGGGGTAGCGTAAACGTGCAAAAAGAAAAGATGAAACATCAAATGCGTAAAAATACGAGAAATTTCCTAGGAATTTCAAAGTGCGGTGCTTTTTTCGTTTGTTTTTTTGTTAAAGCTCTTGTATAATTGCCCGACCCTGTGAATGTGTCGGCTTTCCCACCGCACATTATTTTATCGAGATCACACTCGAAGGGGTGAAGATTGAGATTCATGGTTGTGTTCAAATTTGAACACTGGGTATTAATATTATTTTATTGGTAATTAATTAATGAAAACTTTTGTAGCAAAACCAGAAACGGTTAAACGCGACTGGTATGTAGTAGATGCGACAGGTAAAACTTTAGGTCGTTTAGCGACTGAATTAGCACGTCGCCTTCGTGGTAAACATAAAGCTGAATATACTCCACACGTTGATACAGGTGATTACATCATCGTTATCAATGCGGACAAAGTTGCCGTAACAGGTAAAAAAGAAAGCGATAAAATTTACTACTGGCACACTGGCTATGTAGGTGGTATCAAACAAGCGACATTTAAAGAAATGATTGCTCGCCGTCCAGAAGCTGTGATTGAAATTGCGGTTAAAGGTATGTTGCCAAAAGGTCCATTAGGCCGTGCAATGTATCGTAAATTGAAAGTGTACGCTGGGCCTAACCACGAACACGCAGCACAACAACCACAAGTTTTAGATATTTAATCACGAGGTGAAAAAAATGGCAGAGAATCAAAACTACGGCACAGGTCGCCGCAAAAGCTCTTCAGCTCGTGTATTTATCAAACCGGGCAGTGGTAAAATCACTATTAACCAACGCGAATTAGACGTTTATTTCGGTCGCGAAACTTCTCGTATGATCGTACGTCAACCATTAGAGTTGGTTGAATTAACTGATAAATTAGACCTATACATCACAGTTAAAGGTGGTGGTATTTCTGGTCAAGCGGGTGCAATCCGTCACGGTATCACTCGTGCATTAATTGAATACGATGAAACATTACGTCCAGCATTACGTGCAGCAGGCTTTGTTACTCGTGATGCTCGTCGCGTTGAGCGTAAAAAAGTGGGTTTACACAAAGCACGTCGTCGCCCACAATACTCAAAACGTTAATACATTCTGTATTCAAATTTCATTTCAAATGGCAAGTTTCAACTTGCCATTTTTCTTTTCTATCAGTCATCTCTATTTTTTCGAACCACTTCCACAAATAGCCTGTACCTTAGCTTTCTATTAGGCATTGATAAGGATATAAACAACAGAGTACGGAGCTAAATAACAAAGAATTTCAATGTATTATCAATAGGATAGCCGGATAAACGATAAATTTACTTAGCTATTTCACAAGAAATTATGCTAGAATAGTGCGTTATATTTTTAAAGATAAATTTAGATTTCGCGGAGGAATAAATGACTAGTGCGGCAAATAAACGATCAATAATGACGCTTTTTTCAAATAAAGAAGATATTTACTGCCATCAAGTACGCATTGTTTTAGCTGAAAAAGGGGTAGCTTACGAAACAGAAGAAATCAGCCCAAATACGATTTCTGAAGATTTAATGGAATTAAACCCTTATGGCACATTGCCGACTTTAGTCGATCGCGATCTTGTCTTATTCAATTCTCGTATTATTATGGAATATCTTGATGAACGCTTTCCGCATCCGCCATTAATGCCAGTTTACCCCGTATCACGTGGCAAAAGCCGCTTATTAATGTTAAGAATTGAGCAAGATTGGTATTCTTTGCTCACTAAAGCAGAAAAAGGCGATGATACTGAACGGGCAGCAGCATTAAAACAATTAAAAGAAGAGCTTCTGGCCATTGGTCCAATTTTTAATCAAACTCCCTACTTTATGAGCGAAGAATTTAGTCTTGTTGATTGCTATGTTGCACCGTTATTGTGGCGTATGCGGCAGCTAGGCATTGAATTTACTGGGGCGGGTAGCAAAGCTATTCGCAATTATATTGAACGAGTATCCCAACGTGATTCATTTAGACAATCAGTAGGGGAATTAGCACCAAGAAATTTAATGGATGATAAATAATTTATGAAACGTAAACCTTCTCCTAAACGCCCTTATTTATTAAGGGCTTATTATGATTGGCTGATCGATAATGACTATACGCCATATTTGGTTGTTGATGCTACCTATCCAGAAGTCAAGGTACCTGAAGAATATGTGCAAGACGGGCAAATTGTGCTGAATGTGTCGAGTAATGCTACGGGGAATTTGGCATTAACCAATGATTTTATTCAATTTAACGCACGTTTTCGAGGTGTGCCGCAAGAAGTGTTTGTTCCAATGGGGGCTGCTATGGCAATCTACGCTCGAGAAAATGGCGATGGAATTATGTTTGAGCCTGAAGAAATCTACGAAGAAGTAGAGAAGGGGCAACAAATTAAAGCAAGCCAGCCATTAAGTTTTGTTGAAGCTGTCGATCCTCCTAAAGAAAACCCTAAGCAAACAGAGCAACAAAAAAGTAAAAAATCGCCACCTAAACTCCGTTTTGTTGATTAACATAAAAAAATCTGTGCCATTGGTACAGATTTTTTTGTAAATATTGCCAATACATCTATTCACCCTTCATTTGCTTTTGTTATTGAATTATTGAAAATTAATAAAAATTTGTAATAAACAATTGAAATTCTCACCGTCTAAACTAATAAAAGCACCTGTATTTAAAATCATATTAATAATAAACCGAGAAGCAGAATACGCTATTTTAAAATTGAGTCACTCAACTCTTATTTTTACCAAAATAATTTTTAGAATACTCATCGTTATTCCGTTTTATTCTTCTATAATAATTTCAAATCGTTACATTGTAACGATTTAAATTTTATTACCTTGATATAATTTCTTTGAATGCTAAACAAATAGCAACCCACATTTCACCTAATAATGCTTACTCATAATATCTAAAAATTCACATTCTTTCTTTTACGATTAATACTCAATAACGAAAGTGAACGAGGGCAAGGGTTAGACAAGTAGCTATGTTACTTTTTATTCCTTTTATTTAACATAATATTCATTATGCGAAATATGTTATCGGGTTAGTAAAAACTACGAATTAAATAAATCACAGACTTATGCATAAATCACTTTTACTAGTTAAACGAGATAAAATCAAGGAAACTCACAACGTTGTAACGCATTACTTTAATGGCTTACGCACTGAATGGAATAAAATGTAAAGAAAGATTAAAGAATTATGAAGCGAAAAGATTCATTGCTATTAACGGGTTACTTAAATAAAATTCAAATAAGGACGTAATGCTAAAAATATGATTAATGAGATAAATAACAAATGAAGATAACCACTTTGCAGATATTGATTTCGTGCTTAGTTGCTTTGGCTCTCTTTTTAATTGCCGTATTTAGGCAAAGAAAACCTCGCCCATTAGACGGGCGTTTATATAAAAGAACAAGGTTAATGAATCATTCTGAACAGCGATTATTTCAAAAATTAAAAATGGCGTTTCCCAATTACTATATTTTCCCTCAAATCCCCTTTTCTTGTATTGCAACACCGAAACAATACAACCAGAAGTTATTTTGGAAGATCAATCAAAAACGCGTTGATTTTCTCCTTTGCAATCAACAATTAGAAGCCTTGTTGATTATTGAGCTTGACGGGCCTATTCATAAGAGCAAAAAACAATCAGATAAAGAAAGAGATAAGTTTTTCAAATGTATTGGGTTAAATACATTAAGAATTGATGTTGAAGCACTAAAAGCATTAGATTTAGAAACGTTGAAAAAGCAGGTTTGGGAGAAAATAAAAAACTGAAACTGCCCCTTGTTTTCTGCAAAATAAAACGTGGGAACTTTACAGAAAAAATGAAAGAACCATTACTAAAGCGAGATTGAACAAGGAAAACAATAAAAATAGCTAAGTGATTGATTCTATTGAATTGTTAAAACAGAAAAGATACAAAAATAAGGATTGGTGGAGCTGGGGGGAGTTGAACCCCCGTCCGAAACTACTCTACCTTCAGCACTACACGTTTAGTCTATCTTTAATTTCACTTAACCACTGCGGACAGACACGCGATAGTTAAGCTAGCTTGATTTAATTTAACGTTTCGATCCTCAAGCGGAGGCGTCCACGCGATCTCGTTTGGGTTTGACTCCTCTTTATCCCCGTCTTACGAGCGGAAGCTGGGGAGAGAAGGCTATGAGCAGGTTATTAAGCTGCTAAAGCGTATTGTTCGTCGTTTGCGACTATTTTTTGCGGTTTATTTACGAGGCCTACCGCACCTCGACGTGCACCTTGGGCTTCGCTAATCCCGTCGAATCCAGAATCAGCCCCAAAATTTCCGTTAATTCTAGCAAAGGATTTCCTTTTTATCAAAGCAAATTTTGCGATACCGCTATGATAAGCACAAACCTTAGCCTGATAAACGGTGTCGCTTGAGGCTTTGGCGTTACGCTTAGCTCAATAAAAGTGCGGTGTTAAAAAATGCTTGTTTTTGATCTGCACCGCACTTTACATTGGGTTATGTTGCCTTCTCTTGCATATAAGGAAGATTGCCTTGCCTTTAACTATAGTCGTTTGATTTCAAAATAATACGGCGTTACATCGCCTTGCTGTACTGTCTGTGGATCAAAGCCTTGTCTTATTTTGAACTTAAACGACTATAAAATGATTGCACAACGAAGAATGCTAACGCTACGCAAAAAATAAAAAAATCGAGTTACCAATGTACTCGATTTTTAAACTCGCGTTGTCAAATTGATTTATTTGTTACGTCATCACAAATTTAGCCTAATAACTTCACTCCATATTCATAAATTTGCTGCAACAATGCCAATTTTTCAGGGTGATTTTGGTTTTCTTCCACAAGGTTTTGTAACTCTTGCTCAAATTGCACCGCACTTTTTTCTAGCTTGTTACGGCGGTATTTATCCCATCGCACCTGCTCTGCTCTGCTCAAAGTTTTATAGAAATGTCGCGCACGGTAATGGAATAACAACGCCTCTACCCGCTTATCTTGGAATGTTAGATTGTGTTCTGAGAGTTTTTCAGGCGGTAAATCACGCAAAATCGCCATATTATTTTTATCATTAATGCCAAAAAAGCCACTGTATAATTCCGTTTCCACATTATCACTTGGCTCAAATACCCGCTCGTCAGTAAAAATTTGTAGCACTTTATCGCGAATTTCCGTATTTGCACGCAATTTCGCGAGATTATCCAAACAACGCTGGCGATCAATGCCTAAACGCTGAGCATTTTCAGGTAATAAGGTTTTCGCGGGGGCAAGAATTGGGCATTTATTAATATGCACCAATTTTAACGGAACAGGTAAAATCCCTTGCTGTTCGAGTTCGGATTTTTTCGTGTATAAATGTTGCTGTAATTCGACCGCACTTTTACTCAGCAAATCCTCGATATTGCTATCTAAATCACAAACAATCACCGCATTTTTATTGGTTGGGTGCCACGCAAGCGGGGCGATCCAAGTGGTATTGCCACGATAATTCCCCAACATTCCTGAAACGTGAACTAAGGGGGTCATCGTCGCCGTATCAATCATTGCTTCAAGGGATTTTTTATCGCGATGTTCAAAGAAAAACTGGAACAATCTCGGTTGTTTTTGCTTAATCAGCTTCGCCATTTCAATGGTGGCATACACATCAGCCATTGCATCGTGTGCATTGCTATGCTCTATTCCATTGGCTTTGGTGAGATTTTCCAAGCGGAATGAAGGCATTCCTGCGTCATCATAAACCCAATTTATTCCCTCAGGACGCAAAGCATAACAAGCCCGCACCAAATCCAACAGATCCCAGCGAGAATTGCCGTTTTTCCAGCTATATTCATAGGGATCAATAAAGTTGCGGTAAAAAGTATAGCGGGTCATTTCGTCATCGTAACGAATATTATTAAACCCCATTACGCAGGTGTTCGGCACGGAAAATTCTTGCAAAATTCGCTGAGCAAATTCCGGTTCGGGTAAGCCTTTTTCATTGCATTCTTGCGGTGTAATCCCCGTTACCATTACCGCACTGGGCGAAGGCAAATAATCATTGGTTTGCTTGCAATAAAACATCACAGGCTCGCCAATAATGTTGAAATCTTTATCGGTACGAATGCCCGCAAACTGTGCGGGGCGATCCGTCGCGGGATTGATGCCGAAACTTTCGTAATCATAAATAAAAAAGCTGAAATCATCTTTCATTGTCTTACCTTGCTAAAAAAGGTTCTAAATAAAATAGGCTGAGGATAGCTAAAATACCAAGCACTATGCCTACCCCATTGATTTTACTTATTTTTTCTTTGAATATAACCACGCCGATAATTGCACCAAGGCAGATTACACCAACATTCATTCCAGCAAAAACAAATGTTGGGTTTTGGTTAAAGAATTGATGTGCTCGAATATAAAATAGAATATTCATAAAATTCAAACTACCTAATATGATGCCGGCGAGCAAACTTGATAAATGCCATTGCGTGCGTTTTATTAATAAAAATACAAACATTACACACATCGCTATTGTAAAGGCGATAAATAAAGTTGTAGGAAAGGCATTGCCCATTTTAGCAGTTTGTTTGAATAAAATATCAATCATACCGTAACCTAGCCATACACTTAATAAACTCAGCCCACCCTTGATAGAAAGCTGATTTTGTCCGCGAGGCTTTTTGATCAAACAAAATAATGCGGAAAAGGCCAAAATAAGGCTGATAACTCGAGCTAAATTAAGTGTTTCATCAAACAAAATAAAAGCGGATAAAATAGGAAGAAAAAGCGATAAGCGTTGAGCGGCATCAGCACGCACAATACCCGTAAGTTCCACTGCTTTTGACATAATGAGGAAAATACTCGGTAATAACAACCCGAGAGTGAGAAAAATTCCGCTATTTTCATTTTGAATAATAAAATCAGTAAAACTCAGCCCTTGAAAATTAGGTATCAGTAAAAAATAGCTTAATAGTAGTGCAACCACATAATTAAAGGCAATAGATTGCTCAATTGCAACATTAAACCTTCTCGCTGTTTTCAACAATACGGAAACAGCAACACTACAAAGAATAGCAAGAAACAAATAATGCATTTTTGCTCCGTAAATTCAGAAGGAGAAATAAAGTGCGGTCGAAAAATAAGAGAATTTTATACCGCACTTTGATTAAGTTAGGTGTTTACGCCGAAGCCTCGCAAGCCAACAACGTGAACTTGCTCTTGGTTGCCTGAAATTTTCCGCACCAGTTTATAGGTTGTACCTTTCTCTGGGCTGATATTTTCAGGGGCAGCAATGAGTAATTGCATATCCAAGCGAGAGCAAAGCTCAAATAAGGTGGAGATGGATTTGCCGTCTAAACGTGCCGCTTCGTCAAGGAATAGCAAGCGACAAGGCACGATGTCTTTACCACGAATACGGCGGCTTTCTTCTTCCCAACTTTGCACCACCATTAGCAAGATCGACATACCCGTACCGATGGCTTCTCCGGTGGATAATGCGCCACTTTCTGCACGCAACCAGCCGTCTGCACCGCGGAATACTTCCACTTCGAGATCGAGGTAATTACGGTAGTCAAGCAACTCTTCGCCGATGGTTTGGGCGGTACGTTGCCCCATATCAATATGCGGATTTAATCGCTGATACAGCTTCGCAATGGCTTCCGAGAACGTAATGCGATTATCGCTAAACAGATCTTGATATTCTTCTTGATGACCGGACAAGGCATCAAGCAACATTGCGTGGGTATCGCGAATATTCACCACTAAACGCACGGATTTCACTTGTCCAAAGGCGATGTTTTGTAACCCTTGGTTCAGCATACGAATGCGATTTTGCTCACGTTGAATGGTTTTTCGCATAATATTCGCCACACTTTCAGAGCTGATCGCCAATTTTTTCTCGCGACTTGTCAATTCTGCGGTCAAACGAGAAAGTTCAATTTCCATTTGCTCAATGGCATCAATCGGATCTTCTGTTTTGATGATGTCTTGGCGAATCCGCTCACGCAAATGCTGATACACCGCAATAAAGAACCGCACTTTGTTTTCTGGCTTGCGATTATCTTCTGATGAACGCAAGGCATCACGCAGATATTCATTATCCGCCACGGCGGTTCGCAATGCCCCAAGGGCTTTATCTGACATTGAACGCAATTCATCAGCAGAAAGATAGGCTAATTCACGGCGGTTCAAGCGTTTTTCCACATCACTATTACGAGATAAATGCAACACTACGCACCAGCTTGCTTTCATTGCCACCACAAGTTCACGCTGTGTTTTGTAATCACGCTCCGCTTTGCGAATACGGCGGTTTAGGTTTTCGCTTTCACTTTCGATAAGCGTTAATTGTTTTTCTAAATAACGGCGGCGGTTACGCACGGTTGAAAGCTGTTGCGAAAGCTCATCACGGCGGGCTTGTGCACGTTGCTCTGCCCCCTCATCAGCACGCACGCCAAGCTGGTTGATTTCTTCCAACAGTTCATTAAGCACCTTATTTTTTTCTTCATAAGAGCTGCGTAATTCAATGTACACTTGGTTGTATTGAGCAAAACGAATTTGTTTTTGCCGCACTTGTTCACGCTGTTGCTCACGCTGTTGCTGTACTTGCTCTAAACGCTGACGCAACTGTTCGTTTAGCTCGGAGGTTTCTGATTGTACGCTGTCTTTATAATCAAAATGGGCTTTGCGTTGCGCCACATCTGCTAGGGCAAAAACTCGCATTTGCACTTGTTTTTGCTGAGTAACCGCGTGATCGTATTCCGCTTTTAACCGCTCATAATTTTCGGGATCACTTTGTAAAGAATTGGCAATCGGTTCAAGCTGTGACAATGTAACGCCATATTGACGAATGAAATGTTCGTCTTGCTCCGCTAAATCCAACTGCTCACGGCATTCTTCAATGCGATCGATTAAACTTTCATCATCAAGTAAATTTAATTGCGGAATGAGTTTATTGAGTAGCTGTAATTTTTCTTTTGCCCCGTCTAACTTAATACGAAGTTGTTGCTCGGTGCTGCTAAACAGCCCTAATTCCCGCTCAATTTCCGTTTGTTCACGGCGAATTTCTGCCATTAATTCTTCAGGATTTGGCTGGAACGCTAAAGCAAGATGTAAGCCCACAAACTGGCTGAAATGTTCGTGTAAACGCTGGCATTTTTGCACATCAAAAGCACATTCTGCGTATTGCTCTGATATTTCATCACGCTCAATGTGTAATTGCTCAAGGCGTTTTTCCCGTGCAGCTCGCCCAAATAATGGAATTTCAGGGAATTTAGAATAACGTAACTGACGATCCGAAACCTGAACCACTACGCCTAATTCTAATTCCTGTGCGGATAACACATTGTCATCAAAAGCACTTGGATCGCCCTCAATCAGATACAAATCATCAGGGCAATCATCAAGTTGAGCTAATTGGGCTTTCACCGCTTCCAGATCACGCACCACAATGGCGTGGCGAGCGGGGCCATATAATGCCGAGAAATAAGGTGCGTCATCAATCGGCACATCATCATAAAGTTCAGAAAGCAACACACCGCCAAACCGCTCAGCAAGCACATTCAAACGCGGATCTTCCGAGCCATCGGGCTGATTTAAACGCGAAATTTGCTCATCAAGTTGCTGGCGTTTTTGCTCAAGCTGATCCCGTTTAATCGTCAATTCACGCTCTTTTACTAACAGCGATTGCATAAAATTCATTACATCTTTGCTGTCTTCAAAGCGGGAATGGCTTTGCTCTTGCAAACGCTCTAAGGCAGATTGTGCGGTCAGCCACGCTGGAGCTTTAGTGGCATTCTCGTTATAACGGGCGTTTAATTGCTCGCGTTTTTGGCGTAATGTCGAACGTTGCTCAACCTGTTCAGATAATTCTTCATTGAGCTCTTCGACCAAATTTTCTTGCTCAGCATAGTAGGCTTCAATGTCGTCCGCATTTTCCAGTTGCAATTCCGCACGTTGATTAAATTCCCTTAATAAACGCACAGAACTTTGTTGTTGTTGATAACGTTGCTCTAATTCGTGCAATTTGCTACGCAGTTGAGGCGTTTGCTGAGCTTGCACTTTTTGGCTTGGATATTCACGCAATAAGGCTTTCGCACTTTCCCACGCCGCTGAGCGAGGCATTTCACCGGCAATTTGGCAAACCAGTTGATAAGCTTTATCAAATTGCGATTTTGCCATTTCAGAGATAGACATTTTTTGTTCTAGCTCTAAGACCTTGTTGGTGAGATCCTCTGCCTGTGCAGCAAATTCGGCGTGGTAATCTTCCACGTTTTTAGTGGAAAGATCCGCTAAACCGCAAAGGGTTTTCGCTTTTTCAAGAGCCTGAATGGCTTGTTGATATTGCAAACCTCGAGTTTGTTGGGCATCGAGGGCTTGTTGATAGTCCGCTAGTTGCCCACGCAGTTGATCCACTTCTTGCTCATACTGCTCTAATTGGGCTTGGCTTTCTTCGTGCTGCTCACTCGCCTCTTCCACAACAAATTTTTGTTCTTCTAATTTTTCGCGTAAACTTTCCACGTCCTCTTGATAACGAGAAATTTTTTCTTGATGACGTAGTGCATTTAACACTAAATTGAGATGATCCACCGCACTTTGGTGATCCACCTCTAAGGTTTGCTCATTGTCATTAAGCTCAGCCAATTCGCGGCTGAAATCTACTAAACGATGTTGCGATAAATCCCGCTCAGATTTGGCTAAATACCATTCTTTACGATGAGCCAATGCCGATTCCACATTTCCACGGCGTTCGTTAGCATTACGCATATAGTCCGATGCCACATAGTTTGTGGTTTCGGTGATGAGATGTTTAAACAAATCACGATCGGATTGGGTAACCTTAATGGCTTCAAGGGTCATTCGGTTTTCACGCAACGCACTTTCCATATCTTGGAAGGCTTTACGCACGCCCAAATTTTCGGGCAATAAGTAATCACGCAAAGAACGGGTGATCGCACTGGAAATCCCCCCGTAAAGGGAAGCTTCGATCAATTTATAAAACTTGCTTCGATCTGATGAAGAGCGTAATCGTTTCGGGATAATACCGAGATCAAACATCATTCCGTGATAATCGGTGATGGAATGATATTGCTTAAATTGTCCGCCTTCGGCTTCCATTTTCTCTTTTAATTCATTGAGCGTTAGCACGCGTGCTTGGCGTTCATTGACGGTTTCGGTAAACACGGCGGTTGGGGTAACAGACAGTGGTAAACCTTGAATAGAAAAGGTTTTAATGTCCACTTTTTTATCGCGTCCTGCCACTTGTTGCAGCCTTGCCCCCACTAAAACACGTTGATGACGTGAGTTCACCGCATCTAACACCGCATAACACACACCTGGTTTTAATTTCCCGTGTAGCCCTTTATCCCGCGAGCCTGAGGTCGCTCCCGCTTCAGTGGTGTTGCGGAAATGTAAAAGGGTTAAATCAGGAATCAGTGCAGTAACAAAACCTGCCATTGTGGTGGATTTCCCTGCCCCGTTTCCCCCTGATAAGGTGGTAACGAGTTCGTCTAAATCAAAAGTGCGGGCGAAAAAACCGTTCCAGTTAATTAGGGTAAGGGAGCGGAATTTTCCTCGCTCAACGCTTTGTGAAGTGGCGACAAGGCTTTCTTGTGCGTTTTCTGCCTGTTCCGTTTCTTGATCGACAAGGGTTAAATCATCATTTTCTAATTCAAATTCCTTCGACATTATTCTTCCCCTTCTTCATCAATTTCTTCAAATTCGTCATTTTTTAGCACCGCACTTTTCTCTTCTTGTAAAGACTGTGGCGTTGCCGCTTCTCCCTCGCGGATCAAGCGTAATTGGGCTTCCATTGGGTCATCACCTGCACGCACTTCTGCCCCAAAACGAAACACCGCTTCAGAAATAACAAATTTACCGCTATGTTGTTCGCCCACTGTTGAAATCATACCCAAACGGCGTAAGCGATTTAATGCTGCACGCACTTTCTCGGCAAGTTTTTGCTTATCCAAATCTGATCCCGAAGAACGTTGATTAACCGCCTTGAGCAATTTGTTTTCATCGGCGAGATTTAACAATTCATCATACACTTCTTGCGTGCTGAAAATTCCTTGCTGAGCAAGGCGTTCAGGGCTTAAATACAAATAGCACAACACTTTCCCCACCAACATTTCTAATTCAGATAGTATCGAACGTGCAATCAGCGTGGTCGCTTTAGGACGCAAATAGAAAAAGCCCTCAGGTGCACGGATTAATTCCACATTATAACGGCGATAAAAATGATCCAGCTCGTGCTGAAAATCCATCAAAAAGGCGTGATTGTCTAATTGCTCCAGACTAATATGTCGCCCCGCACGCAACTGGCTATCTACCACAGGAAAAAGTGGATTAGCAATGGCTTGGGCTAATTTGGCTGGGATAATGTCTTGAATATTATCAATCATATTTTTCTCTACTAAAAATCTAAAAATAGTTGTTGATTAAGATTTTTTCTTGATACTAATGTAAGTTGAGAAATACTTTTTTCTGCAATAAAAGATTCATTTCTCTTTATGTGCATTTTCTCAATATGGCAAATCGCGTTTTTGATCTCCATTGCAATAGCTTTTATAACTGGCACACATACACTATTACCAAATTGTTTATAAGCTTGAGCATCTGAAACAGGAATAATAAAATTTTCAGGGAATCCTTGTAATCTAGAAGCTTCTTTAGGCGTAAGCTTTCGAGGATTTTTACCTACCTGCTCAATTAATATCTCACTACCGTCTTTATAATACCGTGCTGAAATAGTATTGGTATATTCTGAATTATGATTAAACAAACCATAGCCAAAGCCTTTTCCATTCTTTTTATTTTCTTCTTTTCTGCGTTGATGCCCAGCCCATAATCGATCCGATATTGTATATTTGCTATCTACTTCTTTTTCTAAAATATCCCCCACTTTAGTATCTCGATTTAGTGGTTTTGGAAAACAGAAAGAAAGGCTATGATCTAAAAAGCCTACTAAATATACTCTTTCTCTATTTTGAGGGATACCAAAATCTCTGGCACGCAATACATCAACATAAACTTTATAACCAGCTAATTGTAAATGCTCCAATATTATCTTTAGCGTATTACCGTTATCATGACCTTTTAGCTGCTTAACATTTTCAAGTAAAAATATTTGGGGTTTTTTTGCCAGTAAAATTCGTTCTATATCAAAAAATAATGTTCCTCTTGTATCAGAGAAACCTTTCTTCAATCCTGCTTGTGAAAAAGGTTGACATGGAAACCCCGCCAATAATAAATCATGATCGGGTATTTCTAGCTCATTTATTTTCGTAATATCTCCAGCGACTGGTTCATTGCCAAAGTTTGTTTGGTAGGTTTTTATAGCATATTTATCGATTTCTGAAGAAAACACACAACGTGCATCATTAAAAACTTGTTCTATCCCTAAACGAATTCCACCAATTCCAGCAAAAAGATCAATAAATTTAAGCATCTTATTTACTCCAATAATGTTGAATTGTAGAAATTTCTTCAAAAAAATAAGTTTCAAAATCAATGATACTTCTCTTGTCTTTTAGATGAGATTGCTTTTTTACATAATCCAAAACAACTAATACAATATTATGAGTTCCCATTTGTATTGCTTTACTTTCCGAAATATCATCATCTACAGTTAATAAATAAATGTTAGGAATATTAGAGCGACTAACCTCTTCAACAACTTCTTGCCAACGTTCTCGGAGTGTTGTTTTCATTGAGCCAATAATTGTCTTGTCCCTACGCTCATTAAATGCTTCAACACTCGGTAAAATAGAATCAACAACTTTTCCTAATCCTAAAGACGAAAAACATTTTTTTCCTACTTTAGTTTGAGAATCAAAAGAATAATTAAAATATTCATATAAATAGTAAATAATTCCTTCAAATGTCTTGCCTGCTCTTGAACGTCTTGATTGAGTATTGCTTAAGCAAAGCTGATAAATATAGGGGCTAATATGAGTTGCATAATCGCCAACTAAATTAACTAATCTTTTTCTTATTTCTTCAGAATCTTGAATATTTTCATTAATTAATTTATCTGTCAGTATTTTGATAACCTCTTTAGGAGTATCAAATTTTGAACTAATCTCTTTTAAAATAACACCATTAAAAATAGCTTCTTCTTTTAAATATTCATTATATGCAAATTCTCTCAGATATATAATAACTTGAGAAATTTTCTTATCTTGTAACCATTTTTCTACTTTTTTACTATGTTCTTTTGTTGCTTTTTTGGCATTGTCTTTAGGGCTGGAGATTAATTCATTCCTCTTAGTTTTAATAAAGTTAGAGAACTCCTTCTCTTCTTTTTCCGATAATTTAATTAATATTTCTAGATCTTCTTGTTTTGCCACTATCTATTCCTTTCAATTATACTCATCAATTCGATGGGCTTGCACTTCTGCCCCTTGTTGGTTAATGGCTTCCCATTGCGGATAAACCCCGCTTAAGTCGCCACTTGCCATTCCCAATCGCACCGCTTGATCCACAATAATGCGAGCGACATCAAAATGGCGGGCGAGCGGATAGTTTTCCAGTTGCGTTCTAAGCACCTCACTGAGATTAATCGGGCGACGGTTTTCACGATAAGCGATCAGCAAGTTTTGCATATGCTCGACAATTTGTTCGTGCAAATCGGCTAAACTTTCGTATTGCAATTCCTCAGGCAATTCCCCAAGGGCATCTTCTTCACGCAAGACTAATTCTTCATCACGCAAATCCACCAAACGTTCGGCTTGGGCTGTCCATAAATACCAAGGGCTATCAAAATAATGTTGAATAGATTGGCGTAAACGCTGAGAAAAGACGCGATTTTTGTCCATATCAATGGCAGTACGGATAAATTTATGCACGTGGCGGTCATAGCCAATCCATAAGTCAATAGACTGTTGCCCCCAGCTGATAATGCGGTCTAATTTGGCTTGTAAATCCGTAATCAGTTGATCGATAAAGGATAAATTTTCTTGACCGATTAGCGAATCTTGAATGCGTAATAATTGGGCTTGGAGCTTATCACCTGCGGAATTGAGCGTATCTTGCAACTCGCGTAAATTGTTCGAGGTTTCATCAAGTAAGCGTTCACAGCTTGAAATCGCCGCCTGCCAATCTTTGGTTAATAATTCAACGATTTCTTCTTTAATGCTTTGCTGATTTTCGTCCATAATTCGCTGAGAAAGATCGATACTGTCAAAAATCTCCGCCACCGAAAATTTCAACGGAGCAAACACATTACGCCGCCAATGATGTTCATCGCCACCTTGCTCGGCTGCCTCTGAAGCACTTTGGATTTCATCAGCCACAATGGCTAATTGCACAGAAAGGCGTAAGGCAGAAAATTCACGCTGGCGAATATAATAATCTGACACGCCAACCCCAAGCGGCGTTAAACGGTAAATCGCTAGCCCCTCAGTAAATTCACTGCTAAAACGGTTAAGAAAACGCTGTTTCACCAATTCATTAATGGCATTGTTGGCTTTGGTGGCGATATTGTCTGAAGATTGCTCAAAGGCTGAGGCGATATGACGAAAAATATCCACTAAATCCGTTTCGAGCATTTCGCCATCTAAGCGTTCATTATTATAAATCGCAATGGCAAGCAAAAAGGCTAAACGCTCTGTAGGCAGGCTGAGAGAAAACTCCCGCTCCCTCGCCCAAGAAACCAATTCAGGGATTGTTTGTGATGTTTCAAGCATTGTGTTTTCTCACAAGCAAATAAAAATTAGACAAAAATTGGCTTGATTATACAGGATTTTTTCCCGATCTTGTAGATCGTTTTTTTGCCCCATTTTTTATGCTGTGGAAAATCAAAGTGCGGTCTAAATTTACTACGTTTTTTACGCTTCCCCTTAAAACCCGCATAATGCCTATTGGAAAAAATGCGATTACCCCTTACTATACGCAAGTTTTTTAACTTGACCTAACCGAATAATAAATCCAATGAGCGAAAATCTAACTTCTCAAAACGAAAAAAATAAGAAACAAATCTATAATTTCAATAAGTTACAAAAACGCCTACGCCGTAATGTGGGCGCGGCCATTGCCGATTTTAATATGATTGAAAATGGCGATAAGGTAATGGTGTGTTTGTCTGGAGGGAAAGACAGCTATACCCTATTGGATATTTTGCTCAATTTACGCCTCAACGCGCCGATTCATTTTGACATTGTGGCCGTAAATCTAGATCAAAAACAACCAGGCTTTCCCGAACAGGTTTTACCTGAATATTTAGCCAGTATCGGCGTGGATTATAAAATCGTCGAGGAAAATACCTATGGGATTGTAAAAGAAAAAATCCCAGAGGGAAAAACCACCTGCTCCCTTTGCTCACGCCTCAGACGAGGGATTTTATACCGCACGGCGACCGAGCTAGGTGCAACTAAAATCGCACTCGGGCATCACCGTGATGATATGTTAGAAACCTTGTTTTTGAATATGTTCTATGGCGGCAAACTCAAATCAATGCCCCCAAAATTAATCAGCGATGATGGCAATCAAATTGTGATCCGCCCTTTGGCATATTGCAAAGAAAAAGACATTGAAAAATATGCCGTTGCGAAACAATTCCCGATTATTCCTTGTAATCTCTGTGGCTCACAGCCCAATTTACAACGCCAAGTGGTGAAAGAAATGTTGCAAAAATGGGATCGCCAATACCCAGGACGTATCGAAACAATGTTCAGTGCAATGCAAAATATTGTCCCGTCCCATTTATGCGATAAAAATTTGTTTAATTTCAAAGATATCCAACGCGGACAAAACTTAGATGGCGTGGAGGGGGATATTGCTTTTGATAAACAAGATCTGCCTGCTACCCCATTATTCCAAGATGAAGATGAACAAACAGATTTCAGCCAAAATGAGCAAATAACCTTTAAAGTGGTTGATTAGTTGATTAATGATAGCCTCTACAGGTTAATTTTTACTACCGTAATGTAATCCCTAAAAAAAAAAGAGCACGGAATGCCGTGCTCTTACTCTTTTTAACATCTAGAAAAGATAACCTACATCAAAATGTACGTTTCGTTGATCGGCATTGCCAACATTAGCACTAGCGGCAATTTTCCAATTGGCATATTGATACCCTACACCTAAGCCAATTTGGCGTTGTAACTGAGGATAAATCCGTTCTTGTTGCGCGATATGCACTGGAATTCCTACATATTCTGCCTCACCCGTGGTTTTGCTTGATAAGTTCTTTTGCACCATAAACTGCGCAAAGGCATTCAAGCCACCCCATTGGTAACTTAATGTAGAGATTCCCCCTAAGCTGGTTAGGGTTGTTTTCAATGAACGGATTTTGCTGACATCTGACAAGGCTAAATTCGTCAATTTTTGCTGCCCATAGCCAAAGCTTATCATATTTTCCCATTGCCATTGGGAGCTAATTGGATAACGCAATGCAAGAGCAAGACTTGCGCCGTAACTTGTCAAATGACCATCATTTATCTGACTGATGCCATTAAACTGTGTTTGATATTTCACCTTTCCTTTGCCATAGCTAGCCGAACCAATCAATGACAAGAATGGGGAAAAATCATAGCCATAAGCTAACTGTCCTTGCACCGAGCGTTCTTTAACTGTTTTATGAACGGCTTGGTAATTTTCCTCATAACGCTGATTATTGCGACTTAAACGCACCATTAATCGATGCTTATCCTCCACTTTTAATCCATTCAGTGAAAGCATATCCGCCTTGAAGTCAGCATTTATATAAGTTAAATCAGGGTGATTACTCGTTTTATCCACACTCACCCAAAGGGTGCTATGGCGACGATTAAGCCCGTCATTTACCCAACGTAAACTCGCATTTTGCTGTTCATTTAAGCTTGCCTGTTGCTGGTGTACTACTGTCTGGAAACCTTGAGCAAAAACATATTCTGCAAAATGGTTAGCATCTTTATTTAATAATTCTGCATACCACTTTTGCTGTTCGGCAGTAAGCATAGCTTGAGCATTTAACTTATCAAATTGTGCAGATAAATTATCCATTACTTCTGCATCATTCAGCCAACCAAAATATTGTTTTTGCTCTCCTTGTTCTGCTATACCAGAAGAAACCACGGTCATTTCAGCCTGGTCTTTGGAATGATTCTCTACCATTTTAATGGACGTATCATCAATATCATCTGATAAAGATGCGTCTTGCTCAGTTTTATTATTTTTCACGGTTTCACTTTCTGATTCAGCAGGCAGTGATGTCGCTTCTTCTGGCTCATTCTCTTCCACGCTTTTCGCTGGTGCATCAGCCGATGGCGTAATTTCCTTATTCTTAACCATTTCAATGAATTGCGTTTGATCAGAGATAATCTCATTTTTCTCATCAGGCACAATCGTTGTAGATTCAATTTGTTTATCATCAACCATTACGATAGGTGGTGAAGTGTTAGTTTCAGGGGCAGAAACTGGATTATTGCTCTCTTCTGCTGGCTGCGCTTGATTTTGCTCTGCCGTTTCAACAAGAGGTTCTTTCTCTGCCACCTCGGTAATAGTTGGTTCTTCACTTGGTTGAGGATTAGGCGATGCTTGTTCTTCGAAGGCTTCGCGTACAGAACGTCGTGCTAAACCTACATAGATTTGTTTTTTGTCTTGATCAAAGGCAATAGTATCTGCCACAGCCAATAGCGCTGAGTCAATAGAAAGCTGAATGCCGCGATCAACAAAATTGCCTGCCTCTAGCAGCACTTCACGGTGGCCTGTTTTGGGAATATAGCCTGTGGCGATATTGCGCACATTTAACTTCCCACCTAAGGTTGCCGTGCCAGTAACCTCAATTTTAGCGCCAATATTTTTATTAATCACGCCTGAATCTTGGTTTGTTAAATCGCCGTTAATTTTCCAGTTCGTACGATTAAGAGACTCTAGGGTTCCCGCATTATCCACCGAACCAGAGGTAATAGGAAGTGACTGCATTGAGCTCCGATCAAGTTTAAAACGTGTACCTGAAGCCAGCGTGCCATCTTTTTCCACCGTAAAACTGGCTGTATTATCGCCATTTAACGTGACTTTACCCTGTTTAATCACCCCTATGCCAGCGAAAGTGTTATCGCCATTGAGTACCAACTCCTTTTCACCGCGTTTAATAAATCCACCGTCTCCAGCAATATTATTATCAAAATAATAGCGTTGAGCGACACCAGTTACATTAAGATCATTATTCTTATCTGCATCAAAACGTCCATAGCCTAACAACGCACGATTTTTATCAAGTTCACCTACGCCCCAAATGGCATCAATCCCAGTATCTCCGCGATCAATCGCTGTGGTGAAAAGGGTATTTTTAATATCTTTGGCACTAAACCAATCATATTTTTGCTTCAACGCAAGGGCAACACCACTGGTATAGGCCGTTGCACTGGAACTGCCTCCTGGGGTACTATAAGTTGCGCTATTGGTATCTGGATCAATATAGCGAATTCTTGTGCTCACTGTCGCAGTTAAACAAAAGGACTTTGCTTTACCACAAGGTTGGAAAACTTTTATTCCATCATTTTTAACTCCAGTTACCGCAATAAAACCTTCTTTGATCGCATTTTGATCCGCATAAGGCACTAAGGTTTCAATCGTAGCAGAAGGATTTTTGCTGAAATAGTCGTCTAACGTACTATTTCCTGTTGCCATCACTTGTAGCGAACCTTGAGCGTAAATTTTTTGGATAGCTTCCCAATAAGCTTGTTTAGAATCACTGAAAATACCATTATCTGTCCAAGCATTCGAAACAACCGTCGCATACTGCTGTGTTTGCTGGTATAAACGTTCATTAGCTTGATAAGTGCCATTTAACAAAGGTTTCCAGTAGCTGTCTCCCCCTTTTAGGCCTTGTACCACATATAATTGCCCACTGCCAGCAGTATTAAGCAATACGCGCCCCATTTTAGTTCCGTGGAATACATAATCAAATTTATCAGGGCTCAATGTGGTAACAACTTCAAATTGATTTTTCCCGTAAGGTATGGTTTTGATGCCTTCAGAATAAAGCTCACTTGCACCAAAAGATCGACTATCCACTCCAGTATCCACTAATAACGCAACAGCATTAGCAATATTTTTATTATTGTTATGATAACGATCGGAATCTTGCCAAAAACCGAACTGTTCAGTGGATTCAGATAAATCTTTTAATTTTTCAACCGCACTTTGGCGATTAAAGGTATCAGCTGCGAACAGGTAATGACTGTTCAATGCCACCGCCAACGCTAAGGTGATAGGGGTAAGATGTAAAGAATGTGTTTTCATAAGGATTGTAATAGTAAAAATTAAGTGTCATTTATAAAAATAATAAGGTAACCACTGAATAAATTGACAACAAGATCAATTAAAGTCAGCTTGGGCTTTATTATATACGACTGTAGGTGATAGCGTAAATCAGATTTATCATTTTCTCAATAAAATAGACTTTAGTTTATTTAACAATGCGCAAGATCAATGTTCCCTACCACAGGAAAAATAAACCTGAACAAACCATCGTCAATTTCCCTATTAAGCCAAATTACTATAGAAAGTTATCTATAGAAAAAGAGCGGTATAAAAAATGTAAGTTTTTCTACCGCTCTTTTATTTTTGTACTTTTCAATATTTACATTCGACGAGCCTGCCAATAAGTACGTTTCCAGTAAGGGCTGTTTAATGAAGAATAAATAACTCCCCCTTTTGTGGAGGCGTGAAGGAACTGATCATTTTGTACATAAATACCAACGTGATAACCATTTGGTCCACGCCCCGTTTTAAAAAACACCAAATCTCCTGTTTGGATTTCTTCTTTTGCTATTCTTGTGCCATATTTGACCTGCTCCTTTGTGGTGCGAGGCAGCTGAATATTGAAACGCTCAAGAAATGTTTTCTGTACAAAGCCAGAACAATCAATGCCACGGCGGCTTTGCCCGCCTAATCGATACGGCGTGCCAGCCCATTCGCGTTGATGCTCTGTCAATAACGTAATCGCCATAATTTGATCGGCAAGGCTTCCTTGATATGAAATACTTCGCCCTGTGCTATGATGATGAGATGACGAAGTGCTTGAGCAAGCTGCCAACATCGTCATTCCTAAAATGACAAAAAGACTATTCGCTAAACGCATTTTTTACCTATATTTTAACGAGAAGAAAGGGTAAAAAAACTATCTGCAATAACGCAGATAGTTTGCCAGAAAATCATTACCCTTTTGGTCTTGATTTTTCTACACGAGAACGCAATTTCTGACCGGGTTTGAACACCACAACACGGCGTGCAGAAACGGGAACACTTTCCCCTGTTTTGGGGTTGCGTCCAGGGCGAGAAGCCTTATCACGCAATTCAAAATTACCAAATCCTGATAATTTTACCTCCTGCCCGTTTTCTAGTGCGACACGAATTTCTTCAAAAAAACTTTCCACCAAGGCTTTGGCATCACGTTTATTTAAATTGTGCTTTTCAATTAAGCTGTTGGCTAATTCAACTTTGGTCAATGTCATAATATTAATCTCTCAAATAAGCATCAAAGCGTTGTTTTAATGCGTCTAATACTGCTGAAATTACCGCATTAATCTCTTTTTCCTCAAGGGTTTTTTCAGTATCTTGAATGGTTAAGCTAATGGCTAAACTTTTCTTACCTTCTGGTAAATTCGCCCCTTGATACACGTCAAACAGGCTCACATTTACAAGTTGTTTTCCACCTGCTTGGCGACAAACTTCTAGCACATCACCCGCTGGCGTTGCACTATCCACGACGATAGCAAGATCCCGTTTGTTCGCTGGGAAACGAGAAATCTCTTTGGCATTAGGCACAGTGCGTTCTGCAATTGGCGCCCATTCAATTTCAAAGACAATCGGTTTACCCGATAACCCTAATTGTTGCACCACTTTCGGGTGAACCGTACCGATATAGCCGATTTCTTTATCATCAAGGATAATGGCAGCAGATTGCCCAGGATGTAACGCTGGGTATGATTTTGCAACAAAACGCAAACGATTTCCAGACTTTGTTAAGGATAAAATTCGCTCTAAATCCCCTTTAAGATCAAAGAAATCAACGTTTTCCCCTTTTTGTTCCCAGTGAACAGGGCGTTTATCCCCTACAATCGCTGCACCGATAACATATTCTTGACGCACGCCACTTTCCGCTTCCGCATCAGGAATAAAGCGTAGTCCGCTCTCAAAAATACGCACACGACTTTGCTGACGGTTTTGGTTATAGGCAATCGTGGTTAATAAACCTAGGAGCAAGGAAACACGCATTGCTGACATTTCACGCGAAATCGGATTTGGTAAAATTAACGCTTCTTGCTCTGGGTGTAAAAGTTGTTGCACTTCAGGATCAACAAAGCTATAAGACACCACTTCTTGATAATCGCTATCCACAAAAGCGGTACGCACACGCACCATTTCAAGCAAGCTTTCAGGGATTGGCTTCATTTGTAAATGGGCTAATGGGGCATTGTTCGGAATGTTGTTATAACCGTAAATGCGCGCCACTTCTTCGATTAAGTCTTCTTCAATCTCAATATCAAAACGCCAGCTTGGTGAAATAGCTGTCCATAAACCCTCTTGGTAGCTCACTTGTAAGCCTAAACGTTGCAAAATGTCTGTAACGGTTTCCGTTGGGATATGATGACCTAATAAGTGATCCAATTTTTCACGGCGTAATTGCACTTGTTTCACTTTTGGTAAATCAGCTTCGCTGACCACTTCGCAAATTTCACAGGCTTCCCCACCGCAAATTTCTAACAATAATGCGGTTGCACGTTCCATTGCTTTATGCTGAAGATTAAAATCCACACCTCTCTCAAAACGGTGTGAAGCATCGGTATGCAAGCCGTATTGTCTGGCTCGGCCAGTAATAGCTAATGGGGCGAAAAATGCCGCTTCAAGAATGACATCTTTGGTTTCGGCGTTTACACCACTTGCTTCACCGCCGAAAATACCTGCCATTGCTAATGGCCCATTTTGATCCGCAATGACAAGGGTATTTGGTTGTAATTTAGCCGTTGTGCCGTCTAATAACACCAGCTCTTCGCCCTCTTTCGCCATACGCACTTGCACAGGTTGTGCCACTTTGGCGGCATCAAAAGCGTGTATTGGCTGACCGAGTTCAAGCAAAATATAATTGGTAATATCCACTACAGGATCGATAGAGCGGATACCGCAACGGCGTAATTTTTCTTTTAGCCAAATCGGGGGTTCCGCTTTTACGTTCACATTTTTAACCACACGCAATAAATAACGAGGGCAAGCTTCAGGGGCTAATACCTCAATTTGTGCTTTGTCCGCAATGGTCGCTGGCACGGCTTCAATCACAGGGGCATTTACTGCTGCTTGATTTACCACGCCCACTTCACGCACAATCCCCGCAATGCTTAAACAGTCCGCACGATTTGGCGTTAAGCTGATTTCAATGCTGTTATCATTTAATTGCAAATATTCACGCAAATCTGTTCCCACTGGTGCGTCAGCAGGCAATTCAATAATGCCGTTATGATCGTCAGAAATACCGAGTTCGCTAAATGAACACAGCATTCCTTCAGAGGGTTGCCCACGCAATTTGGTTTTCTTAATTTTAAAATCACCCGGTAGCACTGCCCCTTCTACCGCACAAGCCACTTTTAAGCCTTGACGGCAATTTGGTGCACCGCAGACGATGTCTAACAAACGATCACCGCCTACATTCACTTTGGTTACGCGTAATTTATCTGCGTCGGGGTGTTGAGCGCATTCCACCACTTCACCCACCACAACACCTGAAAATGCTCCAGCCACTGGCTCAACGCCATCAACTTCCAAGCCGAGCATAGTAATTTGATCACATAATTGTTCAGTGCTAATGGCAGGATTTACCCATTCACGCACCCATAATTCACTAAATTTCATATTCTTTCTCTATCGTAAATTTTATTCGGTCAATCAGATTAATTATTTAAATTGTTTTAAGAAACGCAGATCGTTTTCAAAGAATGAACGCAAATCTGTTACATTGTAACGAAGCATTGTTAAACGCTCTACGCCCATACCCACCGCAAAGCCAGAATATTCTTCAGGATCAATCCCCACATTGCGTAACACATTAGGGTGAACCATTCCACAACCTAACACTTCAAGCCATTTGCCATTTTTCCCCATTACATCAACCTCAGCGGAAGGCTCGGTAAATGGGAAATAAGATGGGCGGAAACGCACTTTTAAATCTTCTTCAAAGAATGCACGCAAGAAATCGTGTAACAGACCTTTTAATTCGGTGAAATTGGCGTGCTTATCCACATAAAGTAATTCAATTTGGTGGAACATTGGGGTGTGGGTTTGGTCGTAATCATTACGATAAACACGCCCTGGCGCGATAATACGGATAGGTGGTTTGGCTTTTTCCATTGTACGAATTTGCACCCCAGAGGTTTGGGTACGCAATAAACGCTGTGCATCAAACCAGAAAGTATCGTGATCGGCTCGTGCGGGGTGATGAGCGGGGATATTTAACGCATCAAAATTGTAATAATCCGTTTCAATTTCAGGCCCCACTTCCACCGTGAAACCTAAATTAGAGAAAAAGCTCACCACACGCCCAATGGTTACAGAAACAGGGTGCAAGCCACCAAGTTCCGTTTTACGCCCCGGCAAGCTCACGTCAATACTTTCTTTGGCAAGCTGAGCATTTAAGGCTTCTTGCTCCCACTCAGCCTTTTTGCTGTTTAATAAGTCTAAAACTTTCTGTTTTGCCTCATTAATTTTCGCTCCCATTGCAGGACGTTCTTCGGCGGCAATATCACGCAACCCTTGCATTAATTGGGTAAAATGCCCTTTTTTACCAAAATATTCTACGCGAATCGCATCTAGGGTTTCGAGGCTTTTATCGTGCAATTTCTCAATCGCGTCTTTTGCCTGTTCTGTAATGTCTTTAAGGTGTTGCATACCTATCCTCTATGAGTAAATAAATCTGATAAGAGTTGAAAAAATGCCTTAATAATAATACTAACGCCTTAAAAAATCACGTTTTTATTCTGGTTTTTCGCAATTATTCTCCGCCGCCCATTGGGCGATTTTTTCTGCTAAACCAAGTGCGGTGAAAAATTCCCCTGTTTTGGGTAAGGTTTTGACGCAAATTTGTTGCTGTTGGTAAGCAAATCGCAGTTGATAGCAATGCAAATAAGTGCGGTCAGATTTTTGCTTATTTCCGCCATAAAGCACATCGCCTAAAATAGGGCTACCGAGGCTTTTCATCGCAACGCGTAATTGATGGGTTTTGCCTGTTTTGGGAAAGAGAAAAAACAGCCGTACAGGGGCGTCAAGGCTCACAGAATAAAACCTTGTTATCGCAGGGTTTTCCTTAGTTTGGCAGAGTTTCCAACTGCCGTTGCGGGATTTTTTCATATCCCCCACGATTCGCCCTTGCTTTTTCTTCGGCTTCTCAGCGGATAAGGCAAGGTAGGTTTTTTCGATTAAATGATCAGCAAATAAACGCGACAGTTCTGCCGCCGCTTGGGCATTCAAGGCGAGGATCAATAGCCCCGACGTTACTTTGTCGAGGCGATGAACCAGCCACACTTGAGGCACATTTAATTGTTGCGCCACTAGGCTGGTTAGACCAACGGCTTGATCATCTTTATGCACAGAAATCCCACAAGGCTTGTGAATAATGATAAAATCCGCGTGCCGAAACACAATGTCGAAAATAGGTGTTGTGATAGGTGTCGTAGTCATTAATAAAAGTGCGGTTAAAAATCAATGAGTTTTTCTTTTGAACAAATTATAGCATATCTGCTGCCTGTCCTAATTTGGATTTTAACGATCTCCATTACAATGCGTTTAGTGATCAAGAAACAATCGGTTTCCGCGATGCTGTCGTGGTTGATGATCATCTATTTAGTGCCAGTGGTGGGAATCCTCGCCTATTTAATTTTTGGCGAAGTGAGATTGGGAACAAAGCGTGCGAACACGTTCCGCCGCCTTGCTCCTAAATTCAATCAATGGTTTGGTAGCTTCTCCCAATGCCCGCAGTTGATTAATCATCATAATACCCTGCTCTATCGCCCGATATTTGATCTAGCGAAAAGCCGTTTGAATATCCCTTGTGTGCTGGGTAATGAACTGCATATTTTAGATACCCCTGAGAGCATTATAAAAAGCATTATTCAAGACATTCACCAAGCTAAACATAGCATTAATATGGTGTTCTATATTTGGTGGAATGGTGGCTTAGTGCAAGAGGTGCAAACCGCGCTCATCGCCGCCCAACAACGCGGAGTAAAAGTGCGGTTATTACTGGATAGTGTTGGCAGCCGCCAATTTTTCAAAAGCCAAAATTATCGTCAAATGAAAGAGGCGGGCATTGAGATCACCGAAGCGCTACATGTTAATTTACTGCGTATGTTTTTTAGCCGTATTGATTTACGCCAACACCGCAAAATTATTGTGATCGATAATCAAATTGCTTACACGGGCAGTATGAATATGGTTGATCCCAAATACTTCAAACAAAACAGCCACGTTGGTGAATGGGTGGACATTATGGTTCGCATTAACGGGGCGGTGTCTGCGGTGTTAAACGGGCTATATGCGTGGGATTGGCAAATTGAAACGGACAAAGAAATCCCATTGCAATTGCCAGATTGCCCTTTGTTACCCGTTGATCATAATAACTCTCACGCCGTACAAATTCTTGCCACGGGTCTGGGCTTTCCTGATGATTTAATGGCACAATCTCTTTCGATTGCCATTTTTTCCGCACGGAAAAGTATCACCATTACCTCGCCTTATTTTGTGCCAAGCCACAGCATCGCCGAAGCCTTACGCATTGCCGCGTTGCGTGGTGTTGAGGTAACCCTCATTCTGCCGAAGAAAAATGATTCCTTAATGGTGAGCTGGGCGAGCCGCACTTTCTTTGAAGACTTGCTTGCGGCGGGGGTAAAAATTTATCAATTTGAACAAGGCTTGTTGCATACCAAAAGTGTGTTGATTGATAACCGCCTCGCCTTAGTTGGCACGGTGAATATGGATATGCGGAGTTTTATGTTGAACTTTGAAGTAACAATGGTGGTGGAAGACGTGGCATTCGCCAATGAAGTGACGTTGTTACAACAAAACTATCGCCAGCACGCCTCACTTTTAGGCTATGAAGATTGGGTGAAACGCCCCGTGTATCAACGCGTGATTGAACGTTTATTTTTCTTATTCAGCCCGCTGTTATAAAGTGCGGTATGAATTTTACCTATTTTTACACTGATTGAGGAAGCAATGAAAAAACAACTTAGCTTTTATTTTGTACGGCACGGACGCACGGAATGGAATGAAAAAGGCTTATTACAAGGTCAAGGGGATTCGCCATTAACGGTGGAAGGCATAGAAGGTGCGATCAAAACAGGTAAATACTTAGCTGATGTGCCTTTCATTGCAGCCTATTCCAGTGTGCTAAAACGGGCAATGGATACCACGCAATACATTCTTGGTGAGCGAAATATTCCTTTCTTTCAGCACAAAGGCTTAAACGAACATTTTTTCGGCGCTTGGGAGGGCGTGTTGGTGGACAGCATTCGTCATAGCGAAGAATACCAACAAATGACGCAATCCCCAGCCAACTATCAGGCTAAAAGCAACGGTGGTGAAACCTTTGCAGAGCTGGCAGAACGGGCAATGCAGGCAATTTATGACATTATTCAAGTTCACGACAAGGGGAATATTTTGGTGGTTTCTCACGGGCATACCCTACATTTGCTCCTCGCCTTACTTGACGGCTCAAGCTGGCAAACCCATCGAGAAAATCCCCGTGTTACACGCCTTGCTAATACCTCAATCAGCATTGTTCGCTATGAACAATCTGAAAACGAAACACTAGGACGGTTTAGTTTAGAGGTGGTGAATGGGACGGAGCATTTGAATTACATCGCATAAAAAAGCGGCAATTTCGCTGCTTTTATAGGGTTAAAGAATAATCGTTTTATTTTTATACACAAAAACGCGATCTTGCAAGACTAAGTCTAACGCTCTGGTTAAAACGGTTTTTTCAACATCCCGCCCTGCTTTCATCATCGCTTCCGCACTATAAGTATGATCAACATTAATGACGTTCTGCATAATAATTGGACCTTCATCAAGCTCATTATTAATAAAATGTGCTGTCGCTCCAATAATTTTCACGCCTCGCTCGTAGGCTTGTTGATAGGGTTTTGCCCCAATAAAAGCAGGCAAAAATGAATGGTGAATATTTATCACACGATTAGGATAACGAGCCACAAATTCAGGATTTAATACCCGCATATATTTGGCTAATACGATATAATCTGGGCTGTATTCATCGATTTTTTCAGCCAATAATTTATCGTGCTCAACACGACTCAACCCTAAATGACTTACGCAATGGAAAGGAATATCAAAACGCTCAACTAAGCCCCTTAAATTGTCGTGGTTACCAATCACCGCCGCAATTTCAACATCTAACCCGCCGTAAGAGGTTTTCATCAGAATATCACCTAGGCAATGGGCTTCTTTGGTAACTAAAATCACTATTCTTTTACGTTTTGCACTGATTAACTGATTATGCGTCCCCATCGGCAAACTAAGACGGAGATCTTCCAGCAAGGTATTCTCATTAAAAATTCCCTCGAGTTCTGTACGCATAAAAAAATGTTTTGTGTCAAAATCCACAAATTCGTTATTATGAATAATATTCAGTTGATGTTTATAACAAATGTTGGTGATCTTTGCGATAAGCCCTTTATCATCAGGACAATGAGTAAGAAGAATTTTATTTTCTAGCATAATATTGTGTTTGAGTTAAAAACCTATGAATACAAGCAATGCAATAAACGATTACAATGCCACTAATTATTAAAAATTTAGCCATTACCAAAGTAATCAACTAAATCTTATCTTGTTTAAATCTCATACATAATATAAATAATACTAGGTAACATCAAGAATTTTGGCGATAAAATAATGTTATTTTACCAACGTTGTTTGCATATAAGTTAAACGCTCAAGGTTCGTAATATAATGCCCTAATTCTTGCTCTTCTGGCTTATGAACATAGGGGATCTGCCCAAGCAGAGGGGCTTCAATTTTTTCACTAAGCATAGCAATAATCTCGGCGTAATGTGCTAATCCTGGGTTAATTCGATTAGCAATCCAGCCTAATAAAGGCAAGCCCGATTGTTCAATGGATTGAGCTGTAAGCAGTGCGTGATTAATACACCCCTCCTTAATTCCCACAACAAGCACAACAGGCATTTTATGAGAAACAGCCCAGCTTGCAAAACTATATTCTTGGTTCATTGGCGTAAGCCAACCAAAAGCCCCTTCAACCAATACTGATTGGAAGCGCTGACTTAACGCCATAAGATCATAATTAATTTTTGCAATATCAATACGCTGCCCTTCTTCACTTAACATAGGCAGCTTATGAGAAAAACTATAACTGTTTACATCTTGATAGGTAACGCTTTCCTTTGTTGCACTCATTAATGTTAAGACATCAGAATTATTCTCTAAACCATAATCACTTTCAGTTAAATTAGGGGCTTCTTGATACCCCCAATCTTCTTGACGACAAGCGATAGGCTTATAACCTACAATTTGAATTCCTTCATTTTGCAATGCCTGAATAATCGCTCGGCTTGCTACTGTTTTACCGACATTCGTATCTGTCCCCGTGACAAAAAAACAGCTCATAATATCTTTCCTTATAATCCAGTTTTATGGAATTCTAAAAGAATTTACATCACAAAATATTGAGCTAACACAATTTTTCTTTATTTTTCAATAAATCACCAATCAAGCTCCCCTCATAAATGCCTTGCTTTATTGCTGCCGTTAATACTTCAGGACTATTCCATTTATAACGACTAATCACCACATCAACATCACAATGGTAGAATGCTAAACGCTGGCTTAAATAAGGTAAAAAAATATCTTTAGCTGCTAATAAATAAGTATGTAACATTACTTTTTTAGAGGCGAACATATTGACCAAACAGCTCAAATGGTACGCAGTTACATCGGCAATATGATGAATAATTTCAATGGCTTTAGGATCTTTATGCTGTGCTTTCTCACATAAAAAATGGATTTTTTCAATGCTATTTTCTTGTTGATGATTAGGGTAAGCCAAATCAATGAATTGATAAATCGCTTTATGTGTAAGCTGATTAATAATTTGGTAACGCTCTATTTCAGGTAATGAATGCCCGATTTGAGATTGCATAGAATGTAAGTGCGGTGTAATAAGTTTATCGATTTTCATTATAGGATGTTTATTACAACGTAACACATCGCCTTGTGATAGCACACTTAAATTCACCCGCTCATCGAGTTGTAAAAACAAAACGTTATCACAGCCAATAACACTGCCTACTGAGCTTTCTGCAAATAACCAAGTTTGAAAATAATCTGTCACCATAATAGGCATTTTAAAATAGGGATTAAATAACGCTTTTAAATCAAGTGTTAGCTGGCGATTTCCTAATTGATAAACATAATGTTGCTTTTCATCTAATATTCCAGTTACAGCGATTGAAAAGGTAATGATTTTATTAGGATCAAGTTTCGTTTCTTGGAGAAAAATCTCTAGGTACTCAATCAAAATAGACCCAAGCTGTGCAAACTCCTCTGTGCGTAATGGAAAGGAACGCTCAGCAATGGGCGTACCATTTAGTTCACATAAAAAAATATCAAATCGATTCTCGCTTAATACTGCACATAGAGATTGCCAATAAAAAGGCGAAACACATAATCCAATCGCAGGGCGACCGCGATATTCTGTATTTCGCACAGCTTTTTCAATAATCAATCGCTCATTAATTAATTGCCTTGTTAAAGTTGTAATTGTTGCTGGAGCAAGGCGAGAAAGTTTTGAAAGATCCATACGAGAAATTTCTTCAAACTGCTCAATCAGGCGATAAATCCGTCCTAATTGCTGTAATTTTAATAAAAATTTAGGGGCTGTAGTAGATTAGCCCTAAATTTCACACCATTTTCGCAATATTTTGGGGCTGTCCTAGATAACTAGACTAAACTCCCTTTAACCAATTGTTTTAAAATAGAAATTTGACTTTTTATGTTGCTGTAATTAAAACGCCATTCACATTCCTTTAAATAAAGCTCAAAATGCACTTTTGGGATACCATTAAATTTGCGTAAATGGCGTTTTGCTTGGCTTCAAAAATTCTCAATTCCGTTAATGTGGTTATGATTTTCAGCAAAATGTGTGCTGTGATTGATACGAAAATGACTAAATTCACTCACATCAAGCACGTCATAACTACGATAATTATCGGTGTAAACAATACTATCAGGCTTTACCTGCTCCCGAATAATGGGTAACAAGGTGGCAGATTGCGTATTTGGAACCGCAACGGTATAAACCTTGCCATTGCGCTTGAGAAGCCCGAATACCGCAATTTTCCCTGCCGCACCACGACCACGTTTGCCTTTGCGAGCACCGCCAAAATAACTTTCATCGGCTTCAATTTCACCTTCAAACATCTCTAAGTGAAGGCTGTTTTGATAGATGAGTTGGCGTAAACGATGAAAGTAATATGCGGCAGTCGTTTTGTTTACATTGACTAACTCTGCTGCTGTCCTTGCAGTAACACCTGCAACAAATAGCTCAATGAGTTTATTTTGTTTGTGCTGACTTAGACGACTTTTTCTCATTGGTTCATTCTAACCTAAATAGATTTTTTAGTTGTTATCTAGGACAGCCCCAATATTTTTAACTGCTCTTTTGGTGTCCCAAAGTTAAACCGAAATTCACATTCCTTCAAGAATAAAGGAAAGTTTTTTCGGTTAATTCCATTATATTTTCGCAGTATCCGCTTCGCCTGATTCCAAAAATTTTCAATGCCATTAATATGATTTTGTTTCACCGCAAATAGCTCGGAATGATTGATTCGTTCGTGGTGAAATTCACTCACATCAAGTGCATCATAACTGCGATAAGTGTCCGTATAAACCCAGCTATCAGGCTTGATTTTTCTTTTAATAACAGGGAGTAATGTTTCACTCTTGGTGTTTTCAACCACAACAGTAAATACCTTTCCTTGTCGTTTTAGTAACCCAAAAACAGCAACTTTTCCAGCCGCTCCTCGTCCTCGTCCTCGTTTTCCCTTTCGATGACCACCAAAATAGCTTTCGTCTAGTTCAATTTCCCCCTCAAAAATCTCGTTAACTTCAAGGGATAAATGATAGCCAATCACAAGCCTGATTTTATGGTAGAACAAAGCGGCTGTATTCGGTTGAATATCTAGCAAATTTGCTGCTGTTCTTGCAGTAACTTCTGCGACAAAAAACTCAAGCAGTTTTTTCTGTATGGATTGCTTTAATTTACAATATGTTATCTTCATTTTTGTAGTATAGCATTGTTACTAATCTACTACAGCCCCTAAATTTATTCTGTTTTCTTTCCTTAAGCATAATCCCCAACCATTAATTAAATTTTTAAATAAAATTCTTGCTTTTATATCAGCTTCCTACCTAAAAACAAGTACATTAATACAATTTTGCGGAAAAGCTCACAAAAACAAATCCTTAATACACTTTGGAAAATCTTTTCACTTGCGGTAAACTAAGCACGTTTTTACGCTAATTTTTTGATTGAGGTTTATATGATACAAATTGCCCCTATCGTAGATGTATTACAAGGCAAAATTCAAATCGGTGATCAAGTTACCGTTCGCGGTTGGGTGCGTACTCGCCGTGATTCCAAAGCAGGTCTTTCCTTCGTAGCTGTTTATGACGGCTCTTGCTTTGACCCAATCCAAGTGATCGTCAATAGCGACATTGCCAATTATCAAAATGAAATCCTACGCCTCACCACAGGCTGTTCGGTGATTGTAACAGGAAAGGTGGTGGAATCCCCAGCACAAGGGCAAGCGGTGGAATTGCAGGCGGAAAACGTGGAAGTAACAGGCTGGGTGGAAGATCCCGACACTTACCCAATGGCAGCTAAACGCCATAGCATCGAATATTTGCGTGAAGTGGCACATTTACGCCCGCGTACCAACATTATCGGTGCAGTAGCGCGTGTACGCCATTGCTTAGCCCAAGCGATTCACCGTTTCTTCCACGAACAAGGCTTCTACTGGGTGGCTACCCCACTTATCACCGCTTCTGATACCGAAGGTGCGGGAGAAATGTTCCGTGTTTCCACCCTTGACTTAGAAAACCTGCCACGCACAGAACAAGGTGCGGTGGATTTTTCGCAAGATTTCTTCGGAAAAGAAGCGTTTTTAACCGTATCTGGTCAGCTAAACGGCGAAACTTACGCTTGTGCATTAAGTAAAATTTATACTTTTGGCCCAACCTTCCGTGCAGAAAATTCTAACACCACTCGTCACTTGGCAGAATTCTGGATGGTTGAACCAGAAATGGCGTTTGCCGATCTCAACGATAACGCAAAACTGGCGGAAGATATGTTGAAATATGTGTTCCGTGCTGTGTTAGCTGAACGCAAAGATGACTTAAAATTCTTTGAAAAACACGTTGATAAGGACGTTATCAGCCGTTTAGAAAACTTCATTAATTCTGATTTTGCACAAATTGACTACACGGATGCCATTGAAATTTTACTGAAATCAAGCAAAAAATTTGAATTCCCAGTCTCTTGGGGCATTGATTTATCTTCTGAACACGAACGCTATTTGGCGGAAGAATATTTCAAATCGCCAGTGGTGGTGAAAAATTATCCGAAAGACATCAAAGCCTTCTATATGCGTTTAAATGACGATGGCAAAACCGTTGCGGCAATGGACGTTCTCGCTCCTGGAATTGGTGAAATCATCGGCGGTTCACAACGTGAAGAGCGTTTAGAGGTGCTGGATAAACGTATGCTTGAAATGGGCTTAAACCCTGAAGATTACTGGTGGTATCGCGATCTCCGCCGTTACGGCACTGTACCACACTCAGGCTTTGGCTTAGGCTTTGAACGCTTGATTGTTTATGTAACAGGTGTACAAAATATCCGCGATGTGATCCCATTCCCTCGCGCCCCGAGAAATGCGAATTTCTAATTGCTTGTAAATAAGCAAAATAAAAGTGCGGTGGTAAAAATCATTGAATTTTTAGACCGCACTTTTTCATTGATACTAGATAAATTTTATATTCCAATAAATCCATTCCTCACTGGAAATGCCCCATATCTTTCATTACCGTCCAAAATAGTATTACAAGGTTTTCACTACTCTATTTCAACTTAGAAAAATATTTCAAAAATAATACGGCGTTACATCGCCTTGCCGTACTCTCTGTACTGTCTGCGGATCAAAGCCTTGTCTTATTTTGAACTGAAATGATCTGCCCCCAAAAAGTTAGACTATATTCTAATTTCATTCAAGGACTGAGTTCTGTATTCCACAGGGCTTAGTCCTTTGAGCTTCACTTGAATACGCTCATTGTTGTAGTAATGAATGTACTCGTGAATCACTTTTTCAAGCTGTTCAAAGGTTTCAAACCGCTTGCCAAAGTAACATTCCGTCTTCAATCGCCCGAAAAAGCTTTCCATCGCACCATTATCAAGGCAATTGCCTTTTCTCGACATACTTTGCGTAATACCGTGTTTTTTCAATATCTCCCGATAACCCATCATTTGATACTGCCACCCTTGGTCGGAATGCAGTATCGGTTTTTCCCCCGCTAATCGGTTCACCGCCTGGGTCAACATTCTGGTTATCTGCTCAAAATTCGGACTTCTCGCCACATCATAAGCAATAATTTCGTTATTAAACAAGTCTTTAATCGGCGATAAATACACTTTGCCTTCCGCACATTTGAACTCGGTGATATCCGTTACCCACTTCTCATTCGGCATCGTTGCCGTAAAATCCCGTTGCAACAGATTATCGGCAATGTGTCCCACTTTGCCTTGGTAAGAACGATATTTTTTCTGCTTACTTTTTCCTTTTAACCCCAAACGTTGCATTATCGCTTGCCCCCTTTTGTGGTTGATAATCAAGTATTTCCTTAATTCCAAGGTAATTCGACGATAACCATAATTTTCGTCATTTTTGCGATAAATTTCCTCTATTTTCTGTGAAATCGCTACATTTTTATCCGACTTTGGCTTGAGATGATAAAAGAACGAACTGCGTGCCAATCCGATTAGCCTGAGTAACAATTCCAACGGGAAACGCGAGCGTAAGGCATTTACGATGACGGCTTTTTCTGCATTTTTTGTTGGTTGAGTTCCTGCAACTTTTTTAGCATTGCATTCTCCGCTTCTAATTCCAAAATTCGGTAACGCAAGCGTTCTTCTTCTGTTTTGGGCGTTGGTGGCATTTTAGGTGAGTTGAGTTTCATACTTGGACGACCTTTAGGTTTGAGTAATAACCCATCTATACCTTGTTTTTCAAAGCGTTGCAACCATTGACTAATTATCCCTGAACTGGGGATATCAAAGCGAAAGCAGGCGGCTTCAGCGGAGCACTGGCCTTTTTTGATAGCTTGAATAACCTTTAATTTAAACTCAACAGAATAATATCGTTTTTTACTTAATACAGCTAATCCATTGATTCCATTATGATTAAATTTCGCAATCCAACGTGCTAACGTGCTTTGGGGAAGCTGAAAATACTGGCGAGTAAGCGAACGGTTTTTTCCATTTTGATGATAAAAGTCGAGCACTTGTTGTTTGAAACGTTGAGTATATTTAGTCATAAAAAATCTGCACCTTAATCAGTTGGTTGTTTAGTCTAACTTTTGGGGTGCAGATCATTAAATTATTTTAAATTCCGAAATTAAGGTTATTTCCCAATCACTTCCAATCCACCCATATATGGACGTAACACTTCTGGTACGGTGATGCTACCATCTGCATTTTGGTAATTTTCAAGTACAGCAACAAGGGTGCGTCCAACGGCTAAGCCTGAGCCATTTAGGGTGTGGACAAGTCGTGGTTTTTTCTCACCTTTTACGCGGTAGCGTGCTTGCATACGGCGTGCTTGGAAATCCCACATATTTGAGCAAGAAGAAATCTCACGGTAAGTATTTTGTGCTGGCACCCAAACTTCTAAATCGTAAGTTTTAGCTGAACCAAAGCCCATATCGCCCGTACATAGTAACACTTTACGATAAGGCAGATTTAACAACTGCAACACTTTTTCCGCGTGGCCAGTGAGTTCTTCCAAGGCTTCCATTGATTTTTCTGGCTCTACGATTTGCACCATTTCTACTTTGTCGAATTGGTGCATACGGATCAAACCGCGGGTATCACGGCCGTAAGATCCTGCTTCTGAACGGAAACAAGGGGTATGTGCGGTCATTTTAATTGGCAGTTCCGCTTGCTCTAAAATTTCATCACGCACAAGGTTGGTAACTGGCACTTCCGCCGTTGGGATTAAGGCGTAAGGTTGCTCCCCTTCTAGCGGTTTGGTGTGGAATAAATCTTCACCAAATTTTGGCAGCTGCCCTGTACCATAAAGGGTGGCGTGATTAACTAAATAAGGCACATAGGTTTCGCTATAACCGTGTTGTTCGGTATGCAAATCCAGCATAAATTGCGCTAGCGCACGGTGCATTTTGGCAATGTGTCCTTTCATTACCACAAAACGCGCGCCGCTTAATTTCACGCCCGCAGCAAAATCTAGCCCTTGCAAATGCTCGCCTAAGGTAACGTGATCTTTCACTTCAAAATCAAAGGTTCTTGGCTCGCCCCAACGAGAAATCTCCACATTGTCGTTTTCATCGTTGCCTAGTGGCACTTCATCGGCAGGAATATTTGGAATACTAAGGGCAATTTCTTGCAGATCTGCTTGCACGTCATCAAGTTGGCTTTTCGCCATACTTAATTCAATACCCATATTATCCACTTCAGCCAATAACGGAGCAATGTCTTCCCCGCGTGCTTTTGCCGCACCGATGGCTTTGGATCGCGTATTACGCTCTGCTTGCAAGGTTTCGGTTTTCACTTGAAGGGCTTTGCGTTGCTCTTCTAATTCACTAATGCGAGCCGCATCAAGTTCAAAACCCCGTCTGATTTTTAATTTTTCAGCTACTTCGGCAAGATTATTGCGTAATAAATTTGGATCGATCATTTTGTTACCTTTCTGAAAATAGAGATTGTCAATATAGCCTTTTATTCTAGATCGGATTGAAAAAATAAACTAGTTACTTGACGGCTTTATAGCGTTGAATTTGGCTTTTTTCGTCAAGTTGGCGTAATTTTTCTAATTTCTCACCGATCTGAATTTCCATTCCCCGTTGTGTTGGAAAATAAAATTTCGTTTCTTTCAAGGCTTCAGGAAAATAATTTTCTCCCGCCGCATAAGCATTTTCTTCATTATGAGCGTAACGATATTCCGCCCCATAGCCCAATTCTTTCATCAACTTCGTTGGTGCATTGCGTAAATGCTCTGGTACATCATAATCAGGGCTTTCCACTGCCATTTTCTTCGCTGCGTTAAAGGCTTGATACACCGCATTACTTTTTGGTGCAACCGCTAAATAAACGATCGCTTGTGCAATGGCTCGCTCCCCCTCAGCCTCTCCCACGCGGGTGAAGCAATCCCACGCTGAAAGAGCTACTTGCATTCCTCGCGGATCAGCATTGCCCACATCTTCTGACGCAATCGCAAGCAACCGCCGTGCCACATAAAGCGGGTCGCCGCCTGCGGTGAGAATACGTGCATACCAATATAACGCCGCATCAGGCGATGAACCTCGCACGGATTTATGCAAAGCGGAAATCAGATCGTAAAAACGATCCCCCTGCTTATCAAAACGAGCTTGTCGTTCCCCCAGCACTTCCGTTAATAAGGTGCGGTGTAAAATTTTGCCATTTTTTCCCTCTTCTGCCATATCCGCCATTAATTCAAGGCTGTTCAAGGCTAAGCGAGCATCGCCATTCGCATATTCCGCCAGTAGTTGCAACACATTATCTTCCAATACAAAATGCTCATTGCCTAACCCTTTCACTTTATCCTGAATGGCACGCTGCAAAACTTGCTCAATATCTTGAGGCGTGAGCGGTTTTAAAATGTACACTTTGGCACGAGAAAGCAAGGCGCTGTTCAGCTCAAAGGAGGGATTTTCTGTGGTCGCCCCAATAAAAGTGATCGTGCCGTCTTCAATGTAGGGCAAAAACGCATCTTGCTGGCTTTTGTTGAAACGATGCACTTCGTCCACAAACAAAATCGTGCGTTGTCCTGTTAGGCGATTTTGTTTAGCTCGCTCAATGGCTTCGCGAATTTCTTTCACTCCCCCCGTTACTGCTGAAATTCGTTCCACTTCAGCATTAATGCGTTGTGCAATAATTTCTGCTAAGGTCGTCTTCCCCGTCCCTGGCGGCCCCCATAAAATCATTGAATGAATATGCCCAGTCTCAATGGCTTTGCGTAATGGTTTACCAACACCAATCAAATAGCGTTGCCCGTAATATTCCTCTAAATTCGTAGGACGCATTCTCGCCGCCAACGGACGAAAATCATTCTCAGCGAAATCAAACGCAAAATTCGACATTGTTTTTTCTCAGAAAAATAATGGGAAATTTGCGGGATTATAGCATAGAAGAGAGGGGAAATAACCTCTAGCAAGAAGAATAGAATCTGTTCGCATATCTTTCCCCGTAAAAAATAATATAGAGATTATTGAAAAATATAATCTCTATATTATAATTTTGCTATCATTCTATGGTTTGGGACTTATTATGGTGGTAAAGAAAAAATGGGAAGTCATTGCAACAGCGAGATTTAAAATATGGTTAAAAGAGCAAGATGAGGCTACAAGGATTTCTGTTTTTAATGCATTAAATAATTTACGGTTCTATGGTCCTCAATTATCTCGTCCCTATGTAGATACCATAAAAGGTTCTCAATATCCCAATATGAAAGAGTTGCGTATTCAACATAAAAGCAAGCCACTACGAGCATTTTTTGCATTCGATCCGCTCAGGCAAGCAATTGTTCTATGTGCTGGAAATAAAAGTAATAATAAACAATTTTACAAACAAATGATTACGATTGCAGATGCAGAATTTACCGATTATTTAGCCACATTGGAGAAATAAAATGACACAATATACTACACTTGATGAGCTTATCGCTCAAGAATCCCCTGAAACACAACAATGCATTAAAGAAATGTCCGAAGAACTCATTCTAGAAACAGGTCTTGCAATGATCCGCGAACAACTCGCACTTTCACAAAAAGAATTAGCACAAGCGATTGGCGTTTCTCAATCTGCAATCGCTCAGATTGAACAACGCGGAAATGATGTAAAACTTTCTACGCTTAAACGCTACATTGAGAAAATGGGCGGTGAATTAAGCTTAACCGTCAAAATGCCTACGGGTTATAGCCAAATTTTTCCACTTTAAAAAACTGCGGTCAAAACCGACCGCACTTTTCTTTTATCATTTCCTACCAAACTATTTTTTCTTACGCTGATCGTCTAGTTCCACGCCTTTTGGTACGCTAAATTTAAACAGGCTATCTGCCAGTGGTTGGTTGGTGATATTACGCAATAAGTATAAATTGGTTTGCCCGTCTTTTTCCGTGGTGCTGAAATTTTTCAGCACGCCCTCCCCATCGATGCGAATATCAAATTGTTTGATTTGGCTTTTGGCTGATTTCGGTTTTAAGGTGAAAGTATCGGCTTTTTGCTCCACATTATATTGTTTCCAATATTGAGTATCGTTGCTAGTTAAGAGAACAAAAGGCGTGTTATTCACCGCGTCTGCCACCCAATTTGTGGTAACTTGTTGCACAAATGGATCGTAAAACCAGAGGGTTTTGCCATCAGAAATAATTTGGCTTTCTTGCGGGGCTTGGTTGTCCATTCGGAATAAATTTGGGCGCTTGATTTGAATTTTACCTTTTCCTTGCTGAATTTCTTTGCCTTTAGGGTCGCTGACTTTTTGCACATAATCCGCACTGAGTGCCTCAACTTTGTTTAAGCGCGCCTGCAATTCACTCACGGCGTCAGCCCAAGCCAGTGGGCTTAAGCCTAAACATAAAAGTGCGGTCATTTTTACAGCCATTTTTTTCATAAATTTTCCTTTAATTCTAAAATAATGGGAAATCATTGTTTATCAGACAACGATTTCCCTCATTTGTTGCATTGGGTCTAATTAATAATCTGAACGGCGAGCGAGAATTTCTCGCTTGCCATTTTGCAATGGCGAAACGATGCCTTGTTCCTCAAGCTGATCCATAATGCGTGCGGCACGGTTGAAGCCGACACGGAATTTGCGTTGAATTGAAGAGGCGGAGGTTGTGCCTGTTTCAATCACAAAATTCATCACCTCATCGAAAAGATCGTCCAGCTCCCCGTCATCGCCCGTGCGTGGCGTGTCGCTGTCTTCCTCTTCTGCACTATCCAAAATGCCCTCAATGTAGTTCGGTTTCCCTCTTGCCCGCCAATCATCCGCCACGCGTGCCACTTCGTCATCGCTCATAAATGCCCCGTGTACGCGGATTAGATCGGAAGAGCCTTGTCCTGAATACAGCATATCCCCGCGTCCGAGCAAGGTTTCTGCCCCGCCTTGATCTAAAATGGTACGCGAGTCGATTTTACTCGCCACCGTAAAGGCGATACGACTTGGGATATTGGCTTTGATTAGCCCTGTAATCACGTCCACCGACGGGCGTTGGGTGGCTAAAATCAAATGAATGCCGATGGCACGGGCTTTTTGTGCGAGGCGTGCGATCAATTCTTCAATTTGCTTCCCAGCCACCATCATTAAATCAGCAAATTCATCGACAATCACCACGATGTAGCTGAGTTTTTCTAATGCAGGTGGCATTGCGTCCATTGTGTCGCCCGGTCGCCAAATTGGGTTAGGAATCGGCATTCCCATTGCGTTGTATTCCTCGATTTTTTCATTGTAGCCTTCGATATTCCGCACCCGTAACGCGGAGAGTAATTGATAGCGACGTTCCATTTCGTCCACGCACCAACGCAGGGCATTGGCGGCTTTTTTCATATCCGTAACCACTTCGGTTAAGAGATGAGGAATGCCATCGTAAATCGAAAGCTCGACCACTTTCGGGTCAATCATAATAAATTTGACTTCTTCAGGTTTCACGCGAAATAACAAGCTTAAAATCATTGTATTCACGCCAACGGATTTCCCTGATCCCGTTGAGCCTGCCACCAATAAATGTGGCATTTTGGCTAAATCCACCACAATCGGGTTACCGCTGATGTCTTTCCCCAATGCCATTGAAAGCAGGGATTTTGATTCACGAAATTCGGGGCTGTCTAACACATCACGCAGTGGTACCATTTGGCGGTGCAAATTTGGTGTTTCAATGCCAATGTAAGGCTTGCTCGGAATGACCTCAGCCACACGGATTGAGCGGAACATTAACGCTCGGGCTAAATCCGTATCAATGCTGGTAACTTTCGAGGCTTTCACGCCTGGCTGGAGTTCCAATTCATAACGGGTAACCACAGGCCCAACTAACACATCTTTCACGGTGGCTTTCACATTGAAGTTTCGCAGTTGCTGCTCAATGCGTTGCGAGGTGTCTAAAATTTCCTCTCGGGTGATTTCTTGCACTTCCACCTGACGCTTTTCTAGCAGATCCAAGCTCGGCAACGGTGTTTTCGGCTTTTCTTTAATGCTCACCTGCTTTTGTAATGCGGGGTGGATTAAGGAATCGCCGTAAGGCTTATAGCTTGGCTGATTTGACGCGGGTTCTTGTTCTGCCAAAATGTGTTCTAACGTGTCCTCTTCGTTGATCTCTTTCGCCCGTTGTTGCATTTCAGCTAAACGCTGTTGCTCTTGTGCGGCAAATTGACGTGCCAAATCGTCCATTTCATCGGTTGGCTCGGCGAAATCTTCTGTAACCTGATAAGCCTCCACCGAATAGTCTGGAATGGAAACTTTTAACTCAGGTTCACTAGGTGCTTCATACGGCAAAAATTCCTCCGAAAAACTGACCGCACTTTGTGTATTTGCAGGTTGCGATATGGCGTGCAACTCAGGCTTTTGCGGAGTGATGGGCGGTGAAATTTGTGGACTGACAAGTTCAACTTGCACCACAGGTGCAACCGCTGAGGTAGATTGCGGAAGGCTCACATTTGGCAAGCTGTCGTTCTGCCCAACATCATAACGCGAAAATAATTCCATTTTACGCGGATCAAAAAGCGTCGCATTATTTTCCGTATTTTCTGCAGAGGAAGAAGCATTATCAGAAGCCACTGGTTGGGTTAATTCTTTCAAGCCGCTAATTTGGATAAACGGCGGATTGGATTTAGGCGATTCAGCCTCTTCGCTTTGCTCCGTGTTTTCTGCCTGTTGTGGTTCTGGGCGAGGCTCAACTTTATGAATGATGATTTCCTCCAAAGGCACTGGCTCGCTTTGTTCTTGCGGTTCTTCAGGCGTTGTCATTGTGGGAGTTTTGTGTTCATTCATTGTAAGCCAATAATAAAACCGTACAAAAAGCTGTATTAGCACTTTACCCGAACACAGTACAAAGCCCGCTACGGTAAACAATAAAGCGGACAAAATCAGCCCCGCTTTGCCTAAAATGGGATAAAGGGAAACGACCAAACTGCCCCCCAACACGCCACCCGCCAAATACGCGCTGGTGTTGGAAAGCAACAGCGTGGCTAATGTGGTTAATCCCGCGAATAATATCACGCCGCCGAGGGTGCGAATGGCAGCTTTGATCGCAGTAAGCTGAGTAAATTTTTTCGTTTTAAATAAATAAATCGGCACAAAGCACAATATAAAGGGGATCACATTGCCGATATGCCCAAACAAGGTGAAAAATAAGCCTATGAGCCAAGCTCCTAACGCCCCTGCCTTGTTGATCGTTTCTGGCTGCGAGGAAGACACCGCCCAAGTGTTATCAAATGGACTGTAACTTGACCACGCGACAATCAAATATAAGCCAAACAGAGAAATAATGCCTAAGCATAATTCACCCATATATTGCTTTGGCGTGAGATTTGTTGTTATTCGTTTAATCATTTTATTTTAATTGTAAAAAATTGGTCTGTTTCACTTCTTCCATTACCACATAGGTACGCGTGTCATTCACGCCCGGCAAACGCAATAAGGTCGTGCCAAGTAATTTGCGGTAAGCTGCCATATCTGCCACGCGGGTTTTCAATAAATAGTCGAAATCCCCCGAAACCAAATGGCATTCTTGAATTTCATCAAGCTGCTGCACTGCATCATTAAATTCTTCAAACACATCAGGCTTACCACGCACAAGGGTAATTTCCACAATCACCAATAGCGGAGAATCCAACAGCTCAGGGTTAAGCAAGGCACGATAGCCCATAATCACCCCTTGTTTTTCCAAACGCTTTACCCGCTCCAAACAAGGCGTTGGCGAAAGTCCCACTTTTTTTGATAAATCAATATTTGAAATTTTGCCATTACGTTGTAATTCATTGAGAATTTTTATATCTATCGCGTCAAGTGCTTTAGGTAATTTCTTTTCCATAATATTTTTCACCACAAATTGCGGAATTCACCGCTTAAAATAAAAATAACATTTAATTTTACACTATTTTATGCAATTTTATAGGGAGAGATTCATTCTTGAAAGGTTAAAATTTTTCATAAAAAATGATAACACTTTATAAATCGCTAAAGCTGTTGATACACTTTTATTGCATAGGCATCAGACATTCCTGCGATGTAATCGCAGATGATCCGCTTTTTTTGCTCCGCTGAAGCCATTTTCCAGCGATTTGCTGTGTTACGGGGTAACAAGCGTTCGGGGTCGCTTTCAAAAATTTGGAACATTTCGGTGAGCATTCTTTGCCCTTTATATTCAATGCGTTGGGTGGTTACATCGCAAATGACATATTTCAACACAAAATCTTTGAACACTTTCAGCACCGCGAGGACATCTTCGGGAAGCTCTGCATTATAACGTAACAAAGGCTCAGTAAAATCTGCTGTGATTTTCCACCGCACATTGGTGATAAAATAGTTCACTAATGCCCCAATCGCATTTTTTCGCTCATAATGATGTGCTGAAAATAATTTCTCGCTAAGTGCTTCAATATGCTCTCTTATCCACGGGGACGAGCTATTTTTTAATTGTGCTAAGGCTTCTTGCCATTGTTGCAAATGGATAACCCCCACCACAATGGCATCTTCCAGATCGTGAACACCGTAGGCAATGTCGTCTGCCAGCTCCATAATACTGCAATCTAAGGATTTATAACGGGTTTTTAAGGTTTGTTGCGGGGTTTTGCGTAGTGAGCTAAGGGTTTGAAATAAATGGCGATCCGCCTTGCTCAGTGGAGCGAGTAACCAATCAAACATCGCTTTATCCTCGCAGAACAATCCCTTCCCAGGAATCCAGTCCGTCAGTTTAATGGAAAAGGGATTGCTATGATTTGGCATCGCCAGATCCGCATATTGCGGGGAGACCTCATCTAAAATCGCTGGATATTTCACCACACCGAGCAATGTGCGGCGGGTTAAATTCATTCCTGCGTTGGGAGTATAAGGCTCTAATTTGGTTAAAACACGGAAAGTTTGGGCGTTACCCTCAAAACCGCCGTGGGATTGCATCATATAATTTAATGCCACTTCCCCACCGTGTCCAAAAGGCGGGTGTCCGATATCGTGTGCAAAACACAGGCTTTCAATCAGATCATTAGAGGGCAACAACGGTTTGAGTTGCTTTTGTAACTGTGCATTTTCGATGTTGAGCTGTTGGGCTAGATGGGTGAAAGCTTCGCTAAATTTCAGTTGAGAAACAAGGCTGCTGCCAATTTGAGCCACCTCTAAAGAATGAGTCAAGCGAGTGCGATAAAAATCATTCTCCCCCACCGCGTGAATTTGGGTTTTCGCTTGTAAACAACGAAAGGCGGCACTGTGCAAAATTCGTCCGCGATCACGGCGAAATGGCGGACGATGATCTTTTTCTCTTGGATTATCGTTAATAAACCGTTCAAGCCAAAGGGGGTTAATACTATTTTTCATATTATGCCACCATAAGATAAATGAATTTGAACACAAAAGGGGCAAAAATTGAACTTAAAATACCACAAAGCACAAGGGAAATGGAACTAAAATTCCCCGCTTTAGGATCAGTTTCCATACAGCTTACCGTTCCCAAAACGTGGGAAACTGCTCCCACGGATAAGCCTATCGCTTGCGAATGCTTAATCCTTATGGTCTTTAAAATGACATAGCCGAACATTGAGCCTTGCAGCCCAGCCAATAGCACTGCCACCGCTGCCACAGAGGGAATGCCGCCTAAATTGTCCGCAATTTCCATTGCAATCGGCGTAGTTACAGATTTCGGCAAAATGGTCGCTACGATCTCAGGCTCAGCCCCCAACAATAAAGCCAAAATCGCCCCAACACACATTGAAAAGAAAGATGAAAGTGCGGTGATAAATAAAATCGTTTTCCAATAAGCCTGAATTTGGCGGAATTGTTCATAGAGAGGCAATGCCAATGCCACGACGCTCACGCCAAGCAAATGATTTAACGGAGCATTGCCTTGATAGTAATCCTCATAAGGTAAATGAAAAATCAACACGATGGCAATCAACATCGCCACGGTCAAAATAAAACTGTTAAATACTAAGGATTTCAATCGTTTACTTATTTGCAATGCCAGTGCAAAGACAACAATCGTCAGCAATGTGTAAGCGTAAATCATTGATTCCCCCTACTCTCTTTCGCCCGTTTTTTTAACACTTTTTTACGCAAGCCAGAAAATGAGCCTTGTGAAAACAGATAATCCGCCAAAATTCCGCTTAATACGAGGGTGAGCATTGTTGCCACAATATTAGGAATGAGCAACACTTTGGCTTGGCGAGCGAGAAGATCGGAATATTGAATAATCCCAACGCTAACCGGCACAAACAGCACTGCCATATAACGCATTAACAAACTTGCACCAGCAAAAATCCAATGCACTTTAATCACTTGCAACATCAAACACATAAATAACAGCAACAGCCCCCAAATACTGCCTGGAATACCGAGCGGGATAAAATGGGCGATTTGCTCCCCGAGAAAATACATTGAGAAAAGAATAATAAAAGAACGCAATAACTGAAAAATCTTCTGGATCATAAGGCTATAAATTATAAATTCATCAAAATCGAGATAATTCTACTCTTATTTTATTCGTTTTGTTATGAGTTTTCGTTACAATACGCTGAAAAATTCAACCTTTTTTAAAATCAATATGATTAGAATGTTAAGAAAGCATTTATTCTTCTTCATTTTTACATTATTTGTGCTCCCTCAGGCAAAAGCAGTTCGCTCCGTGCAATGCCTTGTGGTGGCTGTTTCAGACGGTGATACCTTTCGCTGTTTACTCGCCAATAATAAGCAAATTAAGGTGCGTTTAGACAGCATTGACGCCCCCGAAAAAAAACAGCCCTTTGGTTCAAAAGCTCGCCAAACCTTAGCGGATTTCATTCATAAACAACAAGTCCGTCTTGAAATTAAGGGCTATGATCGCTACCAACGCACCCTCGCCACAGTGTATAACTCACACCACCAAAATATCAATCTCGCAATGGTAAAATTGGGAATGGCGTGGGCGTATCAACGCTATGCCAAAGATCCGCAATATTTCCAAGCACAACAGCAGGCCCAGCAACGCCGTCTCGGTTTATGGCGAGATCCTAACCCGATTTATCCTGAACAATGGCGAAAAATGCAAAGTGAACAACGCAAACAGAAACCTCAGCAAAAAGAAGGATTATTCTATGGCTTTTGATCCCGTCGCCTTTCGCCGCGATTTTCCCTATTTCCACCAAGCAGGGGCTGCGGTTTATCTCGACAGTGCGGCAACCAGCTTAAAACCGCAAGTGCTGATTGATGCCACCACCGCCTTTTATTGTTCAGCGGGATCCGTGCATCGTAGTCAATATGATGAAAAACAGACCGCACTTTATGAGCAGGCTCGCTGCCGCGTGAAGCATCTCATCAATGCTGAAAGCGAACAGGGGATCATCTGGACATCAGGCACAACCCACGCGATTAATTTGGTCGCCAACGGCTTACTTTCCCAGCTTTCACCACAAAATAACATTATTATCAGCGAAGCCGAACACCACGCCAATTTTGTCAGTTGGCAGCAGATCAGCGAAAAATCAGGGGCAAAGCTGGTGGTTCTCCCGTTACTTGATAACGGCATTATTGATGATCGTGCATTTAAAAGTGCGGTCAATAAAAACACCAAAATTGTCGCCCTGAATGTGATGTCTAATGTAACGGGAGCGGTGCAACCGTTGGCGGAATTTATCCCCTTTATTCGTCAGCACAGTCAGGCGTTTGTTTTAGTGGACGCTGCCCAAGCCATTAATCATCTTCCCATTGATTTTCAACAACTTGATGCCGATTTCCTCACCTTTTCCGCCCATAAAATCTATGGCCCAACCGGGCTTGGGGTGCTAGCGGGAAAATTAACCGCACTAAACCCACTTCAGCCCTTATTATTCGGCGGCAAAATGGTGCAACAGGTTAGCCCAACCCACACCAGCTTTGCGGAGTTGCCTTATCGTTTAGAGGCAGGCACGCCAAATATTGCGGGGGTAATTGGCTTTAATGCGGTGTTGGAATGGCTAGAAAAATGGGATAAACACGCCGCTCATCGCTATGTCGCCACATTAAGCGAAAACCTCATTGCACGCTTGAAACAATATCCAAACTGTCAGCTGTTTACTTGCGACACACACAGCCCGATCATTAGCTTTTTATTTAACGGCATCGATCTTTCTGATCTCGCTACCCTTTTGGCAGAACAAAACATCGCATTGCGTGCAGGCGAACATTGTGCTCAACCCTATTTGGCAAGGTTGCAACAACGCGGCACACTACGCCTCTCCCTCGCCCCCTACAACAATGCACAAGATATTGAACAGTTTTTTACCGCGTTAGATAACGCCCTCGCATTATTAGAGTAAACCGATGAGAACACAAATCAAGAACGCCCCAAGTTGGGAAGAACGCTACCGTTTACTGATTCAGAGCGGAAAAAATCTGCCCCGCCCTGATGAACAACAACTCACCCAAATGCAACCCATTTCGGGCTGCGAAGCGAATGTGTGGTTTAAAATCGAGCCACAAAACGACCGCACTTTTCATTTTCACGCTTTTAGCGAAGCACGGATTATCAACGGCTTATTGTGGCTGTTATTACAAGAGATCAACGGCAAAACTGCCGAACAACTGCAACAGTTTGATTTGACGGCATATTTTTCAGATTTAGGTATCGCACAACGGTTAAGTAGTACGCGACTAAACGGCTTAAAACAGATCGAGCGACTTGTGCAAAATTTAGCAACTTGTACGAATTAAGGCTGTCGAAATAAAAAAACTTGCTATAATTGCCACAAATCAAAGTCTCAGGAATGATGATGAAAAAAACATTTTCTGCATTTTTACTTTCAACACTATTTTCCACCACACTTTTCGCCCAGTGGGAAATGGTGGGCAATGCTGATTACAACTGGGGACCTTTCCAAATTTACACCCTCAGCCTTTACACTGAAACGGGGAGTTACCAAGAAAACCAACGTCCGCTCATGCTTTCTTTCAATTTTGATAAGCCTGTGGAAGGAAAAAGTTTTGCCATCAGTTTAATTAAAGAAATTAAATCGATTAACGATGAAAAAGAGATTCAGAATTGGTTAAGTGCATTACAAAAAATCTTTCCAGATTTCTCTCCCAAAGATGTTTTGAGCTATATTGCATTGTCAAACAAAGGCTATTTTAGGGGCTGTAGTAGATTAGCCCTAAATTTCACACCATTTTCGCAATATTTTTAACTGCTCTTTTGGTGTCCCAAAGTTAAACCGAAATTCACATTCCTTCAAGAATAAAGGAAAGTTTTTTCGGTTAATTCCATTATATTTTCGCAGTATCCGCTTCGCCTGATTCCAAAAATTTTCAATGCCATTAATATGATTTTGTTTCACCGCAAATAGCTCGGAATGATTGATTCATTCGTGGTGAAATTCACTCACATCAAGCGCATCATAACTGCGATAAGTGTCCGTATAAACCCAGCTATCAGGCTTGATTTTTCTTTTAATAACAGGGAGTAATGTTTCACTCTTGGTGTTTTCAACCACAACAGTAAATACCTTTCCTTGTCGTTTTAGTAACCCAAAAACAGCAACTTTTCCAGCCGCTCCTCGTCCTCGTCCTCGTTTTCCCTTTCGATGACCACCAAAATAGCTTTCGTCTAGTTCAATTTCCCCCTCAAAAATCTCGTTAACTTCAAGGGATAAATGATAGCCAATCACAAGCCTGATTTTATGGTAGAACAAAGCGGCTGTATTCGGTTGAATATCTAGCAAATTTGCTGCCGTTCTTGCAGTAACTTCTGCGATAAAAAACTCCAGCAGTTTTTTCTGTATAGATTTCTTTAATTTACAATATGTTATCTTCATTTTTGTAGTATAGCATTGTTGCTAATCTACTACAGCCCCCTATTTTATTCTAAATGATACCGTGTTAGATAATGAATTTGACGATAATTTCAACCACGCATTAATCACTAGCTTGTTATCTCCGCAAGGTAGTTATAGCAAAATTCTCCCCCAGCTACTTGGCAAAGAAAAAAGCCAACATAGCCCAAAAGAACATCTACTCGATACGCCTGATGTGGAAAAAATCAACGAGGAAGAACTAAAACCTCAACTTCCCCCACAATTCGAACTTGATCGCCAAACTCAGGAAGAAGTTTAGCAACAAATAAAAGAGTGGATAATTTTAATCCGCTCTATTTTTTATGCCGTTTTAAAGGCTTTTATTTGTTGTAAATGTTGCGAAATTTTCTTGAATTTATGCCCTTCGTTGTCGTCCCAAACAATTTCATAAAATGGTGAAAGCACGTTCGCACTGCGTTGAGAATCGAGTACTTCATCTTGTGTCGAAAGGAAAACAAGGCAATTTCCTTGATTTTTCACACGGAAATTTTCTACGCATTTGGTCGCAATGTCTTGATATTCTTCAGGGCGATCGATTCTGCCTTGCATATTTTCATAGGGGAACAAATTCGGGTTAAAAATCGCCTGCTTAATACCGCACAAAAAGCCAATGCGTTCTGCCCAATAACCACCTAGCCCCACACCACAAATTAAGGGTGAGGAATCTTTGCTCTCCGAAACCAGCTTATGTACTTCATTAAGCAAAAATTGCATATCATAACGCGGGTGCAAGGTGCTGTAATTGATAAAACGCACATCGTCATCAATGAATTTGAGCTACATTATTTTTTCGTGATTACCAGGGCTATTGGAATCAAAACCGTGTAAATAAATAATCATAAGAAACCTCATCAATATCAATGGAGCAATGGAAGTAGCATTTCTTCTCTAAAGCAAAGTTCAACGCGAAAACAACGCATTTCCACATCAAACGCCCCTCTATCAAAGCAAAAACCTTGCCGTTTTACTACCGCACTTTGATTTAGCGAGAAATTTCTTCCACATTTTTTGATCTCGCTCGGATTTTTCGCTCCAAATGCAAAATCATCTGCAAGGCAATGTCTAAGCCACTGGTCTTTTCGATCATTTCAAGCCCCGGGCTGGCATTAACTTCTAATACCAACAGCCCTTGACGAGAGCGAATTAAATCCACCCCTGCCACATCTAAACCCAGTGCTTGCGTGGCTGAAATGGCGATGTGCTTTTCTTCCTCGCTTAACCAAACTTGCTCCCCCACGCCGCCACGATGAATATTGGCACGAAACTCGCCATTTTGCCCCTTGCGTTCCATTGCCGCAATCACTTTGCCATCAACCACAAAGCAACGCAAATCTCCCCCTTGTGCTTCGGCGATAAACTGTTGCATTAGCACGGGGACATTAGAATGGGTGAGGGTTTCTACAATGCTATTCGCACTGCTGGCACTCTCCGCCAAGATCACCCCGATCCCTTGCGAACCGCTAAGGGTTTTCAAAATCGTTGGCGAGCCAATCAACTCAAGGCTCTCTTTCGGCTGGGTTTCATTGCCTGCCAATAACGAAGGCGGCACGGCAATGCCCCGTTGTAACAACAGTTGCAAACTCTGCCATTTATCGCGGGCTTTTAAAAAAGGCTCAACCTCATTTAAACAAGCCACGCCCTGAGCCTGCAAATGTTGCAACACCGCACAGCCCATTTGCGTGCTGGCAGAACCAAATCGCGGCAACACGCCGTCATATTCGGGCAATAAGTCCGCTTTGGCATCACGGGCGGATTGATAATACAACTGAAAGTGCGGTGGTTTTCCCACCCTATTTTTTTCGTTCAGCTTCAAAATAAAACGATTGGGATCGAGAATATCCATTTGATGACCGCAACTTTCCGCCGCCGCTTTTAAACGCTGACAGCTATAAAGGCGAGGCTCACGGCATAACATTAATAATTTCATTGATCTGTTTCCACATCACGGGGTTAAATTTTCGATATATTACACCAATTACAGCAATGCTAAAAAATTCCTTTATTCTTTTTTATGAAATCAGTACAATCAACGCAATTTTTTAGCTTGCTAAGCATTTGAGCCACAAAGCCCTCTGCTTAGCCTCAACAAAAGGAAAACACAATGTTTGTTGTTATTTTTGGTCGTTCAGGCTGCCCTTATTGCGTGCGTGCAAAAGAGCTTGCCGAGAAATTAAAAACCAACCTTAGCGATTTCGATTATCGCTATGTGGATATTATCGAAGAAGGCATCAGCAAAGCGGATTTATCCGCTTCAGTAGGTAAACCCGTTGAAACCGTACCACAAATTTTCATTGATGAAAAACCAGTGGGCGGCTACACGGATTTCGCTGCGTTAATGAAAGAACAATTTAATATTGTAAATTAATGATAAAAGTGCGGTGAAATTTCACCGCATTTTTTATATTGGTAGAATTTTGCTTGCATATTTACAGAAATGAATATAAATTCAATATAAATGAATAATTATACGGAAATAACTTATGCGTAGCACAGAACTCGTTCAGTGGTTTAGACAATCCACCCCCTATGTGAATATGCACAGAGGGAAAACCTTTGTGATTATGCTTGATGGCGATACCATTGCCAGCCCAAATTTTATCAATATTATCAATGACATCAGCCTACTGCATAGTTTAGGCGTTAAACTGGTGATTGTTTTTGGTGCGAGGTTTCAAATTAATACGCTCTTATCTCAACAAGGCATCACCCCGCACTACCATAAAAATATTCGCATTACCGATCCGCAAACCTTAGATTTGGTGAAACAGGCGGTAGGGAAATTAAATTATGATATTTCCGCTCGCTTATCCCTGCGTCTGCCTCATTCTGAGGTGATTAATGTGGTCAGTAGCAATTTTATTCTTGCTCAGCCCATTGGCGTTGATGATGGCGTAGATTATCAACTAAGCGGTAAAATTCGCCGTATTGATATTGAGAAAATTCAGCAACAGCTCGATCAAAACGCCATCGTTTTACTCAGCCCGATTGCTCCCTCTGTTACGGGAGAAACCTTTAATTTGCCTTTCGAGGAAGTGGCGACACAGGTCGCGATTAAACTCAAGGCAGAAAAATTAATCGGTTTTTCAGATACACAAGGGATTCTAAATCCCCAGCACGAAACCATTGCCGACTTGTTGCCACAGGACGCGGAACTGCATTTACAAACCTTAATCGCACAAGATTTATACCACAGTTCGCAAGCACGTTTTTTGCAAGCTGCCATTGAGGTTTGTCGTGCAGGAGTAAAACGCTCACACCTGCTCAGCTACGAAGAAGACGGTTCATTATTGCAAGAATTATTCACCCGCGACGGGGTGGGAACACAGCTTTCAATGGAAAATTCAGAAACCATTCGCCTTGCGAATGTAGCAGATATTCCAGCCTTGCTCGAATTAATCCATCCATTAGAGCAACAAGGCATTTTAGTAAAACGCTCTCGCGAACAGCTAGAAATGGATATTGCGAACTATACGATCATTGACCGCGATGGCGTGGTAATCGCTTGTGCCGCTTTAAATGTTTACCCACAAGAAAATATGGCTGAAATGGCTTGCGTTGCCGTTCACCCTGATTACCGCAATTCTTCGCGTGGCGATATTTTATTAGAAGCCATTCAAAAGCGGGCAAAAGCGAAAAACATCAAGCAACTATTTGTGCTAACCACTCGAACCGTGCATTGGTTCCAAGAACGGGGATTTTATTTAGCGAATGTGGAAGATTTGCCACAAGAAAAAAGAGAGCATTATAACTACCAACGCCGCTCCAAAATTTTAATTCAAAACTTAGTGGATTAAGGACGGCTCAGGATAATGGGCAATATATATTGCCCTTCCAATTAGTGAAATGATTTCATTTGATGAGTACGTTGTCTTAAATATAAAAAGTGCGGTACTTTTTTTAGCAGTTTTGAAATAATACTCTTTCAAAAGAGGGGGGGCTATACACCCCATTGTTGATCTTCATTAAAGAAAAATCGATAAAGCCACGACCAATAAAAATCAAATGCCCTCCACTAAATTTAGGTTATATTAATTCAGTCCCAGACAAAGATATTTTATTTCTAAGAATTCATCAATACCATAATGTGATCCTTCCCGCCCAATGCCTGACTCTTTCACACCACCAAAAGGGGCAATTTCATTACTCACCAAGCCTTCATTAATGCCGACAATACCGTATTCCAATGCTTCAGACAAACGCCAAATACGATTCATATTTTGCGTAAAAACATAAGCTGCTAAACCAAATTCCGTATCATTTGCCATTGCGATCACCTCTTCTTCCGTTTCAAATTTAAAAATAGGGGCTAACGGGGCGAAAGTTTCTTCTTTTGCTACAAGCATTGTTTGATTGACTTCACTTAAAATTGTTGGTTGAAAAAACGTTCCGCCCAATGAATGGCGTTTACCGCCTAGCATTAATTTAGCCCCTTTTTGTAATGCATCAGCAATATGATTTTGCACTTTTTCAACCGCACTTTCACGAATCAATGGCCCCATCGTTACCCCTGCTTGATTGGCCTCGCCAAGCTGGATTTGTTGCACTTTTTGCATAAATGCTTGTAAAAACGCATCATAAATGCCCGATTGCACATAAATTCGATGGGGCTGTCCTAGATAACAACTAAAAAATCTATTTAGGTTAGAATGAACCAATGAGAAAAAGTCGTCTAAGTCAGCACAAACAAAATAAACTCATTGAGCTATTTGTTGCAGGTGTTACTGCAAGGACAGCAGCAGAGTTAGTCAATGTAAACAAAACGACTGCCGCATATTACTTTCATCGTTTACGCCAACTCATCTATCAAAACAGCCTTCACTTAGAGATGTTTGAAGGTGAAATTGAAGCCGATGAAAGTTATTTTGGCGGTGCTCGCAAAGGCAAACGTGGTTGTGGTGCGGCAGGGAAAATTGCGGTATTCGGGCTTCTCAAGCGCAATGGCAAGGTTTATACCGTTGCGGTTCCAAATACGCAATCTGCCACCTTGTTACCCATTATTCGGGAGCAGGTAAAGCCTGATAGTATTGTTTACACCGATAATTATCGTAGTTATGACGTGCTTGATGTGAGTGAATTTAGTCATTTTCGTATCAATCACAGCACACATTTTGCTGAAAATCATAACCACATTAACGGAATTGAGAATTTTTGAAGCCAAGCAAAACGCCATTTACGCAAATTTAATGGTATCCCAAAAGCGCATTTTGAGCTTTATTTAAAGGAATGTGAATGGCGTTTTAATTACAGCAACATAAAAAGTCAAATTTCTATTTTAAAACAATTGGTTAAAGGGAGTTTAGTCTAGTTATCTAGGACAGCCCCAATTCGATTACTACAAATACAAGTTTGTCCTGCATTACGGAATTTTGAAGCAAAAACACCTTCTACAGCATTATCCAAATCGGCATCATCAAAGATTAACGCTGGTGCGTTTCCTCCCAGTTCTAAAGCCAATTTTTTGACGGTATTTGCCGATTGTGCCATTAATAATTTTCCCACTCGAGTAGATCCTGTAAAAGTCAGTTTACGCACGATCGGACTTTCGCAAATCACCCGCCCCACCTCTACGGCTTGTGTTGTTGGAATGACATTAAATACCCCTTTAGGCAATCCCGCTTGGTTGGCAAGCTCTGCCAATGCCAATGCAGAAAGTGGGGTTTCAGGAGCAGGCTTTAACACCACAGTACAGCCCGATGCCAATGCAGGAGCTGCTTTTCTAGTAATCATTGCGTTAGGAAAATTCCAAGGCGTAATTGCAGCAACTACGCCAATAGGTTGCTTTATTGTCATCAGACGATGGTTTGCTTTATCTGAAGCTAAAATCTCTCCTTGAACGCCTTTTGCTTCCTCCGCAAACCATTGAATAAAGCTTGCACCATACAATACTTCACCACGACTCTCTGTGATAGGCTTCCCTTGTTCAAGACTAATAATTTGTGCGAGTTGTTCTTGGTTTTGCAAAATTAAGGCATACCATCGCATCAAAATGGCTGCTCGTTCTTTGGGTAAAATCTGTTTCCACTGTTTTTGAGCCTGTTCAGCTGCCACAATGGCTTGTTCTGTTTCAGTTTTACCTAAATCAGCAACCTGACAAATTTCTTGTTGTGTCGCAGGATTTAACACGGAAAATGTACGTCCGCTTTGTGCATCAACATATTCCCCATTAATATACCCTTGTGTTTTAATTAACGAAAATGCTTGCATATACATTCCTTTATGTTTACTGAGATTTTAGCTGTTTCCACTTTACCACTTATTCTACTTTCTTCTATATCTCTTTGTATTTTTTTACCTAAAAGTTGTTCTATAATTCTCAAATTTCGTATTTAATTTAGAAAATTTTTTACTATGATGTAAATTTATTTGCTAATTGTTTCAAGTTCTGATATTTATACCGCTTTTAAAAATGCCCTATTCCATTAATGCGGAATTTTTCAAAATAATCTTAACCCTCCAAAGTGCGGTTAAAAATATAGCTGAATTTGACTATTGCTACAATGATATGAAGGTCAGTTATAACGTCATAAATGGAAGAATTACTATTAGGAGATACCGACAATGACAACATCATCTTTAAGTTTATTAGCCTTAGCTGGCGTTGAGCCTTATCAACCAAAAGAAGGCGAAGAATATATGAATGATGAGCAACTGCTTCATTTCAGAAAAATTCTTGAAGCTTGGCGTAATCAAATCCAAGAAGAAACCACTCGCACCGTTGCCTATATGCAAGATGAAGCCTCAAACTTCCCTGATCCAGCCGACCGAGCAACACAAGAGGAAGAATTCAGTTTAGAGTTACGCAACCGCGATCGCGAGCGTAAATTAATGAAAAAAATTGAAAATACGCTGAAAAAAATCGACACGGGCGATTTTGGTTACTGCGATTCTTGCGGCATTGAAATTGGCATTCGCCGTTTAGAGGCACGTCCAACGGCTGATTTATGTATTGATTGCAAGACCTTATCCGAAATTCGTGAAAAACAAATGATCGGTTAATGCCGTTTAATCACATTGCTTTACCAAAAAGTGCGGTCATTTTTAACCGCACTTTTCACACGTTTAATTTTCGCTTTTTCAAGCAAGGGGCTGACTATTTTAACCTTAATCAAAAATCTGTTTAAAAAGAAAACAGAAAAAACGGAAAACGAAACCCAACACAAAACGCCTGCGAGTGCTCGTAAAACAAATCCTCGAAAAGGCAATAAAACCACGAGCAAAACCCAGCGTCCCGCTCCCGCTTTTGCACAATCCAAAGCAAAAGGGAAACCTGCACTTTCACGCCACGCCAATAAGCATATTCTTAATGCTTCACAATACGGCATTCAGTCGCGAATGATGAGTAAAAATGCCTTGACGGTAGTACAAAAATTACAACGTAACGGCTATGAAGCCTACATCGTCGGTGGCTGTGTGCGAGATTTACTGTTAAAGCAAAAACCAAAAGATTTTGATGTGGCAACCAATGCACGCCCTGAACAAGTGCAAGCCATTTTCCAACGCCAATGTCGCCTGATTGGTCGCCGTTTTCGCCTTGCTCACATAATGTTCGGACGGGATATTATCGAAGTGGCGACATTCCGTGCGAATCATTCCGAACATCACAGCGAACGCCAATCCAAGCAAAGCGATGAAGGTATGCTGTTGCGAGATAACGTGTACGGCACGCTTGAGCAAGATGCAGAACGCCGTGATTTCAGCGTAAATGCTTTGTATTACGATCCGCAAGATAACAGCTTACGCGATTATTTTAACGGGGTGGAAGATCTGAAAGCGGGCAAATTACGCCTTATTGGTGATCCTGTGGTTCGCTATCAAGAAGATCCTGTGCGAATGCTGCGTGCAATCCGCTTTATGGCGAAGTTAGATATGTTCTTAGAAAAGCCAACGGAAACACCAATTCGAGAAATGGCTCATTTGTTACGCCACATTCCACCTGCACGTTTATACGATGAAAGCCAAAAACTTCTGCAAACGGGCAACGGGGTGAAAACCTACCATCTGTTGCGTCAATTTGGCTTATTTGAACAATTATTCCCGAGCTTAATACCCTACTTCACGGAAAAACAAGACAGCTTTGCGGAGCGAATGATCCTCACCGTGTTAACCTCTACCGATGAACGTATTGCGGATAATTTACGCATTAATCCTGCCTTTTTGTTTGCCTGTTTTTTCTGGTATCCGCTCAGGGAAAAAGTGGAAGTCCTCAAAAACGAGGGAGGGCTGAATAATCACGACGCTTACGCTTTGGCAGGCAATGAAATTATTGATCAATTTTGCACCGCACTGGCTGCCCCACGCCGTCATACTACGGTAATTCGCGATATTTGGTTCTTGCAATTACAGCTCTTAAAACGTACAGGCAACCAGCCCGCTCGCGTGATGGCACACCCTAAATTTAGGGCAGCTTTTGATTTGCTGGCAATGCGTGCCCAAGTGGAAGGTGGCGAAGCTATTGAGCTAGCGACGTGGTGGCACGAATATCAATTCAGCAATGAAGAACAGCGTAATGCCCTCATGCAAGAGCAGCAAAAGCGTTATCCCGCGGCGAAGAAAAAACGCTATCGCCCTCGCAAACGCCGCACCAATAAAGAGGCATCAGCCTAATGAAATGCGTCTATATCGCTTTGGGCAGCAATTTAGCCACCCCAGTACAACAGCTTGAAAATGCCCTCAAAGCCTTAGCGGAGCTGGCGGATAGCGAATTAATCGCCGTTAGCCCGTTCTACCAAAGCAAACCGCTCGGGCCGCAAGATCAGCCCGACTACGTTAATGCGGTGGCTTGCCTGCACACCGCCCTTTCCCCCTTAGCCTTGCTCGATGAGCTACAACGCATTGAAAAGGAACAGGGGCGTGTGCGTTTACGCCGTTGGGGCGAACGCACGCTAGATTTAGATATACTGCTTTATGACAAAGAAATAAGGCAGTCAGAACGCCTTACTCTGCCCCATTATGATATGAAAAATCGCGAGTTTGTGATCGTGCCACTCTACGACATCGCCCCCGATCTCATTTTGCCTGATGGCACAGCGGTGGAAACATTAATGGCACATTTTACTCAGCATAATATGCAAAAATTGACGTAACTTTGTAACGAAATTGTAACTAAATGTAACCTAACAATGAGCAATATGCCAGACTAATTAAGTTCAAATCCCTCTCCCCAAATAAAAACGAGGAATAACCTATTTACTTGCTCAGTATTTTTACATTTTTAAACCCTTTATCTTTTAAATAAAGTGCTTGAAGTTTGCTCATTACCCCGCGTTCGCAATAAAGTACATAGGTTTTGCTTTGATCTAACTCAGCAAATTGGCTGGAGAGTTTATAAAACGGCATTAGCTGAATCTTGGCATTCGCTAATTGCAACGGGTTTTCATCGCTTTCTTCGGGGCTGCGAATATCAAGCACCACATCGTTCTCGCCTAAAATGGAAACCGTATCCACTTCCATCACCTCTTTTTCAGTTTGCTCGGCGATTTGGCGAATGTCTAAATATTGTGCATTTTGCACCGCACTTTCTAAAATGCTGAAATCAAACTGGGCTTCTTCGTGGAGAATTTTTTCTCGCACCGCTTTAACCGTCGGATTTTTAGAAATCACCCCACAAAATTCCGGCATTGATTTTGCAATATCCTCCGTGCCAATTTCTTTCGCCATTGCGATAATTTGTTCTTTATCGTGGGTGATAAGCGGACGTAGCACCAACGCCTCTGCTGCTTCATCAATTAAACGCAAATTGGTTAAGGTTTGGCTAGAAACTTGCCCTAAGACTTCACCCGTAACAATGGCTTGAATGCCGAAACGCTCCGCAACTTTGCTCGCCGCTCGCACCATCATACGCTTCAACACTACGCCCATTTGTCCATTGTCAATTTTTTCTAAAATCTCTGCGACCACAGACTCAAAATTAATCGCCACAAAACGCACCTTGTGCGATCCGCTAAAACGATTCCAAATGTGATATGCCATTTGCTTCACGCCGATTTCGTGTGCCACACCGCCAAGATTAAAGAAGCAATAATGCACCCTTGAACCACGACGAACGAGCATATAACTGGATACGCCAGAGTCAAAACCGCCCGAGATCAACGAAAGCACATCTTCTTGCGTGCCAATCGGATAACCGCCAAGCCCAAGATGACGGGCTTTCACCAACATCATTTTGTCATCTTCAATGTCAATGCGAACCGTAACCTCAGGCTGGCTCAGCTTCACTTTCGCACTGGCGATATGCTGATTTAAGCCGCCACCCACATAGCGTTCCACGTCTAAAGAAGAAAAATCGTGTTTCCCCTTGCGTTTCACGCGAACGCAAAAAGTTTTGTTTTCTAATAACGGAGCGACATCTTGCAAGGTTTGCTGAAAAATATCGTGCAAATCAGCGAAAGGCTTCTCTTCCACTTCAAGAAAATGATGAATGCCAGGAATCCGCCCCAGCAATTCGATGAGCAACGCCCGATTTGCCTCATTTTTCGACCGCACTTCAATGTAATCCCAGTGCTTCACCACCGCAACGCTGTCATCATACTTGTTCAAAATATTGCGAATATTCCCCGTTAAGATTTTAATAAAACGTTTCCGCACGCTTTCACTTTTAATCATAATTTCAGGGAAAAGTTTAATAATAAATTTCATTAGCACGTTTCTATATCAAGCAAAAAATTGGGCGATATTGTACAACATCTTTCCCCAATCCCCAAAGCATCAACGTATATTTAAAAGTGCGGTGGTTTCTAATGCCGTTTTTTCTCAATGCAAAAACACCCTAAAAAAACACCGCACTTTTTAAAATCGCTCTTTTTCTTCCCCGTACAAATTGCCCCCATTCCGCAAAAATTTTTAGAAAAGTAACGCCGAGCGAGAGCGAAGCGAACATCAGGCTTACAAAATTTTATTGAAATGAGGAACAGCAATGTTCGCAAAATTTCTTACTGCCAGACAAGGCGTTTTGCCGCAGACAGTACAAAAGTACGGCAAGGCAAAACAACGCAGTATGACAGTAAAAGAAATTTTGCGATAGTCGGGGTATACTTTTCTTTGCTTACTCACTTTTGGATAAGCAAAAGAAAGTAAGTCACCAACGGCGAAACCGTTATCCCCTCAAAGAAAAAAGCTATTCACCCCAACATAAAACCGAAAGAAGTTTACCTATATTCATTAACAAGCACGCAAAAATACCGTACAATGTGGCATTTATTTTGGCTTCATAATAGGATAAACAATGGCACGCAAAGCAACGCAAAAGGCGGACGGGAACGCTTTAGATTTTGAAAGCACATTAACCCAGCTTGAAACCTTGGTTTCACGCTTGGAAAACGGCGATTTGCCCTTAGAACAAGCGTTAAAAGATTTTGAGGACGGGATCAAATTAGCACAGCAAGGGCAAGAACGCTTGCAGCAAGCGGAACAGCGTATCCAAATTTTACTGTCGAAAAGCGATAAAGCGGCATTAAGCGATTACCCAGCGAAAAATGAGAAGCAAAATGATGAGGAAAATTTTTCCTTTTAATGCGAAACCAAACACAAAAAATTAACCAATCAGCCACTGCTATGTATCAATTTTCACAAGATTTACAACAATGCCAAGTGCGGATCAATCATTTTCTCGCTCAGCAATTTGAGCCGATTGATAGCCATCCCTCGCCCCTTGCTGAGGCGATGAAATATGCCTTATTGCTTGTTGGCAAGCGGGTTCGTCCTTTTTTAGTTTACGCCACGGGGAAAATGCTCGGGGCCGAGCCTGCTCATTTAGATTATGCCGCGGCAAGCATTGAAGCGATCCACGCCTATTCTTTGGTACACGATGACTTGCCCGCGATGGATAACGACAGCCTCAGACGTGGACACGCCACCTGCCACATCGCCTTTGATGAAGCCACGGCAATTTTAGCGGGTGATGCGTTGCAAGCCTTTGCTTTTGAGCTGTTGAGCCAAATGCCTAACTTGTCTGCTGAACAGCGTCTTGCCTTAGTGGCTGAGCTGGCTCAAGCGTCGGGTGTGAAAGGAATGTGCTTAGGGCAAAGCCTTGATTTACAAGCAGAACACCAACAGGTTAGCCTTGCGGAGTTGGAAAAAATTCACCGTAACAAAACGGGGGCGTTACTCAGTTGTGCGTTAAAAATGGGCTTTATTTGTTCCCCGCACTATCAAAATCAGCTATTAGCTGAACAACTTGAACGCTACGCCGCCGCCATTGGGCTTGCGTTTCAAGTGCAAGATGACATTTTAGATATTGAGGGCGAGAGCGAGATTCTCGGCAAAACCGCGGGGGCTGATGTGGCAGCAGATAAAAGCACCTATCCGAAATTATTAGGCTTAGCGGGGGCAAAACAAAAAGCTCAACAGCTTTATCAACAAGCCCTTGATGCACTAGAAAATGTGCCATTTGATAGTACCGCACTTAAAGCTCTTGCGGAATTTATCGTAACAAGAAAACATTAAACAGCATAGGACACCGCCTTAAACAACGATAAAATAAAGTGCGGTCTAAATTTAACCCTTTTTTGGATTTGATTAACAATGGAAAATTATCCTCTTTTATCACTGATTAATTCACCAGACGATTTACGTCTTTTAAATAAAGATCAGCTCCCTCAGTTGTGTAAGGAACTACGCGGATATTTATTGGAAAGTGTTAGTCAAAGCAGTGGACATTTGGCATCTGGGCTTGGCACAGTGGAACTAACGGTAGCATTGCATTATGTGTTTAAAACCCCTTTCGATCAGCTGATTTGGGACGTGGGGCATCAAGCCTATCCGCACAAAATTCTCACAGGTCGCCGCGAAAGAATGTCCACCATTCGGCAAAAAAATGGGCTTCACCCGTTCCCTTGGCGTGATGAAAGCGAATTTGATGTGCTGAGCGTGGGGCATTCTTCCACCTCTATTAGTGCAGGATTGGGGATTGCGGTAGCCGCACAAAAAGAAAACGCAGGGCGTAAAACCATTTGTGTGATTGGCGATGGGGCGATTACCGCAGGAATGGCGTTTGAGGCCTTAAATCACGCTGGATCATTACATACAGATATGCTTGTTATTCTCAATGATAATGAAATGTCGATTTCAGAAAATGTCGGGGCATTGAACAATTATCTTGCCCGCTTATTTTCAGGCTCGCTCTACTCTACCCTACGAGAAAGTGGAAAAAAAATCTTAGCGGGTGTGCCGCCGATCAAAGAATTTGTCAAAAAGACGGAAGAGCACGTTAAAGGCTTTGTTTCCCCGATCGGCACGATGTTTGAAGAACTGGGTTTTAATTATATTGGCCCGATTGACGGTCATAATGTGGAAGAATTAATTACCACCTTGAGCAATATGCGAACCCTAAAAGGCCCGCAATTTCTGCACATCAAAACCAAAAAAGGCAAAGGCTATGAACCCGCGGAGAAAGATCCTATCGGCTTCCACGGCGTGCCAAAATTTGACCCCTCAAGTGGCAAATTGCCGAAATCCAACACGCCAACCTACTCACAAATTTTCGGCAACTGGCTATGCGAAATGGCAGCGCAAGATCCGAAATTAATCGGCATCACCCCCGCAATGCGTGAAGGCTCAGGAATGGTGGAATTTTCCAACCGTTTCCCTGAGCAATATTTTGACGTTGCCATTGCTGAACAGCACGCCGTTACCTTTGCCGCGGGGCTTGCCATTGCAGGCTTTAAACCTGTGGTTGCCATTTATTCCACTTTTTTACAGCGCGCCTACGATCAGGTAATCCACGACGTGGCAATTCAAAATCTGCCCGTGCTTTTTGCTATTGATCGGGCAGGTGTTGTAGGGGCTGACGGGCAAACGCACCAAGGGGCGTTCGATCTCAGTTTTCTGCGTTGCATTCCGAATTTGGTGATTATGACCCCAAGCGATGAAAATGAATGTCGCCAAATGCTTTACACGGGCTATCAATGTGGCAAACCTGCCGCCGTGCGTTATCCGCGTGGCAATGCTTTAGGTGTCGCCCTTGAACCTCTCGCTATGCTGCAAATCGGAAAAGGGAAAATCCTGCGAGAAGGACAACATATCGCCATTTTAAACTTTGGGACGCTGCTGCCAAATGCGAAAGCGGTGGCAGAGAAATTAAACGCTACACTGGTTGATATGCGATTTGTCAAACCGCTTGATGAAGCCTTAATTTTACAACTTGCCGAAAACCATTCTTTATTGGTTACGCTGGAAGAAAATGCCATTCAAGGCGGGGCGGGAAGTGCCGTTGCGGAAGTGCTAAATTCTCAACAAAAAAACACCGCACTTTTACAACTCGGCTTGCCTGATTTCTTTATCCCACAAGGAACACAACAAGAAATTTTGGCAGATTTAAAACTCGACGTAGAAGGCATTGAAGAGCAAATTATAAATTTTTTACAAAAAAGTGAAAAAATCTAAAATCTCGATGAACTATTTGCCGCCGCAATGGTCTTAGTAAATGCTAGTGTGTTGTAATGATAAGTGCGACAGTCTTTTTCAAAAAATTTTTCATTAAAAACCTCTCTGCCACATTTTATTAAATGTGGCATTTTTTTATTTCCCTTTTAAGTTAAAGATAGAGAGCCAAAGAAATCTTAATAAGGTTTTAATCCAATAGAATGGCATATTATTTTTTAATCTAGATAGATATAATTTAAAGATATAACATCTCTATGAAATATACCATTAACTTTATTAAATATTAATTTAAGGTTAAAATAGTCAAATTAATGGAATTTGTAAAACTCAATAGTTAAGGTAAAACTTTAATGTCACTATCAACAAAACAAAAACAATATTTAAAAGGATTAGCCCATCATTTAAATCCTGTTGTCATGTTAGGTGGGAATGGATTAACCGAGGGGGTGATTGCGGAAATAGACAATACACTAAATCACCATGAATTGATTAAAGTAAAAATTTCTGGTGCCGATCGTGAAACTAAGCAACTTATTATTAATGCAATCTTAAGAGAAACTCAGGCTGTTGCTATTCAAACAATTGGGCATATTCTCGTACTCTACCGACCAAGCGAAGAGCATAAGATTGTTTTGCCTAAAAAATAGCGACCCTATGAACAGCACCTAACAGGATGATTATACAACTAAATAAAAAGCTAAGCCCTGTGCAATACAGGGCTTAGTTTTTGAGCTAAAGATATCTAACTTTTGAAGTATATTTCTATACGCTCTATTTTTATTTGTACTCCACACTAATAATCTCAAATTCAACCATACCCCCGGGGGTTGAAATAGTCACACTATCGTCAATCTCTTTACCAATTAATCCGCGAGCAATTGGCGAATTAACGGAAATTAGCCCCTGCTTAATATCAGCCTCATCATCCCCCACAATCTGATAGCTCACTTCTTCATCGGTATTTACATTTAATAGCACTATTGTAGCCCCAAATATCACCCTTCCATTATTGGGTATTTTCGTAACATCTATTATTTGGCTATTTGCAAGTTTTCCTTCAATTTCTTGAATTCTTCCTTCACAAAATCCTTGTTGCTCGCGTGCTGCATGATATTCCGCATTTTCTTTTAAATCGCCATGTTCACGCGCTTCAGCTATCGCTTTAATGATCTCAGGACGACGTATATTCTTTAAGAACTCAAGTTCTTCTTTTAATTGTTCCGCTCCACGTACTGTCATTGGAATCTGTCGCATAATCAATCCTTGTTCCTTTTCTAACTAAAATAAACCCACAACGAAGTCATACCTCTTCGTTATCACAAATAAAAATTCTACCCTAACCCGAGAAATAATTTTACTCAGAATTAAATCCTCTATATTATTGTTCTTCTATAAAAAAATAGCAACTAAGATGGCTTCTTATATCTAAAATAATAAGGAATTAGATGAAACTTCAACATATTTATTTATATCCAATAAAATCAACACAACCTTACGAAGTTTCTCAGGCTGTTGTTTATCCCCAAGGGCTTAATTTTGATAGAGAATTTATGCTCACTGAACTTGATGGCACATTTATTACAGCAAGAAAAGATGCCCTGCTTTATTCATTTTCGGCTTTCCCTACTCCATCTGGTCTGTATATTCAATACAAAAATTATTCCGATATTCAAGTTGAATATCAAGATTTTCAACAAATCCAGCCCTGTGAAGTATGGCATAATAATTTTCGATCTTTCGTCGCCCCTGAAGAGATTAATCAATGGTTTAGTAAAATCATTGGAAGATCAGTACAATTACGCTGGCTAGGTAAAAACTCACAGCGAACCATAAAACGCTACCCTAATCACCCCCTTTCTTTTGCAGATGGTTATCCGCTATTACTTACGACCGAGTCTTCATTCAATGTAGTTCAACAATCTGGCCCAATTTCAATTTCTGCCCTACAGTTTAGACCTAATATTATTATTGAAGGATTATCACCTTTTGAAGAACAGCAATGGGAAAAAATTCAAATTGGTAATGTTATTTTTTTACATAGTAAACCTTGTGAGCGTTGTACATTGATCACAAGAAATCTACTGGATAAATATCAAATGGAGCCTAAAATGGAGCCATTCAGAACATTGAAAAAAATGAATACAAATGAGCAAGGAATGCCTTTATTTGGAATCAACCTAATTCCACTTAGCACTGGCACCATCAGAAATGGGGATGAGGTAAAAGTTTTATCTTATCGTTAAATTAAGTGCGGTATTTTTCTCAAGTAAAATATCGCTATTTAACTAATAAATCTATCAGAACTAATTTTTTAAATATTTCTCAATCAACTCAGCCATTTGCGTAGCGGGGAAATGGTTTGCTTGCCGTAAGCAATGAACAACGCTTTGTTTGTTTTCATCGGATTGATTTTGGCTCAATTTATATTTGCCTTCAATCTGTTCAATCACACTGTTCAATCACAATTTTAAATCCGATAATGCCTCGACATTCTGATTGAATATAGCTCTCTGGGGCATCACTGAGTTGCCAAGGCGGGGTTTGGTGTTGTTCAAAGTAATGCGTTTGCTTGGCTAGAATCGCTTTCATTTCCTCAAAGTTATCAATGAGTTGGAATTTTCCTCGCATATGCACCACTTGATAATTCCAAGTAGGAACAGCTTTGTGATCTCGTGCTTTCGATAGGTAATATAGTCGTTTGATTTCAAAATAATCCTGCGTTACTTCGCCTTGCCGTATTATTTATACTGTCTGCGGCTCGTTGCCTTGTCTTATTTTGAACTGAAACGACTAAAATTCGCACTAATATAATGCCCCGCATTTTGAAAAATAATCAGCCAAGATTGCTCGGGATGTGCATTTTTCCAAAAACGATTACCTTTGGCAAAAGGTCCATATAAACAACCAAACTCAGCCCCGTCCTCTTCCGCCCAAATTAACGGTAAATAGCTCGCATCCCCCCCATTCGAGCTTGCGGCAACGAGTATCGCAAAAGGATTTTGTACGACAAACTGGCGTAATTCCTGAAGCTCTTGCTGTTTAAATTTGCTTGGGGTGTACATTATGCTGTTCCGTTCTACTTTTCTTTCGCTTAAATATGGCGATTATCATTCGCCTGTTGCAAAAGCTGGCGGCTTTCTTTGAGGAATTGTTCCGAATAATCGCCAAACCAGTCGCGAACTTGGTTAAAGGCTTGGATAAAGCTTTGTTTATCCCCTTGCTCAAAGAATTTGAGGCTTTCTTCATAACTTTGTTTTAAGCTTTCAATCACGGCAAGGTTTTCGGGCTTATCCATAATAATATCCGCATACAACGCCCCGTCTTGAGCAAATAAACGCCCGATCATAGCCAATTCCAAACGATAAATCGGCGAAGACAACGCAAGCAATTTAGCTAAATCCACTAGTTGCTTAGATAAATGCAAGCCATTGGCGAAGGTAGCAAAATGGCGTAAGGCTTGAATATAGGTCATACTTTGATCGTGTTCGCCTGCGTCCACTTGGTAGATTTTCGCTCCCCAAATGCTAATTTGATCAAGCAACCACTGATAACGTTCAGGAAAACGCCCATCACAACGTACGACCACTTGTTTTGCCATACTCGCAATATCAGGCCCAAACATTGGGTGTAAGCCCACCACTGCCCCTTTATGCACAGCTAACATTTTAGCCAGCGGAGCTTTTTTCACTGAGGTGAGATCCGTCAGCAACATTTCTTCATTGAGGTACGGGGCGAGGCGTTCAATAGTTTCCACCGTATTCACAATCGGCACAGACACTATCACCACATTCGCCCCCGCTAAGATCTGCTCAGCCCTCTCCCAATCGTTTCGCCCTAAATTTTCAACCTGATAGCCTGAAAGTTGCAAATAACGCCCAAATAGCCCGCCCAGTTTCCCGTTTCCGCCAACAATGACGATTTTTTTGATATGCGGATCGACCGTTTTAAAGCCAAACTGATTTTCACGGCTATAAGACTCTCGCATTAAACGGCGTAGCACATCTTCGATCAAATCAGGGGGAATGCCAAGATTTTCCGCCTCTTGCCGTCTGGCTTGCAACATCGCCGCTTCTCGCTCAGGTACATAAATCGGCAAACCTTGCTGATGCTTAATTTCTCCCACTTTTTTCACCAAAGCAAGCCGTTTGGCAAAGAGATGTAATAATTCGTGATCCAGCTCGTCAATTTCTGTGCGTAATGCGTTTAATGCGTCCACCTGACTGTCCTTATTTCTTTACAGTGATTTTGATTTATTGGCTAATGCGTGCGTCATTTGGCGTAAAAGTTGCTCACTTGTCACCCAATCAATACAGGCATCGGTGATCGACACGCCATATTGCATTTCGCTCACAGGCTGCTCTGCCGATTGATTGCCCGCGTTAAGATGACTTTCTAACATTACACCAATAATCGACTGATTGCCATTCACAATTTGCTGAATGACATCTTCTGCTACAATCGGCTGGCGGCGGTAGTCTTTATTTGAATTGCCGTGGCTACAATCCACCATAATCGCTGCTTCTAGCCCTGAATTTTGTAGCTCTTGCTCCGCTTGTTGCACAAATTCCGCTTGGTAATTCGGTGCTTTGCCGCCGCGTAAAATAATATGCCCGTCAGGGTTGCCTGCCGTATGCAATAAATTCACTTGCCCTTGCTGATTAATGCCGATAAAACTATGTCCCATTGCGGAGGCTTTCATTGCGTTAATCGCGGTGGCGATACTGCCGTCAGTGCCGTTTTTAAAACCCACAGCCATTGATAAGCCTGAGGCTAATTCGCGATGGGTTTGAGATTCCGTGGTTCTCGCCCCAATCGCCGACCAGCTAAATAAATCCGCCATATATTGCGGTGTAATCGGGTCAAGGGCTTCGGTTGCCAGTGGAAAACCCATTTCTGCCAATTCTAATAATAATTGGCGGGCAATGTGCAAGCCGTGTTCCACATCAAAACTGCCGTCAATTTTTGGATCATTAATCAACCCTTTCCAACCGACGGTAGTGCGGGGCTTTTCAAAATATACCCGCATTACGATGTAAAGCTGATCTTTCACTTCGTCCGCGAGGGCTTTTAATTTTTTCGCATAATCAATCGCTGCCAAGGGATCGTGAATGGAACAAGGCCCAATCACCACCAACAAACGCGGATCTTTTTTATGAATGATATTGGCAATATCTCGGCGAGATTGTTCAATTTGCTGACGTAAATGAGCGGGCAGGGGTAATTTGGCTTTTAGCTCGCTTGGCGTGATTAACACTTTTTCATTCACAATATTCACATTATGTATACTATCTTTATGAGCGACATTGTTCATTTTGCTTTCCTATTTGCTTTTTTATGTTTCATTGTTTTTGTTTCATTTTCTTTGTTTCATTGCCTTTACGGCTACCAATTAGAGTGTAAATTTTTATATACAACAAATGTAAGGTGTAAATTACACTTAAATTTTCCCAAGTTCAACTTCTTTTTACGCAACGGCAGAAAATTTTTGCCAAATTGGCAGAACAGTTTCAGGCAAATGGAGGGAACGCCCTAGTTCAATCCAACCGCAAGGAAAGTGAAAATCTGACCCTACCGAGCCATAAAGCCCCTGTTCCACTGCCCAACGAGCAAGCAATAACCGCTGATCTTTGGTTTGCCCACAGCCAGCTACCTCAATGGCATCGCCGCCACTTTGTGCAAAATCGGCAATTAATTTTTTAATCCATTTTGTGGTTAAGGTGTAGCGTAACGGGTGTGCCAACACCGCTTGCCCGCCCGCTTGATGAATAATCTCAATGGCATTGGGAATATCCACCCACTCTGCTTTAACATAGGCAGATTTTCCTTGCGAGAGATACTTTTTAAAGGCTTGATTGATATTGGATACCTTGCCGATTTCCACTAAATAGCGGGCGTAATGGGCTCGGGTTACTTCCCCTTGGGTAAATTTTTTCGCCCCTTCAAAGGCATTTTCAACACCGATCTTAGCCAGTTTTTCGCCAATTTTCACCGCTCTTTCTAAGCGTTTCTCCGCTTGTTGTTGTAAAAGTGCGGTCATTTTTGGGTGCGTTTTTTCAAAATCCAATCCCACAATGTGAATGGCTCGATTTTCCCACTGGGTAGAAATCTCAACGCCATTAATCAACCGCATTCCCAATCGATCAGCCTGAGCCTGAGCTTCGTCCAAGCCTGAAATGCTATCGTGATCCGTCAAGGCTAACACCGAAACCTGCTGTTCATAGGCACGTTGCACCACTTCACTCGGGCTTAACACCCCGTCTGAAGCGGTGCTGTGGCAATGTAAGTCATAAATTTGATTCATTCTGTTTCCTAAATAAAAGGGGTAATAATCCCGCGTTTTGCTTTTTAAGGGCACTCGATTTCAAAGGAATACCGCATTAGCTTGCTTTACCGTACTCATTGTACTGCCAGCGGATCAATGTTGAACGTAAACGACAATAATTTTAACGCTCAAGGCTTTCGTCTCACCGTTTTTGTTCAAATACAATGTAACAAAGTAAGGGAATGAGCAACGCCCTATGATGTTGAAAACAAGCAACGATAAAAGTGCGGTGCGTTTTTCAAGCGTTTTTCCGCAAAAAATAGGGGCGGACGCATTCGTCCACCCGTTTTATCACTAAGGTGATTGCGAGAACAAGGCATAATTAAATATGCTTCACTAACTCACGAATTAACGCAGGGCCGTGATAAATCAAGCCCGAATATACTTGCAGAAGCTCTGCCCCTGCGGCGATTTTTTCTTTCGCACTAGCAAGGCTATCAACGCCGCCGCTGCCGATAATCGGGATTTCGCCTTGTAACTCTTGCTGTAGTCTTGCGATGATTTGGGTGCTTTTTTGTTGCAACGGTTTTCCGCTTAGCCCGCCAATTTCTTGAGCGTGTTTAAGCCCTTGCACATTCTCCCTTGCAATGGTCGTGTTGGTGGCGATCACACCGTCAATGTTGTTACGGCGTAAAGTATCGGCGATTTGTACTAGCTCCGCCTCTGTCAAATCGGGGGCAATTTTCACCGCGATCGGCACATATTTGTTATATTGGTTCGCCAAAATCTGCTGACGAGCCTTAATGCTTCGCAACAAATCCTCCAACGCGTCGCCATATTGCAACTGGCGTAAATCAGGCGTGTTGGGCGATGAAATATTCACCGTGATGTAATCCGCATAGTTGTAGGCTTTGTTTAAGCAATAAAGATAATCCTCTTTACCGCGTTCAATGGGGGTAATTTTATTTTTCCCAATGTTGATGCCGATAACCCCGTCAAAGTGCGATTTTTTCACATTTTCAATCACATAATCAATGCCGCGATTATTAAAGCCATTACGATTAATAATCCCCTCCGCTTCAACAAGGCGGAACTGGCGGGGCTTCGGGTTGCCCTCTTGCCCTAAAGGCGTTACTGTTCCTACTTCAATAAAACCAAAGCCCATTGCTCCAAAGCCATCAATGGCTTCGGCGTTTTTATCTGCCCCCGCGGCAAGCCCAATGGGATTTTTAAATTTAATCCCCATAACGGTTTTTGCTTGGCCTTGCGGACAAAGAAAGAGGGTTTTGAAGAGTTGGTTAAAGGGCGGTTTTCCCGCTAATTTTAAGGCTTGAATGGTGAAATTGTGGGCGTTTTCCGCATCAAGGGAAAACAAGGCTTTTCTAATTAAAGGGTACATACTCATTGTCTCTCTGGCTCGTTTATCTCACTGGATAGTTAAACTGCATTGTCGTTTGATTTCAAGATAGGTGTTAGTTTGTCTTATTTTGAATCGAAACAACGGTAAAAAAGTGCGGTAAAAAATTACCGCACTTTTGTTTGCTACATTATTGAAGTGCTTTTTCGATTTTCTCGAATAGATCTCGAGATAAATTTTCCACTTCGCTTAATCGCTCTAAGGCTCGTTTCATCAAAGTTTGACGCTGTGCATCATAACGTTTAAAGCGAATCAACGGTTCAATTAATCTTGATGCCACTTGCGGATTGGTTTCGTTTAGGCGGATTAAAATATCCGTTAAGAACCGATAGCCCGAGCCGTCCGCCATATGGAACGCACGCGGATTTTGCCCCGCAAAGCTACCAATCAACGCACGCACGCGGTTTGGATTGGTAAAGTTAAAACTTGGGTGATCCATTAATTGCACCACATTATGCAAGACTTCCGCATTCGGGCGGGTGGCTTGCAAGGTGAACCATTTATCCATTACCAAGCCATCGTGTTGCCATTTTTGTTCAAAATCACTCAACAATTCCTCACAACAAGGAAGCTGTGCTTTGGTCGCAGCCGTGAGTGCGGCAAGGCAATCTGTCATATTATTGGCATTCATATAATGTTTATACACTAAATTATTGCCTAAATGGGTGTATGCCAAGTAGCTTAAACATAAATTCCGCAAGGCTCGCAACGCAATATCTTGTTGGGTTATTTGGTAACTTTCAAGCTGAATATGCTGATAAATGCGGAATAAATCCCCTTTCAAATGTTCCGCAAGGGTACGCAACATAAATTCACGCACCACGGCGATACCTTCAGGATCGATCGTTTTAAACAGCTCGGCAAATTCGGTTTCTTTCGGCAAGGTGAGAATTAAGGTGGTTAACTCAGGATCTTGTTGATAATTTTCCAGCACTTGATGAAGTGCGGTCAAAATTTCGCTCGAAAATGCCAAGCTTTGCCCTTGCTGATAATTGGATAAGTTACGACGTAACTCGTTATTAAACAGCATTTGTGCTGCGTCCCAACGAATAAAATCATTTTTCGCGAATTTAAGCAAAGTGATGAGCTGTTTTGTGCTGTAATCATAATCCAATTTCACAGGGGCTGAGAAATCGCATAACAGTGCTGGCACGGGGCGAGCATAAAGATTATGAAACTCAAAGGTTTGATGTTGTGCGGTAATATTCAGCACATCGCTCACCACTTCCCCATTATGTTGCAATGACTGCTCAACGCCGTTCTCATCATAAAGGGCAATTTTTAATGGAATATGTAAATTCACTTTTTCCATTTGATCTGCCGTCGCAGGGGTGTTTTGCGAAACCTGTAAACGGTAAATGTGATTGCGTTCATCATAGCTGTCGCTGATGGTTAATTCAGGCGTACCTGATTGGCTATACCAACGGCGGAATTGGGTTAAATCCACGCCTGTGGCTTTTTCCATTGCAAGAATAAAATCTTCACAAGTAGCCGCTTTGCCATCATTTTGAGCAATATATTCCCGCATTCCCGCTTGGAAGCCTTGTTCGCCCAATAAGGTATGCAACATTCTGATCACTTCCGCCCCTTTTTCATACACGGTTACGGTGTAGAAATTATTCATTTCAATCACTTTTTCAGGGCGGATTGGGTGCGACATTGGGCTTGCATCTTCAGCAAATTGCACGGTACGCAAAAATTTCACATTGTTAATACGATTTACGGCACGGGATCCCGTATCAGAAGAAAATTCTTGATCGCGGAATACGGTCAGCCCTTCTTTTAAGCTCAGTTGAAACCAATCGCGACAGGTTACACGGTTGCCTGTCCAGTTATGGAAATATTCGTGTGCGATCACGCTTTCAATCGCCAAATAATCTTCATCTGTGGCGGTTTGTGGGTTGGCTAGCACAAATTTTGAGTTGAAAATATTCAACCCTTTGTTTTCCATTGCACCCATATTGAAGAAATCCACCGCGACGATCATATAAATATCTAAATCATATTCTAGCCCGAAGCGTTCTTCGTCCCACTTCATTGATTTTTTCAGGCTTTGCATCGCCCAATCGGCACGATTTAAGTTGCCACGATCCACATAAAGCTCAAGCAACACTTCACGCCCGCTTTGTGTGGTAAAGGTATCTTGCAACAGATCAAAATCCCCTGCCACTAAGGCAAACAAATAGCTTGGTTTTGGGAACGGATCTTGCCATTCCACCCAATGCCGTCCGTCATCAAGATCACCACTGGCAATACGATTACCATTAGAAAGCAAATAAGGATACTGGGCTTTATTCGCAGTAATTTTCGTGGTGTAACGAGCAAGCACATCAGGGCGATCCAACATATAAGTAATTTGGCGGAAACCCTCCGCTTCGCACTGAGTACATAATGCCTCACCAGATTGATACAGCCCTTGCAATGAGGTATTTTCTGCAGGTTTTAGGTAAGTTGTAATTTCAAGCTGAAATTGATCCGCACTTACGCCCGTTAAGTCTAGCGTTAAACTTTCGCTATCTTGTTGATAATGTTTGAAATCTTCCCCGTTTAAACGAATGGCGGCGAATTGAAAACTGTGTCCGTCTAAATGCAATGTGGTGCTTTCTGGGTTCAAGCGTTGATATTGGCTTTTCGCCGTTACAATGGTCTTTTCAGGATCAAGTTGGAAATCAAAAAAAATATCCGTTACGGTGAAGTCAGGGGTTCGATAATCTTTTCTATATTTTGCTTTAGTCTGCATAATGATACCTAAATTGGACTATTTTTCTTTCCATTGTGCTGGAAAAATAGACGCTTTTAAAGATAAGAAAAACTTCGCTTAGGATATGATTTTTAGCGAAAAGTTGCAAGAAAAACCCATTTCGCCTTATGGGTTTACTGTGGGTTTAACATTCTCATTTTCCCTTAATTATTAATAGGCTTTCAAACTTGGAAAATCATCGCCGCTAAATTTATGAACGATACTACGCATAAAACTAAGCAAACGTTTGCTTGGTGTAAAAATCCTATGCTAGACTATCGCCATTTTTCACAGAAAGGAAGTATTATGCCAAATCAAAATGTTGAAATTGCCATTGTAATGGGATCAAAAAGCGACTGGGCAACAATGCAAGAAGCCGCACAAGTTTTAACCGACTTAAATGTGCCTCACCACGTTGAAATCGTTTCTGCTCACCGAACCCCTGATAAACTCTTCCACTTTGCCGAAACCGCTGAGCAAAAGGGCTACAAAGTCATTATTGCGGGAGCGGGCGGTGCGGCTCATTTACCTGGAATGATCGCAGCAAAAACCCTTGTGCCTGTGTTGGGTGTTCCCGTGAAAAGTGCCACTTTAAATGGTGTGGATAGTCTTTATTCTATCGTGCAAATGCCAAAAGGCATTCCTGTGGGAACATTAGCCATTGGTTCTGCAGGTGCGGTTAATGCGGGATTACTAGCGGCTCAAATTTTAGCACGTTTTAACCCTGAATTGGCTGAGCGTTTACACCAATTCCGCCAAAATCAAACGCAAATGGTGTTGGATAATCCTGATCCTAGATTGGAATAGCCTATTGCGATTCATTATATAAAGTGGGCATTTCCTGTTTAAAACTCAATCTAAACCAAAGGGAAATGCTTATTTTTCTTCTAACTCCATTCCCATTCTACACCCCATATCAGCCCCCGCTTCGCAGGCTTGTGCAAAATAGGCTTTGGCTTTTTGTTGATCTTTTGGTACACCAAACCCCTCTAAATAATAACCGCCCAGTGCGACTAAGGCTAATTCATTACCCTGTTCAGCTGATTTTTTCAGCCATTTTCGTGCTTGCTGATAATCTTGGGCTACGCCGTTGCCTTGATGATACATCATTGCAAGGTCGTATTGTGCGTCTGCCTCGCCTTGCTCTGCAGCGGCTTGAAACCACTTCACGGCTTGGCGATTGTCCTGTTTCCTCCCTTGCCCCTGAGCATACATCAATGCCAAATTATATTGTGCATCTGCCTCTCGTTGCTTTGCGGCTTTTTCAAACCATTTTGCCGCAAGTGCATAATCTTGAGCCACGCCCTCGCCCCGATAATAACTCAACGCCAAAAAGTATTGGGCTTTAGCTAAACCCTGTTCCGCCGCTTTTTGAGTCCATTTAAACGCTTGGAAATCATCTTGTTTTACCCCCTTACCCTCGTGATAAGCATTCGCCAAACTAAACTGGGCTTCCGCTACCCCTTGCTCAGCGGCTTTTGCATACCATTTAGCCGCTTGTTGGAAATCTTGCTTTACTCCCATTCCCTCGTTAAACATCGCAGCCAACATAAATTGTGCCCCACATTGCCTTGTTCTGCCAATGGCGGGAATAATTTCGCTGCCTTGTGCCATTCACCACGATCCGCTGCTTCAAAGGCTTGTTGCAACGGCTCACCGCCTGATAATATAGCTTGCTCAATTAAATCATCATTGAGTTGTGCAAACACAGGAGTTGCTCCCAACACAGTAAAAGACAACAACACCATAGCCAATAAATTTCTACTTAATTTCATCTCGTTTCCTAGTTAATTTTTCCAATGTCTTTCAACGCAATAATCCGCAGCCTTTTCGCCCACTTGCTCCATACTTTGCTCAAATTGCTTAATGGTCATCTCACCTTGATTTAAGCGTTGTTCCAACTGCATTTTATCAAATTCTGTTTGCATTTGTGAAAGCAAACAACCGCACCAAGTGGCTTTTGAAATATCCATCAATTTTGCAAGTGTACCTATTTTGCTTTCGTCATCGTTACATTTTTGATAAATGGAATAAGTCATTTCCGCTTTCAACTCAGATCCCCAATTCCCTGCTTGCACTAAAGGGGCGAAAGCAAGGCTTAAAAGTGCGGTTGTTTTTTTCATTGTTTTTCCTCTTGGTTGAATACAAGCTAAAAAGGCTTATTTAACGCCTTTCTCATTCAGCTCTCGATATTATCACAGCCCTTTTGACTCCCTGCATCACAGGCTTCGCCAAAATAGACTTTCGCTTTAGACTGATCGCTTTCCTTTTCGCCTAGCAAGATCAAGATTTTTGGCTCTTTACTCGCCACCATTTCCTCTTCTAACTGCTCAATTTTATCTTGAACAAGCGGATCATCAATTTTATCTTTCATTCCTACAATATAAATTTTTAAATCCGATAAGGTAGCAATATCCTCTTCCTGTGCGATTTCTGGAATTTCAGCCAACAACGCTACCGCTTTATCCTCATTTTTTGCTGTGCCAATGCCTAATAAATACAAAATCGCCAATTCTCTTTGTATTATTATCGGTCTAGACTGTCCTCGTGCAACCTGATAAACGCCATCCTGATGGTATATTTTGGAATTGGCATAAGCTTTATTAAACCAATAAAACGCCTTTTTCCAATCCCTTGATGCGACATTCCCATCAAAATACCATTGACCTAATTGAGCTTGAGCCCAAGCATAATCTTGCTGTGCCACTTCCTCCACTAACATTAAGGCGGTGAGCTTATCATCCTCTTCTAGTGCGTTTACTGCCAATAACATCTGACTACCTTTATCCCCAAGCTGATAGGCTTGTTTCAGAAATTCGATATATTTTTGTTGGTTGTCGTGTTTTCGTGCTTCAATAAGGGCTAACTGGCGATAAGCCATTGCAAAATGCTGTTCTGCTGCTTTTTTAAACCACGTTTCTGCTAGTGCTTTTTTATCTTTACTATCGTAATAAACCCCTAATTGATATTGTGCTGCAGCGTTGCCTTTTTCCGCCAGCAATCGTAAACGCTCATGGGGAACTTGTTCAAGGGCTTTCCAAGCTTCTTCATCGTCATAATCTCGCACTAGTTGTACATTTTTTTCTAACTGGCGAATTTCCCGTTGTTCAGGAGTGAATTGTGTATAGTAAACGCCCCCACTGATGACCGCAGAAATAAAAAGTGCGGTGAAAATTTTTGTTGTATTTTTCATTATTCTTCCTTTTCGCTAAACCAATACCATAACAGCCCACTTATCACGCCCACGGGTAAGCACACATAAGTAATTTTCACTCCCACATAGGGTAAAAAGGCAATGCAAGCGGCTAAAATCGCAAACGCCAAAAACGCCATCTTGCCAAAGAATGAAGCTAATTTTGCTCGCATTTATTTTCCCTCATTTAACATACGATACACATCACACCCATTTTGCTCTCCATTCTCACAAGCTTTGCCCGCCCACATTTTGGCAAGATTATCATCTTGTTTAACGCCTTTCCCTAAGCGATACATTATCCCCAAATTATTTTGAGCCGATGCATCTCCCTGCTCTGCGGCTTTTTGATACCATTTCACCGCTTGGAAATAATCCTGTTTTACTCCTTGTCCGTTGTCATACATTCTCCCCAATTTATATTGAGCGAATGACAATCCCTGTTCTGCTACTTTTTGACTCCATTTAAACGCTTGGAAATGCTCTTTTTTACCCTCATATGCTATACTCAAAGCAGTTTGTGCCACCACATTCCCTTGCTCTGCTAATGGTTGAGTCAAAGAAATAACCGTATCAAATTCGTTCTTTTCAAGAGCCTCCCTTACTTGTTTTAATTGTTCTCCCCCCGATAAAACAGCTTGCTGAACAAGCTCAGCGTTATTGGTTTCTGCATACGCCATTTGCGTGGTACTCAATACAGAAAGTGAAAAAAGAGCGGTGGTTAATAACGTTTTTGTGAATTTCATTGTGTTTTCCTTATATAAAGTGATTTAAACCAATGATTGAAACGATAAAGCAAAGAGAAGGCTCTCCACAAAGAAAAAAGCAGTAAGAATATTCCCTTCTCTCTGCTGTACATATTTCAATCTAAGTAACAAAATTTTTGGGGCTGTAGTAGATTAGCCCTAAATTTCACACCATTTTCGCAATATTTTTAACTGCTCTTTTGGTGTCCCAAAGTTAAACCGAAATTCACATTCCTTCAAGAATAAAGGAAAGTTTTTTCGGTTAATTCCATTATATTTTCGCAGTATCCGCTTCGCCTGATTCCAAAAATTTTCAATGCCATTAATATGATTTTGTTTCACCGCAAATAGCTCGGAATGATTGATTCGTTCGTGGTGAAATTCACTCACATCAAGCGCATCATAACTGCGATAAGTGTCCGTATAAACCCAGCTATCAGGCTTGATTTTTCTTTTAATAACAGGGAGTAATGTTTCACTCTTGGTGTTTTCAACCACAACAGTAAATACCTTTCCTTGTCGTTTTAGTAACCCAAAAACAGCAACTTTTCCAGCCGCTCCTCGTCCTCGTCCTCGTTTTCCCTTTCGATGACCACCAAAATAGCTTTCGTCTAGTTCAATTTCCCCCTCAAAAATCTCGTTAACTTCAAGGGATAAATGATAGCCAATCACAAGCCTGATTTTATGGTAGAACAAAGCGGCTGTATTCGGTTGAATATCTAGCAAATTTGCTGCTGTTCTTGCAGTAACTTCTGCGACAAAAAACTCAAGCAGTTTTTTCTGTATGGATTGCTTTAATTTACAATATGTTATCTTCATTTTTGTAGTATAGCATTGTTACTAATCTACTACAGCCCCAAATTTTTTCCTTTCGGCAAAGGGTTTTGTTCTCTCTTTACAGAGAGAACAACAGGGAGTATACTCCCTTGAAGTTGTTGAATATTTAACCTAATTTTAAGGGTGGGAAAATGCTAAAAATGGTAATAAAAATATGAATGGATTAGGCTGTAATTTTAATCGTCTTACAATAAAAAGCGTTATAGGGAAAAGATAAAAAATACAAGCTATCGTAGGTTAAAATAAGTTACACCTGATGCAAATGCTTATGTGCTGTTGAGCCTGTAACGCTATTCTCTTTTTGCGTTCAGTTTGGGAGGATTATAAACATCAATAATGCTAAAACGAATGTTCTCCCCAACGCTGAAAAAGTTCTTCCTCAAGCTCAATGCCAAATTGATCGCATAGGCGGTTAATGCTTTGGTTGATGATGTCGTCAAGGCTTGCTGGGCGGTGGTAAAAGGCGGGCATTAGAGGCATTATGGTTGCGCCAATTTCTGCGGCTTGCGTCATTAAGCGTAAATGCCCTAAATGTAACGGGGTTTCTCGCACACATAAAAACAATGGGTTACGTTCTTTTAAGCACACATCAGCGGCACGGGTAATTAAATCATCTGTGTAGCTGTGGGCGATGCCCGATAAGGTTTTGATTGAACAGGGTAAAATCACCATTCCTAAAGTGCGGTATGATCCTGAAGAAATTGCCGCGCCAATATCCCGCACGTCGTAGGTTTTATCCGCAAGGGCTTTCACCGCTTGAATGCTGTAATCCGTTTCTACCGTGAGGGTTTGTTTGGCAGCATTGCTGATAATCAGGTGGGTTTCGATATTGGTTTGGGATCGCAAAACTTCAAGCAGGCGTACCGCATAAATCGCCCCAGAAGCCCCTGTGATCCCAATAATTAAACGTTGTTTTGTCATTAGCTCTCGTTGTGCATTTCAAGATTGGTTGCGTCTTTTTCACGCTTTTTCTTTGCACTATCATTGCGTAAATCAGCAATTTGGTCAAGATATTCGGCGGTAATATCGCCTGTAATATATTCGCCTGTAAACACAGAACAATCAAAACCTTTAATGGCTGGGTTCTCTTGTTGTACGGATTGGGTGAGTGCATCTAAATCTTGGAAAATCAATTTATCCACGCCGATGAGCTTAGCGATCTCGTCCACATCCCGTCCATAGGCGATCAGCTCATGTTTGGTTGGCATATCAATACCGTACACATTGGGATAGCGAATTTCAGGCGCGGCAGAGGCAAAATAAATTTTCTTCGCTCCCGCAGCCCGTGCCATATCCACAATTTGTTGCGAGGTTGTGCCACGCACAATGGAATCGTCCACTAACAGCACATTTTTCCCTTTAAACTCAGAAGAAATGGTGTTGAGTTTACGGCGTACCGCACTGGCACGCTGAGTTTGCCCTGGCATAATGAAGGTGCGACCCACATAGCGATTTTTCACGAAGCCTTGACGATAGGGCTTGTTTAAAATATGGGCGATTTGTAAAGCAATATCATTGGACGTTTCAGGCACAGGGATCACCACATCAATGTCTAAATCTGGCCATTCACGGGCGATTTTTTCCCCTAAACGCTCGCCCATATGTACTCTTGCCCCATAGACAGAAACGCCGTCAATATAAGAATCTGGGCGGGCAAAATAAACATATTCAAAAATACAAGGGTTGAGCTTTGGTTTGTCTGCACATTGCTGGGCGTAAAGTTTGCCGTCAAAGGTGATATACACCGCTTCGCCCGGCTGAACATCACGCACAAATTCAAAGCCCACCACATCTAATGCTACGCTTTCAGAGGCAAACATATATTCTGTTTTGCCTTTTTCTTCGCGTTTGCCTAGCACCAATGGGCGAATACCATTCGGGTCGCGAAAAGCCACCATTCCGTGTCCGATAATCATTGCGATGCAAGCATAAGCCCCACGAATGTCATTATTCGTAGCTTTAATGGCGTGGAAAATGTCTTCGGCGGAAAGGTGTTGGGTGTAGATGTGGTCTAGGTGGTAAGCGAGAATATTAAGTAGCACTTCAGAATCTGAATTGGTATTAACGTGCCTTCTCGCCCGTTCAAATAAGGTTTTCTTCAGCTGTTCCGAATTGGTTAAATTGCCATTATGCACTAAGGTTAAGCCATAAGGCGAATTGACATAAAAGGGCTGAGCCTCTGAAACGCTTGAACTTCCCGCTGTCGGATAACGAACGTGTCCAATCCCTGCATTGCCTTGCAAACGCAACATATGCACTTGTTGGAAAACATCGCTCACCAGCCCATTGGCTTTGCGTAAGCGAAAACGATTTTCATCGTCAATGGTTACAATTCCTGCGGCATCTTGCCCGCGATGTTGCAACACAGTTAAGCCATCATAAATAGCTTGGTTTACTGGACTTTGACCGATAATACCGACAATACCACACATTTCGTGTTATCCCCTATTGAGTTAATGTTGAGTTTAATAAACTGGAATTTTCCTGAATTTTTTGGAAGAACCATTCCACAATAAAACCAAAGTGCGGGATTAATTTTGATTCTTTCCATAGATCACTTTGGTTGAAATTGGTGAAGGTATCCACAAAGAATAATAAGGCTGCAACGATGAGGACACCTCGCAATAAACCGAAACAGCCGCCTAATACGCGATCCGTGCCTGACAACCCTGTTTTATCCACTAATTGGCTCACAAGATAATTGACCAACGCCCCCATAATTAAGGTTGCAATAAATAAAATGGCAATCGCCGCCCCATTACGCATATAGTTGGATTCAATTTGAGTAAGAAAACTGGCGACATAAGGATAAAAGTGATTCGCCACTAAAAAGGCAACCACCCAACTGGCTAAAGACATCACCTCACGCCCAAAACCACGCAGTAAGCTGACAATAATAGAAAAGGCAATAATTCCGATAATAATAAAATCTATATAGTTGTTCACAGAAATCATCTCTCAACAAAAAGGAGGATATTTATGACCGCACTATTCTAGCAAAAAACGAAAACGTTTGCGTAGCATTATTTGCAGTTTTTTATCCTGAGGGTTAAAAAGTGGCGTACTATATCACCCGCCCTCAAGGGGATCAACACACACACCATCACAGAGATTGCCAAAAATCAGCAGGTAAATGCTTCTGGGCTTTGTGTAATAATTGGGCTAAATCTTGATAAGTTGGCTGATCGACTTTAGCAAGCACACAACCCGCTTTTTCTAATTGTGAAAAAAGGGCTGAAAATTGCACCGCACTTTTCGCAGGCAATGGAGAGCTAGCCCGATTGCCTAGCCAATATAATCCTTGCAAGGGTAAGCACAAGGCAAAAAGTGCGGTTAAAATGGCGGCGGCAAATGCCATTATCTCCTCTTTGGCATAAATCTGTTGCCAAACTAAGGCGAACACGGCGAGAAACGGCATTAGCTTCTGTGCAAATTTTGTCGCTTTAATCACACGGTTTTCAGGGAAGATCATTCCAAGTTTAGGGATTAACGGCCAAGTGTTTAAATAACCTTGCCCTTGTTTAAGTGCGGTGAGAAAATTCATTGTTTTTCCTTTGTTTATGGTTGTCATATTCCCATTATAGCCGATCTCGGTTTAGGACTTCTCGCTTAATTCTTATAAAAATATTTTAATTTTTAATCATTTTTTTGATAAAAATCGTATTTTTTCTAGCTTGAGAATTTATTTTATCTGTTGAAAGGTGTATCCTATATAGGTTTAACGGCTTTATAAATGTCGCTCCGTTTAGGCTATTTAGACGGAATCCTTTTAACTTAATTAAAAATAGGTTACTTATGTCTCAAAAATTAGTTCTCGTACTTAACTGCGGTAGTTCATCACTTAAATTTTCTATTTTAGACCCTGTAACAGGTGAAGAAAAATTATCTGGTCTTGCAGAAGCTTTCCACCTGCCAGATGCGCGTATCAAATGGAAATTACACGGCGAAAAAGGCAATGCAGAATTAGGTGCTGGTGCGGCACATAGTGAAGCACTTGCATTTATTGTGAACAATATTTTCCCATTAGATCCATCATTAAAAGATGAGATTGTGGCAATTGGTCACCGTATTGTTCACGGTGGTGAGAAATTCACTTCTTCTGTAATCATCAATGATGGAGTTATTCAAGGGATTAAAGACGCGATCCAATTTGCGCCATTACACAACCCTGCGCACTTAATCGGTATTGAAGAAGCGTTCAAAATGTTCCCGCATTTAAAAGATAAAAATGTGGCAGTGTTTGATACCGCATTCCATACCACAATGCCTGAAGAAGCATTCCTTTACGCATTACCTTATTCGCTTTATAAAGAACACGGTGTTCGCCGCTACGGTGCACACGGGACAAGCCATTTCTATGTAAGCCAACAAGCGGCTGAGCGTTTAAACGTGCCTGCGGATCAAGTTAATGTAATCACTTGTCACTTAGGCAACGGTGCATCAGTAGCGGCAGTTCGTCACGGCAAATGTATTGATACCTCAATGGGCTTAACCCCATTAGAAGGTTTAGTGATGGGAACTCGCTCAGGGGATTTAGATCCCGCGATCATTTTCTACCTACACGATAACCTAGGTATGAGCGTTGAAGAAATTAACACCCTATTAACCAAAAAGTCAGGTTTATTAGGTTTAACAGAAGTAACTAGCGATTGTCGTTATGCGGAAGATAACTATGAAACCGAAGAGCCTGCCAAACGTGCTTTAGATGTATTCTGCTACCGTTTAGCAAAATATATTGGTTCATATATGGCGGTTATCGGCGAACGTTTAGATGCGATTGTGTTCACTGGTGGTATTGGTGAAAACTCAGGACTTGTTCGTGAAAAAACCTTAGAGCATTTAAAACTCTTCGGCTATAAACTAGATAACGACAAAAACCTTGCAGCACGCTTTGGTAACGAAGGCGTGATCACCGCAGATAACACCCCTGTTGCAATGGTTATCCCAACAAACGAAGAATTAGTAATCGCACAAGATACTGCAAAACTTTGCATCTAATTTTGCAATAAACAGACTGCCGAGTACTTCGGCAGTTTCTTTTTCATTCAGTTTTAACCTTAAGGTTTATTATGTCTCGTACAATTATTCTTATTCCTATCAGCACTGGTGTAGGTTTAACCAGTGTTAGCCTCGGCTTAATTCGTGCCCTTGAAGAAAAAGGTGCCAAAATCGGTTTTATGAAGCCAATTTCACAGCCTAATACCGGTGAAGATAAGCTTGATCGTAGCACCTCAATTGTTCGCACTAGCACTTCTATTGAAACCGCTGAGCCATTTATGCTTAGCGTAGCTGAAAGTTTAATCGGGCAAAATCAATCTGATGTTTTATTAGAGAAAATTGTTGAAAATCACCAACAGTTGGCTAAAAACAATGAAATTATCATTGTTGAAGGTTTAATCCCAACACGTAAACATAGCTATGCCAACAGCATTAACTATGAAATTGCTCAAGCTTTAGATGCTGAGATTATTTTAGTTGCAGCTCCAGCCACCGAAACGCCTGCGGAATTAAAAGAACGTATAGAAGCAGCGGCTTCACAATTTGGTGGTAAAAATAACAAAAACTTACTGGGTGTTGTGATTAACAAATTCAATGCACCAATTGATGAAACAGGCCGTACTCGTCCAGATCTAAGCGAAATTTTTGATGCTTATCAGCACAGTCACAATAATGTATCAGAGGTTTACAAACTATTTGAACAAAGCCCTATTAAAATCTTAGCTTGCATTCCTTGGAGTGCTGAACTCATTGCTACTCGAGTAATTGATTTAGTCAATCATCTTGGTGCAGCAATTATTAATGAGGGTGAAATTCAATCTCGCCGTATTCGTGGCATCACTTTCTGTGCAAGAACATTACCAAATATGGTTGAGCATTTCCGCACTGGGAGCTTGCTAGTAACCTCGGCAGACCGACCTGATGTGCTTGTGGCTGCTGCCCTCGCTGCAAGTAATGGCATTGAGCTAGGTGGTTTACTTTTAACTGGTGGCTATAAAATTGATAACCAAATCAAAAAACTCTGCCAACCTGCTTTTGAAAACTCAGGCTTACCTATCTTCCGTATTGAAGGCAACACTTGGCAAACAGCATTAACCTTACAAAGCTTTAATCTTGAAGTGCCTGTAGATGATAAAGAGCGTATTGAGAATATCAAACAATACACTAGCCAACAATTTGACGCTGATTTCATTACTTCAATCGTTGCTGCCTCATCTCGCCAACGCCGTTTGTCGCCACCAGCGTTCCGCTTCCAATTAACCGAATTAGCACGCCAAGCGAAAAAACGTATCGTCTTACCTGAGGGTGATGAGCCTCGTACCGTAAAAGCTGCCGCACTTTGTGCTGAACGTGGCATTGCAGAATGTGTGCTATTAGCTAACCCTGCAGATGTTCAACGTGTTGCTGAAGCTCAAGGAGTGAAATTAGGTGCTGGGATTACAATTATCGATCCAGCCAGCGTACGTGAAAATTATGTTGATCGTCTTGTCGAATTACGTAAAAACAAAGGAATGACGGAAGAAGCCGCTCGTGAACAATTAGAAGATACCGTGGTTCTTGGTACAATGATGCTCGAAGCAAACGAAGTTGATGGCTTAGTTTCAGGTGCAGTTCATACCACAGCCAATACTATTCGCCCACCAATGCAAATCATCAAAACGGCTCCAAGTAATTCTATTGTTTCTTCTATCTTCTTTATGTTATTGCCTGATCAAGTGCTGGTTTATGGCGATTGTGCGGTAAACCCAGATCCAACGGCAGAACAGCTTGCAGAAATCGCGATTCAATCTGCAGATTCTGCTAAAGCCTTCGGTATTGATCCAAAAGTGGCAATGATTTCCTACTCTACAGGTACATCAGGTAGCGGTGCAGATGTAGAAAAAGTGAAAGAAGCCACCCGCATCGCCCAAGAAAAACGCCCAGATCTGATTATTGACGGTCCATTACAATATGATGCGGCAATTATGGAAGATGTGGCACGTTCTAAAGCACCAAACTCGCCAGTTGCCGGTAAAGCAACGGTGTTTATTTTCCCAGATCTGAATACGGGTAACACCACTTATAAAGCGGTACAACGCTCAGCAGATCTCGTTTCGATTGGTCCTATGCTACAAGGTATGCGTAAACCAGTGAACGATCTTTCTCGCGGTGCATTAGTGGATGATATTGTGTACACCATTGCCTTAACCGCAATCCAAGCAACACAATAAAAACAGCGAAAAAATAGACCGCACTTTGAAATCTGCACAAATTGTGCAGATTTTTAAACTTAGACTAGTCACAAACCTATGATATTTGTCATAGGTTTGTTTTTTATCCCCCACTTAATGAAAAATAGCTTCATACTCATCAGAAATAAAAACGCTCTCCTCTTAGCCAAGGGGAGAACGTTTTATCAACAATTTGATTATGCTAAAGAAGCAATAAGATTATGCGTAATCAATCATAATAAATATTGTAAGTCATCTTGGCTGATATTGTTCCAGCTTTCGGCGTGCTATTTGGTAACTTACGATAATAAACCTCATAACGATGCTTAGGCTTTCGGTTAATAGTTAATGTCTCCTGATTAAATGAGTAAAAACCTGCCGCTTGATTTCCTGTTGGCTTATTAAAAAAATCACCATTTGCTATTAAAGGTTGTCTATAAGTTAAATACTGTCCAGTCACTGAATCTTTTACGCTTAATACAGTCTTTGTAGCCATAGTTTCATCTGAATATAATCTTCCAATTGCCCCAACACGCGGTAGCGTGCCTGTATTTGATGGAGAAAGAGCATCAGTAAAGAGAATATAAGCATTTTTTACACTTCCTCCGGGGCAATTAAGCCCAATATCAAAAGTTTTACCTAGCACTTCGTCATTCTCATTAAGTTCTTTTACAGTCACATCTTTTAGTTTAATCGTTTGGTTATTATTTTCCAGTGTGCAAGTCCGGGCAAAACTAAAGGTTGCCGAATCCGCGGAGGTAATTTTTATCATAGAGAATGAATTATATTTATACTCCCTATTATCTTTATCTTGATAATCCGTTACGGTATTACCTGGTGTCGTTTTATCCACACATAACATCGTAATGATTGCCAATGGCGTGCCTGCTGGAATAGAAATATCCGATGGCGTTGTATTATAGAGAAAAGTATCTTTTAGCTTTAGTCTTAAATCAAATGTCAATGATTGTCCACGCTCAACAATAGCAAATTGATATGAGCTTGCATCATTAATTGTTACTAGACGATTATTTACTTCCAGTAACCTTCTTTCAAAATACTGACTATTTTTTTCTTGTGTATCAAAATATTTAATTTCTAACCAATATTTATCCACTGGATTCATTACACCAGCACGTTGCCTACAGTAGTTTCCCGCCATTATTTCACCTATATTCCAACGATAAACCACCTCATTATAACCAACACGATGATAATTAACGTTAAAATAACGTTCTTGCTTTGGTGGTACTGTCGATCCTCCAACATCTTTCCCTTCAAATATATAGGCAAAAGAAAATGATGGTTTAAACAAAATCACCAAAGCCATCATTGATATAAACCAATGAATTATTTTCCCTTTCATTTTTTCCCCTTTTAATAAAACTGGCATTGTACTGGCACAATAACAGGCATTGTGTTATCGCTCTCTTGTGGCAATTGATAATTGATATGGCAACGTGTTTCGCCCCAAGAAAGTTTTAATTCACCACTTTCTGCAATGCCTCGAGTATAGATTGTGCCACCTTGTGCCACCACACCGACTGATTGATTATTTTGATCAAATACTTCTGTACCTAATGGTGGCAACTCTTTTTCATCATTAGTTAATTCAAAGAAGACAACCGCACCTTGCTCTGTTTCAAAATTCACTAATATTGCTTGATTGGCACGCGGAATTACCGATTGTTCTGTGGCTGATAGCTCAACCGTGCTTGGTAGCGAATTCCCATCCAGCCCTACATAGTTAATTGCGTAAGGTTCAATATAAGGCACAATACCGTTACCGAAGTAATCAATTTTATTACCTACCGAACCATTAATTAATGCCCCTTTTGCACCTTTGGCGTGAATAATTGCAAAACTATCGCCTAAATCATTGGATAATGTAATGCCTTTTGGATGAGCCACAACAGCACCAGATGCACCGAATGATATTTGCTGACTGCCTTTATTATCACGGCTCCAAGAAGCACTAAGGCGTGCTTGTGGGCTTGAGTAGTTATTGTTAAAGGAAATATTACTGTTATCTTTCTGTTTGCTCACTGCAATATTGTAGTTATATTTGCCTTGTTCGCCCAATGACCCATATAACGAAGTTGAGGCGTAATAGCCATTTTCTTTATTATAATTAAGCGTTTGCGAAATATAAGCACTATTAACGCTATTACCTAACGGCAAGGATAATGACAGATAAACTCTTCTATCATTGTTGCCATCACTTGTTTTCCCTTGTGAAAAAGAAAAACTGTAACTGAGTCTTTTATAGCTATTACCATAACCAATTTGGTATTCATTGCGTTTCTCATTGCTATCCCAATAGGTATAGGTGCTACCATTAACATAAACACTTCCCCAATTGTCTTTAAACACTTGGCTGACTGTTACTTGAAATTGATTCTTTGGACGATAATAATATGACGACATATCAATCTCTTGTCTATCAACAAAATCACGATTGTTCGCCAATATCGTATCTTGCAAACTGTAATACTTACGGGATAAATAGCGATATGCTGCCAATGTTACATTTGTATTGGTTGGTTCAATATGGGTGTTATAACTGAAATGAAGGTTATATCCCTTATATTTTTGTTGCGAATCCAAAAGTTTAGCCGTTGAGAATGTTGCATTTCCAGAAAATGCACCAATAGGCGTGTTAATTGCAACACCAATTAATTCTGAATGGTAATTTTTAGCTAAGATTGCACCAAGGTTAAATGTGATATTATTGCTTAATCCATATTGCCAGGTTGCTTGTGCAACATTATCTAAAATTTCATTAGGGGCTGTCCTAGATAACAACTAAAAAATCTATTTAGGTTATAATGAACCAATGAGAAAAAGTCGTCTAAGTCAGCACAAACAAAATAAACTCATTGAGCTATTTGTTGCAGGTGTTACTGCAAGGACAGCAGCAGAGTTAGTCAATGTAAACAAAACGACTGCCGCATATTACTTTCATCGTTTATGCCAACTCATCTATCAAAACAGCCTTCACTTAGAGATGTTTGAAGGTGAAATTGAAGCCGATGAAAGTTATTTTGGCGGTGCTCGCAAAGGCAAACGTGGTCGTGGTGCGGCAGGGAAAATTGCGGTATTCGGGCTTCTCAAGCGCAATGGCAAGGTTTATACCGTTGCGGTTCCAAATACGCAATCTGCCACCTTGTTACCCATTATTCGGGAGCAGGTAAAGCCTGATAGTATTGTTTACACCGATAATTATCGTAGTTATGACGTGCTTGATGTGAGTGAATTTAGTCATTTTCGTATCAATCACAGCACACATTTTGCTGAAAATCATAACCACATTAACGGAATTGAGAATTTTTGAAGCCAAGCAAAACGCCATTTACGCAAATTTAATGGTATCCCAAAAGCGCATTTTGAGCTTTATTTAAAGGAATGTGAATGGCGTTTTAATTACAGCAACATAAAAAGTCAAATTTCTATTTTAAAACAATTGGTTAAAGGGAGTTTAGTCTAGTTATCTAGGACAGCCCCTTTCATTATTATAACGATAACGCCCCGCACTTAATTGATAACGACTATAACCTGGGCGGATTAATTGCGCAGTAGCAGTATATGGCACTGTAAATTTGCGTTTCTCGCCATTTGCTTCTAACACTTCCACCTCAAGATCACCACCATAACCGGTTGGGAATAGGTCATCAATGGAGAAAGCTCCCGCAGGTACAGAAACTTCTCGTAATAGATTACCGTTTTGTCGAACGCTAACAATCGCATTAGTATTGGCAACGCCTCGTATAACTGGTGCATAGTAACGTTCAGAAGCTGCAAGCATTCTATCATCGGATTCTAACTGCACCCCTCGAATTGCGATACTGTCCATTAATCTGCCATTGGTATAAAAATCTCCAATGGTAAATTGACCGCGTAGCAGAGGAACATCGTGTTTAGCATAGGTTGCAATTCGCTGATAGCTCTGTTTTTGTTGATCAGTCCAAGTCTGAGAACCACGATGACGCAATGCCCAACCAAATAAATTAACACCTGCCTCAATGCCCAAATAGGTCTGTTGAGCGTTTATATCTGAATACTTATAACGATAATGTGTTGCATCATAACGCACAAAAGCAACGGGAGTGCCATCTTGCCATTGTGCTGGTGAAATATAGCCCTGTGGACGTTGGGTAATTAGAGCCTGTGCGATATTCACATCTAATCGTAATTGCCCTATATCAAAGCTCGCTGTGGCTTCAGGGACGAGTTCAGAGAAAAACTGACAATTTGCCTTCGTTGCTTTAGGCTTATCTGCCAACGCTTCATTTTTTAAATCTAACAACGTAAGTAATGTTTCTGTCGCACATAGTGCGGTACGTTTTTGATTAGGTACATCAGCATATTGAATATTAATACGCCCAAGCAAATTTTCATTCAAATAAACATCTACAGTATATTCACCTGCTGGCACTGCGTTATCATAACTAAAACGTTGAACATCAACATTTTTTCTACTCTCACTGCCAAACAAAAAATCAGAATCGAACTCCACATATTCATTAGCATAAACATAACTAAACCAACTATTTAACAAAATTAATGATAAATAGCTTAGTTTGAATTTTGTTGGTTTGCTGAAAAATTTAGGTTTTATCATATTTATTATTAATATTGCATAGCACTAGTGCCACTTGGCGTTGCACCATAATCGTTAATAACAGTCCAAGTTACGGTGGTTGCTTTAGCTGGAATCGGTTTATTTAATTGAAAAGTGGCTTGTGAAAACGGTGCTATCATATTCGCACTCAGGGTTTCTGCTGTGCCAATTTTCACTTCTGGATAAGTGATGTAATAAGGAGTTGGATTGTCCACAAACAATTGTTTACCCTGCCCACGCCATTTTACTTGTGAATAGGCATCACTCGGCGAAATTGTTAATTCCACTGGGCGGAAAAAAGTTTGATACGGCTACGCAAGGAAATTTGTAAATAATTTTGATTTTGGTCTTTTGGCTTTGGTGGAATATCTAATACATTTAAATAGAAAATAGATTCACGGTCCTTAGGCAGTGAGGCACCTGTATAGGTAATACGCAGTGTTTGCCCTTTATTTCCATCAATGCGAGAAATCGGCGGTGTAATCACAAAGGGCGTTTTAATTGTTTCTGGTGAAGCTTTCGGATCACCATTGTCAATCCAAGCTTGAACTAAAGAAGGATTAGTTCCCGCATTCGTAAGTTGTACACTTACATTCTTCTGATTAGAAGGATAAATCACACGGGTGCCTGTGATAATCACATTGGCTGAAACAGACATTGCCATAAACGCAATAATGATGGTGAAAAAAAATTTCAACATAAGCCCCCCAATAAAACACACAAAAAAGTAAGTAATAAAAAATAATAAGATAATTAAAAAATCGGGCAGGAAATCTGCCCGATAAATAAAAAAGATTATTCGTATGCGATGGTATAATTCACGGTAGACTTCACTTCACCAGCACCAGCTACATCAGTTGCATAATAACGTGCTTTATATTGAAGTTTCGCTTTCCCATTCGGAGAGTTTCCAGTAATTGCAACTTTATCTTTATCTTGTGTATATTGATCATATGCTTGAGTAATATCAATCACAGTATCATCTTTATGAAGCAACTGAACAACCACATTTTGAGCAGCATCACCTGGAGAACCACCTGGTTTATTTAGTAGTTTACCATCAGCCGTCACTTTGTCAGCATCATTTGAAAAATAGACAGCTGCTTTACTTGCAAGCTTACTACTTGCTGAAGAACATTCGCTTAGATCAATAGTGAATAATGTAGTACCTGCAGTTTTTCCTGTTGAAGCTAATGCTTTCGTAGAAACTGGTGGTAATTTTACAGTAAGATCACCACTATCTTGCCCATTAATTTTACAAGTCGTATCTAGTACCTTACCTGTAATAGTAATAGTTCCTGAGTTTGTTTGGTCGGCAAATGCTGTTTGAGCAACCCCCAATCCAGCGGCAATTAAAGTTGTTAAAACCAATTTTTTCATTTTTTCAATACTCCTTAAGGATTAAGTAAATTCGCCTAGAGTATACAAAATTTCGGGGGGGGCAAGTAAATATTACAAATAAAATGAAATATTTATCACTTAGTTAATGAAAAATAATAGTAGTATTTGATAAAGGGTTTAACATTGAAAGAATAATATAGACACTCTTATTACATTAAAGGTCTAACACTTTGTGCTAGACCTATATCTGTCCTCTAAAGCCCATTTAAATAGATTTTTACATAGACTTTTTACTTCTTCAACGCCACAAAAATTATTCAGCCTTTGCTTGCGGGGTCATATCTTGTTCAAATTTTACGGCTTTATCAAACAAATTCACACCGCCTTTCACACCAAAATCAAGGGTGGTTACGTTATAGGCAATGCTGATGTTTTCTTGCTCAAAGCGTTTTTTCAATGCCATTATGGCTTGGCTTTTAGATTCTAAATAGTCTTCATAGGTAATTAAATCGACCCAAAAATGCACGATGAAATCATAGGTGGAGCTACCAATATCGGTGAAATAAAAGTTGATGTCATTTTTATCAATCACAAAATCCCATTCCTGCATTAATGCCAACGTGGTTTGACGCACTTTTTCCAAATCGTCGCCATAAGAAACCCCTGTGGATAAAATCACGCGACGTTTTTTCAATTTTGAATAGTTGAAAAATTCAGCACTATAAATCAATTGGTTAGGAATCAACGCGGTTTCGCCCTCGATGGTTTCCAGCTCGACGGTTACTAAGCCGATGTTCACCACTTTTCCGATAGAATTATTAATATTTACCCAGTCGCCGATGTCGAAAGGCTGTTCGGATTTAATCAACAAGCCAGAAAAAGCGTTTGACGCAATGTCTTTAAAGGCAAACCCTGCGATAATTCCCACAATTCCTGCTCCAGCAAGTAAGTGGGTAAGAAATGAGGCTAAATGCAACACTTGTAAGGCTAAAATTACACCACAGAACCAAATGAGAATTTTCACGCTAATTTCGATGCCCTTTGCCGCACGGCGATTGGCTGGGAACAGACGGCTGTAAATGCGTAACGCCGTTTTACTCAAAATTTTGGCGAGGAAATAAAATAAAACAAGTAAAATAATGGCTGACACAATGTTAGGAATGAAGCCAATGAGCCAATCTTTCCATTGCGTAAGGGTGTGGGTAACTAAATCTAATGAATTGATCTGCACCCCAAAAGTTGGACTAAATAACCAACTGATTAAGGTGCAGATTTTTTATGACTAAATATACTCAACGTTTCAAACAACAAGTGCTCGACTTTTATCATCAAAATGGAAAAAACCGTTCGCTTACTCGCCAGTATTTTCAGCTTCCCCAAAGCACGTTAGCACGTTGGATTGCGAAATTTAATCATAATGGAATCAATGGATTAGCTGTATTAAGTAAAAAACGATATTATTCTGTTGAGTTTAAATTAAAGGTTATTCAAGCTATCAAAAAAGGCCAGTGCTCCGCTGAAGCCGCCTGCTTTCGCTTTGATATCCCCAGTTCAGGGATAATTAGTCAATGGTTGCAACGCTTTGAAAAACAAGGTATAGATGGGTTATTACTCAAACCTAAAGGTCGTCCAAGTATGAAACTCAACTCACCTAAAATGCCACCAACGCCCAAAACAGAAGAAGAACGCTTGCGTTACCGAATTTTGGAATTAGAAGCGGAGAATGCAATGCTAAAAAAGTTGCAGGAACTCAACCAACAAAAAATGCAGAAAAAGCCGTCATCGTAAATGCCTTACGCTTGCGTTTCCCGTTGGAATTGTTACTCAGGCTAATCGGATTGGCACGCAGTTCGTTCTTTTATCATCTCAAGCCAAAGTCGGATAAAAATGTAGCGATTTCACAGAAAATAGAGGAAATTTATCGCAAAAATGACGAAAATTATGGTTATCGTCGAATTACCTTGGAATTAAGGAAATACTTGATTATCAACCACAAAAGGGGGCAAGCGATAATGCAACGTTTGGGGTTAAAAGGAAAAAGTAAGCAGAAAAAATATCGTTCTTACCAAGGCAAAGTGGGACACATTGCCGATAATCTGTTGCAACGGGATTTTACGGCAACGATGCCGAATGAGAAGTGGGTAACGGATATCACCGAGTTCAAATGTGCGGAAGGCAAAGTGTATTTATCGCCGATTAAAGACTTGTTTAATAACGAAATTATTGCTTATGATGTGGCGAGAAGTCCGAATTTTGAGCAGATAACCAGAATGCTGACCCAGGCGGTGAACCGATTAGCGGGGGAAAAACCGATACTGCATTCCGACCAAGGATGGCAGTATCAAATGATGGGTTATCGAGAGATATTGAAAAAACACGGTATTACGCAAAGTATGTCGAGAAAAGGCAATTGCCTTGATAATGGTGCGATGGAAAGCTTTTTCGGGCGATTGAAGACGGAATGTTACTTTGGCAAGCGGTTTGAAACCTTTGAACAGCTTGAAAAAGTGATTCACGAGTACATTCATTACTACAACAATGAGCGTATTCAAGTGAAGCTCAAAGGACTAAGCCCTGTGGAATACAGAACTCAGTCCTTGAATGAAATTAAAATATAGTCTAACTTTTTGGGGGCAGATCATTTACACCGCACTTTTGGCTTAGCGTTTGCGTGCTAACAGCCACCAAGTGATGAGAATAAATAATCCGCTTGGCATTAATGCCCCTGCGTTCGGTGGCACATTATAAACTAAACTGAGTGGTCCGAAAATCTCATTAACCACATAAAAAAGAAAACCGAAGCAAATACCTGTGAGCATTCTTGCCCCCATTGTTACACTATGCAATGGCCCGAAAATAAAGGATAACGCCAACAACATCATCACACCCACAGAAATGGGTTGAAATAGTTTCCGCCAATAAGTCAGTTCAAAGCGTTTTGCGTCTTGCCCCGTTTCTTTCATAAACGCAATGTATTCCGCCAGCCCTGAAATGGATAAGGAAGTCGGGCGGAGGGAAACGATACCTAATTTATCGGGCGTGAGCGTCGTTTGCCAGGTTTCATACAGATAGTTAGTCGTATCAATTTTATCCGTGCCGATTTGAGATTTATTGACTTGATTTAATTGCCAATTTCCGTCCCTAAATTCCGCTTGATTGGCGTGGCTTACTTGGGTTAATTGGCGATTATCATTGAAGTGGTAAATATAGATGTCGTTCAGTTTGACGTTATCGATAATCTGTCTGACATAAATAAAATCATTGCCTTCTTTCGCCCAAACCCCATTTTTCACTGAAAGCATTTCACCGCCTGAAATCGCACGGGTTCGCATATCGCGGGCAAATTGTTCCGTTTGCGGAATGCCCCATTCGCCGATCGCCATTGTGATAATCACGAGTGGAATTGCGGTTTTCATCACCGCAAGCCCGATTTTTAAACGCGAAAAGCCCGAAGCCTGCATTACTACCAATTCACTACGGCTGGCTAAATTTCCTAACGCAATCAACGCCCCCAATAATGCTGCCATTGGGAAAAAGGTTTCAATATCTTTAGGAATGGTGAGAAGCGTAAACAGCCCTGCTTGCAACACATCATATGTTCCCTTTCCTACGCTACGAAACTGTTCAACAAATTTAATAATCGCCGAAAGCCCCACCAATGTGAGCAACACAGCAAAAATCGCCCCCAAAATGGATTTGCCAATATAACGGTCTAAGGTATTCATCATTATTTTTGTTCCTAACTTTTTTCCTAGCGACGTTTTTTGAACAACGCATAACGCACTTTATACATCACGGCACTGTTCCAGCTATTGAGCAAAATGCCTAACACAAAAAAGCCTATATTCACCAAAGGAAGCCATAGGCTGGCATCTAATTTCCCCGCAGCCCCTGCGGATTTCAACGAGCTTTGCAATAAAAAATAAATCAAATAGAGCAACAAAGCGGGCAGAATATTCGCAAAACGCCCCTGACGTGGATTAACACGGCTCATCGGCACAGCAATTAATGCCATTAACGGCACGGCTAAAACAAGGGTAATCCGCCAATGTAGTTCCGCTTTTCCCGCAGGCGTTGTATTTGCTAAAAGTTGCTGGAAAGATAAGGTTTCCGCATCGTCTTCATCATTGGCTGTCGCTTTATAACCGAGATAGGCTTGATAGCGTTCAAAATCCGTAATGCGGAAATCAGGCAATACCGCACTGCCCTCCACCCGCTGGCTATGATTGAGATTAAGCACCTGATCGCCATTCGGTAATGCGGTGATCTCTCCAAAATCCGCCACAATCACCGAAGGCTTTTGATTCTTCTTATTTTGCATTTGGAAAACATACACACCTGAAATGGCATTATTTTGGACTTTATCAATAAATAGCACCTGATCGTTGCTACTCACTGAGATAAACTGCCCAGCGACTAATGCCCCCACTGTAGGATTGGCTTTGGCTTCTTTGACAATTTGGCTTTGTTTTTGCAATGCCCAAGGAGAAAGTTCCAACACGTTATAAGCCGCAAAGCTGGCTGTAACCAATGAAAGCAATAACGCCACTTTCACCAATAATCCCTGCCCTACGCCACAAGCCCGCATTACTGTGATTTCGCTCTCCGCATACAACCGCCCAAAGGTGAGCAACAGAGCAATAAACAAACAGAGTGGTAACATTAATTGTGCCATTGCGGGCATCCCTAATCCCAATAACGAAAGCACTAAATCGGCGGGAACATTACCGTTTGCTGCCGATCCCAGCACTCGAACAAGTTGTTGGCAGAAAAAGATGAGAAGTAAAATGAAAAGAATCGCAGTTTGGCTTTTTAATACTTCTTTGGTTAAATATCTCGTTAAAATCACAGCATTGCCTATCTTGTTTTCACTTGCAATTTTTATCAAAGTCATTTCAAATGGAATGGCGTATAATACCGTATTTTTAACACGATGGCAGTAAATTAGTGAGGAACAAATGAAATATACTGTAAAAAGCACCGCACTTTCTGCGGGAACAGGAAATGGGATCGTCGGCGTTTTTGAAGAAGGTAAACTCTCCCCCACCGCACAAACGCTGGATCAATTAAGCAACGGGGCAATTAGCCAACTGATCGCTTCAGGCGATATGAAGGGCAAGCAAGGTGAAGTAATCACCTTGCGTTTGCCAAATGCCAATTTCGCACGTCTTTTTGTCGTGGGCTGTGGAAAGCAAGGAGAATTAACCGCTCGCCAATATAAACAGCTGATCAAAACCGCCTTTCAAGCCGTCAAAGCCACCAATGCCGAACAAGTGCATAGCTTCTTAACTGAAGTAACCCTTGCCGATCGCGATCTGTATTGGAATGTGCGTTTTGCTATTGAAAGCCTAGAAGAAAGCCTTTACCAATTCGATCAATTCAAAAGCAAAAAAGCAGACAGCACAACCGCACTGCAAGAAGTGGTTTTTGTCGTGAATGACGATCAGCAAACCCAAGCCGAAAATGCCGTAAAACAAGGGCAAGCGGTAGCATTAGGGGTTCGCCTCGCTAAAGATGTAGCAAACTATCCACCGAATGTGTGCAACCCTGCCTATTTAGCAGAGCAAGCGAAAAAACTCGCACAAAAATCACCGCACTTACGCACCACCATCATCGGCGAAAAAGAAATGGCAGAATTGGGAATGAACGCTTATCTCGCTGTTTCGCAAGGTAGCCACAATGAAGCTCAACTTTCCATTATGGAATACCGCAATCACCCAGCCCCAAATGCGAAACCAATTGTGCTTGTGGGTAAGGGCTTAACCTTTGACGCAGGCGGCATTTCCCTAAAACCAGCCGACAGTATGGACGAAATGAAATACGATATGGGCGGAGCAGCTTCCGTTTACGGCGTAATGAATGCCTTAGCTGAATTGGAATTGCCATTAAATGTGATCGGCGTACTCGTGGGCTGCGAAAACTTGCCTGACGGCAATGCTTACCGTCCAGGTGATATTCTCACCACAATGTCAGGCTTAACCGTTGAAGTGCTGAACACCGATGCGGAAGGCCGTTTGGTGCTGTGCGACACCCTCACCTATGTGGAACGTTTTGACCCCGCATTAGTGATCGATGTAGCCACCCTCACAGGGGCGTGCGTGGTGGCACTAGGGCAACATAACAGCGGGCTAATGTCGCCAAATGATGCCTTAGCCAACCAATTATTATCCGCCGCCGAGCAAAGTGCTGATAAAGCGTGGCGTTTGCCATTAAGCGAAGAGTACCAAGAGCAATTAAAATCGCCATTTGCCGATCTCGCTAACATCGGCGGACGCTGGGGCGGTGCGATTACTGCAGGTGAATTTTTATCCAACTTCACCAAAAACTACACTTGGGCACACCTAGACATCGCTGGCACGGCTTGGCTTCAAGGGGCAAACAAAGGCGCAACAGGACGACCTGTAAACCTCCTCACCCAATTCTTACTCAATCAAGTCAAATAATCTCGATAATAAAGAATTTATATCACTATCAAAGGTCTAGCTTAAAACTAGACCTTTAATAAAAATAGCTTAACCAAATTTAGAACATATACGTCAAACGCAAATTAAATGAACGCGGATTACCGGGCATTGAATCAGAACGCCAATAAGTTTTATTAAATAAATTTGATACCGCAAAGGTGATATTAACAGGATTAAGATTATACCCCACCATCGCATCAACACGCGTAAAACTTGGCAGAATGGTTTGTTTATTGTTATTGAAATAATAACATTTTCCTAAATGGGTTACTCCTGTTTCTAAATAGAGTTTTTCTGTTGGCACATAACGCACAAACAGGTTACTCGTGAAATTTCCCGTATTATTTAAAGTGCGGTTGTTATTTTGCGGATTTTGTTTATCCTCCTTAATTTTTGCGACCATCCAGCCTACTGAAGAACGGATATACCATTTCGGTGCGAGCTGCCCTAATAGGCTTAATTCCACACCTTTGGATTGATCTTTTCCACGCACCGCCCAAACATCAAGAATATCTTTATTAGGACGATAACGAATATTACGGCGTTCCAATTGATAAGCAGATAAGGTGGTACTTAAGGTTTTGTCAAACCAATCGCTCTTAATGCCCACTTCATATTGTTGATTATATTCGGGTGAGGCATTAAACACGTCTTTTTGATCGGTGCTAATCCCTAAATAGCCACGCCCTCCATAAGGTGAGAAACTACGGTTAAAGGAGGCGTAAAGCGTATGTTCTGGTGTAACTTCCCACACAACCCCCACATTTGGGCTAAAAGAATGCCCTTTTGTATCACGACGTTCTTGCTTAATATTTGTGGAGTTAAAACGATAAAAAATCGTAACGCCCACCTAATAGCACTTTTACGTTATCGGTTAATGAAATTAAATCCTGTACAAAAATACCTGTACTATACACTTTATGGCGATTATTTACCGTCGCATTTGGGTGCTGACGAGCTGGCCATTGATGTCGGCTGAGAAAAGGATCAATTTCTTGATTACGCAAAACAGCCAAAATAGGGTGGCGTTCTTCCTGACTATAATCCAGCCCAATGGTGACTTTATGTTTAAGACTAGCTGTGTCAAATTCACCATTAAAGGTAATATTATTGGTGAACGTTTTATTCCGTGTTTTTTGCCACGCATAGCTTTGCTTTAACGTTTTATCCGTTGCAGAATAAGTTCCTGCAAAATAATGATCAAAATCCTGATCTGCTTGACGATAAGCCAGCTGCCAATTTACCAACCACTGATCATTAATAAAATATTTGAGATCCGAACGCCAAACTTGCAATTTATCATCGACATAGTCTCCATCACGGAAAAAACTATTTCGATAGCCTATTCCCATTTCATCATAAACAGATTTAGCTGGATTGCGATCTGGAATACGCCATTGATAATCGTAGGTATATTGCCCAATCCATTGTAGTCGCCCATCATCACTTTGTAGGCTAATGCTTGGCGAAAACATTCTCCCTTTATTTCTAACCCCATAGCGATAAGCCTCTGCCGCAGAAAGCTCACTAGTTAAACGAACGGCAACATTTTCGTTAATTTTTTGGTTTACATCTAAGTTAAAACTACGATTATTCCAAGAACCATATATTTCTGCTAGTTTTAAAATTAGCGAATTTACTCACTATATTAATCACGCCACCACCGTTACTGCGTCCATATAAAATCGATGATGGACCTTTTAAAATCTCGACCCGTTCAATATTCGCGGTGCTACGGCGAACTTGCCCGCTCTCACGAATACCATCACGATAAATATCATTCGCGTCAGCCTGAAAACCACGTAAATAAATATTCTCGCCACGCATATCATAAGTGGCATCAACGCCAGCATTCCCTTCTAAAATAGAGCTTAAATCATTAGTACCGTAATTTTTGTTTTTCTGAATATTAATCACATCAATCGTTTGTGGCATTTCTTTGATCGTAAGAAGATTGCGTGTTGCCTGTGCTTCCTCATACCCCACATAGCCTTTTGTGTTGGCTGTTTCCTGTGTGGTAACAACATCAATCGTTGGTAACACTGCCATATACTCTGTTGATGAAGAAATTTCCTCCGCATATAACACCTTGCTAGAACAAATACTTATAACTAAAAGTGCGGTCGTTTTTAAAGGAAAATTTAGAGGGCAAGCTAGTTTCATAAAATTAGAACTCCTTATCTATTAAACAACAGCCATCTATTCTATTGATAATTATTATTAATTCAACAAACAATAATTATTTTCATTTTAATAAATAAAAAGTTTCTATATAATTGCCCCATTTTTAAGCTAAGCAATATGAAAATGAATAAAACAACAGCAAAATGGATGCGAATTTTGCATCGCTATTTCGGATTTCTACTTCTTGTTATTATGGCTATTTATGCTTTTACTGGCATTGTCCTCATCTATCGAGATACCACGATCTTCAAACACTCAGTTTATATTGAAAAAACCATTGCCCCGCAATTAAATACGGAGCAGCTAAAACAAAAGTTACGGATTAAAAATTTAACGATTATCGATGAAAAAAATGATGTGATGTATTTTGAGCAAGGTGAATATCACCTCAAAACTGGTGAAGCAAAATATTATTCAATGGAATATCCCACTTGGTTAGCCGAACTTAACCGCTTACATTTGGCAAATTCACAATACAAATATTCGTGGTTAAGCACGCTATTTGGCGTGGTACTGTTTTTCTTTTGCGTTAGTTCCCTATGGCTCATTCCTGGCTCAAGAAAAATGCTAAAACGCAGTCTCTATTTTATTTTGGCTGGTGCAATAATGGCGGCTATTGTCATTTTGACAGATTAAAGAAAAATGAAAGTGCGGTACAAAATAAGGCGATTTTTCACCTTATTTTTCTTCTGATTGAATTTCTTTAGAAAAAGCTTGTAATCCTTGAGCATTCCCCAACTTCATCATAGCTTGCATAGCTTGAGTTGGGGTGTGGATCAACTTGTTCATTAATTTGTAGCTTAATTCTTGCAAAATTTGCTCCGCACTTTCCCCTTGCTGTAAGGCACTCAAGGCTTTTTCAAGCATTTCTTGGCGGGTTTGTTCCGCCTCTTCGCGATAACGGCGAATTAAATCGGAAAACTGGTGAATTTTAAGCCATTCAAAAAAGGCCTGATTTTCTTCCTCAATAATTTGTTCTGCTTCAGCGGAAGCCTGTTCCCGCTGGGTGAGATTACGCTGAATGATATTTTGCAAATCATCAACGGTGTAATGATAAACACTTTCCACTTCGCCTGCACTTTCTTCTACATCACGCGGTACGGCAATATCAACAATTAGCATTGGATTATAGCAACGCTTTTTCTGTGCTTGCTGCACCATTGCTTGGCTGATTAAGGTGTTTGGGCTGCCTGTTGAGCTGATCACAATATCCGCTTGATTTAAGCCCTCTTGAATCTCATTTAGCCCTATCACACGAATTTTCTGTGCCGATCCCAGCTTTTCCACTAACTGTTCAGCACGAGCAAGGGTTCGGTTGGCAATGGTTAAACTTTTCACGCCGTGGCGTAATAAATGACGTGCTACCAATTCAATGGTTTCTCCAGCCCCAACTAACAAAATATTAAGCTGGCGTAGGCTATCAAAAATTTGGCGAGCCAAAGTACAAGCCGTATAAGCCACAGAGATCGCATTTTCACCAATACGGGTTTCTGTTCGCACCCGTTTCGCCGTAGAAAAGGTTTTTTGGAATAAGCGAGAAAGCTGGCCAGAAATCGTGCCTTGATGTTGCTGATAATAATCTTCACTTAGCTGATAGGCTTGCTTCACTTGCCCTAAAATTTGTGGCTCACCCAATACAAGGGAATCCAATCCACACGCGACACGCATTAAATGTTGCGTAGCGAACTGATTTTGTTTGACATAAAGGCTGTGGTTGAGTTCTTCTTTGTCGATGTGATGAATTTCGCTCAGCCAGTCAATACATTGGCGTTGCCATTGGGCATCATCTTGTGGAGAAATGGCTTTATTATGAAAATACACTTCGGTGCGGTTGCAGGTGGACAAAATCACCGCACTGTCTGCCAAAGCAGATTGCTCAATTTGTTGCAATGCCTGCTGACGCTTTTCATCAGAAAACGCCACTTTTTCACGCAATGCCACAGAAGCGGTTTTATGGTTAATGCCTAAAACAAGAATTGTCATAAATTAATTGAAATTTGACCGCACTTTCGGTCAAGCCCCCACAAAATAAAAAGAAAGAAAATAAAAACTTGCTCATTCTAAGCAATTATTTCCCCTTGAGCAAATCGGATTGCCCTTTCCTAGGAAAAAGCAAAACTTTTGTTTAATTTAACCCTGATCTTTCAATTTTCGCCATTGGGTAAATTGGGTTAAATTTTCCGCCTGTAAAAAAGGATTAATCCGTTTTTCTAATGCTAAGGTAGTGGGCAAACTCGGTTGATTCTGTTGGCGTAATGTTGCAATTTTTCTCGTATAATCGGTTAGAAAGTCAGACAAGCCTAACACTTTCTCAGCAAACTTTAAATTGCTTAAGGTATATTCGTGTGCAGGGCAAACAATGGTGCTATCAGGCAAGGCTTTGAGCCTTTGGAGCGAATCAAACATTTGGGCGTAATCCCCCGTAAACACGCGTCCGCAACCGCCTGAAAATAAGGTATCACCACAAAATAAATGGCCGTCCACCACAAAACTCACGTGATTTTCCGTGTGTCCGCCCGAGGGTAGCACTTGGATTTGATAATGCTTGGTGTGAATTTCCCCTTCATTAATAATTTGCGTTGCACCTAATTCTGCGGTTTCTTGTGGGCCAAACACAGGAACATTAGGATAATGCTGTTTAAATTCTGCCAAGCCACCAACGTGATCTTGATGCTTATGGGTAAGCAACACTGCTTCCACTTCAAGCTGGTGCTGTTGCAAATAGGTTAATAAAGGTTCGCTTTCTGAGATGTCGATCACAATTACAGGTAAATTTTCTCGTGCATACAGCCAAATATAGTTATCATCAAGGGCTGGAATGGGAACTAACATATTGATCCTTATTGAAAATGAAGTGGAATATTCTCGGCAATCCTAAAATGGACGCTCCGCTAAGTTGGCAACAACTGCCACAAGGTGAGCGTTATTGTAGCCTAATTGGGCAATATTTAACAAAGCACTTTGCACGACAGGCTGGGGATTATTGTTTAAAATTGGGTTCGTTAAGTGGTGAGATAGCTTATTACCCTTGCGATCACCAAATTATTGTCAGCGAAAAAATTCCGCAAAATTTGACCGCACTTTCACAATGTCCACACATTGATTTAATACAAGCACGGGCCACTGCACTGCCTTTTGTCGATGAATGTTTCTCCGCCTGCTTACTCACACACGGCTTACATTTCACCGCTGATCCGCACCAAGTGTTACGCGAAGTTACCCGAACACTCAACCAAGAAGGGATCTTATTTCTTTCCTTATTTAACCCACTTAGCCTATTTTTCCTTAAACAACATTTGCCTTTTGGCACAAATAAATTACCGTTTAAACCTTATTTTGCCAGTCGGATTGTGGATTGGCTGAGCCTGCTCAATTTCGATCTGCTCGATCAGCAATGTTTATCCTTACAAGGGAAACCCCATTATTTTGGCGAAATGATGATCATTGTGGCACAAAAACGCACGTTGCCAATGACCTTAAATCCCCAAACATCGCCCTTTGCCCCTGTTCTCAATCCTGCTACGGCTTTTCGCCAAGCCGCCAAAGCGGAAAGGCTCATCAAAGACACACCATTGAAATAACAAACTGGTTTTGCTTTTTAACACGATTTCCCCTTGCTGAATAGACGAAACTTGCCTATTATGCACGGCTCAAAACAAGTGGTATTTCCCCATTGGAGAATATGAAATGACAGAACAAACCTTTATTCCCGGCAAAGATGCCGCCCTTGAAGACAGCATTGCAAAATTTCAGCAAAAATTGACCGCACTTGGCTTTGATATTGAAGAAGCCTCGTGGCTCAATCCCGTGCCGAATGTTTGGTCTGTGCATATTCGTGATAAAGATTGCCCGCAATGCTTCACTAACGGTAAAGGGGCAAGCAAAAAAGCCGCACTGGCTTCTGCCTTAGGAGAATATTTTGAACGCCTTTCCACGAACTATTTCTTTGCCGATTATTACCTTGGGCAAGATCTTGCCAATGCACCTTTTGTGCATTATCCCAATGAAAAATGGTTTGAAATTGAAGATGAAACCGAGCTGCCCGAAGGCATTTTAGATGACCATTTATTGGCTTATTATGATCCCAATGGTGAATTGACGCCGGATTTATTGATCGATCTCCAATCAGGCAATGCAGAACGTGGCATTGTGGCAATGCCTTATGTGCGTCAATCGGATAACCAAACGGTGTATATTCCACAAAGCATTATCGCTAATCTTTATGTTTCCAATGGAATGTCCGCTGGCAACAGCTTGTTTGAAGCGCGTGTGCAAGGGCTTTCAGAAGTGTTTGAGCGTTATGTCAAAAATAAAATTATTGCAGATGCCATCAGCTTGCCGCTTATTCCGCAAGACGTAATGGATCGCTACCCTGCGGTGCAAGAAGCCATTGTCACCCTTGAACAAGAAGGCTTTCCAATTCTCGCTTACGATGCGTCCTTAGGGGGAAAATATCCTGTAATCTGTGTGGTGTTGCTCAATCCACAAAATGGCTCTTGTTTTGCCTCTTTCGGCGCGCACCCTAATTTTGGCGTGGCATTGGAACGCACAGTAACCGAATTACTACAAGGCCGCAGTCTGAAAGATCTTGATGTGTTTACACCGCCTTCTTTCAATAATGATGATGTAGCGGAACACGCCAATTTGGAAACACATTTCATTGATTCAAGCGGTTTGATTTCTTGGGATTTATTCAAACAAGAGAGCGATTATCCTTTTGTGGACTGGGATTTTTCTGGCACAACGGAGCAAGAATATCAAAATCTGATGGCAATTTTTCAAATGCTCAATCAAGAAGTCTATATTATGGATTATCAGCATCTCGGCGTGTATGCTTGTCGCATTATCATGCCGGGAATGTCGGATATTTACCCTGCGGACGATTTAATTTACGCCAATAACAATATGGGAATGGATTGGCGTGAAATTTTGCTTGATTTACCCCATTTCCATCACGATCAAGACACTTATCAAGAATTGCTTGATGAGCTTGACGAACAAGGCATTGATGATGCCACTCGTGTACGCGAATTTATTGGTATCGTGCCACCACCAAAATCGGGCTGGACAACCTTGCGTATTGGTGAACTCAAAGCCATGCTCTATCTTGCCACACAAGATTTAGAAAATGCCTTAGATTGGGCAAACTGGACGCTAAATATGAATCAATCAGTGTTTACCCCAGAGCGTGCGAATTATTACCGCTGTTTAGTAAACAGCCTAGAATTATTCCTTGATGAAAACCGCGATCCCGCTCAATATCGTGCTGTATTTGAGAAAATGTATGGCAAAAGTACGGTGGAATTTGCTTGGAATGCTATTCAAGGCGGTAATCCGTTCTATGATTTATTGGCTGATGATGAGCATTTACAACAATTCCACGCACATCAAAAATTACTCAGCGCCTATCATAAATTGCAAAAAGCCAAAACAGACTATTGGAAAGCAGAGAATTAAACCCTATTTTGTGATCTGCCCCAAAGAAATTATGCTTATTTAATGCTAGGATATTAGCGTTTTTTATTACTAACAATAAGGAGTTTTTATGCAAAATTGGACACCTGAAATGTGGCAATCAGCCTTAGTTGGCTTAGTCGTTGGTTTGATTCTCGGTTACTTATTATTGCGTCTTACTAAAGGCTCAGTAAAAAAACAACTGCAAACAGAAACTGAGTTAAAAAAAGTCAAATCTGAACTTGATCAGCAAAAGCAAAATCTGGAAAAACACTTTTCAGAAAGTGCTGAATTACTCAAAACCCTTGCACAGGATTACCAGAAACTTTATCAGCATTTAGCCAATTCTTCAGCGGAATTACTTCCTCAGCTAGAGAATAAAATTCTGTTTGAAAATCAATTAGAAGAGAAAAAAGCAGAACAAGATAAGACCGTTGCTGAAAACAATTCAGAAGAAAACCCTCCAAGAGATTATTCTGAAGGATCATCAGGCATCTTAAAAGCAGAAAAATAATTTTTGCTAAGCAGCTAACCAATGAATAACGGTGAGTTTTAACATAATTCACCGTTTTTCTTGCTGATTGTTTTTATCTATATAATAAAATCAATTAAACTTATCTTGTATTTTCATGTAGAATAAGAGTAATTCTCAATTACAACATTTAAGGACTGACTATGGCATATACCACTTTCTCACAAACCAAAAACGATCAACTCAAAGAGCCAATGTTCTTTGGACAAAATGTGAACGTCGCCCGTTACGATCAACAAAAATATGAAACCTTTGAAAAACTGATTGAAAAACAACTTTCTTTCTTCTGGCGTCCCGAAGAAGTGGACGTGTCGCAAGATCGCATTGACTATGCTGCACTACCTGAACACGAAAAACATATTTTTATCAGTAACTTAAAATATCAAACCCTGTTGGACTCTATTCAAGGACGCAGCCCAAATGTGGCATTGCTTCCCCTCGTTTCCATTCCAGAATTAGAAACTTGGATTGAAACTTGGACATTCTCCGAAACCATTCACAGCCGTTCATACACCCACATTATCCGCAATATCGTCAATGATCCTTCTATCGTTTTTGATGACATTGTTACCAACGAAGAAATCATTAAACGGGCGAAAGATATTTCTGCCTATTACGACGATTTAATCCGCGATAGCCAACTTTATGGCTTATATGGCGAAGGCACTTACCAAGTGGACGGTAAAGAATGTGTGGTAACGCTACGCAATTTGAAAAAACAACTTTACCTCTGCTTAATGAGCGTAAACGCCTTAGAAGCCATTCGTTTCTATGTGTCTTTCGCCTGCTCTTTCGCCTTTGCGGAACGGAAATTAATGGAAGGCAACGCCAAAATCATCAAATTTATCGCCCGTGATGAAGCACTACACTTAACGGGAACACAGCACATTCTCAACATTATGGCAGCTGGACAAGATGACCCTGAAATGGCAGAAATTGCCGAAGAATGCAAACAAGAGGCTTATGATTTATTCCTCGCTGCTGCAGAACAAGAAAAAGAATGGGCAGATTACCTGTTCAAAGACGGTTCAATGATCGGCTTAAACCGCGATATTTTGGTGCAATATGTAGAATACATCACCAATATCCGTATGCAAGCAGTGGGCTTACCATTGCCATTTGAAGCCCGCTCAAACCCAATTCCTTGGATCAACGCGTGGCTGGTGTCTGATAATGTACAAGTTGCCCCGCAAGAAGTGGAAGTGAGTTCTTACCTCGTTGGACAAATTGATGCCAAAGTGGATACCAATGATTTTGGTGATTTTGATCTGTAAGAATTTTCCTAAAATCAGGGGCTAATCTGGTAGCCCCTTTTTATTGCATAATTTCAGTGAGTAACTCTTTAGAAATAGGCACTAATCCCAACTCAAATCCAAAGGGTTTGAATACTTGATTTATGGTTTCAACGCTGTAATTTCCTTTGTCATTTTCTATATTAGAAAGGGTTTGACGTGAAACCTTAACCATCTTCATATATTGTTGCTGATTAACGCCAAGCATTTCTATGCGTAATTTACGCAGGGCCTGCCCTTGCGTCATTTTACCTAATAACAACGCTTTGATAATTCTATTTCTAACATTATTACGCTCAGTTGTAGAAATCGTTGCACCAACTTTAGACACATTTTTTCTTGTTATCATTACACAAGCCCCCATGCTTTTAGTTTTTCTGGCAAATAATCAAATCCAATGGAGGGATGATCTAAAATAGCTTGTGGCACACCGCGTTGTGTTAAACGTGATTTTAAATCCACTAACCTTATTGCGAGTTGTTGTAGTTCTGTAAGCAACAAACTCGGTTCAATAAGGTCAGACAATGATTCCGCAATTAAATCAAATCGATATTCACCTGCAAATTCTTGTGGCAAACTCCCTTTTCGATTCCACGTTGTTGAACGGATAATCCCCTCAGGATCAGCACGCATTGGTGCAAAATCATAAATTGGTGCAAGCCAGATTTTTTGTTCATCTCGCAAAAAAGCCATATTTCTACCGTGATTATCACTATTCCCAAAGGCAATATTCAGTAAATCTCGTTTAACCCACTCAAGGACAAAATGTTGCTGATCAAATTCTAAATTTGAAGCAGAAATTATTTTTATTAATTGACGAATTGTCGCTTCGTGTTCTAATGTTCCACCTTGTTTTTGTAACATTGAATAAACAGACTCTAAAGCCAAACGGTTGTATTTTCCCTCTTTCTTTGTAATATCGAAACGTGGCAACCAAAGCGATGGATAACGCTCGCCTTCTTCAAGGCACATATGGTGAATATCGATAGTATCAAAACCTAATTCAGCTACTTCTTGATAATAATGAAATTCCGCACGCAAAATATCACAATCAATGGGTGAATAACGTCCACGAGGATATTTTACTAAATAACTAATATCTTGATCTTTTCCATCTTGCAGATTATCAATCCAAACTTTACCATTATGACGTTTTAATAATAGTTTAGGTGCTTCACCGCCAGCACCTGTTGCACCGCCCACCATAGCACCGCTTTGGTTAGCATATTCAAGAAAATCACTTTGGCGATCTTTGACTTTTTCAATATCAAAATAACGTACTTCTGTTTTTTGAGGCGTCGCTTCCTTTATACGTAAATTTCCCACTGGTGAAATCGCACCATATTTCAATAATCGGTAATTTTGTTCAGATTCAGGTAAATGCTTAATATCTAAACTTTCAATCCAATAACGACGACTTGCTCCAGCTGGGGCAATGTCACCAATGCAAGACCACAATGCTTTTCGATTTTCAATAAAAATATGGACAGGATAATTAATTGAAACTGCACGAGAGCCTTCTTGCCCGAAATACTGCGTAATATAATCGGGAAAATAAACAAGATTGGATAGTTGATAGGTTTCCTCTTCAAAATGAAGCTCAGCTATATCCCGCCATTCTTGATCAATATAAGTCTGAAGTGTTAATTTTTCCATTTGCGTGATATATCAAACAAATTTTAGTTAAACAGTTATTATTTGAATGATATACCAATCAAAAGCAATTTAGCAAATAAATCAGACAAAACACCGCACTTATAACTCCAGCTCTAAATCACTTTCCACTTGGCAGCAGCAAAGTAGCACTTCGTTTTCATTCATAAAAGCAAGTGGCGGTTCGGTATAGCTGACTTTACCACTCTTTATTTTTGTGCGACAAGCACCGCAATAGCCAGAACGGCATTGATATTCAGGATAAATACCGTTGATTTCTAATTTTTGGAGTAACGGCATTTCGTTATAGTGTTCAAGGGTGATTTTTTGTTTTAATAGGGTAATTTTCATTTTTTTATAAAAGTGAAATATAAAAATAACATTTTTTTGTAAATAACGAATTTTGCTTGTCGAGAAACTTACTTTCTTTTGCGTTCTTAATGGGAAGTAAGAGAAAAATTTTTCTGGCTAAATTTCGTTTTTCTTTGCAAGTAATAATGTATTTCGCTCGTTGAGCGACTTCCTTTCTTTTGCATTCCCAAAAGAAAGGAAGCAAAGAAAAGGGAACCCCGATCAAACCGCTTTTTCCTCATTCCAACAAAATTTTCTTAACGAAAAGTAAGCCCATACTCGCTACGCTGCGTTCAGGCGTTACTTTTCTAAAAATTTTATTTCCATTCGGGCGGGTTTGGACGGGGAATGCCAGATTAAATGTTAAAGTGTGGTGGAAATTTTTAAGCTTTTCAGATTGTGTAAAAGCATCACCATTTCTTTGCACCTTATAAAATAGAAAAATAAAACAAACTTCCTCTTTTTTATATAAATTTTGAAAAAATCTTAATAAGTGAAAAGATTAACTCCCCGTGTAAATTGCCTTCATTTCTAACAAATTTTTAGAAAAGTAATGCCGAGCGAGAGCTTAGCGAACATCAGACTTACTTTTTGTTAAGAACATTTATTAAAAATAATATAAAAACAAATTTTCTGCTTTTGCTATATCGATTTTAAATAAAAACGAGCATTAGCAGAGAGCTTCTTTCCCCGTGTAAATTGCTGATCTTCATTTTGAACAAATTTTTAGAAAAGTAACGCCGAGCGAGAGCATAGCGAACATCAGGCTTACTTTTCGTGAAGAAAATTTGTTCAAAATGAAGATCAGCAATTTAGTCGGGGTGCTTTTTTCTTTGCCTACTTTCTTTTGAGCAAGCAAAAGAAAGTAGGTCGCTCAACGAGCGAAACAGGTTATCAATCCCAAAGAAAAAAGCAATCAATAAAGTGCGGTCATTTTCCACAGAATTTTAAAAATTAGAAAAATCCCACCGCACTTTTAATTCAACAAACCTTAAAGTTCATTCAAACTCAACACGTCCGTCATATCAAATAAGCCTTTTTCTTTTTCGCCTAGCCATTTTGCGGCACGCACTGCACCATTTGCGAAGGTCATTCGGCTTGAGGCTTTGTGAGCGATTTCGACCCGTTCACCAATATCGGCGAACCAGACGCTATGTTCGCCTATCACATCACTGGCTCGAATGGTAGAAAAGCCGATTTCATCGCGTTTGCGTTCACCTGTGATGCCTTCGCGGCAGAATACGCCGTGAGTTTTTAAATCACGTCCTAAGGTTTTGGCAATATGCTCGCCCATTGATAAAGCTGTGCCTGATGGTGCATCCACTTTGTGGCGGTGATGTGCTTCGATAATTTCAATATCGCAATAATCGCCCATCACTTTGGCAGCTTTTTCTAATAATTTGAATACTAAATTTACGCCAACACTGTAATTTGAGGCAAAAACGATCGCGATGTTTTCTGCGGCATTGTCAATCGCAGCTTTGCCTGCGTCATCAAAGCCCGTTGTGCCGATCACCATTTTTTTCTGATGTTGTACACAAAAATCAAGGTGAGCCAATGTGCCTTCTGGGCGGGTAAAATCAATGATTAAGTCAAAACGATCTTTTTCTTCGTTTAAATCATCTGAAACGATGATGCCAAGTTGTCCGATGCCCGCTAATTCCCCAGCGTCAGCCCCCACCAATGATGAGCCTTTACGCTCAAAGGCGGCTCCTAATTCAACACCCTCTGCGTTATGCACGGCTTGAATAAGTTGGCGTCCCATTCTGCCACCTGCACCGACAACGGCAATTTTTAATGTCATATTCCACGCTCCTGTTATACTGTAGGATAAATCATTGTGGATAGCCCCGAATAAATGAGTTCTCCACCAAAAAAGACGAAAACAATCCCTGCTAAATTATCAATGTAGCGATTATAGCGGTTGTAAAACTCCCGCACCATTTTGCGGGAAAAGAAAAACGCAATCAAGGTGAAATAAAGAAAGGTTTCTAATGCTAATAGCACGATAACCAATACAATTTCGGTATTTCCAGAGATATTCGCCATAAGTCCTGACAACACGCTGCTGAAAAATACGATAGCTTTTCCATTACTTAGGTTAATGAGCAAGCCTTTCATTATTTCGCGAAAAATGGAGGTGGGCTTCTCTTTATGTTTACTCGGGTCGGTAAGCTGTGCATTTTGGGTTACGCGTAACATTTTGATGCCACTGTAAGCCAGATAACTTCCCCCTAGACACATAATAATATACTGGGCGAGATGGTTTGTGCGATTTAGCATTGCCAACCCAAAAATCACCACAGCCGACCAAAATAAAATGCCCAGTGCGATGCCAAATGCCCCCGCTACGGCATTGCGATGGGTATCGCTCACCGCTTTACGGCTGACATAGAAAAAATCGGGTCCTGGGCTTAATAAACCCGCAAGATTCACTAATAACACTGTCCACATTGGCGAAATCCTTAAAATAAATACACAATGCCTTTGATGACGATAATGCTATAAATCGCGGCAAGCACATCATCAATCATAATGCCAAATCCGCTTTCCAATTTACGATCAAAATAGCGGATCGGGTAAGGCTTCAAAATATCAAAAACACGGAAAATCACAAAGCCCAAGCTACACCACAGCCAATTCACTTCAGGCAGTACGCTTAGCACCATAAAAATGCCGACGAATTCGTCCCACACGATTGCTCCGTGATCGTGCACGCCCATATCCTCAGCGGTTTTCTGGCAAATCCAGCAACCTGCGATAAAACAAAGTGCGGTCAAAAAAAGGAATAGATTTTGCGAAATACCTTGCAATAGCAATCCGCCAAGCAAGGTGGCAGCAAGGCTGCCCCACGTTCCCGGTGCGGGGCGAAGTAAGCCTGAGCCTAGCCCGACAGCAAGCAAATGAACAGGGTTAGTTAAACGAAGGCGATGACGGGGATCTCGAGTTTGCGTTTTTTCTTGCATAATCTTTATTTAAAATGATCAAATCCTGAAGTGTAGGCGATTTCCACCTCTTGCCCATCACGTTGAAAAATAATGCGTTTTTTCGCTGAAGGTCGCCAAGCACGGATCTGCCCGATACAAGTATAATTGACGCCAATGTGCTTTAAATGCTGATCTAATTTCTCACGTTGGCGATCTGGCACGGTGAAGCAAAGTTCGTAATCCTCTCCGCCCGTAAGAGCAAATTGCTCTGCCTGCGGTAAGCCAAAGGTCTTTACCAATGCCTCAGAAAGCGGCAATTTATCCAAATAAATCACCGCACTGCATTCACTGCGTTGCAAAATATGCCCGAGATCGGCGATCAAACCGTCTGAAATGTCAATAGCAGCACTAGCAAGGGAGAACACCGCTAATTCTAGCCCGAGCAACACGCGTGGCGTTGGGCGAAGGTGGCGTTGAATGAGATAATCGCGGAAAAAATCGCGTTCATTTTGTACCGCACTTTTCGCCTCTGAAGCAAGTACAGGCTGAGCCGTTCCGAGTAAAAATGCCAAGCCCGCCGCACTGTCGCCTAATGATCCCGAAACGTAAATCCAATCCCCTACATTTGCACTGTGGCGGCACAAGGCTTTGCCTTTGGGAATGATCCCCTGAGCGGTAATGCTAATCACGTGCAACGCCCCTTTGGTGGTGTCGCCGCCGATAAGCTCCACATTGTAATGATCCATCACCTCAAAAAGGCTTTGGCTAAAGGCACTCAGCCATTGGTGATCAATATGTGGCAAGGTGAGGGCAAGGGAAAACCACGCGGGTTCAGCCCCCATTGCAGCAAGATCGCTAAGGTTTGTCGCGGCGGCTTTGTAAGCCAAATCAGCGGGAGAAATAGAGGGCAGAAAATGGGTATTTTCTACCATTGTATCGGTGGTGATGGCGATCCGCTGATTTTGTCGATGTTCAGTAATCGCACAATCATCGCCAATCGCCAAAATCACATCTCGGCGAGAAGGACGCTTTGAGGCAGTGAAATACCGCTTAATCAGATCAAATTCACCACTGCTCATTGCTTTCCTTCCTTGAAAAACCTGAATTATTTACGCGACAACGCGGGTGCAACTTTGTCTAGCACGCCGTTCACATAGCGATGGCTATCGTCAGCCCCGAACACTTTCGCCACTTCAATGGCTTCGTTGATTACCACTTTGTAAGGCACATCAAGCTCAAAACGCAATTCATACACGGCTAAGCGTAAAATCGCACGCTCGATCGGGTCTAATTCTTCAAGGCTACGATCCAAATACGGGGCAACGCTGGCTTCTACGGCATCAATATTTTCCGCCGTTTGACGTAGCAATTTGCGGAAATAAGGCATATCTACGCCATTCATATCCTGCTCGCTAACAAAAGCGAGTTCCACTTCGTCAATAGGGTTTTGCGAAAGATGCCAAGAATACAAGGCTTGCACCGCACATTCTCTTGCACGACGCCGTGGGCTAGGTTTCTTTACTTTATCGTTCATCATTTGCTCAGCCATTATTACGCATTATCAATTTGGGCTAATAGGTTAATCATTTCGAGAGCAACCAACGCGGCTTCTGCCCCTTTATTGCCCGCTTTTGTGCCTGCACGTTCAATGGCTTGCTCGATGTTTTCGGTAGTCAGTACACCAAATGCCACTGGGATTTCTGCCTGCATTGCCACTTGACCTAAACCGCTACTGGCTTCCCCTGCCACATATTCAAAATGGGCTGTGCCGCCACGAATCACCGTGCCGAGTGCCACAATCGCGTCATATTTTTTACTTTCCGCTAAACGGCGAGCCACCAATGGTAATTCATACGCCCCTGGTGCACGCACGAGGGTGATATTTTCCTCTTTCACTTGCCCAGCACGTTTCAAGGCATCTAACGCCCCTTCAAGCAAACTTTCATTAATAAAACTGTTAAAACGAGCAATAACAACTGCCACTTTGGCTTCTGGAGCCGCAATTACGCCTTCTAATACTTTCATAAAAAATCCTATTCTCTTTTCTCTTAATAAATTGGCGGGGGATTTTATCATAAAAAATAGCCTTAGTAATCCGCTTTTATCGCCTACCAAGTGATCTCATTTTGCAAACCCGCCCATTTTTGTAAACAAATAAAAACACTATGTAAAAATATAATTACAACTGCAAAAAAGTGCGGTAAAATTTACCGCACTTTTATTTCACTCATCACATAGGAAGAAACAATGCAAAATAAAACCTTTGGCAGTGCCTTGTTGGTTGCGGGAACAACCATTGGGGCGGGAATGCTCGCAATGCCCCTCACTTCCGCAGAAATGGGCTTCAGCTACACCTTAGCCCTGTTATTCATTCTGTGGATTTTACTTTCTTACAGTGCGTTACTTTTCGTTGAAGTTTACCAAAAAGCCGAACGCAAAGACGCTGGGATCGCCACCCTTGCCGAGCAATATTTCGGGCTAACGGGTCGCGTTCTTGCTACCCTCTCTTTGGTTGTGTTTATGTATGCCATTTTGTCCGCTTATGTTACGGGCGGCGGCTCATTATTAGCAGGGCTATTGCCGTTTTTAGGCGACAATGCGACCTCCGTTTCTATCGTTCTCTTTACGGTTGTGCTAGGCGTATTTATCGTTATCAGCACAGGGGCCGTCGATGGCTTAACTCGCCTGCTTTTCATCATCAAACTGATCGCGTTTGTGCTTGTGCTGGGAATGATGTTGCCATTGGTCAGCAGCGATAATCTGCTCGCAATGCCACTGAAAGATTTCTTAATTGTGTCAGCCAGCCCCGTGTTCTTCACCTCATTTGGCTTCCACGTGATTATTCCGAGCATTAACAAATACTTAGATGGCGATATTAAACGCTTACGCATCACCATTATTGGCGGGACAGCGATCCCATTGGTCGCCTATATTTTATGGCAACTCGCCACCCACGGCGTTTTCCCGCAATCGGAATTTGTTACCATTATTAACACCGATCCAACCTTGAACGGCTTAATTAATGCCACATACCAAGCGACTGGCAGCTCAATAATTAGCGGTGCGGTGCGGACATTCTCCACACTAGCATTGGTAACCTCATTCCTTGGCGTAGCGTTGTCTTTATTTGACTGCTTAGATGATCTGCTAAAACGCATCAATATCAAAGCCAACCGCATTCAACTAGGCTTATTAACCTTTTTACCGCCTCTCGCCTTCGCCCTTTTCTACCCTGACGGCTTTATCGCGGCACTAGGCTATGCGGGGCAAATGTTCACCTTCTACGGCTTAGTGTTGCCAGTGGGTATGGCTTGGCGTGCAAGAAAAATCTATCCAAACCTGCCTTACCGTGTTCTTGGCGGCAACCTCAGCTTGCTCATCGCTTTATTATTAGGCGTATTGATTATGAACGTGCCATTTTTAATTAAAGCAGGCTATCTACCCAATGTAATTGGTTAAACAAAAATGAGGAGGCAAACTTTTGCCTCCTATCAAGAATATTGACCTCCTACCAAATATATTGAATACCTATCTAATCTCTAAATTTCTCCTCAAACAGCAAATAACATCTATTAGTGATATGTTCTTTCATATTATTTTTACAAAATAATGTTACAATCAGTTCGCTATAATTTAGCAAACTCTCTCTAAATTTTATAACCTATAGGATTTATATAAGGAAAAAATATGAATAAAATCAAAATGACATTTACAACCTCTAGAACTTTTGCTCACGATCTTGTGTCTGAGCTTTTAACTATCGGTGCTCTATCTGCAGAAGAAACGAAAATAAAAGGTGAAGATTCCGCAGAAGTCACTGCTGAATTTACAGATACTGTGGAAGTTGCTGATGTTATTGCAGCCTTAGCTGAATCAGGAATTACTAATATTCCTTATACTGTAGAGTAATAGTCATTTTTAACTAATTTAAATGATTACTAACTTTCATAAGGTTTAGTGATTTAAAGTAGTACAAAAGCTAAGTTCAGTCCAATGAAACTTAGCTTTTTCTAATCTTTATATTTAATGACCTATCCTAATTAACCTTATCCTTAAGGTAATTGAATTTGTTTCACTATACCGCAATGAGCAACATTATATTCAATCTCTACTATGGTTGCAGGATAGAAATTAGCCGTATTTTTACCACATAATTCACGAACAATATCACCAACAAGAGGTAAATGAGAAATAATAAGAATATGTTTAACTCCCTCTTGAGAAAGTACGTCAAGATAATCTTTCACCACGCTCGCATCACCATAAGGCGTAATTCCAGACCAAGTTTCAAATTTGCTATTTAATTGATTTTTATAAGCAAGATCAATTTGCTCAAAGGTTTCTTGAGCCCTAATATAAGGACTTACTAGCACTTTATCTAACTCACTGCAAAATGATTGCAACCATTGCCCCTGTTGATAAGATTGCAATTTACCTTTTTCAGTCAATTGTCTCAATTTATCTGAAGAAGCCATTGATTTAGCCTCACCGTGCCGCATTACAAAAATTTTCATATGACTACTCTATTTATTTTCAAATAAAAGAAGCGAAAAAATCGCTTCTTTTTCCTACCACACTTTTAATTTGCACGCACTGCGTCGGCGATCTCTTCTGCACATTGCTGAGCAAGCGTGCCATCTTCACATTCCACCATTACGCGAATAAGTGGTTCTGTACCTGATTTTCTGAGCAAAATACGCCCTTTGCCCGCAAGGCGTTGTTCTACTTGTTCCGCTACGGCTTTCACTTGTTCACTCTCAAGCGGATTGTTGCCGCCCGCAAACCGAACATTAATCAGCACTTGAGGGAAAAGTTGCACCGCACTTGCCAATTCGTGAAGGGATAAACGATGTTCAACCATTGCTGCTAACACCGCTAAAGAGGCAACAATGCCGTCGCCCGTGGTATTTTTATCCGCAATGATGATATGCCCTGAGTTTTCACCGCCGAGCAACCAGCCTTTTTCCTGCATTTTTTCTAATACATAGCGGTCGCCCACATTGGCACGCACGAAAGGAATGGCTAATTCTTTCAATGCCAATTCAAGACGCATATTACTCATTAACGTACCAACCACGCCGCCTTTTAATTTGCCTGCACGCAAAGCTTCGCGGGCAATAATGAACAGGGCTTGGTCGCCATCAACTTTGTTACCGAGATGATCCACTAAGATCAAGCGATCGCCATCGCCGTCATAGGCTAAACCGATGTCCGCTTTAGTTTCTAACACTTTGTCTTGCAAAGCTTTAATGTCTGTCGCCCCGCATTTTTCGTTGATGTTCATACCATTCGGCTGTGTGCCGATTTCAATCACCTCCGCCCCTAATTCACGCATTACATTAGGGGCAATGTGATAGGTCGCCCCATTGGCACAATCCACCACGATTTTGTAATTTTCTAGGCTCAAATGTGCGGGGAACGTGCTTTTACAAAACTCAATGTAACGCCCAGCCGCGTCATTAATACGGCTAGCACGCCCTAGTTGAGCGGATTCTACGCAATCTATCGGCTGTTCTAACATCGCTTCAATGGCTTCTTCCACATCATCGGGCAACTTCGTGCCTTGCGTGGAGAAAAATTTGATTCCGTTATCATAATAAGGGTTATGCGACGCGGAGATGACAATGCCCGCTTCGGCACGGAAAGTGCGTGTTAAATACGCAATCGCGGGCGTTGGCATTGGACCTGTGAAGGCGGCGGAAAGCCCCGCAGCGGCTAAACCTGCCTCAAGGGCGGATTCCAACATATAACCCGAAATGCGGGTATCTTTACCAATTAATACTGTACCATAGCCTTGTGTGGCCAAAACTTTCCCCGCTGCCCAGCCGAGTTTTAACACGAAATCGGGAGTAATAGGTGAAATGCCAACTTTTCCACGCACGCCATCGGTGCCAAAATACTTACGTTCTGTCATTGATTTTCCTTATGATATAAAAATATTGCCATTAAGGTTCAAAATAGGTAAGGCACAAATAGTACGGTAGAAGCGAAGTGAGCCAATATGATTTTGAAGCCTAACAACAATAACGCTATTTATTGATTAAATTACGCCTCTTGCGTGGCTTGCCAAATTTTTAATGCTTCAGCCGTGGGAGCAACATCGTGAACTCGTACAATTTTTGCCCCATTGTTCACCGCAATCAAAGCGGCGGCAACACTACCCGTTACGCGTTCATTAACGGGCTTATCCAAAACTGCCCCAATCATTGATTTACGCGACATTCCCGCTAACACGGGATAATCTTGGGTAAATTGTGCTAGCTGTTGCAAAAGTTGATAATTATGTTGCACGGTTTTGCCAAACCCGAAACCAAGATCCCAAATGATGTTTTCTTTTTTCATTCCTGCTGTCAAACAAAGTGCGGTGCGATTTTTTAAGAAATTTAGCACCTCTTGCACCACATCATCATAATGCGGATTCTGCTGCATTGTGCGAGGCTGCCCTTGCATATGCATTATGCAAGTGGGTAAACCTAATTGCACAGCAGTTTGCAAGGCATTTGGCTCTGTCAAAGCCCGAATATCATTGATGAGATCCATTCCCACTTTCGCACTTTCTGCCATTACCTCCGCTTTTGAGGTATCCACAGAAATCCAGCAATCAAAACGCATTCTCACCGCTTCAACAATGGGAACAACACGTGCCAATTCCTGTTCAAGTGTAACTTCTTCCGCCATTGGTCGGGTTGATTCCCCGCCAATATCAATGATCGTCGCACCTTCATTGAGCATTTTTTCAACTTGGAATAATGCGTTATCCTTTTGAAAAAATCGCCCACTGTCAGAAAATGAGTCTGGTGTCACATTCAAAATCCCCATAATTTGGGGCTGAGATAAAGAAAGGATTTTATTATTTGCTTGTAACTTCATCATTTTTTTCACGCAATAAAAGTGCGGTCAATTATAGCGGAATATTTGGCTAAACAAAATACACAGGATTTCTTATCGTAAAAGAAGATGATATTGCTTATACTAGTGAAGCTTATGAAACTAGAAGGAGCCATCTTAATGAAAAAAACATTTCTCACACTGAGCGTTAGTGCTGTTTTATTGCTTTCTGCCTGCAATGATAAAGACAATGTCAAAATTGAACCTAAAGCTGCGACACAAACGCAAGTAGCAACAGAACAAAAAGCTGAATTTCCCGCTTTAAATGTGAAAACTGTTAATATTTTTAACAAAGGAGAAACCATTGAAATATCCTCAAACAATGGTGAAAAAGAACAAGCTAGCCTGTTCACTTATGTAAATCTCGCGGAAACACAAGTACCTTGGCTTAACCAATTACTTCTTAATACACAATACAAGCAAGGCATAAATTATTTAAAGCATCTTAATCAAATCAATGAAACGCAAGAATCACAACCAGAAGTATTGCCCACAATCCTCAGTAAAGCCAATCTGACGCAGCTTTTTACTCTTATTCATCAGCGTTCTCTTGAGGTTGCAAAGAAAAATGGAAACCGCGGAATGGAATTTGCTGTGCAAACGACTTATCTTGGGCAAAAAAATAATTGGGTAGGATTTCATAATACGATTTATTCCTATGAAGGGGGGGCTCACGGGATAGAAATATCAGAATATCTTAATATTGATGTAGATAAGCAATCCCTTGTTACTTTAGATCAACTGATAGATAAAAAAGATCAACCTGCTATCCTAAACGCACTATGGAAAGTCTACGATGATCTCAGCAAAGAGGCTAATTTTAATACAAATTATATAGAGAAAACCGATTTTTATATTTCGCCCGATTTTTATTTTGATCAAGACGGCGTGAACTTCGTTTATCAGCCTTATGCTCTATTCCCCTACGCTTTCGGTGAAATTACCCTAACGTTACCTTGGGAGCAAGAGGAAGCAGAATTGATAAAATTTGAGTGGTAATGACAATATAAAAAATGTGCCTCATTTGAGGCACAATTAGGAAAGCAAAATATGACCACTATTGGCTATTAGAATAGCACTTATCTTATGCTTCAATAGCATATCTCTTCTAAGAAAAAATGCAAAAAGGAATATCTAAATTTGTGACTAACATCTCAAAATTTGATAAATACTAAGTAATAAAAAGCATTTACTCAACAGCATATTCTTCAATAACAACGGGTAAAGTAAAAATTCTACCAAGACGAGAAATTAAAACATTTACTGTAGTATTCGGTTTAGTATTGCTGATGACATTCATCATTTGTGCGGGTGATTGTGCTTTCACATCACCAAATTGCAACATAATATCTCCAGCTTGTAATCCCGCTTTTGCTGCTGGACTATTTTCCATTACACTCGTGATTTCAATACCTTTTGTTTTTCCACTTTGTCCATCATTAAAAAGGACATCCGTCTGAATACCTAGAAAACCGCGTATCACTCGCCCATCACGAATAATTTTTTTCATAACATCATTTGCAAGATCAATAGGAATAGCAAAATTCAACCCTTCAGCAATTTCATTGGCATTTTTACCGAGGCTTAACGTGCTAATCCCAACCAATTCCCCCAAAGAATTAATCAAAGCACCACCTGAATTTCCACGATTAATAGATGCATCTGTTTGAATAAAATTTTGACGCGCCATATAATCCCCTACAGCATTACGCCCCAAGGCACTAATAATCCCCTGCGATACGCTTTGCCCTAAATTATAAGGATTACCAATAGCCAGTACTACATCACCAACGTGTAGTTTACGCTTGGTATTCGGAATAGTTGCTAAATTATCAGCACGGATTTTTAACACTGCAAGATCTGTCAAGCTATCAGAACCAATCACACTTGCTTCAAAAATACGTCCATTTTGCATCGCGACCACAATTTGATCCGCATTTTGAATAACATGTTTATTAGTGAGAATATACCCCTCTTTTGCCATTATCACGCCAGAACCTAAACTCGTTGTTTCTGAATGATTATTGGTAGCAGAAAAAGATTGACTATACACATTCACCACTGCGGGAGATGCTATACGCACGGCATCTTTAAAAGAAAAAATGTCTTTTTGGAATAAAGCTCCTCCTTGATTAAAAAAGGGTATCACAAACAAGATGAAAGCTGCCGCAACTAAACCAATAAAGATAGATTGGATTATTTTTTTTAACATTAAAACTCCCATTTTATTCATTTTTTGGATGATAGATTAGTTTTAAATCATCGCCAATCGGTGTAACAGATTGTAATGTCCAATGCGGAGCATCAGCAAGTTTATGTAAATGAGGCAAGTGACAAAGCCCCTTGCCTTGATCTCCTAATAATTTTGGAGCAATGTAAACGATCAATTCATCCACCCATTTCGCCTCAATTAATGCCCCAGCTAACCCTGAGCCAGCTTCAACCCACAAGGTGTTAATTTGCTGTTCTGATAAGTACTTTAAAAGTGCGGTGAAAAAATCTGGTGTTTTTTCAATTTGAATAGATTGACAAAATTCAGGGAATGCGGATAAATCCCGTTCTTGATACCCCACCAACCATACAGGGGTAGGTTGTTGAAATAATTGACATTCTGGCGTAACGCGATGTTGGCTATCTAAAATAATCCGCACTGGCTGGCGAAGTGCTGTATCGGGATATTGTTGTTGCACTTCAGCGGGAAGCTGTGTCCAACGCACATTCAGCATCGGATTATCCATTAGCACGGTTTCACTGGTCGATAAAATCGCACTCGCACTCGCACGATATTGTTGAACATCTTGGCGAGCCAATTCCCCAGTAATCCATTTACTTTCGCCATTTGCCATTGCGGTGCGACCATCAAGGCTCATCGCCATTTTGAGTTGCACAAAGGGGCGGTTATGCCGCATTCGGGTTAAAAAGCCTTGATTGAGCAATTCCGCTTTTTCAGCCAATAAGCCCACCGCAGTTTCAACGCCCGCTTGTTGTAACATTGCCAACCCACGCCCTGCCACTTGAGGGTTCGGATCAGTCATTGCGGCGATCACTTTCGCCACACCTGCTTCAATTAATCCTTTCGCACAAGGTTGTGTGCGACCAAAATGGGAACAAGGCTCAAGCGTAACGTAAGCAGTTGCCCCCCGTGCATTTTCCCCCGCTTCACGCAATGCCATTACTTCCGCGTGCGGTTCCCCCGCTTTCAAGTGAAAACCTTTGCCAATGACCCCGCCATTTTTCACTAACACACAGCCAACGGAAGGATTTGGCGTGGTGGTAAAACGCCCTAATTTGGCAAGATCCAGTGCCATTTGCATAAATTCGTGATCTCGCTGAGTAAATTTCTCTTGCATATTAATCCTTCAGTTTCTCAATTTCTTTGCTAAATTCATTGATGTTATCAAAACTTAGATAAACAGAAGCAAAACGAATATAGGCAACTTTATCTAATTTTTTCAAGGCACTCATCGCCAATCGCCCCACCAATTCGCTTGGTACTTCCCGCTCGCCTGTGGCTCTCAACTGGTGAATTATATGGCTGATGGCTTTTTCCACATCATCAGCACTCACGGGACGTTTTTCAAGGGCGTGTAAAATGCCGCGGCGTAATTTTTCTTCGTGAAATGGCTCGCGGGATTGATCGCTTTTAATAATTTTCGGAATCACTAATTCCGCACTTTCAAAGGTGGTAAAACGCTCGTGGCATTTACCACATTCGCGACGGCGGCGAACTTGGAAACCATCAGAAACCAAGCGGCTATCGATCACTTTTGTTTCTTCGGTCGAACAAAAAGGACAACGCATAACACCTCTATTTTCTCGCTTCCCCTTTCATTTTTGTATAATCAAAAAGGGATTGGCATTCATTATAAAAATAGGCGTAGTTTAACAAAATTTACCTTAATTTACGATCTCTTTCAGTGAACGCTCACTCATTCGTGGATAATGAGCTAGATCAATTTTTTATTGACAAGATATTGCTTAGTCAAACTTTATTTCCTACTATATTACTCAACTATTTTGACCTTTGGAGAACATAATGAAAAACGAACTCATCTGCTACAAAAAAATGCCCGTGTGGAATAAAGACAGCCTGCCAAAAATGTTCCAAGAAAAACACAACACCAAAGTCGGCACTTGGGGGAAAATCACCGTCTTGCAAGGCAAACTCAAATTTTTTGTTTTAACGGAAGAAGGTGAAGTGATGAGCGAGCATATTTTTACCGCTCAAGATGACACGCCTTTCGTTGAGCCACAAGTTTGGCATCGTGTCGAAGCCGCCTCTGAGGATTTAGAATGCTACTTGGAATTTTATTGCAAAAAAGAAGATTATTTCAGTAAAAAATACAATATGACCCCAACCCATTCCGAAGTAAAAAGTGCGGTGGAAATTATCCCGCCTTGCAAAGTATTAGATCTCGGCTGTGGACAGGGGCGTAATTCGCTCTTTTTAAGCCTGCTCGGTTATGAGGTAACCGCTTGGGATCACAATGAAAATAGCCTTGCTTTCCTCACCAGCACCGCGGAGAAAGAAACGCTAAAAATTCAGACCGCACTTTATAATATTAATACTGCCAATATCCAAGAAAATTACGATTTTATTCTTTCTACGGTGGTCTTTATGTTCCTTGATCGCAATGCCATTCCTGCAATTATCGAAAATATGCAAGCCCACACCAACGCGGGCGGTTATAATTTAATTGTCGCCGCAATGAGTACCAATGATGTGCCTTGCCCGCTGCCGTTTTCTTTCACGTTCAAAGAGGGCGAACTAAAACATTATTACCAAGGCTGGGAACTCATTAAATATCAAGAAGAAATGGGCGAACTGCACAAAACCGATGAAAACGGCAACCGCATCAAAATGAAATTTGTGACGATGTTGGCGAAGAAAAAATAAATATTACACAATATGCTAAAAAAACGAGGCGGATCCTCATATTCGCCTTGTTTTTCCCTCTTTATCCTATTTCACTTTAATGACTAAATGTCTTTAACTACCTATATAGATAAATACAAAAATAAGGGGCTGTCCTAGATAACAACTAAAAAATCTATTTAGGTTAGAATGAACCAATGAGAAAAAGTTGTCTAAGTCAGCACAAACAAAATAAACTCATTGAGCTATTTGTTGCAGGTGTTACTGCAAGGACAGCAGCAGAGTTAGTCAATGTAAACAAAACGACTGCCGCATATTACTTTCATCGTTTATGCCAACTCATCTATCAAAACAGCCTTCACTTAGAGATGTTTGAAGGTGAAATTGAAGCCGATGAAAGTTATTTTGGCGGTGCTCGCAAAGGCAAACGTGGTCGTGGTGCGGCAGGGAAAATTGCGGTATTCGGGCTTCTCAAGCGCAATGGCAAGGTTTATACCGTTGCGGTTCCAAATACGCAATCTGCCACCTTGTTACCCATTATTCGGGAGCAGGTAAAGCCTGATAGTATTGTTTACACCGATAATTATCGTAGTTATGACGTGCTTGATGTGAGTGAATTTAGTCATTTTCGTATCAATCACAGCACACATTTTGCTGAAAATCATAACCACATTAACGGAATTGAGAATTTTTGGAGCCAAGCAAAACGCCATTTACGCAAATTTAATGGTATCCCAAAAGCGCATTTTGAGCTTTATTTAAAGGAATGTGAATGGCGTTTTAATTACAGCAACATAAAAAGTCAAATTTCTATTTTAAAACAATTGGTTAAAGGGAGTTTAGTCTAGTTATCTAGGACAGCCCCAAAAATAATTTTATTTTACCCGTCAATATCTTCTCTTGATAAAAATTTCCCCCACGACACAACCTGACGCACGGATTTTTCATTGTGCTATTAAAATAATGCTCAACTTAACAAACAGAGAGGGATTTTAATGGAAAATCAATATGATTTAGAAAGCAACGTTATCGATGGTCAAGGGAAGCAGGCGAGATTGAAAAAACTGTTGCGTCAGCTTAATCAGGGAATGCACGAGCGGGAGCATATTCTTGCGGTGAGTTTGTTGGCTGCAATTGCAGGGCATAACACCTTTCTTTATGGCCCACCAGGGACGGCGAAAAGTTTGATTTCTCGCCGTTTAGCCTGTGCTTTTGAAAGCAAAAATTATTTTGAATGTTTAATGAACCGCTTCACCACGCCTGAAGAGATTTTTGGCCCGATTTCGCTTAAAGCGTTAAAAGAAGATAATTATGTACGACAGATTGAAGGCTACTTGCCGACGGCAGATTTTGCTTTCTTAGATGAAATTTGGAAATCTAGCCCTGCAATTTTGAACAATTTGCTCACAATTATTAATGAACATTTGTTCAAAAATGGGAGCGATCGCATTGATGTGCCGTTGAAATCTTTGATTGCGGCATCTAATGAAATTCCTGAAGAAAATCAAGGCTTAGAAGCACTTTATGATCGCTTTATTGTGCGTATGCTCGTGCCGCCTATTCAAAGCAATGCCACTTTCAACCAACTGCTCAATAGCAAGCCGAGTGCAGAAAAATTGTATCTCGATCAAGATCTGATTATTAGCAATCACGAAATGCAGCAATGGAGGCAGCAAATTCAAGAAGTGCAACTCAGCGAAGAAACCCTTGAGGCGATTCAACAAATTCGCCAGCGGTTGAACCAAGCAGAGCAAGAGAAAAAGAAAAAAGCGTCTAAAACAAAGAAAGGCACGGCAGAAACTGCTACCACTGAAGAAAACGCAGAGGAAGAGAAAGAAGAAACTCCATCTATCTATGTGTCTGACCGCCGTTGGCAACGGGCAGCAATGTTATTAAAAGCCTCTGCCTTTTGTAATGATCGCACAGAAACCAATCTTACCGATCTGTTTTTACTTAAATATTGTTTATGGACAACGCCAGAAAATCGAGAATATATTGCGGAGGTTGTTGATTCGGTTATTACTAAACCATTTGGAATGGATTATATTCAACACTTTAATTTAAACCAATTAGAGCAAAAAATTTCAGAATTATATTATTATCAGGAAGATGTTTATCATACAGTAACGTTGAACGATGGTAAGGAATATTATGCTTTTACTACTCAATCCGTCAATAATGACAGTATAGATCTTCTTACTAAAAAAAGATTTTATAATGATATTAATGTAGATGCAGTGGGAGATATTCTTTTTTACATTCCAGCCAATGAAAAAAATAATGCTTTTTTCCACCCTATCGATCATTCGGGAAAAGAAATAAAAAATTGTTATATAAAAAAGCTTGATGTAGATATGTTTTCTGTTCGTTCTGTAAGAAATGGTATTTTTACAATGAGAATCCCTATTCTTTTTTACCCCAGTCTCCTATTTAATAAAAATTCTCCAAAAACATTACAAACAGAAAAAGAGTTAATTTTAGCAAAAAGTCTAAATGAAAAGATAAAAATGCTAAAATAAATACAGAATTAAATACAATAAAAATAAAAAATAATAACAAAAATCTTTTTTTATCTAAACAAGAAAAAAGAATAAGTCTAATACCATTTAAAGATAATGAAAAAGATCTAAAAATTGCACAATTGGAATTAGAGCGAATTGCGGAACTTCGACCAATTCAATATAGAGAATGCTAAAACGATTATCCTGAGGGAAAAAATGAAATCTTCACAATATCAGAAAAAAAGACAAACGTATTTGACTATTTTAGAAGATGAATCAAATGCAGAAGAATTATTCAAATCATATCAATCATTTTGTCAAGATATGGCAATTCATTTTGATTCAGAATTTTGGCAAGAAAAACTACAAACCGAAGAGAATGATCTTTTCTGTGATTTTGCTAGATTTAAATGGAAAAATGATCTAAAAAAAATAGAAACGCTCTATCAGCATTTCAAAAAATATATTTATAAAGGAATGAGGAAAGAAAAAAGAAATTCTTCCAAACTCAATGAATTAATAGAGAAACAATTCTTGCCTGAATATAAAAAATTACAGCAGGAAAATCCTTTTAAATCCTATTATCATAAAATTGCACATTATGAAAACAATGCTAACCCTACAAATTCTAAAGATGAAAATAAACAAGATACAGATAATTCGTTTACTACTCAACTTCTTGACGACTATAAAGCCTTTTGTAATGCCAATAATCTATCTTTTGATTTTACATTTCTTGAAAAAAAGATAAACTCAGGGGAAGAACAAAAAATGCTCTATGATTACCTTCTGCAACAATGGAAAAAAGAACTTGATAAAGTGGAATATAAATGGCAACAAGCAAAAATATCTTTAAATATTAAATCATTTAAAGAAAAATTAAACCTTTCTATATTCTTTTTGTTGGGTATTAGTGATGATATCGATAATCTCACGCCGCAAGATACGAAATTTTTAGAAATATTAAATACTCAATTAAAAAAGGTGAAAAAACTCAAAGAGATCCTTGATTTATTGGGACGTGCCTTTGGTAAAAACAATGCGACTAAAATAAAAAAAGAAATGGAAAATGCTGAACAACATAATCCTGTCATTGATTATCGAGCAAAAGAAGAAATAGTAGGGCTTTATTTAGGCAAAGAGCTAGAAAATATTTTACCTGCTGAATTAGCATTATTAAATAATGAAGAAAGTGCGGTGTTATTTGACCTTAAATTTTTAGAAAATAAATTAATGTGCTTTCAACAACAAGGAATAACCTTTGCCACACAAAGCCAAAGCACGCCAAAAGAGGTGGCTGAAGATGAACGTACAGGTCCAATGATTTTATGCGTCGATACCAGCGGTTCAATGATGGGCGATCCTGAAAATATTGCTAAAGCGATAGCACTTTATCCAGGTCAAGAAGCGAAAGCACAAAAAAGGGCTTATTTTATTATTAACTTTTCTAAGCAAATTGTAACTTATGAACATACTAAGAGAAAAACTATTGAAAACCTTATTTCTTTCCTTCAAGGTTCATTCCACGGCAGCACAGATGTCGAACCAGCATTGAACTATGCATTAGATTTGTTGCAACGAAAAAACTATGCAAAAGCAGATGTCTTAGTGATTTCTGATTTTGAAATACCTCCATTTAGCTTAGAAATACACGAGAAGATAGAAATGCAAAAACAGAAGAAAACCAAATTTAATGCCTTAGCTATATCCAGTCAGAACAATATAAATTCGTTACTTTCCATTTTCGACAACCAATGGAAATACTCCCCAAAAACGGGCGAAATTGTTGATCTTATCAAGCCAACTTCATCGCCATAGCCGAAGAAAAAAGATAAAAACCGCCCTAACGGCGGTTTCTTTTGCTTCAACCCCTTTCACAACGTCCAAAACTAATTCGCAAAACTCGTAAATTAATTCACCTCAAGGGTTTTAATCGCCTTTAATAAGGTGTCATTAATCCGACTTTGCCAGCCTTTCCCTGTCGCCTTAAACGCCGTAATCACTTCGGGCGAAAGACGTAAGCTCACCGCTTGTTTAGTTGGGGCTTTTTGTTTGCCTCTACTTTTCTTTATGGCTTCAGTATGCTCAAAAACCATTTTAGTGAAAGCAGCTGGCATAACTTCTGCCACAGGGCGAAATTGTGCCAATTCTTCGTCTGTTAATGGAATATCATTAAATTCATTTTCTACTTTCGACATAACGCTTAACCTCTCTCTTATTTGCCTTTCTAAAGCTGATCACTCTCACACCTTGTTCTATTGGCGTAACACAAGCCATATGTACTCGGTCATCAATTAAACCTAACGCAATATAACGAGGCTCTGGATAATTAAAACGAAGATCTTGCCAAATTAGTGCGGTTGTCCAATCAAATTTCACCATCTTCGTAAAAGGTAAGCCACGTTCTTTCTCATTTTTTAATGATTTATTCGGATCAAATTCAATTTTCATTTTGAGCTTCCGTTCATCTATTTAAATTAATTGTATATACAAAATAGTAAAGTGGCAATCTTTTTAATGCTCTTTGATTAGAAAAATAAAAAAATTTTCCCTCACGACACAACCTGACGCACGGATTTTTCATTGCTCAATTAGAATAATGCCAAGATTAACAAACAAAGGAGCATTTCAATGGAAAATCAACTTCTGATAGAAAACAAAATGGAAAACGAAAACCTTGAAGACGAATCACTCGAAGAGGTACTTGAAAAAATTAAAGAAGAAACTGAACCCTGCACAGCAACAAAAGTAGCCATCTTCACAGGTCAAACAGCACTTGTTGCGGGTATTGCCTACGCTGGCTATTGTCTATACGACTATTTTTGTTCTTCTGAATAATGGTAAAAATAAGAGAGAGCTATACTCCCTCTTATACTTTTCACTTTCAGCTTAATAAATTAAGCCTTTGATTTTAAACGATGATTATTCTTCACCCAACAACTTCAATTCTCGATTTTTCACTTGGTTTTTCAGAATGTCGGTGAATTCTGCCACGGTGAACGTGCCTAAATCAGCGCCTTTACGGGTACGCACGGCGATTTTGCCCTCAGCAATTTCTTTATCACCACAGACTAACATATAAGGCACACGTTTTAAGGTGTGTTCACGGATTTTAAAGCCGATTTTTTCGTTGCGTAAATCTGCTTTGGCACGCAATCCTGCGTCAGAAAGGGCTTTCACCACATCTTTCACATAATCCGCTTGGCTATCGGTAATGTTCATCACCACCGCTTGGGTTGGAGCAAGCCAAGGTGGGAAGAAGCCCGCGTAATCTTCGGTGATAATTCCGATAAAACGCTCTAATGACCCTAAAATCGCACGGTGGATCATCACTGGCGTTCTGCGGTCATTATCTTCCGCCACATAAGAGGCATTTAAACGCCCCAGTAAGGCGAAATCAAGCTGAATTGTGCCACATTGCCATTCACGATCTAGGCTATCACGCAAGGCAAATTCAATTTTCGGCCCATAAAATGCCCCTTCGCCCTCTTGAATTTCATAATCTAAGCCATTGTGTTTTAAGGCATTGGCTAAACCCTGTTCTGCTCTGTCCCACATTTCATCAGAACCAATGCGTTTTTCTGGACGAGTAGAAAGTTTTACCTGAATATTGTTGAAACCAAAGGTGCTGTAAATATCGTACACCATACGGATACAACTGGTTACTTCGCTTTCAATTTGATCTTCTGTACAGAAAATATGTGCGTCATCTTGAGTAAAACCGCGTACACGCATTAAACCGTGCAATGAACCTGATGGCTCGTTACGGTGGCACGAACCAAATTCCGCCATACGAATAGGCAGATCACGATAAGATTTCAAGCCTTGGTTAAAAATTTGCACGTGTCCAGGGCAGTTCATTGGCTTGATAGCATATTCACGGTTTTCTGATGAAGTCGTGAACATTAAATCACCGTAGTTTTGCCAATGCCCTGTTTTTTCCCACAGAACGCGATCCATCATAAATGGGCCTTTCACTTCTTGGTAATCGTACTCTTTCAATTTAGTACGCACGAAGGTTTCCAGCTCACGGAAAATCGTCCAGCCGTCATTGTGCCAGAACACCATACCCGGTGCTTCTTCTTGCATATGATAAAGATCAAGGGCTTTACCAATTTTACGGTGATCCCGTTTTGCTGCTTCTTCTAGGCGTTGTAAATAGGCGGCAAGTTGTTTTTTATCTGCCCAAGCCGTGCCGTAAATACGTTGTAACATTTTATTTTTGCTATCACCACGCCAGTATGCCCCCGCCACTTTTTGTAATTTAAAATTATGACAGAAACGCATATTTGGCACGTGCGGCCCACGGCACATATCAATATATTCTTGGTGATGATACAGTGCTGGCGTTGCGGTTTTTTCGATATTCTCATCTAAAATTGCCATTTTATACGGCTCGCCACGCGATTCAAAGGTATCTCTTGCTTCTTGCCAGCTTACCCGTTTTTTCACCACGTCATAATTGGTTTTTGCCAGCTCGTGCATTCTTTTTTCAATGGCATCAAGATCTTCTTGCGTTAAAGAGCGGTCTAAATCCACATCATAATAGAAACCGTTTTCAATGGTTGGCCCGATTGCCATTTTCACATCAGGGAAAAGCTGTTTAATGGCGTGTCCTAATAAATGCGCGCAAGAGTGGCGAATAATTTCTAATCCGTCTTCATCTTTTGCGGTGATAATTTCTAACGTTGCATCATCTTCGATCAAATCGCAGGCATCACGGCGTTCACCGTTCACACGCCCCGCGATAGTGGCTTTGGCTAGCCCCGCACCAATATCTTGCGCCACTTCAAGCACGCTAACGGGTTTGTCGAATTGGCGTTGTGAGCCATCGGGTAAAGTAATAATTGGCATATAAAATCCTTATACAGTGGTTACCCATACGAGAGGTAACTTGTTGATAAAATTAAAAAAATGAAGTAAAAAAGCACCGCACTTTTCATACCTACAATGTATTGCCCAGCACGGCACTTTGGTGAACTTCGTTGGTCTAAAATGAATAGGCGATCATACGCTATTTTGTCGTGAAAACCAACGTTCTTTACGCTTAAACAGCTTTATCGAAATATAATTCCACTTGAAATAATTTTGCCATTGTTTCCACATAGGCTTTTACTTTCGGCGGGAATACAAGCCCTTTCACGCAAGTGAGATTACGCAACATTGGGAAAAGCAAAATGTCTTCCATAGAAAGCTGATCATTCACACCATTTTCTGACAAAATCAAATACTCAAGTGCGGTGAAATCTTGCTGTAATTTTTCGATATATTGGGCGGAATTTGCCAGATTTTCGGAAAAATCCCCAATACTTTCGGTTTTCTTTTTAACGAAATAATCCACCGCACTTTGGGTAGCAAATTCAGGTAAGCCTAATTTCACAAAACGCGGTAATAAAAGATGATTATAATAACGGCTCACTGCCTGCATCCACGCTTGAAGATCGCTACGCACCTCATCATCTGGCAACAACAGATCACCATAATTTTGATCCACATAATGCACAATATCCAAACTTTCTGGCATTGCTGTGCCGTCTTCTTTAATCAAAATTGGTGCCATTTTTTTGCCGATAAGCGAAACGGGCGTAGTTTCATCATCACTCAACAATACCACCTTTTCCACTGGTATATTTTTAAACCAAAAATTGCTTATAACTATATAACTAATTGTAATTTATAGCATTTTAATTTGAAACAACATCACCTTGGTTACTAATATGGTTACTATAATGAAATGTCTATCCTAAACTATGTATAAAAAACGATCACTAGATCGTTATATCTAAGCTACATATCACATCAGTCTGAAAATACTCTTGCTCCCATTATAATACAACCATTCTACCAAGTTAAACATTTCCATGATGTAGCATAAATAACTCAAGCCTTACCATAATCTCACAGTAACAAAATATCATACCATTTCAGATAATAATGATTAGAAGTTAATTTAAATGAATTGATAACAAGATTAATTGAATGATTAAACTGTTTATAATTACATTACTTGTATTCGTAACACAATATCATACCATTTCAAGATATTATGATTAGAAATTAATTTAAATGAATTGATTAGTAGATGTAATTAAATGGACTTAATACGTATAAAGGGTACAAATACATTTATTGGTTGATATTCAATCAAACAATCATTAACAACTAATCAACTGATTACAAAATAAACAAAAAATGTTAAGAATTAAATTTTTCATGTTATGTTGAAATTGATATTTCAGCTGAACATAATAATTAATAATGGAGGATTTTATATGTATGTATTCAATCGAAAAGTTTTTACACTCAATGATTTTAATAACAGTTTAAGTGAAAGACTTAAATCAACAGATAATTTTGACAACGGTGTGTATTTTAATCAAAAAGAAGTTGCATTAACACATAAGTATATTCAATTTAACGATTTGTTTATCAAATTTATGGTGCTTGATTTAGATGAAGAAAATTCAACAATGAATTGGGAACTTGTTGGCTTACCATCGCCAAATATTGTTGTAAAAAATAAATTAAACGGTCGTTGTCATTACATTTATGCCCTTGAATCACCTATTTGTAATACTGCAAATGCAAGATGGCGACCGATTGCTTATTTTGAACGAATTAAGAGTGCTTATACACAAAAATTAAACTAGGACAGACATTATGTTGGCTTATTAACGAAAAATCCTAATTCAGATTTTTGGCAGACAATCGTATTTAATGTACCAGCATACAGTTTAGATTTATTAGCTGATTATGTCGATCTTTCAAATACAAGAGCCAAAATAAAACGTGATAATGATAAAATTATTGAAGGAAGAAATTGTTATTTGTTTGATGAAATAAAATCAATTGGCTATCGTGAAGTGTTACATTTCAAAAAATCAGGAAAACATTTCAATGATTTTCATCGTTACTTGATGTCTGAATTGATGATTCTAAATCAAAAATTGGATTCACCGTTAAATGATTCTGAATTAAAAGGTATTGCTAAAAGTTCGTCAAATTGGATTTGGTCTAAATTTACACCTGAAAAATTTAGTGAAATACAATCAAAAAGAAGTAAATCACGTTGGGCTGAACAACAAAAAGTTAAATCTGAATTTATAAGCCAATTTGATTTAGTGAAACCTAATAAATCATTGACACAACTCGCTAAAGAATTTAATGTCAGCTTAAGTACAATCAATCGTTGGCTTAAAGAAACAAATTATTACAAATCAAAAGTTAAAATTGATAAGAAAAATCAAGGGGAAACAATTTTAAAATTAAGAAGCCAAAAAATAAAATGGCAAGATATCGCAAAACAATTAAATTTAACTGTTGGAAATGCTAAGATGTTATTCAAACGCTATTGTGATAGTTTAAATTAAAAAATTAAAGCTACTAAAAATTTAGTAGCTTTTTTATTATTGACAAGTTGCCAAATAGTTTTTTATCTATGTTTCAGGAATACGAACTTGTCGCCCGATTTTAATAGAAAATAATTTTTTAGCTTCAATTAATCGTAATACAGTTGAACGACTAATACTTAATCGTTCTTGAAGTTCAGCGATAGAAAAATAGTAATCGATAGTATCATTCATTGTTAAGTTTTCTCCATTGTGGTTAATGACTTAACTAAGCCTATAACAAAAAATGGATTTCTTAACTTAACTTTGCTTGATTCTTGAGCAGTTGATTAATCTTATTCTTAATCATTTGATTTTTATTGATTTCTTTAAAAATAAAATACAACTAATTGATTGTTAATTGAGCAAGTTGCACTTTTTTAGTTTCTGTGGGCTTTACCTATTTCTGCGTGATTTCGTTGATTAATTGCTGTACTGTTTTCATTGTAGTAATCTTATCTAATCCATTTAATCATATTTAAGCACTAGATCATCATATAATGATTTTGATAAAAACCTAATGGTTACCATTAGCAAATGCTAAAAGATCCTTAGACATTCATTTAGGGATCTTTAACGTCATATTTTTAACTGACTAATCACCATCAACAAAACCATCGCCATTTTCAGGAGAATAATCTACATAATAAGATCGATCTCGCATTCTATATGCTTGCGGAATATTATCAGGTTTTGTGCTACAAGATTTATCTAATAGCTTATAATCATTACGACTCATACATTGCCCATGTTCATATTCTTTCAATAAACCTGTAATCATACACACATCATAAGGCGAACGTTTTTCGCCAAAATAAATATAATCACCACATTTTAATGGGATTAAACCACCTTGTTCAGGTGATTGTTCAATAGTTCTTACGCCAGCTGCATTAATCATACTGCTGAATAAAATACATAATATAGAAATAATTAATTTATTTTTCACTATTTTATCCTTATTAACAATTACGATATGTAATCGGATTTTGTGGTGCTTTATAATCTTCATTTGAAGAATAGGTTAATTTATCAACTAATTCTTGATAAATAGGCGAATCTTTTGGCAATATTTTACCGTCAAAGCCTTTACGCCCTTTTCGCTCAATCGGAGCATCAACCCAACGTTCAATTTCATAAGCGGCTAATGTCCAACCACGATAAACCGCCACAGCATATTTTACTTTTTCTCGTCTAGCACTCATTTTCCAATAGCCACGAGTACGATTATAAATTTCTTGTTCAAGATCTTGTTCGCTAATTTCACCTGATTTAAGTTTACGTTTTAAATCTTTGTAATTTCGATTAATTGTGATTAACATAATTGGCAAATCAGTGTTTAATTCTTGTGGTTCATAAAGTTTCTTAATTTCCGATAAAGTCACTAATCCTTTTTCAGATGAATATGTACCGCCTTGAATATTTGTTAATGGCTTTTGATTTGGTTTAACTAATGATAATAAATCTATTGCAAGAGCTTCATATTCAAGAGCTTGTAACTCATTTTGAATATTATGACGCAAAATATAATAAATTGGTTCTAATCCTGCTTGGTGGATTTCGTTAATTAATGCGATCTTATCACTTTCACTAATTTTGCCTGATAATGCCCCCTTAGAATGCTGAAAAACACGATTCCCTTTGCCTTTACCGACATAAAAAATATTTTGATTTCTCGGATCAACTAAACAATAAATGTAATAACCGATTTTTTCGATAACACCTGTTGAAAACATAAAATGTCCTTATCTAAGTTCTTCCGTTGTTTTTTGTGAAAATTTATATCCACAATGAGCACAATGATAAATACTTTGTTTTACCACCTTAGTGCATTTCATATAACGAGTCTTACGCTTGCCTGTCGCTGTTCGCTCAACAACTTCTTTACTTGTATCGTAGCGATCAATAATTTTTGTTCCATCACAAATAAAATTTTCAGGTTTTTTACATTGTGGACAACGCTCGATAAAAAAACCAAATAATTTCAAAATAGGCTTTAATGTAAGTTCAAAAATTGCAGAAAGAATACCCCAAATTATGGCTCCACCAATAAATACTACCAAGATCCCTGCTAAAATCATTGCACCATATAAAATTACCTTCACTATAGTATCTGAATCCATAGTCTACAATTCTCCGTTAATCTAGTGTAAAATATCTCTATTCTAGTTTGTAAATCAAATATGTGTAGCAACCATTAGTGTGTAAAAAAACACATTGACAGTATGTCTAATTACTCAATTTGTAGGTATATATGAATATTCATAGCAAAATCAAAAAATTACGAGAAGATAATCATTGGTCTCAAGAAGATATGGCGGAAAAAATGAGCATGTCATTGAATGGCTATGCCAAAATTGAGCGTGGTGAAACGAAGTTATACCTTGAAAAACTAGAACAAATTGCTCAAATATTCAACATTGATGTTGTGGATTTAATGAATACAAATGAAAAAGCTATTTGTTTTGTGATTGGTGAAAATAGTAGCCATTTGAGTTCAAATTACTACGCAAGTAATGAAGCATTGACAATAGAAATTGAGAAGCTGAAACTTTCATTAACTCATAGCCAACAATTACTTGAGCAAAAAGAGAACGAAATTCAGCTTTTAAAGGATATGATTGATTTATTAAAAGAATACAACAAATAATATTACTATTCTTTGGTAATCTGAAGTTGTGATATTTGTTCAACTATTTTTTTCATTACCACTGATTTAGCATGTTTGCCAAAATAATGATCTGGCTGGTATTTTCTAATCTCAACACAATATTCAATAGTAAAATCCTTGATATTTCGTTGTGCTAGAAATTTCTTAACATAATCAAGGCTATATTGATAAAAAGATCTTATTTTTGTATTCGAGGATGAATAGGGAATAAAAATTGCATCTTTCTGTGTAAATAGCAAGCTCAATTTTTCAGCATTTTCGATAAAATCAGGATCGTTAGATACATCAAATAGCAATACAAAATGTCGTTCAATGTTACCGCACTTTATTGTTTTATAACCAAATTCAGCACAAATCATTGCTACTTGATATTCAAAATCTTCAGGTATTAAACCAATAATTGCACAGTTATAATCCATTGATTGTGTAATCATATCTGAACAATTTTGTTCTATTTCAATATTTGAAAAATTTTCTAAATACATCGGATATCATCTCATAAACACATATAATACCTATTATACATTTATCATTTTGCTAACTGTAACAACTATTAGTATGCTTGTTACCCACTTATAGGCTACTTTTAATACATTGTTCAACAAAATCCCCCCAATCATTCATTAGTGGCTTACGTTGCTCTAAATAAGTTGAACGGTTATAGGCATTTCGCACCTGATTCTGGCTCTTATGTGATAAACAAGCCTCAATGATTTCAACATTCACATTAATAAATTTTTCACTCAAATAAGTGTTGCCGATTGAACGTAAACCGTGAGAGGTTAATTTACCCTTATATCCCATTTGTTTAATGGTGTTGTTTGCAACTTGTGAACCAATCGGCTGTGAAGGTTTCTTCATACTTTGGAAAATATAAGGACTGCGACCAGTTATTTTTTGCAATTTATGTAAAATTTTGATTGCTTGTTTGGATAACGGAATGGTAAATTCTCGTTTCATTTTCATTCGTTCAGCTGGTATGTTCCACAATGATTGTTCAAAATCAATTTCAGCCCATTGAGCATTAGCTGCTTCTTTTGGCCTTGCCATTGTTAGTAATGAAAATTCAATCAATGATTTAATCACTAAATCAGTGTGTGAATCACGTAATGTCGCAAAAAATTCAGGTAAATCTTCTGGACGAATTGTTGGGTGGTGTGTTGATTTAGCTTTGGTAAAAGTATCAGCAATATCAGCACATTTGTTAAATTCAATAATACCACGATTGACAGCAAATCTCATAATTTCATTGATTGTTTGCAATAAAGATATGCCAGTAGCCTTGACACCACGTTGGAATAAAGGGGCTACCATTTCAGTCACTTGCAGTGGTTTAATTAGAGAAATGGGTACATCAGCTAATTCAGGAAAGGCATAAAGTTGCAATCTACGCCAATGGTTGTTTAGTGTTGCCGATTTGATTTCAGCAGATTTCTTTTGTTTCCATTGTTCAGCAACAGCCAAAAAAGTATTTTTTGCTGATTGTAATTTGTCTTGTTTTTGAGATTTGATGTGTTCTTGTGGATCAATATCATCAGCCAATAGTTTCTTATATTCATCTCGTAATGAACGAGCTTTTGATAAACCAACAGTTGGATACATACCCAGTGACATTTTTGTTCTTTTTTTAGTCATTGGGTGATAATAGTTGAAACGCCAAGATTTTGAACCTGTTGTTGAAATCAATAAAAACAGTCCGCCACCATCAGTTAATGTATAGGGTTTATCTCGTATTTTTGCTTTTTTGATTTCAGTATCAACAAGTTGATGAACCTTTTTGGCCATAAACCACCTCATATAATCAGCTCAAAATATAGACATAAATCAGATTTTGGTAACCACTAAATTTAGCTTCATTATTCTTAGGTACCAAGATGGTTACTAAAAAACTGAATTATAGTGATATATTCTGAATTATAATAGGTTACTAAAATCGTGTAAATCCTTTGATAATCAAGGGGTTTAGATATATATTGATACATTATGGAATATATGAGAAATTTTTAAACCAAAAATCATTCTAGCACGCACGCAAAATGGGCAATGATCATAAACGTATAATTTCATTTTTTCTCCTCAATAAATGGACTTTCACTCATTTCTCACACCTTACCGCAAATTTTTCCATCCGAAAATAAAAAACTTGAAGTTCATCACAGATTATTTTGCCAATTTCCTTTACCATTAAAGTGCAATTCAAGTTGAATATGGGAGGACTTATGTGGAAATCAATTTCTCAAGTTTTAGCCGAACATCTTGGTGCGTATTATTTTATCAAGCAAAAACGCAAAGTGCATACTGGCGAAATGCACGAGGCTTGGATTATTGATGATGGAATCCAACCTGTTTTTGTTAAAATTAATCAGAAATCCTACCGCTCTATGTTTCGTGCCGAAGCCGATCAGCTGGAATTACTAGCCAAAACAGGGACAAGTCAAGTACCGCAAGTTTACGGCGTAGGCTGTTCACAAAACCACAGTTTTCTACTGCTAGAAGCCCTTCCATTCAGCGAACCTAACGAACAATCAATGGCACAATTTGGCTCGCAATTAGCCAACTTGTACCAATGGGGCAATGCCGAGCATTACGGACTCGATTTTGACACTTGGCTTGGGCCAGTTTATCAGCCAAATGGTTGGTCAGATAATTGGGCAAAATTTTTCAGCGAACAACGCATTGGCTGGCAATTACAGATCTGTAAAGAGAAAGGGCTAGAATTTGCTAATATTGATGAACTGGTTTCATTAGTCGCCCACCGTTTAGCCAAGCATCAACCTAAACCGTCCTTATTGCACGGCAATCTTTGGATTGAAAACTGTGCGATGATAAATCACCAACCATTCATCTACGATCCCGCCTGCTACTGGGGTGATCGTGAATGTGATCTCGCTTTTAGCGAATTATTCCAACCTTTCCCCGAAAAATTCTATCAAAATTACCACCGCACTTTTCCGCTTGACGAAGGCTATCCACAACGAAAAAAAATTGGGGCTGTCCTAGATAACTAGACTAAACTCCCTTTAACCAATTGTTTTAAAATAGAAATTTGACTTTTTATGTTGCTGTAATTAAAACGCCATTCACATTCCTTTAAATAAAGCTCAAAATGCGCTTTTGGGATACCATTAAATTTGCGTAAATGGCGTTTTGCTTGGCTCCAAAAATTCTCAATTCCGTTAATGTGGTTATGATTTTCAGCAAAATGTGTGCTGTGATTGATACGAAAATGACTAAATTCACTCACATCAAGCACGTCATAACTACGATAATTATCGGTGTAAACAATACTATCAGGCTTTACCTGCTCCCGAATAATGGGTAACAAGGTGGCAGATTGCGTATTTGGAACCGCAACGGTATAAACCTTGCCATTGCGCTTGAGAAGCCCGAATACCGCAATTTTCCCTGCCGCACCACGACCACGTTTGCCTTTGCGAGCACCGCCAAAATAACTTTCATCGGCTTCAATTTCACCTTCAAACATCTCTAAGTGAAGGCTGTTTTGATAGATGAGTTGGCATAAACGATGAAAGTAATATGCGGCAGTCGTTTTGTTTACATTGACTAACTCTGCTGCTGTCCTTGCAGTAACACCTGCAACAAATAGCTCAATGAGTTTATTTTGTTTGTGCTGACTTAGACGACTTTTTCTCATTGGTTCATTCTAACCTAAATAGATTTTTTAGTTGTTATCTAGGACAGCCCCAAAAAATTTATCAGCTTTATTACTTATTGAATTTTAGTCATCGATTCTTTGGGCATTATGTGAAACTAGCAAAAAAAATAATCCAACAAATAAAAGAACAATAAAATTACTTCATAAGTACATTAAAGCTAAATTATACTATTTAATAACGGCTTTCTATTTTATCAATTTCAGAGTCACTACCACCAAATACACAGGGAGGTTCAACACCATAGGCCTTTATGCGTGTTAATTGAAGCAACCCCGTTAACAAATCAGCTGGCATTCTAATTGGATAAGCCTGATTAAGTAATTTTTTAACTCCATCAAGAGTAATCAAATACCCCGTAGTTTTGAACACCACTTTTTTTGAGGATTTAGATGGCGTTAAATAACGGGCAAGGCGATATCGTTCTGGCAAGCGACGAGTAAATGGAAAAATTTTTGCTTTACCGTGATCTAAAAATAGTATTTCCATAGATTTTGGTACTTTTTTTAATGCTTCAGTAACAATATTTTCAAAATATAAACTAACTATTGCATCATCTTCTAAAATAATCGCACTCTCTATCTTATTCTTAGCAATATACTCATATAATTTTATATGGCTCATTGCACAACCAATTTCGCCCAAAGTCATCGGTTTTTTAAAACCATATTTAAGTGAAAATTCAAAATCGATCTTATCTAGCTCTTCTTGAGCTAAGTTTTTTCCATATACTGCATCAAAAAGCTCAAATTGGAGCCCTAAATCAAATAATCGTGTCGAAATAAATTCTCTTCGTGAAGAATGTTTTAAGCTAATTACAAATATCGGTGGTAGCATTTGTTTGTTTGTTTGTTTGTTTAGCATTATAGTTTCCTATATTTAAATAATAAAACTTATATTTCCAATTTGTTATTTCTATTAAAGATATGAGCTAATAAAATTACTTATATCTTAATATCTTCAAGAATAAAAAATGCGGTAACAATATAAATTTAATCAATATCAAACCACTTTTTAGGAACACTTTCAGGATCAATCTCATTAATATCATTTTTATAGAATAGAATATCTACTTTTTCTGATATTGGCTTCCAGTGATTGAAGCTTTCCTCATCATCTTTATAAATCCCTATTATAGGTTTCTTAAATCCTGAAGCAATATGAACACTTGATGTATCAGTAGATAAAAGCTGCTTACACTTCTTAATCAATTCTATAGTATGAAAAATATTCTTTGTATTATGAACAAATACATTCTCATAAGCTTTAGATAAAGTAATTAATTTCTCCGTAACCTCAGGATAACTAAGCAAAATAAACTTTTTATTAGGAAGAATACTTGTTAAATAATTTAAATACCTTAGTATATTTTCATCATTAACTTTTTTTATTCTAGCTGCACCATAAAAATTTATGGCAATATAATTTTCAATTTGATGATCTTGTAAAAATAACTTAATTTCCTCCGCCTCCTTTTGGCTAAAAGGGACATCATAATTTACATCACTTACTAGAATACCTACTTTTTCTAATGCTTTCCTATATACCTCAGAAAAGTGTATATCTTGTTGAGATAGATTTAGGTTAAATAACTTATAATCTTCTTTATGAAATCCAAAATAATTTTTTGCTTTAATCAAGCGTAATAGGAGTAAATCACGATTACGTATCATAATGGTAGGATCGATAACTAGATCATAATGTTCTTTTCTAAGTTTTAACCCACACTTTATATAATCAAAAATATTCTTTTTCTTCACAAAATATAATTGATCAATATAGGGATTTTGCTCAAATAGATAAGCATTTTGCTTCGTACATACCACACCAATTTTAATCGTTGGATTAAAACGCTTTATTTCTCGGAATGCAAACGAACTCACAATGTAGTCCCCAATCTTCCCATCTTGCCGAAGAAAAAGAATACTGGCTGGCTGGCTGGCTGGCTGGCTGGCTGGCAAATTATCTAAAATTTTTTTATCAAGTAAAAGCTTTCCTGCTTTTAACCGGAATTTTCTTAATAAATGTTTCATATTATTCATAACGATTTTCTATTTTATCAATCTCAGAGTCATTACTTCCAAATACACAAGGAGGTTCAATGCCATAGGCTTTTATTCCTGTTAATTGAAGCAACCCTGTCAAGAAATCAGCCGGCATTCTAATTGGATAAGCCTGCTTTAACAATTTTTTCGCACCATTTAAAGTAATCAAATAAGCCGTGGTCTTAATAATACAACGTTTAGATTTTCTAGATGGAGAACGATATCTAGCTAAACGATAACGTTCTGGTAAACTACGCATTAAAGGCCATACTTTCGCTTTGCCATGATCTAAAAATAAAATTTCTTTAGATGACGAAAGTTTTTTTAAAGCCGCTCTTAAAATATCTTCAAAATAAAGTGATACAATTGCATCATCTTCAAGAATAATTGCTTCAGAAATAAACTCTCTTCGTGAAGAATGTTTTAAACTAATTACAAATATCGGTGGTATCGTTCGTTCGTTCGTTCGTTCGTTCGTTCGTTCGTTCGTTCGTTCGTTCGTTCGTTCGTTCGTTCGTTCGTTCGTTCGTTCGTTCGTTCAGCATTATAGCCTCCTATTTTTTGATAATAAAAACCTATTTTATATATTTATATTGATTTATATAAAACCTGAGTATTTCAAATTTCATTTACTTCAAATCTAAAAATCTTTCCCTCAATTGCTGCAGCTGATCCCGCACTGCAGCGGCTTTTTCAAATTCCAGATCTTGGGCGTGTTTGTACATTTGTTGTTCCAGTTTTTTAACTTGTTGCTGAAATTCCTTGGCGTTGAGCGGTTGGTAAAGTGCGGTCGGTTCTGACACTATTTTTTGTTTTTGTTTGCTTTTCGCTTTGTTATTTGTCGCACCTTGTCCGATGTCGAGCAATTCACCCACTTTTTTGTTTAATGCTTGCGGTACAATGCCCTGCTCTGCATTATATTTCATTTGTTTTTCGCGGCGGCGGTTGGTTTCTGTGATGGCTTTTTCCATTGATTTGGTGATGCTGTCCGCGTATAAAATGGCTTTACCATTTAAGTTTCTCGCAGCACGCCCAATGGTTTGGATTAGCGAACGTTCGGAACGCAAGAAGCCTTCTTTGTCCGCATCTAAAATAGCAACAAGGGACACTTCGGGAATATCCAGCCCTTCCCGCAATAAGTTAATTCCCACTAACACGTCGAATTCCCCTAAGCGGAGATCGCGGATAATTTCAACCCGTTCCACCGTGTCAATATCGGAATGCAAATAACGCACACGCACGCCGTGTTCTTCAAGGTAATCCGTGAGATCTTCCGCCATTCGTTTGGTGAGCGTGGTAACTAAAACGCGTTCATTTTTATCCGCTCTTTGTTTGGCTTCAGAAAGCAAGTCATCAACCTGAATGGCAACAGGGCGGATTTCAATTACAGGATCAAGCAAGCCCGTTGGTCGCACCACTTGATCGATAATTTCACTGCCCGATTTTTCTAATTCGTAAGGGCCAGGTGTGGCAGAAACATAAATCGTTTGCGGTGCTAAGCGTTCAAATTCTTCAAATTTTAATGGGCGGTTATCCAGTGCAGAAGGCAAGCGGAAGCCATATTCCACGAGCGTTTCTTTGCGTGAGCGGTCGCCACGGTACATTCCGCCGATTTGAGGAATGGTAACGTGCGATTCGTCAATAATCAATAAACCATCTGCGGGAATATAATCAAATAAAGTAGGTGGTGGCTCGCCTTCTTTACGCCCTGATAAATAGCGGGAATAATTTTCAATCCCTGAGCAGTAGCCCAATTCATTCATCATTTCAATGTCGAACTGTGTGCGTTGAGTTACGCGTTGCTCTTCCAGCAATTTATGTTCTTTGATGAAGTATTCTCGCCGTTGGGCTAACTCGATTTTGATTTGATCGATAGCCTCTAAAATCCTTTCACGAGGGGTGACATAATGCGTTTTCGGGTAGATCGTGTAGCGTGGCACAGCACCAAAATTTGCTCCAGTCAACGGATCAAATAAGCTGAGCCGTTCGATTTCGTCATCAAATAATTCAATGCGAATAGCTTGGTTATCCGATTCCGCAGGAAATATATCAATAATTTCACCACGTACGCGGAATGTTCCTCGTTGGAAAGCTTGATCATTACGGGTATATTGCAACTCCGCCAGTTTTGCCAAAATTTGACGCTGATTAATAATCGCTCCTGTTTGCAAATGCAACATCATTTTGAGGTAGCTATCCGGATCACCCAATCCATAAATAGCAGACACTGAGGCAACAACGATGGTATCGCGGCGTTCTAAAAAAGATTTCGTGGCAGACAATCGCATTTGTTCAATTTGATCATTAACTGAAGCATCTTTTTCAATAAAGGTATCACTACTCGGTACATAGGCTTCAGGCTGGTAATAATCATAATACGACACAAAATATTCCACCGCATTTTCAGGAAAGAAAGCTTTCATTTCTGCATAAAGTTGAGCGGCAAGGGTTTTATTTGGAGCGAGTAACATTGCTGGACGATTTAATTTTGCAATCACGTTGGCGATTGTGAACGTTTTTCCTGACCCCGTTACACCAAGTAGGGTTTGATGTGCTAAACCAGCATTAAGATTTTCACAGAGCATTTCGATCGCCTGTGGTTGATCACCTGAAGGTGAAAAATCAGAATGGAGAATAAAAGGTTTGCCCTTAATTTTGTTACTCATAAAAAATGCCTTGTCCCAAAAGTGCGGTTAATTTTAGCATAGTTTTTTGCTTTTTGCTTTTTGCTTTTTGCTTTTTGCTTTTTGCTTTTTGCTCAGAGTAAAAATTCAAGTTTTACACAGACTTAGATTTGTCAAGATTGAAATAGCAAAAAATATATATTTTTTTTGAAAATTTTTCTAGATTTTTTATAACTCATTGATAAATATCATAATGTTATTTTACAATCAATTTTATATCCAATACTAAAAATACCAGTTTTTACAAGGGATTGACGCATTTTTCAAATAAAAACTCACAGACTTATCCACAGGCTCTGTGGATATAAAAAAAGAACATAATTTTTCAAAAATTTTTTCATTCGCCTGTTGACAATGTAATGCGAGATCATTATCATCTGCGACCAATTCCTTGTGATACAGAATTATTCCTCCTTAGTTCAGTCGGTAGAACGGCGGACTGTTAATCCGTATGTCGCTGGTTCAAGTCCAGCAGGAGGAGCCAAATTTCTCTTTTTGGTGGTTTTTATTTGTCTCCTTTTATAAAAGCTATTGAATGCCAAAAGAGTTTAAAGCCCATATCCTCCTTATGGGCTTTTATTTTTTCTAAAATTCGCAATTCATTGTGTATAACCGCTAAAATAGGTGGTAATACAATCTACATTTTATATTTATAGGATATACAAATGCTTTTATCGATTCTCGCCATTGTTGTGGGATTACTCATCTTAGTTTGGAGTGCCGATCGCTTTATCGACGGAGCAGCCTCTCTTGCTCGCTATTTAGGAATGTCGCCTTTATTGATTGGCATCGTGATTATTGGCTTTGGCACGTCCGCCCCTGAAATTATGGTTTCTGCTCTCTCCGCCTTAAACCATAACCCCGGCATCGCCTTAGGAAACGCCTACGGATCTAACATTACCAATATCGCTTTAATTCTCGGCTTAACCGCAATGATTAAGCCAATTATGGTCAATTCGCAAGTGCTAAAAAAAGAATTGCCAGTCTTAATGCTGGTTACCTTACTTTCTGACCTATTAATTTATGATGCCACGATTTCTCGACTTGACGCACTGATTTTATTGACGGCGTTCACGCTCTATATGGGCTGGACAATTTGGCAAGGCAGAAAACAACCAAGCGACAGCCTCGAGCAAGACATTACAGAAGAATTGCAAGAAAAGCCGAAGATGTCATTGAAAACTGCTTTATTTTGGCTCGTTATTGGGCTTCTGCTATTGATGGGCAGCTCTCAGCTTTTAGTTTGGGGAGCAGTAAACATCGCCACATATTTAGGTGTGAGCGATTTAATCATCGGTTTAACCATTGTTGCCATCGGCACGTCCTTACCCGAATTAGCCGCTTCCATTATGGCTGCCAAAAAGAGCGAGCTAGATCTTGCAGTGGGAAATATCATCGGCTCAAACCTATTTAACACCCTTGCGGTTGTCGGTATCGCGGGGGCTATCAGCCCGATTACAGCCACGCCAGAAGTATTTAATCGTGATATGTTAGTGATGATCGCCTTAACCGCCCTGCTCTTTTTCTTCGGCTACGGCTTCAAAGACAACAACGGAAAAATCAACCGCATTGAAGGACTAATATTGTTTTTATGCTATGTAGCTTATAATTCTCTACTAATTTACACCGCACTTTAATTTTGGGGCTGTCCTAGATAACTAGACTAAACTCCCTTTAACCAATTGTTTTAAAATAGAAATTTGACTTTTTATGTTGCTGTAATTAAAACGCCATTCACATTCCTTTAAATAAAGCTCAAAATGCGCTTTTGGGATACCATTAAATTTGCGTAAATGGCGTTTTGCTTGGCTTCAAAAATTCTCAATTCCGTTAATGTGGTTATGATTTTCAGCAAAATGTGTGCTGTGATTGATACGAAAATGACTAAATTCACTCACATCAAGCACGTCATAACTACGATAATTATCGGTGTAAACAATACTATCAGGCTTTACCTGCTCCCGAATAATGGGTAACAAGGTGGCAGATTGCGTATTTGGAACCGCAACGGTATAAACCTTGCCATTGCGCTTGAGAAGCCCGAATACCGCAATTTTCCCTGCCGCACCACGACCACGTTTGCCTTTGCGAGCACCGCCAAAATAACTTTCATCGGCTTCAATTTCACCTTCAAACATCTCTAAGTGAAGGCTGTTTTGATAGATGAGTTGGCGTAAACGATGAAAGTAATATGCGGCAGTCGTTTTGTTTACATTGACTAACTCTGCTGCTGTCCTTGCAGTAACACCTGCAACAAATAGCTCAATGAGTTTATTTTGTTTGTGCTGACTTAGACGACTTTTTCTCATTGGTTCATTCTAACCTAAATAGATTTTTTAGTTGTTATCTAGGACAGCCCCTAATTTTTGCATTTGAGTTGATTGCACTTGATTTCATTTTAGAACAATCATAACTCTGCCGATACGCTTCACTTGCATTCCCAAGCTCAATATAGAGCTGACAGAATTTTTCTTGTTTTGGTGTCAACCCACGCCCTTTAGACGTGGACTTAACCCCGTCTTTCTTTGGCATAGGTTAATCCTTATTTAATTTCTCCAGTAATACGAATTTTAAACATTGGCACATATTCAGGGTTGTGGATATTCAGCAGTCCCTCAATAAAAAAGCCGATTTGATCTGCGACAGTTAAAACCCATTCAGGAATAAAATTAGCCGCCCCAATAATGGGGGCTTCACTATCAATATCTTTGACATAAACAGGAATACCCCAAAGCCATCCATAATGCGTGAAGCCTTCCTCAATCAATTTCTTTTTCGACTTATAAAGCATTCCCATTTGATTTACTCCACTCAATCACCCCACTTAACCGCCCCGCACAAATCTCACGTTCTTTCTGCACCACTCGCAAATAAATAATCGCATCACCATACGTTGAGCCGTTAAATGCGGTTTGCTGACAAGGGATTAAATAAATGCTCGGTGGTAGGTGATACTCTGTTTTAATTTTTGTGCTGCAACCGCTTAATAACATCATCAGGCAAAGGCTCGCGGCTACAATCCTGCCCTTTAATCCTTTTATAAATAACGCGAATATCTTCATCGGCTTTTTCTCGCTGTACTTGTTCAAGTGCGGTCTGTTTTTGTGTCGTTTTTCGTTCATCTTCGAGCTGTTTTGTTCTTTCTGCGAGATTATGGTTCAGTTGCTGTATGGTTTGAGCTTGCATTTGATTTTTGGCTCTCAAGCTACTTATCCTCTGCGACTGATACCAAACCCAACCACACAAGCCCAAAATCACGCATAACCACAACAGCGAGGAATATTTACGGATAAACGGCACGATGTAATTCAAAATGCGGGCCATCATAAAAACGTTCATCTTCACTTTTCCCATTACCGTTCCAATCTCCACCCCAGCGAATGGTGACATTTAATTCTTTGGCCGCTCGAAACATTGCCTTCGCAATTTCCTTAAATTTATCCCGTTCTGACCAAGGGATTTTTCCTTCAACCAGCGGGGCTAAATCCACCGCGTGACCGGTTAAATGACGGCTATTCATTGTTTTAGTTGCCCCTTGCTTAAAGAGTTGGGCTTGGCGTGCTTTTGTTCTTACCCCTTCAATCACCGCAAAATCAACGGTGCTATATTCAAGGGCTTTTCGCACGACCTTAACCAAATCACCGTGAACACCTTGTAAATGCTTTTCACTACGTTGGCTAAATTTAAACATCTTTTTCTACCCGTTTTTTTAACACCAGCATTAAATATTCACGGATTTTCTCCGCACCAATAAACCCAAGCATTCCCCCGATAAAGGTAGCTAGCCCCTCTGAAAAACCTAAATGATTTAACAGCGACATACTTGACAAGGTCAAAGCTCCACAAATTGCCCCATCCAATATCCGTTGGCGAAAACTCGTTTTCTGACGCAAAAAGGCAGCGCGTAGCAAAGACATAAAAAACGCCATCGTGAAACCCACAATGGCGTTGTAATTTTGATGAATATATGCCCCTAAAATAAGCCATATATTCGGATCGTTGTTTGGCATTTTCATCACTCCGCCTCCTTTTTGAGGCAATAAAAAGCCCACCTGTTACAGTGGGCTATAAGTTCTGCTAAGATAAAGTTTCCACACAATAAAATAGCAGAGGTTTAAAATGAAACTCGATAGAACTATACAAAAGGAAATATTATTAAAACTTGCTGAAACATATCATCATCCAAATGGAGAAAACTTAGTTCATTACATTAAAAATAAAAGAGAATATACTGGTTTTAATGAATACCCTTATGATTATATTGTCGCCAACTTATTTTATTTACAAGAACACCAACTTGTTGACGGTTTTTCTATAAAATATGCATTAGGTGGAACATCTATTGAAAATTTTTATCAGATTATGTGCCGTAAAACTCCGTCCTTCAGGGCGGGGAGGATGTCAAAGTGCAAGATTAACAAACAAAGGTGCGGATTTTTTACTTGACGATGGCGGACTTTCTGCAATTCTTGGCACTATTACAATAAAATTCCATGAGGATACAATTAAATCTATTTTATCAACCAAAATAGAATCATCTTCTCTTCCTAAAGAGGAAAAATCATCACTACTCAACATTTTAAAAGGGTTGAGCGGAAAAGCCCTAGAGCGGGTAATAACGAAATTGGTAGATCTTGGATTTGAGAATGCGGTTCAAGCAATCCCTCTGCTGAAAATAGCGTTTGAGTCCTTGCAGAAATCTGTTTCTTAAACACAAGATTTGCTATTAATTCACCTGACTGATTACGAATAGGTAATAAAACCTCTTCTAGTTCCTTTTTCTGGCAAGAGTTAGGAACGGAAAGCATTAATCTATCGTTTTCATCTATCCAAAGCTCTATACCTAAAAAAGTAAAAGGTTGAATAAAACCGCTTTCAGCTTTCATCATTCCTCCAATATTGAGCTTCTAAGTTTCAAATAAAAAGCCCCGACCGTTTCCGATCAGGGCTGTTAAAATTCATTCGTGCGTTTTAAACGTGCAAAACCGCACTATAGATAATATGGTAGTATTTTAATGCGCACTCGTCAAGCATTTTAGTGATAAGAAATAAATAATTCTGAACCACAAGCTTGAGCATATCGCAACAGTGTCATCATTGAAGCTCGGCTCGCATTCTTTTCTAATTTGCTAACTGCTGGTTGAGAAATCCCCATACGCTCAGCAACTTGAGAAACAGTTAAGCCCGCTTTTTGACGTAAAGATTTAAGCAAAAATTGTAATTCTTCAACTTTTCTCTCTTGAACATAAAGTACTTTAGTTTCCTCATCTTGCAGAAGTTTCTCTTTTACTGTTTTATAACTTACTGGCTTAACTTTCATCGGTCATCTCCTCTAATCGCTTAAATGCTAATTCAATTTCACTTACTGGTGTTTTCTGGGACTTTTTCACAAAGGTACGCAAAATATAAATTTTTTGCCCCACAGCAAAGGCAAAGAATGTGCGTGAGATGTCTTTACTCCCTGCTCTTAATTCAAATAAACCATCTCTGATTGGTCTTGTATGAGGAAAGCGAAGCAAATTACCTTGCGATTCCAGTTTATCTAATGCATTTAATACCTTAGCTTTCATTGCGGGCGTTAAATGCTCAATTTCAGATACTGCCTCTGGGTGAAAAAACAATTCGAACATCATTATTTACACATATATTATAAACTATGAGTTATTATACAATACGTTTACACCATAACTCAAGAGTTATATTTAAGCAATAAAAACACACTCATTTTGACTTAACATTAGCATCAGTGATGTTTCTGCTATTTTTAAGCGTTCAAAATAAGTGCGGCGACCAATCCCAAACCTCTCCAAAATCCCAACCCGCACTGGCACACGATTTCGATCATATTCTGTATAAAGCGGCAAACGGTAAGCATAAGTTGCCATAAATAAATCGTAAAGCTCAGGTGTTGCTTTACGCATCACTAGCACGCAACGCTCGATTTCCTCAGCTAACGACTCACTAATGGGATCAACTCGTCTTTTGCTCTCATCAATCGGCGTGGGAATGCTCACCGAAAGGCAAGGATATTCCGTGCCTAATCTAGGCGTTGCCCAGTACCCCCATTGTGTGCAGACTTTTTTAATATCGTTAAAAACTAATTCCATTGCTTCCCTCGCTTTTCTAATAACTTCACTTTCCGCTCAAAAATCCGCTTAATCCGCCTTAAATCCTCATCGCTATAATGTCTTGGGCGTTGATCGCTTTCGATTTCTCGCACCTTTTCGATTCCCAAACGCTCAATCAGCCCTACGCGATATTCGTGGTAATTTCCGCCCAACCATCGATTGCAGCGTTTGCATTGACCAAAAATATTAAGCGTATAAAACCGCAAGTGCGGGGCTGAACCACGGCTACGATAATGCCCCGCATCAAATCCCCCACCTAATTTCTCGCTAATCAACGGCGTACCGCACGAGATACATTCCTTGTTCTCATCTCGCACACGGATATATTTATTCACCGCACTTTGAGCTTCAGCAATGAGCTGATGATGCGTTTTCAACCGCTCTTTTACTGCTCGAATTTTCGCGTTTTCTAACCGCACTTTTTCACGCTCCGCTTTTTCCCGCTGCTTCGCCTGCTTCAGCCTCGCCAACGCCACCCCACATTCAGGGCTACACCACCCTCGAAAACTGTCATAGGTTTCAAAACGTTCACCACAGATTTTGCATTTTCGTTTAAATTTTTTTCGCATTAATAACTAAAAACCTCTTGATTTGTGTGTATATTTGCGTATAGTTGTTCTCGATTAAGACGACAAGGAGGAAGCATGCACTCACGCGACTTAATCAAGGAGCTTAAAAATGCCGGTTGCACGTTTGTTCGGCACGGTAAAGGCGATCACCAGATTTGGCAGTCGCCCATTACAGGAAAAATATTTCCCGTACCACACCCCAAGCAACACGTTCCAATCGGCACATTAAGATCCATTAAAAAATCGGCAGGGCTGTTATAGCTCTGCCGAGCTAATCCATAAGGAGCGACTATGTTATTTACTATCGGCATTGAAACCCCTGATAACGAAAATGAGGCTTACGGCATTGCCGTGCCAGTATTATTTACAGATAAATACGCTTGCATTAGTGCAGCAGATACCCTTGAAGAAATCCCTATTCAAGCTACAGACGCCATTCATTCCATCTTAGAAATGATGTTTGAAGACGGCACAAATATCAGTGAGCTTCAAGATAAAGGCTATAAGCACTACCAAACCTTAGAAGACTTTAACTACTGCGATACTTGGTTACTGCTTGATGTGGATATTTCCGCTTATCAAGGCAAACGCCACCGTATTAATATCAGCTTGCCCGAATATCTCATCAAACGCATTGATAGCCGTGTAGCAAGCAACCCAATTTACAAAGATCGTAGTCATTTTTTAGCCATTGCTTCACAAAAAGAGCTACGAGAATAATCCCCCTACGCTTGACATTCTCCTCGGTCAAGCGTAGGATTTACCACAGGTCTCAAAAGCCTTACAAACAGCGGTAATTCACCCCGTTAGCGTGATTTTTTTGTATCTGGGTTTCTCCTATTTCTCATACCTGATACAAAAACAACAATTTAAATCAATGATCGACAGTGCGAGGAATACAACACCGCAAGGGAATAACTCCGCCAGACTGAACACTGGTTTTGAGCTGTCGATCACCCTAATAAACTAGGGATTTCTCTCAAAAGGAAATGTTCAATGAAAAACTTAACCATTCTTAACACTCAAATCCGCACTTTAGATAATCTCTATTCTCTTAATGATTTGCATCGTGCAAGCGGTAGTTCAGATAAACATCGCCCAACTTTATTTATGAGAAATCAGCAAACTAAAGAACTTATTGCTGAAATAAATTCCCAAAGATCAAATTCGATCTCTGGGCAATTACCTTCCATTCCTGCCAGTAAAATTATCCGTGGCGGTTGTGATACTACCATTCGAGGTTACTGGGTCTGCCAAGAACTCGTTATCGCCTATGCTGCGTGGATCAGTGCCGCTTTTCATCTCAAAGTTATTCGTGCATTTATGGCAATTAACGGTATCAACACACAACCCCAACAAATCGCCTTGCCTGAGCCAGAGCCAATGATTCAAGTGCCAATGACAGAAAAAGAACTCAACCAACTCATCAACGTCTGGTTCTTATTCACTCGCTTTGCCGAAAGCGTGCAACACTTCCTCAATAAAGTGCGTGATTTGCTCAACATCAATCTTTATCAGCACGCTGACAACGATTTACACCGCTGTAACAAAGCCATTCAAGACACCAAACCACTCATTAAACGGCTTATACAGCTTCACCAAAAGCACAAAAACAAATCCACTGCACGCCTGCACTATCACGGCGATTTCTAAAAACTCCCCAAAATCCAACCGCACTTCGGTGCGGTTTTTGTTATACTTATCCACAGGGAGGACAAAATGTTAGATTTATTCAAAAAACCAATTGAAATTGAAACCCTTGATGATTGGGCGAAAATTGCCGCCGACATCACCAAAGTTGCAATTTTAGCGTTTCCTGTTATTCTGTATGGAAATGATCCAATTTATTTAAAAATCATCAACACAGTTTTACTCGTTTTTGCTGTCTATTTTGGGCTTGCAGGCACTCGCCACTTAAGACGGATAAAACTAAGTAAGAAGGAGGAAAAACAATGAACCTAACCTTTGCCCTAGCAGGGTTTGCTCTAATGATGTTTCTGTTCGCGTTCTTCGTACAAAAATACATTAAATAATCCCCTTACCAACCGCTCTTTTGAGCGGTTTTTAATACCCGTAAAACCCTTGCTTGTCGCTAAATCTCACGCCTTGTTCTGCAGCCCACGCCTGAATATATTCAATCAAGCTCGCCAACCGCTTTACGCCCATTTGTGCGGTGCTTTCACGCAAATTTACCACTTCACCCTCAAAGCCAATCGCCATCTCCGCTTGCTCGCCAGTGGCAATTTTATGTCCGCTCACAAAAAGCATTTTCCACGTTTCCAATGTTTGCTTCTTGCCGTTAAAGGTACATTGCTTGGCAATATCCGTTAGCATTGCGTGGAGTTTTGCATTCTGTGCTAACGTACGCGTTAAGGGCTTTATTTCCACCACTACGGGGTTTTTATCATCTAAGGTAAGGGAATGTATTACCCCAATCGCATTCGCCTGTATGCGTGCGTTACGCAAGAAAAAGCGTTGTTTAGTTTCCATACCCACCGCACTTCACAAAATCTAACGTAACCGAACGCTGTACAAAATCCTCCATTGCTGGATCGAACACTACGACCATTTGCCCTTTGGTGTTGCCTTTGATTTCTTCGCCCGTGATAGGGTGAATAAAATTAATGCGACCACCAACAATATCAATCACCTCATTTGCCACATTGTGGATATGGTTTTGATACCATTGCGTTGATTTATCGTTATTGAGTAACATCACCACTAAATGCCCAGCATCTCGCAAGCGTTTAGCTTGTTTGACGAACGGTGTAACGTCTGAGTAAGGTGGATTAACGAAAATAGAACAATGCCCAAAACCTGACTCTAAATCTAACCAGATTTCATCTGTCAAAAATGATTTTGTCCATTCAATATCCTGATCTGGCCCAAGATAATAAGGCAGTTTTGCATTATTTTTCGTAGCACAACCATCTAAATCAAAATTAAATCGCTTATTTAGCCAGTCAAAAACATATTTCGGCGTGCACCAGGTATCACGGTCAAATTGCTGTTCGGTCATCACTTTCTCTCCAATTCATCAAGACTAAAAAAAACCACAAGATTTTGTGCGGTTCACCCACACAAATTCCCCCATACGATCGTGTTTAGCTTCTTTCAGCTTCCCTTCGCAGCGGAATCTATCGTCTGAATATTCACCAATAAAAGCATTCACAGGTTGTCTATCCCATAAATCCGACAGTTCTCCACCGCACTTCGGGCATTTGTATGAGGTCATTTTCTGTAGCTCTCCCAATCAAAATTTATCACTGCACCTTTACCTTCCCGCATTCGATCAATGATTCTCTCACCGACATATCTGCTCAATTCATCTTCCGATAGGTTGCTGATTAAAATTGTTGGTTTCATTTGCTCATAACGCTCATTGATGATTTCAAATAAAATGATCTTTTCCGATTCAGAGCCAAATTGAACGCCTACCTCATCAATGATAAGTAAGTCCTTATCTGTGTAGATCTCCATTACTTCATTCTCGGTTAAAGAGGAATTTTTATCCCAAGTTGATTTTACTTTGCGGATAATTCTTAACGCTGTAGTTATCAGCACTTCGTCTTGATGTTGTTCGATAATGTGATGAGCAATCGCACTAGCAAGATGATTTTTCCCTGTGCCAGGTTTCCCACAAAGAATTAACCCTCCGCCGACTGATTTGCGATCTATCCATTTGGCTGCATAAGCTTCGCAAAAACGTTTAGCTTTACGGTTATATTCGGTTTCGTGATAATTACTAAAACAAGCCTGTTCAAAACGTTTGGCAATGCCAGAAGTCTTTTTTAATACGTTAATGTTATGCTCACGTTCCGTTTGTTCCTGACGCGCTTTCTCAGCCTCAAGTTTAAGAATTTTTTCTTTGAGGCATTGAGGACATTGCGTTTTTGACTCAATCCCCCCCCATAGGAAAGTGTATTTTTCGATAAAATTGGCGATACGATCCGTGCTTTTCACAGTCAGCAATTTGTTCTTTCACTTCGGCATTTTCGACTTCGGCATTTTCGACTTCGGAATTAAACCCCTCTAAAGCATTTTTCAATTCCTTTTGCAGGCCTTCTAGCGTTACTTTAAACATTAACAAAATCCTCCGCCCATTCTGGTGTTTTGGTTTCCCCGTATATTTTTTTTGCAAATCCACTGTGTGCATCTGGCTTGTTATTCAACGAATTTGGCAATGCTTTCACATTTTCAGGTTGTGAATAATCATCTTCCCAACGGCGGTTGTTCAGGTATGTTGTCGGATGTAATTTTTCAAAACCGAACTGCCCAAGTGAAAATCGCCTGCGAATATCCAAAACGAGCATATCGGTAAACTCACGAATGGATTTACCTGATGACTTAAACGCGGTGCCAAAACTTTTTAGTGCTTTTGCACGGTTAACTTTAACCAAGCCTGCCTGCCAGAAATCGGCAAAACACAGCTCAAATTCAGATTGTTCAGCGGAGTTTTTTTTATTTATTTTTTTATTGTTATTTTGAGTAGTGTTTTTATTGTTATTTTGTGTGTGAACTTTTTTCACAGGATCTTGTGAACTTTCTTCACAGGTGAACTTTCTTCACTAGTGAACTTTTTACACAGGTTAGGCGTGAAAACATTCACCCCTCTTGCCCCTTTTTGGCGAGTTAATAACCCGATTTCCGTTAAATGATTGCAGGCATCAATCACAGCTCTGTTGCTCAACCCTGTCACTTCCATTAACTGGCTAATAGAAATCGCATCACAATCTTTGTTCCAGCCTTTTGTTTTACGCACAATCACTAAGTAACATTTAAGTTCTGAACCAGTTAAATCGCAGATTAAGCCATCAACCACTGCATTAGGAAGCTGGAATGAATTTGGGATAAATTGGTTACTCATAGCCCCACCGCCTTATCTTGTGTAAATTCACCGTTCCAATTTGCTTTCATCGGCAAATTGCCTTTCACATACCATTCATAGAGCTTTGCTGCTCCTTTCTTTAACAACACGGGTTTATAAGCGATAAATGGATCTTTACCGTGTTGAGAAATTTCTGTGGTTTCTTCCGTGAGATATTGATCTCGGGCGTAGGACTTAACGCGTTTTGTTCGGTTATCTTGATACAGCCAGTTTTTGCCAATCAAAAACTCACCCACTTTTAACGCATTAACCCCATTCAACCCTTTCACAAATTCAAATGGAGAAATTCCATTGCGGAAATAACTTTCCATCGAAGCGATTTGTTCAGATTTTTGTTGATTTTCCAACAACGCCTGTTGCTCTCGAACCAATGCCCGCTGCTCGCGTTCTTTTGCGTCCGCCCAAGCCCGAGCGGCAGCAACAGGATCGCTAAAGTTAGGCAAAAGTGCGGTGCTTTGTTGTTGATTTTCTAGCTCTTGCCAACGATCAACGATTGCCGCTGTAAATTCTGGAGACAAGCGAGCAACGATAACAAGACTATCTCGCTTGTCTGAAAGATATTCTGTATAAAATTGATTATTTTGATTGTGTTGGTATTGATGGGGTGTCGTATTTTTTAGGACACCCCCTTTAATCAAATCACGAACAAGTTTTAATACATTGTCGTGGCGTTTTTCGCATAGCTCCGCAATCTCACGACTGCTCATTTTTATGCTTGCATTTTGTTCCGAAATTATTGATAATCTGCTCATAGATAATTCCTTTTTAATGAATTACCACCGTTGCTGCGGTGGTTTTTTATTGCTTATGAATAGCAATCGCCACTTCGATCGCTTTTGCCGTGGTCTGTTGTGATTTGTGCAATAACTTATGCAACACATCTTGCTCTTCCTGCGTCAGTACGCCGTCGCTCAAAAACTCGTTGAGCTTGGCAAATAAAATCCCACGCTCTGCCAGTTCTTGCAGTTGTAACTGCGATAGCTCGACTAAGTCAGTTTCGTTTTCGTTCGGTACAGCAAAACTCACCTTGCCTAAACGCCGATTGATTTCATCCGACCAATTACTTACGCCATATTCAAGCTCAATGGCAATCAATTCTTCGCAGGTGAAACGCTGTCCTTTCGTTTGATACAAGCGGTTATTCAATGCCTGCTCTGTCATACCAAGAAAGCCCGCAACGGCTGCTTTTCCGCCTTGGCACTTTTCTATCATTTCAATAATCGTTTTCTTCATTGCCATAAATTCCTTGTGGATTTTGTGGTTTTGTTTTTGGGTGGGGTTGGTAAATTAATCCTGAAATTCTGGGAAAAGCTCTCTTTTAGATAGCCCTGTTACTTCTTTCCACTTATCAGCAGAAATATCTTGCGTAGAGATTCTTCCCCTAGATTTTTTCATTCTATAAATGAATTGAGAATTTTTGCCTAGAGCTTTGGCAAGTTTGGCTTGTGAGCCTACAGCCAAGATTGCTTTTTCTATCGGTGTCATAAATAACCTCAACTATAAATTTAATCATAATCAACAAATGATAAATTAATTGTTTGTCTTTGTAAATATTCAGTTTATTGAAAAACTAAATAATTTATTTAATCTATGCAAAATCAAAACAAGGAGAAGTAAATGGAAAGTTTGGATCATCAAGAAGTAGAATTAAGTCTGAAAGATCAGCTCGTGATTCAGCGTTTAGAGCAAATGGTTAGAGAAATTGGAAGCAAAATCGGATTAGCAAAAATAGCAGATGTATCTCCTCAAGCCGTAAATAACTGGTTTAAGAATGGCAAGGTCAGTGTTGATTCAGCGCTAAAGTTACACAAGCACTTTGGCTATCCTGTTGAGTGGATATTAGGAAAGGATAATAGCGATAATTCAGTTATATCTGGTAATAAATCACTAAATGTCGTTGGTACAACAATGAATGGCGGTTTGGTAAATCAAGTAAATAATGAAGGCTCTTTGTGTGCGGAAGATTTGGTTGAGATCAAAGCTCAATTGGCACGCCTTGAGACTAAATTGGATCTATTGCAGCGTATTGAAACTAAAATTGATGTAATACTAATGCAGAAAGAGAAATGAAAAATATAGCCAAACGAATTAAAGAAATCAGAGAGCAAAAAGGTATATCGAGAGAGGATCTTGCTGACAACCTACATATCCCAGTTGAAGCGCTTATTGGTTACGAAGAAGGCTTAACAAAATTATCTACTGACCTAATCAGTGAGTTTGCTTTTGCTCTTGAGGTGAGTGAGGATTATCTGAGAGTTGGTGACAGCCAAAATAATACTCTAAATAGCATACAAAACTCTGAGCTGGATAACTCAACCATTACAACGACACATTCAACTAATACGACAACAAATAATTATTACGCCGAATCTCCATCTCAAGAAAGAGATGGAGATAATTCCACCTCTAAATTAGAGGCAATCGAAAAAATGCTCTCTACGGATAAAGAGGATAGAAATAGGCTAAGAGCCCAACTAGATAGAGTTGAGCAAAAACTAGATACGGTTATCCAACATTTACTGCGCATAGGCTAGTCTGGAGTGGCGGTTGAGTATCGACAGGTATTGTAACTGTTAACAGGTATTGTAACTGTTATATGGGGCATAAAATGAAAGAACACGATCAATTCCTTGTTGGGCTGTTGAAAGAAGCACTAAGTCGTACAGAACTAACCAGAGCCGAACAAAAGTCTTATTTAGAAAGTTTGCTGCGGGAATTTGAGCCAGCATCTTTACGGAATCTAATCACCTGTATGCTATCCATTGAATTGGAGAATCTACATCAGTTTGCTGATGTGGTAGTAGGTGAAGATAAAGGTGGGGCATAGGCTGGGGTTGTCAATTAAGGAAAGGATAGAAATGAATAAAGTAACCTTCATTCGAGAAAGAATGGAGATGGGAATAACTAGTCCGTTTATTTGCCAGGTTGAAAATGGACAGTGGTTTGTCGTAAAAACAACGGCAATGATGCCAATGGAGCAACTATTAGCAGAAACAATAGGAACCGCATTAGCAATTGAAATAGGCCTGCCTTGCCCTCCATTCTGTTTTGTTGATATACCTAAGCAGGCAAGTGAATACACTTCACCAGAATGGCAACCAATGCTCCCTGCAGGATTGGCTTTTGCTTCCGAACATATTGCCCAAGCAAAAGTGGCCAAAACAGTGCAAGCTAAAAATCCTCGCTATTTCCCCGAAGATTTACAAAAGTTACTTTATATGTTTGACCGCTGGATTCTTAATTCGGATAGAGCCGCTTCAAACATAGGCACTGGAAATATCAATTTACTATTTAATGAATGGCAGCAGAAGATTTTTGTGATCGATCATAACCTTGCATTTGACGAATGTGCGACATTCGATGAACATATTTTTGCACCTGCTAATAGAGACTGGAAATTGGATTGGGTTGATAAACAGCTCTTTACAGATAAAGCCATTGACATTTTGAATAACTTTGATCATATTTACCAAAATATACCTGATAAATGGTTCTTGCTTGATGATGAAAATCAAGAGATAGACGACTGTATCAGCAAAATAAAAACATTATTAAATCGAATTAATGAAGAACATTACTGGGACGACATCGAATGAAACAACCAATACTATATAGCTTTGTAAGGTTTAAGCCTTACTTTGAAACTGGCGAGTTCGTCAATGTTGGATTATTGATGTGCGAGCCTGAAAAACGCCAACTTACTTATCGACTCGTTGCAAAAAATGACAAACGCGTGAATGATTTTTTCTATCGTAGTAAGATATTTGCAAGTGTACGCGATACGATTAACGAAGAATTACACTACATTACAGAACAAGCATTTGATTTTACACCACAAGAAATGGCACGCTTTTTCCATCACTATACTGATGTTAAGGAAGGTATCATTCAATATAGTAATGCTGCAGTAGGTTTAGTTGAAAATCCACAAGATTACTTTAACGATCTCTATACAAGATATATCCATCTGTGTGGCGTAAAATCCGATAACCAAGAAAGTATAATGGTTCAACGCTTTAAAGCACTTTTTAGGGCAGAAAATGATGAAATTCTGCAGAGCTACAAGGAATATACGGTAGCAGGGGAATTAACAAAATTCAAATTGCCCCTTGCATTAAAAAATGAAGGTGAAAAAGAAATCCTAAAAGCGGTTAAACCCTTGGCCTTTGATCAAATTGAAAGTCCAAGTATGATTGAACATTGCGATAATTGGGTATCAAAAATCAATCGCGCAGATGAAGAAGGGTTGTTGAAGAAAGAAAACATTCTTTTTACACTTGATACTGCTGATACGGCAAATAAAATCAATGTCCTGAATGTAATTAAACGTACGTTTGATCGGTTTAACATTCGGCATATTGATTGGAATAATAATAGCGATTTGATTGCCTTTGCTAAAAATGTCTAATAAAAACCGCCCTCTCGGCGGTTTTCTTTTGCCCAAATCTTGCTTATCCCTACTCAAATCGTGCTTAAATCCATAAACTACAATCATTTCAATCTGTTAGATAATCAACCTTTCCTTGCTTAACCATTTTCGTAACGCCACGAAAATGGTATCAAACTACACTAATTTTATTTAATTCACGCCTAGAAAAAGCTGAATTTTCAACTATAACTTATTGAAACCAAAACAAATCACCTAAAACATTATCTTGAATGCAACCATTTTACTAACTGTAATGGCTATCAACCTCTTTTATTTGTTCATTTTTCTATTCAAATTTCAGAAAAAACCTCCTTTATTGAATAAAAAACAAGCAATTAAACAAAATTTATCAATTTATTTTTCTTTAAAAATCAATAGTATATTTATCTTTTTAATAAATTTTACGTTTACTAAATAAATTAAATATTTACAAAGCATTAAATTTTTGATTTAATGAACACATCAAAACAAAACAACGTTTAATGCTCTTTAACAATCAAGATGAAATAAAAAGCCCTGCGGTAACAGGGCTTGGATAATTAAACTTCGCGAACAGGTGTTTGTCGGTTAGTGTCCATAACAAGCCCGATACAATGTAAGCAGTTTTGTTTGATCGTATAACCTTCACTTTGAGCTATAGGTTCGTGATTGGCGGCTTTTAGTCGCCAATACCACTGACCATTAACACCTTTGAAAATTTCAAAATACATAGAGGTAACTCCTTATGCAAAACGAAATGAAACGCTATGCAATTTCTTACTTCTTCAAAGGGAAGAAGTGGTGTTCAGATGTCTACGCCAACTCATTTGAAGAAGCACAAGAAAAAGTCAAAGCAATGTCCCAAGCAACTATTGATGGTGAGCTTTACTGTTCAATATATGTTCCAGTCAAGCCACAATCACGCATTGCAAGGTTGCTTTTAAAGCTACTACATAAATTTAGCTAATTCAATATTTCATCTTGGTGATGATGCTCTTTAACAATTTAGATAAAACACCTTGTCGCCTGATGGTGAGTAGTTAGTCAAAGCGTGGAAGACCCTATAGCACCACCGCTACAACAGCATTATGCCCAATAAGGGAAACAGACATAATCCGACAAGGTGTTTAGGTGAAAGCTGGTCGCACATAATAAGGTGCAAGGGAGTAGCCGAAAAGAACAGTAGGACTTTTTGATTATTTTTGACCGATCCGATGACTCGTAGTGAGGTTGAAAGGAATGTTGAAGCAAGGGCGAGGTAACTACCAAAGCGGAATTAACGAAAAAATAATCTAGCAAACGCGGCTATAAGGGCGTGACAGCTTGGAGAGACGAGACAGCACTCATTCAAAACCGCATTCTTAGTCGCTCGTTTTTAGTCTTTTTTCCTCGTGGCTTTGAGTGTGGTTCTGAATGAGAAAGGAGAAACTCAATGAAAAAATATGAATTAACCGATGAATATATCGAGATCGGACTTACAACTAAAATTAAACTCTATCGCATAAAAGCTTTAGTAGCAATCGCATCAATCGGCGTTAGTGCTGGTGATTTGGGTGGATATGTCGAGAAAGAGTCAAACTTAGATCAGAGTGGTAATGCCTGGGTGTACGGTAATGCCGTGGTATACGGTAATGCCGAGGTGTACGGTAATGCCAAGGTGTACGGTAATGCCAAGGTGTACGGTGATGCCGTGGTGTGTGAAAGATCTGATATTGTCTGGTTTTCAAACGTGGGTACGGAGTACGGTACATTAACCGTATTTAAAACTAAGCAAGGAGTATTGTGGGCTACTAGAGGCTGTTTTAGTGGCTCTGTTGAGGAGTTTTTGAAAAAATCCGCGGAAGTTCACGATGAAAAAACAAAACGAGAATATCAGCTTTTGATTGAAGTCGCTAAATCAAGGTTGAACAACTAATACGCCCACACGGAAGGCGTTAAACCCCGTGCAGACATAAATACTCCTAGGTTGCCCACTGTAACAGGTGGGCTTTTTTATTTGACACCGCCCCGCTCTTATATTAGGATATAACCACTTTCAAACGAAAGTCGGGATCGCAGTCCTGAATATACGAGGTGGTGAGTAATGGCTGCCTAAATGGTGGCTTTTTTTATAGCCGAAAATCAGCAAATCTACCTTTTTCACAAATTTGTGAAAAAGTCGTCAATGGTGAGCTGAATGAGGAGACCGAAAGGTCTGCCGTTTTCTCGTATAGCGGTACTGCGAACCTTGTTCAGTTCACCACCAGTTATTCGCAGTAGCTCGTGGTGAGTTCTAAAAACTTAATACGAGAAACTAAAAATGACAAATTCAAATTTAATTCCAGTCTTCAACGGTTTAATTGCAAATCAACCTGTACAACTCTGTAATGCTCGTGAACTACACGCATTTGTAGAAAGTAAACGACAATATGGCGACTGGATCAAAGATCGCATATCAGACTACGGCTTTGTTCAAAACGAAGACTACATCATCGTCACCGAACGCACCAACGGCAGACCACGCAAGGAATATCACATCACCCTTGATATGGGCAAAGAACTGGCAATGGTCGAACGCAACGAAAAAGGGCGACAAGTTCGCAAATATTTCATCGAGTGCGAACGCAAAGCTTTGCAACAACCGCAACAACTCGCCTTGCCTGAACCCGAAAAGAAATATCCTTTCGAGCATAGCGAAAAAGAGCTACAAAATTTAGCGTGGGATTGGTTCGCCCTTTTCAAATGTGTGGAATTTACCAAAGACATTGTGCCAGCATTAGATGCCATTCAATCCAAATTTGCCCCACAAGCACGGAGTATCGTCTCCGAATATGGCTCTATGCTCCGCCGTCATCAACCACTAATCCAAAAGCTCACCGCCCAATTTGAAATCGAAACTTGGGGCGATGAAAATTGGAATAGAGTACTGCCGACTATTCGGGATAACGAAATTCTTAACCCAAGAAAACGACTCCCACACCGCAATTTCTAAAATTTAACCAAAACCGACCGCACTTTTCACCCGAAAATCGTGTGGCGGTTTCTTGCACCCTAAATTCAGTAATTTGATTAAAAAGGAAACAGAGATGAAACAGCGTGGTTATGAAACATTGGTGGCAGGTTACGTTAAATCAAAATTAGGTGAAAACATCACCACAAGTCAGATTGCAACGCAATATGGCGAGGTTAGCCTTTATCACAACAATAAACTGTATATCGCAGTGTTTGATAATCCAACCACCCTACAGATAGACGACATTAATCGCCAACTCTTCGCAGTACATTTCACGCATGAGCTAATTTATCGAACGGGACGAAAACTACTGACCTTTGAAACCCAACGCTTACTAAAACCAGAAGTAAGTTATTTACTCAGACATCTAAAACAGATGGAGAAGAACAATGCCAATTTATCGCGTACATAGCAGTGCTTACCACGATGGCTCAACTAAAGGATTTCGCCACGACATTAAACATAAACGGCACGACTGTTTTCGTGGTGATGTGAGGATATTTCAAATCATTGATGGATATCCACATCAAATCTCACGGAAGCGGAAACGTTTTACAAATAAAGAAGAGGCTTATCAGTGGGCAAAGCAATTTGCTCAAACCATCACAAAGCAATTAAAAAGGAAACAAAAATGAACATTCAACACGTTAATTTTCACGGTGAAATTCATATTCATCTTCACATTAACCCTCAACAAGAAACGCAATTAAAGCCCGCTTTTATGCCTATGGCGGGCGAAGAATGGGTTAAGCCTGACGATTTTTCTCCTCAATCTCAATCAGATCAGCAATCTTGAATGTTTCCCAAATTAAACGGGAATAAAGTTGCTCAAGGGTAGGTTCTTTATTTGCCCTTTGTAAACGGGACTGCAAGGTGCTGGCAATCTGTTCTTTAGGAAGAATGCTCGCCGCCAACTGCAACCTTTCTGAGTACGTTAAATTTTTCATTATCAATCTCTCCTATATTGGTTGTACGCAAACGCCAATATACCACGTTGGCGAGCGTGGTTAAATAAATCGCCGAAATATAAGGAAGCGAAAAATGAACGATCTTATTAAACATACACTACAAACCCTACTCTTTCTTGTTGCCGTTATCACCGTGCTAAGCCTTGCCGATGCCTACGCACAAACGGCGGAAGATTACTACGCAATGCAAGGTTTCAGCCCTGAACAACTCGCCGAAATGGAACGCCAAGCCAACCTTGAGTGGCAACAAGAACAAGGCGACTTACCGCCCAATTTAACCATTGAGGCTGAAAAATACCTCAAAAATTACACCGCACTTTTGCAACAGGAGATAACCAATGAACGATAGCGAACTTGCCCGAGCGGTGGATACCCAACGCGATCGTCAGTGTGAAGCCCATTACGCTGAAGATGGCTTTGAAGAACGGTTACAAGCAGAAATCCAACGCATTGACGAGCAAATCAGAAAGGGCGATGAAACGCTCTTTGACGATTTCACCCAAACACTGTGCGACAACGATTTATTTTGGCTTGCCGTAGGAAGCGGGGCGGATTACCTCCCCTACCGACAACAAGCCATCGAGAAATTAGCCAAGCAAAAAATCATTCAGAGGATTTAATAATGGAATTCAATTTAATTTTATCCACCGAAAGCAAAGTGCTTTCTACCAACATTTCCACCTTCCAACAACAAGCCGAAAACTATCTTGCCGGGCTTAGCAACAGATTTGAAACGGATGACGACTTCGCCCAAGCAAAGCAAGACATTAAAGATTTAACCGAGCTAGAAAAACGCACTAAAGAAGCCATTGCCAATGCTCAAAATGGCGAAATTAAACAGCTTATTGAACAGGCTCAAGCGATAGCAGAACGTTTCCGCCAAGCTCGTTTAGAGCGTGAAAAGCTGGTGAAAACCAAAGAAGCGGAAATCAAAGCGAGCATTGTTAATGACGCATTTGAACGACTTGCCGCCGTCAAATCAGGCTTTGAAAACGATGTGTGCATTGCACTTGAACAGGTTATCTCAAAAGCCACGATTAAAAAACGCTTAGACGAAGCAACCAAACGCCGTAGCACTCTTGCCACTCTCACGAAAGCTGTAAATGCCGAAGAAACCCTTATCGGGGCAGAAATTGCAACCGAAGCTGCTCGACTTTCTGCGCGTCGTAAGCTAATCCCTATCTCTTATGAGTATCTCTTTAAGGATTGGCTCAATCTGATTACTGGCGATGACGAACTTGAACCACTCATTCAAGCACGAATTGCCGAAGAAGAAAAACGCGAAGCGGAAATAAAAGCCAAAGCGGAACAAGAGGCAAAAGCCCGTGCGGAAGCGAAGTTACAAGAAAACGCCCACAGCCAACAGGAAAACATCAATGAAAATACGGCGAATAGTGGACCGCAAACGCCAAGCCAAGCAACGCCACCAGCGACAACGCAATTTATTCTTAAAATCCCTGCTCAAGAAATCCCATTTACAGGAACGCTTGAACAATTAAGAGAATATTTCGCTCCAGTGAAAGCGTTGGGAATTACTGCAACGATTGTGAAAAAATAAGACGTTACAACCGCCCTACTTCTGATTAAAACAACGGTAAATTAATAATTCCAAATCATCTCTTCAATTAGGGCGGTTTTAGATTTCCCAGTGCGTTCGCTTAATTCTGCTAAGCGTGAAATGGTTTCTTCTTTCAGCTTAAAGCCAGCCAAACGCACACCGCGTTTTTTATCACTTTTAGCTTGCAATTCTCGCAATGTTAACCCTGATTTAGGACGCCCCATAATAAAAACCCCTTGCATTGATGAAATGAATACATTAAGATTTAGGAACTGCCTAGCGATGGTGGCAGCCACCGCTAGGGCTTTTAGAACTCTAATCTAGTAAGCTGGCAGGCTCACTAAGATTAAAATTACTAGGATTAAGACTTTAATCAACATAATCCAGTTCCTTTTTGTTGCCGCTCTCAACAAGGGCGGCTTCTTCATTTCTAGCCCCTTGCTAAAAACAAATGTATTTTAGGTTAAACTAACAAACAAAACAAGTTATTTTTTGGTTTAAGCTAAAATATTTTTTAATTTGACACCGCCCAAACTTCAGCGTAAACTATCCCCACTTTCAAACGAAAGTCGGGATTTGCAGCCCTGAATAAGTACTAGGCGGTTAGAATAGTAGGTCGCCTTATGGTGGCTTTTTTTATAGCCGAAAATCAGAAAATCAAACCTTTTAAAAGGGGTACATCAAATTGATCCCCCCCTTTGAAAGTAGTCAATGATGGACTGATTAAGGGGATCGAAAGATCCACCGTTTACCTAGTACAGCGGCACTGCAAACCTTGATCAGTTCATCACCAGTTATTGCAGGACTAGTGATGAGTTTTTAAAACTTGTACTAGGAGCAGTCAAAATGACTACATTAACTTTTCAAAATAAAAATCTTTCGGTTATCAATCAAAATAATCAACTTTGGATGACGGTTACAGAAATTGGTAACGCATTAGGTTATTCAGATCCATTTAAGTCAGTTAAAAATATCTACGATCGCCACGCTGACGAATTTACCCCAAATATGACCGCACTTATCGAAATGCAAACCAACGGCGGAATGCAAAAAGTGCGAATTTTCAGCTTGCGTGGTGCTCACCTAATCGGAATGCTTTCACATACCAAAGTCGCTAAAGATTTTCGTAAGTGGGTGCTGGATATTCTCGATAAAGAAGTAGAACGACAAAAACCAAAACAACTCGCTTTACCCGAACCCGAGAAAAAATACACCTTTGAATTCACCGAGTACGAGCTTGAACAACTTGCTTGGCTTTGGTTCAGCCACAAAAGAATGAACACCCTACTTGCTGACCTTTACGAACCGCTCAATGCCCTTGGATCAACTTTCAGCGGCAGCGTGTACAGCCACGCCCACGAATATCACCGCCACCACGAGGAAAGCCAAGCCACAATGCAACGCTTGATTGAGCCATTCAAACAATCCACCAAACTCAACTGGCAAAGAGTGATACCCAAAATCACCCCAACAAGAAATTATCTCGATTTCTAAAATTTAACAAAAACCGACCGCACTTCCCCGTGAACCGTGTGGCGGTTTTGCTCAACCTAAATTCAGCCAAAAGGTGAAATTATGTTCAAAATTTTAATGATTATCGGCTTGTTGTGGTGTGCATATGAATTAGATTTAGGCTCAGACTGCGACGGGCATTATTGTGGAATAACAACAGATTTAATAGCAAACAAAGGAAAATAAAATGACAACAGCACTTCAAACTTTAACCCAAAAACTCGCTGAACGCTTTGAAATTGCAGACAGTTCAGGTTTAATACAAACCCTGAAAAACACGGCATTCAAAGGCGATGTAAATGACAGCCAGATGGCCGCACTTTTAATTGTAGCCAATCAATATGGCTTAAATCCTTGGACAAAAGAAATTTATGCCTTCCCTGATAAAGGGGGCGGTATTACACCAATTGTTGGTATTGATGGATGGGCAAGGATTTTAAATGAAAACCCTCAATTTGACGGTATTGAATTCGATTTAGACGAAGAAAAGTGTACTTGTCGTATTTATCGTAAAGATAGATCAAGACCGATTAGCATTACAGAATATATGAGTGAATGCTATCGTGATATACAAGGCCCTTGGAGAACGCACCCTAAAAGGATGTTACGCCACAAGGCAATGATTCAATGTGCAAGGTTAGCTTTTGGCTTTACAGGTATTTACGACCAAGACGAAGCTGAACGCATTGTAGAAAATCAAAAAGAACCGTTAAATGTAACGCTAAAACCGAATGTGATTGAAGGGCAAGCAGTCGAATTAGCCACATCTGAACAAATCGCCACCCTCAATCAGCTTATTCAGCTCACGAACACTGACACTGAAAAAGCCTTTGCCTACTGCAGTGTGCAAAGCATTGAGCAGTTGTCAAAAGCAAAAGCGGAACACTTTATCAAAACGCTTAATGGTCGATTAGATGAATCTGCACAAAATGCCAACAACAAGGCGAGTGAGGAAATTCCACTATGATAGACGGTTTGATCACCCTTGATTGTGAACAAGGCTCGGAAGAATGGCTAGCCGCACGGCTAGGCATTCCTACCGGTACGGGGTTCAAAAATATCGTGCGAATAAGCGGTGATAGATCCGCTACCTATATAAAATACCTTGCCGAGTTGGTCGAAGAAAGCATTTTAGGTTTACCTGACAGCCGTTATAAATCTGATTATATGGAGCGTGGCAACCAGCTTGAACCGCTTGCACGCGGTGCTTATGAGTTCTTGACTGGCAACAAAGTACAGCAAGTCGGCGGCGTGTACCTTGATGAGAAACGAGAAGTAATGGTTAGCCCTGATGGACTCATTCCCGAACTGAAAAAAGGGTTAGAAATTAAATGCCCGAAAATGAGTACACACATTACTTACATTATTGAAGGGGGCATACCGCTTGAATATGTTATCCAAGTGCAAGCGAATCTGTGGGTAACAGGCTATGAAACGTGGGATTTCGTCAGCTACTGCCCCGAATATCAAAAGCAGCCGCTTTATTTATTCACGGTAGAACGAAATCAAGCATTGATGGAAGCGTTTGATTACCATATTCCCGAATTTTTGACCGCACTTAAGGCATTGAAAGCCGAAAATTAATAGTTAGGAGGGCGGTATGAGCCTCTTTTACACATCAGACAAATGGTATTCCTATTTATTACGCGGAGCTTTTAAGAGCAAATCAGGGTTTATTGGCGTAATAAAAACTCAAAATAATGATTTTAAGCCTCACATCTCACTTAATGGTTCTACTGTCTTTTTCCCTTCTTTCAATGACGCTATTTCTGCAGCGTTATTTATTGATGAAAAACGGGTGGAGCTATTAGGCAATGATTGTATTACTAACCAAAGTGCGGGATTAATTTATGGAGATTATACAGTGAAAAATATGAAAAAGGTGATTGATGAATATATTAAGGCAAACAAACTCGGGATTAGATTAGCGAATGTTGCCACAGTATTTCTGGAAGTCCTATGGAGCAATAGAACTCGGCAGGGACGCATTATTGATGCGGAAAAATCATTTAAGAACAGGAAATGTGGTGCTATCCACTTAACTGATGACGAAACAAAGTTAATTCTCAACGATCTGCAAGAATTTGGATTGATTAGAATCACAAGTAACAAATACGGGCCGAAACTTTGGGTCGCAAAACTTGATCTAAAAAAAGAATTACGCCCAACATCCCCAATTACACCAACAACAAAGGAAAAAGATATGCAACAATTAGACAAACTCTCCCCCGAAATGCTGGAAAACTTAGCTAAACAAGCGGCAGAATTAGCAAGAGCGAAAAAACAGGAAGCTGAAGAAAAGCACAATTTAAGAACCCTTCTTGATCCGTTAATCCTTAATGCGGTACAAGCGAAAGGAAAATATGAACGGCTCTTAAATGAACTCCTTGATACCTCAACGGAGCTTGATAATGTGCTGAATGCGTTGAAAGATGCGTTGAAATAATCCTAATTTAACTTGTCTAGCTTAGACAATCCTAGACAATTTTAGACAACCGCCCTCAAATGAGGGCTTTTTTATGAGGCAAAAATGAACACAGACCTACTCAATGAACGAGAAAAAACGCACGGAGACTTTGTCAGCGGTGCGGAAAGCTTTTATCACCTGATGAAACCGATTATTGAAAGCCAGCTTTTTGAACGCAACAAAGTCAAAGCCTACGCAGTCACAATGATTGCCGCCAAACTCACCCGAATTTGTAACGGTGATGAAACCTTCCCCGACCACTGGGCCGACATCATCGGCTACGCTCAATTAGCCACTGGTAAGCAATTTGAGCCAACTGGGACAGTAAGCCTGCCTTTTGCTCAACATATTCATCCAGACTTAGGAGGAGAAAACATATGATTATCGAAATACCAACAACAAAACAAGTTAATATCAAATATATAAAACTAGTAATCCCTGTTAGATATGACGACGAAGATATCCCTTATAATTTTCCGTTGCGCGATGGTGATCAATGGTGCGGAATAATTGATTTAGATACATCTAAAATTGAAAACTGGCCAGAAAACCATCCCGCAAAAATGAATATGAAAATCTGTGATGAGGGAGAATATTATTTACTAGATGAAAATAAAAATGTTATTAGCTCACTGATTAATAATTATATTCCTGATTGTTTACCTAATGATTATGGCGATTATATTGATTTACATATTGATGAAGCGGGTAAGGTTACCAATATGCCTAACAAATTAATATTTGATCAGTTCTTTGGTGGTTGCAGTGAATGATCAATAAAATTTAACCGCTAAATAGCGGTTTTTTATTGGAGAAAAGGAAAGCGTATGAAGATTATAAAACGATTAGCTGAACGAGTGCTTAGAGATGATTTTATTTACCTCGAAAGAAAAGTTGCAGAAAAAGTTAGTGAATTAAGTAAAGAATATCAGAAGATAATTGAAGAGCGAGATAAAACTATTGTTGGCTTGAAAACAGTTATCGAAAATCAAAAAGCAGATATTCTTAAATTAAGAAAACAAGCAGAAAAAAGACCGCACTTTAAACGTAAAAGAAAATAGCAAGGGGAATAAATAATGACAGAAATAGAATATATAAATCCACAAAAAGGGAAATACATTCTTTTAGAATATTCCAAATCCTCTGGCTGGGATATAGTCCGAGAAACAAGATATGGTTTGCCACTTGATGAAATAAAACAAGTACACGCATATCAAATTAAATATCGTGATATTAGCCCTAAAAATTTATTGATTGTGCCAGTGGAGGATTGATTATGGAAATTAAAGAAACCTTACACGTACGAGACTTTATTTATCACGGCTTGCGTTTTGTCTCGGAAGGTTGCCCCCTACTAAAAGAGCCGGGGGATATTAATTACGCACGTTGGGTTATGTTAATGCACGATGTCCCCGCCACCTTAAGTTTTGACATTGAGGAGTATGTTAAACAATTCCCTTTATATTGTATGTATGAAGGGGTTAAGCATAAATTTATTAATGTTTCGAGGTTAGGTAATGTATTTATCACCGATAACCTAAAAAGTACATCTTATAACAAACGTGTGTTAATTACCGATTTATATCAATTTTCAAAGGAAATTTAATAATGAGAAAAATAATTCAAATAAGCAGTAATTCCAATAGCAAGATTATCAACGGTGAAACACTATACGCTTTATGTGATGATGGAAGTATATGGGGGCTTACTGCGGCATTAGATTGTGGTTGGGTACGATTACCCGATATTCCACAAGATGAACCAAAGCAAACAGAACAAAGTAAAGGAGCTTAAAATGAAACCATTTGATTTAAACGCAGCATTAGACGGTAAACCAGTTCAATTGCGAGATGGGCGAAAAGCCTTTGTAAAAGCCGTAATTGAACAACCAAAAGGTCTCAGGCATTATTCGGTTATTGGGTATGCACGCAATGGTATTCATGTAGAATTTCTGCATTGGGGTACTAACGGGGATTGTATTCCAGGCGACATATCAGATGATGACATTGTAGGTATGTGGGAAGAACCTAAACCAAAACGTTTTATTAACGGTATCGAAGTTCCTGAACCAGTAACGTTAAATACTTGGGAAAATGGTAGAAAATACTGGTATGTAAGGTTTACCGCACCTGAATGTGTGCAAGATGACCCATTTTATAAATACAGTAAAAGAGATGAGCGAATGATTTCACAAGGGTTAGTTTTTAAAACTAAGAAAGGTGCTGAAGCAATGATGAAAGCATTGTTAAATTATAACGTAGAGTATAAAAATGATGATAACGCCTATGCTAATAATGGTTGGATTGATATAAATAAACAACTCCCACCACTAGGAACCAAAGTGATTGGTAGATGTGTTATAGATGGTAAAGTGTTAATACTTATTATCGTAAAAAAGCTTGTCGGTAGTGAGTATTGGTTTTCACCCGTTAATATTTACGGTACATTTGATGATAAAGCGGTTGATGTCACGCACTGGCAGCCACTACCAAAACTACCACAAGCCTAACCTAGCAAGTTAGGCTTTTTTATTAGGAAACCCTATGGAAAAACTCACCAAATCCAAAGCGAGGGTAAGAGACTTTGGCGAGGTGTACACACCTCAAAAACTGGTGCAAAAAATGACCGCACTTTTACCCGAAGAGAGCTTTGAGCCTGAAAAGAAAATCCTCGAACCCAGCTGTGGCACGGGGAATTTTTTATATGACATACTCAACCGCAAGCTATGTAAAATCCTCGTAGGTCCAAAGCACCCTTATTACAAAGTGCTGAATATGTATCAAGCACTAGCGAGCGTTTACGGCGTAGATATTCAACTTGATAACGTGATTGAATGCCAATCTCGCCTCAAATCCCTATTTTACGAACGCCTCGCAATGCTCGGTATAAAACCCAACGAAGGACTGGTTGATACTATCCTAGGCAACAATATCAGACGCGGAAATGCGCTTGAAGATACGTTTATGTTTCTCGATCTTGAAGTGTTTTTCAAGGGTAGCCGCACGGATATTGATGTGCCACAAGATAGCTGAGAACATCCACACAAAGTGAGAAATTAGGACTTATGTTGAATTAAACGGAATTAAGTGGGTCAGAAGTCTTATAGAATAAGGGATTGAGCTAAGTCAGTCCCTTTTTTTATGGGTAAAAGTCAGAAAAGCCAAAATGAGAAAAAACTGTAAAAAGCCGTTAAAAAATCCACATAAAGTGAGAAAATTTAACGGCGGTTAAAATCCAGTTTAAATGCCTTTAAATGATGTTTAAATTTATATGGCTAGCCTTTAATCATTTAGCGTTATCTCATCTTGAAAAAGTCTAAAAACCTTTTTATTATCAACTCACTAGGTGCTTAAAAATTCAAAAATAAGCACCTTAGATGGCTTTTTGTCTGAAACCTTAGGCTACGGCACGAACCTCAAGGGCGGCCAGGCTCTCTTTTTGTTCCTTTTCAGTCTGGGCTGCTAATGCTTCGGCTGTTGCCAACAAACCAACTTGTCTATCTTTATTACACCGCCTAAACGCACACACAAGCTGCCATTCGTCATTCGTTAAGCCCTCAGGCGGTTTAGGCTGAACAAAGCCTTGTGCCTTTGTTTCTAGGGCTTGTAGCTTGTTTTCTAGTTGATCTATCCGTTTTTGCAAGTCGTCTTGACTTGGTGTTATGGGATTACCCACTTCTTTTGTTAGAGGTTTTAAAAATCCCAAAGCTCGTTGAACGTTGTCTGGCAGGCTAGAATAATGAAACTCAAAGCCACCGCCTTTTATTCCTTTAGCCTCTCTTTTTATCCAGCCCTCTTGTCTTGCTTTTCTAGTTACATTTGATGGAAATGGAGAAAGCCCACCAATACCAGCCAAATCCTTTGGTAAATACCATTCTTTTTTTGATTTCATAAACCACCTTATCAAATCAAAATTGACTTAATTTGATTTAAAAATAAATATCAATATAAATCAATTAGTTAAATAAAAATAAGGTAAATCATTAAAATTTTTATCAAATCAAATATTGACTTGATAATGAATTGGTAACATAATGCTGACATAGTTAAATGATTTACATTGTTGAAGTAGTTATAAAAACTAATTTTTAAGGATCTCACATAATGAGCAGAAATAAAAGATCTCAAGATATGAGTAACCACGAAATTCGTGGTGAGCTGATGAAAAGAGGCAAATCCTTATCTCGATTAGGAATTGAAAACGGGTTAGCAAAAACGACTGTTCGCAATGCGTTAGATAAACCCTACCCCAAAGGAGAGAAGATTATCGCTGATGCTTTAGGTCTAGAGCCTTGGGATATATGGCCTAGTCGTTACGCCAATCAAAGATAAGGGTTTGGATTATGAAAGAATGGGTTACAGCTAAAGAAATTGCTGGAATTGCTGGCTTATCAACGCACCCAAGTAATGTAAATAGACTGGCAAGAAAAGAGCAATGGAAGTTTAGAAAAGTAAAAGGAGTTCAAGGGGGAGGATACGAATACGCCTTCACCTCTCTCCCCCAAGAAGTCCAAGCGGAGTATTTACTTAAAAACACCACCTTACCAAAACCAAGTGCGGTGGAAAAACAGGCTGAACAGCAAATGACCGAAAGTGCTTGGAACGTTTTTGCCTCCGCAACCACTGAACAAGAACGCCGTGCTGAACGTCGTTTTAATGCGGTGATGAAGCTAAAAGGGTTGCTTGATATGCGTCTTAAATTAATGGACGCCATGGATCGGGTGGTTGAGCATTTTGCGGGGCAAGAAGGTGAAGCGGTGAGCCGTGGAAGTCTGAAGCGTTGGTGGTACAAAGTGAAAAATCACCCGCAAAGTAACTGGTTGCCCTTATTGTTAGACAGGGTTGAGCGTGATACCACAAACCGCTATGCCGAAATTGATGATAAAGCGTGGCAATTCTTTTTAGGGGAATACTGTCGTCAATCGCAACCTAACTTTGCCATTTGTTATGAAGAACTGATGTATGCAGCGGAGGAAAACGGCTGGGCAGTGCCAAGTCTTAACACCTTAAAACGCAAATTTAACCGAGAGCTGACGCCCGCCCAAATTGCCCTGATGCGGGGCGGTGATCACGCCCTGCGTGAGTTGGTTAAACCGCAACGCCGTAGCGTCGCCCACCTTGAAGCTCTTGAGATTATCAATGGCGATGGCTATCAGCATAACGTGTTTGTGGATTGGTATGAAGACGGCTCGCGCCCTATCCGCCCAAAAACCTGGTTTTGGCAAGATGTTCGCACCCGTCGCATTTTGGCGTACTGCGTGGACGACAGCGAAAACGGCGATCAAATCCGTCAAGCCACCCTGCGATTAATCAAACAATATGGCATCCCAAAGAAAATTTTAATGGATAACACCCGAGCCGCCTCCGATTTGCAAACCTCCACCCAAACCAAACGAGGTAAGCGGAATAAAGCCATTGTGGTTGATGGGTTGTTTGAACGCCTTGGTATCCAAGTGATCCGAACCCTTGTATTTAAAGGGCGAGGCAATGGACGAGCCAAGCCGATTGAGCGTGCGTTTAGACGTGATGGATTGCCCGCTTACATTGACCGAAACCGCTTATGTGAAGGCTTTTTTACGGGGGATAGCCCAACGGAAAAACCCGAAAACTACCAATACAAAAAAGGCTTAGATAAAGCGACATTTTTACAAATTGTTGAAGAGGGTGTGCGTAAGTGGAACGCCAAGAAAGGACGCCAAAGTGAGCTAGGGCAAGGCATTTACAGTGCCGATGAGTTATGGGCAAGGGATTATGCCCAAGTTGAAGTGATAAAACCTACCGATGAGCAGTTACGCCAATTAATGATGTTAGGCGAAAGCACCAAAGTGGACAAATACGGCTGTTTTACCCTCAAAGCGGGCTACCGCCTAGACGGCGAGAAAAACACTTACTACGCCGAAGCCCTACAAGGTGGGCAATACCCTTATGTTGTAGTGCGTTTTGACCCCGACGACTTACACGGCACGGTGTATGTATATGACTTAAATGGGGTGTATTTGTGCGATGCCATTTGCGACAAACCACTTGCCTTTGACAGCGTGAAAGGTGCAGCAATGCAACGACGACTTGAGAGCCAAGAAGCGCGACAAACCAAAAAACAACTACAAACCATTGAGAAAATGGATAAACACCAACACGAACAATACCGCAAGCATTTTGACGAAACGCCAGCGGCCGAATTGGTTGAACCGAAGAAAGTCAAAACGCTGGAATTATTTGAAGGTAACCTGCAACGCAAAGTGCAAGACACCGACTGGCTGGCCGATGACAACACAACGACAGAAAGCGGCTTTGCCAAAGGTGTGGCGAAGTTTATTGAACAGAACAATGCCGATTAACCCAACAGGAGTAAACAATGAAACAACGAAATCTACAACGCAAAAAGAGCCTAAAAGTCGCAAACGTACTCAAAGCCCTTGAACGTGAAAATGCGGAGCAACTCAATCAAGCCAAAGAAAACGAGGAAGTTGTCGCTCAACTTGAAAAGCAAGCCTTGAGTAGCGTTGCAAGAAAGTGGGAATTGACTGAACAATTTCTTGCCGATACGACACTTCCCCACTCTTTGCAAGTCGCGTTGAAAGACTATCAAGCCGCGTTAAGTATCGCCATTTCGCAAAAAGTAAAAGTAAATAGACGTCTTTTGGGGGGATTTTGAAATGACGGCTAAACCAGTAAACCAAGTTGACTTGATGTTCTTTACTCTTTGCATAGGTAAATTCTTCAACGTAAGGCAAAAAACGCTGTTCAATCAGCGTGTAACGAGAAAAATCAATTTTATGCAAGATGAAATTTAATCGTTTTTTAAGCGATTTATGAATGCCTTTAAACACGGTTTTTTGATGTTTTTTGGCAAATTTAACAATCACAGGATCCATAAGTTACTCCAGTGGAACAAGAGGACAAAAAAATGACAGAAATTATTGAACAAATCAAGCAAATTATTGAAAGCGGTGAGATTGCTCAAGCGGCACTGGCGAGAGAGGTTGATTTAAGCGGTGGCGCGTTGTCTAGCTTTTTAAATGGCAAGTATAAAGGGGATAACCAGAAAATTCGTCAGGTTTTAGAAAATTGGTTAGAACAACGTGAAATCAAACGCAGCCAATTTATCTCTGCCCCTGATTTTATCGAAACGCCAACCGCGAAGCTGATCCACACCATCATTAGCTATGCGCACGCGTTAGGTTGTATCACCACCGTATTTGGAATGAGTGGCGCAGGCAAAACCGTCGCGGCGCGAGAATACCAAAAACGCCACCGTAATGTATGGCTGGTTACCGCTAGCCCAAGCCGTGCTAGCCTTGCGGAAATGCTCTACGAAATCGCTCTTGCTTTAGGCGTTGGTGAACCGCCGAAGCGAAAAGCCGCCCTTGCACGCTTAATCGAAGCACGAATGAAAGATACTAAAGGCTTGTTGATTATTGACGAAGCGGATCACCTTTCTTACGAAACCTTGGAGGAGCTCCGACTTATTAAGGAAGCCTGCGACATTGGAATGACCTTAATCGGCAACGACAAGGTTTACACCCGTATGCGTGGCGGCATTAACCAAAGCCACGATTTTGCCCGCCTTTGGTCGCGTAGTGCGAAAAACGAAAGCATTCAGCATTGCAAAAAAGAAGACATTGTCGCCATTGCCAATGCGTGGCAACTGGATACCACAGATAAAAAACTGATCAGCTTATTAGCAGAAACCGGCAAGCGAGGTGGTGGCTTACGCATTTTAACCCAAGTGCTACGCCTTGCGTGGTTTAGTGCCAACGGCGACAACAAACGCCTTGATTATGACTACATTTTAGCGGCGAAAAATGAATTGCAAGGGGGAACGGTATGAAACGCACCACATTAACCCACCCAAACCCTGTTTTACGAGGCAATAACGAGATGGTGTTGAACTACCTAAGCCAAGTGCAAAAGTGCATTAGAAAGCTGGAAGAAATGGGCTTGCACGTGATTAATGTGCATTTTGAACATATCAAACCAAAAGTGCGGGTGCAACCCAACCATAACACCAAAGAACTAGAAAAAACCGCTCAAGCGATGCGGTATATCCTCGGCAATGATGGACAACGCTTTGACGAGTGGCAAATGATAGTGGAAGGCATCAAGGTAGTTTGGAGGAGTTATGCCAACTAGAAAGTGCGGCGAACGGGGGAAAGCAAAATGCCATACCGTTTATGCAATCTATAAAGGCGAAATCAATATCGCTGATGGCACAGCCGCAGAGCTAGCAAGACGATTAAACAAAAGCCAAGGTTATATCCGTATGCTAGCCAGTAGCAGAATACATAAGTTAGCAGAACAAAATCCAAACCGCTTAATGGCAATCAAAATCGGTTATACCACCGATGAACTATAAGGAGAAAAAAATGAAAAAACTCACCCTAATTTGCACCGCACTTTTATTGGCAGGGTGTGATGGACAAACCTGTGCCAAGTTTACCGACGTGCGAATTGCGGAAATTTGCAAAGGTGGCGTGGTGTATTTAGTTGTTAATAACGGCGGCATCACCCCAAAAATCAACGGCAATTATGACGTTTATACCTGTAATCAATCAGCTAACCCATAGGAGAAAACAATGAGTAAAACCAGACTAAAAAGCGACACCATCCGCTATCAAACCCGAGAAGAAGTGGAGATTGCGATTAAAGATATTGGCGATTTGCAACGTGAGTTACAACGCCTTGCAACCCACCAAAATGACGAATTGGCGGCGATTACCGAAAAATATGCCCCAAAAATCACCGCTCTTCAGGAGCAAATGAAGCCTTTACAAAAAGCTATCGAAGTGTGGTGTGAAGCCAACCGTGCGGAGCTGACACAAAACGGTAAAACGAAAACGGGCAGCTTTAACACGGGCGAAGTGCAATGGCGACAACGTCCACCGAGTGTATCAATCCGCAAAGCGGACGAAGTGTTGGCAAGATTGCGTGCGTTAGGATTAACTCAGTTTATCCGCACCAAAGAAGAGCCAAACAAAGAAGCCATGCTTGCCGAACCGAATATTGCTTCAACTATCGCGGACATTACGATTAAAACTGCGGTAGAAGATTTTGTGATTAAACCCTTTGAACAGGAGGTGTAAATGGACGATGTGATTGTAATGCTGGGGTATTTTGTCTTAATGGGGTGGCTGATGTGGCTGGTGTTTAAATCAATTTAAAGCCCTTTTCAACGCTCTTTAAACCTGATTTAAGGGGCGTTTATAAAGTGTTTTAAATCAAAAAATAGGAGCTGACAATGAATTATCACGCTGAAATAGACGTTAAATTGACTTTGGGTATTGAAGCTGAAACCAAAGACGATGCGATATGTTATATCGACCAACTACTGGAAGAAATCCATGAAGGATGCGCTATTGGTCTGAAGTATCGAATTAATTTTGTCAATGAGGAAGGCGAAGATGAAGAATAAATACCTTGTCAGAGTTTATGGAATGGTTGAAATCACAGTGGAAGCCGAAAGTATTGAGCAGGCAATGGCACAATGTGATTTGAATACCTTAGATTTAAATAAATTACCACATCAAATCACTGAAATTGACGAGGTTGTGGAGGTTGAAGAGCTATGACAACGCAAAAGCAAAGTGAACTTGCACTCAAGCTGGATATGATGATCGGACAGCTTCAACAGGCGGTTAGAGCGATTAATACGGGTAACTATATTGCGGCGGGGGTGTATATGGAAATGGTGCAAAACCAACTGCCGAAGGTGAGATGGCAGGTAAGGGGGTAAAGATGATTGACGAAAAAGTCCGAATGACAATCGAAATAGAAATGGAACGCCACCAGCTTGAACAGCTAGAAATATCAAGCAAAACGGACGTTTTAGGTGGCAATATTGTGCGACTTGATTGGGAGGGAGGCGTATTTGATGAGGTTGATGCCTATCGTGCTTTATTTGACACAGTAGATCCGAATTTAATGATGATCCTTTTTGATAACCTAGACAATGAGGATTTTGTTAATGAATTACAACTTGCCATTAAACGAGCTATCACGCCAATTATCAAAGATAAACGTAAGGCAATTTTGGAGAGTGAAAAATGAAAGAATATGAATACATACTGCTAGATTGCGATGAATATACAAGCAAAGAAGAAGTGTTAAAAAGCCTTGAGGGGAAAACGTGGATGCGTTTTGAGAGCGATTATAGTTGCCTTGATACTATTGCTGAAGAAATTTTAAAAGAAAATCATTTAGAATGGGGGATTTATGATGAAGAAGCTGATGGTGTCTGTCTTGCTGTAAAAAAAGCCGATAGTGAAGACTTTGAGGTTTATTATGTACAACCTCGGTATTTGTTTACACCAAGGAGCGACCTTATGTTTGATACTGATGATTTTAAGGGCGAAAGTGTTACTTAAAACCCATTTACCGCCCTTTGGCTCAGAGGGCGGAATAATGTGTTTTAAGGGAGGTCTAATGTACACTAAACCCAAATATATTCAGCTTATCCATATCGCCAAGCAAAAGCTCGGTATGGATGATCTTAGCTATCGCGCAATGCTAGAACGGCTCACGGGCAAAAGCTCAACGAAGCAAATGACTATTCCCGAGCTCACAAAAGTATACAACGAGCTAGAGAATAAAGGCTTTAAAAAAACGTCACGTAAAGGGAAATCACCAAGCACTACTCAACTAAAAACTAAAAGCAATATTGCCAAGAAAATCCTTGCACTTTGGATTGATATGGCACGTAAAGGCATTATTCGAGATGGTTCTGAAAAAGCATTAAATGTGTATATTATGAGGATTGTGAATGAAGTAACGCAAAGGCAACGTCCAGATCCCAAAATGCTGTATGTAGGCTTCTTACATACAATAGATAATACAATGGCAACAATTGTTGTCGAGCGACTCAAAAAATGGCAGCAACGGGTGGAGAGAAAAAATGGATAAAGACAAATTAGATGTGTTTGAACGCAAAGCCCCAGAAGTGTTGGCAGATTTAGCAGCTCATGTTGAGCAAGAGTTAATCAATCGTTATGAAATGCTCGGAGAACAAGCCAAACAAGCGGGAGTTGATGTGGCAATGCGGATTTCAAGAGCTTGGGCGGGGGAGATTATTTATATCCCTCGTGCTTTGCTATTAGCATTATCTGAACGTGATTTGAAAATTTGGCGTGAGTTTAATGGCGTTAATCACCGTGAGCTTGCCCGTAAGTATGGCGTATCAATGCAATGGGTATATCAGATAGTTAAACGGATGCAAAAGGAAGAGATCGACCGTCGGCAGTTTGATATGTTTAAGTAAAAAATCTTTAAACCACTTTAAAATAGTTCTTTAAACAAAATCTTTAAACTCCTTTTAAAAGCATTTAGAAGGAGTTTATGTTATATGCCCTTTCCCATTACCAAAATCGTGATCCACTGTTCTGCCACGCAGAACGGTAAATCCTTACGCAATAAAACAAAATCCGCCGCTCAAGTGATTGACAGCTGGCATAAGCAGCGTGGTTTTAAGCGTAACCCTATCAACACCAAACATTTTAACCCGCACTTGCCACATATTGGCTACCACTTTGTTATTGATACCGATGGCACGATTGAAACTGGTCGTCAAGAGGGAGAAAACGGGGCGCATGTCAAAGGGCATAACGCCCACAGCCTAGGGATTTGTCTGGTGGGTGGCATTAGTATCACAGGCAAAAACTACGGACGCTACACCGCCAAACAATGGCACGCATTACACAAGCTATTACAAGAGTTAGAGGCTAAATATCCAGATGCACGAATTTGTGGACATCGCGATTTAAGCCCAGACCTTAATGGCGACGGCACGATTACGCCCAATGAGTGGCTCAAGGATTGTCCGTGCTTTGACGTTTGGAGTTGGCTTGATAGCGAGCAGATTATTAACGTTGAGCATTTATTTAAGGAGTAATGATGAAATACCTATTTAGCACTGCTTGTGTAGGGGCGTCAGCGTATTTGTTAGGGTTAGATAATCCTTGGGGATTGGGCTTTTTAGCTTTGGGTTTAGTTACTGTTTTTATAGCAAGTGTTTGTAACTAGCTAAGGAGTAAATGATGAGTGTATCAATGAAATTTTACTGGGGTAAAAAATTCTCCCGTGGATGGAAAATGAGCAATAACGCCAAGCGCAACAAAGCGATTAATGGCGGACATACTGCAGCACAACAGTTTTATTTGTTATGGGGTTACTAAATGGCACTGAAAGAATTAATTACTAACGATAACGGCAGGCTTAGCACCACCGCCTTTATCCAGTTTTTCGGTGCAATGCTAATGGCAGGCATTTTGGCGTATAGCGTCTATTTAGACCGCTCAAATGTAAGCGAACTGTTCACCACTTTTGCACTATTTTGTGGCGGTGGTGTGGCAACGAAAGGCTTTGCTAATGCCCTTAATCGCCGTAAATCCTCACTGCCACAAGGAGAAGAGCAATGATGTTATCTGCAAGTTTAATTGCCTTCGGCGGTTTTGCCTTATTTGTGGTTTACGCCGTATGGCGATTTAAAAAAGCTGAGCGAAGCCTAGAACAAATGTTTGCCACCGTAGAGCGCCTTGAGCAAGAAAAAGCCGTGGCACAAGCCCAAGTAAAACAGTTTGAAGTGAGAAAAAACAATGAAAAAAAACACCGCACTGCTGATCGCAATGACCTTATTGACCGCTTGCAGCAACAAGGCGATCTCTGTGATTAATCCGAGTTGCTCTGGCTTTGGCTTAATCCAAGCCAGTCGGCAGGATACCACTGAAACCCTGCGCCAAATTGCGGTGCATAACGCCACTTATCGGGCGATTTGCCAAGAGGATAAAAAATGATGATGGAGTTATTAGAGTTTATCCAAAAGCATTGGGGATTGGTCGCAACCGTCATTGGCTCTGTTTGGGCAGGGATGAAACTATCAATGGACAGCAAATACCCCAAACGCAGTGAAATTGACGCTATCCGAAAAAATATTGATGAGGTGGAGCAACGGCTTACAAAGGTGGAGGATACCCTTGAGCATATGCCGACAAAAGAAGATTTATCTGCCTTGAAGATTTTGATGACGGAAATCAAGGGGGAGACGAATACCACCAATGCTCGTTTATCCACCCTAAGTCATCAGGTGGCATTATTAATTGAAGAACGTGTAAAAGGATAACTATGCGAGAGATTTTTATTAAAGACCAACGCCTTGTCATTTTACGCTCTCTTGTAGATGCGGGTTATGACGCCAATGAGTCTATTTTAGATGATTGCCTTGCCCTTTATGGGCATAACATTAGCCGAGATTTAGTGCGTAACCATTTGAATTGGCTGGAAGAACAAGGACTTGTGCAAATTGAGCGACTCAAAAGTGGTTTTATGATTGCAACCATCACCCAGCGAGGGCTTGATGTAGCTAACGGCGAAGCGGTTGTTGATGGCGTGAAAAAACCTGCCCCGAAGTTTTAAACCGTATTTAAAGGAGGTTTAAATGAGCGAAAAACTCAAGCGTGGGCGTGCAAGCAAAGTGGATTTATTGCCACCGAATATCAAAACCCAGCTCGCAATGATGTTGCGCGACAAGCAATATTCCCAAGCGGAAATTTTGGAAGAGATCAATGATTTGATCCGTGATTGTGGATTACCTGAAACAGCCTTGTTAAGCAAAACAGGGCTTAATCGTTATGCCAGCCGAATGGAAAAAATGGGGGCAAAAATCCGTCAATCTCGCGAAATTGCAGAAATTTGGACGAAGCAATTTGGTGAGGCACCACAGTCTGATATTGGCAAAATGTTGATGGAAATTGTGAAAAACATTGCCTTTGAAACCTCGCTTGGAATGAGTGAGGACGGTAGTGCTGATCCGAAGTCTATTGCGCTACTCTCTGCTGCAGTACAACGTTTAGAGCAGGCAGAAAGTCTGAGTTTTAAACGTGAGCAGGCTATCCGTCAAGAAACCATTAAACGTGCGGCGGAAGCGGTAGAAGAAGCCGCGAAAGAAACAGGGGTGAGTATGGACGATGTAACAAAAATGGTGAAAGCAGTCTATGGCATCGAATAACACGGTTCTCTATGGCTATCAGAAAAAATGGTTGAATGATAAAAGCCGTTTTAAGGTAGCGATGTTTGCACGACAAACTGGGAAAACTTTTACTACCACCCTTGAAATTGTGCTGGATTGCTTGGAGGCCGAAGCACGGGGTGAAAAAGTCCGTTGGGTGATTTTAAGCCGTGGGGAACGCCAAGCGAAAGAAGCAATGAACGAAGGCGTGAAAGTTCACTTAAATGCGATGGGCATTGCCTGTGAAATTATGGAAGTGCCGTTCAAAGAAGACACCACGATCAATGCCCTTGAAGTAATTTTTCCCAATGGGTCAAAAATTACCGCGCTCCCAGCCAATCCTGACACCGCTCGGGGCTTTTCGGCTAACGTGTTTTTGGACGAGTTTGCTTTTCACCAAGACAGCCGTGAGATTTGGAAAGCCTTGTTCCCTGTGATTTCGGCAGGCTGGAAATTGCGGGTAGTGAGTACGCCTAATGGCAAGGGCAATAAATTTTATGAGCTGATGACTGATCTTGACAATACTGAATGGTCGCGTCATCAAGTAGATATTTATCAAGCCGTTGCTGATGGTCTTCCACGCAACATTGAACAGCTCCGTAAGGGCTTAAATGATGAAGATGCGTGGGCGCAAGAATTTGAACTTAAGTGGCTTGATGAAGCCAGTAGTTGGCTTTCTTATGACTTAATTGACGGCGTCGAGCATCCGCAAGCAGGAAAACCCGAAAATTACACGGGCAACCCTTGCTTTGTAGGTATGGATATTGCAGTGCGGGGTAACTTAACGGTGATTTGGGTGCTGGAACTGGTGGGCGATGTGTATTGGACGCGCGAAATCATCACCTTAAAACGTACTAAGTTACGCCATCAGTTGGACGAGTTAAACCGTGTGATGCGTCAATATAATGTGGTTGCGTGCAATCTCGACCAAACAGGCATGGGCGAAAAAATGGTGGAAGATGCCCAATATCAACACGGCGAGCAACGGGTGCAAGGTGTGCTGTTTAATGTGGTGACCAAGCTCAATATGGCGACCCTTGGCAAAAATGCCTTTGAAGACAAACAAATTCGTATCCCGCAAGGGGATAGCGATTTGCGTGCCGATTTGCACAAACTCAAAAAAATTACAGGCTCAACGGGACAACCACGCTTTGTGGCAGAAAGTGATAGCGCGGGACACGCCGACCGTACGTGGGCGTGTTTTTTGGCCTTGCTTGCGGCTAAAGATGCCGTATTGCTGCCCGTGAAAGCCCATAGCAGAAGACCCAGAACGAGCCAAAAATTAACACAAGGATATTAACGATGAGATATATTTTTATGACAGCTTGTGCCATTTGTGCTACCTATTTGAAATTTCACAATATTGAAGGTTGGTGGTGGTTTTTAGTTATCGCCGTATTAGCATTTGGAGGATAAACAATGACACCAAAAAAACAAGATTTAGTGCGTGAAATTGCAACCCGTGCCAGTGCTGTGGATTATTGGGCATTTATGCACTATTTGCCAAACCCTGACCCTGTGTTGAAAAAAATGGGTAAGGATATTTCCGCCTATCGTGAAATTTTATCTGATAGCCATGTGGGCGGTTGTGTACGCCGACGTAAAGCTGCAATTAAAGGGTTAGAATGGCGACTTACACCAACAGGTAATAAAAAAGTCGATGAAATTCTGGCCGCACTTTTTGAACGCTTACCTCTCAACCATATCATTAACCAGATTTTAGATGCCACCCTCTTTGGCTATCAAGCTCTTGAGGTGATGTGGGCGGAAGAAAACGGCTTGTTATTACCTGCCGAGATTGTGGGTAAACCGCAAGAATGGTTTGTGTTTAATGAAGAAAATGAATTGCTACTGCGTGATAAAGAGGAGCGCGATGGTAAGCCTCTCCCTGAAATGAAGTTTTTACTTGCCACCCAGCAAGCAGATTATATGAACCCTTATGGCCGTGCCGATTTAGCCATGTGCTTTTGGGCGGCCACCTTTAAAAAAGGCGGGCTAAAATTTTGGCTCGAGTTTGTGGAAAAATACGGCAGCCCTTGGCTGGTGGGTAAACATCCAAGACAAACCCAGCCGCACGAAATTGAAGACTTGCTGGATAGTATGGAAAAAATGCTGGGAACTGCGGTTGCGGCTATCCCAAATGACAGCACCATTGAGCTGTTAGAAAGTGGTAGCAAAGGTGGCTCATCACAGGTGTTTGATGATTTCCTGCGTTATTGTAAATCAGAGATTGCTATTGCCATTCTAGGGCAAAATCAAACCACCGAAGCCGAAGCTAACCGCGCTAGCGCAACGGCGGGGCTTGAAGTAGCCAAAGCCATTCGCGATGAAGACGCGGCGATTGTAGAAAGCTGTTTTAATCAGCTTTTAAGGTGGATTTGCAAACTCAATTTTAATGTGGACACCTTGCCAACCTTTGAACTCTTTGAGCAAGAAAGTATTGATAAATTGCAAGCCGAGCGTGACCAATTGCTGGCGAGTATGGGGGTGCAATTTAGCGAGCAGTATCTCGCTCGCACTTATGGCTTTGAGCAGGGAGATATTACCCTAAAACAACAACCGTTACCGCAGCAAAGTGCGGCGCAAAAATCGGCAGAATTTAATGAGCCAGCTCCCACAATGCCACGCAATATTGCCGATGGCATTGTGGAACAGCTGGAAATTGAAGCAGAAAGCCACGTGGATAATTGGTTGCAAGCGGTACAAGATAAACTAGCATCGGCTGAAAGTCTTGAGGATTTTCGCACGCAATTAGATAGCCTTATCCCAGAATTAGATTTTAGCGAGTACGCCCAAGTCATGGCGTGGGCATCAACCAGTGCGGAGCTGGCGGGGCGTTATAGCGTCAATAAAGAAAGTAAAAAGGAACGCTAAATGGCAATAGAAAACGGTTTCACCTTTAAAGAGCAAGTGCGCTATTTTGAGAAAAAACTCAATTTACCCACTGACAGCTATTTAGATGTGTTAGGCGAAGAACACGACTATTTTTTTATGGTCGCAGGGGCAAATCGCAATGAAATCATCGCACAGTTTCGTCAAGCGGTGGATGATGCCATTGCACGAGGTGAAACCCTAGAAGGCTTTCGCAAGCGCTTTGATGAGATTGTGGCAAAAACAGGTTGGCAGTATAAAGGTGGGCGCAACTGGCGTACACGGATCATTTATGACACCAATGTGTATGGCGCTTATAACCGTGGGCGGTTAAAGCAGCATTTGGATTTAGCCGATGTGATGCCTTATTGGGAATATCATCACCACGACAACGCCCACCCACGTCAGGCGCATATTGATTTAGATGGCACCATTCGCCCAGCCAATGATCCGTTTTGGCGTTATTACTACCCTGTTAAAGCCTACGGTTGTCATTGTACCGTCGAAGCACACGATGAAGATGATTTAAGGGAAATGGGCAAGCAGGTATCACCTCCCGTGGAAATTGAATTTGAAGAGAAATTGGTTGGCGTGCGAAGTGGTAACCCAAGAACCATCAATCTGCCCAAAGGCTATGATGCAGGTTTTGCTCCGCATAATTTTGACAATCTCACCGCAAGCCGAAATCAATCGGTGGATGCGGTCTTAATGCAAAAATTAAGCCAGTCTGAGCCACGCCTTGCGAGCCGTTTGATTAATGATGTGATCGGTCAACGCCCGCAAGCGGTTGCAATGTTAAACACCGCAATGGCAGAGATGGTCGAAACTGTAGCCAAAGAGAAAATGGCGCGCGGTCAAATGAAATATGTGGGCGTGCTGTCTGATGATGTTTTGACTAAGTTAGAGGTGCTAGACAAAGCTCCACAAAGTGCGGTGATTGCGGTGCGTGATCAAGATGTGTTACACGCTTTGCGAGATAACAAACAAGCAAAAGGTATTAACTTACCTGTTGAGTTTTGGAAACGGCTGCCTGAAAAGCTACGCCATCCCAAAGCGATTTTGCTCGAAAGCCAGCAGAAGCAACCGACCTTAGTGTTTGTGTATGATACCGAGCAAGGCAAGGTGGCGGTCAAAATGGATTATGACATTCAACATCGCGATCAACTCACACAGAAAAAACAGCGGGTAAAAGTGAATATGGTGAGAACGGCAAGCACGATAAAAAGCGATGTCGAATGGAATGATTTTAAGAAAAGCTATGACTTACTGTGGGGAAATTTAGATTAATGCGGTGGTTTGCCTGATTCGAACAGGATAATGACGGATGAAACATTGCCGCCAACCTTTCCAGTAGGAAACCCCCACCGCTATGAACACTATACCTCTAACTTATTTTTTAATCAATAGGAGAGACAAAATGAAATTCTGGGAAAATCCTAAATATCGGGAAAGTTATCCTGAATATCTTACAAAACAAGAAAAAGCCGACATTAAATCGGCTTTGCTACAACGGCTTACCAATGGCAAGACAAGTTTTGATCAATTCTTAATAGATATTAAGAATCTAGCTGATTACCCTGAAAAAGAGGTAAATTGATTTCATCATAATTGGTTTGTAATTCTGAAGAAAGTGCTTTGGCAAAATCAACAAACTCAATCGCGAGTTTCTGATGTGCACCTGCTGACGGGAAAGCCTCCAACTTACTCATAAGCAATTCTTTTAAAATCATTAAACCAATAGTATCAGCAATTTCTTTTTGCATAATCATTCCTTAAATTAAAGCGTGGCAACATTACCACGCTTTCTTTTTAATCCAATTTGTGAGGTAACACAATGATTAAAATTACCCTTGATGATACGCTGCCAAAACAGCAGTTAGAGCGTATCGCACGCACCTTAAAAAACCCACGTAAGCTCTATGGCGTGTTGGGTGAAACCTTGAAAAAAATTCACGCGGAACGCTTTAAAAAAGAAGTCGCCCCTGATGGCAAAAAGTGGCAAGCCCTTTCGCCGATTACCCGTCAAATTAAAGGCAATAATAAAATCTTAAAGCAAGATGGTTACCTGTCGCAGAAGACAGCTTACAATTATGATGATCATCATGTGGAATTTGGTAGCGATGCCAAATATGCCCGCCTACACCAATTTGGAGGCAAGATTGTGCCAAAAAAAGCAAAACGGCTACGCTTTGGCAAAAGCAAGATTTTTGCCAAAAAAGCGGATATTCCTGCCCGCCCTTGGTTAGGGATAAACAAACAAGATGAGCAAAGATTGCTAAAAAAAGCCACCGCACTTTTACAGCGACAAATTGAGCAAGGGTTATAGTATTTAAAATCGTGGTTTAAAACGTCCATAGCGAAGTTTTCTTTTTAAGTGGTATATTGCCTTACGTTAAATTTTTTGAACGCACTGTGAAAGTTTTGAACGGGGTTTGAACGACGTATAAAATACCATTTAGCCATTATTTCAAAATAACGCCATAATCGCGTGTTATGGCGTTTTTTATTTTTACCCTTATGCTGGGTCATCTTGTAAATTATCTCTTCTCTTTAAGCGGTCTTTAATGCCTCTTTAATCGCCTTTTGATTTAAGTGGAGTATTTTTTGGAATACCGCTGGGAAAATCACGCAAAAAAATCTTTAAAGGACTTTAAAATCTTTTTCGTCTCTCTTTCGTTACTCTATCGGTGTTTCAGCAAACAAGGACACCGATATGACCCTTATTGATATTTTTCGAGCAGGCTCTCGCCCTGACGCCAATGGCAATGTGGTGAACATTACCACGGAGTCGTTGCAACAGGCGATTGATGCCTATAACCCGCAATTCCACGAGTCCCCCGTGGTGATCGGACACCCTAAAGACAATCACCCTGCTTATGCGTGGGTGAAAGGCTTACAGCTCAACGGGGATACATTGCAAGCAGAACTGACCCAGATTGATCCTGATTTTGCCGAAATGGTACAGAATGGACGATTTAAAAAGGTGTCGGCATCTTTTTACTTACCTGATAGCCCGAACAACCCTGTTGCTGGCAAGTTGTATTTACGCCACGTGGGCTTTTTAGGTGCTGTACCACCTGCGGTAAAAGGCTTGCGTAATCCTGAATTTAATGAGGAAGAACAAGGCATCGTTGAGTTTAGCGATTGGGCGCAATCAAGCCTTTGGCGGCGACTACGGGATTGGGTGATTGGTAAGTATGGACAGGAGGAAGCAGATAAAGCCCTGCCTGATTATTTGGTGAGTTCGGTGCAAGAGGAAAGTATCCGTGAGGAGTATCGCCATACTGACGTCCTTGTTCCAGACTTTAATGAAAATAATGTGCAACCAGAAGGAGAACCCGCAATGAGTGCAGAAGAAAAAGCCGAGCTTGACCGCTTGCGTCAAGAAAATGAGCAGCTAAAAGCGACAAAAGCCAAAGCCGAAGCTGAAAAAGCCGAAGCAGAACTTAACTCAGCCAAAGCCGAGAATGCCAGTTTTGCCGAAGCCTTAATTTCGGAAGGCAAACTTGCCCCGAAAAATAAAGACAAGGTGGTGTCAATGCTCAATGCCATGACGGTGCAAGCCCAAGGTGGTGTCGTGGAATTTGAAGAGGGTGAAAGCCTTGTTCAGCAGTTTAAAGCCTATCTTAAAGACCAGCCTAAAGTGGTTGAGTTTTCAGAGGTAGCGACCAAAGACAAGGCCGCACAGCCTGCTGACGAGACGGTGGACTATGCCGAAGGCACAAGCCCAGCCAGCATTGATGCGGATAAACGCATTCGTGCTTATATGGGCGAGCACAATGTGGATTACACCACCGCATTTAATGCGTTATTTAACTAATTAACCAACAAGGAGCAATTTTTATGGCACTGGATTTATCAAAATTACGCGTACAAGACCCTGTACTCACCAATTTGGCTTATGGCTATCACAACAATGAACTGATTGGCGATAGCCTTATGCCTATCGTTGAAATCGACAAAGAAGCGGCAAAAATCCCGACATTTGGGCGTTTAGCCTTCCGTATTCCGACGACCACGCGAAGCCTACGCGGGGCATCTAACCGCTTAGAGCCTGAAGATTTGGGCGCGATTGATGTGGCACTGGAAGAACACGACGCAGAATATGCCATTGATTACCGCGAAAGCAATGAAGCCAGTTTTCCATTGCGTCAATACGCCCTAGGCGTTATCCAAGATGTGATTGCGTTAGACCGCGAAAAACAAATCGCCACCCTTGCGCAAAATGAGGCGAGCTATGACAGCACCAATAAAGTGGCATTATCTGGCACAAGTCAATTTAGTCACAAAGACTCCGACCCATTTGCCGTCTTTGACGCAGCAAAACGTGCGATTAAACGCACCATTGGGCATAAAGCCAATGTGTGCGTGATTGCAGGCGATGTGTGGGAGGTGCTGAAATCCCACCCGAAAGTGATTGAAAAAATTAAGTATGTGCAAAAAGGCGTGATTACGCCAGAAATTTTTGCGGGCTTAATTGATATTGACACCGTCAAAATTGGCGAGGCAGTTTATGAAGAAAGCGGTCAGTTAAAAGATATTTGGACTAAAACCGTGGTGTTGGCTTATGTGCCGAAAACCGCCGATAAGAAAGGCACGGTGTATCAGCCAAGTTTTGGCTATACCGTTCGCCGTCGTAAAGGATTATTTGTGGATACCTACCAAGAAAGCGGTGGCAAGTTAGAAGTGGTGCGTTGTACCGATATTTATAAACCGCATTTGGTGGGCAAGCCTGCGGGTTATTTAGTGAAAGACTGTATCGCGTAACCCCTTTAAACCGCATTTAAACGTCCTTTAAGTGCGGTTGAAAAATCCTAAATTTTGGAGAATGCAATGAACGAAAAATTACTTTACGCCGTGATTGGCGCAGTGGCTGTTTTGCATAACGGTAAACGTTATGAAGTGGGCGAAACCCTTGAACTCACGCAAGAAGAAGCACAAAACATCGCCTTGTATGTGGAACTTACCGAAAGCGGCAAAGTCAAGCTCGCCCAACAGCAACGCAATGCTGAGGAAGCACAACGTAAAGCTGAAGAAGCCAAAAACAACAAAGAAGCGACCACTAATACGGCGAATGCCAACACGGAAAATCAGGCATAAGGCGGCACAATGTACATTAATGCAGAGGATTTAAACGAGCTATTAAGTGAACGTGCCTTAATGGATCTTTCGAATGACAACAGCCGTGCCACAAGCATTAACTTTGCGGTGTTAGATAAGGCGTGTTTGTATGCCACGGAGATTGTCGATGGGTATTTGCGTTCGCGTTATGTTCTGCCGCTGCATCAAGTGCCAACCCTTGTGCGTAATCTCTGTTTGCAACTGGCACGCTATTGGCTGTATTCACGCCGTCCTGATGGCAAAGGTTTTCCTGACCAAGTCAAAGACAGTTATGCCCAAGCGCTGAAAGATTTGGAGCGTATCCAATCAGGCAAATTGCATTTAGGGCTGACCGAGCTTGTCGATACGATGGACGACAATGTGCCTGCTGTACCGCGTTTTGTGGCACGAGCACCTGAAAAAGTGGATTTATCGGGGTATTAAAATGTCTGCCACCTTGCCGATTTTAACGAGCGTCCAAGAACGCTTACTTGAGCGAATAGATCGCTTTAGCATTGAGCTTTTCCCCGATGATTTGGCGAATTACTACGTTAAAGACGAATACGGGGTCATCTTAGTGCAATACGCAGGCTCGAAGTTTGAAACCCAAGGTAGCACCGACCTTGTACATCAACGCCGTGATGTGCATCTTGCTTTAACCATTATTGCCCGTAGTCAGCACGATGATAGCGGGGCATTAGAGGTGCTGGATAAGGTTCGCTTGGCGATTGTGGGCTTTCGCCCCACTAATTGCGAACCTTGTGTATTAATTAGCGAAGAGTTCGCGGGTGAAGACGAAGGGCTTTGGCAATATCAACTGATTGTGCAAACCAGCACGTGGCAGGTGGAACAACGCGACCTGCAAAATTCACACAAATTTACCACCGCACTTTTACGCCGTGCGGATCAACATTAAGGAGAAAAATATGGCTTTTCACCACGGAACTGAAACCAAACGTGAAACAGGCGGATCTGTTCCCGTTCAAACCGTTGATGGGGCGATTATTGGCATTGTCGGCACAGCCCCAATGGGAGCGGTAAACCAGCTTACGCTGTGCCAAACGAAGAAAGATTTTGCCCAATTTGGCACGCTTACAGGTAAAGGCTTCACCCTCCCTGATGCCTTTGAGATTTTAAGCCGTTATGCCAGTGGGCAGGTTTATGTGGTCAATGTGTTAGACCCCACTCGTCATAAAACCCAAGTCAATGATGAGGTATTAACCCAAGACCCAAACACCTTAATTGCCGTAACGGAAAAAGCGGCATTGCTCACCTTAACGGTGAAAGCAAACAATGTGGCTCTCACTGAGGGGACAGACTACACGGTCAATATGCAAACAGGGGAAATCTGCTTTAAAGCCAGCAAAACCAGCCTCACTGTGACCTATACCTATGCTGACCCAAGTAAGGTTACGGAAGAAGATATTAAAGGCGGCGTGGAAAGTAGTACGGGGCAACGCAAAGGCTTTGAGTTATTGCGTGATGGCTTTAATAAATTTGGGGCAGATGCCAAGGTGTTGATTTGCCCTGAGTTTGATAAAACGGCGACTTGTGCTGCCGCCCTTCAAGTGCTGGCGGAGCAACTAAAAGCGGTTGCCTATGTGCAATTGCCAAAAGGAACAACCCTTTCTAAAGCCATTGAAGCACGAGGTCCACTGGGTAACCTTAATGCCAAAGCCAGCTCAGAACGAGTACGCCATTTTTACCCTTATGTCACAGGAATGAGTGGTGGGCTTGAAAGTCTTGCCACGCACGCGGCGGGGCTGCGAATGAAAACCGATGTGGAACAGGGTTATTGGTTTAGTACCTCTAACCGCGAACTGTTGGGCGTGATTGGTATGGAAGTGCCATTAACGGCGCGTATTGATGACTTACAAAGTGAAACCAATCGCTTAAATGCCGTGGGGATTACCACGATTTTTAATAGCTTTGGCACAGGGTTTAGATTATGGGGCAACCGCTCAAGCTGTTTCCCAACGGTTACCCATATCATCAACTTTGAGACCGCCTTGCGTACAGGGGATTTAATTGATGAAAGCATTCGCCGTGCCGAGTTGCAATATATCGACCGTCCGATTGATGATGCGTTAATTGACAGCCTATTGGAAACCATTCGCACCTACTTAGGAACGCAAAAAAGCCTCGTAGGTTTTGAAGTGGGGCTCGATTACGACTACGACTTGGCAGATGCTTTTAGTCAAGGGCAGATCCCCTTGACCTATGATTACACACCAAAACTGCCAGCTGAACGCATTAGCAATCGCTCAGTGATGACGCGTAAATATTTGGTGAATTTGGTTGGTCAAAAATAATTAAGGAGCAAGAATGAGTACAGCAATTAATCAAATCGTCAATGCCAATGTGTATTTCAACGGTAACTCTTTGCTAGGTAAAGCCAAAGAAATTAAGGTTGCCGATATTGAGTTTGAACAAATTGAGCATAAAGGGCTTGGTTTAGTGGCAACCATTAAACTGCCAGCGGGTTTAAATGCCCTAGAGGGTGAAATAACTTGGGATAGTTTCTACCCTGAAGTTCGTGTACAAAATACTAACCCATTTAAACACCAGCAATTAATGATCCGCTCTAATTTGCAAGTATTTAACGCAATGGGCTTGGCAGAAGAAGCCCCATTAGTTACGGTAATGAATGTGCAGTTTAGTAAAACCGCAGGCGGAAGTTTTAAACCTAAAGAGGCGGTTGAGCTGCAAGATAGTTTCCAAATCTACAGCATTAAGCAGACCTTAGAGGGGAAAGAATTGCTCTACGTGGATACCTTTGCCAACATCTACCGTGTAAACGGACAAGATGTGTTGCAAAAATACCGCACGAACATCGGGCAATAAAAAGTCTTTAAACCACTTTAAAATCAATTTAAAGGCGATTTAAGTAAACTCCTTGGCGAAGTTAAACAAAACCAACCAAGGAGTTTTTTTATGTCTAAACAAACTGAACAACCAAGTAACCGTATCAAATTATCTCGCCCAATTACATTAGGCTCAGGAGATCTTTTAGAAGAGGTAACCGTACGCCGTGTTACAGCAGGTGATCATCGTAAAGCAGCTGCACGCTGTAAAAATGATCCTGTTGCTACGGAATATGCTGTGATGGCAATGGTAAGTGGTTTACAGCAAGAAGATTTTGATGCGTTAGATTGGGAGGACGTGCAACTTATTCGTGGCTTTCTGTTCGATTCAGCAAGTTGATATTGATGAACTTTATACACTCTATGCGGATTTAGCGTGGTGGTATGGCTGGACGCAATCTGATATTGATGCCCTCACAATGGAGGAGCTTGATTGCTGGCTTACACAGGCTAATAGACAAGTAAAAGCGGGCTATATGCGAGTATAGCCCCAGTTAATGAAAAAGCCAATAAGTAGGGCTGGGATAGGCATTATTACTGCGACAGCGACTGAGTAAAGTAATGCGATAAACACCCAAAAGAAGAGGTAGAAAATCGCAATAAAACCGATTTCAGCAAATCCAGTGGCCGCTGCAAATTGTGTAGCAGGGAAAATATCTATCGCAGCCCAAACCCCAGCCACAATAAATGAGCAAACCATAATAGCTTTGGCAATGGTCAATGTTCTCTCTGAATATATCTCTTGCTTCATGCTCCCTCCTAGTCTTATTAGCTAACTTTACCGTGAGAAAGAAAAAATGGCAACAAATGAATTAATGATCGGCTTAGTGATTGGCGCAACGCTTAAAGGTGTGGGTGCCGCATTTACCACAGTCACTAAGCTATCCTCTCGCCTATCTAGCCAAATTGAAAAGGCTACAGCACAGCAAGACCGTTTCGGGCGTGAATTACAACGAATGAACTATCCTGCCAAAAACCTTGATGCGATAGCAAAGCGCTATAAGCAGTTAGATAGTGCGATTAGCCGAGCTGAAAAAAGTCAGCAACGCCTCAATGGTGCAATGGCACTTTCTGAACGATGGGGTAACGCTAAAAAACGTATGCAAGGTCAATTAATGGAGACCGCTGCTCACGGCTATGCGGTAGGTCGCCCATTAATGACATCAATTCGGACTTATATGGATCAGGAGGATGCCGCTAATGACCTAAAAATTACGATGATGAAAGCTGATGGTTCGTTCGGGAAATTTAAAGAAATCGGCAAAATTGCCGATGATTTAGGACGTGATTTACCTGGCACAAAAAAAGATTTTTATAACCTTGCTCGCGCCTTAAAAATGCAAGGGGTAAGCGATGACATCCTTATCGGTGGAGGATTGCAAACAGCGGCAAAACTCAATGTACTTTTAGGTATGGATCAATTTGAGGGAGGCGAGTTTCTTGCAAAACTGATGGAGGGACACGGGCTTTCCGATGCGGAATTGAAATCCTCCGCGGATAACCTACAGCGTGCAATGTTTGCTGGTGGTATGAACAAAGAGCAAATGTATGGGGCTATGACTTACTATGCGGCTAATGTGCGCTCTATGAAACTCACTGGGGAAGAAAATGCCAAGAAAATTTTTGCTATCCAAGGATTGGCGGCGCAACAATGGTTAGAAGGCACCTCTTTTGGTACAAACTTTTCCACGATGCTTGACCGCATGAATAAAGGCCCGAAGATGATCGCTGAAGCCAAAAAAGGCATGAAAGCCGAAGCACGCGATATTTTGGAAAGCTCAGGCGTTGAATTTAATTTCTGGGACAAAAAGGGCAATTTTAAAGGTATTGATGGCATGATGAGCGAGCTAGAAAAGCTCGACATTATTCGACAGAAGTATGGTGATGAAGGTGCGGGTCTTGTAGCCGATGCGCTCTTTGGCACTGAAGGGAAACGTGTGGCCCTATTACTTGCACAAAAAGGTAAGCAGGGACTGGAAGAGTTTTTGCAGAAAATGCGCGAACAAGCCAGCCTTGAGGAACGTATCGCCCAAAAAACACGCACCCTAAGCGCAGCGATGGAAGCCCTAGGTGGCGTATGGGAAAGTGCGGTAGGAACAATAGGCTCGGCGTTTGCAGATGACTTAAAAGAGATAGCCAAAGCAGGCCAGCATTTTATTGAAGATACATTAACACCGTGGATTAGCGAAAATAAAGGGCTAATTAGAACTTTCGTGGGTTTTGTCGGTGGACTATTAGCGATGAAACTTAGCTTTCTAGGCGTGGGTTATGGGCTCAATTTGCTTTTTAGTCCTTTTGTAAGGCTTTATGTTGGTGCAACAAAGTTAAATGGTGCATTTAATGCGATACGTTTAGCGCGTCTAACAGGGGATTTCTCTAAACTAAGCCTGAAATTGCGTCTTTTAAATCGAGCGTTTAGTTTCGTCAGCGGAGGAAGTTGGCGACTGGCTAAAGGGTTATCTGGTGGCATATTCGGGGCGACAAAACGCGTCGCGTCAGCGTTTATCTCTGCGAATAAGTGGGGATTTAAACTTGGTATGACGTTAGCAGGTAAGCTATTTGGTGGCTTACAACTTGTGGGTAAAGGCATTTTATTTATTGGTCGTGCCTTAGGTCTAAATCCTATTGGTATAGCCGTTATGGCTATCGCAGGTGCGGCGTTCTTAATTTATCAATATTGGGAGCCGATTAAAACATTCTTTTCAGATATGTGGGAAAACGTGAAAGGCTTCTTTAATTCAGGGATTGGGAATATCACCGCAACTATCCTTGATTGGTCGCCAATCGGATTATTTTATAAAGCCTTTGCAGCGGTATTGAGCTGGTTTGGTGTAGAGTTGCCAAGTAGCTTCAGTGAGTTTGGTAAGGGTATGATCAATAAACTTGGCGAGGGGATTGGCAAAGCCTTTGAGGGGGTGAAAAGCTTTATTAATGGCACCGTCAACTGGATTAAAGGCAAGCTTGGTTTCGCCACTGAAGCTGAACAAACTATTGCAACCAAGCAAGCCAATATTGCTCAATCTGCCATAGGCACAGGCGAAATGGCAACGCGTGGCACGCAACTTGCCCTTGAAAATGCAAAAAAACGAGGTTTTTCTACGGGTGGTTACACAGGCGATGGTGGCAAACACGAAGTGGCTGGCGTGGTGCATAAAGGCGAATATGTCCTGAATAAAGAAATCACCTCGCGTCTTGGCGTGGCTAATATCCAACGTTTAGCCAATATTGCAATGGTTGCTGGGCAATCTGCCTTTGCGGCAGTAAGCCCCTTAGAGCCTGTGATGACGGAGGTAAAACAGCCTAAAAGTACTATTGCAGCAAACACCGTAACAAGCGGACAAAAAGAGGCAAAAAAACAACCGCACTTAACGCCAAAAACAAAAACAGGTGTGAAGAAAAAATCACATCAAGCAGGCGTACAGCAAGCCCTATCGCAACGTGCAAAAGAAAAAGCTGAGCCAATGCAACATAAATCACCTATTGTGGTGCATTTTAGCCCTGTGATCAATGTTAATGGTAACCAAGAGAAAACGGATATTTTGGCGGATATTACCCAAGCCATGCAACGTGGTAACCGTGAGCTTGAGCACGTTGTTGAACGTATTTTTGACCAGATAATTGACCAGCGTGGGCGTAGAGCTTATTAGGAGGAAAGATGTATTGTTTACTTGGTGACATTGTTTTTGAACCTATTGATTTAACAGAATTTTCCGAAACTCAGCAAGCCAGTTTTGCTGAACATGCTGTAATGCGTGGTAAACCCAGACTACAAGCCACAGGTGATGGACTAACTACATTACAGTTTGCAGCAAGATTACACCACCAACTCGGTAACGTGGAAAGTCGCTGGCGTGCGTTAAGTGCAGCAAAATCTACACAAAAACCATTGGCTTTAGTATGGGGGCGTAATGGGCTTAAAGGTAATTATGTGATCACTAATCTAAGCTCAACTACGCTCTTTACTGATGATAAAGGTAATGTGTTGTGCCGAGAGATTAACGTTAGTCTTACCGAATATATAGGTAAATTAGAGGCGACATTACAAGGAGCAGCATTACAGTTAGGTAATAATCGCATTTTAGGCTCAATTTTGCCTAAAAATCTTACGAATGCACTAAGTGAAATAAAAAGTCTAGTCAATAAAGGGGTACAGCTTTATCAAGCAGGTAAGCGTGCTGTTGATGATGTGAAAAATATCGTGGCGGTGATGCGGCAGTTAAAAACAGATCCTCTATCAGCTCTCAATCACTTACCTCAAGCCTTATCTGGTCTAGATCAATCTTTAGGGGCATTTAGTGATCTTGTTGGTATGCGTTCAGTTTTGGATAGTGTGTCACCTTATTTGAATGCTGTAGGAGAATTTGTGCAGTCAGGGCAAGCTATTTACGATACGCTATCATTTGCTAAAACGAGCTTTGAACAATTGGATATCGCTGATTGGGATAAAGGATTTGCGATTGCTGATAATGCTTTAAATGAAGTGATTGAACATATTGATAACCTCGCCACAACTACTGCCGAAATGACAGCTTGGGTGGTATTACGCAATGATGAGGAAGAAAATAATGAGAACCGTGATTAAGCATACTGTGAAACTGGGTGAGCGTTGGGACAACCTTGCCTACTATTACTATGGTGATCCTTTAGCCTATAGTCGTATTATTGATGCCAATCAGCAACTCAGTTTTTACGAAGTGTTGCCAATGGGGGTGACGGTTTATATCCCTGTCTTACAAGTACAACCCACCAATAATGAACAGATGCCACCTTGGCTAAGGGGAAACAATGACTAATGTCGCTCAATATGATTTTTCGCTGTTTTATGAAAAAACTAATATTTCCGCCGAAATTGAACCGCACTTAATTGAACTGAGCTATACCGATTATCTAGAAGGGCAAAGTGATGAATTAAGCGTAACCTTTGAAGATATCCAAGGAAAATGGATACGCCAGTGGTTTCCAACTCAAGGAGATAAATTAATTGCAGCGATTGGTTATAAAGGCTCGCCGTTAGTAGAAATTGGCGGCTTTGAAATTGATGAGGTGGAATATGCAGCCCGCCCTTCAACTATTACGCTACGGGCTTTAAGTAGCGGTATCAGCAAAAATTACCGCACTTTAAAACCCAAAGCCTATGAAAACACTACCCTTGCACAGATTGTGGCACAAGTAGCAGGACATTTAAAACTTAAGGTGGTAGGAACTATTAAGCCTATTCCGATTAAACGGGTTACTCAGTACCAAGAACGTGATGTGGAGTTTTTATCACGTCTTGCCCGTGAATATCATCACAGTTTTAAGATTGTAGGTGAACAATTAGTCTTTACCCATAAAGACGAATTAGGACAAAGTAATCCTGTCGCAGTCCTTGATGAGCAAGATGTCATCAGCCTACGATTGCGTGATCGCATTAAAGACACCGCCAGAGCAGTAGAGGTTAAGGGCTTTGACGCCAATGGTAAAAAGGTAAGGGGCTGTCCTAGATAACTAGACTAAACTCCCTTTAACCAATTGTTTTAAAATAGAAATTTGACTTTTTATGTTGCTGTAATTAAAACGCCATTCACATTCCTTTAAATAAAGCTCAAAATGCGCTTTTGGGATACCATTAAATTTTCGTAAATGGCGTTTTGCTTGGCTCCAAAAATTCTCAATTCCGTTAATGTGGTTATGATTTTCAGCAAAATGTGTGCTGTGATTGATACGAAAATGACTAAATTCACTCACATCAAGCACGTCATAACTACGATAATTATCGGTGTAAACAATACTATCAGGCTTTACCTGCTCCCGAATAATGGGTAACAAGGTGGCAGATTGCGTATTTGGAACCGCAACGGTATAAACCTTGCCATTGCGCTTGAGAAGCCCGAATACCGCAATTTTCCCTGCCGCACCACGACCACGTTTGCCTTTGCGAGCACCGCCAAAATAACTTTCATCGGCTTCAATTTCACCTTCAAACATCTCTAAGTGAAGGCTGTTTTGATAGATGAGTTGGCGTAAACGATGAAAGTAATATGCGGCAGTCGTTTTGTTTACATTGACTAACTCTGCTGCTGTCCTTGCAGTAACACCTGCAACAAATAGCTCAATGAGTTTATTTTGTTTGTGCTGACTTAGACGACTTTTTCTCATTGGTTCATTCTAACCTAAATAGATTTTTTAGTTGTTATCTAGGACAGCCCCTTGTTTTTTACAAAAAGGTAAATTTTAATAAGAATGAGGATCAGTTTAAAAAAATCTAGTCATTTACTCTTTTTTTTGTCATTTCCCAAAAATCATACAATCCTTACGAACAATTTTTTATTTTCTTTGTCTTAGGCAAAACAACAAACATACTTTCAGTAATGAAAGAAAATAGAGATAGGTCCCTTTAAAAATTGAGATCTGTTCTTATTTTAAAATGACACTTAGTAACGAAATGGAGAAATGAAGTGAAAAGAAAACATTTTTTATTAACCAGTATCGCTCTTGGCTTAACTATACTTGGCACTTCGGTGAACGCAACCGCGACATTCCCCCCACCAAGTACGCTTTCTGGCACGCCAACTTTAGCACCAATGCTGGAGCAAGTTCTACCTAGCGTCGTATCTATTGCAGTGGAAGGAAAACAAAAATCACGCTTCCAAAATGATGATCTTCCTGAAGAATTCAAATTTTTCTTCGGACCAGATATTTTTAAGAACAACGCTCCACGTAATTTCAAAGGGCTTGGCTCTGGTGTGATTATCAATGCTGAAAAAGGTTATGTACTGACTAATAATCATGTTATTGACGAGGCTGACAAAATTACTGTCAAACTGCAGGATGGCCGTGAATTTAAAGCCAAATTAGTAGGTGCAGATGAACTTTCTGATATTGCCTTAATTCAGCTAGAAGATCCGAAAAATCTTACTGAAATTAAGATCGCTGATTCAGATAAACTACGAGTAGGTGATTACACCGTCGCTGTTGGGAATCCCTTTGGTTTAGGTCAAACTGTTACCTCTGGTATCGTTTCCGCATTAGGACGTTCTACAGGTTCAGAAAAAGGTAGCTATGAAAACTATATTCAAACTGATGCTGCGGTAAACCAAGGTAATTCAGGAGGGCCATTATTGAATCTTAATGGTGAATTGATTGGAATCAATACAGCAATTATTTCACCAAGTGGTGGTAATGCGGGGATCGCTTTTGCTATTCCAAGCAATATGGCAAATAGTTTAGCTAAGCAGATTCTCGAATTTGGTGAAGTCCGACGCGGATTATTGGGGATAAAGGGAACTGAGCTGAATGCTGATTTAGCCAAAGCCCTTAAGATCGATGCTCAACAGGGTGCATTTGTGAGTGAGGTTTTACCCGATTCCGCTGCAGAAAAAGCAGAATTACGAGCCGGAGATGTGATTACTGCCATTAACGGACAAAAACTTTCCAGTTTCTCTGAATTGCGAGCTAAAATTGCAACTACGGGAGCAGGTCAAAAAGTAAAATTAACTTATTTGCGTGATGGTAAGTCTAACACTACCTCTGTTATCTTACAGCAAGATGAACAAGCTAATACCACTATCAACAATTTACTCCCTGCTTTAGAGGGTATTGAATTAAGTAACTACAATGTTAAAGGAAAAAAAGGGGTTGAAATTAGTAAAATCAAAGAAAAATCCTTGGCTCAGCGTTTAGGTTTAAAAGAGGGAGATGTGATCATTGGCGTGAACCGTACGCCAATTGAAAATTTAGAGCAACTGCGTAAAGCTCTGAAAGACACAAGTTCAACTATCGCTTTAAATGTTTTAAGAGGAAAAAATAATTTCTATTTATTAATACAATAAGTTGTTATTGTCCAACATAGGCTTGATCATAAAAAATCAAGCCTTTATTATTTCTATGTAAATTGACTTTTTCTCTTTAGGTCTATATTTTATACGAGAATTTTCTTTAAAATAACAGGAGCTATATTATGCAATCTCGTCTAATTATGGAAAACACCCGACAAGACTCGGTTTTAGCCTCTAATAAAGTCTTACGCAATACTTATTTTTTGCTAGCTTTAACGCTTAGTTTTTCTGCTTTGGTTGCCTATATTGCAATGTATTTGGATGTTGCTCCATTGCATGTAGGCGTTTTATTAATTGGTTTCTATGGTTTACTATTTCTTAATAGTGCGTTAGAAAATAGTGCGTGGGGCATCCTATCTACCTTTGCGTTAACTGGTTTTATGGGGTATTCTTTAGGTCCAATTTTGAATATGTATGTTGGAGCAGGTCTAGGTGATTTGATCATCATTGCCTTTACTGGCACAGCTGCAGTGTTTTTTGCTTGTTCTTTCTATGTGTTGAGTACAAAAAAAGATATGTCTTTCCTTTCTGGTCTCATATTCACGTTATTTATTGTACTCCTAGTAGGAATGGTTGCTAGCTTCTTCTTAAAAACATCTGCATTACACGTTGCATTGAGTTCGCTCTTTATTGTATTTTCCAGTATGGGAATTTTATACCAAACGAGTAGCATTATTCATGGTGGAGAAACGAATTATATTAGAGCAACTGTTAGTCTTTATGTTTCTATTTATAATATATTTGTAAGTCTATTAAACTTACTTGGTATTCTACGTAATGATTAGATAAATATCATAGGTTAAACGCCCTTTTAAGGGCGTTTGTATGTTATTTAGGGAGAAATAATGACACTTCAAATAAATGGGCAGCTGATCGAAACAGATAATGAAGGGTATCTACTAAATATTGAACAATGGAACTCTGATGTTGCCTTAGCCATTGCCAAACAAGAAAAAATTGAACTCTCTGAAGCACACTGGGAAATTATTTATTTTGTACGTAATTTCTATGAAGATTATCACACATCTCCCTCTATCCGAATGTTAGTGAAAGCTGTTTCCCAAAAATTTGGTGAAGATAAAGGAAATAGTAGATATCTACAACGCTTATTTCCTGAAGGGCCAGCTAAACAAGCAACAAAGCTTGCGGGATTACCTAAACCAGCAAAATGTTTATGACACCATTTTATAATTATTTTTATTTACAAGTTAATTATTCCCTTTTATAATGAACACACATACATTCAAGAGATAAAAGAGGACTTATGTCAAAACTATTATTCAATTTCATCATAGCCAGTTTCCTTCTATTTAGTCAGATTAGTTATGCAAAATTTAAAGTGATTACGACATTTACAATTATCCAAGATATCGCTCAAAATATTTCTGGAAATGCTGCTGAAGTGCAATCAATAACTAAACCCGGTGCAGAAATTCATGGTTACGAACCAACGCCTGAAGATATAGTGAAGGTTCAATCTGCTGATCTCGTATTATGGAATGGATTAAATTTAGAACGTTGGTTCGAACAGTTTTTCCAAAATGTTCAAGATAAGCCTGCTATTATTGTCACTGAAGGTATTCAACCTATTTTTCTTACAGAAAATGATAATAAAGAAATACCCAATCCTCATGCTTGGATGTCTCCATCTAATGCTTTAATTTATATTGAAAATATTAAAAATGCTTTAATTAAATATAATCCTGAAAATGCCGAAGTTTATCGTCAAAATGCTGAGAACTATACTAAGCAGATTCTCTCTTTAGATAAGCAATTACGTCCAAGATTGGAGACAATTCCTCAAAACCAACGTTGGCTTGCTACTTCAGAAGGTGCATTTAGCTATTTGGCTCAGGATTATGGTTTCAAAGAGGTTTATTTATGGCCAATTAATGCCGAGCAACAAGGTACACCACAACAAGTCCGTAAAATGATAGATTTAATTCATAAAAATAACATTCCTGTTATCTTTAGTGAGAGTACAATTTCACCAAAACCAGCCCAACAAATTGCTAAAGAAACAAATATACATTATGGCGGGCAACTTTATGTTGATTCTTTGTCAGATAAGAATGGTCCTGTCCCAACTTATCTTGATTTACTTAATACAACCATTATCACTATAATTAAAGGATTCGGGAAAAATGACAAATAATCCCCCAACCATTTTGGTAGAAGATGTCAGGGTTCGTTATAATAATGGTCATACCGCAATTCATAATATTTCTTTCCAATTAAGTGGAGGCACTACCTGTGCCTTAGTTGGTATAAATGGTAGCGGGAAATCTACTTTATTTAAAAGTTTAATGGGATTAATTATCCCTCAATCAGGAAAAATTTCTCTATGCCATCAACCAATAAAAAAGGCTTTAAAACAAAATATCATTGCTTATGTTCCTCAGAGTGAAGAGGTAGATTGGCAGTTCCCTGTTTCTGTTTATGATGTTATTATGATGGGACGCTATGGCTATATGAATTTCCTAAGAATTCCTTCACAATTAGATAAGAAAGAAGTCTTACAAGCGATGGAGCGATTAAAAATATCTCACCTCGCCCAACGTCAAATAGGTGAATTATCTGGCGGTCAAAAAAAACGCGTTTTTCTTGCCCGAGCTCTAGCCCAAAAAAGTAAAATAATTTTATTAGATGAACCTTTCACTGGCGTCGATGTTCAAACAGAAAATGAAATTATGGTGCTATTAACTGAATTACGAAAATCTGGATATTTAATTTTAGTATCAACCCATAATTTAGGTTCAATACCTGATTATTGTGATCAAGTAATAATGATTAATCGTACAATTCTAGCACAAGGAAATACGAAAACGACTTTTACACAGAAAAATTTAGAATTGGTTTTTGGTGGCTCATTACGAAATATAAAACTACTTGGGCAAGATTTACATAATGATAACGATGATAGAGCGGTAACGGTATTAACTGATGATGAACTACCTGCTGTGTTTTATGGACAAACGAAAAATGATCCTCCACTCCCCACCATTAGAGAGCGTTCACTCAATATAGCTAATGGAAAAAAATAATGCTCAGTTTACTATTAGAACCATTTAATTATAACTATATGATAAAGGCTTTCCTGCTAAGTGCATTAATAGGTGGTCTTTGTGCTTTTTTATCAGCCTATTTAATGTTAAAAGGCTGGTCATTAATTGGCGATGCCCTTTCTCATTCGGTTGTACCAGGTGTTGCTATTGCTTACGCATTTTCTTTCCCTTATGCTATAGGTGCTTTTTTGTCTGGAATTTTGGCCGCACTTGCTATTTTATGGGTTAAAGCTTTATCAAATTTACGGCAAGATGCTGTTATTGGTTTTATATTTACAACATTTTTTGCGTTAGGCTTATTTATCATTTCTTTAAACCCCACCTCAATTAATGTTAATGAGATTATTTTAGGTAATATATTGGGAATTTCAGATGAGGATCTTTTACAAATCATAATAATGATCATCTTTTGTTTTCTACTTCTTTTCCTATTTTGGAAAGACTTACTATTAGTCTTTTTTGATGAAATACAAGCGACTGCCGTTGGATTATCTCCTTTCTATTATAAGCTACTTTTTTTTACACTACTAAGTGCAAGTATTGTTGCAGCACTACAAACAGTAGGGGCAATTTTAGTCATTGCAATGGTGATCACACCAGGTGCTACCGCTTTTTTACTTACCGACAAATTTAAAACTCTCGTCATTATTGCCGTTATACTAGGAATACTAACAAACTTATTTGGTGTTTATTTTAGCTATTTCTTAGATTGTTCTACTGGAGGAATAATTATTTGTTTTCAAACAATACTTTTTCTCCTCAGCTTTCTATTTTCTCCTAAATATGGTCTTCTACGAAAAAAATATTCACCTTACAAGGAGATAAAAAATGATTAGTTTTATTAATTGGTTTATAGAACCCTTAAGCTATTCTTTTATGCAAAATGCCCTATTTATGGCTCTAATTATTGCGATTATTTGTGCAGTACTTTCTTGCTATTTAATATTAAAAGGCTGGTCATTAATGGGAGATGCTATTTCGCACTCTGTTCTACCAGGAATTGTGCTAGCCTATTTATTTAAAATTCCTCTTATTATTGGGGCGTTACTATCAGGATTATTCTGTGCATTTAGTATTGGATATTTAAAAGAAAACAGCCGAATTAAGGAAGATACTGCTATAGGAATTGTGTTCTCTGGAATGTTCTCATTTGGTTTGGTTCTATTTAGTAAAGTGGATACGGAGCAACATCTTTCTCACATATTATTTGGAAATTTATTGGGGGTATCTCCTCAAGCATTAATACAAACGCTATTGATTTCCAGTATAATTTTTTTGATTATTATGCTCAGAAAAAAGGACTTCCTGCTTTATTGTTTTGATCCCAGTCATACCCGCATAGTAGGTCTTGCCCCCAAAGTTCTACATTATAGTTTATTATGCTTATTGGCTTTAACAATTATTACGACTATGCAAATGGTCGGTATCATTTTGGTCACAGCAATGCTAATTGCTCCAGGTATTACTGCCTATATAGTTACTAAAAATTTTAATAAAATGCTATTGATAGCTATCTCTACAGCAAGTCTAACCAGCTTTTTAGGCATAATAATCAGCTATCATATAAATTCATCAACGGCTCCGACTATTGTATTATTACAGTCTCTGTGCTTTATACTAGCTTTAAGCTATAACAAATTGCTAAGCTCTAGATAAATCCTAAAATAACCGAAGCTATGTTAAATTTCACTCACTTGAATTAACATCCACCAATGCTTGCTTGATTGGACGACAAAAAAAGTCGTAATCCACTAAAAAAGCATCATGCCCATAATCAGAAGATAATTCACTATAGTGCAGATCTACTCCCGCATTTTCCAACATTATTTTGCTCTTCCTTACATCAACGATCTTGAATAACTGATCATTAATCACACCAATCAAACTATAACGGGCTTTAATACGAGAAAGGGCCTGTCCTATATTTTCATAACCTAATGCTGGATCATATAAATCTAATGCTCTTAATAAATATAAATAACTATTTGCATCAAATCTCTCTAAAAACTTCTGCCCTTGATAACTTAAATAAGACTCAACTTGGAAATAATCTCCCCAAAAATTTCCCTCTGATTTTACCGCTCGCCCAAAAGCTTTCTCAAGCTGAATATCAGTACGATATGTTAGCATTCCGAGCATTCTTGCAACAGCCAAACCTTGCAAAGGCGGCTTTCCATCATAATAATTACCATTATTAAAATTAGGATCGGTAATAATAGCCTGACGCATAACGTGATTAAAGCCAATCGCTTCAGAACTAAGATATAAAGATGAGCAGAGATTAATTACATTATCAATAAAGTCTGGATAATCGATTGCCCACTGTGTAGCCTGCATTCCCCCAAAAGACCCTCCAATAACAGCATACAAATGAGGAATATCTAAATATTTTAAGAGTGCTCGTTGAACTCTAACAATATCTTGAACAACAATATGTGGGAACTGACTTCCATAAGGTTTTTGTGTTTCTATATTGATAGATGCGGGTCCTGTTGTTCCCCTGCAACCTCCCAATACATTGGAGCAAATAAAAAAATAGCGAGAAGTGTCTAAAGCAAGCCCATCTCCCATAAAATTTTCCCACCATCCTCTTTGATCAGGAGATTTAGCACAAGGCTCAGCATCTCCTGTCAAGGCGTGGCAAATTAAAATTGCATTTGTTTTATCTTTATTAAGCACACCATAGGTTTGATAAGCAACTTCAATTTGCTTAAGTTGCCCCCCTAAAATTAAATCTAAAGGAGAGTGAGTAAACAACGTTGCTTTCTGTACTGCCATTACCTATCCTATCTAAATCATATAAAAAAACACTTCAACAAATAAACTACTGTCCAACTGACTTATTGTCAAGAAATTTTAGACATCTAAACATCTAGACGTATTTTAAAATAAATTTGCTTGAGTTTACTACTATTTTTTATTATCTTTAACCAAGATGATGAAAAAATATGAATATTATGCTTGTTCCCTTTTTTAATATGCATTTTTCTCCTTATTGGATAAAAAAAATATTCAAGTACGGCTTACTCACACTTTTATTTTTAAGCTCTATATTAATTATCCTTGATCAAGGAATCGCACTTTACGTCCATAAACATATTTATACAGATATTACAAAACTACCTCATCGCCCCTATGGCTTACTTCTTGGAACCTCAAAATATCGCACTAAAAATACACCTAACTTATTTTATTCTTACCGTTTATTAGCTGCCGATACTCTTTTCAAACAAAAGAAAATAGATTACCTATTATTAAGTGGAGATAATAGAACAATTGAATACAATGAGCCGCGTATGATGCTGAAAGATTTAAAAAAAATGGGCATTTCAGAAAAATTTATGTATATGGATTACGCTGGATTCCGTACTTTAGACTCAGTTATCAGAGCATCTCGGGTATTTAAAGCTAACTCATTAACAATCATCACCCAGCGTTTTCATTGTGAAAGGGCATTATTTATCGCAAGATATTATGATATTGATGCAATTTGTTTTGCCGCTGATTCCCCTAATCAGTATATTTTAGTTCGATTAAGAGAACTCTTTGCTCGCACTAGAGTAATATTAGATCTTCTTTTTGAAAAAAAACCGCACTTTCTTGGGGAAGCAGAACCCCTACCTCCTCCTATAAAAATCGACTAACAATGACGAAAAATTAAACGCCTCAAAATTTTACTCGAGGCATTTTCCAAATGTTCTTTATGATTGAGCTGTTTAAGCACTAATACTAATAATCGATCAGCAATTTGCTTATGATCTTGCACCGCACATAATACTTTGTTTTCTAAAAACTCAAGCATTTCGTGATTACCAAATGTTGCAATAACCAAAGAAGACGGAATATCTCTCTTATGCTTTAATGCCAAAAAAACACCTTGTAACAGCGTTAAAGAAGTAACAAATAATGCATCAGGCATCGAATTAGCAGCAAGCCACTTAGCAAAAGTCTGTGACGCTGATTCTCTATGAAACTGTGTTGTATAAAGATATTCTACCGCACTAAATTTACTTTCATTCAAAGCTTGACGGAATCCTGCTTCCCTATCCTGACTTGTTGGTAAATCTGGTAACGCCCCGAAAAATAAAATTTTACGATACTTTTTTAACTCCAATAAATTTTGTGTCAGGCTATAAGCATCTTTTTTATTATCTGAAAATACATTAATAATATTCTTACCGCTAATTTTCCTATCAAACCCAAAAACAGGAATATTACTCTCTTGATAGAACAAATTACTCTCAGGCAAAACACTTGAAACAATCAAAGCATCGATTTTACGCTGAAAAAGATGCCTCGCACATTCAATCTCGTTATCAGGGTTATCATTTGAACAAGCTATTAACAATTGATAACCCCTAGCACGAAAAAGCTGTTCTAAACGATGAGCAATTCTTGCATAGCTCATATTCTCAAAATCAGGAATAATCAAACCAATCGCATTACTCTTTCCAGCTCTCAACCCCGCCGCCATTATATTAGGTCTAAAATCATATTCCTTTATTAAAGATTCCACTTTTTCAATGGTTTTGTCACTTACTCTATATTGCTTCGCTTTTCCATTTATTACATAACTAACTGTCGTTCTTGATACACCTGCAAGTTTTGCCAATTCATCTAGTTTCACAATAACTCCTTTTAATGTGTGAAATTTTTAAAGGAATTATACCCTGAATTTTGTATTTATTTAGGTTGAAAGCACCAAAACTTGATCTGCTTAGCAAAATAATTTGCCTAAGATAAATAAAAAAAGCTGAGTTACCCCAACTTTTTCATAATTTAAATTATTTATTTAGATATTGACGGCGAGCAACCACCGCTTCAGATAAATTCTGCAACACCTTCTCAGAATCTTCCCAACCAATACAAGCATCCGTGATGCTTTGCCCATAAACCAGCTCTTGACCTTCTACAAGATCTTGACGACCTTCTACCAAATGGCTTTCAATCATAACCCCAAAGATTTTCTGTGATCCTTGTGAAATTTGTTGGCATACATCCGCACACACATCTAACTGTTTTTTAAACTGCTTACTGCTATTTGCATGGCTGAAATCTACCATCACGTGAGGAATACGACCTGTTTTTTCGATATTTCCGCAAATTTCTTCCACATCTTTTGCACTATAATTAGGCCCATTATCACCACCTCGTAAAATAATATGGCAATCGGCATTACCTTTTGTAGAAACAATCGCAGAATGACCAAATTTTGTTACAGAAAGAAAATAATGTGGAGCTTCTGCAGCACCAATCGCATCAAGGGCAATTTTCACACCGCCGTTTGTCGCATTCTTAAATCCTACGGCACAAGATAGCCCTGAAGCTAACTCTCGGTGAACTTGAGATTCCGTTGTTCTTGCCCCGATCGCCCCCCAGCTCATAAAATCTGCAACATATTGAGGCGTGATCATATCTAAAAACTCGCCCGCCGTAGGGACTTCTAAATCATTAATATCTAATAATAATTTACGTGCAATGCGTAAACCATCATTTAACGCATAGGTATTATTCAAATAAGGATCGTTAATCAACCCTTTCCACCCCACTGTCGTACGCGGTTTTTCAAAATAAACCCGCATAATAATTTGCAACGTATCACGATATTTTTCTCGCATTGCTTTAATTCGTTGAGCATATTCTAAAGCAGATTGAGGATCGTGAATTGAGCAAGGCCCAATCACAACCAATAAGCGATCATCTTTGCGATGAATAATATTATGCGTTTCTTTACGTGCCTGCTTAACGGTTTTCTCTGCAGTCTCCGTTGCTGGATATTTTTCGATCAAGGCGATTGGGGGGAGAACCTGCTCTACCTTACCAATTCGCGTATCATCATTTGCAATATAAATGTCATTTTTGCTTTTAGTCATACATCACTCTCTACATCTTGTTTGTATTTATCTTCTTCGCCTTGTATTGCGAATATATGATTATGCGTGCCAATGTAGCACGCATTTTTGTACTGGTAAACTAGTTTAAAAATATTTTTAACTTTTTATCAATGATTGCTTAAAACTTGTGCTGGTTGCAGTCGCACTGCACGACTTGCAGGATACAAACTTGCCATCAAACTTAGCACTAAGGCAACGGCAAATACAATCATCATATCTTGCCAATGCAATTCACTTGGTAAAAAATCCACGAAATATACGCCATCAGAAAGCAATTTTCTGCCAATCAAAAACTCAATGCCTTTAATTAATTGAGTTAAATTCAATGCGGTAATACAGCCAAGCATTAAGCCTATCAAGCACCCTTTCATTCCAGCTAGCAAGCCATACCAAATAAAAATCTGTTGGATAAAGCGATCATTTGCACCCAATGTTCGCATAATCGCAATATCCCCTTGCTTATCTTTCACTGCCATAATTAAGGTAGAAACAATATTAAAGCACGCGACCCCTATCACTAATACCATCGCTAAATACATCACCGTACGAATAAGTTGAATATCGCGATACATATAACCGAATTGACTAATCCAATTATGAGCTGATAAAAATTGTGGATAATTCTGCAAGGTTGAGTATCCCATTTGTTGCACCTGAAAAGGATCTCGCACTTTTAATTCAACCCCCGTTGCTTCCTCTGTGGAATAATCCAAGAATTGCTGTGCCATCGCTAAGGGGATTAAGGCATAACTATGATCGAGCTGTCCATCAAGGCGTAAAATCCCCGTGATTTGCATACGCTCTCGTCTTGGTTGAATAAAATTATTTGTACCATCGGATTGCGAAATCAGCAACGTTACCCAATCCCCTTCTTTAACCTCAAGATCTTTGGCGATACCAGAACCTAGTATAAGCCCTCCTTCACGAGAAAAATTCTGCCAGCCATCGCCAAGCACGAATTGTCCTAAAGCACTCACTTGCTCCTGCTGATTAGCGTCAACACCTTTAACCTGTACGACTTTCAATTTCGTTCCATTTTCTATCAATGCAGTAAAATTTATAAAAGGCGAGCTTGCTAGCACTTCGGGATCTTGTTTTAAAAGTGCGGTCAAATTTTGCCAATTTTTTATCGGTGTACTTTCACCTTGCCCTGAATACGCAGAAATCTCAATATGTGGAACAACCGCCAAAATGCGTTTATTCAGCTCACGTTCAAAACCGTTCATCGCACTTAATCCCACAATCAACACCATAACACCAAGGGCGATACCAAAGGTAGAAAACATTGAAATCAATGACACTAAGCGATTTTTTTGCTTACCTCGCTGATAACGCCAGCTAATAAAAAAAGGTGCATTCATCTAGCTCTCTCCACGCAAAATGCCATCTTGCATCACCATTCGGCGGGAAAGTTTTTCCGCCAGTTGTAGATCGTGAGTTACCAATAAAAATGCGATTTTTTGCTCTTGGTTTAATTTTAGAATTAGTTCAAAAATACTTTCTGTTGTTTTACGGTCTAAATTTCCAGTGGGTTCGTCAGCCAACACCAAAGCGGGGTTATTCACCAATGCACGGGCAATGGCAACACGCTGACGCTCGCCGCCAGACAAGGCAGAAGGGCGATGCTTAATACGATGTGATAATCCAACTGCACCAAGCATTTTCTCCGCACGATCTTGTGCTTCACTACGATTTTGTTTGCCGATTAACATCGGCATCATCACATTTTCTAAGGCGGTAAAATCAGCTATTAAATGATGAAATTGATAAACAAAGCCTAAGTGCTGATTGCGTAATTTGGCTAATTCATTCGCACTGGCTTTTTGTAAAGACTGCCCTTTTATGAACACTTCGCCGCTACTTGGCTGATCTAGCCCGCCTAGGGTGTGCAATAATGTACTTTTTCCAGATCCCGAGCTGCCCACAATCGCAACTAACTCCCCCTCTGCCATTGAAAAACTCACCTCTTTCAACACTTGGGTTTGGTTTTCACCTTCTTGGTAAACTTTGCTTAAACCTTGGCAACTCAGTAAGATTTTATTATCAATCATTCTTTCTCATTTCTTCAATTTAGTTAAAAACGTGGCAAAAAAACACCGCACTTATCATTCATAACGCAATGCTTCAGCGGGTTCAATTTGTGCGGCTCGATAGGCGGGGTAAATGGTTGATCCTAATGAAAATAACAATGATATGCCCACAATCATTATAAGCTGAGACAAGTTGAGTTCTGTTGGCAAAATGATATTTTCAGGATTAAACCACGCCATAATGCGATCTAAATTTAATGTTGTTAATACGCCAAGCATTGTACCGACTAACGTCCCACTTAGTCCCACTAATAGCCCTTGCCAGATAAACAGATTACGAACCTCAGATTTATTTAGCCCTTGCGTTTGTAAAATCGCAATTTCTCCTTGTTTATCCACCACCATTAAACTAAGCGAGGTGATAATATTAGAAATGGCGACCACAATAATCAGGCTAATCAGTAATCCCATCATATTTTTTTCCATTTTCACCGCTTGGAAAAACTCGCCTTTTTGGCTACGCCAATCACTAATTAGCCATTTATCAGATGGAAAATATTGCGGTAATTCAGTGATGTCAAAAGGATCTTTTAAAAATAAACGGTAGCCTTGCATTTGATCAGACGGAATTCGCATCAACCGCCCAATATCGGAAAGATTGGCAAACATCTCATTAGTATCATTCTGCCCAGCAGAAAAATAAATATCGCTAATCGTAAATAAACGTTGCACAGGCACGCGACCGAAAGGGGTATATTGGCTGTTCTCTGTTATCATTAAACGAACTTTATCACCAATTTGTAAATGCAGTTTTTCTGCAAGTTGTGAGCCGACAATGAGCTTAAACTCTCCTTCGGGTAATACTTGCTCAAAGGATTGCGTTGCGAAATTCTGCAATAAAGGATCATCAGAAAAACGGGTAATCCCAATCACTTGCCCCGCACTGACGCCTTGTGGTGCTTGCAAAATCACATTCGTAGTATTAATGGGAACCACGTTTTGCACAAATGTAGGCATACTAGGAATAGGTTCTGAGTGAGATAGATGCCCCGCTAATGGCATAATAATGGCGTGCGGTATGCTAGAAAGTACTTGTTTTTTTTGCTGATTTTCAAGACCATTCATAACTGAAAGTACGATAATCAATGCCATAATACCTAGCACAATGCCCATCATCGCAAGATTGGTAACTAACCGTCCAAAACGATCAGCACTTTTGGCACGCCAATAACGAAAGGCGATAAATAAGGAAATTGGAACACTCATCATTAATAGTTAAGGGTTAGCAATAATCATATTCCCCAACCTCTACTATGTTGGGGAGAGGGAATAACGGAATACATTATTTACCCATTGCCACAAAATCTTCAATATTTTGCGTGACTTTTTTCACCAAAATTTCCACCGCACCATCAGAAGCCCAAGCGACATGTGGCGTGATAATTAAATTAGGTAAACGCGTTGCTGCTTGAATAAGTGGATTATCTTTTTCTGGAGGCTCTTTTACTAAAACATCCAGTGCGGCGGCCGCAATCGTCCCGCTCTCTAAGGCTTCGAGCAGTGCTTGCTCGTCAATTAAAGGCCCACGACCAGTATTAATTAAATACGCCGTTGGCTTCATCAATTTCAACGTTTGAGCATTAATTAAGTTTGTCGTTTCTGGAGTTAAAGGGCAATGTAGCGTGATAATATCTGCCTCTTGCAATACTTGCTCAAAAGGTAAATACCCATCACGTATTGTTGATGCCCCTTTACGTTCAGCATAAAGCACATTCATTCCGAGTGCTTCCGCTAAGCGTCCTATTTCTGCACCAAGATTTCCCTTTCCTACCACACCTAATGTAGAGCCTCTAATATCGGTGATCGGGTAATCAAAATAACAAAACTGTTTGCTCTCTGCCCATTTCGCACTAAGTTGATCTTTATACCAATTCATTAAACTATGCTTTAAGGCAAAAATTAACCCTAACACATGCTCAGGGACAGTCACTGATGAATAACCCGTCACATTTTTTACTTCAATACCAAGTTCTTTCGCCGCAATAAGATCAACATTATTTGTTCCTGTTGCCGTCAATGCAATTAATTTTAATTTGGGAAGTTGTTGCATTATTTCACGATTAAAGACCACTTTACTGGTAATGACAATATCCGCGTCTTTTGCTCGTTCAACAGTTTGCTCTGGCGACGTATATTCATATTCTACCCATTGATGCTCAAAATTCGGACGGGGAATAGGAATATGTTTTGGAATTGCCGTGCTATCAAGGAAAACAATTTTCATATAAAAGCCCCATATAAAATAAAACTTAAAATGCAGTAAAATTATACCGCACTTTATTGCTAAAGACTCTCATCAGCTAATTAGCTGTATCAATCTCATCAAAAGATTTAACAAGCTCATCAATTGCTTTCATTTGAGAAACAAATGCTTCTAATTTATTTAATGGTAAGGCAGATGGCCCATCACATTTTGCTTTCAATGGTTCAGGATGAGCTTCAATAAATAGTCCAGCCAATCCTACCGCTAAGCCCGCTCTTGCTAGTTCGGAAACTTGTTCACGGCGACCTCCAGAAGCAGCCCCCAACGGATCTCTACATTGTAATGAATGGGTAACATCAAAAATAACAGGACATCCTTTAGAAACTTTCTTCATTACATTGAATCCCAGCATATCGACAATTAAGTTGTCATAACCAAAACTTGTGCCACGATCACACAAAATAATTTGGTTATTTCCACACTCTTCTATTTTTTCTACGATATTTCCCATTTGACTCGGACTCAAAAATTGTGGTTTCTTTACATTAATGACCGCTCCAGTGCGTGCCATTGCTTCAACAAGATCAGTTTGCCGAGCTAGAAACGCGGGTAGTTGAATAATATCAACCACTTCAGCAACTGGCTGACATTGATAGCTCTCATGTACATCTGTAATAATTTTAACATTAAATGTTTCTTTCAATTCTTGAAAAATTTTAAGCCCCTCATCCATTCCAGGTCCTCGAAAAGAATGAATTGATGAACGATTTGCTTTATCAAAAGATGCCTTAAAAATATATGGAACATTCAATTTTTGCGTAACTTCAATATATTGTTCGCATACTTTCATCGCCATATCTCGACTTTCTAATACATTCATACCTCCAAAAAGGACAAATGGTTTATTATTAGCAATCTCAATATTCCCCAAGGTGATCAATTTATTTTTCATACTCATTTCTCTATTTTTAATGAATGGATTCTTTTTTTGCTTTTTCCTGTTCTTCAGCATCTTTTTCTATAAGAGGTAACTGTTCCTTCAACATTTTAGAGAACGAATCATTAGGTCTTTTTTCAATAAAAGTTTCAAGATCTTTAAGAGCCTCTTTAAAAAGTCCAAATTGTATTTTTAGAATTCCTCTATCACGAATCTCATCTAAAGAATCAGGGTAACGATGTAGAATATTTTCTACATAGGCTAATGCCTTTTCATTGAGGCTTTCTCTCATCAAAGCATTTTTGGCTAACTGTCCATAACGCATTTCTAATTCTTCTTCATCTTGTTTTCCTAATAAAGGAACAGAAATTTGAACCTTTTCTCCATAATAGACTTTATAAGTGTATTCAATATATTGATCGGAAACTTGACGACCAGTCCAAGGATCAAAGAATAAAGGTTTACTATTTACTTCAGCTTTTAGCATTATATTGACCGGAAAATCAACCGCATAGAGAGGAAGATCCAATTTTTCAGCAAGATAGAGCAAAATACCCCCGATAGAAACAGCTACACCTCTACGAGTGGCTAAAATATCTGGTAAATAATAATTCGAATGCTCAAAAACATTGTTAAAATCAATTTGAAACCCCCAATCATTATAAACAAGATCAATAAGTTTTCTTATTTTGTTCTCATCATCTTTTTGTGAAGAAATTTCCTTTTTCGCTTGAGTCAAAAATTCCTCCATTACAGAATGGATACTCCCTAATTCTCTTTGTTGATCATTTCCTGTTACAATATAAAAATTGAGCATTTCATTATAAATTGCACTACGATTTGTATCCATTAACGATTTTCTCCTATTAATTGAGCCAATGTTACACGTTCATTATGACTATAATCTTTTATAGTAACAATATTACGCCAAAAATCTGTTTGAAAAAAAGACCGCACTTTATTTCCTTGCTGCCAGCCATGTTCTACCAATAACCAACCATTTGCCTTTAAATATGCAGGTGCGTTAATAATAATATGTCGCAAATCAGCATATCCTTCATCGTTAGATACAAGAGCCGTCAAGGGTTCGAAACGCACATCTCCAATAGTTAGATGTAAATCTTCTTTATCAATATAAGGTGGATTACTAACGATTATATCGAAAGATTGCCCTTTCAAATGTTCAAACCAATTACTTTGATGAAAATACACATTTTCAATATTATTATACCTCGCATTATTTTCAGCTAACTTAACTGCATTATCAACCAAATCCACGCCTATAACCGAATATTTAATTAAATTTTGGAAGCCAGATCGCAATTCTTTTGCTAAAGCAAGTGCTATAGCACCTGTCCCCGTGCCTAAATCCAAAATTGTCAATGTACCATCAAAGTTTTTTGATGTTACGCATTTCTTAATGCAATCTAATGCATTTTCAATCAATATTTCCGTTTCACTACGTGGTATCAATGTATCTGGCGTTGTCATAAGATCAAGTGTCCAAAAAGGCTGACAACCTAAAATATAAGCCATTGGTTCGCCATTTGCTCTTCTTTCAAGTAAAGCGGTGAGTTTGATAAGTAAATGCTTAGGTAATGTAGTATCAGAAAATGCCAAAATAAAAGAACGAGAATGCCCTGTTACAAACTCTAGTAACAGCATTGCATCTACTTTAGCATTCATAAACGGATCAGCCGTCTTGTTTTTATCTAATTTAGATACAGCCAAACTGATCCAATCAGCATAATTCATTATTAATACCCTAATATCGAATGTATAAAAGTCTTTATAAAAATAAAAGACTGAATTGCTTATAAGCAACATCAGTCCTTTACCACACAAAAATAAAGATTAGTTATTTGAATTATCCTGTTTTACTGAATTTTCAGTATCCTTATTTTTTACACCATCAACTTTCGCTGTTTTCATCTCCTCATCCCAACCAGCCGGCGGCGTAACCGGCTCACGATTCATCAATTGTTTGATCTGCTCTTCTTCAATGGTTTCATATTTCACTAACGCATCTTTCATTGCGTGTAAAATATCCATATTGTCAATTAATAGCTGTCTTGCACGCTCGTAGTTACGAGTAACAATCGCACGGACTTCTTCATCAATAAGATGTGCTGTTTCATCAGACATATGTTTCGCTTTCGCCATTGAGCGTCCTAAGAATACTTCACCTTCATCTTCAGAATAAAGAATTGGACCTAATTTATCAGAAAAGCCCCACTGGGTAACCATATTGCGTGCAATATTCGTCGCAACTTTAATGTCATTTGATGCACCAGTAGAAATATTTTCTTCACCGTAAATCAAATCTTCCGCTAAACGCCCTGCATAAAGGGTGGAAAGTTTACTTTCTAATTGTTTTTGGCTAATGCTTACCTGATCCCCTTCTGGTAAGAAGAAGGTTACCCCTAAAGCACGGCCACGCGGAATAATGGTGACTTTATGTACTGGATCGTGTTCTGGTACTAAATAACCCACAATGGCGTGTCCTGCTTCGTGATAAGCGGTGGATTCTTTTTGCTTATCCGTCATAATCATTGTGCGGCGTTCAGGCCCCATATTGATTTTGTCTTTCGCTTTTTCAAACTCAAGCATTGAAACCAATGGTTTGTTCATTCGAGCAGCAAATAATGCGGCTTCATTCACAAGGTTAGCCAAATCAGCCCCTGAATAACCTGGTGTGCCACGCGCAAGGGTCATCGCATTCACATCTGGTGCAACTGGCACTTTACGCATATGGACTTTTAAGATTTGCTCACGTCCTAATACATCTGGCAAGCCTACCACCACTTGGCGGTCAAAACGCCCTGGACGCGTTAATGCAGGATCAAGCACATCTGGACGGTTGGTTGCGGCGATCACAATCACCCCTTCATTGCCTTCAAAACCGTCCATTTCCACCAACATTTGGTTAAGGGTTTGCTCACGCTCATCGTGTCCACCACCAAGGCCTGCACCACGTTGGCGACCTACTGCATCAATTTCATCAATGAAAATCAAGCAAGGTGCGTTTTTCTTCGCTTGTTCAAACATATCACGCACGCGAGAAGCCCCCACGCCGACAAACATTTCAACAAAGTCAGAACCTGAAATGGTAGAAAATGGCACTTTCGCTTCACCCGCAATGGCTTTAGCTAATAAGGTTTTACCTGTTCCCGGTGGCCCAACCATTAAAATCCCTTTTGGAATTTTACCGCCCAATTTTTGGAATTTGCTTGGATCACGCAAGAAATCAACGATTTCCCCCACTTCTTCTTTGGCTTCATCACAGCCTGCCACATCAGCAAAAGTGGTTTTAATTTGCTCTTTGGTAAGCATTTTGGCACGGCTTTTACCAAAGCTCATTGCCTTGCCGCCACCGCCTTGCATTTGGCGCATAAAGAAGAACCATACGCCAACAAGTAATAGCATTGGGAACCAAGAGATGAGAATTTGCGATAAAATACCACGTCTTTCTGGCAACGTTCCTTCTACTTTTACCTTTTTATTTAATAAATCATTCAATAATTTATCGTCATAAATTGGCATTACGGTTGAATATTTTGAACCATCAGATTTAGTAACTTGTAATTCGTTCTCTTCAAATCGCACTTGCCGTACTTGATCATTACCCACATCCGTAATAAAGGTGGTGTAATCGGTAAGATTACCATTCGAACTACCGCTAAAGCCCTGATATGCAGACATCATAACTACTGCAATCACAATCCATAGAACTAAGTTTTTGACCATATCTTTCAAGGTTTGACCTCGTTTTTCTAAGTTAATAATTTGTTACAAGATTACTACATTCATTCCAAAATGAGAAGTTATTGAATTTATAGTTAATATTTGTAACCCGTTGCCACAATATACACCTCACGAGAACGCCCACGAGATGCTTCAGGTTTACGCACTTTAACGACACTAAACAGAGAACGAATTTCTCTTAAATATTCATCAAAGCCCTCACCTTGGAAAACTTTCACAACGAAACTGCCTTTGTGCACCAATACTTGTTTACACATATCCAAAGCCAGTTCCACTAAATACATTGCACGAGGAATGTCCACTGATGGCATACCACTAAAATTTGGCGCCATATCCGACATTACCACATCAACTTTTGCCTCGCCTACGCGTTCAAGCAAGGCATTCAATACATTTTCTTCACGAAAATCCCCTTGCAGAAAATCCACGCCGACAATCGGATCCATTTCTAAAATATCACAAGCTATCACACGCCCTTTGCCACCAATTTGGCTTACCACATATTGCGACCAGCCACCCGGTGCAGCTCCCAGATCTACCACAGTCATACCAGGTTTAAATAACCGATCCGTTTGCTGAATTTCATCAAGCTTAAAATATGCCCGCGAACGCAGCTTTTGTTTATGTGCTTTTTGCACAAACGGATCTTTAAAATGCTCATTCAACCAACGCGTTGAACTTGCTGAACGTTTTTTCTTTCCCATTATTTCTTAATTTTAGCTTATACCGTACACATTGATATAAGGTCAAAAACACTAAATTTCAAGTTATGAATAATTTTAACATAAAACAACCACAGACTCATATAACTCCCTACCTATGCAATAAAAAGAAGGAATATCTTGGCCCAAACTTTGTTGCGAACTAAGAAGCCTGCAGAATTTATAGACAATTATCAATAAATAAAGTGCGGTACGATTTCTTGATAAAAATATATCACATTGATAAATGTGATGAATTATCCCTATTCTTTGTATGATGAAAAAATGCATAAATATGCGGTAAAATTTGGCTAATCATATTAAGTTGTTGAATAGGAATACCTATTTCAGATTGGGACACTTTATCTTCCGTATTCTCATTAAGTTGATGTAATGCCTGTTGAATGTTACTTAGTAATTTATCAAATACCGCCGCAGATAAAGACTCAATATGCTCTAAAGCATAAATTAATTTCTTGGCAATCGGATAAAACTCAGCCCAAAAATCACTATTATATGAAATATGTTTGATATTTTCTCGATATGCTCCTAACGCTGAAATATAACTCAATAACGAATAATTTAGCTTCAAGATCTCAAATCCACTTTGTAAATAGTCTTGATATTTTTCTGGATTACTATTCATATTTGACATTATTGTACTCAACGCCATTGCATACTCGTGTGCTTTCCTACGGGCAATCCGATACTGTAAACCATCGCACTTTCCAAATTGCAACTGACTTACAATATAAAGCAGGTATTTCCCATCACTCCGTATCGCTTGATGACTTACTTTATTTAAGGGGCTGTCCTAGATAACTAGACTAAACTCCCTTTAACCAATTGTTTTAAAATAGAAATTTGACTTTTTATGTTGCTGTAATTAAAACGCCATTCACATTCCTTTAAATAAAGCTCAAAATGCGCTTTTGGGATACCATTAAATTTGCGTAAATGGCGTTTTGCTTGGCTCCAAAAATTCTCAATTCCGTTAATGTGGTTATGATTTTCAGCAAAATGTGTGCTGTGATTGATACGAAAATGACTAAATTCACTCACATCAAGCACGTCATAACTACGATAATTATCGGTGTAAACAATACTATCAGGCTTTACCTGCTCCCGAATAATGGGTAACAAGGTGGCAGATTGCGTATTTGGAACCGCAACGGTATAAACCTTGCCATTGCGCTTGAGAAGCCCGAATACCGCAATTTTCCCTGCCGCACCACGACCACGTTTGCCTTTGCGAGCACCGCCAAAATAACTTTCATCGGCTTCAATTTCACCTTCAAACATCTCTAAGTGAAGGCTGTTTTGATAGATGAGTTGGCGTAAACGATGAAAGTAATATGCGGCAGTCGTTTTGTTTACATTGACTAACTCTGCTGCTGTCCTTGCAGTAACACCTGCAACAAATAGCTCAATGAGTTTATTTTGTTTGTGCTGACTTAGACGACTTTTTCTCATTGGTTCATTCTAACCTAAATAGATTTTTTAGTTGTTATCTAGGACAGCCCCAAAATATTTTTGACTCTTCCCGTTAAGCCATTATCTAAATCAGCCAAACCACCTGCAATAATTCCTAGAACTAATGGCATACTTTGTTGAGATATATTTAACATCCACACCGAGAATGTTGCAATATTTACCGCAATAAACACCGGGATTGTCGCAATGACTTTCGCATTTAACCAATTATTCATCTTTACATACCTAAACAACGCATTGGCAAGCTTTACTTATTTTAGTCGTTCTTTTAAATAACCATCATAGTTAGGGATACAAATATCCGTTTCCTGGTGAAATAGCTCGGAATAAATTATAAAATCAGCACTTGCAACATTCATTGCTACAGGAATATTCCAAACGGTTGCAATTCGCATTAACGCTTTTACATCAGGATCATGCGGTACTGCATTCATCGGATCCCAAAAGAAAATTAAAATATCTATTTTTTTCTCCGCAATAAGTGCCCCCAATTGTTGATCTCCGCCCATTGGTCCACTTAACAAGGCATTCACGGTTAAATTCACTTCTGTCTGAATTAAATTTCCCGTTGTACCCGTTGCATAAAGAAAATGCTTCTCAAGTAAAGCGCGGTGTTTTTTACACCAGTTTATTAATTTTTCTTTACAATGATCGTGAGCAACAAGTGCTATATTTTTATGTTTAGAAAGCTGTCTAATCATCTTCTCCTCCGAATAAAAAAGTGAGCATAAAGCCCACTTTTCTTAGATAACAATATTCTTTGGGGCTGTCCTAGATAACTAGACTAAACTCCCTTTAACCAATTGTTTTAAAATAGAAATTTGACTTTTTATGTTGCTGTAATTAAAACGCCATTCACATTCCTTTAAATAAAGCTCAAAATGCGCTTTTGGGATACCATTAAATTTGCGTAAATGGCGTTTTGCTTGGCTTCAAAAATTCTCAATTCCGTTAATGTGGTTATGATTTTCAGCAAAATGTGTGCTGTGATTGATACGAAAATGACTAAATTCACTCACATCAAGCACGTCATAACTACGATAATTATCGGTGTAAACAATACTATCAGGCTTTACCTGCTCCCGAATAATGGGTAACAAGGTGGCAGATTGCGTATTTGGAACCGCAACGGTATAAACCTTGCCATTGCGCTTGAGAAGCCCGAATACCGCAATTTTCCCTGCCGCACCACGACCACGTTTGCCTTTGCGAGCACCGCCAAAATAACTTTCATCGGCTTCAATTTCACCTTCAAACATCTCTAAGTGAAGGCTGTTTTGATAGATGAGTTGGCGTAAACGATGAAAGTAATATGCGGCAGTCGTTTTGTTTACATTGACTAACTCTGCTGCTGTCCTTGCAGTAACACCTGCAACAAATAGCTCAATGAGTTTATTTTGTTTGTGCTGACTTAGACGACTTTTTCTCATTGGTTCATTCTAACCTAAATAGATTTTTTAGTTGTTATCTAGGACAGCCCCTATTCTTTTATTTCTGTTTAGTTGCCCAATTTAAGAAACGTTTCTGCGTCTCTTTATCGGCCTGTTGGAACCAATATTGTAATTGCTGTTCCACAACATTCTCTCCCTGAACCGTAATTTTTCCTTTTTGAGCTTTTGCCATTGTCGGAACAACTGATGGCATCATATTCACAGCAAACGAAGACACCGCTGCAACAGCACCAGATGCGTTATATTCAGAAAGATTATCAATCAAATTTAAGCCTGGTAAAAAACCTTCTTGTTTTAACTTATCTAGTTTAAAAGGAATTGCCTGACCAGAAACCGTTTTCAAATAAATCACTGGGTGATCATTATAATCTGCCGCCTCACGATCATTTTCAATATGCGGGGCAGAAATGACTAAATCATCTGAATGGCCTTGGAAAGTTACAATAATTGGGTCGGATTCAAATAAAGAACGCTCTGAACCACCAGTTCTGATCACTTCACTCACACGTACTACAACTTGATGAAGCTGAGACTCACTCGCATTGAAAGAGTTTGTTGATTTTAATAAAGATTTACTGGCTTTTTGTCCATCGATAGCTAAAAAATCAACATTAGACGAACTCGTTACAACACCTGCAAAACTTGTTGTACTGGTTAATAATAATGCGGTAGCTAATGCCGCAAAACGAAATTTCATATTAGCTCCTTCCATATAAGGGATAATGTTCTAAGATACCTTAAGAAAATAAGGTTCGGTGAATATGCTATTCTAATTTAGTAAAAATGGAAATAGAAAAAAGCATTTTTACATAAATTTATGATTTAAATTAAAATACAATGCCATTTCATTTACAAATAAACTTCCATTATGACAAATATCAAATCCCCCTCTCAATATTCACCACTTCCTTAACGCCGCACTATCACTTTCTCTATGCTCAACCCAACGTTCGCCGTTTTCTGTTTGTTCTTTTTTCCAAAATGGGGCTTTGCTTTTGAGGAAATCCATAATAAATTCATTGGCTTGGTAGGCTTCACCACGGTGTGGTGAACTCACTGCCACGAGAACAATTTCATCGCCCGTATACAATAGCCCGACACGGTGGATTACGGCGATGCGTAATAATTGCCAACGCTGACAGGCTTCCTCCACGATTTCGCGTAAGGCTTTTTCTGTCATTGCAGGATAATGCTCCAAAAAGAGGCTAGAAACGTTGTCGCCTAAATTCATTTCTCGCACTTTACCCACAAAAATCACTGCAGCCCCAACAGAATGCGGTTCAGCCACCCAACGATAAACGGCATTTTGGTCGAAAGGCTCGCTTTGCACTGCGATTTGAATATCTGCCATTTTATCCCCCAGTTACCGGTGGGAAGAATGCCACTTCATCGCCATTTTGCACCGCACTTTCAAGGCTGGCGAGGGTTTGGTTAATGGCAACGAGCAGTTTTTCTTTATCTAATGCCAACGCCCATTTTTCCCCTCTAGCACTCAAATGTTGGCGTAATGCTTCCGCATTGGCGAAAGGTTCGTTCACGTCAATACTATCAACACCGATCAATTCGCGAGTTTGTGCGAAAAATAATACTTTTATCATTGCTGTTGTCCTGCTAAAAAATGCCCCGATTTACCACCGCACTTTTCTAAAAGGCGGATATGCTCAATCACGATGTCTTTTTGTACCGCTTTACACATATCATAAATAGTCAATGCCGCAACGCTCACGGCGGTGAGAGCTTCCATTTCAACCCCTGTTTTGCCCGTTAATTTGCACAGGCTTTCAATGCGAACTTGGTTGCTTTCAGGCAAAGCGGTCAAAGATACTTCCACTTTTGAGAGCAATAACGGGTGGCACAAGGGGATTAAATCCCAAGTGCGTTTTGCCGCTTGAATGCCCGCAATGCGTGCGGTGGCGAACACATCGCCTTTGTGATGTTGCCCCGACAAAATCATTTGCAACGTGGCTTCGGACATTGAAACCAAAGCTTCCGCTCGGGCTTCTCGCACCGTATCTTGCTTGGCGGAAACGTCCACCATATTGGCTTCGCCATTGTTATTGATATGAGTGAATTTAGTCATAATTTTTCCTTTGATTAACCGCCAATACTGGCAAGGTGATTTCGCACGCCACTGTCGCCTTGATGTAAAAAATGATGTTCGCGTTTACCTTGCAAAGCGGAAAAAATGCGTGCTTCTAATTGGGCTTGTTGATCGTCATTTTGCAATAAATTCCGCAATTCAATGCCCTCTTCGCCAAATAAGCAAAGGTGCAATTTGCCTTTTGCGGAAACTCTTAGGCGGTTGCAACTGGCACAAAAATTTTTTTCATAAGGCATTATCAAGCCGATTTCCCCTTGATAATCAGGGTGTTTGAACACTTTGGCAGGGCCGTCTAAATAAGAACGAGTTTGAAGCTGCCAACCCGCTGACAACAGTTTATCCGCAAGGATTTGCCCCGAAAGATGATATTGCTGAAAAAATTGATCCATTTCGCCCGTTTGCATTAATTCAATAAAACGCATTTGGATCGGGCGGTGTTTGATCCACGCAAGGAATGCCTCAAATTCGTGATCGTTCAGGTTTTTCATCAACACGGCATTCACTTTTACCTTTTCATAACCCACTTCAAAAGCCCGTTCAATGCCTTGCATTATGTCGGCAAATTTATCAATGCCCGTAATGCGTTGAAACATTTTGGGATCAAGGCTATCTACGCTCACATTAATGGAGGTAACGCCCGCCTGTCGCCAAGCTGCTACCTCTTTTGCCATACGATAACCGTTGGTGGTGAGGGCGATTTGTTTAATATTTTCTGTTTGACGCAGGGTTTCCACAATAGGCAAAAAATCTTTCCGCAAGGTGGGTTCACCGCCTGTAATGCGGATTTTTTCCGTCCCTAAATGGCTGAACGCTCGTACCAAACGGCGAATTTCATTTAAAGTCAGAAAGCTCGGTTTAGTCGGCTCGGGCTGATAACCATTGGGTAAACAATAGTTACAACGAAAATTGCACATATCCGTAATGGACAGTCGCAAATAGTAATATTGGCGAGCAAAACCATCGATAAGACGCGTTTCGCCCACTTGCGTTATGGGAATGCGTTGCATTAGACACCTTTCTAAAATGAGAGGATAAACCGTTTCCAGCGTATCCCTGAGCAATGCTATTCATTGCTGGCATTGTCGCCTTATTTTGTGAGTTAAACGTAGGCGAACAAGCTCGGAGTTATGCGAAAATTTACGCTTATTTTAAGGGGAGAAGGTGATTTTTGCTATACCTCAAATGAGATCTTCATCAAAAAAATGAAATTTTTTGCTTATAAATAAATTATATAAACAAATACATAACGAATTTACGCAAAATTTATACCGCACTTTTATGTAAATTTGTTTATACTTACTGGCAATCAGATGAAAAATTACCGCATAATTTTAAGGAACAACAATGACAGACCTCACCGCACATAGTCGGCACGAAAACCTCGATAACATTAATCATATGGTGGCGATCGGGGGGGGACACGGTCTTGGGCGAGTGATGTCCGCTTTAAGTTTTATGAATGAGCGCCTCACAGGTATTGTTACCACTACGGATAACGGCAGCTCAACGGGGCGTATTCGTCAGCAACAGGGCGGGATCGCGTGGGGCGATTTGCGGAATTGTTTAAATCAAATCATCACCGAACCGAGTACCGCGTCTTCATTGTTTGAATATCGCTTTTCAGGCACGGGGGAACTCGCAGGGCATAATCTCGGTAATTTAATGCTGAAAGCGTTGGAAAATATGCAAATTCGTCCCACGGAGGGGGTGAATTTAATTCGTGATTTGTTACGCGTAAAATCCTTTATTGTGCCGATGTCCGAAAGCCCCGTACATCTTGCTGCCGCCTTGCCCTCTGGCTCGAGTATCGTGGGTGAAGTAGAAATTGATGAGCTGGCAGAGTTGCCTAAATCCATTTTTCTTGTGCCATTGGTTCAAGCGACGCCAGAAGCGGTGCAAGCCATTGAAAAAGCCGAAGTGATCCTTTTCGGGCCAGGCAGCTTTCTCACTAGCATAATGCCACCGATTTTGTTGCCTGAAATTATCGAAGCCCTCAAACAAAGCCAAGCGAAAAAAATTTTTATTGATAATTTAGGTATTGAACATAGCCCCTCGGCGGTGCTTTCACTTCAAGATCGGATTAACTGGATCAACGAAACCGTTGGGCAAAAGATCATTAACGGGGCAATCGTGCAAAACGGCTTAATGCCTGAAAACCCTGATCCCCAGTTAAAAATTATTGAACGGCATTTAAGAGCTGACGATATTAGCTACCGCCACGATCGTACACTCCTTTGCAAAGCCATTGATGATTTAATCGGAGAATTTGCCTAAAAACAGGATACATAACAGCTAATTATAATAAATATTATAGCGGATTCGTGCTTCCACATTTCCTGCAGTTTGTGTATACATAAATTTCCAATAATAAACATTATATTTACGGCTTAGTATTGTTTGCCCTGCAGTGCCCTGCAGTTAAACTTCCAAACAGGGTAAGTGCATCATAGCTTTTAGAACCATATTGAGCAGAAGGATAATCTGTCTTAAACAATAACGGATCAGATAAAAGCTGTTTAAATCTTACTGGCTGCTGTGTTTGGGCATCTTCCACCATAATATTAACACCTTGAGCATATCCAGCCCCCTCTTTAACATTTAAAATGCCAAGACTATTCTTTTGATCCTCCTTAATCGCATCAGCAAATGCAATATAGGCGTTTTTTATATCCACCCCAGAACAGTCCAAACGAATAGTAAAATCTCCTCCCTTGATTTTTTGGTTATTTTGAATATCTGACAACATCACAGGTGATAAAGTTACCGTTTGAGAAGAAGCAGATGACAAGCTACAAGTTCGAGAAATACGGAATGAAGCATTTGCTGCTGTTGTTAATGTAAAGCCGGTAAAGGCATTATATAGCGATCTATGATCTCTAAACTCCCCTTCATGCCCAGCTTCTCGGCTTCCCGTCGTACAAAACAATGTCATCACACCTAATTTCGTTCCCTTTTTCACTGTATAATCAATAGCTTGTCGATAAAGTGCCTCATCTTTTAAACTAAGTTCTAAAGTAAAATACATCGATTGCGAGCCACTTACAGGAAAACGCTGATAAGGATCATCGTCATACACTTTCATATCATTAATTAAAATTTGCTGATTAAAGAACTTATTGTCTATATTTAAAGCGAGAGGATAAAATTTGACTTCCATATGATATTTATCAACGGGGCTTCTATATTCCCCATGCTGTAAACAATAACGTTCAGAATTTTCTAACCGCCAACTATAAATAATTTTTTTCTTTGCCATTTCAGGGAAAGGAAAAATATTCGCGACTTCTTGGTGATGTGTAACTGGCTTTGTTACCCCATTTCTTACTTCTTCAGGAATACCGACTGTAATCCCATCAATAGTCATTGTTGCTGCTTTTACCTCTGGTAAAAGAATAAAAAAATAAACTACATATCCCCATTAATATTATTTGCTTTTTCATTTTGTTTCCTTAATAAAATTGGCATTTCACAGGCATAACTAAAGGTTTTCCATTATTCGTATTAGATGGGATTTGGTAATCAATACGACAACGTTTCTCTCCCCAAATGATATTTAACTGTCCTATAGGGGCAATACCACGCGTATAAATTTTCCCCCCCCTTGTGCTAGCATACCTACAGATTTATTTTCTTGATCAACAACATCTGTTCCTAAAGGAGGCAAATCGTCTTTATTCGTTATTTCAAAAAAGACAACATTACCAATCTTAGTGGAAAAATTTACCAACATTGCTTGATTTGCACGGGGAATCAATTGCTGTTCGGTGGCAGATAATTCAACATTTCCAGGTAAATCATCTAATCCCACATAATTAATCGTATAAGGATCAACATAAGGCACAATGCCATTACCGAAATAATCCACTTCATTTCCAATTGAACCGCGAATTTTTGCCCCTCTTGCCCCTTTTGCGTGAATAATAGCAAAGGTTTCGCCTAAATCATTTACTAGCGTAATGCCTTTATTAGTTTGGCTCCAAGAACTATCCACTCTAGCGAGAGAGCCTAAATAACTTTGACTAAAAATAAGATTACTCGTTTTACTTGCCTGCTGTTTACCCACAGAAAGGTTATAGCTATAACGTCGTTCCTGTCCCAATGAACCAGAAAGCGAAGTGTAAGCAGCATAACCATTACTTTTCACATAATTTATATTTTGAGAAAGGTAGGAAACAGAATCATCATTTCCAAGTGGTAATGACAAGCTCAAATAAATTCGTTGATCGTTATGACTAAAATTATTTTTTACCTGCGTAAAAGAGAGGCTATAATTTAAACGCTTATAAGTATTGCTATACCCTATCTGATATTCATTTTGCTTTTTATTCGTTCCCCAATAAGTATAAGTACTCCCAATTAAATAGGCACTCCCCCATTTTTCATTAAATGTTTGATTAATTGACACTTGAAACTGATTTTTAGGACGATAACCTTTCGCAGAAGGCATACCGCTTGCTTGCCCTAACATTGACGCATTATTTGCTAACATCACATCTTGCAAACTGTAATAATAGCGGGAGAGGTAACGATAAGTCGCTAATGTCACATTCGTGTTTGTAGGTTCAAGCCTCGTATTATAACTAAAAGATAAACTATACCCTTTATATTTATCTTGCGATGTTATTGTTTTAAAACGTGCATTTGAAAAGATAGAATTCGCTGAAAACGCCCCAATTGGCGTATTAAAAGCAAGCCCTATTAATTCGGAATGATAATTCTTGGCGAGAATCCCTCCCACATTCAATGTTAAATTATTATTTACGCCATATTGCCAAGTGACTTTAGCAACATTCTCCTTAAACACCCGATCGCCATAGCGGTAACGTCCCATTGCAATTTGGTAATTGCTATATCCAGGGCGAATAAGCTGAACTGCCGCTGTAAAGGGAACAGTAAAACTGCGTTTTTCTCCATTTGCTTCTAAAATCTCAACGAGCAAATCACCGCCATAGCCTGTCGGATATAAATCATCTATCGTAAAAGGCCCTGCAGGAACAGCAATCTCACGAAGAATATTCCCATTTTGTCGAATAGTGACTACCGCGTTAGAATTTGCCACCCCTCGAATTATTGGGGCATAGCCTCGAACAGAGGTTGCCAGCATTCGATCATCAGAGGTTAATTGCATTCCTCGAATCGCAATGCTATCCATCAACGCCCCTGTTGTATAAAAATCCCCTATCGTAAACTGCCCGCGTAAAGCTGGCACATCGTGCTGAGCGTAAGTAGAAATCTTTTGATAAGGGGATCTTTTCTGCTTATCCCAACTCACATTTCCACGATGACGGAATGACCACCCAAATATATTCACCCCCGCATTAATACCTAAATAAGTTTGATATGCTTGGGTATGTAAATAACTATAGCGATAATGGGTAGCGTCATAGCGTAAAAAAGCAACTGGCACGCCACTTTGCCATTGAATAGGCGAAATATAGCCTGGTGGCCGTTGTTCAACAAATGCTTGGGGAATATCCACATCTAAACGAAACTCACCGAGATCAAAATGAACCTTTGCCTTTGGAACTTTTTGAGTAAAAATCACGCATTGCAAGCCAGGTACAACCTTATCGGTCGCTAAAGCCATCTTTCTCAAATCAAGCAATTCTAATAACGTTTCGCTGGCACATAACACGCTTTTATTTTGTGCATTATCCTCAACAAAGTGAAGACGAATCCGCCCACGCAATTCATTATTCAAATACACATCAGAAAGATATTCACCTGCTGGAATCGGATTGCCATAACTAAACCGACTCATATCAATATTTTCTTTATTTTGATTGCCATATAAAAAGCCCGCATCAAATTCTGCATACTCCACATCTTCTACATAGCCATTTAAGCCTAATACGCAAAATAGCAAACAATAAAGCCGATTTAATTTGAATGACATAAACACCGCACTTAATTTTTCTTTTCTGCTAATAATTACTGTAGTGGGCTCGTCCCAGTTTGACGACCACCATAATCATTAATCACTGTCCAATTAATATTTTTAACTTGTTTTAGCGAATGATTAACATTAAACGAGGCTTGTGAAAAAGGTGCTACCATTCCTGCACGGGGTAAAGTAACGTTATTTTTTCCCTGTAAAAGTTCAATGTTGCTATAAGTAATGTAATAAGGGGTTGGATTTTCAGCCACCACTTGTTTACCAACAATTTTCCATTTCACTTGTTGGAAAGCCGCTTCCAATGGCATAGATAACGTTATTGGACGGAAAAACAATTTAATCCGACTACGCAAGGCAATTTGCAAATAGTTTTTGCTTTTATCTTTCGGATTAGGAGGAATATCCATCACATTTAAATAAAAAATGCTTTCTCTGTCAGAGGGTAACGGCTCCCCTGTATAAGTTAAACGCAAGGTTTGTCCTTTATTCCCCTCAATACGGGCAATCGGTGGGGTAATTAAAAACGGGGCATTAATTTGTTCGGGGGAAGCATCAGGATCGCCCATATCAATCCAAGCCTGCATTAAGGCGGGAACATCGCCCACATTGTTAAGTTGCACATTCACATAAGGTTGATCTGAGGGATAAACCCTCTTGTTCCCGTTATTACAATATTTGCAAAACTGTTTACCCCCAAAAATGCTAAACAAAGACATAGCCATCTGTTGAACATTCATCACTCCATTTATCAAAACTGTAAAGAAAAATCGGGCATTATCTCAGCCCGATAAAACAAAAAAGCCGAAAATTGGGTTACATATAATCTACAAAATATTTTACTTTAGCTAAAACACCTCCAAGCGTTGATTGCCCTTCAGCATGATAGCGAGCTTTATAAATCAACGTAGCTGAGCCTGTCGAACCACTTTTAGTAATTGGGTATGCATCAGCTCCTTGATCCTTAGCTTGCTTAGTGGGATTAATTGGTGTCCCGCTCATTGTTGTTAATTGCACAGTAACCATATTTGCTTTAGAGGATGTTTCTTGATTTTCTAAACGTCCATCGGGAGTAACGTGGTCATCATTATAAAAAAATGCTCTCGCCTGTGTAGCTAACGTAGTGCTAGAAGTACAGTTACTTAATTTAATTGTAAAGGATGTATCCCCTGCTGTTTGCCCTTTTCTAGTTAACATTGAAGTCGGTACAGTAGGCAATGTCACAATAATATTTGGTCCATTTGTTCCTTCTACTGTACAAGTTGTATCCACTACTTTACCTTTTACTGTTAATAATCCAGTTGCTCCTTCTGGTGGAGTAGAATCATCCGCAAACGCACTTTGAGTTGCAAAACCTAATGCTGCTCCAATTAATGTGGTTAAAACCAATTTTTTCATTATAAATTCTCCTTAGGGTGTATTGACTTTTTAAAAGGAATTGAATAGTAACATGCGGGGGGGGGGTAGCAAGTAAAATTAACTAAAAATAGGAATAATGTTTCATAAATTATTCAATTACATCTAAAAAAACAGGCAAATGACGCTTTTTTCTCAATAAATGGATTATAAATGCGACATTTTTTCCTTGTAGCTCACATCATTTTTCTTTCAGAAACAAAAAAGGCAGAATATCTTCTGCCTTTTTATATTAGTCAAAATTGATGAATACCCTATTGCCCTAAATTGATTAATTGTTTCGCGAGGCTGTCTGCTAATTTTTGATAACCTTGTGGAGTAAAATGTATGCCATCAGAACGAGCTAATCCCATTTTTTGCCACTGTTGCATTGAGCACTGCCCTCCCATACTTTCTTGCAATGACCAATAAAATAATTTCTCCGATTGAGCAATTTTTTTCTGTAATGCTTGCATTCGGTCTAACTGCCTAGGTTGTTCACAATGTCCAAGCCCTTTATCTAACGCATTGGGAGCCCCCAAAATTAAGATTCCTGCATTGGGCAATGCTTTGCGTATTTCCTTAATTTGCTGTCGCCACATTTGTTCTGTTTTAGCGAGGTCTAGCTGTTCATCAAATGCCTCATTTGTCCCATATGCTAAGATAATCAAATCCGCATTCATTTGTTTAAGATCTAATGCCCAATCTTTTCGCCATTTTTGCCATTCACTAAACCGACCACCGTTCAATCCTAACGCCGAAAGCGTAATACCTGAATGCCCAGTTTCAAGATTAATCAAGCCAATTTGCCATAAATCATTTGCATTTGTTTGATACGTCAATGGCAAGGTAACATCTAAAGAGAAATAATGCCATTGATTGGAATCAGGATTAAAATACGCACTTTTTCCCATTGCGTCAGTAATCTGCAATGGTGAGTGAGTTAAAAGTGGATAAAGAGAAAAGGTTGCGTGGTAGGCTGTTTTCGCTGCTTTAGTAATTTCAATGGTTACGGCTTCTTTTCCCTGTGAAAACGCTGTTACCCCACCAAGCGGAAAATCCGTTTTTTCTTTCCTACTTGTCATTGTTTGCCAGCCTTTACCTCGGTAAATCACCCCATCTATACGCTGTCCTTTTACTCGGTTTGGATATATCCACCCTATTCCTGCATTCCCCCAATAAGCTTGCAATCTTTTGCGTAATTGACTGGTAAAAAAATCTGCAGCTGTATGCGAATCTCCAAACTGAACAATTCGAAATACTCCTTGCTTTTCTTGTTTTACCCGTTGTAATTTAAGCAACCAAGGTTGCGTTGTTTCGCCATAATTTATTAACCCTGTTTCTTTTGTGCTAGATATGGCACAACCTACTAATAGCATTACAATACCAACGAAAAAAAAATATTTCACTTTATTCATTTTACGCTCTAATCATCATTTCTAAATTCAATCAGTTCAAAAAGTTGTTGTGCTAAATATTGCTGACCTTTTAAGGAAAAATGAATACCATCTTTGCTCCTTACACGGGTATTTTTTCCATTAATTTCAATACTATCCGTATATTTTTCCCCCTTATTTAATAAATAATCCGTCGGAAACCAATGCACATAGCCGTTTGTTTCTTCAAAGTAGAGATTATCAATATAGCGAGTCTGTTTATTTAATTTTTTAGATTTCATAAATGGAATACCTAGCCAAATTATCTCTACATTATTGTTTTTCGCCGCTTGCACAATGCGTTGAATTCTTTTCCTATAAAGCGTTTCCCATTCTGGTGATTTAAATTTAACATAACGCCAAGCGGGTTCACCAGGCATATCCCAAGGGTCATTAGGACCTAAGAATAAAATAAGTAACTTAATATTCTGATTTTTGGTTAATGTAGTTTCAATCGTTTTAGGCCAGTCAAAGGCATTGGGGTAAGATAACCCCGTGCTTTGTTTACTTAAATCAATAGAGTTAATGCCGTATTGATTTTTTAATTCACGCCGTAAATGTGGAGCAATCCCTTGCATCAAAGAATCTCCCGCAAAAAAGACAATATCTCCTTTTTGTAGCACGATTTTGTTATTTTTCTCAGTTTGGTTCTGCCCTGTTATCGTCAATTCCTCTTCATTTTTTGGAATTTGAGATTTTGATGTATCCGCAATCATATTAGCTGAAAGATCAATAACAGAGGCACTTTCTCCCTTTTCTAAGCCCATTTGATTTAAAGATCCCTCTCTAGGCATTATTTTTTCATCTTGCTGTAAAACAAGTTTATCTAGTTTTTGCCCTGTTTGAGGCTGTATCGGTAAAGATAATGTAGATTCTGGCTCTATGCTATCTCCATCTTGCTCAGCTTTAGGCATAAAATAAAGTGCGGTTATTTTTTCATATAGATTTGTTGCTTTTTGCTGCACTATCGCACCACCTTGCCAAAAAGGTAAAGGATTTAAAATCCTAAGAGGGCTTTCCTGGTGATACACTTGTTGCCAGTAGCGATTAATTGAAGCTTGACTAAACCACAATAAAATAATACCTACAAAAAATAAAAGCGTGGCGACGTGATACCATTTTGTTTGCTGTTCAAAAGTTTGCATAAATAAATCCCGGTATTCCTGATGGCGATGCAATAATAATGATGAGCATTACAATAATCATTGGTAATGCAAGCATAAAAACGGGTAATCTTGAAAAGGCGTTGATTATGAAGGCCGAAAATCGATTTAATAAAGGATAAAAAATCAATATACCAAACATTACACTTAAGAAAAGAATAAGATTATTTTCAGGTAAATGCCATTCATTATGAAATAATGCTGAAAAAATCAAGGTAGTTTCTTCTAATGAGGCACTTCCAAAAATAACGAAGGTAAATACGACAAAATGAAAAGTGAGAAAAATGCCAATCGCGTTTCCCCACCATTCATTAAGAGGCAAAAACCGATTTAGGTTAAAACGTTGAATGCAGTTGAAAAGAATTAATCCTATGCCGTGTAGCAATCCCCATAAAAAGAAATTCCATCCATAGCCATGCCAAACCCCTGAGAGGATCATTGCAATTAAGATATTCCTTGATTGTTTTATAAAAGAACAGCGATTTCCGCCTAAAGGGATATAAATATAGTCTCTTATCCACGTTGATAAAGAAATATGCCACCTTTCCCAAAAGGCTTTTAAATTAACCGCTCTTAGAGGCATAAAAAAATTGCTTGGAAGTCTAAATCCCAAAAGCATAGCAAGCCCAATTACTATATCGGTATAGCCTGAAAAATCTAAAAAAAGTTGTATGGTATAACCATATATCGCAGATAATACGCTGATTCCATCATATTGAAATGGGTTATCAAAAACGGGGGTAACAATGTTATCTGCCAAAATCGTGCTAAACCACCACTTTTTTGCAATACCAAGAATAATAAGATAAATCGCTAAAACAGGTGAAAGCATTTGTCGAGGGGTTAAGGTTTGTATTTGTTCCCCCATTCCTATTTGTTCGCCTAAATAAGAACGGCTTTTACTAATACGAGCGATAGGACCAGATGTAACAGTCAAGAAGAAGCTAAAATAGAGTAAAGTTTGGCTAAAAGTGAGTTTTCTCGTTTGTTTTTTATACAGAGCGACCAAATAAGCAATTCCCTGAAAACTATAGTATGAAATGCCTAATGGAAAAAGAATATCCACACTCTCCGTACCTAATCGTTGCTGTAATTCAGGTCTGAAAAAATCAAAGTATTTAAAGAAACATAAAAAAAGCAATGTGAATACAATGCCTAAAATCAAACAATAATAACGTCTTTTTTCTTGCAGCATTTTCTCCATAAACGTTGAAACCACCGCGATGAAAACACTATAGACAAAAACAGCATATAAAAAGCACGGTTCCAGAAGGTAAAGCCCCATCAGGCTAAAAACGAGCAGTAGCCTATTCTGCCATACTATGTGCTTTTGTAATAACCAATAAGTACAGAATAAAAAAAAGAAACAAACAAAAAATTCTATGGATAACAATTGCATAGGACTCTCATCACTAAATGGCTACATTACCATAACAGTACATTTATTTAAGCAAGGTCAAAAATTCTTTTCTTGTTTCGCGATCATCAAGGAAAACTCCGCCAAAGGCAGACGTTACCGTATAGCTATTGCTATCCTTAATGCCACGACATTTCACACAAAAATGGGTTGCCTTGACATACACTGCCACATCATCGGTTTCTAAAATTGTTTGGAAAGCCAGCAAAATTTGTTCGGTTAAACGTTCTTGCACTTGCGGACGCTGAGCAAAAAACGCCACTACGCGATTAATTTTCGATAACCCGATCACCCATTTTTTCGGATAATACGCCACAGACACCGTGCCATCAATGGTAACAAAATGATGTTCGCAAGTGCTGGTGAGCGTAACATCATTCACTAGCACCATTTCACTCACTTTCATTCGGTTTTCAATATTGGTGATTTTCGGAAAGTTGGCATAATCTAAACCGCTAAAAATTTCATCAACGAACATTTTAGCTAAGCGGACAGGGGTTTCCTCAAGGCTATCATCACGCAAATCTAAGCCGATTAACTTCATCACTTCACGCATATGTTGCTCAATGCCCTCACGGCGTTGTGATTTTGTTAGGGACGTGTCGATCATCGGGGTTTCAATGCCCTTGCTCAGCAATGCTTGGCGAACCTTTTCCGCTTCGGGTGAAATTTTACTCATTAACTACTCTCCAATTTCAAATTGGGCTATTCTATCAAAGTCTAAAACAATAATAAAATGAGAATAATAGTTAATTTATATGAAAAAAATGCGTAAAATAAATCCCCTCTTTCACCTTTACAACCAATGATAGGACGATGTTATGTTGAGCATTGAACAAGCCTTAGACCAAATGTTATCCCAGCTCCCCGCCCCGCAACACAGCGAGATCTTACCCCTTGCGGTAGCAAGCCAGCGTATTTGTGCCGCAGATATGATTTCGCCGATTAATGTCCCCGCGTTTGATAATTCTGCAATGGACGGTTATGCCGTTCGTCTGGCGGATCTGGCTCAATCCCATCGCTTGAGTGTTGCGGGAAAAGCCTTTGCGGGTAATCCGTTTAAGGGGGAATGGCAACCACAAAGTGCGGTCAGAATTATGACGGGTGCGATGATCCCCGAAGGCACTGACGCGGTGGTAATGCAAGAAAATGTTCAACTTAACGAAGACGGCACGATCACCCTTAATGAAACGCCAAAGCTAGGGCAAAATATCCGCCGTGCGGGGGAAGATGTAAAACAAGGTGAGGTAATGCTAAAAATGGGAGAAAAACTGACCGCACTTTCTCTCCCGCTGCTTGCCTCGCTAGGCATTGCGGAAGTGCCTGTGTTTCCCCGTTTAAAAGTCGCCATTCTTTCAACGGGTGATGAACTCGTCCCTGTTGGTGAACCGCTTTCTGAGGGCAAAATTTATGACACCAACCGCTTCACCGTGAAACTCTTGTTGGAAAAATTACCTTGTGAAGTTCTCGATTTTGGCATTCTGCCTGATGATGAAGCCTTGTTTGAAAACGCCTTTTTGCAAGCACAAGAACAGGCGGATTTGGTGATCACCAGCGGCGGGGTTTCCGTTGGCGAAGCGGATTTCACCAAAGACATTTTAGAAAAACTCGGCACAGTGAATTTTTGGAAAATCGCAATGAAACCCGGCAAGCCTTTTGCTTTTGGCAAACTGGAAAACGCGTGGTTCTGTGGCTTACCGGGTAATCCTGTATCGGCATTAGTTACCTTCTATCAACTTGTTCAACCTGCCATCGCCAAACTCAGCGGTTATAGCCAATGGCAAATGCCCCCACAACTCAATGCCATTGCGAGCGAAAATCTGAAAAAAGGTGTGGGACGCAAAGATTTTCAGCGTGGCTTCTATTGGCTGAATGAAAATGGACAGCTTGAAGTGAAAGCCGTAGGTTTTCAAGGCTCTCATATGTTTAGTGCCTTTATTGAAAGCAACTGTTTTATCCTGTTGGAAGCCGAACGCGGCAATGTGCAAGCGGGCGAAGTGGTTACCATTCAACCTTTTAACGAATTATTGAGCTAATAATGATCGAATTAACCCCCGAAGAAGAACTCCGTTACAACCGCCAAATTGTGCTGAAAGCCATTGATTTTGACGGTCAAGAAACCCTAAAAGACAGCACAATGCTGATAATGGGCTTGGGCGGCTTAGGTTGTGCCGCAAGCCAATATCTCGCCGTAGCAGGCGTTGGCAAATTAATTTTGGTGGATTTTGACACTGTCGCACTTTCCAATTTACAACGCCAAGTTTTGCACGATGATAGCCGTTTAGCAATGCCGAAAGTGGAGTCGGCAAAGCTGAGCTTGCAGCGGCTTAACCCTCACGTTCATATCGAAACTATACCGCAGAAATTAGCCGATGCCGACTTGCTCGCTTTGCTTCCCAGCGTGGATATTGTGCTGGATTGCACGGACAATTTAGACAGCCGCAACCAGTTAGATCGCTGTTGCCAGCAATGCAAAACCCCATTAATTTCAGGGGCGGCGATCCGAATGGAGGGGCAAGTTTCGGTGTTCACCTATGAAGACAATACCCTAACCTATCATCAACTTAGCCAACTTTTCGGCAATGCCCCTCTAAGCTGCGTAGAAACTGGCGTACTTTCTCCGATTGTAGGAATTATTGGCTCAATCCAAGCCCTTGAAGCGATCAAAGTGCGGTTAAAAATTGGCGAGAATTTATGCGGACGATTACTACTGATTGATGGCTTAACGATGAAAGTTCGTGAAATCAACATTCCACAGACACTCACAAATAACAAAAACGGATAAAAAATGTTTGAAGGATTACTTATCGTACTTGCCCCAATGTGCTTTGGCTATCTGGTTAAAACCCAAAACGCCGCCCTTTTGCAACGCATTAATCAAATCGTAATGGTCTTGCTCTATGCTATTTTGTTCATTATGGGCGTGTCTTTGGGGCATTTGGACGATCTTACCCGCACATTACCGCGTATTGGCATTTCTGCCCTCACTTTTGCGGTAATCATTCAGCTTTGCAATCTCATGGGGTTAATCATCTATGACAAACGCGTCCCCCTCCCGCTCAAACGATTAGGCAAAGATCTCCCCTCTCGCGGTCGATTATTATTAGACAGTGCCAAGCTTTGCTCAATGGTGTTGCTCGGTTTTGTGGTCGGGCTTTTCACCAAACAATGGCTCGCTTTCCCTTTTAGCACAAGTACTTACGCCCTCGTGTTACTGATTTTTTTCGTCGGCATACAACTACGCAATAACGGCATCGCACTTAAAGAAGTGCTATTCAACAAACGCGGGCTTTACACGGGCATCATCTTTATTTTCACCTCCTTGATCGGTGGCGTGATCTCTGCTTATGTACTCCATTTGCCAATCACTCAAGGGCTTGCTATTGCTTCGGGATTTGGCTGGTACTCCCTCTCTAGCGTTGTGATTAATGATGCGTGGGGGCCTGTTTTCGGCAGCATCGCCTTTTTCAATGATCTTTCCAGAGAAATTTTGAGCCTGTTCGTCATTCCCTTTTTTATGTTTAACTACCGCTCCACCGCCGTAGGGCTAGCAGGGGCAACTGCCCTTGATTGCACCTTGCCGATTATCCAACGTTCAGGTGGCATTGAAGTTGTCCCCCTTGCGATCAGCTTTGGTTTTATCACCAATATTGTCCCGCCCATTTTGCTGGTATTTTTCTCCTCCATTCCCCTCAACTAAAACTAAAAGTGCGGTCAAAAAAATGTGAGTTTTTCGCACCGCACTTTTCCATATACAAAATGCAATGAGAACTGTTCTTCTATAGCGAATAGTTCTTATTAAAATTCTCTTTAAAAATTAATAACTTACAAATATTTTTTCTTGCAAAATAGAAAAAATTGACTAAACTATGCACATTATTTAATCCATTCAGGAAAGGAGTTAGCTTATGTTAAAAGCCGCGATCGCTCAAAAATTAAATGAGCAAATTAATTTGGAGTTTTATTCTTCCAACGTCTATTTACAAATAAGTGCTTGGTGTAGTGCAAAAGGCTATGAGGGGGCTGCCGCCTTTTTGTTACGCCACGCTGACGAAGAAATGATGCATATGCAAAAATTATTTACTTATGTGAATGAAACCAGCGGAATGCCGATTTTAGGCAAAATTGAAGCCCCAAAAAATGATTATCAATCCTTAAAAGAAGTGTTTGAAATCACCCTTGAACACGAAAAATTCGTTACCGCAAAAATTAATGAATTAGTGGAAGTCACCTTTGAAAATAAAGACTACTCTACTTTCAATTTCCTACAATGGTATGTGGCAGAGCAACACGAAGAAGAAAAATTATTCAATAGCATTATTGATAAATTTAACCTTGTCGGCGAAGACGGACGTGGGCTTTACTATATTGATCGTGATCTTGCGACATTAGAATAAAAAGGAGAAAAAAATGCTATCTAACAATGTGATCCAATTATTAAACGACCAAATGAATTTGGAATTTTATTCTTCAAACCTTTATTTGCAAATGAGTGCGTGGTGTGAGCAACAAGGCTTTGAAGGGGCAGCACAGTTTTTATCCGCACACGCGGCGGAAGAAATGCAACATATGCGTAAACTGTTCACCTATTTAACCGAAACTGGGGCGTTGCCAATTATCAGCGAAATTGAAGCACCACCACAGGAGTTTACTTCATTAAAACAAGTCATTGAGCTGACTTATGAGCACGAAAAATTGATTACGCGTAAAATTAATGAACTTGTTGGCCGTACCTTTGAAGAAAAAGACTTCTCCGCGTTCAATTTCCTACAATGGTATGTGGCTGAACAACACGAAGAAGAAAAATTATTCAGTAGTATTTTAGATAAGCTTAATTTATTGGGTGATGACGGTAAAGGATTATTCCTTGTAGATAAAGATCTTGCAAAATTAGCACTTAACCACGCCTAATTATAAGAGCCAGTTACTCACTGGCTCTTTCCTTATCAGAAATTTGCTGATTTTCCACCGCACTTTGATTTTTATCATAATGACAAGTGCGGTAGAAAAATGCGGAAAGTAAAACAAAAAGCATTAAAATAATTTGTATTAAACGTTTCTTAGTGAGCTTTTCAACTGCCATTCTTTTTTCCTTAACAATTATTTAACTATTTAAAACTTCTTAATTTTTTCATTTGATGATATGATTTATTGAGTTAGATCAATTTTATATAATATTTTCTATTTTATCGAATGATTTGAGGATCAAATGAAAATTTTAGCCAATGAGAGTAAAATTGGGCGTCGCGTTCAATCTGGAGGCTGTGCTATTCACTGCCAAGACTGTAGTATTAGCCAGCTCTGTATTCCTTTTACGTTAAATGAACACGAGTTAAACCAACTTGATAATATTATAGAACGTAAAAAACCAATTCAGAAATCTCAGCTTCTCTTTAAAGCGGGCGATCCTCTTGAATCTCTTTATGCTATCCGCTCAGGAACTATTAAATCCTACACGATTAGTGAAACAGGTGAAGAACAAATCATTTCCTTTCATCTACCTGGTGACCTTGTTGGTTTTGATGCCATTATAAATATGAAACATCCTAGTTTTTCTCAGGCATTAGAAACCGCAATGGTATGCGAAATCCCTTTCGATATTTTAGACGATCTTTCAGGCAAAATGCCTAAGCTTCGCTTGCAAATTATGCGACTAATGAGTAACGAAATCAAAAGCGATCAAGAAATGATCTTGCTTTTATCAAAAATGAATGCTGAAGAACGCTTAGCCGCTTTTATCCATAATCTTTCTCGTCGCTATTCAGCTAGAGGATTCTCAGCCCGTGAATTTCGTCTAACAATGACGCGTAGTGACATAGGGAATTATCTAGGCCTCACTGTTGAAACAATTAGCCGTTTACTTGGGCGGTTCCAAAAATCAGGAATGTTATCTGTGCAAGGTAAATATATCACTATTAATAATATGGCAGAGCTATCCGAACTAGCGGGTATAACTAAAACACCAATTCAAGTAATTAGCTAATGGTTGATTATTCTAATTAGTGTAACAATATGTTGCACTAGATCATATTTTAACTCTTAATAGCTTGTTATTTTTAAGAATCTTGCCTATGCTAAAGAATATTCTACTGTCCTTGGAGCATTTTATGAAATTTAAAAATATACTTGTTATCTTAAATCCTGAAAATGAGAAACAATATGCCTTAGCTAGAGCCGTACGCCTAGTTAATGAACAAAATAGCGATGCACCAGTAAAAATTACAACCTTTATGACAGTCTATGATCTATCCTATGAGATGTCTACATTGCTATCTCCTGAAGAACGTCATCTGATGCATCAAGGTGTTATTACTCAACGACAAAAAATGATCCAACCTTATTTCGAAAAATATAAATCTCCTAATATTGAATTTAACTCCATCGTTGTTTGGAGTAATAATGAAGCTGAAGCTGCTGTTTCTGAAATTGCAAAGGTTAATTATGATCTTGTCGTTAAATATACTCAACAAGAAAGTATTAGCTCATTAATATTTACGCCAATGGATTGGCAACTATTAAGAAAATGCCCTATTCCAATAATGCTTATCAGAGATGGAGACTGGCGACATCAACGCCGAATCCTTATTGCGGTGAATGTTGCTGATAATGATGACAACCACATATTAATAAACAAGAAATTAGTTTATCTAGGCTTGGATCTTGCGGATATTTTAGAACGTGGAAATATTCATCTTGTTACCGCATATCCCCCTGCCCCAATTAATATGGCTATTGACCTTCCTGAATTTAATTCCACTGATTGTAGTAATAGTATCCGAAATCAATATTTACTTAATATGAAAGAATTGAGACAAAAATTTGGAATTGATGAAGCACATACCCATGTTAAAGAGGGATTCCCTGAAGATGTTATCCCTGAAGTAGCAAAAGAAATTGAGGCCGAAATCGTTGTACTTGGTACAATAGGCAGGACAGGACTCTCCGCAGCACTTTTAGGTAATACTGCAGAACAAGTCATTAATAAATTAAATTGTAGCCTTTTAGCTATTAAACCGAACTGTTCCTAACATAATAAAAAAGCTGATTACAACATTGAAATCAGCTTTTTTATCGATTTAATTATAAGATAAACTATTTCTTATAAAGAATAGCTGGTCCTACAATCCCACCTTCTTGATTAGGCATTTTTTCAGTTTCTACTACTCCAGATGAAGCTATTTCTACGCGTCTATTGGCTCGTAAACAATCTTTTAAAGCTTGACCTGTAACCCCATTACAGAATTTAACCTGATATGCTTTTCCATAACCAATTGCTTCTATATTCGCTTTAACTCCCTGCTGGATTAAACGAGCTTTAGCTTGTTCAGCACGACGCTTAGAAAGAGCTAAATTATATTCAACAGAACCGATAGGATCAGTATGTCCAGAAACTTTTACTTCCTTCGCTCCTACCTCTTTCAATTCTTTAGCAACTGCATCAATTGTAGCTAATCCTTTTTCAGTTAAGTTATATTTGTCAAAATCAAATAAAACATCACTTTTTAAATTGAAAGATAAACTGCCATTACAACCATTTGGATACCAAAAGAAATTTTGTGCATTCATTTCCGTATCAAACAAAATTTTGTATTGACACACCTTATGTTCACCATTTTCACGATAGTTGAATACGTAGTCCCATTCACGCACACCAAACAATCCTTCAGCGAAATGAGGACGCCCGATCAAATTATAAAGTTGATCCTTATTCATTCCTCTTTCAATCATACGAATGTTATCCCAATTTGGCCAAGAACCATATTGTGTTCCATTATGATTAAAAGTGGAGTCTTCAATTTTTGGCCAAACCAAATGCTCTGATGTCCCTTCATCTGTTACTTCGCTCAAATTACCACAAGCAGTGAGAGTGCTTACCGCAAGGGCAGAAACAAGAAAATATGAAAATTTCATTTAACGTACCTTTAAGTTAATAAATATATGTCTATGTAATTCTAAAACTTATCAAAAAACATTATATCATCCTATAGTAATCATAATTTTTAACAAAGTAAACTTAAATTTAAATAGTTTAACTATTATTCGCTATAATTATAAATTTTATAACCTAGATTAGGTAGATTAGAGAATAATATACTCAAAAACTTTGTATTTATTATTTCTAAATAAAGGAATATATAAAAAATGAAAAGTTAAAGATAAGAGATAAAATCTGTGCCATAGCAACAGGCACAGATTATATCAGAGAAAAATAGTTTTTATTCGTCAATAGTACGTAGTAACTCGTTGATTCCAACTTTACCTAAAGTTTTTGCATCGACTTTCTTCACAATAACTGCACAATATAAGCTGTATTTACCACATTTGGAAGGTAAGCTACCAGATACTACAACAGAACCCGCTGGAACGCGTCCATAAAAAATTTCACCTGTTTCACGATCATAAATTTTGGTTGATTGCCCGATAAATACGCCCATTGAAATAACGCATCCATCCTCAACAACGACCCCTTCAACAATCTCTGAACGAGCCCCTATAAAACAATTATCGCCAATAATTGTTGGATTAGCTTGCAAAGGTTCTAACACACCACCAATTCCAACTCCACCAGAAAGGTGAACGTTCTTACCAATTTGAGCACAAGAACCAACCGTAGCCCAAGTATCGACCATTGTCCCTTCGCCTACATAAGCACCGATATTGACGTAAGATGGCATTAATACCGTATTTTTAGCAATATATGCTCCTTTACGAACTACCGCTGAAGGAACTACTCGAAAACCTTCTTTTTGAAATCTGGCTTCATCATAATCTGCAAATTTCAGAGGTACTTTATCGTAATATTTGGTCTCAGCCCCGTCTATAATCTGATTGTCATTAATTCTGAAGGAAAGTAAAACTGCCTTTTTCAACCATTGATGCGTTACCCAATTCCCATCAATTTTTTCCGCAACACGGTATTTTCCACTGTCTAACCCTTCAATGACCTCTTCTATAGCTAAGCGTGTTTCTTTGTCCACATTTTTTGGAGTAATCTCTGCTCGACGTTCAAAAGCTGATTCAATAATAGTTTGTAAATTTACCATTTTTTATCCTATTTATATTTTGAGAAGAATGCTATTTTTATCATATTTTAACTTAAATCTCATCTATTATTATTAATTTTTGATGCGATTTCATATACGACTCGAAAGATGATTATATTACTTTAACGTTCTCATAGAAATTACCGTTCTTCTAATTGAATATCATCAAATAATTTTTTTATTGCATTATTATCATTCAATCGTTCAGCCTTTTCCACTAAAGAACGGGTTAAATGAGGAGAGAACATATGAATAAAATCATACATATAATTACGTAAAAAAACACTTCTTTTAAATGCAATTTGCGTCATACTTGAACGAAAAATATGCTTAGCATCAAGAGCAACCAGATCTTTATCCTCTTCCGTATATGCCATTGATGCCATAATACCAACCCCTAACCCTAAACGAACATAAGTTTTGATCACATCTGCATCAGTAGCTGTGAATACAATATTTGGTAATAATCCAGCACTATTAAACGCATAATCAAGATCTGATACCCCTGTAAATCCGAAAGTATAGGTAACTAAAGGATAGTTGCTTAATTCATTTATCGTTAAATTATTACATTTTGCCAATGGATGATCTACCTTAACAATGACTGAACGATTCCATATATAACAAGGTAGTAATACAAGATTTTCAAATAAATTCTGACCTTCTGTTGTAATAGCCAAATCCACCTCATCAGAAAGTAGTGCATCATAGATTTGTGTAGGCGATCCTTGATGAATATGTAAACTTACTTTCGGATATTTTTCTGAAAACTGTTTCACCACCGTTGGCAACATATAACGTGCTTGCGTATTCGTCGTTGCTATACGCAATACTCCATAATCAGGGCGTGTATATTCATCAGCAACCGCTTTAATACTCTGTGTTTTAACGAGCAATTCTCTAGCAATTGCAACAATTTTTTGTCCAGCTGGGGTAAGGGCTTTGATATGTTTACCATTACGTTCAAAAATTTCTAGCCCTAACTCTTCTTCTAATAAGCGTACCTGTTTACTAATACCTGGTTGAGAGGTAAATAATATATTAGATGCTTCTGTTACATTTAAATTTTGATTGACAATCTCAACGATATAACGCAGTTGCTGAATTTTCATTACTCCCCCAAAATCAACTCTCTATATAATATTTTGATATAAGGAAAATTACTATATCTTATTTTTCTAGAATAGGTAAAGTAGCTTTGGTCTAACCTCCATAGCAATATGACATTACTAATAAAGAATAGATCAACAAATAATATGTTTTTTAGCGTAACTAATTAGGAAAAGTGAGAAAAAAAGAAATAAACCGCACTTTTTTCATAAACAAGTAGAATATTTATTACTAAACATTCTAATAAATGATTTTATTCCTAGAAAAGTAAGTGCGGTATTTTTTTAAGCTTTTTTATAACGTTTATTTACATCTACATAACGTTTAATTGCTCGACGAATTTGTCCTGTTTTAGCTCTTCTGCGTTGTTTGGTGACATCCAATTTGCTTTGTGTTTCAGGCTCAAGCCCGACTAACTCTCGCAGGTAATTTACATTCGCAAGATCCATTTCTTCCCAACCACCGCGAGGTAAGGTTTTCATTAATTTTATATTCCCATAACGAATGCGAATTAATCGGCTCACTTGAATGCCTTGTGATTCCCACAAACGGCGAACTTCACGGTTGCGTCCTTCCATAAGAGTAACATCAAACCATTGGTTTATTCCCTGCCCTCCCATAGGTTTAATCGACTTAAAACTAGCTGGTCCATCTTCAAGCTGCACTCCCTTGCGTAAACGTGCAAGCATAGTTTCATCCACTTGCCCAAACACTCGCACAGAATATTCACGTTCCACTTCACGACTTGGGTGCATTAAGCGGTTCGCTAGTTCACCATCTGTGGTAAATAACAATAAACCCGATGTATTAATATCTAAACGCCCTACGGCAATCCAACGCGAACCTGTTAAACGTGGTAAACGATCGAAAACCGTCGCTCGTCCTTCTGGATCATGACGGGTGCAAAGTTCACCTTCTGGTTTGTAGTACATCAACACACGACAAATTTCTTTCTGTGCTTGTTGTAAATTGACGATATGTCCATCAATACGAATTTTTAAATTCGCATTCACAACAACGCGATCACCTAACGTCGCCATTTTGCCATTCACACTAACACGATTTGCCGCAATCATCGCTTCAATTTCACGCCGTGATCCTTTTCCTGCTCGGGCAAGAACTTTTTGCAATTTTTCCCCTTCCGTTTTATGTGATGCAGAAGAAAGTGCGGTCTTTTTTTCTGTAGAATTTTTTTCAGTACGTTTTCTTTCTATGCGTTTTTTTTCGGCAAAATACTGCTCTTTTGTGGCATTGCGTTGTGAATAAGATGTTGTTTTCATATTTCCTCTTGTCGCTTTCCCAAGCGTCTAATAATTTGAAAAGATTAAATAAATGGGCTAATTGAACCACTGCCCTCACGTAAAATAACGGGGGTATTTTCTGTTAAATCCACCACCGTTGTTGGCTCTTGTCCCAAATATCCCCCATTAATAATTAAATCCACTTGATGTTCTAAACGATCACGGATCTCCTCAGGATCAGATTGTGTAATAAACGCTTCACCCGGTAACATCAAGGAACAAGACAAAATGGGTTCACCTAAAGTATTTAATAATGCCAAAGCAATTTGGTTATCTGGCACGCGTAAGCCAATGGTTTTACGCTTTGACGTCATTAAACGACGCGGCACTTCTTTGGTTGCAGTAAGAATAAAGGTATAGCGTCCCGGTGTATTATTCTTAATCAATCGATACGCCACGTTATTCACCGTTGCATAAGTTGAAAGTTCCGACAAATCACTACATACAAGTGTAAAATTATGATTTTCTGGCAACTGTCGAATTTGCACAATACGATCCATTGCGTGTTTATCACCAAGCATACAACCTAAGGCATACCCCGAATCCGTAGGGTACACAATTACACCCCCTCGTTTTAAAATATCCACAGCTTGGTTAATTAAACGCGGCTGCGGATTTTCTGGGTGTATATAAAAAAACTGGCTCATAACCTTTATCCTTTAACATTAAGCATTATACCGAAATTCCCTATTGATTATAGATTTCGGAAAAAATAAATTTGAATGTCTTGTCATTTGATTTTCCCAAAATAAGCATTGCCACAACTTACCACTGTCTATTGATTATAAATTATCCAATCCAAACTGATACAAGGCATTTTTTTTGTAACCATAAAGCTCCGCAACAATAGCAGCTGCTTTTTTTAAGGGTAACTCTTGAGAAATTAAGCTCAGTGCTTTAATTGCTTGTGAGGAAAATTCTTCTTCCTCAGCATTCGCATAACCTTCTACGATAAGCACCATTTCACCTTTACTACGATTTGGATCCTCACTTATCCATAGGCGTAACGCTCCCAACTTATCACCGTAAATTGTTTCCCAAGTTTTGCTAAGTTCACGAGCAAGGACGACATAGCGATCCGCACCTAATATTTTTTCCATATCCGCAAGACAATCTAAAATGCGATGGGTAGATTCGTAAAAAATTAAAGTGCGGTCTTCTTTTGCCAACTTTTCTAATTTGTCGCAACGTGCTTTTGATTTTGCTGGCAGAAATCCCTCAAAACAAAAACGATCAGAGGCAATACCTGAAGCACAAAGCCCCGCAATAGCCGCACAAGCTCCCGGAATTGGCACGATTTTAATGCCTGCTTGACGACATTTCCTCACCAGATGAAATCCAGGATCGCTAATAAGAGGGGTTCCCGCATCAGAAATTAAGGCGATATTGATTCCTTGCAAAAGTTTTTCGCATAGCATATCCGCTTTTTGCTGTTCATTATGATCATACAAAGCAAAAAACGGCTTTTTAATCCCGTAATGGCTGAGGAGCAATCCACTATGGCGAGTATCTTCTGCCGCGACCAAATCAACTTGTTCTAACACCTGTAAAGCTCGTTGAGTAATATCTTGCAAATTGCCGATTGGCGTTGCGACGATATATAAAATTCCTGTTAAATTGTCCATTTTTACTTCTTTTATTTGATTTTAATTATTGAGATAAGTAAGATCCTAAAAATCGTTTTAACCATGGAGTCATTATGGCTATTCTATTACAATGTGTTAATTTTAAAAATCGATTAATACCTTTTTTCTTTATTTTCCTACTTGCGGGTTGCTCGAACTTACTATTTCTTAATAGTTATACTAACCAACTAAAAAATAATGCCGACGCAAGTTCAGACTACTACATAAGAAAAATAGAGCAAGCTCAAAATATTGAAGAACAACAAACTTATAAATTACTTGCTGCCCGAGTTTTAGTGAATGAAAATAAACTCCTTCAAGCTGAAGCGATGTTAGCAGAGTTACATGACTTAAATGAAGAACAACGCTTAGATAAATCCCTTATTGAGGCTCACCTTTTTGCTGTAAAAGGTAATAATGCTATGGCTGATAATTACCTTCACCAAATTAATCTACCACTGCTAAGCCTTTCTCAGCAAAGACGATATTATGAAACTGTCGCACGTATTGCTCAAAATCAAGGACAGATTATCAACGCTGTCAATACTAGGATAAAAATTGATTCGCTATTATCTGATCTACAACGAAAACAAGAAAATAATGATCATATTTGGGCACTATTAAGAAGTGCAAATCAAGATATTATCAATAATCCTCCACAGGACATCAGCCCCGCATTATCTGGATGGCTTGCATTAATCAAACTTTATAATGATAACTTATATAGCCCTGATCAATTAAGCCAAGCATTGCAATACTGGAAAACAATATATCCTCATCACAGTGCCGCAGTTTTATTTCCAACAGAATTAAAAGGACTATTAAACTTCCAACATACTCAATTGCATAAAATCGCCTTATTACTTCCATTAAGTGGGAACGGACAACTACTAGGAAATACAATCAAACAGGGTTTTGATGATGCAAGAGAAGATTCTCTAACTTCCGTTAAAGTATTCGACACGCTTTCTACACCAATAGAAACCATCATAGAACAAGCGAAACAACAAGGATTTGATGCGATTGTAGGCCCACTCCTAAAACAAAACGTTGATAAATTAATCAATAATGCGAATTCATTAGGAGGATTGACTGTTCTCACTCTAAATTCAACAAGCAATTCGAAAGCAATTAATCAATTGTGTTACTATGGATTAGCACCAGAGGATGAAGCTGAATCAGCCGCTAACCGCATTTGGGAACAAGGTATTCACGCTCCGCTAGTCATTGTTCCACAGAATGATTTAGGTCGCCGTACTGCTTCTGCATTCAACGCTCGATGGCAGCAATTATCTGCAACAGATGCTAATATCAAATTCTATAATACGGTGGAAGACATTGGTTTTGCCTTACAATCAGGATTGAATCAAAATATTCAAGCATTGTATATTATTGCAACGAACAATCAATTAAGTGAAATAAAAACGATTATTGATAATAACAATAATAATTTAAAACTTTTTTCGAGTTCACGCAGCAATTCCTCAAACAATACACCCGAATATCGCTTATTAATGAATGGGTTAGAGTTTAGTGATATTCCTTTCTTTAAAGATATAGATTCCCCTCAATACCAAAAAGCATATAAGTTCACCAATGGAGATTATTCACTAATGCGTTTATATGCAATGGGTCGAGATGCTTGGCTATTAATAAATCAATTAAATGAGCTAAGACAAATCCCAGGTTTCAATATTACAGGGCTAACAGGAAAACTTAGTGCGGGTCCAAATTGTAATATTGCACGCGAAATGACGTGGTATCAATACCAAAATGCTACAATCTTCGTACTCAATAATTGATATGTTTAAATCTAAACGACAGCAAGGTGCGAGTTTTGAAAAACAAGCTCGCCTCTTTTTACAATCACAAGGTCTTCATTTTATTGCGGCTAATCAACATTTTAAATGTGGAGAGCTAGATTTAATTATGCGGGATAACAATACGATTGTTTTTGTTGAGGTCCGACAAAGAAAAAATAATCAGTTTGGATCCGCAATTGAAAGTGTGGATTGGAATAAACAACAAAAATGGCTTGATGCTGCTAATATGTGGCTCGCAAAACAAAACTGCAGTTTAGATGATACAGATTGTCGTTTTGATTTAGTAGCATTTGGTAAATCTATCTCTGAATTAGAATGGATCCCTAATTTTCTTGACGAATAATGATAAATAAAAATGTTAAACAAAATAAAAGATCTCTATAGCGAAAGTATACAAACTCAGATCTCAGCCTCAAGTTTATTGCCTGACTCTATTTTTCTCGCAGTGAAAAATATGGTAACTTGCCTACTGAGGGGCAACAAGATTATCGTTTGTGGGGAAGGAAAATCCTATGCAAACGCACAATTTTTGGTTGCAAACCTACTTAATAGATATGAGCTTGAAAGACCAACTTTTCCATCTGTCTTACTAAGTTTAGATAATGCTGTTGGGGCTGCCATTATCTCTGATCGCCCGAAGCAACAATTTTATCAACGACAATTTAACGCTATTGCACAACAAGGTGATATGCTTGTTGTATTTGCTCCCTTAGGGAATGAAGAAATTATATTAAACACGATCAATGATGCAGTAAATAAAGAAATCAATATTATTGCCTTAACAGGGGCAAATAATGATCATATTCAAGGTTTCTTGACAGAGCAGGATATTGAAATTATCGCTCCAACTACTAAAGAAAGCCGTATTTTAGAACAGCATTTATTCATTATTAATGCAATTTGTGAATTAATTGATTATTCTCTGTTTTCTCATTCATAATAGCAACACGGATATTCAACCAATTAAAGGAGATATTACTAATGAAGCGAAACAATTTAAAAAAATTTGCACTTATCTTAAGCTCAGCCTTTTTGCTACAAGGTTGCGTCACTGCAACTGTTGCTGGAATCGCTGGAGCCACTGCTGTAGCCACAAAAGTTGCCACAGATCCTAGAACAGTAGGAACGCAAATTGATGATGAAACCCTAGAAGAAAAGGTACTCTATGCAATCAATCAAGACCAGCAATTAAAAGCTGAAGCACGGATTAACGTTATCTCATATAATGGAAGAATTCTACTTATTGGGCAAGTTCCTAATGAGCATCTAAAAAATATTGCAACCTCTCTTGCAAACGGCGTCAATCACGTTATCGAAACCTACAATGAATTACGAATAGGTTCAAAGATCTCGTTAGCTCAAATTAGCCAAGATAGTTGGATTACAACCCAGATTAAATCAAAGCTTTTCATTAGCAACCAAGTTAAAAGCAGTGATGTAAAAGTGATTACTGAAAATGGCGAAGTTTTCTTAATGGGTAATTTAACCAAACAACAGGCAAGCTCAGCGGCCGAAATAGCTCGTAATATATCTGGGGTAAAAAAAGTTATTAAAGTATTTAATTATTTAGACTAAGGTTGGAAATATATGTATCTATAACCGTTTAATTATTAGAATAATACTGCATTATATCGAATAAAAGTATTTTTATACCTTTTCTAACCAATGCATATCTTATTTTAATTTAAACGGTTATATACACTAACAAATTAATTAATTCTTTCTAAATTAGCTAAAGTTGCAATTAGCCACTTAATCCCCTCACCTTGAAAGGCGATTTGTAGGCGGGTGTTGTTGTCTGAGCCTTCAACATTAATAATCGTGCCGTTGCCAAATTTGGCGTGTTTGACTTTTTGGCCCATTTTCCAACCGCTATCGTTTTGGGTTGATGACGTATTTAACGCCCCTACCGCCGCACGGTTGCAGGCTCGCGTTACTGTGCCTCGCAAACGCACTTCTTGAATACATTCTTTCGGCAATTCTTCAATAAAACGGGAGGGTAAATGACGCTCTTCTTTGCCATATAAACGGCGACTTTCCGCATAGCTAATGGTGAGTTTTTGTTTCGCTCGCGTAATGCCCACATATGCCAAACGGCGTTCTTCCTCCATTCGCCCCTCTTCAAAAGAACGAGCGCTTGGGAAAATGCCCTCTTCCACGCCGACAATAAACACGCGTTCAAACTCTAAGCCTTTCGCGGAATGCAAGGTCATCATTTGCACGCTGGCTTGATGTGGCGAGGCTTGTTCTTCCCCTGATTCCAATGAAGCATGCGTCAAAAATGCCATTAAATCCGTCATTTCTTCTGCGTCTTCTGGTTTGATAAACTCTCTGGTGGCACTCACCAATTCCTCCAAGTTTTCGATCCGCACTTCGCCCTTTTCCCCTTTTTCCTGTTTGTACATTTGATACAAGCCTGAATGTTTAATAACAAAATCAGTCTGGGCAAAAAGTGGCATTTCTGCGGTGTCTTGCTGTAAGGAATTAATCAATTCGGTAAAACGCAACAACGCTGTCGCGGAACGCCCTGCGAGCCTATTTTCTTGGATTGCAACTTGAATGGCTTGCCAAAGCGTAATTTGCCGTTCTCGGGTTAATTGACGCAACACGTCTAAGGTGCGATCACCAATGCCTCGTGCGGGAGTGTTAATCACTCGTTCAAAGGCAGCATCATCAAAACGATTGGCGATTAAACGCAGATAGGCTAAGGCATCTTTGATTTCTTGGCGTTCAAAGAAGCGTAGCCCGCCATAAATGCGGTAAGGAATTTGTGCACGGATTAGGGCTTCTTCAATAACGCGAGATTGGCTGTTGCTGCGGTATAAAATCGCACAATCGTTCAACTTTCCGCCCTCATCAAGACAGATATTGATTTGATTTGCCACAAATTGTGCTTCATCAATTTCATTAAACGCGGCGTAAATGCCAACGGGATCGCCCTGCTCTCCCTCTGTCCACAATTCTTTGCCAAGACGGTTGCTGTTGTTGGCAATGAGATGATTGGCACTGTTAAGAATATTGCTGGTTGAGCGATAATTCTGCTCCAAACGGATCGTTTGGGCTTGATGAAAATCTTCCAAGAAGCGATGGATATTTTCCACCTGTGCCCCACGCCAGCCGTAAATAGACTGATCGTCATCGCCCACGATCATAATTTTGCCCGTATCGCCCACTAAGAGCTTGATCCACGCGTATTGAATTTTATTGGTATCCTGAAACTCGTCCACTAAAATTTGTGAGAAGCGTTGCTGATAACGCTGTAAAATCAAGGGCTTTTTCAACCATAGTTCGTAAGCTCGCAACAACAATTCGGCAAAATCCAACAAGCCCGCACGATCGCACGCATCTTGATAAATTTGATAAATTTTAATCCAAGTCCGCTCTTGACGATCATTATTATCATCAATCTGCTGCGGGCGTAGCCCCTCTTCTTTTTTATTATTGATGTACCAACAAGCCTGTTTGGGCGGGAAAGCTTGTTCATCAATATTGTGAAGTTTAATCAAACGTTTAACCAAGCGAAGTTGGTCGTCGCAGTCTAAGATCTGAAAATCTTGCGGTAAGCCCGCATCGGCATAATGAGCACGTAACAAGCGGTGAGCAATGCTATGAAATGTGCCGATCCACATTCCTAAAATGCGTTGAGATGAGTATTTCGCCAACGTGCTTTCTATCCGATGACGCATTTCCGCCGCCGCTTTATTGGTAAAGGTTACAGCCATAATACTGCCCTCAGAAATTTGCTCAACGGCGATAAGCCAAGCAATCCTATAAGTCAGCACCCGCGTTTTACCACTCCCCGCCCCAGCGAGTACAAGATAATTGCCTAGCGGAGCAGCCACGGCTTCACGCTGTTTGTCATTTAATCCATCAAGTAATTCAGAAATATCCATTACATCACCACTGTTTTTTTATACAGCTTAATTATAGGGGGATTTTGTTAAAAGGCAAGAAGTGCGGTGCAATTTTTAGGTAATTTTTACACCGCACTTTTGTTAAAAATAAAATGAAGCACTTCTTATAGCTTAGCATAACGGCTTAACGTTCAATAAGTTAAAGACAATATCTATTCACTTCCCGACTGAAATGCCAAGATCATTTGTAAAATAGCACGTTTCTGCTTTTCAGATAATGATGAAATCAGCTCAATTAAGGTTTCATTCATTGTATCTATTTGTGTGTTCTCTGACACTCCATATCTTAACCAAACTGGTTTCACATTCAACCAATTCGCCAAAGTATCAATTTTATCCAATGACGGAATTGCCAAGCCGTTTAACCATTTGTAAACGGCTTGCTGCGTAACGGGTTCATTAGGGTGCTGAAGATTAAATTTCGTTGCAATTTCACTATTTTTCAATGTGTTAGGATATTTTGTTGCAAGGGCTAATTTTAATCTTTCACTAAATTTTTCTTTTTCATTCGGTATTTTCATTTGACGAATTATGACCGATCGAAAAAAACTCTTGTAAACCATAACAGTTTAATATTAAACTATAACGGTTTAAGTGTTGTCTTAAACTTCACAATTATTTTTCATTTAAAAGGATATGAATATGAAATTTAACAAATTATTTTTTGCCACAATGATCATCACTTCAGCAGCATTAACAGGTTGTGCGGAATTACAAAATGAATTAAGCAACATTGGAAAATCAGCTAAGGATAGTGCTGTACAAAGAGCTCAAATAGAAGCGAGTTCAAAAGCTTCTGAAGCCGCTGGCAAAGCGTTAGGTTCAAAATATTAGAAATAATACAACTAACGAAAATGAGCGGAAAAAGCGTTTTTCTTTGATCTCAAGAAAAACGCCTTTTATATTTTGGCGTTACACTTAGTTAAAGCATTTTATCTTAACGAACGCGAATAAAATTAAGCTAAAATTTGCACCGCACTCAAATTATGGAAGTAAACGAAGATAAACGGTGATTTCTTCTCTGTCGTGATACAGATGTTTTGCTTTTAATTCAAAGGCTATTCCTTGTTTTTCAAGGGCATTTTGTAGCATTTCTAAACATTGTTTCACTTCGGCGTAACGCTTTTTCATTGGGAGTTTGAGGTTAAAAATGGTGGCTTGACACCAGCCATTTAGCAACCATTTAATGATGAGTTGCGTAATTCGGCTAGGCTGCTCCACCATATCGCACACGAGCCAATCAATTCGGCGGCGTTTTGGTGGTTGGAATTTGAAGCCGTCTTCCGCACAATGTTCAATGCGTCCTGTATCGTGCAGGCTGGCTGCCATTTTGCCGTGATCTACGGCATAAACAAATAATCCGCGTTTAACTAGCTGATACGTCCAGCCGCCAGGGCAAGCACCTAAATCCACCGCATAGTGATTTTCGTTCAGATATTGGCTTTCTTTTTGCTTTGGAATGAACGTCAAAATAGCTTCTTCCAACTTCAATGTGGAGCGGCTTGGCGCTTCTGGCGGAAATTTTAAACGCGGAATGCCCATAAAATAAGGGGAGTGGTTGTGGCAATAAGAGTAGCCAACGTAACAACAATTCGCACGGATAAAAAATAGGTGCAAAAACACACCGCACTTTTGTTCTGCTTTTGCACCGAGCCAGCCTTTGGATTTCATTGCTTGCCGCAGCGGCACGGTGAATTTACGGCAAAAGCCTGAAAGTTCTTTGGCTTCGTTGGTATCCGCCGTTTCAACCCACAGCTCGCGGCTTAGTGCCAAGTTGGTGGACAAATGGCTTCGTTCATATTGGGCGATGATCGGGCTGATTCGATCTTGCGGTGAAAGGTCTGCCAACAAATCAGAAACCACGATCATTTGGCGTGCAAATATCAGTTGCTCAAAAGGCAAGGTTTTTGCGAGGTAATCCGCTTCCCCCGCTTGGAAGCATTCAAAGATAACGTAACCCGAATTATTTTCAACTCGAGCGAAGCCAAACACGCCAAGCTCACTGGCTTTATCGGTGATTTCGGCGGCTAATTCTTTTTCAAAACCAATACGGCAATATAAAGCGAGTTTATTCATTAGTATTTCTTATTTCGTTAATAATCCACTGGCGGAATGCTAAAATTTGTTCTTCATTTGCTTTATCAAATTGATTGACCACATAAAAAGATTTAGGATCTTTTAACTGTGTCGATAAAACAATCTGCAATCTTTCATTATCAATTTCCTGCTGGGCTAAAACGCGATTAGCCAGCACAATTCCTTGCCCATGTACGGCTGCTTGCAATGCCATAAACGTATGGCTAAAAATTGGTCCGTGTTGAATATCCAGTTCCTCTAACTGTAAATAATCTGCCATTTTTTGCCAATTATCTCGAGTATGAATATGAATCAGCGTATGCTTTTTTAAATCTTCCGCACAACGAACAGGTTGTTTAGCCAACAATTTCGGCGAAGCCAGCAAAAGTAAATTTTCTTCCGCAAGTTTTTCTACTTGCAAATTTTCCCAAGCACCACGACCATAATAAATCGCAATATCAATTTCTCGGTTAAGTAACCCTTCATCTTGATCTACACCTGTCAATCGCACTTCGATATCTGGATAAAGAGCATTAAACTGACTCAAACGAGGCACTAGCCATTGAATACCAAATGTTTGTGGTACGCTGATTGCTAGGTGTTTTTCATTTTTCTGAGCCATTAACTTTTGAGTAACATCAGATAATCGATACAAAATATCTTTAACTTCTTTACAGTAAATCTGTCCTAATTCAGTTAAAACTAACGTGCGGTGTTGGCGTTTAAATAATTCAATGCCTAAAAAATCTTCTAATAATTTAATTTGATGACTCACTGCCGCTTGAGTAACAAAAAGTTCATCCGCTGCTTTAGTAAAACTTAAATGACGTGCCGCACATTCAAACGCTTTCAGTGAATTCAAGGGAGGCAAACGTTTATACATAAAATCTTCTCAAATGAAAAATAATCAGTTATACTAAACAACTGATTTATCTATTAGTTTTTTTTATACAAGGGATAAAAAAATATCCATTGTCCTCAAACACACATCTCAACTACAATATCCCCATACTTAATGGTTGGTAATTCCTTATTGGTTAAGAGTTTCGACTTAAGTATGATGTTGTGTTTGCATAGTTCGGGAAACCGAACAGAGTAACTCATTAGTTACTCATTTCACTTCCTGTATATATTTTAGACCTTTTTTGGTTAAGCACCGCTTCCTTAAGCGGTGTTTTTTTATGCCTGAGATCCTACCACAATTTCATTTTTTCCCGAAATAAATTTCCACACTCGCCATAAAGAATGCACAAAATTTTTCCTAATCAAAATAAATTCAAAAATAACCGCACTTTTATTATTGCAAGTTTTTAAGAATGGTGTAGATTAAAACTACTCTATGACAAAAAAATAATGGTTAAGGAAAAACGATGACAATTAAAAATCTCGACTGGCAAAATCTTGGCTTTGGTTATATCAGAACAGATTATCGCTATATTGCTTATTGGAAAAATGGAGAATGGTCAAAAGGTGAACTGACCGAAGATAATGTACTACATATTAGTGAAGCTTCTAGTTCATTACATTATGGACAGCAATGTTTTGAAGGCTTAAAAGCCTATCGTTGCAAAGATGGTTCGATTAATCTCTTTCGCCCAGAACAAAATGCGCTGCGTTTGCAAAAAAGTTGCCAACGTTTATTAATGCCTGAGATCCCAACAGAAATGTTTGTGGAAGCCTGTAAACAAGTGGTTAAAGCCAACCAAGATTGGCTTGCTCCTTATGGCACAGGTGCAACGCTTTATTTACGCCCATTTGTGATCGGCGTAGGCGATAATTTAGGCTTAAGCCCCGCAAAAGAATACATTTTCTCTATTTTTTGTAGCCCAGTGGGGGCATATTTTAAAGGTGGAATGAAGCCTACCAATTTTATTGTTTCAAGCTATGATCGTGCTGCACCACAAGGCACTGGAGCGGCTAAAGTAGGTGGAAACTACGCCGCAAGCCTTTATCCAGGTAAACTTGCCAAAGAACGCCATTTCAGTGATTGCATTTATCTTGACCCGACTACACATACAAAAATAGAGGAAGTGGGGGCTGCAAACTTTTTTGGTATCACAAAAGACAATAAATTCATTACGCCACTCTCTCCTTCAATCTTGCCAAGTATTACCAAATATTCCTTGCTATATCTTGCCAAAGAGCGATTAGGATTAGAAGCCATTGAAGGCGATATTTATATTAATCAGTTAGATCAATTTAAAGAAGCTGGTGCTTGTGGCACAGCCGCCGTAATCACCCCTATTGGCGGTATTCAATATGGTGATAAATTCCACGTTTTCTATTCGGAAACTGAAGTTGGTGAAATCACACAAAAACTGTATAACGAACTTACAAGCATTCAATTTGGTGATATTGACGCACCTGATAATTGGATTGTAAAAGTTGAATAAGGCTTAACCAGCCCTTATCAATACTAATATTTTTTTGTGCTGTCTAGAATATAAATCTTCAGTATCAACATACAAAGGGTATTGTAAAATACCCTTTGCAAAGTTCGATGTACGCATCTATGACTCTATTCTCATATCTTCAATTTTAGCATTTAATTTTTCCTCAAATTAAAATAACAGTAATCATATTTCATCAATATCTCTTAAAAAACATCCTTATTGATGGATATCAAAAAAATAAGATATAAATTACAAATCTACGTTTTTTTAGTTGTTTTTACCCCCCCCCCCCGAGTATATTTAATATACAACAGGCAATTTTTAATTGATGATGATATTAGAGATATGCCACAAATTAACGTAAACCGAATTATCCACTGCTTAAAATGAGGAGAATCATTATGTTAATCAAAGTGAAAAAATACCTGCTTTATTTTTAACCCTATTTACATTGTTAATTTCTTATAACACCTTAGCTAAGGGAGAAAGTAACGGTAACGAGGTACTACCTGCTGATGAGTGTGCCCCTTGTGAAAGGCTGGATCTTATTGATGCCATACTTGGTGTTGATACGTGGACAGCAGTAACAAATGAGGATTACGACGAGCGATCAGACTTTTACAATAATGTGGTTTCAAATTATATACCTAATGGTAAGGATAATACCCCTGAGGTTGTTGCTGAAATGAAAAACTATATAAAAAATAACACAATAATTGGGAAATTAGAAACCGCCATAGATACACACGATGCTCGTATTACACAACTTGAAAACAGAACACTAATCCCAAATTTGAATACACAAATTACGCAATTACAACGTGATATAAAATTGTTAGATAATCGCTTAGCTAGTGGCATTGCTGCTAGCAATGCAATGGCAGGCTTAGTTTCTGCGACTAAAGACGGAAAAAGTATGATTGCTGTTGGGCGTAGGAACTTATCGTGATCGTAGTGCTGTCGCTATCGGCGTATCAAGATTAAGTGACAATGGACATTGGAAAGCAAAATTTAGCCTTGCCACTGGAATGAATGGTAGCAACAAAGATCTTAGTACATCAACTTCTATTGGGTAGCAATTCTAGTTTATAGAATAAGTGCTTGCCCATAAAACACTAATAACAGAAAACAAAGATGAGGGACAAGAATGGGAAGACGTGCCGTAAAACGTGAGGAAAAATGATGTTCTAACAATACCGCTCGAGGTTGTAAATATTATGCTTAAGCAAGATTGCTTGATTGTTTTTAACATTAAATGCAATTATGATGAGTTGCGAGGGGTAAAATAGTCTAAAACCTTGATATTTCAGGCATTAAAAAAGCCTTTCGAGTGCTTGCGAAAGGCTTAGTTAGGCTAGTTGGTGCTCTGAGCGAGACTTGAACTCGCACGTCCTATGGACACTACCCCCTCAAGATAGCGTGTCTACCAATTCCACCATCAGAGCTAAATTCTGTGAGATGATTTTATTGCGGAATATCCGAATTTTGTTTGCTTTCTACTTTTACAGGTTGCTGTTGTCCAATTTTCTCTGCAACTTGTGAAAGGTTATCAAATTTACTTCCTGTTACATTATTGTGATGGCTATTAATATTTGCAATAGCGAGATTGATGATAAAGAAAATAGCTGCCAAAATTGCGGTTGTTCTTGTTAAGAAATTACCTGCACCGCTTGAACCAAAAACAGTTCCCGATGCACCACCGAAAGAAGCACCTGCATTCGCACCTTTGCCTTGCTGAATTAGCACAAAACCAATAAGAGCAATAGAAACAAGTAAATAAATAACTAACAGTGCTTGATACATTATTTTTCTCTTCGCCAGTGGATACCAAAAATTAACGAGCGAATACTAACGAATATAATTTTATGATGCAAGGGATTTTCTTCCAAAATAAGTTTGATTGCCGCAATTATAATCAAACCGCTGGCGTTGTAGCAACTGTATTCAGCTAAAAAGCAAAAATACAAATTCGTTAATTAAAGTGCGTGAGCGTCCCATTGCGAGTCATCGCGGACAATCGCATTTAAAATGGTGAGAAGCTTACGCATACAGGCGTTAATCGCCACTTTGAACGCCTTACCATTAGCACGTAAGCGTTCGTAAAATTGTTTGAGTTTAGGCTCAAAACGTACACAAACAAATGTTGCCATATACAGTGCATTTCGTACGGCTTTGCGACCACCTGAACAGCGGCTTTTCCATTTGGTGTTGCCACTTTCTTTAGGATGGGGTGCAACACCAACAAGTGAAGCGATTTGTTTATGTGTGTATTGACCTAACTCAGGCAACATTGACATCAAAACGGCTATTGTTTGTGTACCCAACCCTTTGATGTCTTTAAACTTTTTTATTGTATCGTCAAAATGTTTGAGATGCTGTTCGATTTCCCTATCCAGCTCATCAATACGCAGGCTGAGATAGTCGATATGCTGTTCAACACTGAATACTTGTGTGGAATGAACTTGTTCAAGGCGGTTTTTCTCCGCAAAACGCATTTCAACAAGCTGATTACGGCGTGAAACAAGGGCTTCAAGCTGTTCCTGCTCGGGAGTGGGTGGTATGTAAAGCTGCTGTGCTACATTATCACGCATTGCGAGCATTTGGGCGTAAAAAGCCAACATTTTGGCATCTTTATTGTCGGTTTTTGCTAGTGATTGCGACATCGCAAACTGATTGGTTTGTCGCGGGTTAGCAATCACCACACGAAAGCCTGTGCGGTGGAGTGCTTTAGCTAATGGAAGTTCAAGCCCACCGGTGCTTTCAAGGACAATTAAGTCCACACTGAAACGACGTAAATACTCAATGGTATGTGCAATCCCTTTCGGGTTGTTGGTTTCGGTTTTTGTTCGTTTTTGGGTAGAAAGCCCAATGACGAAATGACGTTTAGCAACATCAATACCACAATAAGTTTGTTCATTCATCATTAACCTGCCTTGCATTCGGGTTTAAGTCTGGCAACTGTTCGGTTTTTTGGTGAAATGTTATCTGCTCTCATTGCTACAACTCGGTTTGTTGCCTGGGGCGGACGCGAGATGCAGATAACGGGGTTTTGTTGCTATTTTATATTAATTTTGGGGCTGTCCTAGATAACTAGACTAAACTCCCTTTAACCAATTGTTTTAAAATAGAAATTTGACTTTTTATGTTGCTGTAATTAAAACGCCATTCACATTCCTTTAAATAAAGCTCAAAATGTGCTTTTGGGATACCATTAAATTTGCGTAAATGGCGTTTTGCTTGGCTTCAAAAATTCTCAATTCCGTTAATGTGGTTATGATTTTCAGCAAAATGTGTGCTGTGATTGATACGAAAATGACTAAATTCACTCACATCAAGCACGTCATAACTACGATAATTATCGGTGTAAACAATACTATCAGGCTTTACCTGCTCCCGAATAATGGGTAACAAGGTGGCAGATTGCGTATTTGGAACCGCAACGGTATAAACCTTGCCATTGCACTTGAGAAGCCCGAATACCGCAATTTTCCCTGCCGCACCACGACCACGTTTGCCTTTGCGAGCACCGCCAAAATAACTTTCATCGGCTTCAATTTCACCTTCAAACATCTCTAAGTGAAGGCTGTTTTGATAGATGAGTTGGCGTAAACGATGAAAGTAATATGCGGCAGTCGTTTTGTTTACATTGACTAACTCTGCTGCTGTCCTTGCAGTAACACCTGCAACAAATAGCTCAATGAGTTTATTTTGTTTGTGCTGACTTAGACGACTTTTTCTCATTGGTTCATTCTAACCTAAATAGATTTTTTAGTTGTTATCTAGGACAGCCCCTTAATTTAATATACAAGGTGCATTTTTCACTTTTTTAGCCTGTGTTTTATGTTTAAAGCGGGTTTGTTGTTGCGTGTTAATTTGGCTTAACTGACGCAAAGCTGCGTCATTTTGATAAGCAAGTAAAGGCGATAATGACTGCACAAGATCTTGTATAAATAGTTGATAACTAAGTTTTTTTTGGCTAATTGCGTTAAGCTGAGCCTCCCAATGTGCGGTCATATCTGGCAGCGTGGCAACATCTGGCAAGGCTTGAATTAAAATCCGCCCCGCTTCTGTGCTATGAATATGTCGCCCTTTTTTATGCAAAAAACCACGCTTAAACAATAATTCAATAATCCCTGCCCTTGTGGCTTCTGTGCCTAATCCGTCGGTTTCGCGTAAGATTTTTTTCAAGTTTTTATCCTGAACAAAACGGGCAATACCTGTCATTGCGGAAAGTAATGTCGCATCGCTAAAGGGTTTCGGCGGTTGCGTTTTCTTACTTAAAATTTCCCCTTTTTCACAAAAAAGTTCTTGCCCTTTTTTCACTTCGGGCAGTAATGGCTCGGCGTTATTTTGTTCCTCATTTTCTTTGCCCCATAGCTCTTTCCAGCCCGCAAATTGTAAATTACTGGCTTGAGCGATAAATTTTCCACCTGCAATAATGAGGGTAATTTTGCAGCGGCGAAATTCTGCGTCAGCACAAAATTGAGCCAAATATTGACGAGCAATAAGCTGATAGACATTTCGCTCTGTCGCCGTCAGATTAACGGGCTTATTTTTCGCTGTGGGGATAATAGCGTGGTGAGCTTCCACTTTTTTATCATTCCAACAACGATTCCGCTGTTCTGGATTGACGATGCTAGGCAGTGACTGATAATCGGAGGCGTGAACGGAAATGGCATTCATCACTTTATGGCGATCCGCAAAATGCTCTTCGGGCAAATAACGGCAATCAGAGCGGGGATAGGTAATCAAACGGTGCGTTTCATACAGCCGTTGGCAAGTATCTAACACCTCTTGAGCGGAAAGCCCGTAGCGTTTCGCCGCATCAATTTGCAAGGCAGAAAGGGAATAAGGCAGCGGAGCGGTTTCCTTTTCTCGCTTGTCCTGATAATCCGTGACAGTGGCAGGCTGTCCCGTGATGCGTTTGACTACATTTTCCGCTAATGCACGAGAAAGCACGCGACCGTCGTCATCTTGGTAGTCTTCACAGGCTTTGCTGGGCTGCCAAAGTGCGGTGAATTTTTGCGGCGTTTTTTCCAGCGTTAGCACAAAGGCTTGTACTTCAAAATAGTCTTTCGGTTGGAAGTGTTCAATTTCCAAATCACGACGAACGATTAGCCCTAACACGGGCGTTTGTACTCGCCCAACGGATAACACGCCACGATAGCCCGCTCGTTGCCCGCGAAGGGTGTAGGCTCGCGTCATATTAATGCCGTAAAGCCAATCGGCTCTGGCTCGTGCCAACGCTGAGGTGGCTAGAGGAATAAAATGTTGATTAGATTGTAATTTTTTTACTGCTTTTTGCACCGCACTTGGGTTTAAATCGCTGATTAAACAACGCTGGATTTGTGCTTTCTTTTCAGCGGAAAGGTTGGCATAGCTGAACACTTCATCAACCAATAATTGCCCCTCGCGATCGGGGTCGCCTGCATTGACGAGTTCATCGGCTTGATGAATGAGTTTAACCACTACATCTAATTGTTTTTTCACCGCTTTTCGCGGGATTAATTGCCATTTCATCGGCACAATGGGAAGGTGTTCTAACCGCCATTGTTTAAATCGCGGATCATAAGCGTCAGGCTCGGCTTGCTCCAAAAGATGCCCAACGCACCAAGTTACGCAATCTTGCTCGCCACAACGAATAAACCCATCGCCACGCTGATGAGGTTTGGGCAACACATCAGCAATCGCACGGGCAAGGCTTGGTTTCTCAGCTACAAATAATCGCATAGGGACAACATCAATCGACTTAACAAAGTTCGCCATTCTAGCATAAATTTCATAGTTCCCAATTTATTAATTTTTGGTTAGAATGTAGCGATTTTTAACACTGAGGATAAAATTATGTTTGGAAAAGGTGGCTTAGGCAATTTAATGAAGCAAGCCCAGCAAATGCAAGATCGTATGCAAAAAATGCAAGAAGAAATCGCACAGTTAGAAGTTACGGGCGAATCTGGGGCGGGATTGGTGAAAATCACCATTAATGGGGTGCATAATTGCCGCCGTGTTGAGATTGATCCCTCTCTGATGGAAGACGATAAAGAAATGCTCGAGGATCTTATCGCTGCCGCATTTAATGATGCTGTGCGTCGTGCGGAAGAATTGCAAAAAGAAAAAATGGCGTCCGTTACGGCTGGAATGTCATTACCGCCTGGCTTTAAAATGCCATTCTAAAAAATCATCATTTATTCACACCGCACTTTTATTCACACCATTCAGAAAAAAGTGCGGTGTGTTTTTTCTTCGTTTTTTGGGGATACAATGCAAACCAGTCCATTATTAGAAACGCTGATTGACACATTACGCTGTTTACCTGGTGTGGGGCCGAAATCCGCCCAGCGAATGGCTTATCATTTATTGCAACGCGATCGTAGCGGTGGAATGGATCTCGCCCGTGCCTTAACCGCCGCGATGTCGCAAATTGGACATTGCGAACAATGTCGCACCTTCACCGAAGAAGCGGTCTGCACCATTTGTGAAAATCCACGCCGTCAAAATTCGGGCTTACTCTGTGTGGTGGAACAACCCTCCGATATTCAAGCCATTGAACAAACAGGGCAATTTTCAGGGCGTTATTTTGTGCTGATGGGGCATTTATCCCCATTAGATGGAATTGGACCAAAAGAGATTGGACTGGATTTACTCAATCGCCGCTTAGAAAATGAAGCTTTTACCGAAGTTATTTTAGCCACCAACCCGACCATCGAGGGCGAAGCCACTGCCAATTATATTGCCGAGCTTTGTATGCAACGAGGAATCAAAGTAACGCGTATCGCCCACGGCATTCCCGTCGGCGGCGAACTGGAAATGGTGGATAGCAATACCCTAGGGCATTCTTTTTCGGGACGGAGAGAGATTCAATATTAAAATGACTCAGAAATTAATTTTTTTGGAATCATAATTTTATAAACGCTTATTTTCAACAATCGCTGAAAATAAGCATTAATGAGTTAATTTCTTAAACGTTCAAATCCCTGTTTTAGATCCTGAATAAGTTCTTCAACCTCTTCAAAACCAATATGCACACGAATTAAGGTGCCAGTGAGTTTGCGTGCAATATTCGGGCGAATTTTTGCGATTTCTTCAGGTTGGTTATAGAGAATTAAAGATTCAAATCCCCCCCAAGAATACGCCATTGAGAAGAGTTCAAAATGATCCATAAAACGTTCTAATTGTTCTTGGGTTAATTTTTCGTTTAACTCAAAAGAAAACAGCCCACTTGCCCCCGTGAAATCACGCTTAAAGTTTTCGTGTCCGAGGCAGCTTGGCAGGGCAGGGTGATACACGGCTTTGACTTCAGGTTGTTGAGCCAACCATTGTGCTACTTTTAAGCTATTTTCTTGGTGTTGTTTAAGGCGAACCGCTAAGGTACGAATACCGCGTGCAGTCATATAAGCGGTATCCGCATCCACCATTTGCCCCATTAAATAAGAATGTTCACGCAATTTATCCCAACAACGAGCATTGGAAACCGCCGTACCAATCATTGCATCGGAATGGCCGACTAAATATTTCGTGCCTGCTTGGATCGAAATATCAATACCGTGTTCCAATGCCTTAAACAACACACCAGCTGCCCAAGTATTATCAATCATTATTACTACGTCAGGATTCACCGCGCGCACCGCTTTTACAATGGCTGGAATATCAGGCACTTCCATCGTGAGTGAACTTGGTGATTCTAAAAACACCACTTTGGTATTAGGCTGCATTAAAGTGGCGATTTCCGCCCCTATAAGCGGATCATAATAAGTGGTACTCACACCCATTTTTTGCAAAATCACGTTGCAAAATACTTGAGTTGGCTCATAAGCCGCCCCCGTCATCAAAATATGATCTCCTGTGGCAACAAAAGATAGAATGGCATTGGTTACAGCAGCTGCGCCACAAGGGTAAAGATAACAACCCGCACCACCTTCTAATTCACACATTAAATCTTGCAAAGCAAAATGAGTGAGCGTGCCACGGCGACCATAATATAACGCCCCTTTGGTGAGATTTTTGCCTGCTTCTTTTTTGTCTGCAAGGCAATCAAAAACCAGCGAAGAAGCTCGCTGAATCACAGGATTAACGCTACCTTGCGTCATTCTCTTCTTGCGTCCAGCGTGAACAAAAGTGGTGTTTGATGTAGTATTTGCTTTCATAAATTTTCCTTACTTTTATTAAATTTAGGTAAAAATAATCAATTTAATAGATAAAAACAGCTATTCAAGTGCGGTGCTTTTCTTTAGAATATTTGCCGATTTACGCTTATTGTTATTTAAGCATATCTATCATCAATTTTTTATAGGAGATTTGTACTATGGTATTAGTAACTCGTCAAGCACCAGATTTTACTGCATCAGCAGTATTAGGCAACGGTGAAATCGTTGATAACTTTAACTTAAAAGAACACATCAAAGGTAAACCAGCTGTTATCTTCTTCTGGCCTTTAGATTTTACTTTCGTATGTCCATCTGAAATCATCGCATTCGATCACCGTTATCAAGAATTCAAAAATCGCGGTGTTGAAGTAGTTGGTGTGTCTATCGACTCTCAATTCACTCACAATGCGTGGCGTAAAACTTCTGTTGATGCCGGTGGTATCGGTGAAGTTCAATTCGCAATGGTAGCAGACGTTAAACACGACATCGCACAAGCTTACGGTATCGAACACCCAGAAGCTGGTGTTGCACTTCGTGCTTCGTTCTTAATCGACAAAGATGGCGTGGTTCGTCACCAAGTTGTAAACGATCTTCCACTTGGTCGTAACATTGACGAAATGATCCGTATGGTAGATGCGTTACAATTCCACGAAGAGCACGGTGAAGTTTGCCCAGCTCAATGGGAAAAAGGTAAAGAAGGTATGACTGGCAGCCCAGAAGGCGTTGCGAAATACTTAAAACAAAATGCCGATAAACTATAATAGTTAAATAATTGATAGATTCCTCTACTTAAGCAGGAATCTATCAAACTAGTTTAATTCCCTATTCAATTGCATAATCCTATTTCAGCATAAATTGCAATTTTATTGATCTTTAGCTAGTTATACTAGAAATCTATAATCTTTCCTTTTTGATATGACTAAAAATGTTGTGTGCTATTTATAAAAGTAAGAAAAAAGAAGGAATGTATTTATACATTGCCAAACGCGATGATTTCTCGTCCATACCTGAAACCCTACGCGACAGTTTTGGCACGCCTATTTTTGTGATGTTATTTAATCTTAAAGGCGAAAAATCACTCATCAACGCAGATAATCAAGAAGTGCTAGAAAAAATCCAACAACAAGGCTTTTATCTACAAATGCCTAAACAAGAAGAAAATTTGTTAGCACTCCACAAAAAGCAGCATCAAAAACCGACCGCACTTTGATATTTTCACACTATCCCCCCCCTAAAAAGTTGATTCTTGTCTCCCCTTATTAGTTTTAAGGGTACTATCTTATTCACTCTACTTCATTTTAAAGCTAAACTATATTACCTGTTAAAATACCTTAATAACCGTTACTTTCCCAATAACTCTTTCGACCATAGCAGGCAAATTGCCTAGTGCAAGTTTTGATGTGTATTCATCACGAGCCAGCACATTCGGGTAACGATTATAAAAGTGACATAATTACTCAATCAATATCTGTTTTTCAAGAAATCTTCATACACGCCTCTCCGATAAAGCACACCTGAAATATTCGCACATCGCTCCCTTCTAAAAACAAAGGCCTAGCTTTTTAGCTAGACCTTTGTCAGAACGCCAAAGCGTAATTTTCTACCACGCTTTCGACCTTATAGAATATCTCTCATTATTTCAAAGACTGAATTTTGTTAATCACATTACTACTGGAAAAACCGTCCTCAAAATTTAGCACTTTCACTTCACCGCCGTTAGCGATAACTTCTTTGCCGCCTGCGATATCTTCGGGCTTATAATCACCGCCTTTGACTAGCAAATCAGGCAAAATTTCGCTGATTAAACGTTGTGGTGTATCTTCGGTAAATTCTACCACCCAATCCACCGCAGAAAGCCCCGCTAGCACTGCCATTCGAGCGTCAAGAGAATTTATTGGACGACTCTCGCCTTTCAGACGTTTAACAGAAGCATCACTATTTACTGCCACAATCAAGCGATCACCCAATTTCCGAGCATTATCCAAATAAGAAATATGCCCTGGGTGAATTAGATCAAAAACGCCATTTGTCATCACAATTTTTTCACCGCGTTTCTTCGCTTGCCTTACCACCTCTTTTAGTTGTTGCTCATTCATTACCCCGAAGCCTGTGGTGGTGCGTCCGTGAATGGCATTTTCTAGTTCCACATTAGATACAGTCGATGTGCCTAGTTTGCCGACAACAATTCCCGCCGCCACATTCGCTAAATAGCACGCCTCTTCAAAGCTACGCCCATCAGCCAATGCAGTCGCCAACACGCTGATCACCGTATCCCCAGCCCCTGTTACATCAAACACTTCTTTCGCTTCTGTCGGCAAATGAAATGGCGGTTGCTCTGGGCGGAGCAAGGTCATTCCTTTTTCTGAACGCGTTACCAATAAGGCTTTCAACTCAATCTCGCGGATTAATTTTAAGCCTTTTTCCACAATGTCTTCTTCGTTCTGGCATTTCCCCACCACCGCTTCAAATTCCGACATATTCGGGGTGAGCAACGTTGCCCCGCGATAGCGTTCAAAATCCGTACCTTTTGGATCGATAAGCACAGGTACATTGGCTTGTCGTGCAATTTGGATCATTGATTGCACCGCATTGAGCGTCCCTTTGCCGTAGTCCGATAAAATCAAAGCACCAAAATTTTGCACCGCACTTTGTAATTTCGCTAATAGCTCATCACTTTGTACGTTATGGAAATCTTCTTCAAAATCAAGACGTAATAATTGTTGATGACGAGAAAGTACGCGAAGTTTTGTAATGGTCGGGTGGCTAGCAAGCTGAACAAAATTGCAATCAATGCCTTGCTTTTCAAGCATTGAAGAAAGGGCAATCCCCGCCTCATCTTGCCCCGTTAATCCTAACAACTGCACGGGAACATTAAGCGAAGCAATGTTCATCGCCACATTCGCCGCCCCACCTGCACGCTCCTCATTTTCCTGCACTCGCACCACTGGTACTGGTGCTTCGGGAGAAATCCGATTTGTCGCCCCAAACCAGTAGCGATCTAACATTACATCACCAAGAACAAGCACTTTTGCTTGCTGAAATTGTGTCGAATATTGTGCCATTAACTCTCATTCCTTTCGTTTTACACTGAAAATTTCGCAAATTTTACCATAGGATAAATGCTATTTACTAAAAATTCCGCTAAACTACGAGCTTTTAATAATGAGTTATTGATTTATTATGGCAAATTCATCACTTCCCACATTTCAACGAGCCTTTCTCGCCCCAAAATATTGGGGGTTTTGGCTAGGGTTAGCCATTTGGCGAATCATTCTCTTTTTGCCCTATCCTATTTTACGCCACATCGGTAATGGGCTTGGCTGGATATTTTCTCAATTAAGTGTCGGCAAACGCCGAATGAACATCGCCAAACGTAACCTTAAACTTTGTTTTCCCAATTATAACGAACAGCAAATTGATGACATCGCCAAAGCTAATGTGAAAGCGACAGGAATGGCGATTATCGAAACGGGAATGGCGTGGTTTTGGTCAGATAAACGCCTGAAAAAATGGTCAAACGTGGAGGGATTAGAACACCTTAAAACCCATCAGGCTTCAGGGGTTATCCTTGTTGGCGTACATTTTTTAACTCTTGAGCTTGGAGCGAGGATTTTAGGAATGTACACCCCCGGTATCGGCGTTTACCGCCCAAACGATAACCCACTAATGGACTGGCTACAAACTTGGGGGCGTTTGCGTTCAAACAAAGATATGCTCGATCGTAAAGATTTACGCAGTATGATCAAAGCCTTACGTCGCGGTGAGATCATTTGGTACGCACCCGATCACGATTACGGCAGAAAAAATGCGGTCTTCGTGCCATTCTTCGCTGTGAAAGACGCTGCCACCACCACGGGTAGCTACTATCTTTTGAAATCCTCACCGCAAAGCAAAGTGATCCCCTTCGCCCCGCTACGCAATGCGGACGGTTCAGGCTACACCATCAAGGTTGCCGCCCCTGTGGATTTTTCTGATCTGAATGACGAAGTGGACATTGCAACGCGAATGAATCAAGTGGTTGAAAAAGAAATTTTGCAAGGCGTAGAACAATATATGTGGCTACACCGCCGCTTCAAAACCCGTCCGAAAGAAAGTGATGCTAATTTATATGAAGAATAAGATTCTCTAACTACATTAAAATATTTGACGAACCAAAGAACATTCTTTACGCAAGTCCTTTATTCTAATTTTGGACTATCCTAGATTATTTGTGTACATTTTATTGAATATAATGTCAAATCATTTGATTTAATAACTATAAAAAATCATATCAACAATCTGCGTTCACAGTATAAACGCAGATTACGCTACAATAAAAATGGATTATGTTTCTTTTCTCTACCAATCGTCGTGTAGTTTCCATGACCTGCAATGATAATCATATCATCGGGTAATACGCAGAGTTTATCACGAATAGAACATAACAAAGTAGGTTGATCTCCTCCATAAAGGTCCGTTCTACCAATAGTATTTTGAAATAAAACATCACCTGTAAAAGCAATGCGTTGCTTGTGGTTAATAAAACCAATATGTCCTGGACTATGTCCAGGTAAATTTAAAACTTCGAAAGATAAATCTCCAATATTAATAATTTCCCCTTCATCATTTAGCCAGCGATCGGGTACAAATGCATTACTTTCAAAAAGTACACCGAACCTTTCTGCCTGTTGAGGGAGATGTTCAAATAAGTAGCGATCCGCCTCATTAGAACCCCAAATTTCAATCTTAAAATGATTTCTTAATTGTTCTGCTGCACCAATATGATCTAAATGCCCATGTGTAAGTAAAATTAATTTTAAATTTAAACCTAACTCTTCAATACGTTTAATTAACTTATTTGCCTCACCACCTGGATCTATAATTGCGGCATTTTTATTTTCATCCCAAATTAAGGAACAATTTTGTTTAAATTCAGTCACTGGGATAATTTCAATATTCATTTTCACGTCCTAAATTCGCTATGGGTTTTGCTCCAAATAGCCTAATTATTTTGCCAAACAAAAAATATCAGCTTCCCCGCCAAGTTCTCACTGGTCCTGTATCTATGTGGATAAAATTACTCTTGGGATAATATCCTACTCCCCCATTATTTAAACTTTCAGCTGTTTTTTTCAACTTAGCTAGAGCCACCTCATTAATACGAAAATCAATAGCCTGACCACGGATATGATAACTATTACTCGCTACACCACGGCTTTTTTTACGCATCGCAGCATTACTTTTAGCTGATCGGTATCCGCAAATAATTTGAATCTCTGTATTCTTAAGTCCTAAGCGAGTTTGAATCTGATAAAACTTATTGAATAATTTAGGATCAATCTTATGAACTTGATTATTACGTTTATCACGCAATAGATAATCTAATTTTTTCAAGTTTTCAGCTGAAAAACCTTTTTGTGGATCAAACTCTCCACTAAATTTTTCTCCTGTATTAATATTTCTAAAGCTTAATACTTTCGGTTTAGGTACTCCAATAACTGCCAACAGTGGCTTAGGTAGTAAAGACATACCTAATGTTAGCCCTCCAAGAGAAAGCCATTTTCTACGGTTTTGATTCATATTATTCATTGCCAAATAAATTTAAATATATTGGTAGTTTTTTGATTCGACTACCCTATTTATAATTAGTTCATAAAATAAATATTCTAGCCTACCATTTATTATCTATCGAGTTAAGTATTCTCTCACCATATTCCAATCTATATTATTTAAATCTGTTGGAACAACATCATAATGGTAGATATCGGGGGCTGTATATAATTTGCCATTGTCCATCCACGCTGTAACATAGTAAAGATAAACGGGATTATCAGAAAAAACTCTTGCTGAAACAGTCTTCTTAGTATTCAATACTTCATTCGTTTTATTCGTTGTCCACCCAGCTTCCTTCAATAAAATATTTGCTAATTGAGCAGACTCTTCCACCCTTACACAGCCTGAACTTAATGCTCTATTTTTCTTTTTAAATAAACTATGATTAGGGGTATCATGCAAATAAATTGCATCAGTACTAGGCATATTGAATTTATACTGCCCTAAAGCACTATCGCCTGGAGCCTGCCGGATATGATAAGGAAAATAGCTAGTAATCGATTCCCAATCAATCGAATATGGATCAACTGTTTTTCCATTCTTATCTGAAATAGTATAGCCATTACGTTCCACATAACTAGGATCACGTTTAATTTTAGGAACAAGATCTTCATTAATCAAACGAGAAGTCGGTATCCAAGGTGGATTAACAACAACATTAGCCAATTTACTATACATAACTGGCGTTTTACGTTCGGGTTTGCCAACAATCACCCGAGAATTAATTAGTAAATGCCCATCACGATAATAATGTAATTGATAACTCGGAATATTTACAAAAATACCATTATAAAAATTTGGAAGTATTCGCAAACGTTGGGAATTAATAGCTAATTTATAAATTTGATTTATATCTAATTTTTTAGCCGCAACAATTGCTTCTAATTGATATAAAGTTTGACGATATAAAGTATTTTCACTCCCTAATTTTAAAATAAAATCAAGGGATTGATTATTCCTCACTGCGTTTAGCCAATCTTGAATATCATTTTCATTAGGTAAAAGACTTTCATAAGTATTAGATGAATATAGCCATTTCTGAGCATATTTTAATACATTCTTTGAATAATAAAGATAACCTAAAAAAGCATCAGTTAATAAAATATCGTATGTCAGACGGTCTCTATTAGCCATTTGATAAAGTTCGGATAATTTTATCATTATGTGTTTTGATATACCGCTAATAGCTAATGCCGCATAATCGTGCAAAAATCGTCTTTCCGCTTCATTATTCCATAATAAGATATCATTGTTCTGTGCATAAATTTTTGTAATTGTTGACTTAAATTGTACTGGCAAGGAAGACACTAAATCTATCAAATATTGCTCAGAGTATTGCCCATATTCTCTAGCGAATTTTTCATCACTATGGCTTTCCTTCATATATTCTGAAAGTACCATTTTTTCCAGAAATAATTGCTCATTGGTCAATATTGGTGTTTGTTGTCCTAATATTTCTCCTTCCCTAGCCAAAAGAGTGTTAGGACAAAGCAATATGCCCATACAGTAGAGCATACCTAATAACACTGAAGCATTAGCAAATTTAAATAAACTTTTCCCCATCACGGATTCCTTAATATAAAATAACAGCAAAAAATACCGCACTTATTTAGTGCGGTAAAATAATCATTTATTTTATAAACCTAATTCGGCTTATTTGAAAATGGTTCTTGTGCTTGCAAACGAAGAAAATCAACCGCCATTTTTTCAGCCTCTTTTAAAGAAAAATCAGGATCTTCATAATCTTTTGGAAGATCATCTAATGATTTTAAAGCTTTTTTGCCCTCACGTTTAAAACGTGCATTTAAATCATTTAAACGTTTAGCATCATCTATATCATGTTCTGCTTTACGTTTATCAAAATTCAATGATAAATATTTCCGTGCTCTTCTCTCATTCAATATCTTTAAATCCTGATTTAACGCTATAAACTCTGGATCTTTTTCCATTCGATTTTGATGTGCTTGGTCAAGTTCACTAATAAGCTTATCTTTTTTTCCTTCTATCTCAGAATAATTAGCCGGAGGGATTTTATCCCAAGGTAATGCATTATCTTCCGTTTCTTCACCGTACTCTTTCATATCAATAATGGATGGGAAAGAAATATCTGGTTTAACACCTTTCAGCTGCGTACTTCCACCATTTATACGATAAAATTTTTGAATTGTGTACTGGATAAGCCCCATCGGAGTTTCTTCTGCATCAAATGAAAAATTTAATGGTCGGCTTTGTTGAACTGTGCCTTTTCCAAACGTATTTTGTCCAATAATAATTGCACGGTTATAATCTTGCATCGCAGCAGCAAAAATCTCCGAAGCGGATGCACTAAAACGGTTTATCATCACAAACAAAGGACCGGAATATATTTGACCACTATCTGGATCTTCGTGAACTTTAATACGTTGATAAGCATCCCGTACTTGAACAACAGGCCCATCTGTAATAAATAGTCCTGTTAATTCAACAACCTCTTTCAATGAACCACCGCCATTTTCTCGTAAATCAATAATAAGAGAATCAGCCTTTTTTTGCTTCATTTCAATAAGTAATTTTTTTACATCTTCAGATAAACCAATGTAAAAACTTGGAATTTTTATAACCGCAATTTTTTTACCATCTATAGTATCGATAGTCAGCTTCGCAGCCTGATCTTCTAAACGTATTTTATCACGAATTAACGTTACAATATGGGATTTCCCACCTTTCTCTGGCTCAATTTCTAAACGGACTTTAGTTCCTTTTTTACCTTTAATTTTGTCAATAACATCATCTAAACGCCAGCCTATAACGTCTTCAATTTCCCCTGTAGCCTGTCCAACCCCTATAATCTTATCTCCAGGCTTAATTTTTTTACTTCTTTCCGCAGGAGCTCCAGCTACCAGAGATTTAATAATAGTTTCGCCATCTTCAGATTGTAAAGTCGCTCCAATTCCCTCTAAAGAAAGGTTCATACTTTCATTAAAACTTTTTGCAGTTCTTGGTGCTAAATAACTTGTATGAGGATCGATCTCTCGCGCAAACGCATTTAAATACACTTGAACAATATCATCCGATTTAGTTTGAGTTAAGCGGCGAATTGCCAAATCATATCGCTTAATTAACTTCTTCTTAATTTCTTTCCAGCTTTTTCCTTTCAATTTCAAGCTAATTACATCATTTTTAACTCTTTGTAACCAAAGCTCATTTGCCTCTTGCTCTGTTTTAGGCCACTCAGCATCTTTCCGATCAATTTCAATTTGATCATCCTTTTTTAAATTAGGTTCTTTATCTAACAAAGATAAGGTATACTGGTAACGCTGGTAACGACGCTTCATCATTAAATTATACATTGCAAATGCAATATCTAATTTCCCCTCATTAAGTTGATCATCCAATTTATCAGCATATGCTTCTCGCATTTGTTCGATGTCAGAGGCCAAAAAAGTATTATGATTAAAATCTAAACTTCTTAAATAACGATCAAAGATTTTTTGTGAAAAAGCATCATCTAATTGAAATTTACGATAATGCGATTGTGTTAAGCGAGCGGTAACGCGTTTTGTGACGAGCTGTTGGCTGTCATTAAATTGCGGGATAGTAATATCGCTTGATTTTAATTTGGGTGCAACCGCAAATGCAACATTAGAATTAACTTGCGAGAAGCCAAATAATAACGTTGCTACAGTTAAAATATAAGCTTTATTCTTATTAAATTTCATTACAATGTTCCTAATTTAAAGCCAACGCAAACAACCTCGGCACTTTTGCCACTAAAAAACTTAAATCACCTACACCCTACACAAATAGGCGATCTGCTGTCACTGAAATGGTTAAACCATTATCTAACTCAATGCGAACACTGTCTTTCACAATTTCTAATACAACCGCATTTTTTACCGCATTTCCTGCTTTTACTTTTACCTTCGCTCCTTTCTCTAACTGAGATAAAACCACGGACGTCAACGCGGGTTTCTGTGCACCCTTTTTATCAAATATTTTATCAAATACTTTCTTATATGGCTTTTTATGTTGTTTTTTCTTAGCGTCATTATTTTGCTTGACTCGCTCCGCCGCACGTTTGTGTGCAAGTTGAGCTTTTGCTTCAGCCAATTGTTTTGCTGCATAATCTGCGTGTTCTTTTTCTACCACTGCAACAGCTACGCCATCAAGTCCTACGCGCTCAGCCCCCTCTTTGAAACTACTTAAATAACTCCAATTTAATGTGTATTGGCGTAATGCTTGACGCAAACGTGTTTTACTCACACTTTCATCATCCGCTAAGGCTTCCGATAAATCTTGAAAAATTCCAATCTTTAAAGGCTTAAACGTCCCTTCAACAGTAAAACAAAGGGGAAATTTTTCCGCTAAGTAAGCAATAATTTCTTTGCTATTTGCCAATTTTTTTACTTCTGTCATTGTTTAAATCTCGTATAACACTTATTTTAAATAGAAAAACGCCGGCCATTTTAGCGTAAATTACACAGAAATGACAATTTTTTAATCTTTTAGAGAAAACTTTCTTTATTTTACTTCAAGCTAAGCACAATCAAAGAGAATAGCTTGCCTTATCCCCTCTATTATCTAGCCTCATCAAGCCTAAAAGCACGGTTTCTTTTTAACCAATTTTTTAATAGAAATACAAAGTTAAACCCAGTACACTTTTTTCTCTTCCTCTCTCACTATTTTAAAATTGGATAAATACCGCTAAAATAGCCCTCTTTTAATCACATCGCTAGCCCAATGAGAAAACAATCACAAGTATATCACTACACAACACAACACATTTCTCGCTGTACGCATTGCGATGAAACACTCGTGATTCCAACTCTAGCACCCAACCAATACGCAGAATGTCCTCGTTGTGATGAAGTGTTAAGTTCGGGAAGTCGTTGGAGTTTGCACCGCTGTTCGATGATTGCTTTATCTATTTTGATTTTAATGCCTTTTGCCTTGAATTATCCCCTATTGAGCATTGATTTGCTTGGAACACGAGTGGATGCATCCGTGTGGCAAGGGGTGTAGAAAATGGCGACGGAGGGCTATCCTTACACGGCGTTTTTAATCTTTTTATGTGCGGTGTTTATGCCCATTGCCTTTGCGATTTTGGTGATTTTGCTTCGCCTTTCCCAGCTTTTCGGCATTAAACCGCGTAATCTTTTGCTCGCGTTGGGCTATATCAAGCCTTGGGTAATGTTTGATGTGTATTTAGTGGCATTAGGAGTAACAATGTTTAAAGTGCGGGAATATGCCACCTTAAGCCTCGATGCGTATTTAATTGCCTTTATTTTTACCGCACTTTTAACCACATTGCTGTTCATTAAATTGAATTTGAATGCACTGTGGAACGATTTTTATCCGCAAGATCGGCTACTCACTGAGCTACCCACCAGCCCGCCGAATGTTTGCACAGAATGCCATTATACCTTTATTGAGCCTTATCAAGATGAGAAACAGCATAACCGTTGTCCCCGTTGTTTAACCCTGCTTGATGTGCCGATCGCGATAAAATTGCAACGCACTTGGGCAACCTTGATTGCGGGCATTATTATGCTGATTCCTGCTAATTTATTGCCGATGTCGGTGGTGTATGTGAATGGCACGCCCAGTGCGGATACCCTAATGTCTGGCGTAATCACCTTTATTGAAATGGGCAGTTATTTCGTGGCATTTGTGGTATTTGCTGCCAGTATTTTTATTCCGATTAGCAAAATTTTTATTTTGCTTTATTTGCTAATTTGTGTACATTTCAAGCTTCGCCAGTCGATAAAATGGCAAATGCGGCTCTTTCATATCGTACATTTTGTCGGACGTTGGTCAATGCTTGATTTGTTCGTGTTAGCCTTGATGATGTCCTTAGTTGCACGAGGGCAAATTATCAATTTTTCCGTCGGTCCAGCGGCATTTTATTTTGGTGCTGCCGTGTTTTTAACTATGATTTCCGCTTCACAATTCGACAGTCGTTTACTTTGGAAGATTTATGACAGACAACAAAAAAACGCCGTCCATTAAGGACAGTTATAACGAAATACAAGCCGCCATTCGCAAAAATAAACGCATTTCGCCTTTTTGGTTGTTACCATTTATCGCGTTGTGTATTGGGGCGATTTTGTTCTTTCAAATTGTGCAAGAACAAGGCACGAATATCAAAATCACCTTTGACAATGGTGATGGCTTAGTGGCGGGGAAAACCCAAATTCGCTATCAAGGGTTGCAGATCGGCGTGGTGAAAAAAGTGAATTTCACCGATGATCTGAAAAAGGTGGAAGTGCAAGCCAATATTTACCCTGAAGCCAAAACCGTGTTGCGTGAAAACACCAAATTTTGGCTGGTTCGTCCAAGTGCCTCCCTCGCAGGAATTTCAGGCATTGACGCTCTCGTTTCGGGGAACTATATCACCTTACAACCCGGTGATGGCGACAGCGAAGATGAATTTGTCGCGGAAAACGAAGGCCCTATCGCCCAAGTGAATGAGGGGGATTTGCTCATCCATTTGCTCGCCGATGATTTAGGTTCAATTTCCATTGGGGCTTCGGTGTATTTCAAAAAAATGCCCGTGGGGAAAATTTATGATTATCGCTTCACGAAAGATCAAAAGAAAATTGAAATTGATGTGGTGATTGATAAGCCTTACGCCCAGTTTGTGAAAAAAAGCAGCCATTTCTGGAATATCAGTGGAATTAACGCCAACATTGGTCTATCAGGCATTAGTGTCAAGATGGATAGCCTAAATGCCATCGTGCAAGGGGCGGTGGCATTTGACTCACCAAACGACAGTCCGCAAGCCAAAAAAGATCAACAATATCGCCTTTATCCCAACTTGCAAGCGGCGAAACGCGGGGTTGAAGTGGCGATTACCGTTCCCAATAGTTCGGGTTTGAAAGCGGGGAAAACTGCCGTGTATTCTCAGGATAGCCAAATCGGTTTGCTTTCAGAATTAAGTGCGGTGGAAAATAACGATGATTTTTTGCAAGGCAAGCTACTGATTGACCCAAGTGCGATCAATCTGTTTACGAAAAATAGTGAAATCGTACTCCGCAATACCAAATTCAATCTGGGCGAGTTAAGTGGTACGCAAAAATTGTTACGCGGTGAATATTTTGACGTAATCACCGCAGTGGGTGAGCCACAAACCGAGTTCACAGTAATTAAAGAAAACGAATTGTTACTCAAACAACCTGATACGCTGGTTTTAACTCTTACCTCGCCTGAAACCTATAATATCAGCGAAGGGCAACAAATTTACTACAACAATTTTGCCATTGGTGAAATCGTAAGCCAACGCATTGAGCAAGATAACGTGCATTTTAAAATAGCTATTGCGGGCAAATATCGCCATTTAATTCACCCCGATACGCTGTTTATCGCGGCTTCCAATTTTGAAGTGAGTGTGGGCGTTGATGGCATCAAAATGCAAGCGGTCACGCCTGAAAAATGGTTGCAAGGCGGCATTCGCATTGTGGCAGGGCATCAAGCGGGCAAACTCCCCGCAACGTTCCCGCTGTATAGCGATTTAAGCAATGCTGAAGCGGGTATTGTGAGCAACAATCTCAGCCCAACGCTCACTCTCACCACCTCGCAATTACCCAGCATTGATAAAGGTTCATTAGTGCTTTATCGCCAATATGAAGTGGGCAAAATTCTGGCTATCCGCCCGAAAAAAGATCATTTTGATGTGGATATATTTATCTACCCGAAATATCGCGATTTGCTCACCAGCAAAAGCCTATTCTGGGTGGAAAGTGCCGCACAGGTGGACATCACACCAAAAGGAATTAGCATTCAAGCCAGCCCAATCACCCGCACGCTAAAAGGTGCGATTAGTTTTGATAACAGTGGCTCTGGTAACAAAATTCTTTACCCAAATGAAATGCGTGCCAAATCCGCAGGGCAAGTGATTAAACTCAGTACCGAAGATGCCACCAATCTAAGCAAGGGAATGCCATTACGCTATATGGGCTTGAGCATCGGAGAGATCGACAGCGTTGAGCTTTCTGCCGATCGCAAAATTCTTGCCACCGCATTGATTAACCCGAAATATATGGCAATTATCGCGAAAGAAAATAGCAAGTTCCGCCTTATTTCCCCGCAAATCTCCGCAGGGGGGATTGAGAATTTAGACAGCCTGTTGCAACCTTATATTGATGTGGAAGCGGGCAACGGCAAAGAACGAACGCACTTCCGTTTGGCTCAATCCGTGCCAACAACCAATAAATATGGCGATGGTTTCCCGCTCATTTTAGAAACCAAAGACGCAATGAATATCACCACAGGATCGCCCGTAATGTATCGTGGCGTGGAAGTGGGAACGATTCGTAGCCTTGAGCTTAACCCAATCGGCGATCGCGTTTTAGTGCATATTTTAATCGCGAATAAACATAAAGCCTTAGTGCGACAAAATTCCGAATTTTGGATTGCTTCAGGCTATGGAATGGAGCTGGGCTTCACAGGCTTATCCATTAACACGGGATCAATGCAACAGTTGCTCAAAGGCGGTATCGCCTTTTCAACGCCTTCTGGCTCCGTAGTGCAACCGCAAGCAAAAGCCAACCAGCGTTTCTTGTTGCAAGACAAGCGTCCTAAAGAAGCTATAAACTGGAATTTAGGCATTTTAGATAACGAATAAAAATTAACAAAAAAGCGACCGCACTTTAATTTTACCTTACTGGTATTTTATACAGGTCATTTTTTTGCTACACTTTCACTAATTTTTTGATTTGAAATTACGGAAAAAACCAATGACAACAAATTATTCCGCCAATGAAATTACCGTTTTAAAAGATCTTGAACCCGTTCAACTTCGCCCCGGAATGTACACCGACACCACTCGCCCCAATCATCTCGGGCAGGAAGTGATCGATAACAGTGTGGACGAAGCCTTGGCAGGACACGCCACAAAAATCGAAGTGATTTTACATAAAGATCAATCCCTTGAAGTGATCGATAACGGGCGAGGAATGCCCGTTGATATTCACCCTACTGAGGGCGTTTCAGGGGTGGAAGTGATCCTCACCAAACTGCACGCGGGGGGCAAATTCTCCAATAAAAATTATACCTTTTCAGGGGGCTTGCACGGCGTGGGGATTTCCGTCGTGAACGCCCTTTCCGAACGGGTGGATATTCAAATTAAACGCAACGGTCAAGTGTATAAAATCGCCTTTGAAAATGGCGTTAAAGTGGAAGAATTGGAAGTCATCGGCACTTGCGGTCGTCGCACCACAGGCACAACCGTGCATTTCAAACCCAACCCGAAATATTTCGACAGCCCTAATTTTTCCGTCAGCCGTTTACGCCATTTGTTACGCGCCAAAGCGGTGCTATGTTCAGGCTTAGAAATTCGTTTTATTGATAAAATCAACGGCACAGAAGATGTTTGGCTCTATCAAGACGGTTTATCTGATTATTTAACAGAAAGCGTGGAGGGCTACACCACATTGCCAGCCTCCCCTTTTGTGGGCAATTTTGAAACCGAAAAAGAAACCGCTAGCTGGGCGTTAATTTGGTTGCCTGAAGGGGGCGATTTGCTCGGCGAAAGCTATGTCAATTTGATCCCAACCATTCAAGGCGGCACACACGTTAATGGGCTGCGTCAAGGCTTGCTTGATGCAATGCGGGAATTTTGCGAATTCCGCAATTTGTTGCCACGCGGGGTTAAGCTCACCGCTGATGACATTTGGGATCGCTGTGCCTATGTGCTTTCGATCAAAATGCAAGATCCACAATTTGCGGGGCAAACCAAAGAACGGTTATCTTCCCGTCAAAGTGCGGTGTTTGTCAGCGGTGTGGTGAAAGATGCCTTTAGTTTATGGCTTAATCAAAACGTACAAGAGGCGGAAGAACTCGCCAAAATGGCGATTAGCTCAGCGGAACGCCGTTTGCGTGCGGCCAAAAAAGTGGTACGAAAAAAACAAGTGAGTGGCCCCGCCCTGCCAGGGAAATTGGCAGATTGTAGCTCGCAAGACCTCGCTTGCACCGAACTTTTCCTTGTGGAAGGGGATTCTGCGGGCGGCTCAGCCAAACAAGCCCGCGATCGCGAATATCAAGCCATTTTGCCTTTACGCGGAAAAATTCTGAACACTTGGGAGGTGTCTGCAGATCAAGTGCTAGGCTCGCAAGAAGTGCACGATATTGCCGTGGCATTGGGGATCGATCCAGACAATAACGATCTTTCCCAGTTGCGTTACGGCAAGGTTTGTATTTTAGCTGATGCGGACTCAGATGGCTTACACATCGCCACCCTACTTTGTGCCTTATTTTTACGCCACTTCCCGCAATTAGTGTCGAACGGCCACGTTTATGTGGCAATGCCGCCACTGTATCGTATTGATCTTGGCAATGAAGTTTTTTATGCCCTTGACGAGGGGGAAAAGGACGGAATTTTAGATCGCCTGAAGAAGAAAAAAGGCAAAATCAATGTACAACGCTTCAAAGGGTTGGGGGAAATGAACCCAAGCCAGTTGCGAGAAACCACGATGGATCCTAACACTCGCCGCTTAGTGCAACTCACCTTTGATCAAAATAATGAAGAAAATCAAAGTGAAACCTTTGAATTAATGGATATGCTGTTGGCGAAGAAACGTTCTGAAGATCGCAAAACTTGGCTACAGGCGAAGGGCGATCAGGTTGATCTCACGGTGTAAGGAAAGCCAATGAAGAAATCTATTTTAGCCTTAATGATCACCGCACTTTTTGCCACTTTCCCGCTCAACGTCGTGCTTGCACAAGACAACGCCACGCCCAATACGGCGGTGAACAACGGCGATACCGCAAGCAAAACGGAAAAGCAAAGTGATGAAAAGCTCGCTCAGTCTTTCGCGAATTTACAATCCTCAATGGAAAAATTAGCGGAGAGCGTACAAAGTGCGGTAGCAAATTCCAGTGAAAATTTAGCGACCGCCGTGCAAAATGTGGTGCAAGGTTCGGTGGAAAATTTTGCCGAACGCTTGAAAGACAGCGTGAAGAAACCACAACAAAATGCCGAGCCAAACGCGACTACCACGCCCGCAACCAATGAAAGTGCGGTGCAAAATTCTGCTGTTTTACCCGTCATTGAGGCGGAGCTTACCACTGCCCCCAATGTTCCAGCTCCCATTAAACGAGATTATCCTGCTCGTGTCGTGGTAAAACTGGAAGCGTTGGAAAAAATAATGGAAATTATGCCTAAGGTGCAATTCAAATATTGGACGTACAACGGCTCAACGCCTGCCCCTTTTATCCGCGTGCGTGAGGGCGATACGGTGGAAGTGCATTTTTCCAACCCGATTAATTCCAAACTCCCTCATAGCATTGACTTTCATTCCGCAGCCGCTCCCGAAGGCACGGCACTCGCTAGCAATACCGCCGCGGGGCATACCAGCATTTATCAATTCAAAGTGTTAAACCCCGGGCTGTATCTTTATCATTGTGCTGCAATGCCTGGTGCGCCAACTCACATCGGCAAGGGAATGTTCGGTTTAATGTTAGTCGAGCCAAAAGAGGGCTTACCCCCAGTGGATAAAGAATTTTATATTGTACAGAACGAATTTTATACCCAAGGGGAATTTGGTGAAGCAGGCTTGCAAGTTTTTAGTATGCAAAAAGCGAGCTATGAACTGCCTGACTATGTGGTCTTTAACGGCCATTATGGCTCAATGCTCGGTGATAATGCGTTAAAAGCCAAAGTGGGCGAAAAATTACGTTTTTATGTCGGCAACGCTGGGCCAAATAAGGTGTCCTCTTTCCATTTGATCGGCAAGCCTTTTGATACAGTGTATGTGGAAGGTGGTTCATTGCAAAATCACAATGTACAAACCACTTTAATTCCTGCTGGCGGCGCGATGATGGCTGAAACCACCATTCCTGTACCCGGCCCTTATCCTTTCGTGGATCACTCTATTTTCCGTACCGAAAAAGGTGCAAAAGGCGTGTTAATGGTAAGTGGGGAAGAAAATCCACAGATTTTCAGTGGAAAATTAAAAGATAAGCCTTACACCAAGCGCAACCCTGATGCTGACGTATCCACAGGGTTTCAACATTAAAAATCGCGCAAAAAACCACTGCACTTTAATTTTAACGAATATAAGAGAAAAATAAATTTATGGCTGAAATTAATTACGAAGGCATTGAGCAAATGCCACTGCAAAACTTTACGGAAAGTGCTTATTTAAACTATTCGATGTACGTCATTATGGATCGGGCATTGCCCTTTATTGGCGACGGGCTGAAACCTGTGCAACGCCGTATTGTGTATGCGATGTCTGAGCTGGGCTTAAACGCCACGGCGAAATATAAAAAATCTGCCCGTACTGTGGGGGACGTGTTGGGGAAATTCCATCCGCACGGCGACACCGCTTGCTATGAAGCTATGGTGCTAATGGCTCAGCCCTTTTCTTATCGCTATCCGCTCATTGACGGCCAAGGCAACTGGGGGGCTCCGGATGATCCGAAATCCTTTGCGGCAATGCGTTATACCGAATCGCGTTTAGCCAAAATTTCAGAAATTTTGCTCAGCGAGCTGGGCCAAGGCACGGTGGAATTTCAGCCCAATTTTGACGGCACGCTAGAAGAGCCTGAATATTTACCTGCTCGCCTACCGCATATTTTACTTAATGGCACAACGGGAATCGCCGTGGGAATGGCAACGGATATTCCCCCACACAATCTCAATGAAGTAGCCGATGCGGCGGTAATGCTGTTGGATAACCCAAAAGCCAATTTAGATGATGTAATGAGCGTGCTGCAAGGGCCTGATTATCCAACGGAAGCGGAAATTATTTCGAGCAAAGAAGATATTCGTAAAATTTACGAGCAAGGACGCGGCTCAATCAAAATGCGTGCGGTATGGAAAAAAGAAGATGGCGAAATCATCATTAGCGCACTGCCCCACCAAGCCTCGCCATCAAAAATCATCAGCCAAATCGCGGAACAAATGAATGCGAAAAAACTGCCGATGGTAGAAGATATTCGTGACGAAGCGGATCACAATAACCCAATCCGTATCGTGCTAGTGCCACGTTCCAACCGCGTGGATACCGATGCCCTAATGGCGCATTTATTTGCTACCACGGATTTAGAAAAAAGCTATCGCGTCAATATGAATATGATTGGTTTGGATAACAAACCTGCGGTGAAAAATCTAGTGCAAATTCTCACCGAATGGCTGACTTTCCGCCGTACCACTGTAACCAGACGGCTACAACATCGTTTAGATAAGGTACTAAATCGCCTGTATATTTTGCAAGGATTGATGATCGCATTCCTGAATATTGATGAAGTCATCGCCATTATTCGTAACGAAGACAAGCCAAAACAAGAACTTATGGCACGCTTTCATTTAAGCGATGAACAAGCCGAAGCCATTTTAAACTTGCGTTTACGCCAATTAGCCAAATTGGAAGAACACGAACTACAAGCGGAACAAGATAAATTAGAAGAAGAGCGGTCAAATTTAGAGCAAATTTTGGGATCAGAGCACCGTTTAAATTCGTTAATTAAAAAAGAAATTCAGCAAGATGCGAAAACCTTTGCTAATCCTCGCCTTTCCCCGATTGTGGAACGTGCGGAAGCAAAAGCGATGTCTGAAAATGAAATGACCCCAGCCGAACCCGTAACCGTGATTTTATCGCAAATGGGTTGGGTGCGTTGTGCCAAAGGCCACGATATTGATGCACAGGGATTAAGCTATAAAGCGGGCGATGGCTATCTCTCCCACGCCTGCGGAAAAAGCAATCAACCTGCCGTATTCCTTGATAGCACAGGGCGGAGCTATGCTGTTGAACCGCTTTCCTTGCCATCAGCTCGATCACAAGGCGAACCACTCACTGGCAAACTTTCCTTACCAGCAGGCGCAACGGTTTCTCAAGTGTTAATGGACAGCGATGAACAAAAATTACTAATGGCATCAGACGCGGGCTATGGCTTTATTTGCCAATTTAGCGATTTAGTAGCACGCAATAAAGCAGGTAAGGCTTTGATTTCCTTACCAGAAAATGCACAAGTCTTGCCACCATTGAAATTACAAGACAACAAAACATTACTCGTTGCTCTCACTTCTGCGGGTAGAATGCTGATTTTCCCAGTGCAAGATTTGCCTGAGTTATCCAAAGGAAAAGGCAACAAGATTATTTCCATTCCAGCAGCCAACGCCAAAGATCGCAGTGAATTACTGGTTCGTTTGTTGCTGATTTCCGAACAAGCCAGCCTCGTATTCCACTCGGGTAAACGTAAAATCACCTTAAAAACGGAAGATTTGCAAAAATTCCGTGCAGAACGAGGGCGTAAAGGCAGTGCATTGCCTAGAGGTTTACACAGTGGTGCTGAAATTGAAGTGATTGAACCAAATCAATAAGTGATATTAGAGCTGAACAGATTTTTTGTTCAGCTCTTTATTTTATCACGCCCTGTTATTCCTTTAGTCTGTGATCTAAATCACGGTAATTATTTCTTTCCTTAGGTAAAATCCCTTTCTATTCAGCGTGATTTTATATAAGGAGCAAACAATGCAAGCCTCACTACAAGATATTCTCGATGTGGTTAAAGCGAAAAATCTAACCTATCATCAAAAATTAATGAGCTTAGGCAATATTGCTGAGCGGTTATTTAACCCCATTGATTTATTAGGCTACACCGAAGAAGAATGGGAATATCTGCAAAATCAGATGATTTGTGATTTATGTGAAGGCTATGCTATTTATCGTCCACGCTATAAGTGTATATATTGAGAAAGGCTGCCAATTTCTTGAATTACCACCGCCCAAAGATCTTGATGACGTGCTAGATGGTTTGCTCATTCTCTATTCCCACGTTCCATCTATTACTACTTATCCCGTTTATATTGGACGCTTAGACGAGCTACTCGATCCTTTCATTACTGACGAAAAGCAAGATTACATCAAGATTAAACGCTTCTTAAATCACATTGATAAAACTATTGCGGATTCTTTCTGCCACGCCAATATTGGTCCTTATGACACTAAGGCTGGGCGTTTAATTTTACAGGCGGTCATTGAGCTAGAAAACACCACGCCAAATATGAGTATTCGCTACGATAAACAAAAAACCTCGCGTGAATTTGCAGAACTTGCTGCTAAAGCTTGTTTATTGGTGTCAAAACCCTCTTTTGCCAATGATCCTTATTACATTAAAGATTTGGGGGAACAATATGGTATCGCCAGTTGTTACAATGCCCTGCCTGAATGTGGAGGTGCTTATACCCTTACCAGATTGCGATTAGGCACAATCGGACGTGCTTGCTCAAGCGTTGATGAAATGGTCAATCAATTACTCCCTAAAGTGGCAAAACTCGCCCTTTCCACTATGGATAAACGACATAAATTCTTGATTGAAGAAAGCCATTTTTTTGAAAGCAATTTCTTAGTGCAAGAAGGTTTTATTAAGCGTGAAAACTTCACCAGTATGATCGCTATTGTAGGATTAGCCGATGCGGTCAATCATCTTTTACAGCAAGAAGGCATTAATGAAACCTTTGGGCAGAGCCAACGAGGTGATGAAATCGCCACGCTCATTATGGATAAATTGGAAGAAGTGAATAACGCACACAAAGGGCTTTATGTGGAGCGTACCAATAACCGTTATTTACTGCACGCACAAGTGGGAGCGAGCAATCATGAAGAAGATAAAAGGAATACGCCAGCACATCGTATTCGCGTAGGTGAAGAGCCAACATTATTGGCCCATTTAAAACAATCCGCCCCATTCCATAAATACTTCCCTTCTGGCACGGGGGATCTTTTTGCTTTTGACCAAACTTATGTAGATCATCTTGATGCGGTGGTGGATATTATTGATGGTGCTTTTGCACAAGGCTATCGCTACATTACAACTTACCTGAAAAATACCGATCTCATTCGAGTAACCGGCTATTTAGTGAAGAAAAGCGAAGTGGAACGCTATCGTAAAGGTGAAGCCGTGTTACGGGATACCACTTGGTATGGCTCAGGTACAGACGATTGTGCCAAGGTTTTCGATCGCCAATTACGCGATAAAGAAGATGTAACCGCTCATTCATAATGAAAAGCTCAGCTTCCCTCTCAGAGATCTATGTTCCTCTACATCGGATAATCCCCTTTTCCAATGTAGAGGGACAAGGCAATCGTACCAGCATTTTCTTGCAAGGTTGCAAGCTAAATTGCCTTTATTGCCATAACCCAGAAACCATTCCAAGAAAAAATAGCGAGGCCAAATTGGTCAGCTTGCAATATTTGTATGAGCAGGTAATGAACTCCGTGCCGTTTATTCGCGGCATCACCGTTTCTGGCGGCGAACCCACCATTCACCATAAAAAACTAGTGCCATTTTTCACCGCACTTCGCAAACAGGGGCTAACTTGCTATCTCGATAGTAGTGGCTTTTTTGATTATGACAGCACACAAGAACTTATTTCTGTAACGGATAAATTTCTCTTTGATCTCAAAGGCGATGGCTTAGGCTTACAAACGCTCTGTTTTGAACGCCGAAATCAACAAGGCAAAATGCCAAATCAAATTATTCCAACCAAACAACATATCAAAACAGAAAACCTTACCCGAAATTGGCAAAACCTCGCCAAATTATTACCGCACTCTAAAATTGAAGAAGTGCGGTTGGTTTTTATCAAAGATTTTTTTGATGCCTACCACTTAGTAGAAAAAGCCGCACAACTACTACGAGATTATCCCGATGGGTTATTCAAAATTATTCGCGTACATCGCAAAGGGGCAAGAGATGAAGCTGGCTTAACCCCTTTTATTCCTACAGTGGAAGAAACTCAGGCACTGGCAGCATTTGCTAAACTATGCGGTATGCAAAAAGTGATTACGATTATCTAATTTTATGGAGCGATATTAGATTAATAAATATGTTAGTCTAATACAGTCCATCGACTTGAGCTATAAAATAGCTTCTATTACAATATATAGGTATCACTCATTCATATTTTTAAACGATATCACTTACTTAGGAGAATCCATATGATTAATTCAAAAATTATAGTTATCAGTACAATTAGCCTCGCTCTTCTTTCTGGCTGTGCAGTAGAATCATCTCGAAGCTTAGATGTTGCTAAAGTGAATTCCTATAACACACAATATCATGGCATAAGAACGCCTATTTCCGTTGGAGCGTTTGAAAACCGCTCTGACTTTCAAAGAGGTATATTCTCTGATTCTGAAGATCGTTTAGGAAGTCAAGCCCAAACAATTCTTGTTACACACTTACAACAAACAAATCGATTTAATGTATTAAATAGAACCAATCTAAGCCAGTTAAAACAAGAAGCAAATATTTCACGTAAAGCCCAAAATCTAAAAGGAGCTAAATATGTTATTACTGGTGATGTAACTGAATTTGGCCGGAAAGATGTAGGCGATCATCAATTATTTGGCATATTAGGGAGAGGAAAATCACAGGTTGCCTATGCAAAAGTAGCATTAAATGTCGTTGATGTCTCAACATCTGAGGTCGTTTATTCCGTACAAGGAGCTGGTGAGTACTCTCTCTCTAATAGAGAAATTATTGGATTTGGTGGAACTTCAGGTTATGACTCCACATTAAATGGCAAGGTGTTAGATTTAGCTATTCGTGAAGCTGTCAATAATTTGACTCAGTCTATTGATAACGGAGCTTGGAAACCGAATTGATATAAGGGAAGAATAAAATGATTAAAGATTTGTTTAAACTACCGTTATTGTTGATTTTTTCTATATTCCTATCTGCATGCGGAACTTCTACAAATAATATGTATTATTGGAAAGGGTATAATAATACAGTATATGATTATCTCAAAAATGACAGCACGTCTATTAGTAATCAAATTGAAACAATGGAAAAGTACTTTAGTGATGCTAAAGATAAACAACTAGCTGTTGCTCCGGGGGCTCATGCTCATATGGGATTGTTATTGGTTCAATCTGGTCAGTTAGATGCTGCACGTCAACAATTCTTAGAAGAGAAAAAACTCTTCCCAGAATCTTCTTCATATATTAATTTTTTAATGAAAAATAAAGTCAATGGAGAACAAAAATGAGACTAATAAAGTTTTTATTTCCCTTTTTGACTGTATTCGTTTTAGCAGGATGCCAAACTTATACAGAAAAACCTATAGATTATACTGAATTTAAAAAAAGCCGCCCTAGCTCTATTTTGGTTCTTCCACCATTGAATGAATCACCAGAAGTGAATGCTAGTTGGGGAATGTTGACAGCAACAACCTATCCATTATCAGAAGCAGGTTATTATGTATTTCCTGTTGCTGTTGTTAATGAAACATTTAGACAGAACGGATTAACTAATGCTGCCGATATCCATAATCTTAAACTTGATAAATTACGTGCAATCTTTAATAATGATGCCGTTCTATATATTACAGTGAAAGATTATGGAACCCGATATCAATTAATTCAAAGCATAACTATTGTTCAAGCTGAGGCAAAATTAGTTGATGCTAAAACAGGTAAAGCATTATGGCAAGGCTCTGTTACGGCTAGTGATTCTGCAGAAAAAAGCAATAATAGTACAATATTAGGAGCATTGATTGGTGCGATTATTAACCAAATTTCTGGGACATTACTTGATAAAGGATTCGATGTAGCCCAAATAGCGGGAAGTCAATTGCTTTCACCTCAAAGAACAAATGGGATTTTATATGGTCCTCGTTCGTCTGAATATAAGATAGAAAAAAACAAATAAGTTCATAATTTATCAGATTATGTGCCGTAAAACTCCGTCCTTCAGGGCGGAGATATAAGGCACAAACGGCGTAAGCCGTTTCAAACCTAACTAATCAGGTGTTTGTTGTTGCTCAATGTATTGGCGAATAATGGAAATTGGAGCGCCACCACAACTCCCTGCAAAATAAGACGGAGACCAAAGCTGATTACCCCAAAGTTTTTTGCGGATGTTCGAGTAGTTTTTCTTCCTAATCATTCGGCTTGATACACCTTTTAAACTGTTTACAAGTGTAGATACAGCCACTTTCGGTGGATATTCCACAAGTAAATGAACGTGATCGTCTTCGCCATCAAACTCGACTAGTTTTGCTTCAAAATCGTTGCATACACTGTCAAAAATAAGCTGTAATTCACTCAACATTTCTTTTGTAAATACATCTCTACGGTATTTAGTGACAAAGACTAAGTAAACATGTATGTTAAAAACACAATGCCTTCCGTGTCGAATATCAGTTTCTTTTTGCATAGACCAAGGGTAAAATGTTGAAAACTTACATTCTAAACCTTGTCAATGCAACTACGCAAAGCCTTTAAGTTCGAGATAATGCCGAATGGCGAACAAACCCGTAAAATCAAGCAATTTTGCGGTTGTTCTCGTTTTGTGTTCAATCGGGCATTGGCTTGGCAAAATGAACAATACGAGCAAGATAACAGCTTTAAGTTCAGTTACACTAAAATCGCCAACTTGCTTCCACAATGGAAAAAAGAATTAGTTTGGCTAAAAGAATGCCATTCTCAAGTGCTTCAACAGTCTTTAAAAGACCTAGAAAGTGCGTTTAAAAATTTCTTTCAGAAACGTGCCGACTTTCCAAAATTCAAGAAAAAAGGCGTGAAAGAGAGCTTTCGTTTTCCGCAAGGTTGCAAATTAGAACAGGAAAATGACCGCTTATTTTTGCCAAAAATCGGCTGGATTCGCTATCGCAACAGCCGAGATATCGTTGGTGAAATCAAAAATGTTACCGTCAGCCAAAAGTGCGGTCGCTTTTTTGTTAGTATTCAAACTGAATTTGAGTATGAAATCCCGACACATAAAGGCGGTGAAATCGGTATTGATATGGGCGTTGCACGTTTTGTAACATTGTCAAATGGTGAATATTTTGAACCGGTTAACGCCTTTAAAACTTACAAAGGAAAATTGGCTAAACTGCAAAAGAGGCTTAAAAATAAAGTAAAATTTAGCCAAAATTGGCAGAAATTAAAGGCGAAAATCGCCAAACTGCATCATAAAATTGCTAATTGTCGCAAAGACTTCTTGCATCAGACTTCAAGCAAAATCAGCAAAAACCACGCCATGATCTATATTGAAGATTTGCAGGTGTCAAATATGTCAAAATCAGCCAAAGGTACGGCGGAAACACCAGGCAAAAATGTTGCTGCAAAATCAGGGTTGAACCAAGCGATATTAGATCAATCTTGGTTTGAGTTTCGCCGTCAGTTGGACTACAAAACGCAATGGCAAGGTGGATTTTTAGTGGCAGTGCCAGTGCAAAATACCAGTCGAACTTGCCCTTGTTGTGGTCATGTAGCAAAAGAAAATCGCCAAACACAGGCTAATTTTGAGTGTGTAGAATGTGGCTACACAGAAAATGCCGATGTGGTTGGAGCGTTAAATGTATTGGGGCGTGGGCGAGCTATCGTCCACGCGTAATAAAATGTCAGGGCAGGACATGCCCGTAGAGCTTGTGAAGTGAACTTCATTGAGAGGTCAGCAACAAGAACCCACCGAGAGTAGCCCATTGCTTGCAATGGGCACTAGTAGGAATCCCCGTCCTTTAGGGAGGGGAGGATGTCAAAAATCAATTCCCTGATGTGAACGCAGATAGGGCGTACACACAAATAAAATCAGCGATTGAGCGTATATCTGAACGTTGGGTAAAGACGGAAGATGAAAGGCACGTTACTAAATTTAGATGGGTGTCGTCTCAAACGTATTTCAAGAAAGAGGGGCGATTTAAAATAGCCTTAACTAATGAAATTATGCCTTATTTAACGCAGTTGAAAGGGCAATTTACGCAATATCAGTTAAATCATATCTCTGGCTTTTCCAGTGTTCACGCAATTCGCTTGTATGAGTTATTTACGCAGTATAAGCGATTGGGTGATCGCTATATTTCAGTGGAAGATTTGAAAAAGTGGTTACAGTTGGAAGATAAATATGAACGCTATAACAATCTTAATCAGTGGGTTTTACTTCCTGCTTTGTCTGAGATTAACGAAAAATCAGATCTCTTTGCTAAGTATGAGCCAATAAAAAAAGGGCGAAAAATTGTTGGCATTGAATTTAGCATTACATACGAAAAAACCGTAAAAAAACGCCCAAAATTCCCACATAAAAACAAGTACGGCAAGTTTGTGAAGTTAGATCGTATCGATCCTAAAATGAGTTCAGCTAAATACGGCAATTACGCAAGAGATTGCCTGAAAATCCTTGAAGATTTCTATTCAAATATTGAAGACGTACCGAATGAAGATTTGCTTTACTACTGGATTTTTTTTGCGGTAAACCAAAGCCACAAATCAAAATTAGGCAGTAAAAACACCTTCGCTGATGAGCTTAGACAGCGTGGCTATAAGATTGCTGGTTGTGAACTGGTTAAACTTGAAAAGTAAGGTGATCGGGCATACAATGGAATTAGGTCGGGGGCAGGTTGCAACCCTACCCCCTTCCTAGCCGTTAGGCTAATCTATTTAACAAGTAAACTAGCAAATTAAGCATTGCGAGTGCTTTTAAGCTAGCCGTAACAGCTAGTAAAACTAGCGTTACTATCAGGAATAATTCTGATACTTTCACATAAATCACCTCCTTAGCACTACAAGGCTAAGCGGCTAGGCTCACACTATTAGCGGTAGTGCGAGCCGCCGCCGCCATAGTGCGAGAATGATTTTAGCATAAAACCGCCTAAAAGGGCGGTTTTTGTTTTATGTAAACCCTTGTCGAGCGGGCAACTTGTTGCACGTTTGACAAGGGTTGAACAACCGAAGCCGTAGGCGTAGGGCGTTAGCTACAAGCTAAGTCAGCGACCAATACATACTGCCGTAATTTCTTCTCGGTTATGTCCCAGCTCACTGCTTACCTGCAATCTACTCTCCAAATTACGCTGTTTTTCTCCATCAGAGAGTTTTCTAGAGGTTTTTCCACCGTTCTTAGGGGAAGAGTTTCGTATCGTCTCTGTGCGTATGCGTGGCGCAAACCGTGATTTTTTAACTCCCCCACTTTTGAGGTTTGGTATTCGTAAGTTCGCATTTGTTGTTCATAATTTTTATGAGTGGGTATCAATGATTTTGTGCCACGTTGCCGGCAAAAAGTGTGTATTTCATCGAGCAAATTCCGTTGAGATTGTGATGTAACGGGGATTGTTCGTTCTCTACCACCTTTACACCAACTTCCTTTCAAGCAAATTTTAGTTCCTCGAACAGCAAATTTAGGCTGAAATTTAATCGCCTCCTCTCGTCTTAGTCCAAATTCTTGTTGAAGTAGAAGAGAGTATCTCACAAAATCATCCGTTAATGCGTCTAAACACTCCATAGAGAGGTTTTTGTTATCTACGTACTTTCGATTTTCAATGGTATAGCTCGAATTAGAGCGTTCTACGATACGAGGGTTTCCGATCCGTTCAGCAAGCCATCGTAAATGGCTCATTCTGTTTTTGATTGTACCGGTTGAGAGGTTGGGGTCAGATCAAAAACAATTCAAGTAAGAATGCTTGATGAATATGTGACTTGTTTATTTTTTGACAAGGAGGGAGAAACTATAGTAATTTGACGTTATGGAGTTAGTTAAAAAATTAAGGATATGTATGAAAAAGAAAACATTACTTTTATTTATATTAAATCCAATACTATGTTATTCAAGTGAATATAATTTTATTACCTTAAATGATGAATTTGATAGCTATGGAAAATTTACATTATTGACATCATCCTCATTCTATTTAAGAAATAGTCATGAGTTTTTGAGAAGAAATATATTTGACATAGAAAGTTATAATAACTCTTACGGAAGTGAGAAGTATCAAGTTTTATCATTTGAACAAGGGGTTAGGTATGGTTTAACAAATAAGATTAACATACTTGGAAATATTAGTGGTTCATATAGTAAATACTCATTTTTATCTAGTGAAGAAATAGGTAAGGAAAAATCATTTAATAAATTAAGGTTTGACACAATAAATATTGGATTATCCACTAAATTAAATGATTCTGAATCAGGCTGGAATAAATCTATATATTTTTCAGTAGACGCCATAAGCAAGAGAGCAAATTTATTCAAAAACTTTTATTTTGACTATATAATAGACAAAACAATAGATCCTATAGTTTTATCTTTAAAAACAGGTGTAAAATATTTCTCAAAAATAAAAAGCAGTAATCTTGATTTTAAACCATCAAATGAAATAAGTATAAAGCCTAGAGTGGATTTTTTAGTTAACCAAAAAATATCCTTAAGTTTATCTACAGAGATTCAATTAAGAAGCAGTGAAAAATATAATGGAAAAGTAACAAATGTATCTGGAATAGAAAACTTCTTATCAATGGGGATTTCGTATAATTTAGATTTGAAAAATCGTTTATATTTTGAAACTTCTTTTAATACGACGGGGAACTCAGGTGCTACAATTTACCTTAACCTTGAGAAGGATTTGTGATATAATACTCCTATTATGTATATCAGATTCTCTTCTAGCCAAAGAAATAAGCTCATACAATGAGCTTAAAAATTTTAATGTTATTAGGCAAACAAAAACCAATTCATGTGGAGCAGCGGCTCTTGCTACGATGCTTAAATATAAATTCCATCTTAGCGAAATTAATGAAGATGTCATTTTATCCAAGATGAAAAATAAAAATGAAGAAGCCTCCTTTTTTGAACTTGCAAAAATTTCAAAAACATTCAACATCAACGCTATTGGAATATCCTTAACATTAAAGGAGTTATTGAATATAAAGCAACCAGTAATTGCGTATGTAAATAACAATTTGAACAACGATCATTTTGTCATCATTAATGGTATTATTAACAAAGAATTATTAATATCAGATCCAGCGATTGGTAATTATTCATTAAGAGCATCAGATTTTGAAAAAATATGGATGTTAAGGGATGGTGAAAAAGGAGATATTTTATACTTATATAGTGAAAAAAAAGATTACTTAGAGTTTATTGATAATATTGAAAAAAAACATAGAATCTTCCTAAGGAATTAAATATGTATATATATGAAATATATAGAAAAAATAAAAATAAATTTTTTCTTGATTATTTATTTCCAATAAAATTTAATAACCCAATATCAATCTTTTTTGGTGAGAATGGAATAGGTAAATCGACTATAATGGAATCTCTAGCCGTACACCTTGGATGCCCAGCAGAAGGAGGTTCAAAAAATTTTAATTTTTCAACTGAAAATACACACATCCAAGTACCTGATATCGTGGTAAAAAAAGGAACTAGATTTCCTAAGGATGTATTTTTCTATAGAGCAGAAACTTTCTATACCTTTATGAGCGAGATGAAAAGGTTAGATACCCCAGAATCAGGAGGGGAGAAGATAAAATATTACTATGGGGGAGTTGAATTGCATAAGTTATCTCATGGCGAATCAATGAATGCACTATATACAAATAGATTTCATAAAAATGGCCTGTACATATTAGATGAACCCGAGGCATCCTTATCTCTCAACAATCAGCTTAAATTTATTGAAAAAATCGTAACCCTAAGTAGAGATGGGGCTCAATTCATCATTGCAACCCATTCACCTATTATCATGCAAACCCCTAGTTCAGAGTTACTAGAAGTAACAAAAAACGGCGTAAAAATAGTTAACTTTAGAGATACAAACGTGTACTATATGTATCGTAAAATTATGCAAGATAATTCTCACACCTATCTAAGCAGTATACTAAATCTATGAATAATCAATTAAGAGGAGTAACAGTAATGAAGAAATTTTTTATTTTATTAATAGCAATTATTTTTTCATCAGCTTCGTTAGCGAGTAGCAGTGAACTACAATCCTTATTCAAGTCATCTCAAAATAACAGTGCTACTGTGTTATCTCAGAAAGAGATGTCTGAGGTTAAAGGTGGGGCTAGATCACCCGTGTATACCTGCTCAGTGTGCGGAGCGAAACATGGAGGGGTATATTCTCCTAATGTATGCTATAACTGCTACAATAAAGGATTTAGAATAAACGGTATTAGACGTCCATAAATTTTATGGGAGTAATTGGTCCCCATGAAGGAAAAGAGCTAGATTTAATGTTAAGAGGTTTAAAAAATTTAGCTCTTTTTTATACTGATTATAATATTCCAGATGAGTTTATTCCATATCTGGAGAGTGGTTTTTTTAAAGTAAAAAAAATTAGAATAAATATTTCTAATAAAAATTTTTTTTATTACTATATAATATATAAACAAAAGCATAAAAGAAAAGCAAAAAAACTATCGCTGTTACTAGAAAAGAGTAAAAACTGCTTTAATTCAAATTATGAAAGAAAAATAGGAAAGCTATTAGGTTATAGTAAAGATGATATTGAATTTTATATAGAAACTTGTATATATAACACTATTAATTTAATACCTTGAAGAAGTGATACCTGTAGCGAAAGAGCTTTACTCCATAAAATAAAAATCCCCGTGATTATTAGCGTTTATCGGTAATAATCACGGGGATTAAGCAAAGGAACGAAGCGACTGCGGTAGCTTGCCTTGCTATCGTCCAAGATAAACAGCTGTAATTTCTTCTCGATTATGTCCCAGCTCACTGCTTACCTGCAACCTACTCTCCAAATTACGCTGTTTTTCTCCATCAGAGAGTTTTCTAGAGGTTTTTCCACCGTTCTTAGGGGAAGATAAGCCTGAAAGAGTTTCGTATCGTCTCTGCGCGTATGCGTGGCGCAAACCGTGATTTTTTAACTCCCCCACTTTTGCAGTTTGGTATTCGTAAGTTCGCATTTGTTGTTCATAATTTTTATGAGTGGGTATCAATGATTTTGTGCCACGTTGCCGGCAAAAAGTGTGTATTTCATCGAGCAAATCTCGTTGAGATTGTGATGTGATGGGGATTGTTCGTTCTCTGCCGCCTTTGCACCAACTTCCTTTCAGACAGATTTCAGTGTTTCGATCAGCGAATTTAGGTTGAAATTTAATCGCCTCTTCCCGCCTTAGCCCAAATTCTTGTTGAAGCAGAAGAGAGTATCTCACAAAATCATCCGTTAATGCGTCTAAACGCTCCATAGAGAGATTTTTAGCTTTATTGGTATGGTTATCTACGTACTTTCGATTTTCAATGGCATAGCTCGAATTAGAGCGTTCTACGATACGAGGGTTTCCGATCCGTTCAGCGAGCCATCGTAAATGGCTCATTCTGTTTTTTATTGTACCGATTGAGAGATTGGGATCAGATTTCCATTTCTCGACTAAAAATCTGATGTGTTTACCTTTTAACTGTTTAACGTCTCGGATGCCATATCCTGCGTCAGAAATTGCTTGCATTGCTGATTTAAGCGATTTATGACGTTCAGCAGCCGTACCAAAGCTCCCGTCTTTGTTGTGTTTACACAAGACGGAAACCGAATAGACCAGATCGCGCATAGTGCTCTCCGATAAATGTTGTTAAGTGTTAGTTTGATACCGATTAGAGCGTAGGTAACCGATAAAATGCGCTGAAATACAGCGTAACAAGACAGGGCGTATCTTATCTTGTGTAGTTTTGAATGTTACAAGCATGTTTAAGTCATTTTTATATCAAATCCTATAAAACTCCTATTTAGGTTTTCGCATTCATATAGAGTAGTTCCACTCCCCATAAATAAATCTAAAACCGTATCCTCTTCTTTCGTATAGCGTTTTATTAACTGATATGGAATCTGAGGGATAAAATTTCCATGATAAACATTTTTATGCTTACCCCTTTTATCCCTCTCACCAAATAGCCAAAGGCTATCTACATTAAGATCTGTTGATTTCCAATCTTCTTGCATATTTATTTCAACAAATACGCCTTTAACGTTGCAAAATCATTATCCATTTCATCGGAAAGCAATGGCAATTTGTTGTGTTTATCCAAAGCTTCTGGTAGTGGTAATTCGGTGGATAAAATTCGCTCGACGCTTTCTTTAAATTTTGCAGGGTGAGCAGTGCAAAGGAATAAGCCTGTTTCACCAGCTTGTAAATCTTGTTTTAACACGCCGTAGGCGATCGCACCGTGCGGTTCGCATAGATAGCCTTGCTCGTTCATTGCTTGCAAGGTGTGTTCAGTTTGCTCATCACTCATTGCGGCGGAATGAAGCTCTGACAATGCCCAGCCGTTGCGTTTGAAGAGTTCTTCTACACGAGGCCAGTTATTTGGGCGGCTAACGTCCATTGCGTTTGATAGGGTTGCCACGGTGTCATTTGGCGACCATTCGCCCGTACTTAAATAGCGTGGTACGGTGTCATTTGCATTGGTAGCCGCGATGAAACGTTTGATCGGTAAGCCCATTGTTTTCGCGATAAGCCCCGCTGTGAGGTTGCCGAAGTTACCACTTGGCACAGAAACCACGATGTTTTCACGCTCGGCTTTAGGGAGTTGTGCCACCGCTTCAAAATAATAGCAAACTTGGGCTAATAAACGGCTAATATTAATGGAGTTGGCCGAATTTAAGCCGATAGCTTGGCGAAGTTCTGCATCATCAAAGGCTTGTTTAACGAGGGCTTGGCAGTCGTCAAAATCACCGTTGATGGCAATCGTGCGGATATTTCCGCCTAGGGTGCAGAATAATTTTTCTTGCAATGGGCTGATTTTGCCTTTTGGATATAAAATCACCACGTCAATATTTTCCAATCCATAAAAGGCGTGAGCCACTGCTGCCCCGGTGTCGCCTGAGGTCGCGGTTAAAATAGTGATTTTGCCATCGCCACGAACGGTTGCTAGGGCTTGTGCCATAAATCGTCCACCAAAATCTTTAAAGGCAAGAGTTGGGCCGTGAAATAATTCTAAGGCATAAATATGCTCTGCCACTTTTTCTACTGGTGCTGGGAAGATAAAGGCATTTTTCACCATTTGAGCCAGTTTATACGCTGGAATTTCATCACCAATTAATGCCCCTAGGATTTTCTCGCTACGCTCAACCAAAGGTAACTCAAGCAAGGCATCAATGTTGTCTAAGTGCGGGATAATTTCAGGGAAAAATAGTCCTTGATCTTTGCCTAGCCCTTGGCGTACCGCTTGGGCGAAATTTACTTGTTCTTCGGGGTGTTTAATGTTGTATAAATTCATAGTTGTTCCGTTTTGGGGTTGGTTAATATTCTTTGTTTAAAGTTCTTTGTTTAAAGTTCTTTGGTTAAAATCTTTTATCTTTAGGGTTGATAACGGGTTTCGCTCGTTGAGTGACTTACTTTCTTTTGCTTTCCTAAAAGAAAGTAAGCAAAGAAAAAGGAACCCGATCAAATTACTCTTCCTCATTCCAATAAAATTTTTTTAACGAAAAGTAAGCCTGATGTTCGCTTCGCTCTCGCTCGGCATTACTTTTCTAAAAATTTTATCTCCATTCGGGTAATTTGTACGGGGATTTTAATCCTTTTACCTATAACGAATTTCGCTCGTTACGCGACTTCCTTCATTTTGCGTTCCAAAAAGAAAGAAAGCAAAGAAAAGGGAACTCCGATCAAATTACTCTTCCTCATTTCGACAAAATTTTCTTAACAAAAAGTAAGCCTGATGTTCGCTTCGCTATCGCTCGGCGTTACTTTTCTAAAAATTTTATTTCTATTCGGGTAATTTATATGGGGTTCAATGTTCTCATTAACCCAATTCTCTTGCCCCTTGATTATCCACTTTACAAACGTGGACGAAGCCTTCGTTGTTTTGTAGATAATAGTTTTCTAAATAGGTTGCTACTTTGCTGGCGGTATTTAAATCTGGGGCGATGGCAAACATTGTTGGGCCTGAGCCTGAGATGCCTGAGGCAATCGCACCGAGATCGCGTACCGCTTGTTTTACTTCCGCGAAGTTTGGTAATAGGGCTTCGCGGTAAGGCTCTGCGATCACATCTTTCATCATATAAGCAGCGAGGGCTTCTTGCTGTGTGTGGCAAGCGTGAACAAAGCTCCCTAAATGGCGACCGTGGGTAATTACATCTTGTCTGGTGTAGCTTTTCGGCAAAATCGCCCGAGCTTCTGAGGTAGAAACCTCAATTCCTGGGTAAGCTAGCACCCAATACCAGTTATCAAAAAATGGCAACTGTTGGCAAATATTACCAAGGGATTGTACCATTAATTGCACGCCACCTAAATAACAAGGGGCGACGTTGTCATAATGGATTGAGCCAGAAATCCGCCCCTCCAATTCGCCCATCATTTCCAATAATTCCATTTTGGAAAACGGCTCATCGTGGAATTTGTTTAATGCAACTAATGCTGCCACAATGGAGCAAGCACTTGAGCCAAGCCCTGAGCCAATCGGCATATTTTTTTCGAGCGTGAGGCGGAGAGGCTTCACGTTCACGCCACGCAATTTTAAGCGTTCACTGAACAGAACGTAGGCTTGATAGACGATATTTTTTTGTGGTTCTTTGGGTAATTTACGCACAAAATAACCCGCACTTTCTAATTCAAAGCCTTGCGAAATGGCTTCAATTTGCACCACATCGCCCAGTAACGAGCCATCGATCGGGGATACAGCCGCCCCCAAGATATCAAAACCGACGCTGATATTCGCACTAGATGCAGGGGCGTAAATTCGTAACATAAATGCTCCTTAATGATGTAATGTTCTTAAAATATCGGCGAAGATCCCTGCCGCAGTTACCGCATTTCCTGCTCCATAGCCACGCAATAATAATGGGATTGGCTGATAGTAGCGGGTGTAGAATGCTAAGGCATTTTCACCATTTTTTACTTTATACAGTGGATCATCTTGCCCTACCTCTACAATCGACACTTTGCATTTGCCGTTTTCAATTTGTCCAACATAACGCAGTACTTTGCCCTCTGCTTTCGCTTTTTCCACGCGAGCTTTAAATTCTGCATCAAGCTGTGGCAACATTGCCATAAATTCGTTAACTGATTTGCCTTCCGCAAAACCTTTTGGCAGCACGCCCTCTACTTCCACATCGCTTAATTCTAATTGTAAGCCTGCTTCACGAGCTAAAATAAGCAATTTACGCACTACATCTTGTCCTGAAAGATCATCACGCGGATCAGGTTCAGTAAAGCCTTTTTCCCGTGCCAGCGTGGTAACTTCGGATAATGATAAGCCTTCTTCCAATTTGCCAAAAATAAAGGAAAGTGAGCCTGATAAGATCCCGCTGAAGTGGATTAACTCGTCCCCTGCGGCAAGCAAATTTTGCAAGTTCTCAATTACTGGCAATCCCGCCCCCACATTGGTTTCATATAAGAATTTGTGTTGGCTTTGGTGGGCATTTTCACGCAATAAATTATAGTAAGCAAGTTCACGCGTGTTGGCTTTTTTATTTGGCGTAACCACGTGGAAGCCCTCACTTAACGCACGGGCATACAAGCCTGCAACACTTTCCGCCGAGGTGCAATCTACAAATACGGGATTAACAACGTGGTGCAATTTAATGAAAGAAAGTAGCACATCAAAATCCGATGGCTGAGTGGCGTTTTCTAAATCCTCCTGCCAGTGATCGAGATTTAACCCGTTCTCATCTAACAGCATTTTATTCGAATTTGCTATCGCACAAACTCGAATTTCAATGTCCTTCTTTGCGAGGTAATCTCGCTGATTTTTCACTTGCTCAATCAACTCACCACCAACACCGCCGACCCCAACGAGAAAAATATCCACCACTTTTTTGTTATTAAATAGGGCTTGATGTGTGGCTTTCACCGCTTCAATGGCTTTATTTTGTGGCACTACAGCAGAAATAGAACGTTCGGAAGAACCTTGTGCAATCGCCACAATGCTGATATTCGCCTGTGCTAATGCGGAGAAGAAATGTGCCGCAATCCCTTTCGCTTGACGCATTCCCTCACCGACAACGGAAATAATAGAAAGATCTTTGATAACTTCGATGGCTTCTAAATCTTGATTTTTCAACTCCTGAGCAAATTCAGCTTCTAATGCATTTTTTGCCACTTCTGCCGCTTTCACAGGCACACAGAAGCTAATGCTATATTCTGAAGAGGATTGGGTAATCAAAATCACGGAAACGCCCGCTTTCGACATTGTAGAGAACACACGCGCCGCCATTCCCACCATACCTTGCATTCCCGGCCCCGAAACGTTAAACATCGCCAAATTATCTAAATTGGTAATGCCTTTTACTTGGAGCTGTTCTGATTGGGAGTGGCTATCAATAATCGTGCCTTTCGCCTCAGGGTTGCCCGTATTTTTAATTAAACAAGGAATATTCGCTTGCACCAATGGTCCAATGGTGCGAGGGTGAATCACTTTCGCCCCGAAATAAGACAGCTCCATCGCTTCACGATAAGACAGGCTTGGCAATAAGCGTGCATCAGGCACAAGGCGTGGGTCACAGGTGAACACACCGTCCACATCGGTCCAAATTTCACACACGGAGGCATTTAAACAGGCAGCAAGGCACGCGGCGGAATAATCTGAACCATTACGCCCGAGTAAAACAAGTTCCCCTTTCTCATTGCCCGCAGTAAAGCCTGCCATTAACACTACATTTTTCGACGGAATGCTTGCTGCATCAATGCGTTTGGTGGATTCTTCAATATCCACCGAAGATTCTAAATACCCACCCTGAGCCAATAATTTTTCCACAGGATTAATCAGGGTAACTTGGTAGCCACGGGCTTCAAACCAGGCTTTCATCATTGCGATAGACAATTTTTCCCCGCGACAATCAATGGTCGCTTTCACCGCGTCATCTAACACGCCTTTAGCACGAATTTCTGCTAATAATTCTGCAATTTGGGCAAATTCTGCGTCAATCAGAGCTTTTGTTCCAGCGAGATCAAAATTTTCATTTTCCGCATATAAGCCATTAATAATGGTATAGAAAATTTCAAGTGCTTGATTAAAATCGGTATCAGTTGGTAGGTTTTGGCTTGCTTTTTCAGAAAGGGCAACAAGATAATTGGTGATCTTAGCGGGGGCAGATAACACGCCAGCGGCTTGCTCTTCTAAATAGGCTTTTTCGATCAGCCGTGCCGCTTGTGAAAAACGTTCTGGATTTGCCAGCGAAGTGCCACCAAATTTTAATACTCGCATAGAAATTCTCCTCAGTATAAATGTTGTGAATGCAAAAAATGCTTATAAAAAAACCCGCACTTTGTAATGCGGGTTTTCTGTGATCCTGTTTTTAACGCACTAACCCGCCCCATTCATCGTAATGGTAATAATGGTGGTGGTAATAATTGCCATTGTGCGTTGCATTATTGTGATTTTCCTAACAAAAAAATAATGGTGTTAGAAATACCGAAATTTTCACGCCTTGTCAAACAGAAAATGAATAATATAGAATGATTTTGTTAAAATAATGCGAAACTTCATAGGATATAGGTAAGCCCACAATGACAATTCAACAAAATTTACAACAGCTGCAAACACAAATCCAACAAGCGTGCGAGCAAGCTCAGCGAGCCAGCACAGATATCACTCTATTAGCAGTGAGCAAAACCAAGCCCGTAGAAGCCATTTTAGCAGCCTATCAAGCGGGACAACGTCAATTTGGCGAAAACTATGTGCAAGAGGGGGTAGAAAAAATTCAGCATTTTGAGGGGCAAGGTTTCGATCTCGAATGGCATTTCATCGGGCCGTTGCAATCAAACAAAACCCGTTTAGTGGCGGAGCATTTTGATTGGATGCAAACCCTCGATCGTGCCAAGATTGCCGATCGTCTTAATGATCAGCGTCCCCACTACAAAAAACCGTTGAATGTGCTGATTCAAATTAATATTAGCGATGAAAGTAGTAAATCAGGCATTCAACCTGCGGAAATGCTCGATTTGGCAAAACACATCAAAAATCTACCGCACTTATGTTTGCGTGGCTTGATGACGATCCCCGCCCCAACGCAAAATATCGCTGAGCAAAAGCAGGCCTTTAGCCAAATGCAACAGCTTTTCCAGCAATTAAAAACCGCGTTGCCCGAATGTCAAATTGACACCCTTTCAATGGGAATGTCAGACGATTTAACTGCCGCCATTGAATGCGGTGCGACAATGGTACGCGTTGGCACGGCGATTTTCGGTGCAAGGGACTATAGCAAATAAGCGAAATTTAAGACAAAACTCTGTAATGCTTTTTCCCCCTAATTATGGCATAATGCCTAGAATTTTTTGATGATTGGAGATGATTATGCGAATTTTACATACAATGTTACGCGTGGGCGATTTAGATCGTTCGATTAAATTTTATCAAGATGTGTTAGGTATGCGTTTATTACGTACCAGCGAAAACCCAGGATATAAATATACCCTTGCTTTTTTAGGTTATGACGATGAAGACAAAGCTTCTGTGCTTGAATTAACCTACAACTGGGGCGTACACGAATATGATCTGGGCAATGCTTACGGGCATATCGCTATCGGCGTGGACGATATTTATGCCACTTGTGAAGCGGTTCGCCAAGCGGGTGGAAAAGTTACCCGCGAACTAGGCCCTGTAAAAGGGGGGAAAACAGTGATCGCCTTTGTTGAAGATCCTGATGGTTATAAAATCAAGTTTATCGAAAATAAAAATGCACAAGCCGGATTAGGCAACTAAGTTAAAATAAACGGTTAAAAAGTGCGGTGGAAATTTTCGCAAATTTTACACCGCACTTTTTATCTCACCTTTGATCTGATAGTCCATAATGTTATGACAACAAGCGAACCAATTAATTATAATTTGCTGAAAAACCGCTTTCGTGGCTACTTGCCCGTAATTATTGATGTAGAAACCGCAGGCTTTAACGCAAAAACTGATGCGTTACTTGAAATCGCCGCTATTACGGTAAAAATGGACGAAAATGGGTTCTTATTGCCCGATCAAAAGTGCCATTTTCATATTCAACCTTTTGAAGGGGCGAATATTAATCCTGGTTCACTCAAATTTAACGGCATTGATATTGATAACCCCTTGCGTGGTGCGATTTCGGAAAATATCGCCATTAGTGAATTATTCAAAATGGTGCGTCAAGCACAAAAACAAGCGGAATGCCAACGTTCCATTATCGTGGCACATAATGCCACTTTCGACCAAAGTTTTTTAATGGCGGCGGCTGAACGCGTGCAAGCCAAGCGTAATCCATTCCACCCCTTTGGAATGTTTGACACCGCCACATTAAGCGGATTTATGTTCGGTCAAACGGTACTGGTGAAAGCCTGCCAAGCGGCGAACATTCCTTTTGATCATAAACAAGCGCATTCCGCTTTATATGATACAGAACGCACCGCAGAATTATTCTGTTATATGGTGAACCATCTCAAACAATTAGGTGGTTTTCCGCACCATATCGCGGAATAAAGTGCGGTCTTTTTTTCATTATTTTTATAAGGACTATGCAATGTTACTCTCAAACCCTGTTGTGATTTCGATCATTGTCTTGTTAGCCTTAAGCCTGTTGCGGATCAACGTGGTGATCGCCTTGATTATCTCTGCCTTAACCGCCGGCTTATGCAGCAGCCTGACAATGAGCGAAACCATTCAAACTTTCACGGGCGGCTTAGGTGGTGGTGCTGAAGTGGCGATGAACTACGCCATTTTAGGGGCTTTCGCCGTTGCCATTTCTAAATCAGGTATTACCGATCTCTTGGCATTCAAAGTGATTCAAAAGCTCGGACGCACTCCAAGCGGGCTTTCAATGGCGAGTTTCAAATATGTGATGTTTGCCGTGTTATTAATTTTTGCGATGTCATCACAAAATGTCATTCCTGTGCATATCGCGTTTATTCCTATCGTAATCCCACCGTTACTTGCTATTTTCAATAAACTCAACATTGACCGCCGTGCGGTGGCTTGTGTGCTAACCTTTGGTTTAACTGCCACCTATATGCTCTTGCCTGTTGGCTTCGGGAAAATCTTTATCGAAAGCATTTTAGTGAAAAACATCAACCAAGTGGGCGAACCATTAGGCTTACACACCAGCGTCGGCGAAGTGTCTCTCGCAATGGGCTTGCCTGTGATTGGAATGATTTTAGGGCTATTAACCGCCGTGTTCATCACCTATCGCAAACCAAGAGAATACGCTGTTGATGACAACCACCTCACAACCGAAGAGATTGAGCAACATATCGCCAACATCAAACCTTTCCACGTTATCGCAAGCCTTGTTGCGATTGTGGTAACTTTTGGGCTACAACTTTTCACCGATTCCACCATTATCGGCGGCTTAGCGGGCTTAATCATTTTCGCCGTCTGTGGCATTTTCAAATTAAAAGAAAGTAACGACATTTTCCAACAAGGCTTACGCCTAATGGCAATGATCGGCTTTGTAATGATCGCCGCTTCAGGCTTTGCTGCAGTCATTAATGCCACGGGCGGCGTTACCCAATTAGTAGAAACCTTCAGCCACGGACTGGGGGCAGATAACAAAGGCTTAGCCGCCTTGTTAATGCTTATCGTAGGGCTATTTATCACAATGGGTATTGGCTCATCATTCTCCACCGTGCCAATTATCACCTCCATTTATGTGCCACTTTGCTTGAGCCTAGGCTTCAGCCCTTTAGCCACCGTTTCCATTGTGGGCGTGGCAGCGGCGTTGGGTGATGCGGGTTCGCCTGCTTCCGACTCCACTCTTGGACCAACTTCAGGGCTAAATATGGACGGCAAACACGATCACATTTGGGATTCTGTCGTACCGACTTTTATTCATTACAATATCCCATTGATTATCTTCGGCTGGCTTGCTGCGATGTATTTATAATATATCAAAATAAGTCAGGCATCCTACCGGCAGTATAAATAACACAAACAAATCGAAATAATGCTGTATTATTTATACTGTCCATTAACTAAAATAAACATTTACCATTTCTTTTAACTCAATATCAAATCAAGAATAAAATAAATTATTTTTGGGGCTGTCCTAGATAACTAGACTAAACTCCCTTTAACCAATTGTTTTAAAATAGAAATTTGACTTTTTATGTTGCTGTAATTAAAACGCCATTCACATTCCTTTAAATAAAGCTCAAAATGCGCTTTTGGGATACCATTAAATTTGCGTAAATGGCGTTTTGCTTGGCTCCAAAAATTCTCAATTCCGTTAATGTGGTTATGATTTTCAGCAAAATGTGTGCTGTGATTGATACGAAAATGACTAAATTCACTCACATCAAGCACGTCATAACTACGATAATTATCGGTGTAAACAATACTATCAGGCTTTACCTGCTCCCGAATAATGGGTAACAAGGTGGCAGATTGCGTATTTGGAACCGCAACGGTATAAACCTTGCCATTGCACTTGAGAAGCCCGAATACCGCAATTTTCCCTGCCGCACCACGACCACGTTTGCCTTTGCGAGCACCGCCAAAATAACTTTCATCGGCTTCAATTTCACCTTCAAACATCTCTAAGTGAAGGCTGTTTTGATAGATGAGTTGGCGTAAACGATGAAAGTAATATGCGGCAGTCGTTTTGTTTACATTGACTAACTCTGCTGCTGTCCTTGCAGTAACACCTGCAACAAATAGCTCAATGAGTTTATTTTGTTTGTGCTGACTTAGACGACTTTTTCTCATTGGTTCATTCTAACCTAAATAGATTTTTTAGTTGTTATCTAGGACAGCCCCTTATTTTTTGAACTCTGTCACATTTCTTAATATTCGATATGTATTCCTTGCTAATTTTTCATACAATCATTTACATAATATTAACAATTAGACAACATAAATAAGTCGAGCCTTAAATATAGGAAGGAGTTTAAAATGTACTATCAATATTCCCCTTTACCGACAATAGAACCTGAACTTCGTAAAATTATTAGTAAACACTATACTTGCCCTGAACAACCCGCTATCACAAACTTGCTCCACACCTTAAACTTTACTCCTCAACAAGAAACGGAAATTGAACAAGTCACAAGACAGTTGATCACAAAAATCCGCAGTAAAAAACAAAAACGCTATGGCGTTGATGCCTTAATGCACGAATTTTCTTTAGGCTGTGATGAGGGCATTGCGTTGATGTGTTTAGCCGAGGCATTGTTGCGTATTCCTGATGCACAAACTCGCTATGCGTTGATTAATGACAAACTTCAGCTCGGCAACTGGCAGGCACACTTGAAAAAATCAGGTTCGCTGTTCACCAATCTCGCCAGTCTAGGCTTGATGTTGGGCAATAAAATCAGCGTCAATCTAGATGAAGAAAACCTTGCTTCCGCCCTGAGCCGAAGTTTTTCTCGCCTTTCTGCCCCTGTAATGAAAACTGCCATTGAAAAAGCAATGGGTATTTTAGGCGAGCAATTCGTTACGGGTGAAACAATGGAAAAAGCGTTAAAAAATATTCAATCGCGAGAAAAAATGGGCTATTGCTTTTCCTTTGATATGCTGGGCGAAGCGGCAATGACGATGGAAGACGCAGATCGCTATCTGCAAGATTATGTTGATGCCATTCACGCAGTGGGAAAACAATTGACGGGGAGATCCTTGTATGAAGCAAACGGGATTTCAGTGAAACTTTCCGCCATTCACCCGCGTTATTCCCGTTCACAACAAGATCGTTTAATGAGCGAAATCTATCCGCGTTTAAAACAGCTTTTCGTCCTTGCCAAACAATACAACATTGGGCTAAATATTGACGCAGAAGAAATGGCACGCCTTGAAATTTCCTTAGATTTGCTTGAGCGTTTATTGCAAGATCCTGATTTGGCGGGCTTTGACGGCATTGGTTTTGTGGTGCAAGCCTATTCAAAACGTTGTCCTTATGTGTTGGATTACATTATTGCGTTAAATCGCCGTTTCCAACGTAAAATGATGGTTCGCTTGGTGAAAGGGGCATATTGGGATAGCGAAATCAAATGGGCACAGACCGAAGGCGTTGCCGATTTCCCCGTTTATACGCGTAAAGTGCATACGGATATTTCCTATTTAAGCTGTGCAAAAAAATTATTCGCCGCCCAAGATGTCATTTACCCACAATTTGCCACCCATAATGTGCAAACCCTCGCCACCATTATGCAACTTGGCAAGGGAAAAACCTTTGAATTTCAATGCTTACACGGAATGGGCGAAACCCTTTATGATCATATTGTTGGGGCGGATCAATTTAACCATCGCGTACGGGTGTACGCCCCAGTGGGAACTTATCAAACCCTGCTCGCCTATTTGGTTCGTCGCTTATTGGAAAACGGGGCAAATTCCTCTTTCGTTCATCAATTAGTGGATAATCAAATTTCTGTTGAAGCTCTCGTAGAAGCCCCGTGGAAAAAATTTGCTCGCTTCAAGGGTGAGCCTAATAAAGCGATCAAATTGCCTACAGAGATTTTCCCACACCGTCGCAATTCCGCTGGCTTTAATTTAAGTAATGAAGTGGATCTCGCCACCTTACAACATCAACTAAATCAAGCGGAATATGGCGAAGTGCATTCGCTCTGTGGCGTGGAGGTGGCAGCAGCCCTCAGCGAACAAGGCAGAAAACCCGCAGAAATAAGCCAGCCTTTACCGCCGGTGCAATTTATCTCGCCAACGGAAGCGGAGACGGTGTTTAAAGTCACGCAAACCCGCGATTGGCAAGAAAAGAGCGTGGAAGAACGTGCGGCGATTTTAGAAAGTGCGGCAGTTTTATACGAAGAAAATACGGGCTTGTTGCTCAAACTGGCTATTGAAGAAGCAGGTAAAACCTTGCAAAATGCCATTGGTGAGTTACGGGAAGCGGTGGATTTTTTACGCTATTATGCTGAACAAATCCGTTTATTAGCAAGCAAAAATGCCCTCGCTCCGCCACTAGGCAAGGTGCTATGTATTTCCCCTTGGAATTTCCCTTTAGCCATTTTCACGGGGCAAATTGCAGCGGCATTGGCAGCGGGTAATAATGTCATCGCCAAACCTGCGGAGCAAACCTCACGCATCGCTTATTATGCAGTGAAACTCTTGCACCAAGCAGGCGTTCCGCAATCCGCTTTGCAACTCACCCTTGGGGCAGGTGAGGTTGGGGCGGCATTGGTGGCTCAGCCGTTTAATGCGGTGATGTTTACTGGCTCAACAGAAGTAGCTCATTTAATTCATCAACAGCTCATTCAACGTGAAGATCAACCCGTTTTCATCGCTGAAACAGGGGGATTAAACACAATGGTAGTGGATTCTTCCGCCTTGTTGGAACAAGTGATCGCTGACGTGCTAAGCTCCGCCTTTGATTCCGCAGGGCAACGCTGTTCGGCATTGCGAATTTTATTGGTGCAAGAAGATATTGCAGATCGTTTATATCAAATGCTCACAGAGGCGATGAAAGAATTGGTGATCGGTAATCCAGAGTTGATCAATACCGATATTGGACCAGTCATCGATGAAGAAGCGAAAGCCAATCTTCAAGCCTATCAAGAAAAAGTGCGGTCATTTTCTCGCCGATATTTTGAACTGAATGTCGCTAAAATAGGTCATTTTGTCGCACCTTCTATTTATGAAGTGGATTCCCTAGAGCAAATTAACCGCGAGGTGTTCGGGCCAATTCTCCATTTTGTTCGCTATAAAAAAGCCGAGTTGGGGGATTATTTACAAGCCATCAATGCCAAAGGCTACGCATTAACTGGGGGCTGCCATAGTCGTATTAGCAAAAATGTCGAGTTTGTTGAACAACACCTTGAATGTGGCAATTTTTACATTAACCGCAATATCGTCGGTGCGGTGGTTGGCGTGCAACCTTTCGGTGGACACGGGCTATCAGGCACGGGACCAAAGGCGGGCGGAGAGCTTTATGTTCAACGTTTAACCAAAACATCACAATATTATGCTTCTTTACTTGCAAAAAACACGGTATTGCCTAGTATTACAGGGGAATTAAATCGCATCAGTTACAAAACCACGACGATTTTATTGCTCGGTCAGCATCAGGCACGCTTAATCGCCGCTTATCAACGGCTACAACAAGCGGGATTCAAGGTGGTGGTAGAAGAAGATAATCCGCTGTTAAACAACGAGTTACCCGATCTACAATGCTTGCAAGCAGGGCAACATTTACAGAAAGCCGTGTTTGTTTCACCGCTCAGCTTAGCGACACGCCAACGATTTGCAGAGAATAATCCCGCCATTTTCTGTCTATATGATTGGACAAACAGCCAAGATTTAACGCTGTTATATAATGAGTTTTCCCGCAGTGAAAATATTTCCGCTGCGGGAGGCAACGCCAGCTTAATGGCGATTGAAGAACAATAATTTGAGAAGGATAAAGTATGCAGAATTATCAAATCTACACAGCTTTTGGGTTATATCTTTTGGTGATTTTAGGCATTGGTATCTATGCTTATTGCTCAACCAAAAATTTTAACGACTACATTTTAGGCGGTCGCAAAATGGGTAGCTTCGTTACCGCGATGTCCGCAGGAGCTTCCGATATGTCAGGCTGGTTGCTACTTGGCTTGCCTGGTGCGATCTTCCTAACGGGCTTATCTGAAGCTTGGATTGCCGTGGGGCTAACCATTGGAGCATATCTGAACTATCGCATTGTAGCAGGACGCTTGCGGGTATTCACCGAACAATACGGCAACGCCCTCACCTTACCCGAATTTTTCGCGGTTCGCTTCCCAAAACGAGCGAAATCCTTAAAAATTATTTCTTCTTCCGTGATTTTATTTTTCTTCACCATTTACTGTGCTTCAGGCGTTGTCGCGGGGGCGAAATTATTCCAAAGTTTACTCGGCATTGATTATAGCACCGCCCTTATTTTCGGAGCGATTGCCACCATTGCTTACACCTTCATCGGCGGTTATCTCGCAATTTCTTGGAGCGATACGATCCAAGCCTCATTAATGATCTTCGCCTTATTACTCGCCCCTGTGATTGTGCTGCTCAATATTAGCTGGGAAGAAATCAACCTTGCTTTAAGTGTGAAATCGCAACAAACGGGCATTCCTTATTCTAACTGGTTATATAACGTGTCTGGCATTGGCGTGATCTCCGCCCTGTCTTGGGGATTAGGCTATTTCGGGCAACCACACATTTTGGCACGCTTTATGGCAGCTAACTCCGTGCAAGCCTTAGAAAAAGCACGCTTTATCGGGATCACTTGGATGATTTTATGCCTTGGTGGTGCTTGTGCGGTAGGCTATTTTGGCTTAGCTTATTTTGAAGTGAAAGGCATCGCATTAGACTCTGCAGAATCCGTCTTTATTGAAATTTCCAAAGCCATTTTCAATCCTTGGATTGTCGGCATTGTACTCTCTGCCATTTTGGCTGCGATTATGAGTACCCTATCCGCACAATTCCTAATGTGTTCTGCCGCGATCACCGAAGATTTCTATCACGGCTTCTTACGCAAAAACGCCTCCAGCACCGAGCTTGTTTGGGTGGGGCGTGTAATGGTGCTGCTCATCGCCCTTGTTGCCATCGCTATCGCACAAGATCCTAATTCCAAAGTAATGGGCTTGGTTTCCTACGCGTGGGCGGGCTTTGGTGCAGCCTTTGGACCATTAGTCATCTTATCCCTATTCAACCGCAACATCACCTCCAACGCCGCCCTTTGGGGAATGATCGCGGGTGCATTAACTGTGGTGGCGTGGAAACCGCTAATGCAAACCTTAAACTGGAAAGATCTCGCCAACCTCTACGAAATCATTCCCGGCTTCTTGGCTTGCTCGTGCGTAACTCTCACTTCTTCGATCTTCTCGCCTGTGTCGAAAGAGGTGGCAGATACATTTGATAAAGCGGTGGAAAGTTATAATAACCAAAAATAGATAAGGCTAAAAAACGGGCGATAAATCTGATCTGCCCCCAAAAAGCTAGACTATATTCTAATTTCATTCAAGGACTGAGTTCTGTATTCCACAGGGCTTAGTCCTTTGAGCTTCACTTGAATACGCTCATTGTTGTAGTAATGAATGTACTCGTGAATCACTTTTTCAAGCTGTTCAAAGGTTTCAAACCGCTTGCCAAAGTAACATTCCGTCTTCAATCGCCCGAAAAAGCTTTCCATCGCACCATTATCAAGGCAATTACCTTTTCTCGACATACTTTGCGTAATACCGTATTTTTTCAATATCTCCTGATAACCCATCATTTGATACTGCCATCCTTGGTCGGAATGCAGTATCGGTTTTTCCCCCGCTAATCGGTTCACCGCCTGGGTCAGCATTCTGGTTATCTGCTCAAAACTCGGACTTCTCGCCACATCATAAGCAATAATTTCGTTATTAAACAAGTCTTTAATCGGCGATAAATACACTTTGCCTTCCGCACATTTGAACTCGGTGATATCCGTTACCCACTTCTCATTCGGCATCGTTGCCGTAAAATCCCGTTGCAACAGATTATCGGCAATGTGTCCCACTTTGCCTTGGTAAGAACGATATTTTTTCTGCTTACTTTTTCCTTTTAACCCCAAACGTTGCATTATCGCTTGCCCCCTTTTGTGGTTGATAATCAAGTATTTCCTTAATTCCAAGGTAATTCGACGATAACCATAATTTTCGTCATTTTTGCGATAAATTTCCTCTATTTTCTGTGAAATCGCTACATTTTTATCCGACTTTGGCTTGAGATGATAAAAGAACGAACTGCGTGCCAATCCGATTAGCCTGAGTAACAATTCCAACGGGAAACGCGAGCGTAAGGCATTTACGATGACGGCTTTTTCTGCATTTTTTGTTGGTTGAGTTCCTGCAACTTTTTTAGCATTGCATTCTCCGCTTCTAATTCCAAAATTCGGTAACGCAAGCGTTCTTCTTCTGTTTTGGGCGTTGGTGGCATTTTAGGTGAGTTGAGTTTCATACTTGGACGACCTTTAGGTTTGAGTAATAACCCATCTATACCTTGTTTTTCAAAGCGTTGCAACCATTGACTAATTATCCCTGAACTGGGGATATCAAAGCGAAAGCAGGCGGCTTCAGCGGAGCACTGGCCTTTTTTGATAGCTTGAATAACCTTTAATTTAAACTCAACAGAATAACATCGTTTTTTACCTAACACAGCTAATCCATTGATTCCATTATGATTAAATTTCGCAATCCAACGTGCTAACGTGCTTTGGGGAAGCTGAAAATACTGGCGAGTAAGCGAACGGTTTTTTCCATTTTGATGATAAAAGTCGAGCACTTGTTGTTTGAAACGTTGAGTATATTTAGTCATAAAAAATCTGCACCTTAATCAGTTGGTTGTTTAGTCTAACTTTTGGGGTGCAGATCAGATATTTTTCTTGTACTCTCAATGAAATCCCAATAGACTACGCCATTATTTTTTACGATGACAAAAACAATGCGTGTTTCCGATTTTTATTTTGATTTACCTGATGAATTAATTGCCCGTTATCCCAAAGCGGATCGCACGGCTAGCCGTTTGTTGCAGCTTAACGGTGAAAACGGTGAAATTTCGCACCGCACTTTTGCTGATGTGGTAGATCTCATCAACGAGGAGGATTTGTTAATTTTTAATAATACCCGCGTGATCCCAGCGAGAATGTACGGTCGCAAAGCTAGCGGTGGCAAGATTGAAGTGCTCGTGGAGCGGATTTTATCCGAAGACAGTTTTCTTGCGCATATCCGTTCATCAAAAGCACCAAAAGAAGGAACTGAACTCTTTTTAGGGGAAGATAAATTGGGCGAAGGCAAGGGCATTAAAATGATAATGACCGCCCGCCACGAGAGTTTATTTGAAGTAAAAATCGCGGAAAAAAACACCGCACTTTTAGACGTATTGCAGAAAATTGGGCATATACCACTACCACCTTATATCGATCGCCCAGATGAAGAAGCGGATCAAGAACGCTATCAAACGGTGTATAACAAAGTGCCAGGGGCGGTGGCAGCCCCCACTGCGGGTTTGCATTTCGATGATGCCTTATTGGCAAAGCTGAAAGCCAAAGGCGTGAACTTTGCTTTTGTTACCTTGCACGTTGGGGCGGGAACCTTCCAACCTGTGCGAGTTGAAAACATTGAAGATCATAAAATGCACGCGGAATATGTTGAAGTGCTACAAGAAACCGTGGACGCGATTTTACACACCAAAGCACAAGGTAAGCGAGTCATTGCGGTCGGCACAACCTCCGTGCGTTCAATCGAAAGTGCGGCATTATTTGCCCAAGAACATCATCATTCGCAACTGCTTGAACCTTATTTTTCCGACACCTCCATTTTTCTTTACCCAGGGAAAAAATTCCTTGTGGTGGACGCGTTAATCACCAATTTCCATTTACCTGAAAGCACGCTGATTATGCTGGTTTCTGCCTTTGCGGGCTATTCGCACACGATGAATGCCTATCAAAGTGCGGTGCAAAATCACTATCGTTTTTTCAGCTATGGCGATGCAATGTTTATTACGAAAAATCCTAATGTAACGGGCTTAGATTAATCGCTAATGCCTATTAATTAACCCTCGAACTGTTTATTCGAAAAGGAAACATAATGACAATGAAATTTAAACTTCATAAAACCGATGGCACGGCACGCCGTGGCACAATGACTTTCCAACGTCCACAAGGGGAATTTGAAGTGCAAACCCCTGCCTTTATGCCTGTGGGAACTTACGGCACAGTGAAAGGAATGACCCCAGAAGAAGTGCGTGAAACGGGGGCGGAAATTTTACTCGGCAACACATTTCATTTATGGTTACGTCCAGGGCAAGAAATTATGCGTAAGCACGGCGATTTGCACGATTTTATGAACTGGCATCGCCCGATTTTAACCGATAGCGGCGGCTTCCAAGTGTTCAGCCTTGGCAAATTACGCAAAATCACCGAAGAGGGCGTGAAATTCCAAAATCCGATCAATGGCGAACGCATTTTTTTATCCCCCGAGAAATCAATGGAAATCCAATATGATTTAGGCTCTGATATTGTGATGATTTTTGATGAATGCACGCCTTATCCCGCCACCTTTGATTATGCGAAAAAATCAATGGAAATGTCGCTCCGCTGGGCGAAACGTAGCCGTAACCGTTTCGATGAGTTAGGCAATCAAAACGCCTTATTCGGCATTGTGCAAGGTGGCGTGTATGAAGAATTACGCAAAGTTTCCGTTGAAGGCTTGGTAGAGATCGGCTTTGACGGTTATGCGGTGGGCGGTTTGGCAGTGGGCGAGCCGAAAGAAGATATGCACCGCATTTTAGAATATGTTTGCCCGCAACTGCCTGCGGATAAGCCTCGCTACTTAATGGGCGTGGGAAAGCCTGAAGATTTGGTGGAAGGCGTGCGTCGTGGGATTGATATGTTCGATTGCGTAATGCCAACCCGCAACGCACGCAACGGACATTTATTTGTTACAGACGGGATTGTGAAAATTCGTAATGCGAAATACCGTGATGACACAAGCCCGCTTGATCCAGAATGTGATTGTTACACCTGTAAAAATTACACCAAAGCCTATCTTTACCATTTAGATAAGTGCGGTGAAATTTTAGGCGCAAGATTAAACACTATTCACAATTTACGTTATTATCAACGCTTAATGGCACAAATTCGCCAAGCTATTGATGAAGACCGTTTCGATCAATTCGTGGTGGATTTCTACGCTCGCATTGGTAAACCTGTGCCTCCATTGCAAAGTGAAGTGCAACAAAACGCACAAGCTGCTAATGCACAATCTTCTAGTCCACAAGGTGAACAAAATGCTTAATCTTCAACCGCAACAATTTGCCAGCTGGAATGAGCCAATTGAAATGCTTTACGCCTGCCACGGCAAAGTGAAAATGTTCTGCCGTCAGCTGAATATTTTGCCTAGCTATTTGGAAAAAAACGGCAATATTCAAGCGGTGAAAAAGGACGTGCAGCAGATTTTGAATTATTTCAATCTCGCCGCCCCTTTGCACCACGATGATGAAGAAAAAGATTTTTTCCCTGCTTTGTTGAAACATTATCCGCAAGCCAAGGCAGAGGTGGAACAGTTAGAAAGCCAGCACGAAAGTCTGCATCAAAACTGGGCGGCGTTATCCGCCCAGCTTGAAGCCTTACTTAATGAGGAAATAACGCACATTTCCCTCGATCTGATCGAAAATTTTATCGCGGGCTACGACAACCATATCGCCATTGAAGAGCCTTTATTTGAACTAGGCAAACAGCACATTCCACAAGCGGAATTGGCGTCGATGGGGGAAGTGATGAGAGAAAGAAGGAGAATAAATGTTTAACCTTATAATGCGTCCAATTGAGCCTGAAACATTAGAGGATTGGAAAAAAATTTCTATCGATATTGCGAAAGTTGCTATCTTAGCAATACCTGTTATACTCTATGGAAAAGATCCTTTATATTTAAAATTAATCAACTCCTGCTTACTTGCTGTTGCAGCATATAGCGGATTAATTGCGGGTAGAAAATTTAATCAAATGAAAAAGGAGGTAGAAAAATGAACTTTACCTTTGGTTTAGTGATTTTTGCAATCATTATGGTTGGTTGGGCTTATTTGGCAACCCAGCTGGCTAAAAAACATTAATTATCCAAACCTGTATTTTTACAGGTTTTCTTTTCCTCAAAACCCAAAGTGCGGTGCTTTTTCAGCCCGTTTTTTGGCAAAAACGCCCTCATAACTCCCCGCACTTTCACAAAAGCACTTTGTCAATAAAGGGATTTTGTGCTATTTTAACGCCCTATATTTTCATCATTTAACTTTAATAGAAGGATAAAAAATGGAAGCGCAACAAGGTAGCCCAATGTCAATGTTATTTATTTTCGTTCTTTTCGGTCTGATTTTCTATTTTATGATTTATCGCCCGCAAGCGAAACGCAATAAAGCCCACAAACAATTAATGGCTGAGTTAGCAAAAGGTACGGAAGTGCTAACCTCTGGTGGGATTATTGGTAAAATCACCAAAATTGGTGCAGAAAGCGATTACGTTGTTCTTGCATTAAATGACAGCACAGAAATCACGATCAAACGTGATTTTATCGTGGCTGTGTTACCAAAAGGTTCATTAAAAAGCCTTTAATTTTTAACTTTTCCGCAAGGGAACAGGAAAATCTATGTTAAATCGTTACCCTTTATGGAAGAATATAATGGTGATCCTCGTGGTCGCCATTGGTGTTTTATACTCCCTTCCAAATCTTTACGGCGAAGATCCTGCCGTTCAAATTTCAGGAACTCGTGGCCAAGAAGCCAACACTACAACCCTTAGCAATGTGCAAACGCTTCTTAACGAAAATCATCTCACTACAAAATCCATTAAATTAGAAAACGGTTCTATTCTTGCTCGTTTTCATAATACAGACGATCAATTACTTGCCAAAGATAAAATCAGCGAGAAATTAGGCAATAATTATTCTGTGGCATTAAACCTCGCCCCAGCTACGCCAAAATGGTTGGCAGATATTGGTGGAAACCCGATGAAATGGGGCTTGGACTTGCGTGGTGGTGTTCGCTTCTTAATGGAAGTAGATATGAATACTGCTCTTACCAAACGTCAAGAACAGTTGCAAGATGGGCTATATGCAGAATTACGCAAAGCAAAATATCCATACACTAACATTCGTGCGGGTGAAAATTATAGTACCTTGATCACCTTGAAAAACCCTGATCAACTTTCTAGCCTTCAGCGGTTGCTACGCCAAGCTCACCCGAATTTAGTCGTCAATGAAGTGTCTAATAACACCCTTTCGTTGGCACTTTCTGATGCAGCACTCAATGAAACTCGTGATCACGCCATTGAGCAAAACTTAAGCATTTTACGTCGCCGTGTCGAAGAACTTGGCGTTTCTGAGCCAGTCATTCAACGTCAAGGGGCAGATCGTATCGTGGTTGAATTGCCGGGTGTGCAAGATACCGCACGAGCAAAAGAAATTTTGGGGGCAACTGCCACTTTAGAATTTCGCTTAGTCAATCAAAATGCCAATGTTGATGCCGCAATGCGTGGTATGCTACCTTCAGATTCTGAAGTAAAATTTGACCGCAATAATCGCCCTGTGGTGTTGTATAAACGTGCGGTATTGGGCGGCGATCATATTATCAACGCGTCATCTGGTATGGATCAACACACTGCCAGCCCACAAGTAAGCGTAACGCTAGATAGCGAAGGTGGGGATATTATGTCGCAAACCACCAAAATGAATCTGAAAAAGCCAATGGCTACCTTATATGTAGAATATAAAGATAGTGGCAAAAAAGATGAAAACGGCAAAACCCTCCTTACTAAACATGAAGAAGTGATCAATATCGCCACAATTCAAGGGCGTTTTGGTAGCCAATTCCAAATTACAGGGATTGATAGCCCAAGCGAAGCACAAAATCTGGCAGTATTGCTCCGTTCTGGTGCATTAACCGCACCAATTCAAATTGTGGAAGAACGCACCGTCGGGCCATCTCTTGGGGCGCAAAATGTTGAACAAGGCTTACAAGCTGGGCTTTGGGGCTTAGCGATCACCCTGCTCTTTATGGTGATTTACTACAAAGTATTCGGCTTGTTCGCAAGCCTTGCATTACTTGCAAATATGGTCTTGCTTGTGGGCTTAATGTCCTTATTACCAGGGGCAACCCTCACGATGCCAGGGATTGCGGGGATTATCCTCTCAGTGGGAATGTCCGTTGATGCCAACGTGCTGATCTTTGAGCGTATAAAAGAAGAACTCCGCAACGGAAGAAGCGTGCAGCAAGCCATTAACGAGGGCTACAACGGGGCGTTTAGCAGTATTTTTGATGCCAACTTAACCACAATTTTAACCTCTATCGTCCTTTATGCTGTGGGAACAGGGCCGATTAAAGGCTTCGCCATTACCCTTTCACTTGGGGTCGCGATCTCAATGTTTACCGCAATTACAGGAACGCGAATGCTCGTCAATTTCCTTTACGGCGGCAAACGTGTAGAGAAATTATCAATCTAAGGTGGTTACTGTGAGTTTATTAACACAAAATAAAAAAGTGCATCAATATAAAGGGGTTATTCTGCCTTTTCGGTTTACGCCATTTATGAAATATCGCCTTATCGGCTATATTTTCTCATTTATTATTACTGCACTTTGTATTACAAGCATCATAACCAAAGGCTTTAACTGGGGCTTGGATTTTACTGGGGGAACGGTGGTGGATACCCACTTTTCTCAGCCTGCAGATCTGGAAAAAATCCGTGCCACCTTAAAAGCAAATGGCATTGAAAGCCCATTGGTGCAAACCACTGGCGGCGTGCGTGATGTGATGATCCGCCTGCCTGCCTCTGCGGGCGGGGCGGATATTGGGACGCAAATCAAAGGAATGCTAAGTCAGCTAGACAGCGATATTCAAATTCGTAGTGTCGAATTTGTGGGGCCAAATGTGGGTGAGGAACTCACTCAAGGAGCGATTTATGCCACATTGATTACGCTCTTAATGCTACTTGCTTACATCGCATTCCGCTTTGAATGGCGTTTATCCGCTGGCGGGATTGTGGCACTTGCTCACGATGTGATCGTAACGCTCGGCGTGTTTTCTTATTTTCAAATTGAAATGGATCTCACTTTCGTCGCGGCAATTCTTTCTGTGGTGGGCTATTCCCTAAACGATAGTATCGTGGTTTTTGACCGCGTGCGTGAAAATTTCCGCAAAATTCGCCGTATTGACACGGTGGAAATCATTGACATTTCACTCACTCAAACCTTATCAAGAACCTTAATGACCTCGATCACAACCCTTTTTGTGGTGATCGCGTTATTTGTGTTTGGCGGCCCAACCATTCACAGCTTCTCCCTTGCCCTATTAATCGGTATTGGATTTGGTACATATTCCACCATCTATATCGCGATTAGTATCGCACTCGATCTCGGCTTAAAACGTGAGCATATGATTATTCAAAAAGTGAATAAAGACGATATTGATGAAATACCGTAAAAATTCCACCGCACTTTTCTTATAAAGTGCGGTCTAAAAAAAGACTAAAATTGATCTGCACCCCAAAAGTTAGACTAAACAACCAACTGATTAAGGTGCAGATTTTTTATGACTAAATATACTCAACGTTTCAAACAACAAGTGCTCGACTTTTATCATCAAAATGGAAAAAACCGTTCGCTTACTCGCCAGTATTTTCAGCTTCCCCAAAGCACGTTAGCACGTTGGATTGCGAAATTTAATCATAATGGAATCAATGGATTAGCTGTGTTAGGTAAAAAACGATGTTATTCTGTTGAGTTTAAATTAAAGGTTATTCAAGCTATCAAAAAAGGCCAGTGCTCCGCTGAAGCCGCCTGCTTTCACTTTGATATCCCCAGTTCAGGGATAATTAGTCAATGGTTGCAACGCTTTGAAAAACAAGGTATAGATGGGTTATTACTCAAACCTAAAGGTCGTCCAAGTATGAAACTCAACTCACCTAAAATGCCACCAACGCCCAAAACAGAAGAAGAACGCTTGCGTTACCGAATTTTGGAATTAGAAGCGGAGAATGCAATGCTAAAAAAGTTGCAGGAACTCAACCAACAAAAAATGCAGAAAAAGCCGTCATCGTAAATGCCTTACGCTCGCGTTTCCCGTTGGAATTGTTACTCAGGCTAATCGGATTGGCACGCAGTTCGTTCTTTTATCATCTCAAGCCAAAGTCGGATAAAAATGTAGCGATTTCACAGAAAATAGAGGAAATTTATCGCAAAAATGACGAAAATTATGGTTATCGTCGAATTACCTTGGAATTAAGGAAATACTTGATTATCAACCACAAAAGGGGGCAAGCGATAATGCAACGTTTGGGGTTAAAAGGAAAAAGTAAGCAGAAAAAATATCGTTCTTACCAAGGCAAAGTGGGACACATTGCCGATAATCTGTTGCAACGGGATTTTACGGCAACGATGCCGAATGAGAAGTGGGTAACGGATATCACCGAGTTCAAATGTGCGGAAGGCAAAGTGTATTTATCGCCGATTAAAGACTTGTTTAATAACGAAATTATTGCTTATGATGTGGCGAGAAGTCCGAATTTTGAGCAGATAACCAGAATGTTGACCCAGGCGGTGAACCGATTAGCGGGGGAAAAACCGATACTGCATTCCGACCAAGGGTGGCAGTATCAAATGATGGGTTATCGGGAGATATTGAAAAAACACGGTATTAAGCAAAGTATGTCGAGAAAAGGCAATTGCCTTGATAATGGTGCGATGGAAAGCTTTTTCGGGCGATTGAAGACGGAATGTTACTTTGGCAAGCGGTTTGAAACCTTTGAACAGCTTGAAAAAGTGATTCACGAGTACATTCATTACTACAACAATGAGCGTATTCAAGTGAAGCTCAAAGGACTAAGCCCTGTGGAATACAGAACTCAGTCCTTGAATGAAATTAGAATATAGTCTAACTTTTTGGGGGCAGATCAAATTTGACCGCACTTTCTGCGGCAAAGGTTTCGACTAAATCATAGCGGCTGTCGCCTTTCATTCCTGCGAACGCAGGGCGTTGAAATGATTCGTACATTGCTGTTCTCCTTATTGATTACGGCTGGCAAGCATTGCCGCACGACCTGTTAATTTTTCACCTTTTTGCCCATCTTGGGTAAAGGTTTGTGTTACTTGGCTACGTTGCGAACCTAACGCGTCTTGGCGAGATTTTGCTTCAGCCATCGCCATATCAAAAGCCGCTTCAATATAGGCATCAGATTTTTGCGATAAATCCGCTCCATCTTGACGAATAGCCCCAATCACCGCTTCGCGTAAAGCACGATCTGAGCTATCCGCTTTCACGTCGACCTTATGGGCTTTTGCAATACCTTCTAACTCAACGCGGGCTTTGGCGATATTCACCGCATCTTGTTTGATCTTTTCCATCTCCATTTCAAGGCTTTTTACTTTCGCTTCTAACGCATCTGCCCGAGCGGTTTCTTTATCCTTTTCAGCAACCGCATTAGCGGCATCTTGTTTCAATTTATTAAATTCAACAATCACCTCAGGGGCGGCTTGATAAGTAATGCCGCTATCTAGGCGAATATCTGAAAGTTTTGTTTCACTCATTTGAGGTTCTCCATCTTCACGAAATTCTACGGCATCTGCCGCGTCCATATTGAGCTTTGCATCACCTGCACGCCCACGTTTTACGATAGCTAAATGATTCGGCTTAATATTGCGTTGAATCGCATCATAAGGCTCGCCGTCCTCAGTAATGCCACTTTTATGCTCAAGCTCTACCGCATAGCCTACCGATAATTCTTTTTTGCCAAAATCCACGGCTTGGGTATTATGGATCACCACCTCCGCCGTTAAATGTTTGCCATCTTGCTTGCCCTCAGATAACACAGACCCCACCACCAGATGGGCGTTATCTTTTGTAATCACCCCGTGATGATCATCTGTGATCGGAATGCCTTTATATAGCCTTAAACTATCAGCATTAAAGACTTCCTCAGGCGGGCGATATTCTCGCCGTACCGTGCCATCAGGCAACTGATAAAGAAAAACCCCAGTCCTTGTTAGAACTGGGGTATCAAAAATAAACCCGTTATCATCTCGCCTTGCTTGTATCGCACGGCGATCGTATCGCATTACCACGGTTAGTCCTCCGCTAATAAAAAATCCATTGCCATTAAATATTTATTTCGCCTCGCTATATCTTTTTCCGTAATTTGCACTAATCTCGTTAAATCAGCATTATGTGTTAAGTCAGCAATCTTAACCCATCTTGCAATCGGACTTTGTTTAACACGGCATAAATAATCCTGATAATTTTCACCAGATCGTTTAGAAATAGCCTCCACGGCATCGGAAATAACTTGTCCAAATTCAGAAGCAATATGATTAAGTGTTATAGACGTATCTTCTACGCTATCGTGTAGCCAAGCTACTGCTATCATTTCATCAGTTGGATTATGTAGATTATTTACAACCGCTTGCAAATGCCCTACATAAGGCTTTCCCGCTTTATCTACCTGATCACGGTGCAAAGCCCTTGCTAACTGTTCTGCTTTTTTGGCTAGCATTTAATGATCCTTAATAGAACCCCTGAAAATTTATGCGTTTCAGGGGTTCTTTATGAAAACTAAATTAACTCATTGCCATCATTTCATAGTAAGCATTTCGTTTACTTTCTTGCAAGGATCGTATTTCGGACTTCGTCAGGTGTTTTACGTGAGTTGAGTATGAATCTTGCTTCCCATTCCGTGAGCTTTGAGAAGTCATAGCCGAACTCTTGAATCCACTAGTTTTCAATTTCTCCATACTTACTCCTTAATTCTAATAATGTATCTCTTGACAGTCTCAATTGTACTGAATATTGTTTCCCAGTTAAAGCATAAGAACCTAAAACTTTCCCATTATTTGTTTCAATGTACCCTTTTAGGCTCGCTAATGTCCCACCCTGAGTTTGAGTATCATCTAATATAATGGCTAACTTTTGGGGGACATCGCCACTAAATTTAGGTGTATAGATTAATCTATGCCAACCATCACTACCAGTACGAGAAACTTTTGTGGACTGCACAATAGACAAATCAACAGGCACATTCAATCTTTTTCCAATAACTGTTGCAACAGCAATTGGAATCATATTTCTACCCGCACTCTCTTCCGCGTGAACCGGCACTAAAATAACATCTTTACCCTGTATCATTTTTTCCAGTTTAGAAATGGCATCGTCAGAAACAAGATCCTTAGCGAGATTATACGCCTCTCCCACACAGCCAGACTTTGCCCTTTCATATAGAGGGTGTGAGGTTGCCTCACCTAATTTTCTGTCAATTATTGTATCTGGGAAATCATCATCCCATTCACTACGCATACTAATTTTACTTTTTGCGGTTAGGGGTGTTCGAATTATAGCATTTTTAACGGACTTTTCTTCATTATTAAGATTAGTTGCTGCAACAGCAGCTGTCGCAACAACATTACCTTGACTAACCAACTCCTCAAACTCCGGCAATACCGCCTCCGCACTACAACGGCATAAAATCGGCTACCTAGGGTGTCCGTCATCAGGGGGATTGTCCCAGCGAAATTCCTTTCCCTCTCGTTCAATGTGTGATAAACGTTCCCGTTCATCTAAACTGCCACGCCAGATATAGGATTTTACGCCGATATTTTCTTGACGTAATTGGGTGAGTCGTCCGTTGAGCTTGCCGATTTGATCGCGTGCAATTAACGTTGCACGGCGTTTAGGAATATCAAGGAGCTTTTCTAAATCCGCCGCAAGGCTTTTATAGCTTTCGCCTTTGCGTAGTGCTTCAACCATTCGATAACGTAGTTTTTCGTGTAACTGCTGCGGTACCGTTTTAATTAAACTAATATTCTGCCATTCAGCGAGCTTTAACGCCTCATCAAGCCAAGGCTCTGATACAAAAATATCCACTTTGTACGCAGATTTTAGCACTTTGTGAAATTGTTTCTTGTTAAACTCTGCCGTTTGCGACAGGAATTGTCGCACAGCAGGGCGAATGTCATTATCACGGGTGTAAAAGGTGGTTGCCTGTAACAATTCGGTTAGCCATTGCTCTAAAATCTCAATGCTGTCATCTTGGCGTAGCATTCTCTTTAAGTGCGGTGCAATTTCAGGCAGTTTTTTTCTTGCTGTATCACTAATTTGCTTGGCGATAGCTTGCAAATACTTCACATACTCCCGCTCAATCGCCTCAGGAAACAGCCACCGTTTTTGCTTTTTGGGCTTTTTGATAGTCGTTAATGTCATCTTCGCTTACCTCTGGCAAAGCCGCCGCTGTAATCCCCAATTCTTCTGCAATTTGCTGCCGTAATTCTTGCGTTGATAATGCCCCGCTATCTACTAAGTCAATCAGCCGTCCGATTTCTGCTTTGGCGGCTTCGGCATTCAATTTACGGGCTTCCGCTTGCTCTTTATCTGTTGGCGTATTGAGTGATGGAAAGTGAATTTGCCAGTTTTCAAATGGCTTAATATGTTTTTGCAACATCATCAATTCAATCAACCGCTCTAGTACAGGTTTGATTTTGTGCTGCTGGATACCCTCAATCAGGTCATAATAGCTCTCAAAATCACTTTTTCCTGTGGCGTTCATTCCTTTTGCTGATTGCCCGAATAAAATTGCCACGGGAATATTCACATCTGCCGAGATGGCGATTTTGAACTCATCAAGCACATCAACGATGCCATTTAAATCAGCGTTTAAAATGGTGTAATCATCTTCAAAATCTACCGCCACCCCGTTTAGTAGATTGCGCCCCCGTTCAACAAGGTTAATCCGCTCTCTAATCTGATCTTCTAAACCGTTACCGATGGCAAGGGCAAGCCCTTTCATTTTATGCACGGCTTGCTGTTTACGCTCCAGAATTAATGATGACCAAGTGAGCGATGTTTGATAATCACGGATTTTTTGATACGCTGTCTTCACGACACTACGCCCAACCCAATGCAACCCTTTTTTTAATCGCTCAGGCATTGGATCTCCACCCATAAATAACAAGCGGCTTTCGTGAATTTCCACTTGGCTTTCAAGAGAGCCATTCACCGCCCCAATATTGAGGCGGTAGGTTTCAAACCGCCCATAATTGGTTTGGCGTGGATCTAAATAGCGTCTTGTTGTCGGTGAAATTTGACTTAAATCAAACACCCTCACCTCATCAATGCGATTGAGTTTATTGATGTTCAACGGCTCGCTGAGCTTCGCCCCGTCATCGGTTAAAAGCAACATCACCGAGCCACCGAATAGCCGCGACCAACGCACCATATCCGCCAAGGCTGGCAAAATTTTCAGGCGATCAAGGTCATTGAAAATCACGTTATCCTCATCACCTTCAATCTCAACAGAACGAGAAATCGCCGCATCGGCTGGCATATCTACCACCCGAGCCGCCAACCCACCTAGTTCATACAGGGTTAAATCCAAAAGTGCGGTGCTTTTTTGTGGTGTTTTTTGAAAGTGGTTTAGCCCTAAGGCATCGGCATAGCCGTCTTGGTTAAATGGCATAATTAACTACCTAATCCAATAAATCGTGATAACACATCGTCTTTCGGGGCAAAGCACATCACCAAGGCATCCGCTTTATTTGGTGAGGGGATGCCCCGTTTTTTCATTTCTTTTTTGCTCTCGACTTTCACGCGCCCGTTATTGTCATAATCCACATAAGGGCGGGATAACTCCGCTTTTAAATAATCCAGATCGTGAATTTGCGATGAAAGGCTGATTAGCTCATCAACGGGATAGCTTTCCTGATACTTGATGGCTCGATAGGTTTTGTAAAAGCGATCTCGCAGCCGCCACCACGCTTGAGCCTTGATATTGGCGAACATATCTCGATTGGTTTTACCGAAAACATATTCTTCTTCAGGTTCAAACACCGCCCCGCCTGCATTAAACCCATTAATCACGAGCCTTTTATCTTTAATGCGGTTGTAATGGGCTTTCACTCCTGCCCCAACGCCAATGCTATCAAATACAATTTCATCAGCGTTAAACTCAATGGCGTTGAGCCTTGTGCGATCCGCACTGGCAATCACATCATCGCCTTTCCATTCATCAACCCGTAGCACCACTGAACCGTGCGAAAACGCATTGGCATTTGCATCAGCCCCTTCATCAGCCACATCAAAGCCGACAATTTTTCTGCCTTCAGGTTTAAACCCGAGTTGAATATGTGCATCAACGGCGGCATCAATCCATACGGGCTTAATGATCACTTTATCGCTATCTGCAACGGGTTCCCCCTCCCAAATATGCCGATAAAGCTCATAATCTTTCGCCTTGCAATCTTCCATTTCTAATCGCAAGGTTTCGGGGAAAAAGGGATTATCTGTGAAATTAACTTTAATCAGGACAATATCGCTTGGCGGCGAAACAACAAAGCGTTGATAAGTATCATCAAGAATATTTTTCGGGTTAAAGGAAACCCAAATTTCAGAATATTCTTTCCGAATAGTTGGGATTAAAATTTCCCAACTCTCTTTTGACACATTTTCGGCTTCTTCCACCCAGCAAATATCAATCCCCTCAAGGGATTTAATTTTAGTTGGGTTATTTTTGATGCCGTAAAACAGGAAAATCGCCCCCGTTTTAAGGTTGTAGATTTTGTTTTTCTGCACATCAAATTCGGCTTGATAGCCATAGCGTTCGATTGTATCGGCAAGTAACTGAATCACCGAATCACTAATCGAGTTCTGTAATTCCCTTGCACACAAAAAACGGATTGATAATCGGCGGGCAATTTCAATTAACAGCCTCGCTATCGTCCAAGACTTACCACTACCACGCCCACCATAAGCCACTTTGTAGCGATGAGGCTCAATAAAAGGCAAAAATTTACTAATCAGCTTCTGCGTCATCTGAAAATAAATCCCTTAATGAGCCTAATGCCATAGAGCCATCGCTTGAGGTTAAATCTACTTTTTGGCTGAACATTCCTAAATGCTTGCCAAGTAATTCAAACGCCTTATTAGCCCCAGTTGGTTCAAACACAAAACATCGGTCATCTACCGCTTGCGTTGTTCCCTCTTGGGCGTTTTTAATTACAGTAGTAATGGTTAATGGCTTCTTACCTGTACATATAGCGAGATATTCTTGCAGATCATTAATAATCCCATCAACCGTTAAATTATGGCGTTGTTTATGTTTATCTTGTAATGCTTCAATACGGAGTGCGATCGGAGTGTCCTTTAATAATTTTTGGGGCTGTCCTAGATAACTAGACTAAACTCCCTTTAACCAATTGTTTTAAAATAGAAATTTGACTTTTTATGTTGCTGTAATTAAAACGCCATTCACATTCCTTTAAATAAAGCTCAAAATGCGCTTTTGGGATACCATTAAATTTGCGTAAATGGCGTTTTGCTTGGCTCCAAAAATTCTCAATTCCGTTAATGTGGTTATGATTTTCAGCAAAATGTGTGCTGTGATTGATACGAAAATGACTAAATTCACTCACATCAAGCACGTCATAACTACGATAATTATCGGTGTAAACAATACTATCAGGCTTTACCTGCTCCCGAATAATGGGTAACAAGGTGGCAGATTGCGTATTTGGAACCGCAACGGTATAAACCTTGCCATTGCACTTGAGAAGCCCGAATACCGCAATTTTCCCTGCCGCACCACGACCACGTTTGCCTTTGCGAGCACCGCCAAAATAACTTTCATCGGCTTCAATTTCACCTTCAAACATCTCTAAGTGAAGGCTGTTTTGATAGATGAGTTGGCGTAAACGATGAAAGTAATATGCGGCAGTCGTTTTGTTTACATTGACTAACTCTGCTGCTGTCCTTGCAGTAACACCTGCAACAAATAGCTCAATGAGTTTATTTTGTTTGTGCTGACTTAGACGACTTTTTCTCATTGGTTCATTCTAACCTAAATAGATTTTTTAGTTGTTATCTAGGACAGCCCCTAATGATAAAACCTTAAAAGCACTGAAAGAAATGGTTGATGGACAAAAACGTCCATTATGGTTGCCTGATGTGGCTGGTGTGGCACCAGCGACTATTCTCGGTCATCAATATGTTATTGATCAAGGTATCGCAGATATTGCTGCAGGAGCAAAATTTGTTTATTTCGGTGATTTTAGTCGTTTCGTGATCCGTCGCGTATCAGGTATGACATTACGTCGTCTGGTAGAGCGTTATGCTGAGTTTGATCAAGTAGGCTTTTTAGCCTTCCACCGCTTTGACTGCGTGCTTGAAGATGCTTCGGCAATCAAAGCATTGGCAGGTAAAGGTTAATGTATAAAGCGGCCAAACGGCCGCTATTAAGGGGTAAAAATGGACATTACGTTAGATGAAATTAAATTGCAGTGTCGAATCGATGGGAATGAAGAAGATGAATTGCTGAAAGTATTTTTAAGATCTGCTAAAGCAATGATTGAGAATCATACGAATCGCAAGTTATTTTCAGAATTACCAATTGATAATGCCCCAGATAACGCACTTGAAGTGGGTGCGGATCTGAAAATCGCTATTTTGATGTTGGTTGCTTATTTGTACGAAAATCGTAGCGGGGTTAATGAGCTAAATCAGGCTAAATATGCATCTTTTCCGCCAGCAGTCAAAATGATTGTCGAACGTTATACCTATATAGCAATTTAGGGAAAATACAATGAATATTGGAAGATTGCGCCATCGAATTACCCTACAGCAGCAAATTAACACCCAAAACAACTACGGTGCATTGGTTACCGAATGGCAAGATGTTGTTAGATGTTGGGCGGAAGTCAAACCCTTAACGGGGAAAGAATATTTTTCCGCGCAACAGGTGCAGTCGGAAGTTACCATGCAAATTTGGTTACGTTATCGGGCAGGCATTACGCCCACAATGCGGGTGGTTTTTGGCGAACGGCATTTTGAGATTGTTGAAGTGCTGAATTACCAAGGACGAAACACCGCATTGCAACTGTTATGTAAGGAAAAAGTCAATGGCTAGCACGGTCAAAGTGGAAGGATTAAGGGTGTTGTCGGCAGCAATGAAAGAACTCGGCCGAAAAGCAAGCAACCGTATTGCCGTTAAAGCAATGCGCAAAGGTGGGGCGATTGTACGCGACAAAGCACGCACTAACGCCCCAACCTTAAAAGAGAAAGTGCCGCACCGACGTGCAGGTACATTAAAAAAAGCCATTCAATCCAAGACCAAAGTCGGTCGAAATGGCAAAACTAACACCTATATTGGTGTAAAAAAGCTTTCGGGTAAACAAATCGAAAAGTTTAAAGCCAAAGCACAGAAAGGCGGGGCATATAACCCTAACGATCCGTATTATTGGCGATTTGTTGAGTTCGGCACATCAAAAATGCCGGCACGCCCTTTCTTGCGCACAGCGTTTGAACAAACGAAAGACCAAGCCGCCAATGCCATTATTACCACCTTACGAGAGGAAATCTTAAGGGAAGGAAACAAATGATCCAACACGACTTATTTAACGCCCTGTCGCCTTTGGTTGCAGGGCGTTGTTTTTATGAAGTGATCCCTGATACCAATACGCCCCATCCCGTCATTGTGTATCAATTCCCCACCATCACCCCAAATTCTGCCCTAGAAGATGGGGATTTAGATGATTACCAAGTGCAAATCGACATTTACAGCAATCAAGTTGATGACATCTTTAACTTGCGCGAAGCATTGTTTGAAGCGGTAGAAGATGAATTTGATTTTGCAGAACGGTTATCTGATTTTAGTGATTATGAACCCGATACAAAACTACACCGTCGTGTAGTGATGTATCAAATAGCTTATGGAGAATAACTATGGCCACACAAACCACCCCATTTCAGGGGACAAAATTTTATATCGGCAAGGGGGTTGAAGCGGAGAAAAATATCACCGCGTGCGAAATCACCCCTAATGCCAAAATCACCGTCGCCAATAGCGGTTACAAAAAAGGGGATTTGCTCCGCATTACTGGGCTTGGCTCGTTAGACGGCTACTACCCTGTTAAAGATGTTCAAACCAATGACATCATTTTTGCCGATGAAGTGAATTGGGCAGACCAAGACAAACCAACCGTGTTTACCAATGCCAAAGTAGCGCGGGTAATTTGGTCAAATAACTTCTGTGCCATCACAAATATTGAAGGTGATGGGGATACATTAACAGAAGAAGATGTGACCACAATGTGCAGTGAAGGCACAGAAACTGAACCAGGCGATATTGAGTTTGGTAACGTAAAACTCACCTTTCGCTATGCTCCTGCAACAGAGATACAAGCTGATCTGCGCAAAAAATTCTTTGCTAAAGAAACGTTTCCCTGGATGCTGGTGTTAAAGAATAAACAGGGTTCATTGTATGGAACTGGATTTATTCAAACTGGAGTTAATTGGAGCGGCGAAGTAAAAGGTAAGTTTGAATCTGGTGTAACGATCAAAAAATCAAAACGTGATTACCATTTACCTGTAAATGCGTAATTGTTTTAAATTAGGCTGCTGTATGGGCGGCCTTTCATTTCTGATAAGGATAAAAAAAATGGCTATTGGCACTCGTGAATCATTATTGGTAGAAAATCAACCAAAACTGCAGAAAGTAAAAATTGGTAATACGGAGTATTTTATCCGTGAGTTTAGTGTGGGAGATATGAATCACAGTTTATATGCGCAACAAAAAGTGCTGTGCGATCTCGCTGAAGAACAAGGGATTGAATTAAATTATGATGATCCTGAAGAATTAGTTAAACAACTTAGTAAAGTTTATGATCCTTATCGATTGGCGAGAAACCTAGCTATTCGTTTATGTGATGAAAATGGAAATAATCTATTTGATTTTGAAAATATAGAGGATTTGAAAGCCTTATCAAAACTTGATAAATCTGTTTCAGAAGAATTGAGTCGTGCATTAATGGGAGAACAGCCAAAAAACTCACAGACCGACGCAAGTTCCAAATAATTCTCAGTCTTGCGTTGGGTAAAACACTGGTTGAAATCGAGACAATGCCTGAATCACATTTTCAGGAATATATGCTATTTTATGAAGAACAGCCTTTTGGCTTATGGCGTGAAGATTATCGTACAGCCCAAATATCACATTTGTTGGCAGCTATCCATCGTGATCCAAAACAAAAAGCAACAACACTGAATGAATTAATGCCTTTTTTTATTGAAAGGAATGTAGAAGATGGTAGCGATGATGACGGTTCAGAATCTTATCTAGCCAATCGTTAAATATCTATTGCCTTGTAATTCACTAGGCAATATAATGAATTTAATGATATTAGTAAATAAAGGAAAGAAAAATGCTAGTTGATTTCATCCTGTTTTGGGCAAAAGTATTTTTTGGTATATTAATTGCATTAGGTTCACTCTTTCTATTATTTGCAGTTGATATTAAATATATTTTTGCTTTCTTTGGTATTTTCGTGCTTTCTTTTTTGGTGCGGTTGATTATGGTATTCGTTCAAACGAAGAAATATTATGCTGAGTTAGAAAAAATAAAGCAGGAACAAGTGCGTGTAAAATACGTTATCATCAACTAAAAACAATTTTTTGAAAGAAGCTCGCATTATGGCGAGCTTTTTTATTGGGGGAAATATGTCATCGCTTGGCAGTTTAAACATTAGATTAGGATTAGATAGCGTTCAATTTCAGCAAAGCCTTAGCAAGTCCGCTTATCAGTCTCAAAAATTCGCAAAACAATTTGAAGTCAATCTCTCTGCTGCACAAAACAAAGCAAGACAATTCTCTGAACGAACAACCGAATACCTTAATAATATCGAACGCGCGGCAATCTCAATTAATAAAACAACGAGTAGAACATTTTTTACAAGCATAGCAAGTTGGGCTGGTAACAACTTGTCATCTGCGGCATCGCAAACATTGAGATATGCTGATAGTTACACCGAATTGCAAAATCGGATGAGATTAGTAACAGATAGCCAAAATGAAATGGCTGCGGTAACTAATACTGTATTTGATATTTCATTACGCACTAACCAGGCAGTAAGCGCAACTGCGGAAGTGTACCAGCGCTTTGCAAAAAATGCGGAACAACTCGGATTATCACAAGAGAATGTTGCTTCGCTCACTGAAACGGTTTCCAAATCAGTTGCTATGTCCGGTGCAAGTGCCGCATCTGCGGAAGCGGCATTAATGCAATTTGGTCAAGCAATGGCAAGTGGTGAATTACGTGGAGATGAACTAAATTCTGTGATGGAGCAAACCCCAGCACTAGCACAAGCGATCGCTGATGGATTGGGTGTAAGTGTTGGTACTTTAAAAGATATGGGGAAAAATGGTGAGCTTCAGATCAGTAAAGTGATTGCAGCCCTTCAAAAAGTTAAATCTTCAGTTGATTCGGATTTTGAAAAACGTGTCAAAACCTTATCAATGTCCTTTACCAATCTTGAAACATCAATGATCCAATTTGCGGGGCAGGTTGATACAGCCTATGGAGTTACACAGAAACTCGGGCAAGGCGTAGAGTTTGTTGCTGAAAACCTTGATGTGCTCATCAAAGCAACGGCAGTTTTTATTGGTGCTTTAGCAGTTGGTCATATTACCAAGTATTCTCTTTCTCTTGGTCAAAAAGCCCTTCAGCACGCTAAAAATACTATTGCTGTAACAAATGAAACAAAAGCAATTTATGCTAATGCCGTTGCAATGCGTACTGCGGCTCAAACAGAAATGGCAAGCCTTGCGGCACAGTTGAAATTAACCCAATCTGAAAAAACTCGTCATGCATTACGCGAACAAATGAAAGTTCAAGCGGCACAAATTATTGCATTAACTAAAGAAGAAGCCATCGCAAAACAAAAGGGGCTGTCCTAGATAACAACTAAAAAATCTATTTAGGTTAGAATGAACCAATGAGAAAAAGTCGTCTAAGTCAGCACAAACAAAATAAACTCATTGAGCTATTTGTTGCAGGTGTTACTGCAAGGACAGCAGCAGAGTTAGTCAATGTAAACAAAACGACTGCCGCATATTACTTTCATCGTTTACGCCAACTCATCTATCAAAACAGCCTTCACTTAGAGATGTTTGAAGGTGAAATTGAAGCCGATGAAAGTTATTTTGGCGGTGCTCGCAAAGGCAAACGTGGTCGTGGTGCGGCAGGGAAAATTGCGGTATTCGGGCTTCTCAAGCACAATGGCAAGGTTTATACCGTTGCGGTTCCAAATACGCAATCTGCCACCTTGTTACCCATTATTCGGGAGCAGGTAAAGCCTGATAGTATTGTTTACACCGATAATTATCGTAGTTATGACGTGCTTGATGTGAGTGAATTTAGTCATTTTCGTATCAATCACAGCACACATTTTGCTGAAAATCATAACCACATTAACGGAATTGAGAATTTTTGGAGCCAAGCAAAACGCCATTTACGCAAATTTAATGGTATCCCAAAAGCGCATTTTGAGCTTTATTTAAAGGAATGTGAATGGCGTTTTAATTACAGCAACATAAAAAGTCAAATTTCTATTTTAAAACAATTAGTTAAAGGGAGTTTAGTCTAGTTATCTAGGACAGCCCCATTTAAATTATGGGATGGCAGGACAAAAAACGCTGACAACCAATGTTTCTGGGGTGATCTTGTCAACCCCATCTGGGTTTGAATTTGCGCTTGAGAGGTTAAGGCCAGAGATTCACATTGATGGGAACACAATAAGTTGGAAGTGGGTGCCTTGTGGTGGCGTTTATGCGGAAGATGTTGCAATGGTCGTGTTGGGGTAAAAAATGGATTTTGGAATTTATGCTGCGGGGTTGCCATTTAATTTAGATAAAGAAAGATTGATTAGAATTGTTGATACAATAGATATTAGCGATAAATCTTTTAAAACTAAATGGCTGGATTTACCGAATATCCCTGTAGGAACACCTTTAGGTGATATATTGGTTTTTTCAAATGCTTGTTATGTTAAATATGGTGATTTTGAAGAAAAATTTTATAGAAATCCAAACGGGGAACTTGTATTTGAAGGGATTCAAGCCATTGCACCACCACAAATAAGGGTTCGGCAAAACAAATATCAGATTTTAATTTGTGGGCATTTACCCACACTAGTAGATAATTGGTTATATAATAATAAATTAGAAAAAGCGCAATGGTTTAAAAATCCCCAATACGATCTAAGGAATACACGATATCCAATACAAGAGGTTAATATAAAACTAAAAATTGGTGTTGTGATACGCTCGATCCCCTCACATTTAATCCCTAAATATGGTATTGCCACATACTCAAGCCAAGGGGAGTGTGTGTATTGCAGTGGAATAAATGGTATTGTCAATGTGAATAGGATAATCCCATTGGATCTTCCGTCTTTTTGCATCAAATCGGATGTTAGTCCCGCAGATTTTTATCGCAAGACTAAAATAGTGAATAAATGGCTTATGGCGGATGAATATGTATTACTTAATACGATCGGTCACGAAGATTCTTCTTTTAGTTCTTGGAGTGGTGGGGGGGCGGGTTGATTACCACGCAGGCATAATCTCTATCGGCGTTGGGGCGGGAGGACGGCTCATATCAAAATATAGTATTCTTTTTGGTAGTTACGCAAAAAGAAAGCGGACATCATCAAGATACTCCAACGGCATATATGAAAATGTTCAGTTCACCAATCCTTATGCTTTAACTATAAAAATAACCTAATTTAATTAAACCAACCGCCCTCGTGGCGGTTTTTTTTATCTCAACAAGAGGAAACTACTTATGAAATACATCGAAAAACAAATCGAAGACGCCCGCACAGGGGCGAGCGTGAATTATCACGAAGTAACAGGATTGCAAGTGGACTATCTGAATAACTCTACTTACATCACAATGGCATCTTATGTGTCTAAGGCTAAAAAAGAGGCGGGTAAAGAGGTATTGTCGATCAATACTTTTACTATCCCGAGCGTGCCTGATTGGTCACAAATCCCGTACGAGTGGGCATTATCTGAATTAGTCAAAGCGCAGCCAGAAGATTATGTGCCAGAGGACTATAAGGGCTATGTTAATCCTTATCTCTTTGCAGGTGGTAAGGTTAAAGACAATTAATAATCAAGATGGCCGCATAAAAGTGCGGTCATTTTTTGATAATGAAAGAGAGGGAATTTTAGTTTGACGTAAGTTTGACGAAATGCGTGTAAAAAGGCGAGAAATGTTGATAATTAGGTGGGATAAAATTATAATGATTAGACGATTAGGTCATTGATTTAATTAATAATTATAGATATTTATAACGGATAGGATTCAAAATCCGCCGCCCTTAAAAGCGTGCCGGTTCGAGTCCGACCACTGGCACCAATCCCATCATAGACACTTTCAATTATTATTCCCGATTTTAGGAAAATCAGCATTTTAGTTCTATAATCTCTTTTTATATCCATCCCCTAATAGAGAAAATCATTGTGAATCCTATCTATTCTTGATTTGCATAAATAAAATCTGTGATACTAATCCTGTAGTAAAAATAGTTATATATGATATTCCACTCAACATTCTATCTTATTTCTAAATTTAAATAAGCCTACTCCCGAATCATAGAGAAATAATAAAAAAGCGTGGTTGATAACTCCTTTACCAACCACGCTAATACTTACAGTTAAAAAACACGTTACTCGAATAGAAGTAACATTAATTTAAAACTAGCTATTAATAAATTTCTCTCCTAACTCAATATCCGCACGTAATGTTGGGAGCATTGCTTCTAGGGCGTTTTGTTCAAAGGCACTTAGCTCGCCAATTGGGAGGATTTCTTCCACCCCCTCTTTGCCTAAGCGGACAGGTTGGGCGAAGAAGCGAGCATATTTGCCATCACCCTCAACATAGCTGCACTCCACCACAGTTTCACCACTTAAGCCTTTTACTAATGAACGAGCAAAACGGGCGGCAGCTTGTGCCATAGATAAAGTTGCTGACCCGCCACCTGCTTTGGCTTCCACCACTTCAGTCCCTGCATTTTGGATACGTTTTGTCAATGGGGCGATTTCTTCCTCTTTCCATTCCGCATATTGCACTTGCGACAATAAAGGCAAGATCGTAACGCCTGAGTGTCCACCAATCACTGGTACTGCGGTACGAGAAACATCAAGATTTTTTAACTCAGCCACAAAGGTTTCTGAGCGAAGCACATCAAGAGTAGTCACACCAAATAATTTACGCTTATCATACACCCCAGCTTTTTTCAACACTTCTGCCGCAATCGCAACAGTGGTATTCACAGGGTTGGTGATGATACCGATACAAGCTTTCGGGCAAACTTGAGCGACTTTTTCCACCAAATTACGCACGATACCCGCATTAATGTTGAACAGATCTGAGCGATCCATACCTGGTTTGCGGGCAACACCTGCGGAAATTAGCACCACATTAGCCCCTTCTAGTGCTGGCGTAGGATCTTCACCTGCAAATCCCTGTACTTTTACCGCCGTAGGAATATGGCTTACATCTGCCGCTACGCCAGGAGTTACTGGGGCAATATCATATAATGATAATTCTGAACCTGCCGGCAATTGTAGCTTTAATAACAAAGCCAAGGCTTGACCAATACCACCAGCAGCACCTAAAACAGCAACTTTCATTTAATACTCCTCATTTCTAGCTATAAATTAATCGCCTTGGATTTTAGACTTATCTCATTACAAATTCAAACAGAGAAATTCAATACTGAGATCTAACTCAAACTTTTTGTAAAAAATCTCTCATTTTTAAGACCGCATTTTTTCACGCATTACTTTCAACTTGCATAAAAGTGAATTTTTATGCACAATTTATGCAAAATCATAATCATAGAAAATGTAATCCCAATGGCACAAGAAAAAATTGACAACTTAATCCTCGCCTTTAAAGAACTTTTAGCTCAAGAGCGTTTCGGCTCGCAGGGTGAAATTGTCACCGCCCTGCAAAACTTAGGCTTTAGCAATATTAATCAGTCTAAGGTGTCAAGAATGCTGACAAAATTTGGTGCAGTACGTACACGCAATAGCCGAATGGAAATGGTCTATTGCCTGCCAAATGAATTAAGCGTTCCCACCTCCAGCAGTCCATTAAAAAATTTAGTCATGGATATTGACCATAATGATTTTCTTGTGGTTGTAAAAACTAGCCCTGGGGCGGCTCAGCTTATCGCTCGCTTGCTTGATTCCGTCGGCAAAAGCGATGGCATTCTCGGCACGATTGCAGGTGATGACACGATTTTTATCACCCCCACGGCCGACACCTCCATTTTGCAGTTAATGCAATGTGTTCAAGAGCTGTTTGAGCGTTCATTGTAATGAATATTTTACTCACTGGCGGCACGGGCTTAATTGGCTCTGCCTTGATCCCGCTACTGTTGGCGAAACAACACCAGCTTTGTGTTTTAACCCGTCAAATTCAGCCGCTTCACTTCCCAAAAGGCGTAAAGAAAATCAATGACTTAGCTGAATTTCAACAGTTAAATGATTTTGATGCGGTGATTAATTTGGCAGGCGAACCCATTTTCGATCATCGCTGGACTGCCAAGCAAAAAGCGGAACTTTTCACCAGCCGTGTAAACTTAACCCAAAATCTGACCGCACTTATCAATCGAAGCGACAACCCGCCCCATACCTTTATTTCGGGATCAGCTTCAGGCTATTACGGCGATCATCAAGATCACTGGATCGATGAAAACTCGCCAGCTGGCACAGCTTTTCCCTCACAACTTTGCCAGCAATGGGAAGCTGCTGCTCAACAAGCCAACACCCGCGTTTGTTTGTTACGCACTGGTATGGTGTTTAGCCTTAATGGTGGTGCATTCCCCAAAATGCTAGCATTATACCGTTTCGGATTAGGCGGAAAACTGGGGAGCGGCAAACAATATTGGGCTTGGATCAGCTTGCAAGATATGATCTCAGGCATTCTCTTTCTATTAGAAAATCCACAATGCAAGGGAGCCTTCAACTTCTCCGCCCCACAGCCTATCACGAATCAAGATTTTAACCTACAACTCGGTGAATATCTAAACCGCCCGCATTTTGCCAATGTTCCTGCTTTTCTATTACGCATTTTTTTAGGCGAACGAACCCAGCTATTATTAAACAGCCAGCGAATATCGCCAAAGAAATTACGCGATGCAGGCTTTCAATTCAATATATCAAATTTTCAAGACTTCCTAACTGTAGAATTAAAAAATAAAAATCGTTAAGCCGCCCTATTTAATAGGGTTATGGGGTGGCTGAACAAGCACAAAGTGTGTTACCTAAAATTTTCTATTGTTATCAAGGTGAGAAATGGCGATAATAACAAGCTATATTTTGCTTAATGCTAACATATTTATTTAACCACTGAGCTTTCCACAATACAGAAGAATAACGAAAGAGAAAGCAACGGATAAAAACGCTTATGACCGACTATATTTTACTGATAATTAGTACCGCACTTATCAATAACTTTGTCCTAGTGAAATTCCTAGGGCTTTGTCCTTTTATGGGGGTGTCAAAAAAAATTGAAACCGCCATTGGAATGGGGCTTGCGACAATGTTTGTGCTAACCGTTGCCTCCCTTTGCTCTTACTTAATCGATCATTATTTGCTTACACCATTTAATGGGATTTTTTTACGCACGCTTTCCTTTATTTTGGTGATTGCCGTGGTGGTGCAATTTACTGAAATGGTTATCCACAAAACCAGCCCAACACTCTATCGCTTGCTTGGTGTCTTTTTGCCCTTAATCACCACCAACTGTGCGGTGTTGGGCGTGGCGTTGCTCAATGTAAACTTAGCCCACACGCTTACCCAATCTGTGATTTATGGTTTCGGTGCGTCCTTAGGGTTTTCTTTGGTACTGGTGCTGTTCGCCTCTTTGCGTGAACGCCTTGCTGCCGCTGATGTGCCAATGCCATTTCGCGGGGCTTCCATTGCGTTAATCACCGCGGGCTTGATGTCCCTTGCCTTTATGGGTTTTGCGGGTTTAGTGAGAGCCTAAGATGAGTTTATCCAGTATTTTAATTGCGATTACACTACTTGCGATCATTTTTGGCATTATCCTCGGCATCGCCGCGGTAAAGCTAAAAGTGAAAAGTGATCCCATTGTTGAAAAAATTGATGCCTTACTGCCCCAAAGTCAATGCGGGCAATGTGGTTACCCTGGTTGTAAACCCTATGCGGAAGCCATCGCTCAAGGCGATGTGATCACCAAATGTATCCCTGGTGGGCAGCCTTTAGTGGTGAAAATTGCGGATTTACTCGGCGTTGATGTGCCATCCATCGAATTTGATGAAGAAGATAACACGCCAAAGGTTGCGATAATTCACGAAGATATGTGCATTGGTTGCACAAAGTGCATTCAGGCTTGCCCTGTTGATGCCATTATCGGCACAAATAAAGCGATGCACACGGTGATCCCCGATCTTTGCACGGGCTGTGAACTTTGCGTAGCCCCTTGCCCAACAGATTGTATTTCAATGATAAAAGTCGAAAAAGGCATTGATGAATGGGATTGGAAATTCGATCCCAACTTAGTCATTCCTGTGGTAGAAATCACCGAGAACAAAAGCAAGAATGAGGTGAATAATGGCTGATGAAACCGATGTATTAAACAGATTTAATTCGGGTAGATTATGGGACTTTGACGGTGGCATTCACCCGCCCGAAATGAAATCTCAGTCCAACCAACGCCCTATTCAGCCTGCCATTGAGGTGGATTGCTACTATATTCCCGTCAAGCAACACGCGGGCAATGCGGGAAATTTGCTCGTTCAAGTGGGCGATCAGGTGCTGAAAGGGCAACCGCTGACCCGTGGTGAGGGCTTACGAGCCTTACCCGTTCACGCCCCGACTTCAGGCAAAGTTATCGCCATTTCCCCTTATGTCGCCGCTCACCCTTCGGGGCTGGCGGAGCTCACCATTCAAATTCAAGCGGACGGCAAAGATCAATGGCGAGAACAGCACCCTATTGAGGATTTCCTCTGCCAAACGCCAGCCCAGCTTATCGAAACCATTTATCAAGCAGGAATTGCGGGGCTTGGCGGTGCGGTGTTCCCAACGGCTGCCAAAATTCAGTCCGCCGAAAACAAGGTGAAATTGCTGATTATTAACGGGGCTGAATGCGAGCCTTATATCACCTGCGACGATCGCTTAATGCAAGATTATCCTGCTGAGATCATCGAGGGCATACGCATTTTACGCTATATTTTACGCCCCGAAAAAGTGGTAATCGCCATTGAAGACAACAAACCACAAGCCATTCAAGCCCTCAAACACGCCTTAAAAGGGGCAAATGATATTGAGGTGCGAGTGATCCCCACCAAGTATCCCTCAGGGGCGGCTAAACAGCTAATCCAAGTGCTGACAGGGGTTGAAGTGCCGAGCGGGCAACGTTCCTCAAGCATTGGCGTATTAATGCACAATGTCGGCACCGCCTTTGCGATTAAAAGAGCGGTCATCAATGACGAGCCTTTGATCGAACGCGTGGTAACCCTCACAGGCGATAAAATTCCCCACAAAGGCAACCACTGGGTACGTTTCGGCACGCCAATTTCCGCTCTGTTGCAACAGGTGAGCTATCAATATGACGCCCGTTTTCCCGTGTTTATGGGCGGGCCGATGATGGGCTTTACCCTCCCCCATCTCAATGCCCCCGTAACCAAAGTTACCAACTGTCTGCTCGCTCCCGATCATTTTGAGTATGCCGAGCCTGAGCCAGAACAAGCCTGCATTCGTTGCTCTGCCTGCTCCGATGCTTGCCCTGTGCATTTAATGCCACAACAGCTTTACTGGTTCGCTCGCAGTGAAGATCATCAAAAATCAGAGCAATACGCTCTGCAAGATTGCATTGAATGCGGTATTTGTGCCTATGTTTGCCCAAGCCACATTCCGCTGATCCAATATTTCCGTCAAGAAAAAGCGAAAATTTGGGAAATCAAAGCACAGGCACAAAAATCTCACGAAGCCAAGCTACGCTTTGAAGCACGTCAAGCTCGTTTAGAAAAAGAAGAACAAGCCCGCAAAGCTCGCACGCAACGAGCCGCTGAAGCTCGCCGTGAAGAAATTGCCAAACAGCAAGGCATCGATCCTGTTCAAGCCGCCTTGGAACGTTTGAAAGCGAAAAAACAAAGCGAAGCCGAGCAATCCCCCGAGGTAAAAACCTTTGTTGATGAAAAAGGTCAGCTCCAACCTGATAACGCCGAAATTATGGCACAGCGTAAGGCTCGCCGTTTAGCCCGTCAGCAAGAAGCACAAGGGAAAGCCTTACTCAGCACAGAGGGCAATCTTGCTCCAAATGCGGTAGAGGGAAATCCGAAAAACGAAAGTGCAGTAGAAAAAACGCCTGAAAATCCGACCGCACTTGATCCGAAAAAAGCCGCTATCGCTGCGGCGATTGCCAGAGCGAAAGCGAAGAAACAAGCACAAGCGGGAAATTCCGCCACTGCTGAAAATTCAGAAAAACAAAATGCTGAACTGAGTACGGTAGAGCAAAATACAGAAACAGCAGAAGCAAATACACAAAGCGAAAGTGCGATCGAAAAAACGCCTGAAAATCCAACCGCACTTGATCCGAAGAAAGCCGCTATCGCTGCGGCGATTGCCAGAGCCAAGGCGAAAAAACAAGCTCAAGCGGGAAATTCCGCCACTGCTGAAAATTCAGAAAAACAAAACGCTGAACTGAGTACGGTAGAGCAAAATACAGAAACAGCAGAAGCAAATACACAAAGCAAAAGTGTGGTAGAAAAAACGCCTGAAAATCCGACCGCACTTGATCCGAAAAAAGCCGCTATCGCTGCGGCGATTGCCAGAGCCAAGGCAAAGAAACAAGCCCTAGCGGGAAATTCCGCCACAGAAAATCAGGAAAAGCAAAATACTGAATTGAATACGGCGGCAGAAAATCTTAGCTCGCAAGCGGAAATCAAGGCTTCGCATTCTTTGCAACAGTCCGATCGTACAATGCTTTCGCTAGATCAGAAAAATGCGGTGGAAAATGCACTTAATTCGATTAAAGCGGGGTTGGATACAACGGAGCAGACGATCTCGATGATTCAGGCGACGAGTAGCCCATCGGGTAATGCTCAATCTCGCGTCGCAACACCTGAGAAAGGCGAAACGCAAGAAAAAATGGCTGAAAATCTGACCGCACTTGATGCTAAAAAAGCGGCGATCGCGGCGGCGGTGGCAAGAGCCAAAACCAAGAAACAAGCAAGAGAACAACATATTAAAGAATAAGGGTTTATCAATGTTTAAGATGATGAGTTCGCCCCACACCCATTCGGGCAAATTAACCGCTCGCATTATGCTATGGGTGATTGCGGCGATGCTGCCCGCACTGGTGGCACAAATTTACTATTTCGGATTTGGGGTGTTAGTTCAATCTGCCCTCGCCATTAGCTTGGCGGTGCTACTAGAATTGCTGGTGACCCATTTACGCCGCAAGCCTCGTTTGTTTTACATTCGCGATTTTAGCGTCGTTCTCACGGCATTGATTTTAGCTATGGCGATCCCGCCTTATGCCCCTTATTGGGTGATTTTAATCGGCATATTTGGGGCGGTGCTCCTCGGTAAACACGTTTATGGAGGCTTGGGGCAAAACCTCTTTAACCCTGCGATGGTGGGTTATGTGATTTTGCTGATTTCTTTCCCTGTGCAAATGACAGCTTGGCTTCCCCCTGTGCAATTATTAAACGAACCGCCTAGCCTAAGCGATGCTTACCAGTTGATTTTTCACGGGCTGACAAGCGATGGCTTCACGTTGCAACAGCTCACCAATTCCATTGATGGGATCACCCAAGCCACGCCGTTAGATTCCGTAAAAACCGCGTTGAAAATGAAAATGGAATTGAGCCAGATTAATCAATCGCCGATCTTTACCGTCTCGCCGTTCACAATGGATCTCAATTTAGGGCTAGGCTGGGCGGCGGTGAATCTTTGCTTCCTATTAGGTGGGCTTTTCCTGATTTGGAAAAAAATCATTCATTGGCATATTCCCGCCGCATTTTTGCTTTCAATGTTACTCATTAGCACTTTGCATTGGCTGTTTTCTGCCACTGCCCCAAGCCCGCTGTGGCAATGGTTTAGCGGGGCAACGATGTTCGGTGCATTCTTTATCGCCACTGACCCTGTAACAGCGTCTATCACGCCAAAAGGAAAATGGATTTTTGGTGGGTTGATTGGTTTGTTAGTCTGCCTTATTCGTGCCAATGGAAACTACCCCGATGGCGTCGCCTTTGCTGTGTTATTGGCGAACATTTGCGTGCCATTAATTGATCATTACACCCGCCCCGTGGTGAGCGGGCATAAAAAACGAGGTTAATATGCAAACTGCAAAAATGAGTGGACGTTATGGGCTTCTGCTCGGCTCAGTCGCTTTAATCTGTACCGCACTTTCCGCTGGGGTTTATTTTTTGACGAAAACACCGATTGAAGCTGCAGTGGCCAAGCAACAAGAAGAATTGTTCGCTCAGATCATTCCTCCGAAGGATTACGATAATGATTTGTTAGCGAGTTGCTACAAACCTACTTTTCCGCAAGCACAAAATGTGCGAATTACTAAACTTTGTGAGGCCAAAAAAGCTCAGCAAGCCATCGCTTATCTGTATGAAACCATTGCCCCAGATGGCTACTCTGGCAACATTCGCTTTTTGGTTGGCGTAACCCCTGAGGGGGAAATTTTGGGCGTACGCGTCCTTGAACATAAAGAAACACCGGGACTAGGGGATAAAATTGATTTGCACGTTTCTAACTGGGTTTTGAGCTTCAATCACAAGAAAATTAATAAAACAAATTTATCTCAATGGGCTGTAAAACAAGATGGCGGCACGTTCGATCAATTTACAGGGGCGACCATCACACCACGGGCGATCGTCAATCAAGTCAAACGTTCCGCATTGTTGCTATTAGATTATCTTCATCAGGAAAAGCTGGAGGGGCATAGTGGAAACGACTGAAATAAAAAATAGCGAAAAAACTGACCGCACTTTGATTTCAGAAAAAACGAGCCAATGGCAACTTTTGTTCAAACAAGGCTTTTGGCACAATAATCCTGCGTTGGTGCAACTGCTCGGGCTTTGTCCGTTGCTGGCGGTGTCTAGCTCGGTGAGCAACGCACTAGGCTTGGGACTTGCTACCATTGCGGTGTTGATGTGTACGAATTTAGTTGTGTCGCTCTTCCGCCGCTATATTCCGCACGCCATACGCATTCCCATTTATGTGATGATTATCGCCACCACGGTTACCATCGTGCAATTAATAATGAATGCTTACACTTACAGCCTTTATCAATCCTTAGGGATATTCATTCCATTGATCGTAACCAACTGTATTGTGATTGGGCGTGCGGAGGCCTTTGCGTCTAAAAATAGCCTTTGGCTTTCATTGTTTGACGGCTTTGCGATGGGTGTGGGTATGACTTTCAGCCTCTGCTTGCTTGGGGCGATGCGTGAAGTGATTAGCACGGGCAAATTGTTCATTGGAATGGAAAACCTTTTGGGGGGCTGGGCGAAATCGCTCCATTTGACGTTATTTCAACTTGATAGCCATTTCCTACTCGCCATTTTACCGCCAGGGGCATTCCTTGGTTTAGGCATTATTTTAGCCATTAAAAACGTCATTGATCATAAAAGTAATAAATAGATGAATAAACAAAAACGTATTGAAATTTTAACGCGACTGCGGGATCAAAATCCCCACCCCACCACTGAATTACATTATAATTCGCCCTTTGAATTATTAATTGCGGTGATTTTATCGGCACAAGCCACTGATAAAGGGGTGAATAAAGCCACGGCGAAACTTTTCCCCGTTGCCAACACGCCACAAGCGATTTTAGATCTCGGCGTAGAGGGGCTGAAAAGCTATATTAAAACCATTGGGTTATTTAATAGCAAAGCGGAAAACATTATTAAAACCTGCCGTGATTTAATCGAAAAACATCAAGGAAAAGTGCCTGAAAATCGCACCGCACTTGAAGCACTCGCAGGCGTGGGGCGAAAAACCGCAAATGTGGTGTTAAACACCGCATTTGGACACCCAACGATCGCCGTTGATACTCACATTTTTCGCGTCTGTAACCGCACCAACTTCGCACCAGGAAAAACCGTGTTACAAGTGGAAGAGAAATTGCTTAAAGTCGTCCCTGATGAATTTAAAGCAGACGTGCATCATTGGCTTATTCTGCACGGACGATACACTTGCATTGCTCGCAAACCCCGCTGTGGCTCTTGCATTATTGAAGATCTTTGTGAATACAAAGAAAAAACCGAAAGTTAAAGGTAACTTATGACAACCCAAAAATCTGAACGACAAACTTGGTCAAGCCGACTGACCTACATTATGACGGTGGCAGGAGCAACCGTTGGTTTCGGTGCAACTTGGCGTTTCCCTTATCTCGTTGGGGAAAACGGCGGCGGGGCTTATGTGCTTCTGTTTTGCATTGCAATGATTGTAATCGGTATTCCAATGATCTTAGTAGAAAACGTGATCGGACGACGTTTACGCGTTAATTCCATTGATGCCTTTGCGGATAAACTCACCAGCAAACCGCATTCTAAATATTGGAAAATCATCGGCTATATGGGGCTACTCGGGGCGTTCGGCATTATGGCATATTATATGGTGCTTGGCGGCTGGGTGATGAATTATATCATCAGCCTCATTTCGGGCAGCCTTGATATTTCCACCACTATCACCAAAGACTATGCTAAAACCTTTTATGAGCAAAGTATCAGCAACAGCCCGCTACAAATCGCGGTTTACACCTTTATTTTCGTTGCGATTAATTATGTAATTCTCGCCAAAGGCATCATCGGCGGAATTGAACGCTCTGTGAAATACTTAATGCCGTTGCTTTTTATCTTCCTTATTGGAATGGTAATCCGCAACATTACCCTACCTGGGGCGGCAGAGGGGATTATTTATTATCTCAAGCCTGATTTTTCCAAAATCACCCCGCAACTGTTCATTATGGTACTAGGGCAAGTGTTTTTCGCCTTGAGCTTAGGGTTTGGCGTGCTTATCACCCTGTCAAGCTATCTCAGTAAAGAAGAAAATTTAGTACAAACTGCGGTTATCACAGGCTTCACCAATACGATTATTGCTGTGTTAGCGGGCTTTATGATTTTTCCTTCGCTCTTTAGCTTTGGCATTGAACCAAATGCAGGCCCAACCCTCGTATTCCAAAGCCTGCCGATCGTATTTTCCCATTTATGGGCAGGACGAATTTTTGCGATTATTTTCTTTAGCTTACTGTTGATCGCAGCTCTAACCACCTCAATCACCATTTATGAAGTGATTATTACCTCACTACAAGAAAAACTTAGAATGCGTCGCGGAAAAGCCATTCTTTTAACCTTAGGAAGTATATTCCTTTTCGGCAACATTCCGTCAATTTTAAGTGATAGCCTACTAAAAGATTTCACCATTTTTGGCAAAAGCATTTTCGATGCCTTTGATTATGTGAGTGGAAATATTCTCTTTTTACTCACTGCACTTGGCTGTGCCATTTTCGTGGGTTTTGTTCTCAAAGATGAGGCGAAAAAAGAACTGTCAAGCAACCCTAATTCAACGTTTACTACAATTTGGTTTAATTATGTGAAATATGTTGTACCTTTAATTATTGTAGTAATCTTCATTAGTAACTTAATCTAACAAAAAAGGGCAGAAATTCTCTGCCCTTTTATTTTATATCGCGTTTACCCCACCATATTTTTCTTTTCTTCCAATTCTTCCCAACGCAGAAACGCCATTTCAAGTGCTTGTTCCGCTTCGGCGAGTTGTTGCAGTTTGTCAGAAGTGTACTGATGATCTTGCTGGAAAAAATTGGGATCAGATACTTCCTGTTGAAGTGCGGTGATTTTTTCTTCTAGTTTTTCTAATTGCTGCGGTAGCTGTTCTAGCTCACGTTGTTCATTGTACGACAATTTTACGGGACGATTTTTATTCGGCTTATAAGAAACTTTCTCCAATTCCGCCGCACTTTCATTTTTCGGTGTTTTTTCCGCGTTCGCTGCTTTCTGAGCGAAATAATTGGCTTGCTGCTGTTTTGCGTCAAAGAAGCCACCGACATATTTATTAATCACGCCCTCGCCCTCAAACATATAGCATTCGGTCGCGGTGTTATCAATAAATTGGCGATCGTGGCTCACAATCAGCAACGTGCCTTGGTAGTCCGTAAGCAATTCTTCAAGCAACTCTAAGGTTTCTACATCAAGATCATTGGTGGGTTCGTCCAAAATCAGCAAATTATTTGGCTTGAGCAATAATTTAGCTAACAATAAGCGGTTGCGTTCCCCGCCCGACAGGGCTTTCACTGGCACCATCGCACGCTTTGGGGGGAATAAGAAATCTTGCAAATAGCCTAAAACGTGGCGTTTCACTCCATTCACTTCAATATCTTGCTTGCCGTCTGCCACATTATCCATCACGCTTTTCTCGGGATCGAGATCGGCTCGGTATTGGTCAAAATAGGCGATGTCTAATTTTGTTCCGCACTTAATCCGCCCTGAAGTGGGCTGAATTTCCCCCAGTAATAGCTTGATTAAGGTGGTTTTACCAATTCCATTTGCACCGACGAGGGCGATTTTATCCCCGCGTAAAATGGTGCTAGAAAAATGAGAAACCAGCTTTTTACCCGCAATTTCATAGCTGACATCTTCCAATTCAAACACAATTTTGCCTGAACGCGTGGAATTATCCACTTGCAATTTTGCCCCGCCAAGCACTTCGCGACGTTGCTGTCGCTCCATTCGCAAGGCTTTTAATGCTCTCACTCGCCCCTCATTGCGGGTACGTCGAGCTTTAATACCCTGACGAATCCAAACTTCTTCCTGTGCTAATTTTTTATCAAACAGTGAATTTTGCAAGGCTTCTACGCGTAAATTTTCTTCTTTTTCAATAAGATATTTGCCATAATCGCCAGGATATGACACTAATTTGCCGCGATCTAAATCCACAATGCGGGTTGCCATTTTGCTGATAAATACACGGTCGTGAGAAATAAAGATGATCGAACCTGCAAAATTAAGCAAGAAATTCTCCAACCATTCAATGGCTTCCACATCAAGGTGGTTGGTGGGTTCATCCAAGAGCAACACATCGGGATCACAAACCAACGCACGAGCCAAAGCGGCTTTACGCAACCAACCGCCTGAGAGTTCCGACAATGGCATATTCGGCTGAAGCCCTAATTTTTCGAGGGTTTCGCGGATTTTATTTTCAAATCGCCAACCATCGGCGTGTTCTAACTGCGATTGAATTTCTGCCAAGCGGTTTAATGTACTGTCGTGATATTCTTGCTCTAATAAATCTGAAGTGCGGTGATATTCTTTCAATAAATCTGCTAAATGAGCGATCCCCTCCGCTACATAATCAAACACATTCCCCTGTGCATTACGCGGTGGATCTTGTTCTAAACGTGAGATAACAAGATCTCGCTCAAACTGCAATCGCCCATCGTCCATCACCATTTCGCCGGCGAGAATTTTCATTAATGTAGATTTCCCCGCTCCATTGCGACCAACAAGACACACCCGCTCCCCCGCTTCAATAAAAAGATCAGCGTGATCTAACAATGGGTGATCGCTGAATGATAAATAACCATTGGTTAAGCTAATAAGTGCCAAAATTATTCCTTACTTTTAATGCAAATAATGGGTATTTTAACAGGTCTTGAGGGGATTGAGTAGAAAGGAAAAGTGCGGTATTTTTCAACCGCACTTTTTTATAACAGCGGTTTGAGTGCGTTTACGCAACGTTCTACCACCTCATTAAAAGAACCATCAATATCGATATGGATCACATCGGGTTCGTCAGCTTGTGGGGTTTCGAGTGTGTCAAACTGGCTTTTAAGCATTTCTGTTTTCATATAATGCCCTTTACGCTGTTTCATTCTTTCTAAAACTAGCTCAAAGCTGCCTTCTAAAAAGAGAAATTTTACGTTTTCATTTCCCGCACGAATGCGATCGCGATACTTTTTCTTTAATGCCGAACAAATGATAATGCCTACTTCACTTTTCTGTTCAAGGCTAAATGCAGCATCATTAATTCGTTCTAACCAAGGTGCACGGTCTTCATCGTTAAGCGGTTGCCCACTTCCCATTTTGATAATGTTCGCACGAGGATGAAGATCATCGCCGTCAATAAGTTTTAAACCTAAACGATGACATACTTCTGTGCCAATAGAGGTTTTTCCCGTACTAGATACCCCCATTAAAATAACACTTTTACCTTTTGCTTTCTCCATTTTAATTCCTATACTCTGAATTTCATTTTATTTTACTAACCATAACAAAAAATCAGAATTAGAGTTACTGGTAACATTGCATTCTGTGATCATTATCACAAATTTTTAACAAGAATAGGGATTTTCTTCCTAATTATTTGAATTTAGTTAGAGATTTAACTAATAATATGCGGAACTATTTTACCTTAATGAAATAATTGTTATGTTACGGGTAAATTAGCCATTCGTTCTTGCCTTTGGTAAAGAAATTAAGAATCAAATATTAAGGATATTGTATGTTGATTTTCACACTAATTGCTTCCGTATTACTGTTGCTTTTATTGATTATGAAATTCCGCGTTCACGCATTTGTGGCATTAATTATTGTGAGTTTACTCACAGCCTTAGCAACAGGCGTACCATTCAACCAAATTCTACCTACCCTTACAAAAGGTTTTGGCGGCACATTAGCCTCTGTTGCATTATTAGTGGGTTTAGGGGCGATGATCGGGCGTTTGCTTGAAATCACTGGCGGTGCAAAAGTCTTAGCAGATACGCTCATTAATAAATTTGGTGAGAAAAACGCACCTTTTGCATTAGGCGTTGCCTCTTTGCTCTTTGGCTTCCCGATTTTCTTTGATGCGGGCTTAGTGGTAATGCTGCCGATTATCTTTAGCGTAGCCAAACGCTTTGGCGGCTCAATATTACGTTATGCGTTCCCTGCGGCTGGGGCTTTCGCTGTAATGCACGCCTTTGTTCCCCCTCACCCTGGCCCTGTTGCGTCAGGCGATTTATTAGGGGCAAATATGGGCTTATTAGTCATTGTCGGGCTAGGCTGTGGCATTCCCACTTGGTATATCGCCAGCTATTTATTTAGCCAATATTTAGGCAAAAAAGTGATGGTTGAATTGCCAAAAGCCTTCCTTAACGCTAATGCCATTAATGAAACTGCGGTGCAAAATCCACCAAGTTTTGGTAAGATCATCACCATTTTACTATTACCTTTAGTATTAATTTTATTCGATACAGGGCTAAATACCCTTTCTGTAACAGGCGTAGTTGATGGCTCACAAACTTGGGTTCAAGCCTTACGTTTATTAGGCAAAACGCCCGTTGCTCTGTTAATCACCTTGCTTGCTACGATTTTATTACTGAAAGATCAACGCAGTAATGAACAAATTGAGAAAATTTGTGATAACGCACTCGGTCCAATCTGCTCCATTGTTCTCGTAACTGGGGCTGGCGGTATGTTTGGCGGCGTATTGCGTGCCAGTGGCATTGGTGATGTGCTTTCCTCAATGTTAGCGGACACAGGTATGCCCGTGATTGTCGCCGCCTTTATTATTTCAATGGCGTTGCGTGTGGCACAAGGGTCTGCAACGGTAGCATTAACCACCACCTCAGCACTCATCGCTCCAACTATCGCTGCCACAACAGGGTTAAGTCAATTCGATTTATGCTTTATTGTAATCGCCATCGCCTCAGGGGCAACGGTGTTCTCACACGTTAATGACAGCGGTTTCTGGCTAGTTAGCCGTTTTTTAGAAATGGATACCAAAACCACATTAAAAACCTGGACAGTGCTAGAAACATTAATTGGTTTTACTGGCTTCGCTTTTGCGTTGGTGGGAAGTTTCTTGCTGTAATCACAAATCGTCGTTTGATTTCAACATAATGTTGCCTTATTTGAAAACTTAAACGACGATAATCTATTTTATAAACTGCGGTGGTTTTAGAAAAAGTTTTCCAAAAACCACCGCACTTTTGTTACAATCTATGACAATTTTTGTAACTCAAATTGGAGTGAAAATGAGCCATTATATTCTTGATATTACCGAGCAAAATCTCACTGAGGTTTTACAGCAAAGCCAGCAAATGCCGTTGGCATTGGTGTTTTATGCACCGAGCCACGCGGATTCCCTTTCTTTTACTCAAGTGCTTGAACGCTATGTGGACAAATACCAAGGGCAATTTGTGTTAGGCAAGATCAACTGTGAAACAGAGCAAATGGTCGCCGCACAGTTCCGCATTCAAGCCTTGCCGACAACCTATTTATTCAAAGAAGGGCAAGCCCTTGATGCGTTCCAAGGGGCATTAGATGAGGCTACCTTAGAACAGCATTTAAGCCTGATTTTACCCAAAGAAGAAGAGATCAAATTTAATCAGGCGTTAGATTTTCTCAGTGTGCAAAATTACGATGCTGCATTGCCGTTATTAAAAGAGGCGTGGGAGGCTTCGGAGCATAAAAATAGCGATATTGCCTTGCTTTATGCGGAAACCTATATCGCGATGAAAAAAGTTGAACCCGCTCAGGAAATTTTAAATCGCATTCCCTTGCAGGATCGCGATAGCCGTTGGCAAGGGTTACAAGCACAAATTGAATTATTAATTAAAGCAGCGGATACCCCAGAAATTCAGCAGTTACAGCAAGATTTTGCGAAAAATCCAAGCCCTGAAATTGCCTTAAAACTGGCATTACAACTTCACCAAGCCCATCGCAATGAAGAAGCCTTAGACTTATTATTTAGCCTATTAAAACAAGATCTTACGGTGCTGAATGGCGAAGTGAAGCAGGAATTTTTATCGATTTTAGCGGCGATTGGCAACAACGATCCGATTACCAATAAATATCGCCGATTACTGTATTCGTTGCTCTATTAATCGCTTTAAGATCGCAAAAAGGTATAATATCTCGGCGTTTTCACTTATTAATTAGGAATTTATGTCAGAAATGAAACATTGCAAACTACTTATTTTAGGCTCAGGCCCTGCGGGCTACACGGCAGCGATTTATGCCGCTCGAGCCAATTTAAACCCCGTTTTGGTTACAGGTTTACAACAAGGCGGACAGCTCACTACCACCACAGAAATTGAAAACTGGCCAGGCGATTTTGGCGACACCACAGGCCCAGAATTAATGCAGCGAATGCTACAACACTCAGAAAAATTTGATACGGAGATCATTTTCGATCACATTCACCGTGTAGATTTATCTTCGCGTCCTTTCAAACTTTACGGTGATGTGCAAAGTTTTAGCTGTGATGCGTTAATTATCGCCACAGGTGCTTCCGCTCGTTATCTTGGTTTACCCTCAGAAGAAGCGTACAAAGGGCGAGGCGTGTCCGCTTGTGCCACTTGCGATGGCTTCTTTTATCGTAACAAGCCCGTCGCGGTGATTGGTGGAGGAAACACCGCTGTTGAAGAAGCCCTTTATTTAGCTAATATTGCTTCAGAAGTGCATTTAATTCATCGCCGAGATAGCTTCCGTGCGGAAAAAATCTTGGTGGATCGTTTATATAAAAAAGTGGAAGAAGGAAAAATTATCCTCCATACCCACCGCACTTTAGAGGAAGTGCTTGGCGATAATATGGGGGTAACGGGGCTTTGCTTAAAAGATACGCAATCCGAGCAAACGGAAGAGCTTAAATTAGACGGACTATTTGTCGCCATTGGACACGCGCCCAACACCGAAATTTTCGCCGATCAGCTGGAATTAAATAATGGCTATATTGTGGTGAAATCAGGTTTAGAGGGCAATGCTACTGCCACGTCTGTAGAGGGTGTTTTTGCAGCGGGTGATGTGATGGATCATAATTACCGTCAGGTGATCACCTCAGCAGGAACGGGCTGTATGGCTGCCTTAGATGCGGAACGTTTTTTAGATAGCCAAGCCTAATCGCGGGCGGCACATTAGATAGTCGTTTTGATTAAAAATAAGACAAAGCGTTGCTCCGCCAATAGCAAGAAGCAACGAAATATGATGTTGCAATCAAACGACTATCAAATGAGGCACAGCTCTTCTTTTTATTTTTACCTCAACCTTAACGCATTATGGATAAAGCTCGCCAACGGCATTTACAAAAATGGTTGCGAACGCAACAACAACCAATAAAAAAATTACTCGGGCTGAATATTTTACTCGCCAGCCTCTCATCTATCGTTCTTGTTGCTCAAACCTATGTACTGGCAACACTCTTACATCAGCTCATTATTGAGAAAGCCCCAAAACAGGATCTCATCGGTTATTTTATCGCCTTAATTTTTGGCTTTGCTTTGCGGGCGGCAATCCTGTGGTTACGCGAACGCTTAGGCTTTAAGTGCGGTCAAAAATTGCGCCATTTTATCCGCCAACAGATTTTTGCTAAGCTCCATCAAGTTGGACCTGCAATGATCAATCAAAAACCCGCGGGAAGCTGGGCAACCATAATGTTGGAACAAGTGGAAAACTTGCATAATTTTTATGCCCGCTATTTACCACAACAAGCCCTTTCGGTCATCGTTCCACTGATTATTTTAATTGCGGTGTTTCCGCTCAACTGGGCTGCGGGGCTAATTTTATTACTCACCGCCCCTCTCGTGCCGATTTTTATGATCCTCGTTGGCATTGCCGCGGCAGACAGCAGCCAAAAAAATATGCAAACTTTGGCGAAACTGAGCGGGCAGTTTTTAGATCGCTTGCGTGGGCTGGAAACCTTGCGTCTATTTAATAAAACTCAAGAACAAACCGAGCATATTGAAGACGCCACCGAAGCCTTTCGTGAAACCACAATGGACGTACTGAAAATGGCGTTTTTATCCTCTGCGGTTTTAGAATTTTTCACCTCCATTTCCATTGCTTTAATGGCGGTGTATTTCGGGTTTAACTATCTGGGCGAGTTGGATTTTGGATCTTATGGCACGCCAATTACGCTGTTTATCGGCTTTTTCTGCCTTATACTCGCCCCTGAGTTTTATCAGCCCTTGCGTGATCTCGGCACTTATTATCACGATCGTGCAGCGGCAATCGGAGCAGCAGATGCCATTGTGGAATTTCTGGAACAACCAAGCCTAAACGCACCAGAAAACGCTCCACAAGATTTTCACCCCAATGAGGCGATTGCCATTACCGCACAAGATCTTGTAGTGCTATCACCACAGGGCAAGCCACTCACTCAACCTCTGAATTTTCATTTACCTGCGAACAGCTACACCGCTTTAGTCGGGCAAAGTGGTGCGGGGAAAACCTCGCTCATCAATACCCTACTCGGCTTTTTAGACTATCAGGGCAGTTTAAAAATCAATGGCATTGAGTTGTGCGAAATCCACAAAACTCAATGGCGTAATGCTATTGCTTGGGTAGGGCAAAACCCATTGTTACTGCAAGGTAGCATTCGAGAAAATTTATTACTTGGTGGTATCAATGCCAGTGAAAATGCCATTCGACACGCCCTACAACAAGCCCAAGCGGCAACATTCACGGAAAAATTGGAGCTGGATAGCGAAATTAAAGAAGGGGGCATTGGGCTTTCTGTTGGGCAGGCACAACGTTTAGCCATTGCACGAGCCTTGTTGCGTCCGCGTCATCTTCTCTTGCTTGATGAGCCTACCGCTAGCCTTGATGCACAGTCTGAAAATTTGGTGCTTTCCGCCTTGCAAAAAATCAGCCGTGAACAAACCACATTGATGATTACGCACCGCATTGAAGATCTTAAACAATGTGATGCCATTCTCGTAATGCAACAAGGGCAGATTGTTCAACAAGGCAATTTTGCCACGCTACAACATCAGGGCTTTTTTGCCGAACTTCTGGCTCAACGTAAACAGGATATTAACTAATGCGAACTCTTTTGCCATTTTTACGTTTATTTAAACACGCCAAATTTGTGCTGTTTTTAGGCTTACTACTAATGATAACGGGGCTTGCCGCCAGCATTGGTTTATTAACCGTGTCGGGCTGGTTTCTTGCCGCTACCGCTCTTGCGGGTGCAGGAAGTTTATTTAACTTTTTCTATCCCTCTGCCACCGTGCGAGGGCTGGCAATCGGGCGGACGGTCGCACGTTATTTTGAAAAAATCGTTACGCATGATGCCACATTTAGAATCCTTGCTAAATTGCGTGTGCAAGTGTTCAAAAAAATCATTCCGCTTAGCCCTGCGGTATTAAATCGTTATCGTAATAGCGATTTGCTCAATCGTTTAGTGGCTGATGTGGATACATTAGATAGCCTTTATCTTCGCCTACTTGCCCCATTTACCAGTGCGGTGGTTGTAATCGGCTTTTTAACGCTCGGCTTGAGCTTGTTTAATCTCACTTTAGGGCTTTCCTTTGGTGGAATTTTGTTGGTGTTGGTCTGTGTTATCCCCACATTGTTCTATCATCTGGGCAAAAAATTCGGTCATCAGCTTACCCACGCACGGGCGGCATATCGCACGCAATTTGTCGAATTTATCCAATCTCAAGCGGAATTATTGCTGTTCAACGCGGAACAACCGCTTAAACACAAACTTGATGCCACTGAACAGCAATGGCAACAATTACAACAAAAAGAAGCCAATTTAAGCGGATTTTCCACCGCACTTATGCTATTGGCAAACGGGCTTTTACTGGTATTTACGCTATGGTTCGCCGCCGATGCGGATTTTGGCAATGATCAATATAGCCCTGCGATCATCGCGCTTTTTGCCCTCGCCTCATTAGCAGCCTTTGAAATTCTAATGCCTTTAGGTGCAGCTTTTCTGCATATCGGGCAAGTGATGGCGTCCGCACAACGCATTACGGACATCACCGACCAAGCCCCTTTAGTGCAATTTCACGGAGAAAAAACGCTTGAAAAAAGCACCGCACTTTCTATTAAGCTGCAGGATTTGTTTTTTACCTATCCCGAACGTCAAGACATTGCGTTAGAAAAGATTAATCTTGATATTCCGCAAGGCAGGAAAATTGCGATTTTAGGCAAAACGGGAAGCGGAAAATCTACCTTATTACAGCTTTTAGTACGAAATTATGCTCCTACACATGGCGAAATTTTCCTTGCGGATCAACCGATTGAAAGCTATACAGAGCCGAGTTTGCGTGAGCAAATTTGCTTTTTAACTCAGCGAATCCATATTTTTAGTGATACCTTACGCAATAATTTACAACTGGCAAATCAGCAAGTCATTCAAGATGAAGCGATGATCGAGGTGTTAAATCAAGTAGGATTAGGTAAATTATTAAATCAAGAAGAAGGCTTAGATTTGTGGCTTGGCGATGGCGGTCGCCCTCTTTCTGGTGGGGAACAACGCCGCTTAGGTTTAGCACGTGTATTGTTAAATCAAGCCCCCATTTTATTGCTTGATGAGCCGACCGAAGGATTAGATCGCGAAACAGAACGCCAAATGTTGCAACTGATTCTCAACCGCAGCAAAGACAAAACCTTAATGATGGTAACCCATCGCCTGACCGCGATAGAACAATTTGACTGCCTTTGCGTGATTGACGAAGGAAAGCTCATCGAACGAGGAGATTATCAAACATTGATAACAAAAGAAAATGGATTTTTCAGGCAATTAGTAGAACGTATCTAGGAAAAAACGGAGAAAAGCAAGCTGGGCGGAAACCTTCCCAGCTTAATCTCGGCACACGAAAAATCTGACTTTGGCTGCTTTCTTCCGAACCTGACCGAGTAAACCAGACCTCGTTGCGAGGAACCGAGAAGGTTTCCATAACACTTATTTTCCTGTAGTGGGAAAATAAAACTCGTGCATTATGCCTCAAGTATGATCGAATTGCAAACCTTTCAAATTAAAGGGAGATTTAACTGATTAAATAACGCACGTTACCAAGGTTTAAAACAAAATAAGAGAAAATACAAGCTGTATACTGCATAAATGATGTTTTGATAAGATATGGCATTGCACAGTGTTGAATTCAAAGGCAAATAAAAAACCGCTGGTGTAGCGGTTCTTTAAGTGAAAATATACTACTAATTATTGCGTTTTTTTACCATACTTCTCTGCATATTCTGCTTGAAGCTTTTGTAGCTCTAGTGTAGCTTCAGTTGCTTTTTGAGTTTTTTCTTCAACTAATTTCTGAGTTTCCTCTGTAGGATTAGTGATTAACTTCAAGCCATCTTTCGCAAGTTCAGAAGACAATGACAACACAAATTTCATTTTATCTTTTAACTCATTGATTTCTTTACTATTAATGTCTAATGAGTCTAAACTTTTCTGTACTTCAGCATTTCTAACGCTTAAAGCATTCATTGCTTCTTCAATTTGCTTAATATCGCCAGTTGCCAATTTTTGTTCGTACTCTTGCTGAAATGCAAGCTGACTTTGCTGATTATTGGCACTCCATTCAACCAATTTTTGATAATCGGCTGCTGGATCGCCTTTATTACAAGCAACTAAAAAAAACGTAAAAATAATAGTGGCACCAAATTTAATGATTTTATTCATTTTATTTTCTTCCTTTAAGTAATTATTTAATAAATATAACTAGAATGAAATTAGTTAACTTTCCTCAAGTGGAATTGATTATTCTACCCTTGATCAAGGGCAATTGCCAAGTATATAATCAAAACTCTTGCAAAGTTTTATATAAAATATCACCGAACTCCTTTCTCCACCCTTTTAATAAATTGGGCAATTGATTGGGATCTTGCTCTTTTATCCAACACCATTTCATTAAACTTTCTAATCCTCGCTTACTTGCAATCACATCCATTGGCAATTCAGCCGGCGTGATTTCTTTTAATTTTTGTTGCAAAGCCTTAAGCCCTGGACGATAACGCGGATCTTCCATCAATCTAACAATTCGAGGAGGATACAGCTCTTGCGGTATTCCTTTCGCTTTATCAACAATTTGCAATATTTTTTTTCCATTATGTCGGACTTCCATTGGCAATAATCCCAATGCCAGCAATTCTGAAGTATGCTTAGGACTATGTTTAGCGACTTGCCATAAATGCTCACTTTTAATAATGAAATTTAGTGCAACATCTCGTCTAATTCCTTCTTGTAAACGCCACTTTGCGAGCAATTTTAACGTCATTAGCTCCGCTTCATTGAGTTTCCACGCATTCGGAATATCCAAATAAGCAAATTCTTCCGACTTCGCCTTCTGGCAGTTTTCTAATAACATTTCACATTCATTCAACATCGCACTTTGCCATACCGTTTGAACTAGATACTGTTGCATTTCTTCATAAAGGAGTAATAAATACCATACATCCGCTGCGGCATAATGTAATTGCGTATGAGACAAAGGGCGGGAAAGCCAATCTGTGCGTGATGCACCTTTATCAAGTACTAACTCAAAATAGTGCTGGATTAAACTGGCAAAGCCCATTGAATGTCCGAAACCGAGAAATTGGCTGATGACTTGCGTATCCACTAAAGGCGTGGGTAACTGTTTGAAATAATGATGAAAAATTTCTAGATCTTCTTTGCACGCGTGTAGCACTTTCAGCACATTTTGATCGGCAAGCAAAGCGATGAAAGGAGAAAAATCCGTGATCGTGAGCGGATCAATTAAGCTCACTTGCTCTCCGTCATAAAGTTGGATCAAGCCTAATTTGGGATAATAGGTTCTGGTGCGGATAAATTCGGTATCCAGTGCTACCACCTTACATTGACGTGCTTGAGAGCAAACTTTCTCCAATGCCTGATCGGAATCAATAATTTGAAAGTGCGGTGCGTTTTTTAGCTCTTTTTTTATTGGCTGAGTCATTGTTAATGTTCTTTTAGGTTAAAGAAAAATAGGCGAACCTTCGTCCGCCCTCTTTGACTGTTCAAGATTAATTGACGCTTAATTCGCGGGGCGTTTTGCCAATTCTTCTTCACGCAAGACGCGGCGTAAAATTTTTCCTACGTTAGATTTTGGCAATTCATCACGAAATTCAATCTCTTTCGGCACTTTATAGCCAGTGAGATGTTGGCGGCAATGTTGGCGAAGCTCATCACGGGTCAAACTTTCGTCTTTTTTTACCACAAACACTTTGATGGTTTCACCCGATATTTCATTTGGCACGCCGATCGCCACCACTTCTGCCACTTTATAATTGAGCATAATCACATCTTCAATTTCGTTAGGGTACACATTAAAGCCCGATACAATAATCATATCTTTTTTGCGATCCACAATCCGCAGGCTATAAGATTCGTCCATAATCACGATGTCCCCTGTGGCGAGCCAGCCGTCTTTCAGCACTTCTGCGGTGGCTTCAGGGCGTTGCCAATAACCTTGCATTACTTGATCGCCTTTTACCCAAAGCTCACCCGCTTCGCCTAATTGGGCTTCTTCGCCATTCTCTTTGAGAATTTTAATATCCGTATTTGGCACAGGCACGCCGATCGTGCCGTTATGCTTCACCACATTAATCGGGCAAGCGGCGATGAGCGGTGAACATTCTGTCATTCCGTAACCTTCGATAATGTTACAGCCTGTGGTTTCGTGCCAGCGAGTCGCGACAGATTGCTGTATCGCCATTCCACCGCCTACGGACAGTTTCAGTGATGAGAAATCTACTTCTTTGAAATTTTCATTATTTAACAAGGCATTAAATAAGGTATTCACGCCAGTAATCGCGACAAAGCGGTGCTTCTTCATTTCCTTCACAAAGCCGTCAATATCCCGTGGATTAGTGATTAAAATCGCGGTAACACCTAATTCAATAAACAATAAGCAGTTTACTGTTAAGGCAAAAACGTGATAAAGCGGCAAGGCAAGAATGGCTTTGCGTTCTTTGCTATGATCACCAACGAAAGGATAAGCAATCCATTTGGCTTGAAAAACATTGGTAATAATGTTGTGGTGCGAAAGCATAGCGCCTTTTGCCACGCCTGTTGTTCCCCCTGTATATTGCAGAAAGGCGAGATCATTGGCAGAAATCTGCGGGCGGACATATTGGCGGAATTTCCCCACAGCTAGCACTTCACGGAAGGTAACCGCGTGTGGCAATTTATATTTTGGCACGAGCTTTTTAATGTATTTCACCACGAAATTTACCAGCGTGCGTTTACCAAAAGAAAGCTGATCGCCCATTCGGGTTAAAATAACGTGTTTCACTTCTGTATTGAACACCACTTTTTCAAGGGTTGAAGCGAAATTTGACACCACCACAATGGCTTTCGCCCCGCTGTCTTGGAGCTGATGTTCTAGCTCTCGCGGAGTGTAAAGCGGATTAACGTTCACCACCACCATTCCCGCTCGCAAAATGCCGAACAGGGCGATAGGATATTGCAATAAATTAGGCATCATTAATGCCACAGGATCGCCTTGTTGCAACTTTAATTCATTTTGCAAATAGGCAGCAAAAGCTCGGCTGCGTTCTTCCAGTTTACGAAAGGTTAAAACTTGCCCCATATTAATATAAGCAGCACGATCTGGGTGTTCACGCACGGCTTTGTCGAACATATCTAAGATATTTTCATAGGCAGAAGTGTCAATATGCTTTTCCGCACCTTCTGGATAATTGATAAACCAAGGCTTTTCCATTTGTTATCCTTTTTCTCTTGGGTTAAATTGTGGGGATTTTATCACTCGCGTTGCGATGTGCCAAATCTTGCTTTTTTGTTCTCGGCTATTCCCGCCCTGGGAGTTTTTTCCACGTTACTTCGTTGCGTAAATAAACTGGCTCAATCTCTACCGCACTTATCCATTGTTTTTGCCAATATTGAGGCAAGGCAAGGGGAAGCATTGCACGGGCTGAAGGTAATAAAATCTCGCTCGACTTCGCCCAAGTTAGCCCTTCTAACTGAACATAAGCCTGCCAGCCTGTTCCCACTTTCATTCCATTTTCAACCATTTTAGCTTGCTCTAAGACACGTTCTGGCGAACACACTTGCTCTGCCACCACAGGCTGCCAAGAAAAAAACGTGCCAAAATCTGACCGCACTTTTTCCCCGTGAAGTTGGCTGAAATAGACTTCATTCATTCTTGCGTCAATGGCACAAAGCACCTCCGTTGTGCCGTATTGCTCATAGGCTTGCTGTGCCATTGCGGTGAGGTTAGAAATGGGAATAGCGGGCAAATCCGCCCCCAATGCCAAGCCTTGTGCAATGCCAGCTCCCACTCGCACCCCCGTAAAGCTACCCGGCCCTCGCCCAAACACGAGAGCATCGACTTGCTTGAGCTGAAGCCCCGACTGGCTCAAAATTTCATCAACCATTGGCAAAATGCGTTTTGTGTGGGTGCGTTGTGCCAGTTCGTCTAAATGGGTGATTTCCCCTTTATGCAATAAGGCAACGGAACAAGCTTCCGTTGAAGTATCTAAAGCTAGTAAGGTTGTCATTCTTTTTTCTCAGTTAAAAATTGGATTACAGTATTTAAATCTCGAGTTCGTTTGGCGTTGGGCAAACTTTTCAAAAAAGTTTCGCCGTAAGATCGCATTACTAAACGGCTATCGCAAATAATCACCGCACCGCGATCGGTAACATCGCGAATCAATCGCCCTACCCCTTGTTTTAAAGTGATCACCGCTTCTGGAATTTGGATTTCATTAAAGGGATCTTTGCCTTGCAAACGGCAATCTTCCATACGGGCTTTGAGCAGCGGCTCATCGGGAGCAGTGAAAGGCAATTTATCAATAATCACTAAAGACAATGCCTCGCCTCGCACATCAACACCTTCCCAAAAACTTGATGTCGCCACTAAAACGGCGTGCGATTGGGTAGTGAATTGTTCCAGCAATTTCGTTTTCGCCGTTTCGCCTTGCAACAAAATCGTGAGATTGCTATGTTCACGGAAAAAATCCGCCAGCCCCCGCATCATCACATAAGAGGTACAAAGCACAAAGCAACGCCCCTGATTTCTTTCGATGATCGGCAACAGCATTTTCCCTAGCTGAGTTTGGGTATCCGCACGATTTAATGCAGGCAGATAACGCGGCACACACAGCAAGGCTTGTTCAGGATAATTAAACGGGCTAGGCAAGATTTTCTGTGTCGCCTTTTCAATGCCTAAACGTTGGCAAAAATGCTCAAATGTGCCGCCCACTTCTAAGGTGGCAGACGTAAAAATCCACGCGGCTTCTTTGCTGTTGAGCTGTTCGCCAAATTTATCCGCAACCGTCAAAGGCGTGATGTGCAAGCCAAAGCCTCGCCCCAAGGTTTCATACCAATAACAATAGCCCACCAAATGGCTTTCTTGCAGGCGTTTCAGCATTAATTGGATTGCCCCAATTCGCTCAAAAATGCTATCTAGCGTTTGCGAACGTCCTAACGAGAGCTTCACCACTTCGGCTAAAAATGCCAGCTTTTCTTGCAATAATTCGACATTTTTTTGCACCGCACTTTGCTGATAAAGAGTTCGCCAGTTGCCCCGTTGATTACCCTCACCAAGCAATAAGCGGAAATCTTGCACCAATTTGAGCAAATTATCCGCTGCCACGCCAAGCTGTTTTAAATCTTTCAATTCGGTGCGATAAACAATATTCGCATCTTTGCATAAATCAAAAAATTGGCGAGCGGTGAGAGATTGCCCAAAATATTGGCTTGCAATATCCGCGAGCTGATGGGCTTCGTCAAAAATAATAGCTTGTGCATTAGGAATAAGCTCACCAAAGCCACTTTCTTTCACTGCCATATCGGCGAAAAATAAATGATGGTTCACCACCACAACATCGGCATTTAATGCTTTTTTGCGTGCAGCTGCCACATAGCAATCGCCGTAATTCGGGCAGTCGGAGCCTAAGCAGCTTTCCGTCGTGCTAGTCAGTTGCGGTAAAATGGGGCTATCTTCAGCGATCTCGACACATTCGCTTAAATCCCCCGTTTTGGTGGCATTGTTCCATTTTCGCACCTTGCTAAGATCCGCCAGCACGGAGCGATCACCCAACACGCCTTGTGCAATCACCTGATCCAAGCGTTCAAGGCAAAGATAATTGGATCGCCCTTTAAGCAAGGCGATTTTCCCCGTGTAATTCAAGGCTTTTTTAATGGCAGGCAGATCGCGATTAAACAACTGATCTTGCAGATTTTTTGAGCCCGTGGAAATAATGGTCTTTTTCCCCGCAAGCAACGCAGGCACTAAATAAGCAAAGGTTTTGCCTGTGCCTGTTCCTGCTTCCACCACAAGGGCTTCTTTCGCCGAAATCGCCTGAGCCACAGCCTGTGCCATTTCTAACTGTTCAGCACGCGGACGAAATCCCTTAATATGCTGACTTAGCACGCCCGTTTCCGCAAAGGCGTTAATCACATTTTGGCTATCCATTTATCCCAGTTAAAAAATAAAAATCAAAATTGGGCGTATTCTAACAGAAAAACGCTATACAGTGTTGTACTGGATAGCGTTATTGTTAATTTACAAATCAAAAAATATTGAATGCTATATTCTGTGGTAACATAGCACGTCAATTTTTTTATGGATAACAGAATGCAATTAAGAAATAGTCTAAAACTTGGTTTATTAAGTGCGGTGCTTTTTTTGCTTATTTCTTGTAAAGACCAAACTGCCAACATCGGCAGCCAAGCCCCTGATATTGCTGCTTTTGATTTGCAAGGCAACAAGGTGGAATTAAGCCAATTTACTGGGAAAAAATTGCTCATCAATTTTTGGTCAGAAACCTGTGGCATCTGTATTGTTGAAATGAAATTATTACAGCAATTTTCCCAAAGCTATCCCGAACACTTACAACTTTTAGCCATTAATATTGATGGTGAACGCGGTAACACGCAAGCTGTCGCAGAAAAAAATCAACTCACACTGCCGATTGCCAAAGATCAGCTTAATATCACGGCTGAACGTTATCAGTTAGTTGGCACACCGACATCATTCGTGCTTGATCCTAAAGGAAAAATCCTTTATAAATTCGAGGGCTTAATCCCTGAGGACGAATTACGAAAACTATTTGAGGAAAAATAATGAAAGGTTACGCTTCTACTCTATTTTTTATTGCAGGCTCGCTATTGGCGCTCAACAGCCACGCTAATGAAAGCCTTGAGCATACGCAAAAAATTTTTAATCGCTCTTGTGCAATGTGCCACGGCAAACAAGGGGAAAAATCAGCATTAAATCAATCTGCAATTATCAATAGCTTAAAAACTGAAGAAATTCTCACCGCACTTGAAAAACGTAAGGCGGGGGAGATTGTCGGTGCAGGAAATGCGGCGAAATCTCGTTTAAGTGAAGAAGAAATGAAAGGATTAGCGGAATACATTCCAACATTGAAAAAATAACATTAATGAAAAATCGGGCTACGTTGAATAGCCCGATTTTTTTATCTCATATTATCCCTTAGATTTCGTACAAACTTTTAGTAAGAAATAACCACCTACCGCTGAAATGGCTGAACCAAGTAAAATACCTACTCGAGCAAAGCTTGCCATTTCACTTGCCCCATCGCCACCAAAGGCAAGACCCGCTAAGAACATTGACATAGTAAAACCAATACCGCAGAGCAAGGCAATGGCGAAAATCTGTTTAAAATTAATTCCTTCAGGTAATTTTGCAATACGGAATAATACAGAAAGATAACTAAACAAAAAGACACCCAATGGTTTTCCCAGTAATAGCCCTAAGATCACGCCTAAAGTGAGCGGTGAGCTTAAGGTGTCTAACCCCATTCCTGATAAGGATACCCCAGCATTGGAAAAGGCGAATAACGGTAAAATAAAGAAAGAACACCAAGGGGCTAAAATATGTTCCATATCGTGCAACACTTTTCTGCCGTTTTTGCCTTTGAGCGGAATACTAAAACCGATGATAACGCCAGCAAGCGTGGCGTGTACGCCTGATTTCAACACCGATATCCATAATATTAAACCAACAATGGCATAAGCCCCTAAATTGGAAACCTTAAAGCGATTAAGTAAGATTAATCCAATAATCGCAATGCTAGCGAGAATTAATGCTCGTGTACTCAAATCATGTGAGAAAAATAATGCGATAACAATAATTGCTCCTAAATCATCAATGATCGCCAGTGCAAGTAAAAAGACTTTTAAGGCAAAAGGCACGCGACTACCAAGCAATCCTAGCACGCCTAACGCAAACGCAATATCCGTTGCCATCGGGATTGCCCAACCACCTTGATATTGTGGTGTGTCTTTCGTTATCAACCAGTAAACTAATGCGGGAACAATCATTCCTCCTAGTGCTGCAATCGCGGGAAAAATGGCTTTTTGATAACTTGAAATCGCCCCTGTAAGTAATTCTCTTTTTACTTCTAAACCCACAAGGACAAAAAACACTGCCATAAATCCATCATTGACCCACATAAATAAAGGCTTATTAATTTCTACAATGGAACCAAATTGGATCACGACGGGAGCATCAAGAAAACTAAAATAAAAACGACTTAATGGGGTATTAGCAAGTAATATCGCAAATGCAGCAAAAAACAATAAAAGCATTCCTCCCGCAGCTTCTAGTTTCATAAAATACCGAATATATCGAACCATTAATCTCTCCTAAATAAAATAGTGAACATAAAACACACAATGGATAATTTATTGATGATGAAATATTATCTCTCATTTTTTCTAACATATAAAAGAAAAATGGGTCAATATCAATCACCAAATTTTTTTCAATCATTAAATAATTTTTGATTTTTTATTCAATTTTTAACCCTATTTTTCTACTAAAATATAAGGGGCTGTCCTAGATAACAACTAAAAAATCTATTTAGGTTAGAATGAACCAATGAGAAAAAGTTGTCTAAGTCAGCACAAACAAAATAAACTCATTGAGCTATTTGTTGCAGGTGTTACTGCAAGGACAGCAGCAGAGTTAGTCAATGTAAACAAAACGACTGCCGCATATTACTTTCATCGTTTATGCCAACTCATCTATCAAAACAGCCTTCACTTAGAGATGTTTGAAGGTGAAATTGAAGCCGATGAAAGTTATTTTGGCGGTGCTCGCAAAGGCAAACGTGGTCGTGGTGCGGCAGGGAAAATTGCGGTATTCGGGCTTCTCAAGCGCAATGGCAAGGTTTATACCGTTGCGGTTCCAAATACGCAATCTGCCACCTTGTTACCCATTATTCGGGAGCAGGTAAAGCCTGATAGTATTGTTTACACCGATAATTATCGTAGTTATGACGTGCTTGATGTGAGTGAATTTAGTCATTTTCGTATCAATCACAGCACACATTTTGCTGAAAATCATAACCACATTAACGGAATTGAGAATTTTTGGAGCCAAGCAAAACGCCATTTACGAAAATTTAATGGTATCCCAAAAGCGCATTTTGAGCTTTATTTAAAGGAATGTGAATGGCGTTTTAATTACAGCAACATAAAAAGTCAAATTTCTATTTTAAAACAATTGGTTAAAGGGAGTTTAGTCTAGTTATCTAGGACAGCCCCAAATATAAACATCATAAACAGAAAAATTAGATTTATTATTTTTTCTTATGTATAAAGAACTTATTTTCTGTCAAGATTGAGATGAAAAATAACAGAAAATTTTATACTTGCAGTTTTCCCAATAACCCATTATCTTGTATCCAATTTTCTATAACCTACTAGATATTGTGTTTTAGTACAATACCAACAAATCGGATACTCTATGAATAAAGCGATGATGGTCACCAAACGTGACGGAAAACAAGAACCCATCAATTTAGACAAAATTCACCGAGTGATTACTTGGGCGGCTGAAGGGTTAGATAATGTTTCAGTATCTCAAGTAGAGCTGCGTTCTCACATTCAATTTTATGAAGGTATTCGCACTTCAGATATTCACGAGACTATTATTAAAGCGGCAGCGGATCTCATCAGTAAAGAAACCCCTGATTATCAATATTTAGCGGCTCGCCTTGCAGTATTCCATTTGCGTAAAAAAGCCTATGGACATTTTGATCCACCACGTCTTTACGATCACGTTAAAAAATTGGTCCGTTTAGGGAAATATGATGAAGCCCTTTTAACCGATTATAGCCGTGAAGAATGGGACGAAATGGACGGTTTTTTAGATCACTGGCGTGATATGACTTTCTCTTATGCGGCGGTGAAACAGCTTGAGGGGAAATACCTCGTGCAAAATCGCGTTACCGGCGAAATTTATGAATCCGCACAGTTTTTATATATCTTAGTGGCGGCAAGTTTATTTTCTAACTATCCGAAAGAAACCCGTTTAGATTATGTACGTCGTTTCTATGATGCGACTTCCACATTCAAAATTTCGCTTCCTACGCCAATTATGGCGGGAGTGCGTACGCCTACACGTCAATTTAGTTCCTGTGTGCTAATTGAATGTGGTGATAGTTTAGATTCAATTAATGCTACTGCATCTGCCATTGTGAAATATGTATCGCAACGTGCGGGGATTGGTATTAATGCGGGGGCAATTCGTGCCTTAGGTAGCCCAATTCGTGGCGGTGAAGCATTCCATACGGGCTGTATTCCGTTCTATAAGTATTTCCAAACTGCAGTGAAATCTTGCTCGCAAGGTGGCGTACGTGGTGGTGCGGCGACCGTTTACTACCCGATTTGGCATTTAGAAGTCGAAAGCCTATTGGTATTAAAAAATAACCGTGGCGTGGAAGATAACCGTGTTCGCCATATGGATTACGGTGTACAGCTCAATAAATTAATGTATCAACGCTTAATCAAAGGTGGCGAAATCACCTTGTTTAGCCCTTCTGATGTGCCAGGGTTATATGAAGCGTTCTTTGCTGATCAAGATGAATTTGAACGTCTTTATACCCAATACGAACAAGATCCAAACATTCGCAAACGTAGCGTAAAAGCCGTTGAACTGTTCTCACTATTAATGCAAGAACGTGCTTCAACAGGGCGTATCTATATTCAAAACGTGGATCACTGTAACACACATTCCCCATTTGATCCGAGTGTTGCTCCCGTGCGTCAATCAAACCTTTGTTTAGAAATTGCACTGCCAACAAAACCGCTTTCTCACATTCACGATGAAGAAGGGGAAATTGCTCTTTGTACCCTTTCCGCCTTTAACTTGGGAGCAATTCAACACCTTGATGAGCTGGAGGAACTGGCAGATCTCGCCGTGCGTGCATTAGATGCACTGTTAGATTACCAAGATTACCCTGTTCCTGCGGCAAAACGTAGCTCACTCGCTCGCCGTTCATTAGGTATTGGGGTGATTAACTATGCGTATTATCTCGCGAAAAATGGCGTTCGCTACTCTGATGGCAGTGCCAATGACCTCACTCACCGCACTTTCGAGGCAATTCAATACTATCTTTTGAAAGCCTCAATGAATTTAGCCAAAGAGCTTGGAGCTTGTGAATATTTCAATCAAACCACGTATGCACAAGGCATTTTACCGATTGATACTTACAAGAAAGATGTGGATAGCCTCACCAAAGAGCCATTGCATTACGACTGGGAAACCTTGCGTCAAGAAATCAAAACCATTGGCTTGCGTAACTCCACACTGACAGCCTTAATGCCATCAGAGACCTCATCACAAATTTCTAATGCCACCAATGGTATTGAACCACCACGTGGACACGTGAGTATTAAAGCCTCAAAAGACGGCATTTTACGCCAAGTTGTGCCAGATTATGAAAACTTAAGCGACAATTACGAATTATTATGGGACATTCCAAATAACGATGGCTACTTACATCTGGTTGGGATTATGCAAAAATTCGTTGATCAAGCCATTTCAGCTAACACAAACTACGATCCTCAACGTTTTGAAGACGGCAAAGTGCCAATGAAAGTGCTATTAAAAGATTTATTAACTGCTTATAAATATGGATTAAAAACACTTTACTATCAAAATACTCGCGATGGTGCAGAAGACAGCCAAGAAGATCTTGATGACAGTTGTGCTGGCGGGGCTTGTAAAATTTAGTTTATATATATCAGTAAAATGAGCAAAGTGTAAAGTGCGGTTAAATATAACCGCCTTTTTTACTTATTATTTTATTAAGGATAAAACATTGGAAGTTGATTATTTTCTTATTTTCACGCTTTGTATTATTAGCCTACAATTCTTGATTTTTGTTTTCACAAAAACATTATCTTGGTTGTATGTTAAAAACAGCACACTTTCCTATCGGCTTTTTGTTGCAAGTCTCTACATAAGTATTAATAGCATTTTCTTACTTACCGTATTCCATATTTATCCAATGTTTCGTATTGGTGCATTTATTCTGGTGATACTCCTTTTTTCCTCCTTTAGTAGTCTGCTGTGTAGTGTTGTTTATCTATTATTAAAAAAAACAAAATATGGTATAAAATCATACAACATATTAACTTGGCTATATCCTGTAGGTCTATGTAGCATAATTGGAACCAGCGTTTATAATGCTTATACCCCTGTAGTCATTCACTATGAAATTGAGATAGATAAGCCTTTGTCCCCTTTACGTATCGGTATGGCAAGCGATTTGCATCTAGGACGATTATTTGGTTGTACGCAGTTAGATAAACTTTCTCATATTATGAATAAAGAGAATGTTGATATTATATTACTGCCTGGAGATATTATGGATGACAATATTGATTCTTATATTGCAGAAAATATGTCTTCTCACCTTTCAAAATTAAAAGCTCCTCTTGGTGTTTATGCCACCCTAGGTAACCACGACTTTTTAGGAAAAGAACAAGAGATTTCTCAGGAACTCCGAAAAGTTGGTATTAGGGTTCTAATGGATAATATAGCAAATATTAATAATAGATTTATCCTTATAGGGCGTAATGATAAATTATTCCAAAAGCGGCTAAAAACCGCACAACTTCTTGAAACAGTGAATACTAACTTGCCTATATTTCTGCTTGATCATCGTCCCAATGAAATTCTTGAGCATTCCTTTCTTCCTATTGATATCCAAGTTTCAGGACACGCTCATAAAGGACAAATTTTTCCAGGTAATATTATTACTAAATTATTATATGATTTAGATTACGGCTATAAAAAAATTGGTAAGGGACATTTTTTCGTTACCTCAGGCTATGGTTTTTGGGGCGTTCCTATGCGATTAGGCTCGCAATCCGAAGTATTCATTATTGATGTAAAAGGCAAATAGGAGCAAAAATGAATTTATTAAATAATAAATTGAACAAAATTCTAACCGCACTTTGTTTTGGTATTCCTTTACTCTCCCCCTCACTCGCAAAAGCTGAAGGGAAATTGACGGTTTACTGTAGTGTGCAACATACAACTTGTGAAAAAATCACACAGGCATTTAGTAAAAAATACAATATTAGAACTCAATTTGTACGTAATAGTACTGGGGCAACGTTATCTAGGCTAAAAGCAGAAAAATCTAACCCTCAAGCTGATGTATGGTATGGAGGAACGATTGATCTTCATTACCAAGCCGGTGATTTAGGTTTGCTCACACCATATCGTTCTCCCATGCAAGCTGAGACTATGCCGAACTTTAAAACACTATTAGAAAAAAAAGGTGATCTCACATCGATTATTTATATGCTCGTACTGGGTATAGGGGTCAATACAAAAAAATTTGATGAACTGAATATCAAAGAATACCCAAAATGCTGGAAGGATTTATTAGATCCTCGTTTAAAAGATCAAATCCAGATACCTGATCCTCAACTTTCTGGAACAACTTATACACTAATCAGTACGCTGATCACACTTTGGGGGGAAGACAAAGCTTTTGAGTTTTTAAAACAGCTGGATCACAATGTTTCACAATATTTAAAAAGTAACCAAGTAACGAGCAATCTCGCCCGTGGAGAAAGTGCTGTTACCGTAGGATTCATTCATAGTTACGCTACGGAAAAAGAAAATGGTGCCCCCGTAGAAGCCATTTTGCCTTGCGAAGGAGATAGTTATTCTTTGGGGGGAATGAGTATTATTAGAGGAGCCAGAAACTTGGACAATGCAAAATTATTTGTAGATTGGGCTTTATCCAAAGATGCCCAAGAAATCCCTTGGAAAGAAGCTAAAGTTTACCAAATTCCAACTAACATTTATGCTGAAGCATCCCCTAATTCAATCGATCCAAAAACCTTAAAATTAATGGATATTGATTTTGAACGATTTGGGAATGCAAATGAAGGGAAAAGACTCATTCATAAATGGGTAGAAGAGATTAAATTAAAAAACTCAAACTAACTTCATCAGTATAAAAGCAATATTGGCAGATAATGCATATCTGCCAAGTAAATCTGTTTTCGCACAGAAGCTTTTCTATATTCCTGTTCTCCCAGTTCCTTTAAGACAACGAAGTACGATAGTTTCTATACTTTCTTCCGCTTGCTTACCTAATTTTTGTACCAAAGATTTTTTCACTTTGTATTTCACTGCAAGTACTGTCTTTACCTTAATTGCTTGTAAAATAAGATCATCACTGGTTGTAATCTCATCAATCAAATTTAACTTCAATGCTTGTTGCCCAAACCAATGCTCTCCCGTTGCAATCTGTTCTACATCAATCTGTGGACGATGCTGTACTACAAATTGTTTAAATAATTGATGGGTTTCCTCCAATTCTTTCTGAAATTTCTGCTTACCTTTATCCGTATTCTCCCCTAATAATGTTACGGTGCGTTTATATTCACCGGCTGTCATTACATCTACATCTACATCGTGTTTTTTTAAGAGACGATGAATATTTGGTACTTGTGCCACGACCCCTATCGATCCAATAATGGCAAATGGTGCGGCAATAATTTTATCCGCCACGCACGCCATCATATAACCACCACTCGCAGCCACTTTATCTACCGCTACAGTTAATTTTATCTGATGCTGCTTTAAACGTGCTAATTGTGATGCAGCTAAACCATAACCATGCACAACCCCGCCTGGGCTTTCTAAACAAAGTAAGACTTCATCTTCTGGCTTTGCTACAGCAATAATTGCACTCACTTCTTCGCGAAGAGCCGCGGTTTCTGAAGCTAAAATATCCCCTTTAAAATTCAAAACAAATAAATGCGGTTTCCGTTCATTTCTTGCATCTTTCCCTGTTTTACACTTTTCTTTTTCTGCTTTGGCTTTTTGTTTTTCTTCTTTTTTACGTACCTTTTCCGTATATTTTAATACCTCTTCAGAAAGATGAAAGTCCGCTAATCGTTTCACATTTTTTTGATATTCTTGTGACAAATCTGTAACTACTAACTCCCCTACTTGATGCATTTTTTTCTGCTTAAAGGAAAGTATCACCACTATAAAAGCAATGATTACCAAAAATAATGTCAGTATCTCTAAAATAAATAAACCATAGCCTACCGCTAATTCCGACCACATAATCTGTCCTTATACTTAAATAAAATGGAAGTACGATCATAACGGATTTTTAGCAAAGTGCAATTTTCTACTGATTATTCACAATTAAGAAAAAATCTTTTTCCATCTCTTTTATTTACTAAAAATATATAGGCTCTATAATGCCCCGCATTACGATAAACAAAAATTAAGGTTTTATTATGCAAAAAGTATTAGTTTTAAAATCCAGCATTTGATCTGCCCCCAAAAAGTTAGACTATATTCTAATTTCATTCAAGGACTGAGTTCTGTATTCCACAGGGCTTAGTCCTTTGAGCTTCACTTGAATACGCTCATTGTTGTAGTAATGAATGTACTCGTGAATCACTTTTTCAAGCTGTTCAAAGGTTTCAAACCGCTTGCCAAAGTAACATTCCGTCTTCAATCGCCCGAAAAATCTTTCCATCGCACCATTATCAAGGCAATTGCCTTTTCTCGATATACTTTGCGTAATACCGTATTTTTTCAATATCTCCTGATAACCCATCATTTGATACTGCCATCCTTGGTCGGAATGCAGTATCGGTTTTTCCCCCGCTAATCGGTTCACCGCCTGGGTCAACATTCTGGTTATCTGCTCAAAATTCGGACTTCTCGCCACATCATAAGCAATAATTTCGTTATTAAACAAGTCTTTAATCGGCGATAAATACACTTTGCCTTCCGCATATTTGAACTCGGTGATATCCGTTACCCACTTCTCATTCGGCATCGTTGCCGTAAAATCCCGTTGCAACAGATTATCGGCAATGTGTCCCACTTTGCCTTGGTAAGAACGATATTTTTTCTGCTTACTTTTTCCTTTTAACCCCAAACGTTGCATTATCGCTTGCCCCCTTTTGTGGTTGATAATCAAGTATTTCCTTAATTCCAAGGTAATTCGACGATAACCATAATTTTCGTCATTTTTGCGATAAATTTCCTCTATTTTCTGTGAAATCGCTACATTTTTATCCGACTTTGGCTTGAGATGATAAAAGAACGAACTGCGTGCCAATCCGATTAGCCTGAGTAACAATTCCAACGGGAAACGCGAGCGTAAGGCATTTACGATGACGGCTTTTTCTGCATTTTTTGTTGGTTGAGTTCCTGCAACTTTTTTAGCATTGCATTCTCCGCTTCTAATTCCAAAATTCGGTAACGCAAGCGTTCTTCTTCTGTTTTGGGCGTTGGTGGCATTTTAGGTGAGTTGAGTTTCATACTTGGACGACCTTTAGGTTTGAGTAATAACCCATCTATACCTTGTTTTTCAAAGCGTTGCAACCATTGACTAATTATCCCTGAACTGGGGATATCAAAGCGAAAGCAGGCGGCTTCAGCGGAGCACTGGCCTTTTTTGATAGCTTGAATAACCTTTAATTTAAACTCAACAGAATAACATCGTTTTTTACCTAATACAGCTAATCCATTGATTCCATTATGATTAAATTTCGCAATCCAACGTGCTAACGTGCTTTGGGGAAGCTGAAAATACTGGCGAGTAAGCGAACGGTTTTTTCCATTTTGATGATAAAAGTCGAGCACTTGTTGTTTGAAACGTTGAGTATATTTAGTCATAAAAAATCTGCACCTTAATCAGTTGGTTATTTAGTCCAACTTTTGGGGTGCAGATCATTTTAGGCACTCATTCCCAAACCAACCAGCTTTCAGATTATGTTGTGTCCAAATTCCCTAATGCACAGATTACAATTCGTGATTTAGGCACAAATCCACTCCCACATTTTGATGCTATCGCCGCTAATGCCTTACGAGGTGAGCCAAAAACAGAACAAGATAAAGCATTACTTGCTCTTTCTGATGAATTGGTTGCGGAATTAAAAAACGCCGATATCCTCATTATAAACGCACCAATGTACAACTTTAATATTCCTACTCAATTAAAAAGCTATATTGACTTCATCGCTCGCCCGCGTGTTACTTTTCAATATACAGAAAACGGCCCTGAAGGCTTAATAAAAGGCAAAAAAGCTATTGTATTAGCTTCTTTTGGTGGTGTTCATCAAGGACAAACCACAGATATAGTAACGCCTTATCTCAAAACCTTTTTAGGCTTTATTGGTATTGATGATGTTGATTTTGTGGAAGGCGTAGGTTCTGGCTCAGAAGTAGCAGCAAAATCGCAAGAACAAGCTAGAGCGAAAATTGATACATTAGTTTAATATATTTAACAAAGAAGAGCTGATATTCTCTAATATTGTTCCTTTCATTCGAACAACATTTCAGCTCTTTGTCAAAATCTTAGGCAGCGAAAGCTGCCAAAACACTAGACATCAAAAGTACCGGCTTTTCTTATGCTAAACGTTGAGCCAATGCGGTAGTTTAAATTTGGACTCAGCAAAGAGGGTTGGAGCAATGACTGTACTTTTCCCCTGTTGGATTTGAAATAATAAATGCGGTTGGCTGGTAGATAGATCTTGGGTGTTATCAGGGTAAGCCAGCCCCGCTTGCACTTCTCCACCAAAATAGTAAGTGCCGTTTACCCCTGTATAAGCTAAAGAACGAATGCCATTAATGATCTCTTTAAACGCTCTTGGGGAAGTGCTATGTCGCCAAACATTGGCAAGAATTTGAATTTGGTCATAAGCGACGCTCGCTTGTGAATAACTGGGTTGATGATGAAAAAATCGTTGATAATCTTGGCAAAATTTCCGTCCCGCATAAGTCATACTAAGCCCTGTAGTACTTGCCCACAATACGCCTTCACACTGTTTTTCTTGCGGTAAAAATACCGAAGGTGCGTAAATACTATAAATAATCGCATTAATCGGATTTTGGATAAACAATTGATAAAATTGTAAAATATCTTCCGCAAAATAAGAAGCAAACACGATCAACGTCGGATCAAGCTGATGCACTTGTTTAATAGCATAATCAAAAACCTGTGGCGATTTTTCTAATGTTAAAACATCAACTTGCCAATGTTCCTGACGTAATTGAAAAATAAGATTTTCAATACCAATATCAATTTTTTGCCATTTTACGGTAATCACCAAAATCCTTTTATTTTTCATCACTTGTGGATAATGATGCTGATAAGCTCGAATAAAACGTGCAACCCCGGCACCATAATTAATATCGCTGGCACACGCCTGAAAAATATTTTTTATCTGTTTATGATGAGATTTACCCAAATCACTATGTGTAGCAAGATGAATATACGGAATACCTTTACTCGCAATCCATTCGTGTAAATCGGGAGAATAACAGGCATAGCTCGTAGAAATTGCATCAACTTCTTTATCTAATAACCTTTGATATGCTTGAAGGATACTTTTCGGATCATCAACACAAAACCCCACCGTTTCTAACCGCACTTGCCGCCCATTAATCCCACCTTGTTGGTTGATCATTTCCACTGCTAATCGTGAGCCGTTGCATAATTCTTGCGTATCCAACTTACCGATTCCTTGTTCAACACAAGGCACGCCGATGGTAATTGGATAAGCCATTGTTGAATGAATAAAGTGCGGTGCTTTTTGTGGCAGTTTTTTTCCTTTCGCAAGGGCTTCAATTTCATACGTCGCTAAAACAGATTGCGACAAATCACCCGGCGTTGGCAAACAGCATAGATTTTCTGTTACCGCAAACACCGCCAAGCTAGTCCGATTTTCAATTTGCGTTTTTGAAAAAGACGCTCAATGTGTTTAGCAACAGTACGTTCACTAATAAAAAGCTGTTGAGAAATTTCTACATTGCTTAGTCCACTACTGAGCAAGGTGAGAATTTCAATTTCTCGCTTACTCAGCTCAAAAGGCAACTGAGTTTGCTGGGCTGTCATTAAGGTAAAAATCTGCTTATAGCGTTGTAAACTCACATTAAGCCATTGATTATTTTTCTGTTTGATAATAAAAGCACAAGCTATCTCGTTTGGAAAAAAGTAAAGCCTGAGCATAATCAATGAGCGGAGGAAACATTTCAAAATACGCTTTCCCTACACCACTATCCCACTCTATTAATTGTTTTTGCCCATCCACCAAGCACGCCCACGCCAATTCCATTTTTATCCTAATTTGTTATTTGCAAACAGAATCATCATAAAGAAGTTTGTCTACCAATTTACTGATATAAATCAATAGATAAACGACAAAACAAAGTGCGGTGAAATTTTTTATCATTTTTGAAATCTTACAAACCTTAGTATAATGCCCGTCTGATTTTATAAATGAACGATTAGGAACTTATTGAATGAAAGTAATGTCTTTTAATATCAATGGATTGCGAGCTAGACCTCATCAGCTTGAAGCTATTATTGAACAATACCAGCCAGATATTTTAGGTTTGCAAGAAATTAAAGTCGCCGATGAAGATTTCCCTTACGCGTTGGTGGAACACTTAGGTTATCACGTTTATCACCACGGGCAAAAAGGGCATTATGGCGTAGCATTTTTGCTCAAACAAGTGCCCAAAGCCATTCACAAAGGCTTCCCTACAGATGAAGCGGACGCACAAAAACGCATCATTATGGCAGAAATGGAAACCGAATTTGGTTTGCTTACAGTAATTAATGGCTATTTTCCGCAAGGAGAAAGCCGTACCCACGAAACCAAATTCCCTGCCAAAGAAAAATTTTACGCGGATTTGCAACGCTATTTAAAGCAAGATCACGATAAAAACAACCCAATCATCATTATGGGCGATATGAACATCAGCCCGACAGACTTGGACATCGGCATTGGTGAGGAAAGCCGTAAACGCTGGTTGCGTACGGGAAAATGCTCATTTTTGCCCGAAGAACGCGAATGGTACAATCGCCTTTATGATTACGGTTTAACGGATACTTTCCGCCACTTAAATCCAACCACCAATGATAAATTCTCGTGGTTTGATTACCGCTCAAAAGGTTTTGACGACAACCGAGGCTTACGTATTGATCACATTTTGGCAAGCAATAATTTAATTGATCGTTGTACAGATACAGGCATTGCCCTTGATATTCGTGCGATGGAAAAACCTTCCGACCACGCACCAATTTGGGCGGTGTTTGAATAAAATATAAGTGCGGTACAAATTTTTGGAAAATTTTAAAAATTTGTACCGCACTTGATTTATTGTCTTTTTAAATAAAATGTTCATAATTTAATTTCCATAAACAGTTAAAGGAAATTACTATGAATACAATATTTAATATATTTACTGATCAACTTACTATTTCTATCACATTAATTTTATTACTTATCAGCATTTACATTCATAGCTCTGCTAAAGATATTAATGATAATAAAAAATCTATTGTTGAAGCCCTAAACTATAAGCTCATTATCATTGCCATCATCCTTAATATTGCAATATTACGGTATTTCTCACTACACTTTGAAATACAACTTATGATAGAAGGAGTTAATCCTATTAGCTCTGTATTATTTTTGAATATAACTAATGCATTAATCGCACTTAACATTATAAAAACAAATAAAAACATCATTTTATTCCAAAAGAAAAATACGGTTATCATATCCATTTCCACAGCATTATTTACTTATTTTTTCTATATCATAAAGCCAACTTTATACTCTGAATATTATTCAGATATAAGCCAAGCTGTATCCGAAATAACCCTTTCTCCTATACAACAATTTCCCACATTTAGTGAATTGTTTATCCCAATTACGCTAGGAGCATTCTATTTTATTGGTTACCTAACCATTGCCTTTGAACTTTCTATTTTTATTCTAACCTCTATTAAAAATAAAAGTCTTTGGGGTTTTGAACTTTTTGCGATATCACTTCTATTCTTTTTTTCATCAACTCATATTAAGTATTTAGAAAAAATATTAACCAAACAAATAATAACAGATAAAAATATTAGCTACCTTATTACAAAATTAGAATATAACCCTCTTTTTGAAAAATGCGACAACCCTCACTTAATTGAGTTGAATAAAACGGGTAAATATTGGTTTAAGTCTATTTCTCATAACAAAATCATCTATGTCGAAGGAATATGGAACGATCATATTAGTAAAGAAGAAAGAACACTTGAAAATATTGAAGAATATCGTTTTCATCCATTCGAAGAAGAATGTATGAAAACGATAAAATAATATGAATTAATACGATATAAATGAATATAGAATTAGCACAGTAGTTAATCTACTATCCCCTCAAATAAGTCATATATTCTGATACTATGGACGCACTCCCAATGTGTGGCAAATGGCATAAGTTAATTCGCTGCGGTTTAGGGTGTAGAAATGGAAATCTTTCACTCCTTCGCGAGAAAGAACGCGAACCATATCAATCGCCACGCTGGCTGCGACTAAATTTCGCGTTGTCGGGTCATCATCAAGGCCTTCATACATCTTCGCAAGCCAAGCTGGAATTTTTACATTGGTGATCGCTGCCATTTTTTGTAGTTGTTTAAAATTGGTTACAGGTAAAATGCCGGGTACAATTTCGGCATCAATCCCAATGGAAGCACAGCGATCACGGAAGCGGAGATAGCTATCAATATCAAAGAAAAATTGGGTAATAACGTGGTTTGCCCCTGCATCAATTTTGCGTTTTAAATTGATTAAATCCGCTTGTGCAGATTTCGCCTCTGGGTGCACTTCAGGATAAGCAGCCACCGAAATATCAAAATCAGCGACGGAACGCAATAACTCCACCAAGTCGGAAGCGTAAAATGGCTTTTTCGCATAGCCTTTTGGCTCATCGCCACGCAATGCCACGATGCGACGAATGCCACTGTCCCAATAATCTTGTGCAATGCGTTTTAATTCTTCAGGCGTGGCATCAATCCCCGTCAAATGTGGTGCGGCTTCAAGCCCTGTTTCTTGCTTAATGCGTTTCACTACGCTATGCGTACGATCCCGCTCACCCGAATTTGCCCCGTAAGTGACGGAAACAAATTTCGGCTTTAACACTTGTAAGCGATGAATAGAGTCCCACAAAATTTTTTCCATATTTTCATTTTTAGGTGGAAAAAACTCAAATGAAACATTTATATTGCCATTAACCCCTGATAAATAATGATTTAGCGTATCTATTTCTTTTGCATAACTCATAATACTTTCCTTTGTCATTTTTCCTATTTAGACTGCTTTACGGCTATAACATTAAAAAGAAAATAACTATGTGTCAATTTCAAAAATTTCATTATTTTAATGAAAATAATTCATAATAAAAAATACTCTTTATACTGATAAAAGCATAATCGCTAATAAAATAGAAAAAGCGGTAAATTTTACCGCTCAGAAAAACCATATTCACAGAAGTAGAAACAGAATAAAGAAACATTTTCTCAGTAAAAAATTAATACACTGACGAAAATAGAATTTCCAGTTCACCACTTACTTCATTTAAGCGAACATCAACCGCTTCAAGATCCTTAATCACCAGCTCATTAGGAAATGCTAGAGCAGGATAAGTGGTGGCAAGCACTATTACTTTCGCCCCAGCACGATGCCCAGCTTCAATCCCCCCCGGAGCATCTTCAAACACAACACAACGCTGAATATCCACGCCCAGATCTTGTGCGGCTTTTAAATAGCCCTCTGGGTTTGGCTTGCCTTGGCTCACTTTTTCCGCCGTGATCAAGGCTTGCGGAAAGGGCAACTGGCAATATTGCAAGCGGGTTTTGGCAATGCTTTCGGTGGAAGAAGTAACAATCGCCCATTTTCCTTGAGGAATTTTTTCCAACAAGGCTTTCGCCCCCGCAATGGTGGTGGCTTCCGTTTCTTTGGCTTCTTCTTGGGTAAATAACTCCACGGCCGCGTGAATATCCGCATTTTCACCTAAAATACTGCGAGCGGTATCTTCAGGGCGGCGACCGTGTGATTGGTGGATCACCGCTTTTTTATCTAAACCATAATGCTCCGCCCAACGTCCCCAAATTCTGGCACAGGCTTGGCTGGAATCAATTAATGTCCCGTCCATATCAAATAAAATGGCTTGCGCGTTAAAACTTACTTTTTCCGCATTACGCATAATAAACTCCTTTTGGATCATTTGGTTAATCATATGATGGCAGGCAATGCTGTCTGAATGAGAAAGGAAAGGTAACAAAAGGCTTGCCCTTTGATTGGGTAAAGAATATACACCTTGGGCGTTCTTTAAGTCAAGATTTACCTCAAAAGAAGTAGCTGATTTCTTACGGTGTGAAAAATGCGGTCAAAAAATAGGGTAATTTTTACACCGCACTTTTACATCGGGCTGTGCAAATGAGAAAACCCTCGCTTTACAAATCCGAAAATCCCCCTACAATAACGGCTTTTACGCATTCGCCTTGGGTGAATGCCTGACTTGTAATCAGACACTAAGAGAAATTTATGACAACCACTTTTAAACCCGAACTGCTTTCCCCAGCAGGCTCATTAAAAAATATGCGTTATGCCTTTGCTTATGGGGCTGATGCGGTGTACGCGGGGCAGCCACGTTATAGCTTGCGTGTGCGAAACAATGAATTTAACCACGCCAATTTGAAAATTGGGATTGACGAAGCCCACGCCCTCGGCAAAAAATTCTATGTGGTGGTGAACATCGCCCCGCACAATTCTAAATTAAAAACCTTTATCAAAGATCTTCAGCCTGTGGTAGAAATGAAGCCTGACGCGTTAATTATGTCCGATCCGGGGCTAATTATGTTGGTGCGAGAGCATTTCCCTGAAATGGATATTCACCTTTCTGTGCAAGCCAATGCGGTAAACTGGGCAACGGTGAAATTCTGGAAGCAAATGGGCTTAACCCGCGTGATTTTGTCCCGCGAGCTTTCCATTGAGGAAATCGCTGAAATCCGCCAGCAAGTGCCTGATATGGAAATTGAAATTTTCGTTCACGGGGCATTGTGTATGGCATATTCTGGGCGTTGTTTACTGTCAGGCTATATAAATAAACGCGACCCAAACCAAGGCACTTGCACCAATGCTTGTCGCTGGGAATATTCCGTTGAAGAGGGAAAAGAAGATGAAGTCGGCAATATTGTTGGGGAAGAAATTCCAATCAAAAACGTTGCCCCAACCTTAGGCGAAGGACAAACCACTGATAAAGTGTTTCTGCTCGCTGAAAGCCAACGCCCTGAAGAAAAAATGTCTGCCTTTGAGGACGAACACGGCACTTATATTATGAATTCCAAAGATTTGCGAGCGGTACAACACGTTGAAAAACTGGCACAAATTGGCGTGCATTCGCTCAAAATCGAAGGACGCACTAAATCTTTCTATTATTGTGCAAGAACCGCACAGGTGTACCGCAAAGCCATTGATGATGCCTCAGCGGGCAAACCTTTTGATGAAAGCCTGATGGACACGCTAGAAAGCCTTGCTCACCGTGGTTATACCGAGGGTTTTTTACGCCGCCACACCCACGATGAATATCAAAATTACGACTATGGTTACAGCATTTCAGAGCGTCAGCAATTTGTCGGCGAATTTACGGGCGTGCGTAAAGACGGCTTAGCTGAAGTGGCAGTTAAAAACAAATTTTTGCTCGGCGATGAAGTGGAATTAATGACCCCAAAAGGCAATATTGTGTTCAAAATCAAAAGAATGCTGAACCGCAAAGGCGAAGAAGTGGAGGCAGCATTAGGCGATGGACATTTTGTGTTCCTTGATGTGCCTGAAGATCTTGAGCTTGATTATGCGTTATTAATGCGAAATTTGGTCAATGCCAACACGCGTAACCCGCACGCAGAAAGCAAATAAGATTTTTCTGCAAGCAATCCAATACAGAAAAGATGAGTGTTATCGCTCATCTTTTTTACTGCCTGCGATTATTACCTGTTGATTTCAAAATAATATCGAGTTCTTTCACTTTGCCATACCACTTATATCCTTGCCTTATTTTAACTCTAAAAATAAGATGCCAATGATTAATTTCTGCTTGAAAACTCCCCTCCCCCCCCTTTTTATACTATCTTAATTCGCACCAAGTTATTAAATAATTATTAAATTTATGTTAATAAAATGTTGCAATTTAAATTTTTAACGCTATAATTCCACCATACCCTAAAAAAGTATGACTCCAAATATTCCCCCTTATATTCTATAAGGGGGCTTTTTATTGAGATTTAAATTGCCAAATATAGATTAAATTGATTAATACGTCTTTTTTATATGTCGCAGTTAGACTGCCAATTCAAGAGAAAAAGATAATAAAATCAACAAAATAAACATAGATTTCAGTTATTTATAAATCAAAATGATTTAGAGGTGGAGATAGAAATGTATAGTCGTTTAAGTTCAAAATAAGACAAGGCAACAAGCCGCAGACAGTACAACTAGTACGGCAAGGCGAAGTAACGCCGTATTATTTTGAAATCAAACGACTATAAAATAATATCTAGACTCCTATTATAACAATAACCTATTTAATAGAAGTCTATATGTGTAATCAATTACCTGTTTCCAGTTTAGCCTGATAAGTTTCCAATATATTTATATAACGTCATTAGACTAAGTATAGCCATTAAAATAACCACCAAAGCCCCCGCAGCGGTTAACCATATCGGATGTTTATAATCTCCAACAATTTTACTACGATGAGCGGCTAATAAAATTAAACCAAGAGAAATTGGTAGAATTAGTCCATTTAATGTACCAACAAAAACAAGAACTTGAGCTGGCTTTCCTATTGTAGCCAATACCGCGGTTGAAATAACGATAAAGACAATAATCCAACAGTTTCTGTGTTTAGCAATAAAAGGCGAGAATGTTGTTAAAAAAGATACGGAAGTGTAGGCGGCACCAATAACGGAAGTAATGGACGCTGCCCAGATGACAATACCAAAAATCCCCACATTACCCGCGACATAAGAGAATGGGGTTGCCGCTGGATTAGCAGGATCGAGTTTTACCCCTTGAGATACCACACCTAGTACAGCGAGAAACAGTACAATACGCATAACAGAAGCAATTAAAATAGCCGAAACCGAACTTCTGCTGACTTCTTTAAGTGAGTTTTTTCCTGTAATTCCAGCATCAAGCAAACGATGTGCCCCTGCAAATGTAATATAGCCACCTACTGTGCCTCCAACAAGGGTTACAATGGCGATCACATCAAGTTTTTCTGGAGCAAAGGTATGAATAGCCGCCTCAGCAAGTGGAGGATTTGCATTTAATGCGACATAAATGGTTAATGCAATCATTACAAACCCCATTACTAACGCAAAGCGATCCATAATTTTTCCTGCTTCTTTAAATAAAAAGACACCAACCGCAATCGCACCGCTAATAATCGCTCCTGTTTCAGGAGCAAGTCCAGTTAAAATATTTAACCCTAGCCCTGCGCCACCCACATTGCCAATGTTAAACGCCAATCCGCCCATTACGATTAATATTGCTAAAAAATAGCCCGCCCCAGGAAGTACTGCATTGGCAATATCTTGTGCTTTCTTTTCAGAAACCGCAACAATACGCCAAATATTCAACTGTGCCCCAATATCAAGCAAAATGGATAATAAAATGACAAAACCAAAACTTGCGAATAATGTCTGAGTAAAGGTAGCAGTTTGTGTCAAAAATCCTGGTCCGATGGCTGAAGTCGCCATTAAAAATGCCGCACCTAATAATGCACTACGATCTTTTAGCATAGAAATTCTCCTGTATATTTAAATTTTATTTTAATTCGCTTTTAGCTGAATGCCTCTTTGAATAAGTGCTTGACGAATTTTATCAGCAAAAGAAATGGCGTGTTCACCATCACCGTGCAAACAAATACTATCGACATTGATAGCAACCTCCACACCATCAACACTGCGTACCGTACCATTAAGTACCATTTGTAAAACTTGGTTAATGGCTTCTTCATCACTTTCAACCATTGCATCAGCACGAGAGCGGGGAACCAGTGAGCCATCAGCCAAATAATGGCGATCTGCAAAAACTTCTGAAATAGTACCTAAGCCTTGCTGCTCTGCGACATTGAGCATTAAACTCCCTGATAATCCCATCAATTTTAACTCGGGATCAAAAGCTTTGATCGTTTTCACAATCAATGTGGCAAGAGATTCCTCTTTGGCGGCTTGGTTATAGAGTGCACCATGTGGTTTAACATAAGATAAAGGCACATTTTCCGCCTCACACAAAGCTTTGATTGCACCGAGTTGATATAGTAAGCAAGCTTTAAGTTCTTCATCCGATAGTTGCATATTAGTGCGGCCAAAATTTTCTCTATCTGGAAAACTGGGGTGAGCCCCAACTCGCACATTATTTTCTTTGGCCCAACGAATGGCTTTACGCATTTCATTAAAATCCCCTGCGTGTAAACCACAAGCTACATTCGCTGAAGTTACTAATTGCAAAAGGCGTTGATCATTGCCACCCCCCTCTGCTAAATCCACATTCAAATCAACGTGTTGCATTCACTTTTCTCCTTATATTTGTTAGATATTCTTGGTTTTGTTGATAACGTTCGCGTGCTTCCTGATAAGAAACTATCGAAAAATAGACCGCACTTTGTTTAGAATGGTTGAAGGCACATTGTGCAAACCGCCCAAGATCCGCCTCAATAACACAAGCGATTTTAGGATAACCGCCCGTGGTTTGTGTATCTGCCATTAACACAATCGGCATTCCATCGGGCGGCACTTGAATCGTCCCCATTGGAGCAGCATAGGAAAGCATTTCAAGGGGTTGTTTTAAGGTTAATTTTTTCTCACCGCTCAAACGATACCCCATTCGGCTACTATTTTTTTCTAGCCGCCAAGTCTGCTGTTGTAACAGCAATTTGCTTTGCTCAGTAAAATCTTCAAACTCCGATGAGGAAATAAGATGAATTTTATTCGTGAAATCAATGGGTTCTATACTGATTGATGATAACACTGTATCACGTTTTCCCGTTGGTAAATTATCCCCAGCTCGCAATAGTCGCCCCTGATAACCACCGAATCCTGCTTTGAGATCCGTACTATAAGAATCCAATACCTTAGGAACCCTGAATCCTCCAGCCACACAAAGATATAGATAATTCCCTATAGTAATTTGTTTCACTGTTAAACGCTGACGTGCTTTTGCTGTGTATCGCCAATACGCATAGACGGGTTGATCATCAAGATAAGCCTCACATAACGCCCCAGTAAAACAAAAAGGAGTATCGCAATCAAAAGTCAAACTAAATCCCCCCAATGTCACTTCAATAGCCGGTGTATTTGGTGCATTTTCGAGTAATAAATTACCCGCTTGCAACGCGAGGGAATCCATTGCTCCAGCGTGTCCAATACCAAAATTACGAAAGCCAAAACGCCCTATATCTTGGATATGTGCAAAGCCGTACATTTTCTCTATATAGATCATAGTGTGATACTCTCCGCAACAAATTTCACATTATCTCCCGCCATCAATAGCACGGGTGGAGTTTGCTTGATGTCAAAGAGTGGGATTTCTGTTCTACCAAGTAATTGCCATCCTCCTGGCGAAGTGAAAGGATAAACGCCAGTTTGAGAACCACCAATCCCAACCGAACCAGCAGGAACTTTCGTCCTCGGTTGATCACGTCTTGGCGTATGGAGGTTTTCAGGCACCCCTCCTAAATAAGGGAAGCCAGGTTGAAATCCAATCATAAAAACCGTATAAATTGGGCTAGTATGGCGACGTACAATTTCTTCAACAGTGGTCTGATGGAATTTTGCCACATCAAAGAGGTCCTCTCCAAATTCGCCGCCATAATGTACAGGAATCTCAATTAAACGACCTTGATGGTTTGAGGTCTGTTCTGGCGTTTCTTGCCAATATTGAGAAACTTTCCATTTTAATTTGTCAAGATCAGCGTTTGGAGTATAAAACAAGCTAAAATTATTCATACCGACCACCACTTCTTGTACATTCTCCTGCTGTCGCATTTTCTCAGCAACAAACCAAATTTGTCGTTGTTTATCTAATTCAGCAGGTGGAGGTAGTGAACAGAGTAAAGTGCATTCGCTGGTTAAAGAGAACGTGAACATAGAATAACCCCTCATTTGTTAATGAATTGTTATTCCTTTTACATTGATTTGTAAATACTGTCAATAAATATTTTAAAGATTCGAGATACGATTAAGGAAGCACATTTATCATTATTATCTTATATTGTGGTGTTTTTATTTTCATTAAACCAAGATACATAATCAAATTGATCATAATATCGTTTTCCGGACCATCCCGAATAGAGGAAAATATCTCTAGAATGGTGGTTTTCTAACCCCTTAATATAAAAAGCAGATTGAATTTGACTACATTCTCCAAGTGTTAATACCACCTTATTCCTATAAGGTAATTCATCAAATTCTTTAAGATCTTGCTCAGAATAATTATCTCTTGCAGTGAGTATAATAAAAAGATTATTCAAATTGATACGTTGGGAACGTATTTGCCATTTTTCTTGAGCCTCTTGTTCGCTGGTATAGTGCATAAAATAAATTTTAATATCACCTAAATATGCCACGGGAAAAGGATAATTCTCAGAAATAAAAACTAATTCTTGCTTGTTATAATAATTTATATCTTTTACATAACGAATAAAATCGTTTGGTTCGAGATATAGATTTACAAAAGGCGAATTAAAGGGTTGATTTAAATCATGTAAAATAAAACCACCATTACAATTATTTGCAAGTATAGTCATTCCTTTATTTTTTAATCGGAGGCGATTTCTCGGATTAATAATTAGTTGACGTAAAATAGCATTAACTTTGTTCTTAATAAAGCGAATCAACATAACATATCCATTAATTCATATTTCTGTTATGTAAGAAATTTTTGTAGGTTTGTTGAACCATATATAGACGTTGCCTAGTAAGTTCTTTCTTAATTTCTTCTTTTTGAAAACCATCAGCAATGATTTTTTTTATATTAATTTCCAATGTGGATTGATAAAGTTGAAAAATAAAATCTGCCTGTGGATAATACATTTTTTTTCCTTCTAATCCTTTTTGATTTGCAGTACAAACCAGAAGTAGCTCCTTAAAACGTTCAGGTCTACGCCAACAATCTAATTCACTAAATAATCTTAAAACTTCTTCTGGATTCAGTTGGAATACTTTATTGATAAGATTGTAGTATTTACAACTTAAGCAAGCTAAGTCTTTAATATAGTGAGGTATTTTTAATGTTTCACATAGACTTTTTATTAGGATATTTCCTTTCTCTTCAGATTCATAATAATTGTTATCTTTAAAGGTCAATATATCTTTTAAAGCACAACAAATAGCGGAGAAGCGTATAGCATTTTTTGATTGTGAGGAATAGTTCCCTGTAAGCTTAGTTGCATTTTGTAATGCTAACATTATCCGGCTAAAGGAATTCATTCTAGAATGAGAATCAGATAAATTATGAGAAGAAAATACACATAAATTACTTAGTTTGGGTAATAACTGTTTTAATGCACCAATCTTGTACAATATTTCAAAATAAATTTCAGGATTTTGAGTCTGCAATGCTTTTTCTGTTTCTAACCAAATACGTTCTGCAGAGAGATGCTGCAATTCCCCCTGAAGAGCTATTTGTGTCATTAATTCAATCGTTTCAGGAGCAATTTTAAAATTTAAATAAAAATAGCGTGCTGCAAAACGAGCCACACGTAAAACTCGTAAAGGATCTTCAATAAATGATGATGATATATGACGTAATATTCCAAGATTGAGGTCCTTTATTCCACCATAAGGGTCATATAAATTGCCTTGTTGATCTTGAGCAATAGCATTAATGGTTAAATCTCTACGTATTAAATCTTGTTCCAAAGTCACTGTAGGATCAAAATTGCAAATAAACCCTGTGTAGCCAGTCCCTGATTTTTTTTCTGTTCTAGCTAAGGCATATTCTTCTTTATATTGTGGATCAATGAAAACGGGAAATGTTTTTCCTACCTGAATATAACCTTTTTGTAATAGCTGTTGTGGAGTAGCCCCTACTACAACCCAATCGCGGTCTTTAACTTCAATATTTAAGAGCTGATCTCGTACAGCACCACCAACTAGATAAACTTGCATTATATAAATTAAGCCCATCCATCACGGCGACGTTTAGGTAAAATAAAAGGCAAAATCAGCCCCAATAACAAGCCAATACCTAAAACGGCTCCACCATAAATAAACCATTGGATTGCAATTTCTCGTTTACCTGCATCAAGCATCGCTTCAAGATCACTGTTTTTGTTTTTACTGATTTCTAATTCACGTCTAAGCTGGGAATTCTGCTCTAGTAATAAACTACTCTGTTGTTCTGCTTGCTTAGTGCGACGTTGAAGCTCACTAGTTCGTTGTTGCCAATCGTGATCCAAGCTATTTAATTTAAGAGTCAATTCTTCTATCGATGCTTTAAGTTTAGGATTTTCATCTTTACTACTTGGTGTTGCAGATAATTCAGATGTTAATATCCAAGCTTCTCGATTTCTACTATCTCGAATAAGAGTATATTTCTCTTTTTGCTCTAACACAGTTACTGGCTCTCCAGAGCGGATTGTCCCCGCTATTTTAAATTGCTCCCCAGCTCCTTTACGTAAAAAAGTAGAAAGATTTTCAGTAACATAATGCGTTTCAGGATTAGCAAACGCAGTAATGGATAAAAACAAAAGTAAATATGAAACAACCTTTTTCATTTATAACCTTTAAGCTTATAAAATTTTCCTGAGATTGTACCTTACTTTAACCGCTTAGCAAAGCTAATGAATAAGAAAACTCTCTAAAATAAAACCTTCTCTAAATTGCTTTATCTTTGAATTTACAAGCCAGCTACAACACATAAAAAGTATGTATTCATCAATTTAATCTATTATTAAATTTCCAGATATAATAAGAATCAAACAATAAATATTTCCTATAAATATCTTCGATATTTGGAAGGATAATTTTATAGATGTTGCTAAACATTCAAACATAATAAGCCACTATTCTCCTCCCCCCAAGAAAGTGCAAGAAAATATAAACATAAGAAACAACAAAAAACACCATCAAGTTCCCTCAATGGCGTTCTTCTTTCATTCAAAACCTAGCGGTGTCCTACTCTCACATGGGAAATTCCCACACTACCATCGGCGTTACAGCGTTTCACTTCTAAGTTCGGCATGGATTTAGGTGGGTCCACTGCACTTTCGCCGCCAAGATAATTCTTTAAATTCTTTACATTCTTTATCTTTTCTATTCGTTCTTTACTTCTTTAACAAAAACAAGCCAAAACCCTTGAGCGTTGTATAGTTAAGCCTCTCGGGCAATTAGTACTGGTTAGCTCAACGGCTCACACCGCTTACACACCCAGCCTATCTACGTCGTCGTCTCCAACAACCCTTACTGACTTTAAGTCAGGGAGAACTCATCTTGAGGCAAGTTTCGTGCTTAGATGCTTTCAGCACTTATCTCTTCCGCATTTAGCTACCCAGCAGTGCCTCTGGCGAGACAACTGGTACACCAGTGATGCGTCCACTCCGGTCCTCTCGTACTAGGAGCAGCCCCTCTCAATTCTCCAACGCCCACGGCAGATAGGGACCGAACTGTCTCACGACGTTCTAAACCCAGCTCGCGTACCACTTTAAATGGCGAACAGCCATACCCTTGGGACCTACTTCAGCCCCAGGATGTGATGAGCCGACATCGAGGTGCCAAACACCGCCGTCGATATGAACTCTTGGGCGGTATCAGCCTGTTATCCCCGGAGTACCTTTTATCCGTTGAGCGATGGCCCTTCCATTCAGAACCACCGGATCACTATGACCTGCTTTCGCACCTGCTCGACTTGTCTGTCTCGCAGTTAAGCTTGCTTATACCATTGCACTAACCTGACGATGTCCGACCGTCATTAGCAAACCTTCGTGCTCCTCCGTTACTCTTTGGGAGGAGACCGCCCCAGTCAAACTACCCACCAGACACTGTCCGAGTACCCGTTTCAGGCACTTCGTTAGAACATCAAACGTTAAAGGGTGGTATTTCAACAACGACTCCACGATAACTGGCGTTACCGCTTCACAGTCTCCCACCTATCCTACACATCAAAATTCAAGGTTCAGTGTCAAGCTATAGTAAAGGTTCACGGGGTCTTTCCGTCTAGCCGCGGGTACACCGCATCTTCACGGCGATTTCAATTTCACTGAGTCTCGGGTGGAGACAGCCTGGCCATCATTATGCCATTCGTGCAGGTCGGAACTTACCCGACAAGGAATTTCGCTACCTTAGGACCGTTATAGTTACGGCCGCCGTTTACTGGGGCTTCGATCTGGAGCTTCTCTTTCGATTACACCATCAATTAACCTTCCAGCACCGGGCAGGCATCACACCCTATACGTCCACTTTCGTGTTTGCAGAGTGCTGTGTTTTTAATAAACAGTTGCAGCCAGCTGGTATCTTCGACCGGTTCAACCTTCGTGAGCAAGTCACTACAATCTACGCCGGCGCACCTTCTCCCGAAGTTACGGTGCTATTTTGCCTAGTTCCTTCACCCGAGTTCTCTCAAGCACCTGAGTATTCTCTACCTGACCACCTGTGTCGGTTTTCAGTACGGTTTAGTAAAGCCTGAAGCTTAGTGGCTTTTCCTGGAAGTGTGGTATCAGTTACTTCAGCACCTTAGTGCCTCGTCATCATCTCTCAGTGTTAACGGTGAGCCGGATTTGCCTAACTCACCCACCTACCAACTTAAACGACCATTTCCAACAGGTCGATAACCTAACCTTCTCCGTCCCCACATCGCAACTTTACCAAGTACGGGAATATTAACCCGTTTCCCATCGACTACGCTTTTCAGCCTCGCCTTAGGGGCCGACTCACCCTGCCCCGATTAACGTTGGACAGGAACCCTTGGTCTTCCGGCGAACGGGTTTTTCACCCGTTTTATCGTTACTTATGTCAGCATTCGCACTTGTGATACGTCCAGCAATCCTCTCGAACCACCTTCTTCCGCTTACACAACGCTCCCCTACCCAACAGACGTATCACTAATATCCCTCTTCGATTCTTTGCCATTACACTCAACGTGTTTTTCGCTTTACCCACTTGCTTCGCAAGTGGTTAATCGTTAAGGCGTATTAGTGATACGCCTGATGCCGCAGCTTCGGTACTATATTTTAGCCCCGTTACATCTTCCGTGCAGGCCGACTCGACTAGTGAGCTATTACGCTTTCTTTAAATGGTGGCTGCTTCTAAGCCAACATCCTAGCTGTCTAAGCCTTCCCACTTCGTTTCCCACTTAATATAGATTTTGGGACCTTAGCTGGCGGTCTGGGTTGTTTCCCTCTCCACGACGGACGTTAGCACCCGCCGTGTGTCTCCTGTGCATTACTCTTTGGTATTCGGAGTTTGCATCGGTTTGGTAACCCAGGATGGGCCCCTAGCCGAAACAGTGCTCTACCCCCAAAGGTATTCACACAAGGCTCTACCTAAATAGATTTCGGGGAGAACCAGCTATCTCCCGGTTTGATTGGCCTTTCACCCCCAGCCACAAGTCATCCGCTAATTTTTCAACATTAGTCGGTTCGGTCCTCCAGTTAGTGTTACCCAACCTTCAACCTGCCCATGGCTAGATCACCGGGTTTCGGGTCTATACCTTGCAACTCAACGCCCAGTTAAGACTCGGTTTCCCTTCGGCTCCCTTATTCAGTTAACCTCGCTACAAAATATAAGTCGCTGACCCATTATACAAAAGGTACGCAGTCACCCTTGCGGGCTCCCACTGCTTGTACGTACAGGGTTTCAGGTTCTATTTCACTCCCCTCACCGGGGTTCTTTTCGCCTTTCCTTCACAGTACTGGTTCACTATCGGTCAATCAGGAGTATTTAGCCTTGGAGGATGGTCCCCCCATCTTCAGACAGGATTCCTCGTGTCCCGCCCTACTTCTCGTAAGCTTAGTACCACAGCCTGGATTTTAAGTACGGGGCTATCACCCTGTGTCGCTTGCCTTCCCAGACAATTCCTCTATCTCTGCTGCTATTACTTACTGGCTCCTCCGCTTTCGCTCGCCGCTACTCACAGAATCTCGGTTGATTTCTTTTCCTCGGGGTACTTAGATGTTTCAGTTCTCCCGGTTCGCCTTACGAGGCTATTTTATTCACCTCGCAATGATAGGCTCTTCGCCTATCGGGTTTCCCCATTCGGACATCGTGGGTTAAACGCTTCTTATCAACTCACCCACGCTTTTCGCAGATTAGCACGTCCTTCTTCGCCTCTGATTGCCAAGGCATCCGCCCTGTACGCTTTCTCACTTAACTATACAACCTCAAGGATTTTTCCCCGAAGTTGTTCTCTCGTTGAGAACGCTTACTTGCTTTTGTTCAAGTAAGTCTTTTTACTCAGACTTTTTCAATTTAATCAGAAAGCAGTTCTATTACTCTCACCACTCCCTCATTAGCTTGAAAGTCTCTTCAGTTTTCAGCTTGTTTTTACATTGTTAAAGAGCAAATCGCGAAAAATTCGCTTTCTATGGCGTCCCCTAGGGGATTCGAACCCCTGTTACCGCCGTGAAAGGGCGATGTCCTAGGCCTCTAGACGAAGGGGACAACATAGAAAGCGTCTCTCTGCTTTATTAACGTGCGGTGTGATTTTAAGCCATTTTCTCATATCGCTAGTTTCTTCAACACCATCACTATTCCTTTCTTTGCTTCTTATTGTCTAACAACCATCACGACAATCTGTGTGAGCACTCATCTATTCTATTTGGTAAGGAGGTGATCCAACCGCAGGTTCCCCTACGGTTACCTTGTTACGACTTCACCCCAGTCATGAATCATACCGTGGTAAACGCCCTCCCGAAGGTTAAGCTATCTACTTCTGGTACAACCCACTCCCATGGTGTGACGGGCGGTGTGTACAAGGCCCGGGAACGTATTCACCGCAACATTCTGATTTGCGATTACTAGCGATTCCGACTTCATGGAGTCGAGTTGCAGACTCCAATCCGGACTTAGATGCACTTTCTGAGATTCGCTCCCCCTCGCAGGCTCGCTTCCCTCTGTATGCACCATTGTAGCACGTGTGTAGCCCTACTCGTAAGGGCCATGATGACTTGACGTCATCCCCACCTTCCTCCAGTTTATCACTGGCAGTCTCCTTTGAGTTCCCACCCGAAGTGCTGGCAACAAAGGATAAGGGTTGCGCTCGTTGCGGGACTTAACCCAACATTTCACAACACGAGCTGACGACAGCCATGCAGCACCTGTCTCTAAGCTCCCGAAGGCACTCCCGTATCTCTACAGGATTCTTAGGATGTCAAGAGTAGGTAAGGTTCTTCGCGTTGCATCGAATTAAACCACATGCTCCACCGCTTGTGCGGGCCCCCGTCAATTCATTTGAGTTTTAACCTTGCGGCCGTACTCCCCAGGCGGTCGATTTATCACGTTAGCTACGGGCACCAAGCCTAAAGCCCAATCCCCAAATCGACAGCGTTTACAGCGTGGACTACCAGGGTATCTAATCCTGTTTGCTCCCCACGCTTTCGCACATGAGCGTCAGTAGCTTCCCAAGGGGCTGCCTTCGCCTTCGGTATTCCTCCACATCTCTACGCATTTCACCGCTACACGTGGAATTCTACCCCTCCCTAAAGTACTCTAGTAAACCAGTCTGAAATGCAATTCCTAAGTTAAGCTCGGGGATTTCACATCTCACTTAATTTACCGCCTGCGTGCCCTTTAAGCCCAGTTATTCCGATTAACGCTCGCACCCTCCGTATTACCGCGGCTGCTGGCACGGAGTTAGCCGGTGCTTCTTCTGTGGCTAACGTCAAATCAGTGTGCTATTAACACACCAACCTTCCTCACCACCGAAAGAACTTTACAACCCGAAGGCCTTCTTCATTCACGCGGCATGGCTGCGTCAGGGTTCCCCCCATTGCGCAATATTCCCCACTGCTGCCTCCCGTAGGAGTCTGGGCCGTGTCTCAGTCCCAGTGTGGCTGGCCATCCTCTCAGACCAGCTAGAGATCGCAGGCTTGGTGAGCCTTCACCTCACCAACTACCTAATCCCACTTGGGCTCATCTTATGGCAGGTGGCAAAAAGTCCCACCCTTTAATCTTCCGATTCTATGCGGTATTAGCCATCGTTTCCAATGGTTATCCCCCTCCATAAGCCAGATTCCCAAGCATTACTCACCCGTCCGCCACTCGTCAGCATTGAAAGCAAGCTTTCAACCCGTTACCGTTCGACTTGCATGTGTTAAGCCTGCCGCCAGCGTTCAATCTGAGCCATGATCAAACTCTTCAGTTTAATCTTTCTCAATTCGTACACTAACAAAGCTCTGTGATTTCATTTAAAATCACGATGAATTTCAGTTACGCACTCATTGTTTATAAATCTTTAATTTTTTCAGAATTCAACAAGTGCCCACACAGATTGTCTGATTGATTGTTAAAGAGCAAAAAAATTGGTCGGCGAGATAGGATTTGAACCTACGACCCACTGGTCCCAAACCAGTTGCGCTACCAAGCTGCGCTACTCGCCGATAAATTGGGGTGGCTAATGGGACTTGAACCCACGACAACCGGAATCACAATCCGGGGCTCTACCAACTGAGCTATAGCCACCATTGTTTAGATACGCATTGACTTGACGCGCTCGACAGGATTTGAACCTGCGACCTTTGACTCCGGAGGCCAACGCTCTATCCAACTGAGCTACGAACGCCTTTTTTTTTAAATCTCATTGCGTCGTTGCGGGGCGTATATTAAGAGTTTCAAAATAGCTTGTCTAGTATTTTTTTTAATTTTTTTATTACAAGATAATTTTTTGCTCAATTTGATTATAAAGTGAATACTTATTGAGTATATTTTACAACAAACTTTTCTCAAATTGATATTTATTGCCCTTATTTAAACTTCCTTTTTCTATTCTCTATCACCTTCACAGTGATTATACCAACTAAAATCCCTACTAATCCCCCAATAAAAATCCAGAACAAAGAAAAAGGTTCAGACTGTAGTGGCTGGCTAGGGGTTTTTAGATAACGATAGGCAATTAAATTATTATCAAGTGGACTTACTGCCCTCATCATTTTAAGCTTTCCTTGCCAATCTTGCGTGCCAATTGCATCTCCTTGTAAAAGGCTTCCTAAATTTAGTTGTGCTGCACTATCAACTTGATTAAACAAAGTTTTCCATTCGCCAATAAGTTCACTATAAATAACTTGCCGAGCAGAAAGATTAGTATATGCGATAAAAGCATTAAGCATCTCGAATGCTTGCTTTGGGTTATCTAATTGCAATGTCAGGCTATCCGCTGTTCCCCTACGTGCGGTTGAAAATTTCACTGTTTTTACTAATTCCTCAAGTAATATCCGATCTGCTTGGATATTTCCCGTTTCTTTTTGTTTATAATAAGGCGTTTGTTGCCAAAACCGTCGAATATTGTCATATGAGGTAAGCTGACGTTTAAATTCCTCATACACTTTTTGGGTCAAATGTTCTTCTGAGAGTACTTTTCCTTGAATAAATTGATACATTGAAGCTAATGCGTAGTAATTCCCCAATTCATTTGTTGTAGGCTGAAAGATTTGTGCCTCTGATTTCCATTGTGTTTTTTCAAGTAAGCTGACTCCATATCCAACTACAATAAAGATGAAAGTAATCAAAATAACAATAGAATATTTTTTAATCGACTGTTTCACGCCAGTAATTCTCCTTAAATATTTATGATAAACGACGTTGGCGACGTTTCATTCTACGCACCCAGCGGGTAATTCGCCAGGCTCTAGCGATGGAAAATGAATAAATGAAAAATAAAATGATAAAGCCAAGAAACATTATCCATTCATTGATGTAATAAATTTCGCCGAGAATGCCAAAACCAGCACAAAGTGCAGCAATGAATGTAATGAGCAAAAAAGCTTGTCTTGAACTTAATCCCGCTCTCACCATTAAATGATGAATATGTAAGCGATCGGGGCTGAACGGGCTTTTGCCTTTGCGTAAACGGCGGTAAATAATGGCGATCATATCCATCACAGGTATGGCAATGATCCATAGTGCCGTAATGGGGTTCATTGGGTGTCCTTTGCCTTGCGTGCTAAGCAGTAAAATCCAAATGATCGTGAAGCCAATGAGCGTACTGCCCGCGTCCCCCATAAACACTTTGAACCGTGTGCCAAAAGGAATGCCTAAATTTAATAGCATATAAGGGAGCAAAGCAATAATTAATGCGAAGCTCCAATAGGCAAGATCCATCTGATTATCCATTACGAGCAAAATCCCGATTGCGGCAAACGCCACACTGGATAACCCACCGAGCAGACCATCAATACCATCTATCATATTAAAGGCATTAATCACGGCAATCGTGGCAAATACAGTAATAATCAAGCCAATCGAGCCTAGAGTTAGTTGAAAAGGCCCAAGAATTTGCCCGAGATGATCGAGATAAATATTACCCATATCAATCATTAAAATCGCAAGAAACGCCTGAATACCCGCTCGTAAAAAAGGGCTAATATCAAAGCGATCATCTAATACACCGATGACGAGCAGAACAAAAATGCTGAATAAATAAAGCGCGGGAAGACACAGTTGATCCCACTCTAAAAAATAAAAAATCAGATTTCCAACAAATAACGAAATGCCGCCAATTAATGGGATCGCCCCTTGGTGGCGTTTACGATGATTAGGCTTATCAACTAAACCGATCTTTTGTGCAATAGGACGCATCACAAACAGAGTTGCTAATGTGCTGAGAAAGGTTAATGTAAAACTGAGCCACATAATAAAATGTCATAGTAATAAACATATTGACAAAGCATATCACAAAGAAAAAGGCGGAGATAAATATTTTTATTCTTTTACATCGTTTTACAGTACAATGCCCCGTCAATTTATTATTTCAACAAGAATGGAAGGTGAATTAATGAACCAATCTGAAACTTTATTTGCTAATGCTCAGAAAGTCATTCCGGGCGGCGTAAACTCTCCTGTTAGAGCATTCAATGGTGTGGGCGGAACGCCCGTTTTTATTGATAAGGCCCAAGGGGCATATATTTTTGATACCGATGGCAAGCAATATATTGACTATGTCGGCTCGTGGGGGCCGATGATCTTAGGGCATAACCACCCAGCGATCCTAAGTGCGGTGCAAAAAACTGCCGAAAAAGGGCTGAGCTTTGGTGCGCCTACCCCTTTAGAAATCGACTTAGCCGAACTGGTTTGCCAGCTCGTTCCTTCCATTGAAATGGTAAGAATGGTGAGTTCTGGTACAGAAGCCACAATGTCCGCCATTCGCTTAGCACGCGGTTACACCCAACGCGACAAAATTATCAAATTTGAAGGTTGCTATCACGGGCATTCCGACAGCCTACTGGTTAAAGCGGGATCAGGTGCACTCACACTCGGGCAACCAAGCTCACCAGGCGTTCCTGCCGATTTTGCCAAACACACCCTCACTTGCGAATACAACAGCATCGCCTCCGTCAAACACGCCTTTGAGCAATATCCTCAAGACATCGCTTGCGTAATCATTGAACCCGTCGCGGGCAATATGAACTGTATCCCACCCAAAGCAGGATTTTTACAACAGCTCCGCGAGCTTTGCGATCAATATGGCACATTGCTCATCATTGACGAAGTAATGACAGGCTTCCGCGTTGCCTTAGGCGGGGCGCAACAATATTATGGCGTAACCCCAGATTTAACCACGCTAGGGAAAGTTATTGGCGGCGGAATGCCTGTAGGTGCATTTGGCGGGAAAAAAGAAATTATGCAATACATCGCCCCAACTGGCCCCGTTTACCAAGCAGGAACGCTCTCTGGCAACCCTATTGCAATGGCAGCGGGCTTAGCTTGCTTAACCGAATTGAAAAAAGCGGGCAATGAACAACGCCTCGCACAACTCACCGAAAAATTAGCACAGGGCTTAAAAGCCCTCGCCGATAAACACGGCATTCCTTTTGTGGTGAATTATGTAGGCGGGATGTTTGGGATCTTCTTTACCGATCAAACGGAAGTCAGCTCATACCAACAAGTGATGCAATGCGACGCAGAAAAATTCAAACAATTTTTCCATAAAATGCTCGAGCAAGGCGTTTACCTCGCCCCTTCCGCCTATGAAGCAGGCTTTATGTCCCTCGCTCACAGTAAAGAAGATATTGAACGCACCTTACAAGCAGCAGATAACGCTTTCGCAGCAATGAAAAACGCCTAATTCCACTGGAAGATATAAGGGCGTTGCCATACGCCCTAAATATCCCCGATAAAAATAGGAAAACAAAAAGTGCGGTGCTGAAAAATGGCTCTTAACGGTGTGATGTTCATTGTTACTGTCATATTGGAAAATTTGAAAAATAGGGTTAGAAAAGACCGCACTTTTTCATTATTTATCATAAATTTTGGGGCTGTAGTAGATTAGCCCTAAATTTCACACCATTTTCGCAATATTTTTAACTGCTCTTTTGGTGTCCCAAAGTTAAACCGAAATTCACATTCCTTCAAGAATAAAGGAAAGTTTTTTCGGTTAATTCCATTATATTTTCGCAGTATCCGCTTCGCCTGATTCCAAAAATTTTCAATGCCATTAATATGATTTTGTTTCACCGCAAATAGCTCGGAATGATTGATTCATTCGTGGTGAAATTCACTCACATCAAGCGCATCATAACTGCGATAAGTGTCCGTATAAACCCAGCTATCAGGCTTGATTTTTCTTTTAATAACAGGGAGTAATGTTTCACTCTTGGTGTTTTCAACCACAACAGTAAATACCTTTCCTTGTCGTTTTAGTAACCCAAAAACAGCAACTTTTCCAGCCGCTCCTCGTCCTCGTCCTCGTTTTCCCTTTCGATGACCACCAAAATAGCTTTCGTCTAGTTCAATTTCCCCCTCAAAAATCTCGTTAACTTCAAGGGATAAATGATAGCCAATCACAAGCCTGATTTTATGGTAGAACAAAGCGGCTGTATTCGGTTGAATATCTAGCAAATTTGCTGCTGTTCTTGCAGTAACTTCTGCGACAAAAAACTCAAGCAGTTTTTTCTGTATGGATTGCTTTAATTTACAATATGTTATCTTCATTTTTGTAGTATAGCATTGTTACTAATCTACTACAGCCCCTAAATTTTAACGAATAGCTAATATTTTTTAGTTTTATAAGACGAAATTATTCAGTCAACTGTAGAAGGTGCATCCCATCTCCACCTCTATACCGAATTTTGCAACTTCACTTATTTTTTGTTTGTTGTTAAGTGCTATCTTTATTTGAACGAATGGCTTTTTTCTTTGGTAGTTATAATGGGGCCCATTGGTAACTTACTTTCTTTTGCTTACTCAAAAGAAAGTAAGCAAAGAAAAGAGTCCACCGAACTAAATTGCTTTTCTTCATTCCAATAAGATGTTCTTAACGAAAAGTAAGACAGATGTTCGCATCGCTCTCGTGCGGCGTTACTTTTCTAAAAATTTTATTGGAACGAAGGCAATTTACACTAGAAACGGGGTATTTGTGCGGTATTTTCTACCGCAATTTTTTATAGTCGTTGCAAAAGATTGTCTTCCAACATTTGCCGTTCTATTGCGGATAAGGCTTTTCCAGCTTTGTTGAGAATAAAGAAATCTTCTGCTTTTTCGCCGATAGTGGTGATTTTGGCATTGAGCAAATTGATACCATGGGTGATGAAAATTCGGCTGACTTCAGCGAGTAATCCCGCTTTATCTAAGGCGAAAAGCTCCATTTCTGTGTGTGTTGGGTGGTCGGTGTGCAGGAACTTCACTTCAGTTTTGACGCTGAATGGTTTTAAATGGTGATTTTTAACCGTACTGAGAGTCGGGATTTTTTCGGCATTTAACCCTGTAATGAGCGTCTGTTCGAGTTCGCGGCGGCGGTCAAATCGCACCAGTGAGCCGTTTAGTTCGGTAACGATAAAGCTGTCGAAAACGTAGCCATTATCTGCGGTGATGATTTGCGCGTCGTGAATGCTGAACTGTTTGCTGCCGATAATGCTCACCACTTTATTAAATAAATTGGCTTGATCCTGACAATAAATAAACACTTCCGTGCCTCCCGCTGAAAAACGGTTGCTGATTTTTACCACCGCGTTGCCGTCCGCTTCGGAGAGTAATTGCGTGTGCCAGCAAATTTGTTTGGCATTATTGCGTAAAAAATACTCATCAGGGATGGGCTGCCACAAGGTGATGATGTCTTCACCGCTGAGCAAGGGATATTCGCGTTGTAGCAAGGCTAAGGCTTGGGTTTTGTGTTCTTCAATCTTGAGGCGGTTATCTAAACCTTGGGTTAAGCCTTGTTCGAGTTGTTGTTTGGTATAAGCATAAAGCCGTGCGAGCAATGAGGCTTTCCAGCTATTCCATAGGGTTTCGTTGGTAGCACAAATGTCTGCCACCGTTAAGCAGAGTAAATCATCAAGGCGTTGCTCGTTTTTCACTTCGGCTGCAAATTCCAAGACGATATTCGGATCATCAATATCCCGCCGTTGTGCGGTTACAGACATTAATAAATGCTGTGCCACAAGCCATTGCATTAGGTCGGTATCCTGTTCGGAAAAGCCGTGCAATGTGGCAAATTGTGCGATGTCTTCCGCACCTAATTCAGCGTGTTCGCCGCCTCGCCCTTTGGCAATATCGTGAAATAAGGCGGCTAAATACAACAATCTGTGATCTTGAGATTGGCGGAACAGTTGGCTACAAATGGGGTGAGCCTGCTCGCCCTCTGGGGATAAAAATTGCTCTAGTTTTCCCATTACGCGTAGGGTGTGTTCATCAACGGTATAGCTGTGAAATAAATCAAATTGCATTAAGCCTTCAATGGCTTTCCACTGTGGCAAATAAATGCGTAACACGCCGTATTGGTGCATTGGCATAAAGGCTCGTTTTACGCAATTTGGTTGTTGGAGTAAGCGTAAAAAAGTTTCACGAGCAAGAGGAAAATTGCATAAATATCCGTGAAAATGTTCTAACGTGCGGCTAAGTTGTCGTAATGTGGAAGAATGAATTTCCGCCGTAGGATATTGGGTGAGGTAATAAAACAGGGTTAAGATGCTTTCAGGGGCTTGGGTGAAGCATTGGGGATTGGTTAAGCAAATGGCGTTGTTCGCCAAATGGAAATGCTCATCAAGGGCAAAGCAACTTTGCTGGCTGAGGCTATCAATAAAATGTTCGCGATAATGTTTGGTGAGCAAATGGGTCAGCGAAGCGATGGTTTGCACCGCCTGAAAAAAAGCTTTCATCATTTGTTCTACCGGTTGATTGCCCTCGCCTTGATAGCCCAAAAGCTCGCTGATTTTGACTTGGCGATCGAATAATAATCGGTTGTCATAACGCTTTAAAATTAAATGCAAAGCAAAGCGGATCTTGAATAAAAAATGCTGTTTTTCTTGCAATAAGGCGTATTCTTCGGGGTAAATGAAGCCTGTTTGTAAAATGTCCTCTAAATTTTTCGCCCCTGTGTGGCGTAACGCAAGCCAATAAAGCAAATGCAAATCCCGCAACCCACCTGGGCTGTGTTTAATATCGGGTTCAAGGTTATAGCTGGTGTTGTGATAACGTTGATAGCGTTCGTTTTTTTCTGCCATTTTGGCGTGATAAAAATCTTCAATCTGCCAGAAATTCGGGTGGGTTAAAAGTGCGGTCAGTTTTTCAAAGGTTTTTTGATTGCCACACAAATAGCGGCTTTCCAATAAATTGGTGGCGATACTAATATCGCCTTTGCCCTCTTGTTCGCATTGAGAAAGGGTTCGCACTGCGTGTCCGACATCGAAACCGCAATCCCACAAAAATTGCACCATTTGGCTGATTTTTTGTTCGCTCTCGCCCGCAATTTCTTTTTCGGCAAGAATGAGAAAATCCAGATCAGAAAGTGGGAACATTTCCCCTCGCCCATAGCCCCCCACCGCGATCAAGCTCAAAGCGGGTTCTTCCGCCAAGCCAAAATGCTGCCATAAATGTTGCATTAGCTGATCATAAAATGCCGTTCGATTTGCCAATAAGGCATAAACGGAGCAAGCGGAAAACTCAGCTAATTCAAAGGCTTTGAGTTGCTCTTTTTGTTGTTTGACGGATTGTATGGTGAGTGGGGTTGCGGGGGCGTAGGTAAACATTTTAGGCTTGTTCCTTTTGGGCTATTCAGCTTCGGGCAGACACGCGGGTCTGCCCCACCATTACATTGATAATTTAACAAAACTGTAGAGGCGAACCTATGTGTTCGCCCATTTTTTATTTTTCCACTTGCTGCTTGGGAAAACTTATTCGGGCAGACACACAGGTCTGCCCCTTGTATATTAAAATTAATATAAAATAGCAACAAAACCCCGTTATCTGCATCTCGCGTCCGCCCCAGGCAACAAACCGAGTTGTAGCAATGAGAGCAGATAACATTTCACCAAAAAACCGAACAGTTGCCAGACTTAAACCCGAATGCAAGGCAGGTTAATGATGAATGAACAAACTTATTGTGGTATTGATGTTGCTAAACGTCATTTCGTCATTGGGCTTTCTACCCAAAAACGAACTAAGACCGAAACCAACAACCCGAAAGGGATTGCACATACCATTGAGTATTTACGTCGTTTCAGTGTGGACTTAATTGTCCTTGAAAGCACCGGTGGGCTTGAACTCCCATTAGCTAAAGCACTCCACCGCACAGGCTTTCGTGTGGTGATTGCTAACCCGCGACAAACCAATCAGTTTGCGATGTCGCAGTCGCTAGCAAAAACCGACAATAAAGATGCCAAAATGTTGGCTTTTTACGCCCAAATGCTCGCAATGCGTGATAATGTAGCACAGCAGCTTTACATACCACCCACTCCCGAGCAGGAACAGCTTGAAGCCCTTGTTTCACGCCGTAATCAGCTTGTTGAAATGCGTTTTGCGGAGAAAAACCGCCTTGAACAAGTTCATTCCACACAAGTATTCAGTGTTGAACAGCATATCGACTATCTCAGCCTGCGTATTGATGAGCTGGATAGGGAAATCGAACAGCATCTCAAACATTTTGACGATACAATAAAAAAGTTTAAAGACATCAAAGGGTTGGGTACACAAACAATAGCCGTTTTGATGTCAATGTTGCCTGAGTTAGGTCAATACACACATAAACAAATCGCTTCACTTGTTGGTGTTGCACCCCATCCTAAAGAAAGTGGCAACACCAAATGGAAAAGCCGCTGTTCAGGTGGTCGCAAAGCCGTACGAAATGCACTGTATATGGCAACATTTGTTTGTGTACGTTTTGAGCCTAAACTCAAACAATTTTACGAACGCTTACGTGCTAATGGTAAGGCGTTCAAAGTGGCGATTAACGCCTGTATGCGTAAGCTTCTCACCATTTTAAATGCGATTGTCCGCGATGACTCGCAATGGGACGCTCACGCACTTTAATTAACGAATTTGTATTTTTGCTTTTTAGCGGAATACAGTTGCTACACTACATTGATCATTTAACAAAATTGTTGCGGAAATTACACATTCACCATAAAACGTTGAATGCGTCCTGCTTTTTCTTCTTCCTCGCGAATGGTCATCACTTCACAACCGTTGGCGGTTACCACAATTTGATGTTCAAATTGTGCGGAATGGCTGCGGTCTTTGGTTTTCACCGTCCAGCCGTCGCCCATTAAACGTACTTCCCGTTTGCCCGCGTTGATCATTGGCTCAATGGTGAACACCATTCCTTCTTTTAAAATCACACCGCCGTCATCGCCCGCATAATGTAACACTTGCGGATCGTTGTGAAACTCTGTGCCGATGCCGTGTCCGCAATATTCTCTCACCACACTGAACCCTTGTGCTTCGGTGTAAATTTGAATCGCTTTGCCGATCTCGCGTAAGCGAATGCCTGGTTTCACTGTGCGTAAGCCGATATATAAAGCTTCTTGGGTTACGTCAATGAGTTTTTTGCTGCGGATACTCGCCTCGCCCACCACATACATTTTGGAATTATCGCCATAGTAGCCATCTTTAATCACGGTAACGTCAATATTGACAATATCGCCATTTTTGAGCTTTTTCCCCTCGCTTGGAATACCGTGGCAAACCACTTCATTAATGGAAATACAAGTGGCTTTTGGAAAACCGTGATAGCCTAAACAAGCGGGGATCACCTTTTGTTGTTCCACCATATATTGGTGGCAAATGCGATCTAATTCGCCCGTGGTTACCCCCTCTTTCACATAGGGTTCTATCATCACCAATACATCAGATGCCAACTTACAGGCTTCCCGCAATTTTTCGATTTCTTGTTCTGTTCTAATTGGAATTGCCATAACTTCTCCTAGACAAAAATTTGTGCGGTATTTTACCACCTTTTCAAAGAAAAATCCTTGCTCTCGCCGTTTAAATTATAGCTTGCGGCGAAAACGCCCTATTATTTTGAAAGCAAACGGCTATAAATTCTTGAATGGTTTACTAGGTTATTAGATAATAGCCAACTTAACATTGACAAAGACACAAGCGAGATAAATTATGACCGAGATGGCAATCCCTTTAACTTTCACCGATGCGGCGGCAAATAAAGTCAAAGCCTTGATTAGCGAAGAAGAAAATAGCGAACTAAAATTGCGTGTTTATATCACTGGCGGCGGTTGTAGCGGTTTCCAATATGGCTTTACCTTTGATGAAAAAGTCAATGAAGGTGATCTCACCATTGAAAACAGCGGCGTGCAATTAGTGATCGACCCGATGAGCTTGCAATATTTAATCGGCGGCACAGTGGATTACACCGAAGGCTTAGAAGGCTCGCGTTTTGTGGTAAACAACCCCAATGCCACCACCACTTGCGGTTGTGGTTCATCGTTCAGTATCTAAAATGGATTATCAATTTTTCGCCCAAGGCGGGCAGATTTCCGCCAAATGTTCAATGGGACACGAAGCCTTGGCAAATTGGCTAAATAGCGAAGTGCGGTCAGATTCTAAGCCAATTTTTACCGCACTTTCTTCGATTGAGCAAGCACGCCAGTCGCCGAATCAAGATTTCCGTTTAATCGGTTCAGAATACAGCCTGTTTATTAGTGCGGATGAAGTGATGGTGCGGGCGAACAACCTTGCCATTGAAGATCAACAAGCCCTTGAGCAAGATTTCCATTATTATGATGAAGAAAGCCTTGCCTTTTGTGGGTTAGAAGATTTTGAACAATTTTTACATTCTTATTTATCTTTTAACCGTTAAATGAGGTGCAACAACGATGGCAAAAAATAAAGCTAAGCCCTCATCTATCCTAAATTCATCGAAAAAAAAACGTTTTCGTAACTTTTCTATAAAATTAGCATTCGTTATTATTTGTCACCTTATTTTTTACTGCATTTATTTAGATGGCAAAATCCGTTCTAAAATGGATGGACAAATTTGGCAACTTCCCGCAGAGGTATATAGTCGTATTGAATCTATTCGTTTGAGTGATAAGCTTAGCTTTGAACAGGTGAAGCAACGCTTATTAGAAAATAATTATCGCCAAACCACAATGATAGCCGTACCTGGAGATTTTAAAGTTGAAAATGACACCATTGTTTTATTAAGAGGTGCATTTCCATTTCCCACAGCACCTGAAGCTCAACGAGTTTTTCGTTTACGTTTCCAAAATAATCAATTAGCAGTGATCGAAGATTTAGTAAATACGCAAGCCATTGAAGATTTTCCGCTCGCACCAAAATTGATCGCAATGTTACAATCTGAAAAAGAAGAACGCTTAACTCTTTCGCTACAAAATTATCCTAGATTGCTGATCGATACCCTTCTTTTAACTGAAGATCGCCGCTTTTACCAGCACGAAGGTATTAGCCCATTAGGCATTGCAAGGGCTGTGGTGGCAAATTTTCAAGCGGGACACCGCGTACAAGGCGGAAGCACTCTCACTCAGCAGTTAGTAAAAAACCTGTTTTTATCCAATGAACGCACCTTCAGCCGAAAAATTAATGAAGCCTTAATGGCACTGATTTTAGACTGGCGTTACGATAAAAACCGTATTTTAGAAACCTATCTCAATGAAATTTATCTCGGGCAAAATGGCAACACGCAAATTCACGGTTTTGAGCTTGCTAGCCACTTTTATTTTGGCCGTTCGATCCGCGAGATCAACCTCGATCAAATCGCCCTTTTAGTAGGAATGGTGAAAGGCCCGTCATTGTATAATCCGTGGCGTAATCCTAAGCTTGCCCTTGAACGCCGTAATGTGGTGTTGCATTTATTACTTGAGCATAAAGTCATCGGGCAAGAACTGTATGATATGCTGAGCAAACGCCCACTTGGCGTGCAAAAACACGGGCAGATTACCCGCAAATACCCTGCCTTTATCCAAACACTACAAGCCGAATTGCGTCACCGACTAGGAGAAAATAGAGCAAGTAGCCTGTCGGGAACACGCATTTTCTCTACCTTAGATATTAAACAGCAACAATATGCCGAACAAGCAGTGATCAATGCGGTTTCTGAATTGCAAGTGAAATATAAAAATCCCTATTTGGAAGCGGCGATGATCATAGCAGATTATCACAATGGTGAGATCAAAGCTATTGTAGGTGGACGACAAACCAACTACGCGGGCTTTAACCGTGCTTTAAACGCTAAACGACAAATTGGCTCTTTGGTAAAACCGTCAATTTATCTGACCGCACTTAGTGATCCGAGTGAGTTTCGTCTAAACACGCCAATCCAAAACCAGCCGATCACCATTTACACAAAAGGCAGCCCGCCGTGGCAACCGCGAAACTACGACCGCCGTTACAGCGGTCCAGTGATGTTAATGGACGCGTTAGCCCGCTCGCTGAATATTCCAACGGTGAATATTGGAATGGAAGTAGGCTTAAGCAAGGTTATTGATACACAAAAGGCAATGGGGTGGGATAAAGTAAAAATTCCAAAAGTTCCAGCGATGTTGCTGGGATCTTATTCTATTTCCCCCTACGAAGTAGCCCAATTATTCCAAACTATTGCCAATCTAGGGGCAACTATTACGCTGGCAACCATTGATAGCATTACTAACCAGCAAGGGGATATCATTTATCAACGTGCAATGCAGCCAGAGCAAGTTGTGCCAGCACAAGCTGCCTACCAGACCCTTTATGCAATGCAACAAACCGTGGAATACGGTACGGCTCGTAGCTTACAAAGCCAATTTTCCCATTTGCATTTGGCAGGAAAAACCGGCACGACCAACTCCGCACGGGATACTTGGTTTGTCGGCGTTGATGGCGAAAATCTCGCCACTGTTTGGTTAGGGCGTGATGATAATGGTGAAACCAAACTCACGGGGGCAACAGGTGCATTGCAAGTGTATAAAGACTACTTACAACGCACCACCGCTACAGCGTTATACCCCTCCGCCCCTGAAGGCATCAAATGGGTGGGGATCAATAGCTATGGTAGTTGGGATTGTAACCGCTCCCGCCAAATTCCCGTGTGGGCAGATCGCAATCAATCCTTCTGCACTGAGCAAGAAACACCAAAAAAAGCAGAACAACCAAAACGCCAAAGCCTATGGGACGTACTCATCCCGTCATCAAATTCCCAAGCCGCTCCCGTGGAAGAGGCAATGCCTGCGAATTAAAAATAAAAAAGTGTATTATTAATGCTTGACAGAGGAATAGTATGAACTTGATCGTTATTGATTATGAAAACGTGCAACCTAAAACATTAACGCATTTATCGCCTAATGAGTACTTTATTGTTCTTTGCGTCGGTGAAAACCAAAAACTCTTACCTGTTGTTTTGATAAAATCTTTAATAATGTTTGGAAAAAATTGTCGCATTATTGAATGTCCAAAAGCAGGAAAGAATGCATTAGATTTTATCATTGTTGATGAAATGGCTCGTATTACGACAGAATATCAATTTAATGCTCTTTATATTATTTCTAAAGATAAAGGTTTTGATTCGATTATTCATTACTATCTTACAAAAGGGCGAATTCAACAAGCGAAACGATTAGATAGCATTGACGATATATTGCCAGACAGCCAAAATGATAATGCTCAAGCTGCAACTATGTCTATACTAGCATCAAAAGTACAAAATCAAATTGATAAAGTAAACCAGATTTCACCAAGAAGTTTACCGAATAAATCTCAAAGCCAATTTAATTGGGTCAATTCTTTACTAAAAGCAGAAAATCTCACAGAAAAAGACATTAACGCACTAATAAAAATGGTGGATTTCTCTCCTGCTCAATCAATCCCCTTAAAAACATATATTGACAAAGCCAAAGCAAAATTAAATAGCTTAGAAAAAAGGCATCACCCTAATAAATTAGAAACCCAAATTAATTGGCTCAAGAGCTTTTTTATAAATAATGGTTTAACGAGATCACAAATTAGCGAAATTCAGCAAGCCATTTTTTCAAAATAGGATATTAATTACTTTGCCTTAAATCCTTACTATAAATCACATTCGTTGGATTTTGTTTATCTACGCCTTGTATATTCGGGGCGAGGTAAATCGGGGTGGTGTACTGAAAAACGGGTAATACGACGTTATCTTGTTGTAATAATTGGCTAATTTGCTGATAAAGTGCGGTGCGTTTTTCTTTAGAAATTGGCTGTAAGCTTTGTTCTAATAACGCGTCCACTTTTTCATTATGATAGCCTGATTTATTATCTGGGTTTTTAGAATAGAAATTCATCAAAAAAGCGGAAGGCTCGTTATAATCCGCACACCAACCAGATCGGATAATTTGAAAATCTCCCTTGGCACGCTTCGCAAGCAAGGTTTGGCGAGAAACAGGCTCTGGCTGAATATGAATGAGGTCTGACTGTGACAACATTTGGACAAGGCGTTGCCCGATGATCTGATTAAATCCCTCTTGATCAAAGGTCAAACGCAGCACCAATGGAGAACGCTCCGTAATGCCATTTTGCTGCAAAAGCTGCTCCACCAAAATGGGACTCCACGCGGTTTCTTGCTCGTCCCACATTGATTGCGGTAAAAAATGGTTAGTAGCGAGATGGGAGGCTTGCTCACCGCGAACTAAATTGCGTGCCGAAGCCAAAAAAATGAGTGATTTTCGCACCGCACTTTTTTCCAACATTGGATCGTTAAAATTAAACTCATAATAATAAGTACAAAGTTTCGGCAAATATTGCACGGGAAGATTTTTTTGTTGCGGGTTCAACACCACATCAATCCCGTCTAAAGGCTGAGTAGTGCGGATTTTCTGATAATCCACCTCTGGGAAGAAAACGGTTTCTTTCTGCCAATAATAAGGGTTGAGGGCTAAATGAATGCGATCGCCCTGCTGACTTTTCACATAATAAGCGCCGTTGCTAACAATTTGTGGCTCGCTCTTCGGCTCATTTTGCAACGGCTCACTTTGATATTTTTCTTCACTTAGAGCAAAATATTGTGGCAATAAAGCAGCGTGTGCCAGCATTTCAGGCAAATAAGGCGTGGCTTTATCTAAGGTAATTTGTAATTCGCGTGGCGAATTGGCTTGCACGCCCAATTCCTCCACCGCCGTTTTTCCCGCTAAGACCGCTATGGCATTTTGCATATTGAGAAAAGCGAGATAATTTTTCAATGGGCTTGATGAGGTTGCCAACTGTCGCCAGCTTTGCACAAAATCCATTGCGGTAACGGGCGAGCCATTCGACCATTTCGCCTGTTCGCGTAAGGTAAAAATCCACGTTTTATTATCTTCCGTGTGCCAACTTTCCGCCACGGCAGGTTGGATATTACCTTGAGGGTCATACATCACCAAGCCCTCCGCAATATCCCGCAAAAAGCTCGCCTGTTCCTCATTTTGTAGTTGTTCAGGGGAAATCACCACATCAGTATAAACCCCTCGCACAAGTCGCGGAAGCCGAAGTTGTGGTTCGTTTTGACGTGAATACGCAGTGGTTGTATGGACACTTTTTTGATCGCAATTCAGCAGGCAAAAAAGGCAGCCAAAAAGCACCGCACTTTTAAACGCGTTGGTGAAATTGAATAATGACATTGAGCGATAGGGGCTTGTTTAAATAGTCGCATTATACAAAAACGCCCCCGCAATACCAATTATTCTTTGATGGTTTTGATCCAGAAGAAAAAGATCCAATAGTGAATGAGCAAGCCGAGTAAAATCGCCACTTTGCCGTAAATGGTCGGTGTAAAATAAAAACCTGCCGCGAGCATTGCGGTAGAAAAACATAAAATACGAATTTTTGTTTTTAAGGTTAAGGCTCGCTCTTCGCTGAATGATTGCAAATGATTTTTGTAAAGCTGGGTCTGAATGATCCAATTATGCAGCCGCTCTGAGCCTTTCGCAAAACAAAACACCGCTAATAGCAAAAAAGGCGTGGTGGGCAACAAGGGGAGAAACGCCCCTAAAATTCCCAAGCCGAGCGAGAGAAATCCTAACAAAATATAAATAGCTTTCATTTTCTACTGTCCAAATACCAACCAATAAATAAAAATAATTATCAATTATCCACATTTTTTTAGATTTCTCAACCTTGATATTATAGAATCTCCCCTTATTTGTTATGCAATAACATTGATTAGGAAAGCAAGGAGCTTTTATGACAAATCCGCTATTAAGCGAAACCACCTTACCGCAATTTTCGCAAATTAAACCCGAACATATTCAACCCGCAATTACACAATTAATTCAAGAAAATCGAGATACTGTAGAACAGGTTTTAAAGCAACCACACTTAACTTGGCAGAATTTTATTGAACCATTAACTGAAAGTGGTGATCGCCTAAGCAAAGCTTGGTCGCCAGTGAGCCACTTAAATGCAGTAAAAAACAGCCCTGAATTGCGTGAAGCCTATCAAGCTTGCTTGCCATTGCTTTCTGAATATAGCACTTGGTTAGGGCAACACGAGGGCTTATATCAAGCCTATTTACAGCTTAAAAATAGCCCAGAATATGAAACTTACAGCGTGGCACAGAAAAAAGCCATTGATAATGCCTTGCGTGATTTCAAACTCTCAGGTATTTCTTTGCCAGCCGAAAAACAAAAACGCTATGGCGAAATTGTCGCTCGTTTATCCGAGCTAAGTTCACAATTTAGCAACAATGTGCTAGATGCCACAATGGGCTGGGATAAAGTGATTGAAGAAGAAAGCCAGCTCAAAGGCTTACCAGAAAGTGCTTTGCAAGCGGCAAAACAATCTGCGGAAAGCAAAGGGCTAGAAGGTTATCGCTTCACTCTTGAGTTTCCAAGCTATTTGCCGGTGATGACCTATTGTGAAAACCGTCAATTACGTGAAGAAATGTACCGTGCTTTTGTGACTCGTGCTTCAGAACAAGGCCCGAATGCAGGAAAATGGGATAATTCTGCCATTATGCAAGAGATCTTAACTTTACGCGTTGAATTGGCAAAATTGCTTGATTTTGAACATTACACCGAGCTTTCTCTAGCCACTAAAATGGCTGAAAATCCGCAACAAGTGTTGGATTTCCTCGATAATTTGGCAAGCCGTTCCAAAGCACAAGGACAACAAGAATTAGCGGAATTAGAAGCGTTTTGTAAAACTCACTTTAATATTACCGCACTTGAGCCTTGGGATATTGCGTTTTACAGCGAAAAACAAAAACAACATTTATACGCCATTAATGATGAAGAACTTCGCCCTTATTTCCCAGAAGATCGCGTACTTTCAGGCTTATTTGAGCTAATTAAACGCCTATTTAATATTCGCGCCGTGGAACGTTTTGATGTGGATACTTGGCATAAAGATGTGCGTTTTTTTGATTTGATTGATAGCCAAGATCAAGTGCGCGGTAGTTTTTATTTAGACCTATACGCCCGTGAAAATAAACGTGGCGGTGCGTGGATGGATGACTGTGTTGGTCGCCGCCGTAAAGCCGATGGCACAATTCAACAGCCAGTGGCTTATCTCACTTGTAACTTTAACGCACCAGTGGGCGATAAACCGGCACTCTTCACGCACGATGAAGTCACCACCTTATTCCACGAATTTGGACACGGCATTCACCATATGCTGACCCAAATTGATGTGGCAGATGTGGCGGGCATTAATGCTGTGCCTTGGGACGCGGTAGAATTACCAAGCCAATTCTTAGAAAACTGGTGTTGGGAAGAAGAGGCTCTTGCCTTTATTTCAGGGCATTATCAAACGGGCGAACCGCTACCAAAAGAAAAATTGCAACAGTTGCTTAAAGCGAAAAACTTCCAAGCGGCAATGTTCGTGTTACGTCAGCTTGAATTTGGGTTATTTGATTTCCGTTTGCACCATTATTTTGATGCGAACCAACCCAACCAAATTTTAGACACCTTAAAACAGGTAAAAGATGACGTTGCCGTCATCAAAGGTGTGGATTGGGCAAGAAATCCGCACAGCTTCAGCCACATCTTCGCGGGTGGCTACGCGGCAGGCTATTACAGCTATTTATGGGCAGAAGTGCTATCTGCAGATGCATTCTCACGTTTTGAAGAGGAAGGCATTTTTAATCCAGTAACAGGGCAATCGTTCTTAGACGAAATCCTTACCCGTGGCGGTTCAGAAGAGCCAATGGTGTTATTCAAACGCTTCCGCGGACGTGAACCACAACTTGACGCGTTATTGAGACATAAAGGAATAGTAAACGCTTTCTAATTGCTTCAACAAGTTGGCAATGAAGTGCATCTTTAATTGCCAACTTTAAACTATTCCCTAAATAAGCACGTTCATATTTTCTTTAAGGGGCTGTCCTAGATAACTAGACTAAACTCCCTTTAACCAATTGTTTTAAAATAGAAATTTGACTTTTTATGTTGCTGTAATTAAAACGCCATTCACATTCCTTTAAATAAAGCTCAAAATGCGCTTTTGGGATACCATTAAATTTGCGTAAATGGCGTTTTGCTTGGCTCCAAAAATTCTCAATTCCGTTAATGTGGTTATGATTTTCAGCAAAATGTGTGCTGTGATTGATACGAAAATGACTAAATTCACTCACATCAAGCACGTCATAACTACGATAATTATCGGTGTAAACAATACTATCAGGCTTTACCTGCTCCCGAATAATGGGTAACAAGGTGGCAGATTGCGTATTTGGAACCGCAACGGTATAAACCTTGCCATTGCACTTGAGAAGCCCGAATACCGCAATTTTCCCTGCCGCACCACGACCACGTTTGCCTTTGCGAGCACCGCCAAAATAACTTTCATCGGCTTCAATTTCACCTTCAAACATCTCTAAGTGAAGGCTGTTTTGATAGATGAGTTGGCATAAACGATGAAAGTAATATGCGGCAGTCGTTTTGTTTACATTGACTAACTCTGCTGCTGTCCTTGCAGTAACACCTGCAACAAATAGCTCAATGAGTTTATTTTGTTTGTGCTGACTTAGACGACTTTTTCTCATTGGTTCATTCTAACCTAAATAGATTTTTTAGTTGTTATCTAGGACAGCCCCTTCTTTAATTACGCATTTTCTATGCTAAAAGCAATGACCTCATTAATATTTTCTAGCCCTAAAGCAATCATAATTAAACGATCAACCCCTAAAGCGACGCCAGAACAATTTGGTACCCCAGCTTTAAGTGCGGCAAGAAAACGTTCATCAATTTGATGAATCGGTAAGCCTAACCGCTCACGTTGTTTATTATCTTGTTCAAAACGATGGCGTTGTTCATTAGCATCGGTTAATTCGCAAAAACCATTTGCCAATTCAAGACCTTTATAATAAAACTCAAAACGCTCTGCAACCCGATGATCTTCAGAACTAATTTGAGCTAGTGCTGCTTGAGTTGCCGGAAAATGGTAAATAGCAACAGGTTTATCTTTCCCTATTTGAGATTCAACCGCCACATTAAATAAAAATTGTAGTAGAGTATCTCGATCTTCACGTTCTGCATTTTCCAAACAATATTCTTTAGCTTTTTCTATAAGTTTATCTTGAGATGCAGACAAAGGATCAATACCTACATATTCTTGAAAAGCAAACTGGTAACTCATACTTTCCGCAGGTTCACAATCTAGAATATATTGTAACAAGTCATCGACTTCATTGATTAGCCGGTACATATCAAAATAGGGGCGATACCATTCTAACATCGTAAATTCTGGGCTATGCTTTTTACCCGCTTCTTCATTACGAAACACCTTACATAATTGAAAAATTGCCCCGCTTCCTGCTGCAAGTAAACGCTTCATCGGATATTCTGGGCTAGTTGATAACCACAATGTTTTTTCTTTGTTCTGGAAAGGAGAAATTAATTTAGTACTAAATGTTGATAAATGCACATCTGTAACCCCAAACTCACTAAGTATAGGGGTTTCAACTTCTAATAAACCACGTTCACTAAAAAATTGACGAATTTCAGCGATTATTTTAGCTCTAGATAATAATGTTTGAATACTCGCTGTCGGTTTCCATTGATGCTCTGACATAATTAACTCTTTTTTAAAGTAAAATTAAGAAAGTCATTTTACGCTATACTCTAAAAATAAATAACTCCTTTTTCGTTAAAAAATAATGTGTTAAAGCTAAAAGTTCTCATTTACACCTAATATTCACATTAGCTTTTTTGAGTTAGATCACACTTTCATAGTTTGATAGCCTTTTTTATCAAAAAAATACTGATTTATTTCCTAAAAGCGTGGCAAAATAATGAAACCCTAATAAATTTCAGATTTCAACATGAAATCTACGTTTGTTTACTACATCTACTTATTGGAGGAATATCGTGCAAACTGTTAATGTCGATATTGCAATTGTGGGGGCTGGTGGCGGTGGGCTACGAGCAGCAATTGCAGCAGCGGAGGCAAATCCAAATTTAAAAATTGCTTTAGTTTCTAAGGTGTACCCAATGCGTAGCCACACCGTGGCAGCTGAGGGAGGAGCGGCTGCCGTTATCAAAGAAGAAGATTCTTATGAAAAACATTTCCACGACACCGTTGCAGGGGGGGACTGGTTGTGTGAACAAGATGTGGTGGAATATTTCGTGGAACATTCTCCCGTGGAAATGACCCAATTAGAACGTTGGGGCTGTCCTTGGAGCCGTAAAGAGGACGGTGATGTAAATGTTCGCCGCTTTGGTGGTATGAAAATTGAGCGGACGTGGTTTGCAGCAGATAAAACAGGTTTCCATTTATTGCACACCCTTTTTCAAACCTCAATGCAATTTCCACAAATTCAACGTTTTGATGAACATTTCGTGTTAGATATTCTTGTTGATGATGGACACGCTCGTGGTATGGTAGCGATGAATATGATGGAGGGAACGCTGGTTCAAATTAATGCTAATGCAGTGGTTATTGCCACTGGTGGCGGCTGTCGTGCATTCCGTTTCAATACAAACGGCGGTATTGTAACCGGTGATGGTTTATCAATGGCTTATCGTCACGGTGTGCCATTGCGTGATATGGAATTTGTACAATATCATCCAACAGGTTTGCCGAATACGGGCATTTTGATGACGGAAGGTTGTCGTGGTGAAGGCGGTATTTTGGTAAATAAAGATGGCTATCGTTATTTACAAGATTACGGTCTTGGTCCTGAAACCCCAATCGGTAAACCTGAAAACAAATATATGGAATTAGGTCCGCGTGATAAGGTGTCGCAAGCATTCTGGCAAGAATGGCGTAAAGGCAATACGTTAAAAACCGCTAAAGGCGTGGACGTGGTTCATCTTGATTTACGCCATTTAGGTGAAAAATATCTGCACGAACGTTTACCATTTATTTGTGAACTTGCGAAAGCTTATGAGGGGGTAGATCCTGCCAAAGCACCGATCCCAGTGCGTCCTGTGGTGCATTACACAATGGGCGGTATTGAAGTGGATTTCAACAGCGAAACCCGTATTAAAGGCTTATTTGCTGTGGGTGAATGTGCGTCATCAGGCTTGCACGGGGCGAACCGTTTAGGCTCTAACTCTCTTGCTGAGCTTGTGGTATTGGGCCGTGTAGCTGGGGAATATGCCGCACAACGTGCTGCTGAAGCCAGCCCAGCCAACCAAGGTGCGGTTGATGCACAAGCGAAAGATGTGGTTCAACGTTTGGAAGATCTCTACAATCAAGAAGGCACAGAATCTTGGTCGCAAATTCGTGATGAAATGGGCGATTCAATGGAAGAAGGTTGTGGTATTTATCGTACACAAGAAAGTATGCAACAAACCGTTGATAAAATTGCTGAACTAAAAGAACGTTATAAACGCATTCGCATTGCTGATCGCTCAAGTGTGTTCAATACCAATGTGCTTTATACCGTGGAATTGGGTTACATTTTAGATGTAGCACAATCTATCGCGAATTCAGCCATTGAGCGTAAAGAATCTCGTGGTGCTCACCAACGTTTAGACTACACAGAACGTGATGATGTGAATTACTTAAAACACACTTTGGCTTTCTACAATGCTGACGGTATGCCTCGCATTGAATACAGCCCAGTGAAAATCACAAAATCTCAACCTGCAAAACGTGTTTATGGTGCGGAAGCTGAAGCTCAAGAAGCGGCAGCGAAAGCTAAGGAGCAAACAAATGGCTAATCAAGCAATGATGAATATTGAGGTTCTGCGTTATAACCCAGAAGTAGATAAAGAACCTTATTTAAGAACTTACCAAGTGCCTTATGATAGCCAAACCTCGCTATTAGATGCCCTTGGCTATATTAAAGATAAGCTTGAACCTGAATTGTCTTACCGCTGGTCTTGTCGTATGGCGATTTGTGGCTCTTGCGGAATGATGGTGAATAACAAGCCAAAACTCGCTTGCAAAACATTCTTGCGTGATTACAGCGGGCATATGCGAATTGAACCTTTAGCCAACTTTCCGATTGAACGTGATTTAGTGGTGGATCTCAGCCACTTTATTGAAAGTTTAGAAAGCATTAAACCTTACATTATCGGTAATGAAGCCCCACCGCTGGACGGCAAACCGCACCCATCGGCGGAATTAGCGAAAAGTCGCACTAAACAAACCCCAGCACAGCTAGAGAAATATCGCCAATTCTCAATGTGCATTAACTGTGGTTTATGCTATGCGGCTTGCCCACAATTCGGCTTAAACCCAGAATTTGTCGGCCCTGCGGCAATCACGCTTGCTCATCGTTATAACCTTGATAATCGTGATCACGGTAAAGCGGAACGAATGAAAATTCTCAATGGCGATAACGGGGTATGGAGCTGTACTTTCGTGGGTTACTGCTCAGAAGTGTGTCCAAAACACGTTAATCCAGCTTCTGCGGTAAACCAAGGCAAAATAGAAAGTGCGAAAGATTATGTGTTGGCAATGCTAAAACCGCAAAGCTAAGGAGAGGAAAATGACAACAGTAACCACAAGCAAACGCAAAAAATATGTGCGTGAAGTTAAACCAACTTGGTGGAAAAAGTTAGATTTTTACAAATTCTATGTATTGCGTGAAAGCACTGCCGTTCCAACCCTTTGGTTTTGCTTAGAACTTTTTTATGGCTTAATTTGTTTAGGCAACGGTGCATTTGCCACCAATTTCGTGCATTTTTTACAAAATCCACTGGTAGTGATTTTAAATATCATCACCCTTGGGGCAGTACTATTAAATAGCTATACGTTCTTTAATATGGCACCGCAAATGGTGAATATTATTGTGAAAAATGAACGCCTAGATGCGAAATTACTTTCTCGCGTATTTTGGGCAATTACCGCCGTAGTGAGTATTCTTGCCTTAATTTTAGTAAGGAAATAAGCATATGAATAAACAAAATCCAAAACGTTCAAATGAGCCTGCCGTATGGCTCTTATTCGGTGCAGGTGGTGCGATCAGTGCCGTGTTCTTCCCTGTTCTTGTGCTAATTTTAGGTTTTTTGCTCCCCTTTGGGTTGATTTCGCCTGATAACATCATCGCCTTTGCTGGCACTTGGATTGGCAAGCTCGCTATTCTCGCTTTGCTGATCTTCCCCGCTTGGTGTGGTATTCATCGTGTCCATTTAGGTTTGCACGATTTTAAAGTCCATATTCCCGCTGCTGGCGTGATTTTCTACGGCTTAGCCACGTTATTTTCCGTTTTAACATTGTTTGCCGTGTGGAATATTTAAACGAATAAAAAACAAAAAACCTTTTCGTAAGAAAAGGTTTTTTTATCTTTATCAGTCCCTTACCGAAAAATTAAAGTGCGGTAGTTTGATCTGCCCCCAAAAAGTTAGACTATATTCTAATTTCATTCAAGGACTGAGTTCTGTATTCCACAGAGCTTAGTCCTTTGAGCTTCACTTGAATACGCTCATTGTTGTAGTAATGAATGTACTCGTGAATCACTTTTTCAAGCTGTTCAAAGGTTTCAAACCGCTTGCCAAAGTAACATTCCGTCTTCAATCGCCCGAAAAAGCTTTCCATCGCACCATTATCAAGGCAATTGCCTTTTCTCGACATACTTTGCGTAATACCGTGTTTTTTCAATATCTCTCGATAACCCATCATTTGATACTGCCACCCTTGGTCGGAATGCAGTATCGGTTTTTCCCCCGCTAATCGGTTCACCGCCTAGGTCAACATTCTGGTTATCTGCTCAAAATTCGGACTTCTCGCCACATCATAAGCAATAATTTCGTTATTAAACAAGTCTTTAATCGGCGATAAATACACTTTGCCTTCCGCACATTTGAACTCGGTGATATCCGTTACCCACTTCTCATTCGGCATCGTTGCCGTAAAATCCCGTTGCAACAGATTATCGGCAATGTGTCCCACTTTGCCTTGGTAAGAACGATATTTTTTCTGCTTACTTTTTCCTTTTAACCCCAAACGTTGCATTATCGCTTGCCCCCTTTTGTGGTTGATAATCAAGTATTTCCTTAATTCCAAGGTAATTCGACGATAACCATAATTTTCGTCATTTTTGCGATAAATTTCCTCTATTTTCTGTGAAATCGCTACATTTTTATCCGACTTTGGCTTGAGATGATAAAAGAACGAACTGCGTGCCAATCCGATTAGCCTGAGTAACAATTCCAACGGGAAACGCGAGCGTAAGGCATTTACGATGACGGCTTTTTCTGCATTTTTTGTTGGTTGAGTTCCTGCAACTTTTTTAGCATTGCATTCTCCGCTTCTAATTCCAAAATTCGGTAACGCAAGCGTTCTTCTTCTGTTTTGGGCGTTGGTGGCATTTTAGGTGAGTTGAGTTTCATACTTGGACGACCTTTAGGTTTGAGTAATAACCCATCTATACCTTGTTTTTCAAAGCGTTGCAACCATTGACTAATTATCCCTGAACTGGGGATATCAAAGCGAAAGCAGGCGGCTTCAGCGGAGCACTGGCCTTTTTTGATAGCTTGAATAACCTTTAATTTAAACTCAACAGAATAATATCGTTTTTTACTTAATACAGCTAATCCATTGATTCCATTATGATTAAATTTCGCAATCCAACGTGCTAACGTTCTTTGGGGAAGCTGAAAATACTGGCGAGTAAGCGAACGGTTTTTTCCATTTTGATGATAAAAGTCGAGCACTTGTTGTTTGAAACGTTGAGTATATTTAGTCATAAAAAATCTGCACCTTAATCAGTTGGTTGTTTAGTCCAACTTTTGGGGTGCAGATCATTTTAATTGGCTGAATAATTGAATATGATCGCGTTGCACATCCCAGCTGTTTTCCATTCGTTTTGAATTAGAAAAAGTAGGTGGATCAACAAAGATTAAATCAAATTGGCGATCACATTTTTCTAGCCATTGTAAGCAATCGCTTTGGATTAATTTGTGCTGTTTGCCTTCGATGTCATTTAAAATTAAATTTTGTTCTGCCCAGTTGAGATAAGTGTTAGACATATCCACCGTAGTGGTGGATTTTGCTCCTCCCAAAGCAGCGTGAACGGTTGCCGATCCCGTATAAGCGAAAAGATTAAGAAAGTCTTTACCCTTCGCCATTTCGCCCACCATTTTTCGCGTCAAACGGTGATCCAAAAATAGCCCCGTGTCCAGATAATCCGTTAAATTCACCCACAGCTTCGCTCCGTATTCTTCCACATAAAAATAATCGCCCTTATTGGCCAATTTTTCATACTGATTTGTGCCTTTTTGCTTTTGGCGAACTTTTAGCACTAACTTATTGGTTTCTACGCCTGTTACAGCAAGGGTAGCGGTTACGGCATCAAGTAAACGCTGACGGGCTTTGTTTTCATCAATATTTTTTGGTGCAGCATATTCTTGCACCACAATATGATCTAAATAACGATCTACCGCCACGTTATATTCGGGTAAATCCGCGTCATAAAGGCGATAAGCATTAATTCCCTGCTGTTTCGCCCATTTTTCGATTTTCTTGCTATTTTTGCAAGCGATTAGCAAAATCCTGTGCTACTTGTGGGCTTTCTGCGGAAAAGTGCGGTTCATTTTGCACCGCACTTTCAATTTGTGCGTGCTTGTTTTCGGCGATCTGATAATTTTTTTGTACGCAATCTAACGGCCCATTTTTCGCTTTAAATTGGCGGTGCGAACGCAATCGCAGGCAGTCTAACAACGCAGGTTCACCACTGAAAATAGACGCATTCCAACCACCGAATTGGTGTTTTAAACGTTGCCCCAACACAGAATAAAGGGCGATTAATGCGGGTGTTGTGCCTAAACGTTCACCATAAGGCGGGTTACAAATCAGTGTGCCTTTCTCGCTGGCTGGATTTTTCAACGCTGCCACATCGCCTTGTTTCCATTGGATTAAATGGGCAACACCTGCATTTTGTGCATTGCGTTTGGCTTTTTGTAATACGCGGTGATCTAAATCAAAACCATAAAAATGGGCTTGAAGTTGTGCTGAACCTTGTTTTGCGAGGGCGATAGCTTCCTCTTTCACTTTGTCCCAAGCCTGCGGATTATGTCCTTTCCAGAAATCAAATCCCCAATGTAAGCGGTGTAGCTGTGGTGCGATTCTCGTTTCCATTTGTGCCGCTTCAATCAACAATGTGCCTGAACCACACATAGGATCAACTAACGGCGTGCCTTGTTGCCAGCCTGAACGCAATACAATCGCCGCCGCTAAAGTTTCACGCAAAGGGGCAGAACCTGTGTCTTCACGATAGCCACGCAAATGCAAGGCTTCGCCGCTCAAATCTAAAGAAAGAATGAAATCTTCACGATTTAAATAGGCGTGAATGCGAATATCGGGATTGTCTTTATCCACGCTCGGGCGGGCTTTGCCTTGACGCTCAAAATAATCCACAATGCCATCTTTCACTCGCATTGCCCCAAATTGAGTATGACGAATTTCACAGTTTTTGCCGTTAAAATCCACCACAAATTGACAACGCTCATCAAAAATATCCAGCCAATTTTGCCCCACTACAGTGGCATATAAATCCAAATCGCTATAAATTTTGCTTTGCACTAATGGCAATAAAATTCGTGAACTGAGCCTTGACCAAAGCAAACTGCGATACAAAGTTTCATCATCGGCTAAAAAATGCACTCCACCTTGGGAGATTTGGCATTCTTTCGCACCCAATTCAGTAAGTTCTGTTTTTAATAATTCTTCAAAGCCACGGGAAGTGGTGGCAAATAATTTTTTCATTGGCATCTCTTGTGCTTCATCAAAAAGAATGGCGGGATTATAACAGAGCCGTAAAGTGCGGTCGATTTTAATTCGATTTTTAGGCAAAAGAAAGAGCGAACAGTTAATGCTCGCTCTAAACACAAAACACTATTATTTCAAGCAGTTATAATAACTGTCCGCGGTATATTGTAGAAAGTTGGCGTAAGAATCTTTTCCTAAGGCAACGGCATCGCCCATTGGGTCTAAACGACCTACTTTCACGCCAGTGGATTTATGCAAGGTTTCGATCACTTTCGGGGTGAATTGGGGTTCGGCAAATAAGCAACCGACTTTATGCTCTTCAATTTCTTCTTTGATATGTGCCAATTTTTTCGCACCTAGGGCAACCAATGGATTAATGGTAAACGCACCCACTTGGTTTAATCCATAAGCCTCGTTGAAATAGGTATAGGCATCGTGGAATACATAGAAGCCTTTTTTCTGCACTGAGGCGAGCTGTTGCTTGATTTTCTCATTTTGTGCGTTCAAAGTGCGGTTAAATTCGGCTAAGTTTTTTTCAATCAACGCTTTTTTCGCAGGGAATTGCTGAGTGAGCTTATCTGCCACCGCTTCAGCCACCACTTGGCTAATGCGTGGTGAATACCAAACGTGCCAGTTGGTTTCTAATTCATCGTGAGCGTCATCTGTTCCATGATTGTGCTGATGCTCGTGAGCCTCTGATTTTCCGTGATCGTGATGATGCTCGTGATCGTGGTCGTGATCTTCACCATCGTGGTGGTGATGGTCGTGATCGTGGTGGTGATGTTCACCTTTGGCTAGCATATCAGGTGTGATGCCTGCCAATTTCGCGATCGTAACCACTTTGCTTGCGTCCACATTTTTTTGCAATGATGAGGCAAGAAACGCGTCCGCGTCTTCACCGACCCATAGTACTAAATCCGCCGACTTCAATTTTTGCACATCGGAAGGTTTCAGATTATAGTCGTGTGGCGAAGCCCCCGCTGGCACAAGCACTTGCGTGTCCGTAACCCCATCCGCAATGGAGGAGGCAATAAAACCAAGGGGTTTTATGGAGCTAACCACGCTCGCACTTGCCAAAGTAGAAAAAGAAAACACCGCTGCCGCGACAGCACTGTGCTTAAATAAACGATTTAAGGTTGTCATAAACGCTCCCATTTTTAAGAATGATTCTCAGAAATTGTCAGCTTAGCTTAGATCGTTTTGCAAAAAATTGCTATCTTTTTTTTTATTAAAAAATAAGAAGGCTAGGCTGTTGTCATTAATAATTTTTCGATTACACGGGAAACGGCGAAGAAGCCAAAGGTTGCGGTGATCATTGTCGCCGCACCAAAACCATTGGCACAATTCATCGTAGCAGATACCTGACAATTTTCGCTCATTTGAGGAAAAATCAGCGGTTGCGTTGAAAACACGCAATCCACCCCAAATTTTCGCTTTGGATTTTGGCTAAAATGAAAATCCTTGCGTAAAATTGACCGCACTTTTGCGGCGAGGGGATCTTGAATGGTGCGGCTCAAATCAGCAATTTGAATTTGACTTGGATCGGTTTGACCGCCCGCCCCGCCCACGGTGATAACCTTTATCTTGTTGCGTTTACAATAGGCGATCAGTGCCGCTTTAGTTTTGACGCTGTCAATAGCATCAATCACATAATCATAGCCACGGCTGAGATAATCCGCCAAATTTTCGCTGGAAAGAAAGTCATCAATAATATGCACCTTGCATTCGGGATTGATCAAGGCGACACGCTCTGCCATCACTTCCGTTTTCAACTTTCCGACATTGCCAGAAATGGCGTGGATTTGGCGATTGATGTTGGTTACGCAAATGTCGTCCATATCAATCATTGTGATCTCACCAATGCCAGAACGAGCAAGGGCTTCCACCGCCCAAGATCCCACGCCCCCAATGCCAATCACGCAAATATGTGCTTGGTGTAGCCTTGCTAATCCCTCAGCAGAATATAGACGCGCAATGCCTCCAAAGCGCTGTTCATAATTATCAATACGCGCTGTCATTATTTTAACAACCAAACTCGTCCATAATGTTTTGATAAGCCAGCAATATGCCCCGCTTCATCACCAATTCCACGGTATAAATCAAAATGATGACCTTTTATCGCGCCGCCCACATCAAGGGCTATCATTAAATGAAGTTTATGTTCTCCCGTCCAGTTGCCATTCTTATCGATTTGTGGCACTTCTACGAGTACAATCGAGCCAGATGGAATCAATGAGCGATCGGAGGCGATGGAAGCCATTGGAACAAGTGGCACGCCTGCCGAGCCTTTCACTTTGCCCGTTGGATCATTTTTGAAATAGACATAAGAAGGGTTGCGTTCGAGCAAAGCTTGTAAGCGGGAAGGGTTGGCTTTTGCCCAATCTTTGATCGCTTGAATTGACATTTTTTCTTTAGGAATTTCGCCATCTTCCACCAATAAGCGACCCACGGCAACATAATCTAAGCCGTTTTGCCCCGCGTAAGCGAAATAGTTCAAATCGCCATTACCAAAATCCACATAGCCACTGCCTTGTACGCCAAGCAAGAAATTGTCGATCATTGAATCGCTGTAAGCTAGCTCAAGCCCTTTGCCTTTCAATGCCCCAGCATAAATTTGTGCTCGGCTCACGCGTTTTTGTGAAGGTCTTGGCATTGCATAAATGGGCTGATTATATTTGCCTTGCGGCGTACGGCGTGCGTGGATAACTGGTGAATAATAGCCTGTCATCAACACGTTCTGATAGCCATCTTGTCCTTTCATTATCATCGGGCGAATACCAAAGTTCGCGAGTTCATTCACATTTGCCCCTGCTAGCACCCAATTTGTCACCTTGTCATAACTCTCGACAAATTTATTACTTAAACTTACAGAATAAAGACGAACATTGGAAAGTTGGGTTAAAAAATCCCCTTGATTTATTACCGCACTTTGGTTTTCAACCGCTGAAACGGGCATTAATAATTGCTGCTGATAGCTACGCCCTGCATATTTCGCCCCAAAAATTTCGGGATCTGCCAAATTATTATTGTTACTTGGTATTTTGCTCAATTGGCTACTTGAACAGGCAGAAAGCAAGCCTGCTAAGCCGAGCAGAAAAAAAAGTGCGGCGTGTTTTTTAATAGTTTTTTTTGTCATCAACATCGACATAGAGATAAAGTTCCTTAATCAGTCATTCCACAATGGAAACGCGTTAAAATAGCAAAAAATCCGCGAAAGAGATAGCGTTTTTAAGCAGGACGATTTGCTATTATCAAAAATGTGTCTACCAAATTTGCAAGCGAAACAAAGTGCGGTCAGATTTTTCAGCGTTTTGGCTTGAAAATCAGCATATTGCCCATTTTTATACCAATCAATCACCTTTTTCCCCAATCCCCCTTGCATTAAAAATAAAATCGGGTATAGTACACCTCCATAGACGCGGGGTGGAGCAGCTTGGTAGCTCGTCGGGCTCATAACCCGAAGGTCGTTGGTTCAAATCCAGCCCCCGCAACCAGATTTCAAGAAACCGCTAATGATTAGCGGTTTTTTATTGCCTTTTTATCGCCTGCTGGAATTTTGCGTTCCTGTAAAAAATATTTATTCAGTAAAAACCTTTGTCAAATACCACCGCACTTTCAGGCTTATTAGCAAGCGTTTTGGCTATTTTTCGCCGTATTTTTCAGGTCAAAATATCGTTATTTAAGTTCAAAATAAGGCAAGGCTAACTGACGTTGTATTATTTTGAAATCAAACGACTATACAAAAAACGCATAAAAAAACCACCGCACTTTTTACTTTGCGGTGGCTCTTTTAGAGGGAAAAATTAAGCGAGAATGATGACGTTTTCTGCTTTTTTACCACGTTTATCATCAATAATATCAAACTCAACGGCTTGACCTTCTTTCAGCGTGCGGAATCCTTTTGATTGAATCGCTGAAAAATGAACGAAAACTTCTTCTCCACCTTCAGACTGTAAAAAACCAAACCCTTTTGTTTCGTTGAACCATTTAACGGTTCCATTATTTTTAGACATTGTAAATCCTAAGTTAAATCTAATCTTAGATAACGCAATAATATTATGATGATAAAAAATAAAAACTTTAAATATGCCACAGATTATTGATTGTTATCTCTTTTGCTTAAATAAGCGGAAATTATACTAACAGCATAGTTTGTAAATAGCACGCTTTATTTTCCATTAATAGGAATTATTTTTTAATGCTAATTTTTCCAGCAGTTTTTGATGAATGCCACCAAAACTTCCATTTGACATAACAAGAATATGATCACTTGGTTTTGCTTCGGCGACAATCATATCGACTAATTTATCCAGATTGCCAGACCAATTGGCTGGCTGTACGCATTGGTTAGCGATATCTACCACATCCCACGGAATACTGTCAGGTTGCAATAAAAAGACGTGATCTGCTCTGACTAAAGCTGGGGCAAGCTCATCTTTATGTACGCCCATTTTCATTGTGTTAGAACGGGGTTCTAATACTGCGAGAATACGCACGCCACCGCCCACTTTATCTCGAAGTGCGGTTAAAGTTGCGAGAATTTCTGCAGGGTGATGGGCAAAATCGTCATAGACGCTGATGCCATTGACTTCGCCTTTTAACTCCAAACGGCGTTTTGCATTAATGAAACTGCCTAAAGCGGCACAAGCATTTTCAATCGACACGCCTGCGTGATAGGCTGCAGCAATCGCCATTAAGCCGTTGTGCATATTGTGTTGTCCAACGATGTTCCATTTCACTTGTGCCACTTTTTCACCAAAATGATACACCGCAAATTCGGTGCAATCATTGGTAATCCGCTCCGCGTGCCATTCTTGATTTTCGCCTAAAAATTGTTGTTCCGACCAACATCCCATTTCTAAGGTTTCTTTCACGCTTTGTTCGCCTGCAAAAGAAAGAATGCGACCACTGGTGGGAATGGTGCGGATCATATGGTGGAATTGGCGTTGGATCGCTTTAAGATCGTCAAAAATATCCGCGTGATCAAAGCCAATATTGTTGATGATCAGTGTTTTGGGGTTGTAATGAATGAATTTTGAACGTTTATCAAAAAAGGCGGTGTCATATTCATCAGCTTCAATCACAAAAAACGGGCTGTCCCCTAAGCGGGCCGATGTGCCAAAGTTCCCCGCAATACCACCAATTAAAAAGCCTGGGTTTAGCCCATTTTTTTCTAAAATCCAAGCGAGCATACCTGTTGTAGTGGTTTTCCCGTGCGTACCAGAAACCGCCAACACCCAACGCTCACGCAATAAATTATCGTGCAACCATTGTGGTCCCGAAGTATAAGGCAAATTATGCTCAAGCACATATTCCACGCAAGGATTACCGCGTTTCATTGCATTGCCAATTAGCACTAAATCAGGGGTGGGGTGGAGTTGTTCAACATCATAATTAGGAATGATTTCAATCTCGTTTTCTTGTAAAAAGGTACTCATTGGCGGATAAACATTAACATCTGAACCTGTTATTTTATAACCCATTTGTTTGGCAATAATAGCAACGCCGCCCATAAAGGTTCCGCAAATTCCCAAAATATGAATATGTTTTTGTGTCATTTTTTATCTCTTAATGAAAAAACGAAAAATAAAATGTGGCTAAGATCACAAACTCAATGCAAGGTTATTTTCCCTAGCAAAAGGTTAGCTATAATAAATCAACTCTTTCAAACTGTACAAGCTATTCATCAAAAATAGGGCGGAAATATGAAAACATTAGGGCAATTGATTGTTGAAAAGCAAGCGGAGTATCCCAATGCTAAAGGCGAACTTTCAGGCATTCTTTCTTCTATTCGCTTAGTGGCGAAAGTGATCCACCGTGATATTAACAAAGCTGGGCTAACCAATAACATTATTGGTAACTCTGGCGTGGAAAATGTACAAGGCGAAGTGCAAATGAAGCTAGATTTATTTGCTCACAACACAATGAAGCAAGCTCTCATTGCACGAGAAGAAGTGGCAGGCTTTGCCTCAGAAGAAGAGGAAAATTTTGTCGCTTTCGATACGGAACGCGGACGTAATGCGAAATATGTAATTTTAACCGATCCTTTAGACGGCTCATCAAATATTGATGTGAATGTGGCTGTGGGGACAATCTTTTCTATTTACCGCCGCATTTCTCCCATTGGCAAACCAGTTACATTAGAAGATTTTCTCCAGCCGAGACATCGCCAAGTGGCAGCAGGCTACATTGTTTATGGATCATCAACAATGTTAGTTTACACCACAGGAAATGGCGTAAACGGCTTTACTTACGATCCGTCCTTAGGGGTATTCTGCCTTTCACACGAAAATATTCAAATGCCAACAACAGGAAAAATTTATTCGATCAATGAAGGGCAATATCTCAAATTCCCAATGGGGGTGAAAAAATACATTAAATACTGCCAAGAGGAAGACAAAGCTACTCAACGCCCTTATACATCACGTTATATTGGTTCATTAGTTTCCGATTTTCATCGTAACTTGTTGAAAGGGGGAATTTACATTTATCCAAGTGCTACAAACTATCCAAAAGGCAAACTTCGTTTACTTTATGAAGGTAATCCAATGGCGTTCTTAGCGGAACAAGCCGGCGGGTTGGCTACCGATGGTAAAAACCGCATTTTAGACTTGCAACCAATCGAGCTTCACCAACGCTCACCGCTGTTTATCGGCTCAAAAGAAATGGTGGAAAAAGCTCAAGAATTTATGCGTGAATTCAGCTAGGTTAATAAACAATCTGCAAGCTCTCTGCATAGAAAGCCCAATTCAGTTTACATATAAAAGTCTAAAGTGAATCATTATGAGAGAATCGCTCAATACGAACACCTAAATTGCGTAATTTATCTTCAATATGTTCGTATCCTCTATCAATATGATAAATGCGATCAACGATCGTTTCACCTTTAGCAATACACCCAGCTAATACTAAGCTAACAGAAGCACGTAAATCCGTCGCCATAACTTCCGCACCTGAAAGCTGTTCAACGCCATAACAAATGGCAGTGTTGCCTTCAATTTCCGCTTTTCCTCCCATTCTTACAAGTTCGGGAATATGCATAAAGCGGTTTTCAAAAATACTTTCCGTGATTTTGCTTGTACCTTCCGCAACCATATTTAACAGGGTAAATTGTGCCTGCATATCCGTTGGGAAGCCTGGATGTGGCATTGTACGAATATTCACCGCTTTCGGGCGTTTACCTTTCATATCAAGGGTAATGGTGTTTTCGGTAACCTCAATTTCCGCTCCTGCTTCGCGTAATTTGTCGATCACAGCATCAAGGGTGTCGGCTTTGGTATTTTTACACACAATACGCCCGCCCGAAATTGCTCCTGCCACAAGAAATGTCCCCGTTTCGATGCGGTCAGCAACAATGGCGTGTTCGCAGCCAGTGAGGCGTTCCACGCCTTCAATGGTTATGGTATCCGTGCCTGCTCCGCTGATTTTTGCCCCCATTTTGTTGAGGAAAACCGCAGTATCGACAATTTCAGGTTCTCTGGCAGCATTTTCAATAATGGTTGTGCCTTGTGCTAAGGTCGCGGCAGTCATAATAGACAAGGTTGCACCCACGCTGACTTTTTCCATTACGATACGCGTTCCTGCTAAACGCCCATTGGTATGGGCTTTTACATAGCCGTCTTCGAGGACAATTTCTGCCCCCAAGCGTTCTAAACCGCTAATGTGTAAATCCACAGGGCGAGCCCCTATCGCACAGCCCCCTGGCAATGACACTTGTCCTTGGTGAAAGCGTGCCACCAGCGGGGCTAATGCCCAAATCGAAGCACGCATTGTTTTCACTAATTCATAGGGTGCCACAAAATGATCGATTTTTGAGCCATCAAGATGCACAATGCCACCCGCTTTTTGTTCGACTTGCATTCCAAGCTGACGCAAAATTTTTAGCGTGGTTTCAATGTCTTTCAGCTCTGGCACGTTAGTTAAGGTAACAGGCTCTTCAGCAAGAATAGCGGCAAATAAAATCGGCAATGCGGCATTTTTTGCCCCTGAAATATTCACTTCACCGCTAAGGTGAGATTGTCCATAAACACGGAATTTTTGCATTTTGCTTCCCTACTGACTAATCGGGTTAAATAAACGTTCACGCTGCCATTTTTCTTGAGTGAAAGTTTTAATGGTTAAAGCGTGAATTTCCCCTGATGAAAAATAGCTCATCAAGGGAGCATAAATAGTTTGTTGTTGTTTTAAACGGGATAAAGCAGCGATGTTATCATCAATGACAATCACGCCAAAATGGGCGTTTTCGCCCTGCACATAAACCTGTTCGAGGTTTAACGCTTGTTTTAAAATTCGTTCGATTTCTTGCGTTTCCATTCAATGTTTCCACTACAATAAAAAAGGCTTAAGCCAATGGGATAAGCCGAAAAGATCAGCCAATGTCAAGAGTTGCTTAGGCACATTCACCAACTGCTGAGGTTGCCCTTGCTTTTGCATTTGATACAAATAATCACAAAATAAGGCAAAACCCGCACTATCAATACGCGTTAAAGTCTGAAGTTCCCAAATAATCGGTTGCGAGCCAAGAGCGATTTTCGATAAAAAAGAAGAACGTTGCTCCCATAATGGTAACAAAGTATCCCTTGTTAATACCCCGCCTAAGCGGAGTATTATCTTATCATCATTCTGCTCCAGCCCCCAAGTTAAACTTGTTTTCTGTTGCATTGCTTATTTACTCAAAGTAACGGGTGCGTTGGCAGCTTTTTGTACTTGTTGAGTGAGGGCTTCAATGCCATCTTTACGCAAAATGCCACTCCATTCTTGTTTTTTGGTATTTACCATACTCACGCCACTTGCTGCCATATCATACACTTGCCATTTTTTCGTTATACTGTTTTTACGCCAAAAAAACGTTAAATTAATCGGATCAGCATTTGCACTTTGTAGTACATTCACTTTAATGCTTACGAGATTACCAGAAATATCTTTTGGCTCTTCAATTTGCACTTTTTGATTTTTATAGAGCGTCAAAGCCTGTGCGTAAGACTGCTCAATAAACTGCCCAAAGGCAGCAAAAAATTTCTCGCGTTGCTCTGGCGTGGTGGCTTTAAAATACTGCCCTAACACCAATGAACCCGCATAATTAACGTGTACATAAGGCATTAAATCTTGGCGTACTAAGGTTCTTAAAAAGTTCGGATCTTGTTTGATTTTGCTTTGGTTCGCTGAAATATCCGCGAACAATTTATCTGAAGTTTGTTGCATTAACACATAAGGGCTGTCTTCCGCCATTGCTTGCAATGAGAAAAGTGCGGTCAAAATAAGCAAGGTTTTTGCCATGAGTTGCTTTACGGTTTGTTTTAACATTGGTTTCTCCTGTTAAACGAAAATGAATTACTGTGCGGTTTGCGGTGCTTCCGCTAGAGTCGCGTCGGATTTATTTTTATCGCCATAAAGGAATTGTCCGACTAAATCCTCCAATACCATTGCTGATTTGGTATCCACCACTTTGCTGCCCTCTTTGAGCATTTTGGTGGTTTCGCCGTCATCAAAGCCCATATTGAGTGCCAGATACTGCTCCCCTAGCAAACCTGCGGTTTTGATTGAGATCGAGCTATTATCAGGAATTTCATCATATTCTTGATTGATCGCAATTTTCACCACAGGCACATAGGTTTTCGGGTCAAGCTCGATGTCGGTTACTCGCCCAATCACCACACCGCCCACTTTTAACGGGGCACGAACCTTTAGTCCGCCAATATTATCAAAAGTTGCAGTGATTTGATAAGATTTCGCTTGGCTAAAGCCTTGCACATTCGCCACTTTTAGCCCTAAAAACGCAAATGCCGCGATGGCTAATAAGAGAAAAAGTCCTACCCAAAATTCATATTTTGCTGTTTGTCGCATAAAAAACACCTTTAATTTTATACCGCACTTTTGTGCGTAATCATACATTGAAAATCTTGTTAGTTCGATACTGAAAGATTAACTCCCACCGAACATTATTGCCGTTAGAATGAAATCTAAACCTAAAACCAATAAGGAAGCATTCACTACGGTTTTGGTGGTGGCTTTGCTGATGCCTTCGGAAGTCGGGATACAGTCGTAGCCGTTGAATAAGGCGATCCACACCACCGCAATGGCGAAACAAAGGCTTTTAATTAAGCCGTTTAAAATATCGGCTTTCCAAGTTACCGCACTTTGCATTACCGACCAAAAACTGCCCGCGTCCACGCCTTTCCAATCCACGCCAACCAGCGAGCCGCCCCAAATTCCAATGGCGATGAAAATGATAGATAAAATCGGCATCGCAATCACCCCCGCCCAAAAACGTGGAGAAATCACGCGGCGTAGCGGATCAATCGCCATCATTTCAAGGCTAGAGAGCTGTTCGGTGGCTTTCATCAGCCCAATTTCAGCGGTTAAGGCTGAGCCTGCTCTGCCCGCAAATAATAATGCCGTTACCACAGGCCCAAGCTCACGCAATAATGACAGGGCGACGAGCTGTCCGAGGCTGGTTTCTGCCGAAAAATCCACCAGCACTACATAGCCTTGCAAGCCCAGTACCATTCCGATAAATAAGCCTGAAAGCATTACGATTAATAGGGATTGCACGCCCAACACATAAAGCTGTTTAACCAGCAAGGGAAAATGTTTGCGGAATTGTGGTCGCCCGATTAATGCTCCCCATAACATAAAGCCGGAACGCCCGATTGCCTTGCAAAAGTTAATCGCACTACGTCCTAAGGCGGAAATCATTGTACTGATCATAAAATAACTCCTGAACATAATCAGGGGCGGGATAATGAAAACGCACTGGCCCATCAGCTTCCCCTCGAATAAACTGCTGCACTTGCGGATCTTGGCTTGCCAGCAAATCGGCAGGTGTGCCTTCAGCGATCACGCGTTTATCGGCGATAATGTAGGCATAATCGCCGATACTCAACACTTCTTGCACGTCGTGCGAAACCACGATGGAGGTGAGTTGCAAGGCTTCATTGAGCCGTTTAATCAAGCTGATGATCACGCCCATACTGATCGGATCTTGCCCCGCAAAAGGCTCATCATACATAATTAATTCGGGATCAAGGGCGATGGTTCGTGCAAGTGCCGCACGCCTTGCCATTCCCCCTGAAAGCTCAGAAGGCATTAACTCCGCCGCACCACGCAAGCCCACCGCTTCTAATTTCATTAACACAATTTCACGGATTAATGACTCAGGAAGCTGGGTATGCTCGCGTAACGGGAATGCCACATTATCGAAAGTGGACATATCGGTAAATAATGCCCCCGACTGAAAAAGCATTCCCATTCGCTGACGGGTTTCATAAAGAGCGGCACGGGACATTTCAACGATATTTTTGCCATCAATTAAAATTTCGCCACTTTCAGGCGTAAGCTGTCCACCAATTAGGCGTAGCAATGTGGTTTTACCAATGCCCGATGGCCCCATTATCGCTGTGATTTTTCCTTGCTCAACACGCAAATTCAGCTTTTCATAAATCGTTCGCTCACCACGTTTGAAGGTGAGATTGTTTATTTCAATAAAAGGACGTGTCATAACACCTGCGATGTAATTTATCATTAATGGGCGTCAATGATATGCGATGAATAAAGAATGTCAAAGCCTGTTTGCATTTCTTGACAAAAATTTTTGCTACCACTAATAGGAGGTTTTGCGGAAAAAGCGTGCGATGTATTCTGATTTTCGCCCCTTTCCCGCCAATAAAGTGCGGTAAAATTTGACCGCACTTTTGCCTTTTCAGCGGACAGCTCACTATCATTTGTTCTTGCTTTTAACAAAATTGTGCTATTATGCCGCCAATTTATCCTAATCGATGAGTGATTCTCTTTTATGAATATTCGTTGGACTCTCATTTTGTCACTAGTGGCAATTGGCTTATTGGGCTGGTTTTATCGCCTCCAAGAACCCGATGCGACACAATTAGCGGATTTGATTAAATCGGACGATAAGCCTGAATACACGGGCTATAAAATGCAAACGGCAGTGTATTCGCCAACGGGGGAGCGTCAATATGTTGCCTTTGCCGATAAAGTAGAATATTACAATAATGATGGGCATACACAATTTGAGCGTCCCCTTGTGTATTTGTTTGATGTGCAAAGTTCCCAACCTGAGTTAGAACATCAAAATTGGAAGCTCAGTGCTAACAATGCCACCTTAAGCAAAAATAATTTGTTGTATTTAGACGGCGATGTGCTGGCACAAAGTTTACAAGCGGATTCACGCTTACAGCGAATAAATACTGAGCGTGCCGAAGTGAATTTAAAGACGCAAGATATTACTTCTGATACAATGACCACCATTTCTGGCTTAAATTTTACATCGAGCGGATTAAAACTCAGGGGAAACCTCCAACAACAAATTGCCACTTTACAAGAACAGGTAAAAACCTATTATGAAATTAACAAATAATTTTCTTTTATGTTGTACAATGCTGAGCCTTTCTCTCCCAGCATTAGCATTAAAAGACGATACTAATCAACCTATCAATGTAGAATCAAACAACCAATCTTTGGATATGGGAAATCACACTGTGACCTTCACAGATAATGTGGTGATTACACAAGGGTCGATTGTTATCAAAGCCAACAAAGTGGTTATCACCCGTCCTGATAAAAATAGTCAGAAGAAGGAAACTGTTGATGCCTACGGCTCACCAGTTACCTTTCATCAAATATTAGATGATGGTAAACCTGTAGATGGCAAAGGCGATAAAGTACATTATGACTTAGGAACAGAATTTTTAACTTTAACAGGAAATGCAGAACTCAGACAACTAGATAGTAAAATCACAGGCCAATACATCACTTATGATGTAAAAAAACAACAACTAAAAGCAATAGGTTCTAATAAATCAAGAATTAAAACTGTCCTAATCCCTGAACGCACAAAAAATCAAAAAAAATAGGATTCATTACTATGTCAACCCTTTATGCGGAACATTTAGCAAAAAGTTATAAAAGCCGAAAAGTGGTATCTGATGTGAGCTTGCAAGTTCATTCTAATGAAATTGTGGGGCTTCTGGGACCAAACGGAGCAGGAAAAACCACCACATTCTATATGGTTGTCGGCTTAGTACAACAAGATGAAGGTAAAATTCAAATTGATAATGAAGATATTAGCCTATTACCAATGCACGATCGTGCAAAAAAAGGCTTAGGCTATTTGCCACAAGAAGCCTCCATTTTCCGCCGTTTAAGCGTCTATGAAAATTTAATGGCTGTATTAGAAATTCGCAAAGATCTCAACAGCCAACAACGCCGAGAACGAGCAGAAGAATTAATCGAAGAATTTAGTATCGGGCATATTCGCGACAATCTCGGACAATCCCTCTCTGGGGGCGAACGCCGCCGTGTAGAAATCGCCCGTGCCTTAGCGGCAAACCCAAAATTTATTCTACTTGATGAGCCTTTCGCGGGGGTCGATCCCATTTCCGTGATTGATATTAAGAAAATTATTATGGATTTGCGTGATCGCGGTTTAGGCGTATTAATTACCGATCACAATGTCCGAGAAACCCTTGATGTGTGCGAACGAGCCTATATCGTGAGTGCAGGAAAAATGATTGCCACAGGCACACCAAACGACGTGATGAATAACGAACAAGTTAAACGCGTTTATCTTGGTGAAGAATTTAAATTATAAATTATGGTTAAATTTACAACATTACTCACCCCAGAAAATATCCGCCAAGGTGTGGTTTGTTCCAGTAAGAAGCGAGCCTTTGAAATGATAAGCCACCTCGTTTCTTCGCAAATTGACGATAAAGATCCCGAACACAGTGGCTTTGAGTGCTTATTCAGCCGTGAAAAACTCGGCAATTCAGGATTGGGCAATGGCGTAGCGATGCCCAAAGGGCGTTTGCCTAAAGGGGATAAACCCATTGCAGTCTTTTTACAATTAAACACCCCGATAGATTATGAATCTCAAGATCATCGTGATGTTGATCTTATTTTCGCGTTGCTTGTTCCCTCAACAATATGTGGTGAGTTTGCTCAAACTATTCTACCGCAATTAGCTGAAAAATTATTAGATAAATCTCTATGTAAACAACTTAGGGCAGCACAAAGTGCGGAGGAAATTTGGCAAATTTTTGAATACGCTGACCGCCTTAATAATGAAGAAACCGAAAATAATATGAGCAATGGAGATATAAACTAAAAAAAGAGAGGAAAAAGAAATATGGAAATCATCATTATTAGCGGTCGCTCAGGCACAGGAAAATCTGTCGCCCTACGTGCTTTAGAAGATATCGGTTATTACTGCGTTGATAACCTTCCAATCACTCTGCTCCCTCAATTAATAGAAATGCTTTCTACTCAACAATCTTCCGTTGCTATTAGCATTGATATTCGCAATGTGCCAAAACAAAGCCAAGAACTAGAACAAAATATTGAATTTTTACGACAACTTCATCAAGTTAAAGTTATTTTTTTAGAATCAGAACGGAGTGCTCTAATTAAACGTTATAGCGATTCTCGCCGATTACACCCGCTTTCCATTGATGACCTTTCCCTTGAAGCCGCAATTGATGCAGAACATCATTATCTTGAGCCATTAATTCAACAATCCGATTTGATTATTGATACCACTCACCTATCAAACCACGAATTAGCGGAATATCTACGCAAATTTTTGCGTGGACACAAACAAAAAGATCTCAAAATCATCATCGAATCTTTCGGTTTTAAATATGGAATTCCCCTTGATGCTGATTATGTTTTTGATGTGCGTTTTCTTCCCAATCCCCATTGGAACATAGAACTTCGTCCAATGACAGGATTAGAACAACCCGTGATTGATTTTCTAAATAAACATAACGAAGTAAACCACTTTATCTACCTCACCCGCAACTATATTGAAACTTGGTTGCCTATGTTAGAACAAAACAACCGTAGTTACCTAACCATTGCCATCGGTTGCACGGGTGGAAAACACCGCTCCGTTTACATTGCACAACAACTTGGCGAGTACTTCCGAGCTAAAGGGAAAAATGTAAGCATCCAACACAAATCCTTAGAAAAACATCAAAAAGTCGCTAGTTAAAGTATTTTCTTATTGAAGAACTTTTCTAGAATGATTTCAAAGTGCGGTGCTTTTTCAGCCTGTTTTTACTTGGGAATGCAAAAAACGGTGCGAAAATGCACCGCTCTTTTGTTATTTAAGGCTTCTTTTGGAGAGGTTATGATTGTTGAAAATAGACGCGTTTCAATGCCATTTCTAATCCCCTAAATTCAGCCAGTCCTTTTAAACGCCCGATTGCGGAATAGCCAGGGTTGGTTTTTTTATGTAAATCATCAAGCATTTGATGACCGTGATCGGGACGCATTGGGATCAAGCGAGTATTTCCTTGAGCTAAACGGCGATGCTCCTCGGTGAGCAAGGCTTTCACCACGTTAAACATATCCACATCCCCCTCCAAATGAGCGGCTTCGTGGAAACTTAGTGGATTTTCTTCGCGACAAGTGGAACGCAAATGTGCAAAATAAATGCGATCGGCGAACTGTTCTGTCATTTTAACCAAATCATTATCCGAGCGAACGCCATAAGATCCCGTACACATCGTGAAACCATTGGCAGGCAAAGGCTCTGTTTCGACGAACCATTGCATATCCTCAATGGTCGAAACAATGCGAGGCAATCCCAAGATCGGGCGTGGTGGATCATCGGGGTGAATGGCTAATTTGATGCCCACTTCTTGGGCAACAGGTACAACTTGATGTAGGAAATAAGCCAAATGTGTACGGAATTTTTCTGGCGAGATATGTTGATAACGATCTAACTGTGCCTGAAATTCATCGAGCGTATAGCCTTCTTCCGCCCCTGGTAAACCCGCAATGATGTTACGGGTGAGCTGTTCAATATCTTGAGCCGACATTTTTTCAAAATAGGCTTTGACCGCTTGGCGTTCTTCTTCCGTATAAGTTTGCTCCGCATTCGGACGCTTCAAAATATGCAGTTCAAAGGCGGCAAAAGCGATGTGATCAAAACGTAACGCTTTTGAACCATCAGGTAATTGGTATGCCAAATCGGTTCTTGTCCAATCTAAAACGGGCATAAAATTATAACAAACGGTATCAATGCCACATTGAGCCAAGTTTTTTAAGGTTTGCTTATAATTATCAATCCATTGCTGATAATTGCCTGTTTGCGTTTTGATTTCTTCGTGCACTGGCACGCTTTCCACCACCAACCAAACCAGCCCCGCTTGCTCAATTTGCTGTTTACGCTTTTCAATTTCCTCTATCGACCAAATTTGTCCATTAGGAATATGATGCAATGCAGTAACAATCCCCGTTGCCCCTGCTTGTCGAATATCCGCCAAAGATACTGGGTCATTAGGCCCATACCAACGCCAAGTTTGTTCCATTTTTTACTCCTTCAATTTTGATTGATTAAACTTATATGTTTTCTGACATACTGTTGAATAAAAAACCATCAAAATTAGGATCTTCAATATCTGAAAGTTCAAACAACTTTTGCTTTACATTTTCTAAATGCCGCCACATCACTTCACGAGCTAGAGAGCTATTTTTCTTTTGTATCGCAATAAAAATTTCACGATGATCTTCAAGCCACAAATGATGGTAATTTTTCGCTAGAATGCGTGTATGTAGTTGAGCCCACATCGCACTATTAAATCGATATTCCCACAGTTGTTCTTGAAATTTGATCAAAACATCATTTTGCGTAATTTCAGCAATCGCTAAATGAAATTCTCTGTCAGCACTATAATCATCAGAATTCGTTGCTAACATTTCTTTTTCATTCACCAAGATTTCTTTCAATCGTTGAATATCTCTTTTCGTTGCTTGTTGAGCTGCCAATCCAGCTATACTACTCTCAACGAGTTGTCTTGCTTGTAATAGTTCAAATGGACCAACATCAGGAAGAAGAAATTGCGAATCTCCCGCAATATTGTTGGGGGTATTAATGACATAAACCCCCGATCCTTTTTTCACTTCTACAAGTTTTTCCACTTCTAACATCACAATTGCTTCTCGAACAATTGTTCGGCTCATACCCAACCTTTCTGAAATCTCTCGTTCCGTAGGGAGTTTATCGCCTATCTTATAAACCCCTTGAGAGATCTCTTGCTTTAGTAATTCACCAATTTTGCTATAAGTTCTGTTAATCATAATACTATATCCTCTTTATTTTGGAATACCAAAATTATAAAAAAGTTAGATCTTGATCACAAACTTTAATATTTGGCATACCAATAATTAATTTTTTCATTTATAGTAAGACTATCATTTGAACAATTTACTGTCGAATAATTTTTCTAATAAACTAAAATTAAGGAATGAAAAATGGAAAACTCAATCAAAGCCGTACGATTAAAAAAGCCATACCAAGTGTCAATACAACAGGTTCAGCCACCACTAAAATCAGATGATCAGGTTCTGATCAAAGTGGAATCTGTTGGTATATGTGGCTCAGATATTGGGGCTTATAGAGGAACAAACCCTCTTGTAAGTTACCCTAGAATTTTAGGACACGAAATAGTAGGTCGGATTTTAGAGATAGGTAAAGGAATACCAGAAAATATAAAAATAGGTGATCGTGTTATTGTTGATCCTTACGTCTATTGTGGTAAATGTTATCCTTGCTCAATTGGTAGAACAAATTGTTGCTCTACATTAAATGTTATTGGTGTCCATATTGATGGCGGTATGCAAGAAATTATTTCTCACCCAGCTCACTTAATCACGAAAGTTCCTGATAACGTCCCCTTAACGTTGCTTCCTCTCGCTGAACCACTAACAATCGCTTTACACGCAATTCATCGTACAAACGTTAAGGAAAAAGAATTTGTAACAATTATTGGAGCAGGAGCAATAGGGTTAATGGCAGCACTAGCGAGCAAGCTCTATGGTGCAATGCCAATTCTTATTGATATATTAGATAAACGATTAGATTATGCGAAATCTATTGGTGTTGAATATACGATAAATTCGTTAAAAGAAAATCCATTAGAAAAGATTCAAAAGATTACCAATAATAATCTCTCTCAAGTTGTTATTGAAGCATCAGGAGCAAATGAATCAATACAAAATACGCTCAAATTTGCGTCCTTTGCAGGGCGAATTGCTTTAACGGGTTGGCCAAAAAAAGAAACACCGCTGCCAACAAATATCATTACCTTTAAAGAACTTGATATTTATGGTTCTAGAACAAGTAAGGGGGAATTTGAAGAGGCACTATCTCTATTATCCACTGGAAAATTTAATGCAAAGGATATTGTTACTAAAGTCATTTCATTTGATGAAATTCCTGAATATATTCAGAAATTGTCAGATGAACCTGATAACTACCTGAAAATTAATGCTGTACTTTAACCACTATATAAAGAGGATTTAAATATGAAACTAAACAAACTAGTAAAATTATTATTAATTCCCGCTGTATTAATGGGTAGCTCAGCTTGGGCGAAAACAATTATTAAATTAGGTCATTACAATTCAGACACTCACCCATCAAATATCATTCTTAAAGATTATTTTAAGAAAACAATCGAAGAAAAAACAAATCATCGATATGAAATAAGAATCTATCCTAATAATCAATTAGGTGGTGAAGATCAAATTGTAAATGGTTTACGCAATGGAACTATCGAAATGGGTATTACTGGATTATTACTTCAAAATGTAGATCCTATTTTTGGTATATGGGAATGGCCCTATCTTTTCAAAGATAATTTAGAAGCAAAAAAAGTACTCACCACATCGCCAATCGCCCAAGAAATTGGCGATAAAATGCAAAATTATGGTATTAAACTGCTTGCTTATGGTATGAATGGCTTTCGGGTGATTTCATCAAATAAGAATGTGCAAAAATTTAGTGATTTTAAAGGCTTAAGGCTTCGTGTACCGCTAAATTCTTTATTTGTAAGCTGGGCTAATGCAATGGGAATGAATCCACAAAGTATGCCATTAAGTGAAGTTTTCACAGCCTTAGAACAAAAGGTCATTGATGGGCAGGAAAATCCTTATATGCTAATTAGAGATTCTGGATTATATGAAGTGCAAAAGTATATTATTCAAACAAATCATATTTTTTCACCTGGATTATTACAGATTAGCTTAAAAACGTGGAATAAAATGTCCAAAGAAGATCAGGCAATTTTTCTTGATGCGGCTAAATTATATCAAGAAAAAGAATGGGAACTTGCAATAAAAACAGAACAAGAAGTAAAAGATTTCTTAGCTAAAAGTGGCAATGAAATTGTAATTCCCTCTGATGAATTAAGAAATTCAATGATAAATGCTTCTCAAAAATTATACGAGAACTTTTATAATAAATATGATTGGGCTAAAGATACGATCCAAAAAATCAATCAAGCAAAATAATCATCATTCCACCATTTTCAGAAATGGTGGAATTTTTTAGGAGGTAGTATGCAAATTTTCAACATAATAGATAGAGTACTAAAATATCTATCCATATCAGCTCTAGTTTCAATGATTTTATTAGTCTTTTTTAATGCTATTTTACGTTATTTTTTGGGGCTGTAGTAGATTAGTAACAATGCTATACTACAAAAATGAAGATAACATATTGTAAATTAAAGCAATCCATACAGAAAAAACTACTTGAGTTTTTTGTCGCAGAAGTTACTGCAAGAACAGCAGCAAATTTGCTAGATATTCAACCGAATACAGCCGCTTTGTTCTACCATAAAATCAGGCTTGTGATTGGCTATCATTTATCCCTTGAAGTTAACGAGATTTTTGAGGGGGAAATTGAACTAGACGAAAGCTATTTTGGTGGTCATCGAAAGGGAAAACGAGGACGAGGACGAGGAGCGGCTGGAAAAGTTGCTGTTTTTGGGTTACTAAAACGACAAGGAAAGGTATTTACTGTTGTGGTTGAAAACACCAAGAGTGAAACATTACTCCCTGTTATTAAAAGAAAAATCAAGCCTGATAGCTGGGTTTATACGGACACTTATCGCAGTTATGACGCACTTGATGTGAGTGAATTTCACCACGAACGAATCAATCATTCCGAGCTATTTGCGGTGAAACAAAATCATATTAATGGCATTGAAAATTTTTGGAATCAGGCGAAGCGGATACTGCGAAAATATAATGGAATTAACCGAAAAAACTTTCCTTTATTCTTGAAGGAATGTGAATTTCGGTTTAACTTTGGGACACCAAAAGAGCAGTTAAAAATATTGCGAAAATGGTGTGAAATTTAGGGCTAATCTACTACAGCCCCTAAATAAATATCCTAATAAATAGAATAAAAAAGTGCGGTGCGAAAATGATCTGCCCCCAAAAAGTTAGACTATATTCTAATTTCATTCAAGGACTGAGTTCTGTATTCCACAGGGCTTAGTCCTTTGAGCTTCACTTGAATACGCTCATTGTCGTAGTAATGAATGTACTCGTGAATCACTTTTTCAAGCTGTTCAAAGGTTTCAAACCGCTTGCCAAAGTAACATTCCGTCTTCAATCGCCCGAAAAAGCTTTCCATCGCACCATTATCAAGGCAATTACCTTTTCTCGACATACTTTGCGTAATACCGTGTTTTTTCAATATCTCCCGATAACCCATCATTTGATACTGCCATCCTTGGTCGGAATGCAGTATCGGTTTTTCCCCCGCTAATCGGTTCACCGCCTGGGTCAACATTCTGGTTATCTGCTCAAAATTCGGACTTCTCGCCACATCATAAGCAATAATTTCGTTATTAAACAAGTCTTTAATCGGCGATAAATACACTTTGCCTTCCGCACATTTGAACTCGGTGATATCCGTTACCCACTTCTCATTCGGCATCGTTGCCGTAAAATCCCGTTGCAACAGATTATCGGCAATGTGTCCCACTTTGCCTTGGTAAGAACGATATTTTTTCTGCTTACTTTTTCCTTTTAACCCCAAACGTTGCATTATCGCTTGCCCCCTTTTGTGGTTGATAATCAAGTATTTCCTTAATTCCAAGGTAATTCGACGATAACCATAATTTTCGTCATTTTTGCGATAAATTTCCTCTATTTTCTGTGAAATCGCTACATTTTTATCCGACTTTGGCTTGAGATGATAAAAGAACGAACTGCGTGCCAATCCGATTAGCCTGAGTAACAATTCCAACGGGAAACGCGAGCGTAAGGCATTTACGATGACGGCTTTTTCTGCATTTTTTGTTGGTTGAGTTCCTGCAACTTTTTTAGCATTGCATTCTCCGCTTCTAATTCCAAAATTCGGTAACGCAAGCGTTCTTCTTCTGTTTTGGGCGTTGGTGGCATTTTAGGTGAGTTGAGTTTCATACTTGGACGACCTTTAGGTTTGAGTAATAACCCATCTATACCTTGTTTTTCAAAGCGTTGCAACCATTGACTAATTATCCCTGAACTGGGGATATCAAAGCGAAAGCAGGCGGCTTCAGCGGAGCACTGGCCTTTTTTGATAGCTTGAATAACCTTTAATTTAAACTCAACAGAATAACATCGTTTTTTACCTAACACAGCTAATCCATTGATTCCATTATGATTAAATTTCGCAATCCAACGTGCTAACGTGCTTTGGGGAAGCTGAAAATACTGGCGAGTAAGCGAACGGTTTTTTCCATTTTGATGATAAAAGTCGAGCACTTGTTGTTTGAAACGTTGAGTATATTTAGTCATAAAAAATCTGCACCTTAATCAGTTGGTTATTTAGTCCAACTTTTGGGGTGCAGATCAAAATCCTTCATTTTTTCACACCGCACTTTTTATTCATTATTCTGTAAAAAATGATAAATCGGGACGATGGCGGCGGCGGTGGAAATATCTTCAAACTTCATTTTTGAGGCACAGAGTTGGGCGGAAGTGCGGTGTAAATTTTGTATGGTTTTTGTGTTTTTGACATAGTCAATCAACTGGTTGATTAACGGCGGTGGCAACATTCCTGTGAGGACGATAACGCGGGGATCGAGCCACGCGATGGCAGATAGCATAAGGGAATGGATTTGCTCTTGGCTATGTGCGAGCCATTTTTGCACTTGAGGATTTTCCATTAAATTTTCTTGCAACTGCGACTCGCCGAGTTCGTCTTGCAAATATTTCCAGCTTGGGCGAGGGGCGTCATAAGGAAATAATAAGCCGATTTCCCCTGCGTTACCAAAACCGCCGCGGATTAGCTTACCTTGTGAAATAATCCCCGCACCGATACCAAAATCAAGACTGATCACCACCATATCTTCAATATCATTCCATAATCCCGAATAATATTCCCCAAGTGCCACCGTGTTGATGTTGTTCTCAATATGGCAGGGGTAGCCGAGTTTTTCGCTGAATACGTTGGCTAAGTTAGGGATATTTTGTAATAACGGAAACCAAGGGGAGGAAATGGATTGATCGGCCAATAGGTAGCCAGAAAGAGAAAAACCGATGCCGAGAATTTTTGCTTCAGCGAGAAATTTTTTGTCTAAAAGTTGCTGAAGTGCGGTGCGAATTTGTTGGCATAATTCATCAAATTGCACGCTATTGTGGTAAACATAGCGTTCATTGGAAATTTTATTGCCAATAAAATCCACGATTGCGAGCTGAAATGAGTTATCTGAAAAGGTGATACCAATCGAGCAACAAGCATTGGGATTTAAGGTTAAATGAAAAGAAGGCGTTCCCCGTTTTTTTACCATTTTCTCCGTTTCTTTAATCAGCCCGAGAAACAACAGTTTACGGCAATACTGTGTTACCGCCCCAGGGGTTAAACCCGATAAGGCGCTTAATTCCTTGCGTGAGGGGGAATATTGGCGAATGAGCCGTAGTAACAGTTTTTCGCTGGCTTTGAGATTAAAAATCGCATTGTCTTTTTTGCTTTCAGTCATTTTTTGATCACGCCTCGTTCACGGTTTGCGATGGTTCGGGAGTACGGCTTCACATTATACAAAAGCGAAGCCGTAATCGGCTATGGGTAAAGTGCGGTGTTATTTTAAGGCATTTTTTACCGCGTTATAAAAATCGTCCATTTTACATAAGCCCTGTGCATTGGTTGGGCAATCTTCAAGCTGTAAGGTTATACGATTTGGGGGATTTGTTAAAGAGAGTTTTGTGCCGTTGTTTGATTAATATATTCGACTTTAGTGAAAATCAGGTTTTGTTTGTAGATTGTGATAAGTAGTTACTTTTTAATCAACGCTCGATTTCTCTTTGCATAAAAAAGAAGTTGAATACGATCATATAACATCCATTTATATTTAAAACATCTAAACCAACGCCCCATCGGCACATTATCCCAACAATTTCCTCGACGACTCATACTTTGTATCAAGCCGTGTTGTTTTACACATTGCAGAAAAAGAGAAAATCAGCAGTTAATGGACGCAATTAAAACTCAACATTTCAAAAGCTTACATTCAAATCACCAACATCATTAACGCCGATGACGCCATTTGCGGCACAAGTGCTTTTGTGCGAAGCTGAACCGAAAAGGCGAAAAAAGAAAATGCGTATAGCTAAATTTTGCTGGATAATCAAAGTGCGGTAAAAAATGCGTGGAAATTAAAAGAGAAAGAAAGTTTGATCGTAGTGTTGGATAAAAACGGCAAAGTGAAGTTTGTTCACGAGGGGAAACTTTCTTCTGCACAGATTGATGAAGTATTGAGTTTAGTCAACAGTCTGTTGAAAAATCAGTAATCATTTTGAAAAAATAGCCGATTAATCGGCTATTTTCATAGAGTTAATGCGGTTTTCGGCAAGTATTTATTTTCTGTAAAAGTTGCTGAACTTCAGGATCATTAAAAATCTCTGTGATATTCTGGCTTAGTCGTCTTCGCCAGTTAGGATATTGAGTGCTTGTTCCCGGAATATTGACGGGTTCAGACATATTTATCCAATCTTCAGGTTGAAGCCCTAGCAAAGCACTTTCTACCTTCCCCACATAGGCTTGTAGTTGATGATTAAATTTTTTACTAATTGGGGAGGATAAATCTTTTGGTAGATCAGGCTCAATTCCTGCTTCTGTTAGGCGAGCTAAAATTTTTGCTTTAGCTTCCTGACGTTGTTGTTGCAATATCGCTAAAATTTTTTCATTTGGATAAATGCCATAACGCTGTCCAAGCTCAAAATCATAGCCTCGCCAATAGCCATCAATGGTTGGCAGATCGTGCGTACTTAAGGTTGTCATTGCTTGATAAGGATAATCGGCTAAATCTCGGCTATTTCCTTGTTCATCAAATTCAAAATAAAATACTTTATAAGATAAAATCCCCGCGTTTTTGAGCTTACTCACGATGGATTTCGGAACTGTACCCAGATCTTCCCCGATAATAAGTGCTTTGTGTCGATGGCTTTCTAGGGCGAGAATAGCGATCAGATCATCAACAGGATAACGAATATATGCCCCATCTTGTGCCTGGCCATTCTTAGGAATCCACCACAGTCGTAGCAGTGACATAATATGATCGATACGTAATGCACCACAGTGGTTCAAATTGGCTCGCACAAGATCAATAAAGGGTTGATAGGCTCGCTGCTGCAAAATATGTGGATTGAGCGGCGATAAGCCCCAGTTTTGCCCTTGTGGCGCTAAAATATCAGGCGGTGCACCAATGCTGGCTTTTAAGCAATAAAGTTGCTTATCACACCAAGTTTCTGCGCCTTGATCGGAAACGCCAACAGCAAGATCACGATAAAGCCCAATCGGCATTTTTAAGGTTTTGCAGAGTTCATTACATTCTTTGAGCTGAGTTTCCGCAATAAATTGTAACCAAGCATAAAAGCGAATATCCGCTTGATGGGTTTCCTGAAAGCGTGCTACCGCTTCGCTATGATAATCCTGATATTGCGTAGCCCAATAATTCCACCCCCATTGTTCAGGGAATTGCTCACTGAGATGTTGATGAAGTGCATCAAAAGTGGCTTGAATAATAAGGCTTTCCCCTTTTTGTTGGAGAAATTGCCCAAAATCAGCTTGGCGAGCAGAATTTGCCTGTTGCTGGAAAAAAGAGAAAGCAAGTCGTAGCCCTTCGAGTTTTAATGCCATCACTTCTGTGTAATGAATATGGCTTGCCGTGCGTAATTTTTCTAAGGTTTGCTGAATTTGTGGCTGCTGAAACCATTGCTGTGCTTCAGGATTTTGCTGAAATTCAGGTAATGTATTGAGATCAATATAAAGGATATTGAGCCATTTTCTTGATGAAGGACTGTAAGGGCTAGCACTTTCAGGATTAGCAGGAAAAAGAGCGTGAATGGGGTTTAACCCAACGAAATCCGCCCCTGTCGCCGCAATGTGGCGTAGAAATTGTTTGAGATCGCCAAAATCGCCAATGCCCCAATTATGCTCAGATTTCAAGCTATATAATTGAATAAATGATCCCCATAGCTTTTTACCTTGTTCCATTTCTGGTGGTTGATAACAGCGTTTTGGGGCAACGATCAAGCGGCAAGCATAGTTTTTCGTCCCGACCTTTAAGGTTAAATTGTGATAACCCAACGGCAGATGATGAGGAAAACGCAGGGTATTGCGTTTTACTTTCCCTTTGATTTCCCCTTGTTGATTCTCCAGTTGAAGCCGCCAATCTCCTTGCACGTTATGCTTGAGATCCGTGCGATGGAGCTTTAAAAAGTGCGGTGTGTTTTCATAAAGGATTTTTACTGGTGGCAACATCGCTGAATATGTCCCCGTATTTCCCGCAAATGCCTTAAATAAACGCTGCTGGGTTTGCAGGCTGGCAACTTTTTTTAGCCCTCGTTCATCGTAAAAATAAGGCAGTATGCCTGCTTGCTGAAATCGCTTGGTTGATCTGTTCATTGTGCTAACCTCTGTCTTTACGCTATTTTTTTAGCCAAATGCGTGATTGATAATCACGGATTGAACGATCCGAGCTGAATTTGCCAAGCCGTGCGGTGTTTAAAATGGCACTTTCTAACCACGCATCACGATCTAAATAAGCCTGGCCAATACGTTCCTGAGCTTTTCGATAGCTCTCAAAATCAGCGAAAACGAGGAAAGGATCGCGTTCAAGTAGGCTGTCTAACATCAGATTAAAGGCTGTTTTATCCCCCTTGCTGGCTTTGCCTTTGGCTAAAAAATCCACCGCACTTTTTAAGACAGGATCATTGCGATAGTAACTTTTCGGCGAATAGCCTTCTGCTAATAGAGTTTGAATGCTTTCAACCGTATGTCCAAAGAGGAAAATATGCTCTTTCCCCACCATTTCGGCAATTTCCACATTTGCCCCGTCAAGTGTTCCCAAGGTTAATGCTCCGTTTAATGCCAGCTTCATATTGCCTGTCCCTGAGGCTTCTTTCCCTGCCATTGAGATTTGTTCGGAAATATCCGCCGCAGGGATAATTTTTTCAGCCAATGAAACACGATAATCAGGTAAAAACGCCACTTGTAGCTTATCTTTCATCTGTTTATCGTTATTGATGATCTCAGCCACATTGTTAATCGCGTGAATAATATTTTTCGCCAAATAATAACCTGGTGCCGCTTTGCCTGAAAAAATAAATAATCTTGGCGTATAATCTTCATTTGGATTATCTTTTAACCATTGATAGGTCGCAATAATATTTAATAAGTTCAAATGCTGGCGTTTGTATTCGTGGAAACGCTTAATTTGTACATCAAAAATCGCATTTGGATTGATAGATAAGCTAAGCGTTTGCTCAATTTCTCTGGCAAGAGCCGCTTTGTTTTGTTGTTTTATATGCCAATAAGCCTCGCGGAAGTTGGTATCATCAACCACATTTTCCACTTGGTGGAGCAATTCAAGATCTTTTTTCCAGTCGCCTTTGACGGTTTGATCGAGCAACTGGCTTAATGCAGGGTTGGCTTGTTGAATCCATCGTCTTGGGGTAATGCCATTGGTAACATTGCAAAATTTTGTCGGGAAAAGCTGATGATATTCGGGGAAAAGTTGGCTAACCAGCAAATCCGAATGGATCTGTGCCACGCCATTCACCGCAAAACAGCTCACGACGCAAAGATTTGCCATTCTTACACGATAATCAAACAAAATTGCCAGTTTTTCCCATACTTTGGCATCATCGCCAAATTGTGCTTTCACTTGTTGATGGAAAAGGTGATTAATTTTTTCCACAATTTTAAAGTGACGTGGCAATAATTGTTTGAATAGGCGTTGATCCCATTGTTCTAGTGCCTCTGGCAACAAGGTGTGATTGGTGTAAGCGAAACTTTGTTGGCAAATAGACAACGCTTGTTGCCAAGTGAGTTGATACTCATCAAGTAAAATCCGCATTAATTCAGGGATAGCGAGGGTTGGGTGTGTGTCATTAAGCTGAATGACTTGACGTTTCGGAAATTCTTCTAGCGAGAAGCCTTGTGCTAAATGGCGAGAAAGAATATCAGCCACAGAACAAGCACAATGGAAATATTGCTGCATTAAACGTAACTGTTGTCCTGCACGATGATTATCGTTCGGGTATAGCACCTGTGTAAGTGCGGTGCTTTTTATTAAGGTTTTTTCCGCTGCGACAAATTTGCCCTCATTAAACTGGTTTAAATCAAAAGATTGTGGGCTGTCTGCTTGCCAGAGGCGTAGCGGTTGGATTACGTCATTTTGATAGCCCACAATCGGCAGATCAAAAGCTTTGCCTTCAATGGTTAATTTGGGTTGCCATTCATAGCGATCTCCCTCGATTGCCACCACTTTTCCGCCAAAATGCACTTGTTGGGTTTTGCTTGGATTATAGCGATGCCAAGGATATTGATTTCTTCCCCATTCATCGCCACTTTCTACTTGTTTTCCGTCTTGGAACGCCTGTTTAAACAGCCCATATTGATAATGCAGCCCGTAGCCTGTCGCCGCTTGCCCTAGCGTTGCCATTGAATCTAAAAAACAGGCGGCTAAGCGTCCCAATCCGCCATTGCCTAAAGCAGGATCACGCTCTTGCTCCAGAACATCGACTAGCTCAATCTGATACTGGGCTAAATAGGCTTTGATCGCTTCATAATAGCCCAAATTCATCAGGTTATTTCCCGTGAGGCGGCCAATGAGAAATTCCATTGAGAGATAATTAATATGGCGTTGCTCATCAACCTTGCCTTGCGGCTTGTGATATGCCATTTCAAGCACCGTACGAGCGATGACTTGATACCATTGCTCAAGGGTAAATTGTTGCGGCGAACTAAGTTCAAAAAAACGGCAGTATTTTTGTACATTATTATCAAATAACGCCATTTCATTTGTATGAGAAATAGACATAAAAACTCCTTTTAAGGCATAAATTAAACATTCTTCTTGTTTTATTATGCTCGGCAGGAGAAAAAATAAATCCTCCTTGTTATAATCTTGTCAGTATGACGAGTAGGAAGTAATTTCTTATTTGGGGGAGGAGAACTCCAAAAGACATCTTTCATCAACAAAAGGGTTATTAACAATGTTAATTCCATCAAAACTTATTTGTTCTTACCGCCTACAAAATAGCGTAACCAGAACCGCTTTATTATCCTTGCTAGAACAGGCTTCAGATTATCCTTTAGTGCTGATTACCGCTCCCGCAGGTTATGGCAAAACTACGTTGATTTCCCAATGGGCAAAGGATAAACCACATCTAGGCTGGTATTCTTTAGATGAAAGCGATAATCAAACGGAGCGGTTCGCAGGCTATTTTTGTGCGGCATTAGCGAGAGCTACCAACAACCACATTCACAATGAAGACAACCCGCCCTATTCCAATTTGTTTTCACTGTTTAATCAGTTGTTGGTCAATCTTGCTTCCTACGAACAGCCATTTTATCTGGTGATTGATGATTATCATTTAATTGAAAACGAAGAAATTCACGACGCATTAAAATATTGGATCAAACACCAACCGCCTGCAATGACGCTCATTTTGATTTCACGTTCTCAGCCGCCATTGAGCTTAGCCAGTTTACGAGTGCAAGAACAATTATTAGAAATTAATGCACATCAGCTGCCTTTTTCTCATCAAGAAAGTATTGCGTTTTTTCAATCTCGTTTAGAAGATCCCTTAACGGAACAAGAAATTACCGCACTTTGTGATGAGGTGGAGGGCTGGCCGACGGCGTTACAACTCATCAGCCTTTCTGCCAAACAGCAAAAAAGTACTTTACAAGATATTGCCAAACGCCTTTCCCATCATAGTTTTCACATCAATGATTACTTAAACGACGAAGTGCTTGCCCCTGTGGATAAAGCAACCAGACAATTTATTTTGCGTTGCTCCATTCTGCGTTCAATGAACGAAACTCTCGTGGCTGAAGTAACGGGCGAAACAGAGAGCCGATTTATTTTGGAACGGCTAGAAAAACAAGGGCTATTTTTACAGCGAATGGAAAGCGATGATAATTGGTGGCGTTTTCACCCGCTTTTTGCCTCTTTCTTAGCTCATTGTAGCCAGCGTGAGTTGGCAAATGAAATACCCGCATTGCACCAACAAGCGGCACAAGGTTGGCTCGCTCAAGGCTATGTTACCGAAGCCCTCTACCACGCCAGCTTGTTAGAAAACAAACAATTATTGTTGCAAATTTTATCACAAAACGGCTGGCAATTATTCCACCAAGGGGAACTCAAATTATTAGAACAAAGCCTAGAACATCTTGATGATACATGGCTTGCCGCCTACCCTAATCTGGTGTTATTAAAAGCGTGGCTTGCCCAAAGCCAACATCGGCATAGTGAAGTGGCTGGCATTTTTGCCCATTTTGAGCAACAGAACATCGATCTCAGCCCTGAAAATCAAGCGGAATTTGACGTGTTGCTCGCCCAAGTCGCCATAAATTCAGGCGATGAAAACACCGCACTTTCACTTGCCTCCAACGCATTAAATCGCCTTGCTGACAACGCCCACTATGCTAAAATTGTTGCCACCTCCATTATTGGCGAGGCGTGGCACGTTAAAGGCAATTTCGCCGATGCCATTACAATGCTGCAAAAAGCGGAAAAAATGGCTCGTCAGTATCACACCTCTCACAATGTGCTGTGGACATTACTCCAACAATCGGAAATCTTGATCGCCCAAGGTTTTTTACAAGCGGGGTATGATATGCTCAATAAAGCGACGCTATTTGTGAAAGAAAACCACTTACAACAAATTCCAATGTATGAGTTTTTGCTCCGTTTGAAAGGGCAAATTTTATGGGATTGGTATGATTTGGACAAAGCCGAAGCAATGGCAACCGCTGGTATTTCTGTGTTGGATAGCGAAGAAGCAAGGCTACAATGTTTGGCGATTTTATGCAAAATTTCCATTGTACGCGGGGATTTAGACAACGCCGCCCGACTGCTAGAAAAAATTACCCAACTACAAAATGCACATCATTATCACAACGATTGGAATGCCAATGCTGATCAGGTCAAAATTGTGTTATGGCAAATGACGAACGATAACCAAGCTGCTCAAAATTGGCTAATTCAAAACCAACCACCAAGCACGGATACCAATCATTTCAGCCAAGTACAATGGCGTAATATTGCGCGGGCAAAAATGCTGATCGGCGATTATGAGGCTGCCAAAACGATTTTGGATAAATTGATCCAAACGGCGGAAAAGTTACAATTTATCAGCGACTTAAACCGAGCCTTAATTTTACGCAATCGGCTGCATTTTCTTACACATAACAAAACAGCGGCGATGGCAGATCTTCAGCTTGCTCTTGCCCTCACCAAACAAACCAACTTTATCAGTGTTTTCGTGTTGGAGGGGGAAATAATGGCACAGCAAATCCGCCAATTACTTGCCCAAAACAGCCTCGATGAATTAGTTGCTCATAAAGCTCAATTTATCTTACGCCACATCAACCAATATTATCGACATAAATTCGCTCATTTTGATGAAGAATTTGTCGCACAATTATTAAAAAATCCGCAAGTGCCAGATTTATTAAAAATCAGCCCCCTTACCCAACGGGAATGGCAAGTGCTAGGCTTAATTTATTCGGGATATAGCAACGACCAAATTTCAGATGAATTACAAGTTGCCACCACTACAATTAAAACCCATATCCGCAATTTATATCAAAAATTAGGCGTAGCAAATCGTAACGAAGCCATTCAATACACAAGGGAACTTTTGCAGTTGATGGGGTATAATTAAATTAAAAACGAAAAACTACTAGAAATAACAAACCTTGAAATACCACTCAAAAATGGCTATATTATGTGCTGAGGCGTAAGCTGCCATAAGTGCTATTTAATCGGGCGTAAGCTGCCATAAGTGCTACTTAATTAGGTGCAAGCTACCACAAGTGCTGAAAAAAGATGCCTAATCGGCATCTTTTTTTTGCACAGTATTTTCATTGGGGAAATGGTTATGAGTGATAGATTAAAATTATATCGTGTAACAGATCACTATCTTGATTTTTTAAGAGAAATTGAACCGAAAATTCCAGCCAATAAAGATAATGGAAAAAAGCGACCTTTTGTCGGTATAGTCCTTTCCATTAACGGTATAAAATATATTGCCCCTTTATCTTCTAAAATTTGTAAAAGTCAAAGTGATTTTAAGGTAAAAAGCAGTGGTGAACAAAAGGCAAGTATTCGCTTTGCTTATATGTTCCCTATTGTTGATAGTGCTTTAATTGAGATTGATTATACCAAAGAATTTGAGATAGATTTAAAATATACAGCGTTACTCATCAAAGAAGATTTATATATCAATCAACATAAAGCCCGCATTTACGAGATCGCAACCAAAACATATACCAATGCAATTACAAAACGTTTTGGCTTTGAGAAATTTTGTTGCAACTTTGCAAAATTAGAAGAAAAGCACAGAGATTATGAAACGCAGTAAAAATTACTTTAGTGCATTATAATCTTCTTCCCCTCCACCACTATCAGCAAAGTCAGAAATGGTTTTAACTCTCTTTAATCATATTTTACAGGCTTAAAAATCACGCCCTACAAGTGTTAAGAGCGTGATTTATCATTCAAAGTGCGGTCAGATTTTCGCTATTTTTTTACTTTTTCTTCCCCCTCAGGAATTAACCTTTTACACCGCCTGCGGTTAATCCGCCAACTAGCCAACGTTGGGCGAGTAGGAAGACGGCGGTGATAGGGATAGCGGAAAGGACGGCTGCGGCGGCGAAATCGCCCCATAGGTAATTTTGTGGATAAAGATATTGTTGCATACCCACGGCGAGGGTGTAGCTTTCCACATCACGCAAAAGTAACGAGGCGATTGGCACTTCTGTAATGGCAGCGATGAAAGATAAAATAAACACCACTGCCAAAATCGGTACGGAAAGAGGAAGCAAGATTAAGCGGAATGCCTGCCACGGGGTTGCACCGTCTAATTCTGCAGCTTCTTCTAATGAGCCGTCGATAGTTTCAAAATAGCCTTTGATCGTCCAAACGTGCAATGCGATACCACCAAGATAGGCGAAGATCACGCCAGCGTGAGTGTTTAACCCCAGAAATGGGATATATTGCCCTAGGCGATCAAACAAGGCATATAAGGCGACAAGGGATAACACCGCAGGGAACATTTGGAAAATCAGCATTCCTTGCAATAGCGTTTTTTTGCCTTTGAATTTCATTCTTGCAAAGGCGTAAGCACAAGTGGTTGAAAGTGCAACAATTCCCACTGAAGTCAGCGTTGCGACTTTCACCGAGTTCCAAAGCCAAAGTAATACGGGAAACGGCGGTGGGGTGATAGTGCCATCGGAATGCACCACATCAAACCCGAGGGCGAGTTTCCAGTGTTCCCAAGAGATTTCGTGTGGAATAATATCTCCAAGTGCCAAATTCCCTGGACGTAAAGAAATGCCAACCACCATTAATAGCGGAAACATTATTAAAGCGATAAAGGCAATTAAAAATAAATGGGTTGCCCATAGGCGATAGCGTAAGGATTTTGCTTGAACAATAGCCATAATTCCTCCTAGTCAAATTTCATTTTTGTGGCTTTGATATTTAATAAAGCAAGCCCTGCGACTAATAAGAAAATGAGGGTTGCAATGGCAGCGGCTAGCCCGAAATCTTGGCTTCCGCCACCCTCAAATGCGATTCGGTAAGTATAGCTGACTAAAAGATCAGTATGTCCTGCTGGGGTGGTTGTGCCAATCATATCTGGTCGCCCATTGGTTAATAATTGAATTAGCACAAAATTGTTAAAATTAAAGGCGAACGAGGCGATCATTAAGGGAGTTAGCGGTTTTAACAATAATGGCACAGTAATTTTGCTAAAATTTTGCCAAGTGGACGCCCCGTCCATTGCGGAGGCTTCATACAAATCTTGCGGTATGGCTTTTAATAATCCCATACATAAGATCATCATATAAGGATAGCCCAGCCAAGTATTTACAATTAAAATCATCACTTTAGCCAAGAACGGATCATTAAACCATTCAGGGCGAATGCCAAAAAGCTGATGCAAGATCATATTGATTTCGCCAAAGCTCTGATTAAATAAGCCTTTGAAAATTAAAATCGAAATAAAAGCGGGAACGGCATAGGGCAAAATTAATAAAAGACGATAAACCGCTTTGCCTTTTAAGGCTTCCCACTGCACGAGGCTGGCGAAAATCATTCCTAAGATCACTGTAAAAATCACCGTCAGCACAGAAAATACAATCGTCCAGATAAAAATTTGGATAAACGGCTTTTGAATGCCCTCATCGGTGAAAATTTTAATAAAATTGCTGAAGCCGATGGAAACGGTGAAACCGGGTTCAAGGGTTTCTTTCAGCCAGTTGCCTTGTGCATCAATTTGTTGGAAAAAGCCCGTGTCAAAATTGGCAGCATAGCGTTTGCCGTTTTCGTTATTAACGAGCTGATGTGTCGCTTCGTCATAATGATAGCGAGGACTTTGGGCTGAAAACTGGCGTAATGAACTCATTGTTAATGATGAGCCATTCGGTAAAATTAAGGTCATCGCTTGCAAGGCTTGGCGATTCTGGGTGATAGTTTTCAGCGGGGCAGTACTGATGTCAGGCAGATCTTGTTGCGTTAAATTGACTTGTGCAGGGGCTAACGGTACGGGTTCGGAAAGAAAATATTCTCCGTTATGCGATAAGCCAATTTGATATTTTCCTTCAGTTTGTGGGTAGAGCTTGAAATCATATTTTTCGCCAGATAAATATTTCTGGGTGGTTAAAACGTTTAACGCACGCTCAAATGAAAGCTGGTTAGTGCTGCTATAATTGGTGAACGCAATGGCGATGGTTGCCACCAGCGGAAACAGAATAAAGATGATCATTCCTGTGATCCCAGGGTAAACATATCGCCACGAATAGGCTTTCGGGCTGCTAAAAATATAACCCCCAGAAGTGAGAATCACGAGGGTTAAAATCGCAAAAAGATACTCGCCTTGGGAATACATCAGCATTACAGCGTAAAAATCCAAGAGCAAAATGGCAAGGATTAGGCTGTATCTGACAAAACCTCGTTGCTTCAGCTTGGGGGTTAAAACAGGATTGGGGCTTAAAAATGATCGCATACTACACCTCAAAAAAATGTGAAAAAAAGCACCGCACTTTTAGCTATAGACAAAAGGGGGAAATTCCCCTCAAATTATTGCTGTTTTAAAATTCTTGCTCGTGCGTCATCTAGGGCTTGTTGTACCGTTTGACGACCATTCACCGCATTAGTAATCGCACTGCGTTCAGCGTACCAAAAGGCGGACATTTGCGGAATGTTCGGCATAATTTCTCCGTTTTCCGCATTCGTCATCGTGGCAGCAATGCGAGGATCAACAGCGAGCTTAGCTTGGTAAGATTTCAATGCCACCGCACCCAATGGTTTATCTTTATTCACAGTGGCTAACCCTTCGTCTGTTAAAAGATAATTTTCTAAAAACTCAATAGCGAGATCCTGATTTGGGCTTGCGGCATTGATCGCGGCACTTAATACCCCCACAAATGGTTTAGATGGGTTACCATTGAGGGTAGGCAATACTGCCACGCCATAATTGATCCCACTTTTTTCAATGTTGCCCCACGACCAAGGTCCGTTGATGGTTAAGGCCGTTTCCCCTTTGTTGAAGCTAGCTTCCGCAACGGAATAGTCCATATCAGGATTGATCACCTTGCTTTTCACCAAATCCACGACAAATTGTAATCCTTGTTGCGAACCTGCGTTATTCACGCCGATGTCTTGCGGGTTGTAGCGTCCATTGTCAAATTTGAATGCATAGCCTCCATTGGCAGCAACTACTGGCCAAGTGAAATAAGGCTCTGCAAGATTCCACATAATGGCATTTTTCCCCTGTGCTTTTAGGGTTTTATCCAATTCGCGGATTTCTTCCCAAGTGCGAGGTGGCGATTTGATCAGGTCTTTGTTGTAGATTAATGAAAGGGATTCAATCGCCACAGGGTAAGAGATCACTTTGCCGTTATAGGTTTGTGCGTCCCACACGAAATCGGCAAATTTTTCTTTAAAGTCAGGGCTAGGGTGCAATTCGGCTAACAATCCTGCTTGTGCATAGCCACCAAAGCGATCGTGTGCCCAGAAAATGATGTCGGGTCCATCGCCTGTTGCGGCAACTTGTGGGAATTTTTCTTCTAGTTTATCAGGGTGTTCTACTAACACGGGAATGCCTGTATCCGCTTCAAATTTTTTCCCAACTTCAGCCAAGCCGTTATAGCCTTTGTCGCCGTTGATCCAAATCACCAGTTTTCCTTCGCTCATTTTCGCCATTACCGCCCCTGAGAAAACAAGGCTGGCAATGGTGCTTAGGGTGAAAGTCAATAAGGTTTTTTTCATCACTTTTTTCATAATACTACGCTCCTGATTGTGAGTGGGTAATAAGGATTACTGCTTCATTATGCGTAAATTTTACAATTTGTTATCCTCCCCCCATCTCCTCCTTTTAAAAAATCAGCCTGTTCTGACAAGTTTTTTCTATTTCTGTGAGCAAGCTCACAAAAATGAAAGAAGAAAATGTGATCGCTATCACAAAAGCTCGCCAAATTGTCCTTTTCAACACACAACATCATTTTCAGCCGATTTTTTCATCTAATCCTTAAAAAAATCCGTCAAGGAGGATTTTTTTTATAAATGAATAGGGGAAGATACGGCACATTGAATTATCCTAAGCTTTCGGATAAAAATGCAAAACGAGGTTAAATATGGCAAAGGTATCCTTACGCAATGTGGGTAAATCCTACGGCAATGTACAGATTTCAACGGACATTAATTTAGAAATTGATGAAGGCGAATTTGTCGTTTTTGTTGGACCTTCTGGCTGTGGAAAATCCACCTTACTTAGAATGATCGCAGGGCTTGAAGACATCAGCACAGGGGATTTATACATCGGCGAAAAAAGAATGAATGATGTGCCGCCAGCCAAAAGAGGCATAGGAATGGTGTTTCAATCTTACGCCCTCTACCCTCATTTGAATGTGGCGGAAAATATGTCTTTCGGCTTAAAACTGGCTGGGGTGAGCAAAGCGGAACGTGAGGCTCGGGTAAATCAAGTGGCAGAAGTGTTACAACTTGCCCATTTGCTCGATCGCAAGCCGAAAGCCTTATCGGGCGGTCAGCGACAACGGGTGGCGATTGGCAGAACTCTCGTTTCTCAGCCTGAAGTCTTTTTACTTGATGAACCCCTTTCTAATCTTGATGCCGCATTACGCGTACAAATGCGGGTGGAAATTTCCAAATTACACAAAAAATTGAACCGCACTATGATTTACGTTACCCACGATCAAGTGGAGGCGATGACCCTTGCCGATAAAATCGTGGTGCTAAAAGCAGGCGGCATCGCACAAGTTGGCAAACCGCTTGAGCTGTATCATTATCCTGCTAATCGTTTTGTCGCTGGGTTTATCGGCTCGCCTAAAATGAATTTCCTCCCTGTTAAAGTTACAGGTGTAGAGCCAGAGCGAGTTCGGGTGGAATTGCCCGATGCCAATCATCACAACTTTTGGATTCCCGTTCTCGCTAGTGGGGTGAAAGTGGGCGATAACCTCTCCCTTGGCATTCGTCCTGAACACCTTGTTCCTTCTGAAAACGCACAGGTTACTCTGCGAGGCAAAGTGCAAGTGGTGGAACTGCTGGGCTATGAAACCCAAATCCATCTTGAAATCCCTGAAATCAAACAGCCAACCTTGGTCTATCGACAAAATGATGTGGTGTTGATTGATGAGGGGGCAGAATTTGATATTGGGATCGTGCCAGAGCGTTGTCATTTATTCAAAGAAAACGGGGTGGCTTGTCCAAGGCTTTTTAAAGAAAAAGGGGTGTAACCATCATTTTTCATTTCTCTTTCATACGTCAATTATTTTCAAGTGAGGTCGCTTATGAAAAACGCAAAAACACGCATTGCAACCGCTATCGCCGCCAGTTTTATCGCACTGAGTGCGAATGCCGTTGATTTTCACGGCTATGCTCGTTCGGGCATTGGTTGGACATCAGGCGGTGGTGAGCAAACCGCCTTTACGGTGAATGGGGGGCAAAATATCGCTTAGGTAACGAAGCGGAAACCTATGCGGAATTTAAACTAGGGCAATCCCTTTTCAATGAAGGCAATAAATCTATTTATTTAGATTCCAATCTTGCTTATTCCATTAATCAGCAAGGCGATTGGGAAACCACCACGCCTGCCTTGCGTGAGATCAATGTGCAATTTAAAAATTTCCTCGACAGCCTACCCGATGCCACTTTATGGGCAGGGAAACGCTTTTATCAACGCCACGATGTGCATCTTAATGACTTCTATTATTGGGATATTTCAGGCCCCGGTGCTGGGGTAGAGAATATTGATGTGGGCGTAGGGAAATTGTCTTTTGCCGTAACTCGCAATACCGAGCAAGGCGGAGCGTACGGCTGGAATTATAACCCGATTACGAAAAAGTGGGAATCCACTCGTGATCTAGATAAAGACGTGTATAACGATGTCTTTGATGTGCGTCTTGCCGATCTTGAAGTGAATAAAAACGGAAAATTAGAAATCGGGCTAGATTACGGCAACTCGCATACCAAAAATCACGCCAGCCGTGTCGAGGGTGCAAGTAAAAACGGCTATATGCTCACCCTCGAGCACACACAAGGCGAATTTTTTGGCGGTTTTAATAAATTTACCGTGCAATACGCCACAGACGCGATGACCTCTTGGAGTACGGGGCATTCTCAAGGCGGCTCAAATACCAATAAAGGGCATATGCTACGTTTAATCAATCAAGGCGTTGTCGCACCGTCAGATAAAGTGGAAGTGATGTATGCGTTAATTTACGAAAAAACCGATTTAGATAATCATCAAGGGAAAACGTGGTATTCCGCAGGCGTTCGCCCGATGTACAAATGGACTGACACAATGAGTACGCTGGTTGAAGTGGGTTATGATCGCATTAAAGATCAGCAAACAGGATTGAAAAATTAACTAATGAAATACACCCTCGCCCAACAATGGCAAGCAGGCAGCAGTATTTGGGCAAGACCTGCAATCCGTGTGTTCGGCACTTATGCTCATTGGAACGATAAATTTAATACCAGCAAACGCACTGACGCAGGCTATAAAGCCAAAGATGGCGAATTTATCGCTGGCATACAATTTGAGGCTTGGTGGTAATGCCAACCACGGAATGGATCTCAGATTCAGGCAACCCATAAGTAAATCATAGGACAAGGCAAGCAAAAAAACTGGCTTAAAAAACCACCGCACTTTTGCTTGCATCTTCAACAACACAATGGCTTTCTTCTTGTGAGGTAACAATGAAATTAACCAAAAAATGATCTGCACCCCAAAAGTTAGACTAAACAACCAACTGATTAAGGTGCAGATTTTTTATGACTAAATATACTCAACGTTTCAAACAACAAGTGCTCGACTTTTATCATCAAAATGGAAAAAACCGTTCGCTTACTCGCCAGTATTTTCAGCTTCCCCAAAGCACGTTAGCACGTTGGATTGCGAAATTTAATCATAATGGAATCAATGGATTAGCTGTGTTAGGTAAAAAACGATGTTATTCTGTTGAGTTTAAATTAAAGGTTATTCAAGCTATCAAAAAAGGCCAGTGCTCCGCTGAAGCCGCCTGCTTTCGCTTTGATATCCCCAGTTCAGGGATAATTAGTCAATGGTTGCAACGCTTTGAAAAACAAGGTATAGATGGGTTATTACTCAAACCTAAAGGTCGTCCAAGTATGAAACTCAACTCACCTAAAATGCCACCAACGCCCAAAACAGAAGAAGAACGCTTGCGTTACCGAATTTTGGAATTAGAAGCGGAGAATGCAATGCTAAAAAAGTTGCAGGAACTCAACCAACAAAAAATGCAGAAAAAGCCGTCATCGTAAATGCCTTACGCTTGCGTTTCCCGTTGGAATTGTTACTCAGGCTAATCGGATTGGCACGCAGTTCGTTCTTTTATCATCTCAAGCCAAAGTCGGATAAAAATGTAGCGATTTCACAGAAAATAGAGGAAATTTATCGCAAAAATGACGAAAATTATGGTTATCGTCGAATTACCTTGGAATTAAGGAAATACTTGATTATCAACCACAAAAGGGGGCAAGCGATAATGCAACGTTTGGGGTTAAAAGGAAAAAGTAAGCAGAAAAAATATCGTTCTTACCAAGGCAAAGTGGGACACATTGCCGATAATCTGTTGCAACGGGATTTTACGGCAACGATGCCGAATGAGAAGTGGGTAACGGATATCACCGAGTTCAAATGTGCGGAAGGCAAAGTGTATTTATCGCCGATTAAAGACTTGTTTAATAACGAAATTATTGCTTATGATGTGGCGAGAAGTCCGAATTTTGAGCAGATAACCAGAATGTTGACCCAGGCGGTGAACCGATTAGCGGGGGAAAAACCGATACTGCATTCCGACCAAGGATGGCAGTATCAAATGATGGGTTATCGGGAGATATTGAAAAAACACGGTATTACGCAAAGTATGTCGAGAAAAGGTAATTGCCTTGATAATGGTGCGATGGAAAGCTTTTTCGGGCGATTGAAGACGGAATGTTACTTTGGCAAGCGGTTTGAAACCTTTGAACAGCTTGAAAAAGTGATTCACGAGTACATTCATTACTACAACAATGAGCGTATTCAAGTGAAGCTCAAAGGACTAAGCCCTGTGGAATACAGAACTCAGTCCTTGAATGAAATTAGAATATAGTCTAACTTTTTGGGGGCAGATCATCTCACCGCACTTTTTTAATCTCTATCCTCAGCTCTTACAAGAATTTCCTTTTTTCATCACTTTGCCGAAATCGTTTTTGCTGTCGGGTTTGCTTTGTGGGTTTGGTGCACCTTTTTGAACGGGGTATTGGCTGTCCATTTGCCACGCATTCCAACCACCGTCATAAATGACCGTGTCTTTCCAGCCCGCGAGTTGAGTGAGAAACCAAGGTACGCCTGCACGCCAACCAGTGCCACAATAAAAGGCTAATTTATCACCTTTGTGAATCCCTTGCGTTTGCCATAAGGCAAAAATCTCATTGGGGTTGCGTAAGGTGTTGTCGGGGTCGTAATAATCCGCCATATTGGAGGAATCCGTGCCAGCAAAGCCCCAGATTGCCCCTTGTGGCTCGCCTTTGCCGGGTATGTAATCGTAACCGCTGACTTTGCCCGTGTATTCGTCCCACGCTCGGTTGCTGATTAATTTTAATCCCGCTTTTTGTGCATTCATCGCTTGCTGAGGAGTCGCGATGTCAATTTGTGGGTTGGCTGGAATGGTTGTGCCAAAATCTTTCTCTGGCTGCGGAAGATTAATTTTGGTTTCCGTTGGCAAACCTGCGTCAAGCCAAGTGGCTAAATTTCCGTTGAGTACCCGCACATCTTCCACGCCTGCCCATTTTAATGCCCAGAAAATACGGTACGCCGCCAGTTGGTTATCGGAATATAAAATTACGGTTTTGTCTTTGGTAATGCCATTGGCAAGTAAATTTTTCTCAATAACTTTAGGATCGGAAAGATTCCAAACAGGGTCGTTTTCCACCCAATCTGTATTAAAATGGTACGCCCCCACAATGTGTTGCATATAGGCTTTGGCGTGTTCCAAATCGCCCCAAGACACTTCAAATAACATCACTTTGTCATTATTTAGGGTTTCGGGCTTTTCCCCTTTGAGGGCGGCGTTCACCCATTGCGGGGAAACGCTATATTGAAAATTTGCGAAGGATTCAAAAGGATAACCCGCGTTTGCATAGCTCAGGAAATCATTGAAACGCGAAACCTTATAGCCTCTCGCGGCAAATTCTGCGGTAACGCAATCGAGGTTTTCAGGGTTGCTGTCGTAAAATACGAGATGTTTTTCTTTTGTAATGCCTTTCCCCGCGGCAAAGCTGTCAAATTTTTCGGGCTGGATATGTTCTAGCCAATCACAGCTAAATTGTATCGCCCCTTTTATATACCCGCCGCGTGTGGCGTTTTTCTCTTTAAATCCGTTGTAAAGACTGTCTTGCCTTGTGTCAATGATGACAAAATTGGGATCGTCAAGATGGTTGAGTAATTCGCGGGTTTCCATCAGCGTAACTTTGCGATCATTACAAGCCGACAACGCCAAGCTCACAGCGACCGCCAATAAGATTGGTTTCATTTTCATAGGATTTTCCTTATTCATTTTATATCGATTACACGCCACATTGCGTCGGTTTGATGAATGCGGCGGTAATCCAACAGCCGAGCATCATCATTAAGGTGGCAAGCCAGCCCTGCCAAGAGAAATACGCGGTGGACACTAACGCGTTGGTAATGGTGCAACCACCCGCTAAGGCAGCCCCAATCCCCATTATTACGCCACCGAAAATGCGTTGAAAAATGCCTTTCGGTTCGGGCAATCGCCACTTGAGTTCGCCCGCTAATTTAGCACTCAGCAACGCACCGAGCGGAATGCCTAGCACAAAAAGCGTTCCCCAGTTTAGATAGCGTTGCTGCCCAGTTACGATATACTGAATGACATTCGCCGATGGCACAGCGATGCCAAAGCCAAAATTTCGCCCTGCGTCAGCACTCAGCCACCACGCGATCACGCCTAAAATACCGATCGCTACAGCCGTTAAAAAAGCGACCAAGTTCGGGCAAAAATTTTAGGGAAAATTATCGCGGGGCTAGGCGGTGTGGGGAAGCGATAACGGCGTGATCGCCATTCAACATAGCCTAAAAGTGCGGTGCTAAAAATCAGCAAAATCACGAAGTACCAAGGGGAAAGCTGAAAGGTGAGGTACATATTATCAAGGGAGAGCGGGTTTTCTAGCAGCCTATTGATTTGATATTTTAAAATACCTGATTGGGTCGCTGCCATTGTGAGGGCAAAGCTGAGCAATGCCAGATAGCCCCCAATCGCTCCCTCTCCAGTACGAAACCACGCACCACTACCGCAACAATTTGCAAGGCTCATTCCAATGCCAAACAGCAAACCACCTAACAGGGTCGCCAGCAAGGGAAGTTGGGAAGTAGGAATTTGGATAATGCCAAAATGCTCGAGGGTAAAAAATCCTACGGATTGAATACTAATGGCGATAAAAAGTGCGGTCAGAAAACGAAGACTTTTTTGCGTATAAATGGAGCGAAAGCCCGACACAAAACAGAATTGCCCGCGTTGCAACAAAAAGCCCAACAGCAGACCAATCACGAAACCAGAATACATCGATTAAACCTTAATACGACTATTTCAAAATGTAGCGGGCATTAAATCACAGCTTGGGGCAAATTTCAATTTTTGCTTTCAAACTTTCGCGGAGAAAAACGCCTAGATTTTCTGACCGCACTTTTCAATACTGCTTTTTTCAATGATAAAAATCAAAAAGAAATGCCGATTTTGCATTGAGATTATACGCATAAAATAGTAAAGTAGCTCACTGTTTTTCATTCATTACACTTGTTTTATTTCAGCATAAGCCGCCACTATTCGGCAGGGCTATGTTGGGCTAAAACGATTGATATTACTCAGCTAAGGCGGAATCTATGGGAAAAAGTGTTGTTATCTTAGGGGCTCAATGGGGCGATGAGGGAAAAGGGAAAATCGTTGATTTACTTACCGATCGCGTAAAATATGTGGTGCGTTATCAAGGTGGGCATAACGCGGGGCATACGCTGATTATTAATGGCGAGAAAACGGTTTTGCGTTTAATTCCATCAGGCATTTTGCGTGAAAATGTAACCTGTTTGATCGGTAACGGCGTGGTGCTTGCCCCTGATGCCTTAATGCAAGAAATGGGCGAGCTTGAAGCCCGTGGCATTAATGTGCGTGAGCGTTTATTAATTTCTGAAGCCAGCCCGCTCATCTTGCCTTACCACGTTGCGATGGATAAAGCTCGTGAAGCCGCCTTAGGCAAAAAAGCCATTGGTACAACAGGGCGCGGTATTGGACCAGCCTATGAAGACAAAGTTGCCCGCCGTGGTTTGCGTGTTGGTGATTTATTCGACCTAGAAAGTTTCGCTGAAAAACTGAAAGCCATTTTGGATTACTACAATTTCCAATTAGTTCACTACTACAAGGTTGAGCCTGTAGATTATCAGAAAACCCTTGATGATGTGCTTGCCGTTGCACCGATTATCACGGGAATGGTGGCAGATGTTACCGCAATTCTTGATGTTGCTCGCAAAAATGGCGATAACATTCTGTTTGAAGGCGCACAAGGCACAATGCTTGACATTGACCAAGGTACATACCCTTATGTAACCAGCTCCAATACCACAGCGGGCGGGGTTTCTACAGGCTCAGGCTTTGGCCCGCGTCATATTGATTACGTTTTAGGCATTATTAAAGCTTACTGCACCCGCGTTGGCGGTGGGCCATTTGCCACTGAACTGTTTGATGAAGTGGGTGCTAAAATTGCACGCAAGGGCAATGAATTTGGGGCGGTAACAGGTCGTCCTCGCCGTTGCGGTTGGTTCGATGCGGTAGCTATGCGTCGTGCCATTCAAGTGAACTCCATTTCAGGTTTTTGTATGACAAAACTTGATGTATTAGACGGCTTTGACGAAATCAAAATTTGCGTAGGCTACAAAATGCCAAATGGTGAAATTGCTGAATTTGCTCCGCTTGCGGCAAAAGATTGGGAAGGCGTTGAGCCAATTTATGAAACCCTACTCGGCTGGAAAGAAAGCACATTCGGCGTAACCGATGTGAATAAACTGCCTGAAAATACGCGTAATTACATTAAACGCATTGAAGAAGTAACAGGCGTACCAGTAGATATTCTTTCAACGGGTCCAGACCGTGTTGAAACAATGATTTTACGCGATCCCTTTGCGGCGTAAGTCAAACATCAAAAAATAATAACCCCTGCATAGACAGGGGTTTCTTTTGGGCTTTCTTAAATCCTTACTTTTTCGGCTCTAACACAAATTCACCAAATGAAGAATTAATATGGAAATTCGGTTTTTCCGTTTTTGGATCAACCCAAGTGATCCAGTTCGTTTGTTCTTTGCCTTTTCCTTTAATAATCGAAAATTCTGCACGATAAGCCCCAGCACGGATTTTATTGCCTTGAATTAAGTTATGTTCTTTTAATTCACTAAGTGCAATTTTAGCTTCAAGGGTATAACCTTTTTCTGTGCGAACACCCACGGTTTCTAAGGTTTTTGGATCCCATTCGGCATTAATATTTTTTTCAACATCACGCAACATTGATAAGGTGCGACCTTTGTAATCCATTTCTAAGGCAACATATTTTGGATATTTTCCATCTGCTTGCGGTTTATCAATTTCCCCTAGTGCCATAAATAATTCTACACGGTCTTCACGTGCCACCATCCATTCGTGATCGGTGGTGTCATAAATTAAAACATTCGGATCTTCTACATCAAAAGAGAAATAAAAATATTGATCATCGTGAAACGCCTTAAATTCTGTTTTGGGCATTTGTGCTTGTTCCCAAGGGTTCACAAAATCCGTAACGCCTTGCACTTTTGCCCAAACAGCCTCGTCAAGTTTTCCATCTAAAACAGGCACTTGTGACTCAAAAGCGACTTTATAACTTTTAGCGGGATTGTCCGCCGCCAAGGCGTGAAACGAAAGTGCGGTGGTAAAAAGTGAAGCAATCAGTAATTTTTTCATCATTTTTTCTCCTATTTTGATATAAAAACCAGTTAGCGATGCTTTTGCCGCATTAGGCGAATAATGGTAATGGTATTAACAAACATCACTGTACTTTCTAGCAATACTCCACCGAGCGATCCCACTAGAATATTATTCGTGAGCCAGCAGGCAGAGCCGACCAGCATAAATAATCGCATTGGAATGCCTTTCAATAAAAATAAAGAAATTGTCCCAATGGTCGAGGCAATGATAGGAAACACCTGCCACACGGAATCCGCAATCACATAACCAAAAATAATCCCCACAATCACAAAGCCTAAGGCGATATACTTCGAAGAAATATAAATCGAAGTTGCCGTTCTCAACGTCGAAAGCAACGAACTCAACGCTGCCACTTTGGCATCAAGCAAAATAAAATGGCTCATATAGGTGATATTTTGAATCAACATCACGATTTTTAATTTCCGATCATTCCGCTGATAAAAACAAATCACGCCTAAAATAAACGCCAAAATGCCAAGGAATTGTGGAAAAGTGATAAATTTATCTAACATAGAAATTTTATAATCATTTAAGTTAAAAATAAGATGGTACAGCAAGCCGTAAATAATGCACAGATTGCCTTATTCTTCTTTCTCATACTGTCTAATACAGAAGAAAAATCCGCTTCGCTATCATACGCAAAAAAAATAACATTTTACAATAAGCAACAATTTGTCATTTTATCTGTAAATTACCGCTTTCTTACACCTTATTTCCTTAAAGAAAAAACATGTCAAATGTAAACTAGAATAGAAAGCTCGTCTATAAACAATGTTTAATTTTGTGATCTTGATCTAAAATTTAGAAACGCTGTTTTGATTTTTAAAATAAAAGAAAAAGTGCGGTCTTTTTTCACCGCACTTTTTAAGTTAGCTAAAACAATCTGGGCTTTATAATACTAAAGGCTGTGCGGTTTCTTTTAACACGGCATTTAATGCTTCAATATTGGCTTTGCCTTCGTTGAGTAACCATTGTTTTGCCGCTTCTGCACCTTCTGCTTTAAAGATTTCCGCAGCACCTGCCCAAGTAGCACGTCCGCATAATACGCCGTTGAAATCGCAACCAGCCTCTTTAGCAAAACGTAACGTATCAAGGAATAAGGAGGAACTCACGCCTGCACTTAGGAAGATGAATGGAATTTCGGTGGCATCGCTTTGTTCTTTGAAGTAGGCTTTCGCTTGTGCTTGGCTATATACCGCATCTTGCTCTGCAAAACCTTCGACAAACTTCATATCCACTGGCACTTCCACTTTTAACACATCAACGCCAAAACGTGCTTCGGAGAATAATTTCATTGCTTCGATCACTTTACGCGGTTTGATTTTCGCATATTCTTTTGGATCAGAAATATTCGCATCATAGCTCACAAGCTCTAGGAAGAACGGCATTTCTTCTGCTTTACATTCTGAAGCCACCCGTTCTACAAAGGCTTCTTTGCGATCATTGACTTCTTTGCCCTCGTCAATGTCGATATAAAGCAATAATTTGATCCCATCTGCACCTTTGGCTTTTAAGCGTTGCACGGAAACATCGTCAATTAAGTCAGGGTAACGGCCTGGTTGGGTTTTGTCGTAACCTGTTTTTTCATAAGCCATTAATAAGCCTGCGTTGGAAGCACGTTTTTCAGCCGCTTTCCAGCCCACTTCTGGGTCAAGCAAAATAGATGAGGCATAAGGGGTTAAGTATCCAGACACCAATACTTTAAACTCAGCAAGTTGCTCATTCGTTGCGTCTTCGCCCAACATACGGCGTAATGCACCACGTTGGTCAATGGCAAGTGCTGCGATTAGATCGTCTTGGCTACATAATTTTTTTAAACGTTCAGTTCTTAACTTTGACATTGTTTTCTCTCCATCTTTGTAAATATAAAAATCTTAAAATTTTTCACCGCACTTATAAACTTGTTCGCCTTGAATATAAGTGGCTTGAACTCGTAATTCTTTGTTTAATAAGGTGAAATTTGCTTCTTTGCCGACAGCAATATCACCAATGCGATCTGCCACACCTAAATAAGTGGCGGGAATGGTGGTAGCCATTTGAATGGCTTCCCATACAGGCACATCAGCTTTAAATACCATATTGCGTAAGGCTTGATCGAGGCTGCAAGTGCTACCTGCGAGCGATCCGTCAAAGGTTCTCGCTTGACCGTTTTCTACCCGTACGGTTTGCACGCCTAATGTGTACTCGCCATCAGGTAAGCCACCTGCACGCATACAATCTGTGATCAGCACCATTCTGCGGTAGGTTTTTAATTTATAAGCTAAATTTAATACGGCTGGGTGAACGTGAATGCCGTCTGCAATAATTTCTGCCAGCATATCGTGATACAACACTGCCCCCGTACAACTCGGCTCACGGTGATGCAAAGCGCTCATTCCGTTGAATAAATGTACACCGCAATCTGCCCCTAAATAATAAGCTTTGGTTACCTGCTCAAAGATGGCATTAGTATGAGCTACAGACACCTTTACGCCATTTTCCACCAACCATTTAATAGCAGGTTCGGCATTTTCAATTTCAGGTGCAATGGCAACCCGTAATAAAGTGCGGTCGGAAATTTGCAATAATTCTTCTAGCTGTGGAATCGTTGGTGGCATTAAATATTCGGTTGGGTGCGAGCCACGATGGCGTTCGGTAAAATAAGGCCCTTCCATAAAGCTACCTAATAATTCCGCTCCTTTTTGTTTGCCTTGTTGAATGTAATCTTTCATTCGTTGCATTGAGGAAAGAATATTCGCCCAAGGGGCTGAAACAGTCGTTCCTACCCACGCAGTAACGCCTGTTTGTGGTAATGCTTGTGCAATGGTCGCCAGTGCGGTGTCGTTTTCGTCCATCACATCGGCACCTGCACGGCCGTGAATATGCACATCAATGAACCCCGCAGAAAGATAGCTGTCAGGATAATAATGTACATCGCAATCAGTGGGCTTTTCTACTTGGATACGTTCGATTTTACCTTGATTTATCACCACATATTTATTCAGTAACTCCCCTGATGACGTCATCACTTTTTCAGGTTTAATGGCATAACGCATTGTTTTTTCCTCTTAATCTACAATAATCACTTCAATATTATTTTCCTGAAGTGCGGTCAAATATTCAGGAGAAATGCCAGAATCGGTAATTAATACATCAATATCGGCAAATTTGCGGATAACGTGGCAACTTTTTTTACCAAATTTACTGGAATCCGTTACCGCAATCACTTGATTAGAAATCTCACACATAATGCGGTTGAGATTCGCCTCTTGCTCATTATGCGTAGTAATACCTGCTTGAATATCAAATCCATCAACGCCCAAAAATACTTTGCTGAAGCAGTAATTTGCTAAACTCGCATCTGCTTGTGGGCCAGAGAAAGACATCGCATTTTTGCGTAATTTCCCGCCTGTCATTAGCACATCGGTATTGTCAGAGTCGGACAGTTCATAAGCGACATCAAGGCTGTTTGTCATCACTACAATATTTTTGAGAGGTGATTTTTTGAGTGCAGATGCAATTTCTTTGGTGGTCGTGCCTGAGTCTAAAATAATAATATCGTTGTCGTGGATCAGTTTTAAGGCGGCCTCAGCAATTTTGCTTTTTTCACCAGAATAGCGGTTGCGTTTCTCAGAATTACTGAGTTCGGCGATCATTCCTTTGTTGGGAATAGCCCCGCCATGTGATCGTATGATATAACCATTCTTTTCAAGAAAATTAAGATCTTGGCGAATGGTAACCGTTGAAACAGAAAATGCCTCCGCCAAATCTTCTACTCGTGCCGAAGAATTCTTATTGACGATCGCGACAATCTCCATTCGTCTTTCAATTGCACTTTTCATCTTTTTTCCTTTGACCGGTTTTATATTGTATCAATTATAGCCTTAAACAAAGATAAATGAAATAAAACGAAATGATATATTACAAAAATAGGAATATAATATGTTAGAAGCCTCCTCCTACTTTCATTTTCTTATTTCTCACTATGCTGTATTCTAATATTCTGCCCTAATACCTCAATTTGCGTTAGAGCAGTAAAAGGGGATTTGTCTTCACCTTTTATAAAATTAGTCAGCAAAATAAAATCACTTTGTCGTTGCTTGAAAGAAAATGTCTGGGGTTGTCCTGTTCGGCTTAAATGCAAGATTTCTTCGCTACCATCAGAAAAATGTACACTCAAACTTTCCCACCACGCATCGTGAGGAAAATCCGCTCTTAACATCAAAATCAAGCCGTCAATTTCTACTGTTCGTCCAAAATCGATTTTTAATTGTGCATTAGGGGATTGGGCGTTGCTCCAAGAGGTAAAAGGATAAGAACCGTGTGCATTACTATCAAAAATGCCATCAATCACATTATAAGGGGCAAAGCGAATATTGCTTGGCACAATATTACTACTAATTTGTGGATACACACCTTTTTGCTGAGGTTGGCAATAAGGGTTAAACGCTAGATTGCCATATTGGTTAATTTCATACTCTCTCGCACTGCGAACCCAGAGGAAATGCAGCCCGCCTTGGAATGCTTTATCACTATTGTATAAGCGTATTTGATCACCAAACGGAATTTGAAACTCAAAAAGGTTTTCCGTTACATAAATAAGGCAACTTTCTAAGCTATCCTCTAAACGCAACTTTAAATAACAAGGGGGATTATCTACCTCAATACGGATCACATCGCCCGCTTGATATTCACCTTTATAAGTGAGCATTAAAAAGTCAAAAGCACTTTTGCAAATTTTGATGTTGTTATTTTGATCTAAAACACTGAGCGTAATTTTTGTCATCATTCTTCCTCAAAAAAATCAGCCACCATAACAGTGGCTGATTCATCAGATTATTTTGCTTTTGCTGAAGCCTCAATCGCTTGGAATTCTTCAGGATTCCACGCCATTGGTTTTGGTTGTGTGCTGATCCAGTCGTAAAATGCTTTTTGCAATTCTTTTACTTTTTCTGGATATTTATCAGCCACATCTTGGCTTTCTGCTGGGTCAACTTTGTCGTGATAAAGGTGAAGTTTGTTACTTCCGTCATTGTAGAAATATAACGCCCAATCTTGATCGCGAATTGCCCACGAGCTTTTTGAGAGTTTCTCTAAGTTTGGATTTTTCGGTGCATCATTGGTGTTATAGGTGATATATTTCCAATAATCCGCCCAGAATTTTTGGTTATCCTCACTATAATGTTTTGCACCTGGTCCCGCCCAATAGAGATATTTGTGCGGTGAAACTTTTTCTTTGCCTTCTAACACTGGCAAAATATCACGACCATCAAGTTTTAAAGAAGCTGGCACTTTAATATTCGCAGCTTTCAGTGCTGTTGGCAGAATATCTACCGCAGAAATTAAGCTGTCATTTTTGGTATCCGCTGGAATGTGTCCCGGCCAAGAAACGATGAATGGCACTCGCACTCCACCGTTATACATTTGTCCTTTAAAGCCACGATCCATTCCATTTAATGGCATTGGCGCTTCGTGAACCGAACCATTGTCGGATAAGAAGAAAATAATGGTGTTATCTAATTTGCCGTCGGCTTTTAATTTGTCGATGATTTTACCAATGCCCTCATCAGCCGCATTGATCGCCGCAAAATATTTATCGGCTTCCACATTCCCTGTATTAAAACGATCCATATATTTGGCAGGTGATGCCTCTTCCAATGGAATGTGTGGTACGCTATAAGCGAGATTTAAGAAAAACGGTTTATCGCCTGTTTTATCAATAAATTGAAGTGCTTCATTGGTTAAATTATGGGTTAAATAGCCCGGTGCTTCAATCGGTTTGTCATTACGCCATAGTGCCGGGGAATTCCACAATGCCGCCCCTGATACAAAGTAGCTGTAAGAATAATCAAAACCGCGATCAGTTGGGAAATAACCTTTATCTGGTACAGATGAGAAGTTATCGTGGTAATCACGGGTTTTTACATCATCAGGCTTAGTGATACGTCCAATTTTTCTGTCTTTATTCACTCGAGCATTATGGTATTTACCAATATTCGCCGTGGCATAGCCATTTTCTTGGAATAACGCTGGCAACAGTTTCACATCAAGTGGAATACCGTTGAAAGAATCATCATTACTATAAATACCAAATGACGCTGGATAACGTCCTGTCAAAATCCCTGCACGAGATGGGCCACAAACAGGGTGAGCAACGAACGCATTGGTCATTTTTACCCCAGTCGCGGCTAATTTAGACACATTCGGCATTGCACGCTGTGCGGCATCAATCATTTTATCTAAATCACCTTGATAACGAGCAGCAACAGGGCGTTTGCTTAATTCGTTCTTGTCTAAGCTGTCAATGGCGAAATCAAGCTGGCCTGTGCCTAAATCGTCCATTACAATAACCAGCACGTTCGGTTTTTGAGGATCTTGGCTGTGTGCGTAAACAGGCTGAGCCGCAGCACCAACAACCAATGCGGATAATAAACACTGACTAAGTAACGAGCGTTTCATTATGATCTCCTTTGATTTTAGTTGATTATTTTCATAATATCTTCAGCCAACCCGCCACGCTGAATAATTTCTCGCATACGGTGCATCAAAGGTGCGGTTTGACGAAAGAAGAGTTGGTAAGAAGGACAAAGATAATTTTGTTTAAATTTTTCCCCTTTCAAATTCACAATACGATGCTTCGGACACCCGCCTTGACAAATCATTCTCACATCACATTTTTCGCAGGCTTTAGTGAGCGTTTCTTTTTTCGCCTTACCAAATTTTTGTTGCTTGGTTGAAAGTGCAATTTGATTGAGAGGCTGTTTATTAACATTACCTAAACGATAATCAGGATAAACATAATGATCGCAAGAATAAACATCTCCATTGGCTTCTACGATCATTGCGGTACCACAAGTTTCCGTATGAATACAGCTGGTGGAAGGATAGCCCAACCATTGCCCAAGTAAGTTATCAAATTCACGCACGAAAATACGTCCCACATCTTGTCGAACCCATTCGGTAAACACGTCTAATAGGAAATGCCCGTAGCCATCGGCTGGTACAGAAAAGGGAGCCATTCGATAATTTTTTCCAGGGCTATAATCACAGCGTTGTAAGGAATAATTCGCCACTTCAACAATAGGAATAAACTGCATAAAAGTCGAGCCTAACTCTTTCAACACTTGGTAAGTTTCCCGTCCTTTATCCCAGTTTTTATCATTAATTACAGTGAGCGTATTAAAATCCACTTCATATTCTTTCAACAGTTCGATGGCTTTTTTCACTCGCTCAAATGTGGGCTGTCCATTGACAGAAATACGATAGCGGTCGTGAACCTCACTTAAACCATCCACAGAAATCCCTATAAGAAAATTATTTTCTTTAAAAAATTCTGCCCATTGACGATTAATCGCAATGCCATTGGTTTGAAAACCATTGGTAATCGTTTTACCGTTAGCAAATTCTTGCTGAAATTGCACCGCTCTTTTAAAAAAATCTAAACCGAGTAAGGTGGGTTCACCGCCTTGCCACGCGAAATCAACGTGATCGCCTGCGTGGGATTCAATGTAATTTTTGGTATATTGACGTAAAGTATCGTCAGACATTAGGCGAACGTTATGTGTTAGGGCTTGCTCTTTTTCCAAATAAAAACAGTATTCACATTTGATATTGCAATGGAAACTACTTGGTTTTGCCATCATATGAAAATAAGCAGATTGAGATTGACACATAAACAACTCCTAATGTGAAAGAAATGTTAGGTTAGGGAAACGATAATTCAATTTAACTAAAATTATCTGATAAGAGGGAAATTTCCTTTTCCCTCTTACATTGCATAAAAAGCAAAAACGAAATTAGCTATTCAATACTTCTGTAACATAAGCTCGGATTTCATCATCTTGGCAGTTATCGAAGAAGCATTGTTGGAAGCGTTCACCGCTCACTGCGGTTTTCACCAATTCTGGATCAATTGAACGCAAGGTGTCTAAATAGTCTTTCGCCACCGCTGTTTTCACTTGGTTGAGAATGCCAGCATTGCGAACTTGAGGTTCACGACGTTCAACTGGATAGCCTTGACCACGTTCACCTTCAAAAGCTTTTTCAAACATATAACGCACGTTTAATTCAGCCCCCCAGCCAAATCCTTTGGCAAAAGCTAAAGATAATGCGTTACCGTTATTGATTTGTGCGAATAAGAACGCGTCAGCAGGTTCTAAGCAGTAACCACACACCACACCTGGGTGCAGGTTTAATGACATTAATGCACCTTGCCCTGTACCACAACCTGTTACCACAAAATCAACGGCTTTTGAGTTTAATAAAATGCTCGCCATAATCCCTAAGTGGATATAAGTTAAGTGGTGATCTTGTTCGCTGTTCATTCCCACGTTATAAACGCTATGCCCTTTTGGCTCAACCACGTTTTTTAACTCATTTAAGATAATTGGATTTTTCGCCGCTTGGCTGTTTTCCATCATTAATGCAATTTTCATTTTTCTTTCCTTAATTCAATAATTAAAAGTTACCGTTATTCAGCTTGTAATTGATAAATTTCTGCTCCTGCAAGTAAGAAAGCACCCACACCGTAATCGATGTTGTCTTCTTCTTTCACTTCACGCGGATTGAAAGCAGGAAGCTGAATCCAGCCTAATTTGCCATCAGAATTGACCGCACTTTCTAATGCTGCCCACGCTTTTTCAACCACTGGCAAATAAGTTGCACGATCTAAAATGCCTTGATTGATCCCCCAAGCTAATGCGTAGCAGAATAATGCCGTTGCACTGCTCTCTTTCGCAGGGAACGTTTGCGGATCAAGTAAGCTCGCTCGCCAGAAACCATCTTCGTGTTGGAATGGTAAAACGATTTCTGCAAGCTGACGATAAAGGGTTAAATAACGCTCACGTTCTGGATAGTCTTCGGGCATATCACGGAATAAGCGTGGAATCGCTGCAATCACCCAACCTACGCCACGTCCCCAAAAGACTTTTTCACCATTTTCTTCGCGTAATTCTCCCCCTTTACCGTCAGGAATATAACGGTAATCACGATAGAACAAGCCTGTTTCTTTATCTTGTAAGTGATCAACAGAATCCCACCACGCTTGGTTAGCATAATCACGGTATTTGCTTTCGCCCGTTAAGGTGGAGAGGGTAAAGAACACTTGTGGTGCCATAAAGAGTGAATCACACCACCACCAATCTTCACGCCCTGGTTTTGGATTTGCCAGCATATCTTCTACAAAGTTGATGGTTGGCTCTAAGGCTTCTGGTTGATTAAATAACGGATACACATCAAGATAGGATTGTGCACAAACCAAATCATCGGCAAAACGTAAATGTGGTCCTGTGCGGAACCCCGTGTGCAAGGTGTAATCTAATGCCCCATCTAAAAAGGTTTGTTCGCCTATTACTTTCCACGCGTTGGACACGCTTGCCCAAAACACGGCACGATCCCAATCGGTATCTTTAATAAAACGCACTCGTCCTGTGCGTCTAATCACCGTGCGTGTTTGATGATCTTTTTGCCAATGATACACACGTTTCATTAACTCAAGAGTTTGCTGTTGAGCTTTCATTGTATTTCCTCTCAAATTTATAGACCATCTTCATCGCCGTCATCATCTGAAAGTGCGGTCAGATCCTGACGTAGATTTTTTATTTGGCTAAATTCACCACGGGCCAAGCAATCGGCTAATTCGCTTACAGAAAATTCTTCACGTTCTAATGCAGCATTAACAATCATTGATAAATTAACACCAGCCACCACTTCCACATTAGGATCTTGCAATAAAAGATTAATTGCTCGATTACAAGGTGAACCACCGTAGAGATCTACTAAAAAAAGCACACCATCTCCGCTATTCACTTTTTCTTTTGCTGCTAATAACTGCGACTCTAACTCATCAGTGGACATTGATTCTAAAAAATCAACAAATTCAAGCTGCGGCTGTTGCCCTACAATAGCTTCTACAGCTGAACGCATACCTGAGGCAAAATTAATATGACCTGATACAACAATACCTAACATAAGCTGTCCTTATTTTATTGCTATTCTATAAAGGAAACGAGAAATCCCCATTTCCTTTATGTTATGAAAGTAAATTAAAGGATACCAATCCAATGTCCTATAACACCAAAAATCAAGGTACTAAAGATCAATACTGGTGGTTTTGCCCAGAAACCCGTACCTTTCACTAATTTAAACATTAGGAATACCAAGGCTAGAGGAAGTAGATTCGGCATAATTTTATCGAAAAGTGCAGTCTGTAATTCCACCACTTTTCCACCCATTTCAATACTTGCGGTGGTTTTAAATCGAATAAAAGTAGCACATAACGCTCCAATAACGAAAATCCCCATAATATTTGCAGCCTTAGCAAGACGTTCTGTAGAATCACTCATACTTACCATCGCTGCTGTACCCGCTTTGTATCCCATAAACATCAAACTAAAGTATACAAAAAAGTGCATAATCTGATAGAGGATAAAGAATACAAATGGCCCCGCAATAGATCCTTCCATTGCAATTGATGAACCTAAAGCCAGAGTTAATGGCATAATGGTCATATGGTCGATACCATCACCAATCCCGCCAGTTGGCCCCATTCCCGCTACTTTCATTACGTTGATAGTAGAAGGTTTTTCTTTATTTTCTTCCATTGCAATAGCTGTACCCAGCAAGAAAGTAAAGAGTTTCGGACTTGCATTGAAAAACTGTAGGTGGTTTTTCAATGATTTCGCCAAGTCATATTTATTATTGCCGTGAATTTTTTTCAACGCGGGGATAATTGAATATGCCCAACCACCTGCTTGCATACGTTCAAAGTTAAAATTACCTTCCATAAACAAACCACGAATTGCACATTTCCAAAGATCTGCTTTGGTAATCACTTTGCGAACAGTTTGATCTTGATATGCATCAATATCATCAACAAGACTTTCTGTTACTTGGTTATTAACATTTTTAGATTCCATCTTCGAACTCCTGTGCTTGAGATTGGTTGTTATTGCTGTTACCTGAGAAGTAGAAATAAAGTACTGCGATTGAACCACCGATGATCGCCACCGCCATAATTGGTAGTTTTAAGTAAGTGGTTGCAACGAAACCGATAAAAAACACACCTGCAACTTGTTTTGACCACATAATTTTAAGTAGCATTGCAAAACCAATTGCTGGCACTAAACGCGCCCCTAAACCTAACCCCTCTAATAACACTTTTGGCGAATTATTATTGATCCAATCTGCTGCGTGTTCACCGAAATATACCGTGATAAAGGCAACTACAGCATAAAGTAGACCGCGTAATGAAATAGTGGAAATTAACAAGAAATCCAGTCCATTCGGATTGGCCTGTTCTGCATATTCATCAGCTTTTCCCATTGTAAATGAGGTTATTGCAAAGAATCCGATGATCAACATCTGCATCAATACTGCGATAGGCAGACCTACACCCATTGCTACTTCTGCACTTTGCCCTGTCATCACAGCAAAAGCAACGGCTGCAATCGTACCCATTGTTACATCAGGCGGCTGAGCGCCTGCATTAGGTACTAACCCTAACCAAGCCAACTCTAGCGTCGCTCCAGTAATTAAGCCAAGTTGTAAATCGCCCATAATCAAACCCACTACTGGACCTGTAATTAACGGACGGTGAATATTTAACGCGACGTCGTATTTATCGATACCGCAGAAGAACGCCCAAAGGGCGACTAATAGTGCTTCAGTTAACATAAATGCTCCTTACTGAATATTAAAGATATTGTTTAATATCGATCTCTTGTACATCAGGTGTATTTTGAATAGTACAAGTTACTCCTGCATTCACCATACGACGGAATGCATCAAGATCCTTTTCATCAACAGAAACCGTTTTAGTTAATTGTTTTTTTCCTTCGTGGAAGTGCATATTGCCAATATTACAATGTTTAATAGGCACTCTACCTTCAACTAAGCGTGCAACGTCTGTTGGGTTATTACATAAAATAAAGATTTTTTGCTGTGGTGATGCTTTATGAATCACATCAATAGTCTTTTGTATGGTGAAAAAACGCACTGCATATTCCCCACCCGCTGACGCTTTCATTCCAGCCTGCATAAATGCAGCATTTGGACCTTCTGCTGCTTCGTCATTGGCGACAAGAATTAAATTCGCTTCAGAGTGTTTCCCCCAAGTAATTTTAATTTGACCATGTAATAAACGCTCATCAATACGAGTCCATACAATATTTGGTGTTGCCATAAAAAACTCCTTAATTACGAATGAAATGGGTGAATAATAACGCCTTGAACCACACGATTTACTTCACCTGTTGGACAAGGGTTGTCAGTGGTGATACCACGACTGAATGAACTATAGAATGAATTAATTTGTGCAAACACAATATACGGGAATAACAAGGCATAATCGGGAGCATTTTCAAATCCCTCGATAGTGATCACATCATTGCCTTCTACACCTGCTTGTGCGGTTAAACACACAACACGACTTGCAATATTATCGCGTCGTAATTCATTATATAAATCAAGATCATATAAACGGGTATAAGGTTGATTTGATAAAAATTCCACCACTACCGTTTTAGGATTTACAATAGATTTTGGTCCGTGGCGGAAACCTAACGGTGAATCATAGGTTGCCACAATGCGTCCTGCGGTTAATTCCAAAATTTTCAATGCAGATTCTTGTGCCAAACCTTGCAAGCCACCGCTGCCTAAATAGATAATGCGTTCCATCTCAACATTAGAAAGTTGGCGTGCATAATCCACATAGCGAGGGAGCAATTTTTCTGTGGCATCGCAAATAAATTGTAGCTGTTCAACCACTGAGCCTTTTGGCAATAAGAACACGGAAAGTGCTGATAACATCATTGAGCTAAAACTTGATGTCATTGCGAAACCGCCGTCATTGGTTTGTGGAGGCATTAATAACGCTAAAGTGCGGTCATTTTTTTGTGCATTTTGATACAACGCCCCTTGCTCATTACAAGTAATGAATAAGTGATAACAGTTGGTTAAACACTGATTGGCTAATTCCACTGCTGCCACACTTTCAGGGCTGTTACCTGAACGTGCGAAAGAAATTAATAAGGTTGGCACGTCTTGTGAAAAATATTGGTAAGGATTAGACACAATATCTGTTGTGGCAATAGATTCCACACGTTTATCCGTTAATGTTAAAACGAAAGGCTGTAAGGAATGCCCCACAAAAGCGGAAGTTCCTGCGCCGGTGAAAATCACACGTCCATTTGCTGCATTCATTACAGGTGCGATGAAATCTAAGATTTGCTGACGCTGTGTATCTACCGTATGCAATGCTTGCAACCAAGCTTGAGGCTGATGTTCAATTTCTTTTGCGGTCATAATGGCTTTACCCGCCACTAATTCGCTTTCTGAAAACCCTAAATAATTTGTCATCTTATCTATCCCCAATTATTTATTGAAAAAACTTGCTAAGGCGTATTGACGAACCACCGCACGCACTTTATCTAACACTACGTCTTTACCACGAGGGGCTAATGTACCTGCACGCACGGCGGCATATTGCTCTGGTAAATATTGGCTTAACAATGGTAATGGAATATCTACGTTCTCAAAATTAGCAAATAATTTTTCCACTGCCGCTGCGATTTCAGGATTAGTCCAGTAATAACGAATACGATCACTAAAGCTAAAACTTCTTGCAAAACGTTGCTCTAACTCGGTACCGTGATAGTATTTTTGCCAGTTTTCTGGGTGTGCTAACATTTGCTCTTCAAGTACAGCAAGTAAATTAGAGCGTTGCTCCGCTGGGAATAAATAGGCTTCCATTGCACATAAAGCATATAAGCCTTCACGCAATGCAAACGTTAATGCCGGCCCCACTTTCAAAATCGCAAAGTGATTTTTTACTAATGCTTTGTAAGCTTCTTCCGTTTGATAATCAGTAGAATGTGCTTCAAACACTAAATTTTCATAATCATTCACCACTTGGCTTAAGGCTTGTGCTTTCTCAGGAATAAAATCAATCACCTTTGTATGATCAAACTCTACCCCTGGCTGCACCACCAAACCAATTACGCGTGGCCAAATATGTTCTAACCCAACGCGAGCAAAGGCTTGTTGATGAGCATTAATGGTGGCTTTCGCGGCACTTGGTGAAGTTACTTCTAATTCAGCAATTTCTTCTGCTTCACCGCCTGGTACAGGAACTTCTGTGCCAACAATGTAAACGATACGATCCGCCAAACCATTTTTTGACGCGGTTTGTTCTGCAACCACAGCTAAACGAGCCGCACGTTCTGCCACAATTTCATCAGACAAAGGCACAGGATCGCCTTTGCAAGACATACTGCAATCTAAATGAATTTTTTCAAAACCTGCTGCGACATAAGCTTCAATGAGCTTCTCGGCATTTGCCATTGCTTCATCAGCGGTTAATCCTTGCCAACGATTAGGCCCTAAATGGTCGCCACCTAAAATTAATTGATCACGCGGAAATCCTACTTCATCTGCTAATTTTTCAACAAAGTGGCGAAAATCTGCAGGTGTCATTCCTGTATAACCACCAAATTGATCCACTTGGTTAGAGGTTGCTTCAATAAGTAATGGCGTTTGATCTTGTTTTGCTTGTAACAATGACGCTTCTAATACAAGCGGATGGGCTGAACAAACAGAATAAATCCCGATTGCTTGCCCTGTTTTATGCTTTTTAATGAGGTTTAATAAAATACTCATTGTTATTTCATCCTTTCTTTATATTGAAATATTGAATTTCATTTTGTATATATGAAAGAAATTAACCTTTCACATTACTTTAAACAAATTATAACGAAAGTAATCAAAGCAAAAAAACACAAAAATCGAAATATGTGATCTAACTCACAAAATAAAATATTTTTTATAAAACATTATTTTGAAATATAGAGAAAACCGTTTTTTTATGAAAAAATAACCGCACTTTGTTTTGAGGAAGAAGTACAACAAAGCGGCCGAAATTAATCCTACCTAATCAAAACATAAGGAGTGACCCAATGAGTATTTCAAGGCGTAATTTTATAAAAGGTGTAGCTACTACAGGAGCTGCAGCAGCACTTTCAGGCACAGCAACGAATGTGCTAGCAAATGAACAAAAAAACGCAACTACGGTGAACAAACCGCTAAACCTACTAATTGTATTTCCAGATGAAATGCGAGCTATGGCACAGGGCTTCAAACATCAAGATCCCGCCATCACTCCACATTTAGATGCCTTTGCTAAAACCGCAAAAGTGATGGATCAAATGGTGTCCAATTACCCACTTTGTTCGCCATTTCGCGGAATGTTTATGACAGGGAAATATCCACAACACAGCGGTGTAACAGGAAATACCCACGATTACGGCGGTAAAGTAGGGATTGAACTCTCCCCTTATGCAAAATGCTGGTCAGACGTTCTTAAAGAACAGGGCTATTCTTTAGGCTATATCGGAAAATGGCATTTAGATGTCCCACAAGAACCTTACATTAAAAGTTATAACAACCCAATGGAAGGGCGTTATTGGAATGACTGGACACCGCCAGATCGCCGCCACGGTTTTGATTTCTGGTATTCTTATGGTACTTATGATCTCCATTTAAAACCAATGTATTGGGGAAATGATACACCGCGTGAATACCCACAATATATTGATCAATGGGGGCCAGAACACGAAGCCGATATGGCAATTAAGTATCTTCGCAATGAAGAAAACAAATATCGCGATCCAAGCAAACCATTTGCGTTAGTGGTTTCAATGAACCCACCACATTCGCCTTATGATCAAGTGCCACAAAAATACCTTGATATGTATCCACAAAGTTCAAAAGAACTTAACACTCGCCCAAATGTAGATTGGAATAAAAAATACCTAGAAGGCTATGGTCCACAATATTTCAAAGAATATCTTGCGATGGTTTCAGGAGTTGATGAGCAATTTGGGCGTATCCTCGCCGAGTTAGATAAACAAGGCTTAGCCGAAAACACGCTTGTTGTTTTCTTCTCTGATCACGGTTGCTGTCTAGGTTCGCACGGTGCACCAACCAAAAATAACATTTATGAAGAATCAATGCGTGTGCCAATGATGTTCCGCTTGCCGGGTAAAATTCCTTCTGGCGTAAACCAAAGTTTAATGTCAGCACCAGATATTTATCCAACTGTGTTAGATTTACTTGGATTAAAAGAGGCGATCCCTGATAGTGTTGAAGGAGTGAGCCTTGCTGAACAAGTGTTGCACGATAAAGGCGAAAGCCCAACTTCGCAACTTTATTTATTCGTGCCTTACGGACAGCCTTCCTTTGGTCGCCGCGGGGTAAGAACCGCAACCCATACCTTGGAAATCGATCGCCAAGATGGTGAACCATTGAAATACAAACTCTTTGATAACGTCAATGATCCGTATCAAATGAAAAATATTGCCAACGAAAATCCTGAGCTAATCCAAAAACTCATCAAAGAGGAATTGATACCTTGGCTCGAAAAAACAGGGGATTCTTGGCGTCCCGTTGAGTTCATCACAGGGCCAACGAAAAAAATGAAAAAACAACTGGAAAGTTGTACGCCTAAAGCGTAAAAAATGGGAGCGGATAAATGCCTAAACCAACCATTCGTTTTAGCCAGCGTCCTTACCTTGCACACGAACACCCGCGACTACAGGACTATTACCATGCTTTCAAGGAAAGAGTGCAACGTACTTATAAACGCAATGGATTATTTGCGAAAAAATACCCGCAACTTGAACAACAAGTGCAACAGGCATTTACACAAAATCAAACCTTTACTCAAGAAAAGTTTGAATTATTGGTAAATTATTTTATCCGCTCTTTCTTTCATTACGCCAATGATGACAATGCCCGAGCAGATTATTATGGCTACCCTTCCGAACAAGGAACGGTATCGGATTCCATTGAGGGAGCAGCACGGAATTATCCCCTGCTTGCTGCCTATTTACATTATCAAACTCATTCCAGCGAGCCACTTTTCATTCAAATTCGAGAACAGCTTGCACAAGGTTTTCTGAATGCCACCAATCCCCAACATTCAGGCTATTGGGGAGATTTAGCCAGCTTTCAGCAAACCATTTGCGAAACTGCTGATTTTGCCCTTGCCTTGTGGCTGAGTAAAAAATGGATTTGGCAGCAATATAACGCTGAACAACAGCAACAAATTCTCACTTGGCTACGGCAAATTAATCAAGTTCAAACGGTGGATAATAATTGGCATCTGTTTGTTTTACTGGTGCAATTTGTGGTGAAAGATCTCAGTGGCATTGATGAAATCTGCCACGAGCGTTATCAACGCATCAAAGAATTTTATGTGGGCGAGGGTTGGTTTCGTGATGGCGAAAAAGGGAATTTTGACTATTACAATTCGTGGGGTTTCCATTATGGGCTGTTTTGGCTAGACCAAATTACCCCAAATTTTGACCGCACTTTTATTCAGCAAAGTGCGGTGCAATTTTGCGATAAATTTCATTATTTATTCGCCCCACAAGGCTTTGCCTTTTTTGGACGCAGCCTCCCTTACCGCTTCGCCGCACCAAGTGCCTTAATTAGCACAATGATCCAACAAGGCAAAACGGACGGACGTGGCAAACGGATTTTCTCCACCCTCACACAGTTTTTTATCCAACATTCCGCCATTCAACAAGGCAATGTTACACAAGGCTTATTCCAAGCGGATAGACGGTTGGTTGATCCTTACAGCGGTGCGGCGAGCGGGCTTTGGTCGTTACGACCGCTGATTTTACTCCTTTATGGCAGCCAACAGATTGATTTCTGGCAAACGGAAGAACAGCCCCTCGCCATCGAACAGCAAGACTACGACATCAGCATACCCGCGATTAATTTAAGAATCATTGGCACACAAACAACGCAAGAAATTGTGGCGTTATTCCAACATCAACAATACCCCAACGCCCCATTCAGCCAAGCGTGCTTGCAACAACAAAATGTATTAAAACGAGGCTTAGAATGGCTTTGTGGACGCTCAACCAGAGGAAAAAATAATTTACTACGCAAAGGGGTTACGACGTTTTCTTCTCGTTTAAATCTTTATCTTCCCGATAAAGAGAAAACCTAAGAAAAAACGACTGCTCTTTGTTTTCTTTTGCTTTTCACTTTGCATAGAAAACAAAAAAATAAATAAAATAACTTTTCAAAAAAAAAAAAATAAAAAACAATTTATTATAAAGTTAATTTCATATAACTCAGGAGAAAAAACGATGTTAGAAATGTTAAAAAAATTCGATTTATCTGGAAAAGTTGCCATTGTAACAGGCTGTAACACAGGTTTAGGTCAAGGTATGGCAGTGGGACTTGCTCAGGCGGGTTGTGATATTGTTGGAGTAAACCTTGCAGAAGCTCCAGAAACAGCAGAAAAAATCACCGCACTTGGTCGCCGCTTTGTGAATTTAACTGCGAATTTAATGCAACAAGATCAAATCCCAAGCCTTGTAGAAAAAGCAGTGGAAGCCTTTGGCAAAGTGGATATTTTAGTGAACAATGCGGGGATTATTCGCCGTGAAGACGCGATTAACTTTAGCGAGCAAGACTGGGACGATGTGATTAACATCAACCAAAAAACCGTGTTCTTCTTCTCTCAAGCGGTCGCAAAACAGTTCATCAAACAAGGAAATGGCGGCAAAATCATCAACATCGCCTCAATGCTTTCTTTCCAAGGCGGGATTCGCGTGCCTTCTTACACCGCGTCGAAAAGTGCGGTAATGGGATTAACCCGTTTAATGGCGAACGAGTGGGCGAAGTACAACATTAATGTGAACGCTATCGCACCGGGTTATATGGCAACAGATAACACCGCAGCATTGCGTGCTGATGAAACACGTAGCAAAGAAATCTTGGATCGAATCCCTGCAGGACGTTGGGGCTTGCCAAGTGATGTAGCCGGACCTTGCGTATTCTTGGCTTCTGCCGCGGCAGATTACATCAACGGTTACACCATCGCAGTTGATGGCGGTTGGTTAGCACGTTAATCGTTGCCTTTGCGTAAAATAAAAGCTAGAAATTTCTAGCTTTTATTTTTTATTCTTCAACAGGATAATGCTGATAGCCCAGCTGTTTCGACACATTACGTCCTGCTTGGTGAAGCAAGTCCACAAGGTGAGTGAGGTTTTCTTTTTCAAAACGCACTAACGGCAATGAAATCGAAATGGCGGCAATGCAATGTCCAAAGCGGTCGTAAATCGGTACGGCGACACAATGTAGTCCGACCTCTTGTTCTTCTTTATCTTCAGCATAATGCTGTTCACGCACCAATGCTAATTCTTGCTTGAGTTCTTCGATATTTTTAAGCGTGTTCGCCGTGTGCGGGATAAATTCCACCTCTTCCAACAAGGTTTCCACTTCGTCATCAGTATGTGCGGAAAGCAGCACTTTCCCAATCGCCGTACTGTACGAAGGGTTTCGCCGCCCCACTCGGGAATACATTCTTAAATTGTAAGTGGAATCAATTTTATGTAAATAAACAATCTCGTTGCCATCAAGCGTGCCTAAATGCAGGGTTTCGCCTGTTTGTTTTGAAATTTCTTCCATTTCTTTATTTGCCAACTCAATCAAATCCACATATTCCAATGCCCTTGCGCTGAGTTCAAATAATTTTAAGGTTAAGCGATATTTATCCGTTTCACCTTCTTGAGCCACAATCCCTAGGCCTTTCATCGTTTGCAAAAAACGATAGATCGTGCTTTTCGACATCATTAAACGCTGAGCAAGATCCGTTACACCAATTTCCTTTTGTTCACTTAACGCATCAACAATACCGAATACTTTCAATACTGATGATACGACATCGGGTTGAGTATCTTTTTCCATAGTGCCTCTAAATATCATAAAAGAATTGCCTGTGCATATTAACACAAGCAATATTTTTGAAAAGTATAAAAATTAAAATCGCATTTCATTTTTATTGAATAAAAGCATTAATAAATTTATAATCGGCATTATTTCACTCACTTTATTAAGGGGGAAAAAGTGAAAAAAATTGCAATTATTGGCGAATGTATGATCGAATTAAACGGTGAGCCATTTGGCAATATGTGGCAAACTTACGGCGGGGACACGCTTAACACCGCTACCTATCTTGCCCGAGTAAGTAATCCACAAGATATTGATGTGCATTATATTACCGCAATGGGGGCGGACAAACTCAGCCAGCAGATGATTCAACATTGGCAACAAGATCACATCAATACCGGCAACGTGCTGATTGATCCTCATCGCCAAGCGGGGCTTTATCTCATTCAGCTTGATAAATTTGGCGAACGCACCTTCCTTTATTGGCGTTCTGAATCTGCCGCTCGTTATCTTCTTCAACACCCTGACTATTCCCAAGTACAACAGCAACTCAGCGAAATGGATATGATCTATTTGAGCGGGATTTCCCTCGCCATCTTGCCAGATGCCGATCGCTACGCTTTAATCGCCCAGCTAAAACAACTTGCCAGCCAAGGGGTGAAAATTGCGTTTGACAGCAATTACCGCCCAAAACTTTGGGAGTCCGTGGAAAAAACGCAAGAAATTTACACCGCACTTTTGCCTTTCATCGATCTAGCACTGGTTACGTTTGACGATGAACAAGCCTTATGGGGCGACAGCGAAACCGCTCAATCCGTGCAACGTTTGAAAGATTTTGGGGTCAAAAATATTGTCCTCAAACAAGGCAAAGACGGGGCATTATTCTGCGATGCACAAGGTAACGAGCAACACATCGCCACCACACCTGTCGCCAATGTTGTGGACACCACCTCCGCTGGCGATGCCTTCAACGCTGGCTTTTTAAACGGCTATTTGCGTGATAAATTACCGCAACAATGCTGCCAACAAGGCAACCAAGTCGCAGGGATCGTCATTCAGCACAAAGGGGCGATTATTGACAAAAACGCCACCGCTCACCTCATTCATCAATTTAATTAAGGAAAAACTATGAATACCGCACAAATTATTGAAAAACTTCGTGAATTTAAAGTGATCCCCGTGATCGCTCTAGACAACGCACAAGACATTCTTCCCCTCGCCGAAACCCTCGCCAAGAACGGTTTGCCCGTGGTGGAAATCACATTCCGCTCGGCAGCGGCAGAAGAAGCCATTCGCTTAATCCGCCAACACAACCCGAATATTCTTATCGCTGCGGGAACCGTGCTAACCAGCGAGCAAGTGGTGCAAGCGAAAAACGCAGGGGCAGATTGCATTGTAACCCCGGGCTTTAACCCAAAAATTGTGAAGCTATGCCAAGAATTGAATATCCCCGTAATGCCGGGCGTAAACAACCCGATGTCCATTGAAGCGGCGTTAGAGTTGGGTATCACGGCAGTAAAATTTTTCCCTGCGGAAGCCTCAGGCGGCGTGAAAATGATCAAAGCCTTACTCGGCCCTTATGCACAATTACAAATTATGCCAACAGGCGGAATCAGCGTAAACAACATTAAAGACTATCTCGCCATTCCAAATGTAGTGGCTTGCGGCGGTTCTTGGTTCGTAGAAAAATCCCTTATCAACAGCCATAACTGGGAAGAAATCGGCCGTTTAGTGCGTGAAGCTGTAGCAATTACCAACGCCTAACTCGGCTAATAGCGAAACAAAACCTTGAAATAAAAGTGCGGCGGAAAATTTTGAAAAATGATCTGCCCCCAAAAAGTTAGACTATATTCTAATTTCATTCAAGGACTGAGTTCTGTATTCCACCGCACTTTTAATTTGTAACAGATCAAACTCTATAATATGTGCATTGTTCTTTTTGTAAAAAACACTTGCTTGTCAAACGTTCAAAAGGTAGTAAAATAACTACAATTTTAATAAGGAGGACAATATGGCGATTACTGTTACCTCAAAAGAATTTAATCAACGTGCTAGCTATGTATTGAAACTCTCTGAAACCCAGCCTGTTTTTATTACCAAATGGGGAAAGATTGTCAGTGTGTTGTCGAACTATCAGGATTATCGCAAAGCACGCTCTGAACCCAGTTTTGAAGAGCTATTTGGGCAGCCTACAACCCCTGTTAGCGATAAAGACATTGAAGATTTCGATCAAATTCTTACGGAAATTCGCAAAAATACGCATATACGCGAAGTGGAATTGGATTAGTACAAGGTTTGAGCAATGTATTTATTAGACACGAACATTATTTCCGAACTTTATAAATTTCGTAACGGAAAAATTAATGCGGGCGTAAAAGCGTGGTTGGCAGAGATTTTACCGAGTGAAACCGCGATCAGTTGCATTACGCTTTCAGAAATTCAAACGGGCATTTTGTTAAAGGCACGTCGGGACAAAACTCAAGCGGCGTTGTTAAATGAATGGTTTAAGCAACAAATCATTCCTGTTTATCAACAAAATACCTTACCTATTACAGCAGAAATTGCATTAATGGCGGCGGAATTGCACATTCCAAATAAAATGGATATTAATGATGCCTACATTGCTGCCACCGCAAAATTTCATCGTCTGAAATTAGTTACCCGCAATGTCAAAGATTTTGAAAATTGCGGGATAGAAATTATCAATCCATTTCTTGATTAATGGCTTGTTTGTACGACTTTTATGCCATTCATCAATAAGGCACTTTCCCCGCTTTTTCAATTAATGATTTTAGATACGGAATATCATCGTGGCTGAGCATATCGATCAAGCCTTCACTTAACCATTGAATGATTTCACTTTCGGTATCGTAACCATATTTTTGATTATACATTTCTAACACGGGGATTTCTTTGGATTCATGCAGATACATTCTCACTGACAGCCCTGCTTTTTTGTAGGCAATTAAATCTTCTTTGCCAACATAGTGGTATTCCACGCAAACACTGCTGGCGTTTGATCCCAACACCGCACTGAGCTGATCGTTATAGCGTGCGAGGGTAACCACTTGCAAACGCAACGCTGGTAATAATGCTTTGACTTTATTAATTAAAACGTGATCAAAGCCTAATAGCAAAATTTGATCTACCGTGTTGGTTCGTTGCAAAATCTCTACCAGCACTTCGGCAAAACGCTGATGATTACGGCGTTGTTTGGCTTCTACAATCAAGCCGACATTATTTTCTAATGCCCATTTCAACACAGTTTCTAATTCCACAATGTGCGTACCTTTGAATTCAGGTGAGAACTTTTCACCAAAATCATAGCGTTGTAGCTCAGCAAGAGTCATTTGTTCCACATAACCTTCACCGTTAGAAACGCGTTCGATAGAAAAATCGTGGATAACCACCATTTTTTCATCTTTTGTCATTGCAATATCAAGTTCAATGCTATGTGTTCCCGCCTCTAATGCGCCGATAAAAGCAGGCATTGTGTTTTCTGGATACTTGGCACTGTAACCACGATGGCTGTTTGCCAAAATCAAACCTTTTTCTGTAACGTTAAATTCAAATGCCATTTTCAACCTCTCTTTTAATTCAATTTAAAAATTAAATTCATTCTAGAGACAATAGAAACATTGCGCAAATACTATCGCAAATAATAGGGATAAATATCTAATTTTCGTGATCGAACTCACAAAAATAAACTTAAATGAATTTATTTTTTAAATTGTAATTAATCGTGATTTATCTTCTAGTTTAGAGTATCCACAAAATTATCATCGAGGAGGAATCGATTATGGCAAAACTAGAATTACGCAATATCACCAAGAAATTTGGTGATTTCTATGCAGCAAATAATATTTCGTTTAGTGCTGAAGAAGGTGAATTTGTTACCTTGCTCGGCCCGAGTGGCTGTGGAAAAACCTCGCTCTTAAAACTAATTGCAGGCTTTCATAAGGCTGACGAGGGCGAAATTATCATCGGTGATCGCCCAGTGAATAACATTCCACCTGAAAAACGTAACACGGCGATGTGTTTTCAATCCTATGCCCTTTTTCCGCATTTGAACGTTTCGCACAATATTTGCTACGGCTTGAAACAGAAAAATGTGCCGATTGATGAGCAAATCGCCCGTTTAAATGTGGCATTAAAGCAAATGGATTTGGAAACACAAAAGTTGAAACTGCCCTCTGAGCTTTCAGGTGGTCAGCAACAGCGTGTGGCATTAGCAAGGGCAATGGTAACCCGCCCTGATGTGATTTTATTTGATGAGCCATTATCAAACCTTGATGCCAAATTGCGGGAAAGCGTGCGTTTTGAAATCAAACAGCTTTCTCATCAATACAATCTTACTAGTATTTATGTGACCCACGATCAGGCGGAAGCCCTGTCGATGTCCGATAAAATCATTGTGTTGAATAAAGGGCAAATCGAACAAATCGGCACGCCACAAGAGATTTATTACCAACCGAAAAATCGCTTTATTGCCGATTTTATTGGCGTGGCAAACATTACTAAAGCAAACGTCAAACATTGGCAAGAGGATCTCTATCAAGTGGATTCCTTATGGGGCAAATTTATTGTGCAATCCGCTCACAAGCCTGTGGCTGAGAATATTTATATTTGTTTTCGTCCTGAAGATGCGATCCCTTGCGAAGCGGATAGCAATGTGGAGAACAAATTCAGTGTCAAAGTGCTACAAACCGCCTTTATGGGCAATATGACTGAAGTGCAAGGCTTAGTTACTTCAGGTTTGCCAAATGAGAAAGTGCGGTTGCAATTAACCAAATTTTCGCCGTTGTTAAATCAATCAGAAGAATTATTTTTCACCCTCGCACGCAATGCCATTCGTTTCTTGGAGGCAGTATGAAATCGGTAAAACAAGATCTCAAGGCTTGGCTACTGTTAAGCACAGGGCTTGGCACGATTTTATTATTAATGGGCTCAACCTTTTATTTGGTGGTGGCACAAAGTTTCGGCTTACAAAATATGTATGGCGACCCCTCGCATTTCACCTTGGATTATTGGCAAGAAGTGCTGAGCAACCCGATTTTTCATAAATCCTTTTGGTATTCCGTGCGGGTTTCCTTCCTCGGAGCGTTGCTGTCGATTTTGGTCGCCTACCCTATCGCCTTATGGCTACGTAACCCAATGAAAGGCAAAGAATTTATCATCACCTTTTTCCGTATGCCAATGCTCGTACCGGGCTTAGTGGCTGCCTTTTTGTTTATGAATATGATTTCCTATCACGGTATTTTAAACGAAACACTGGTTTGGCTCGGCATTTGGCAAGAACCAAAATCCCTACAAAATGACAGCTTCGGCTGGGGCATTGTGATTTTGCAAATGTGGAAAAATATTCCCTTTGCGTTAATTTTGGTTGGCGGAGCGGTCAATTCACTAAAAAGCAATCTGTTTGATGCTGCGTCAAATCTAGGTTCAACCAGTTGGCAACGCTTTATTTATGTGATCTTTCCTCTCACGCTCGGGGCGGTGCAAGTGTCCTTTATTTTGATTTTTATCGGGGCATTGGGCGATTTCGCCTTTTACAGCATTGCGGGTCCGCGTGATACCTACTCTCTCGCTCGCTTTATGCAAATGAGTGCCTATGAATTTGAGGAATGGAACCAAAGTGCAGTGCTGGCAATGGTGATAATGCTGACTTCTGCCCTTGCCTCCGTTCTCATCACCTTAATTATTCGTCCATTATCTGTTAAACGAGGAGCGGTAAAATGAACAGAATCCAAAGTAACAACACCCGTTTAATTAACCGTATCGTACTCATCTTTTTTGTAGTGGTGAATTTTGTTTGGTTGGTGTTGCCTTTCTTAATGGCTGGGCTGTGGTCGCTGGTTGATCCGCAACACCCTTGGAGCTATCCCGACATTTTCCCACCTGTGCTGTCTTTTGAGCGTTGGCATTATGTGTGGGAAAACACCGCCCTGAAAGAAGCAATGTTGAATAGCTATACCATTGCACCGATTGTTTCTTTAATCGCCATCACGCTTGCCTTGCCAACAGCTTATGCCTTTGGACGAATGGAGTTTCGTGGTAAAAAAATTGCCGAACTTATTACCTTAATTCCTTTGGTGATCCCTGGAATGCTCATTGCACTATTCTTTAGTGCGGTGTTAATTCAACTCAACATTAGCAATCCAATGATCGGCATTATTATCGGGCATACGGTAATGACCTTGCCTTATGCCATTCGTATTTTATCTTCGGGCTTTTCCGCCGTGCCACAAGATTTAATTGATGCCAGCCGTGATCTCGGTGCGTCAAAACTCACCACCTTTAAAGATGTGTATCTGCCGATGCTCAAGCCTGCGTTTTTAGCCTCTATTATTTTCTGTTTAGTGAAAAGTCTTGAGGAATTTAGCATTTCTTTTGTTATCGGCTCGCCGGATTTCATTACCGTGCCAACCATTTTGTATTCATTCTTAGGCTATTCCTTTATCCGACCGAATGCGGCGGTGGTGTCGATTATCTTATTAATTCCGAATGTTATCTTGTTACTCATTATCGAGCGTTTATTGAAAGGTAACTATTTATCACAATCCACAGGCAAAGTGATCTGCCCCCAAAAAGTTAGACTATATTCTAATTTCATTCAAGGACTGAGTTCTGTATTCCACAGGGCTTAGTCCTTTGAGCTTCACTTGAATACGCTCATTGTCGTAGTAATGAATGTACTCGTGAATCACTTTTTCAAGCTGTTCAAAGGTTTCAAACCGCTTGCCAAAGTAACATTCCGTCTTCAATCGCCCGAAAAAGCTTTCCATCGCACCATTATCAAGGCAATTGCCTTTTCTCGACATACTTTGCGTAATACCGTGTTTTTTCAATATCTCCCGATAACCCATCATTTGATACTGCCATCCTTGGTCGGAATGCAGTATCGGTTTTTCCCCCGCTAATCGGTTCACCGCCTGGGTCAACATTCTAGTTATCTGCTCAAAATTCGGACTTCTCGCCACATCATAAGCAATAATTTCGTTATTAAACAAGTCTTTAATCGGCGATAAATACACTTTGCCTTCCGCACATTTGAACTCGGTGATATCCGTTACCCACTTCTCATTCGGCATCGTTGCCGTAAAATCCCGTTGCAACAGATTATCGGCAATGTGTCCCACTTTGCCTTGGTAAGAACGATATTTTTTCTGCTTACTTTTTCCTTTTAACCCCAAACGTTGCATTATCGCTTGCCCCCTTTTGTGGTTGATAATCAAGTATTTCCTTAATTCCAAGGTAATTCGACGATAACCATAATTTTCGTCATTTTTGCGATAAATTTCCTCTATTTTCTGTGAAATCGCTACATTTTTATCCGACTTTGGCTTGAGATGATAAAAGAACGAACTGCGTGCCAATCCGATTAGCCTGAGTAACAATTCCAACGGGAAACGCGAGCGTAAGGCATTTACGATGACGGCTTTTTCTGCATTTTTTGTTGGTTGAGTTCCTGCAACTTTTTTAGCATTGCATTCTCCGCTTCTAATTCCAAAATTCGGTAACGCAAGCGTTCTTCTTCTGTTTTGGGCGTTGGTGGCATTTTAGGTGAGTTGAGTTTCATACTTGGACGACCTTTAGGTTTGAGTAATAACCCATCTATACCTTGTTTTTCAAAGCGTTGCAACCATTGACTAATTATCCCTGAACTGGGGATATCAAAGCGAAAGCAGGCGGCTTCAGCGGAGCACTGGCCTTTTTTGATAGCTTGAATAACCTTTAATTTAGGGGCTGTCCTAGATAACAACTAAAAAATCTATTTAGGTTAGAATGAACCAATGAGAAAAAGTCGTCTAAGTCAGCACAAACAAAATAAACTCATTGAGCTATTTGTTGCAGGTGTTACTGCAAGGACAGCAGCAGAGTTAGTCAATGTAAACAAAACGACTGCCGCATATTACTTTCATCGTTTATGCCAACTCATCTATCAAAACAGCCTTCACTTAGAGATGTTTGAAGGTGAAATTGAAGCCGATGAAAGTTATTTTGGCGGTGCTCGCAAAGGCAAACGTGGTCGTGGTGCGGCAGGGAAAATTGCGGTATTCGGGCTTCTCAAGCGCAATGGCAAGGTTTATACCGTTGCGGTTCCAAATACGCAATCTGCCACCTTGTTACCCATTATTCGGGAGCAGGTAAAGCCTGATAGTATTGTTTACACCGATAATTATCGTAGTTATGACGTGCTTGATGTGAGTGAATTTAGTCATTTTCGTATCAATCACAGCACACATTTTGCTGAAAATCATAACCACATTAACGGAATTGAGAATTTTTGGAGCCAAGCAAAACGCCATTTACGCAAATTTAATGGTATCCCAAAAGCGCATTTTGAGCTTTATTTAAAGGAATGTGAATGGCGTTTTAATTACAGCAACATAAAAAGTCAAATTTCTATTTTAAAACAATTGGTTAAAGGGAGTTTAGTCTAGTTATCTAGGACAGCCACTTAATTTAAACTCAACAGAATAATATCGTTTTTTACCTAACACAGCTAATCCATTGATTCCATTATGATTAAATTTCGCAATCCAACGTGCTAACGTGCTTTGGGGAAGCTGAAAATACTGGCGAGTAAGCGAACGGTTTTTTCCATTTTGATGATAAAAGTCGAGCACTTGTTGTTTGAAACGTTGAGTATATTTAGTCATAAAAAATCTGCACCTTAATCAGTTGGTTATTTAGTCCAACTTTTGGGGTGCAGATCAAGAAAACACCGCACTTTTTGCTCTGAGAGATAAAATTTTATCGTCAATTATTCAAATAAATTCTTATGCAACGCACGCACTACATCATCGGCTTGTTCGCTTTTCACGAGCATACAAATGTTGTTTGTGCTTGCTCCGTAGCTTACCATACGGATATTGTAGCTTTCTAAGGTGCTGAAAATTTGTTTTGCAATGCCTGCAGTAACGTGTAAATCATTTCCCACTAATGCCACTAAAGATAAGCCTGTATCCACTTTCACGCTGGAAACTTCTCTTAACTCAGCCAGTAATTCAGGGGAAAGCATTTCTGCGCCTGAAGAGGCTGAGCCTGTTTTATCTAAGGTGAGGGCAACACTCACTTCAGAAGTGGTGATCGTATCAACGGAAATTTTATGTTTAGCTAAAATATTGAAAATATTTGCTAAAAACCCTTGTGCGTGTAGCATACTGAGGCTAGAGAGCGTAACCAAGGTTTGATCACGGCGTAAGGCAATGGCTCGGAATGTTGGACGAGGTTGGGGATCTTTGGTTACCCAAGTGCCGCCGTCTTGTGGTGCTTTGCTTGAGCCAACGAATACAGGAATATTACTACGCACAGCAGGCAAGAGGGTGGCAGGGTGAAGCACTTTTGCTCCAAAAGTTGCCATTTCAGCCGCTTCAGCGAAGCTCATTGTGTCAATACGTTTTGCCGCTGGCACAATGCGAGGATCGGTGGTGTAAATGCCTGCCACATCTGTCCAAATTAGCACATCTTTTGCGTTTAGCACTTCGGCAAGTAACGCGGCGGAATAGTCGCTACCGCCACGCCCTAAGGTGGTGGTTTTGCCTTGTGGATCACGACCGATAAAGCCTTGCGTGATAATCATTGTGTCATCATCTTGGGCGAGTAGTGGCTTGAGTAATTCATCGCTATTTTTTTGCGTTTGCTCATCATCAGGTGCAGCTTTGCCGAAGTGGCTGTTAGTGGCAACAATGGTACGCACATCAACCCAAGTGGCTTTTGCCCCTAGCTCTTTTAGCACTTGCACGAAAAGCAAGGTGGACATCATTTCCCCTTGGCAAATTAATTCGTCCGTGAGGGCTGGTGAAGTGGCAACACAGGCTGCTTCGGCAAGGGTTTCAATATGTTTCAAAATCTCTTCAATTTTTGCCCGCACTTCGCTGTCGTCTTTTAATTCTGCCAGAATATTTTCTTCAATTTGACGGACATCTGTGAGTAATTTTGCCCGCTCTTCCGCTTCTTTGCCATTGGCAAGAGCAACTAATAAGTTGGTGATCCCTGCCGAAGCGGAAAGCACCACGACGCGAGTATGGGGATCGGCGATCACAATATCCGCACAAGCACGCATTGCCGCGTGGTTCGCAACACTTGTACCACCAAATTTTGCCACTGAGAGATGAGCCATAATTTTCCTTCCTATAAATGTTGTATTTGAGAATTTATCGTCATTCAAAGTTAAAATGACAAGTTTAAACGTAAAGGGTTATAGAAATAACGATTTCACTAAATTTTGTCAAATTATACGCGATAAATCTAAATAAAAAACCATTTTTAAAATCGTTTTTTAAAAAATTTATGCCGAATAATTGAATAATATTTAATTAAGGGCGTGAGAGATAATCCCCCGTGCCAATCCACTTGTATGAGGTGAGTGCTTCCAGCCCCATTGGTCCGCGTGAATGCAGTTTTTGCGTACTCACTGCCACTTCCGCTCCCAGCCCAAATTGCCCGCCGTCAGTAAAGCGGGTGCTGGCATTCACATACACCGCCGCACTGTCCACTTGATTAATAAATTGTTGGGCAAGGCGTTGTGAGCTGGTTAAAATCGCATCGGAATGTTGTGTACCATTTTGGTTAATAAAGGCGACGGCGTGATCAATATCTTTCACGATCACCACATTGAGATCAGGCGATCCCCATTCTTGGTGCAAATCCTGTTCCTGTAAAGGCATCACTTCTGCTTGGGTTTGGCTCAAAATAGCAAGTGCGGTGGGATCTGCGTGGTATTTTATGCGTTGTGCTGCCTCAGCATTGGCGAGCATTGGCAAAAATTGTGCTGCGATACTTTCTTGCACAAGCAAGGTTTCGAGCGTATTACAGGTGCTTGGTCGCTGGGTTTTGGCATTGCAAATCACGCCCACCGCACGGGGTAAATCCGCACTTTCTTCTACGAAAGTATGGCACACGCCAACGCCGCCGATGATAACAGGAATGGTAGAATTTTCTTTGCAAAGCTGATGTAACCCCGCACCGCCTCTTGGAATGAGCATATCCACATAGCGATCCAATTTCATTAATTGCATTACCAAATCACGATTAGGATCGGTAATCGCCTGCACTGCATTTGGCGGTAAATTTGCTTGAATGAGGGCTTGTTGCACCACGTCCACCAAAATTTTATTGGAATGCTGAGTTTCCTTGCCGCCGCGTAAAATCACCGCATTTCCCGTTTTTAAACAAAGACTTGCCACATCAATGGTGACATTTGGACGGGCTTCGTAAATGGTTGCCACCACGCCCAAAGGCACGCGTACGCGTTCAAGTTTTAAGCCACTATCCAATGTGCCACCGTCGATAATTTTTCCAACGGGATCAGGCAGCGAAACAATATGACGCACGTCTTGAGCAATGGCGTTTAAGCGTTCTGGCGTGAGTAATAGGCGGTCGATCAAGGCTTCAGATAAACCATTTTGCTTGGCGATTTCAATATCCTTGCGGTTTTCCGCTAAAATTTGCTCCGCTTGCAAGATTAATTGTTCCGCAATGCACAATAGGGCGTGATTTTTTTCTTTTTCGCTACATTGTGCCAAGATGAATGCCGCTTGTTTGGCTTGTTTGCCCATTTCTACTAAGTTCGTCATTGGTGATCGATCCTATTTCATTTTGGTTGGAAGTTTGTCATCGCGTTGTTTTTCGGCAATTTCTTGTTCTTGATAATCAAACACAGGCAAATGCCACTCAAAGCGAATGGCTAGCAGCCGAATTGTAAATCCACAAATGAGGGTGACGACGACAACAAGGCTATGGTTGAGATTTAACTGTTGTAAGCCAATATAAATACTTGCGGCGAGCAATGCAACACTGGCGTAAAGTTCTTTTTGGAAAACTAATGGAATGCGATTGCATAGCAGATCCCGCAACACGCCGCCGAATGCCCCTGTGATAATGGCAGCGATGATGGCAATGATAAAACTATGCCCCATATCTAACGCAATTTGCGTGCCGATAATGGAAAATACGATTAAACCTAGTGCATCTAAAACCAAAAAAATGGTGCGGAAATAACGCATAAAATGGCGGATAAAGGGGGCGATCACCACCGTCAGCACAGCGGCACTGGCAACAATAATAAAATAGTGTGGATTTTTCACCCAGCCAAGGGGATAATGCCCCAACAGCACATCTCGCACCGAGCCGCCGCCAATGGCAGTCATTGAAGCGATGATGACCACGCCGAAAATGTCCATTTTCTCCCGACCCGCTGCCAAAGCGCCCGTAATGGCTTCCGCAGTAATGCCGACAATATATAAGATACTCAGTAGCATAAGCCCCTTCATTAAAGTGCGGTGAGTTTTTCACCCTATTTTAGGCGGATAAACAAGAAAAACAATGGATTGCGTGCAAAATGAGAAAAAATAAGCAGAATTTTGACCGCACTTTTAAATTTCTGCATAATGTGCAGCTTATTTGGATAAAAAGGAAAAATTATGTCAGATAGCCAATCTTCAGCACACCGCGTTGCTCTTAGCCTTGTTCCACTCGCTTTATTGCTCGCGGTGGATTGCTTCGCGTTATTTTTACAAGGGCAGAGCAAAGCCATTTCTCATTTCACTCTTGCCGCGTTCACCGCTCAGCTCTTATGCGTGCTGGTTTTTCACAAAGGACAAATTTGTAACGGACAGCGTTCCCGCTTAATCAGCGTGAATAATGCCTTTTTGCTGTATTGGGGATTTTGGTTATTGATTAGCCTTTTTTCCAACTATCATTATGTGCTAACGGATATGGCAAGCCTGTGCGGAATTGGGCTTTCCATCGCTATTTGCTTTCAGCCTGCTGAGCCAACATTACGCCGCTCAATGCTCATTCTTGCCACTTTACTTGGTTTATTAGGCGTTGTCGTCTATGGGCTAATGTTCACCCAACTCCCTTGGCTTGGTTTATTGCCTTATAACCCGTTCGAACAGCTTTTGCTCGGCGTGATTTTAGCCAATTTATGCCTCGTTATTTCCAAAAATCGCTTGCAAGGGTTTATCGCGTTGCTACCGTTAATGATGATAGTGTTGTTACTGCTGAACGCAGTGCTATCCATTGTTTTGGTTTATCTCGCAACACAGAGTGCGGTGGTTTTTGGCAATGAATTTTCACTCGGCTTATATTTCTTCCTGCATTTAGTGCTTACCGCAATCATCGCTCTGCCTATCTTAACCAAGAAACCTCTGAGCTATTACGCGTTGATTTTTCTACTCTTTATTGGCTTAAGCTTGCCTATTTGGGCGAATTTTAGTTTGATTGCACAGACGGCGTAATCATAACGTTATTTCATAACTGGTTAATTTTAAAGATAAAGATGCCATTAATAGCAAAAGTAAATTCGCTTACTTGAAAACAGGTTTACTTTCAGATTGGTTATCGGACTTATTTTCAGAAGAGCATTCTTGGTTTTGACAAGTAGAGGGATTAACGTCTATCAATCAGTATTTTTTGTGAAAACGCTAAAAGAATATGTTAGTTCAAGATGGGGAAAACTGTTTGACTGTTGGAAACATTTCAAGGGAAGCATATAAAAATACGCGTCATTTAATACGGCTTGTTGTGCAAAAAATAGCACGAAATAAAGCGATATTTAACTGGTCTGAGCTGTTGTTATTGGGTGGGATTTTGTTTGCTGTATAGAACGCCTTTCTTTATAATTAAGGCGATTAATAATCCTATTTAGACACCATAAAAACGAAAGGGTTCAACAATGACAACAAAAAATTTTTTGACTAAAACATTTCTTTCTTCTGCGTTATTAGCTGTAGCAGGTGGGGCTCAAGCTGCCGCATTCCAATTAGCCGAAGTATCAAGCTCTGGTCTTGGGCGTGCCTATGCGGGGGAAGCCGCAATCGCAGATAACGCTTCTGTGGTCGCTACCAACCCCGCGTTAATGACCCTATTTAAAACCAACCAATTTAGTGCAGGTGGGGGTTATGTGGATTCAAAAATTCGGGTTGATGGAACAGTAACGGCTACGCAAGTTCCTCTTCTACAAGGTCAACAACCTACAGCGTTAGCTAAGGGAAATCTGGCTAATAACGATGTCGTTCTGGGTGCATTTGTACCAAATATGTATTTCGTTGCTCCAATAAATGATCAGTTTGCGATTGGAGCTGGAATGAATGTGAATTTTGGTTTAAAAAGTGAATATAACTCAGATTATGATGGCGGCATTTTTGGTGGAAAAACAGATTTAACTACTATTAATTTAAATTTAAGTGGTGCATATCGTGTAACACAAGGTTTAAGTTTTGGTGCAGGGTTAAATGCAGTGTATGCGAAAGCCAAACTTGAACGTAATGCTGGGGTTCTTGATGATGCCTTAGAAAAATATTCACAGAGCTTAACTGCGAAACGTTCATCATTTGCTGCGGTGGTTACCGCACGAAGTAATGCAGTTACTAAAACAACATCGGTTGTTCGTTTGCAAGATAAAAACGCGTGGGGATTTGGCTGGAATGCGGGCTTAGTTTATGAATTTAATGAAGCTCATCGTCTTGGTTTTGCTTATCATTCTAAGGTTGATATTGATTTTAAAGATGGCACCGCTGTTGGTAATAGCCAAACAGGATCAGGCGGTTTGACTTTACATTTACCAAGCTATTGGGAGTTCTCAGGCTTTCACCAATTAACGGATGATTTTGCATTACATTATAGCTACAAACGCACCAAATGGAGTCGTTTACAAAACTTACACGCAACATTTGATAACGGAAGCAAAGCGTTCCATAAAGATCTTAATTACCGCGATGCTTCACGTTTTGCATTAGGTGGCACTTATAACGTGAATGAACAACTTGTCTTGCGTGCAGGTATTACTTATGACAAGGCAGCGGGAAAGGCAACGGCGGCGATTCCTGACACAAACAGAACTTGGTATAGCTTAGGGGCGACTTACGCATTTACACCAAATCTTTCTGTTGATTTTGGTTTTGCCCACTTACGCGGTAAAAAAGTTCACTTTACTGAAGAGGAGATGGTAGGCACAATCAAAATTGAAGCGGATTACACTTCAAAATCCAGTGCCAACCTCTACGGTTTAAACTTAAATTACAGTTTCTAATTTTATTACGAAAAACCTATCCATTTGGGATAGGTTTTTTCTTATATGCCTATTTGCACTATGCAATCTAACCGTTTAAAATGTATCCATTGAGAGGCGGAGTGGTTATAAATGTTTAATTTAACGGCTAAGCATTTTAAAGATGATTATCTTTATCGTTTTTTCCAATATGGCGAATTACATAGCAAAATTCCGATGACGTTAAGCAAAGTCTTAGCAAGAAAATTGGATATGATAAATGCCGCAGAAAATCTAAATGATTTGCGTAGTCCACCTGCTAACCGTTTGGAATTATTAGAACCTAAAGAAAATAAACGTTATTCCATTCGAGTGAATAAACAATATCGTTTAATATTCCACTTTGATAATGGCGAGCTTTCTCAACTTTATCTCGATCCTCATCGTTATGATTTATAAGGAGAAATGATGTTCTCAACGCAACGTAAGCCCACTTCGGTAGGAGAAATTCTGCAAGAAGAATTTTTACTTCCGCTTAATCTTAAAATCAATGACCTTGCCGAAATTCTTGATGTTCACCGTAATACGGCAAGCAACTTAGTGAGTAACCATTCTAAAGTAACCTTAGAAATGGCAGTCAAATTAGCAAAAGCTTTTGGAACAAGCCCTGAGTTTTGGATAAATCTACAAAATGCTGTAGATTTGTGGGAGCTTAACCATAATGATCGTTTTCAGCAGAGTTTGAGTAAAGTAAAGATTGCTCATTATCCCCCAGCATTTTCCGTATAATGAAAAGTGCGGTATGTTTTTCACACTTTTTCGATAAGGAAGCACAATGAGCGAGATCTATTATTGCTACTATTCATCACCAATCGGGCGGTTATTGATGATAAGCCAAGATAGCAAACTCACCAATTTAGATTTTGAAGCAGAGCAAATCGCCCCCAATCCAAAATGGATTTTACAGCCCGATCTCCCGCTTTTTATTCAGGTGTCGGAAGCCTTAACCTGTTATTTCAATGGGGAAAAGGAAACCTTTGCCGACATTCCTCTTGCTCCGCAAGGCACGCCATTTCAGCAAAGCATTTGGCAACAACTTTGCCAAATTCCTTATGGGGAAACCTCAAGTTATGGCGAACTCGCTCACCGTATTAATAATCCCAAAGCGATGCGAGCCGTTGGTGGTGCGGTGGGGAGTAATCCGATCAGCATTATCATTCCTTGCCACCGCATTTTGGGGAAAACTCGCCAGCTAACAGGCTTTGGCGGCGGCTTGCCCGCTAAACGTCATTTGTTGCAGTTGGAAAAAATTTCTTATGTGGATAAAGGCGTAGAATACGTTAAGCAAAAATTATTGAAAAAATACAAAAACTAAGCTCAAAAACGACCGCACTTTATGAATAGCCCAAAAACGGAACAAGACTTACTCGCCCTCGCCCAATCTCTCGCGGGGCTGACCTTTGGGGAACTGGCACAAGAGCTATCGCTTCCCGTTCCGCCCAATTTGAAACGAGATAAGGGCTGGGTTGGCACGTTGCTTGAAACCGCATTAGGGGCAACGGCGGGGAGCAAAGCAGAGCAAGATTTCGCTCATCTCGGCATCGAACTCAAAACCATTCCCATTGATAGCCAAGGCAAACCGCTAGAAACCACCTTTGTCAGCCTTGCCCCGTTGATTCACAATAGCGGTATCACTTGGCAATCCTCGCACGTTCGGCATAAATTATCCAAAGTCTTATGGATTCCCATCGAGGGCGAACGGCGTATCCCCCTTGCCGCCCGCCGCATTGGACAGCCCATTTTATGGCAACCCTCCCGCGAGCAAGAGCAACGCTTACAACAAGATTGGGAAGAACTGATGGAATATATTGTCTTCGGTCGCCTTGATGAAATCACCGCACGCCTTGGCGAAGTGTTGCAACTTCGCCCAAAAGGGGCGAATAGCAAGGCATTAACCAAAGGCATCGGACGCAACGGCGAAATCATCGACACCTTACCGCTCGGCTTTTATTTACGCAAAAATTTCACCCACGAAATTCTGCAACAATTTCAACAGCCCCGCTGATTTTCCTTTGCATAAATCTTAGAAAGCAATATATCATAGCCATTTCATTTCAAAATACACAACGCAACAAGCCGAAAACAGAATAAATCCATAATGCGATATGATTTTGACTCACACGGCTCATTTTAAGGAAACAACTATGTTTGATTGGCTCGCCAGCCCCGAAGCTTGGGTGGCTTTATTTACGCTAACTGCGTTAGAAATTGTACTTGGCATTGATAATATTATTTTTATCAGCATCTTAGTCGGACGTTTACCCGAAAAACAACGCCAATCAGGGCGGATTATTGGGCTGGGGCTTGCAATGGCAACGCGAATTTTATTGTTGCTTTCCCTCTCTTGGCTGATGAAATTAACCACGCCACTATTTGAAATTTTTGCTCAACCCATCTCAGGGCGAGATTTAATCTTGCTCGTGGGAGGCTTATTCTTGGTCGCAAAAAGTACGCACGAAATCCACCACGCAATGACGCCTGAAGAAGAGGAGGAACAAAGTGCGGTGAAAAAAGTGAATTTTTTTAGTGTGTTAATCCAAATCGCCATTTTGGATATTGTTTTCTCATTGGACTCGGTGATTACCGCCGTGGGAATGGCAAGTCAAGTAGGCGTGATGATCTTAGCCATTGTCATCGCCGTTGGCGTAATGATGCTCGCGGCAAAACCGATCGGGGATTTTGTTGAATCCCACCCCACTTTAAAAGTGCTAGCCCTCTCATTTCTCATCTTAGTGGGCGTGGCATTAATCGGTGAAGGGTTAGATTTCCACATTCCAAAAGGCTACATTTATTTTGCAATGGGCTTTTCTGTTGTGGTGGAAATGATCAACATTAAATTGCGTAAACGGTTGATTAAACGACTATAGTACTTAAACATATTATTATAAAAGTTCAGCGTAAGGTGTTTATCTAAAGATTGGGTAAATAGTACGCTGATACAAGCTAACAAGGAATGTTTTAAGCTTGAACGACTATTATACCCAATGCAGTTAAATAACAAGAATTATTATTTAATTATCAACTACTTAAATATATTTCGAGGTTGTTTAACACGTTTAAATTGGCTGATTAATAATACGAGTAATAATAAAGTATAAAACGCAAAAATCACCACAATCCATTGTGCCATAGAGAAACCTAAAAATGACCAAGTAATCTCCGAACAAGATCCTGTTGGGTTAAATACAGCTGGTACCCAACGATCTAGTGGTAAAGTTTGCGGGAATTCAGCTATATAAGAGCATTGATTCCAAGGTGCTGGATAAAGTTGGTAATCAACGTGCTTAATCGCTAATAACAGTCCCTTCACCGAACTTCCTAGCCCTCCTAGCAAGGCTAATAGGCGTAGAAGCAATGCTCTTGGGTAAAGTAAACCAAGCAATGCTGAAAAACTCAATCCGACTAACGCAACACGTTCGTAAATGCACATTACACAAGGGGCTAACCCCATTCCGTGTTGAAAATAAAGTGCGGTGCTTTCTAGGGCTAATGTTGATACAAGTAAAAGTAACCAGCCACCACGATTCATTGATAATTGTTTAAAATATTTCAGCATTGCAACTCCTTGTTATACAGGCGTGATTAATCCAATTTGCATTAAAAGTTGGGTTAAAGTGGGTAGGAAAAACTCTACCATTGTCAGTCCAACTAAAGAAAGTACTATCGTATAAGGTAGTGCCATATAAACCATTCTTCCGTAAGATAAACGAATTAATGGTGCAAGTGAAGAAGTCAGCAAGAATAAAAATGCGGCTTGTCCATTTGGTGTTGCAACCGATGGCAAGTTCGTCCCAGTGTTGATGGCTACGGCAATTAATTCAAATTGCTGTGGTGAAATAATCTGTTGTTCTAATGCCACTTTTGCTTCATTAATATAAACCGTTGCGACAAACACGTTATCGGAAATAGCAGATAATACCCCATTGAAAACATAGAACAGCATTAACTGTATCTCTTCCGAAGCTGAAAGCACAAGGTTAATAATAGGAGCAAACAGATGCTGATCTATAATCACTGCCACAACGGAGAAGAATACAACGAGTAATGCAGTAAATGGCAACGATTCTTCAAAGGCTTTACCAAGTGCGTGTTCGCTGGTAATTCCACAAGCAGATGTACATAAAATAATTACGCTTAGTCCGATTAACCCTACAGCGGCTAAGTGAAAGGCTAAACCAATCACCAACCACAAGCCCACTAAGGCTTGGATCACCAATTTAATACGCTCTTGATTGTTCATTTTAAGCTGGCGGTTACGGTCAAATTTAGCCAGTACGCCCCACACTTTACGCGGAAGTTTTGCACCATAACCAAATAAACGGAATTTTTCTACTACAAGGCAGGTCAATGCACCACAAAGTAAAATTGGCACGGTAACCGGTGTCATACGGAAAAAGAATTCGCCAAACCCCCATTTTGCTTGTTCTGCAATGATAAGATTCTGGGGTTCCCCCACCATTGTCATTACGCCACCCAATGCTGTTCCCACGGCAGCGTGCATCATTAAGCTACGCAAAAAGGCACGAAATTCTTCCAAGGTTTCGCGACTGTTGCCAATGTGCTTATCATCATTAATGTCATCAGAATCATCGAATTGTTTACCTGATGCCACTTTATGATACACGCCGTAGAAGCCCATTCCTACGCTGATGATGACAGCGACCACGGTTAATGCATCTAAAAACGCAGAAAGAAATGCAGCACTCAAGCAAAATGCAAGAGAAAGGGTAATTTTAGAACGGATACTGAGCAACAATTTTGTGAAGATAAACAGTAGCAACTGCTTCATAAAGTAAATGCCTGCTACCATAAACATCAGCAGTAAAATGACTTCAAAATTTGCCATAATTTCTGCTTTAACGTGTTCAGGGTGAGTCATTCCAATCATCACCGCTTCAATGGCTAATAGCCCACCGGGTTGTAATGGATAACATTTCAATGCCATTGCAAGGGTTAAAATAAACTCTGCAACCAATACCCAGCCAGCAACAAAAGGGCTAACACAAAAAAACAAAATCGGATTTAAAATTAAAAATCCGACTATTGCCAATTTGTACCAATCAGGACTTGCCCCTAAAAAATTTTTCAAAAACGCTTGTGTATAACTCATCATTTACAACCTTAATATAAAATAAAAAAATAACTGTACTAATTGTAATATATCCACCTTTCAAGGATAATAAAAAATCTTTATTTTGTTATCTATATCACAAATTTTCCAAAAATCTACAAGTAAAAAGTATGAATAATCACCATTCTATTCTTAAAGCTCAAAGCCCTGCTGGTTTGGCGGAAGAATATATCGTAAAAAGTATTTGGAATAATCATTTTCCTCCGGGTTCAGATCTCCCCGCTGAACGAGAGCTAGCAGAAAAAATTGGGGTAACAAGAACCACGCTTCGCGAAGTGTTGCAGCGTTTAGCTCGCGATGGTTGGTTAAATATTCAGCACGGCAAGGCCACAAGAGTGAATAATATTTGGGAAACGGCTGGCCCTAATATCATTAGCACTTTGATCCAACTGGATAAATCCACAATCCCCGTGATTATCACTAACGTGGTTTCCCTGCGAACAAAAATGGGCGAGCAGTATATTCCCGAAGCTATTCAAACAGATGCAACTGCTTCATTAAAACTATTTGAAAACTTACCGCACTTAGTAGATACACCGCAAGCCTATGCGGAGTTTGACTATCATCTATACCGCTCATTTACTTTTATTGCGAACAAACCTGTTTACGGTTTAATTCTGAACAGCTTTAAGGATCTTTATTACCAAGTTGCTTCACTATTTTTTCGCGAAGAAAAATCCCGCCAATTCACCTTACAGTTTTATCAAACCCTCCGCCAAAGTTGCGAACAAGGCAATGTTGAACTTGCCATTCAATGCCTAGCCGAAAACCGCGAGCGTAGTAGCAGCATTTGGAAAGCAATGTTACATCATTTGCCTGAGGATTTTGGGGAGTAACGCTATATTTGAAGAGATTATAGAGGTTTCAAAAAAAACGCCAGCTTCCACTGGCGTTTTTCCATACGTTACTGGCGATAATGTGCTAAAAACCGTGCGAGTTTGGTTAGTGCATCATCAAGTTGATGGACATAAGGCAAGGTTACAATGCGGAAATGATCGGGGGCGTGCCAGTTAAAGCCGCGTCCGTGTACTAACAGCACTTTTTCCTGACGCAATAAATCCAGCACCATTTTTTCATCATCGTAAATATTGAATTTTTTCACATCAATTTTAGGGAACATATACAACGCCCCCATCGGTTTCACACAACTGATCCCCTCAATTTGATTAATCATTTCAAAGGCTTTATTTCGCTGTTCTAACAAACGCCCGCCTGGGAGAATAAACTCATTAATGCTTTGATAGCCGCCCAATGCGGTTTGAATGGCGTGTTGCATGGGGTGATTGGCACATAAACGCATTGAGGCAAGCATATCCAAGCCCTCAATATAGCCTTTGGCGTGGTGTTTTGGACCATTTAAAATCATCCAACCTTGACGAAAACCCGCAACGCGGTAGGCTTTTGACAGCCCATTAAAGGTAATGGTGAGTAAATCAGGGGCAAGGGCGGCGATATGGTGATGAACCGCACCATCGTATAAAATCTTGTCGTAAATTTCATCGGCGAAAATGATGAGGTTGTGCGTTCTCGCAATTTCTACAATGCCTTTCAACAAATCTTCACTATACACCGCTCCCGTTGGATTATTCGGATTAATCACCACAATCGCTTTGGTACGAGAAGTGATTTTGCTTTTAATGTCTGCCAAATCAGGAAACCAATCCGCCTGCTCATCACAAAGATAATGCACCGCTTTCCCGCCCGCAAGGGTAGTCGCTGCCGTCCATAGGGGATAATCAGGCATTGGGATCAACACTTCATCATCATTATTCAGCAAGGCTTGTAACGACAAAGTAATCAGCTCAGACACCCCATTGCCAATATACACATCATCAACAGTTGCCCCTTTAATACCCTTAGATTGATAATATTGCACAATGGCTTTACGGGCGGAATAAATCCCTTTGGAATCGCAATAACCCTGTGCCGATGGCAAGTTGCGTAAAATATCCACCAGCACTTCATCTGGTGCTTCAAAGCCAAAAGGTGCGGGATTACCAATGTTCAATTTAAGAATTTTATGCCCCTCTTCCTCCAAGCGAAGTGCTTCTTTATGCACGGGGCCGCGAATATCATAGCAAACGTGTTCTAATTTATCTGATTTAGGGAATTGTTTCATTGTGGTAATCCTTGTTGCGATACAGAAATAGTGCAAATGTCTTTTAGCGTAAATTTCACCATTCGATTTCAAAAAAATTGGCTTTTTTCCCCGCACTTTACGCTTATTTTGCAAAGATGGAAAGATTTTGTAAAAAAATCTCTGAAAGTGCGGTAGAATTAGCCCCTATTTTTAACTTATTTTTCTGGCAAAGACAACGCTTTTTCAATGGATAATTTGCAATCAATAAAACAATGGTTTATGGATCAGCTTTACAACGCTTCTGCCACTCAGCAGAGCATTGCCTGCGTGGAATATGTGGCAGAAATGGATCTGAATTTATTAAGCTGGTTAAAAGGGCAAACCATCTATCCACAATGTTATTTGCATTTTCGCGACAGCCCCACCACCTTCGCGACGATTGGAAAAGTGCGGTCATTTTTGAGCCTAGATTTGGTACAAGCGTTCATTCAACAAACCACTTATCCGCTCGTGGGTGGCGTGCAGTTTTATGGCGAATGCCAGTTTATCTTGCCACGTCTTTTGCTCTTACAACAAGAAAACAAGCTAAAAATTCAACTATTTATAGATAATAACCAGCCTTTCGCACAAGAATATGAAGCCTGTGCTGTGGCATTAAAAACCTTTGAAAAACACACCGCACTTTTGCCGATTCGCCAATCCATTCATTTTGTCAAAAAATGGGCGGAACAAGCCGAGTGGTGTGATTGGGTGGAAAAGGCATTAGACCAAATTCAGCAAGGGCGGCTGAATAAAATCGTTCTCGCCAATGAAACTTTGTTCCAATCTGAAGGGGCGATTGATGCGAAGGATTTTTTGGCGGAAAGTGAACGCTATAATGTGGGTTGCTACCATTTTTTATTTGCCGAAAATGCGGATCGTGTTTTCATTGGCTCAAGCCCAGAGCGATTATATCAACGCATTGACCATACACTCCAAACGGAGGCGTTAGCTGGCACGGCGTTAGTGGGGGAAACGAAGCAGGAAACCCAACAGCACGCTAACTGGCTATTGCAAGATGAAAAAAATATCTACGAAAATCAATTAGTGGTCGAGGATATTCAGCAGCATTTAGCCCCTTATAGCCAGCAAATTCAGATTGCTGAATTAGGCTTGAAGCCGCTGCGACAAGTGCAACATTTAAGACGGCAAATCTGCGTGCAACTTCAGCCCGAATACGGCGATAGCACCTTGTTAGCCGCCATTCACCCCACCGCCGCGGTGGCAGGTTTTAGGCGAGATGAAGCCCTAGCCTTTTTACGCCAAACGGAAACCTTTGATCGCCATTGGTACGCGGGAACATTTGGCATTATGAGCCAAAAATGGGCAGAATTTTGCGTAACCATTCGCTCCGCATTCATTGAACGAGAGCAAATTCGCGTTTTTGCGGGGGCAGGGATTGTTGAAGACTCAATTCCCTTGTTAGAATGGCAAGAAATTGAACGTAAAGCCTTAGGATTAATTTCATTATTACAAGAATAAGAAAGGGAGAATACTATGTCAGTGAGTGTATTTAATCGTTGTTGGTCAAAAGTGATCTTAGAAACACTTGTGCGGCAAGGCGTTAGCCATTTTTGTATTGCTCCTGGTTCACGCTCCACCCCGCTCACCTTAGAGGCAGCACGCCTTGAACAAGGGGGACGAGCAAAATGCCATACGCATTTTGATGAACGCGGTTTAGGCTTTCTCGCTTTAGGCTTAGCCAAGGCGAGCAAAAAAACAGTGGCGATTATCGTAACCTCAGGAACAGCAGTGGCGAACCTTTATCCTGCGGTGATCGAAGCCCGCCAAAGTGGGGGGAATTTAATCGTGCTGAGTGCGGATCGCCCGCCTGAGTTACTTGAATGCGGAGCAAATCAAGCCATTTTGCAACAACATATTTTCGCTGACTACCCAGTGGCGAGTATCAATCTGCCTCGACCAAGCCAAGATTATGCCCCGAATTGGTTGATTTCCACGTTGGAACAGGCTTGTTATCGCCAACGAAATCAAGCGGGCGTGGTGCATATCAATGTGCCATTTGCTGAACCGATGTATGAAGCCAATGAGGACGCGATTGAGCATCACCCTTGGCTTGCTCCATTGCAAACTTGGTTTAATCAACATAAAAGCTGGAACAACTACCAAAAACCACAAAAAGAAGTGGTAATGCACGAAAATTGGGATCACTGGCGAACCCAACGCGGAATTATTTTGGTCGGCAAGCTCCCTCTGGAGCAAGCAATGGGCATTCGTGCTTGGGCGGAAACGCAAGGCTGGATTATGCTCACCGATATTCAATCAGGCGTTGAGCCAACGCTCCCTTACGCGGATATTTGGCTGGCGAACAAAACTGTACAACAAAAATTATTGCAGGCGGACATTGTCGTGCAATTCGGTTCGCATTTTATCAGCAAACGAATTAATCAATTTATGTCAGCCTTCAAAGGGGAATATTGGATCGTTGAGCCTTCTGATAAGGCAGTCGATCCCCATCATCACGCCCACACTCGCTTTAACGGCAAAATTTATCATTGGTTGCGTTCTCACCCGCCATTGCGTCAAAAACCTTGGCTGTTAGAGCCAATCGCTCTCGCCAAATTCTGTGCGAGCTTTGTAGAACAGCAAGTAGGGGGCAATCTCAATGAGGCTTCACTTGCACACCATTTAGAGCGTTTACTGCCGAGTAACGGCATACTCTTTTTAGGCAATAGCTTGTTTGTGCGTCTAGTCGATGCCCTCACAAAATTGCCTGAAGGTTACCCTGTTTACACCAATCGCGGTGCAAGTGGCATTGATGGCTTATTCGCCACCGCAGCGGGCTTGAGTATTGGCTCAAATCAACCGCTTGTGGCAATGCTAGGCGATACTTCCGCCCTTTACGATCTCAACTCCCTTGCCTTGTTCAAACAGGTCAATCAACCGACCATTCTGTTTGTGATCAATAATAATGGTGGAGCGATTTTTGATATGCTACCTGTGGATGAGGAAATGAAAGAGAAATTTTATCGAATGCCGCATAATCTTGATCTTTCACACGCCGCGGCAATGTTTGATCTCAAATATGCCCGCCCTTACACTTGGGCAGATTTGAGTTCCGTTCTCAAACAAGCCTACTTCCGCCGCGAAACCACCTTAATTGAAATTAAAGTGAACAGCACGGACGGCAGCACCATTTACAAACGCCTAATTGAACAAATTAGCAACGCGGTTATCGGTGCTTAACACAGAGGCGGAAAAATGATGCCTCACCTTGTTTTCTTGCACGGTTTACTCGGCACGAAAGCTGATTGGAAAAACGTCATCAAAAACTTACCGCACTTTACTTGCACCGCTCTCGATCTCCCCTTACACGGGGAGAATAAAGGGCTTCGCGTAACCAATTTTACTGAAACCGCTAGCGTGTTAAGCGAGCAAATTCAAAGTGCGGTGGGAAATCAACCGTATTTTTTGGTGGGCTATTCACTCGGCGGACGGATTGCTCTTTATTACGGCTTAGAAGCCAAGGTTGCAAAAGGAAATTTACAAGGGCTTATTTTAGAGGGAGCAAATTTAGGCTTATGCACGGAACAAGAACGACAACAACGCTGGCAAAATGATTGTCTTTGGGCTGAACGCTTTGCACAGCAACCGCCTCATCAAGTGTTAGAAGATTGGTATCAGCAACCGGTTTTCGCTCACTTAACCGCTATACAACGGCAACGCCTGATCCAACTACGCCAGTCCAACTGTGGTGAGAACATCGCTCAAATGCTCAAAGCCACCAGCCTCGCCAAGCAACCTGATTTCCGCCCAAAAGTGCGGTCAAATTCTCTACCCATTTTTTATCTGTGCGGTGAAAAAGATAACAAATTCCGCCGAATGGCTGAAGAAAACCTGCTCAATTATCACCTAATCCCCAACGCAGGACATAATGCCCACCTCGAAAATCCCCAAGCGTTTGCAGAAAAGTTAGTGTTGTTAATGAATAGTATAGCCGTTTAATAATAAAGCCCTGTAATTCAGGGCTTCACGAGATCATGCAGTATAATTCAAAAGAATATAAAAATACCCGCTGTATAGCCAGCGGGTATTTAGATTTTTTATCACAAAAGTGCGGTGTAAATTAAGCGAGAATTTTGTCTAGCTCGGCACTCACTGCTTCCACTTTTTGCGTGCCGTCGAGGCGGAAATATTGTGTGTTGCCCGCGGCGGCTTCTGCTTGGTAGTAATCCACTAGTGGTTTTGTGGTGTTGTGATACACTTTCAAACGATCTAACACGGTTTCAGGTTTATCATCAGCTCGAATAATCAATTCTTCGCCCGTTACATCGTCTTTGCCTTCCACTTTTGGTGGGTTGTAAATAATGTGATAAGTGCGTCCAGAGGCTTGATGTACACGGCGGCCGCCCATTCGCTCAACAATCACTTCATCAGGCACATCAAATTCTAAGACATAATCAATGCTGATCCCCGCATTTTTCAAGGCATCTGCTTGCGGAATGGTACGCGGAAAGCCGTCTAATAAAAAACCTTTCTCGCAATCTGCTTGTGCGACTCGCTCTTTCACCAACGAAATAATGAGATCATCTGGCACAAGTTGCCCCGCGTCCATTAGGGTTTTAGCTTGTTTGCCTAATTCTGTTCCCGCTTTGATCGCCGCACGCAACATATCGCCCGTTGAAATTTGCGGAATGCCAAATTTGTTCATAATAAATTGTGCTTGTGTGCCTTTTCCAGCACCTGGTGCACCTAGAAGAATAATTTTCATAATCACCTCATTAATCAAAAATGTGGCAATACCATACCTTTATTGCCCCAAAAACTCAATACTCGCATAACGATATGGATCAATTTTACTCAAAATAATAACGAAAAAGTGCGGTGATTTTTTTGTATGTTTTTGGGAGGATTAGAGCGTGTCGTTTTTTAGTGGTTAAATAAGTGTAGTTTGATCTCGCAGTGAAATTTTTTCGCTTTCAGACTAGCCACGCTTAATCGTTTTAGTTAGAATTCGTTCATTTTATTAATCGCAATTAAGAGGACAATCTTATGAATTTCCCCAATATCGCTAAACAAGTGATTGAAAAACTGGGCGGCAAAGACAATATTAATGCTTTAGCCCATTGTGCGACGCGTTTACGCATTGTCGTGAAAGATGAAAACAAAATTGACAAACAAGGCATTGAAAATATTGACGGGGTGAAAGGTCAATTCTCGGTGTCTGGGCAATATCAAATTATTTTTGGTTCGGGAACGGTAAATAAAGTTCACGATGAAATGGCAAAACAGCTCAACATCGGCGATATGACCAAAAACGAAGTGGCACAAGCCTCGGCGGACAATCAAGGGCTACTAATGCGTTTGGTGAAAGGCTTGGCAGATATTTTTGTGCCAATTATCCCTGCGATTGTGGCAGGCGGTTTGTTAATGGGTATTCACAGTATGCTCACGGCTCAAGGGTTTTTCTGGGACGTGCCACAAGCCTTACGCGATTCAGGGCAACCTATCACGGGTTATTCTGTTGTGGATCGCTTCAGCAATCTTTCTGATTTGGTTGATTTTATTAATACCATTGCTAACGCACCCTTCGTTTTCCTTCCTGTGCTACTCGGTTTTTCCGCAACACGCAAATTTGGTGGAAACCCATTTTTAGGGGCAGCATTGGGAATGTTGTTGGTTCACCCCGCATTAGCTGACGGCTGGAATTATGCCCTCACCGCCGCACAAGGCAAAATTACCCACTGGAATGTCTTCGGTTTAGAAATTGAAAAAGTGGGCTATCAAGGCACAGTGATTCCAACCTTAATTTCCGCTTGGGTATTGGCAACCTTAGAAAAAACCTTCCGCAAATTTATCCCTTCTTATTTAGATAACCTTATCACCCCAATGTTCTCGCTATTTATCGCGGGATTATTAGCATTTACGGTGATTGGGCCTATTGGACGTGAAGCGGGGGATTTGATCACCATCGGCTTAACTTGGTTATATGATAAACTTGGCTTTATCGGCGGTGGTATTTTCGGAACATTCTATGCTCCAATTGTGATTACAGGTATGCACCAAACCTTTATCGCGGTGGAAACGCAACTGCTTTCTAATATGGCATTATCAGGCGGTACATTCATCTTCCCAATCGCCGCAATGTCTAACATCGCACAGGGTGCGGCTTGTTTAGGTGTGGCATTCGCATTGAAAGATCCAAAAGTACGTGGCTTAGCCGTGCCTTCAGGGATTTCCGCATTATTAGGTATCACCGAACCCGCAATGTTTGGGGTGAATTTACGCTATCGCCAAGCATTCCTAGCCGCAATGATTGGCTCAGGTTTATCCAGTGCGTTTATTGCCTTCTTCAATGTAAAAGCACAAGCGTTGGGAGCGGCAGGGTTGTTGGGGATTCCATCTATCAAACCAGATAGCCTTGCGATGTACAGCATTGGAATGGTGATTTCCTTTGTTGTTGCTTTCAGCCTTTCTGTGATTTTGGTCAAACGAGCTCAAGTAAAATAAAAAAGCAAATACGAAGAAAAGCAGATCCCCGATCTGCTTTTTTATATTTAAGAAGGCATAGGAAATTCACCATCGTGTTAAACCTGCAAGGAAATATATTTTACAGCCGAAAACAAAAATAGTTATTTAAAAAATGCTTTTTATATCTATATGTTATTTGTAAGCCTGTTTCTGTATGTAAATTCCTTTCATCTATCTTATTGATAGCCAAATTATTATCGATCTAATTAAAGTGAGGTATGGTTATGCCTCATTTATATCTATAAACTCTAACTCATTTTTTCATATGATATGTTAGTACTGATTAGTGCTTTTATAAAATTTCGTTTTTTATTAATAATATTCTTTGTAGGAAACGGATTTCTAGCAAAAAAGAAGCACAATCAAACGCGTGTTCTTTTTTGTTTAAAGAATCGCAATTAGGAATTTATGAGGCATTGCAATGAACAAAGTTTATAAAATTATTTTTGACCCGATTTTAGGCTTATTTAAAGTGGTTTCGGAGTTAGCAAAGGGGAAGGGGAAAACAAACTCAAAAAGTTTAAAATCTAAAGCCGTTCTGCTGGCTTTAGCATTTGTATTTCCACAAGAACTCATCGCTAATGATGGTATTGCAACGGCTTCTTCTGGGAGTACTGAGCCTACTAATAATAACGGTATGATTATTCGAGCGAGTAGAACAAGTGGTGGAGACACACCTAGAGCTACTGTAATCGATAATGCTACTAATGCGATTGCTATTGGGAATGAAGCTAAATTAGGGGTAGATGGAACTGGTCATTTAAAGGGAAATAATGCAACTGTTGTGGGGAGTTACGCTAGAGCGTATAACACCGGTGATACAGTATATGGTACATATTCTCAGGCGAATGGCTCGCAAGTGTTAGGACCTAATTTTGTATTAGGGAATAGTTTTGATGATTTAGTAACTAATGGGCAATATTGGGTTTTAACTAACGGTAGACGTGTCGTAAGTCGTGGAGGGGGTGGCGGAGATAATGTGGCTCTAGGCTTTAAAGCTCTATCTTTTGGATTACAGTCTGTTTCTGTAGGTATGAAAATATTGCAAGTGGTAATAATGCAGTAAGTTTGGGGACCCGTTCTCAGGCTATTGCCAATAATGCTTTAGCGGTGGGAAATGAGTCAAAAAGTAGCGGAATTAATTCTGTTGCCGTCGGCTCTTCAGCTCATGCTGTAGGTACACATATTATTAATTTGGCTAATTTTAATAATATTGACTCTAGTTCGTGGACTGATCTAACCGATAATGTCCCTAATGCTATTCCAAAATCTATGTTTGTTAAAAATAAGAATAATGCATTAACTTGATCTGCACCCCAAAAGTTGGACTAAATAACCAACTGATTAAGGTGCAGATTTTTTATGACTAAATATACTCAACGTTTCAAACAACAAGTGCTCGACTTTTATCATCAAAATGGAAAAAACCGTTCGCTTACTCGCCAGTATTTTCAGCTTCCCCAAAGCACGTTAGCACGTTGGATTGCGAAATTTAATCATAATGGAATCAATGGATTAGCTGTGTTAGGTAAAAAACGATGTTATTCTGTTGAGTTTAAATTAAAGGTTATTCAAGCTATCAAAAAAGGCCAGTGCTCCGCTGAAGCCGCCTGCTTTCACTTTGATATCCCCAGTTCAGGGATAATTAGTCAATGGTTGCAACGCTTTGAAAAACAAGGTATAGATGGGTTATTACTCAAACCTAAAGGTCGTCCAAGTATGAAACTCAACTCACCTAAAATGCCACCAACGCCCAAAACAGAAGAAGAACGCTTGCGTTACCGAATTTTGGAATTAGAAGCGGAGAATGCAATGCTAAAAAAGTTGCAGGAACTCAACCAACAAAAAATGCAGAAAAAGCCGTCATCGTAAATGCCTTACGCTCGCGTTTCCCGTTGGAATTGTTACTCAGGCTAATCGGATTGGCACGCAGTTCGTTCTTTTATCATCTCAAGCCAAAGTCGGATAAAAATGTAGCGATTTCACAGAAAATAGAGGAAATTTATCGCAAAAATGACGAAAATTATGGTTATCGTCGAATTACCTTGGAATTAAGGAAATACTTGATTATCAACCACAAAAGGGGGCAAGCGATAATGCAACGTTTGGGGTTAAAAGGAAAAAGTAAGCAGAAAAAATATCGTTCTTACCAAGGCAAAGTGGGACACATTGCCGATAATCTGTTGCAACGGGATTTTACGGCAACGATGCCGAATGAGAAGTGGGTAACGGATATCACCGAGTTCAAATGTGCGGAAGGCAAAGTGTATTTATCGCCGATTAAAGACTTGTTTAATAACGAAATTATTGCTTATGATGTGGCGAGAAGTCCGAATTTTGAGCAGATAACCAGAATGTTGACCCAGGCGGTGAACCGATTAGCGGGGGAAAAACCGATACTGCATTCCGACCAAGGATGGCAGTATCAAATGATGGGTTATCGGGAGATATTGAAAAAACACGGTATTACGCAAAGTATGTCGAGAAAAGGTAATTGCCTTGATAATGGTGCGATGGAAAGCTTTTTCGGGCGATTGAAGACGGAATGTTACTTTGGCAAGCGGTTTGAAACCTTTGAACAGCTTGAAAAAGTGATTCACGAGTACATTCATTACTACAACAATGAGCGTATTCAAGTGAAGCTCAAAGGACTAAGCCCTGTGGAATACAGAACTCAGTCCTTGAATGAAATTAGAATATAGTCTAACTTTTTGGGGGCAGATCAACTTCTCAGACATCGGAGGAAACAACAGCGTTGGGTTCAACAGCACTTGCTTTTGGTGATAGGGCAGTTTCTGTTGGGGTAAAAACCATTGCGAATAATACAGCTGCTCTTGCTTTAGGCACTGAATCAATTGCAAGAACAAATTATACCATTGCCCAAGGTTATCAAGCTAAAGCTTGGGAAGAAAGGGCGATTGCAATTGGTCAACAAGCAAAAGCAAATACAGAAAATGCTATTGTGTTAGGTAATGGATCTTCAAATCAATCACAGAATGCTCTTGTACTAGGTAATGAAATCACTTTAGCATCTGGCAATAACAGTTCGGTTGTTATCGGTCATCAATCCACCATTGCAACCAACGGTGAAACGCGTGGGACAAGTTTTTATGATTCTGCAACTATTGGCGGTTTAACTTATGGTGGTTTCACAGGAAATCCAACAAGTGTGTTTAGCATTGGACCAGCAGGGGGCAGAACCTTACAACACGTTGCAGCTGGACAAATCAGTGCAACTTCTTTAGACGCGATCAACGGTTCACAACTTTATCGTACAAACCTTGCTTTAGGCAATTTAGCTACAACGCTTGTTAGCAATTTAGGTGGTAATGCGGCAGTTGTTAATACAAATGGCGATACATTAGGTCAGTTGAGTTTTTCTAATATTGGAAACACAGGGCAAGATACCGTACACGGAGCAATCCAGAAAATTGCAGATAGTACAGTAACTCTAGCAGGCAATAGTGGTACAACGACAGCACAAAATCGTCAAACTAATTCTAGTTTTGGTATTAAGGGGGCAGATGATGGGGGCATTACCACCACAGCTTCAGGCTCTGATGTGCAAATTTCCCTTGATCAAACAACTAAAGATACTTTAGCTAAAGTTGCCCCAATGGAAACCAAAGTAACCACCATTGAAGGGGATTTAGCTACGACGAAGAGCGATCTTGCAACGACAAAAAATGATCTTGCAACAACCCAAGGCGATGTAACCAATATCCAAAATACGGTAAATCAGCTTTCATCAGGTAAAGCTGATACTGCGTTAAGTAATCTTACTGATGAAGGTAAAAATGTCATTACAGGGTTAGTGGATGTAACAAGCTCTTCACAAGCCTTGACTGTTTCTCCATCAACAGATAACGCAACGAAAAAGAAAACCTTTGAACTTAGCCTAGATGAAGCAGGCATTAAACAACTTGCTGGCACGACAAATTTAGCTGGCGATATTGAGGCAGCAAAAACAGCAGCAATAAATGAAGCAAATAGTTTTACCACTAACAAAATTAATAACCTTAGTTCAACATTAAAATTTGAGGGTGACACTAAAACAGATGAGCCTCAGGTTAATTTAAAAACGGAAACCTTAAAAATTAAGGGAAAAGAAAATTTTGTAACAACTTCAGCAAGTGGTACAGAACTAACCATTGATCTTGCTGAATCATTAAAGAATAAATTAAATAATTTACCGACTAATGCCACACAAGATATTCAAAATATTACGAATAAATTAGGTGACACAGCATTAACAACCGTTAATGGCAACACCACACCAACTACGATTACGCAAGCCATCAACCAAATTACAAATGCGGTAAATTCTGGTTGGGAAATTCAACAAGTCGGCAATAAGAAAGGGGATATTGGTGCAGGTAAAAAAGTGAACTTTGCCAATGGTAACCTAACTACTGCAAGTGTGGAAATGCCAACTGATAGCGATGTGGCAACGGTGAAGTTTGATGTGCAAACCACAAACCTAACCAATGATGACGACACAGGTGTTGTTTCCGTAACAGACGAAAATAAAAATAAATTGGTGTCTGCTGAAAACATCGCAACAGCTATTAATAAAGCTACCAGTAGCTTAAGTTCTTCTTTGGCATTCAGAGGGGATAATAATAAACAAGTAGAAGCATCTGAATCAAATGCAAACAATACAAAAGTTGATCTAAAAACTCAAACTCTTAAAGTATTAGGCACTCAAGATCAAATTAAAACAAATGCAACAGTGGATGGGCTAAAGATTGGTTTGGATTCGGCAATTACCGATAAATTGACCCAATTAGAAAACTCTTCTACAAGTGCGGCAGGAGATATTACCAATATTAAAAATTTACTTGGTGATACTAACCCAACCACAAAAATTAACGGAAATAACACCGCACCTACATCAATTAGCGATGCAGTTAATCAACTTACTACCGCAGTGAACACAGGTTGGAAGTTGAAAGGCAATGGCTCTGAAGTGGAGGATATTGGTGCAACCGAAGCGGTGGATTTTGTTAATGGCACCAACACCACAGCAACAGTTACTGCAAAAACCGCAGACAAACCTGCCACCGTGCGTTTTAGTGTAAACACGACGACATTAGCAAATGACAGCACAACAGGGACAATTACGACACCAACGGCGGGCGATGAAAATAAATTAGTCACTGCCGGAAACCTTGCCACTGTAGTGAATAATGCCGTTGATCCCGATAAACTTGCTGCGAATGTGAATCTAAGTTACACCTCAACAAATGGTACATCAACAGCGAGTCCTGCGAAAACAGTTTCTTTATCGCAAGGGCTGAACTTTAAATCGCCAGATGATAAATTAACCATTACAGCGAATGATAATGGTGAAGTGCTGTTCCAAGCGAAAGATTGGACAAGTGATATTACTACAGCGAAAGAGGCAGCAGTTACTGAAGCGAAAACTTATACTAATACGCAAATCTCTGGTTTAAGCTCAAGCTTGAAGTTTACTGGGGATATGAATGTTCCAGAAAATCTTAAAGATCCAAATGCACCAAGTGTTGATTTGAAAAACCAAGCACTTGCCGTGAATGGTACTTCAGGTTATGTTACAACAAAAGCAGAAGGACAAACCTTAACCATTGATTTAGATAGCGATTTAAAAGGGAAATTAGATAATCTCCCTACCAATGTGAATGAAAGTTTACAAACCATTAATAACAAAATTGGTACTGCTCCAGCTGACGCACCGAATGCACAAACTTCGCCTGCAGGGGCTGATGGATTAAATGGCAAAAGCCTAACAGAGCAAATTAACGCCTTGCGTGATGGCACGGCAGGCAATGTGGTTTATACCGATCCAGCGGGTAACCGTTTAGTAAAAGGGGCAGATGGAAATTATTATCCAAAAGACACCGCACTTGGTGCTGATGGTTTGCCAACGGATAAAACTGTTCAACCAGTGGCAAAAGATCAAATTGTTACAACCACAGTAAACCCAGATGGCTCAACCACAACACCAACCCAAATGGGCAATGTGAAAAGTGGTTTAGGTTTAGATGGCACAGGGGCTGATGGTACTTCTGGTTCACCATCTGATCCAAAAGCCATTACGGCTGAAAAAGCGAAAGAGGCGTTAAATGGTAAAGATGGTAATCCAGGATTATTGGCAATGGAAGGGGCTAATAACCTTAACAAAGTGGCAACCGTTGGCGACTTACAAGCCCTTGCTCAAGCGGGTATTGATTTCTTAGGTAATGAGGATACAAATAAAGCGATCCACAAAACCTTAGGTTCAACGTTAAGTATTGAAGGGAAATCTGGAGAGAAATATAGCGATACGAATAAAGATAAGTATAGTGCAGATAATTTGATCACTCATAGTGATAACGGCAAGTTACGCATTGAAATGCTGAAAAACCCTAACTTTGAGAGCGTTCAGTTAGGCTCTTCTGCAGGTGAAAAAATTACATTAACACCTGATGCGGATAACGGAAAATTGACTTTAGCAAAAACCAAAGCAGATGGTTCACCGTTAGATAATCCTGCGGATAACAAAGTAGTCCTTGATGGCTTAAAAGCAGGTGAAACAGCAGATTCAGCTGTAACGAAAGGGCAACTTGATGAACTTGCTTCACAAATTGGTACGCCTGTGCCTGAGGATAAAACAGGTACTGCGGGAGCTGATGGTTTAAATGGAAAAACCTTAGCTGAAAAAGTCGATGCACTTCGTGACGGTACAGCGGGCAATGTGGTTTATACCGATCCAGATGGTAACCGTTTAGTGAAAGGGGATGATGGCAAATATTATCCAGCGGGTACGCAATTTAATGATCAAGGACAGCCTGTAGATAAACAAGGGCAACCTGTTGCGGCTGTTCCAACAGAAAATTTAATTGCAACTACGGTAAATCCTGATGGTTCAACCACCTCTCCAGTTCAAATGGGCAATGTGAAAAGTGGTTTAGGCTTAGATGGCACAGGGGCTGATGGTACTTCTGGTTCACCATCTGCTCCAAAAGCCATTACGGCTGAAAAAGCGAAAGAGGCGTTAAATGGTAAAAATGGTAAAAATGGTAATCCGGGATTATTGGCAATGGAAGGGGCTAATAACCTCAACAAAGTGGCAACCGTTGGCGATTTACAAGCCCTTGCTCAAGCGGGTATTGATTTCTTAGGCAATGAAGCTGAAGGGAAGGCAATCCACAAAACTTTAGGTTCAACCTTGAAAATTGAAGGGAAATCTAACACTACTTATGATGATAGTAATAAAGCTAACTACAGTGCGGATAATCTAATTACCCATAATGATGGTCGCACATTACGCATTGAAATGTTGAAAACCCCAACTTTTGAGGGTGTGAAACTAGCAACAAATGATGGAACACCAATTAGCTTAGCACCTAGCGAAGACGGTTCTTCTTTAACCTTTAGCAAACCAAGTGATGATGGTTCATCAACAATGCCAGTTGAATTGAAAGGTGTTGCAGCGGGAACAACAGAGAATTCTGCAATTAATAAAGCCCAATTAGATGAACTGAAAAATCAATTAGGTTTATCGGATACACCAGAAGTATCTCCAACGGAAAGCCCAGCAGGAAAAGATGGCTTAGACGGCAAAACATTAACCGAAAAAGCCAATGCCTTGCGTGATGGTCTGGCAGGCAATGTGGTTTATACCGATCCAAATGGTAACCGCTTAGTAAAAGGTTCTGATGGTAAGTATTATCCTGCTGAACAAGTGGGTAATAAAGTGCAAGGGACTGATGGTAAATGGTATCCAGAAGGCACAACATTTAAAGATGGCAATCCTATTGCGAAAGATGGTTCTTCAGCTACCGCTTTAGCTGATACAGATACGCCAAAAGAAGTTGCTAAAGATAGCATTGTTTCAACAGCAGTGAATCCAGATGGTAGCACAGCAAACCCAATTCAAATGGGGAATGTGAAAAGTGGCTTAGGGTTGGATGGATCAGCTGGCAATAATGGTCAAGATGCTAATGCAGCAGATCCAAAAGCGATTACTGCTGAAGCAGCAAAAAATGCCATTGCAGGAGCCGATGGGCAATCTGGTTTATTAACCAAATCTGGAGCTGACTTAAACAAAGTGGCTACTGTTGGCGACTTACAAGCCTTGGCTCAAGCAGGATTGGATTTTAATGGAAATAATACTGATGCGGTTGTTCACCGTCCACTTGGCACGAAATTAGAGATTGTAGGCGATAGCCCAGCAACTAATTTTGCAAGTGCGGTCGGAAATATCAATGTTTTTGGCGACCCAACGAATAACAAATTAGTGATTCAGTTAAGCAAGGTGCTGACGAATATCACGAGTATCGGCGGTGGCGTCAAAGATTCAGTAACAGATAAAACATCGACAAACCCAGAAGATCAAAAGGCACAATTAACCTTTAATGACGATGATCTCGCATTAAATAATAAAACCTTATCTGGTGTGAAAAGTGCGATTAAACCTGCAACAGAAACACAAGATAAAACAATGTTAGATCACCTTAAAGAAGCGGCAAAAGATAAAGGTTCTAGTGTTGTGAATGTGGAAGATCTTGCAGAGGTTACCGCCGCGTTAGAAACTGAATTGACTGATAAAGGCTTATCTTTTGGTGGCGACAGTGGTGAGAAGGTTTCTCGCAAATTAGGTGAACAACTGGATGTGAAAGGTGGGGTAACTGATCCAGCGAAATTAACCGATGATAATATTGGTGTGGTTACTGATCCTGATAACAATGCGTTAATAGTGAAATTGGCGAAAGAGATTTCAAATATTTCTTCTATTACAACGGAAACGAAAGATGGGCAAAGTGCTACCTTTAATTCTGCGGGAATGACAATTACAGGCTCTGATGACAAAGCAGGACAAAGTGCGAGCTATGGTTTAGGCGGCACAACGCTTACGAATGGAGAAAATAAGGCGGAACTTAAGCCAGAATCTCTGACCTTTAGTGATGCGACAAATCCTGATGGGGCTAAGTCTTCACTGAGTAAAGATAGTTTGAATTTTACTAAAGAAGACGGCTCAAAAGGTATCAGTGTTAATGGTAAAGATGGCACTATTTCAAACTTGGCTGATCGCACTCTAGTGGGACAAGACGGTAATGGCCCATTGAGTAGTGATTATGGTACAGGCGATAACCGTAATAATGCAGCTACAGAAGGGGCATTAAAAGATCTTGCGGATAAATTGGGTGTAAGCACACCGAATACTTTACCAATTGATGGTGCTACTGGCCCAAGCGGTGCTGATGGTTTAAATGGAACTTCTGTGTTAGATAAAATCCAAGCATTGCGTGATGGAACTGCGGGTAATACGGTTTATACCAATGAACAAGGTGAACGTTTAGTGAAGATCACGACGCCAGATGGTTCATCAGCTTATTATAAAGCGGGAGATTTAACGAAAGATCCTACAACGGGAGCATTAACACCAAATCCGAATACAACACCTGTACCATCAACGAATATAGTGATATCAAACGTTAATCCAGATGGCTCAACCACAACACCAACCCAAATGGGCAATGTGAAAAGTGGTTTAGGTTTAGATGGCAAAGGGGCTGATGGTACTTCAGGCTCACCATCTGATCCAAAAGCGATTACTGCTGAAGCAGCAAAAAATGCCATTGCAGGAACCGATGGGCAATCTGGTTTATTAACCAAATCTGGAGCAGACTTAAACAAAGTGGCAACGGTTGGTGATTTACAAGCACTTGCTCAAGCTGGATTGGACTTTGTGGGTAACAATGAAGAAAATGTTCATCGTCCATTAGGTACGCAACTGAAAGTGGTAGGTGATGGCGTTGATGCCGCTAAAGCAAAAGACTTTGAAAGTGCAACAGGCAATATTAATGTGAAAAGTAATGCCACAGATAATAGCTTAACAGTGCAGTTAGCTAAAGATCTGGAAAACCTAACATCATCTGAATTTAAAGACGCAGAAGGAAATACAACCACTGTAAATGGGGCGGGAATCACTATTACACCTCCAGCAAAAGATGATGGTAGTGTTGCACCTTCCGTTTCACTGACTAGTAAGGGTTTAGATAACGGTGGTAATAAGATCACTAACTTGGCAAAAGGTGAGGATGATGGTGATGCTGTGACTATTGCACAGTTAAAAGAACTTACTCAAGCTGTAACGGGAAGTAGTGATATTAATATCGCGAATAAAGAGGTTAATAAAGATACTAAAGTATTAGATGACGGTACCATCTTTGAAGGTGAAACGAGTGGTGATGTTCTTGTACAAGATGGTAAACCTGTACTTAAAACCTATAATGTTTCTGAACAGAAAGAGTACTTGACCAACTCGGTATATACTGCAATTAGCAATATGAACGAGCAAGGGATTAAGTTCTTCCATACCAATGATGGCAAAACACAACAGACGAATCAAGCGAGCAATACAGAAGACTCCAGTGCAAGTGGTGCGTATTCGACAGCTATCGGCTATCAATCAAGTGCTGAAGGAGAAAATTCTTTGGCGATAGGTAGCGGTTCTGTGGTTAAAGGTGAAAACAGTATTGTTATTGGTTCTGAAGGCAGTGTTCACGGTAGTGATAGCATTAGTGTCGGAACAGGTAATGAAGTTTTCGGGAATAACTCAGGGGCTTTCGGTGACCCGAGTATTATTAATGCAACAAGCAGTTACTTAGTTGGTAATGATAGTACGCTTGGTTCAGGAGATGAATTGACAAAATTAGTTGAAGAACGGAAAGCATTAACTCGCCCTACGCGTCTAGGTAAATTGGAAAAGAAAGGTGCAACGGAATCCGATCAAGACTATCAAAACAGAGTCAATGATCATTTAGAAAAAATGATGGAATATAACACCGCACTTGCGGATTATATGGAAAAACGCGAGGCAATTAATGAGAAAATCACCGCATTAAGTGAGAAAACCCAAGGTGTTATGGCAATGGGGAATGATATAACTGTTACACAAGGATCAAACGGAGCCTTAGTAATGGGAAGCAACAGTTATGTTAATGTACTCAATAGTGGACTTGATACAAACATACAAGGTATTGCCATTGGTAATAACACCCGTGTTGATACAAATGCAAGTAGTGTTGCATTAGGTAGTGGTGCTCACGCTTTACAATCTTTAGAAGCGTTACAAGCTGCCACTGTGTATGCACACGAGCAAGCTGTAGGTAAAGGCAGTGAGGTTATTGGTGAGGTATCTTTCGGTAAAGAGGGAGAATACCGCCGTTTAACTAACGTAGCTGCTGGAGCTGCCGATACTGATGCGGTGAATGTAAGTCAGTTGAAAGGTGTTGCATCAAATATCAATCAACAACTGAATAATCTTTCTCAAAACATCAGTGGTGTTGCGGCTTCTTCCGCTGCAATGGCGAATTTACCTCAAGCTTATCTTCCAGGTAAAAGTATGGTTGCCGTTTCCACGGGTTACCATAAAGGGCAATCTGCTATTGCCTTAGGGGTATCTCGTATTGCGGATAATGGAAACTTGATTATTAGAGCAAGTGCTAGCCATAATACGCAAAACGACTTTACTGGTGGAATTGGCGTTGGGTATCAGTGGTAAGATAATCTGCCCTCTTAGTTTAAGAGGGCGATATTTGAGATACGCTGAAATTTGACATTAATAAAAAAGGACAGATTTATTCAACCTGTCCTTTTTTTATGGGGAAGCTATTTTTTTAAACGCTCCGCGTGTAATTTTTTTTGCTCTTTCATTTTTTGGCTGATTTCTTTGCGTTGTTTGGAAAGATCGGCGTTGCGGATAGTGTAGTCATCAACACGGCTTTCATAGTCATCACGCATATTCTCGATGATGATGCGAATGTCTTCCACGCTCATATCATCGCGGATATATTGGTTTAAATTATCAAGTAAAAGGACACGCTTTTGGTTATCGCGAATTTTGCGGTTGTTGTCCTCCATATCACGCAATAGTTTGTTTTTTAAACGATACATACGCACATACTCCAAGACATCTTGGAAAGATTGTTTATTCACAGTTTCCATAAAGTTAAACTCTCTGATTAGATTAAAAGGAAATTCAAGCGGGTGTAACCCTGTTGCCTGAGTTAATGTAGTCTTTTTTGCTTTTTTCGTCAAAGCATTCCGCTACTTTTTGTGGGGAAAATCAAAAATTTTTCTGAATTAAATAAAAGTCGGTTGATTACCGTTCCCTGAGGTGATAAAACTAACAAATTGTTTTATGACGATTAGGAAGTGAAAATGACACAAGTATTTAATTTTAGTGCGGGGCCGGCAATGATGCCGCGTGAAGTTTTGGAGCAAGCACAGGCGGAACTATTAAATTGGCAAGGTCAGCATACTTCAGTGATGGAAGTGAGCCATCGCGGGAAATTGTTTATGGAGCTGATTACGCAAGCTGAAAAAGATTTTCGCACCCTTTATCATATTCCTGATAATTACAAAATTCTCTTTTTACAAGGCGGGGCAAGGGGGCAGTTTGCCGCCGTGCCAATGAATTTAATTGGCGAGAAAGGCAAAGCCTTATATTTGACGAGCGGACATTGGTCGGCAACGGCAGCGAAAGAAGCCCGCTTGTTTTGCGAAGTTGATGAAATCAATATTTTAGCTGAAGGCGAAGAACTCAAAATTGGTAATCTTGATTTTAGCGATATCGCTGAGCAGTATGATTATGTGCATTATTGCCCGAATGAAACCATCAGCGGTGTGGAAATTTTTGATGTGCCAAAAGTGGGCAATGCGGTGTTGGTGGCGGATATGTCTTCTAATATTCTTTCCCGTGAAATTGACATTAACCAATTTGGCATTATTTACGCCGGCGCGCAGAAAAATTTAGGGCCCGCAGGCATTACCATTGTGATTGTGCGTGAAGACCTCATCGGCAAAGCACGCAAAGCTACGCCGTCAATTTGGAATTATGAAGTGCAAGCCAACAGTGATTCGATGATCAACACGCCACCAACTTTTGCGTGGTATTTGTGTTCTTTGGTGTTCAAATATTTGCTGGAACTCGGTGGTGTAAAAGCGGCGGAAAAACGCAATCAAGAAAAAGCCCAGTTGCTTTACGATTATTTAGATCAAAGCGATTTCTATCATAATTCTGTAGCAAAAAACAACCGCTCTTTAATGAACGTTACCTTTACCACGGGCAACGATGAACTCAATATGAAGTTTGTTAGCGAAGCCACCGAAGCAGGATTGCAAGCCTTAAAAGGCCATAAAGTGATTGGCGGAATGCGTGCTTCTATTTATAACGCTATGCCAATTGAGGGCGTGCAAGCCTTAATTGCCTTTATGGAAAAATTTGCCGCTGAAAATCGTTAATTTTATTTTTATCATCAAAGGCTTGTTGATTTATCTAGACAAGCCTTTGTTATTCGCTGTATCAACAATTAAAAACAAGGAACAACAATGCAATTTATTGATGTTGCAAATGAGGGCGTGAAATCCCTCTCCCCTTATCAAGCGGGAAAACCCATTGAAGAATTAGAACGTGAGTTGGGCATTCAAAATATTGTGAAACTCGCTTCAAATGAAAACCCTTTTGGCTTTCCGCAAAGTGCCATTGACGCGATCCAAGCACAGTTGCCCCATTTAACCCGTTACCCCGATGCCAACGGTTTTGAGTTAAAAGCCGTAATCGCCGAGAAATTTGGTGTGCAACCAGAGCAAATCACCCTTGGCAATGGCTCAAATGATCTTTTGGAATTGTTTGCTCACACCTTTGCGAGTGAAAAAGATGAAATTATTTATTCGCAATACGCCTTTATTGTATACCCGCTGGTTACCAAAGCCATTAATGCGGTGGCAAGAGAAATTCCAGCCAAAAATTGGGGACACGATCTGGACGGCTTTTTGCAAGCGATCAACGCGAAAACCAAGTTGATTTACATTGCTAACCCGAATAATCCAACGGGAAATTTCCTTTCACAACAAGCGCTTGAAACCTTTTTAGCTCAAGTGCCAGCCCATATTATCGTGGTGCTTGATGAGGCTTATACGGAATTCACTCGCCCAGAAGAACGCATTGATTCTTTTGCCTTAGCGAAAAAATACCCGAATTTAATTATTTCTCGTTCTCTTTCCAAAGCCTATGGATTGGCAGGATTGCGTATTGGTTATGCGGTGTCTAATCCTGAAATTGCGGATTTATTAAACCGTGTTCGCCAGCCCTTTAATTGCAATGTATTAGCCTTATCCGCCGCCGCAGCGGTGTTGAAAGATGACGCATTTGTGGAGAAAGTGGCACAAAACAACCGCACAGAAATGCAACGTTATGAGCAATTTTGCCAACAACATCAGTTGGACTATATCCCGTCAAAGGGCAATTTTATCACCATTGATTTCAAACGCCCTGCACAGCCTATTTATGAAGGGCTATTGCGTGAAGGCGTGATCGTCCGCCCGATTGCGGGGTATGGAATGCCAAATCACCTGCGTGTTAGCATTGGCTTACCTGAAGAAAATGACAAATTTTTCACCGCACTTTTAAATGTCTTAAAGCAAGGAACGGGGGAATAATGGAAAAATTAACACTACAACCCATTTCTTTTGTGGAGGGAGAAATTAATCTTCCCGGTTCAAAAAGTTTGTCCAACCGTGCTTTGCTTCTCGCCGCTTTAGCAAAAGGTACAACACGCGTGAAAAACTTGCTCGACAGCGATGACATTCGCCATATGCTCAACGCCTTACAAGCCTTAGGCGTGAAGTATCAGCTTTCGGAAGATAAGCGTGAATGTGAAATTGAAGGTGTAGGCGGGGCATTCCAATGGCAAAGCGGTTTATCCCTTTATTTAGGCAATGCCGGCACTACAATGCGTCCTTTGAGCGCTGCATTATGCTTAAAAGGGGAAGTGCCTGCGGAAATCATTTTAACGGGTGAACCGCGAATGAAAGAGCGTCCAATTAAGCATTTGGTTGAGGCGTTACGCCAAGTCGGGGCAGAAATTAGCTATTTAGAAAATGAGGGCTACCCACCCATTGCCATTCAAAATCGTGGTTTAAATGGGGGAAAAGTGCAAATTGACGGCTCAATTTCGTCCCAATTTTTGACCGCACTTTTAATGGCAGCCCCATTGGCTTCGGGCGATATGGAGATTGAAATCATCGGCGATCTGGTTTCCAAACCTTACATTGACATCACCCTCGCGATGATGAAAGATTTCGGCGTATCTGTTCGTAATGACAACTACCAAAAATTCTTCGTGCAAGGCAAACAAAGTTATATTTCACCACAAACCTATTTTGTGGAGGGCGATGCCTCTTCTGCCTCTTATTTTCTCGCAGCGGGGGCGATTAAAGGCAAAGTGAAAGTAACGGGAATCGGCAAAAACTCTATTCAAGGGGATCGTTTATTTGCCGATGTGTTAGAAAAAATGGGCGCAAAAATTACTTGGGGCGAGGATTTTATCCAAGCAGAAAAAGGCGAACTAAAAGGCATTGATATGGATATGAACCATATCCCCGATGCCGCAATGACCATTGCCACCACCGCATTATTTGCTGAGGGGGAAACCGTCATTCGCAACATTTACAACTGGCGAGTAAAAGAAACCGACCGCCTGAGTGCAATGGCAACGGAACTGCGAAAAGTGGGGGCTGAAGTGGAAGAGGGCGAAGATTATATCCGCATTCAACCTCTCGACTTATCCGCGTTCAAAACCGCAGAAATCGCCACCTACAACGACCACCGAATGGCAATGTGCTTCGCCCTTGTGGCACTTTCCAACACCCCCGTTACCATTCTCGATCCCAAATGCACCGCGAAAACCTTCCCAACATTCTTTGACGAATTTGCGAAGATTGTACGATAAATAGAAAACCTGCCCCAAATGGGGCAGGTTGTTATAATGTAGCACTTTATTTACACCCCACTATATGCAGAGAATCCACCATCAACAGGAATGATGACGCCATTGACGAAACTGGAATATTGGCTGTCGATCAAAAATAATAATGCCCCTAATAATTCTTCTGGTTCACCAAAACGTGCCATTGGGGTGTTGGTGAGAATTTTATTGGCTCGGGCGGTTGGATTGCCATTTTCATCAAATAATAATGCCCTATTTTGGTTGCTGACAAGAAAGCCAGGGGCGATGGCGTTACAGCGAATCCCCACTTTTGAGAAATAGACGGCAAGCCATTGAGTGAAGTTGCTGATTGCCGCTTTGGCTCCCGAGTAAGCAGGGATTTTGGTGAGTGGCGTAAAAGCGTTCATACTGGAAATATTGACGATATTTGCTCCTGCTTTCCCCATCATATCTTTGGCGAAAACTTGCGTTGGCAATAATGTGCCTAAGTAGTTGAGATTAAACACAAATTCGATACCTGATTGATCCAATTCAAAAAAGGTTTTGGTGTTAGCGGGCAAATCAAATTGATGAAATTCGTTGTCGGTAGTGGCTTTAGGGTTATTGCCTCCCGCACCGTTGATTAAAATATCGCAAGTGCCGAAATCTTGTGTAATGGCGTTGCGGGTTTGCACTATGCTGTCTAAATCTAACACGTTGGTTTGATAGGCTTTCGCAATGCCGCCCGCTTGGTTGATTTCTTCAGCAACTTGGTTTGCTGCGTCCAAATTAATATCCAGTAAGGCGATTTTGGCTCGCGTGTTTGCCAGTGCTTTGGCAAGAAATGCACAAAGCACGCCGCCAGCGCCTGAAATCACGATAACTTTATTCTTGAGATTGTGGTGTTGAGCGATGTTGTTCATTTTTGTTTCCTTCTTAAGATAACCAATTCATCGGGACAATAACAATATTTGGGAAAAAGACCATTAATAATAAAATAGCAATGTAAACCAAAAGAAATGGGAGTATTCCTTTAGATATTGATCCTATTCCTAATTTTGATATTCCCGAACCTACATATAAAACAGTGCCGATTGGCGGTGTGATAAGACCGATAGATAAATTAATTACCATCATAATTCCAAAGTAAGTTGGATCGATATGATATGCCCGTAATAATGGTAAAATAACGGGAACAAAGATGAGAACTGCTGGAATTAAATCCATCACACAGCCAACTAATAATAAGAAAAGCATTAAAATTAGCATCAATATGGTTGGGTTATTTGTAACGCCTTTTAGAAATTCAACCAGTTCCATTGGGATTTGAGCAACGGTAATTGCAAAAGCGGAAATCATTGCTGCTGCGGCAACAAACATTACCATTGATGTTGTTTTTATTGTATTTAAAAATATTTCTTGGATTTTATTAACGTTTAATTCTTTATATAAAATACTGATTATTGCTGCATATATTGCTGCAACAACACCAGCTTCAGTTGGAGTAAATATTCCTCCTCTTAAACCAACAATAATGATAACGGGAAGTAATAAAGGAAGAAATGCCTTTTTAAAGGCAAGCCATCGTTGTTGTGTACTTTGTTTTTCTTTGACTGAAGATGTTTCATTTCGATATAAAAATTTCCATACTGCCCATAAACCAATAACCATTAATAATCCTGGAACAGCTCCTCCCATAAATAATTTAGTAATTGATGTTCCCGCGGTTATGCCGTAAATAATCATTGGAATACTCGGTGGAATAACGACGGAAATGATACCAGTGGCACAAATTAATCCAGTAGAACGAGAAATATCATATTTTCTAGCTGCCATCATTGGAATTAATATTGCACCTAAAGCAGCAGTATCTGCAACTGCTGAGCCAGATAAACCAGCAAAAATTAATCCAGAAATTATTACAACATAACCTAGTCCCCCTTTAATATGCCCGACTATACTCATTGCAAAATTAATGATGCGTTCGGAAATTCCCCCGTGTTTCATTATTTCACCTGTCAGCATAAAAAATGGAATTGCCATTAATGGAAAATTGTTTGTTCCCATTACAAAGTTTTCTGCAATTAATTGAGTATCAAACATATCCATTTTAAAAAGCATAAAACTCGCACTTAATAGCATTGCTAAAGCCACAGGAACGCCGATAAATAGAAGCAGAAATAAGCTGCATAAAAATAATACTAGCATTTATATTTCCTCCTGTTTTTTATTAAATAAATCACGAATAATAAATATGGAATATAACACAGCTGAAAAAACAGCAATGACATAAAGAAAAGCCGAAGAAATTCCTGTTGCGGGCATTTTTTGAGTATAAGTTAGTATCATTAATTGGTATGCACCAACAGCAAGAAAAGAAGTCGCAAGGAGAATGAATAAATCAGAAATTATTCTAAATATAAATTTAAACTTTTCTGGTAGTGATGAGATCAGAATATCGACAGTTAGATGTCCCTTATCTTTAGCTACAATAATTATGCCTAAAAAGATCATATAGACAAAGCATATTCTTGCAAACTCTTCTGACCAAGCAATTCCAGAATTAAAAAAATAGGGGCTGTCCTAGATAACAACTAAAAAATCTATTTAGGTTAGAATGAACCAATGAGAAAAAGTCGTCTAAGTCAGCACAAACAAAATAAACTCATTGAGCTATTTGTTGCAGGTGTTACTGCAAGGACAGCAGCAGAGTTAGTCAATGTAAACAAAACGACTGCCGCATATTACTTTCATCGTTTATGCCAACTCATCTATCAAAACAGCCTTCACTTAGAGATGTTTGAAGGTGAAATTGAAGCCGATGAAAGTTATTTTGGCGGTGCTCGCAAAGGCAAACGTGGTCGTGGTGCGGCAGGGAAAATTGCGGTATTCGGGCTTCTCAAGCGCAATGGCAAGGTTTATACCGTTGCGGTTCCAAATACGCAATCTGCCACCTTGTTACCCATTATTCGGGAGCAGGTAAAGCCTGATAGTATTGTTTACACCGATAATTATCGTAGTTATGACGTGCTTGATGTGAGTGAATTTAGTCATTTTCGTATCAATCACAGCACACATTTTGCTGAAAATCATAACCACATTAACGGAATTGAGAATTTTTGGAGCCAAGCAAAACGCCATTTACGCAAATTTAATGGTATCCCAAAAGCGCATTTTGAGCTTTATTTAAAGGAATGTGAATGGCGTTTTAATTACAGCAACATAAAAAGTCAAATTTCTATTTTAAAACAATTGGTTAAAGGGAGTTTAGTCTAGTTATCTAGGACAGTCCCAAATATTATTATGAATTAAGTGCTAATCAAGGTAATAGTGAGGCACAACTAAATTTAGGTTTGCTTTATAACGCTGGGAAGGGTGTCCCGCAGGATTACCAAAAAGCGAAATACTATTATGAATTAAGTGCTAAGCAAGGTAATAGTTATGCACAAGTTAATTTAGGTAAGCTGTATGACTTAGGGAATGGTGTTCCTCAAGATTACCAAAAAGCAAAATATTATTATGAATTAAGTGCTAATCAAGCTAATCAGTATGGACAATTTAATTTAGGTGTGTTTTATGATAAAGGAATAGGAGTTTCTCAAGATTACCAAAAAGCGAAATACTATTATGAATTAAGCGCTAGCCAAGGTAATAGTGATGCACAATTCTTTTTAGGTAAGCTCTATGATGATGGAAAGGGTGTCCCGCAGGATTACCAAAAAGCAAAACATTATTATGAATTAAGTGCTAATCAAGGTAATCAGTATGGACAATTAAATTTAGGTGTGCTTTATGAATTGGGGAATAGTGTACCCCAAGATTATAAAAAAGCAAAATATTATTATGAATTGAGTGCTAATCAAGGTGATAGCGATGCACAATTAAATTTAGGCACTCTTTATTATAATGGAAAAGGTGTCCATCAAGATTCTCAAAAAGCGAAATATTATTATGAATTAAGTGCTAATCAAGGTGATAGTAATGCACTGCTGTATTTAGCAGATCTTTACATTTTTGGCAAGGGAGTAACTCGAAATCAAGAAAAAGCGGAATACTATTTAAGATTAAGTGCAAATCAGGGGAATACTAAGGCTATAGAGCTTTTAGATATATTAAATAAAGGGGCTGTAGTAGATTAGTAACAATGCTATACTACAAAAATGAAGATAACATATTGTAAATTAAAGCAATCCATACAGAAAAAACTACTTGAGTTTTTTGTCGCAGAAGTTACTGCAAGAACAGCAGCAAATTTGCTAGATATTCAACCGAATACAGCCGCTTTGTTCTACCATAAAATCAGGCTTGTGATTGGCTATCATTTATCCCTTGAAGTTAACGAGATTTTTGAGGGGGAAATTGAACTAGACGAAAGCTATTTTGGTGGTCATCGAAAGGGAAAACGAGGACGAGGACGAGGAGCGGCTGGAAAAGTTGCTGTTTTTGGGTTACTAAAACGACAAGGAAAGGTATTTACTGTTGTGGTTGAAAACACCAAGAGTGAAACATTACTCCCTGTTATTAAAAGAAAAATCAAGCCTGATAGCTGGGTTTATACGGACACTTATCGCAGTTATGATGCACTTGATGTGAGTGAATTTCACCACGAACGAATCAATCATTCCGAGCTATTTGCGGTGAAACAAAATCATATTAATGGCATTGAAAATTTTTGGAATCAGGCGAAGCGGATACTGCGAAAATATAATGGAATTAACCGAAAAAACTTTCCTTTATTCTTGAAGGAATGTGAATTTCGGTTTAACTTTGGGACACCAAAAGAGCAGTTAAAAATATTGCGAAAATGGTGTGAAATTTAGAGCTAATCTACTACAGCTCCTAATATTTTGCTTTTTGATAATCTTGAGGTACACCATTCCCTAAGGTATAGAGTTCACCTAAAACGTTCAATACTTCACCATTTCCAGAATCTTTGGCTAATAAACAAGAAGAAGCAGCCAATTCGTACTGTTTTTGATCATAAGCATTTATACAGTCTGTTATGTGATGATCACGATGAGCTAACTTATCAACTAAGCCACTCAACGTATCAGGTGAATATTTTTGAAGTGTAATTAGTAGAAAAAGTATCGTATTAATGATCAGAAAAATATGGGTGAACGCACCCCCCCATTTCGGAGCGGTTGTTTTCTGCACATAAACACCTAGCCATTTATCATAAAATAATCGTGGTGTAGTTTTTTTACTGAGAAAAAAGCTAATAAAATAGAGAAAAATGGGAATACCGCCAAACCCTAAAAATGGTAATATTGCTCTTGAAAAAATAGGTGTGCCAAATTTACTATCCGCGATAAAAAGGCTGATAGTCAAGATATAGCCAATAGCGGTTAAGATAAAGATAAGCACAACTTTCACTGCAATTCTCATTATATATCTTTTTAATTAGATACTTTCGTTATAATCCGTTTTTAATGAAATACCAAGAAGAGAACCAAAAATCCTTTTTTCTTAGAAGCATAAAAAATTGGGCGTAAAGCGATAAAAAGAATGGCTTCAACAAGAAATAAAAGTGCCATTTGGTCGCTGGAAAGAGACGTCCCCAAAATACCAAAAGGAATGCCGAAAAGAAGAAGTATGATCCAAAAATTTAAGAAAAATTCACCGCTTAATGCTAAACAGCGATCTTTTAAACTCACATTATTTTTTGCAAAAATCTTGTCAAATGCTACAGTATCATCATCGTGCGGGGGAGGGGGGGGACTGCTCAGTATGAGGGGAATAACTATTTTTAGCAAGACTTTTTTGCATTTTTCCACAGTAGCTACAATAATTTTGCTCTTTATCAATGGGTTTTCCACAATTTCCACAATACATAAAATTAACTCCTATAACTTGATTTTATCTATTTACTAGATAGTGAATGAAAAACAAAATTTTAACGTTATGCGATAAAAAATCCGCACTCAAAAGCACGGATTTTTTGACACTCGAATGATTATTTCACACGCGATACATATTCACCTGAGCGGGTGTCCACTTTAATCACTTCGCCCGTTTGTACGAATAATGGAACACGCACTACCGCACCTGTACTTAATGTGGCTGGTTTGCCGCCTGTGCCTGCGGTATCACCTTTTAAGCCAGGGTCAGTTTCTACGATTTCTAATTCAACGAAGTTTGGTGGGGTTACCGAAATCGGCGCACCGTTCCATAAAGTTACGATACAATCCGCTTGGTCTAACAACCATTTTTCAGCCTCGCCTACTGCTTTCGCGTCTGCTGAATATTGTTCAAATGTTTCTGGGTGCATAAAGTACCAGAAAGCGTCATCTTTGTAAGAATAGGTTAAGTTTAAATCCATTACGTCAGCCGCTTCCACAGACGTACCTGATTTAAAGTTTACATCTAACACTTTGCCTGAAATTAATTTACGAATACGCGTACGAGTGAATGCTTGTCCTTTACCTGGTTTTACAAATTCATTTTCAACGATCACACAAGGCTCACCGTCTTGCATAAATTTTAGACCTAGTTTGAAATCACTGGTAGTATATGTAGCCATATTATCCTCAAATAAAAAGAGATTGTTTTTAAAAGTGCGTATTTTAACCCAAAATAGCCTCATTAGAGAAGAAGAAAATTGGACAGATTATCTTGCCACTGCCATTTCTGATCCCAAAGTGTTAATTGAGAAATTGGGTCTTCCCCTTGATTTATTTGAACAAGATTTTGCCGCCCGCCAGTTATTTGCCCTACGTGTTCCCTTGCCTTTTGTGGAACGAATGGAAAAAGGCAATCCAAATGATCCGCTCTTTTTGCAAGCGATGACCTCACAACTGGAATTTGTGCAAGCGGAGGGATTTAGCCCCGATCCGTTGGAAGAACAGCAAACCGCCGCACCAAATATTTTGCATAAATATCATAACCGATTGTTATTTATGGTAAAAAATAGCTGTGCGATTAATTGTCGCTACTGTTTTCGCCGTCATTTTCCTTATGCTGAAAACAAGGGCGATAAGAAAAATTGGCAAAAAGCCTTGGACTATATCGCGCAACATTCAGAAATTGATGAAGTGATTTTTTCTGGCGGCGATCCGCTAATGGCAAAAGATCACGAATTAGAATGGCTGATAAAACGCCTCGAAAACATACCGCACTTACAGCGTTTACGCATTCACAGCCGTTTGCCTGTGGTGATTCCACAACGAATCACGGAAAAACTCTGTGCTTTGCTGGCACAATCCCGCTTTCAAGTGGTGTTGGTTACCCATATTAATCACCCGAATGAAATTGATGACGCACTTGCCACCGCAATGGCGAAACTGAAAGCAGCGGGCGTTACGTTGCTCAACCAAGCGGTTTTGTTGAAAAACATCAACGATAATGCCCTCACCTTGAAAGCCTTGAGCGAGAAATTATTCGCCATTGGCATTTTGCCCTATTATTTGCACTTGTTCGATAAAGTGGAGGGTGCGAGCCATTTTTATCTTGACGATGAAAGTGCGGTAAAAATTTACAAAGAATTACAAAGCATCACTTCGGGCTATCTAGTACCGAAACTCGCCCGCGAAATCGCCCACGAGCCGAATAAAACTTTGTATTCTTCATAGAATAACAAATAAATATTTTATAGAATAAGGGGATGTAAATTCCGCCCTCTAAAATTGGAAAAGGTATTCCTGTGACAGAACAAAAAGATATTCAACATAATTCAGAAAACTCTTTACAACTTGATTTAGAATTTAATCAGATTGAGCCTGTTATGCCGAAAAAAATGATGCACTCTCACGCTTCAATTATACAAAGACTGAAAAACGCCCTACATACATTACCAACTCGTTCATCTAAGAAAAATATTGAACAGGATATGTCTGAGCAAGAAAACCAAGAAGATCTCCATACGGATTCGAGTAAAAAGAATATGAAATTTTATTTAAATTCACCAGAACACTGGGGCATATTAGGCTTTATTCCCCCTAAATATCGTCGAATTTTTATTGCTTTATTAATTACCATATTTCTTTTATTCCTCATTTCTTGGCTAAAACCTAGCCCAGAAACCGTGATTTTTAATCAAGCAACCAATGAAATCCCTACTCAATTTCAATCATTGTACCAAAATCAATCAACAGAAGAACATCCACTGGATAATTTGACTCAACAACTCCCTCCTAAAACAACACAAGAAGATGACTTAACAATGCTTATCCAAAAAATACAACAGAATAATTCTGAAGAATCTGTTGTTCCACAAGATAGCATAAACAAAGATACCCTCTCAAAAATTACAACCTCTGATACTTCACTTTCCCAGCCAACAAGTGCAACATCTGATGCTATGAAAAAAAAGGAAATGAGACATATCTCTGAAAAGGTTCCCCTTCAGCACCAAACATCAAATAAAACGAATCTAGAAAAAAATACGCCACAAACAGCAAAATCAGATAGCCGCCCCCCTATTACCGAAGCAAAACCTGCTACAGTAAATAACACTGTATTAAATTCGGGAATAAACAAAACTTTAATCATTCCGCAAGGTGCGTCATTAATGCAAGTTTTCCGTAATAACAATCTGAATATCTCTGATGTAAACGCTATGACAAAAGCAAAAGGTGTCGGTAATGCGTTAAGCAATTTCAAGCCAGGCGATAAAGTACAAGTTTATCTAAATGCTCAAGGTCGCGTGGCACAACTTCGTTTATCTAACGGTGCAACATTTATTCGTCAGGCAAACGGCACTTATCAATACAAAAAATAACGCATAAAGAAAATGGCGGATTATTCCGCCATTGTTTTATCGTCATTTTGTTTCAAAATAATACGCGTTACGTTACCTTTTCATATTTTTATCTTCACACCTTGCTGATTCTAATGTCCGCTGAACTTTTTGCGTAATCAGCACAATCTATTAAAACTTTTTGGTGCGATTTAAGCATAAGATGTTGATGCATGGGCGGGCATAGTAAAGGGGAAATTTAGCGATAAGCAACGATTTTGCAGTTATTAAAAACTGCTCAAAAGAGCGGTTAGAAAATTAGACGTTTTTATCATTTTTGACCGCGTTATTAATCTACCCAACATTACAGCGGCTAAGGTAAATAATCCAATGGTAAGAGCCATTTAGTCCTCCTTTGATAAGTAAGGTTTGTGTTTGCGGATTTGTTTTCCACCAATTAAAGCGAAGTAGGCGATAAGCAATAATGCGAGGCTACTTGCAATTTTAAAGAAGACCTGATTTTGACCAAATATTACCGGCAAGCAAGGCAGCTTTGGCAATGTCTTCAAGCATTTTTGCCCAAGCGTCTAACGTGTCCCTATCAATGGAGCGTTTTTAAGCATAATATTCTCCTTGCTACAAAGGCAGTATAACAAAAACCGCACCAAAGTGCGGTTAAACCCCCCCCAAAAATCACAACCGCTCTTTTTCCCCGCCAAATTCATCAAGCAAGTTTTCGGTGAGTTTACTGAGAATACCCGCCATTAACACAAAATCCGCATCAAAGCGTTGGGCGATGTCTTCTTTCAAAATATCGTCATTTTTCTCCCGCACTTCATCAGCGAATTTTAAGCGTTTCATCGTGCCGTCTTCATTTAAAATAAAGCTGAGGTTGCCCTCCCATTCCAACGCCAATTTTGTGATGGCTTTGCCCGCTTGCAAAAGGGAAAGGATTTCTTCGGCATCTAACGCCTGTTGCTTACAGCGGATCACTGCATTATCTTGGCTGCCTCGCAATTCCGCATCTTCTAAAGGAATCAACCAATTTGGTGTGGCTTCATTGCTCACCCAATGGCTCATTACTAAACTGGGATCGGTGGCGAATGCCAGTGGCACAACGGGCAATGAGCCTAAAGATTTCCGCAACAAGGCTAACGCGTCTTCCGCACGCTTACTTGAAGCCGCGTCCACATAAACCAACTGCTTATCACCGTCAATCCAAATGGCGGTTTGTTGATATTTACTAAAAGCACGCGGTAGCAACATTGCCACCACATCATCTTTTAACGCCTGTTTTTCCGTTTTCTTTAATTTACGATTTTCTTTTTGCTCCAACTCCGTAATTCGGCTATCCACCTCTCGCTTCACCACCTGGGCAGGTAACATTTTTTCTTCTTTACGAGCAAGCAATAAAATTTGATCTGCGACGCGAAAATGGAGCTGTTCACTGGTTTTAAGCGGAGAAATCCAGCCAAATTTTTGCATATCTCCTTGCCCGCAAGGGTGAAATTCGCATTGTGCGAGCTGAGCTTGTAAATTCTCTGCTGACCAATCTAATTTTTTCGTTAAACGATAGGTCATAAGGTTCTTAAACCACATAGGCATTCCTTCTTTATTCAGGTAAAATGAGCGGACGAAAACTTATTGTAACTGATTTAAGGGGAAAATATGCAACAGAAATTCATTACCTTTATCGGCGGTGGCAATATGGCACAAGCCATTGTGTTCGGTTTGTTAAAGCAAGGCTACCCCGCTGAAAAAATCACCGTGTCCGATCCTAACGAAGAAAAACGTGCCTTATTTGCTCAACATAAAGTCAATACCACAGAGAACAATGTGCAAGCCTTACAAGGGGCAGAAGCCGTGGTGCTGGCGGTGAAACCACAATCCCTCTCGCAAGTTTGTCAAGGATTAAGTGCGGTGGATTTTTCCGATAAATTAGTGATTTCCATTGCGGCGGCAATTTCGGTGGAAAAACTGACCTCACTTTTACCCTCCGCACGCCACATCATTCGCGTAATGCCCAACACGCCAGCCTTGGTTTCTGAGGGAATGGCAGGATTATTCGCCCCGCAAAACACGCCTGTGGATCTCAAAAACTTTGCCGAAGATTTAATGAATGCCGTGGGCAAATCTTGCTGGGTGAAAGACGAAGCGGAAATGCACCTCATCACAGCGGGATCGGGCAGCAGTCCTGCTTATTTTTTCTTCTTTATGGAAGTGATGGAAAACAGTTTGAAAGCATTGGGCTTAGACAACCAAACCGCGAGAATGCTGGTGCAACAATCCGCATTGGGGGCAGCGAAAATGGCGATAGAACAGCCCGATGTTCCCCTTTCAACCTTACGCGAAAACGTTACCTCAAAGGGCGGCACAACCGCAGCGGCGTTAGCGGTGTTTCAGCAACAGCAGCTCGCTCAAACGGTCAATCAAGCCATCGCCTCCTGCGTGGAACGCTCTCAAGAAATGGAAACCTTATTTGAATGAAACTCGCTCCCTTTAATTGGCTCGCACTGAGTTTTTTCGGTTATTACTGTGCCTACGGCGTGTTTATGCCGTTTTTCCCCGCGTGGCTGAAATCGCAGGCGTACAACGAGGAAATTATCGGCTTTATCCTTGCCAGTTCCTACGTTTTTCGTTTTTTAGGCGGCGTTGGTTTTTCCGCGATGATCAAAAAAGCGGGACATTTAATCAAAGCCCTACGCGGTCTTGCTTGGGCAAGTTGTGGGGCGATGTTGTATATCAGCTTGGTGGCAGAAAATTTCCCTTTGCTGTGTGTGGGCATTGCCATTTTTGCGATGCTGAATGCGGCGGGAATGCCCATTGGTGATACCCTCGCTAACACTTGGCAACAGCAAATTCATTTGGATTACGGCAAAGCTCGGCTGATTGGTTCAGGGGCGTTTGTGGTCGGCGTTAGCCTATTTGGTAGCCTGATCGGGTTTATTGGCGAAAATTACATTGTCGCCATTCTCACTGCCTTACTCTGCTTCTATGCTCTCATTCAAATGGCAACGCCTAGTGTAATGCCACAGGATAACTCACAAAGTGCGGTGGAAAATCACGTTAGTTTTTCACAATTATTGAAAAATAAAACCACGCTTCGCTTAATCCTCGCCATTTCCCTGATTCACGGCTCGCACGCCGCTTATTACGCGTATAGCGTGCTGTATTGGCAAAGCCTCGGCATTTCGGTGCCAACCACCAGTTTGCTATGGGGTTTGAGCGTGGTGGCAGAAATTTTACTGTTTTTCTTTTCCACCAAATTATTCCGATTTTGGAAAGTCAGCACGCTGTTTTACTGCGGTGCTTCCGCCGCCGTGTTGCGTTGGGCTGTGCTAGGGAGTACCGATAGCCTTACCATCATCGCCCTAACTCAGCTATTGCATAGCCTTACCTTTGCCTTAGGGCATTATGCGATGGTGCGATACATCACCACCCAACCGCAAAATCACATCGCCAAGTTGCAAGGGCTGTATAATGGCATTTCAAGCTCGGCGGTGATCGCCCTCATCACCGCATTTGCGGGAGTGCTATACCCCATTTCACCGCAGCTCACCTTTACTTCAATGATGATTTTTGCCTTGCTCGCGTTCCCGATCATTCCTCGCAAAGTGGACGCGTTTTTGGTTCGTCGAGTGGAAAGCGTGAAATAAGGAACGAAGATGAAAGACAATGCATTAATCGATCTTTTTTTGAATGAACAATGGCTGGAAAAAGGGCTTTCCGAAAACACCATTCAATCTTACCGCTTGGATTTAACTGCTTTGGCGAATTGGCTTGAAAGCCAAAATCTACGTTTTGAAACCCTTGATGCCATTGATTTACAACGTTTTTTAGGCGAACGCTTAGAGGCGGGTTATAAAGCCACTAGCACCGCACGCTTGCTGAGTGCATTACGCAAATTTTTTCAATATTTATATCGGGAAAAATACCGCACTGACGATCCCAGTGCGGTGCTAAGCTCGCCCAAGTTACCAAGCCGATTGCCTAAATATTTGACAGAACAACAAGTTACCGATTTGCTCAACACCCCCAACGTGGACGAGCCGTTAGAATTACGCGACAAAGCAATGCTCGAACTGTTATATGCCACAGGCCTGCGGGTTACGGAGCTGGTTTCGCTGAGCGTTGATAATATCAGCTTGCAACAAGGTGTCGTGCGGGTTATCGGCAAGGGCAACAAAGAGCGGATCGTGCCAATGGGGGAAGAAGCCGCCCATTGGATCAAGCAATTTGTGCTGTATGGTCGCACGGCGTTATTAGCAGGACAGCCCTCCGATGTGCTGTTTCCTAGTCGGCGTGGAACACAAATGACGCGACAAACCTTTTGGCATCGCATAAAACATTATGCCATTTTAGCGGAAATTGATTGTGATGCCCTTTCCCCCCATGTCCTCCGCCACGCTTTCGCCACCCATTTGGTCAATCACGGTGCGGATCTCCGCGTAGTGCAAATGCTACTCGGACACAGCGATCTTTCCACCACGCAAATTTATACTCACGTTGCAAAAGAACGCTTGAAGCATCTACACGAACGCTTTCACCCAAGAGGGTAAAAACGCTCAAAAAAATTACCGCACTTTCAAAGTGCGGTCTGTTTTTACTCTTTTCTCATTCAATCCTAATCAACTTATAAAGTTTGCAGACATCATAAGCACTTGGAATACTGACTTTCCCTCTGAATTAGATAAACATTTTATTTTCACATAGTATAATATTGCTAGATTACCCTATATTCTCCAGCCCCTTGCTTAAACTAATCAAAAATTGAATGATTTCCTTTAGAGTTGCACTTTTATACAACATCTACTGGTTTTACAATTTCACTTGGGTAACAGCCCAAAATTTTCAGATAGTTGCTGTATTCTCTTAACTCATCAAGGGCTTGTTGAACTTCTGGATTGTTAATATTCGCATCAATTTCAAGATAGAACATTTCATCCCACGGCTGCCCGTAAATTGGGCGGGATTCCAGTTTCGTCATATTAATATTGTGCTTTTTGAACACCAATAACGCGTCCACCAGTGAGCCGGCTTGGCGTTTATTTGTTGTCATCAATAACAGGGTTTTAGTGTGAATTTGCGGCGATACCACCACAGGCTCTTTGGCAATCACAATAAAGCGGGTAATGTTATTCTCTTGGTTGGCAATATTGCTTTTCAGCACGCGTAAGCCATAAAGATGGCCGCCATCTTCATTCCCCAATGCTGCAATATTTGGCTTATTCAGGCTTGCCACTAACTGCATTGCGTGCGAGCTGCTTTCGCAATATTCGATATGTACACGATCAAGGCTACGAATAAACTGTCTGCATTGTTGGATCACTTGCGGATGGCTGTATAGGCTGTCAATTTGGCTTAATTCACTGTGTTCCGTTGCGAGTACGCAATGTTTGATCGGGTATGCCAATTCACCAATGAGCGATAAATCTGTATGCTGCAACAAATCATAGACTTCATTTATAGAACCTGAAGTCGTGTTTTCCAACGGCAAAATGCCGTAATCTGCCTCGCCATTTTGCACTTTTTCAAACACCTGCTCAAAAGAGCTGCAACTCAGTTCAATGAACGGTTTTTGATAACGGGTTGCATAACTGCGTGCCGCAAGATGAGAATAAGATCCGCGTTTACCTAAGAAAGCAATGTGGCTATTTTGCTCACGCTGTTCATTGAGTTTCTTTTGCAAATAGGCTTGTTGAGTCAGCACAGAATCTTCAATAATTTTCTGGAAAATTTGCGTAATGTATTGTGGGTCAAGCTGATAATTTTCATTTTCAGAATATTGAATAAGTTCTTGTAATAACTGCTGTTCACGCTCAACATCACGCAAGGCTTTCTGCGTGATTTCCTTGCTACGCACCACATCATAAGCCAAGCGATGACGCTCAGAGAGCAATTTCAATAGACTGCGGTCAATTTGGGTGATTTGTTGTCGAATCTCGGATAAATCTAATGCCATTTTATTATCTCATTTATTTGGAATTGGGTTAGGATAAACAAGATTTTTGGTGAGATCAAATGAATAGTTTTTCTTTGTTAAATATAGTGCGTTTCAGCCGTCAAGCAATTTTCTTTGAATTATTCAAAAAATCTAAAAAATGACTCAAATCTAAAAAGTGCGGTACTTTTTTAAACAGTTTTTTCAACCGCATTTTTCAAATGTAAGGGCAGACCTATGTGTCCGCCCATGCCATTTATTCACCGAAAAAACAAAAAATCCCACCGCACTTTTGCTTATAAAATACGGTCATTTTTTACCCCATTTTACATAAATAGAGCGTTTACCTACTGCATTTCATCAAACGCTAGCATCACTTTTCCAATGTGCGTGCCTTTGTCCATTTCTTCGTGGGCATCTTTGACTTCTTTAAAATCAAAGACTTGGTGAATAATTGGCTTGGCGATTTGTTCGTTTTCTAATTTATTCCATACATTTTGTTTTAGCGATTGGGCAATTTCCGCTTTTTCAGCTTTTGTGCGGCTACGCATTGTTGAGCCGGTGATATGGAGGCGTTTTAAGGCGATTTGCAATAAATCCACATTTTGTGCCACTGTCCCGCCCATAAAGCCGATTAAAAACAATCTGCCATTTTGTTTTAAACAAGCTAAATTTCGTTGGAAATAGCTCGCACCCACCACATCTAAAATCGCGTCAATTCCACCCGCACTTTGAATAACCTCAGCGAAATCTTGCGTTTTATAGTCAATCGCAATCGCTCCATATTGTTCAACAACAGCACATTTTTTCGCATTACCTACGGTGGCATAGGTTTTAATGCCTAAACTTTGTGCAATCGCGAGTGCCATTAGTCCAATGCCACTTGTTCCGCCGTGAACCAATAAACTTTCCCCTGCTTTAACCTGTTGTTGCATAAACAAATTTACCCAAACGGTGAAAAGGGTTTCGGGCAGCGCGGCGGCTTCTAGCAACGAATAATTTTTAGGAACGGGTAAGGCTTGGCTGGCTGGCACAAGGCAATATTCGGCATAAGCACCACCGTCCGTTAAGGCGCAAACTTTATCACCTAGCTGAAATTCACTCACACCTTCACCCAGCGCAACCACTGTGCCTGAAAGCTCCAAGCCCATAATGGGCGTAACGCCTTTAGGCATTGGATACAACCCTTGGCGCTGCATAATATCAGGGCGATTTACCCCTGCATAAGCCACTTTAACCAGCAGCTCACCTGCTTGCGGTGTTGGAATGGTGGCTTGTTCTATAAATAACACATCGGGCGAGCCTGCTTCTCGCATATTAATTTGTTGCATTAATTGCTGCATTGATATTTTCCTTATTCCCGTAAAAGTAATAATGCCGTTCAAAAACGGCATTCTGTGATAAAAATGAACGTGAATTAAAACTCTTGCACCGTTGGGCGAACGGTGATTTCGTTCACAGCAACGTTGTCTGGCTGTTCCACCGCATAAGCAATGGCACGAGCAATAGAACTGGCTGGAATTTCGTGGGCGGCATAGAATTTTTGCACGCGTTCGCGAGATTCAAGATCGCTGCTGCTGAATTTTAGTTCGCTTTCAATCGCCCCTGGGTAAAGGGTGGTTACGCGGATATTATGTCCTGCCATTTCGGCACGCAACCCTTCGCTAATCGCTTTCACAGCGAATTTTGTAGCACTATATACTGTACCGCCACCTGATGACACTTTCAAACCAGCCACAGAAGAAAGGTTGATGATATGCCCTGAATTTTGTGCAAGCATTGTTGGCAGCACCGCCGCAATGCCATATAGCACGCCTTTGATATTCACATCAATCATTCGATCCCATTCGTCCACTTTTAATGCACTCATCACCGCCCCCGGCATAATGCCTGCGTTGTTGATTAACACATCAATGCGACCAAATTGTTGTAACGCGGCTTGTGCCAATTTTTCTACGTCTTCACGTTTTGATACGTCCATTTGCACCACAACGGCTTCACCACCTTGCTGTTGAATTTGCTCAGCAAGGGCTTGCAAACGCTCTAAGCGTCTTGCGCCTAACACCACTTTAGCCCCTAATGACGCCAAATGACGCGCGGTTTCTTCACCTAATCCACTTGATGCCCCTGTGATTAATACCACTTTGCCTTGAATATTATTGCTCATTGTCATTCCTTATTTCATTGATTTTATTAGATAAAAAAAGAGCGGTGAAAATTTTCTCAATTTTACACCGCTCTTGGGGGTTATTTCACTGCTTTCAATAATTCATCAGCAGCTAAAATCCCTAAGTTATTTGATGCCAATGGGCTGTCGCCGGTAAGCAATTTGCGATCTTTGTGAACTTGGCCTGTGATGCCTTCGTTCATAATTTTCACGCCTAATTTAGCAAGGTTTTCACCCACTAACCATTGTAATTTACCTGGCATATAGCCGATTGCTTGGTTTGCGCCTTCATCTAATGAATCTGGAAATACGCAAAGCTCATAGCCTTTGAATGGGAAATCTTCCGCTTTTTCGCCTACGCCAGCCGCTAATAAAGACGCTGGGCCGTGACATAAAGTGATCACGTGTTTATCTTTATTTAATGCCCAATCTAACACTTTTTTCACGTCTTTGCTGTGTGGCACGCCAGCTAATACACCGTGACCACCTGGGATAAATACGGCGATATAAGGTGAATCTTCCGCTAACACTTCAGGTAAAATATCTTCTAATTTTTTCGGATTCACTAATTTTGGCAAGTATTGGTTATATAAATCCATTACCGCTTTGTCTTCTTCTGGCATTGCCCAAATTTCTAATTTAACTGGGTTACCTGATAAGGTTGCTACATCAATTTCAAAGCCTGCGTGGTGCATATGCAACATAGGTAATAACATTTCAACAGGGTGGTTACCTGTTGAGAATAATTTACCGTTTTGCATTTCGATATAACGCTCATCTGTACCGATCATTAATACTTTGTGTTTACCACCAGTATAAGGTTTATCGAATTTGAAACCATCAAAGTCTGTTTTTTTGCTGGTATATTGTGTTAAAGAATATTCTGATGGGAAGAACGCATTGTGTTCAGCGCGATCCGCCACTGGTTTTTTACTTAAATCTGTCATTTTACTCTCCAAAAGTTTTTATCTTATAAAGTTCACTATAAAAAACCGTTTTAGCGTTTTTTCTGGCGTGCATTCTATCCCTAGATAATTACATTGAAAAGGGATAAAATCGGAATAGACTATTCGCAAAAAAGGAATAATATGAATAAACTTGATGCACTTCGTTATTTTAGTGTTGCCAGTGAAACCTTAAATTTTCGCGAAGCTGCACAACGCCTTGCGGTATCGCCACAAGTGGTAACCCGAATGATTGCCGAGCTAGAAAATCTGCTGGGTGAACGCTTATTTCAACGCAATACACGTAGCATTAAACTCACCGAATTTGGCGAGCAATTTCTGCCCCAAGCACAACAATTATTGGTCGATAGCGAACGGCTTTTTTCTTCACAAAAAATTAATGATAAAGCGATGCAAGGCATTGTGCGAATTACCGTACCGCCGATGCCTTATAACGATCAGCTTTTATATGAATTATTGACCGCACTTGAACCCTATCCCGATTTGGTCATTGATTGGCGTGTTTCTTTAGATAAGCTGAAAACTATTGATGATCAAATTGATATTGGGCTGCGCGTGTGCCTTGAGCCAGAACAAGATTGGATAGCCCATCATATCTTTACCTTGCAAGAAAAAATTGTTGCTGCACCAAAATTATTGCAACGTTTAGGCACGCCTGAGAGCCTACAAGATCTGGCGTTAAACTATCCGCTCAGTGGCTTGATTAACCCGAAACTAAAACGCATTTGGCACTGGCAAATTAATACTCAACAGCATTTTATTCCAACTCACCCGAAATTTTTGGCTTCCGATATGTATAGCGAATTGCAATCTGCCTTGGCGGGGCGAACTTGCTCACAGTTGATCGACATTTTATGCCAGCCTTATATCGATCAAGGGAAATTGGTAGAACTGTTTCCAGAGGTGGAAAAACAAAAATGGCGGCTTTATTTGTATCGCCCTTATCAAAACGTGGTGAGTGAACGGGTATTATTTGTTTTTGAGAAATTAAAAACGATTTTACAAGATATTGTGAAGCAGATAGAAATGGAAAAAAGTGAATAAAATAAAGTGCGGTGAAAAATAAAGCCATATTTTTTAATATGGCTTTATTCATTTTATGATTTAGATAAATACTTGATTTGGAGCGAGATAACCTTGTGGAACTTGCTGTTTGTCTTCAAAGGTAACAAACTCCCACGCTTCTTGATCTTCAAGCAAGGCTCTTAATAATTTGTTATTTAAGCCGTGTCCTGATTTATAGGCTTTGAAATCACCGATGATGTTATAACCACACATATATAAATCACCAATGGCATCAAGCATTTTGTGGCGTACTAGCTCATCTTTAAAGCGAAGACCATCTTCATTTAAGATGCGATAATCATCAAGCACGATGGCGTTATCTAGGCTACCACCTAACGCTAAACCTTGTGATTGTAAATATTCAATGTCTTTCATAAAACCAAAGGTTCTTGCACGGCTAATCTGTTGCACGAAAGCTTGTGCGGAGAAATCCATCACATAATTACGCACATCTTTACCAATCGCTGGGTGATTGAAATCAATGGTGAAATCTAAACGGAAACCGTTGTAAGGTTTAAATTCTGCCCATTTATCACCGTCTTCCACACGAATTGGCTTTTTCACGCGAATAAATTTTTTCGCCGCATTTTGTTCTTCAATACCCGCATCTAATAAAAGGTAAATGAATGGGCTGGCACTGCCGTCCATAATTGGAATTTCTGGTGCGTCCACTTCAATAATCACATTATCAATGCCTAAGCCTGCTAAGGCAGCATTCAAATGCTCTACCGTTGAAATACGAATGCCTTCTTCATTTATCAAACAAGTACAAAGCATTGTATCACGTACGGCATTTGCATTGGCTGGGAACGTTACTGGTGGGTTTAAATCCGTACGGTAGTAAATCACCCCAGTATTTGCCATTGCAGGACGTAAAGTTAGAGTTACTTTATTGCCACTATGTAGCCCTACACCTGTTACTTTAATACTCTGTTTTAAGGTTCTTTGTTTAATCATAATGTTTTCTAAATCCATTGCATAACAATAAGATTTATTCCTTTATTTATCTTCTGGTTTACGCATAAAACTGTTCGCATTCACTAAACTGTCCTCTCTTTTAAGAGAATTTAAACGATCAGTAATTGGCGTATCTAAAATTTTTCGATTAGTTAAATCCGCTGGGCGATTTGGCATCGAATTTTGCTGTTGATTATAAGGTTGGTAACCTGTTTGTTGCGGCTGCATAAATGGCTCAGCATTTCCTTTTTGCATTGGTTGCCCGAGCGGAACATTGTGTGGTGCAAGCTGAATATCAGGTGTATCAATATCACCAATTCCTGTCGCAACGATCGTTACTTTAATTTGATTCGTCATATCTGGAACAAGTGAAGTTCCTACTACAACAGTGGCATCATCAGAAGCAAATGCCCTAATTGTTTCCCCTACTACATGAAATTCATCTAAACCTAAATCAAATCCAGCGGTAATATTCACAAGAACGCCTCTTGCACCAGATAAATCAACATCTTCTAATAATGGACTCGCTACAGCTTCTTGAGCTGCTTTTTCTGCACGCCCATCGCCTGATTCACCTTCCGCAATTCCGGCTCCCATCATAGCACGTCCCATTTCAGACATTACCGTACGAACGTCAGCAAAGTCCACGTTCATTAAGCCTGGCGAGGTAATCATATCAGAGATACCTGTTACTGCATTACGGAGAATATCATTTGCGGCAGCGAAAGCATCAAATAAAGTCGTATTTTTACCTAAAACTTTTAGTAATTTTTCATTTGGAATAATGATCAGTGAATCAACGTGCTTAGAAAGTTCTTTGATCCCCATTTCGGCAAACTGCATACGTTTTCTGCCTTCAAATGAGAACGGTTTGGTTACCACGGCAACGGTGAGAATACCAAGATCTTTCGCAATTTGGGCGACAATAGGTGCGGCCCCTGTTCCTGTACCACCGCCCATTCCCGCAGCGATAAAGACCATATCCGCCCCTTCAAGCATTGCTCGAATTGCGTCTTGATCATCTTCTGCAGCTTTACGTCCTACATTAGGGTTTGCACCAGCACCCAATCCTTTCGTAGTGGTTGCACCAATTTGAACAGTTTGTTGTACATTACTTTTACGCAATGCTTGGGCATCGGTATTAACAGCGTAGAAAATGATTCTGTCGTGTTCCTCATTATCCATTGGGAATGTAAATTCATCAGTCCCAGCCAAAGTTCCATCGACCTCATTTTTAACCATATTGGCGACCATATGGTTTACAGCATTACCGCCACCGCCGCCAACACCCACTACTTTGATCAAGGCGCCATTCATATCACCAAGATCATAATCCACTGGTTCAAACATATGTATTCTCCGTTAATGCCAACACCTGTGGCACAAATTAAAACTTAAATTGCTCTTATTGTAGATGAAAAATAAAAATTCTCAAAATTCAGACCGCACTTTATTCACAAATTTTTTAAATCCAGACCAAACTGAAACTAAAAAATGTTCGCCTGAACCAAATTGATCATTTATTGGGCTTTCATCACTATCATTATGGTTGTATTGCAACAACCCTACTACGGTTGAATATTGCGGTTTATTCACATAATCGGTTAAACCGGTAATATTCATTGGGCTACCAATCCGCACTTGCATTCCAAAAACGTTAGACGCACATTGTCTTAAATCTTCAATTTGAGCCCCGCCACCAGTAATCACAATGCCTGCGATCAGCTCAAATTTCATTTGCTTACTTTCTAATTCGTAACGTAATTGGTCTAATTCTTGGCGAACAAGTCCCAATAACTCTTCGTAACGTGCTGAAGTAGCAACAGATAATTGTTCTTTGCTTAAAATTCTCGGGGCTCTTCCCGCAATGCCGTTTACCTCAATTCGCTTCTCTGGGTGTTGCGATGGTGGGGTGCAAGCACTACTGTAATTCACCTTGATGCGTTCGGCCTCAGTCCTTGAGGTTTCACAGGCGTAAGCAATGTCATCAGTAACCCGATTTCCGGCGTAAGGAATCACTTTACTAAAACGCAATGCTCCATTGGTGTACACCACAATATCCATTGTGCCAGCCCCGAAGTCAATGAGGCAAACACCAAGATCTTTTTCATCATCCGTCAGTACGGAATAACCTGAAGCTAAGCCCGAATAAACAATTTTATCCACTTTTAATTTACAACGTTCCACCGCTTTTTTCAGGTTATTTAGCCAATCTTGATGACACGCAATTAAATGAGCTTGAGCTTTTAAGCGAACCCCTTGTAGCCCTAGCGGATCTTTAATATTCACTTGTTTATCAACGGCATATTCTTGTGGAATGATGTGCAATAAGGAAAGCCCCTCACCAATTTGCACCGTGCTTGCGGTATGCATTGCGGAATCAATTTCATCTTGCGTTACTTCACCGTCTGCAATGGGAACAAAGCCGCTTTCATTTAAGCTTTGAATATGATCGCCCGTAATTGCTAAGGTAACGCTCATTATTTGGCAATCCGCAACAGATTCCGCCCCTTCGATTGCACGCTGAATCGAATTAACCACCGCACCTAAATCCGTAATGCTACCTTTATCAATGCCTTTAGAGGGGCAACTTCCCACGCCTAACACATTCACAACGCCATCAGGTAACACCTCACCGACAACCGCGACAACTTTAGATGTGCCGATTTCTAATCCAACAATTGTTTTTGATTCCACAATCTTTGCCATTTTATCACTTCTTAATTATTTCAACTCGCTCATCTTAGCGGGCTAATCATTATCCGCTAGCCCAACCGCTGCCCCTACGTTATAACGCAGATCCACATAAACCAATTTTTTATTTTCTGGAACTTCAATTTGTGGATAAATGGTCACAAAACGATCTAGTTTTGATTGCCACTCACCCCGTCCCAATTTCAAAATGACCCCATTATCTAGCTCAAGTTGCCAAGCGTCACGTTCATCTAAGGCTACTGATTTTAAAATTAAGTCTTTCGATTTCAGCTCACTATAAATTTTCTTCCACGCTTCTAGCACAACTAAACTTTGATAGTCGGGACCGATTAAGTGCGGTAGATTTTTATCTTTTAATTTATCCATTGGGAGCTTAAATATGGTGCCATCGCTGGATAACAATTCATTATCATTCCAAATAGCAACAGGTGAATAATCACTCACCCAAATATTTAAACGATCAGGCCAAATTTTTCTCACTACCGCTTGCTTAATCCAAGGCATTTTTTGAATTTGCTCTCGAACTAGCGTAACATCTTGCCCAAAAAAGCCTTTCAGTTTCCCCATTTTTATCAGCATATCACGCACATCTTCATCGGTGGTAAACGTTGGCGTGCCAACTAAATTAAATGCACTAATCGGGCGAGCGTCTAATTTTTCCAACCAGCCTTGCCAGTTGTTATAAACATAAAACAAAAGTCCGATGAATAATAGCACAATTAACGGCTTGACTTGCATAAAAAAACGGGATTTTTGCTTTACATTTTTGATTCCCAGCGTTGCTTTATGCCGCAATACATTCATTAAATACTTAACTCCAAAATTTTCACAACCAGTTGCTCAAAAGAATAGCCAACCACCGCAGCGGATTTAGGAAATAAGCTATGGCTAGTCATTCCCGGGTTGGTATTCACTTCCACTAAGCGGAATTGCCCTTGCCCGTCCATCATCACATCAATGCGACTCCAACCTCGACAACCCACCGCGTCATAAGCCCGTTTAACCAGTTGTCGCAATTCTTGCTCGCGTTCTTCGCTTAATCCTGCTGGGCAAAAATATTGCGTATTGTCAGAAACATATTTGGCTTCATAATCATAAAACTCCCCCTCTGGCACAATTTTGATTGCGGGCAAGACTTCGTCATCAAGCACAGGTACGGTATATTCGCCACCCGAGAGCCATTCCTCAATTAAAATGGTGTCATCAAATTCTAAGGCAAAATCCACCGCACTTTTTAATTCATCGAGGTGATTCACTTTAGTTAAGCCCACGCTTGAGCCTTCCAAAGAAGGCTTCACCATTAACGGCAAACCTAATTTTTCGACAACCGCTTGCGGATTTAGTTCGGATCGCGTTGATTTTGTTACGATTTCCATTTCTGCCACAGGCAAACCAAAGGCTTTCCACAGCATTTTAGTACGCATTTTATCCATTGTGAGTGCCGAAGCCATCACCCCGCACCCTGTGTATGGAATGCCAATTTGTTCTAATAGCCCCTGCATTGTGCCGTCTTCCCCGCCGCGTCCGTGCAAAATATTGAATACGCGGTCAAAACCCTGCGTTTTTAATTCTGCCACAGGAAAGGTTTTGGGATCGATTGGGTGAGCATTAAATCCCTGAGCTTGTAATGCCGCTAACACCGCTTGCCCTGAATTGAGGGAAACCTCACGCTCCGCCGATGTGCCACCCAGTAATACCGCAATTTTTTCTTGTTTTAATGTTTTTGTCATTGAGTTATTCCCATTAATTTTCTGTCCAACGTTCTGCTAATTGACGGGATAACTTGCTCACATTTCCCGCCCCTTGTGCCAAAATCAAATCGCCGTCTTGAATCACTTGATCCAAAATTTGTGCCAAATTCTCTTGCTCTGCAAGGAAAATCGGATCAACCTTGCCTAAATTGCGAATGGAGCGACACAGCGATCGGCTATCTGCCCCCGCAATCGGGGCCTCGCCTGCAGCATAAACATCAAGCATAATCAGCACATCAACTTGCGATAGCACTTGCACAAAATCATCAAATAAATCTCGCGTACGGGAATAACGATGTGGTTGGAAAATCATCACAATTCGCTTGTTTTCCCAGCCTTTTTTCGCGGCTTCAATGGTAACGCCCACTTCCGTTGGGTGATGACCATAATCATCAACCAGCATCACTTTGCCATTTGGACGAATAAATTGTCCCAACTGGTCAAAACGTCGCCCTGCCCCTTGGAAATCGGCAAGGGCGGCTAAAATTGACTCGTTGCTAATGCCCTCTTCTTTTGCCACTGCAAAAGCGGCGGTAGCATTTAACGCATTATGTTTCCCCGGTACATTAAGCAACACATTGACGCGTTCATCTTGTGGCGTAACCACCGTGTAATGCCCTTGAAAGCCCGTTTGTTGGTAATTTTCAATGCGATAATCCGCATTTTCATTGAAGCCGTAAGTGATCACTTGGCGACCCACTTTCGGAATCAATTCCGTCAAAACAGGATCATCAGCACACAGCACCGCTAGCCCATAGAACGGCAGATTGTGCAAGAAATTCACATAGGTTTGCTTCATTTCTTCAAAATCACCGTGGTAGGTTTCCATATGGTCAGGCTCAATATTGGTAACCACTGAAACCATTGGCTGTAAATGTAAAAAAGAGGCATCGCTTTCGTCCGCTTCAGCGATTAAATAACGGCTCGCTCCCAAATGAGCGTTTGTGCCTGCCGATTTCACCAATCCGCCATTCACGAACGTTGGATCAAGCCCAGCCTGTGCATAAATCATTGAAATCATTGCAGTGGTAGTCGTTTTGCCGTGCGTCCCCGCAATGGCAATACCGTGTCGAAAACGCATAATTTCAGCCAACATCTGAGCCCGTTGGATCACGGGAATGCGATTTTTATGGGCTTCCACCACTTCTACATTGTCATCTTTAATGGCACTGGACACCACCACTACGCTCGCCCCTTCAATATTGGCAGCTTGATGAGAAAAATAAATTTTTGCCCCTAAAGAAGTTAAGCGATTTGTTACCGCATTTTCTGCGATATCTGAACCTGTAATTTGGTAGCCCTCGTTAAGCAAAACCTCCGCAATTCCGCCCATTCCAGCTCCACCAATCCCTACAAAATGGATCTGTTTTACCCGACGCATTTCAGGCACGGTTTGTCTGACGCGTTTTTGAAATTCTTTCATTTGCTTGCCTCTTATTATTCTTTTATTTCGCCACGTTAATAATCACTTCTGCCACTTGCTGAGCAGATTTTGGCTTTGCCATTGCTTTGGCTTTTTCCGCCATTGCCAATAATTGTGGGCGATCTAATTGGGTTAAACGCTCAATTAATGCCTCTGCGGTGAGATCTTTTTGCTCAATAATCTGTGCCGCCCCCACATCGGCTAAATATTTCGCATTTAAATATTGCTGTCTGTCCTTATGTTGGAAAGGAACAAAAATCGCAGGTGTTCCCACAGCAGCGAGTTCACACACCGTTAAAGCACCTGAACGGCAAATAACAATATCCGCCCAACCATAGGCTTCTGCCATATCATCAATAAATTCCGTCACTTCAACGTCCGCACCTTGTGGATAAAGTGCGGTGATTTCTTGCACCATATTTTTACCCACTTGATGACGCACGCGTAATTTCTCACCCAATGCGGCAACCACTTTTGGCAAGGTTAAATTGAGTACTCTCGCCCCTTGACTTCCCCCCACTACTAGCACATTGAGTCTACCTGAACGTGCCGCAAAACGCTGTTCGGGGCTTGGCATCTCAAATAATGCTTGGCGTACAGGGTTTCCCACCACCTCAGCATTTTTAAAGGCGTTCGGAAAGGCTTGTAAAACGCGGGTGGCAATTTTCGCTAACCACGAATTGGTTAGCCCCGCGACGGCATTTTGCTCGTGCAACACAATAGGCACACCGCAAAGTTTTGCTGCCACACCACCAGGACCTGACACATACCCCCCCATACTAAGCACTACGTTAGGCTGATAATCCTTGATAATTTTTCTCGCCTGCCAAATGGCTCGTAAAATATTAAACGGAGCGGCAAGTAAGGCTTTTAAGCCCTTTCCGCGTAACCCCGAAATTTGAATAAATTCAATGGGAATGCCGTGTTTTGGCACGAGTTGAGCTTCCATTCGATCACGCGTGCCAAGCCAGCAAATTTCCCAGCCCTGAGCCTGTAAATATTGTGCGACCGCAATGGCAGGGAAAACGTGTCCTCCCGTGCCGCCAGCCATCACTAATAAACGTTTTTTTTGTTGTTGTGCCACAATATATCCTTTTCTTTTAATCATCACGCAAGCGTGCGTGTCCGCTTCGCATCATTCGATTTTCGTGATCAATGCGGAGCAAAATTCCCACACTCACCGACATTATGATCAAACTCGATCCCCCGTAGCTCACGAGTGGAAAGGTCAGCCCTTTTGTCGGTAATAAGCCTAATGCCATTCCTAAATTCACGAAGCCTTGAAAGAAAATCCAAAAGCTGATCCCAAATGCAAAAAAGCCTTTAAAACGTTGCTCCATTTGCAAGGCCTCCCGCCCGATTTTCATCGCACGGAAAATTAATAACGCTAAGAGAGAAATAATAAAGACAATGCCGATTAAACCAAATTCTTCCCCCACGACAGCCATTACAAAGTCGGTATGAGCTTCGGGTAAATATTCTAATTTTTGGATCGAATTGCCTAGCCCCTCGCCGGTAAACTCGCCACGCCCAAATGCCATTAAGGAATTGGAAAGCTGAAAGCCTGTGCCATAAGGGTCTTTGAACGGATCCATAAAGCCCGTTAAACGTTTCAAGCGGTAAGCGGAAGAAATGGCAAGCCAGAGAAGCAATAATACCCCAGAAGCCCACAAGGCAAAAAACTGCCAGCCATTCGCCCCCACAATCCACAGCATTCCCGCGGTAATCACAAACAGCACTACGGTACTTCCTAAATCGGGTTGCAACAATAATAACGCCCCAAATACGCCCATTACGATCATCGGCTTCAAGCCACTCAACTTACGGCTTCGCACTTCATCATAACGGCGAGTAAAATAGCTAGCAAGAAAGCAAGTGAGTGCCAACTTGGCGAACTCGGCAGGCTGGAAGTTAAAAAAGACCATTGGAATCCAACGCCTTGCCCCGTTAATTCGCGTTCCAATCCCTGGGATTAATACCAACAGTAACAAAATGACCGCGAGCCAAAACACATAGCCGTAATATTTTTCCCAAAAGGACGTAGGAATATTCAACACCGTGTAGCAAGCGAAAATGGAAAGCACCACATAAATGGCATCACGTTTTGCAAAATAGAAAGAATCATTGAATAATCGCGTTCCTACAGGGATTGAGGCGGAAGTTACCGCAATCAAACCAATCAGCAATAAGCTCACAAATAGCCATAATAACGCTCGGTCATACAGCAAATTGGTGGGCGTAATTCGTGAATATTCTTTCAAATTGTCTATCAATCGCATTCTTATTCTCTAGCTTAATTTGGCTAAGCGGGTAAATTCTTCACCACGTTTTTCAAAAGAGGCAAATTGATCCAAGCTCGCACAAGCAGGCGAAAGCAAGACCATATCCCCTGCCACTAAGTGCGGTCGGAAAGCCTCAATGGCTTGCTCCATTGTGGCAAATAATTGGCTTTGGGCGGATAAGGCGGCGAGCTGTTCGCCATCTTGTCCAAAGCAGTAACAATAAATGTGCGGTTGGTTAATCAACGCCGCCAGTTCGGAAAAATCCGCCCCTTTGCCGTCGCCACCGAGCAATAAATAGAGTTTGCCAGCCACTTGTAAGCCCGTTAAAGCGGCAACGGTGCTACCTACATTGGTGGCTTTGGAATCGTTGATCCAACGCACGCCGTTAGCGAAATGGGCGAGTTGAAAGCGGTGATCTAAGCCCGTAAATTCGCGAAGTGCGGTGCAAATTCCGTGTAAATTTATCCCCGCACTTTGTGCCAAAGCGATCGCGGCAAGGGCGTTCAAATAGTTATGGCGACCCGTTAATTTCATTTCATCGCAAGGCAAGATCATTTCATCGTATGCCATTAAATATTGCTTGTCGTTTTCGGTTTTTAACCAATAATCCGCGTTCTGCTCACCAAAATATACTTGTTTTTGTACCGCACTTTTATTCTCATTTTGATCTGAGGGCAAGGTAAGCGGATCTTCACTATTCACCACCATTGTTTGGCAATGATGATAAATTTTGAGTTTCGCTTGGCGATAATCTTCCAAATCCACATAGCGGTTCATATGATCTTCGCTCACATTCAGCACGGTAGCGGCAATGGCTTGCAAGCTGTAAGTGGTTTCCAGTTGAAAACTCGACAGCTCAAGCACATAGATGTCATTGCCTTGATTGAGCAACGATAGGGCAGGAATGCCGATATTTCCGCCCATTCCCACCGTTAAGCCCGCTGCTTTCGCCATTTCTGCCACCAGTGTGGTAACGGTGCTTTTGCCGTTTGAACCTGTGATGGCGATAATTGGCTTGTCCGCTTCACGGCAGAACAATTCAATATCGCCCACCACTTCAACGCCTGCTTGAAGTGCGGTCTGAATTTCAGGCGTTTTTACCGCAAGCCCTGGGCTGATGAGAATCATATCGCTTTCCAACAGCCATTGCTGATTCAGCCCGCCTGTATGCACCACAACAGAGGGCGGTAGTTGCTCTATCCCCGCAGGCGTTGAGCGAGTGTCCATTACTCGCACATTGGCTTGACGGGCGAGCAGAAAGTCCACGCAAGACAGCCCCGTTTTGCCTAAACCGATAACGCAGATATTTTTATGCTGATATGGATTCATTGTTTTCCCCACCCTCTTTTCTCAGGTTTTCTTAACGTAGCTTCAAGGTAACCAAGCCAAGCAACACCAACATTAGCGAGATAATCCAAAAGCGGATAATTACACGTGGTTCGGGCCAGCCTTTTAATTCAAAATGATGATGAATCGGTGCCATTCGGAAAATACGTTGCTTACGCAATTTGTATGATCCCACTTGCAAAATCACTGAGAGGGTTTCAATTACAAACACTCCGCCCATAATCACCAATAAAAACTCTTGTCGTACCAACACGGCGATCACGCCCAACGCTCCGCCGAGGGCAAGCGATCCCACATCGCCCATAAACACTTGTGCGGGATAAGTATTAAACCAAAGGAAGCCTAGCCCAGCCCCGACAATCGCGGTACAGAACACTACCAGTTCAGAGGTGTATTTAATGTGCGGAATGTATAAATAGCTCGACCATTCCACATTCCCCGTCGCCCACGCGATTAAGGCGAACGCTCCTGCTACAAAGACCGTTGGCATAATCGCCAAGCCGTCTAAGCCGTCGGTTAAGTTCACCGCGTTACTTGTGCCAACAATCACAAAATACGCCAACACAATATAGAACAAGCCCAGTTGCGGCATAATTTCCTTGAAGAATGGCACAACAAGGCGAGTGGCATTGGTATCTTTGCCGATGGCATACATTCCAAACACAGCAACTAACGCAATGGCGGATAGCCAAAAATATTTCCAACGAGCGATCAAGCCATCGGTATTTTTACGCGTGATTTTGCGGTAATCGTCCACAAAGCCCACCACACCATAACCTAACAGCACAAATAAGCTGAACCAAATATAAGGATTGGCTAAATTCGCCCACAGCAAGGTGCTGATAGTAATAGCGAACAAAATCATAATGCCGCCCATTGTTGGCGTGCCTTTTTTGCTCAAATGGCTTTCAGGCCCGTCATTACGCACTTCTTGCCCAAATTTGAGAATTTGCAAACGGCGGATCACCTTTGGGCCCACCCACAAAGAAATCAACAGTGCGATCAATAAAGCCAAGATCGCACGCACGGTAATATAAGAAATGACATTAAAGCCACTGTGATATTGCTGGAGATATTCCGCGAGCCAAACTAACATTGGAAGCTATCCTTTAATAATTCAATTACATTTTCTAACTGCATTCGGCGAGAGCCTTTGGCTAACAGCACCACGTTTTGATTTTGCAATAATTTTTCTGCAATTAACGGACGAATAAAATCCACTAATTGCCCTTGATCGGTGAAGTGCATTCCGCCGCATTGGGCTGAAATTTCCGCACTGTGTTCGCCATAGCTCACCACATAATCAAGCTGTGCCGCTTTTGCCACCTCGCCCACTTGCTGATGACAAAACTGCGTATTTTCGCCTAATTCCGCCATATCGCCAACCACTAAAATACGAAAAGCGGGATATTTTTGTAACACTTGAATGGCGGATTGCAAAGAATCCACATTGGCATTATAGGTGTCATCAAGTAACAATAAATTGTCGCACGGCTGGAGAGGGAACAAACGCCCTTTCACTTTTGTGCCTTTTGCTAAGCCTTGTTGTACATCAGCAAGTGTTGCCCCCACACTCATCGCCAAGGCGGCAGCAGCTAGGGCATTGCTGATGTTATGCTCGCCCAAATAAGGCAGGGTGATCGCCACGTTTCCTTGCGGGCTGTGCAAAATAAAATGCGAGCCTTGCTCATTAAGCTGAATGTCTGAAGCATAAAAATCTGCCGCAGAATTTGCCAAAGAAAATGACCGCACTTGATGGTCGCCGATATTTTTCTGCCAATCATCAAGATAATGGCAATCTAAATTAATCAATACGATACCTTGCGAAGCCAGCCCTTGATAGATTTCGCCTTTCGCCTGAGCCACACCTTCAAGGCTGCCAAAGCCCTCTAAATGAGCAGCGGCAACGTTATTCACCATCGCCACGTTAGGACGCACTAAGTTTGTGGTATAAGCAATTTCGCCAAGGTGATTTGCCCCTAGCTCAATCACTGCAAATTTATGCTGTGGAGTTAAACGCAATAAGGTGAGCGGCACGCCGATGTCATTATTAAAATTGCCCTGCGTAAATAAAACTTGCTCAGAACTGACCGCACTTTGTTGCAAAATGGACGCGGTCATTTCTTTCACCGTGGTTTTGCCTGATGAGCCCGTAATCGCTACGGTTAAAGGGTTAATTTCCGCCTTGAGCCATTGCCCTAAGCGACCTAACGCCAAGCGGGTATCTACCACCACAATTTGCGGCACGCTGTGCGAGGCTTCAAGCTCACATTGATGATCTACGACCGCAGCCAACGCCCCTTGTTTTACCGCTTCGGCTAAATATTGATGCCCGTCAAAACGTTCACCTCGTAAGGCAAAAAACAGCCCTTGCGGGTTGGCTTGGCGAGTGTCGGTGCTGACATTTTCAATCGCAATGTCGCCATCGCCGTGAAGCGTGCCGTGGAGTATTTCAGCTAATTGCTGCGTGGTTAATTTAATCATTTTGTTTCACTAAAATATTGTTTTACGGTTTCTTGATCGGAAAATGGCAACTTCGTTGTGCCGATAATTTGGTAATCTTCGTGTCCTTTGCCCGCAATCAGCACCACATCTCGCGGTTGTGCAAGGCTCAGGGCGTAACGAATAGCAAAATCCCGCTGATGAATGATTGCCACCTTATCCACGTTCTCAAAACCTGCCTGAATGTCTTGCATAATGGCTGCGGGATCTTCCGTGCGCGGGTTGTCATCAGTAACGATTACGCGATCGGCAAACTGCTCCGCAATGCGTGCCATTTGTGGGCGTTTTCCCCTGTCGCGATCACCGCCACAGCCAAACACACAATAAAGCTCGCCCTCACAATGTAAACGGGCGGCTTGCAAGGCTTTTTCTAAGGCATCTGGCGTATGAGCATAATCCACAATCGCGGTGGCTTGCTCTGGTGCGGTCAAGCGTTCCATTCTCCCCAAAACGCCCTGTAATCGCACCGCACTTTCACACAGTGCTGGCAGTTCATAACCTAAGGCGAGCAGGCTAGCAAAAGCGAACAGTAAATTATTCACATTAAATGCTCCAATTAGAGGACTATGTAATTCGCCCTTTCCCCAGCTTGAAGCGAAGGGAATTGTCGCCCCGTGCTGATGAAACTGGATTTGCTCCGCTTTTAGCCATTGTTGATGTTGCGGTTGGAAATCCGCTTGGCAACTCACCGCAATGGCATCAGGCAAGTTTTGTAGCCATTGTTCACCCACCGGATCATCGGCGTTGATCACTTTGTGCTGACAATCCAATTCATTGAATAAACGGAATTTTGCCGCCGCATAATTTTCCATTGTGTGGTGATAATCCAAATGATCACGGCTCAAATTGGTGAAGATCGCCACCGCGAATTTTAAAGCTTCCACACGATGTTGCACCAAGCCGTGTGAGGACACTTCAATAGCGGCAAAATCTGCTCCCGCCTGTACAAACTCCGCTAGCGTTTTTTGAATTTCGATCGCTGAACCTGTGGTGTTCGCTGCTTCTTTGATTTGCCCCAATAGCCCGTTGCCGATCGTTCCCATTACCGCACTACGATGTCCGAGCAACGTCGTCCATTGAGCTAAAAGCTGTGCCACGGTGGTTTTGCCGTTCGTTCCCGTTACGCCAGCCAATGTGAGCAGATGAGAAGGCTCGCCATAAAACGCCCCTGCAATCGCCGACAAATGCTTAGGCAATGCGTAATAAGCAATCATCGGAACGCCTTGCTCCATTTGCACAGTTAAATGCTGTTCTGGAAAATCGGCTTCAAAAAGCACCGCACTTGTTCCATTGCTAATCGCTTGCGAAATGTAGTTTCTGCCGTCTGTTTGATGCCCTTTTATTGCAACGAAAAGACAGCCAGTCTTTGCAGAGCGGCTGTCTAGGGTCATTTCTTTTAACTCAACCTCTTGCGGCAACGGGGTGATGCCTAAAAGTGCGGTGAGATTTTTCATTGATTTTTCCTTTCTCAGAAGCTAATTGGTGGTTTCATCTTTTTTCTGATTATTCAGTCGCACCGTGCGTTTCGCCACTTTTTGCGGCTCAACCGCATCAGGTGGCACGTTATTCATTCGCAAGGCATACCCCATAATATTGGAGAACAGCGGTGCGGAAACTGCCCCACCGTAATATTGCCCCGCTTTCGGATCGTTAATCAGCACGATCAAGGCATAGCGAGGGTTGCTAATCGGCGCGACCCCTGCGGTGTAAGCAATATATTTATCCACATATCGCCCATTTTCGATTTTTTTCGCCGTCCCCGTTTTGATCCCAACGCGGTAGCCTTCCACCATCGCTTTTTTGTTTTTGATCGCCACTTTTTCCATCATATTCACTACTTCACGGGTAATTTTTTCGGGGAACACACGCTGTCCGATCACAGGCGGATCAACTTTGGTAATGGATAACGGACGGTAAATCCCAAAACTGCCCAAAGTAACATAGGCACGAGCGATTTGCAGTGGCGTGGCGTTGATCCCGTAGCCATAAGCCACGTTGGCACGCTCAATGTCCGCCCAGCGTTTGCGATCTGCATTTAAAATCCCCGATTGTTCACCGATTAAACCTAGCTCAGTGGGTTTACCCAGCCCCGCATTTTTGTAAGTTTCCATTAACGCACTTGGCGGCATACGCAAGGCTAAACGGCTCACCCCGCGGTTACTGGAGTTTTCCAAAATTTCATCAAGGGTTTGGCGATCTCGTGGGGCAACGTCTTTCACTTCGTGTCCGTTTAACACTAGTGGGCCCGTGTTAATCACTTCATCGCGGCGAACCGCACCCCGTTGAAGTGCGGTTAAAACCACGAAGGGTTTTACTGTTGAACCTGGCTCAAAGGTGTCTGTAATCGCACGGTTTCGCATTAAATCCGCTTTCACCCCTGTGCGGTTATTTGGGTTGTATGACGGGGCATTCACCATCGCCAGCACTTCCCCCGTGCGAATATCCACTAACACCGCCGAACCTGATTCTGCTTTGTTCTCTGAAACCGCTTTTTTGATTTCACGATACACCATTGATTGCAATTTTTCGTCAATGCTTAGGATAACATTATGGGCATCGTATTTTTTGACATCGGCGATTTCTTCAACAACGTGGCCCAATTTATCTTTGCGGTAAGTGCGAGAGCCTGATTTTCCCACTAATAAGGAATTAAAACTTTTTTCAATGCCCTCAATGCCCTCGCCGTCAATATTGGTATAACCGATCAAATGGGCGGTTTCTTCTACGCGAGGATAAAAGCGGCGAGCTTCCGTTTTTAGCACTAAGCCTTTGATTTTTAATTGTTTGACATAATCTGCCACCGTTGGAGAAACTTGGCGTGCTAAATAAACAAAGCGGGCAGAAGGGGACTTTTCAATTTTTTTGATTAAGTCTTTGTACGGCACGTTTAAAGATTTCGCCAATAAACGCCAGCGATCTTTATCTTGCAAGGCATTTTCTTCAAAGACCACTTTGGGATCGACCACAACCGAATACATCGGCACGCTCACTGAAAGCAACTGCCCGTTACGATCTAAAATAGATCCGCGTACCGAAAGCACTTGCTGGGTGCGAACGGAACGTTTATCCGCTTCCGTTGAAAGGGGATCAGAGTTGATCACTTGCACGCTCGCCGCTTTTGCTACTAAAATAATCAGTAAGATCCCCACCATTGCAACGGCGATATTAAAACGTTTTTTGATAAAGCTACTTTCAAAAGTAACTTTCGGCTTATTACGGCGTACCGCACTTCCCTTGTTATTCGTCGGGCGTTTGGCTTTATTATTTTTTTTAATCATCACCCTGCCTCATTATTCAACCAACAACACTTCTTGCTCTGGAGAAACCATTTTCATTGCTAATTTTCCCCTCGCAATGGCTTCCACCCGCGTATTATCGCTTTGCGTTGCTTCTTCTAATTTTAAATTTAATGCTTCATTTTCTAAGGCTTGAATTTGTAAAATCAGCTCACCTTTTTCCGCAATGAGCCCGCGTGTTTGGTGCGTAATCCAAATTGTTCCCAACGCACTCACTAAAACGGCGATAAACAAAAACAGCACCAATTTATTTGATGCAAAAAGGTCTTCTAAAAGAATTTGGCGTAGCGGGTAGCGTTCTGAGTTATCCAACATCGTTATAATTTCTCCGCAACACGCAACACCGCACTTCGAGAACGGGCATTTTGAGCAATTTCTTGCTCTGTCGGCATAATGGCTTTGCCAATGGTTTTCAAGGTTTGGCTACGCTGAATTTGATCTTCACGCAATGGCAAGCCTTTCGGCAGACTTTCCCCTTTGCTCTGCTTACGCATAAAGTGCTTCACCATACGATCTTCAAGGGAATGAAAGCTAATAATCGACAATCGCCCTTGTGGAGCAAGCACTTGCAACGCACCCTCTAGCGCCCGTTCTAATTCGTCTAATTCCGCATTAATAAAAATGCGAATCGCCTGAAAACTGCGAGTTGCGGGGTGTTTATGCTTATCTTTGAAAGGAACGGATTGAGCAATCAATTCCGCCAGTTGCAAGGTACGGCTCAGCGGTTCAGTGCCATTTTGCAATGCGATTTTATTATAATTAACAATGGCTTGTGCAATGCGTTTGGCGAAGCGTTCCTCGCCAAAGGTTTTCAGCACCCACGCAAGATCCTGCTCTGAAACCTGCTGTAACCATTGTGCCGCCGACAAGCCTTGCGTAGTATCCATTCGCATATCCAAAGGCCCATCTTTCATAAAACTAAAGCCACGTTCCGCTTCATCTAATTGCGGAGAGGAAACGCCAAGATCGAGCAAAATCCCATCAATCTTGCCAACCAAACCCAACTTTTCACAAATTTCAGGAATTGCCGAGAAGCTATTATGCTCAATATGAAAACGCGGATCTTGGATCTGCTGTGCCGCTGCAATCGCTCGCGGATCGCGATCAATGGCGATTAACCTGCCGTCTTGAGCCAAGCGAGATAAAATAAGCCGAGAATGACCGCCACGCCCAAAAGTGCCATCAATATAAATGCCTTTTTCTTTCAATGCCAAGCCGTCCACCGCCTCAGTAAGTAAAACGGTGAAATGTTCTGGTGAAGAAAAAAGGTTTTGAGCGTTCATCATTATTTATAAAATGCTGCTTATTAACAATAACTATTTGATTAATATAGGATAATGCGGCGTACTCAGTACGCCGATTATCTCTGCTAGTGTCGCTGTAATTTTCTGGAAGCTAGCCTTCTCTTATAACGACAGCGTAATTAATTCTGGAGATTGTGCAAGCTGTCCACTCGCACCAAGAGCCATATCTTGCTGAATTTGAGCTTGCCATTCGACGTCGCTCCAAATTTCAAATTTATTCAACTGCCCAACAAGCATCGTGCTTTTTTCAAGTTTCGCGTGCTGACGCAAAGGCGCGCTAATCAACACCCGCCCGACACTATCCAACTCGCATTCGGTTGCATAGCCCAACATCACACGTTGCAAACTGCGTTGCACAGGATCAAAATTTGATAACGCAAGCAATTTTTGTTCAACAATTTCCCATTCATCTAAGGGATAGAGCAGTAAACAAGGTTGGCGAATATCCACCGTGCAAACCATCTGACCGTTATTTTTTTCTAAAATCTCCGCACGATAACGCGTAGGAATAGCAAGCCGTCCCTTTGAATCCAGATTGACTGATGATGCCCCTCGAAACATAGTATGCGTTCTCTTAAACTGCGGTCAGTTTTTTGCTTAAATTTTGCAGTTTTTACCACAAAACACCACTTTTTACCACTTTTGCTAAGTTTAGTCTGACTTCGCCTAAGTTGCAAGCAGTTTGATCGGTTGTAATGTAAAGTTTTGTATAGAGGAATTGCTGTTTATTTTTTAAATCAAATGGATAGAGGCATTGATTTGGTTTATTGGGTCGTTTAAAGTGCGGTAGGATTTTAAGGGTGTTTTTATTCTTTGGGGAAATTAGATAAAAATGGTATTAGAAAACACCGCTCTTTTTATGAGCTAGAACACTAGGAATAGTGAATGTTTCTATTTTCATAGAGCGAAATCCGTAGCAACTGTATTCAGCTAAAAAGCAAAAATACAAATTCGTTAATTAAAGTGCGTGAGCGTCCCATTGCGAGTCATCGCGGACAATCGCATTTAAAATGGTGAGAAGCTTACGCATACAGGCGTTAATCGCCACTTTGAACGCCTTACCATTAGCACGTAAGCGTTCGTAAAATTGTTTGAGTTTAGGCTCAAAACGTACACAAACAAATGTTGCCATATACAGTGCATTTCGTACGGCTTTGCGACCACCTGAACAGCGGCTTTTCCATTTGGTGTTGCCACTTTCTTTAGGATGGGGTGCAACACCAACAAGTGAAGCGATTTGTTTATGTGTGTATTGACCTAACTCAGGCAACATTGACATCAAAACGGCTATTGTTTGTGTACCCAACCCTTTGATGTCTTTAAACTTTTTTATTGTATCGTCAAAATGTTTGAGATGCTGTTCGATTTCCCTATCCAGCTCATCAATACGCAGGCTGAGATAGTCGATATGCTGTTCAACACTGAATACTTGTGTGGAATGAACTTGTTCAAGGCGGTTTTTCTCCGCAAAACGCATTTCAACAAGCTGATTACGGCGTGAAACAAGGGCTTCAAGCTGTTCCTGCTCGGGAGTGGGTGGTATGTAAAGCTGCTGTGCTACATTATCACGCATTGCGAGCATTTGGGCGTAAAAAGCCAACATTTTGGCATCTTTATTGTCGGTTTTTGCTAGTGATTGCGACATCGCAAACTGATTGGTTTGTCGCGGGTTAGCAATCACCACACGAAAGCCTGTGCGGTGGAGTGCTTTAGCTAATGGAAGTTCAAGCCCACCGGTGCTTTCAAGGACAATTAAGTCCACACTGAAACGACGTAAATACTCAATGGTATGCGCAATCCCTTTCGGATTGTTGGTTTCGGTCTTAGTTCGTTTTTGGGTAGAAAGCCCAATGACGAAATGACGTTTAGCAACATCAATACCACAATAAGTTTGTTCATTCATCATTAACCTGCCTTGCATTCGGGTTTAAGTCTGGCAACTGTTCGGTTTTTTGGTGAAATGTTATCTGCTCTCATTGCTACAACTCGGTTTGTTGCCTAGGGCGGACGCGAGATGCAGATAACGGGGTTTTGTTGCTATTTTATATTAATTTTAATATACAAGCCTACGCGGTGGAGTGCTTTAGCTAATGGAAGTTCAAGCCCACCGGTGCTTTCAAGGACAATTAAGTCCACACTGAAACGACGTAAATACTCAATGGTATGTGCAATCCCTTTCGGGTTGTTGGTTTCGGTTTTTGTTCGTTTTTGGGTAGAAAGCCCAATGACGAAATGACGTTTAGCAACATCAATACCACAATAAGTTTGTTCATTCATCATTAACCTGCCTTGCATTCGGGTTTAAGTCTGGCAACTGTTCGGTTTTTTGGTGAAATGTTATCTGCTCTCATTGCTACAACTCGGTTTGTTGCCTAGGGCGGACGCGAGATGCAGATAACGGGGTTTTGTTGCTATTTTATATTAATTTTAATATACAAGGGGCGTATCGCATACGCCCCTGTGCTAGATATTTACTTATAGAACACTCTATTTTTGTTTTTTTATTTTTTTGATATTTGGGCTGATGACTTTTTTCTTTGGTAGTTATAACGGGTTTCGCTCGTTGAGCGACTTACTTTCTTTTGCTTACTCAAAAGAAAGTAAGCAAAGAAAAGTGTACCCGCTCAAATTGCTTTTCCTCATTCAGCAAAAATTTTTTTAACGAAAAGTAAGCCCATACTCGCTTCGCTGCGTTCAGGCGTTACTTTTCTAAAAATTTTCGCTGAATGAGGGCAATTTGTACGGGAGAGTGGAGTGTTCATAGTCAAAAGTGCGGTGGGATTTTGAGGGTGTTTTTATTCTTTGGGGAAATTAGATAAAAATGGTATTAAAAAACACCGCACTTTTTATGATCTAGGACACGAGGGAAAACAGATAGCAAATATTTTTATTTTCATAGAACGAAATCCGTAGAGGCGTATCGCATACGCCTCGTCATTATGCTGCATTTTTACTATTTTTATTTATCGAACGATTACTTAACTGATTAAATTAAATACAAAAACTGCGTCCACACTATCACCAATAGCATTATTTGTCCGCCTCTTTCTCTTTTTTCGGTGGATCTTCATCGAACTTCACCACAGGAACACAGCTACGGCACGCACCTTGGTCGATTCCAAGCTCTTTGCAAAATTCGCTGTATTTATCCCATAATCTTCTGAATAAGCCTTTTTGTTTTTCTGTCATTGTTTTCCCTCCACAATGCAATACCAACTTTAAGTTTAAAATCATAAGCTATCATAAAAGAATTTATGGCTTTTGCAATAGCTGTTTTACCTCCGCACGACAAGCCTGTAACCATTGTTTTTTGCCCGTTGTGGGCGGGCTTTTGAGCTGACAATAGTGGGATAATAACGGCATTTTATCCAGCTCTACCGTAGCGAGTAATCGCCGAATTGCGGGAATGGTTGCGACGAGGCTACGTTGGTAATAGGCAAAATAATGTAAGGCGTTGCGATCCTGTAGATTGAGCGTCCAATCCAATGGCGGGGAAGCCAATTTTTCCGCCATAGGGTGGAAAGCTAGCCCAATGTCCCGTTGAAATTGGGCTTTGAGCTTGGCACAAAACGCCTTACCCGCGTGGCTCAGTCCTTTAACGCCAATCGCAGTGTAACAACCACTACTCGCCTCTTTATGTTCCCCCACATAAACCAGCTCGAATCCGCATTTCTGCCAAAAATACGCCAGCTCCTCAGCATAGCCAAAACTTACGGAAAGAAAATCCACTGCTAAATTATGATCCAATGTGGCGATTAAACCTTGTCCAATGCCCTGATTTTGCCATTTCGATTGTATCGCAATGCGGGAAATACGCAAGGATTTCAGCCGACACGCCGCTTCTTGCAAGCCATACTGACAAAGCATTTGTGCCACTAAATTGCCTTTCGGGCGGCAAACACCCTGCATAATGCTTTCGATAAGTGAAGCGTCCGCCATTCCGCCCTCTTCCAACAACCACGCCCCGCCGATCAAGTGGTGATCCGACTTTGCGAGTAAAAATCGTTGCTTTGTGCCATCAAGCAAACGGCGGAGATCCACTGGAGAGGTTTTGTAATGTGCCAGCGTCAGCAAACCGTAAAAATCTTGATAATTCCCTTGGTGGAAAAGGGTTTGCTGAGTCTGCCACTGCAAGTCTATCGTTGCTTGCAAATAAAAATTCGGTTGGCTTAAATGCTCCTCCGCATTCAACAGCAGAAGATCTTCAATAAAGGGTTCGATGAGATCATCGGCTCGCCAACGCAATGGCTCTGTTAAAGTGAAATGTTGCAAAGTGCGGTCATTTTTTTGCATAAATTTCAGCCAAAACCCTCGCCCTGTGCCTTCATAACTCTGTACGGTGGTTGTGCATAAAACGTGCAAAAATCCTTGACAAAGCTGGCGAAGCAACGGTAAGGGGAGCATCGCTGCTTCATCAATAATCAACCAACGGGAGCGAAATAGCTCGGGGTTTTGTTGCAGTTTTTCCGCCAGTTCATCAGGGGCAATAAAATCCAAAGGCTTGGCGGAAAAATCTTGCAAAATTTGCACCGCACTTTTATTCGAGGCGGTAATGAGTACATTCGGCAAACGTGCCGCTAGCAATCCTGCCAAAGCGGATTTTCCTCGCCCGCGTTTTGCGGTAATCACATTTATTGCTTTCGGAGCAGTTAAGATCTGCTCCAAAATTCGCTGTTGATCGATTGTGGCTAAATGAGAAACGGTTTGCGGCTTGCTATTAATCAACGGATTTGGCGGAACAAACTGTGCTGCGTTTTCCTGTTGATAAATGGGAAAACCGTATTTTTGCACGATCTGCTGAAAAAATTGTACAAAATTTGGCGTGGCAATCCCCTCTGGCACGCCGCTCCAGCGTTGGCTATCTAAATCAATTTGGTGGGCTAACCTTTGCCAATGGTTAAAAAGCAAGAATAAGAAACCGCCCGCTTGCAACGTGCCTGCAGCAATGGCAAGGGTATCAAGGTTAAAGCTGTGCCGAGCATCGTAAAAAATCCATTGCTGTTCGCTGCCGAGCTGATTTTTCGCTTTGAAAAAAGGGATTGGCGTGATGGCTGGCAATGAAAAGAGCGGTGCAATATTTTCATCAAAAAAAAGCACCGCACTTTGTGCCGATAGCGAGAATAATAACGGGGAAAGCTGGGCGTGTAGCCAATCATTATCCCCGCTTAATATAACAAGCTGACGAGGTTGCAAGGCTAGATTTTTTCCGTTAAATAGGGATCAGCAAAGCCTAGCTCTTGCATAATTTCTGTTTCGAGGCTTTCCATTTCTTCCGCTTCGTCGTCTTCAATATGGTCATAGCCAAGCAAATGCAAGCAACCGTGTACGACCATATGCGCCCAATGTGCCATCAGCGGTTTGCCTTGTTCTGCGGCTTCTCGTTCCACCACTTGGCGGCAAATGACTAAATCGCCAAGTAGCGGCAATTCCACCTCTTCGGGGCATTCAAACGGAAAGGAAAGCACATTCGTTGGGTAATCTTTACCGCGATAAGTGGCGTTTAGCTGTTGGCTTTCCGCCTCGTCCACGATGCGAATAGTAATCTCAGGCTCAAGATTTTCCGCTTGAACCGCCGCCGTCGCCCATTGTTGAAGCTGCTGTTCTGAGGGCAAATTTTCGCTATTTTCAGTCGCTATTTGTAAATCAATAATCACGGGTTTCATTTTGTGTTTCTCAGTTTGTTTCTTCTCGTTGGCTCTGGTTTTGTTCTTGTTGGCTATGCTCTTGTTGACGTAGCAAGGCTCGTTCTTGGCGGCGGATTTCTTCTTTTTCGTCCCAAAGATCATAGGCTTGCACCACTTTAGCCACCACGGGATGGCGAACAATATCTTTGCTCTCAAAATAATTAAAGCTTAATTCTGGCACGTTTTCTAACACTTCAATGGCGTGGCGTAAGCCCGATTTTTGGCTACGCGGTAAGTCAATCTGAGTGATGTCGCCCGTAATCACCGCTTTGGAATTGAAGCCTATCCGCGTTAAAAACATTTTCATTTGCTCTGTGGTGGTGTTTTGGCTTTCGTCTAAAATAATGAAGCTGTCATTGAGCGTCCGACCTCGCATATACGCCAGCGGTGCAATTTCAATCACGTTGCGTTCCATTAATTTTTGCACTTTTTCAAAACCAAGCATTTCAAATAACGCATCATAGAGCGGTCGTAAATAAGGCTCAATTTTCTGCCCTAAATCCCCTGGTAAAAAACCGAGCTTTTCCCCCGCTTCCACGGCAGGGCGAGTGAGCAAAATTCGGCGGATTTCTTGACGCTCTAGGGCTTCCACCGCAGCGGCAACCGCTAAAAAGGTTTTGCCCGTTCCCGCTGGCCCAATTCCAAAGCAAATGTCGTGGCGTAAAATATTATGCAAATATTGAATTTGATTTGCTCCACGCGGCTTAATTAAACCACGTTTTGTTTTGATCGTGGTTTGATACACTTTTGGCACGGCATTTTGCTCTGTCTGTTCCGTGTCGTCTTGCAGTAACATTCGATTTTCCTGAATGGCTAAATGGACATCAGATAAATCAATTTCTTTTACCACACCACGCACAGGAGCGGTTTCCAAATAAAGCCGTTGAATTAATGCCGCGACTTTACTCAACAATTTTTCGTGATGCGGTTTTGGCGACTGTTCATTAAATTTGAGCGTAAAGGTAAAATTACGCCGTGCAATTTCTAAGGAAAACGCCTTTTCTATCAACTGGATATTTTCATCAAATGCCCCACAAAGTGCCTGCAAACGGGCGTTATCTTGAGGGGTAAGCGTAATAATTAGACTAGACAAATTAAACACCTATTAAATAAAAAATAAAGAATACCTTACAATAATCAACACACTTATAAGTTAGATTAGAGCTTCTTTTCTAAAACATCATATTTATACACTGTTTTTCTTATTTTATCTCAACAATATGATTAATGATTGTTCTACTTCCCAAATGAATAGCATAATAGGAATAATTACTCTATTTAATAAATCACCTCTATTATTTTAAAAAAATAGCACTATATTTATCAATAGATTATGCCTTTCAACAAATCCCCTCCCTCCTCCTATTAATAAATTGTTTCCGATTGGGCATTACTTCCAATACTGATGATTTTTTTCCCCAATCACCAAGTACAATACGTTCAAAGTGCGGTGGAATTTTATGTTGATTTTGACGATGCGTATGACCGTGAATAAGTTGAGATACATTGAATTGTCGCATTATTTTTAATACAAACTCTTCGTTCACATCCATAATTTGATGGGGTTTATACTGCTTATCCTGCTTGCTTTTTGCTCTAATTTTCTCAGCAATTTTTAACCGCACTTTTAATGGAAGGTGTAAAAAAAGCCATTGTCGCCATTTTTGATGTACTTTTGTACGATAACGTTGATATGCCTCATCATCCGTGCAAAGCGTATCTCCATGGCAAAGCAACGTTGGCGTGCCATATAAATCTATCACTTGATAATCTGGTAAAAGCGTTAAACCACAAGATTGGGCAAATTTTTTACCAATTAAAAAATCTCGATTGCCACGTATAAAATAACACGCCACGCCTTTTTGCGTTAAAGTGCAAATTTGCTGTTTAACTAAATCAATAAGTGGAGATTGTTCATCATCGCCAATCCAGAAATCAAACAAATCGCCTAAAATATACAATTTTTCAGCGTCTTTCGCCTGGGTTTGCATAAAATCCACAAAAAGGGCGGTTAAATCAGGGCGATTTTCGCTTAAATGTAAATCGGCAATAAAATAGGTTTTCGGCATAGTTTAGCTTATTTTTCCGCAATAAAAATTGTTGGTTAGACTAGCATTTTTTTAGTGGATTGATACAAATATTTGCGAATTTTCGCTATACTTGTGCAAATTTTTTTCCAAGGTATGGATTTATGTTAAAACTTCTCCGAATTATTGTCATTACTCTATGTTGCATATTGATTTGTTTATGCGGCACGATTTATTCTCTTATTCGTTTTAGAAATCCAAGTAATGTCGGTGATGTTGCACGTTGGTTCGGGCGTTTGTATCCCCTGTTTGGTTTAACGGTAGAACATCGTTTTCCCGAAAATGCCGAAACTGTTGGTCCTTGTATCTATATTGGCAATCATCAAAATAATTATGATATGGTAACCATTTCTTATATGGTTATGCCTCGCACGGTGAGTGTTGGGAAAAAGAGCCTGATTTGGATACCTTTTTTTGGCATTTTGTATTGGGCATCGGGGAATATTTTTTTAGATCGCGATAATCGTTCTAAAGCCCACAGCACAATGACACAACTTGCCGAACGTATCAACAAAGACAATCTTTCAATTTGGATGTTTCCAGAGGGGACACGTAGTCGAGGGCGTGGCTTATTACCTTTCAAAACAGGGGCTTTTCACGCTGCCATTGCTGCAGGTGTGCCGATTGTGCCAGTGGTTTGTTCAACAACACATAATAAAATTGACCTTAATCGTTGTAAAAATGGAAAAGTAATTTGCGAAATGTTGCCCCCCATTGATACCTCTTCCTACACGAAAGACACTGTACGCGACTTAGCGAATTATTGCCATTCATTAATGGAACAAAAAATTAATGAACTTGATGCTGAAATTGCCGCTCAATCAAAATCAGCAAACTAAAATGAAGAAGATCTCTCGCCGTCAATTATTCAAAAATGCCCTGACTTTCGGGGCGTTTTCTACTATTCCAAATTCACTATGGGCTGCGACTCGCCAACCTTTACCGATTCCTCCCTTAATGGAAACCCGTCGAGGCAGACCTCTTTTTTTAGAAATGACTAGCGTGCGAATACCTCTTCAACAAGAAAAACAAACAGAAGTTTGGGGATTTAATGGTAATTATCTTGGTCCAACACTCAAAATGCGGCAAGGGGATTTTGCAAAATTAAACTATCGTAACAGCCTATCGCAAGTTATCGCATTAGCCATTCAAGGATTACAAGTAGAAGGTGAAGCATTAGGTGGCATTTCTCATCCATTCAAACCGGGACAAAGCTGGGCGCCGATTTTACCAATTACCCAAGCCGCCTGTACTTGTTACTATTCCGCTTGCACACTGGGATATTCAGCTTATCAAACCTATCGAGGGTTACTCGGACTATGTATTATTGAAGATAAAAAAAGCCGTAAATCCAGTTTGCCGCAAAAATATGGAATTAACGATATTCCATTAATTTTGCAAGATATGCGGCTAAATGATGAAGGCGTGCAATTATTTCAACAAAACCGACCGCACTTTTTTGGTAATCGTTTATTTGTCAATGGACAGGAATCCCCTTATTTAGAAGTACCTCGTGGCTGGGTACGCTTGCGTTTACTTAACGCTTCCCTTTCCCGTCGTTATGAACTGCGTTTTGATGATGACCGTGATTTTCAACTCATCGCCCTTGATCAAGGCTTCTTGCCACAAGCTAAAACAATGAATGTTCTTTCTCTCTCTCCAAGCGAACGTGCAGAAATTTTAGTCAATTTAAATGAAGGGGATAATACCACACTCATTGCGGGTAAAAAACGTAACATTTTCAGTAGAGTAACTGGTTTTTTCAGTGGTGAAAATGAACTCATCGACAATACTGTGCTAGAGCTTCGCCCACAAGGATTAAGTAGTGCTTTCGAGCAACATACCGCAATGCAATTTAATACTGATGCACCGCAAAGCTTAAAAGCAAACATCAGCCAAGAGCGTCAATTTCACATTGATGCCGATAATGGAATGCTGAATCAACAGCGTTTTGATCCTAGACGTATTGATGTAAACACCCGCTTAGGTTCAATAGAACGCTGGATACTTACCTCTATCTCACCTACAGGATTTAAGATACAAGGGGCAAAATTTATTGTAGAAAGTATTAACGATAAGCCCATCTCAGACAGTGATATTGCTTGGAAAGACAGTCTATGGATTGAAGGTAAAGTACAAATTTTAGTTCGTTTTGAACACGCCTCTTCCAATAGCCACCCTTTTACATTTGGTGCTGCCGATTTAATTGCTGCAGATAAAGGTTGCTTAGGATTAATTGTAGTGCAGTAGCTCAAATAACCATAGGTTATGAAATAGTATCCATTGTTCTAAAAGTGCGGTTGAATTTTTGTGAGTTTTTTTGTTAAATCAATATAAGTTTATGATTTTAGGTGTCTTTATGTGCCACTTATTAGGAATGAATTGTAATACGCCAACAGATATTGTCTTTTCTTTTGAAGGCTTTCGCCGTAGAGCGGGATTAACTGACTGCCACTCAGATGGCTTTGGTATTGCCTTTTTTGAAGGGAAAGGCGTTCGTATTTTTCGTGATAACAAAGCGGGACATAGTTCACCTATTGCCGATTGCGTTAAGCAATATCACATTAAATCCTTCAATGTGATCGCCCATATCCGCAAAGCCACACAAGGGGCTGTAACCATTGAAAATACCCACCCGTTTATTCGTGAAATTTGGGGGGAGAATTGGGTATTCGCTCACAATGGCAATCTCACTTCCATACCTGATATGTCAGAAAGTTTCTGCCAACCTATTGGCTCAACGGATTCTGAAGCAGCATTTTGTTATATGGCAGAGCAGCTCAAAAATCGTTTCCGAAAAAAGCCAACTGAAGAGGAAATTTTTCAAACTATTCAAGAGATTACTAAAGAATTAGCACAAAATGGAACCTTTAATTTTATCCTTTCCAATGGCAATTGGATGATTGCACATTGTTCTACCAATTTACATTATCTCACGCGAAAATCCCCTTTTGGTACAGCCCAACGTATTGATGACGATGATGTCATTGATTTCCGCGAATACACCACAGAAAAAGATAAAGTCACTATCATTACCACTTTTCCTCTCACAAAAAATGAGCCTTGGATCAAAATGGAACACGGTGGTTTTGTCTTCTTCAAAGATGGTGACAAAGTTTATGAAGTGCTCGGCAAGGCAACAGCGTCCATTGATGATGGAACCCTAGGACTAGCTAAAATCGCATAATTCCTATCTATGTCGTACTAGGTTAATTCAAATCTAGTACGCTAACCTTTTGAGAAATTATTATTCTTTAATCAAACTCACCACAAAAAGTTGATCACCATCACATATTCATAATCTTTTTATGCGATAAACCTATAATCCCTATATCATCTGCCGCGGTAATATTACGGGGCATTTTGCCTAGTAATTAGAATAAAATAAAAACGGAGTTATTCAATGTCAAAGAAAACAATAAGCAATAAATTTGATCTACTTTGGACGCTAAATTTATTTGGCACTGCGGTTGGTGCGGGCGTGCTATTTTTACCGATTAATGCGGGTATGGGGGGCTTTTGGCCATTAGTGGTAATGATGTGTCTTGTCGGACCGATGACGTATTTTTCTCATCGTGCTTTATCCAGATTTGTTTTATCCTCGTCCAAAGCGGGCAGTGATATTACGGAAGTGGTAGAAGAACATTTTGGTAAAAATGCGGGAAAGATCATCACATTATTATATTTTTTCGCCATTTTCCCGATTTTATTAATTTATGGCAATGGGATCACCAATACAGTTGAATCTTTTATGATAAATCAACTTGGACTCCCTGCCCCTAATCGCGTGTTGCTTTCGTTCATTCTGATTGCAAGTTTGATTTCAGTAATGCTGATGAGTGAAAAAATGATGCTGAAACTCACCGAATTTTTGGTTTATCCGCTGGTATTAATTCTTTTCGCCCTATCCATTTACTTAATTCCCCAATGGAATACGGCAATGCTGCACCAAATGCCTGATGCCACCAGTTTCATCAGTACCCTGTGGATCACCATTCCCGTACTGGTTTTTTCATTCAACCACTCCCCCGCAATTTCTTGCTTTTCTCAATCACAACAACGGGAATACCAGACCTTTGAATTAACGGAACAACACGCGAGCAAAACCCTCAAAAATACCTCAACATTATTGCTCTTTTTTGTAATGTTCTTCGTATTTAGCTGTGTTTTAACCCTCACGCCAGAAGATTTAGTGCAAGCCAAAGCGGAAAATATCAGCATTTTGTCCTTCTTGGCAAACAAATTTGACAATCCTTATATTTCCTACCTTGGACCTCTTGTGGCATTTTTAGCCATCACCAGCTCTTTCTTTGGACATTATTTAGGTGCAAGAGAAGGCATTCAAGGGCTATACTTAAAACTTTCTGGCAAGCAAGGCATTCAAAACCGAAAAACACTTAATTTTAGCACCGCACTTTTCTTTTTACTGACCCTATGGGCGGTAGCAATTATTAACCCAAGCATTTTAGGCTTAATTGAATCAATTGGCGGCCCAATTATTGCCACCATTCTCTTCTTAATGCCGATGTATGCAATCCGTAAAGTGCCAGCAATGTCACGTTACCAAGGTCATATCAGCAATATTTTCGTTACCATTATGGGAATCATTGCAATCTCTGCGGTTGTCTATGGCTTATTTTATTAATTGAGATAGAATAACCCTCTTTTGAATACAGGGCTGAAATGCCCTGCAATAAAATTTTAGAGTATTTTATGATTAGTGTTTTTGATATGTTTAAAATTGGTATTGGGCCGTCAAGCTCCCATACCGTCGGGCCAATGAAAGCAGGCAAACAATTTGTCGATGACCTGGCCGCCCAACATTTACTAGAAAAAGTAAGCCACATTAAAGTTGATGTATACGGCTCGCTGTCGATGACAGGGCGTGGACACAATACCGATATTGCGATCATTATGGGGCTGGCTGGGTATCTACCGCACGATGTGGATATTGATCTCATTCCGCATTTTATTTCTGAGGTAAAACGCACCGCACTTTTACCCCTTGCCCAAGAACAAAAAACCGCCCATTTTAATTACGAAACGGATATGGTTTTCCACCAAACTTTCCTTCCGTTACACGAAAATGGTATGACAATCTCTGCTTATGCGGAAGAAGAACTGCTTTATCGCCAAACTTATTATTCCATAGGAGGCGGTTTTATCGTTGATGAAGCTCATTTTGAGCAAAGCGAAGACAACGAAGTGAATGTACCTTTCCCCTATCAAAATGCCGCCGATATCTTACATCACTGTAAAGAAAATGGCTTAGCACTCTCAAGCCTAATGTTGCAGAATGAAATCGCCTTACACGGCAAAGAAGCAACGCAAGCTCATCTGAAACGCATTTGGCAAACAATGAAAGAATGTATTGAACACGGCTTAAGCACCGAAGGCTTATTACCTGGCCCGTTAAAAGTGGTTCGTCGTGCAGCGTCGCTCCACCGTTTACTACAAGCTAATAGCGGGCTTTCTAACGACCCAATGAAAGTGATTGACTGGGTGAATATGTACGCCCTTGCGGTGAATGAAGAAAATGCCGCTGGCGGGCGAGTGGTTACTGCTCCAACCAACGGTGCTTGCGGCATTGTGCCAGCCGTGTTGTCTTATTACGAAAAATTCGTTTCTCCAATCACAGACGAAGTGATCGAACGCTATTTATTAGCCTGCGGAATGATCGGCTCACTCTACAAAATGAACGCCTCCATTTCAGGGGCTGAAGTGGGATGTCAAGGCGAAGTTGGCGTGGCTTGCTCAATGGCTGCGGCAGGCTTAACCGAAATTTTGGGCGGAAGCCCTGAACAAGTGTGCATTGCCGCTGAAATCGCAATGGAACACAATCTTGGATTAACTTGCGATCCCGTCGGCGGACAAGTGCAAGTGCCTTGCATCGAACGCAACGCCATCGCCTCAGTCAAAGCCATCAACGCCAGCCGAATGGCACTGCAACGCACCAGCAATCCAAGAGTAACCCTAGATAAAGTTATTGAAACGATGTACGAAACAGGAAAAGATATGAACGCTAAATACCGCGAAACCTCCCAAGGGGGATTGGCAGTAAAAATTGTATGTACTTAAAGTTTTTTATATCACTAAATTAACTTTATTTACATATCAAACCGCTAGCTAAAAACAGTATAACTGTAAAGCAAGATAAAATAACGCAGTATGCAAGTAAGAATATGTGGCTACCAAATAAAATTTGGTGCTAAATATCGCCACTTGATTTCAAAATGATACTGCGTTACATCGCATCAAAGGAACATTTATCGTATCTTCACTTAAGACGTGACTTAAACGGCGAGAATAAAAAGCATAGAGCCTTTCTAGATTAAAAATTAGGGGCTGTCCTAGATAACTAGACTAAACTCCCTTTAACCAATTGTTTTAAAATAGAAATTTGACTTTTTATGTTGCTGTAATTAAAACGCCATTCACATTCCTTTAAATAAAGCTCAAAATGCGCTTTTGGGATACCATTAAATTTGCGTAAATGGCGTTTTGCTTGGCTTCAAAAATTCTCAATTCCGTTAATGTGGTTATGATTTTCAGCAAAATGTGTGCTGTGATTGATACGAAAATGACTAAATTCACTCACATCAAGCACGTCATAACTACGATAATTATCGGTGTAAACAATACTATCAGGCTTTACCTGCTCCCGAATAATGGGTAACAAGGTGGCAGATTGCGTATTTGGAACCGCAACGGTATAAACCTTGCCATTGCGCTTGAGAAGCCCGAATACCGCAATTTTCCCTGCCGCACCACGACCACGTTTGCCTTTGCGAGCACCGCCAAAATAACTTTCATCGGCTTCAATTTCACCTTCAAACATCTCTAAGTGAAGGCTGTTTTGATAGATGAGTTGGCGTAAACGATGAAAGTAATATGCGGCAGTCGTTTTGTTTACATTGACTAACTCTGCTGCTGTCCTTGCAGTAACACCTGCAACAAATAGCTCAATGAGTTTATTTTGTTTGTGCTGACTTAGACGACTTTTTCTCATTGGTTCATTCTAACCTAAATAGATTTTTTAGTTGTTATCTAGGACAGCCCCAAAATTTTTAACACATTGCGGTTGCGAACAAATACCTGGAATAAACATCGCGTCAGAGAGATCGTGAAAACGGTGATCTAACGGCTCGCTGGCGTTACCTGATTGCCACCAGCCATCAATACAACGTTCACTAAAAATAGCGATCCCTTCATCACCTGCACGCAACGGAAATGTTATGGCAAAGCCTCCCCCGCGTGGATAGCAGATCGGTACGTCCATTAAAGGAGGAATAGCAATACTTTTCCCATCAACTAACACCTGCTTAATTTGCACCGCAAGGCTCACCGTTTGCTTGGTCGGATGAAAATGTATAACTTTGGCGGGCAATGCCGTATGTAATTGTCGTAAGGTGTTTTGAATTTGAATATCTGTCGCACTTTCAGGTGTTGCGGTTTGATATTGGAAATCAGTCATTTTTTACTTTCCCCTTTCACTTTATTAAACTTGCCGCCAACTACGGTCATTTTGCTTAGCCAATCCCCACCTAGACCGTCGCCATTATGCGAGAGTTTGACAATTTTGTATTCACCATTGAAATATTCGATAATAGACTGCACCTTGACAAGTCCGCCAATTTGCAATGCGGGATTAAGTAAATAAGTCAGCTCCAAACCATCATCGGTTTGTTCTGGCGTACCTATCATCCCCGTTGCTTGGTTTAATAATACCGCCTCATCATTAAGCACCTTGTCATAAGGAAGAAAAAGCAACTTGCCATCTTGAATTGACCAGTTTGCTTTATTATTTTTAGCGATACGATTAAGGATCTCTCGGCTATCACCATTTAATACTCTTGCACGGGGTAATTGACGTTTATTGACGACATCTTGCGTCCCCGCCTCAAGTGCGGGCATATTTTTTTGCACTTCCGCGAGGATTTGTTCATCCGTTGCCCCTGAATTTAACGTGATATTTGAACGCCCTTGCGTGTAGGCTTGATGCCCATCTGCACATTCAAGCTCTAAAATAAAATCAAGTCCTTCACGCTTGATTTTTGCCTTAGTAATATCCCCTTGATAAATCTGACTAATTCGCTGATACCCCACCGATAACCTCACCTTTTTAAACTGTTGGCTTAACAATTGATTGATATGATTACGGTTTAGATTCCATATTTGAATCTGGGCTGGGTTAGGTTTTTCGCTTATGGTCTTATCGATAGAAAAAGCCACTCGCAGTTGGGTGATTGAGAGGGTCTCACTGTCGCTGATTAAATCAAGTTTCCATTGCCGTCCGAACTGTTTCATACTTTGGCCTCAATAAATAGCTGACAACGATTGGCTAAATCCTCAACAGTAGTTGGATCTAAATGTGTTTTGCTTAACTCCATTAGCCAAAACTGATAGGGTTGTGATGTGCGGTGCAATAATGGCACACCAATAGCGAGTGCCATCCCTTCACAGATTGTGCGTTGGTTGATCGGCTCGCTTACGTCCATCACCCAGCATTGCCCAATACTGTTATAACGTAATGTCAGTTTAATTTTCACCCCGTTAAAATCAAATACTTGCTCTTGATAAGGGGCGTTTGTAATTGGAAGTTGATACCACATCGTTTAACTCCGCAAATTATTCAGCCAAGATTTTATCTTTTCAGCCGCTTTAGGTTGAGTGATTCCTTGATTGACTTTACTCGCAGATTGCACACTTGCCCGCCCACTTTTTTTATTCCCCATTACCGAATTTGCTCCCTTTATTGATTTTGTTTCGACAATAAAAATCTCGCGGGCAGTCAGGGTAAATTCAGCCGAACCGTCCGCCGTTTGTTTTACGCTAACTGATTGTAATAGCATATTTTGGTAAAGGTGTAAGCCCGTTTGAATATCAATGGTTTCACCTGACTTTTGACAGGCGATTAAATCCGCATAGCATTTTTTTACTCTGCTGCTATTCGGTGAACTATCAAGCAGATTACCTAACCCAAAATCCGGTAAAAAAGGGGCTAAGGCTCTGACTTGCCCAAAAACTTGCTGAGCCTGAGCAGCCATTCCTAACCCTTGACTAAGTAGTCGCGTTGCTTTACTCAAAGTTTGTGCGGTTTGCATAGCAAAAGGAACAGGTAAAGGCAATTGGTTAAGAAAATCTGTTGCTCCCCGAATGTGAGGAAGCCCCAATTCAGACAATCCTAAACCTTGCTGATCGTGATCGACCATTACCCCTACAATCGTGATTTGTTTAGGTTGCAATACGCTGTGATCCGCAATGCTTGCTCCAGACTCAATCGGATTTTCCGTAATAGATAATTCCGATTGATGGCTCTCTTCTGTCGTCGCATCTAATTTAATATTACCGATCGCACGGTTAGAAATTTGTACAAAATCTAACATAATTATTGCCTTTTTTATTATTTCCTTTTTTATCAGTTCCGTGCCGTAAAACTCCGTCCTTTAGGTGGGGGGAGAGGATATTAAGTCCTACAACAAGAAATAAAATCGCTAACGCATTAGGGATCAACCCTGAACAACTTGATTTCTAACTTCACATTGCGAAGCTAGATTGTCCATTTTGAATTGTGCGATTGACTTCATTAGCGATCAATTTTGCGTCTTGTTGAGGGTTTCCTGAGCTTTGCAAGGTAATGTTCGTCGTTACCTTGTTGTTGCTATTTTTTACGCTGTTATCCGCGTTATTCGCAACCGCCCCTGCGGCAGGAAGTGCGGTCGGATTGAGATCGTTTTTCTCCGCCTTATCACCGCCAAACCAGCCACTGAACCACCCTCCGCCTTCTTTGTCAGAAGAGAAAAATCCCTTTACCCCTTCAACAATCGGCTTAATGTAAGTATCGTATTTTTCCGTTACCCAATTAAACGCCGCCTCAAAAGGCTTTTTGATAAAATCAGTGACTTGAGCAAAATTCTCTTTCACATTTTCTACGCTAATTTCTTTGCCGGTAAACAGATCCCAAAGGGTTTTGACGAACGTAAATCCGGCTTTAAACGGAAAGGTGATAATCTCAATCACAGTGTTAAAAATCTCTGAGAGGGAAGACATACTAAACCATTGGGTAAATTGATTCCATTTCGCTTTTACCCATTTGAACGCGAGGCGAAACGGCGAGGTGATAATCTGCCATAAGCCCGATAGTACCGATCCGAGCATTGTTATACTCGCTTTGACTAAATGAACCATAAGGTTAAAGAAATTTTTAGCCACCTTGATCGCCCCGCTTATCATTTTAGTAAAGCCTTGTGCAATCAGATCGCCATCACCGCTAAATATCCCTTGTAGGAAATCCCAAAGCCCACTCAGATAATCCCAAAGCCCTGAAAATAGCTCAATAACATAATGAATGCTTTCTTCCACCCAAGCCTTCATCAGTGCAAATATCGGCTGTAGCTCCTCAAGTTTTTGTTGAATTTTTGCGATAACCTTAATCACAGGCTCCCAGGCTTTGCCAAAATAGCTTTCGCCACCTTGCATATACACAATAAGATCGTCGATTAAGGCGATCAACCCCACTAAAGCGGCACAAATTGCGGTAACGGCGAGTAGCATTGGGTTTGTTGCTAAGGTAATGAGCAATTTCCGATTTAACCAGGCGACGGCCGCCCCGACAAGATAAATGACATTTTTCCAGCCGATAGTTGCCGAAATAACCCGATCTAACGCGTTGACAAAGCCGCTTACAAAGCGAATGACTTTACTCAGTTTATCGACAAATTTCGTCAAGGTGCCTTTAATGAGCTGATTGTTGGTAATAAACCATTGCTTAAATATCGCAATAAGCTCTCGCACGACGGGGGATAGACGAAGCGAAACAAACTCACTCACCCCTTTAATGATTTGCCAGAACTCCGTCATAGCATCTTTAAACGCGGCTGCCTCATCCGCATTTTCAGCCGTACCTAACGAAAGGGCTTCCGCATTTTGCAATGCTGCTTCCATTTGCTCATTGCTTAATCGCAGTGTCTGAATCATTGAGGCATCAATACCGAGTTTAGCTAACATCGCAATTTGCTGTTGTTCGCTCAACCCTTTCATTTTTTGGCGAATCTCTTCCATCATTTCAGAAGCGGTTTTCACATCGCCATTGGCTTTTTTCGCACTCAATCCATAATGCTCGAAGGCTTTCGCACCTAAGCCGACACCATTTGCTGCTTCACCGATCGTGCGAGAAAGCCCCGCAATGGAGGCTTGAGCTGCCTCTGCGGATGAGCCATTGACTTCAGCGACTTTGCCGAGTAGTTGAATTTGTTTCGCTGATTCTCCCGTCACACGTGAAAGCTGAGCGATTTCATCAAGTGCGGTCAAATTTTTGTCTAAAAAAACGCCGATCCCCACTGCCATTGCCCCGATTGCCGCCCCGACAACCCCTGCGGCTTTCCCAACGGCTTTGAGTGTACTATCAAATTTTTTTAGTTTTCCTGTATCAGCCTCTACGGCAATTTTCACTAATAACTCACTCAGTAGCATTTTGCTCAGCCTCCAACATTTCTACGACCACCGAATGAAAATCGAGCAAATCGCCTAAGCTATAGACCGTTCTTAAATCGTTTAGGGTGCAAAGGTTTTTCACAATCGGGGTAAAAATAAACCAATCAACTAAGGATTGGCAGGTTTGATGTCGTTTAGTGGATTGATTGAGGGTAGCATATCTTTCAGCAATCCACCCCCACCGATAAAAAAATCCGCAAATTGATATCTCGTCCCGTTTATCAAAACGGGGAATAAATGCCCTCGATATTGATTAAAATGTTTATCGAGCTGATGAGATAAACGATATTGCTGACCGTGTAGATTGGCAACGGTATGATTAAGTACAATCTCTTCAATGGCCTTGATCTCAGGTGAACCTAAATGAGCTAATAATGCCCCTAATACCGATTCACCGATTTTTGTGGTATCTTCGCCAAGCTGAATACCTTGTGCTAATTTCAATGCGTTTTTAAGTGCCGACCACGCCCCCATTGCATTAGCCGGTGTCATTCGGTATTCAACCTCATCTAATTGAAAAACAAACTCTTGCATTGTTATACTCCTTTCTCAAGATTAAGCGTCATTTTTTCAAATTCAATCACCCAAGTTTGAGCGTTATGCCCCGCCCCACGCGTAAAACCGGTTGGGGTGGTGAAATAGCCTTTCGTTGCGGTCACCACATCATCATTAAGTAAATCTCGAATAGATAGGGTCATCGGGCTAAAGGTTTTAATCGCGGATTTTTGTTGGTTAAATAATTTACTTAAATACGCATTGTCCTCAGAATGTTGCTTAATTTTTAGGGTAAGTTTGCCTGACGCATCAGGATTTGCCACAAAAACCCCTGTGCCATTTGCTCCAATTGTCCAGCTCCCCGCATCTTGATTTTGCACCGCACTAATCACATCAGCACCGTCTGCCCAATCACTAATTTCTCTGCCGTCTAACAAAACAATCACTTGTTTTGGATCAAAAACCGCCATAAAGCCTCCTTATCGGTTATAGTTAATAATGACATCAGATTGATGGATTGCCCCCGCTAGCTTCACCGCCGTTTGAATTGGCGTGGCTTTGCGTTGCTCTCGATCGCTATCAGAAAGCGTATCCATTGGAGCGGCCCAAACATAATAGCCTTTTTCGAGATAATCGTTCGTATTGAGATTTCCAAAGCTGTCGCCAGTCCATTGACCAGGTGCAAAAGCCCCGTTATTAATCCCCTCTTGGCAAACTTTTTCCACCGCTGAAATTAAAATTGCCTGCCCTTTATCGGTAAGTGGAATTTTGGTTGGGGATTTATATAACCGTGCAAACACTTCTTTTTGTACGGCATCAGTAAACCAATCTAAGATCACAATTTCATCCGCAAATTTACCGCCAATAACGGTTCCCTCAGCTAACATTGCTACATCGTCATAATAGGTATAAAAGTTGATCCCTAATCGTTTCGCTTTATTCGCTTCAGTTAAGGTGACATCATCTGCGGTAATGGTGGGCTGCTGTTTAAATTTGAGTGTGATGGTTGAATTATTCGCGGCAAAATTCATCGCAAGGAGGCGAGCCATTGCGGAAGACGCGGCGTACATATCATCTTTATCGTAAATCGCCAGCGTATGATCTAAGCCGGCATCAAATAATTTTTTATAAATATTGCCTGTAGTAAATTCTAACTGTTCAGAGCGGATCACATTTGCCCCAAATAATTTTGTATTGGCTTGTGCGTATTTTGCTGCGGTTTCTACCTGTTCATCGGTTAATTGTGCGGCGAATAAGAAACCATAGAAATTATTATTGACCTCCGCAAAATTAAATAAGGCTTCACCGATCGTTTCCGCATTGAAACTTATCTGATTTTTACCGATAATCTGACTAGCTTGTCCGTTTTCCAGCTTAAGCATTGCTCCGATATAATCGCCATCGCTACTATCGGCAAAAACATAATGAAGTAACGTTGTCTTATCCTCACCTGCCGTTTTCGCACTAAAAATAAAACGGTTACCCGTTTGATCGTAGCTCACTTGAATTTTAAGTGCGGTGAGTTTTTCCTGAATTTTGCTCGCAATCGCAGCAAAATCCGCACATTCACTAAAATTTAACCCCGTTACTTTTTGAATCGTACTGCCTTGCGTAAAGGCAAAACAGCCGTTGGTAATTTTCTTAAAGGCTTCTAGCGTATGGTTAAGGGTGGCACCCCGCAATTCATTTTTGGTCGCCTCAATGGTTTTTGCGTTTTTCTGCCAGCGTCCAATAATTAATTGTTTTGCTCGTGGGCTTTGGGCAAAAAAAGGCAATGCCGCTTTTGCCGTTTCGCTTTCCGTCCCAAAGGCAAGCTCCACCTCACGTTGGCTATTAACGTATAGATAGCGGGTTTTCATATCTGTAAACACATTCCCCGCCTCGGGGGTAAATAATACCACTACGCCAAAATCTTTACGTGAAGCAGATTTTGGCACGGTATTAAGTTGTACATTGACAATATTCGAAATCGATAATGCCATAGCTTATCTCCTTATATTTTTGGTTAATTGCTGATTGGTTGCGACATCAACTTGTGCGATTGCTTCAAGTGGTGTTTCGATAATAATTTGATGAGATAAGGTGAGATCCATCTGCCCGCGTTCTTCATAGCCGCCACCGAGCGTTGCCGTAAGATTGCGTACAGCAGAATAATCAATGATCGCACAGTGCATTGCGTTGAATACGTCAATCATTGCTGAGCTTTGCAGTACACTGCGTAATTTATTGACAAGCGTGATCGCCCCTGTCCCATAGGCTGAAAGGCTAATTGTTGATAAACAGCTCGTGGTGATCCGCTCAGTCTTACCATTAAATGCTCGCCTGCTCTGCCCGATTTCCTCCGTTGAGAGTAAATCAACCGTAACAAAAGCACAGGGGTAACGCTGACCTTTTGGTAGATAACCACTTATCACACTGTGTTCAGGTAATTGTAAAGCCTGTTGAATGGCCTTGCGTAGTTGCACTAAGTCGAGTTGCGAAATAGTGGTAGTAACCATAGTCCCCCCAGTCTGTCGCACTTGTAATACGGTATTTGAAATGACGAAATAGCACTAAATCCCCGCATTTAAGCGGTTCTTGCGTAAAAATTTTCAATGTGGGTAAATAACGCTCCCCCTCAGGAAGTCGTTGAAGATCGTTAGCACTTGCGGGAATAACAATCGCCACCCTCATTTCTTCTGTGAAATCCGTTTCATCTTCGTTAGCAATAAAAACGGTTACCGTTTTACGAAAAAGACTTGAGCGAAATCGCCCTGATTGGTTAATCATCTCACCACTCCTTTAATTGATTGCCGTAAACGCCCCGTATCAATTAAGGGTTTACTTGATTTCTTGCGTTTTATCGTTGAAGGTGCATTTTTCGCCCAATCACCCTGTTCAATGTTTTTCTGAACATCAGCTTGGGCAATTTGAGCGATTTTACTTAACAAATGGTGTGCGTCCTCTCCGTTGTTAATGCCCTCACGATAAAGTGCGGTGTATTTTGCGGTATTTTCTTTCAGCGTTTGCGTTAAAAAAGGACGTGCTGGAATGCGTTTATCCGCTGAACCAAACTCTAAAACAGCCGCTAAAGTCGCAAGATTAAACCCCTCTTCCAACACCGCGTTATCCTCAGCGGGAATACCCACAGCAATATCACGTTTAGCTAACTGTTCCAGTTTTGTTGCCAGTTCTTGGATCGCATTTTCCCCATTCCATTCCACACTCATACCACCATCACCCCTATGCCAACAAGATTGCGTAATCGAAGATACTCCTGTCCATAAGCGGTTAAATGGTAAGCCTCACCGCCGTTAGGCGGTATAGCATAACTTGCCGATAATTCGCCCACACTTTCACTAGCCAATAACGCAATTGGTCCTCCCGCATTTTCACTCACCCTTTTACGCATTGCGATAAAATGAGCCGTTAATGCCAACACACCGCGACAATACAGATGACGCCATTGCCTTTCGTCAATCTCTTGTTTTGCATCCTCAATAAAAAAGCCGATGGTATTATCATCGGCTCGCTCAAATTCAGGATAACGCCCCTTAAAGGCTTCAATGGTTGGCATTTTGCCTCCTAATAGTCAATGTATAATGCAGAATCAGGCTCGAGGAAGGTTACGCCACCAAAAGCCATACGTAATCCTGTTTCATAAGTGACCAAGCCTTTTTCTTTCGCCCCTAATACACTCGGCGACATCGGCACATCAAACACCACATAATTTGGATCGTTAATATAAGCAATCGCCCGTGTTTTACCCGTCGTCACTTGTGTACCAAAATTAGACGGTAACGCTTTAATTGATACCGTTTTCCCCGCAGCCGCACTTAAATTTTTTGTCAAATATTCAAGAGCGCTAATATCGGTTTTATCACGGGTAAGTAACGCAAGATGAGCCAAGTCCATACCGTCAATGGCAAAGACATTCGGCGTATCAATACGGTGTGTTTTTTCCATTCCACGCAAGAAAATCTCTTTGAAGAAGGTAACCGCCTCCTCAAAGCTCATCGTTTTCACCGCTTTTTTAACTGTCGGTGAATAAACCTCCACACCAGAAGCATTTAACAGCCCTTTTAAGCGAGTATCACGCCCGTGTCCCAAAAACGCCACTTTCTGCAAGGTTTGTTGAGCATTTTTGTTTAATGCCATAATTTTTTGCGTATCTACCGCCACATTAAACAATTTAGCACGCTCTAGCTCAATCTGATTATATTGCACGGTTTTGATCCAATCTACAATCGGCGTACGTGCGTGATTAAAGGTGACAGAAACTTGATCAAAGGTCGTGGTGTTATCGCCAACTAAACCACTATCTAAATCCCCTGAAATATCTGCACCAAAGTGGATTTTTTCCGTTATCCCCACGCCACCATTTTGATCGACGTGAACAAATTGAGGAAACACAATTTCAGGGTATTTCGTTTGTGTCATTTGCCCACGCACTTGCGTTAATGCACTAGTTAAATAAGATAATGCCATTTTAATTTACTCCTATAAACGTGTAATTTCTGCTAAATGTTCCGTGGCATTGATGACCACAAAATCGGTGGCAATGGTTTTACCGCTATCTTCAGCTTTATCAATCGTGCCAACCTCTTTATCGCCATTTTTCACCGCTCTTACATAGACCTTATCGCCACGCACAACGCTAACGCCCTTACCAACGGTAACCCAAACACTGTCCCCTTGCGTAATATGCATCACATCGACCAAATCATTGGGCTGAAAATCATCTTTAATTAGCGATCGCACAATCACCCCCGCAATCACATCTGTTAGCGCACTTAATGGCTTAACGCCTCCTGTCGCGTCAATGGCAACAAACAAGCCCGCCTGAATAGGACTTTTGCCTTTAAATTGTTCTGAAGTGGTTTTCGCACTGGCTAATCCGCCTTTACCCACTTCCCCCGCAAATGTACGAGTAGTGCTATTTGCATATGCCATTATTGTTGTCCTCCATAGAGTTTATTAAAATCAATGCCCACCGATTGAGGCTTGCTATCGTTTAAAAATGCCGAGCCTAACTGGTGATCTTGCAATTTCTTACTGATATTTTTTGCCGCTTGATACATCCCCTCAATCGCCTCATCAGAAAGGGCGGTTAAGGTTTCAGCGGGAGCAATACCACTATGAACAATCACTTTTTCTTGAATTTGTCTAACCGTATCACTATCAGCAAAACTCAAATCAGCGGAAATCATTTTTGCATCAGCCAACACAGCGGAACGTTTCTGAGCAGTTACACTCGCCTTAGCCTCATCTTCAAGTTTTTGAATTTTAGCTTTCAATTCCGCATTCTCTTTTACTAGTGCTTCATCTTTCACGTTTCGTTTCTCCTTTTCTTTTTCCTCATCAGAAGCGGCGTTTTTTTCTTTTTTAGCAGACTGTTCTGCGGGTTTTTCAGGTTGATTCTCTCCGCTTTTTTTCTTAGGCATTTCACTGGTTTGCTCATCATCCTCTTCTTCAATTTGCTTTTTCTGCTCATCAGAAAGGCTGATACCAAAAACGCCTAAGATAGAGTCAAGAAGTTTCACTTTTTTGCTCATCGCATTCTCCTCATCGGCTAGCTTAACCGTTCCCCCGCAGCGACCTCTAGCCACAATCGCCACGTGGTTGCCGATCATCGGCGACATCTCATAATCAGCCCCATTGACTTGAGTTTGCGTCAATTTACAGTCATACCCACAAGAAAGCTCTTGAATGCCGTGATCTTGAATAAGGCGAATGGTTTCCTCATCATAAATCCACGCCTCCCCTTTTAGCGTATCTTGATCACGCACGACATTGCGAACTACCCCAACAGAAAGGGCTTTCCAGTTTTTCGCATTTACATTTTCCTTAGGGTGGCCCACCGTAATAGGCACGCCCTCAAAACTTTTTATGGTTTCATTCCCGAATAACGAGCCTTCCGTTCGGGCAACCTTTTTCACCGCTTTTTGATTACCTACATTCAACTCACTATCTAAATAATCAAAAATCCCCACCTTAGACAAGGTAGCCGGCACGACTAAATAACCGTCTTTAGTAAAGGTGCGTGCGGTCTGTGCTTTATCATTAAATCGCATAGCCACTCCTTTTTTAGGCATAAAAAAACCGCACTAAAAAGTGCGGCCTGTTTTGGTTTAATTTTTCCTAATCGCTTGTTTTGGTTTTTTCTAAGCGTTTGATAACTTGCTCCACAGTCAAATCATCATTCATCGAAATACGGCGATAATATTCAATGGCAAAAGGATTAGTCCGTAAATCATTAATCTTGCGGGCTATCTCCGCTTTTGTGGGTTTATAGGCTTCTGCTTCGGCAAGTTCACGCTCTGTTTTTTCTGCCCTTTTCTTGTCCATTTCTAGCCAAGCATCAAAATCGGAATAACCTTCAAATTTAGCCAACTCTTTTTGCTGTTCTAACGTTAATCTCATATTTATTCCTCAATAAGTTCAACGAGATAAGTTTTCTTAAACCAACCTTTCTGTTGCACGTTTCTCACATAAAACCTTTTCTTAGTTTGGAATAATACCTCTCTTTCGTGAGGATATAAAGAGATTTGTTCAATATCTCGCCCTGTTTTGCCGTGAATGATAAATTTCACATTTCCCGAAAAGCCTATATTTTGCTCTGTTTTAGACGTGCTTGTAAATTGATATTCCTCCACAATCGCCCCTTGTTGGTAGCGGGCTAGAAAGGCTTTAAGCTCTTTCTTCGACAATTCAATATTGCGATACGTGGTTTTATTATGTACGGGTATCTTCTTCAGTGCGTTATCTAAGGTTTTTGCTAATACTAACTGCTCGGCACTGGCTGTTCCTGTCCTTAACGCTTTATTTAATGGTCGGTGGATTGCCCCCGTATAAGCTATGACTGACATTGCCTCACTACGGGATAAGCGATACGCCGCAATATTCGGCACGATTTTAGTCAAATGCTCAGCAACAAAATTAAATGCGGTTGCTCCGATTAAGCCTTTTAATAACCGATCTTCTTCAAACTGTTGTGTGAGTCCTACCACAAGTTTTTCGCTATCTTTGCCGAAATAAGGTAAAGCAACACAACGGCAGTTTACCTCGTGCGTCGGATGTCCTGTCGGTGGTGGACTCGCCCAGCTAAAAATTTTCCCCTCGTTTTCCGCGTGGCTTTCTCGCACTCGCTCATCACCGGAGGTTGACCAGATATAGTGGGTAATCCCTAACGCCTCCTGCTGTGCTTGGTCAATCGCTCCGTTAAATTTGCTTGATTGATCTCTTGCGATCAGTTTGGCTCTTTTTTCGGTGATATTGCCAATCTCTTTGAGTGATTTAAGTAGATCACGGTTTAATTTGCCATTTAATACGGATTGATGTACTACAGTTTGCACTTTATCCAAATATTGGTTATGAATGGATTTAATCAGTTGTACATTGGCTTGAGCAAGCTGGTTTACCTTATCGTTCACTGTAGGGTTGCTTTGAATATAGCTTTTTAAATCAAGCCCTGTGGCTTGCTGTAGGCGTTGGCTAAAATCGTTATCGTGCTGAGCTTTCGCTCGTTGAGTAAAGCCACCTGCGATACGGCTTGCCATTTCATCAATCTTTTTTTCCCCTAAGCGATTGAGCTTGTCGAGTAATGCAGTGCGATCATCATTAGCAGCATCGTGAAATTGCGACGAAAAAAAAGTGCGGTTATTTTCCACCGCACTTTCAATTTCATCTCGCAACTGCTTCACGAACAGTAACAATTCCCGCTTATACCAGATTTCTGCCCGCCTACTGTTCTTGATCGGCTTGTATCGCTTCAGTTTGATCAGCTTGTTGTTGCGAAGAAGCTCAGGTAAATTCATCAACATCTTGTTGCTCCTCAAGTAACGCAATATCTTCTGCTGAGATATTGGCAAATAACCCATTTTCATTGAGTTCATTCGCCACCTGCACTTCACTCAATACGCCATTTTGAATAAAGATATTCATTGCATTGGCAAAGCTTGTTAAGGCATTCATTTTTTGCTCAAAACTGATTTCTTGAAGGCTCGGAAACTCAAACCACCAATCTTTCGGCTGAAACCCTATCACCATTTGGGCTAATAATGGGTCAAGCCGTTCAAATAATGGTCGTAGTCGGCTTTCTTGCAATGCGTGAATGCTTTCGTGGAAGTTTTGAATATCTTCATCACCACTGGCTAAACCGCTTACGGATTGTCCGAATAATATCGTCACAGGCATATCAGCGGCACCCGCTACGGCATTGCGAAACTCCACTAATAACTCTTTTAATCCCGTAAAGGTTAGCTCTTTTTGTTCATACTCACTTTCACCGTCAATCAATAAGCAGTTTGTAATCGATTTAATATTTTGTATATGGCTCATTGCTTCAGTGATGCTTTCCGCCCCACCTGACGCAAGCTTAACGTTAAGCCCGGATATTTTAAAAATATCCGTCTTGCTCTCAGTGACCAACTCACCAATATTAATACTGAGCATATCAAAGCGTTTAAGCGTAGGGTAAATGCCCTCTAAATCAGAAAAACCAAACAACGAATTATCACTTTCACTGCGATACGCTCCCTGCATTAAATATAAACGGGAATGATGCACCTCAATTTGACCGTTGAGGATATAGTAATTATATTTGCCAAAATTAGCAGAAAGGATATCTGTGTTTTTATTGCCTTTTCCTTGTATTAAATTTGGCTTAATCACTAATAAACGTTCAATGACTTGATTTGAGTTTAATGGAGATTGCACGCTCGCATTCGTTAAAATGAGTACACCGCACCCACCGTAAAGGCTTGTTGTAATACAAGCCTCTTTTGTGATTTCTTGCAATTTTAAGCGACGTTCTAGATCGTAAAAGCCATTAAGCTGTTTGGCAGCTAAATCATTCGATTTAATCTCCCGCCATTTACGCGTCATATGCTCCGCTCTTTTTAAGCAGACTTTTTGGGCAATCCAATTTTCCGCCCATAGCGTATCAAGCTCTTTTTGATTATCTGTTAATTTTACAGAGGGCTGATAAGTTGCCTGCTCTTGTCGTCGCCCCAACGCCATTGACATTGAGGTTAAACTATCATTTATACTTGTTGTCATAGTGCGTCCCAAATTGCGATATTGCCCGCGATTAAATCATTAATTGCCATCACTAAAGCATCTACCTGATCGTCGTGCTTGTGGCTATCTGTTGCCGTAAAGGCTTCACACTCATCAATAAAATCATTGATCCAATGAGCGGATTGCGGAATGACCACATAACCGCTTTCAATATAACCTTGCACACCCAAAACACGGGTATATTTGTCTGAATCAACCGGTATAGGATTAATTGGAATTTGCGTTTTCCGTCTAATCGTTTGAATAAGGCTCGTTCCGCTTGATTTATCTTCTACGTTCACCTTAGTAAGCAAGCCTGACGATCTATCTTGCTGATGTTTAGCCCAAACATCTTTAAGTTTCTGCTCAAGCTCAGGGGCTTCCCATTTCCCTCTAATCAGATCGATAAGATATACCTTACCGTCATCACCTTTACCCGCAACGAGAAACACCGTGTAGTCATTATGCTGCTTGGTTTTCTGTGCGGTATCGGCATAAATCGCCTTTAATTTAATCGGCGGAAGGGTTTGGTATCGCCCAAACCACCGCCCTTTGATAATGCCTCCACCTTTGCTTGATGGACGTTGCTGATAGAGTGCGTTCCAAGTATGAACCCCTACCGCTTTACGAATATTTTCGAGGCGTTCCAGTGAAAAGCGTTCAGGGTGTAATGGATCACCCTCTTTGCGAAACGCCTCGTCTTTTTCCGCAATGGCAGGAAAGCTGATAATTCGCCATTGATCGCCCCCTTGCTCCATCTCTTTAATTAATCGCCCCGCTAAATCGTCCTCGTGCCAGCGGGTCATCCCCAATAACACCCCACTTTTAGGCGATAATCTTGTATAAAGTGTTGTGGTGTACCAATCCCAAATACTATCCCTAACAGTTTGTGAGTTAGCCTCTTTCGCGTCTTTTACAGGGTCATCAATGATCGCAATATCCGCCCCCATTCCTGTAATCCCGCCGCCAACGCCCGCACTACGATATGCCCCGCTATATCCCAATATTTCAAAAATCTCGCTATTGCGTAAGGCTTGCCCTGAAAGGGTTGAAATGCGTTTACTATTCAACGAACTTTCTGGGAAAATATTGTGATAAATCTCATCATCCATAATCCGCTGTACATCGCGATTCATACGGCTAGCTAAGTCTGCGGAATAAGAACAAGCAATAATCTGCAAATCAGGATTTTTTCCAAACGCCCACGCAGGAAAACGACGGCTAAATAACTCGCTTTTACCACTACGAGGCGGTGCAAAAATCATCAGTCTTGGCTGTTTGCCATCAATCACATCTTGGTAAAATTGCTGGAGTTCTTGGGCAATGATCTGATTGAACCAGCCCGTAACAAAGTCAGGTTTCGTGTGAGTGGTAAAATGGAATAAGGATTGACGAGATTTTTCACGCTGAATTTGGTGCAATATTTCCTTTTTCGAGTAATTTTTCAAGTTGCTCAAGTTCATCAATATTCAATCCTGATAAATCCAATTCAGTGCGTTGCTCTATTTTTACTTCCCCCGAATGCTCCACCGTTTGCTTATCCCCATACTTTTTCGGGGCAACTTTAGTGATATACCATTTGCGGCTATCTACTCTTAGTTTAGCCACAGAAACATCTTCAGGAGTCGCACAGTCTGCGATGTCTAAGATTTCATCGAACAAAAAATCAGCTTGACTCTCGCGTGCACGCGCGTACTGCTGACAAAATTCATCATTTTCTTGCAGCCATCTATGCACTGTTCGACTTGATGGCATACCAGGTCTTTCACAAATTTTCCGTAAACTTTCCCCATTCGCTAATAAAGTGCAAATATCATCTGCCACTTCTTGCATAAATGAAGATGGACGCCCAACTTTCTTTTTTTCTTTAACCACGCCTCTTTTAGACGTGGAGTTAACCCCGTCTTTCTTTGGCATAGGTTAATCCTTATTTAATTTCTCCAGTAATACGAATTTTAAACATTGGCACATATTCAGGGTTGTGGATATTCAGCAGTCCCTCAATAAAAAAGCCGATTTGATCTGCGACAGTTAAAACCCATTCAGGAATAAAATTAGCCGCTTCAATAATGGGGGCTTCGCTATCAATATCTTTGACATAAACAGGAATACCCCAAAGCCATCCATAATGCGTGAAGCCTTCCTCAATCAATTTCTTTTTCGACTTATAAAGCATTCCCATTTGATTTACTCCACTCAATCACCCCACTTAACCGCCCCGCACAAATCTCACGTTCTTTCTGCACCACTCGCAAATAAATAATCGCCTCACCATAGGTTGAACCGCTAAAGGCAGTTTGCGGGCAAGGGATTAAATAAATACTCGGCGGCAGGTGATACTCCGTTTCAGTTTTTGTGCTGCAACCGCTTAATAACATCATCAGGCAAAGGCTCGCGGCTACAATCCTGCCCTTTAATCCTTTTATAAATAACGCGAATATCTTCATCGGCTTTTTCTCGCTGTACTTGTTCAAGTGCGGTCTGTTTTTGTGTCGTTTTCCGTTCATCTTCGAGCTGTTTTGTTCTTTCTGCGAGATTATGGTTCAGTTGCTGTATGGTTTGGGCTTGCATTTGATTTTTGGCACTTAAGCTACTTATCCTCTGCGACTGATACCAAACCCAACCACATAAGCCCAAAATCACGCATAACCACAACAGCGAGGAATATTTACGGATAAACGGCACGATGTAATTCAAAATGCGGGCTATCATAAAAACGTTCATCTTCACTTTTCCCATTACCGTTCCAATCTCCACCCCAGCGAATGGTGACATTTAATTCTTTGGCCGCTCGAAACATTGCCTTCGCAATTTCCTTAAATTTATCCCGTTCTGACCAAGGGATTTTTCCTTCAACCAGCGGGGCTAAATCCACCGCGTGACCGGTTAAATGACGGCTATTCATTGTTTTAGTTGCCCCTTGCTTAAAGAGTTGGGCTTGGCGTGCTTTTGTTCTCACCCCTTCAATCACCGCAAAATCAACGGTGCTATATTCAAGGGCTTTTCGCACTACCTTAACCAAATCATCGTGAACACCTTGTAAATGCTTTTCACTACGTTGGCTAAATTTAAACATCTTTATTCACCCGCTTTTTTAACGCCTGCATCAAATATTCACGGATTTTCTCCGCACCAATAAACCCGAGCATTCCCCCGATAAACGAGGCAAGGCTATCAGGGAAACCAAGATGATTTAACAGCGACATACTTGATAAGGTTAAAGCACCACAAATTGCCCCATCCAATATCCGCTGGCGAAAACTCGTTTTCTGACGCAAAAAGGCAGCGCGTAGCAAAGACATAAAAAACGCCATCGTGAAACCCACAATGGCATTGTAATTTTGATGAATATATGCCCCTAAAATAAGCCATATATTCGGATCGTTGTTTGGCATTTTCATCACTCCGCCTCCTTTTTGAGGCAATAAAAAGCCCACCTGTTACAGTGGGCTATAAGTTCTGCTAAGATAAAATTCCATGAGGATACAATTAAATCTATTTTATCAACCAAAATAGAATCATCTTCTCTTCCTAAAGAGGAAAAATCATCACTACTCAACATTTTAAAAGGGTTGAGCGGAAAAGCCCTAGAGCGGGTAATAACGAAATTGGTAGATCTTGGATTTGAGAATGCGGATCAAGCAATCCCTCTGCTGAAAATAGCGTTTGAGTCCTTGCAGAAATCTGTTTCTTAAACACAAGATTTGCTATTAATTCACCTGACTGATTACGAATAGGTAATAAAACCTCTTCTAGTTCCTTTTTCTGGCAAGAGTTAGGAACGGAAAGCATTAATCTATCGTTTTCATCTATCCAAAGCTCTATACCTAAAAAAGTAAAAGGTTGAATAAAACCGCTTTCAGCTTTCATCATTCCTCCAATATTGAGCTTCTAAGTTTCAAATAAAAAGCCCCGACCGTTTCCGATCAGGGCTGTTAAAAGTTTGCTCACTCTATTTTGTTACATCTCTAACACAAACGCCAACACCTCTTCCATTGATGAAAACGTGAGTTTGTTTAAATCTTGCTTAATCAACACAATTTCAAATGAGCCATCAATATCTGTCCACCCTAACTCGGCTAAACGTTTTATCATCGCTTGATACTGCATAATCTCCGCGGATAAATCACCCGTTTGAATCGCATTAAAATATGCTCGTTTTAAATTAACACTAAAGCCATAGGATTGATTTAAGTAATCGACATCAATAGTAATATCTGCACCAATAAAGCTATCTGCTGGATCAGAAAATTGAATACGTATATTCATTGAGCCTTTATAGTTAGCTTCAATCGTGCTTGGAATATTATTTATTACGGTAAAACCTTGCTCTTGTAAAAAAGAAACTGCTTCATCTACCATTAACGAAATTGCGTTTTCTTTTTTATCTCGCAACACACTCAAACGTTGTTCAAATAACGCATTACATTCTGCCTTTAAATCTGCAAGCTGTTTACGCAATTCAAATGACATAGTTATCTCCTTTTAGGATTGACCAAATGCAGAGCAATTTATAGTGAAAAATAAACCTACAAAAAAGCCCTAGATTGTATTCTAGGGCTGTAAAAATTCATTCGTGCGTTTTAAACGTGCAAAACCGCACTATAGATAAAATCATACACTTTTAGTCTAGACAAAACAAGTGTTTTCTTCGCATTACGCCAAAAATATGCATCGTTCCTTGCTTAACATTAATTTAAGAGAAATTTCAGCGATCTTAATCTGATTAAAATAATGTGCTTTGCTAATCCCAAATCGTTCCAAAATCCCCATTCTTACTAACGCACGATTGTGATCGTACTCATTATAAAGTGGCAACCGGTAGGCATAAGTTGCCATAAATAAATCGTAAAGCTCAGGTGTTGCTTTACGCATCACTAGCACGCAACGCTCGATTTCCTCAGCTAACGACTCACTAACGGGATCAACTCGTCTTTTGCTCTCATCAATCGGCGTGGGAATGCTCACCGAAAGGCAAGGATATTCCGTGCCTAATCGTGGTGTGGCCCAATAGCCCCATTGTGTACAAACTTTTTTAATATCGTTAAAAACTAATTCCATTGCTTACCTCGCTTTTCTAACCACTTCGCTTTCCGCTCAAAAATCCGCTTAATCCGCCTTAAATCCTCATCGCTATAATGCCTTGGGCGTTGGTCGTTTTCGATTTCTCGCACCTTTTCAATACCCAAACGCTCAATCAGCCCTATGCGATATTCGTGGTAATTTCCGCCCAACCATCGATTGCAGCGTTTGCATTGACCAAAAATATTAAGCGTATAAAACCGCAAGTGCGGGGCTGAACCACGGCTACGATAATGCCCCGCATCAAATCCCCCGCCTAATTTCTCGCTAATCAACGGCGTACCGCACGAGATACATTCCTTATTCGCATCACGAAAACGGATATATTTATTCACCGCACTTTGAGCTTCAGCAATGAGTTGATTATGCGTTTTATTCTTTTCCTTAAGTGCGGTCATTCTTTTGCGAGTTTCTGCCCGTTCTGCTTTTGCAATTTTTTCCCGCTTTTTTCGTGATTGCTCTGCAGACAACTTTATCGCACAAGGTACACCGCACACTTTTTGCAGGCTGCTGACTGTCTTTGTGTAATAAATGCCACAGACTTTGCACTTATGCTGTTTTGGTGCTTTTGCCATTAAACTTCCCAACCTTCCATAATCATTAATTCATCTCCCAATCTTGACAATCCGCCACTAAGCAATTTTTAATAGCCGTAAAAGCCTTGCTTGTCGCTAAATCTCACCCCTTGCTCTGCTGCCCACGCTTCAATATAATCAATCAAACTCGCTAACCGTTTCACGCCCATTTGTGCCGTGCTTTCACGTAAGTTCAACACTTCGCCCTCTAGCCCAATCGCCATTTCAGCTTGTCCGCCCGTTGCGATTTTGTGAGCGGACACCATAATCATTTTCCACGTTTCAATATCTCGCTTTTTGCCCTGAAACTCGCATTGTTTGGCAATATCGCCAAGCATTGCGTGGAGTTTTGCATTCTGTGCCAACGTACGCGTTAAGGGCTTTATTTCCACCACTACGGGGTTTTTATCATCTAGGGCAAGGGAATGTATTACCCCAATCGCATTCGCCTGTATGCGAGCGTTACGCAAGAAAAAGCGTTGTTTAGTTTCCATACCCACCGCACTTCTTCACAAAATCTAACGTAACCGAACGCTGTAAGAGCCAGTCAAAAACATATTTCGGCGTGCACCACGTGTCTTTGTCGAATTGTTGTTCGGTCATCATTTCATCCCTAAAATCGCTTTGCATTTTTCAATGCCGTGTTGATTAATTTTTCTTTGCACTTCAGGCGGAACAAAGCTCGGTTTCGCTGGCAGGGTGATTTGCGGTTTAGGCAACGTTTCGCCCGCTTCCAAGCGTGCTGCCATCGCTTTCAACGCTTTGCTCACTGCTTTGCACAATTTTTCTTCCGTGGCTTCTCGGTTGTTGCAATACAAATCCGTCAGCAGCCAATATTCCGCATCGCTCTCAAAGTGGAATTTGTGAATTTCCAACATTCCGTAACCTTGAAATTTTTTCAGGCGGTCGTAAAGTTCGTCTTCGTTCGGCAAGCCTAACGCTTCAAAGCGATCTTGCTTGCACCAAGAAATAAACTTGCCCACACTTGGGAAATAATCATCCGGTTTCGACCGCACTTTACGCATTCCCGCACGAACTTGCTCAATGGTGCGAATATTGTTTTCCGCAAAGCCTAAAACCCAAGTGCGCTTGGTGATGGGTAGCTGCACTTCGTCAAATTGACTACGCATTGCTGGGCAAGCGGCGAATAACTGCGAAAAAATTTGATCGACCAGTTTTTCAATCTCGCTTGGCAAGCGTTGAGATTTTCGCTGCGTCGTAGGCAATTGAGATTGCATTGCCATTGCGTTTTGCATTGTGTGTGGATTAACTTGAGTGATCACAGCATTCCCCTCCAACCCTCGTCAGTGTTCCATTCAATCGCATTCAGCTCTGAAACTGTTTTGCGCTGTGGTTTTGCGTTATTTTTCTTCACCGTGAGCTGATCCCATTTCTCCCGCAGCTTGGCAGGGCTAAGAATATTGGTTTTCCAGAACAAGTCTTGGTTTGCCCACTGAAACAGTCCGCAAATTTCCCTATGCGTTCGCTTATCACGCTCACGCATCAGGCGGATCTCATTCGCCCAGCTGTCGAAAGACGGCGGTTTGACGTCGGGGTTAAGTTTTTGAACTAATCCAAAAATCCACTGTGCGGCAGTCATATCATCATCGGAAAATTTAAATCGAGATTTTTTGCTCTCGCCGCCGTCCGAATTTTTTTCGGACGAAGAAGGAAGGTTAATTGACTGGTTAATAGAGTGACTGGTTCTGGGTGAAATATTTTCACTAGGGGTTGGTGAAATATTTTCACTAGGGTGGTGTAAATTTTTCACTACCCTTAGTGAATCATTTTCACTAGGTAGTGCAGAATTTTCACCATCTCGATCAAGGTGTAACACATATAAATTTGAGGTGTTACCCTCTGGTGTTTTGCGTGTTTTTTTCTCAACAAAGCCTGTTTCTATCAATGCCTCAATATGCGAGATCGCACTGCGACGGGTAATTTCACACTGATCCGCAATGTTTTGGTAAGACGGAAAACAAATGCCCTCATCATTAGCGTTGTCCGCTAATTTCAATAATACTAATTTGCGGGTAGGGTTACCCACTTTGCACTGCATTGCTTTAACCATTAGTAACATACTCATAGCATTAACTCCGAAGCATAACGTTGTGCGATCCACTCAATACCTTTGCCCGTTACTCGCGTTTGCGTGTAATTGTGATCGTGATCAGTTGTCCCCGTTTTCACGGTAAATAAACCTTGTTGCTGTTTATCTGCATAAGGTAAGAGGTTGCCAGATTGACGATATAACGCCTTATCTTCAATAAGGCGGATAATCATTGCTTTCTCCGGCATATTTAAAATTTTGGCGGTTTCTCGCAGGGATTTGCTTGTGCCAACGTCAACATAATGATCAACAAATGCTGCTTTAGGTTTTAGCTCCTTGTTTTCTAATGCAAGAGCTTGATTTTGTCGTTCTTTCTCAACCAACGCCTCTAATGCCTGCAAATAGTTTTGAGGCAAAAGTGCGGTGCTTTGTTGCTGATTTTCTAGTTCAAGCCAGCGATCAATAATTCTCTTACGCAGAATGACGTTATAACCAGAAATAACTGTTAACGTTGCAGATTTGTCTAAATAATAGATTGGATAGCGTTGATTATTTTGAGAATTAACTTCATACTGGCACACAACACCGCCAATGGGGGTATGTCCAAAAAGTTCTACACCCTCTTTCTCACTCCAATCAAGAGATTTAACATTGATACCTCGTTCTATTTGTAAAATAGCTCCAACATAAGCTCTAATATCTCTTAATACGTGGTTATGTTGTTTTCCGCATAACTCCGCAATCTCACGACTGCTCATTTTTATGCTTGCATTTTGTTCCGAAATCATTGATAATCCGTTCATAGATAATTCCTTTCTAATGAATTACCACCGCTGTAATGGTGGTTTTTTATTGCCCTAAAACCCACCAGATTAGACACATTGCGATAATCAAGTGGACAATGATAAAATCATTACTCAAATAAAAGACTTTCAATTTTTCTAGCCATTTTTTCATTAGGATTTCCTTATGTTATTTGCTATCGTTCGGGATTTATTTGCTTATTCTATTTTGCTGTCTAGCCTATTTTTACTTTCCTATATTGGTAAGTTCGGCGTTAATATGCAGCAGCTCATTATTTTGTTAACCCCAGCACTTTTTGTTATGTTCAACATCACTATTCAGCGTAAGTTCAAGCAAGATCTGGATAGATTTGCATACTTTTCAGCGATTTTGGGCGTTGCTATATTTGCCGCACTCGGCTCATTCAGCCAGTTAGAATTAATTTCTCTAGGGTTTAAAGTCGAAAAAATTAGTACATTTACTATGTTTAAAATTTACTTTCATATTTGGGCTATTGTATTGCTACCGATTGCACTAAAAAAATTCTTCAAAAAGGATTAACAACTTTGATTTGTCGTGTTTTTTATTGCTTTAATTCCCATTTCAGACAAACCAGCTGAGAAAGTAGCTGATTTATCAATCCTGTTAATTTCTCACGCTCTTTTGCGGATAGCTCTTGCCCTAAATCTGAGTTATCAGACAAGGCATTTGCACTTTCCCCACATAATTTCCCCACTGATTCAGACAGCACGACGACTTCGCGCAATAAATCTAACGATCCTTTGCATTCTTTCGGGCTAGGCATTAGTGTGCGATCGACTGCCTGAGCAATCATTTCAACAATGTTGATCGAATCGGTGAGAGCAATCAGATGAATAGCATCGGCAAAACCAAGTTTGTTGCGGTCATAATCTGTCTTTAGCTCTTTCGCTAGCTGGGTTGTCGTTTTCCCCATTGCTGGCGCGAAATTTGAGATTTCGCGACTACGGGATAACTGCGTATGCAGAGCTTTTTGTATGTACAAAAACGGTGATTCATCTTTCATAAAATTTTCTCGTTTTTTTATGGTTACTTTTTGAGTGCGTTTGGATAGATTACTGTTGTAACGGGAAAACATCGTCTAAAGAAACTTTGCAACCTAAACGATTAAGCCCTGCAACGATTTCCCTTGCAACAAATAGTGAAGGCTTCCTAACCCCAGTTTCATAATTTGCAATTCGTGGTTGGCTCCAACCTAAATGTTCAGCAAGCTGGGCTTGAGTAAGCCCAATTTGATTGCGGAATTTTGAGATGTTATTCATTTAAATTTCCAATTGTGATTTTTCAACCCAATTAAATCACAAAAAGAAATTTTATGCAATTTCATTTTGAAATTATGAAATTATAACGTAGCGTATTAAAATGATTTAATGATCATTAGGAGAAGATAGAATGACATTAGGTGAAAAAATAAAAACTTACCGCGAACAACTCGGATTAAGCCAAAAAGAGCTTGCTGAAAAATGCAGTGTTCTTGATCAAGACGGAAAACCTTGGGGGCAACCTCGTATTGCTAATTATGAAAAGGGAAATCGCACGCCTAATTTAGATGACATTGAAATTATTGCTAAAGCTCTAAATATTACACCGCAGAGCCTTGCATTCGATAACAATGTAACCTTTACGCACGTTATCAAAAGCTATCAATACCCCTTACTCAGCACAATTCAAGCGGGTATGTGGTGCGATATAAACTATCTCGATAATATTGATAGCGATGAACAATTTGAAATGGTTGCCTCCCAAGTAAAAGCTAGTGATAGAGCCTTCTTTTTGGTGATTAATGGCGAGAGTATGTTGTCCCGCTTTAAAGAGGGAGATTTAGTTCTGATTGACCCTAATCTTGCCCCTACGCCCGGAAAATTTGTTGCCGCAATCAATGAAGATAACGAAGCCACATTCAAACAATATAAGCAACTTGGTTCTTATGACGAACACGGCAGACCACATTTTAATCTTGTTCCATTAAATGACAGCTTCCCAACACTCAGTAGCAAAGAACATAATATTACTATTATTGGCGTGGCGGTTGAGCATAGGCAGGTATTATAGCTGTTATATGGAGCATAAAATGAAAAAACACGATCAATTTCTCATTGATTTGTTAAAAGAATCATTAAGTCGCACTGAATATTCTAAGTTAGAGCAAAAAGCATATTTAGAAAGTTTAATGCGTGAATTTGAGCCCGCTTCTTTACGAACTCTCATCACCAGTCTTCTATCTGTTGATTTAGAAAATTTACAACAGGTTTCTGGGTCAATAACAACCGAAAATAAAGATAAAGGTTGAGGATAGGAATTATTTGTAATGAACAAATTAAATGAACATAAATTTTGCCTAAACAATGAAGAAGCCCTGCAATTTATCGAATTGCTAAAATCTTACGATAAAGACTTATATTGGAATAAAGGGCGAAATATCCATTGGCGAACGATTAATTTTGTGCCTAATGACAGAGATGAGTTAGCTGGACCTGTACCAGGAGCAACGGTTCAAGTTGACTATAAATACAGTAAACGTGTGAAAGAGTCAGGAAAACTTGTTTTGACTTTATTCAAACGCAAACAACACGAGAAATTACGAGCTTACCAATTAGAGCTATCTGATGAAAATAAAATCAGTTCACACGATGGAAATACAATTATTAAAGGTAGCCACGAACATATAGGTAAACAGGTGAGAAAGATTATCCCTGATACAGAAATTGAAAATATTGCTCACTGGTTTGCTTTATTTTGCGATAAAATCCGTTTAGAATTTACTGGAAGCAAACTTAATTTGCCGGAGGAATAAAATGATAGATTGCCAATGGCTACACAACCAAATTGACTTACATTGCCATAAGGTAACTAGCCTTAATGGTTCTGCTGGCGTGTGCGTACAAACCAACCATAAATGGCTAGATGGTTCTCTATTAAGTTTTTATATTATTCCACAGGGCGAACAGCTGTTAATCACCGATGATTGCGATACCTTGTTCCATTTCCACACCACCGGACTCATTGAACATAAGCGATCTTGGAAAAAAATCAAAGATAAATTGAATACTGTTCATACCGATATTGCATTGGAAGATGATGGTGAAATTTTATGTATTACCACACAAGAAAAAGCGACTTACGCGATTGCTGATTATACTTCAGCTTTGTGCGGTTTAATGCACTACGAAAGAGAGCTTGCAGGCATACCAATGCAAGTTAATCACCTTGCCGATGAGGTGGAACTTTATTTAAAAGCGTGGAAACCTTACGCCAAATTCACTAGATCGCCAAAAGTAAATGGTATTTCAGGGCATAGCTACACACTGGATTTTCAACTAGATGATCAACTTATAATGGCGATTAATCCAACACCTAATGCCGTTGGCTCAGTTATGCGAAAAGCAGGTGATATTCTAAGTGGTAATGACTTAGCTGGGCGTAAAATGTTGGTTGTTGTTGATGATAGAAGCGATCAGCTTTTCGAGCAAAAAGCAGAAGAAGAAATTCAAATTATTGCTTCATTGGTTAAGGCTGTTCCACTATCAAGATTGATAGAAATATCAGCAAAGACAAATCAAATTCAATAACAAACCGCCTCACGGCGGTTTTCTTTTGCCTCAGATCTTGCTTATCCCTACTCGAATCTTGCTTAAATCCCCAAACTGAAATCATTTCAAGGAGTTAGGTAAATCACCTCGCCTTGCTTAACGCTTTCGTGATGTCTCGAAAATGATTACGCGTGCGTAACACGTTTCACTTCAAAGCTAAGATTGAGGGCTTTCATCACTTTAAGCACAGTAGAAAATGTCGGGTTGCCTTTGCCTGAAAACGCCTTATACAGCCCCTCACGGCTTACCCCCACTTCTCTGGCTAACTGGCTCATATTGCGAGCTTTGGCAATATCCCCCAATGCAGACAAAATTAAATCCACATCATTTTCCTGTAACACCTCATTTAAATAAAGCTGGATTTCTTCTTCACTTCTTAAATGTTCGGCAATATCAAAATCTTGTAATTCCATCATTTAAACTCCCAATTCTTTCGCTAATAATTTCGCTTTTTCAATATCTTTGGATTGTGTTGATTTATCGCCAGCACAAAGCAAAATCACCACCACTCCATTTTGATTTTTCAAATAAATGCGATAGCCCTTGCCCTCCGTAATACGCAATTCTGAAATCCCTTCACCAACGGGCTTAACATCACCAAAATTCCCTAACTGCAATCGCTTAATACGGGTTTGAATTTTCGCCCTCGCTCTTAAGTCTTTTAATTCATCAAGCCATTTCTTAAATAAGGTTGTTGATTTTATTTGGATCATCGTTACCCTCCCACACAAAAATTATACCTCAACCGCCTTAAGCTGTGAACTAAAATCAACAAAAATGCGTTCAACCTTAATCTCACAACCGCTTGCAGGTTAAAAAATAAGCAATCAAACAAATTTTTTCAAATTATTTTTCTTTATAAATCAATAAAATAATTTCAAAATGAAATTTTTAATATAAATTTATTTCAAAATGTTATTGATTAAATAATTTCAATTTGTGATAATGCCAACATCAAAACGAAACAACGTTTAATGCTCTTTAACAATCAAGATGAAATAAAAAGCCCTAAGGTAACAGGGCTTGGATAATTAAACTTCGCGAACAGGTGTTTGTCGGTTAGTGTCCGTAACAAGCCCGATACAATGTAAGCAGTTTTGTTTGGTCGTATAACCTTCACTTTGAGCTATAGGTTCGTGATTGGCGGCTTTTAGTCGCCAATACCACTGACCATTAACACCTTTGAAAATTTCAAAATACATAGAGGTAACTCCTTATGCAAAACGAAATGAAACGCTATGCAATTTCTTACTTCTTCAAAGGGAAGAAGTGGTGTTCAGATGTCTACGCCAACTCATTTGAAGAAGCACAAGAAAAAGTCAAAGCAATGTCCCAAGCAACTATTGATGGTGAGCTTTACTGTTCAATATATGTTCCAGTCAAGCCACAATCACGCATTGCAAGGTTGCTTTTAAAGCTACTACATAAATTTAGCTAATTCAATATTTCATCTTGGTGATGATGCTCTTTAACAATTTAGAACCCACTCCCCTTTTTACAAAAGGAAGCCGAAAGGTTGGCAAGTCTGTGCCAGTGGGGCTGAGGCAAACAGGCTTATTTATTCAATGCCGTATTTACGGAGAACCAAGGCAGCAGAACCGAGAGGAATGCAATGCAAAGAATCAACCGTGATACCGAGCCGAGATGAACGTTAGACAAGTGCGGCATTGAATAAATAACAACAACGGAGGTGAATGATGAATATCGTCATTGAACGTAACCCAGCGAGCAAAAAATACTGCGAAAAGGCAGAAATTCGCTCAATGGGCAAGGCTGGCAGATTAGCAAGAATGTTTGCCAAATCTCGCCAGAAAAAAATCAAAACGGGAAAACCTGACCGAATTAAGACCGCACTTGTAATGTTGCCGATTCCGTCAAAATCCCAAATTGAAAAAGCGGCGGCTCAATTTCAAGCCGTCAAACCGAATTACCACAAAGGCGAAATCGGCGTAAATACCGTGCGGGCCACACAAAAAATCCGCCGTGGTTGTCAGGAGTTAATGAGGATTTAGACGATGAAAAATAAAATTACTGATTTAAACAACCATCTTTTTAGTCAATTAGAAAAATTGTTAGATGAAGATTTAACAGATGAAGAATTAAAAAGGGAAATTGCTAGAGCGAATGCGGTATCTGGTATTGCATCGAATATCATTCAAAATTCTAATACAGCCATTAAAGCAATGCAGCTTTTCGGTGACCGCACTATTGAGGCAGATGCACCCGATTTTTTAAGAATATCAAAGGCACAAAATGACAAAAAAACGCTTTAGGTTTACTGATGAACATATTGCTTTTATCCGTGAACATAAAGATTTAGCTCCTAAAGATCTCATTCAGGTCTTTTATCAACAATTTGGTTTGCTAAAGAATAGGCAGGTTTTTAGAAAGCTAAAAAAACGATTAGGAATTATCTCAACGGTTCAACATTGCAATCGATATACCAAAGAAGAGTTAGCCTTTATCAAAGAAAATTGCACTTTACCGCAAGCGGAATTAACCAAACTATTTAATCAAAAGTTTAACCGTAATCAGACCGCACAAGTAATTAGGGTACTGTGTGCTAAAAGAGGTTGGCTGACTGGTAGAAATGGGCGATTTAAAAAAGGAGAACATTTAAAGCCTATTGGTTACGAGCGATTTTGCCCTATGGCAAAAGCCGTGTTGATAAAAACAGGAGTTAAGCGTTATGAAAGAAAATCACGTGTTATCTGGGAGCAAGCCTTTGGCAAAATCCCTCAAGGATTTGTTTTGTGGTTTAAAGACGGCAATATTCAAAATTGTGAGTTATCTAATTTAGAACTAATCAGTCGTAATGAAATGCTATGGCGACATAAGCTGAATTACCACGAATTAGACAGCAGTGTGAAACAAACTTTTAATGTGTTTATTCAACTACGAGAAAAATTGATAAAACTCAAAAAGCAACAGCAACAAAAGGACCGCATAGCAAAAGGATAAGCTAAGGTGCTGTCACCACCTGAGATTGTAGGTTCAAGTCCTACTGCGGTCGCCAATTTATCACAAGGCACACTGAGTCATTATCTACGGATTATTTTAGACCAATCTTCTTGCCGTAGTTAGTGTGCCTTGTCATAACTTTCATTCAAAACCGCATTCTTAGCCGCTCGTTTTTAGTCTTTTTCATCGTGGCTTTGCGTGCGGTTCTGAATGAGATGAGAAATAGGAGAAACGCAGTGAAAAAATATGAATTAACCGATGAATATATTGAGATCGGATTTACAACTAAAATTAAACTCTATCGCATAAAAGCTTTAGTAGTAATCGCATCAATCGGCGTTAGTGCTGGTGATTTGGGTGGATATGTCGAGAAAGAGTCAAACTTAGATCAGAGTGGTGATGCCTGGGTGTACGGTAATGCCAAGGTGTACGATAATGCCGTGGTGTCCGGTGATGCCGTGGTGTACGGCGATGCCGTGGTGTCCGGTGATGCCGTGGTGTACGATAATGCCAAGGTGTACGGCGATGCCGAGGTGTACGGTAATGCCAAGGTGTCCGGCGATGCCAAGGTGTACGGCGATGCCGTGGTGTACGGCGATGCCGTGGTGTCCGGTGATGCCGAGGTGTACGGTGATGCCAAGGTGTACGGCGATGCCGTGGTGTCCGGTGATGGCGTGGTGTCCGGTGATGCCGTGGTGTGCGGTAATGCCAAGGTGTACGGTAATGCCAAGGTGTACGGCGATGCCGTGGTGTACGGTGATGCCGTGGTGTGCGGTGATGCCGTGGTGTGCGGTAATGCCAAGGTGTACGGTAATACCAAGGTGTACGGTGATGCCGTGGTGTGCGGTGATGCCGTGGTGTACGGTAATGCCAAGGTGTACGGTAATGCCAAGGTGTACGGCGATGCCGTGGTGTCCGGTGATGCCAAGGTGTCCGGCGATGCCGTGGTGTCCGGTGATGCCGTGGTGTGTGAAAGATCTGATATTGTCTGGTTTTCAAACGTGGGTACGGAGTACGGTACATTAACCGTATTTAAAACTAAGCAAGGAGTATTGTGGGCTACTAGAGGCTGTTTTAGTGGCTCTGTTGAGGAGTTTTTGAAAAAATCCGCGGAAGTTCACGATGAAAAAACGAAAAGAGAATATCAACTTTTGATTGAAGTCGCTAAATCAAGGTTGAACAACTAATACGCCCACACGGAAGGCGTTAAACCCCGTGCAGACATACTCCTAAGGTTGCCCACTGTAACAGGTGGGCTTTTTTAGCAAAATCTAAAAAATATTGCTCATATTAATTAGTGAGTATTGAAGGAATTTAGCTCTTATTTTTATCAATATCATCTTTTGAGCTCTCAGGGATCATTGCTGGCAAGGTAAAAGTATATTGTAAAAAGAGTTGGCTAAATAATCTTAGCTCCTCCAATTCATCGAGTGTAAAATCATTATAGGTATGAGAAGCTTCAGCACTTAATGTTCTAATATGCAATGCAAAATTCTTCAAATCTTTGGTAAGTTTTCCCTCTTCAAATAACTTCTCAATACGCTTATTTAATTTTGCTCTGCTATCATTCTCTGCTAATTCACACAATGCACGCTCTAAAGTTGAGCGATATGCATTTCCAGAAGCTTTGACAAAATGCGGTTTAGCTTTTACTTGTAAAAAAAGATCTTCAGCTGTCAGAAGCTCTTCTTCTACCGAACTAGGTAAATATTCGGGAATTTCTGCAGTTTTCGTATTATTAGGATAGAATTGAATCCATCTCCCATCGGATAACTCCTGTAAATTGTAATTATTTTTACTAGTTAAAAGAGAGCGAATTTTGTTTAGCTTTTGTTTAGAATGTGAATCATCTTGTACTGCAAGATCACCAATAATCGCACTACTGCAGGTATTACAAGTGGCTAATAATGAGAAAATAGAATAATTAGTAAATTTATCATTTTCATAGTACGTTTTAATCTCAAATCCCCCATGTTTAACGCCACAATGGGGGCAATCATAAGCAAAGGTAATCATAATGAATCTCCAAGATCATATTTATTTAATTGATGAATTTCTTGAAGGGCAAAGCCCTGAAGTAAAACTATATACTTATTTTAAAAATCAAGATAAGGAAACGCAACATAGTTTTGTCATTGCCTTAATTGGTAAAGTGGTTAGCTCACATAAACTTTATCATCACGAATTAAACAAGTAACATTGACAACCGCCGCCCTACTTCGGATTAAAACAACGGTAAATTTAATAATTCCAAATCATCTCTTCAATTAGGGCGGTTTTAGATTTCCCTGTGCGTTCGCTTAATTCTGCTAAGCGTGAAATGGTTTCTTCTTTCAGCTTAAAGCCAGCCAAACGCACACCGCGTTTTTTATCGCTTTTTTCTTGCTGTTCTTGACGCGTTAAACCTGACTTAGGACGACCACGAGACATATTAACCTCTTGCATTTAATAAATTAACGGTTTATAGTAGGAGCCATTGGGGGACACTTCCACATATCCCCCGCAGGTTTATCCTAGAATGCTGGCATTGCCACCATTAGCAGGATAATTAGGATTGCGAGCTTCAAACACATATCCTAACTCCTTTTTTGATGCCCGATTTCAGTCGGGCTTCTCATTTTTAGAACCATTCCAAAAACAAGATTATTGTAGTTTATACTTCATAAATAAGCAAGATTTATTTAGTATTTACTAATTATTTTTTATTTGACAAACCGCCCTACTTCGGATTAAGATAACCGCACTTACAACATCTAGCGGTTATCCGCACCCGATAGCATAGCGGTTTTTTTATGCCTAAAATTTAAATGTGAAAAATCTCACATTTAGAAAAACCACAGATATGTGGTTTTCAAAGATCGGGGCGAGAGAACGATATACAATACATCTGAATAAGTTCCGCCGTCTAGATGCGGTAAGTTGAACCCCGATCACCCTACTTAAGTGTTCGGACAAATTAACTTGAAAACATCTAGAGGCATAAAATGTCAAATTTATCAATTCTTAACACTGACGTTCGTAGTTACGAAAATTTATTCAATTTAAAAGATCTTCATTTGGCAAGTGGCGGATTAAAGAAAAATGAACCGTACCTTTTTATTCGTCTTGATACAACAAAAGAGCTTATCGCCGAAATCGAAAGTGAAGAACCTAACACAAAAGCGGTGAAAACTCTGCGAGGTACGCACGGCGGAACATACGCTTGCGAAGAACTCGTCCTATCCTATGCAATGTGGATAAGCCCAAAATTCCACTTAATCGTATTGCGTGCTTTCTTGGCAATGCACAAAGGTGAAGTGAAACAGCAACAACTCGCCTTGCCAGAACCCGAAAATAACGAATTATTGCAACTATTGATGCGTATTTACTGCTACGGCTTGCAATATTCTGATTATCAACGTGCAGTACTTGGCACATCTCTCAATGATGAGGTAGGGAAAGGCAAGTTGATCGGCGATTTCTGCACAGAGGGAGAGCCAGCTCAACAGGGCTACTTATTTGTCTTCACACCGAATATAGAGAAAGACCTGCAACAAGCAAGAGAAATCATCAATCGACACGTCCACGCCCAGCATAAGACGCGAAGCGAATTTTAAAATCTAACTCAAAACCGACCGCACTTCCCTGTGAACCGTGTGGCGGTTTTCTACACCCTAAATTCAGTAATTTGATTAAAAAGGAAACAGAGATGAAACAGCGTGGTTATGAAACATTGGTGGCAGATTACGTTAAATCAAAATTAGGTGAGAACATCACCACAAGTCAGATTGCAACGCAATATGGTGAGGTTAGCCTTTATCACAACAATAAACTGTATATCGCCGTGTTTGATAATCCAACCACCCTACAGATAGACGACATTAATCGCCAACTCTTCGCAGTACATTTCACGCATGAACTAATTTATCGAACGGGACGAAAACTACTGACCTTTGAAACTCAACGCTTACTAAAACCGGAAGTAAGTTATTTACTCAGACATCTAAAACAGATGGAGAAGAACAATGCCAATTTATCGCGTACATAGCAGTGCTTACCACGATGGCTCAACTAAAGGATTTCGCCACGACATTAAACATAAACGGCACGACTGTTTTCGTGGTGATGTGAGGATATTTCAAATCATTGATGGATATCCACATCAAATCTCACGGAAGCGGAAACGTTTTACAAATAAAGAAGAGGCTTATCAGTGGGCAAAGCAATTTGCTCAAACCATCACAAAGCAATTAAAAAGGAAACAAAAATGAACGATCTTATTAAACATACACTACAAACCCTACTCTTTCTTGTTGCCATTATCACCGTGCTAAGCCTTGCCGATGCCTACGCACAAACGGCGGAAGATTACTACGCAATGCAAGGTTTCAGCACTGAACAACTCGCCGAAATGGAACGCCAAGCCAACCTTGAGTGGCAACAAGAACAAGGCGACTTACCGCCCAATTTAACCGTTGAGGCTGAAAAATACCTCAAAAATTACACCGCACTTTTGCAAGAGGAAATAAACAATGGCAAGTAAAAAACGCAAGTATCTTTACAAACTCATTCAAGACCCTGTTTCATTTTATTGGCACGGTGAATGTTGGATTGATGACAAATTATGGAAAGCCACATTAAAAATGGTGAATCAAAAAGTGGCAATCAACCGTCTAAATAAAATTATTGATAGCTACAACTTACAACATTCAGGAGCGGTGAAAACCTCAACGGTTATTCCAAACTTCGACCTTGAAAAAACTTCTCCTTATCAAGTTATTCTGCCCGCAATGCCAGATGACAAATGGAAAACTGCCACACTAAAGCCCCAAAATACGCGTGAGTTGTCCGTTATTCCAATGCGAAAAGAAGAACCCACACAGACAAAGGAAGCCACAATGAACACCGAAAGCCCACAAGAAATCCAAACCGTAACGATTAAAACCCAACGTAAAAAAGTCACGCCACGCAAGCCGTTTACGCCTTATGGCTTGAATGGTTATCTCGTGGACAAAAACGGCAAAGTACGGCTAATGCTTGACCGCAAAGCCAACGCCCAAACTATTACGCTTGAACCTGAAATGTTCGCAATGCTTGCGGATATGGTCAAGGCGACACAAGCACAGGAGAGGAACAATGAGTTACCTACAAATCGCACAAACCTATGATCGCAAAAGCGACCGATTGTTAGAAGCCCATTACGCTGAAGATGGCTTTGAAGAACGGTTACAAGCAGAAATCCAACGCATTGACGAGCAAATCAGAAAGGGCGATGAAACGCTCTTTGACGAGTTCACCCAAACCCTGTGCGACAACGATTTATTTTGGCTTGCCGTAGGAAGCGGGGCGGATTACCTCCCCTACCGACAACAAGCCATCGAGAAATTAGCCAAGCAAAAAATCATTCAGAGGATTTAATAATGGAATTCAATTTAATTTTATCCACCGAAAGCAAAGTGCTTTCTACCAACATTTCCACCTTCCAACAACAAGCCGAAAACTATCTTGCCGGGCTTAGCAACAGATTTGAAACGGATGACGACTTCGCCCAAGCAAAGCAAGACATTAAAGATTTAACCGAGCTAGAAAAACGCACTAAAGAAGCCATTGCCAATGCTCAAAATGGCGAAATTAAACAGCTTATTGAACAGGCTCAAGCGATAGCAGAACGTTTCCGCCAAGCTCGTTTAGAGCGTGAAAAGCTGGTGAAAACCAAAGAAGCGGAAATCAAAGCGAGCATTGTTAATGACGCATTTGAACGACTTGCCGTCGTCAAATCAGGCTTTGAAAACGATGTGTGCATTGCACTTGAACAGGTTATCTCAAAAGCCACGATTAAAAAACGCTTAGACGAAGCAACCAAACGCCGTAGCACTCTTGCCACTCTCACGAAAGCTGTAAATGCCGAAGAAACCCTTATCGGGGCAGAAATTGCAACCGAAGCTGCTCGACTTTCTGCGCGTCGTAAGCTAATCCCTATCTCTTATGAGTATCTCTTTAAGGATTGGCTCAATCTGATTACTGGCGATGACGAGCTTGAACCCATCATTCAAGCACGAATTGCCGAAGAAGAAAAACGCGAAGCGGAAATCAAAGCCAAAGCGGAGCAAGAGGCAAAAGCCCGTGCGGAAGCGAAGTTACAAGAAAACGCCCACAGCCAACAGGAAAACATCAATGAAAATACGGCGAATAGTGGACCGCAAACGCCAAGCCAAGCAACGCCACCAGCGACAACGCAATTTATTCTTAAAATCCCTGCTCAAGAAATCCCATTTACAGGAACGCTTGAACAATTAAGAGAATATTTCGCTCCAGTTAAAGCGTTGGGAATTACGGCAACGATTGTGAAAAAATAAGACTTTACAACCGCCCTACTTCGGATTAAGATAACCGCACTTACACAATTTACCAATAGCGGCTATCCGCACCCGACCGAATGGCGGATTTTTTATACCTAAATTCTACCTGCGCAGATCTGCGCAGCTCAAAGATCGGGTCGAGAGGGCGATATACAACACATCTGAATAAGCCCCAGCTGACTATTGGCAGTGTAAGTGAAGCCCGATCACCCTACTTACAGTGATTGGATTATAAACTTCTATCCAATAGGTATAAAAAATGTCAAACGTAACTATTCTAAAAACTTCAATCCGTGAAAATAATGGCTTATTCTCATTAAATGATCTACATATTGCCAGTGGTGGTGAAAGTAAACATCGTCCAAATCAATTTCTTCGCCTTGACCAAACAAAAGAACTTATTGCAGAGATGGAGAACGAAAACCAACCACGCAATACGATTTTGGTTGTTAAAAATGGTATGGGGTCTTACGCTTGCGAAGAACTCGTCCTATCCTATGCAATGTGGATAAGCCCGAAATTTCATCTCGTTGTCTTGCGTGCTTTCTTGGCAATGCACAAAGGTGAAGTGAAACAGCAACAACTCGCTTTGCCAGAACCCGAAAATAACGAATTATTGCAACTATTGATGCGTATTTACTGCTACGGCTTGCAATATTCTGATTATCAACGTGCAGTACTTGGCACATCTCTCAATGATGAGGTAGGGAAAGGCAAGTTGATCGGCGATTTCTGCACAGAGGGAGAGCCAGCTCAACAGGGCTACTTATTTGTCTTCACACCGAATATAGAGAAAGACCTGCAACAAGCAAGAGAAATCATCAATCGACACGTTAAAGCCCAACATAAAAAACGAACCGAGTTTTAACATCTAATCCAAAACCGACCGCACTTTAAAAAACGTGTGGCGGTTTTGCTCAACCTAAATTCAGCCAAAAGGTGAAATTATGTTCAAAATTTTAATGATTATCGGCTTGTTGTGGTGTGCGTACGAACTCGATTTAGGCTCAGACTGCGACGGGCATTATTGTGGAATAACAACAGATTTAATAGCAAACAAAGGAAAATAAAATGACAACAGCACTTCAAACTTTAACCCAAAAACTCGCTGAACGCTTTGAAATTGCAGACAGTTCAGGTTTAATACAAACCCTGAAAAACACGGCATTCAAAGGCGATGTAAATGACAGCCAGATGGCCGCACTTTTAATTGTAGCCAATCAATATGGCTTAAATCCTTGGACAAAAGAAATTTATGCCTTCCCTGATAAAGGGGGCGGTATTACACCAATTGTTGGTATTGATGGATGGGCAAGGATTTTAAATGAAAACCCTCAATTTGACGGTATTGAATTCGATTTAGACGAAGAAAAGTGTACTTGTCGTATTTATCGTAAAGATAGATCAAGACCGATTAGCATTACAGAATATATGAGTGAATGCTATCGTGATATACAAGGCCCTTGGAGAACGCACCCTAAAAGGATGTTACGCCACAAGGCAATGATTCAATGTGCAAGGTTAGCTTTTGGCTTTACAGGTATTTACGACCAAGACGAAGCTGAACGCATTGTAGAAAATCAAAAAGAACCGTTAAATGTAACGCCAAAACCAACGGTCATTGACACCACTGCGACAACTATCATTCACGCCACGCCTGAAAAAGTAGCAGAAATTCGTCAGTTAATTGAACTCACTGGCACACCGCTTGAAAAAGTATTGGCATCTGCCGGAGTGAATGAATTAGAGCTGATAACGGCAGAACGTGCAGAAGGCGTATTGAAAAAACTGCATCTTACGCTTGATAAACAAAATGCACAAAATCAAGCCAATAACGCAGATGAAGGAATCCCACTATGATAGATGGCTTAATCACACTTGATTGTGAACAAGGCTCGGAAGAATGGCTAGCCGCACGGCTAGGCATTCCCACTGGCACGGGCATTAAAAATATCGTGTCTAACAGTGGGCAAAAGTCTGCTAGCTGGGTGAGTTATCTCGCTGAACTGGTTGCCGAAAGTATTGAGGGCGGAAAAGAAAATGTAAAAACCGCTGCAATGGAACGCGGCAATCAGCTTGAGCCACTGGCAAGAATGGCGTATGAGTTTGAAACAGGCAATGATGTTGTACAGGTTGGCGGTGTCTATCTTAATGCCGACAAAGAGCTAATGATTAGCCCTGATGGACTCATTCCTACCCTTAGAAAAGGGCTGGAAATCAAATGCCCAAAAATGAAAACTCATATCAAATATTTGCTCGAAGGTGGTGTGCCGAGTGAGTACGTTATTCAAGTGCAATCCGCTTTATGGGTAACAGGCTATGAGACGTGGGATTTTGTCAGTTATTGCCCAGAATATCAAAAGCAGCCTTTTTATCTTTACACCGTGCAACGTGATGAAATATTAATGAAGGCATTTGATAAATATATTCCCGAATTTTTGACCGCACTTAAGGCACTTAAAGGAGAAAACCAATGGCAGGCATAAACAAAGCCATCATCGTCGGCAATTTAGGCAACGATCCAGAAATCCGCACAATGCAAAATGGCGATCAGGTTGCAACAATCAGCGTGGCAACCTCAGAAAGCTGGACGGATAAGCAAACAGGCGAACGGCGAGAACTCACCGAATGGCACAGAATTGTACTTTATCGGCGGTTAGCGGAAATTGCAGGGCAATACCTCAAAAAAGGCTCAAAAGTCTATATTGAGGGGCGTATCAGAACCCGAAAATGGCAAGACCAGCACGGCGTTGAGCGTTACACCACCGAAATTCAAGGCGACAGCTTGCAGATGTTAGATAGCCGCCAAGATGGACAAAGTGCACAAACAAACGCACCACCGCGTCAAACGCAATCAACAAAATCCAATGCTTATGCTAACGCTAAAAGTGGCAACTACACGCCACCACCGCAGAATAATGGTGATGAGTTAGATGATGATATTCCGTTCTGATTTGTCTAGCCTAGACAATTTCAGATGATTTTTAGACAAATGCCCTCACTTGAGGGCTTACATTTAAGTGTGAGCCTGCTCAAACAACTCAACCGCCTGAATAATCAACTGATTTTGAGGAATATCAAGTTGTTTGCTTAATTGCTCAATTTTCGCAATGGTAGCAAGGGGGAGTTTATAGCTTTTCGCTTTCACGCCACGCTTTACATCGCTTCGGGCTTTAATCTCATTAATTGACATTGCCATAAAATTTCTCTATGATAAAACTAATTTGAAGAACCGAGGGGTCTCCCCCTCGGATAGTTACCAAACCGTTAGTATGCTGGGGAGCTAATCACTAACAGAATGATAACTAGGATAATGACCTTAATCATTTAGCTATCCTTCTTCGAAGCGTGAGGATTAAGCCTCACACTCACTTTCAAGCTGTCTCTTGAAAGTGAGTATATTATATATCGGTGTACCGACAAAATCAACAAATATTCAAGAAAGCCTACAATTTTTATTGTGGGCTTTTTTATTTGACAAACCGCCCTACTTCGGATTAAGATAACCGCACTTTCAAGCCGTTTCTAACGGCTTTTTTTGTATCTGAATTTAAGGAATATTTATGTGGAAAATTGAAAATGCAGAAGAATTATTAGACTTCGTTCAAACCCTAAAATCCAATGAAAAAATTGAATTTGAAAAGGTTGAATTTGATTTTTTAAGACAAGTGAAAATTAAAATTCAAGGTAATCCTCTGCGTTATAATGGCAGTATCAATTATGCTATCTGCAAAGGTATTTGCGAGTTCCAAAATGAAGTATGGCGTGCTTATGCTGAATTTAAAACTGGCAAATCACACATCACCTTGCTAACACAAGAAGAAAAAGATGCACTAGAAATCACATTCACTGTAAACGAAGGCTGCACCGAAATCATTGCAGATTTAACAGATATGTTTAACGCAATGCGGAAATTCTTTAAAGAGGTAACAAATGGTATGACAGGTGGACAAAAAGTATTAACTTGCACCGCATTTGCATTAACTGTCAGCGGTGCAGTGGTGGGTTACAAATGGTTGGATAACCAAAAAGAAATTCAGCTTGCACAAATTCAAGCAACGGAAAATCAAGCTGAGCAAAAAAGCGAAAGTGAAGTGTTAAAACAAGCCTTTCTTACAATTCAAGCTGTAGCAAATGAAAGTAACAACGCTCGTTTTAAACAATCAATACAAAGCATCGAAGAACATTCAGAAAAAGCCTATAGTGAAATGGCTCGTGCTGTAAGCGATGCAGAAAAAGTCACTATCTCACAAGGCAATAATACAAAAATCAAACTGGAACAGCCACAACTACAAAAAATCGTGAATGATTTAAATGCACAGGAAAAAGCAACAACAAAACCTGATACACTTGATTTATACATTGACGGCGTTAAACGTCAAGAAGGTAAAATCACCATTTTTGCCCGCACCTTACAAGGCGAAACTTTTAGTGCTAACATTGATGCCGATATGTTAGGCGATGACGGTGTAAATGAAATTATCGACCGTGTTAAAGACATTAATACAATTAAGTTAAGCGGAATGATTAAACGCCGTTCTGGAAAAATTGAACAAGCCACATTCTCTGCGATAGCAACTGAAGAATAAATCTAATTGACAAAAACCGCTAACTGGGATTAAGATAACCGCACTTACTTTCCAAAAGCGGTTTCCGCCTCCGATATAAAGCGGTTTTTTTGTACCTAAATTTAGGTTTAATCCGATGAGATCGGGGCGAGAGAACGATATACAATACATCTGAATAAGTTCCGCCCATCTTTTGGAGGGTAAGTTGAACCCCGATCACCACTTAATGATCGGATTAATTACTTAAATCCAAAAGGTACAAAATTATGTCAAACTTACAAATCTTAAATAACTCTATCCGCACTTTGGATAATCTTTATTCATTAAATGATCTTCATCTTGCTAGCGGTAATGATCCAAAACATCGCCCTAGTTTGTTCGTTCGTAATGAGCAGACAAAAGAATTAGTCAAAGAAATTGAAAGTGAAAATACCCGAAGCACAAAAACGATCTTCGCTCTAAAAACCATCAGAGGTGGCAAAGATATTTCTGTTCAAGGCACTTGGGCTTGCGAAGAACTCGTCCTATCCTATGCAATGTGGATAAGCCCAAAATTTCATCTCATCGTATTGCGTGCTTTCTTGGCAATGCACAAGGGGGAAGTGAAACAGCAGCAACTCGCCCTACCCGAACCACAAGATAACGAACTCTTGCAACTATTAATGCGTATTTACTGCTACGGCTTGCAATATTCTGATTATCAGTGTGCAGTACTTGGGACCTCTCTCAATGATGAGGTAGGGAAAGGCAAGTTGATCGGTGATTTCTGCACAGAGGGAGAGCCAGCTCAACAGGGCTACTTATTTGTCTTCACACCGAATATAGAGAAAGACCTGCAACAAGCAAGAGAAATCATCAATCGACACGTCCACGCCCAGCATAAGACGCGAAGCGAATTTTAAAATCTAACTCAAAACCGACCGCACTTCCCTGTGAACCGTGTGGCGGTTTTGCTTACCTCAAATTCAGCAAAAAGGTGAAAATATGTTCAGAATTTTAATGATTATCGGCTTGTTGTGGTGTGCGTTCGAACTTGATTTGAGGGCTGACTGCGATGGGCATTATTGCGGAACAGCCACAGATTTAATCACAAAAAATTAACTCAACCCAAGCCTACGTTGTAGGCTTTTTTATTAGGAAACCCTATGGAAAAACTCACCAAATCCAAAGCGAGGGTAAGAGCGTTTGGTGAGGTGTACACACCTCAAAAACTGGTGCAAAAAATGACCGCACTTTTACCCGAAGAGAGCTTTGAGCCTGAAAAGAAAATCCTCGAACCCAGCTGTGGCACGGGGAATTTTTTATACGACATTCTAAACCGCAAGCTGTGCAAAATCCTCGTAGGTCCAAAGCGTCCTTATTACAAAGTGCTGAATATGTATCAAGCACTAGCGAGCGTGTACGGCGTAGATATTCAACTTGATAACGTGATTGAATGCCAATCTCGCCTCAAATCCCTATTTTACGAACGCCTCGCAATGCTGCACGTTAAGCCTTTTGACTATTTTGTCGATCACGTCTTAATTAACAACATCAGGCGAGGCAACGCCCTTGAGGACGCATTCATCTTTATTGATGTCGAGATCGTTTTCAAAGATCGTGATATTGGTATTAAGGTAGAGAAAGATAGCTTTTTGCTTAGCGAATATGAATGCCATTTGCAACAGAACACCTCTCAACTTCAAGCCGTGCGATTGCTAGCGTTTGAAGATGAGATAGGGATTAGTCGCAATACTCAATAATTTTCTACAGGAAGTCAAAATGTTTACTTATGGCTCAATCTGTTCAGGCATTGAGGCGGTTTCTTGTGCGTGGCATAAATTCGCTACGCCATTATGGTTCAGCGAAATTGAACCCTTCCCAAGTGCGGTACTGGCTCACCATTTCCCAACCGTGCCAAATCTAGGTGATATAACCGCCTTACCTAACAAAATTTTACACCGTGAAGTCCCCGCTCCTGATGTGCTTGTTGGTGGCACACCTTGCCAAGCCTTTTCTGTGGCGGGGCTTCGACAATCTCTTGATGACGAGCGAGGGAATTTAACTTTAGTCTTAATTCATATTTTAGAGGCAATTGATTATGTTAGATACCAAGACGGAAAGCCCCTGTGCGTTCTTGTGTGGGAAAACGTTCCGGGTGTGTTATCCACCAAGGACAACGCTTTCGGACACCTTTTGGCTGGATTGGCTCAAGAATCAAAGCCTTTACAACCAGCAGGGCGAAAATGGACAAACGCTGGTTATCTGCATTCAAAACGCACCCTCGTCTGGCGAACCCTCGACGCTCAATATTTCGGAGTCGCCCAACGCCGTAAAAGAGTGTTCCTTGTGGCAAGTGCTAGAGGGCGAAGTGTCGCCGAAATACTCGTTGAGCGCCAAAGCCTGTCTGGGAATATTACGCCGTGCGGAAATCCGCAAGAAAACCCTACCGCCTTTGCTGAAAGCAGCTTTGGAGCATACCGTTCAACAAACATCGCTGGGACGCTAAAACGTTGCGGTGGTGCGTTAAGTGGCGGTCATTATACACGGAACGCAAAACCCGATGATTGCTAAAAATCAAGCCCATTATTTGGGACGAAATAATGGACAAGAAAATGTCCTTTTTGAAATCAAAGGCGTGGAAGCGGGAAGGATAGCGGAAAAATCCTTATCCCCCACTTTAAAAGCCCGAATGGGAACAGGCGGTAACAACGTCCCCTGTATTACTCTTACAGGTAACACCATCGGACGGCAGCCTCATAACGGCGGTAATGGCAACGGCTTTGATGACACGGGTGTTCACGCCGTTGCTTACGACAACCAATGTGTGAGCTGGAACGGCGATACAACGCCTAAGAGTAGCAATAACATTGCCCTCACAATGCGGGCAAATCAAGGTGGCGAAGGATATGGCGTTGCTTACGCCCACACCATAAGAAAACTCACCCCAAAAGAATGTGAACGATTACAAGGGTTTCCTGATGATTGGACGAAAATCCCCTATCGCAACAAACCGGCAGAGCAATGCCCCGATAGTCCACGCTATAAAGCGATTGGAAATAGTATGGCTGTCCCCGTAATGGAATGGATAGGGCTACGCTTAAAACAATATTTAAAATATACCGCACTTTAACGTGCTTTTTTAACTTAAACACAGGAGAAAACAATGAAAAAATCGTATTTAGTTTTAGCACTCACGGCAGCATTAAGCCTTTCTGCTTGTACGCCATTCTCAGTGGACGAGGGGGAAATTGGGTTAGTTACCAAGTATGGCGAAATTGTCAAAACAAAATCGGCAGGTTTGCACTGGCGGTCGTGGTTGGAAGATGACATTAAGTTTTCCACCCGTGAGCAAAAAATCACGTTAGGTTCATTCGATAGTTCTGGAGATTTAACAAGTGGCATTTCTGCCTACACTCGCGATACACAGACCGTTACTACCGCTTTAGTGATTACTTATAAACTCACTGACCCAATTTTAGTTTATAAAAACTACCGCACTACAGAGAATATGATTAACCAGCTAATTGAGCCACGCAGTCGCCAAGCCCTTGAAATTGTGTTCAGCGGCTACACGGCCCAGCGTGCTTTGGAAAACCGAGCAAAACTCACAACGGATATTACCGCTCAAATTCGCGAGGCGGTAAAAGGCTATCCACTGGAAATCACGGCGGTTCAAACGGTTATTCAGTTTAACAAAGAGTATGAAAAGCGAGTTGAAGAAAGCGTGCAAAAGAACGTTGCAATTCAGACCGCAGAGCGTGAGCTGATTATCCAGCAAAAACAGGCGGAGATTGTAAAAGTCAATGCACAAGCTAAGGCAGACGCTGAGGTTATTCAGGCAAAAGCTGACGCGGAGAAAGTACGTTTAGCGGGTGAGGCGGAAGCCGCCGCAATTCGTGCGAAAGGTGAAGCACTGAAAGAAAACCGCCAGCTCGTAGAACTTACGGCAGCGGAAAAATGGAACGGTGTATTGCCAACAACAATGACACCGAATGGTTCAGTGCCATTCATTAAGGTTGGACAATAATGGTTGATCTGCTTCAAGTGATTTTTTATTTAATCTGTATCGGCGTAATGTGCTTAGTTGGCAATGTGATGTACGAGTCAAAAAAGCTACTTAAACGCCAGCAAGATCAAGTTGAGAGGCAAATCAAGAAACTTCAATCAGACAATAAGGAGTAACAATGTTTATATTAGGTATGATTGCAGGAGCAGCAGTTGCGTTTGCCGTGCAAGCGTTTTTCCACCAATATAAATTGGTTGATAGAAATAAAGATAAATAACAATAACGCCCCGCTAGTCGGGGCTTTTTATTGGAGGGAATATGGAACAACAGGATATATTACTAAGCAAATCACGAGTTATCGAAATTACTAGCTTGAGTGCCACAACAATCTGGCGTATGATGAAAAAAGGTACTTTCCCTAAGAGCGTTCGAGCTTCTATGGGGCGCGTTGCGTGGCGAAAAGTAGACATAGATAACTGGCTTGCAAACCGAATATAAGCACCTTGCTTTAATGACGGTAAAAATGTCGGTAAATAAAATCTCATCATTTAAACATTTGATTAAAAATCAACAAGTTAAACCACAAAAAGATAATTGAGTGGGAATAAAACCTCTGCTTTTCATCGTTATTCAATTCATTTCAAAAATGGATAAAAGCCCTGTAATTACAGGGCTTTTCTATTTCGTACTATTTATAATAACAACGTAACCAAAAATAAGATTGATACCACTATTTCGATTAAGCCTACTTGTTTTACGGAAAGTTTGTATTTTGGTAGGAATACAGCACGGAGGAAAGGGGGGATAAATGCTAGGGCTAAGAGATACTGCTGAGTGAATGCCAAACCGAGAATGCAAAGTAGGTGAAAGGCGATTGAGGCTTGTAAATAGCAGGGATTTTTGCGTTCTCGCATTACGGATTTTACATATAGCGTAACACCAACAAAAAACAGGCTAGGATATAACGCGACTTCGTAGATTTTGGCGTCCAATTGCGAATGTGGAAAATAGTAAGCTGCCATTCCTGCAAGGGCGAAGATGATAATGCCAGCGAGATCATTAAGTAACGCTCGTTCATCTTTCTTTTTAACATAGTAAATATTCACTGCCACAAAAGGGAACATCGCCAACAAAAAAAGCAAAATATGCCAGTTATACCATAATGCGGGCAGGGCAAATAATAAACTAGTGATGGCGTAGATCAGCGTCCATTTGCGGTAAAGCTCAAGGTTTCTGCCCTTAAATAAATTTAAAAATGGGTATGTCATTAAATAAAGGGAAAACCACGCGACTAAAAGAAAAAAATGCAACGCAATAGGCTTAGCAAGCAACATTCCGTATAAAAAGGGCATCAGTGCCATTACGATAGCACCGTGTTGATTAGAAATAAGCAGTTTCATTTGCAAAGTGCGGTCAAAAAAATAAAAGGAATTTTAGCTATTTTTTCGCACTATCGCTATAATATTTGCGAATTATTTTTATTTACTCTAGTCGTTTGATTTCAAAATAATGCGGGTGATCTTTGGGATAACGCCTTGCTTATTTTGAACTGCACAACGATATAATGATGAAAAACCAACACAAGGAGAAAAAATGACAGCAATTCAACGTTTTCATACCAATGCCCGCTTAGCCGAAATGTGCGTTTATAATGGCGTCGCCTATTTAGCGGGGCAAGTGCCAGAAAATACCCAAGCTAATGCCTATGCTCAAACGAAAGAGGTGCTAGGCTTGATTGATAAATTGCTCGCGGAAGCGGGTTCAGACAAAAGCAAAATCCTGAATGCCCAAATTTATTTAGCCAATATGCAGGATTATGCGGAGATGAATCAGGCGTGGGACGAATGGGTGGATCGCCAAAATCCGCCAAGTCGAGCCAGCGTAGAAGCCAAGCTCGCTTCACCTGAATGGAAAGTTGAGATTGTGATTAGCGCGGCGGTGTAAAATACAAAACCTTCTAACAAAGCGAATACAGTTTAGTTATAACGACAATTCCACCAGTAAAGGATTATGATCGGAGCTGGTAGTTTTTATCGTGCGGGCGTTTTTCACCTTGAAGCCTCGCACGAAAACCCAATCCAGTGGGTTTGAAAAAAATCGCAAACGATCATCAGGCTGAAACTGCACAGGGGTTAAACCATAAAGTGCGGTCAGTTTTTGGATTAAATCTATTCGCCCACGATTCCACGCATTAAAATCGCCCGCCAGAATAATCGGGCCTTGATGGGCTTGCAATAATTGAAACATCGCTGTGAGTTGCTGTTGATAGTGGGCAGGATTCCATTCAAAATTAACTAAATGCACATTGATGATTAACAGCCTTTGCCCGTCTGCCAGCGGAAATGCCATCGCGTTTCCTACTTTGGGAATGCGAATCCAAGGCTCTACAGAAGCCCCCGCACAATAAAAACGCGGTGTAAAACGGCTGAGCAAATCCACGCCAGATTGCTGCCCTAAATAAGCAAAACTGCTGGTATAAAGTGCGGTAGGAAATTGCGATGAAAATTGCGAATCTAGATGTTGCCCGCTGGACACTTCTTGCAAAAATAAAAAATCCTTGCCCTCGGCGAGCGTTTTCAACTGTTCCTGCCAGCCTCAATCTTGCCCTTTGTGCATATTCCACACCAGCAAGCGAAAATCCCGCTGTGCAATGGGGTCAATGTTCCCATTGGTGTGAAAACAAGCCACAGATTGATCTAAGGCTTGCCGTTGATAGGATAAAGTGCGAGCTGTTTGAAACTGAGTTTTTGGCACAGGGAAAATCGCTAAGCTGTACCAAAGATAGCCTCCCCCCATAAAAGTTAAACTAAATAAGGCAATAAAAAAGAATTTTAATTTACTCATTTTGATGTATTTTAAAAATTTATCTTTATAAATAATAACAGTTTACTTATACTACGCCAATAAATTTGGCTTGTTACTCCATTCCAATCTCACTTATCAAATGGAAAAAAATCAGCCCCTTTTCTTAGTGAAATTCATTGATTAAGGCATTTTAATGAACGTTTATACCTACATTTGTTTTCTCTCTGCTATTTCTATTTTTGTTGGTTTCATTACTCAGAAAATTAATGACAAAATTCAATATACTATAGCAATTACAGCAACCTCAATGGTCGCCTCATTACTTTTTCTGATAATGGGTCATCTTAATTGGCTCAATATTGATCAACTTGCTCGCGGAATAATGGAACAAATTGATTTCAAAAGTTTCCTACTCAACGGTATTCTAGGTTTCTTACTTTTCGCTGGAGCATTGGGGATAAAGCTCCCTGTAATGCAAAGCCAAAAATGTGAAATTACAATCCTTGCACTTTTCTCCACCTTCGCCTCTACCTTTCTGATCGGCATAACTTTTTATCTCCTTACTTATCTATTAGGTTGGGAAGTGGATTTCATCTATTGTATGTTATTTGGAGCGTTAATTTCCCCTACCGATCCTATCGCTGTTCTTGCCATTATTAAAAATCTCAAAGCACCGAAAAAGCTCTCAATGAAAGTAGAGGGTGAGTCCTTGTTTAATGATGGCGTAGGGTTAGTCATTTTTACCACTATTTTCGCCGTTGCTTTTGGAGGAAAACAGCCAACATTAAGCGATGTAAGCGAACTCTTTTTTATGGAGGCGGGTGGCGGCTTGCTGTTTGGCTTAGTACTCGGCTTAATTGCCCATTTACTTATTTCCTCCACTGATGACGGAAGCCTAGAAATACTCCTTACACTTACTATTCCAAGTGCAGGCTTTATGATTGCTAATTTACTCGAAGTTTCTGGAGCATTAGCAATGGTGGTATCAGGTATTATTATCGGGAATTGGACAAGACATACGGGATTTTCAAAACAAAGCCAACATTATTTAGATCACTTTTGGGAAATGATCGATCACTTTTTAAACTCACTCTTATTTCTATTAATTGGAGCAGCAATGCTGTTGGTGAATTTTACTTATCAAGGTATCATTCTCAGCCTGCTCGCTATCCCACTTTGCTTAATTTGTCGCTACATTAGCGTATGGACACCTTTTAAATTTCTCAGTATGAAAACCACCTATAATCCATATACTTTAAGAATTCTTACTTGGGGAGGATTACGGGGTGGACTTTCTCTTGCAATGGCAATGTCTATTCCCGTAGGCAGTCTTTACATTTCTAAAATTGGAATGAATGTACGAGATTTACTTCTCGTAATGACTTACACTGTCGTAATGTTTTCAATTCTTGTTCAAGGAACAACTATTGAAACGATGGTGAGAAAATCTAAAGAAGCTACTCTGCAAGCAAGAGGATATATAAACTTAAAACCTGAACACAAAAAATAACTCTTATATAGAAAATTGTTATATCGTAACTTATTCTATCTTTTAGAGGGATGACCTTTCGCCCCAAGAGTTAAAATATTTTGGTTAGAAAAACTAAGCCGTTGTTTATAAGGCTTAGTTTTTTATCTAATGACAGCAATCATTTAATATTAAAGCTCCCTGATATAAAAAATCTTAATTTAATATAGCTAGCGTTCTCGTAAACTCTCACTTAATGTTGCCTGTAATGGGCTAAGTAAATAATTTATTACTCTACGATTCCCTGTCTTAATTTCCGCACTTACTTTCATCCCAGCCGTTAATTTCACTTTCCGATTATCTATAAACAAAAAGTCTTCATCTAAGCTAATCACTGTTGAAAATACCAAGCCCAACTTATCATTTTCTATCGCATCAAAGCTAACACTTTTAACAGAGCCTGTAATATAGCCATAACGCGTATAGGGAAAAGCCTCTATTTTAATAGTAACGGGCTGACCAACCTTTACAAAACCAATATCTTGATTACTAATAAATGCCGTTACCTCAAGTTTATCTTCTTGAGGAACGATAACCATAAGTTGCTGAGCCTCTGTAACAACACCGCCAACAGTATGAATGCTAAGCTGTTGTACCGTACCTGTAACTGGTGATTTTATCGTTGTCGTACTCTGCCGTTGTAAAGCCTTCTGTTCTTCAAAAACAAGTTGCTCAACTTGCTCATTTGCCTGACGCAACCCCTCTCTAATATTTCGAAGAAAAGTGTACAACAATAAATCATAAGACTCTTGAGCTTGTTTAATACTAGATTCTATTTCAACAAGTTTACTTTGCTGAGAGGCAAGCTCATTCTTAAGGTTAATAAACTTACTCTCTTGTTCCAAAAACTCGTGTTTTGCAATAATTTTTTTCTTATATAGAGCATTAAAATCATTAAACCGCTCTCTCTCAATCTTTTCAAGACCTCGATATTTCTCAATCTGAAAAAGGATCGTTTCTTTTTCAGCAAGCCGCTGTTCTAATAATAATTTCGCCTGTTTACGTTCTGATGTAAAAGCTTGGTATTGTTCAGAAACAAGTTGTTGTGATTGCATAATATCAACTTTATCAAAATCCCTATTATCGGGAATTTTCAATACGGGCATCTTTTGCTCTTCAATTACTGCTAAAAGTGATTCCGCCCTTAATTTTGTCAATAATGCGAGAGATAAGGATTTTTTCGTTTTCTCATAATCAGCCTCAACCCCTAATGTTGTCAGCTTAACTAAATTTTCTCCTTTTAAAACACGCTGTCCATCAACAACATAAATGCCATCTACTATAGCTCGTTCAATTGGTTGAATTACCTTACTACGCCCACTATAAGATAACTTACCACTTGCAACCGCAACAACATCAACTTTCCCCCAAATAGACCAAATCAATGCAATGATAATGAAACAAACAATAGCTCGGGCAACCCATTTCGGTAATGCAGATACTGGTTTTTCAATTAATTCTAAATGTGCAGGTAAAAACGCATATTCATCAGACTCACGCTTGGGTAAGTCAAATGTTTTCCGTTCTCTCCATACTTCTTTGATATGGCGATAATATTTACCTATAAAATTATGAATACCACGACAATATAACCCCATATTAAAGCCCTGACTGTAATTGATTTAAATATGAATATAGCCCATTTTCATTCTCTAATAACATATCATGAGAGCCACTCTCTACGATGTTTCCTTGTTCCATAACAACGATTTTATTAGCCATTCTAATCGTAGATAAGCGATGAGCAATGATAATAACAGTACGCCCGCGACAAATCGAATTCATATTTTGCATAATTATTCTCTCAGACTCATAATCTAATGCACTAGTTGCTTCATCAAAAATTAAAATTTTAGGATTAGAAATCAACGCTCTCGCAATAGCAATTCGCTGACGTTGTCCACCAGATAATCCCGCACCTTGTTCGCCAACCAATGTATCATAACCTTCAGATAATTGCGTAATAAAATCATGAGCACCTGCCAATTTAGCTGCAATGATCACCTTCTCCATTGAAATTCCAGGTTCACTAATTGCAATATTATCTCTAATACTTCGATTTAATAGAACACTATCCTGTAACACAACCCCAATTTGTCGCCGTAACCAATTTGGATCAACCACAGAAAGATCTTGTCCATCAATATAAATACGCCCAGATTGCGGAATATATAATCGTTGAATTAATTTAGCGATAGTACTTTTACCTGAACCAGAACGACCTACAATCCCGACAACCTCTCCCGCTGATAATTTCAACGAAAAATCTGAAATAATATCTCTATCCTCAGGTTTATATCTAAACTTAACATTTTCAAAAACAATATCCCCCTTAATTTCCGGTAGAGCTAACTTACTTTTTGCTGTCTCCATTGGTGTGTTCAGAATATCACCTAAACGCTCTACTGATATCCCTACCTGCTGAAAATCTTGCCATAGCTGAGCCAAACGTATAACTGGCGTAGCAACCTGGCTTGCTAACATATTAAAGGCAATTAATTGCCCAATACTCATATCGCCACTAATTACTAGATGAGCACCTAACCAAAGGTTAATCACCATCACTAATTTTTGAATTAACTGTACGCCGTTTTGTCCTATTATTGCTAATTTAGACACTTCAAATCCGGCTTTAACATAACCAGCTAATTGCTTATCCCAATATTCAACCATTTTAGGCGAAATAGCCATAGATTTAACAACATTAATGGCAGTAATAGATTCCACTAAAAAGGCTTGGTTATCTGCATTTCGAGCAAATTTTTCATCTAATTTCTTCCTCAATATCGGCGTAATTATCATTGACCATATGACATAGCAAGGTAATGACAATAAAACAACCAACGTAAGCCATCCACTATAGAACCACATTACACTTAAGAAAATAAACGAAAAACATAAATCCAATAATGAAGTAAGAGCCTGACCTGTTAAAAAATTACGGATGTGTTCTAATTCTCTCACTCTTGCAACCGTATCTCCAACTCGACGAGCCTCAAAATAAGCTAAAGGTAATGCTAATAGATGGCGGAAGAGTTTTGCTCCTAATTCCACATCCATACGACTTGTGGTGTGAGAAAAAACATAGCTACGTATCGCACTTAATAAGACTTCAAATAAAATAATAATACTCAAACCAACGGCAATGACGTTTAAAGTATTAAATCCTTGATGAACAAGAACCTTATCCATAACAACTTGGAAGAACAGTGGCGTAATCAAAGCCAAAATTTGTAGCACTAATGAAATGGCAATCACCTCATACAAAATTCTTCTGTATTTAATAATGGCTGGAATAAACCAAGTAAAATCAAATTTTGCTAATTGTCCTAATACAGAAGCCCTAGAAGTTAATAAAATAATTTGCCCTGTGTAACGTTGTGCAAAATCATCTGCACCTAAAACGATAGGCTGCTTTAATGCCAAATCATGAATTAAATATTTATTCTGCCTATTATCAATTTTTGCCAAAATAAAATGTTGCTTATTTTCTCCATCCCAGACCAACACGGGTAAATTAATAAAAGACAAACGAGAGATCGATTTATTAGACACCCTAACTTTAAAACCCAAAGATTTTGCTGCCAACTGCCAATTGACTAAATCAAGACCAGCTCCATAAAGATCAAACTGATGTCTTATATCCTCCGTATTAACCGCAATGCCATGAAAACGAGCTAATAAAACCAGTGCATCCAATGCATAATCATTTTTGTGTTCTTTTGTATTCATATTTATATCCATAAAAAAGGTAACTTAGCCTCCTAAGTTACCTCTATTTACCACTTAGCTTCAGAATCTATTTCCAATTCGCTGCCAAAATCGTATCTAATTTTGCATGATAATCAGCTGATAAATGAATTTGCCCAGCCGCGGGAACATCAAAATTCGCCATTGCCGTAACCAGTGAATCAATCTGAGATTCTACCAATCGTTTTCCATCACCAGCAATAATCGTTTCTATTTTATGATCCTCACTATGGGTTGAGCTATACCAATCATCAATGATAATACTATCATTTGTACCAATAACATTGATCACAAGATCATTATCCGATTTTTTAAACCATAATTGATCGGCATTGATTCCGCTATTAAATTGCAATATATCATTACCAGATTCTTCTTTAATTAAGTCATTGCCATTTCCACGAGAGAAAATATAAGTATCATTACCAACACCGCCCATTAAGAAATCACTACCATTTCCCCCTATCAATGTATCATTACCTGCATAGCCAATTAAACGGTTATTAGACTCATTGCCTTCCAACACATTCTCTAACCCATTACCTGCACCTGAAATAGGTTTTTCGCCAGATAATGTTAAATTTTCCAAATGGGTAGATAAAGTATAGGAAACTGAAGAAATCACTTTATCAATACCTTCGCCTGCCATTTCCACCACCTCATCTAAACTAGAATCAACAAGATAGATATCATCGCCTTTCCCACCAATCATAACATCATCACCTAATCCGCCATCTAAACGATTTGCTCCCGCATTACCAAGTAAACGATTGTTGTCATGATTTCCAGTTGCATTAATATTGGCATCGCCTACTAGCATCAATTCCTCAACGTTATCAGATAACTGATAGGAAACATTTGATTTAATCACATCATAGCCACCATTTAGTGTTTCAATAACAAGATCTCTAGCATTATCTACGATATAAACATCATCACCCTCAAGCCCTTCCATTGTATCGGCTCCAGATTTTCCATCTAAATAATTTCCTACGGCATTTCCTCTGAGTGAATCATTTTGAGACGTACCTAAAAAGGTTTGCTGTAATCTTTCTAAAACAGAAGGGCTGGTATCAGTTAAATTATTTTTAACAATTGCTTCCAAACGATTATTTCTTACCCCTTTCAAAGTAATATATTGCGTATCTTCGCCTGGCGTACCAAACCATAAACGAGAATAAATCTCCCCGTTAATCAACATTTCCTGCATTGTTAAAGACAATTGACCGCGATACTGGGATATATCAATTTTCTCATTAGGATTATTTACATCAAAATCAGTAATCAAGTTTTTCAACACCCCTCTTCCCACACCTTTTGAGGTATCTTTTACCACAATAAATTTATCATTACCGCTTCCCCCAGTCGCAGAAGCATTGCTAAACTTAACATTATTTAAGGTAACGGGTTTTGTATATAATTGATTATCGTACCCAATCGCCGACTCATCGCCTTCTAAGTAAATCGTATCATTACCCGCATCGCCGCCCAGTGAATCTAATCCATTCCCACCATAAAGGATATCATCACCAGCACCTCCACGAACAATGTCATTTCCATCACCGCCATATAGCGTATCATTTCCACCATTAGGTTGATCCGTGCTATGTTCTCCAACTAGCACATCATCCCCTAACCCGCCATATAAGGTATCATTCTTATTACCACCAAAAATACGATCGTTTCCAGCTGAACCCCAATAAACCACTTCCACATCTGGTAACCCCGTCTCTTGGGCTGAAGATGAAAACCCATAAGCATAATAATCGCGAAGGAATAAAGGATTAAATTTCTCCGCCGTAATCACAACATTATCTAACCCCAAGCTTTCACTTTGCACATTAACCAAACGCACAGTTTGTCCATCACCTAAATGAATAATCGTATCCTTTTCGTCCTGCTGTAGATTTAATCGTTTCAAGGTTGAAAATTCACTTAATACTAATTTATCAATGCCAACTTTAAAATCAGTGATAATATCTTGATTGCCAGCATATTTATTTATAACAAAGATATCTTTTCCACTTCCTCCAGAAAGCTTATTATTGCCCTGAGCACCATACAAAATATCATCGCCCTCAAAACCAAACAGCATATCATCACCTCTTCCACCAATGAGCAAATTACGCTTAGCATTCCCCACTAGCACATCATCGAAATCACCACTGATAACGCCTTCAATTGCAGACGGATCATCAATAGATAACTTTTTGCTATTTAAGTATGCTTCTCCATCAGCCAGGTTCACATAAACCGCACCATTTACGGCAGCAGCATTAATCACATCAAAGCCACCGTCAGTATCCGATAAGCGATTTTTTCCCTCTACAGATTGATATTCATCAGTATAGATATAAGTATCACCGCCATCATCGCTTGAACCATAAAGGCTTAAGCTCCAATCATGCAAAATCCCTGTTTTTCCTGTATTTGCATCAAAAACTTGCAAACGCCACTGCCCATTCGGATCTTCACCTTTTAAAAGTGCGGTGTTAAATGTGTATTGTAATGTTTTGCTATCATAAAAGTCTTTATCCCCTGTATATTCATCACTTCCCTCAACCCAACCTGGGCGATTCATTAATATAGATTCCGTACCAGAAGGTGAAATCAGCTTAATAATCACATCACTGGCTTGTTCATGGGTTAAATTGACAGACACTAACACATTCTCCAAGACAATATTCGCATTGCTCACCGTCACAGAAAATTGATGTCCGCTATTATCCTCTAGTTGAAAATCAATTTGACCAGAGGAATAGATTTTATCTAACCGCACTTCATTCTTATAGGTTTCTTGGTTATGCCAGTTCTCGGCTAAACGCACAGCCGCTTGAGCATCCACCACGCCATAACCATAGTCATGACTTACATGCCGACCTCCCCCATTCCAGTTTTTATCACCATTCCATTGCCAACTGTTCCCAACAGACTTATCCCCTCTTGCCGTCAATGAAAGTATCTCTTGTATATCACGATAGCCTAATTTTGGGTTAGCTTCCAACATCAATGCCACAACGCCTGAAACAATCGGTGCGGAAAAACTTGTTCCATCAACGGTTGAATAAGATTCTCCCAACACGCCCCCATTTTTATTCACCAAACGGCGTGAAGAAGAAACCACCTCCGAACCATGAGCACTCACCAATACACTCGCCCCCGCATTCGAATAACCCGCAACTTCAGATAAACCTTGAGCATTGAGCTGAACAGATCCCACCACAATAGTATAGGGATTACTGGTAAGATAAGAATAATTTGCATTTCCACCTTTTAATCTTTCATTACCTGCTGAATTAACAATCACCGTCCCCAAACCATCACGCCCTTCTTTCAACGCGGTCAGATAACGTTCATTCATCCACGCATCCATTTCTGATTGCTTAGCCTTATCTTTCGCGAGAATCTGCTTCGCAAAATTGACATTATTTCCCCAACTATGGTTAGCAATATCATAATTTTTCATTTTTAATAAACTAGAGGTATCCGCACCAACCCAATGGCTTGCTGTCGTTGCATGATAAGCAACGCCAACCCCGCCATCACCATTACGAGCCCCCACCATCACACCTGCTACTTCTGTTGCATGCTTACTAAAAACCTTATCCTCTTCTCGGGTATGAAATTCATAATCATACAACCAATCTTTATCAATATTTTCCCGCAATTCAGGATTACGATAATCAGCCACTTCCTCAGCAACTGAAAATGGCCCACTTGGTTCAAATTGCCCTATTTTAATATTCTTACCCGTATAATGCTGCCAAACAGGCACAACATTATCTTCCTGCAAATAATATTGCTGATAAAAAAGTGGATCAGCTGGCAAATCAGGGGTTTTAAAATACACCTGCCCCACTTTTTCCTTTCCACCTACCACCAAACCATGATGATTAGACTCATCAATGATATTATATTTAAACCCAGCAACACCCCGATAATTTGGATCTGGTGTAAAAATAATTTCACGGGCTTCATTAACAGAAATCTGCCCGCCTTGCACATCAAAAGCTTGAGCAACAATTAAACGCTCCCCTTGAATATCAAAATCATTCTGTAACAATTGTTGCTGAGTGATAACAAAAGGACGCTTACCATCAATCAACCGCCCTTCTTTATCCTTATCAATAATATCCATCACCGGCAATGGATTGTGAATAGCAGTGCCATTTTGAGGTAAAATATACCCCACCACATTTTTAAAATTCGCTTTTTCAACATGGCGAACAAAATCTGTTCCATCGCGACCTTGCACCTTGTCACTAATTAACAACCCACCTTCAACTTCAGTAAATTGATAATCTTCTAAATTTCCTGAATATTCAACAATATCCTCACCTTCTCCGCCGTCAAGAAAATCATCACCGCCATCACCACTGAGCATATCGTTGCCGGCACCGCCTAATAGCACATCATCATCGGAGCCGCCCCACATAAGATCATTGCCATCATCACCTGACAAATAATCATTACCACGATGCCCACGCAACACATCATCGCCAGCCTGACCAGAAAGCGAGTCACTACCATTTTCACCAGAAAGGGCATCATTGGCAGCACTGCCGAGAATAATATCATCCCCATCACCGCCCCTCACATAAATCGTGCTATTACCCGAAGAATAAATCACATCATTTCCACGCCCGCCTTGCATAGCTTCCACTTCAGCGGCATGTAAATCAATCGTAATGCCTTTATCGCCAACAACTTGAATAATATCATTCCCTGCTCCACCATGAATATTATCTGGGTTATCATCCCCATCAATAATTAAAACATCATCCCCATCACCCGCATAAAAGGTATCACTACCAAGATTACCCGCCAACCAGTTATTCTGCCCATCGCCATATAACACATCATCGCCCGTGCCTGCTGCAATATTTTGCACCCCTAAATCCACCGCACTTAATGTTTCTCCTGTTGTCACGGTGGAAGTAAAGGCTGATGTTGCCGCAATACGCCCATCACGTTGGGTTTCAACCTTCATCCCATTTTGCAACTGCGTAAACAAATTCCCTCTTGGGTTGGCTAAAAAATTCACGGAGGCTACACCATAATGCTTAACATCCACTATGCTTGTCACGACTGTTTTACGCCTAAATCCTGAACGACGTCGCTCTGTTCTAACCGTTCCACGACTAAAGCTCCCCTCCGCTAACAATTCATTTTGCTGATAATACTCACCGCCTTTTTCTTTATACGCTAAATTTATTTCCGTAATTCCCAATGATTTCAAATCAAACAATTCTTCTGAATCTGTTATGCCGTTTTGATTTTTATCCTTCCATACTCTCACTTGAGCAAAACCACTGTCTCTTTCATTAAACAGTCCATCATGGTTGCTATCTAAGCTTCGTAACGCTTCAAAACCATTACGAAAATGTTTTTCACCGCTCTCACCATCTCGCCCTGGTCTGCCACCATAATATTCAGAAAAGACCTCACTGATATTATCAATTTTACCGTTGTTATTTAAATCCCTAACCAACAAACCATCTTCAGCACTCACCCAGCCCGTTTCTTCCAAGGCTCCATCATTATCAATATCAAATAAGACCGCATTTTCCGTATAGCCCGTGAGTTTCACCCCATCACCATTTAAATCTAGCACCAACGGATCCACCGGCAAACGAGAACGACCAAAATTCGCCATATGATTAAGTTTTAAATAATCTTTTTGAGCAGTTGGCTTTGAAGAAAGAGCGGATTCTATGATAGGGCTACGAGAAAAGTTGTTATTAGTTACACGATAATCATTCGACAAAATATTGGCAGTAAATGCATTAAAAGTATTATCCACACTGCCTTTTTCTCCATGGTCAAAATTTAATGCATGGGAATCAGACCATAATCCCCAACCGTGATTTTTATACACGGGATCATATTTATATTTTCCATCTGCAGTTTTTTCGAGGGGGTTAGATGAGGAGACTTTAAAATCATTTTTAGTTGGGATTTCATAATGTTTTTTCATCTCTTCTGCCGTCATATGATAACCATAAGTAAATGGGGCAGGCATAAACTTAACATTTAGACTCGGTTTAGGAGGAATATATGTTTTTGATGAAAAATTTTGCACATCAATATTATTTCCATCACGAAAAACCGTTATGTTCATCTTATCACTAGTATATGAACTAATACCATTATTAGTATCTATATCCCATAGATAATTAACTAAATTCTCACCAAAATTAGAGCCAGCATATGAAAAAACAACTCCTAACCCCCAAGGGACTATTTTATTTACTACTGGTGCTTTTAATTGTGGAATAAGGGCACTTACTCCATATCCTAATCCAGCACCTATAGTCGCTCCATAAGCACCGAATTGTAAGGCTGATAGCTGTGCGGTAATCGTTTTAGCAATTCTATTAGGATCTCTAGACTCAAATGAGACAGCTATTTTATATATAGGATCAACATACTTAGCTCCCTTTTCAACTAGAAAGAGTTTTACTGAATATGGCTTTGTAAGAAGCTTATCTAATTCAGTAGATCGTTTTAATGCTTCATCTAACTGATTTCTAACAAATTTTGATGCATCCTCAATACTTTGCAAACCTGCCTGCTTAGATAGCTCAAATATAATCACAGTATTTGAATCTTTTCGTTTATTTTCATCTACCATAACGATTCACCTTTAACTACTCTTCCTATTAAATAAAAGAAATTAAAAATTATTGTATTATAAATACCTTGTGATACCATAAGGAATACTATAGCCATATTAGATACTACCCCACCAGTCCATAATAACCTATCCATACGAGGAACAACACCAGGGAAGAAAAGACCAAATACCCAAAATCCAGATAGGCAAAGATATACGAAAATCAAAAATGGTATTGCTTTATAAATAGGCAATTTATCAATATTGAGTATATGCCAATCTCCTAAGAAAATTATTCCTGATATATAAGAAAAAGTGAAAAACAAGCCTAAATAAAAAGAACAAATAAAGATAAATATCGATTTAGTTGGGTCTTCACTTAAAAAATGAATACGCTCTTCAGCATTGATTAGAAGAAATTTGTTTTTTTCAATGATATAACTCTTAAATTCTAAAGGAATAGCATTATAAAATAAGACTAAACACCAACCTAACAGAACAAGAAAAATAAATAAATAGCCAATTTTTTTATAAAAAGGATGTTCCATTTTCTCTCCTACTAATTAAAACCAAGAATTCTTTTTAGGATCAATGCTATCAAACGGTAGTATAGTCAAATTCCATTATTTTCTCAAATACTAATCGAAAAAGAGCTAGAGAGAGGAGATGTAATTTTTGAGACGATTTTATTATAAGTTTGCCCTTTGGGTGTGGTAACCTTATTGAAATAATTTAACGCGTCAATTACTTGAGCTTTCGCCAGCCCCGTTGCAACAAGCATTCCATCTTGCAAAAAATCTACTGGTTCTTGCGTTCCTCGAATCACAAATAAGTTTTTGCCACTGCTCTTTTCCCTCACAACCATTGCCGAAAAGCCACTTGCTGTTTCGAGTTGTTGATCTAAAACTTCATAAGTATTCAAAAATTGATTTATTTGTGATTCTGTAAGACCTCTCTTTTCATTTAATTTATCTCTAATGCTATCTATATCTTTTAAGTTACCATTAGAATCAAAAAAATCAATATAAGAGGCTGAAGACAATAACGCTTTATTTCCATTACTCATTTACGATCTCCTAAAATTCTTAGTTAAAAATTATAATTTTTTTGCCAAAAACTTTTTAATTTTGAATAGTTATCTAATTCTCCCACTATCAGATACCCCCCTGCTAAATAAGCAGGGTACAAACCTCGAACATCTTTAGAAGTAGCAATAATTCTAAGTATAACAGGATCATAGTATATATGATAAGTAGAAGAAAATACACAACCGCCAAAACTCTTTCTATTCACTTTATCATCATTAATATATAAAATAATATGTGTTTTCTCATCAATAAAACTAGCTTTATAAGTTCTCCCTTCAAATTCAATTGTTTTCGGAAAGTGAATATCACTCTGCTCAACTTCCCATAGAAACTTCCATTTTAACGGCGGTGTTGAAGCTGTGGCTACACTGGTTATACCTCTTAGCCTACGCCACTCATCGGGTTGCACATAAATCTGAATCGCATCCTCTTCTATCATTTTCTTCCGAATAGGCGTGGTGATTTCAGCAATGATCCAAGGTTGAAAAGGTAAGTAAATCAAATACATCACGAATAGACAAGCTACATGCCTGCACTTTATTTTGTTTAAGAAGTCTATCAGTTTACTCATTGAAAATCTCCTTTATAGATAAGGAAGAGTATTTCTGTTGTGGTATTTTTTCCATTATTAATAGAAATTTATGTTTTTGTCAAAATTATTGGGGCTGTCCTAGATAACAACTAAAAAATCTATTTAGGTTAGAATGAACCAATGAGAAAAAGTCGTCTAAGTCAGCACAAACAAAATAAACTCATTGAGCTATTTGTTGCAGGTGTTACTGCAAGGACAGCAGCAGAGTTAGTCAATGTAAACAAAACGACTGCCGCATATTACTTTCATCGTTTACGCCAACTCATCTATCAAAACAGCCTTCACTTAGAGATGTTTGAAGGTGAAATTGAAGCCGATGAAAGTTATTTTGGCGGTGCTCGCAAAGGCAAACGTGGTCGTGGTGCGGCAGGGAAAATTGCGGTATTCGGGCTTCTCAAGCGCAATGGCAAGGTTTATACCGTTGCGGTTCCAAATACGCAATCTGCCACCTTGTTACCCATTATTCGGGAGCAGGTAAAGCCTGATAGTATTGTTTACACCGATAATTATCGTAGTTATGACGTGCTTGATGTGAGTGAATTTAGTCATTTTCGTATCAATCACAGCACACATTTTGCTGAAAATCATAACCACATTAACGGAATTGAGAATTTTTGGAGCCAAGCAAAACGCCATTTACGCAAATTTAATGGTATCCCAAAAGCGCATTTTGAGCTTTATTTAAAGGAATGTGAATGGCGTTTTAATTACAGCAACATAAAAAGTCAAATTTCTATTTTAAAACAATTGGTTAAAGGGAGTTTAGTCTAGTTATCTAGGACAGCCCCAAATTATTTTTATACAAAAGAGAAAGGAATTAAAAAAATATATAGAAAAAAGGGAGGGGATTTATATCTAAAAATAGAAATATATAACTAAAAAAAATATTCCATCATTTTAAAATTTGCAGGAGAAATATTGCTTCCTACCTGTTGCATAAACTCTTCTTCATTAAAAATAACAATCCCTCCACCAGAATTATAAATTTGTAATACTTTTAATGCATAATCATCCTCCAAAGAAATAAATTTTTCTTCACTCATCTTACTTTCTCCAATTTTGTTTAATTATCCCACAACTATTTAATTCATAGTTTAATATTATAGAATAACGCTTAAATAAAGTACTATACGGTCTCTCTCCAATTCCAGCCGAATAAAGAAGATCATCCATCCAGAATATAGATACACCAACTTTATTATATCCTTTAAATGAAAAAGAGCCATCATTTAAATAATATATCTTCCCAAAATCATCAAAAAGTACAGCTTCCGAATTAAAATTAATAGGCTCTCCATTATACAATTTTCCATTCAATTTATCTCTCACAAATGATATATACAAATCACCAAATCTACCACTACGCCGATGATCTTTTCCTGAGATAAAATGCTCATGCTCATACGCTAGAAATAAACGATTAAACTCTTCAGGAGTAAATTTGCTATCCAAAATCCAAACTTGGCAATAATCACCACTACCACGACAAAAACCGTTGTGTATCTGAATAAACTCTACTTGAGCAAAATAATCATCTACAATTTGATTTTTCACTATATGCCTAAATTCTTTTTCATCATAATGACAAACTTTTTTGGCAACACTTTCAAATTTTCTTATTTCTTTAGGTTCGTATATTATCCAACTTATACCAATCCATATGAGTGCTATTAGATAAAAAGATACAAATACTCCAAAAATCGCTTTTAACCCACAAACAATATGCCTTACTTTACACATGGATATTTCTTAAATTGACTTTACCACTTTCCCTCACAACCATTGCCGAAAAGCCACTTGCTGTTTCGAGTTGTTGATCTAGGACTTCATAAGTATTAAAAAACTGATTTATTTGTGATTCTGTAAGACCTCTCTTTTTATCTAATTTAGCCTTGATATCCTTCAGATTTTTTAAATTACCGTTAGAATCAAAAAAATCAATATAAGAGGCTGAAGACAATAATGCTTTATTTCCATTACTCATTTACTATCTCCTAAAATTCTTAGTTAAAAATTATAATTTTTTTGCCAAAAACTTTTTAATTTTGAATAGTTATCTAACTCTCCTACCATTAAATATCCTCCCGCTAAATATGCTGGATAAAGCCCATAAACATCTTTGACTGATGCAATCAGTCTATGTATTATCGGATCATAATACAAATAATAACTTGCATCAAACACACAACCGCCAAAACTCTTTCTATTCATTTTATTATCATTATCATATAAAATAATACGTGTTTTCTCATCAATAAAACTAGCTTTATAAGTTCTCCTTTCAAATTCAATTGTTTTCGGAAATTGAATATCACTGTACTCAACATCCCATAGAAACTTCCATTTTAACGGCGGCGTTGAAGCTGTTGCTACACTGGTTATACCTCTTAGCCTACGCCACTCATCAGGTTGCACATAAATCTGAATCGCATCCTCTTCTATCATTTTCTTCCGAATAGGCGTGGTAATTTCTGCAATAACCCAAGGTTGAAAAGGCAAGAAAATCAAATACATTACGAATAGACAAGCTACATGCCTGCATTTTATTCTGTTTAAAAAGTCTATCAGTTTACTCATTGAAAAATCCTTTTATGGACAAAAAGAATAATTGTTGTGTCGCTACTTATTATTAATGAGATTTCTTTTTTCATCAATATTCTTATAAAATGTAGGAAAGAAAACTAAAAAAGGAGGGAATAAATGTTAAATTATAATAATCTTTTAATTTTCTCTTTTATTTTCATCTACTATAACGTTCCACCTTTAATTAATTTTCTAATCAAATAAACACAATTAAAAATCATCATATTATTAATACCTTGACATACCATAAAAAAAACTACAACCATATTAGATATTAAACCGCCTGTCCAAAATAATCTATCCACTCTTGGGATATAGCCAGGAAAAATAGTACAACAAATGTAAAATAAGGAAAAGAAAATATATGAAAAAATAAAAAATGGTATTGCCTTATAAATAGGAATTTTCACATCAAAAGCATACCAATCTCCTCGAAAAATTATGACAAACAAATAAGAAAAAGTAAAAACAACCCCAAAATAAAAAGAACAAATAAAGATAAACATTGACTTATCCGGATCTTTACTTAAAAAATTAATAGTCTCTTCAGCATTAATTAAAAGAAATTTGTTTTTTTCAATGATATAACTCTTAAATTCTAAAGGAATCGCGTTATAGAATAAGACTAAACTCCAACCTAACAGAATAAGAAAAATAAATAAATAGCCAATTTTTTTATAAAAAGGATGTTCCATTTTCTCTCCGATTAATTAAAACCAATAACACTTAAAAAAAATAATTTTCGCTTCTTTACTCATTTAGCTTCCTCCAAATTGGTTTAAGTATTCCACAGCTATTTAACTCATAATCAAATACGATAGAATGGGGTTTAAATAAATCACTATACGGTCTTTCCCCTATCCCGGCAGTATAAATAGTATCAATTATACCAAAACCTGCCACATCAACTCTATTCTGCTCATTAAACAAAAAAGAGTCATCATTTAAATAATATATGTCCCCAAAATCATCAAAAAGCACGGCTTCCGAATCAAAATCAATAGGCTCTCCATTATACAACCTTCCATTCAATTTATCTCTCACAAATGATATATACAAATCACCAAAGCTACTACTACGCCTATGATCTTCCCCTGAGATAAAATGCTCATGCTCATACGTTAGAAATAAACGATTAAACTCTTCAGGAGTAAATTTTTTATCCAAAACCCAAACTTGACAATAATCACCACTACCACGACAAAAACCGTTGTGTATCTGAATAAACTCTACTTGAGCAAAATAATCACCTACAATTTGATTTTTCACTATATGCCTAAATTCTTTTTCATCATAATGGACAAACTTTTTTGGCAACACTTTCAAATTTTCTTATTTCTTTAGGTTCGTATATTATCCAACTTATACCAATCCATATGAGTGCTATTAGATAAAAAGATACAAATACCCAAAAAATCGCTTTCAACCCACAAACAATATGCCTTACTTTACACATGGATATTCCTTAAATTGACTTTACCACTTTCCCTCACAACCATTGCCGAAAAGCCACTTGCTGTTTCGAGTTGTTGATCTAAAACTTCATAAGTATCCAAAAATTGATCTATTTGTGATTCTGTTAGCTGTCTATCTTCTGTTATTTTTTTCCTAATTTTTCCTTGCTCTATCAGAACTCCATTAGCACTAAAAAAATCAATATAAGAAGCAGTTGCCAGTAAAGCCTTGTTTCCACCAGTCATAATAACCTCCTAACTAAAAATTATAATTTTTTTGCCAAAATTCTTCCAATTTTGAAGACTTTATCATCCTAATTCCTAAAAAATAAAATAAGAATTTTGATTTTTTATATTTAGGCTGTTAATAATATTAGGGGCTGTCCTAGATAACAACTAAAAAATCTATTTAGGTTAGAATGAACCAATGAGAAAAAGTCGTCTAAGTCAGCACAAACAAAATAAACTCATTGAGCTATTTGTTGCAGGTGTTACTGCAAGGACAGCAGCAGAGTTAGTCAATGTAAACAAAACGACTGCCGCATATTACTTTCATCGTTTATGCCAACTCATCTATCAAAACAGCCTTCACTTAGAGATGTTTGAAGGTGAAATTGAAGCCGATGAAAGTTATTTTGGCGGTGCTCGCAAAGGCAAACGTGGTCGTGGTGCGGCAGGGAAAATTGCGGTATTCGGGCTTCTCAAGCGCAATGGCAAGGTTTATACCGTTGCGGTTCCAAATACGCAATCTGCCACCTTGTTACCCATTATTCGGGAGCAGGTAAAGCCTGATAGTATTGTTTACACCGATAATTATCGTAGTTATGACGTGCTTGATGTGAGTGAATTTAGTCATTTTCGTATCAATCACAGCACACATTTTGCTGAAAATCATAACCACATTAACGGAATTGAGAATTTTTGGAGCCAAGCAAAACGCCATTTACGAAAATTTAATGGTATCCCAAAAGCGCATTTTGAGCTTTATTTAAAGGAATGTGAATGGCGTTTTAATTACAGCAACATAAAAAGTCAAATTTCTATTTTAAAACAATTGGTTAAAGGGAGTTTAGTCTAGTTATCTAGGACAGCCCCTAATATTAAATACTTTTTCAATTATTTTGTGTTAATTAATTGTCAAATAATATTTAAATAAAAGTTATATTCAATAAGAATAAAAACCTCATACCGAATAAAAGTGATCGAGATCACATAATATAAATTTCATTCTTGAAAACCGATCTCTTATACATAATAATTCACTTGGGTCTTAGCTTAGACTTAACCTAGTATAAATTCGGAGGAAATTATGCTAAACAAACAAACAAACAAACAAACAAACAAACAAAAAGTATCATATTGAATACAACCCTGGTAAAGGGATTTCTTTAATGGCTCATATTCGCCGTACTCGTCATATTATGATGCCTTCTCACCGTTCTTGTTTTTCCTATTCTCTATTTTCTTCTCAGAGTGGTTCTTCTGATTATCTAATCTAGTCAGAAGTGTTTTTCTTTGATTAATTTTAATTATTTATTATATAAATAATTAAATGATATTTCTAAATCATATTATTTATAGCCAGAATAAAAAATATTTTTTATTCCAAGTAATTTATTTATTAAATAATAAATAGAGGATTTAATTATGTCAATTTTAAAAATCGCACATAGCCAAGACGTTAAACAGTATTTTTCAACACAACGAGAATTGGTATTAATTGAACAGACAGACTTCACTGATATTGGGGCTATTATTCTTGATGCTAATGATATTGAAAAATATCTTGATCGTATATTAAACACTGAATTTAATATTCCTATTTTCGTTGTCTTACAAGAAAAACAAACGTTAAATCAACAATATTTCGATAAGGTATTTCATATCCAAGATCTAAATAGTTATGATCTACACCTTTATAGCAGACAAATTGAAACTGCTGTAAAACTCTATGAAGAAAAAATGCTTCCGCCTTTCTTCAAAATGCTCAGTGAATATGTTGAGATGGGAAATATTGCTTTCGACTGTCCCGGACATCAAGGCGGTCAATATTACCGTAAGCATCCAGCGGGGCGATTCTTATATGATTTCTATGGGGAGAATATTTTCCGTTCCGATATTTGCAATGCCGATGTGAAACTTGGCGATTTGCTTATTCACGAAGGAGCAGCTTGTGAGGCTCAGAAACACGCTGCCAACGTATTCAATGCTGATAAAACCTATTTTGTCTTAAATGGTACTTCAGCGGCAAATAAGGTAGTACTCAATGCGTTGCTTTCACTAGGTGATCTTGTGTTATTTGATCGCAATAATCATAAATCCAATCATCACGGTGCATTAATCCAAGCGGGAGCAACGCCTATTTATTTAGAAACTGCAAGAAACCCTTTCGGTTTCATCGGTGGAATTGATAGCCATTGCTTTGAAGAAACCTATTTAAAATCATTGATAAAAGAGACCGCACCTGAAAAATTAGCATTACAACGTCCATTCCGTTTAGCGGTAATACAGCTTGGTACTTACGATGGTACGATTTATAATGCTCGACAAGTTGTTGATAAAATAGGTCATCTTTGCGATTACATTCTCTTTGATTCTGCTTGGGTGGGTTATGAGCAATTCATTCCGATGATGAAAGATAGCTCTCCACTTCTTTTAGAATTAAATGAGCAGGATCCTGGTATCTTCGTTACTCAATCAGTTCATAAACAACAAGCGGGCTTTTCTCAAGCTTCACAAATCCACAAAAAAGATAAGCATATAAAAGGTCAAGCACATTATCTTAATCATAAACGTCTTAACAATGCTTTTATGCTGCACGCTTCAACCAGCCCATTTTATCCTCTCTTTGCAACACTAGATGTCAATGCAAAAATTCAAGGCAGTGCTGCAGGTCGCCGTCTTTGGGATGACTGTGTAAAAATCGGAATAGAAACACGAAAAATGCTCCTAAATACCTGTGAGTTGATCCGTCCATTCATTCCTACCACGATAAATGGGAAAAAATGGCAGGATTATGATACTGAGGAAATATCAACGAATCTTGAATTTTTTAAATTCCATTCTCATGATACTTGGCATAAATTCGAAGGCTATGCAGAAGATCAATATTTTGTTGATCCTTGTAAATTATTGCTCACAACACTAGGTATTAGTCTTGAAAATGGCGAATATGAATCATTTGGTATTCCTGCCACAATTCTTGCTAATTATTTACGCGAGAACGGGATTATCCCTGAAAAATGTGATTTAAACTCTATTCTCTTCCTTCTTACTCCAGCTGAGACACTCACTAAAATGCAAACATTAGTTGCTCAGATTGCACTCTTTGAAAAACACATTAAACAAGATTCTCCGCTCCAAGAAGTCTTGCCTACCCTGTATAGAAATAATGAAGAGCGTTATCAGGGGTATACCATTCGCCAACTTTGTCAAGAGATGCACGCTCTTTATGTCAGCCGTAATGTAAAACAGCTACAAAAAGATCTTTTCCGCAAAGCAACATTCCCTGAGTATGTGATTAATCCTCAAACAGCCAATATTGAGCTTATCCGCAATCAGGTAGAACTGATCCCACTTTCTGACATTGTTGGACGCGTTGCTGCAGAAGGGGCATTGCCTTATCCACCAAGCGTACTCTGTGTTGTTCCGGGTGAGAAATGGAGTGTTACCGCACAACAATATTTCCTTGCATTAGAAGAAGGGATTAATACCTTGCCAGGCTTTGCCCCAGAAATTCAAGGCGTTTATCTCCAGAAAGAGAGCGATGGTCGCACCCGTGCCTACGGATATGTATTAACAAACTACTAATCATTTGAATTAGAAAGTGCGGTCCAAAAAGACCAGAAATTTATCAAAAAACGACCGCACTTTTAAGGAGTCTATTATGAGTTCAAAAAATAATAAAATTGGCGTACTTCAACTTACCATTTTAACAATGGTGAATATGATGGGATCTGGCATTATTATGCTCCCGACTAAATTAGCAGAAATCGGTACGATTTCTATTGTTTCTTGGCTGGTGACAGCGGTAGGTTCAACCGCCCTTGCTTACGCGTTTGCACAATGCGGTATGTTTAGCAAGAAATCAGGAGGAATGGGGGGCTATGCCGAATACTCCTTTGGCAAGGCTGGAAATTTTATGGCTAATTATACTTATGGCGTTTCACTCATTATCGCCAATACCGCTATTGCAATTTCAGCTGTTGGTTATGGTTCCGAATTATTAGGCACAGCCCTATCTCCAATTAGTATTGCTATCTGGACAATTTTTACATTATGGTTAGCAACTATTCTCAACTTTGGGGGCCTCGCATTACCGGAAATATTAGCTCATTTACCATTTGGGGAGTCATTATTCCTGTTGTAGGTCTTTGCCTCATCGGTTGGTATTGGTTTGATGGCTCAATGTATATCAATGCGTGGAATCCTCATAATGTCCCTACTTTTGAAGCGATTAGTGTTTCTATTTCAATGACTTTGTGGGCATTTCTAGGGTTAGAATCCGCTTGTGCAAATACCGATGTGGTAGAAAATCCAGAAAAAAATGTCCCAATCGCGGTATTAGGAGGAACATTAGGGGCCGCCGTTATTTACATTGTTTCAACAAATGTCATCGCGGGTATTGTCCCTAATCTTGAATTAGCAAACTCTACTGCTCCCTTCGGTCTTGCATTCGCCCATATGTTTAATGAAACAACAGGTAAAGTGATTATGGGATTAATGGTCTTATCTTGCTTTGGCTCTCTACTTGGCTGGCAATTCACGATTGCACAGGTATTTAAATCCTCAGCTGAGGAAGGTTATTTTCCTTCTCTATTTAAAAAAGTCACCAGCAAGAATGCTCCAGTCATTGGAATGATCACGATTACTGCAATTCAAACACTACTTGCTTTTATGACTATTAGCCCATCGTTAAATAAACAATTTAACGTACTCGTTGATCTTGCTGTAGTAACAAATGTGATTCCCTATTTGTTATCAATGGCAGCACTTGCGGTATTACTAAAATATTCCAATATCTCTCGCAATAAATACAAAATCACCTTATTTGTTGCCTTTATTGGTTCTTTATACAGCATCTATGCCCTTTATGCGGCTGGAGAACAAGCAATGCTTTATGGCTCAATTGTTACCTTTATTGGCTGGACGCTATATGGCTTTGTTTCTTACAAATTTGATTATTCAGCAATAAACGCAAAAGGATAACTATAAAAAAGCTCCTAAAATTTGATCTGCCCCCCAAAAAAAATTAGGAGCTTTTTATCTAAACTGAAATACTGATAACTTATCCAGTATTAAGCAGGCTTTCCTAACAATAACGATAAAATTCCTGCAGCGATGAGTGGTCCGACAGGAATTCCCCCTAGAAATGCCACGCCCAATATTGTTCCCACTAATAATCCCGTAAGCAATGTAGGTTGGGTTCCCATTAAGCTCACTCCCCTTCCACCAAGCCAAGCAACAAGAATACCGACCCCAATTGCAGCAAACATTTTCCAGTTAAGCAACGCACTGAATTGGGGCAATGGGATTTTGCCAGAAATAATCGGGCTTAACACACCGATAGTTAAAATGATAATGCCAATATTTAGCCCATATTTTTCCATAAAAGGAATATATTTCGCCAAAAAGGTTTGTTGCATTAGTAGCAAAATCGTAGCCGAAATGGTGATTGAACTGTTGTTACCTAGCACACCAAGCAAAATTAAAATCACCAGTAGCAAGGCGATCGCGTTAAATTGTAATGACATCATTGCCTCGAAAACTCTCAAAAAAAGCACCGCACTTTTACTGTGCGTCAAATGCTGGGATTATACTCTTTTTATGAATTAGGAACATAAAAAATAAGGCTCATTATGAGCCTTATCAATCATTGCACTTTTATTGCACTTTAAACTTTAACAAGCGATTGGCATTACTCACCACAGTGATGGAAGACAACGCCATTGCCAGCCCACCAATCATTGGGTTAAGCAAAATACCAAACAAGGGATACAACAACCCTGCTGCAATGGGGATGCCTAAAATGTTGTAAATAAATGCACCGAACAGGTTTTGTTTCATATTGCGTAAAATGCCTTTGGACAGGCAAAGTGCGTCTGCAACGGCAGAAATGCTGTGTCGCATTAGGGTGAGCTCAGCAGTTTCGATGGCAATATCTGAACCGCTTCCCATTGCGATACTCACGTCAGCTTGTGCCAGTGCAGGCGCGTCGTTAATGCCGTCGCCCACCATTACCACTTTACGCCCTTGCTGTTGTAATGCTTTGATTACATTGGCTTTTTGTTCGGGTAAAACGCCAGCGATAACGCGATCAATGGCGGTATCTTTGGCTAAGAATTGTGCGGTTTTTTCTTGATCCCCCGTGAGCATTATTAGCTCATAACCTTGTTGATGTAGGCGTTGCAAGGCTTGCTCGCTGTCTTCTCTGAGCGGATCAGTAATGATGAACATTCCTGCTAATTGTTGATCAATGGCGAGAAAGACAACGGTCGCCCCCACTGCGGTTTCTTGTTGGAAAATTCCCATTGCGGGCTGAATGTCCACGCCCTGCTGTGCCATTAAAGTGCGGTTGCCTAGAATGGCATTTTTTCCGTCCACCACACCACTCACGCCTACCCCTTGCAAGGTGTTAAATTCGTCTAATGCTTTGATTGAAAAGCCTTTTTCTTGGTTAAACTGTACAATACCTTTGGCTAAAGGGTGGCTTGCACCTTGTTCTAAACTTGCGGCGAACTCACTCACTTGTTGTTCATTGTAATCATTAAAACAATAAAGTGCGGTTACTTTTGGCGAGCCTTTTGTGAGCGTGCCTGTTTTGTCGAACACGATGGTATCGGCGGTGGCGGCTTTTTGTAATGCGTCTGCATCACGCACTAATATGCCTAGCTCCGCTGCCCGTCCAATACCTGAAATAATCGACATCGGTGTCGCCAGCCCTAAGGCACAAGGGCAAGCAATAATCAGTACGGTGGTAAAAATCACCAACGCATAAGAAAATTGCGGGGTTGGACCGTAAAGAAACCAAATTAACGCGGCGACTAACGCAATGGTAATCACCACAGGCACAAAAACCCCTGCGATTTTATCCGCTAGTAGCCCGATTTTCGGCTTGCTACTCTGTGCCTGACGCACTAATTTGATGATATTCGCCAAGGTGGTTTGCTCGCCGATTTGTTCCGCTTGATAAAGCACCGAGCCGTCAGCTACCAATGTTCCCGCACTGAGCTTATCACCCCGCTGTTTTTGCACGGGGATTGGCTCGCCCGTGAGCATACTTTCATCAAACCAACCTTGCCCCTCGCGGATTGTGCCGTCCACCGCCACGCGTTCCCCCGTTTGCAAACGCAAAATCATTCCCGCTTTAACCTCTGAAAGAGGAATATCCCGCGTGCTTTGCGAGGTAACGAGATGTACAATTTTAGGGGTGAGATCGAGCAATTTCCCCAACGCTTGCGAGGAATGTTGCTTGGCTTTCGCTTCAAACATTTTGCCTAAATTGATGAAACCGATGATCATTGCCGCCGCTTCAAAATAAAGGTGGCGTGCATTTTCAGGAAAAAACTCAGGCTTAAGACAAACAAACATTGAATAAAGCCACGCTGTGCCAGTTCCTAATGCCACAAGAGTATCCATCGTGGCTGTGCGATGAAGCAAATTCTGCCCCGCTTTTTGATAGAAATGCTTGCCCGTCAATATCATCACCAACAGCGTCGCCACGCCCACAATGAGCCAGTAAGGGCGATTGCTCGCATTCACTTGCATTGAGCCTCCGAGCAAGCCCCAAAGCATTAACGCCGCCCCAAATCCCAGTGCCACAAAGCCTTGCCATTTACGCTGATGGATTTCTTGGGTGGTTTTGCGTTGTTGCTTTTCCGCACGCAATGCTTGATCTTCCACCACTTCCGCCCCGTAGCCTGCTTGTTGTACCGCATTAACGAGAGATTGTGGCGTGGCATTGCCACTCACCAAAGCGGTTTGTTCGGCTAAATTCACTTGCACTTGCGAAACCTGTGGTACGGCTTGCAACGCCTTTTGCACTTTGGCAACGCACGCGGCACAGCTTAACCCCTCAAGTGAAAGCATTACCTGATCCTGATTTCCCACTACCACAGGATCAGGCGTTTCAAATTCTGTGGTGAGTTTGGGTAGTGGGGTTACTTTGCCTCATCAGCCAAGCGTGCTTGATAACCAGCCTCGACAATGGCATTAATCAGCACTTGCGGATCAACCTCGCCCTCGATAATGGCTTTATCTAAGCTCACTTCGGCTCGTTTCACGTCCGCAATGCCTTCTAACACTTTTTGCACAGATTTCACACAATGCTGACAAGATAATTCGCTTAACGCTAAAACAGTGGTTTTCATTCTTTTTTCCTTTTGTAATTAAAAATTGTGCCTAGCATAAACCTTTACGCTAGGTTAAAGTCAAGCCCTAGAGGAAAGAAAAGTGTGAGATGAAAAATTTGCGTTAAAATCTAACCGCTCTTTACCGCTATATACGGTGGCTCGCCCCTCTCTGGCAAAGCCAATGAGGGTGAGCTGACTTTGCCTTGCTTGGTTTACCGCAAGGGCAGTGGCTGCGGAAATTGCCACAAGGCATTCAATCCCTTGGCTCACCACCTTTTGCACCATTTCATAACTCGCACGGCTGGAAATTAGCACGAAGCCTTGCGGTGCAGACTGTTTGGCGTACCAACCAAGCAATTTATCCAATGCGACGTGGCGACCCACATCTTCGCGAATGGCGAGCAAATTGCCGTGCAAATCGAAAAATGCGGCAGCGTGGGTTGAGCCAGTTTGTTGTCCAAGCTGTTGGGCTGAATGTAATTTTTTCAGGCAATCGTCAAGAAGAGAAATATCCAAAACAGAAGTGCGGGGCAAAATAGGCAAGTTTTTGTGGATTTGATCAAGCTGTTCTGTACCACAAATGCCACAACCCGTTCTTCCCGCTAAAGTGCGGCGGCGTTCTTTTAGTGCAACAAAACAGCGAGTAGCCATTTCTATCTGTACTGCAATGCCATTGCAGGTTTCTTCCACATCAATACCATAAATATCCGCTGGCTTTTCGATAATGCCTTCGGTTAAAGAAAAGCCAAGGGCAAAATCTTCCAAATCTTGTGGGGAACACATCATTACGGTGTGGCTAATACCGTTATACACTAAGGCAACAGGGGTTTCTACCGCTAAGGTTTCTTCTTTTTCTTGCCAAAGTGATGTGTATTGAGAATGTTTATTATTTGTTAATTTCTTGAAAAAATTAACCTGTACTTTTATGAGCCAACTCAATCATTTTTCCTTTTTAATGAAGATTATTTATAGATTTTAAGCTAGAAAAAGCGTATCCTAGCCGCAGTATTACGTTGTGTGCATTGTAATACAATCTCGTAACAAACTATACTTTAACTGAATCAAATCATTTCTTCGCACAAAAAATAAATTTGCGAATTGAATCAATGTTCAATAAAAACGATTTGAGCCATTCGGTTACCCTAAACGAATATCTACGAAAAATCTACTACGACAAAAGAAGTTTTGTTGGTTGTTAAGGAGTATCTCTTATGCAGGTCACAAGAAGAAAATTCTTTAAGATCTGTGCAGGTGGTATGGCGGGAACATCGGCAGCAATGTTGGGGTTTGCCCCTGCAACGGCTTTCGCTGCTCCTCGCGAATACAAATTATTACGCGGTAAAGAAACCCGTAATACCTGCACCTATTGTGCCGTAGGCTGTGGTATGTTGCTCTACAGCTTAGGTGATGGCGCAATGAATAGCAAAGGTAAACTTTATCATATTGAAGGCGATCCCGATCATCCAGTAAGCCGTGGTGCACTTTGTCCAAAAGGAGCAGGAGCATTGGATTATGTAAACAGCCCTCGCCGTGTGAAATATCCTGAAGTGCGTGAAGCTGGCTCAAATGAATGGAAACGTATTTCTTGGGAAGAAGCCATTGAGCGAATTGCCAAGCATATGAAAGCCGACCGCGATGCGAACTTCATTTTAGAAAATGAAAACGGAACGCCTGTTAATCGTTGGATGACAACAGGATTCTTAGCGGGTTCAGCTTGTAGTAATGAAACGGGGATTTTAACGCAAAAATTTGTTCGTTCACTCGGAATTATTTATACCGACAACCAAGCGAGTATCTGACACGGACCAACGGTAGCAAGTCTTGCTCCATCATTTGGTCGCGGTGCGATGACCAACCACTGGGTTGATATTAAAAATGCCGATTTAGTGATCGTTATGGGCGGTAACGCTGCGGAAGCTCACCCTGTTGGGTTCCGTTGGGCGATTGAAGCGAAAAAACAAAATGGTGCGAAGTTAATGGTGGTTGATCCACGCTTTAACCGTACAGCTTCAGTTGCAGATATTTATATGCCATTACGTTCTGGGACAGATATTGCCTTTTTATCTGGCGTTATTCGTTATTTATTAGAAAACGATAAAATCCAACACGAATACGTTAGACATTATACCAATGCGGCATTCCTCGTTGATGAGAACTTCAAGTTTGAAGACGGTTTGTTCTCAGGTTATGATCCTGAAACACGCAAATATGATCGTTCAACTTGGCGTTATCAATTTGATGCGGAAGGTCAGCCAATTCGCGATCTGACTTTACAACACCCGCGTTGCGTGATTAATCTATTAAAAGATCACGTTTCACGTTATACCCCTGAAATGGTAGAACGTATCACAGGTACACCACAAAAAAGTTTCTTACAATTCTGCGAAGAAATTGCCAAAACGTCTGCACCAGATAAAGCCGCAACCTTCTTATATGCTTTAGGTTGGACACAACACACCGTAGGTGCGCAAAACATTCGTACAATGGCGATGATCCAATTATTACTCGGTAATATTGGCGTTTCTGGCGGCGGTGTAAATGCGTTGCGTGGACACTCAAATGTGCAAGGAATCACCGATTTAGGTTTATTCCCGCATATGCTCCCTGCTTATATCCCATTGCCAACAGAGGCGGATACCAGCTTAGAAAGTTTCCTAAACCGTATCACGCCAAAAACAATGCTGAAAGATCAAGTGAACTATTGGCAAAATACGCCGAAATTTATGGTGAGTATGCTCAAAACTTTCTTTGGCGACAAAGCCACCAAAGACAACGAGTTTGGCTATCATTATTTACCAAAATTGCCAAAAGGCGGTATGGATCAATTCCGTTACATTGATGAAATGTATCACGGTCGCGTAAATGGCTATTTCTGTCAAGGAATGAACCCTGTTGCCTCTTTCGCAAACTCAGGGAAAATCATCAAAGCACTGAGCAAATTAAAATATTTGGTCATTATGGATCCGTTAATGACAGATACCTCAGAGTTCTGGAAAAATTACGGCGAATATAATGATGTGAAAACAGAAGAAATCCAAACTGAAGTATTCCGCTTGCCTACCACTTGTTTTGCTGAAGAAGATGGTTCAATTGCAAATTCTGGACGCTGGCTACAATGGCACTGGAAAGCCTCAGAGCCTCCTTTCGAAGCCAAAACGGATGGTGAAATTTTGTCTGAATTACGTGCCGCACTTATTGATCTTTATCACAAAGAAGGCGGTAAAGCTCAAGAGAGCCTTGAAGCAATGAGCTGGAATTATGACAATCCGCTCGAGCCAAAAGCAGAAGAAGTGGCAAAAGAAATGAATGGCTATGCCTTACAAGATCTCCTTGATGCCAACGGCAATGTGCTCTTGAAAAAAGGTGAGCTACTTTCAAGTTTCGCACAAATGCGTGCTGATGGTAGCACCTCTGGAGCTTGCTGGATTTACACAGGGCAATGGACGCCAAAAGGTAACCAAATGGCGAATCGCGATAACGCCGATCCATCTAACTTAGGTAATACCCTCGGTTGGGGTTTCGCGTGGCCGATGAACCGCCGTATTATCTATAACCGTGCAAGTGCAGACTTATCCGGTAAGCCGTGGAATCCAAAACGCCAGTTGATTAAATGGAATGGCAAAAACTGGAACTATGTAGATGTAGCTGACTTTGGAACAGCTCCGCCAAATAGTCCAACCTTACCATTTATTATGCAACCTGAAGGGGTAAGTGGCTTATTCGTGCGTGAACGTATGGCTGATGGTCCGTTCCCTGAACATTATGAACCAATTGAAACTCCGATTGGAACTAACCCACTACATCCAAATGTGGTTTCTAGCCCTGTGGCTCGTATCTTGGAAAGTGATAAACCGGATATTGGTAGTTCAGAAGAATTCCCTTATGTAGGTACAACTTACCGCTTAACTGAGCATTTCCACTACTGGACAAAAAATGTTCTACTCAATGTAATTACACAGCCAGAACAATTCGTGGAAATCAGCGAAGCCTTGGCACAAGAAAAAGGCATTAGCAATGGGGATTATATCAAAGTAACCTCTAAACGCGGATACATCAAAGCAGTAGCCGTGGTAACCAAACGTATCCGCCCACTGGTTTCTGACGGAAAAGCGATTCACACTGTAGGGATTCCAATCCACTGGGGATTTGGTGGCATTGGCAAGCAAGGTTTCTTTGCCAATAACCTCACTATCCGTGCAGGTGATGCAAATACGCAAACCCCTGAATCGAAATGTATGCTCGTAAATATTGAGAAAGTGGAGGGATAATATGGGTACAGTTCAATCACAAAATATTATTAAAGCCTCTGCGACCTCTTCGCTCACGCCACCACCACACGCACGGGATCACCAGCTTGAAGTGGCAAAACTGATTGATGTAACCACTTGTATCGGTTGTAAAGCTTGTCAAGTGGCGTGTTCAGAGTGGAATGATATTCGTGCAGAGCCTGAAAAATGCGTGGGTTCTTACGACAATCCAATTGATCTTAATGCTAAAGCTTGGACGGTGATGAAATTCAACGAAGTTGAAGAAAATGACCGTTTGGAATGGCTAATCCGTAAAGATGGCTGTATGCACTGTAGTGAACCAGGCTGCTTAAAGTCTTGCCCTTCACCGGGTGCGATTATTCAGTATGCGAATGGGATTGTGGATTTCCAATCAGATAAATGTATCGGCTGTGGTTATTGTATCGCAGGTTGTCCATTCAACATTCCACGAATGAACCCTGAAGATAATCGCGTGTACAAATGTACGCTCTGCGTTGATCGCGTCAATGTTGGACAAGAGCCAGCTTGCGTGAAAACCTGTCCAACTGGGGCAATTCATTTCGGTACGAAAGAAGAAATGAAACATTATGCAGAAACCCGTATTGCTGATTTGAAATCCCGCGGTTATGAAAATGCTGGGCTTTATGATCCAGAAGGTGTGGGTGGTACACACGTTATGTATGTGTTGCATCACGCCGATAAACCTGAACTTTATTCTGGTTTGCCGAAAGATCCGCATATTGATACCACCATCACCTTGTGGAAAGACGTATTAAAACCAGTTGCTGCGGTAGCAATGGGAGGCTTAGTACTTTCTGAAATTGCACACTACCTTGCAGTAGGACCAAATACGGAAGATCTTGAAGAACACGAAGATGTCGTGCCAGAAGACGAACAAGCACATAAAGGAGGCGAAAATGAGTAAAGTTAAGATCAACAACGATCAACGAGTTGTTCGCCACAAATTGCCTGCGCGTTTAAGTCACTGGTTACTGGTAATCTGTTTCTTCACCACAGGCTTATCAGGGCTTGCATTCTTCTTCCCTGATTTTGCTTGGCTAACGGAAATCTTAGGTAACCCAAGAATTGCCCGTTTTATCCACCCATTCACTGGGATAATAATGTTTATTGCCTTTATCAACCTTTGCTTGATTTACTGGCCTTACAACATTCCTGAAAAAAATGACTGGGTGTGGCTCAAAAATATTAAAGAAGTCTTGAAAGGCAATGAACACGCCGTATCAGACAACGGAAAATATAATTTAGGGCAAAAAATGCTATTCTGGACCTTAATCCTTGCAATGGTTACCCTATTAGCGACAGGAATTATTATGTGGCGACAATACTTCTCCCATAATTTCCCGATTCCTGTCATTCGCATTGCAATTTTACTTCACTCTGCCAGTGCCTTTATGCTCTTTACCGGTATTATGGTACATATGTATATGGCATTCTGGGTGAAAGGTTCTATTCGTGGAATGGTTGAAGGTTGGATAACGGTACGCTGGGCGAAAAAACATCACCCTCGCTGGTTCCGTGAAGACATTCTACCTGAACTCGAAAAAGAAGCCGCAGAAAAAGCGAAAGAAAAGCCGGCTAAATAATTATGATAAAAGTGCGGTGTTTTTTTGTTATCACTTTCTAACAAAATTTACACCGCACTTTTCTTATTGGTAAAACGATTATGAGTATAAAAATTCTTCCCAAAGATGACATTGTCCAACTGGCAAGCTCGTTTCATCACCCCGTTCTTCTTTTTTCAAATCCCAAAAATCTTTATCAACGCCGTGCTGAACGACTACGCACGCTTGCTCAAGAACATCCAATGGCAGATTATCTCAACTTTGTTGCAAACATTGCCGATTGCCAGCTTGAACTCCTCAATGAGCAACCCGTTACGCAAAAAATTGAAATCAACACCGAAACCAGCGTGCCGTTAGCCCTCGAAAAATGGCAACGCGATCCGCAATGGCGGGATCTGCTGCGTAGCCTACTGCACAAAATGAAGCAGAAAGGGAACGAAAATGTTGAGGCCACCATTGAAAATCTCACTAAAGCTGCAGACGCAGAATTAGAACAACTCGCGGATAAATTGCTTACTCAACAATTTTCCGAAGTTGGTAGCGACAAAGCTCTCTTTTTATGGGCTGCACTCTCTCTCTACTGGGTTCAACTTGCTCAGCAACTCCCCAAAAATAGTAAAATGGAAAGCAGTGAAGATTTACACCTTTGTCCAGTTTGCAACGCTCCGCCCACAGCTAGCTTAGTACATTTCGGTTCAGAACAAGGATTACGTTATTTGCACTGCTCCTTATGCGAAAGTGAATGGAATTTAGTCCGTAGCAAATGTTCTCATTGCCATCAAACAGGCAAATTGGATTATTGGTCAATCGACAGCGAATTTGCTGCCGTCAAAGCAGAAAGCTGCGGCGATTGCCATAGCTACCTAAAAATACTTTACCAAGACAAAGATCCGTATGTAGAATCTGCCGCAGATGACCTCGCTTCAATCTACCTAGACATTGAAATGGAAGAAAAAGGCTTCTCCCGTAGCGGACTTAATCCATTTCTTTTTCCAAATGAAGAATAACAACGCGTAAAGTGCGGTCAGATTTTGGCTGTTTTTTTAGATACAGAAAATAGGGAGGTCAAACACCTCCCCTCTTTATGTTTGCACATATAAGTGATCAACCACCGGCTGGACAGCAGGCTAATATAGTCGTTTAAGTTCAAAATAAGACAAGGCAACGGGTCGTAGATAGTACAGATAGTACGGCAAGGCGATGTAACGCCGTATTATTTTGAAATCAAACGACTATACTTATAGCTAAATTGATTTCCGTTTCATACAAAGTTTTGATCCGAATGCAGTACAAGCAGTACGGCGAGGCAGAGTCACGTTACAGGAAAAGTGAAAGCGTTTAGCTATAAGTCACGCAACTCGCTTTTGACACCTAACAATGGCAATAAAAACGCCCGATTATTCCACCTTAATCTCTAACTCATAGCTCGCACTTTTTCCCTTTCTTGCGGAATTACGCGGTTGTGCAACTCGCACTTCGTGATCGCCACTGAGGGGGAGTACATAAGGCTCACCATAAATATAACCTTCGCGGTCAAAAAGAAAAGCCTCCGCATCGCCTGTAGTTTTTAAGGTAAGCATAACCACTTGCCCAGCATTAGCTTTAAAATGATACGATTTGAAATCGTAACCCACAATTTTTCCTTTATAATGTTGGGTAAACCCTTGATTTTCAATCACAACTTGAGGAACATTTTCTGTTTTAGACGAGCTTTCCGCACAGCCCGCTAAGGTAAATAATGCCCCGAAACCAAGTAGAGGCAACATTAATCGCTTCATTTTTTCTCCTTTCGAATTTTCTAACTCAATTTTGATCATTTTCTTCCTGCCCTATTATAGATAAATTGATTTTACTTTCATACAAGACTTTGATCCGATGACTGCACAAAGAATACAGCAAGGTGAAGTAATGCCATAAGAAAGTGAAGAAGTTTAACTATATCGCCCTTATCATAGAGCTTCGCACCTCATTTTCTAAACATAGATACGAGCCACTTACTAAGCTAGAGTTTTATTTCATAAAAATATTTGGGGCTGTCCTAGATAACTAGACTAAACTCCCTTTAACCAATTGTTTTAAAATAGAAATTTGACTTTTTATGTTGCTGTAATTAAAACGCCATTCACATTCCTTTAAATAAAGCTCAAAATGCGCTTTTGGGATACCATTAAATTTGCGTAAATGGCGTTTTGCTTGGCTCCAAAAATTCTCAATTCCGTTAATGTGGTTATGATTTTCAGCAAAATGTGTGCTGTGATTGATACGAAAATGACTAAATTCACTCACATCAAGCACGTCATAACTACGATAATTATCGGTGTAAACAATACTATCAGGCTTTACCTGCTCCCGAATAATGGGTAACAAGGTGGCAGATTGCGTATTTGGAACCGCAACGGTATAAACCTTGCCATTGCGCTTGAGAAGCCCGAATACCGCAATTTTCCCTGCCGCACCACGACCACGTTTGCCTTTGCGAGCACCGCCAAAATAACTTTCATCGGCTTCAATTTCACCTTCAAACATCTCTAAGTGAAGGCTGTTTTGATAGATGAGTTGGCATAAACGATGAAAGTAATATGCGGCAGTCGTTTTGTTTACATTGACTAACTCTGCTGCTGTCCTTGCAGTAACACCTGCAACAAATAGCTCAATGAGTTTATTTTGTTTGTGCTGACTTAGACGACTTTTTCTCATTGGTTCATTCTAACCTAAATAGATTTTTTAGTTGTTATCTAGGACAGCCCCAAATATTTAGATCTATGAACTTACTCGTTTACTTTCTGAGTTTTTATGTTAGCATACGATACTTATTTTTCAATAAAAAATAAGGTTTCCAATAATGCAACATTTTGATTTAAGAAAATTTTCCATTAGTAGCATAGCAGTCTTAATTTCATTTTATACAAATGCAGAGCAAAACACTCTCGATTATCAGCAGTTAGACATCATTCAAGTGGAAGCAAAAGCCCCCGTCAATGCCGCCCCCGATCATTATCTCAATACTCAACAGCGGATAAACCCAACTCAGCTTAAAAATAACCACTCCACAACACTAGGTTCAGTGGTAGATAAAACTTCTGGTGTGCAAAGTAGTGCCTTTGGACCAAATTCCTCTCGCCCTATCGTGCGAGGCTTGTCTAGCCAGCGGGTAGCGATTTTAGAAAATAATATGCCTATCAATGATTTGGCTGTCATTAGTGGTAATTTAGCCACCTCAATCAACCCGTTAAATGCGGAAGATATTGAGATCAGCAAAGGCGGGGCAACCATTCTTTATGGCGGGAGAAGCATTGGCGGGGCAATCAATGTGCTAGATGAAGCCATTCCGAAACAAATTTTGCAAAATAAAATAAGTGGACAAGTAAACCTCAATAAAGGGTTCAATGCGGCGGATCAAGGATCATTTAAATTAAATGTAAACAATGGAAGCCATTAGGCAGGGCATATTGATGCATCAATTAGCAAAATTTCCTCAATAAAAGTACCGCACAATAGTAAAGCAGCGGTCTGTTATGATAAAAGCTATTTGCAATCCCGCACAGATTTACAGCGTCAGTGCCAAGTGGTTATTCCTGTTCTAAATGACGTTATTAACCCTGCCTACTTTAAATATATTAGCCAGTACTATTTAGATAATTATCAAGACAAGAGCTTAGGTTTATCAGAGGGCGATAAATACACCAATAACCGTGGTTTTATGGGGGTAAATCCCCCCAATCCACTATATGTGCCAAACAGCCCTTACTATATGGAAGAATTCGGTGAGCTAAAAGAATACCGCTCTTATCCAAAAGGTAAAATTCCTAACAGCCATTCTGAAACAAAAACATTCACCTTAGGCACAAGCTATGTAGGGGATTTTGGTTACACAGGACTATCTTGGCATTACTTTAATACGAATTACGGTGTTCCAGGATTTGCCTATTTAGCTAGCCAAACCGATGAAGGCTACGCCCCCGTAACAGTGAAAAATCAAACCCATCGTTTAAGCTGGGACACCCATTGGGTTTCCCCGCTCAAAGGCATTGATAGCCTTGATTTTCAAGTGAATTATCAACATTCTAAAGATCAAGAATTACTCAACAGTACCGTTTCTAACGGTTTTTTATCCCACAACTATGCCTATCGCCTTTCCCTCAGCCACACACCGCTGTTTGAACGTTTTGTCGGTACGATTGGCACAGATTTCTCTTATCAAACCGTGAAAGCCAAAGGACAAGATAGCTATCTCCCTGATTTGAAACGCAAAGCCTACAGCTTATTTGCCATTGAAACCCTTGACCTCGCTCCTTTTATGTTGGAATTTGGGCATCGTATCGGCAAAGTCAGCTACAAACTGGGTGATTTACATAATAGTCGCTCTCAGAGTGTCGGGGCATATTATGCCAAAGATCGCACATTCGCCCTGCAAAATACCCATTTCGCCTTGCAATTTAACCCAACGAAAAACAGCTACCTCAAACTGCAACGCACTTGGGCTGAACGAGCCTTAGAAATGAATGAGCTGTATGCCAACAATAATCATTATGCTCTCCTCATTGAAGAACAGGGCGATGCACGCTTGCAAAAAGAAAAAAATAAAGCGTGGGAACTCTCCGCAGGCATCGAGCAAGGTGGCGTGAACGCCTCCGTAAGCTGGTATCGAAACCAATTCAATCACTTCACCTACTTAGGCTACACCAGTATTGTGCGTAATGGCTTAATGGCGAAACAATGGCGACAAACACCGCTCACCTTAACTGGCTGGGAAGTAGATCTAAGTTATAAATTGGATACCCAACAGTGGGGAACGTGGAATTGGCACGTCTTTTACGATCATATCCAACAAAAACTTCCGCACCGCTTAACGGGCTTAGGCAACTACTTGCCAAATCTCCCCTCTTCCCGCTTTGGCGGCGATCTCAGCGTGGAATATCAAAACTGGCGAGCGTTCTTCTCAGCCATTCATTACAAAGCCCAAAAACACGTCAGCAATGAAGTCGATGAAAAGCTAATCAACCCATCATTCACCCTCGTTGATGTCGGGGTTAGCTATGTTTACCCGTGGAAGCAAAACGAAGTGGAAATTTACTTTAACATCAACAACCTCACTAACCGCGAGGCAAGATCAAACACCTCCCCACTCAAATTCCTCGCCCCACAAGCAGGAAGAAATGCGGTGCTAGGCTTAAAAGTAAATTTCTAACCCCACCTCTCCCCCGCCATTATCTGTGGCGGGGCATTCCATTTACACAGCATACTTCAGCCCGCCATACCAACGCCCAATCCCTCACAATCAAAAAACGACCGCACTTTAATGCTTCAATTTTCAGACTTATATAAATTACCTGAGCAAAACAGACGCTAAACGGGCGAACACATAGGTTCGCTCCTACGAGGTTGAGAATGCAAAAGTAAGTCGCCAACAGCGAACCCCGTTAAATTTCCCAAAGAAAAAACCATTCACCAATCAAGCAAAACAACTAGAAATATAAACGAAAACAGCTCCCTATCACACAAAAATAATCTCCACCAACACCATATACAACCCTGTTCCCGCGATCATTGACAAAAACATATTCCGTTTCCAAAAATGTAGCCCTAGCACCACCGCACCTGCAATAAAATCAGGTAATCCGTGATTACCCGTAGCGAAATCAACATTTTTGTAGCAATACACCACTAACATTCCAAACATTGCCCCCGGCAACACTTTGCCTAAATAGCGAATATAAGGCGGAACAGGGCGATGAGCGGGAAAGATCACAAAGGGCAAAACACGACAAAGTTGCACCGCTAAGATGGCAATACCAATAGTGATAATCTGTTCAGTTAATGTCATTTAATCCACCTTTTCTAATTTGCTGGTTAATTTTGGCCGCCACAGGCTAAGCGCCACTAAAATACCAATCAGGGTTGGAATTAAAAAATGATCTTTTCCCACCACAACCAAACAAAGCAACGCAACCCCAAGCCCGAGTAGCGAGCTTTCGTGGGATTTTTCTTTGAGCCAATTTTCCGCAAAAATGACTAAAAATAACGCCGTCATTGCGAACTCGATACCTCTCAAATCAAAGGGAATAATTTCGCCAAAGAGATTTCCTAGCACTGCCCCAAGCACCCAGTAGCATTGCAAATATAAGGTAACGAAAAACATATACCAGCCTTTATCTAAGTGCGGTGGGATTTTCGCCATATAATTGAGCGAAAAACTTTCATCGACCAATGCCGAAATTAAATACCAACGCTTTTTGCCTAACTGCACACCATATTTTTCTAACATCGAAATGCTATAAAAAATCTGCCGCCCGCTGACCATTAAGGTGAGCAGGAAAATATGCAACGGGGCAAAGCCCTGAATTAATGCCCCCGCGACGATAAACTCCACCGATCCCGCATAAATTAACGCTGCCATAAAAAGCGGGTAAAGCACGCCAAAGCCTAAGGCTTTCATATATAGCCCGTAGGCAATGCCAAGAAAAACAAAACCAATAATCATCGGCAACGAATAGGGAAACGCCGCCTTTGCTGCCGCTCGGATAGGGCTTGTCGGCTGTGATACTAACGTCATTTTATTCCTCTAAAACAGACAATCCGGGTAAGGTTGAAAAACTTTGGGCTTTCACCGTTTCATAAAAATCATCAACGAACGCCACCTCTGCGTCAATCTCGCGAAATGCGGCGTAAAGATTACTATACAAGCCCGCATTGGTGATTTTCTTTGCTACAATATAGCCGCGATCTAAATAGGGCTTCGCCGCCCAAAATGGCAATGCTGCCACCCCTCGCTTGCTCGCTACTAACTGAATAATCGCGATGGTGAGTTCGCTGGTGCGACGCGTAGGGTTGATCCCCTTAGGATTTAGCACCTTTTTGAGCAAATCCAACATATCATCGGGGACGGGATAGGTGATCAGCGTTTGATCCAGAAAATCTTCCGCTTGCCAAATCTCTTTGCTGGCTAAAGGGTGATCTTTCGCACACAGCCCCACCATTTCGTAAGAAAACAAAGGCTTATGCACAATTCCCGCTGTTTCCTCAATTTCCGACACCACAGCCCAATCCGCCCGATGGCTCAGCAACAGCCCCACCGTGTCCGTATGAAAGCCCGATACAATATCCAGCTCCACTAAGGGCCAATTCTGTCGAAAACTATCCATTGCGGGCATCAACCAATCGAAACAAGTGTGGCACTCCACCGCAATTCGCAGCTCCCCCGCTTCCCCCTGCTTCACCCGCGACAAATCTCGCTCCGCCTCCACCACTTTGGGGAAAATCTCATTCGCCAGCTTAATCAAACGCTCCCCCGCGGTGGTAAACCGCAAAGGCTGGCTTTTACGTTCAAATAAAGGCAAGCCATATTGATCTTCCAACAATTTAATTTGATGAGAAAGGGCTGACTGGGTTAAATAAATCCGCTTCGCTGCCAACGAAACACTACCCGTTTCCTTTAATGCCAACAGGGTTTTAAGATGTCTAAGCTCTAAAAATATAGGTTTCATTAGAAAAATTAATACAGATAATCAAAATGATGAAAATTATACAACAAAACGACCGCACTTTCAGTTTTAGCGAATAAAAAGTGCGGTCATTTTTGAGAGTGTTTTTTCACTCTTTTAATATTAATTAAATTCATAGAAAACGTGAAAATTATGATATTGCATAATACAACCGCTTTGGGCATTATAAATGACAAGAAAGACGTTTAGACGTCTATTTGATTAAATCACAAAGACAGGAGTTTGATTATGACAACATTTCACGTTTTAGGTTTTCCTCGCGTTGGTGCAAAACGTGAGCTTAAATTTGCTCAAGAGCGTTATTGGCGTGGGGACATTGCAGAACAAGATTTATTAGACATCGCAAAAGCATTGCGTGAGATCAACTGGAAGCACCAAGCGGCGGCGAAGGCGGATTATGTCGCAGTGGCTGACTTCACCTTCTACGATCATATTTTAGATCTGCAAGTGGCAACTGGGGCAATTCCTGCACGTTTTGGTTTCGACAGCCAGAGCTTAACCCTTGAGCAATATTTCCAACTGGCGCGTGGTAATAAAGATCAATTCGCCATTGAGATGACAAAATGGTTCGACACCAACTATCACTACCTTGTGCCAGAATTTCACAAAAATACCGAATTTAAAGCCAATCCTGCCCATTATGTGCAACAAATTCGCGAAGCAAAAGCCCTTGGTTTAAATGTGAAGCCGACCATTGTTGGTCCATTGACATTCTTACATTTAGGGAAAGAAAAAGGCGAATCCTTTAACCGCTTTGAGTTATTAAACAAACTTGTGCCTGTTTATGTGGAAATCTTAAACGCGTTAGCGGCTGAGGGCGTGGAGTGGATTCAAATTGATGAACCAGCCTTAGCGGTGGATTTAGCCCCTGAGTGGGTTGAGGCTTACAAAGCGGTGTATGCCACATTAAGCGAAAAAGTAAACGCAAAATTATTACTTGCGACTTATTTTGGCTCGGTGGCACAACACGCGGAATTGCTCAAAGCCTTACCTGTGGACGGTTTGCACATTGATTTAGTGCGTGCGCCTGAGCAACTGGCTACCTTTACTGATTATGACAAGGTGCTTTCCGCAGGTATAATTGACGGGCGTAACGTATGGCGTGCCAACCTCAATCAAGTGCTAGATGTGCTTGAGCCATTAAAAGCCAAATTAGGCGAGCGTTTATGGATTGCACCAAGTTGCTCTTTATTGCATACCCCTTATGATCTTTCTGTGGAAGTGCAACTCAAAGAGAACAAACCTGAGCTTTACAACTGGTTGGCGTTCACGCTTCAAAAAGTGCAAGAATTGTCCGTCATTAAGACCGAACTTGAACAAGGGCGTGCTGCCGTGCAAGCAGAGCTTGATGCAAGCCAAGCGGCGGCTGATTCACGTGCCAACAGCAAAGAAATTCATCGCCCTGAAGTGGCAGCACGTTTAGCAAACTTACCAGCGGGAGCGGATCAACGCAAATCGCCATTTGCTGAGCGTATCGCCAAACAAAATGCGTGGTTAAATTTACCGTTATTACCAACCACAAATATCGGCTCATTCCCGCAAACTAGCGAAATTCGCCAAGCTCGTGCCCAATTCAAAAAAGGCACGCTAAGCCTTGAAGATTACGAAGCGGCGATGAAAAAAGAAATCGAGTTGGTAGTACGTGAGCAAGAAAAACTCGACCTTGATGTCCTCGTTCACGGCGAAGCGGAACGTAACGATATGGTGGAATACTTCGGGGAATTATTAGATGGTTTTGCCTTCACCAAATTCGGCTGGGTGCAAAGCTACGGTTCACGTTGCGTGAAGCCACCAATTATTTACGGCGATGTAGTACGCCCAGAGCCAATGACAGTACGCTGGTCACAATATGCCCAAAGCCTCACCAAAAAAGTGATGAAAGGAATGCTCACTGGCCCTGTTACGATTTTACAATGGTCTTTCGTGCGTAACGATATTCCGCGTGCGACCGTATGTAAGCAAATTGGCGTGGCATTGTCTGATGAAGTGTTAGACTTGGAAAAAGCGGGTATCAAAGTCATTCAAATTGACGAGCCTGCGATCCGCGAAGGCTTACCGCTCAAACGTGCGGATTGGGACGCATATCTCCAATGGGCAGGCGAAGCGTTCCGCTTAAGCTCAATGGGCGTGCAAGATGATACACAAATTCACACCCATATGTGTTATTCCGAATTTAACGACATCTTGCCAGCCATCGCGGCACTTGATGCGGACGTGATCACCATTGAAACTTCACGTTCGGATATGGAATTATTAAACGCATTCGCTGATTTCAAATATCCAAACGACATCGGTCCAGGCGTGTACGACATTCACAGTCCACGCGTACCAAAACTAGAGGAAATTGAATATCTGCTACGCAAAGCCTTGAAAGTGGTACCAAAAGAGCGTTTATGGGTAAACCCAGACTGTGGATTAAAAACCCGTGGCTGGACAGAAACCTTACAGCAATTAGAAGTAATGGTGGATGTGACGAAGAAATTGCGTGCTGAACTGGCTTAATAAAAACTAAAAAATTGAGAAAATATCACCGCACTTAAGTGCGGTGTTTTTTTACGATTTTTCTCTAGAAAAAAAAGCCCTACCTTGCTGTAATTCGTCGCTAAACTAAATGAACGGCAGATAACAACATTATCCACACCATCGTTAATGCTGGCCCAAGCAACCCAATAATTACCCCACCTAAACGAAATTCAGATTGTTTGATCAAACCTGTACTAAAAGCAATGGTATTCGGTGGTGTGGAAACGGGTAAAAATAACGCACAAGAAGCACTTAGCCCGATCACTAAGGGTAAAATTGTTGGATTGACATTTCCTCCGCCTACCATTGCGAGCAAAGATACTCCCATTGGTATGAGAATGGTTGTGGCAGCAGTGTTACTCATAAAATTCGATAATAACACCGTGATAAAGCCAAATAAGATAAGCAATAACACAAAGCTTACTTGAATATGGCTAATTTTCTCCACAAAATGCGTTGCAATTTGCTGCTCTTCAATTGCAAGCCCTAACGCTAAACCACCAGCAACCAGCATTAAAGTATCCCAAGGCAAGCGGCGGACATCTTTTGCTTCTAGCACGCCTGTCATTGTTAAAGCCACAATAGGAATCCCCGAAGCTGCGGCAACGGGAATACCAATTCATTTGGAGGTCAGCCAGCAAAATAAGGTGATCGCTAAAATAATGAGTACAATGGTTTTGTGTAATTTTTCTTGGCTGCTAACCTCTATTTCATCTTGGGTTAAAAAATCAAAATGCAAAGGGGCTTGATATTTTAATTTGTATTTATAAATGGGGCTGTAGTAGATTAGTAACAATGCTATACTACAAAAATGAAGATAACATATTGTAAATTAAAGCAATCCATACAGAAAAAACTGCTTGAGTTTTTTGTCGCAGAAGTTACTGCAAGAACAGCAGCAAATTTGCTAGATATTCAACCGAATACAGCCGCTTTGTTCTACCATAAAATCAGGCTTGTGATTGGCTATCATTTATCCCTTGAAGTTAACGAGATTTTTGAGGGGGAAATTGAACTAGACGAAAGCTATTTTGGTGGTCATCGAAAGGGAAAACGAGGACGAGGACGAGGAGCGGCTGGAAAAGTTGCTGTTTTTGGGTTACTAAAACGACAAGGAAAGGTATTTACTGTTGTGGTTGAAAACACCAAGAGTGAAACATTACTCCCTGTTATTAAAAGAAAAATCAAGCCTGATAGCTGGGTTTATACGGACACTTATCGCAGTTATGATGCGCTTGATGTGAGTGAATTTCACCACGAATGAATCAATCATTCCGAGCTATTTGCGGTGAAACAAAATCATATTAATGGCATTGAAAATTTTTGGAATCAGGCGAAGCGGATACTGCGAAAATATAATGGAATTAACCGAAAAAACTTTCCTTTATTCTTGAAGGAATGTGAATTTCGGTTTAACTTTGGGACACCAAAAGAGCAGTTAAAAATATTGCGAAAATGGTGTGAAATTTAGGGCTAATCTACTACAGCCCCTAAAATTAATATAAAATAGCAACAAAACCCCGTTATCTGCATCTCGCGTCCGCCCCAAGCAACAAACCGAGTTGTAGCAATGAGAGCAGATAACATTTCACCAAAAAACCGAACAGTTGCCAGACTTAAACCCGAATGCAAGGCAGGTTAATGATGAATGAACAAACTTATTGTGGTATTGATGTTGCTAAACGTCATTTCGTCATTGGGCTTTCTACCCAAAAACGAACAAAAACCGAAACCAACAATCCGAAAGGGATTGCACATACCATTGAGTATTTACGTCGTTTCAGTGTGGACTTAATTGTCCTTGAAAGCACCGGTGGGCTTGAACTCCCATTAGCTAAAGCACTCCACCGCACAGGCTTTCGTGTGGTGATTGCCAACCCGCGACAAACCAATCAGTTTGCGATGTCGCAGTCACTAGCAAAAACCGACAATAAAGATGCTAAAATGTTGGCTTTTTACGCCCAAATGCTCGCAATGCGTGATAATGTAGCACAGCAGCTTTACATACCACCCACTCCCGAGCAGGAACAGCTTGAAGCCCTTGTTTCACGCCGTAATCAGCTTGTTGAAATGCGTTTTGCGGAGAAAAACCGCCTTGAACAAGTTCATTCCACACAAGTATTCAGTGTTGAACAGCATATCGACTATCTCAGCCTGCGTATTGATGAGCTGGATAGGGAAATCGAACAGCATCTCAAACATTTTGACGATACAATAAAAAAGTTTAAAGACATCAAAGGGTTGGGTACACAAACAATAGCCGTTTTGATGTCAATGTTGCCTGAGTTAGGTCAATACACACATAAACAAATCGCTTCACTTGTTGGTGTTGCACCCCATCCTAAAGAAAGTGGCAACACCAAATGGAAAAGCCGCTGTTCAGGTGGTCGCAAAGCCGTACGAAATGCACTGTATATGGCAACATTTGTTTGTGTGCGTTTTGAGCCTAAACTCAAACAATTTTACGAACGCTTACGTGCTAATGGTAAGGCGTTCAAAGTGGCGATTAACGCCTGTATGCGTAAACTTCTCACCATTTTAAATGCGATTGTCCGCGATGACTCGCAATGGGACGCTCACGCACTTTAATTAACGAATTTGTATTTTTGCTTTTTAGCGGAATACAGTTGCTACAATGCCGCTATTTTTAATATAATCAGCTGATATTTGGGTTAAATCACGTCCAGCTATTACACCATTATTTTGTAAATCATCAATGTTGCCTATGATTTGACGGGCAGAAATCACCGCTCCCTTACCATTATGCTGGGATATCTTTAAGTTACGAGGAGCAAGATAGACTTTCGGGACAAGTGCGGTTGTTTTTTCTCCATTTGGCAACGTAATCTCTCGATTAACTAACCAAACCATATCAGAAGTAAGCTCTTGCATTTGGAGAGCGGTTAATTCTACTCCGGGTATAAGATGAAAGGCTTTCGCATAATAAATAGCATTATCCATCAAGGCCTTATATTGCTGGTAATCCGTCAGGTAATTAGCTAAAAAACGCTGCCCTGTTAGCTGGTTAATCTGTTCATTTACTAGACGTTGCTCATAAAACCCATCACCTAGACGTTTTAACATAATATTGTGATCAAACCGCAAGGCATTGAACATATAATCAGAACTTAGCCATTGTTCGCGATTGCTAAAACGTGGATCAGTTTCAATTAAATAGCCATTAGGTGCAGTAGGATTAATCTGATAAAGACTTTGTTGTGGCAAGGTTAGGGCTATTCCGTTAATTTGGCTTGGTGTAATTGCCTCTGATTTCTTCTCAATCTCTGTATTTGTTCCAGAGATAGGCTTTCCTATGACATTTTCTACTTTGTTAAATTCAAAATGAATTGTGGGATGAATATCATTTATATTGCCTTCTCCTGTACTGTAATTCGCCCATACTTTCTTTGTTATACCGTGTCTACGATGCTCTTTGTGAAAGCTATCCCAGCGTCCTTTGTCTGTAACGTTTATTGTCCCTGTAATATCGATATTATTGAGTGATGTCCCTGTTGTGGAATGTAAAATCTCATTGGTGTCATTGTTTGTAAATACCTCGTTGCCGAGTAATAAATGCTTCCCTACAGAAAGAGTAGAAGCATTATTTTCTAACATTTTGCCAGTTACATGGAAATCACCTCCAATTAATAATTTAGCGGGATCTCGCTCTTCAATGGTTGTGGTAATGGTATGACGATTATAGACCCAATGCATCCAGGCATTCGCTCCAATAGTTTGTCCATCATTCAAATGAAGATAAGATTTACTATCATCTTCGTCATTATTTTTAAGATCAAAATAACCATGTCGCCCTTCTTTATCTACAAGAACATAACGTCGTGCGATATTTTGCGGAGCATATTCTTCTCGATGTTCATCGGTATGAAATTCGCCAAGAATTAAATGTAAATCATGGTTCCAAAGGCGTGCCGTATTCATATAAGCATTCCCTAGTGCTTCAATGGTGGCACTACCATTATCAATAAACATTGCCTCCCCTATGGCGTGATAATCCGAACCTAATTCTCCGCCAATCCCCATATCGCCCGCACTAAAAATCAAGGCGTGGTCTCGATTAGTCAGTGTGCCTACCGCAATATCTAACCGTTCGCGAGCAGCAATCGTTCCTGATTTATCGCCCTCTTTATCATTTAATGCCATTATTTGCGTTTCAATCGCAAGATGATCGCCGTAAATTCGCCCAGTGCCTAAATTGGAAAGTGCGGTGCTTTTTAATAAGGTTTTTCCACCATCGATTAAACCCCGATTAAAAATATCATTGGCTTGAATACGAGCATTCTGACCTGATAACTCACCACCTTGATAATTATTGAGGTGCTGAGCCTGTAAGGTTAAGTCTCCTTTACTTACAATTTTACCTTGTTCGTTATTAATATTCAGTTTATCGCCTTGAATTTGCAACGCCCTCAAAGAGAGGATTTCGCCTTGTTGATTTTCCAAATTTTGTGCAAGGTTAAGTTGAATTGTTTCTCCCGCATAAACTGCCCCATTTTGATTTACAAGGCTATCTGCATTTAATGCTACAACTTTGGCTAAGATTCCCTGTTCAGGTTGGCTAATTTCAGAATCTTTTGTGTTTTGATTAGTGAATTGTTTGGCATTAATGGTGAGTTTTTCTGTGGATTGAATCAATGAACCTTTAGGGCTGACTTTACTATTATCTACGGATTCCTTTACATTAATTTGGGCAGATTTTCCCTTAATTGTTCCCCCTCTATTATCTAAGTGAGAACTTCTGGTTGCAAGATGAGCTTCTGCGAGCAATTGTCCTTGATTACGTATTTGGTTTTGGCTATTTGCTTGTATATCACCTTTCGCAGCAATGATGCCTTGATTGACTATCCGCCCTTGTGAGTCAATCACAACTTCTCCAGCACTCGCCCCAATATGCCCCACATTACGTACGCCTAGCCCTTGTTCAGTACCAGCAAGATGAATTTTCCCCGCATACATACCACCAAGTTCACTCACATCTAAAGCAAAGTGTGGTGTATTTTCACTGCGATTTTTGCTGTCAATGCGGGTAATTTGTAGTTCATTGTCGGCATTGACAAGCTCTGCTTGTTTGACGGTATTTTTCCCTGTAACCACATTGAGCTTTTTACCTGCCCAAATGCCTGCATTGATTTCTGCTTCTCGAGCAAGGATATCCGTATAATCAACACGGCTATTATCTAAGCCTTTACCGCTCACCACCATTTTGCCTTTTTCGACCTGAAAGCCTGTTACACGTCCCGCTTCAATCAGCGGTTTGCCTGTGGTCATTGTGGAGCGGGTGGCGTTAATCGTGCCACAGCCATCACAGTGCAGCCCATTTGGGTTGGCGATAATCACTTCGGCTTTTTTTCCTGCCACTTCAAGATAACCTTTCAGTTGGCTTGGATTTGTGGAAGTAACTTCATTGAGAATGACTTTGGCTTCACCACGAGCAAGGTAAGGATTGCCTTGCTCCCAGCCCGCTTGCTGTGTCGCTACGGCTTTATGACTGTTATTGAGAATCGCCCCTTTCTTATCCACATTAAAATCTTGGTATTTATTATGGGAAAGCCCTTTATCATTGGGTGTTTGAATATTGACTTGTGGCAATCCATTAGCAGTTTGAAGGACAATAGGTTGCTGATTTTTAGGTGCATTAGGATCGGCTTTGATGATTAAGGTTTCGGCAAACGCCGAAGGGGAAAAGACAAAACCCAAAGCACAGAATAAACGGAAAGTGAGCGGTTTTAATTTGGCAAAAATCGGTAAAAAACCGACCGCACTTTGTGTTTGAGGCATTTCACTTTTTGCTTTGCCTTCGGCTTTTGCCAGTTCAGACACCACGATAAGGCGTTGCAGTGTTTTGCTGAAAATCACACGAAAATTATTTAGGGGCTGTCCTAGATAACAACTAAAAAATCTATTTAGGTTAGAATGAACCAATGAGAAAAAGTCGTCTAAGTCAGCACAAACAAAATAAACTCATTGAGCTATTTGTTGCAGGTGTTACTGCAAGGACAGCAGCAGAGTTAGTCAATGTAAACAAAACGACTGCCGCATATTACTTTCATCGTTTACGCCAACTCATCTATCAAAACAGCCTTCACTTAGAGATGTTTGAAGGTGAAATTGAAGCCGATGAAAGTTATTTTGGCGGTGCTCGCAAAGGCAAACGTGGTCGTGGTGCGGCAGGGAAAATTGCGGTATTCGGGCTTCTCAAGCGCAATGGCAAGGTTTATACCGTTGCGGTTCCAAATACGCAATCTGCCACCTTGTTACCCATTATTCGGGAGCAGGTAAAGCCTGATAGTATTGTTTACACCGATAATTATCGTAGTTATGACGTGCTTGATGTGAGTGAATTTAGTCATTTTCGTATCAATCACAGCACACATTTTGCTGAAAATCATAACCACATTAACGGAATTGAGAATTTTTGAAGCCAAGCAAAACGCCATTTACGCAAATTTAATGGTATCCCAAAAGCGCATTTTGAGCTTTATTTAAAGGAATGTGAATGGCGTTTTAATTACAGCAACATAAAAAGTCAAATTTCTATTTTAAAACAATTGGTTAAAGGGAGTTTAGTCTAGTTATCTAGGACAGCCCCAATAATTTTGCGTAATGCACACGCCGTTATTGGATTTTTGTCATGTCCCCTTATACCACTTTTCATCGAATAAGCTACATTTCTTAAGGTTTGATAATCCCCTCGCAATGCTTTTGTTAATTCATTTTTTGCTTCATCTGTCATTGCAAAAACAGACAATGAAAGCATGCTACATAGCATTGCAAGCATTAATTTTTTCATATTTTCTCCATTAAAAAAGGCTCTAAACGAGCCTTTAATTTATTAAATATTGCTTACTCTGTCGAGTGTAAAATTGCCAACATCTGATCTACATCACAATTTAATTTAAACGCTAACGCCCCAATTAGGCAAGCAAGCTGATCTAAACTAATTTGATCGGCAGTATTATCCACAATTTCTAGCAGATGTTGCAGGCTTTTTAACCCCTCTGCCACGCGGCGAACATCTTCGATTTTGTCAAATTGATTAAACTTGTTCATTGTTGCCTCCTTGACTAAATAACGCTAATTGTGTGTTCTGTGTTTGACGGCGTTGTAGCAGCCCTAAATCAAAGAGTTTACGCAAGCGATTTTCAAGAGCAGTTTTGCCTAAGTCTAACAATTTGGCGATTTCGCTGTTGTTGAGTCCCATTTCACGATACAGCACAATTTTTTCACATTCTGGGTGCGCGACAAATAAGGCTTTGCGGGCATTGGTTAAAAGCACGCCTAATTCTTGCGGGTTTTGGCGTAAAAAAGTAGGAATGCTGAGAAGTTGCCGTTTCGCTTCGTTCAACTCCGCGTTTAATTGCGGAATTAAGGCACGCATTTTGTTATCGTCTTCGATAAATTGCTGACGGATTTGATAGCCGATTTCGCTATGTTCCATTAAGCAAAGATGTTTGGCGGTGTCGATGGTTAGGTGGTAGTCTTTCACTTCCATTTCACGACTTCCCCATACCCCAGTTTTAACACGTTCAGATTTGATCACGTTCAAAAAATCAACATTTTCTAAAAAGAGATTATCTTCTAAACGGCGATTAATCCAAATATCAAAACGAGTTCTGACCTGCAATACTTTATGAAGATCACGAGCATTAATTAAAAGGGTAGGTTGATTATTGATAGTGCCAGTAAAGGCATTGATAGGTAAATTTGTCATACTGTATTTTTCCTTTTTGTGGAAACCCTATTTTTGGTAGGGCGGTCGAGAGCCAAAAACTGTACAGTAAACAGCGGAGTTATTCCCTTGCGGTATTGTATTCCTCGCACTCTCGACCATTGATTAAAAAGTTTTCATTTTTTCACCGCACTTGGGCGTTCTGATGCTCAAATTGCAGATAAAAAAATAGCACAAATAACGGTTGCACTAGCCGTACTGTCGCTTTTTTTGGAAGCTTGATCGCAAAATTAACTTTTTTTTCCCCTTGCGTCAAGCCCCAAAAGCGATTTTATGCAAAATGTTTTGTTATTTTTTCTTGTTGTCATACACCGACAACATTTGGATCACCTTTTTTAATTGCCACACAGCAAGCCAGTCAATAAATTCAATACCAAAGGCTTTTTTGCCAATCGTGTCAGCATACTGCGGTGTAAGGTTATGCTTAGCAAGTAATGCGGTAATTTTGGCAAGGTACGGCTTTTTCGCTTTAGCTGGACTTGGGCGATTTCCCCAAAAATTCGACCGCACTTTTGCCCCACGTTGTGCCATTAAATCCAACACTTGATTAAGCTCGGCGTTGGTCATTGCTTTGCAACTGGTTTTATTTACGGCGTTCATTAAAAAAGTGCGGTAGGTTTCTTCGTCCATTTTTAACTGACTTTTACCAATATGCACTTTGGCAATCAGGTTTTTGCGGTAATTTTCATTTTGCATTTAACGCTCCTCGCCATTCGTTTAGTATGGCTTTAATTTTCGCTTTTCGCTCGGGTGTGAGCGGTTGCGGTTCGGGCTTGGGTAATTCCATCACTTTGCGATTGGGTAAGCGGTCTAACAGCATTTTCGGGGCCGGAAAACGCTCACATTCCGCACATAACCGCATAAATGCCTGCTCAATTCGCCATTTATCTTCTTTCTCTTGCCAGCCGCCATAAAGGCGTTGGCTTAAAATCACCTGCACCCACACTTCCGCCGTGGCTTTGATCATCTCTTCGGGCGGTTGGTTGGCAAGGCGTAACACCACCAATTTTCCCAACCCTTGAGCTACGGTTCGTTTTAGCCATTTTTCATCTGCCATTGGCAAACTCCGCTAAATTTTGTAAGGCTTTGCCTGTTTTGCTGCCGAATTGTGGGGCAGTGGCAGGCGGATTACTTTGCCCGTTCATCATATTGTGATGGCTATTTTTGGCTTGCCACTTAGTCATCACCTCATACAAATAACCGTGTGAGGTAAGCGGGCGTTTGATATGGTGGCGACTGTTTAATACAATGGTTAAGCCATCAATCCAACATTCAATGGGGGCAGAATAAACCTGCCCATTACGGCTAAATTGCCCGCGTTGCACCTCATCAACCAATTCACTGAGTAGTTTCGCTAAGCGATCCATTGTGAGTGCGGATTTTTCAGGGCGGAATAGAGCTAAATACTGCACCGCCAACCGCCCAAACTCGCCATTGAGCGATAACGCGTTCATCACCGCTTGGCTTGCTTGGTCGTGCTGTAACAACACATCTAGCGACAACACCGCCCCGCACGCAGGGCATTTACATTTCATTTTTAAACTCCTTTTAAAACGGGGTTAAAACACATTATTCCGCCCTCTGGGTACAAAGGGCGGTAAATGGGTTTTAAGTAACACTTTCATCTTTAAAATCATCAGTATCAAACATAAGGTTGCTCCTTGGAGTAAATGAATACCTAGGTTGTACATAATAAACCTCAAAGTCTTCACTATTGGCTTTTTTTACAGCAAGGCAGACACCATCAGCTTCTTCGTCATAAATCTCCCATTCTAAATGATTTTCTTTTAAAATTTCTTCGGCAATAGTATCAAGGCAACTGTAATCGCTCTCAAAACGCTCCCATGTTTTACCTTCAAGACTTTTTAGTACATCTTCTTTGCTGGCGTCTTCATCGCAATCTAGCAGTATGTATTCATATTCTTTCATTTTTATCCCTTATTTCTTTCATCTAACTTCACACAAAGAGTGCAACCAATCTTTACAAGCACTCAACCGAATAAACTGGCACTTGCTTAAATCCCACCCAAAAGTCAAGCACCCGACATAACCAAGATCATCAGAGGGTAATTTAGGGGTTGGTCTATCTTTAAACCCATACACCTCACCTGTTGGATCAGTGGCGATATAATTTACCCAGTTAGGGACGCTATATTCTTTGCCACGATACATTACTAACGCGTTCATTTTTCACTCTCCAAAATTGCTTTACGTTTATCTTTGATAACTGGCGTAATGGCTCGTTTAATGGCAAGTTGTAATTCATTAACAAAATCCTCATTGTCTAGGTTATCAAAAAGGAGCATCATTAAATTCGGATCTATTGTGTCAAATAAAGTACGATAGGCATCAACCTCGTCAAATACTCCACCTTCCCAATCAAGCCGAACAATATTGCCACCTAAAACGTCCGTTTTGCTTGATATTTCTAGCTGTTCAAGCTGGTGGCGTTCCATTTCTATTTCGATTGTCATTCGGACTTTTTCGTCAATCATCTTTACCCCCTTACCTGCCATCTCGCCTTTGGCAGTTGGTTTTGCACCATTTCCATATACACCCCCGCCGCAATATAGTTGCCCGTATTAATCGCTCTGACTGCTTGTTGAAGCTGTCCGATCATCATATCCAGCTTGAGTGCAAGTTCACTTTGCTTTTGCGTTGTCATAGCTCTTCAACCTCCACAACCTCGTCAATTTCCGTAATCTGATGAGGCAATTTATTCAGGTCTAAGGTGTTTAAATCACATTTTTCCGCCGCCTGCTCAATGCTTTCGGCTTCTACGGTGATTTCAACCATTCCATAAACTCTGACAAGATATTTATTCATCATCTGCCCCCTTAAACGGTCTTGTTGCTACTCGGCGACAAAAATCTGCTCGGTTTTCGCACCATTGTTGGTTTTCCATTTTATTTGCCAAAGTTGCCGCTACTCCCCACAACCTCGCCGCATTGCGGTAATCGCCCGCTTTTTCGATTTCTGCGGCAATTTCCGCCGCATCTTTAAAGGTTTGTTTTGCCATTTTTTGCTCCTGTTTTGATGGTTAAAACACTTTATAAACGCCCTTCCTTCTCTTCCCCCTCTTTTGTAAAGAGGGGGCTGGGGGAGATTAAAAGAGCGTTGAAAAGGGTTTTAAATTGATTTATACATTAGCCACCCCATTAAGACAAAATACCCCAGCATTACAATCACATCGTCCATTTACACCCCCGCCATATCCAAACTAATCGGCTGATATTGATCGCTATCACCCACACGCTCATAAACTCGCACATAGGCTTTAGAGCTGACTACTTGCACACTTTCGCTAATGGCTTGCATTGCATTGAGCCAACGTGGGTCGGTGATTTCAACACGGCGTAAGCCTAAAATTCTCCCTGTGTTGAGATTGCCTTCTTTATCCACATCAAAAGCACGTTCAATCAAGGTTTTTAGCTCTGGGCGAGAGCCTTCCGACCATTCGCTAAGGCACTCATCAATTAACGCCTTAGCCGCCTGAATGCGTTCATCAAATTGCAAATGATCGCTAATCGCTCGCACGATTTTGTATTTGCCGTCATAGCTAAATAGCGTAACGTTGCCTTTGTTGCCGCCCAGTTTGGCGTTGTACTTTTCGGCGGACAGTTCGATGAAAGCCTGAATATCACCAAAAATCCCACCTTTAAAGCGGCTCATCTCAAGGTTTAAGGCTTTGGCTTTTTCCACCCACTCGCACACTAAGGCGTGGCGTGCTTGGTCGATCTCTTTTACCAGCTCTTCGGGGGTAAGGTTGCCTTTGGCATCTCGCCAGTAGGTTTTGCCTTCAATTACGGTTTTACTCATTGTTTTCTCCTATGGGTTAGCTGATTGATTACAGGTATAAACGTCATAATTGCCGTTGATTTTGGGGGTGATGCCGCCGTTATTAACAACCAAATACACCACGCCACTTTTACAGATTTCAGCAATTCGCACTTCGTTAAACTTGGCTTGGGTTTGTGCATCACACCCAGCCAACAAAAGTGCGGTACAAATTACGGCGATTTTTTTCATTTGGTTTTTTCCTCTTTATCAATTTTGATCACAATCAAACGTTTCTTTTTGCTTGCTTTATCGCCCAACTTAGCGTAGCGATAAATCGTGGTTTTACTTAAGTTAAATTGCTTTGCTAACTGTTCCGCAGTGCCGTCTCCTAAGTTATCCTCACCCTCATAGACGGCGTAAATATCAAGAGACTTTGCCATTACTCACCTCAAAACCAGTACACCGTACAATTTCCCACTTTCGTGATAAACCGCTCACGACGTTGCCCATTGATCTTTTCTACAATCTGTGTAGCGGATGCCATTAGGCGTTTACTTGGGCGTAAAATTAAAAAACTCGGAAAACGTCCATCTTTCGATTTCACAATCTCCACCCCTTCGCGACGGAGTAAATACGCGGTATCAATAATGTCGGCTCTTGCCATTTTCTTTCTCCTTAAATCACTACCTATTGTTAATAAACATTCTTAAATACCAGTAAGCTACATACCAACTTCTTCTATCCCTAAAACATCCCTTTTCAAAACTCATCACAACCCTAGAGCTATTATCTATGTCAGCTTTGCTACAATCTGGATTACCTACAACAGCCAAAGCGACCGAAAAATCAAAGTGTTTTCGACCTCTTTTAAAAGCAACAACACCTTTTCGCACATTAAACTCTTTTAACCCCGCCAGTCGCTGATCATTCCAGCGTTGATACACTTTTTTTTCGTATGTAACATCAACTCTCATCATTGCCCCCTTAATTAATCAACATTTCCGCATAACGGTTAATCAGTGCCTCGCTAATCGGTTTGCCGTGCATTTCTGCCACGCGGATCACCCCTCGCATTAATTTGTTTAAACGTCTGGCGTTGCCTTTGCTTACTTTGTAAAGTAAGTCGTTAAATTCACCTGTTCCTAACCCCTGTTCGGCAAGCATATCAATGTCCTCTTTTTCTAAGGCATTTTGTAAATCACAAAGCACACCAGAACGGCTATAAAGTTGAGCAAGATCGCCATAAACACCCTTTAAATTAACAATTAATTTCGGCATTCCTGCCATCACCAATCCACACCCCGTTAAATCGTGAATGCGGCGTAAATACTCCAAGCATTTTGTGTTTAATAACTCTGCCTCATCCACCACAATTAAGCGTCCTTCTCCGAGTTTTTCTGTAATGCGATCAAAGAGTTCATAATTTACGCCGTTTTCGCTTAACCCCGCCTGCCGACACAATTTTTTTAATAACACTTTGGGATTAAAACTTGGGTTTACCTCAATAAATAAGGTTTCAGGGTTTTGAGAGACGTAATGCTTTAAGGCTTGCGTTTTACCTAACCCCGCTGCCCCGACAATCACCACGATTTCTCCTTCAGCGTGAGCGGTGTAAATAGCATCTAAGCAACGTTGAGCCGCATAAGTTTCCACAAATTCACTGTTAAAACGGCGTTCCACCACCTTATCTTTTTCACGTTGCAACAAACGAGCTACCGCATCATCAATTTCATCGGTTTTCCCGTTATAATTGCCTTTTAAATACTGGCTGACGGTGGTAATGGATTTCCCAATGGCTTTTGCAATTTGCCCTTGCGTTAGCCCGTGTGTCTGCATATAGCGTTGTAATTGTTCTTTCATTGTTTAACCTACCTTTCTTTTTAATTGACGTTTCATTTCGCTTGGAAATACGGCGATTTCTTCTGTCTCTTCCCATTCGTTTTGTTGATTGATGCGTAATTGATGTAACCAATCCGCACTTTCTTTGTGTTCAATGGTGATAACAGGGTTAAGTTCAGCATTAATTTCATCAAGTTGTTCTTGTTTGAGTTTTGCCCTGCGTTGATGACGTTCTTTTCTCGTTTTCTCCACAAAACTCATTGGGAATGCATCACGTTTATTGCCATCAAGTTCTGCATAACACACAAACACACCGTCTAATTTACGCACTATCACCTTGCTTGGGTCGTGGATGTCAAAGGCAACTTGCACTTTTTGCCCATCAACATCTAATAACTTCTGACTAAAGTAGTAGTTATTAAATAATCGTACCCAACCACGCTCTGGTGTGCGTTCTACCGCAGGGCGGAATAAATCCCTGGCTTCAACTGGGGTGAGGTAAAGCAGATTTTCCTCACCCATTTTTGCCATTAACTCACGGCGTTTTGTTGCAGGCGTTACATAACCAATTTCACTGTGTTTATGCTCATTGTTGTACCAATCAATGCCCGCTTGCACCGCATCTAAAAACTGATTCCAACTGGGTAACTTACCCATAGCACCACGTTGTTTCGGCGTTAAATCTTCAAGTGCGGTGTTTTTTCGCAAGGCTTTTTCAAGGGAGATAACACCTGTGCTAACCTTTCTCACCGTTTCCCTATCGGCACCGCTGCCGTGATAAGTTTCAAATTGGCGTGCAATGCGATATAAAATCGTTTGGTGTACCCGCTCAATAATCCCACGCCCTTGTGGGTTGCCCGGTATCCCTGTTTGGTGATTGATACCTAAGCGGGGCAACATTCCAGTAATATCCCCATCAAGTAGCCAGTTTTTCTCACCGCCCCCGTTATCCGAATAATAAATCGCGGGGATACCGTGCTGTTCAATGCCATTGCGTAACGCATCTGCCACCGCAAGGGCATTTTCTGAAAGGCTTGCCGACCAGCCCACAATGTAACGACAAGGGGCGTCCATAATCAGCGTGATTTCAGGGATAAAAGGGCGACCGTGATCAGGGTGAGCTACTTTCATTTTCATACTGTGTCCATCACCCACCCACACATCATTCACCAACAATTTCGACCAATCCCGTTTCACATAAGTCTTCAACGCACGCAATTCAGCACCTGTTTTACGCCCAATTTCCTTAATGTGGCGGGGCAGTTTGGCAAGCGCCCGTCTAACACGATCAAGGCTTGGCAACATTTCAAGCATTAATGGCTGATCCGCAAAACGCTCTCGCCAATGTTGAGCAAAATAGCCATAGGCTTCTGCCACATTAATGCCGTTGGTTTGGCGATATTCCGCTAAAAAATCAGGCAACCAGCTAATTTCTTCCGCTTTTTTAGCTACCCGTTGCATCGGTGCAAGGGCTTTTAAACGCTCTTCTGGGGTGGTCGCTTTTTCATAATCCAACACCCATTGATTTAAGGTGCGTTCACCAATCACACGGCTTTCACCTTTTTTGTTATTCGCCTTAGCCACTAATTGCATTAATTCAGGTGATAACAAATGTTGTTTAGCCTGTTGGCAAAAAAACTTCACTGCTTTATAACGGGGTTGCACTTCTTCCAACTTCAGCACATACGCCACCAACGCCATTCTTGCTTCCGCCGCTTGGCGTTGTTTTTCGGTCAGCTCAGTTAGCACAACCGATCGCATTACAGGTAATTTTTTTGGCTTAGCTACCACCACCGATGTGGCAAATTTATCCCTGATTGCGTCCTGTACATCCTGTGGCAAAGAAGAAAGGGCATATTCCAGACCACCGCCACGACCAACACGTTTACGAGACTGCCAGTTTTCACGTTTGGCTTTATCTATGACTGCTTTTTTGGTCGTTGGTAAGACTGATAGACGTAAACATATCAACTCTTGTGCAGAGTAATATGGCTTTAGTTCACACATATGAGCCTCTAACTTTCTAACGCGATATTGAGCTTAATCGCAATTTCTCGCTCTCTTCCATAAAGACATTTTGATTTTCCTGTCAATACTCGGCTAATTTCATTAGCGCTATAACCATTTCTTCGCCCCCATTCTGATTGAGTTACATTCATTTCCCTGAACCAGTTCTTAGCTTCATCTCTTGTTCTTTTTCTCATACAAACTCCTCTATGGACTAAAAATACATTTTGAACTAAAATAAGAACAATACGAATTAATATGAAATCATAAAGCTCATTATTGTTTACTGAGTTCATATTAAATGTGATTTTTATGAATTTCAAGAGGTTTTTATGAAAAATTTCACAGATATCGCCAATCGATTAAAAACTGAACTATCGCTAACGATGGATAAAGAAGTAGCTGAACTTTTAAAGATGTCAAAAAGTGCTTTTGCTGAAAGAAAACGTCGAGGTGTATTTCCTGAAAATGCTTTAAGATTATTAGAACTTGAACGCCCAGATTTAAAAGTGGATATTAACTATATACTATCTGGGGTGAGAGAAACGAATAACGCCAATAACGAAGAGCTTGTGAATGCTATTAAAGATAAAGCAACTGAAATAGATATGGATGATTACTCTAAAACAATTTCGCCTTCACTAATCACGCCTTCTGATGCAATAAATCCAGTTTTATTGAATATGGATGAGATAAAGTTATTGGCAAATTTTAGAAGAAGCGATACCCAAGGTAGGCAATTAATCTCTGAAACAGCTAAAATGTGCTGCAAGCATTCTATCGCTAATATGCGTTTAGCTGAATACACAGAAAAAGAGTTATTAGACTACACAAAAAGAAATCCTGAGAAAAACACATAAAGTTTACAACATATTGATTATATTATCATTTATGTATTCTGTTTACTTTATAAGAAATTGGCACTAACTACACAGTTAAATAAATTTACTGTGTAGTTCTCACAGATGATAAAGTGAGAAAAAACATAGCTAACCTATGATGGAGTAGAGCTAATCAGCGATAACCCAACATACCGCCTATTAAAGCTGGAAGCAGAAGAAGCAAATAGCCTTATCGTTATTGGGCAAGTAGTGCGTGGCTATCGTGATTTTTAGGCATAATCCTCACAAAAATAAGCCAGATTTCACCTAAACGCATCAAAGACCATAAATTTAACCAAAAAATAAAGGCGATTTCACCTGAAATCGCCTTGCCTAGTCTTTATTGTCATTTTTAGATTTTTTAAACTTGTTTTAAACATCTTTCAAAAGCTACCTAAAACCCGATCACTTTTATGCAAAAAATAATCCAATTTTTACCCATTTTCCACCATTTCTGCCCATTTTCTTATTTTGCATAAAACCAACGCCCCAACCGTAACAATCCCAATAACCACAAGCCCTCCCGCAATTTTTTACCCCAAATTTTTTTCCTTTACTTTATGCAAATATTGTTACTACCCCATAAAATTAACTGGCTTATTCCTAAATTTAAGCATTACAGACAATATGATTATGCCCAAAATGTCGCCTTATTTAGAAAACTTTTTGGTTTCTGTCACTAAAGCTCAAAAAACCGCCTATGAGCAAAAAGACAAATTAAAAATTAAAGCCCCCAATGTTGATGTCATCACCAACAATTTATCAGGGGGAAATCAGCAAAAAGTACTATTGGCTCGTTGGCTACTTCTTGAACCTGACATTCTCATTCTTGATGAACCCACCAAAGGCATTGATGTGGGAGCAAAAGCAGAATTATACAAATTAATGATTGAGCTTTCTAAACAGGGTAAAACCATCATTATGATTACATCAGATATGTTGGAATTACTTTCTATGAGTGATCGCGTTATGGTTATGCACGAAGGGCAGCAAGTTGGCATTATTCCCTATCAGGAACTAACGCAAGAACGCGTTTTAGAATTAGCTTCAGGTGTATCCTGCTAGTGAGATAAGTAATTGATAAAAAGAAAATTATGAGACAAGCGAGGTATTTATTATGTCAAATGCGACGTTAAAAAAAATGATAAACGCTTATGGAATGGTGTTTATCCTCATTGGGTTATTTTTAGCTCTTTCCGTATCTATTGATGGCTTTTTCTCAGCTCGTACAGTTTGGAGTATCGTAGAGCAAGTTTCTATGTTCGACATTATTGCTATTGGGGTAACTTTTGCCATTATCACTACAGGGATTGACCTGTCTTCGGGTTCACTGGTTGCACTCACCGCCGTAGTATCTGCTTCTATTGTTACTGGTGGCGATTCTGTTAGTGCAGCGATCCTTGCTTTTGCCATCTCGCTAGCATTAGGGGCATTGCTCGGTGCGATTAACGGCACATTAACAGCTGTTGGGGCTATCCCTCCCTTTATCGCCACCTTAGGAATGATGATTATCGCTCGCGGTGCGGCTCAATTATATTCAGATGGCCGCCCGATTGATGCCTCTTCCGAAGCCTTTACTTGGATTGCGGATGTGGATATTTTTGGGCTTCTGGGATTAGTGATTTTATATATCCTTATTGTTATCGGCTCCCATATTTTACTTAGCCGATCTACTTTTGGTCGCCATGTTTATGCGGTGGGAGGAAACCTAAATGCCGCCAAAATTTGTGGTATTAACACCACAAAAACCTTAATCCTCGTTTATACCTTAGCAGGGGCATTATCTGGTCTTGCAGGTGCATTACTTGCCGCCAGAACTTACGCAGGCAATCCCTCATATGGTTTAGCTTGGGAGCTGGATGCGATTGCGGCCGCTGTCATAGGAGGTGTTTCGCTCAGTGGCGGGTTTGGTAGCATTCCAATGTGTGTCATTGGAGCCTTAATCATCGGCACAACCAATAAAGGTTTAAATATGTTAGGGGTTGATCCTTATTGGCAACAAATTGTAAAAGGTTTAATTATTGTGGTTGCAGTTTTACTAGACACGTTAAAACGCCGTAAAAAATCGAGTTCATAAAACTAAAGGATGATTTAGGTAATATAAGAATAAAAAAGGCGGTATGAATTCTAACTAAATTCTCGCCGCCTTTGGTTTATCTTTCCTTTATGTTATCTTGAATTATAGACAACAATGGTCTTACCGTGAGCAGAAATAAGGTGCTGATCCTCTAGCATTTTCAGAATACGTCCCACTGTTTCTCTAGAACAACCAACCATCTGACCGATTTCTTGACGGGTAATTTTTATTTGCATTCCTTCTGGATGCGTCATTGCATCTGGCATTTTAGCAAGATTTAATAATGTTTGAGCAATACGCCCAGCAACATCTAAGAAAGCAAGATTACGAACTTGCTTTGAGGTATTTTGTAAACGGCGGGCAAGCTGACCTGATAAATACATCAAAATTTCAGGATTTACTTGAATAAGTTGACGAAACTTTTTATAAGAGATTTCAGCCACTTCACAAGTTGTTTTTGTTTCTACCCAAGCAGAACGTTCTTGACCTTCTTCAAACAGACCGGCTTCACCAAAAAAATCTCCTTGATTTAGATAAGTCAGGATCATCGCTTTCCCATCTTCATCTTTAACTAATACTGCAACCGAGCCCCGGATTAAGTAATACAATGTTTCAGCTTTTTCTCCAGCATGAATGATCGAGCTTTTGGTAGGGTATTTGTGAATATGACAGTGAGATAAAAACCATTCTAATGTTGGATCCATTGGCGGAGTATATTGTCCTTGTAATTCTTGCACGATGTCTCCCTGTTCATCATCAGTGATTAAAAAATTCCATTTTATCTTTAATATCAATGGACTCATGTAATTCTGACCAAACTATTACCGCCTGTCCTTGGCGAATTTTGGCCAGTAAATTTTGGGTTTTCTGCTGTAGAGATAATTCTTCTACCCCGTAATCTGTTCCTTCGCGCAAAATAAAACTTTCCGCAATATTTATCAGTGTTTCTTCTTCAAGTTCTTCCCAAGGAATGATCATTATATTACCTAAAAATTATTATTATGCAAAGTGAACTTCAATCAGTTTCCATTGCTGCTCAAAGCTTTGATAAGAATTATAGCGGAAGTTAGAACGTACATATCGCATAAACTGCCCTTCACAAATATTGACGAGATAAGAAGCGATGATCCGTTCATCAAGCTGAAACCCTCTGCCTTCGCGTAATTTCCGCATTTGTAAAATATTGATAAATTGGAACTCTAGGCGATCGAAAAATTGAGCGACGCGGGCTTGCAGTTGTGGTTCTTCAAACATTAAGGCGTGGCCAGTCAAAATGCGGGTTAAGCCAGGGTTTTTGCGTGCAAAATCGAGGATCATTTGCATAATATTGCGTACGCGATTCATCGTATTGATTTCGTGTTTGATGGAATGGTTGATACGGCTAAATAAATTACTTTCTAAATTATCAATCAAGGCTTCAAACATTTTGGTCTTGCTTGGGAAATAACGATACAATGCTGCTTCTGAAACCCCCACTTCTTGGGCTAAGCGTGCAGTTGTCATTCGCTCCATTCCACGTTCAGAATGCAGCATATGGGTGAGCACCGTTAGCACTTGCTGACGGCGTTCTTTCAGGCTACGTTTTTCGATTTTGACACTTTTATTTTCTACGGGAGCGGGTTCGATTTCCGCAATTTCAAGTTGCTGTTCCACGCCGTTTCCTCTATTGTTTACCCGAATGTCCAAAACCGCCCTCTCCGCGTTCTGTTTGGGCAAAATCCGTTACCACATTAAATTCCGCCTGTACTACAGGTACAAAGACGAGTTGGGCAACGCGATCCCCCACTTCTACTTTAAAAGGCTGATCACTACGATTCCACATTGAAACCATTAAAGGGCCTTGATAATCAGAATCGATCAAGCCCACTAGATTGCCTAATACGATCCCGTGCTTATGTCCTAAACCTGAGCGAGGCAGGATCATCGCCGCAAGGTTGGGATCGGCAATATAAATAGATAATCCTGTAGGAATCAGTTTGGTTTCGCCCGCTTGAAGCTCAATGCTTTCATCAATCATCGCACGCAGATCTAAGCCCGCTGAACCTTCTGTGGCATAACTTGGGAGGGGGAAATCCGCACCAATACGCGGATCTAAAATTTTCACGTCAATTTTTTTCATCTTATTCCTTATGTAATCGCGTTTGTAGATGACGCTGGTGCTGTTCAACAATATGTTGCACTAATTGTACCGCGAGATCTTTTTTATGAGTAAGAGGTAATTGCACATTACCATCACGCCAAAAGAGGTGTAGCTGATTATATTCCGCATTGAAACCCAGCCCATTCGACACATCATTGGCACAAATTAAATCTAAATTTTTCCGCACTAATTTATCCTGTGCATATTGTGCCAGATGTTGGGTTTCCGCCGCGAATCCCACCACAAAAGGGCGATCCGTTTCTAGCTGAGCAACCGTAGCAATAATATCAGGATTTTTCACTAATTCTAACGTCAGCCGATCATTATTTTCCTTTTTCTTGATCTTTTCCTTCGCCATTTCCGCAACGCGATAATCTGCCACCGCTGCACAACCAATGAAAATATCACTTGTTGGTGCGAGAGCAAGAGACGCTTCAGTCATTTCTTGTGCGGAAATCACATCAATGCGTTCCACTTGAGCTGGCGTAGGCAAATTCACTGGCCCTGCAATCAACTTCACTTTCGCTCCGCGTTGAGCAAAGGCTTCAGCAATGGCAAAGCCCATTTTGCCTGAGCTGTGATTGCTAATGTAACGCACAGGATCAATGGCTTCGCGGGTTGGACCAGCCGTGATAGCAATGGTTAAATGACTAAGATCTTGTGGAGATAACAAAATTTCGCAAAGTGCGGTGTAAATTTCTTGCGGTTCTGACATTCGCCCAAATCCCACATCACCGCAGGCTTGCTCACCACTGTTCGGGCCAACGGTCAAAATGCCTCGCTGACGCAAGTGAGCTAAATTTTGCTGAGTGATTGCTTGCCGAAACATTTGTTGATTCATCGCGGGAGCAAGCAAAATCGGCGCATCTGTGGCAAGACATAGGGTAGAAAGCAAATCATTTGCTATTCCTGCATTGAGGCGAGCGATAAAGTCCGCACTGGCTGGGGCGATCAGGATCAAATCCGCCCATTTAGCCAGCTCAATATGCCCCATTGCTAGCTCAGCTTGCGGATCAAGTAAGGATTGTGCCACCGCGTTGCCCGAAATGGCTTGCAGGGTTAAAGGCGTAACGAATTCCGCCGCCGCGGGGGTTAGCACAACACGCACTTCCGCTTGGCTTTTGCGAAGCAAGCGAATAAGCTCAATGCTTTTATACGCCGCAATCCCGCCAGTTATGCCAACAACGAGATGTTTTCCTTGAAGATCTTGCATTATTCGATTTCATTTTAATTCAAAGTGCGGTCAATTTTACTGTAATTTTTCGCAATAAAAAATCCAAATTTTCGATCCTGATCGCAAAACTGATCTCAAGTTATCGTTTCTTTCCCCTGACTGTGCTAAAAGATCCCCTATTCATAACGCAAAATCAGTAATAGCAATGTCTGAATTAATGCCACGAGAAAAACTCTTGCAATGGGGGGCGGAAGCCCTTGATGACAGCGAATTATTAGCGATCTTTTTACGCACGGGGATCAAAAACTGCTCCGTAATGGAATTATCCCGCAAGGTGATCGCCCATTTTGGCTCGCTTCGCCAGTTAATCTGTGCGGATCAACAACATTTCTGTGCAGTCAAAGGGTTAGGCATCACACAATTTATTCAGCTTCAAGCCTGCACGGAAATGACGAAACGCTATTTATTGCAAGAATTAGAAATGGCACAAGCCTTTACTAGCCCTGAGATTGTGCGAATGTATCTGCAAACGGAGCTGGAAAACAAAGAGCGGGAAGTTTTTTGGGTACTTTTTTTAGATAATCAGCATCGCCTAATAAAAAAAGAAGAAATGTTTCTCGGCACGATCAATAGTGCGGCGGTGTATCCTCGCGAGATCGTAAAAACGGCATTATTTTGCAATGCGGCAGCGATTATTTTGGCTCATAATCATCCCTCAGGAATTGCTGAGCCAAGCCAAGCAGATCGTAATATTACAGAGAAAATTCAGCAAGCGGCGGAGCTGATGGAGGTTCGCGTTTTGGATCATTTTGTTATTGGAAAAGGCTGCTATGTTTCCTTTAGTGAGAAAGGGTGGCTGTAAAAGGCGGGGATAAGTGAATGTCTTTGCGGATTTTTTTTCGCATTTATTTCATGAAATGACAGAATTAGGCTTGAGTCTAAAGGATAAAGTGAGTATAATTTGCCACCTTTAATATCGTATGCGGGTCGGTTACAGCGACCTGACGAGGTAGCTTGCAAACTTAGTTTGCAGTAATCCGAACCCTAAGCTCGAGCTTATATTTGATTTATTGGAGATTAATATGTCTAGAGTCTGTCAAGTAACAGGCAAGCGTCCAGCTGTTGGTAACAACCGCTCACACGCAATGAACGCGACACGTCGTCGTTTTCTTCCTAACTTACACACTCACCGTTTCTGGGTTGAGTCTGAAAAACGTTTCGTAACTTTACGCTTAACAGCGAAAGGTATGCGTATTATTGATAAAAAGGGCATTGATGCGGTGTTAGCTGAAATCCGTGCTCGTGGCGAGAAAATCTAAGGAGCTAAAAAATGGCAGCTAAAGGTGCTCGTGAAAAAATCCGTTTAGTTTCAACAGCTGAAACCGGTCATTTCTACACAACAACTAAAAACAAACGTAATATGCCAGAAAAAATGGAGATCAAAAAATTTGATCCTGTTGTGCGTAAACACGTTATTTACAAAGAAGCTAAAATTAAATAATTTGGCTTTGATGAATTAGAAAAACCCGACTCGTTCGGGTTTTTTTATAGCTACTTTTCTTGGCTTTTCCTTGATTGTCTCTATTTACTACCATTCGCACGGAGAAAAAATGCCTGAATTACCTGAAGTCGAAACCACAAAAAATGGGATTTCCCCTTATTTAACAGGATTTACCATTGAACAAATCGTGGTACGCAATCCTAAATTACGCTGGGAAGTTAGCCCGCAATTAAGTGAGTTTAAGCAGGTTAAAGTGAGCCATCTTTCCCGACGAGCAAAATATTTGCTCATTCATACGGAAAAAGGTGTGATCATTGGACATTTGGGAATGTCAGGCTCATTGCGTGTTGTGCCACAAGACAGCCCAATTGATAAACACGATCATTTAGACATCGTAATGAATAACGGCAAAGTGCTACGCTATAACGATCCCCGTCGTTTTGGTGCTTGGCTTTGGACGGATAATTTAGCGGATTTTCATCTTTTTGCTAAACTGGGTCCAGAACCCCTTTCAGCAGAATTTACTGGGGAATATCTGTTCAAAAAATCGCGTAAAAAACAGACCGCACTTAAAACTTTCTTAATGGATAACGCCGTTGTCGTTGGGGTAGGCAATATTTATGCGAACGAAACGCTATTTTTATGCGGATTACACCCGCAAAAATTAGCCAAAACCCTCAATAAAGCACAGTGTGAATTGCTGGTTGCCACGATCAAACAAGTGCTAGCCACCGCCATACAACAAGGCGGAACAACCCTGAAAGACTTCCTCCAACCTGACGGTCGCCCAGGCTACTTCGCCCAAGAGTTACGGGTTTACGGCAATAAGGATAAACCTTGTCCAACGTGCGGGACAAAAATTGAAAGTCTAGTAATCGGACAACGTAATAGTTTTTTCTGTCCAAAGTGTCAGAAAAAATAATGAAAAGGAGAATCTGTACCTTACTTCCTGAATGAGGTTGTAAAGTACAGATCAAACAGGGTATTTATAAATACTTCATTTTTAATTCTTTTGCCACCGAGATTTGTTGGTCTGTGGCTTTGGCAGTCATTGGTTCACGACAGTAACCAGCGTCTACCCCTTCTAATTTGAGTAGCTCTTTGATAGTGAGGTATAAGCCGTTGGCTAAGATGCCTTCGATGAGATCATTGGTAACGTGCTGAATTTCACGAGCTTCGGCGAGTTTTCCAGCCTGTGTTAATTCAAAAATTTGACGAGCACGAAGTCCATTGACGTTAAAGGTGCTGCCGATTGCACCGTCCACGCCGAGGGCAACCGCTGGCAACATCATTTCATCAAAGCCTGCCCAAACAAGGTGATCGGGATAGGCTTTTTTCAAGCGTTCTAATAAATAGAAATCCCCCGCGGTGAATTTCACCCCGATCACTTTTGGATTTTTATAGAGTTCGCCGAATTGTTCCACGCCGATATTTACCCCTGTTAAGAATGGGATAGAATACACAATCATATTATTGCCCGTTTCCGCAATAATGGTATCGTAGTAATGTTTGATTTCCGCAAAGCTAAATTTGTAGTAAAACGGTGTTACCGCAGAGAGGCAATCATAGCCAAGCTCGGTGGCATATTTTCCAAGCTCCACTGCTTCGTGTAAATTTACGCTTCCCACTTGGGCGATTAAGGCAATTTGATCTTTGGCTTCCTCTTTGGCAATGCGGAAAATTTCTTTTTTCTCCGCGGTGGAAAGCATAAAGTTTTCCCCTGTGCTTCCGCCCACATATAAGCCATCGACTTTCATTTTATCAATGTTATGGCGAATAATTTGACGTAAGCCTTGTTCATTGATTGAGCCATCTTCGTTGTAAGACACTAAAAGTGCGCTGAAGATCCCTTTTAAGTTTTTCATTTGTTTCTCCTAAGCTAACTATTTGATGCGTTGTTCTAAAATCACATTCACCGTTTTTTGTTTGATTTCAGTGGCATTTTCTTCTTCCGCTTGCACAATCAGAGCATAAATTAAATCTAGCACAAAAAGTTGAGCAATCTTCGTGCCAATGGAATCCCCTTGCAACTGCCCTTGTCGATGCCCGTTAATCAGCACATAGTCCGCCACTTGAGTGATGGGTGAACGTAAATTATGGGTGAGTGCAACGGTGGTTGCCCCGTTTTTCTTGGCGATATTTAAGGATTGCGTGGTTTCTTTTGAATAGCCCGAATGACTGATCCCAATCACCACATCATCTTTGTTCATTAACGCCGCTTGCATATACATAAAATGGTTATTGCTAATGGCATCAACTTGTAAGCCGATACGCATTAATTTGTGTTTGGTATCTTCTGCGGTAATTCCTGAAGAGCCCACACCAAAAAGAAACACACGTTTGGCTTGTCGCATTGCCACTACTACTTGTTCTAACTGTTTTACATCCAGCAAATTAATGGTTTCTTTAATGACATTATTAATGGAATTATGTAATTTTTCTGCAATATTTTGCGTATCATCATTTTGGGTAATATCACTTTCTAATAATGAATTTGGTTGTTTATCTTTTGTTGCCAATTCAATGGAAAGTTGCAATTTAAAATCGGTAAATCCTTTAAAGCCTAGCGTGCGACAAAAACGAATGAATGTTGCTTCGCCAACATCAAATTGCTCTGCGATTTCAGCCAAAGAAAATTGGCTCAATAAATGCGGGGAAGATAAAATCGTGGTCGCGATTTTCTTCTCTGTTTTGGTGAGACTGTTATATAACGCTCCGATGGTATCTAAAATATTTCCGCTCGTTGCCACCATAATTTAAATTCCTTCTTACTTAGCTCACTAATTCAACTGGCACTTTCACCACTAACTTTTTGATTGCCTCAGGATGATGACTAAATAAGCAACCCGGTTTATGGGGTTCGTAAGGGAAAAAGATGGCAAACATTTTTGGCAATAAACGCACCGCACTTTTATTTGGAATATCAGGGGTGAGCTGATAATCATCCGCCTCGTTATACTCCGTATAGGCTGATAAGTCTGGCTCATTCACACCGTATTCAATCACCTCTCGCCCTGAGATTAAAAGTTGAATATCAATATATTTATAGTGAAGCTCCGCCTGTTTGCTTTCACTTGCTGAAGTGTCAAACGCCATCACATTCATATAAATTTCATCGGTTAAATCGTGTCGCCCCGTACTTAATTTAGACAAATCCATTTGCTTGAGCTGATGACAAATTTCTGCCAGCACACGCGGTAAACCTCTTGCAAAATCATTTCGCGTTAAATCACCTAAAATCATTTTTTACTCCTGCTTACATCATAATTTTTGTTGTTCTAGCCAATATGCCGCCCCTAATAACCCCGCATCAGCACCATATTGAGCAGGCTCGATCGGACACTGATAAAATGTCGGCATTTGCTGTAAATATTGCTGCACTAAGGGCAAATAGCCCTCTGCTAAGCCCACACTACCGCCAAGCACCACTTTTTGAATATCTAAGCTAATCACCATATCAGCAATTAAATTGGCAATGGCTTGCACGGAACGTTGCACAAGTGCGGTGGCTTTTTCATCATTTTTTCTAAAGCGCTCAAACACTTCTTTCGGGCTGCAAGGATCTTCCCATTGCGAGGCTACCGCTTCAATGGCACGTCCTGACGCGATGGCTTCCACACACCCACGGCGACCACAACCACACATTGGGCCGTTAGGATCAGCCAGCATATGCCCGATATGCCCTGCGATGCCATTTGGCCCTGTGGTTAATTCTCCGTTTAAAATTATTCCGCCGCCAACGCCAGTGGAAACAGTAATAAAAAGAAAATTTTGCACCGCACTTTTATCTTGCCGGTAATATTCCGCACACACTGCCGCTTGCACATCATTTAACAAGCCGATGGGTTTGGAGGTATAGCGTGCGATACAATCTTCCAGCGGAAAATTCGCCAGTCCGCCTAAATTTTTTGGGTTCAATGCGGTTAGCACACCTTGATTAATAATCCCTGTGGAGGCAACTGCCACCGCATCAAACTGTCCTGCATAACCGCGTACCAAACTTTCTAATGCTTGTTCCATTCCCTGTGCGGATTGATCTTGCGGTGTGTGAATTTGCTGGCGTTGAGTGATTTCGCCATTCTCAATTAATGCCGCTGCAATTTTTGTTCCACCAATGTCTAAGCTCAAACAACGCATAACGCCTTCCTTGTTTTTATCATTTTGCCGATTTCACTGCGTCTGCAAACCAGCTTACGATATGTTCTAAACGGGTGAGAGCCGAGCCAACGGTTACCACATCAGCCCCAATTTCAATGGCTTTTTTCGCCAACTCTGGCGAGTTATAACGCCCCTCAGCCATTACATAACAGCCTGCAGCTTTGAGAGCTTTCACCAGCTGATAATCTGGCTCAGTGGGAATTTCCCCTCCCGTGTAGCCCGACATTGTGCTACCCACAATATCAAAGCCTAGTTTTTGGCAATACAGCCCCTCTTCTAAATTGGAACAATCTGCCATTGCCAAACAACCTAATTCTTTAATTTTTTGCACCGCACTTTCAATAGACACTGGGCGAGGGCGTAATGTTCCATCAACGGCGATAATATCTGCACCCGCTCGAGCCAGCTCTTCAATGTCTTGTACAAATGGGGTGATTCGCACGGGGCTATCGGGCAAATCGCGTTTTACAATGCCAATAATGGGTTTATCCACCAAAGGACGCGTTGCTTTTAGGTTTTTTATCCCCTCAATGCGTAGCCCCGCCGCCCCGCCTAGCACGGAGGCTTGTGCCATCGCAGCCACAATTTCAGGTTTATCCATTGGACCGCCATCAACAGGTTGGCAGGAAGCGATAAGCCCATAGCGAATTTGGTTTAGTACGTCTTTAAGCTGTAATTTTGACATATAAACTCCAGTATATTTTTAGAAAGGAAGTTAATTTTCATTGGGGCTAGGATAGACCTCTCAAAATAAAATACAAGAGAAATACTTTAAAAGTGAGATCTTGATCATAAAATGGAGTGAAATTTCATAAAATAGTTTGAAAAAATACAGTTTGGCTTGTATTTTAAAAGGGAAAAATTATTTTGCTAAAAATAATGTACGTCCACGTTCACATAAGAATTACAAATTTTTTGAAATATTACTTCATTAAAGTTTGAGAACGAAAACATTACGCAGCAACTCGATTTCACAGCTTGTTATAGAAAAATACCAGCATATTTGGCTGAATGTCTTTTGGAGTCCTTATGAAATATTTCAATAAATTAGAAGAATGGATAGGGGGAATGCTATTCCTTGCTATCTTTGTTATTCTTCTTGCCCAAATTTTAGCTCGTCAGGTTTTTAATTCTCCATTTATTTGGAGTGAAGAACTCGCTCGTTTACTCTTTGTATATGTTGCAATGTTTGGCATTAGTATGGCAACACGCTCGCAACAGCATATTTATATTGATTTTCTGACGAATTTAATGCCAGAAAAAATACAGAAATGGCTAAATTCCTTTGTTCAACTGATTATTTTTACTTGCATTTTCTTATTTATCTATTTAGGTTTTAAGCTTTTCTTAGATTCTACCTTTGAGATCGTATCTTTACAAATTTCAGAAAAATGGCTTTATGCTCCTTTACCTTTTATCTCAATACTCATATTTATTCGATTTCTACAAGCTCAAAGTGAAAATTATAAGAACCAACAGAGCTTTTTGCCTGTATCTTTTTATGTGATTACTGCCCTATTATTATTTGCGATTTTGATGATTCATCCTGAATGGTTCAAAGCTTTGCGGATCAGTAACTACATCAAATTAGGTAGTAATGCAGTGTATGTGTGCTTAATTGCTTGGCTTGTCATTATGTTTTTAGGCACACCAGTGGGTTGGTCGCTCTTTATCGTGACCATTTTATACTTTGCGATGACACGCTGGAACATTGTCAATTCCGCGTCATCAAAATTAATTGATAGTTTAAATAGCTTCCCACTTCTTTCTGTACCATTCTTTATTTTAACGGGGATTTTAATGAATACAGGTGGGATCACAGAACGAATTTTTAATTTCGCTAAAGCTTTATTAGGGCATTATTCAGGCGGTATGGGACACGTAAATATCGGAGCAAGTTTGATTTTCTCAGGTATGTCAGGCTCAGCCTTAGCTGATGCAGGGGGATTAGGGCAACTTGAAATCAAAGCCATGCGTGATGCGGGCTATGACGATGATATTTGCGGTGGAATCACAGCAGCCTCTTGTATTATCGGACCTCTCGTCCCACCAAGTATCGCAATGATCATCTATGGCGTGATTGCTAATGAATCTATCGCAAAACTTTTTGTCGCGGGCTTTGTTCCTGGCGTATTGCTCACCATCGCTTTAATGATGATGAATTATGCTATTGCCAAAAAACGTCATTATCCTAGAACTCCTCGAGCCTCTTTACAGCAACGTTGTGATGCGTTTAAAAAAGCGATTTGGGCAATTTTGACGCCAATTTTAATTATAGGAGGAATTTTTTCTGGTTTATTTACTCCAACGGAAGCCGCCGTAATTGCTGCTGCCTATTCTATTATCATTGGGATGTTTGTTTACAGAGAACTTACCTTAAGAATGGTATTTAAAAGTTGCATCGAAGCAATGGCAATCACAGGGGTAACAGCCTTAATGGTTATGACCGTAACTTTTTTTGGTGATATGATCGCTCGTGAACAAATAGCGATACGTATTGCCGATCTCTTTATGGCAGTGGCTGATACGCCAACCACTGTTCTCATTATGATCAATTTACTCTTATTGTTTTTGGGGATGTTTATCGATGCTCTTGCTCTGCAATTTTTAGTATTACCAATGTTGATCCCTATTGCCGTACATTTTGGTATTGATCTGGTATTTTTTGGTGTAATGACGACTCTGAATATGATGGTTGGTATTTTAACTCCATCAATGGGAATGGCGTTATTTGTTGTCGCTCGTGTGGGAAATACGTCTGTGAGTACTGTAACGAAAGGCGTACTACCATTTTTAATTCCAGTATTTATTACCTTGGTGCTTATTACTATATTCCCACAAATTATTACTTTTATTCCGAATCTTTTAATGCCGTAAGCATTAAAGTGTAAGTGCGGTTTAAAATAGGAATATTTTTAACAATATAAAGGAGGTGAACCGTGAACCTCCTTTTTGGGGTAAATTATTCTACGCTAACCGATTGAATAATCACATCTTCTACTGGTACGTCTTGGTGAAAGCCTTTGTTGCCGGTTTTTACGCCTTTGATTTTATCCACAACGTCCATTCCTTCCACCACTTCACCGAAAACGGCATAACCCCATTCTTGCACGACTTCTTTACCGAACATTTCTTTTGAGCGGTAATCCAAGAAGTTGTTGTCTGCCACATTGATAAAAAATTGTGCGGTAGCAGAATGTGGATCGCTCGTGCGTGCCATTGCGATGGTGCCACGTTTGTTGCTTAGGCGGTTATTCGCCTCATTTTTGATGGGGGCATTGGTGGCTTTTTCACGCATTCCCGCTTCCATTCCACCACCTTGGATCATAAAGCCATTAATTACGCGGTGGAAAATCGTGTTATCATAAAAGCCGTTTTTGCAGTAATTTAGAAAGTTTTCTGCGGTGATCGGTGCTTTTTCGCTGTTTAATGCGATTTTAATGTCGCCAAAATTGGTGTGTAAGGTAACCATTGTCATCGTTGTATTCCTCTAACTGATAAAGGCGGTTATTATTTCATAAAAGTGCGGTATAATTCCAGCCCATTATTTTGTCTAATTTCAAGAGAAACAAACAAATGCTAAAAATTTTCAATACCTTAAGTCGAGAAAAAGAAGTTTTTACCCCCATTCACCCGAATAAAGTGGGAATGTATGTGTGCGGCGTAACGGTGTATGACCTCTGCCATATCGGACACGGACGCACTTTTGTTTGTTTTGACGTAATTGCCCGTTATTTACGCTATTTAGGCTATGATTTAACCTATGTGCGTAACATCACCGATGTGGACGATAAAATCATCAAACGTGCCATCGAAAATAAAGAAACCTGCGATCAACTTGTGGATCGAATGGTTATTGAAATGTACCGCGATTTTGATGCGCTCAATATTTTACGTCCAAATGTTGAACCGCGCGCCACCCACCATATTCCAGAAATCATTGATATTGTTGAGAAATTAATTCAGCGTGGACACGCTTATGTGGCAGAAAATGGTGATGTGATGTTTGATATTGAAAGCTTCCCGCAATACGGCAAACTCTCCCGCCAAGATCTCAGCCAATTACAAGCAGGAGCTAGAATTGAAATCTCAGAAATCAAAAAAAGCCCAATGGATTTCGTGTTATGGAAAATGTCTAAACCCAACGAGCCAAGCTGGGATTCCCCTTGGGGCAAAGGTCGCCCTGGTTGGCATATCGAATGTTCCGCAATGAACAGCAAGCAACTTGGCGATCATTTTGATATTCACGGCGGTGGCTCGGATTTAATGTTCCCACACCACGAAAACGAAATTGCCCAATCTTGCTGTGCTCACAATGGCGACTATGTGAACTATTGGATTCACTCGGGAATGATAATGGTGGACAAAGAAAAAATGTCGAAATCCCTCGGCAATTTCTTCACCATTCGCGATGTGTTAAATCACTATAATGGCGAAGTGGTGCGTTATTTCTTGCTCACTGCCCATTATCGTAGCCAACTCAATTACAGCGAAGAAAACCTTAACCTCGCACAAGGGGCATTGGAGCGGTTATACACCGCGTTACGCGACACCGATGCCACGGTCGCCCCACAAGGCGGTGAAGAATTTGTCGCCCAATTTAAAGAGGCGATGGACGATGACTTCAACACGCCAAATGCCATTTCCGTATTATTTGAAATGGCAAGGGAAATCAATAAGTTAAAAGCTGAAGATAAAACCAAAGCGGATCACCTCGCCGCCCGCCTGCGTGAGCTTGGCAACATTTTAGGCTTATTGCAACAATCGCCAGAAGCCTTCTTACAAGCGGGAGCAGATGATAGCGAAGTGGCAAAAATCGAAGCCTTAATTAAACAGCGTAACGAAGCCCGTGCCGCGAAAAATTGGGCTGCCGCAGACGAAGCCCGCAATCAACTCAACGCAATGGGGATCGTATTAGAAGACGGCGCAAACGGCACAACTTGGCGTAAGCAATAACCCCAGCCCACAATTTCAATTCACAAATGGCACGGTTTAAACTGTGCCATTTTTATCAAGGTAAAGTGCGGTATTTTTTATCCGATTTTTCTTACAAAATCTCTCCCACGCTGACTTTTCCATTCATCTTCGATGGCAGTGTAGAGCATTCTTGGCTGCTTGCATCACAAATTTCAACTTCACTTCGCTCTTCTGGTAAAGAAACATTTTGTATTATGTTATCTATTTGATTTAAAGAGGTTGGAAGGTTCGTGTTACTCGTTTGTTGTAAACCTAAATTGCTTGCTTTGACACCTTGAATTTGATCAATATTACGTAGCATATCTCTTAAGCTCATCGCTTGGCTTTTTCCTGTAACAACATTTGATGCAAGAGAAACAATGCGTGGTCGCTCAAAATAATTAAATATGGCACTTTTCATTACTTTGATATTCGGAACATAATCTTTGCTAGAATTATCGTAAGATTTAAAGGCTCTTGCACCATTAGGGGCAAAAATATTAAATTCTAGATTACTTAATGTGGTGCCCGATATAACATTCCCTTTTTCATCTCTTTGGATAATATCTCCCACATCAAAACCTATTCCTTCAATAAAGTAGTCCGCACTATTTGCACCAAATACGGAACCACTGTCTTTTGGATAAGGCCCTGTATGAATAACGGTAATGCGTAAATCTTTTGCCGAAGACTCTCCACTTAACGTTGTTTTTCCACTGGTTCGGATGCTATACCCCTGATATGTTTTGGCATAAATACTGCTATTTTTACCAACAACATCACCAATTAAGAAAATACCAGCTGCCCCCGGCATTGCGGATGTATTCAACCTATCCTCTCCGCTGACGAATAGGTGGCTATGATCTAATCGAATATTCTTCGCATTTATCCCTATCTTGCTGGCTTTAGGCATAAAATCATCATAAAGCGGTCGAGCATAATTGACCGTTAAATGGCTATTTTGAATATCGACATCTTTGGCAAGTAAATGCATAAATCCATCTTTGCTATTTAGTTGGCTATCTCGAATGGTGATTTTTGTGCCATCAATATGTGAACGCTGGCTTGTGGCATCGCCAGTCCATTCAGCAAAGGCTCTGTTTAATTCTCTATTTGCCGCACGGCTTGCTCTTTCGCTATGAGCAAGTTTGCGTGTAAATGGTTTGTTATTTACATCCCAATTATATTGATTAAAATCATAACGTTCGTTTAAGACGGAAAAATTCCCTCGTGTAATACGTTCTTCTAAATTCGCAATCAGATATTCATAGCCTTGCTTTTTCACATTTTCAGATAAGTTAGTTTCTTTAGTGAAATAAGAACGTTGATTACCTGCATTGATATAAATTCCGATTTCATCTTTACTGGTAACTTTATTTAACTGCACTGTTTTAAATCCGTCCGCAATGATGAAGTCTTTACTTTTTTGGAAAGTGACTTCGTTTAGTTCAACGTTAAATGGGGCGTATTGATGAGCGGTAAGGCCAGGAATATTGGTGGTTTGTTTAGCAACTTCAATTTTTTTCCAATTTGAATTAATGGTATTGCCATCAGAAAATGTTGAGCGAGATAAAACGGTATCCACTTGAGAGGGAAGTTTTTCTAATTTGTCTTGCACAAACGCCTTGAAATTCTCTTTCACAAAAGTATAAAAACTAACATTTTCAACATTCTTATTTTGAATCGTTGGATTTTCTACAAATTGCGTCCAAAGTTCAGGTAAAGAAATCTGCTGATTATCTTTAGTTTGGAATTTTGAATCAAAATCATAAAACTTAATGTTTTTTAATAATTCATTTAGCGTTTTCTGTTTTAATGAGGTACCTGTTACATTGTATAAGGAAATCAATTGCCCGTTTTCTTGTTTTACTTGCAAGATATTTTCTTGTAAAGGCACAAATCCTGTTGTACTTCCAATGCCGAAAGCACCTCCACCAAGATTAATATGGCTTCTTTGTAAACGAATCGTTGCTTCATTATCCTTGGAATTATTGGCTAAAATCATTACATTATGTTTTCCGCCTTCAATATGATTAAAATCTGCATTTTGAATTTCAAGCTGAGTTTGTGTACTGATTGTTGTTAAAGGTAAGGCGATATTCTGTTTGAGCTTTTCTGCTAAGCTCTGTGACACCATTAAAGGATAAATTTGTTTTTTCTCGTCATTCAGAAAGCCTGTTTTCGTTTTACTGTTGTCAATACCTTGAGAAACAGGGCGACGATTATTCAAAATTGACGCTAATAATGTCAAATCTTCAAATTTTGCATCGGGTTTGTTTTTTTTCACTTCTTCTAAAATCTGAGTGACATTTGATTTTAACAAATAAACGGCTGGAGCAGTATAAACGCGTTCCCCAACTGTAACGGTTTGATCGCCCGATAAAAGAGATAACTGTTTCTCATTAATGCCCAGTTTATTAATAAGTTCTTGTTTTTGCTCCTCAATAACTTTTGCGGTTAAAGAATCCAATTCATTTTTCTTGAGGAAAGAAAAATCTTTTGCCTTAATCTTCTCTTCTAATATGTCAGCAATTTTACTGTTAATGGAATCAAGCTTATTATTACGTTTAATAATTTTGATATCGCTCAATTCACCATTTTTTTCGTTATAACTAATTTCTAAAATGCGTTCATCACGATAAGGCAAGCGTAATGCATCAAATTTCTTGTTAAACTCAGGCTTATAACCTCTTCTATCTGTTTGATAGCCTCCATTTTTAGCACTAATCACAAAAACGACATCACTTTGATTGGTATAGCGTTTCCCATCATCTCCAATTAAACCATTCTCAGCTTGTTCCGCTTTAGCAATCGTTTTTTTGTCCGCCGTATAGAGAATTTTTCCTTGTTCATCACGCACCATTTTTCCTGATTGGAAACGATCATTGTGGTGATAAGTGGCTTGTTTAACTTTGTCTGTTTGTGCAAGTGCGGTAATTTTTCCGCCTATTTTTATGCTTGCATCTTTGTCTTTCCCCGTTTGTATAATTTTAAGGGTAGCCCCATTACGGCTATCTTTACCATAGCGAATGTCCGATTGTTCCGTGAGAACGATTTTTCCGCCTTCAATAGCGATGTCATTGGCTTCCAGTAAGCCCGCATTATTTACCGCTGAATGTTTAAGCTGATCTTCCCCTTTGGCAGTAAGCAAAATGCGGTCATTAGAAATAATCGCTCCCTTGTTTTCAATTAGCCCCGCTACCTGTTTACCCGTTAAGCTAATGCTGAAATTACCTAAATCAAAGGTAAAACTGTCTCCTGCTCCGAGTAGCACGGTTTTATTTTTCACCGCAATGCCATCAAGATTGCCTGAATAATTCAGTTTAATCACCTCTTCAGGATTTCCCGTTAGGTGAAGTTTGCTGTTATTCACGACCTTATCTCCCACCAAATAAATGGCTTCTTCCGCTTGAATTTTTCCCTCATTACGAATTTCGCCCTCTTTATCCGTTTTCCGCTTAAAGTTGGCTTCATCTCGAGCATAGCTACGTGTTGGTTTCTCCGCGAGTTTTTCCACCTCTTTCGTCGTGGCAAGAATCGCCCCCACGTTCACCTGTGCATCTTTGGTGAAGATCACGCCGTTAGGGTTAGATAAAAACACTCGCCCATTGGCATTCAGTTTGCCTTGAATGGTGGAAACATCCGCCCCCGTTACACGGTTATAGGCGATACTAGATGAAGCGGGCTGATTGAATGTAACACTGGCTTGTTTGCCAATATTAAAACTTTCCCAATCAATGGAAACGCGATCGCTTTTTTGATCGATAGTCATTGCATTGTTGTTTTGTGAAATGCTGGCTTCGCCTTGAGTGAGTTTGTGATTTTTAGGTAACGCATTTACATCAATATTGTTAGCGATAGCTGAACTAGACAGTATGGCTAAAGAAATAAGGCTAAGAGAAGTTTTCATAGTTTAGCTCCTAAACGATTGTAAGACATTGATATTCCAATAACTTAAAACAATTTTAAGAATGACAATACAAATTGGTGATCTTTTTCATTTGCCAATTTGTGACCAATAGGGCGGCTATAGTACGCATTTATTGAATAATTATTCGGAGCAGAAAGCTGGAATCCCGCACCTATACTCTGTAATTTGATTTTATTCGTTTCTTCAGGACGTTGATTATAGGTACTGATCTTGTGGTATTTTTTACCCGCACCAATGTCATAAAATGCCGATGTCGTGAGTAAACTTTCTTTGAAAAGAGGGTAATAATGTTTGAGCGTAAATTGTCCAATGATAGCGTCAGATAAGGAAACTGCACCGGCTCGATATCCTCGCACAGCAGATTGACCGCCTAATAACATTTTTTGATTAGAAGAGAGGTTTCGATCACTTAATTGCCCTTTCACATTAATATCAAAGGCAAAATCATAAGGTAAGATCTGCTCGTGTCCTAATTCAATATTGGTTAAGGTAAATTTATTATTTTCTTGCCAATCTAGAGGACGATTTTGATAGGATTCTGACGTTTGATTATGTTCCTGCCCAATACTCATTGCCATATTAAAATAGGTCGTTCCCTTTGGTAGGCTATTCCAAACGCCATTTAATTCTAAATTAACGAGATTAATCCGAGTGTGGTTTTCTACTTCTTGGCTAGCGACTTGGCTATCTGCAATACGATTATGTGAAAGTGTAAGTTTGGTATTAACGTGTAAATCAGGTTGGCGGATAGTTGGATGTAAAAGATAAATCCCTACATTTTGATTATATCCCTTAGCATTTAATGCAGCGAAATCACCGCCTAATTTATAGTTTAAATATGAGAAGTAAGTACCGATTTTTGTTCCATATCCATCTAATAACGCCGAATATTCAATACGAATATTTTTTAAACGACGGTTTTGGGAGCTTAACGCGTTGATACTCAGTTCATCACCTAATCCGGCCAAATTGAACAATTTTCCACCTGCACTTATCCGATAGCGTCCTGTACTCGTTGATCCTTGGTTATCGGAAAAAACATAAGCTTGCCAACGTTTGGCATCTTGCAAAAGGACATTAACATCTGTTATGCCTGTCTTTTCCCCAGCCTGTACACTTAATTTAGATTTAATGCCTTGAATATCATTTAATAGTAATGCTAATTTTTCCGTTTCTGTTTGAGATAAATAACGTTGGCTATTAATACTTGTATTTGCCATTCGTCTGACAAAATTAGCGGATAATTTGCTTTGATTATCAATGTTAATTTTCCCAATATTCCCTTCCATCACGCCGATTGTAAGCTCACCATTTTCAATTTCTTGAGGTGGTAAGAAAGCTCGAGCAACTAAATAATTATGTTCACGGTAATATTGCGTAATTTTTTCTGTGAGTTGGTTTAAATCATCAAGTGTTATTGATTTGTTAAGATAAGGTTTAATTAAATGCGATAAATCTTGTTTTACTGGCGTTTCTAACCCTGTTTCATTGAGCAATTTAATATGTATCTGATTTAACTCAAAACGCAGTGCATTATTGCTTTGCGAATGAATATGTACGGGTTGTTTGAATAACTGCCCACCAGGCTTTTCTAAACGTTTACGTTGTTGATTGAGTTCCTGTGAAATAGCCCCAGCCTGTTGCAATTGATCTTGAAAGGTTTCTTGAGCTTGAACATATAACGGTAAAGTAAGAATACAACTAAGGAGATAATTAGAATAACGCATAATATTCACCTAATAAAAAAGGGTTAAGAGTTTATTTCGAAAATGATTATACACAAATGAAAATTATTATCAATAGTGTTGACTTTTTATTTTTTAACAAATACTATCAACCCAATTAACAAAACAGTGAATGAGAGGTTTTTCCAATGAAATTAAAGCGATCACCTATTTACTTTGCACTTTGTTCATTGCTGCCATCAGTAGGCGGGGCAGAAATGTTAGAAGAAATAGAAGTTTCTGCTTTACGAGATCCAACAGAGTATGCTCAAACACAAAATAAAATTGAACGTTTAGATCGCAATCAACTAGAGGAAACACAAGCAACGAGTGTCGCTCAAGCAATTTCATCTAAACCTAATATTTCAATCTCTGGAGGGAGTCGTCCACTTGCTCAAAAAGTAAATATACGAGGGCTTAGCGGAACCCGTGTTGTGCAAGTGATTGATGGCGTTCGACAAAATTTTAATTTGGAACATCGCGGATCTTATTTTCTTCCGCCAAGCACCTTGGGACAAATTGAAGTGGTGAAAGGTCCAAGTAGTGCCTTGTGGGGCAGTGGTGCATTAGGTGGCGTAATGGCAATGCGAACGCTTAATGCCTTTGACTTACTTAAAAATAATGAGCATTGGGGGGTGTTAGTCAAACAGGGTTACCAATCCGCTAGTTCCCTTAGTGAGACGCAAGTGGCAGCTTATGGTGCGAATGAAAAATTTGATGTGCTAGTTCAGGGTTTTCGCAATAAAAGCAATAATTTACGTTTGGGTGAAAGTTTGGGTGAGTTGCCTTACAGTGGCTTAACTCAACAAGGGGGCTTGTTGAAAGCGGGCTGGCAAATTAACGAAACTAACCGTCTTGAACTAAATTTCCGCCACACAGTCAATAAGCAACTCGCCCCAGCTAATAATGAAATGGCAGAGCCTTATACGCCTATTGATTTTTTTGATTATGTTAAGAAAAGCCGTGACACAGGTGGTAAAGTGGATTACAGCGAAGCGGGCGGAACAACAGATTTAGCACAGCAAAAAATTGTCGATACAGGACTTTCTTTGCGTTATCTCTTTAATCCAGAATCAGACTGGATAAATAGTGAATTGACCCTCTACACTAACCGCACTAAAGAAACGGAGCAAAACCAACGCACCCTCGCTAATGACGAAACCCGTTATCGCACTTGGGGTTTTAATTTCCGCAATAGCTCAGAATTTGAGCGAGCTGCCTTCATTTATGGGGTGGATTTTTATCAAGATCACGCCATTACTTTAAGGGAGAAAAATAATGCGGATGCCTGTACAGGAGTGAACACTTCGGCAGCTAATAATGGAGGTATTCCTGTAGGCTGTGAGAGATTCCTAGGTACTGCAAAATATCGCCCAAATCCTTACAATGCAAAAGCCAATGTGTGGGGAACCTATTTGCTTAGCCATTTGAAACTTGCAGAGCAATGGACGTTTTCCCCAGCGTTGCGATTTGATCATTACAAAACCTCAGAAGTCAGCTCACAAAGCTATCAAAAAAGCCATTTATCGCCAGCATTGACGCTCAGCTATCAGCCAACAGACTGGTTTGACATTAATGTGAAATATAACGAGGCTTTCCGTGCTCCGAGCCTGCAAGAACGTTATGTTTCGGGCAATCATTTTGGTTATGACAGAATGCTGGTTACTTCTTTCCAATCAAACCCGGATCTCAAGCCCGAAGTTGCCCGTAATAAAGAAATTAATTTTAACTTCCATTGGCAAAATCTGTGGAAAGCGGAAGATTCGTTAAAAATTAGCACCGCACTTTTCCAAAATGACGTGAAAGATTTTATTAATCTTGAAGTAATTAAATATAATGATGAAGCAAAAGCTATTCCTGAAATATTTCAATACCGCAATGTTCAAAATGCCCGTTTGCGTGGGGTAGAATTCAGCACAGAATACCAAACGCCAAGCTGGTCGCTCTATGCCAATTATGGAATGCTCAGAGGAAAAGATCGTCAAACGGGTGAAGCCTTGGAAAATATTAATGCAGATAGGATCATTGTTGGCGGAAATTATGCCGTGGTGGCAGATAAATTTTCCGTTGGCGGTCGCTTAAGCCATTACTTTGCCCAAAAACGCTTACCAAGCAAAACCACGCAAGAATATCCCGCTTACACCCTTGTGGCTCTCACCGCGACCTATGCACCAAAACAAGGGGAGTGGGAAAACTTACGTGTTGATTTTGCGATTGAAAATCTCTTTGACAAAGCCTACACCCAAGCATTCAGCCTCACGCCATCGGCAGGGCGAAATGTGAAAGTGAGCGTGGCTTATCAATTCTAACAGTTCAATAAAAAAGGAAAGTTATGACATTGCAACAACAAATTGCTCAGGTGTTAGAATCTCAGCCTGATTTACACACCCTTGATTTAGCTGAAAAATTCCAAGTTCCCGAAGGAAAAATTCTCAAAAATTTACCACCGCACTTTGTGTCTTTCTTTACGGGGCAAGTGGAAGCCCTGCTTGCGGAAATCCACACTTGGGGCAAGGTAGTAACAATTATCGAAAAAGCGGGTTCGATCTTTGAAATATCGGGCGTTTTCCCACAGGGTAAAACAGGCTACGGCTATTTCAATCTGAATATGGATAAACAGCCAGATATCGCCTTGCACGGGCATCTCAAATTAGACCGCGTAAAAGACATTGCCCTTATCAGCAAGCCATTTCGTGGCAAAGAAAGCTATGCCATCGCCTTTATTACTGAAGATGACAATGTGCTATTTAAAATTTATCTCGGCAGAGATACGCAACGCCAGCTTTTCCCTCATCAAGTAGAAAAATTTAACCAACTGAAAAATAAGGAAATTTTATGCTAGATCGCCAACAGCGTTTAAATCACCGCTTAAAACCCGAAATTGAAGAATTAAAACAACAATGTAAGACCCTGTTACTAGCCACCGTTGATGAAGTGGGAATGCCGAACGCGAGCTACGCCCCTTTTGCGGAAAGCGAAAAAGGCTACTACATTTTTATTTCCACCATCGCCAAGCACGCCCGCAATTTGAAACAAAATGGCAAGGTGTCTTTAATGTTGATTGAAGACGAGCAATCCAGCCGCCAAATTTTCGCCCGCCACCGCTTAACTGCGGAGGCGGAAGTGATTGAAGTACCGCGAAACACCCCAGAATGGGAACTTGGCACAGGCTTGTTGCAACAACGCCACGGTAATCTAATGAAAGAATTGGTGAAAATGCAAGATTTCTCCCTCTTCCACCTTATTCCTAAACAGGGGCTATTTGTAAAAGGATTTGGACAAGCTTTCCAAGTTGATGCCAATAATGAAATTGATATTGTGCATTTAGATCAGGGGCATATTGAGGAGTCGTAGTTTTTGAATAATAAGGCTGGGATTTATTACTCAGCCTTATGTGTGAGCTTTTTTAGTAATAAGAATATCCAAGGCCACAAAATCCCACTTATTATTGCTCCAAGCACTTCTTGCCAATGAAATTCAGCACTGTGTAGAAATAATTCTATAATAAAAATACTGAATCGGATAAGAAATATAGCGATAAAAATAAGTATGCCTTGCATCCACAAGGATAGATTACGGAATAGGGTATTATTTTTGGCTAAAAAGTAAGCAAAAATGGAAAGTACTAACGCGTGTGTACCCAATGTAGCCCCTAAAACAAGATCCCATATAATCCCCATTGAGAATGCCGTCCCAATATTAATTCTAGTGGGGAAAACTAAAATCCAATAAGATAAAATTAAGACAAGCCAAGCTGGTTTAAAATACTGAAGGTGTGTTGGCCAAGGTATTATTTCAAATATAATCGCCACAAGGAAGGTGATGGCGAGAGAAATAAAGTGAGAAATTGGATTATATTTCATTAATCTTCCTCTCTATGAGGTGGTAATTCAGATTCAATTAAGTCGTACGGCATTTCCAATGATTGATCTATGTGCTGTTCTTCTAGAGATGGTGAAGAAAGCGGTTCTTGAGAAAGGAGTTTTTTGGCAACTTTAGGTTTTTTTTGATATTCAAGACGTTGATGTACTGCTTTACGCACATCAGCTGGAGTACTTGAAGATACTTTTCGGATATCCTCATTAGTGGGCCATAAGAGAAGTACATACCGTAAACGATCAAGGGATGCTAGAGGTTTTGCGGTAATTGTTGCAAAATAATTTTTATTATCTCGAGAAACGTTTTCTACGATAGCAACAGGGTATCCTTCGAGAAAACGCCCTCCAAGTCCAGAGGTGACTAATATATCGCCTTTCACAATATCTGCAGAACGTGAAACATTATCTAAAGTTAATTCATCATTTTGACCTGTTCCGCTTGCAATTGTGCGGACATCATTTCGTAAAACTTGAACAGGAATCGAATGGGTAATATCGGTAAGTAACAATACTCGGCTAGTATTTGCTCCAACAGAGATGATTTGTCCTACAACCCCTTTTTCATCAATCACTGCTTGGCCTATATAAACACCGTCATTTTCACCTTTATTAATGACAATTTGTTGCCGATAAGCATTTGTTTCTGTAGTAAGTACTTCAGCAATTTTTTTGTATTCGTCGGTACGTAGTGGGGAATTAAGTAATAGGCGTAAACGCTGATTTTCTACTTTTAGTTGATCTAAAAGGAGTAAATCAGCATTTTTTTCACGTAACTGTGCTCTTAATACTTTATTTTCTATCTGTAATTTATTGGTATCAACGAGATTATAAGATACCCCATCAAGTATCGTTCTTGGTGTATTCGCAAGATAATAAACGCTACTAATGGCTGTTTCCATTAAACTTCTGACCTTTATCATTGTATTTGTTTGGCCATCAGAGATGATTAAAATCATAGAAAAAATGACTGCCAAAACTAAACGTATGCCAAGATAAGGACCTTTTCCAAAGATAAGTTTCATTGATATTGCTCAGAAAAAGTACGGTCAAATTTCTACTATTTTTGACCGTACTTCATTAACAACATAATATACTTAGATATCATCACTAAAAATATCAGCACCGTGCATATCCAGAGCTTCCCCTCCACCGCGAGCAACACAGGTTAAAGGATCATCTGCCACAATGACTGGAACGCCAGTTTCTTTTGATAACAAAATGTCGATATTGCGTAATAAAGCCCCCCCACCAGTTAATACGATACCACGCTCAAAAATATCTGCTGCGTGTTCGGGTTGGCATTCTTCTAAAGCCGTTCTCACTGCTGCAACAATGCCGTTAAGAGGTTGCTGAATAGCTTCTAACACATCTTTGGAGGTAAGAGTAAAGGTTCTTGGGGCACCTTCAGCAAGATTATGCCCATGAACTTCCATTTCTTTTATTTCATCACCTTCTTGAATATAGGCTGTACCGATTTCTTCTTTGATACGTTCAGCTGTTGGTTCTCCAATGATTGAGCCAAATGTACGACGAACATAAGCAATAATTGCTTCATCGAATCGATCACCGCCAATACGTACAGAAGAAGAATATACGATACCATTTAGTGAAATCACGGCAATTTCAGTCGTTCCACCACCAATATCAATGACCATAGAGCCAGTTGCAGTGGAGACAGGAAGTTTTGCTCCGATCGCAGCTGCCATAGGTTCTTCAATTAAATATACTTCACGAGCTCCCGCACCTAACGCTGATTCTTTGATTGCACGGCGTTCTACTTGCGTTGCTCCCGCTGGAACACATACTAAAACGCGAGGGCTAGGACGCATAAAGTTCCCACTATGCACTTGTTTAATAAAATATTGAAGCATCTTCTCTGTCACAGAGAAATCAGCAATGACCCCATCTTTCATTGGGCGAATTGCCATAATGCTTTTTGGGGTACGCCCAAGCATTAATTTTGCTTCCTTTCCCACTGCCGCAATACTCTTCATTGCCCCACCTCGCCCTTGGCGAATGGCAACAACAGAAGGTTCGTTTAATACAATGCCTTGACCTTTGACATAAATTAATGTGTTTGCTGTCCCTAAATCAATGGAGAGATCATTTGAAAATAAGCCACGAATTTTTTTGAATAACATAAGTGTTCCGTTAATGTAATTGTATAAAAATACTCACACCAAAGTGTAAAAAATTGTGGTAAATGTATCAAAAAATCAGCATTGATTACAGCGATTTTTTATCAAACTTGCAGAAAAGTTACCGCACTTCCATCTATTTAAGTGGTTACTTTTTGAGTATTTGCTTTAAGAAGCGTGCTGTATGCGAACCTTTAACCTTCGCAACTTGTTCTGGCGTGCCTGTCGCAATGATTTGCCCGCCTCCACTACCACCTTCAGGCCCAAGATCTACAATCCAATCTGCAGTTTTGATAACATCTAAATTATGCTCAATCACCACAATCGTATTACCTTGGTCACGCAAGCGGTGCAAGACATCAAGCAGTTGTTTAATATCGGCAAAATGCAAACCTGTTGTTGGCTCGTCAAGAATATACAATGTTTTTCCCGTATCTCGTTTAGACAGCTCAGTGGCTAATTTTACGCGTTGTGCTTCACCACCAGAAAGCGTGGTGGAAGATTGCCCTAAACGGATATAAGAAAGCCCAACATCCATTAAGGTTTGCAATTTGCGAGCAATTTGTGGGATAGCATCAAAAAACTCACGAGCTTCTTCCACTGTCATATCCAACACTTGGTTAATCGTTTTGCCTTTGTAACGAATTTCTAAGGTTTCACGATTGTAACGTTTTCCTTTGCATTGATCACAAGGGACATAAACATCAGGTAAAAAGTGCATTTCTACTTTGATTACCCCATCTCCTTGACAGGCTTCACAGCGTCCGCCTCGCACGTTAAAGCTAAATCGACCGGGATTGTAGCCTCTTGCTCGAGCTTCTGGTACACCAGCGAATAATTCGCGGATAGGGGTGAATAATCCCGTATAAGTAGCAGGATTTGAACGCGGTGTACGTCCAATCGGGCTTTGGTCAATATCAATCACTTTGTCAAAAAATTCGAGTCCATCGATCGATTTGTATGGTGCGGCTTGGGCGTTTTCAGCACGGTTTAATGCACTTTGTGCTAAAGGAAATAAAGTGTCGTTAATTAATGTGGATTTGCCCGAACCAGATACGCCGGTGACGCAAGTAAATAATCCAACGGGGATTTCTAAATTGACATTTTTTAAGTTGTTGCCCGAAGCCCCTTTAAGTTTTAAGATTTTCTTTTTATCAAGTGCGGTGCGTTTTTGCGGAATTTCTATTTTTTCCTTTCCAGATAAAAATTTACCCGTCAAAGAATTTGGATCTTGCATGATTTCTTGAGCAGTGCCTTGAGCAACAACATTGCCGCCGTGTACGCCCGCACCTAGTCCAATATCAATAATATGATCCGCAGCAAGAATAGCATCTTCATCGTGTTCTACCACAATCACTGTATTCCCTAAGTTTCTTAGATGAATCAACGTGTTAAGTAAACGCTCATTATCGCGTTGATGTAAGCCAATAGAAGGCTCATCAAGTACATACATCACCCCCACTAAACCCGCCCCGATTTGGCTTGCGAGGCGAATACGTTGTGCTTCACCGCCAGAAAGGGTTTCGGCGGATCGGGAAAGGGAGAGGTAATTTAAACCAACATTGACTAAAAATTGCAACCGCTCTTTGATTTCTTTCAAAATTTTGTCTGCAATTTGAGCACGTTGTCCGCTTAAGGTTAGGCTATCTACAAAGTTAAAGGCTTCCCCAATACTTTTTTCAGAAACTTCGGGAAGATTTGTTTCCCCAATAAATACATTGCGAGCCTCTTGACGTAAGCGAGAACCCCCGCAATCTTTACAAGGGCGAGTGCTGATATGTTTCGCTAACTCTTCACGCACCGCCATAGATTCGGTTTCTTTATAACGGCGAGCCATATTATTGAGAATGCCCTCAAAGCTATGACGGCGTAGCACGATATCACCGCGATCATTCATATATTGGAATTCAATCTCTTCTTTGCCTGAGCCGTGCAGAATAATGTGTTGAATTTTTTTTGGTAATTCTTCGAATGGGCTTTCCACATTAAAACCATAATGTTTTGCCAATGAGGTGAGCATCTGATAATAATAGAAATTACGTCGATCCCAACCCTTAATCGCCCCGTTAGCTAGAGAAATACTTGGGTTTTGAACCACTCGTTTTTCATCAAAATATTGTTGTACACCTAAACCATCACAAGTTGGACAAGCACCTGCAGGGTTATTAAAAGAGAATAAGCGAGGCTCAAGTTCTGGCACAGAATAACCACAATGCGGGCAGGCAAAATTGGCGGAAAAAAGCAGCTCTTCGGCTTGAGGATCATCCATATTTGCCACTATAGCGGTACCACCAGACAGCTCTAATGCTGTTTCAAAAGATTCAGCTAAACGCGTGGCAAGATCTGGACGAATTTTAAAGCGATCTACCACTACTTCGATTGTATGTTTTTTCTGTAATTCTAATGCAGGGGGATCCGATAGATCGCAAATTTCCCCATCAATTCTGGCGCGGATATAACCTTGCGCGGCAATATGTTCTAAAATTTTAATATGTTCCCCTTTGCGATCTTTCACCACTGGGGCAAGCAACATCATTCGGCTTTCTTCCGGCAATGCCAGCACCTTATCCACCATCTGGCTAATTGTTTGTGCTGCCAAAGGGATATGGTGATTCGGGCAGCGAGGCTCCCCCACACGGGCAAATAATAAACGCAAATAATCATGAATTTCCGTGATTGTTCCCACTGTAGAACGTGGGTTGTGAGATGTTGATTTTTGCTCAATAGAAATCGCGGGAGATAAACCTTCAATATGATCCACGTCTGGTTTTTCCATCAACGATAAAAATTGACGTGCATAAGCCGACAGGGATTCTACATAACGGCGTTGTCCTTCTGCATATAGGGTGTCAAAGGCTAGAGAGGATTTGCCTGAACCAGATAGCCCCGTGATCACAATCAATTTATCGCGGGGGATGGTTAAATTAATATTTTTTAAATTGTGGGTTCTCGCCCCTCTTACTTCTATTTTTTCCATAATTTTTTGTCTATTCAAGCAATTTGAAATTATTTTGCGATCATTATCGCATAATCTGAAATAACTGTGCAAATATCCAGTTGATTTAGATGGAACTAATAGCTTTTTATTTTATTTTAAGGCAAAATAGCAAAAATTTTTACCGCACTTAAATATTAGACAGAGGAATTTATGGCTGGAGTAAATAAAGTTATTATTGTTGGAAATTTAGGAAATGATCCGGAAATTCGTACAATGCCAAATGGGGAAGCCGTTGCGAACATTAGTGTTGCGACCAGTGAAAGCTGGATGGATAAAAATACGGGAGAACGCCGTGAGATTACCGAATGGCATCGTATTGTGTTTTATCGTCGCCAAGCAGAAGTCGCTGGCGAATATTTACGCAAAGGCTCAAAAGTTTATGTTGAAGGGCGTTTAAGAACTCGCAAATGGCAAGATCAAAATGGCCAAGATCGTTATACAACAGAAATTCAAGGCGATGTTTTGCAAATGTTAGATAGCCGTGCAGATAGAGGACAAGGTGGGTATTCAGCTCAAGGGGGATATGCTCAACAAGGCAGCAACCAATATGCACAACCCGCACAACCGAGCTATCAAGCCCCTCAACAACAGGCAGCAGCCCGCCCTTCATCACCACCTACTCCTATGGTTGATGATAATTTTGATGACGATAATATCCCATTCTAGTTTTAGCTATAGACAAGTAATGGGCCGTATTTTTCTTCCAAATACGGCCCAACTCGCATCTTTACTTTTTATGTTTTATAAGGGTAATGAAGTGATCTTTTTCGTCTGCTTTTACTGCCGACGACTTAATAATTCCGACATCCTTACCATTTTGAATCTTAATCAAAGTTTGGCTTTGAAAAACTGGGTGAGTTGGTCGCTGATTTGGCTGACGTACTCGGGTTTCCAGTCGGTTTCGATGTGGCTTGTGCCTTCGATAATCACTTCTTTTTTGTCCGCCGTGCCAGTGGCTTTTTGCATTGCCTCGTCCGTCATATATTTGGTGTCGGCGTTGCTGCCTGCGATCATTAAGAGCGGTTGGTTGAAGAGGTCGGCGTGGTCGGTGGCGTCAAAGGTCATCAAATCCAACAGGCTGCTGGTGGTGTAGCGTGGCGTTGAGTTGGGGTGATAGTGGGTTTTGCCGTAATACTCAAAGCCATCTCGATACAAGCCTGCGGGCATTTTGTCGATGTCTGCTTGGGTGATTTTGGTTAAATCGGCGTTGGCACTGTATTCCACGTTGCCTTGTGCTTCTTTGCTGCGGGCTTCTGAGGCTTGTTGTAAACGCTCTTGAATGGTGCTGATTTGGCTGTCGCCCAAGCCGTTACGGCGAACTAAGTCCGTGTTGAATAGGCTAACGGTGGCAACGGCTTTGATGCGTTTGTCGCTTTGTGCCGCCGCAAAGGTGTAGCCGCCACCGCCTAATGCCCCGATGTTGTTGGTGTCTACGCCTTTGAAGCTTTCGAGGAAGTCCACCATTCCGTGTACATCGTTAATGCGGTTGAACGGTTTGTCGGTTTGGCGTGGCTCACCACCTCTCGCCCCTTGATAGGCGGCATCGGCGGCAATGGTGATAAAGCCTTGCTCTGCCAATTTTTGTGCGTAAAGCCCTGCCACTTGCTCTTTCACGCCGCCATTTGGGTGGGCAACGGTGATGGCTGGGTATTTTTTATTTGGGTCGAAATTGGCTGGGGTGTACACATTGGCCGCGATGGTGATGCCGTTTACGCGGTATTTCACGGGGTGAATGTTCAATAGGGTTGTGAATGAAATTCAAGAATGGGGGGTGAGGTTTCGTTTAGAACGTGTATAAAAGGCTTGACTTTTTCTTGATAAAAGTGTTAAAAAAAGGGGGGGGGGTAAAATAGCTTCAAATTCGGTATCGTAGGTTGTGTGCCCTTGCATAGTAACGATATAATTTAAAAAGCAAATTAAATACTAAACTCATTTTATTCTACTTAGCTGACTAATAAACCTACGATTTTCGTCGTAGGTTTATTTTTTACTCATAGTTTATTGAAATAAAATATCACTAATAAAGAAAACTATTTCCCATTCTCCATCCATTTTCCATCAATATAGTCCGCACGCCATTTGGTGGCTTTTCCTGCTTTTTCAGAAGTAATATATTGACGTTTTTCTTTACGGCTGAAGCGGATAATGGCTTCATTGCCTTCTGGATCTTTTTGTGGAGCATCGGCTAAATACTGCAATTTTTCAGGCAGACGTTCACGATATTGTGCTAGTTCTGCCACTTTTGCGGGACGTGTTTCACGCGATTTCGGAAAGTTGTGAGCCGACATAAACACGCCACCTGCCCCATCGCGTAACACAAAATACGCATCAGACTTTTCACATTTTAGCTCTGGGAAATGTACAGGTTCTTCTTTTGGTGGTGCAACCTCGCCATTTTTGAGAATTTTTCGTGTGTTATCGCATTGGGTACAAGCCATATATTTGCCAAAACGCCCCAATTTTAAGTGCATATCCGCACCACACTTATCGCATTCCACCACCGGCCCCTCATAGCCTTTGATCTTAAACTCGCCCTGTTCCACCATATAACCATCGCAATTCGGATTATTCCCACATACATAAAGTTTACGTTGTGGATCAATAATATAACTATCCATTGCCGTGCCACATTTTGAACAGCGTTTACGCTCCATCAGGGCTTTGGTTTCGGAAGATTCATCTAACACATTCAGCAATTCGGCTTCAGGAATTAAATTTATCGTGGTTTTACACCGCTCTTTTGGTGGCAACGCATAGCCTGAACAGCCTAAGAAAACACCTGTACTTGCGGTGCGAATCGCCATTGGACGCCCACAAGTTGGACATTTAATATCAGTCATCACAAGGCTATTTGGCTTCATTCCGCCCTCAAGCTCATCTAATTCAGCTTGGCTTAATTGTTGAGAAAAATCTTTAAAGAATTGATTTAACTCGGTTTTCCAATTTTTTTCGCCATCAGCAATTTGATCAAGCACATTTTCCATATTGGCAGTGAAATCATAATTCATTAAATCAATGAAAGATTGATTGAGCCGATCGGTAACAATTTCACCCATTTTCTCCGCATAGAAACGGCGGTTTTCCACACGCACATAGCCGCGTTCTTGAATGGTAGAAATAATCGACGCATAAGTGGAAGGGCGACCGATCCCCCGTTTTTCTAACTCTTTCACTAACGCCGCTTCGGTAAAGCGAGCAGGCGGTTTGGTGAAATGTTGTTGTGGGATCACTTCATTTAGGGCTAATTGTTCATTGACTGCCACAGCGGGAAGAACCTGATCTTCGGCACTTTTCCCCATTGGCGGTAGCACTTTTGTCCAACCGTCAAAACGTAAAATCCGCCCTTTCGCTTTTAAGCCATAATCCCCCGCACTCACCGTCAGCGTTGTGCTGTCATATTGTGCTGCGGGCATTTGGCAAGCGACAAATTGTCGCCAGATGAGATCGTACAAACGCACGGCATCTTTTTCCATTCCTTGCAAATCCGCTGCCAATACGCGAACATCAGAAGGACGAATGGCTTCGTGTGCCTCTTGGGCGTTTTCTTTACTGGAATAAAAATTCGGCTTGCTCGGTAAATAACTGTCGCCATAATGCGAACTGATGTAATCACGCACCATTGCTAACGCGTCTTGGCTTAAATTCGTGCTATCGGTACGCATATAAGTGATGTAACCCGCTTCATAAAGACGCTGAGCGAGCATCATTGTTTTCTTCACGCCAAAATTTAAACGCGTACTGGCGGTCTGTTGCAAGGTTGAGGTAATAAAAGGTGCTTTCGGTTTTGAGCTGGTTGGCTTGGTTTCTAAATCGGAAACCACATAAGCAGATTTGCGTAAAAAATCCACCGCACTTTGTGCTTGCTGTGCGTTTTTCGGCTCAAATTTTTTGCCTTTAAAGGTCGCAACATCAAGATGAATCGCCATATTCTGTGCATTTTGCGTTATCACAGACACTTCCCAGTATTCTTCAGGTTGGAAGGCTTTAATTTCACGCTCACGCTCAACCAGCAATTTCACTGCCACCGATTGCACACGCCCTGCAGACAGCCCGCGAGCCACTTTTTTCCATAATAAAGGGGAAACCATAAAACCCACTACGCGATCTAAAAAACGCCGTGTTTGCTGAGCATTTACGCGATCAAGGTTAAGCTGTTCGGGGTGTTCAAAGGCTTGTTTGATGGCATTTTTGGTAATTTCATTGAACACCACGCGACTAAAACGATCGTCATCACCGCCGATCACTTCTCGCAAATGCCACGCGATCGCCTCTCCCTCTCTATCCAAATCGGTCGCGAGATAAATGTGATCCGCTTTTTTCGCCAATGATTTCAGCTCAGCTACTACTTTTTCTTTACCGGGAAGAATTTGATAATTCGCTTTCCAGCCGTGATAAGGATCGATCCCCATACGCTTCACCAACGCATTTCGCTCTTTTTCCTGCTTCACTTTTTGCTTTTCTTCGGGGCTTAATCCTTTGGTGGAAATCGGCTTGGCCTTTTCACCGCTACTACTGCCCACCGTTGGCAAATCACGAATATGCCCAACGCTGGATTTCACAATATAATCATTACCTAAATACTTATTGATGGTCTTCGCCTTGGCTGGCGACTCCACAATCACTAAAGATTTACTCATCTTTTTATTTACCTAATTCTTGCTAACTTGTGTAAAATTGCCGATATATTGCGGACTATCGACGCATAGGTCAATCATTTTTTAAAAAAAGGAAGATAAATGGACAAACTCAATGCAATTTCAGTTTTTTGTAAAGTGGTGGAAACCAAAAGTTTCACCCAAACCGCGATGCAACAAAATATCTCTGTCGCGATGGCAAGCAAACTGGTTTCGCAACTTGAAGAACAGCTCAAAACCCGCCTTTTGCAACGCACTACCCGCACCATCGTACCAACAGAAGCGGGATTAATTTATTATCAACACTGTCAACCTATTTTATCAGAATTACAAGAAGCTGAAGCTAATATTAGTAATTTAGCTACAGCATTACAAGGAAAATTAAATATCTCTGTACCACGTGATTTTGGTTTACTTTATATCGCTCCTAACCTAGAGAAATTTCTAAAATACAACCCTAATTTACAAGTTGAAGTAGAATTCAGTGATCGAACCGTTGATTTAATTTCTGAAGGATTTGATTTGGCATTACGAATAGGAAATTTACAAGATAGCTCATTAATAGCACAAAAAATCGCCACCTTTTCAATGCATATAGTTGGGTCTCCTACTTATTTTGCTCAAAACGGTACCCCAAAAACTCTTGAAGAGTTATATCAACACAAAGTTTTACTTTATAAATCAAATAGTAACCAAAACTTTGGGGAGTTTACTAATGGAAAACGAATTACTCGCTTAAAGCTTCAAACTAATATGATTTGTAACAGTGGTCTCGCCCTTACTGAATTCGCAAAATCTGGGTTAGGAATCATAAATTCACCAAAATTTTTAATAGAAAATGAACTAAAATCAGGAGAGTTAATAGAAATATTGACTGAATATCCACAAAAAAATATTGATTTAAATATTGTCTATCCATACAGACGACACTTATCCGCGAAAATAAAGGCATTTATTAATTTTATTCGTCAATTACACTTAGAATGGTTTTTCAATAAAAAACCTATTCACAAAAATCCCCTTAAAAATAAAGGGGATTTTTATATTAATTCAAAATGCCACAATTAATACAATACAAATACTGTCCTTTAGGATCATTCAATAGTGAAAGCTGATTTAATTTCTTCTTTATTTCAAAAAATGAATTCGGCACACCTATTCCTTGTAATAGTTGGTACTGAACATCTTTTTTAAACCCTTTAAAGAATCCTCCTAAAATAGAATCATCTTCTTCTACAATCCATTCAACCCCTAACTTTATCTGTTTTTCTTGAGGTGATTTTGCATATACTAATTCTCTTGCTTTATCAACTGCTCGGTCAAAATCACCTAGTTCATCCACAAGTTTATGCTCTAAAGCTTCTTTTCCTAGCCATACTTGCCCTTGTGCTATTTTATCTACATCATTCTTATCAAGATGACGCCCTTTACTCACTAAAGAAAGGAACTTATCATAGCCGTATTCAATTTCTAATTGATGAATATCTGAATTCACTTTTGACAACTCTGCAAAAATCGATTGATTTGCTAACTCGGAAGTCGAAATACCATCTGAATTTATCCCTATTTCGCCTATTGATTTCTCAAATGTTGGAAAAATTGAAAAAATACCAATTGAGCCTGTTATCGTATCCGCATCAGCGAAAATATAATCTGCTGTACTCGCAATCCAATATCCTCCAGAAGCTGCCATTGCCCCCATAGACACAATCACGGGTTTTCCAGCCTGTTGCAAATGTACGATTTCTTGGCGAATTATTTCAGAAGCAAATGCACTACCGCCTGGACTATTTATTCGCATAATTACCGCTTTTACTTTATCATTATCATAAGCTCGGCGTAATAATTTTGCGATACTATCTCCACCAACACCATTTTCATCACTATTCCCATCAATAATTGTCCCTTCAATATTAACAACTGCAATATTATTAAGCCCCCCTGCCATACGATCTGGAAGGGATGATAAATAATCATCAAATGGCAATAATTTAGGTTGTTCCTTATGATTTTGACCAAAAAGCTCTATTAATGCTTTATTCAGTGTGAAACGATCGGCTATTTGACTAACAAATTTTCTTTGTTTAGCGTATATAGCTTGATCTCCATCTAATGCTCTTAACTGCTCAAAATATTTATCTACACTTGGTAGAACATCCTGTCTTGGAATTTGACGATTTTCAGCAATCATCATTTCATAATCTGCCCACATTAGACTTAACCAACGTTGTAGATTCCTTTTCGCCTCAAGCGACATATCATTACGTAAAAAAGGTTCTACTGCTGACTTATAAGTTCCTACGCGAAAAATATGTGGTGTTACTTTCAACTTATCGAGTAGGTCTTTGTAGTATAGATTTTGTACAGATAACCCTTTAATGTCCACACGCCCAATAGGGTTAAGATAAATTTCATCCGCATAACTTGCTAAAAGATATTGCTTTTGTGTATAGCTATCTGCATAAGCGATTACAGGCTTTCCACTTGCCTTAAACTCTGAAATAGCAGAACCAACATATTTTATTGCTGGCAGATCTGCCCCATCAAAATGATTTAAATCAAAAACTAACCCTTGAATACGCTCATCATTAGCCGCTTTTCTTATGGCATATACAATATCAAATGTCGAAATCTGACGTGGTATATCATATTTAGCATCAATTTCTTTTAATATATCACGTAAAGAATACTCCCCTCTATCATCAGCAAGATAACCGTCTAATTTGAAGAACAATGCCCCCTGTTCACCAAAAAGTTGAACCTTACTATCTTTATTGGGGTTCATTATTAAACCAGCAATAACAAATACAGCCATAAGAAAGAGCAAAAAGATAGCATTCATCACTAAATTACGAAGAAAATTTAGTCCCGACCAAAAAAATTTAAGTAACTTAAACAAAAATTTCATAACGCCCCTAAAAATAAATCATAAAGCAATATAATAACAGATTACACATTAAATGCGAATGATTATTTAATCATTTACCGTTAATTTTACTCTAACTGCGCTATAATTCCATCTAATTACTATAGATGACAGGATACCTTATTTATGGATGCCTTAACACTTCTTACATCTCGACGTTCTAATAAAAAACTCTATGCACCAGCCCCTAATAAAGTACAGCTAAAACAAATATTTCAAGCTGCAATGCATGTCCCCGATCACGGGAAATTACAACCCTATCACTTTGTGGTTATTGAAAATACGGGACTTACAACACTCAGCTCATTACTAAAATGTGCAGTAACAGAACTGAATTTAGGTGAAGATCGCTTGAAAAAAGCTGAAGAATTTGCCACACGAGCACCAATGATAATTGCCGTTGTCGCGAAAATCCAAAAAGATATTGCGAAAGTCCCAGTTTGGGAGCAAATGTTAACCGCAGGTGCAGCTTGTTATGCCATACAGTTAGCGGCAAACGCACAAGAGTTTGATAATATTTGGGTAACAGGCCCTTGGCTTGAAGGCAGTGCATTACGCGAAGCTTTAGGCTGTAAACAGGATGATAAAATTATCGCTTTTATTTTATTAGGAACAGCTAAAAATAAACTACTGAGAGAAACAAAAACTATCGATATAAATAAATTCATCAATTACTTAGAATAGAAAAATCAACAATTAACTAGGTTGTGCATACAAATATGGCTAGTTCTTTCGAACTAGCCATATTTCCTTTGACAGATTTGATAAACTTTTGAGCTTATAAAAAAAAGACCAATCGGCCATAGATTATAGCCATTTAAATTCAAAATAAATGAGGCTAGCTCTAAGATAAAAATGACTATAAATAAAACCGCTCTTTACTTTATCGCAATTAATGAATATCTCCAAACTCACCTTTATTAAACGCGTTGAATTTTTCGATTAATTCTTCGCGGGTGTTCATTACGAACGGGCCATAGGCCGCAATTGGCTCATCAATTGGCACACCACTGAGTAGCACCATTTTCACGTTTTCATCACCTGCGGTGATTTTAACTTCGCCGCTTTCGTGGTTGAAAATCACCAATTCTGTTGGGTTCGCACGGTCGCTGTCGTTGATCACGGCAGATCCGCGTAATGCTACCAACATTAAATGGTGGGTTTCTGGCACGTTAATGGTTACGCTATGGTTGGCTTTAATATCCATTTCCCACATATTTAACTCAGTAAAGGTGTGAGCTGGGCCTTTTACGCCGTCCAGTTCACCTGCAATAATGCGTGCTGTTCCTGCATTATCCGCAAAGTGATAAGTTGGAATATCTACCGCTTTAATGCTTTGATAACCCGCTGGGGCGTTTTTGTCTTTCGCAGGCAAATTTACCCAAAGTTGTAGCATTTCAAACATTCCGCCTGTGCGGCTGAAGTTTTCGCTATGGAACTCTTGGTGAACGATCCCATTTCCTGCGGTCATCCATTGTACATCGCCTGCACCGATTACGCCGCCGTTGCCATCGCTATCACGGTGTTCTACTTCACCTTGCAATGCAATTGTGACGGTTTCAAATCCTGCGTGTGGATGTGCCCCTACACCGCGTGGTGCACCGTTATGAGGTTTAAACTCCATTGGCATTGCGTAATCTAGCATTAAAAACGGGCTAGTTACTTTATCCTGTTGGCTATGTGAAAATAAAGGTGATACATAAAAGCCACCGCCCACCCAATGTTTTTGTGGTGCTTGATATACTCGATTTACTGTACGCATAATTTTTTCTCCTAAATTTGATCAATTCTGTTTTTTGTGATGCCCTGAATATTCAGGGCGGTTAGTTCATTAACAAGTGGCAACTTGCATTCCACTACGTTGTGCTTCACGCAATTTCGTTGGGGTAACATCATTGCCATCTGGATCAACCACGCTTACGGTGGATAAAATATTGGTTAATTGTCCATGGATTGCTGCTAAATAACGCTGACGTAACGCACTACGCTCATTTAATTCAGCTTCAGAAAGTGCGGTAACTTTTGCTTTACGTGCTAATTCGTTAATTCTATCTAATTCCAAAATACGCATTTTCTTTCTCCTAAACTGTTTGCTTATTTCTTGTGGCGTAGTTTATACTTGTTCCATATAGTGAACAATAGTCAAATTTGAAACAAAAGGTTCTATTTATGCGACAAATCGATCTCAATGATATGCGTTTTTTTGTTACCGTGATCCAATCTGGTAGCCTAACCCACGCGGCTGAACAGCTAAACGTGCCGAAATCTCGCTTAAGCCGCCGTTTGACAGAATTAGAAAACCAACTAGGCAGCAAACTGCTCGATCGCAATCGTAATGGGGTACGTTTAAATGATCTGGGTGAACATTTTTATCAACACGCTTTAATTGCGGTGGAAGCGGCAGAAAGTGCGGTGAATTCTGTGGCAGATTGCTTAGCCACGCCCCGAGGGTTACTGCGTATTTCCGTTTCCAGTGAAATTTTGCGTTATTGGCTCACGCCCCATTTATCGCACTATTTACAGCAACACCCTGACGTTGAGCTGAATATTACAATGGAAAACCGCCGCGCGAATTTATTGCAAGAAGGCGTGGATATTGCCTTACGCATTGGTGAGCTTGATCTTGATGATGTGGTTGCCAAACATTTATTAGATATTGATTCTGGGGTTTACGCTTCACCTCATTATTTAAAGGCAAATGGCACGCCACTCACCCCACAAGAACTGAAAAACCACCGCTTGCTGCATAAAAGTGATGGCAAAAATTGGCTTTTCAAGCAGGGCAATCAACGGGAATTAATTCAAGGGAAAAAAGCCTTACAAGCCAATGATGCTTCAGTGTTGGCGCAACTTGTTGAAGATAGCTACGGGATTGCCCTGTTGCCTGAGCTTTCAGGCTTAATTCAACCTCATTGGCAAAAATTATTACCCGATTGGCAAATGGAAAGCGTGCCTTTATATGCCATTTATTATAAAAATCGCGGGCTTGCGCCAACGGTGCGAACATTTGTTAATTTTTTGAGCGAAGTAGCAAAAAATTCGCCAAAATAACACCGCACTTTCTATTCAGGCGTTGAGCAAGGGAAACAGATAAAGTAAGATTAACGCCCTTTTGAAAACAACTTAACTTATAACAAATACAGGAAAACACAATGAAAGTATCCATTATCGGTGCAGGTGCTGTGGGCGTGGGCATTTGTAATTATCTTCTGACAATGGGCGAATGCCAAGAAGTAGTCTTGGTGGATCTCAACAAAGAACGCACTCGTGGCGAACAGTTAGATTTCAGCCATACTAGCGCATTAACCTTCGCCAAAAACACCAAAATTATTTCCGGTGAATATGAAGATACCCGTGATAGCGATGCGGTGGTGATCACCGCTGGCGCACAAATTAAAGTGGGACAAGATCGCTTAGAAATTGGTCATATCAATGCGAAAATCACCGTGGAGATTGCCCGTCAATTAGAACGTTATACACCCAATGCGATTATCATTGTGGTTACCAATCCTTGTGATATTCTCACCCACTTCATTATTCGTAATACGAACTTCCCAGCACACCGTGTAATTAGCGCAGGTTGTGTGGTGGATACGGCGCGAATGATGAAAATTATTGCCGATAAAGTAAAAATCGATCCGAAAAACGTGTTCGGTTATGTGATGGGCGAACACGGCGCCAATAGTTTTATTCCTTGGAGTATCGTAAATATCGCAGGGCAAAAAATCGATGATTTTTGCCAGCAAAACGATGTGCCGATGCTCGATCCACAAGAGCTACTCAAAGCCACCAAAGCCATTGGTTTGGAAGTATTCAGCTTAAAACTCAACACCAACCACGCCATTGCGGCGAGCGTGTTCCGCATTATTCGCGCCATTAGCATTAATGAATATTCTGTCTTGCCCGTTGGCACAATGCTCAACGGCGAATACGGCTTAAACGATGTGGTGGTGAACGTGCCAATGGTCATCAGTAGCAAAGGCGTAGAACGTATTTTGAAATACAAACTGCCAGCCGATGAGCTAGAACAACTTCACCAATGCGCCAAAGCCTTACGCCAAGTGGTTGAGCAAGTGGCAGAAAGCACAGGGTTGAAGTGTTAATAATGGATCAATAATATTGATTAAAAAAGTGCGGAAAAAAGTGATCTGCCCCCAAAAAGTTAGACTATATTCTAATTTCATTCAAGGACTGAGTTCTGTATTCCACAGGGCTTAGTCCTTTGAGCTTCACTTGAATACACTCATTGTTGTAGTAATGAATGTACTCGTGAATCACTTTTTCAAGCTGTTCAAAGGTTTCAAACCGCTTGCCAAAGTAACATTCCGTCTTCAATCGCCCGAAAAAGCTTTCCATCGCACCATTATCAAGGCAATTGCCTTTGGGGCTGTCCTAGATAACTAGACTAAACTCCCTTTAACCAATTGTTTTAAAATAGAAATTTGACTTTTTATGTTGCTGTAATTAAAACGCCATTCACATTCCTTTAAATAAAGCTCAAAATGCGCTTTTGGGATACCATTAAATTTGCGTAAATGGCGTTTTGCTTGGCTCCAAAAATTCTCAATTCCGTTAATGTGGTTATGATTTTCAGCAAAATGTGTGCTGTGATTGATACGAAAATGACTAAATTCACTCACATCAAGCACGTCATAACTACGATAATTATCGGTGTAAACAATACTATCAGGCTTTACCTGCTCCCGAATAATGGGTAACAAGGTGGCAGATTGCGTATTTGGAACCGCAACGGTATAAACCTTGCCATTGCGCTTGAGAAGCCCGAATACCGCAATTTTCCCTGCCGCACCACGACCACGTTTGCCTTTGCGAGCACCGCCAAAATAACTTTCATCGGCTTCAATTTCACCTTCAAACATCTCTAAGTGAAGGCTGTTTTGATAGATGAGTTGGCGTAAACGATGAAAGTAATATGCGGCAGTCGTTTTGTTTACATTGACTAACTCTGCTGCTGTCCTTGCAGTAACACCTGCAACAAATAGCTCAATGAGTTTATTTTGTTTGTGCTGACTTAGACGACTTTTTCTCATTGGTTCATTCTAACCTAAATAGATTTTTTAGTTGTTATCTAGGACAGCCCCTTGCCTTTTCTCGACATACTTTGCGTAATACCGTGTTTTTTCAATATCTCCCGATAACCCATCATTTGATACTGCCATCCTTGGTCGGAATGCAGTATCGGTTTTTCCCCCGCTAATCGGTTCACCGCCTGGGTCAGCATTCTGGTTATCTGCTCAAAATTCGGACTTCTCGCCACATCATAAGCAATAATTTCGTTATTAAACAAGTCTTTAATCGGCGATAAATACACTTTGCCTTCCGCACATTTGAACTCGGTGATATCCGTTACCCACTTCTCATTCGGCATCGTTGCCGTAAAATCCCGTTGCAACAGATTATCGGCAATGTGTCCCACTTTGCCTTGGTAAGAACGATATTTTTTCTGCTTACTTTTTCCTTTTAACCCCAAACGTTGCATTATCGCTTGCCCCCTTTTGTGGTTGATAATCAAGTATTTCCTTAATTCCAAGGTAATTCGACGATAACCATAATTTTCGTCATTTTTGCGATAAATTTCCTCTATTTTCTGTGAAATCGCTACATTTTTATCCGACTTTGGCTTGAGATGATAAAAGAACGAACTGCGTGCCAATCCGATTAGCCTGAGTAACAATTCCAACGGGAAACGCGAGCGTAAGGCATTTACGATGACGGCTTTTTCTGCATTTTTTGTTGGTTGAGTTCCTGCAACTTTTTTAGCATTGCATTCTCCGCTTCTAATTCCAAAATTCGGTAACGCAAGCGTTCTTCTTCTGTTTTGGGCGTTGGTGGCATTTTAGGTGAGTTGAGTTTCATACTTGGACGACCTTTAGGTTTGAGTAATAACCCATCTATACCTTGTTTTTCAAAGCGTTGCAACCATTGACTAATTATCCCTGAACTGGGGATATCAAAGCGAAAGCAGGCGGCTTCAGCGGAGCACTGGCCTTTTTTGATAGCTTGAATAACCTTTAATTTAAACTCAACAGAATAACATCGTTTTTTACCTAACACAGCTAATCCATTGATTCCATTATGATTAAATTTCGCAATCCAACGTGCTAACGTGCTTTGGGGAAGCTGAAAATACTGGCGAGTAAGCGAACGGTTTTTTCCATTTTGATGATAAAAGTCGAGCACTTGTTGTTTGAAACGTTGAGTATATTTAGTCATAAAAAATCTGCACCTTAATCAGTTGGTTATTTAGTCCAACTTTTGGGGTGCAGATCAAACCACCGCACTTTATTTTTACTGCTTTGCTACTCTATTCCTACAAACAATTTTTCTCGCCACGTGAAAGGCTGATTAAGCCTGAACGAACAATTTCAATCAGTGAACTTTCTTCTTTTAATGCTTTCACAAAAGCATCAAGTTTGTCTTTCGTTCCCACTAATTGAATAGTGTAGGATTTGGTGGTTACGTCCACAATTTGCCCACGGAAGATTTCTGCCAAGCGTTTTAACTCATCACGGGAACTGCCTTGTGCACGCACTTTCACCAACATCACTTCGCGTTCAACGTGTTCACAATCGCTTAGGCTTATTACTTTAAACACGTCCACTAGCTTATGTAGTTGCTTTTCAATTTGCTCTAACACTTGCTCATCGCCGTAAGCTTCGATAGTCATACGCGAAAGCGTAGGATCATCAGTGGGAGCAACCGTTAGGCTTTCAATATTAAAGGCACGTTGAGAGAATAAGCCCACTACGCGGGATAACGCCCCCGATTCATTTTCTAATAACACTGATAAAATTCTACGCATTAGGCTTTCTCCGGTTTAGTTAAAATCATTTCATTCATCGCACCGCCACGCACTTGCATTGGATAAACGTGTTCGGTTTCATCCACTTTAATATCAACAAACACTAATTTATCTTTAATAGCAAAAGCCTGTGCCAGTTTTTCTTCCAATTCTTCAGGGTGATCAATTTGAATGCCGACGTGTCCATAAGATTCGGCTAATTTCACAAAATCAGGCAGTGAATCCATATATGAGTGCGAATGACGCCCTGAATAAATTAAATCCTGCCATTGTTTCACCATTCCTAAGAAACGGTTATTAAGGCTGATGATCACTACAGGAATGCCGTATTGTTGTGCAGTGGAAAGTTCTTGAATATTCATTTGAATACTGCCGTCCCCCGTTACACACACCACCGTTGCCTCTGGGTGAGCCAGTTTCACGCCTAACGCAGCCGGCAAGCCAAAGCCCATTGTGCCAAGCCCGCCTGAGTTAATCCAATGGCGAGGCTGATCAAAAGGATAATGCAACGCTGCAAACATTTGATGCTGTCCCACATCAGATGCCACATAAGCCTGACCTTTGGTTAAACGGTAAACTGTTTCGATCACTTGCTGGGGTTTAATCACGCCACTATTGCGATCAAAATCCAAGCATTTTACTGCTTTCCATTCATCAATTTGTTTCCACCAATCACTCAGATCCGCTTGAGATTTGGCTAAGTTATCTTCTTCCAATAAAGCTAACATTTCATTTAACACATTTTCTGCACTGCCCACAATCGGGATCGCCGCTGGCACATTTTTAGAAATGGACGTTGGATCAATATCAATATGCACCACCTTGGCATTCGGGCAATATTTTTCCAAATTATTGGTGGTGCGATCATCAAAACGCACGCCAATAGCAAAGATCAAATCACTGTGGTGCATTGCATTATTCGCTTCGTATGTGCCGTGCATTCCTAACATTCCTAAGAACTGTTTATCCGTGCTTGGAAATGCACCTAGCCCCATTAAGGAAGAGGTAACAGGTAGATTTAATTGTTTCGCAAATTGGTGAATTTGTTCACTACAGTTTGCCGTGATCGCCCCACCACCAATGAAAAGCACGGGCTTTTTCACCACCAATAAGGCTTTCAACGCTTTTTTGATCTGCCCTTTATGCCCTTGCACTGTCGGGTTATAAGAACGCAAGCTGATTTCTTGCGGATAGGTATAAGTATATTTATTAGCTGGATTTACCACATCTTTCGGTAAATCAATCACCACAGGCCCTGGGCGACCTGTGGAGGCAATATAAAAGGCTTTTTTGATAATTTCAGGCAAATCTTCTGCTCGCTTTACTAAAAAGCTGTGTTTCACCACAGGACGAGAGATCCCCATCATATCGCATTCTTGGAACGCATCACTACCGATTAAGCCAGACATTACCTGCCCTGAAATTACAACCAGAGGGACAGAATCCATATACGCGGTGGCAATACCAGTAATCGCATTGGTTGCCCCCGGCCCTGATGTGACTAACACGCAGCCCACTTCCCCAGTGGCACGAGCATAGCCGTCAGCCATATGCACTGCCGCTTGTTCGTGGCGTACCAAAATATGCTCAATGCCGCCTAATGTGTGGATAGCATCATAAATATCCAATACCGAGCCACCGGGGTAGCCAAAGACAAATTTTACGCCCTGATCACGCAAAGATTGCACAACCATTTCCGCACCTGATAATTTTTTCATTGTTACCTCGTAAAAATTTGCGGAATTTGCGCCGCACTTTTGTTTTTTAATTAACGATGAGTATTTGTAACGGATTCAGAATGGCTTGTCTAGCAAGATTTAAGTAAAAATAGCGGCAATTTTTAGGATATATGGGGTAGTAACAATATTTGCATAAAGTAAAGGAAAAAAATTTGGGGTAAAAAATTGCGGGAGGGCTTGTGGTTATTGGGATTGTTACGGTTGGGGCGTTGGTTTTATGCAAAATAAGAAAATGGGCAGAAATGGTGGAAAATGGGTAAAAATTGGATTATTTTTTGCATAAAAGTGATCGGGTTTTAGGTAGCTTTTGAAAGATGTTTAAAACAAGTTTAAAAAATCTAAAAATGACAATAAAGACTAGGCAAGGCGATTTCAGGTGAAATCGCCTTTATTTTTTGGTTAAATTTATGGTCTTTGATGCGTTTAGGTGAAATCTGGCTTATTTTTGTGAGGATTATGCCTAAAAATCACGATAGCCACGCACTACTTGCCCAATAACGATAAGGCTATTTGCTTCTTCTGCTTCCAGCTTTAATAGGCGGTATGTTGGGTTATCGCTGATTAGCTCTACTCCATCATAGGTTAGCTATGTTTTTTCTCACTTTATCATCTGTGAGAACTACACAGTAAATTTATTTAACTGTGTAGTTAGTGCCAATTTCTTATAAAGTAAACAGAATACATAAATGATAATATAATCAATATGTTGTAAACTTTATGTGTTTTTCTCAGGATTTCTTTTGGGGCTGTCCTAGATAACTAGACTAAACTCCCTTTAACCAATTGTTTTAAAATAGAAATTTGACTTTTTATGTTGCTGTAATTAAAACGCCATTCACATTCCTTTAAATAAAGCTCAAAATGCGCTTTTGGGATACCATTAAATTTGCGTAAATGGCGTTTTGCTTGGCTTCAAAAATTCTCAATTCCGTTAATGTGGTTATGATTTTCAGCAAAATGTGTGCTGTGATTGATACGAAAATGACTAAATTCACTCACATCAAGCACGTCATAACTACGATAATTATCGGTGTAAACAATACTATCAGGCTTTACCTGCTCCCGAATAATGGGTAACAAGGTGGCAGATTGCGTATTTGGAACCGCAACGGTATAAACCTTGCCATTGCGCTTGAGAAGCCCGAATACCGCAATTTTCCCTGCCGCACCACGACCACGTTTGCCTTTGCGAGCACCGCCAAAATAACTTTCATCGGCTTCAATTTCACCTTCAAACATCTCTAAGTGAAGGCTGTTTTGATAGATGAGTTGGCATAAACGATGAAAGTAATATGCGGCAGTCGTTTTGTTTACATTGACTAACTCTGCTGCTGTCCTTGCAGTAACACCTGCAACAAATAGCTCAATGAGTTTATTTTGTTTGTGCTGACTTAGACGACTTTTTCTCATTGGTTCATTCTAACCTAAATAGATTTTTTAGTTGTTATCTAGGACAGCCCCTTATTTTTAGGTAAGTTATTAAATTTTAGAAACTGCCCATCTTCACTGTCTTTTATTTTCATTCCGATATCCCGAATGATTGTATTATTACGCTGTGTTACCAGAAAATCCTTTTCTATTTGGGTTGGAACCAATCCATCTGCAAAGCTAATATAGGCACTATTCGCTTTTGCTAAGTTACAATCTAGCTTAATATTAAAGTTTCCTCCCTTAACTAAACTATTTGTTGGCTCGAGATCTTTGAGCAAGACTGTTCTTAGATTAACTATTTGTTGCTGATCAACAATCGTACAAGTTCGATTAAGTGAAAAATCAATTGATTTATTTACCTTTACCCGAAAGGCAGTAAATTTATTATGAAACTGAGCTTGATCAGAAAAATTTCCTCGTATGTTAGTATTTCTACAAAACATTGTCATTATCATTATCTTATTATCAGGTGAAATAGTTTGTTCCGACATTTTATAATAAACATCATCTTTTAATGTCAGCTTCACATTAAAATAAATATGACTAAATCCCCAATTTCCTTTCACAAGCTGACCAAGTTCTGTGCCTTCAATTTCTCGTGTATCCACAAATAATGTAGTATCAAAATAGGAATCTAAACTACCGCTATAAGGATGAAATTTAACCTCCACATAATGCCATCCTCCATAATCTGCATTCGTATTATTACAAAGCTGTTTAAAAGGAACCCTACCACTCAAATAAATTGCTCCCGTATTGCCTTGTGGGTTTGGTGTCCCAACAAAAATATCTGAAATGGTATTTTCTACCATACTATTTGGCCTATTAAATCTATCACTGGGAACACCAATCGCTATACCATCAACATAAATCGTTCCCGAGGCAAAAACGTTTTTTATTCCCCACAACATAAAAAAGAATAACCAGCAACCATATACAATAATTTTTTTCATATTTTCCTCAATAAAATTGGCATTGAATAGGGACAACAATCGGTTTGTCATCTTTCATTTTTGGTACTTGATAATCTGCAATACAACGTTTTTCTCCCCAATGTATATTTAATTTCCCTGTGCGAGGGATACCTCGACTGTAAATCTTGCCCCCCTGAGCCACAATTCCTACAGGATTATTTTCTTGATCAAATACTTCCGTTCCCATAGGTGGAAAACTCTCATTATTTTGAATTTCAAAATAAACCACTGTCCCCACCTTTGTAGCAAAATTAACGAGTACTGCCTGATTGGCTTTTGGAATAATTTGCTGTTCTGTTGCACTAAGTTCAACATTATCTGGCAATGACTCTAGCCCAATATGGTTGATGCTATAAGGTGTTGCATAAGGCACAATGCCATTACCAAAATAATCAATTTGGTTACCTATAGAACCACTAATTTTTGCTCCTCTCGCCCCATCAGCGTGAATAATTGCAAAGGTATCACCAAGATCGTTAGCGAGAGTAATGCCTTTAGGATGAGCCACTACAGCCCCAGACATACCAAGTGAAACCTGCGTTCCCCCCTGATTATTACGGCTATAAGATCCATTTAAACGCGCAAAGAATGTTGAATAGCTATTATTGATAGAAATACTTTGTGTTTCTTTGCCCTCTTGCTTAGTGCGACTAAACGAAACACCATAGTTATAATTACGTTCTTCCCCTATAGTGCCAGATAGTGAGGTGTGACTTGTCATTGCATTATTTTCACCCAAATTTAAAGTTTGCGACACATAGACATCACTATCATTTCCCAAAGACATAGATAAACTTAAATAAAAGCGACGTTCACGTTGATTAAGACTGTTCTGAGTTTGTGAAATAGAAAAATTGTAATTAAGTCGTTTAAAACGATTACCATAACCAAATTGAAATTCATTTTGCTTACGATTTGATCCCCAATAGCTATAACGGCTCACAGAGAAGTACGCACTTCCCCATTTCTCATTAAAAATTTGATTAATAGCAAGCTATAGATGATTTTTAGGTCGATAACTATTATTCTCCGTCATAACACGTACAGAGGATTTATCAGGGCTATTAGAAAAGATCACATCTTGTAAACCATAATAATTACGTGAAAGGTAACGATAATTTGCCAACGTTACATTGGTGTTTGTTGGTTCAAATTTTGTGTTATAACTAAAAGAAACGTTATAACCTCGATATCGCTGTTGCAACTGGGTAAAATAGGCATTTGAAAAGGTCGCATTGGCAGCAAACGCCCCGATAGCACTATTTAATGCCACACCAATCAATTCTGAATGATAATTTTTCGCTAACGTTGTTCCCAAATTGAGCGTAATAAAATTATTTAAACCATATTGCCAACTACCTTGTGCCACATTCTCTTTAAAAATATGATTTGCATAACGATAGCGGCCTACAGCTAATTGATAACGGCTATAACCGGGACGAAGAAGCTGAGCTGTAGCCGTATAAGGTACACTAAAGGTTTGTTTTTTCCCATTAGATTCCAAAACCTCAACTTGCAAGTCTCCTCCATAACCAGTAGGAAACAAATCATCAATCTCAAAGGCTCCCGCAGGCACATTCACTTCACGCAATAACGTACCATTTTGTGTAACTTTGACAACAGCATTACTGTTTGCCACCCCTCGAATAGTAGGAGCATAACCTCGAATTGATGTTGCTAACATTCGGTCATCTGAAGACAATTGCACCCCACGAATAGCGATACTATCCATTAATACACCATTTGTATAAAAATCGCCGATAATGAATTGTCCACGTAATGCAGCAATTTCTCGTTGAGCATAGGTTGAAATAGATTGATAAGGAGCTTTCTTTTGCTCTGCCCAGCTCATTGATCCTCGATGACGAATTGACCACCCAAGCAAATTTACCCCCGCATTTAACCCCAAATAGATTTGTTGAGAATGTTGATCTCCATACTGGTAGCGATAATAATTTGCGTCATAACGTACAAAAGCAACGGGGGTTCCTTGTTGCCATTGCAAAGGTGAAATATAGCCACGAGGGCGTTGCATAATAAATGCCTGTGGAATATCTACATCTAAACGTAGCTCGCCAAAATCAAAATGACTTTTAGCAACGGTTACTCGCTCATCAAATGCGGGACAATCCCCCTCAAAACGCTTAGTAGAAAAAGCCGTTTCTTTCAAATCTAGCAGGTTTAGTAAGTTTGAATCTGCACAAAGCACCACATTATTTTGACCTTGAAGCTGAACAAATTGGAGTTCTGTTCGACCTCGTAATTTATTATTAAGATATACATCTGCAATATAACGTCCTGCTGGCACAGGATTACCATAATTAAAGCGAGAAAGATCAACAGATTGCGTATCTTGATTCTGATACAAAAGCAATGGTTCAAACTCGGCATATTCGCCAGCATAGGCAAAAGAAAAACTCTGCAGTAGCAACAGCGAAAGTAAACTCGGTTTAAAACGAGATTGTAAGTGCGGTTTAATCATTCTCACTTCCTTAATTTTCTAGTTAAATAGGTAATAAACTTAATTTAAGGTGAGATTGCCACTGGTTTTACCGCCATAATCATTAATCGCATTCCAATTCAGTATTGTTTTGCCTGAAAATTTGCGATTAAGCGAAAGCTTCTCTTGAGAAAACGGACTTAACATCACCGCTTCAATTTTTTGTTTAGCTTTACCTTGCGTTAATTCAATCGTGCTGTAATTAATGTAATAGGATGTCGGGTTATTCACCAATAACTGATTTCCTTTAATCGTCCACTGCACTTTTTCATAAGCATCAAAAGGCGATAAACTTAACCCAATTGGACGGAAAAATAGCTTCAAACGAGAACGTAACGCAATTTGCAGATAGTTTTGTTCGCTGTTTTTAGGATTTGGTGGAATATCAAGCAAATTAAAATAAAAGAGAGATTCCCTATCATTCGGTAAAGGTTCTCCCGTATAGCTGACTCTTAAAATTTGCCCTTTTTTTCCATCAATACGAGCTAAAGGAGGCGTTATCACAAAAGGCGTTTTAATTTTTTCAGGAGCAAGATTAGGATCACCATTGTCAATCCAAGCCTGCACTAATGCAGGATTTTCTCCGACATTCGTTAATTGAACGGTAATACTACTTTGATTTGCAGGATAAATCACTCGCGTTCCTGTAATCACAACATTAGCAAAACAAGGAAAAGCGAATAAGCCAATGATGAGTAAAAGAAATTTTTTAAGCATAGAGTTAATCATTAGTTATGAGAGAAAAATCGGGCAATATTGCCCGATAAATAAAAAGCAAAATAAACCGTGATTTATTATTGGTAGGCAATCATATATTTCACAACGCCTTTTACTTTACCTGCCGTTGATTGTCCTTCTGCATAATAACGAGCGAGATAGGAAAGAGTTGCCTTACCGCCTGAAATTGAATCTTCAGCAACTCCTTGTCCACTAACATCTTTGGTAATATCAATTGCACTACCATCTAAATTTGCTAATTGAATAGTTACATTACCTGCTTTAGAACCACTAGAATCTTGGTTAATTAAACGTCCATTAGCACTCACATTTGTTTCATTGTTATAGAAATAAGTTCTTACCGTGCCTGTATTAGGAGAACAATCCTTAAGTTTAATGGTAAAAGTAGTATCTCCCGCAGTTTGTCCTTGAGAAGCTAAAAGTGATTTAGACACTTTTGGTAATGTTACAGTTACATCTGCCCCACTCGTACCTTCCACAGTACAAGTAGCATCAACTACTTCACCATTAATGGTTACCGTTCCCACAGCACCACCATTATTCGTTTCGGCAAACGCCATATTTGAAGCAAAAGCCAAGCTCGAGGCGATTAAAGTGACAAGTTTAAGTTTTTTCATTGAAAAATCCTCTTAAATGAAAGAAATAAGTAAAAAGGAATGCTATTTATACCAATTTCGGGGGGGGGGGGGGGGGCAAGAGATTTTTATGTTTTTTTGCGATAAAGAAGGGATTTTTATAAAAAATGTCAGTTTTTATACAAAAGAAAATAGCTTAACTCATTAAAAATAACTTCATTTTCACCAAATCGCCGTGATTGGTAAAGCTAAAATAGCCCCATATTACTTCTGATAATTTAATGAAAATTAGATAAAAAAAATCTGCATCTTAGTTAAGAAAATAAATTCAGCCTAAGATACAGATAAATTAAATATAATTTAATTCTGATACCAAAAATTATACGCGTTTGAAATCAACGTGAACCAATTTTGGTTTGAATGGGTGGCGTTGCATTGCTTGCACTTTTACTGCCACTTCTTTTCCATCGATCACAAGAGTAATTACCTCAGAATAAAAAGTCTCGTGAACTTGTGCATTATTCACCTCATCGTGTCTTAAGGTAATTGAAATAGGTTCCTCTTTCCCACCATAAACAATCGCAGGGATTTGCCCATTATGACGCAGGCGGCGGCTCGCACCCTTACCTTGCGTAGTACGCACTTCAGCGTTAAATTTGAATGACATAATTGTATTCTCTTAATATAAAAGTTAATCGAAAAAATTGCAGGCGACCCAGCAATTCCACAAAATCAAGCTTAAAGAAAACTTTAAGACGGCGAATTATAATAAATATGTCAATATAAGGCAAATGGAAATCCCTTTGTTTCTATACTTATATATTTTTAATGGCTATTTTCACAAAAAAAGTTACAATAATCAGAATGTTGAACTTCAATTCTCTAACAAAATCAATGCGGATTTGATATGGAATTTTTAATTAACTTTTTTACTGACTATGGTTATTTAGCTGTTTTATTTGTTTTAATTATCTGTGGCTTTGGTGTGCCAATCCCCGAGGATATCACGCTTGTTTCAGGGGGAGTAATTTCTGGTTTAGGCTACACAAATCCACATATTATGCTGATAGTCAGTATGTTTGGCGTATTACTTGGTGATAGCACTATGTATTGGTTGGGGCGTATTTATGGCGTAAAAATTCTACGTTTCCGTCCAATCCGCAAAATCCTCACATTAAAGCGTCTGCAAATGGTGCGTTCCCAGTTTGATAAATATGGCAACCGTGTTCTATTCACGGCACGTTTTTTGCCTGGACTTAGAGCCCCTATTTATATGGTTTCAGGCATTACCCGTCGTGTCAGTTTTATCCGCTTTGTGTTTATTGATTTCTGTGCTGCCATTATTTCTGTCCCTATTTGGGTTTATCTTGGGCATTTTGGTGCGAGCAATTTAGAGTGGTTACACGCCCAAATTCAAAAAGGACAACTCGTTATTTATCTCATCATTGCAAGTATTGCACTATTTCTCTTTTGGAAATGGAAAAAAAGTCGAACCAAAAAGACAGCGCAAGAATAATCTCAATATTACCGCTTTATAGAGCGGTAATACTATGATGAAAATTTTTTAATCCCCTCGCATTGTTTCAAAAATTTTTTCTGCAAGAGATTGAGAAATGCTAGGAACAGATGCAATTTCATCAAGGCTCGCTTTTTTCACGCCTTGCATTCCACCAAGGTATTTCAATAGGGCTTGACGACGTTTAGCCCCCACCCCTTCAATGGTTTCTAATCCACTTTGGGTGAAGGCTTTTTGCCGTTTTTTGCGGTGTCCGCTAATGGCGTGATTATGACTTTCGTCACGGATATGCTGAATTAAATGCAAGGCAAGGCTATCCGGCGGTAAATTAATTTCGCGATCTTGCTTGCTGATGATAAGTGTTTCTAGGCCTGCACGGCGATCCACACCCTTCGCCACACCAATTAAGTGCGGTCGTTTTTTGTCCCATTTTACCTTGAGCTGTTGGAACACTTGCAAGGCACGGTTAAGCTGTCCTTTGCCGCCGTCAATGAAAATCACATCGGGGATTTTTTCTGGCTCAAGATCTTTATCGTAACGCTTTAACAAAGCTTGTTCCATTGCCGCATAATCATCGCCGCCCGTGATGCCCGTAATATTAAAACGGCGATAATCGGATTTTAGCGGCCCATCTTGATTAAACACCACGCAAGAAGCGATGGTTTGTTCACCCATTGTGTGGCTGATGTCAAAACATTCCATTCGTTGGATTTTTTCAATGCCGAGCAAATCTTGCAACGCTTGATAACGTTCATTAATCAGCGTGGATTGTTTCAGTTGAGTAACCAACGCCGCTTGAACGTTCATTTGTGCCAATTGCAAATACTTACTTTTTTCCCCTTTGGCACTGTCTTGAATCTGCACTTTTCGCCCCGCTTGCTCTGATAACAGGCTTTCTAGCTGGGCTTTTTCCGCGAGTTTGTGATCCACAATAATGCTGTTCGGCACGCTTCGCCCTTGATGAGCCTGTAAATAAAACTGTCCGACAAAGGTGGCGGTGAGTTCAGATAAATCCGTATTGGCTGGCACTTTTGGAAAATAACTACGGTTGCCCAAAATCTTGCCTTGTCGAATAAACAGCACTTGTACGCAAGCGATGCCCAGTTGGTAGGCAATGGCGATAATATCAATATCATCAAGACGATCATTGCTGACGAATTGTTTTTCGATCACCGCTCGCACAGCTTGAATTTGATCACGAATGTGTGCCGCCTCTTCAAAATTTAACCCTTGGCTCGCTTGTTCCATTTTGGCGACAAGGTGATCCAGCACTTGTTGATCCTTGCCTTGCAAAAAAAGACGAGCGAAATTCACTTGCTGTTGGTAATCCTCATCAGAAATATAGCCCGCTACACAAGGGGCGGAGCAACGCTCAATTTGATATTGCAAACAAGGGCGTGAGCGGTTGCGATACACCGAGTTTTCACATTGTCGCACGGGGAATAATTTTTGTAATAATGACAGAGTTTCCCGCACCGCCCCCACATTGGGATAAGGTCCAAAATATTCCCCCTGAATTTTCTTACTACCACGGTAAGCGGTAATTCTGGGGTGGCGTTCTTTGGTGAGAAGAATGTAGGGGTAAGATTTATCATCACGCAACAATACGTTATAACGCGGCTGGTAGGTTTTGATGTAGTTATGCTCGAGTAGCAAGGCTTCCGTTTCGCTTGAAGTGATGGTGGTTTCAATGCGATGAATCGCAGCCACTAAGGCTTCCGTTTTTTTGCTCGATACATTGCGACGGAAATAGCTCGACAGGCGTTTTTTTAAATCTTTCGCTTTGCCCACATAGATCACCTGATCCTTTGCGTCATACATTCGATAGACACCGGGCGATTGCGGCACATTAGCCAGAAATTGTTTAGGGTTAAAAGTCATTTTTCTTTGCGTAGCGTTCAATAATGGCGGCTAACATACACCATTTCAGCGGGATTTTCATCAATTTCATTTTTTCATTCGCGAAAACCAATGTTCAAAACTGTGATCGCTATCACGGTTTTATTTTTGCATTGCAAACGGTTTTTTTATACACTGAGGAACATTAGTCGGGGTGCTGTTAAGCTGAGATGATACCCGTGAACCTGATACAGTTAATACTGACGTAGGAAACTAACAATGCAAAATACTTATTCTTTTTTCTCCATTCTTCCCTCGCCATTTCCTTATTGTGTTCCCTTTTTTAACCTGATGCGTTAAAAATGATGAATGCGATTGAAATTCGTGATCTCGGTTTGCATTTCGATAATCAACCGCTGTTTGAGCATTTCCATTTTTCTGTGAAACAAGGGGAATGGGTGGCATTATTGGGTGCGTCGGGCATCGGGAAATCCACCTTATTGCGAGCCATTGCAGGGCTAGAAACCCAAGCCATTTCGGCGGGTCGCATTCAGTGTCAAGGTAAAGTCGCGTGGCTCGCTCAGCAAGATAGTCTTTATCCTTGGCTGTCCATTTTGGATAATGTGCAGCTCTACCAACATTTAACCCAATGCAAAACAAAAAATAGCGAAAAAAAAGCCCGCACTTTATTAAGTGCGGTCAAAATGGAAGCACATTTACACAAACCTTGCTACCAACTTTCTGGCGGGCAACGCCAACGTGTCGCCTTGGCTCGCACTCTAATGCAAGAGGCGGACATTATTTTAATGGACGAGCCATTCTCCGCCCTAGATGCGGTAACTCGCTTGCAATTACAACAACTTTCTCACCAACTGTTGGGCGATAAAACCGTGCTGCTGATTACGCACGATCCGCAAGAAGCCCTGTTTTTAGCGGATAAAATTTATATTTTACATCAGCAACCCGTGCAACTTTCTCCGCCAATTATCCCGCAAGGTCAGCCACCAAGACGCTTTGAACAACAAGCCCTTTGGCAATTACAACAATCTTTATTCGAACAATTAATGGAGCGTGATTAATGTTTTGTTACAAAGATCTTGTGCGATTTTTCGCGATCACTCTTTGCTTTGCCCTGTGTTGGCAAGGGGCAATCACCCTTTTTCACATTCCACATTATTTGCTCCCCGATCCCATTTCAGTAACGCAAGAATTGACTTCGCAATGGGCATTATTATTTTTGCACGCCAAAGTTACCCTGTGGGAAATAGTATTAGGCTTGGTGCTGGGCTTTCTCTTTGGGTTAAGTTCTGCCCTTTTGCTGGCTTCCTCCGCCACCCTATCCGCCTTTTTATTGCCGATCTTCATCGCCTCACAAGCTATTCCTGTGTTCGCCATCGCCCCGTTGCTCGTTTTATGGTTCGGCTATGGCATTGCGTCAAAAATCGCAATGACCATTTTGATTATTTACTTTCCCGTTACCGCTGCCTGTTACGACGGCTTACGCAACACGCCGAAACAATGGCTGGAGCAAGCACAATCTTTCGGGATCAGCTCTTGGCAACAGCTCTTCCGCGTACGCTTACCCGCCGCTCTGCCTGCTCTCGCTTCAGGCTTACGCATCGCCGTTACCGTTGCACCGATTGGAGCGATTGTGGGGGAATGGGTCGGCTCATCACAAGGCTTGGGCTATTTAATGTTACAAGCCAATGCACACGTTCAAATTAGTTTAATGTTTGCGGCGTTATTTATTCTGATCGCCATCGCATTATTGCTGTATTTCGCGGTAGATCGGTTTTTACGCCGTGCTATCCCTTGGGCATCGCATTTACGTTAGGAGAAAAAATGAAAAAACTATGCCATTTACTCAACTTTATTTTAGCCTTCACCCTCAGTGCAACCGCACAGAGCAAAGAAAAACTGACCTTATTGCTTGATTGGTTTGTCAATCCCGATCACGCTGCCATTATCGTGGCACAGCAAAAAGGCTTTTTTGCTGCCAATGATTTAGAGGTGGAAATCGTTGAACCAGCCGATCCCTCAATGCCACCGAAGCTCATCGCTGCTGGGCAAGCGGATTTAGCCGTAGATTATCAACCGCAATTACAAGTGCAAGTCGCCGAAGGGTTGCCTTTAGTGCGTGTCGGCACGCTGATTTCCACCCCACTCAATAGCCTTGTGGTGCTAGAAAGTAGCAATATTCAGCAACTCAGCGATCTGAAAGGCAAAAAAATCGGCTATTCCGTCAGTGGCTTTGAAGATGCCTTGTTGAAAGCAATGCTTAATTCGGTGCAACTTTCTTTGTCTGATGTGGAATTGGTGAATGTAAATTGGTCTTTATCGCCCGCTTTGTTTAGCGGTCAAGTGGACGCGGTGATCGGGGCTTTCCGCAATTTTGAGCTTAATCAAATGGATATGGAGAAAAAACCAGGACGTGCTTTTTACCCCGAAGAACACAGCGTGCCGTTGTATGACGAGTTAATTCTCATCGCCAATAAAAACCGCCTTTCACCGCAAAAACTGCGTGCTTTTTTGACCGCACTTGAACAGGCAACGGTGTATGTGTTAAATCACCCAGAGCAAAGCTGGCAAGCCTTTATCAGCTACAAACCTAAAGATCTGGATAACGAACTCAACCGCTTAGCTTGGCGAGATACCCTGCCTCGCTTAGTCTTACGCCCAAGTGCGTTGGATAATGTTCGCTATGAAAAAATGGCAACATTTATGCAACAACAAGGCTTAATCAAACAAGTGCCAAAATTAGCAGACTACGCCATTCAAGTGGAGTAAACAAAAACAGGCGAAAAAACCACCGCACTTTTATTGCCTTGCACGGGGGACGAGGGTTATTAGCCCCATTCAGTTAAAGCAGAAAATCGCAACGAGGCTCAGAGAAATAAACGCCATATAATCCATATGGCGTATTTTGACTATTTCATTTTACTAAACCGTGCGAGGTGAATTTATCCCAAACTCTGCGAGAACAAAAAGAGCTACAAAGTGGCTCTGATAAATAAACGCCATACTGCTCATTTGGCATTGCATAACGCTATACAGATTATTCAGCGTATCATAACGCTACGCAGAAAAATCTATCGCAAAAATTGACCGCACTTTTTCCAGATCTTCAGGCGTATCCACGCCAACAGTGGGGATTTCTTTGGCGATGTCGATATGAATTTTTTCCCCATACCACAACACTCTAAGTTGTTCTAAAGATTCGATATTTTCCAACGCGGTAGGCTGCCATTGGGTATATTGTTTGATAAACCCTGCTCGGTAGGCATAGATCCCAATATGGCGTAAATACGGAGTTTGCAAGGTTAGTTGCGTTTTTTGTGCGTCCGATAAGCCCGCAAACTGGTCGCGATTCCAAGGGATCGCCGCTCGGGAAAAATACAGCACGCTGCCCGTTTTATCTGCCACCACTTTCACCACGTTCGGGTTAAACAACTCTTCCGCCTCATTTAATGGCACAGCAAGGGTTGCCATTTTTACCCCATTATTTGCCAGATTATCTGCCACTTGTTGCACGATCACAGGTGGGATCAAGGGCTCATCACCTTGAATATTCACCACAATTTCATCATCGGGCAGGGCTAATTTTTCCACCACTTCGGCTAAACGCTCAGTCCCTGAGTTGTGGCTAGCAGAGGTCATACAGACTTCGCCACCAAAGGCACGCACGGCATCAGCAACCGCGTTATTATCTGTCGCCACCACCACACGATTTGCTCCCGATTGTTTTGCTCGTTGCCAAACGTGAGCAATCATTGGCTTGCCCGCGATCTCAGCCAATGGCTTGCCAGGTAAACGGCTAGAAGCAAAGCGGGCGGGAATAATTACACTAAATGCGGTCATTGTGCGTTCTCCGTAGGGTTTAAGGGAATGGCTCGCTCGGCTAATAAAACGGGAATGCCGTTTTCGATGGGATATGCCACTTGTTTAAAAGTGCAAATTAACTGGTTGTTTTCTTTATGATATTTCAAGCGTCCTTGACAAATTGGGCAGGCTAAAATATCAAGTAATTTTTCATTCATTATTCTTTCCTTTTCGCTATTTTTCCTTTTCACAATTTTCACCGAAGCAATCAAATGAAATGCTGGCAAGTGAAAGTGCGGTCTGTTTTTCTTGCGTTTTTTACGCATTACCGCCGTTTAAATTTAAAATAAGGCGAGGCTTTAATGCGAAATAACGCCATATTATTTTGAGATCAAAGGGCGATATTTTGCTGATTTTCTTTTATTCGCTGTATTAAATCTGCGATAAACCCTTGGCTCTCATCAGAAGCAATCTCCGCGTCCACTGGCACATACCACCAATTAGGTTGCGCGAAAACTTGGCATTTCACTGCGTCTTTTTCCGTCATAAAGAGCGGTCGGTTTTTATCGAATTTTTCAAATAGATCCAATGTGTAGGCTTGGTGATCCTGAAAAGCGTGGCTCTCTGCCACCACAATATTTAACCCTTGCAACATTGTAAAAAATCGTTGTGGATTGCCAATTCCTGCCACGGCGGTGATCCTTTGCTGTGCAAAATCTGCCAAAAGACGCGTTTCCCCTGTTTGCAAATGAATGGCATATTTAGGGATTAAGGTCATTACACTTGAGCTAAAAGGCGTTGCCCCACCGTTATTGATGATCCAATCCACTGAATTTAAGCGACTTGGCGGTTCTCGCAATGGGCCTGCGGGCAGAACGCAACCGTTGCCGAACTGGCGTTGTGCGTCAATCACCACAATTTCTTTATCCCGCTGCAATTTATAATGTTGCAAGCCATCATCGCTGATAATGACATCACAAGGGAAATGCTTGAGTAAATGTTCAATCGCCTGCTGACGGTTCGGCGAAATGCACACGGGAGCATTGGTGCGTTTGGCGATCAGCAAGGGTTCATCGCCCGTTTCAATGGGGTTATCTTGCACGGCAACTAAACGCGGGTAATGGGTGGCTTTACTGCCGTAGCCGCGAGAAATCACGCCCACCTTCACCCCTTGTTGCTGTAACTGCTGTACTAGCCAAATCACCACGGGCGTTTTTCCATTACCGCCTACAGACAAATTCCCCACGATCACTACAGGCACAGGGGCTTTATAAGAAGGCAAAATTCCCCGTTGATAAAGGGCTTTCCTCAGCTTTGTGATCAGCCAAAAAAGTAAGGCAAAAGGCGACAATACCCCTTTGAGCAACACCGCTTTTATATCGGATTGATACCAAAAATTCATTATCGCCTCGTTGTGTTAATGGTTAAACTGCATTTGGTATAGCTGTTTATAGGCCCCATTCAATGCCAATAATTCTTGGTGCGAGCCTCGTTCTTTGATTTCACCGTGTTCAATCACCAAAATTTCATCGGCTTTTTCAATGGTGGATAAACGGTGAGCAATAACTAAAACCGTGCGTTCTTTTTGCAATTCTTCCAGTGCGGCTTGAATGGCTCGCTCTGATTCCGTATCCAACGCCGAGGTTGCTTCATCTAAAATTAGCACAGGGGAATTGCGTAACAAGGCACGGGCAATGGCTAAACGCTGGCGTTGTCCGCCCGATAAACTCGCCCCGTTTTCCCCGATCACGGTATCCAGCCCTTGATCTAATTTTTCAATAAATTCCATTGCGTGAGCGGCTTTAGCCGCTTTAATGATGTCCTCACGGCTGTATTTATCCGCTGCGGCATAGGCAATATTATTGGCAATGGTGTCATTAAATAAATGCACCTGTTGCGACACCACCGCACAATTTTCACGCAAGTTATTTAGGCGATAATCCTGAATATTTACGCCGTCTAAGGTAATTTCGCCTTGCTGAATATCATAAAAACGGGTAACGAGATTAGCAATGGTAGATTTCCCAGATCCAGAACGCCCCACCAATGCCACTGTTTTGCCTTGCGGAATGTCAAAAGAAATATGATTTAACGCGGGGTGTTCTCTGCCTTGATAGCTGAACGTAACCTCTTTGAAAGAAATATTTCCTTTGGCTTTTTCCACTTCATACGTGCCGTTATCCTTTTCTGTTTCCATATCTAAAATGGAAAACAAGGTTTGACAGGCTGCCATTCCGCGTTGAAATTGTGCATTCACATTGGTGAGCGATTTCAACGGTCGCATCATCGCCAACATTGAAGAAAACACCACCGTGAACGAGCCTGCGGTTAAATTTTGGCTCATAATTTCAGGCACCGTGGCTAAATACAGCACCGCCGATAAAGCAAATGAAGCGATAATTTGCACCACAGGATCAGAAATGGCATCAGCCACCATCACTTTCATTCCCTTGCGACGCATATCGTTACTCACTTTATTAAAGCGTTCTTCTTCCAATTTTTGCCCGCCAAAAGACAACACAACACGATGCCCTTTCAACATTTGTTCTGCGGCGGAGGTGAGTTCGCCCATTGAATTTTGCATATTTTTGCCTAATTCACGGAATTTTTTCGACACCATACGAATCAGCACCGCGATAATTGGTCCAATGATAAATAGCACGAGGGAAAGTTGCCAGCTGGTATAAATCATCACCCCAAGCAAAGAAATAATGTATGCCCCCTCACGCACAATGGTAACCAATGAGCCAGAAGAAGAATTTGCCACTTGTTCGCTATCGTAGGTGATGCGAGAAAGCAATTTTCCTGCTGAGTTTTGATCAAAAAACGGCACGGGCATATACATTAAATGGCGGAATAAACGGCGGCGAATAGTCATCACCACTTTGCCTGAAACCCAGCCTAAGCAATAGGTTGAAACAAAACTGGTTACGCCACGCACCATTATCAGCAACACCACGATAATAGACATCATTCGTAAAAAGCCCACATCGGCTTTGCCAAAACCATCATCGAGCAAAGGTTTAAGCATTTGAATTAATGCTGCGTCCGCCAATGCATTGAAAACCAATGTAGCGGCGGCGGCAATCAACCCCGCTTTGAAAGGGGCGATAATCGGCCATAAACGTTTGAAGGTTTGTAGCGTAGTTAAATCTTTATCTTGCATAATTGAAGTTATTTAAATTAAAAAAACCTCGCCATTCTACCCTTATTTTTCCTACAAGCCAATTATCATCATTTGATTTAACCTTGCGAAGCACGACAACGCGTTACCTCATTTCCCCTATTTCAATGAAAAATAGAGCAAGACAACAATCCAAATCGTACTTTGATACAGAATAACGTCCTGTGATTTGAAATCAAACCACGGTAACACTTGCACGGCTACAATAATTCCCGATACCAAGGGGAAAACGTTCCCCGTGCGGTGTCAATGCTGATATTTTCAGGCGGTGGTTTCTTGGCTGAAAAAGAAAGGCGAATTTGTCCAAAATCTGCCGTATTTAACACCGCACTTTGCTGTGCTTGCAAACGTGCTAACACCGCATAATGCGGGAAATGCCAAGGGTTTCCCCGTCCACTAGAAATCAACGCAATGCTAGGTTGCAAGGTTTTCACCAATGCCTCGCTGGTAGAGGTTTTGCTGCCGTGATGTCCGACCTGTAACACGTCAATTTTCCCTGCCTTGTAAATAAACTGTGGTTCAATTTGGCTTTCCGCGTCGCCTGTGAGCAACACTTTATGCCGTCCATCATCGATCAACAGCACGCAAGAATCATTATTTTCCGCTCGTTTCACCACCTTTTGCGGCGAGAGGGCTGAAATCTGCAACCCTTGCCACTGCCATTGCGTTCCCGCGAAACAAAAAGTGCGGTGCGTTTTTCGCTCGATTTTTTCCGATGACGTAATGAGCATCGCATTGGGATAAGCCCGCAACACCGCTTCAGCCCCACCTGCGTGGTCATTATCGTCGTGGCTTAAAATAAGGTAATCCAGCACAATGCCCTGCCGCCTTAAATAAGGCAAAATTTCTAGCTCCGCCATACTTCCCCCACGCCAGGCTGCGCCCGTATCATATAAAATGCCACGCTGATTTTTTACCAATAATGTTGCCAAGCCCTGCCCCACATCAAGGGTTTCAAGCCGCCAATCGGGTTGCCGAAAATGGGTTACCAACAAATTTCCGCCATTGACGAGAAAAATAAGCACCAGTACAACACCTAGCTTTTTTAAGCATAATACTGAGGGGATTTTGTCAGGGTTTAACCTCCATTTCCATTTTGCCAAAGTGCGATCCTGAATGAACGGAATGGATTTTTGCCTATTTAGCGAGTGATTTTTCTGTACCTGCCATAAGCCAAAAACATAGCTCAGCCCCAATGCACACAGCCCAAGCCCGATCCATTGCGATTGCGTTTGGGAAAGATCGATCCATTGATGTTGCCAATTTGACAGAAAAACGGTGATCTTTTCTGCCAATTCATTTGCTCCTTGCCAAGAAGAAAATGTGCCGTTACTGAGTACCGCAAATAGCACGAGCGGAACAAAAAAAAAGCTGAACAACGGTACAGCAAAAACATTCGCGATCATTCCCGCTAAAGAAAAACCGTGAAAAAAGTAAAGCTGAACGGGGGTAAACACTAGCAATAAGCCCAGTTGCAAATGCAACAATGCCACGCCCCAGCGTAGTATGAGCTTACCGATTATTGCCCCTAAAGAGAACGGGCGATCCTGCCTGACTAAATCAGTTCGTGGCTGAAACAAATCCAACGGCACATATTGATACCATAAAATCAAACTTGCTACCGCCCCTACTGATAGCCAAAAACTCACCGATAGCACCATTAACGGCTGGCAGAAAATCAGCACTGCTACCACCCGCTGAAAATATTGCCAAGGGGTGTGATAAAAACGCAACCCTCGCACTAAACACACCAGTCCCAATGCCACCAACGCCCGCAGGGTGGGAATAGAAAATCCCGCTAAATAGGCATAAATCAACGCGATTATTGCCCCAATAAAAAGCGGAAACATCGGCGTGATCCAATAGGTCGGCAAGCAAAATTGTATCCCTCGAGCAATGCCAACGCCAAGCAACATTGCCAAGCCAATATGTAGCCCTGAAATAGCGATAAGATGAGCGGTATTGGTTTTTTGGTAGATTTGCCAATGAGTTGGCTGCAACCACGCCCGTTCACCAAACCCTAACGCCAGCAATAGCCCTTGCATTGAGAGGGCTTGAGTGTGCTGAAATGCGGTTTGTAACCTTGCTTCCCGCCAAGAAAAATCCTCCGAAATTTTGACCGCACTTTTCACCCTTGCATAGGCGGTAATCCCCTTTGAAAAATACCATTTTTGCCGATCAAATCCCCCCTCATTTAGCCGACTAGACAATGGACGTAGGGATAATTCCGCTCGCCAACGCTGTCCGACTGCCACTTTTTCCGCCCTTTGCCATTGCATATAAAGGCGTTGTTCAGGCAGGGTTTCATCAAGCTGAGCGGTGGCGATAAAGGTTTGATAATCTTGCTGATGTAGTACTTCGACAATGCGAATTTCCCGCTCAATGCGTTTTTCAAGCCCCTCAACGGCGTGAGCCTGCTGTAAGAGCTGCTGTGCCTGATAATGAAAATCCGCAAGGCATAGCACAAATATCGCACCATAGGCGAAAAATTTCGCTATCCCTTGATGCTTAACCCAATAGGCAACGCCACAGCCCACCACCGCAATCCCCGCCAGCCACGCACTTTGCTTTGGCTCAAGCAAAAAAGATTGCGGCACAAAAAGCAAGGTTAAGCCCGCGGCGATCACAAGCCATAACAGGGTATCGAGCCTCAAGCCAATGTTCATCGCGTTCAGCCATTTCCACTTTGACATAAAAACACTATGAAAAAAGCACTGCACTTTGACAAGGTGGCGATTTCATTTTTGCGATCTAGCTCGCAAAATTAAAAAATACTTGGCAAATTTGCGAGAAATTGTGTGTGTATTCATTGTATTCATTGCCATTTCTTTGTAGAATAAGGGAGTTAATAGTCGGGGTGCTACTTAAAAAAGTGGCTGAGATGATACCCGTTGAACCTGATCCAGTTAGCACTGACGTAGGAAACTAATGATGAAAACAAGCCTAAATTTATACCGCACTTTATTTCTCTCTTTTTTATTTTTCGCCATTTCGTATTTGTCTTTCACCGTTGTTCAATAACGCAAAGGGGGACGTGTTTATTTTCACTACGTTTCACATAATGCGATCACCTTGTCGCCTTGTTGTGCAAGCAACGGTGCGTCGTGCTACCCTATTTTTATTTCAAATCATCTTCGCAGGAGAACAAAATGGACTTTAATTTAATCGCAAAAATTCGTAAACAGAACCCACTTATCCATAACATCACCAATATTGTGGTCGCCAATTATGTGGCAAATGGCTTGCTCGCACTGGGGGCTTCGCCGATTATGGCAGACGCGGAAGAAGAAATGGCAGACTTGGCTAAATTTAGCTCCGTTCTAGTCATTAATATTGGCACGCTGGATTCTTACAAAGTGAAAGCGATGCTAGCTGCGGGGAAAGCGGCGAACCAAGCAGGCATTCCCGTGGTGTTAGATCCCGTTGGCGTAGGGGCAACCACCTATCGTAAAGCGGTGGTGGCTCAACTGCTTTCGCACATTAAATTCACTGCCATTCGTGGCAACGCGGGGGAAATCGCCCAACTGGCTGGCATTCATTGGTCGGCGAAAGGGGTTGATGCGGGGCAAGGTGAAAGCGATGTGGCAGAGATCGCCAAAGTTGCCGCTCAACAATATCAATGCGTTGTGGCAGTGAGCGGTGAAGTAGATTATCTTAGCGATGGAAAACAGCTCGCTACCATTCACAACGGCACGGCAATGTTCCCGAAAATTACGGGATCAGGCTGTTTGCTTGGGGCGGTGATTGGGGCGTTCTTAGCGGTTCAGCCTGATCAACCATTTAATGCTACCGTGCAAGCTTGTACTGCCTATGCGGTGGCGGGAGAATTGGCAGCCGAGCCATTAGGAGCGAAAAAATATGGTCAATTTTATACCGCACTTTTAGATCAGCTTGGTGAGCTTGAAGATCAGCAAGTGGCTCAATATGCCAAGGTTTATTACACGGATATTTAGGAGGAGGCACAATGACGAAAATAGCCCAAGCCCTGACGATTGCGGGGTCTGACAGTGGTGGCGGAGCGGGCATTCAAGCGGATCTGAAAACCTTTCAAATGCAAAAGGTGTTTGGAATGAGCGTGATCACCGCCGTTACCGCACAAAATACCCTTGGCGTAACCGATATTCACCTCGTGCCAACACAGAGTATTCAAGCCCAGTTGCAAGCCATCGTGGCGGATTTTTCCCCTAATGCGGTGAAAATTGGAATGCTTGGCACGGCAGAAATTATCACGACCGTAGCGACCTTTCTAAAACAGCATTCATTGCCTAATGTGGTGATCGATCCTGTGATGATCGCCAAAGGTGGGGCGAGCTTGTTGGAACAATCTGCCATTCAAGCAATGCGAGAGCGACTCTTGCCACTCGCTGATGTGCTTACCCCAAATTTGCCTGAAGCGGAAGCCTTAACAGGGCTGAAAGCGGAGGATTCAGCCAGCCTGCAACGCATTGCCGAAACCCTACAAAAAATGGGGGCAAAAACCGTGATCATTAAAGGCGGCCATCAGCAAAATTCGCAAAGTGCGGTGTGTAAAGATGTGATTTTTACCCCAACTTACGCTTTTGAGCTGGAAAGCCCTCGCTTCAACACGCCACACACGCACGGCACGGGTTGCACCTTTTCCGCCTGTTTAACAGCAGAACTTGCCAAAGGGCAATCGCTAGAGCAAGCCTGCAAAACGGCGAAAGCCTTTATCACCAGTGCGATTACGCACCCATTACATATCGGACAGGGCCACGGCCCAACCAACCATTGGGCATATTCACAGGAGCAACAAAATGGATAAATCAATTTTACGTTGTTATTTAGTGGCAGGCACGCAAGATTGCCGCCATTTTCCCACTTATGCAAGCAATCCGCAACAGGCATTATTAACCCGTTTAGAACAAGCCTTACAAGCAGGCATTACCTGTTATCAATTTCGTGAGAAAGGGCAATTTTCCCTGCAAGATCCGCAACAAATTGAGCAATTAGCCCGCCAATGCCAAGCCTTGTGCCAACAATATAACGTGCCATTTATTATGAATAACGATGTGGCATTAGCGGAAAAATTAAACGCCGATGGCATTCACGTTGGGCAAAAAGACACCGCTGTAGAGCAATTAGCCCAGCGACTTCAAGGCGAAATGTTAATCGGCTTATCGGTAAACACCTTAGCACAAGCACAACGCCATAATGATTTTAACGGCGTGGATTATTATGGGTGCGGTCCAATTTTCCCGACCTTTTCTAAAGCAGACGCTTCCCCCGATGTTGGCATTGATTTCGTGCATTACCTACGCCAACAGGGAATAAACAAGCCATTAGTCGCTATTGGCGGCATTAAAACCGAACACGTTGCCCCATTATTACAAGCTGGTGCAGACGGTATGGCGGTGATTTCGACAATTATGCAATCAAAAAATCTCATCTCAACAGTACAAAAAATTTTAGGAGAATAAATGATCGCCAAATTTCCTTCATTACGCCGTTTAGGTCCTGGAATGATTATGGCGTGTTCCTGTGTGGGCGGCTCTCATATTATCGCCTCCACACAAGCGGGGGCATATTATGGTTATCAATTAGCGGTACTGATCGTGTTAGTCAATATACTAAAATATCCATTCTTTCGTTTTGCCTTTGATTATAGTGCGACACAAAATAAAAGTGTGTTGCAAGGCTATGCGGAAAAAGGCAAAAGCTATTTATTGCTTTTTCTCTGTTTTAATCTATTTGCCACAGTGGTGAATATTGCTGGTGGAACGCTTTTATCCGCTGTGTTGCTCGCAATGTTACTGCCTTTTAAGATGGATCTTAACTGGCTCAATATTATTGTTCTGCTCAGTTTCTTGGTCATTTTATTTTATCGCCAATATCAGCGATTAGATAAGGTATCGAAAAGCATTATGCTACTGCTTTCGGTGATTACTACCGTTGCGTTATTTCTTGCTTTAAACAAATCGCCAACGGTTATAGATAGCAAGTTTGTTGCTCCCAATGCTTGGAGTTTCTCAGCCATTCCTTTTTTGATTGCCTTAATGGGCTGGATGCCAGCACCAATGGAACTGAGTATTGCCAGTTCATTATGGGTGGTACAAAAAAATCGGCAAGATCCTAACTATCAGAAAAATCATAGCGTTGATTTCAATACTGGTTATATCACAACCATTATTCTCGCATTAATGTTTATGGCATTAGGAGCATCAGTGCAATATGGACAATCTCTTGCCCCTTTAAGTGGGGGAAAATTTATTCATCAATTTGTTGAAATGTATGCAATTAGTATTGGTGAATGGACACGCTGGTTTATCGCCTTAATAGCTTTTATTTGTATTTATGGCACAACTATTGTTGCTGTTGATGGCTATTCGCGTTGCAACTTACAAAGCGTTCAATTACTTTATTCAGGAGCAAACGCCGATGTCAATAATGAAAAAGGCTTACGCTATTTTATGCTATTTGCTTGCTTGGTTAGCTTTATCATTATTCAATTTTTTAGTAGCTCCATAGGAAAAATGATCCCCTTTGCGATGACAGCCTCTTTTATCTCTGCTCCGATTTTTGCTTGGCTCAATCTAAGCTTAGCCCGCCAACTCGTCCCAAAATCTAGCTTATTATTCCTCGCAAGGCTTGGTTTGGTCTATTTACTGGTGATGATTATAGTGTATTTTTGGGCTACATAATATATTGTCATATGAATGTAGAACACACCGTAAATGCTCAATCATATTTTAAAATTAAACATATAAATAACCCCATAACAAATTATGGGGTTATAAATGACTGAGGATATTAAAAAATATAACCTACATTTAGGCTAAGTTCTTTGGCACTAGAAGACTCACGCCCCCTTTCATAGGTCAATGCAGTTCTTACATACCATAGCCCCAAATTCATATTTAGCCCAGCTTGATATTGAATACTACGGTTAAATTGTTGCTGTAATCCGTTATTATTCACCAACACTGCATTATTAAATACTTTACGGTTTGCATCAAAATAATCAACTGCAATACTTGGTGTAATGAAAAATTCATTCCACAACCAAGTTTTCGATAATTCCGCTCCCATCTGGTAATTAACTAAATTTAAAGACCTAGTGCGAATTTCAGCTCCCTTCAATTCATAATTCACCGAACTCAAATGGTGATAATGTAATCCCGCAATAGTTTTGAGATCTACATACCCTAAAGCCCATTTTTTACCTATCACCGACCCTACACTAACGATATTACGTTTAAAATTAGCCGTTTTGTCGTCTAACGTAATAGTGTTATTTGAACGACCATAGCCCAGATCTAAGGCTACAAATAATCCTTGTGTATTTTGCACTGTTGCATAAACGGTCGCTTGTGAATAGACTGTCTTACCCCTTGCGTTTTCATACTCAATATTTGATCGCGTTTGTGATACCACACCACCAAGACGAATTCCCTGCTCATTCATTGCACTTTCTGCACCCAACTCTGTATAAGTGCTGCGTTGCTCATAAGCACGGTAATTATCCGATTGATAATTCGCTTTCTGTACATCTAAATTCGTCCATACTTGGGCTTGCTCCCCCTTTCTTGAAGATAATGTTGATTTAAACGCTGATCATTTTTTAATGCCACATTCACTTGAGCCGAAAGCTCCGACAATGCTGTGTTTGATATACGGCTAATTAACTCAGATTGCGTTAAATTTGCTGCCTCAGCCTTTTTACGCTCTTCTTCTTGACGTTTCGCCTCTTCCGCTGCTTTACGTTCTTCTTCCTCAATTTCTTTTTCTACAATAGGGTTATATAGACGAAATGTCCCCCCATCCTGAATCAAGCTATAACGGTAAGTACCAATATCCGCATAATTATTTTGCAATGTTACAGCAAAATTATCAGCAGATGAATTGGTCGTCATTAATGTTAAACGTGCTTTACTACGCTGCGGTTCAGTACCAATATCATCAACAATTAGTAAATGATCTCCTGATGCCTCTCCATTAACAATCACTTTATCACTACCTAATGACGAAAATTGAGTGCGGTAATAAAATTTACCATTTCCACTTAAATCACCATCAACTGTTAAGGTATTTAATTGTTTATCATTCTGACTAAGTGTGATTTGTGAATTCTGGTCTAAATTTAAATTTCCTACTGTACTATCGCCCGTTAATGTCCAATGCGATTCAGGAGATAGCGATGTCCGACTCGAATGTTCTCCTTGAATTGAACCAACAAAATCTGTTTTCCCTAAGTTTAACTGACTTTGTTGCGTTAAAGTAATATCCCCTGTTAATGCCATTCTTGGAATCGTTGCCAAAGTCTTTTCATTATAACTTGGGGAATCACAACTGACACTTCCTGTATAATCAGAACGTAAACAAACTTTTTGTCCCGATTGATATCCCAAATTCAATACTGCATTATCCGTAGCTTGGATATTTCCATCTAGGGAAGAAACATTTCGCCCCACAGTGAGTGTAGAATTATTGGCAACAGAAATATTTTTCGCTGAGAAATCACGATTAATCCAATCATCTTCAAAAATCACCTCACGATTATTCAACACATCACGAGCGTGCGGGGTTGGTATGCCTTCTAAGATAACCTTTCCACCTTTGATAGAAAGGTCACCATTAAGATTCATTCCGCCAGATAATAAGAGTACCGAATCATCTCGTGCTGGCTGGTAGTTCACATTAAGCACACCGTTTGGTTTATCCGCTGATTTTTCTCCTAAATATCCACTAAATGCTGTAAACAATAGTTGCTGATTTTTGCGTTCTAAAATCGTTTCTATTGCACTAGCACGATCACTGCCTAAATATTCCCAACTATCTGAACTAGCTTGGTTTGTAGGGTAATAACTTCCTGCTTTGTCACCTGATTTTAAAGCGAAATAATCCTTTCGCCCGCTTATAGCATATTCATAAATGTCAGAGCCAGCTTTTCCCCAATTTCCCCAAGTTAAATCTTGTTCGGAAACCGTCACACCTGTTAAGGTTAAATTCGATGATTTATCCGTGCGATGATTAACAACTGTTGCACCATCATCAGAATGCTGGATACGTTTAAAGCTGAGATCGTTACCATTTAAATCTAAACGTCCGCCACGAAAACCAAAATACAATTTATTCGGATCAATTTGATCCGCACTTTGTAAAATCAAGGTCGGACGCCCACTTACCACACCAACCTGATTAAATGCCTGTTTTCGACCTTGCTCATCTTCCTGCTGATCTAAAATGACAGTTCCATCACCGATACTAATATCTCCTAGGTTATTTCCCACACCTTGAACCAATAAAGTTCCTGTCCCTAACTTTGAAAGACGATCGCCTTCAGGATTAGCTATTTTCCAAGTTACTGTTTTATCCTTAGCAACCAAAACGCCACCACCTAACCACGTTTGGTTCGTTTCAGGCTTCACAGTAAAATTTGTATTGAAATAGAGTGCTCCAGCTCCCGCATTAATGTTGTCTTTAACTAATAACCCCCCCCCATCTACACCATCAAAAATCACACTTTTCCCATAATCTAATGATGGACGTTCTTTATCTGTATCTTGTGATTTTAAAGATTCATTTCTTAAAGGCACAGCCAATGCGGTGCTTTCTCCCGCTTTAATACTACTGGTTTCAGGGTGAAGAGCATCAACACTCCATTCCCAAACTTGATTTTGTTGCGTATTCTGAATAGTCCCCGCCTTGGCTCTTTCTTGTATAGCATTAACATAAGAAGGGCGTGACAATGACCAAATGTTCCCATAACCATAATCAGATTTTAGAACACCTACAATCACCCACTTTTTCTTTTGAGCATCATACCCCAGTAATGCAGAACCACTATCACCACTTCGTCCATAACTTACCATTGGCCCATAAATAGAACCAAATAAGGTTATTGGCTTATCCGTGATCCGTTTCCCTTCTGGCGTGATCGTTCCATTTGCCACAACATTAGTCGCATTAGCTTCACTCATTGTGTGAGTGACACCACCTATAACATACCTATATGCACTACTCAAACTGATCGTTTTGCTATTATCTTCCGCACTTTCTTGAACCTCTTGTTTTCCTGAACCCACTCGTATATAAAGAGGAAAACGCGTTAAATCCGTCAAAATTTTTGTATTTTCTTTTCCATTTGGCGTTAATACATCGGTCAGTTCTGCGGGAGCTACCTCCGTTACCATTTTATGTAAACGAGGGATATGATAATCTTTATCTTGCGGGTTTGAATAAGTGACCCCATCCCATTCATCGGGAAAATTGTTTCGATTAACCAAAAGGTAAGAAAAATGGTGAGAATCTGGGTTTGTATCTTCTCCACCAAATAAAACTTGAGAATATCCGACATTATGCCGAACACTAGTTATAAAGGAAGGATCGATTAAATTGGCAAATGCCCCATTCTTATTTGCTGTTTTGAGATCAGGCATAGGAATATTATCTTTCAACATAATGCCTACATCTTGACCGTTTTTGTCAAAAATATGAATGTTTGTCGCACCGATTGAAAAGAGACCTTTATTTTCACCAAAATCACGAAAATATTGGTAATCAACATCTCCCCTTACTCGAGATGCCTCCGCGTTCAACGCCACAATAGCTAAACTAATGCCTAATTTAATTGGATTAGAAAAAGATTTAAATAAAAGATTAGATTTCTTAAAGTTCATTGAATTTTAATTAGTTATAAGCAATCCTGTATTATAACTAATTAAATCGCAAAACACCCCCACCTAGAAAGAGGTATATTCTATATGTTATCTAAAATATTTAACGCATCAATCAATTTTTTCACGGTGAAAACTTGCATATTTTTCACCGCACTTTTCGGTTTATTGGCAAACGGGACGATAGCACGGGTGAAGCCGTGTTTGGCTGCTTCAGAAATTCGTTCTTGTCCGCTTGGTACGGGGCGGATTTCCCCCGCTAGCCCCACTTCGCCAAACACCACCAGATCTTTTGGTAATGGACGATTTCGGAAGCTAGAAATCAATGCCAGTAATAAGGCCAAGTCTGCACTGGTTTCACTCACTTTTACGCCACCTACCACATTGACAAACACGTCTTGATCAGACATTTGCAAGCCACCGTGACGATGTAGCACCGCTAATAATAAAGCCAAACGATTTTGTTCCAATCCCACTGCGACCCGTCTTGGATTGGCGAGCATTGAGTGATCTACCAAGGCTTGAATTTCCACCAACAGCGGGCGTGTTCCCTCCCATAGCACCATTACGGAACTTCCCGCGGTGTCTTCTTCCCCACGGCTTAAGAATATGGCGGAAGGATTTTTCACTTCGCGCAAGCCTTGCTCTGTCATCGCAAATACGCCAAGTTCATTGACCGCGCCAAAGCGATTTTTGTGGCTACGTAAGGTGCGAAAACGGCTATCCGCCTCCCCTTCTAATAATAGCGAGCAGTCAATGGCGTGTTCCAACACCTTAGGTCCTGCCAGCGTGCCGTCTTTGGTCACGTGTCCCACCATAATAATGGCGACTTGGCGAGTTTTCGCATAACGGGTCAGAAAAGAGGCACATTCCCGCACTTGGGAAACGCTCCCTGGTGAAGATTGAATATCCGCAAGGTGCATCACTTGAATGGAATCCACCACGATGATTTGCGGTTTAAGCTGATCGGCCAAATGGCAAATTTGCTCTACGGAGGTTTCTGAAAGCATATTTAAACGATCAGTTGGCAAGCCAAGACGATTGGCACGCATTGCCACCTGTTGTAAGGACTCTTCCCCCGTAACATAAAGTGCGGTCATATTTTGAGCCAAACCACACATCACTTGCAATAACAGGGTACTTTTCCCCGCCCCAGGGTGTCCGCCGATCAAAATCGCACTGCCCGGCACGATCCCCCCGCCTAGTACACGATCAAGCTCATAAAACCCACTGTGAAAACGTGGCACGTCTTGCAAACTGATGTCGGCGAGGGTTTGAATTTTCGCCTGCGTTTCCCCCGCATAACCGCTAAAACGATCAGCGCGGCTTGATTTAGCAGGGGCAAGACGTACTTCCGTAATCGTATTCCAAGATTTACAGGCGTTACACTGCCCTTGCCAGCGGACATATTCCGCACCGCAATCACTACATACATAGGCGGTTTTCGCTTTAGCCATTTTGTTCCTCCTCATTATTGAAATAAGTCAGTGAAAGCAAATCGAGCATTCGGTACAGATAAAAAACCGATTGCAATAAAGTGAATAATTCTGCGATTACTTGGGCGTTATTTTTGCTTTCACTGTGCAAGGTGATCAAGGCTTTACATTCCGCTAAACATTGCTGACTGCTTGCCACCAAATTCAGCCAATGCCCCTTTAATTCCTCGCTCAGCCCTTGTTGATTAAAGGCATTTTCTAGGGCTTGGGCGTTTTCAGTATAAAAATGATAAAGATTGAAAAACGCCCCGATACGTTCCACCGTGCGTAAAAAATCCTCAGTGAAATAGGCTTGCCCTAAGGCGAAGGTTTCCTCAATTAAGGCTTGCTCAAGATGAAAAAGTGCGGTCAGTTTTTGCGTGAATTTTTCTGTGCCTTGGGCAAAATCCAGAAAATCCCGCCATTTGTCCAGCCAATTTTGTGCTTTAACAAGGCGGTTTTCTGCAAGCTGATAACCACGTTGGGCTTTACTCACCGCACTCAGGCGTATTCCATTATCTAACGGCAAAGCTCGCACAAAAGCAAGCAAATCAGTCACCTCGCCTTGCTTTAATTCAAACTCTACCTCGTGGATTTCCGCTTGTTTCTCCCCAGCGAGGATTCTGCCTTGATCAATCGCCACTTCAATTAGAGTGGAAACAGGGGAAAGTGCGGTATGAATTTGCAGAGTTTTTCGTGCGAAATCCGTCGCAAAAATGGGCTGTAATTGCAAGGCTTTCCACGCAGGATCGAGGTGATATTTTTCCACTAACAATGCCAAATCAGGCGTTTCATTGGCTAATGACACATTATATTCAGGGCGAATATGCAAGCCCCCCATTGTGCGTCCTTCCGTTTTTAAAGTGAGGGTAAATTGTTGATTTTCTTTACGAACTCGCAATCCCATTTTGTTCTGAGCAAAAAATCTATCCGCAGTATCATAATAAGTATTGCCGAGAAAAAGCGTGTTTTGCTCTTGCACATTGCTTTGTGATAATAATGCTTTTTCCACAGACGCCATCGCGGAATGGGCGATTAATAGTTTTAATTCAATTTCTGTACTCATTTTGAGTATTCCTTCTAAACATCAGCAAATTTTTTTCATATTATCTAATAATTTTCTTGTTTTTTCGATCAAATATAGTGTATTTTTACGCCGCATAGGTTAAGCCTAGCCATATGCACAAAAAATTATCAACCTAACCCCTAGAAGGAGTTATCTATGGCAGTAAATAATATCTTAGGATTATTTGCTCATTCCCCTTTAAAACCATTGGCTCGTCATTCAGCAAAAGTTACTGATTGTTGTAAATATCTCATTCCTTTCTTTGAATACACCTTTCAAGGTGATTGGGAAAATGCAGAGAAATTACGCCAAAAAATTTCTGAAACAGAACGTCAAGCCGACAGCTTAAAACGAGAAATTCGTTTAAAATTACCTCGTGGGCTGTTTATGCCAATTGAACGCACGGATTTATTAGAATTGGTTACCCAACAAGATAAGTTAGCAAATTATGCCAAAGATATTGCGGGTAGAATGGTAGGGCGTCAATGCTCTTTCCCAAGCAAAATGCAAGAAGATTTTATGAAATATGTCGCTCGCAGTATTGACGCGGCAGAGCAAGCCCATTTGGTGATCGATGAAATGGATGGCTTGCTTGAAACAGGGTTTAAAGGTCGTGAAGTCCAATTTGTGAATCGAATGATCCAAACCTTAGATGAAATTGAAGATGATACAGATCAAATGCAAATTAAATTACGCCTAATGTTACGCTCAATGGAAAATGAATTTAACCCAATTGATGCAATGTTTTTATACAAAATCCTTGAGTGGATTGGCGTGCTTGCAGATCAAGCGCAACGTGTGGGTTCACGCATTGAATTAATGTTGGCTCATTCATAATTGCTACTAATAAACATAGGAAAAAAACTATGGAAATTATTCAACAATATGGCTCTTTATTAGTGATTATCACGGCGGTTTTTGGCTTCTTTATGGCATTTGGCGTTGGTGCGAATGACGTTTCAAATGCAATGGGAACCTCTGTGGGTTCAGGCACAATCACCGCCAAACAAGCAATTATTATTGCAATGATCTTTGAATCAGCTGGAGCTTACCTTGCTGGTGGTGAAGTAGCCGAAACCATTAAAAGTGGTGTAATTAATACCGTTGAATTCGTTTCAAGTCCTGAAATATTAGCACTTGGGATGATGGCATCCTTATTTTCGGCTGGACTTTGGTTATTACTCGCATCAAGAATGGGGTGGCCAGTATCCACAACTCACACAATTATCGGAGCAATTATTGGCTTTGGCTGTATTACAATCGGACCACAAGCAGTTGATTGGGGTGAAGTCAAAAAAATTGTTGGTAGCTGGTTTATTACCCCAGCGATCGCAGGCGTTATCGCTTATGGCATTTTCTTTAGTATTCAAAAACTTATTTTTGATACAAAAAATCCGCTCAACAATGCAAAAAAATATGGTCCTTATTATATCGGCGTAACAATTTTTATCCTTGTTATCGTAACAATGATTAAAGGGTTAAAACACGTTGGGCTACACCTTTCAACCTTTGAGACCACGGTTATTTCTCTTGCTATCAGCGGTGTCGCGGTGATAATCAGCCATTTTTACTTCCGTAGCGAACGGTTTAGTCAAACCGTAAGCACTGGCTCTTTCGGCACTGTGGAAAAAGTATTCAGCATTTTAATGCTACTCACCGCTTGTGCAATGGCATTTGCTCACGGTTCAAATGATGTTGCCAATGCTATCGGGCCACTTTCTGCCGTGGTGTCGATTGTCGATAATCACGGGCAGATCTTAGCGAAATCGCCATTGGCTTGGTGGGTGCTTCCACTTGGTGCTGGCGGAATCGCCTTAGGGCTTGTGGTAATGGGCTATAAAGTTATGGCGACTATTGGTACAGGGATCACCGATCTCACTCCTAGTCGTGGCTTTGCTGCACAATTTGCAACCGCAACTACTGTGGTATTAGCTTCAGGCACGGGCTTACCGATTTCCACCACACAAACCCTTGTGGGTGCGATTTTAGGAATCGGCTTTGCACGCGGTATCGCAGCGTTAAACCTCACGGTAATCCGCAACATTGTCGCATCTTGGGTAATTACATTACCTGCTGGGGCATTCTTTGCCATTATTATTTACTACATACTTCAAAGTATTTTCATCTAACAAAATTAAGTGCGGTAAAATAATACCGCACTTTCTTAACACATTATAAAAAAGACTGAATCCCAATTAATGAAAAAAATTGAACAACTTTTTGCCAATAACTATAGCTGGGCAACACGAATGAAAGAGGAGAATTCCGATTATTTTCGTGAACTTGCCGATCACCAAACCCCAAGCTATTTGTGGATAGGCTGTTCGGATAGCCGTGTTCCAGCTGAGAAGCTCACGAATCTTGGACCAGGTGAGCTTTTTGTACATCGCAATGTGGGTAACCAAGTGATTCACACGGATTTAAATTGTCTTTCTGTAGTGCAATATGCCGTTGATGTACTCGATATTGAACACATTATTATTTGCGGACACACCAACTGCGGTGGGATTAGAGCAGCAATGGCTGAACAAGATTTGGGGCTGATTAATAATTGGCTGTTGCATATTCGCGATATTTGGTTCAAACACAGCCATTTGCTGGGTAAATTGCCGCCTGAAAAGCGTGCGGATATGCTTACGAAATTGAATGTGGCGGAACAAGTTTATAATCTTGGGCGTTGTTCAATTGTACAATCGGCGTGGAAGCGTGGCAAAAAATTGTCGCTACACGGCTGGGTTTATGACGTAAACGATGGTTATTTGATTGATCAAGGGGTGATGGCAACCAGCCGTGAAACCCTTGAAATTTCTTATTTGAGTGCAATTTCACGTTTGTTAAAAGAAAATGACAATGACGTTGCACATTCAGAAAAGTCCGAAGACAATACAGAAAAATAGGTGAAAAAACACACCGCACTTTGATTTTTACACAACATCATCAAGGATTTCACAATGCAAAAAAGTGCTTTATATCCAACGGTTTATGTTTTAGGCAATGGGCAACTTGGGCGAATGCTCCGCTATGCAGGTGCACCTTTAGATATTGAGGTTAAACCTCTTGCGTTCGATACCCCCTTGTTTGAACCAGAAGAAAATAGCCTGATTACCTCTGAAATTGAACGTTGGGAAACCACGCCACTGACTGAAAAACTCGCCACCCATTCGCAATTTATTAATCGTGCTGTTTTTGGTTTAACAGCCGATCGCCTTTCGCAAAAATCCTTACTTGATGAATTAAACCTACCCACTTCACCTTGGTGCGTCGTAGAAAGTGCGGTGCAATGGGAGGACATTTTTCAGCATATTGGTGAGAAGGTGGTCGTCAAACGCCGTACGGGGGGCTATGATGGGCGTGGGCAGTGGATTATCACGCCTGAAAACAAAAACATCATCACCGAAGACTTATTCGGGCAAGTGATCGCAGAAAAATTTATTCCCTTTGACGGTGAAATTTCCTTAGTCGGTGCAAGATTTAAAAACGGAGAAACCCGTTTTTATCCCGTAACCCATAATTTGCAACAAAACGGCATTTTACGTTATAGCGTTGCCGATCCTTCGCTTCCGCAACAATCCCTTTTTCAACAGCAGGCAGAAGCAATGTTGGCAAAAATTATGCACAAGCTGAATTATATCGGCGTGATGGCGATGGAATGTTTTGTTATCGGCGAAAAATTATTGATTAATGAACTTGCCCCTCGCGTGCATAATAGTGGACATTGGACGCAACTTGGCTGTTCCATTAGCCAATTTGAGCTACATTTACGAGCGTTGTTGAATTTGCCAACGCCAGAATTGGTTAGCACAATGCCAGCGGTGATGATTAATCTAATCGGCACGGCACATAATCCACAATGGCTAAATCAACCATTTAGTCAGCTTCATTGGTATGGCAAAGAAGTGCGAGCGGGGCGTAAGGTGGGGCATATCAATGTAGCTCATTGTGATAAAAATCAGCTTTGTGAATTGTTAGATCGCTTTGCTCAAACCTTACCTGAGGATTATCAATCTGGCTTACATTGGACAAAGAAAAAATTGACATCCTCTAATTAATTTGAGGAATTTTTGAAAAATAATCGGCTTTATCAGGTTAAAAGAAGATTCATTTTAATAAATACTTGCGAACTACTCATATTCTCAAGTATAACATTGCAATAGCTGTTTTTTTGTTTCTCAAAAAACGTCTAATTATGTACAACACAACTTCAAGAAGGATATTCACGATGTTTGAAAATATAAATGCAGCACCAGCCGATCCTATTCTAGGATTGGGCGAAGCATTCAAAGCTGATAACCGTTCAAATAAAATTAATTTAGGCATTGGCGTTTATAAAGATGCTAAGGGCAACACGCCAATTATGAAAGCTGTTAAAGCGGCAGAGCAACGTTTGCTTGATGTAGAAACCAGTAAAAATTACCTCGCGATTGATGGCGTGGCTGATTTTAATGCTCGCACTCAAGTTCTACTTTTCGGTGAAAGCTCGCCTATCATTAAAAATCAACGTGCTAAAACCGTACAAAGCCTAGGTGGCACGGGGGCATTACGCATCGCCGCCGAATTTATTAAACGCCAAACCAAAGCACAAAATGTGTGGATTAGCACGCCAACTTGGCCAAATCACAATGCGATTTTTAATGCTGTTGGCATTACCATTCGCGAATATCGCTATTATGACGCTGAACGCAAAGCCTTAGATTGGGACAATCTCATCGCAGATTTAAGTAATGCAGGCGAAGGCGATGTGGTGTTATTACACGGTTGCTGCCATAATCCAACGGGCATTGACCCAACCCCAGAGCAATGGCAGCAACTGGCTGAAATGTCGGCTAAAAACGGCTGGCTACCGCTCTTTGATTTTGCTTATCAAGGCTTTGCCAATGGCTTAGAAGAAGATGCTTTCGGCTTGCGTACTTTTGCGGCAAACCATAAAGAATTACTGGTAGCAAGTTCTTATTCGAAAAATTTCGGGCTTTATAATGAACGCGTTGGAGCATTTACCTTAGTTGCAGAAAATAAAGAGATCGCCGCTACTGCCTTAACCCAAGTAAAATCCATCATTCGTACCCTCTACTCTAATCCAGCTTCGCACGGTGCTTCAACTGTTGCATTAGTCTTGGCAGATCCCGCATTACGAGAAGAATGGACAAACGAATTAACCGAAATGCGTGATCGCATTAAAGCAATGCGTCATCAATTCGTTGAATTGCTAAAAGAGTATGGTGCAAAACAAGATTTCAGCTTCATTGAGGAGCAAAATGGAATGTTCTCATTCAGTGGCTTAACGCCTGAGCAAGTAGATCGTCTAAAAGAAGAATTTGCGATTTATGCGGTTCGTTCAGGGCGGATTAATGTTGCGGGAATTACTGAAGAAAACATTCGTACCTTATGTGAAAGTATTGTAAAAGTGCTTTAAAAAATACCGCACTTTATAAATAAATTAAACCCTGTATTATACAGGGTTTAATTTATTCTCAGCCTACATAAAAAACGCTCAATAAATTGAGCGTTTTCTTGTTCTAATTTGGAAATTAGCGACGTAAACCTAAACGAGCGATTGTTTCGCTGTATTTAGCTAAATCAGTACGTTTTAAGTAGTCTAATAATTTACGACGACGAGAAACCATACGTAATAAACCACGGCGACCGTGATGGTCTTTTTTATGCACTGCGAAGTGTGCTTGTAAGTGGTTGATTTGTGCAGTTAATAATGCAATTTGAACTTCTGATGAACCAGTATCTTTTGCATCACGACCAAATTCAGCAACGATAGCTGCTTTTTTTTCTGTACTTAGAGACATATTAAAATCCTCAATAGTAGGGTTAGTCATACATCAAACGCCGATCTCTAATTCAGCGCCGACAAGGAGCAACAATTGTAGCGATTAAGAGAAAAAATGCAATAAATATCTTAGGCAAATAAGCATTTTAATTATATGATTTAACCAAGTTTGATTTCATTTTCAGGTGGGTTATGGAACTTGATAGCCAAGTTGCACAGAAAATAGTGCAACGAGCAATGCATATTATTCCAAACAGCGTCAATGTAATGGATAAAAATGGGGTGATTATTGCTTCTGGCGATACTTCTCGCTTAAAGCAAAAACATACGGGAGCGGTGATTGCAATTCGAGAAAATCGGGTTGTGGAAGTTGATGAATTTCTTTCGCAAAAATGGAATCAAGAAGCCAAGCCTGGTATCAATATTCCGATTAATTATCTCGGTAATATTTTTGGCGTTGTGGGGGTATCAGGCAAGCCAGAGGAAGTACGTCCTTATGCTGAATTAGTAAAAATGACGGCGGAATTAATTGTTGAACAGCACATTTTAATTGAGCAAGAACGTTGGTCGCATCGCTATAAAGAGGAATTTATTTTACAGTTAGTTAATCATTCACAGCAATATCCCCAGCTTGTTCAACAAGCACATTTTTTCGGTATTGATTTATCCAATAATTATGTGGCAACGCTGATCAATTTGTGCCATTCCAATCAAAATCAATTACAGGAATTAGTCAGCTACTTGCAACAGCAAAATGTGCTTTTTGCCATTCATTCTTTGGATTCCATCTTGATATTATTACCAGCAAGTGAACGTCAAAATAAAACGTTGTTGAAAACTTTTGTGCCAGCACATTGGAATTCTCGCCAATATAAGATTGTGGTAGGCGGTTTTTTAGGTGGAAATGAAAGGTTATCTCTTTCTTATAAAACGGCATTAAGTACGCTAAGTTACGGGTTAAAATTTTTCCCTAAAAAATCAATTTATTTTTTTGAACAATACCAGTTGCCGGTTTTATTAGATGATTTAACCGATTCTTGGCAAGCAAAGGAATTGTTAAAACCCATTAATAAACTTTATGCACAAGATACCCATCAACAATTACGCAAAACCCTGCAACAATATTTTTTATCAAATTGTGATCTCACTCTCACTGCACAAAATTTATTCATTCATAGTAATACGCTGCGTTATCGACTTAACAAAATTGAGCAAATAACTTCTTTGTCTTTCAATAAGATAGATGATTTATTTATATTCTATTTAAGTATATTATTAAAAAAGTAATTTGTTTATTTCTACAAATTATTGTGAATTACCCTCTTATTTTTTGTATTTTTAGATAAAGCATTTTCTCTTAGAGAAAACAATAATGTGATTGCTGATTAATCATATAAAAGGAGAAATAATATGACGGGCATCGCACTCATTATTAGCTTTATCCTTGCTATCCTGATTATGATTTTTATGATAGCGAAATTAAAAGTTCACCCTTTCCTCGCATTAATGAGCATTTCCCTTGCTTTAGCACTTCTTGCGGGCATTCCTCTCACTAAAATTCCAGCAATGGTTGGAGCTGGCTTTAGTGGCACATTTAAGAGCATCGGTATTGTGATTATTTTCGGTGCAATTATTGGTATGGTACTAGAAAAAACAGGTGCAGCCTTAAAATTAGCAGATATGGTTGTTAAACTGGTTGGACAAAAGCGACCAGAGCTAGCTATGCTTATTATGGGCTGGGTTGTTGGTATTCCTGTATTCTGTGATAGTGGTTTTGTTGTATTAAACCCAATTCGTGAAGCGATTCAGAAAAAAATTGCCGCTAACCCCGTTGGTACTGCGGTTGCACTGAGTGCAGGGCTTTATGCCGCTCACGTTTTTATTCCGCCAACACCAGGGCCAATTGCCGTGGCAGGTGGGCTAGGTTTAGAGCATAATTTGTTATTGGTCATTCTTATGGGGATTGTAGTATCTATTCCTGTTTTGATCGCAAGTTATCTTTTTGCCAAATTTATTGGCAAGCGAGTTATTTTGCAAGATGATGCTAATGATGAACTGATTGCTCAAGGTTATGAAGCCTTATTGAAAAAATATGGCACTTTACCTAATGGCTTTTTAAGCCTTGTGCCGATTTTTGTTCCTATCATTTTAATGGCATTAGGTTCAATCACTAAAATTTCAGGTGCAACAGGCGATATTGCCAATTTCATTTTATTCTTAGGCAATCCGATTATTGCCTTAGGTGTTGGGTTAATTTTTGCCATCATTCTTATTTTTCAATGTGGCAAAATGAGTGAGTTTGAAACCTTAACCAACGACACGCTAAAACTCGTTGGCCCAATTCTGTTTATTACTGCGGCTGGTGGCGTATTAGGCAAAGTGATTGTTGAAGCAGGGTTCGTAGAATATATTAAAGAAAATGCGCATATTATTAGTAGTGCGGGTATTTTCTTTCCATTTATTATCTCAGCGATTTTGAAAACCGCACAAGGCAGCTCTACCGTGGCAATGATTACCACCGCGGCAATTATGGGAATGTTCAATGTTGATGATTCTCTAATGAGTGCATTAGGCTTAACCAGTGAAATTGCTGCCGCGCTGACCGTAATGGCGATTGCTGCAGGGGCTATGTGTGTTTCACACGCCAATGATAGTTATTACTGGGTGGTCACAAACTTTAGTAAAATGACACCACAACAAGGCTATCGCACACAAACCACACTCACTTTTATTATGGGAATTGTGGGGATTAGCACAGTTTATATCCTTTCCTTAGTTTTACTTTAATAGGAATTAACAATGAAAATACTCATCGCACCGGATTCATTCAAAGAAAGTTTGACCGCACTTGAAGTGGCGGAGGCGATTGAAATTGGGTTTCGCAAGATTTTTCCGCACGCACAATATTGCAAAATCCCAATGGCTGACGGTGGCGAAGGCACAGTGCAATCTTTGGTGGACGCGACGCAAGGCAAGCTTATCCAATGCACGGTTACCGCCCCTTTGGGCAATAAAATTGACGCATTTTGGGGGCTTTCTGGTGATGGTGAAACTGCATTCATTGAAATGGCAGCGGCTTCAGGGTTGCATCTTGTGCCAATGGAGGTGCGTAATCCATTGAAAACCACCAGTTTTGGCACGGGAGAATTGATTTTGAACGCCTTAAATTATGGGGTGAAAAAAATTATTCTCGGCATTGGTGGGAGTGCAACCAATGATGCTGGCGTGGGAATGTTGCAAGCCTTGGGTGCACGCTTTCTCAATGCTAAAAATCAATCTTTGGGCGATGGTGGCGAACAGTTAATTCACACCGCTCATATTGATTTAAGCCAGCTTGATTCACGTTTAGCACAAGTACAAATTGAAGTGGCTTGTGATGTAAATAATCCATTATGTGGTGAAACTGGGGCATCTGCCGTGTTCGGGCCGCAAAAAGGGGCAACCGTGCAAATGGTGCAACAATTGGATAAAGCACTGTTGCATTTTGCACAGCAAGTTCAACAGCAATTAGGGATTGCCATTGCTCATCAAGCAGGTGCTGGAGCGGCTGGTGGAATGGGCGGCGGTTTGTTGTTATTACCAAAAGTGCGGTTGAAAAAAGGCGTAAATATTGTGTTAGAAACCTTACATTTTAGCACCCAAGTGCAAGATGCCGATTTGGTGATTACCGGCGAAGGCCGAATGGACGGGCAAAGTGCTTACGGAAAAACGCCGATTGGTGTCGCCAAAATCGCCAAGCAATTTGGCAAACCCGTGATTGCTATCGTAGGCTGCCTGCGGGAAGATTATGAAGTGGTGTATGAGCAGGGCATTGATGCGGTCTTTCCGATCATTCGTCAGCTTGATAGTTTGGAAAACACCTTGCGTTCAGGGAAAGAGAATCTGATTTCAACAGCGCAAAATATCGCCAGATTTTCTCAGTTAGCGATGAAATAACAGAATAGTGAAAAGACAAGTGCGGTGGAAAATTTTCAGATTTTTCACCGCACTTTATTTTTGGGCATAAGACACGTTTTTCTACCAACTTTTCTACATTAACTTCCTGTCGCTTACTGCTTTATTAGCTCGATAAAGCTTGCGAAAAAACGGAGCACTTCCCTACTCCATCGTCTTTTTTTCTCCCTAATCAGTCAGCTTATCAATCCCCAAATGACGATAAGTTCGCAATGTGGCGATACGGCCTCTTGGGGTGCGTTGTAAAAAGCCTTGTTGGATTAAATAAGGCTCAAGCACATCTTCAATGGTTTCGCGTTCTTCACCAATGGCGGCGGCAAGGTTGTCTAACCCCACAGGGCCGCCGTCAAAACGTTCAATAATGGCACTCAATAATTTGCGATCCATAAAATCGAAGCCTGCGGGATCAACGTCTAACATTGAAAGGGCGGATTTGGCAATTTGTGCGGAAATTTGTCCTGCATTTTTAACATCGGCGTAATCTCTCACACGACGTAATAAACGGTTAGCAATACGCGGTGTCCCACGGGAACGACAGGCTATTTCTTGCGCAGCATCTTGTTCAATGGCTAAATTTAAACAATATGCACTACGAGCGACAATAGATGTCAGATCTTCTACAGAATAAAACTCTAAACGTTGAACAATACCAAAACGATCTCGTAGTGGAGATGTCAATGAACCGGCTTTCGTTGTCGCCCCAATCAACGTAAAAGGTGGAAGATCAAGTTTAATCGAACGTGCAGCCGGTCCTTCCCCGATCATAATATCCAGTTGATAATCTTCCATTGCAGGATACAACACTTCTTCAATGGCTGGGGAAAGGCGGTGAATTTCATCAATAAATAGCACATCGTGCGGTTCAAGATTGGTGAGCATTGCCGCTAAATCACCCGCTTTTTCAAGCACTGGCCCTGAAGTAGTGCGGATATTTACCCCCATCTCATTGGCCACAATATTGGCAAGAGTGGTTTTCCCTAACCCCGGTGGGCCGAAAATCAATAGGTGATCGAGTGCATCTTGACGTAGTTTGGCGGCTTGGATAAAGATTTCCATTTGTTCGCAAACTTGCGGTTGCCCCACATAATCGGTGAGTAATTTAGGGCGAATAGCACGGTCAATAACTTCTTCATCGAATTTTTCTGTTGCACTTACAATTCTATCTACTTCAACCATTACAATGCCTTATTTATAACGATGCCTTTAGTGCTTCACGAATTAACTGCTCACTATTGAGATCTGGGTTTGCGACTTTCTTCACCATTTTTTCAGCTTCACTCGCTTTATAACCTAGTGCAACTAATGCGGCAATTGCATCATCGATATGAACATTTTCTTTACTTGATGATTTTTCTGCCACTGGTAAATGCGTGCTTTCAATAAAGAAATCGCCTTGTGGTAAATCTTTAAATTTTCCTTTTAATTCAACTAATAAACGTTCTGCTGTTTTTTTTCCTACCCCTGGAATTTTAACTAATTTAGATAGTTCCTCTCGCTCAATCGCATAAGCAAATTCATTAACTGACATTGCGGATAAAATTGCCAACGCTAGTTTTGGTCCAACGCCGTTAGTTTTAATTAATTCACGAAATAAAGTGCGGTCTTGCTTGTGGGAAAATCCAAACAGCAAATGTGCATCTTCTCGCACGACTAAATGGGTAAATAAAGTTGTTTGTTGCCCTGTTTCTGGCAAGTTATAAAAGCTGGTCATTGGCAATAAAAGCTCATAGCCCACGCCTTGTACATCAAGCAAAATTTCTGGTGGTTGCTTTTCGACTAATAATCCTGTTAAACGGCCTATCATAATTTTCCCTTAAAAAAGATTTGTCATAGGATAAAGTAAAACTGGATAAATATCCAGTTTTAAACATAAAATTTTATGACTTAACCCTATAATCCTTTAAGCAACAAAAAACAAGCTAGAAACCTCAGCCATATCAAAATTTATGTGGCATAAAAATAACGCCGCGTTGTTTTAACATCAAACAACGCTTGTTACAAACGAAACCGCCCTCGGCTATATCTCGGACGCAAAAGTGCGGTGTTTTTTCCTACTGTTTTTTGCACATTCTGATTAATTTGCGATAAATGGGCGAAAGAGTGAGCGTGTGTAATCGCAATCGCTAAGGCATCGGCGGCATCGGCTTGCGGTTTCGCAGAAAGGTTTAAAATACGCGTAACCATTTCTTGCACTTGAGTTTTATCGGCCGCCCCTGTGCCAACCACCGTTTGCTTAACCAAACGTGCGGCATATTCAAACACAGGTAAATCGTGGTTCACTGCAGCGACAATCGCCACACCGCGAGCTTGTCCAAGTTTTAATGCAGAATTGGCATTTTTCGCCAAAAACACTTCTTCAATGACAAACATTGTGGGCTGAAATTGCGTGATAATTTCGCTTACCCCCGCATAAATGCGTTTCAGACGTGTAGGCATATCTTCTGCTTGAGTGCGAATCACTCCGCTGCCTAAATAGGCCAACTTTAACCCCACTTGACGGATTACACCGTAGCCCGTTAAACGAGAACCGGGGTCAATCCCCAAAATAATTGCCATTTGATTTCCTGTTTGAAAAGGTTCAAATACCCTAAACAAAAAAGGTGCTTTCGCACCTTCTTCCATTACGCATTAAAGTAATGCGGCAACTTCATCACTGATTTCGCCGTTGTGATACACATTTTGCACATCATCACAATCTTCTAGCATATCAATTAAGCGTAATAATTTTGGTGCGGTTTCGGCATCAAGTGCCACGGTTGTTGATGGGATCATTGTAACTTCCGCTTCTTGAATTTTAAATCCAGCCGTTTCAATGGCTTCACGCACGGCACTTAAATCTTCCCAAGCGGTGTAGATTTCAAAACTGCCGTCTTCTTGTGGTTGAATATCGTCAGCCCCCGCCTCTATCGCCGCTTCAGTTAAGGCATCTTCATCAGCTTCTGCGATCAAAATCAAGCCTTTTTTGCTGAACAAATAACCGACCGAACCCTCTGTCCCTAAGTTTCCACCGCATTTAGTGAAGCTTGGACGAACCTGTGAAATGGTGCGGTTTGCGTTATCACTCAAGCATTCCACCATTACCGCTGTACCGCCTGGACCATAGCCTTCATAAACTTTGGTTTCCATATTGGTGTCATCGCCACCGCCCACACCGCGATCAATTGCACGGTTGATGGTATCACGCGTCATATTATTAGAAAGGGCTTTATCCACCGCGGCACGCAAGCGTGGGTTTGCACTGGTATCGCCACCACCTAATTTTGCAGCGGTAACTAATTCACGGATTAATTTAGTAAAGATTTTGCCACGTTGAGCATCTTGGGCGGCTTTACGGTGTTTAATATTCGCCCACTTACTATGTCCTGCCATTTTTTTTCCTTCTGTTTTTGTGATCTTTTTGATCTTGAGTTTAATTAAATTTGTTTGTTTTTATAAATTGGGTTTCGCCCTTGGCGACTTATGTTCACCGCAATAGGCGTCATATCTAGTGCGTAGTTATTGCTACTATCAAATCTCCCCCGTCTCCTATTTACTAAAGAGGGGGGATATGAGCGTATGATTAATACACTTTGCTCTATAGCTACTAAATTCCCCTCTTTAGCAAAGAGGGGCTAGGGGAGATTTATCAGCCCTTATTTACCAAATATTTCTCAATCGCTGCGGCGTTATTCGGCGATTTTGTCATTTGCACGGCCTGTTGTGGGGAAACCCATTTAAAAGCCAAATGCTCGCTTAATTGCGGTTCAAATTCCTCTTCCACCGCACACAAAAACCAATGTTCGCGACAGTGGGTGATATTCGGTGCGTATTTATAGCGGAAATGGGGAAAAATTTCAAATTCTACCCATTCATTACAATCAAAAAGTGTGGTGGAATTTTCAGAAATTTTTAACCGCACTTCTTCCCAAAGCTCACGAATAGCTGTTTGCCTCGGCGTTTCGCCATTTTCCATTGATCCCGTTACCGATTGCCAAAATTCAGGATCGTCTTTGCGTTGCAACATCAGTACGCAATGCGTATTTTTAGCATAGATAACAACAAGAATGCCATGGGGATTTTTGTAGCTCATCTATTCCTATTTCTCCATAACACTGTTATCTAATTCAATACCTATCTAAATTGTTTCGTATTTTTGGGGCGTATGCGATACGCCCCTTGTATATTAAAATTGGGGCTGTCCTAGATAACTAGACTAAACTCCCTTTAACCAATTGTTTTAAAATAGAAATTTGACTTTTTATGTTGCTGTAATTAAAACGCCATTCACATTCCTTTAAATAAAGCTCAAAATGCGCTTTTGGGATACCATTAAATTTGCGTAAATGGCGTTTTGCTTGGCTCCAAAAATTCTCAATTCCGTTAATGTGGTTATGATTTTCAGCAAAATGTGTGCTGTGATTGATACGAAAATGACTAAATTCACTCACATCAAGCACGTCATAACTACGATAATTATCGGTGTAAACAATACTATCAGGCTTTACCTGCTCCCGAATAATGGGTAACAAGGTGGCAGATTGCGTATTTGGAACCGCAACGGTATAAACCTTGCCATTGCGCTTGAGAAGCCCGAATACCGCAATTTTCCCTGCCGCACCACGACCACGTTTGCCTTTGCGAGCACCGCCAAAATAACTTTCATCGGCTTCAATTTCACCTTCAAACATCTCTAAGTGAAGGCTGTTTTGATAGATGAGTTGGCGTAAACGATGAAAGTAATATGCGGCAGTCGTTTTGTTTACATTGACTAACTCTGCTGCTGTCCTTGCAGTAACACCTGCAACAAATAGCTCAATGAGTTTATTTTGTTTGTGCTGACTTAGACGACTTTTTCTCATTGGTTCATTCTAACCTAAATAGATTTTTTAGTTGTTATCTAGGACAGCCCCTTAAAATTAATATAAAATAGCAACAAAACCCCGTTATCTGCATCTCGCATACGCCCCAGGCAACAAACCGAGTTGTAGCAATGAGAGCAGATAACATTTCACCAAAAAACCGAACAGTTGCCAGACTTAAACCCGAATGCAAGGCAGGTTAATGATGAATGAACAAACTTATTGTGGTATTGATGTTGCTAAACGTCATTTCGTCATTGGGCTTTCTACCCAAAAACGAACAAAAACCGAAACCAACAATCCGAAAGGGATTGCACATACCATTGAGTATTTACGTCGTTTCAGTGTGGACTTAATTGTCCTTGAAAGCACCGGTGGGCTTGAACTTCCATTAGCTAAAGCACTCCACCGCACAGGCTTTCGTGTGGTGATTGCCAACCCGCGACAAACCAATCAGTTTGCGATGTCGCAGTCACTAGCAAAAACCGACAATAAAGATGCTAAAATGTTGGCTTTTTACGCCCAAATGCTCGCAATGCGTGATAATGTAGCACAGCAGCTTTACATACCACCCACTCCCGAGCAGGAACAGCTTGAAGCCCTTGTTTCACGCCGTAATCAGCTTGTTGAAATGCGTTTTGCGGAGAAAAACCGCCTTGAACAAGTTCATTCCACACAAGTATTCAGTGTTGAACAGCATATCGACTATCTCAGCCTGCGTATTGATGAGCTGGATAGGGAAATCGAACAGCATCTCAAACATTTTGACGATACAATAAAAAAGTTTAAAGACATCAAAGGGTTGGGTACACAAACAATAGCCGTTTTGATGTCAATGTTGCCTGAGTTAGGTCAATACACACATAAACAAATCGCTTCACTTGTTGGTGTTGCACCCCATCCTAAAGAAAGTGGCAACACCAAATGGAAAAGCCGCTGTTCAGGTGGTCGCAAAGCCGTACGAAATGCACTGTATATGGCAACATTTGTTTGTGTGCGTTTTGAGCCTAAACTCAAACAATTTTACGAACGCTTACGTGCTAATGGTAAGGCGTTCAAAGTGGCGATTAACGCCTGTATGCGTAAGCTTCTCACCATTTTAAATGCGATTGTCCGCGATGACTCGCAATGGGACGCTCACGCACTTTAATTAACGAATTTGTATTTTTGCTTTTTAGCGGAATACAGTTGCTACATTAGATCATTCACACAAATTCAGTGGCTCTGTTCCAGAAATTATTTCTCGTTTTTCACCACGCTAACCCCCAACTCCGTCAATGCCTGCGGGTTAGCATAGCTTGGGGCTTCGGTCATTAAGCACGCGGCGGCGGTGGTTTTCGGGAAGGCGATAACATCACGAATGTTGTCGGTACCAGTTAAAAGCATCACTAAGCGGTCTAAACCAAAGGCTAAACCTGCGTGTGGTGGTGTGCCGAATTTTAGTGCGTCCAGCAAGAAGCCGAATTTTTCTTGTTGTTCTGCTTCGTTAATGCCAAGAATGCGGAATACAGTTTGCTGCATTACAGGGTCAAAAATACGCACCGATCCGCCGCCCACTTCGTAGCCGTTAATCACCATATCATAAGCGTTCGCCACCGCAGCTGTTGGATCTTGCTCTAATTGGCTCGGGCTGAAATCTTTCGGTGAAGTGAATGGGTGGTGCATTGCGGCAAGGTTGCCCTCTTCATCACGTTCAAACATAGGGAAATCTACCACCCAAAGTGGTTTCCATTCTTCCAAGCGAGTTAAACCTAAATCACGGCCTAATTTCAAGCGTAATGCGCCCATTGCGTCAGTGGCAACGTTCCATTTGTCTGCGCCGAAGAAAAGAATGTCGCCATTTTGTGCTTGCACACGGTTTAATAACGCATTTAACACTTCTTCAGAGAGGAATTTTGCGATTGGGCTTTGCACGCCCTCTAAGCCTTTTTCAAGCTCATTAACTTTCAACCAAGCTAAGCCTTTTGCGCCATAGATACCAACAAATTGGGTGTATTCGTCAATTTGTTTACGGGTAGTACTTGCGCCATTTGGTACGCGGATTACGGTTACACGGCCATTTGGATCATTGGCAGGGCCGCTGAATACTTTGAAATCCACGTCTTTCACTAAATCAGCCACGTCCACCATTTCTAATGGGTTACGCAAATCAGGTTTGTCTGAACCAAAACGCTGCATTGCTTCTGCCCAAGTCATCATTGGGAATTTACCGAGATCTACGCCTAAGATTTCTAACCATAATCCGTGGATCATTTGTTCCATAATTTCACGCACTTCTGGTGCGGTTAGGAAAGAAGTTTCCACATCGATTTGAGTAAATTCAGGCTGGCGATCAGCGCGTAAATCTTCATCACGGAAACATTTTACAATTTGATAATAGCGATCAAAGCCGGACATCATCAGCAACTGCTTAAATAATTGTGGCGATTGCGGTAAAGCATAGAATTTGCCTTTATGCACACGGCTTGGCACTAAATAGTCGCGTGCGCCTTCAGGGGTGGCTTTGGTGAGCATTGGAGTTTCAATATCTAAGAAACCGTGGTCGTCAATAAAACGACGTACAAAACTGGTGATTTTCGCACGAGTTTTTAAACGTTGTGCCATTTCAGGACGGCGTAAATCTAAATAACGGTATTTTAAGCGTTGCTCTTCCGTGTTATTTTGATTGAAATCCAACGGCAACACATCAGACGCATTGTAAACAGAAAGGGATTTCGCCAACACTTCCACTTCGCCTGTTGCCATATTTTTATTGATTTGATTTTCAGGGCGCGCAATGACTTCGCCTTTAATTTGCACGCAAAACTCATTACGCAAGCCCGCCGCAGCGGTGAGTGCTTCTTGATATTTCGGGTCAAAGCAGACTTGTACAATGCCTTCACGATCGCGCAAATCGATAAAAATCAAGCCACCTAAATCACGGCGCTTATTCACCCAACCGCTCAGAGTAACTTCTTGCCCAATGTTTTCACGGTTTAACGCCCCGCAATAATGAGTTCGCATCATAATATTTTCCTTATTGAAATCTTAAAAAAGTGATAACCGCAAGATTATAGCGGAAATCTTGGGGGGATAGAATTGTTAATTAAGAAGTTATGCAAAAACTTCTGAATGTGTATTTAGCCGAACTAATTTTAGGCATTGTTGTTCAATTTTATAAATTAACACGAGATCATTGAGAATGTGGCAATCCATATAACCTTTCAAATTGTTTTTAAGCGGATGATTTTTATATTCAGCGGGTAAAGTCAGTCCATTTGTTAAGCAGTGCATCACTTCCAAATAGCGGGGATGAACAAATAAGTGCGGTGCTTTTTTGGCTAGTTGTACCAAATCGCGCTTAAATTCTTTCGCCATTTCAATTTCCTTAATTGGCAATGGCTGGTTCATTTATTTTTTCTCTTCTGCTATTTATTGCAATAAGGTGGCAAGATCGGTTTTGTCATCAAGAGAGAGACGTTCAGCCGTTCCACTTTCAATTTCATTCATTGCCGCTAAAGTTTTTGCATTAGGTTGTAAATAATTCAAACTCAAAGGAATCGCTTTGGTGGCAGCAATTTCAGTTAAAAACATATTAAATACTTGTGACGGGGTAAGACCATATTGGGCAATCACTTCAAATGCTTCTGTTTTTAAATGTTGTGGTAAACGAAAATTCACCACGGCATTATTGTTCGTCATTGTCGTCATAATAAATCTCTCATTGGTTAAATTGATTGTATTATATTGCATATACAACGTCATTACAAATTAAGATTAATATATTTCCATTTGTGAGAACCGCAGTCTTGCTCTAAAATGCAGGCAAAATAAAGTGCGGGGGGAAATTTTGTGAATTTTCACCGCACTTTGCTAACCCATTTAGGATAAATAATGAGTAAAGATACCATTTTTTCTGCCCCGATTAAGAATTTGGGCGATTTTACTTTTGATGAAAATGTGGCGGAAGTGTTCCCTGATATGATCCAGCGTTCCGTGCCGGGCTATTCTAATATCATCACGGCTATCGGAATGTTGGCGAGCCGTTTTGTAACGCCAAATTCTAATGTGTATGATTTAGGTTGTTCTCGTGGTGCGGCAACCCTTTCGGCAAGACGCAACATTCATCAGCCCAATGTGAAAATTATTGGCGTGGATAATTCGTTGCCGATGGTGGAACGTTGTCGCCAGCATATTCAGGCTTATCATAGCGATGTTCCTGTTGAAATTTTGTGCGATGATATTCGTAACATTGAAATCAGCAATGCCTCAATGGTGATTTTAAATTTCACTTTACAATTTTTGCCTCCGCAAGATCGCACCGCGTTGTTAGAAAAAATTTATCAAGGGCTAAATCCGAATGGGGTGTTGGTGCTGTCGGAAAAATTTCGTTTTAATGATGAAAAAATCGATGAATTATTGATTGATTTGCACCACGAATTTAAGCGAGCCAATGGATACAGCGAATTAGAAGTGAGCCAAAAACGCACCGCACTTGAAAATGTGATGCGTACTGATGATATTGAAACGCACAAAGTGCGGTTAAAATTCGTGGGATTTTCTCATATTGAATTGTGGTTTCAATGCTTTAATTTTGGGTCGATGGTGGCGATAAAATAAGAAATATATTTTATTTTTGAATAAAAAAATCTGCACCTTAATCAGTTAGTTGTTTAGTCCAACTTTTGAAGTGCAGACATTAGCGTAGCTTTTTTATATGTTAAGTGATCGATTCCGCAATTAGAAGTAAACGCGTAAACCTACACCATAACGGTTGTCTTTGGTTTTGGTTGAGCCGTTTGTAGTGCCTTCTGTTTTTCTTTCTTGTGCAAATTGTACGTAAGATACAACGTTTTTAGAGAACTCATAATCTGCACCAACAATGTATATATTTTGTAGTTCTTTGGCATATGTGCCAGTAAGTCCTTTGTTTGTTGCATTACGTTGCCATTGTGCAAATACTTTTGATACTGGTAACACTTGATACTCAGCAGCAACTAAAAGATGACGAGATTTTGCAGTATCTGCTAAATTTTTAGCGTGACTTTGACCATATTCAACACCAAATTTTGCATCACCCAAACCTAGTTGAGTTGCTAAACGCCAAGATTTTTTAGGATTAGCACCCTGATTATTTGTATATGCGTTATCATATTTTTCAACAGTGTAACCTGCATTCACATTCAAGGTTACACCACCAAAATCCGCCCCATAGAATGCACTTACACCATAACCATTTTTAAGAGCAGGTGCCTGCTGATGTTTCTTCGCTTCACCAAAGACATAATCTGCACCAAAGCCTAATGTGTGCCCTTCAGCAATTTGGAAATCTGCAGAACGGAAAGAAACCGCTTTTTTACCACTAGTAAGGAGATTATTATTTCCACCTAAGAAATAAGCATTATCATTTAATTGAACAGCGTCACCAGTCGTATCTTGTCTACCAAAAGAAACACGACCTACGCCTTCTTTTTCAAGAGCTAACCATAATTTGTTTGTTACTGGATTACCAAAAGTATTTGTCGCTGCATTTGAGTCTTCAAATACACCCTTTTTAAAATCATCAAAACGTAAACGAGCATAACCTAAGGCTTTGAAACCATCACCTAAATCTTGTTGTGCGGTGAAGTTAATGCGAGATTCGTTATTACGTAAGTCAGTGCGTTGTCCTTTACCATAGTTACCTAATACTACATCAAAGTAACCACCCACACCAACTTGTGTGCCTTCATTGCTGTACACTGTTGCTGCGCTTGCTGAAGTTGCAACTGCGGCAACTGCTAATGCTAATAATGTCTTTTTCATAATTGAATCCTTTTCAGAATTATAAAGTTGTTATAACAAATTTAGAACCAAGTTGAAACTTTAAAGAAAATAAAGTGTCCAACTTCACTTCTTTCGAAGTTGGCAACATCTTAACAAAAAATGTGCAGGTGTCAAAGAAAATTCCTAAAAAGCTCATTTCATTTAGTGATCAAGATCACAATTTTAAATAAAAAATTTCCTCTACTTACTTCTTTACGCAAAAGAACCCCATTCACAACAATCTTGCGAACGGGGTCATAAATAACGTTAAATTAGAAAAGCATACGAACACCTAAGCCAACAAGACGGTTTGATTTTCCGCCATTATTAAGTATTTTGCCATTTTTATCTGTGACTTTTCCTTTTCCACCTTCAAGATAAACAGCAATGTTATTAGTGAAACGATGATCAACCCCTAAAGCCCAGCCTGTCATTTTGACCACATCGCCGTTTGCTTTCTTTCCTTTCCCAAAATAGTATTCACCATACACGGCATTTTGTTTAGTGGCATCAACTTTCACGCCAACCAAGAATCGATCATTTTTATTTAATGTTAAACCGCTTACAGAATCTCCAATTTTTTGGAAACCAATCCGAGAACTTTCTGCTTTTTGATTTCCTTTGTTCCCTGCTTTTGCAAATGCCCAGTCAATACCGAAGGTGACAATAGAATATTTCACATCTATCCCTAAACCACCACGTTTAAGTTTAAACTCATCTTCTTTTTTACCTGTTGAACTATGGGTTACTTCTGTATAAGCTGATCCGGCACGAACATTTAATCCATTAAACTTGCCATCATAAAATACGCCGAAACCGTAGCCTTTTCCTTCATCTGCTTTTGTTTCACCACTCGCCCCTGAGATTGCACTTGATTTCGAACTATCTGCATTCCCAAAATAATAATCTGCAGACACCCTCACACCATTAAATGGTACAGAAATAAAATGTGCTACTTTACTATGTGCACCAAAAAAAGAGTTCGCCCCTAAATCATAAGAATAATTTGCTTTCGGGACAAGATCACCTAAATGGAGTTGTTTACCGAAAGTTAATTCCCCTATGTCTTTTTGTTTAATTCCTGCAAAAAAGCGGTGAGCTCTTAAGTCAGATCCAATACTTTGTTCTGAGCCATCTTTCTTAGTAGAAAAACGAAACTCAACAGCCCCATAGGTAGAAAAGCCATTGCCAATTTCTTGAAAAGCTCTTACGCGGACACGAGAGCCTGCATCTTGTAAATCAGAACGTTTGCCTGAATCATTACGTAATTCAAAATGCATACGACCATCAATATCAATTTTCGTACCTTCTTTTTCATAAATGACCGCAGCATTTGCTGCACTTGAAAACATTGTTATTACAGCTAAAGCGATAAGTGTCTTTTTCATAATAAATTTCCTTTTAATTGAGCTATATATAAAGAAAAATAAATTTTTCTTATCTGATATTTTACTAAATAACATATCAGATATTCGGAAATATAAACGATATCATTCTGTCTGTCAAAATTATGTCCCACCGCCCAAATAGACAAATAATAATATAAAAATCAATTAGTTATAATATTTTTCATTAAATATTAATGATGTATTTGACATCCTCCCCGCCCTAAAGGATGGGGATTCCTACTAGTGCCAATTGGCAAGCAATGGGCTACTCTCGGTGGGTTCTTGTTGCTGACCTCTCAATGAAGTTCACTTCACAAGCTCTACGGGCATGTCCTGCCCTGACATTTTATTACGCGTGGACGATAGCTCGCCCACGCCCCAATACATTTAACGCTCCAACCACATCGGCATTTTCTGTGTAGCCACATTCTACACACTCAAAATTAGCCTGTGTTTGGCGATTTTCTTTTGCTACATGACCACAACAAGGGCAAGTTCGACTGGTATTTTGCGCTGGCACTGCCACTAAAAATCCACCTTGCCATTGCGTTTTGTAGTCCAACTGACGGCGAAACTCAAACCAAGATTGATCTAATATCGCTTGGTTCAACCCTGATTTTGCAGCAACATTTTTGCCTGGTGTTTCCGCCGTACCTTTGGCTGATTTTGACATATTTGACACCTGCAAATCTTCAATATAGATCATGGCGTGGTTTTTGCTGATTTTGCTTGAAGTCTGATGCAAGAAGTCTTTGCGACAATTAGCAATTTTATGATGCAGTTTGGCGATTTTCGCCTTTAATTTCTGCCAATTTTGGCTAAATTTTACTTTATTTTTAAGCCTCTTTTGCAGTTTAGCCAATTTTCCTTTGTAAGTTTTAAAGGCGTTAACCGGTTCAAAATATTCACCATTTGACAATGTTGCAAAACGTGCAACGCCCATATCAATACCGATTTCACCGCCTTTATGTGTCGGGATTTCGTACTCAAATTCAGTTTGAATACTGACAAAATAGTGACCGCACTTTTGGCTGACGGTAACATTTTTGATTTCACCAACGATATCTCGGCTGTTGCGATAGCGAATCCAGCCGATTTTTGGCAAAAATAAGCGGTCATTTTCCTGTTCTAATTTGCAACCTTGCGGAAAACGAAAGCTCTCTTTCACGCCTTTTTTCTTGAATTTTGGAAAGTCGGCACGTTTCTGAAAGAAATTTTTGAACGCACTCTCAAGATCTTTTAGCGACTGTTGAAGCACTTGAGAATGGCATTCTTTTAGCCAAACTAATTCTTTTTTCCATTGTGGAAGCAAGTTGGCGATTTTAGTGTAACTGAACTTAAAGCTGTTATCTTGCCCGTATTGTTCATTTTGCCAAGCCAATGCCCGATTGAACACAAAACGAGAACAACCGCAAAATTGCTTGATTTTACGGGTTTGTTCGCCATTCGGCATTATCTCGAACTTAAAGGCTTTGCGTAGTTGCATTGACAAGGTTTAGAATGTAAGTTTTCAACATTTTACACTTGGTCTATGCAAAAAGAAACAGAAATTAGGCACGGTAGACATTGTGTTTTTAATATGCATGTTCACTTAGTCTTTGTAACAAAATATCGCCGTGATGTTTTTACGAAAGCTATTTTAGACGAACTCAAATTGATTTTTGAAAGCGTCTGCAATGATTTTAAAGCAAAATTAGTTGAATTTGACGGTGAAGACGATCATGTTCATTTACTTGTGGAATATCCACCGAAAGTGGCTGTATCTACACTTGTAAACAGTTTAAAAGGTGTATCAAGCCGAATGATTAGGAAGAAAAACTACTCGAACATCCGCAAAAAACTTTGGGGTAATCAGCTTTGGTCTCCGTCTTATTTTGCAGGGAGTTGTGGTGGCGCTCCAATTTCCATTATTCGCCAATACATTGAGCAACAACAAACACCTGATTAGTTAGGTTTGAAACGGCTTACGCCGTTTGTGCCTTATATCTCCGCCCTGAAGGACGGAGTTTTACGGCACATAATCTGATAAAGAGAATACTTTCAGTTTAAATACTCACTTTTGCTTTAACTATTTTATAACCTTATGAATTATAAGTATTTTCTTTATTTCTAACTAAAAAAGGAAAGTTGCATAAAAATCTGCTCACAAGCTGGTACTTTTTTTAATTCCGTGATAAATATCACATTTTATCAAATTCAAAACAGCAAATTTTCTCTAATTGTATCAAAAAGCTACCTTATACATTGCTTACTTTTTAAGAGGTGATAAAAATAAACCTACGATAAAAATCGTAGGTTCTTTGAAATGTTTATCATAAACAGTGAAAGACAAGTTGTTTTGTAATTAAAAATCACTTACCCTTGTTTTGCATTTTCTTCTGCGATGCAAGCTGCCGCAGTAAATACAACATCCGTTGAGGAATTTAATGCGGTTTCTGCTGAATCTTGTAGCACCCCAATAATAAAGCCCACGCCCATTACCTGTGCTGCAATGTCGTTAGAAATACCGAAAAGACTACAAGCAAGCGGAATAAGCAACAATGAGCCACCTGCAACACCAGAAGCTCCGCAAGCACAAACACTAGCTACTACGCTTAATAGTACGGCAGTTGGGATAGATACTTCTACACCTAAAGTATTCACTGCTGCTAACGTTAATACGGTAATGGTTATCGCAGCACCAGCCATATTGATAGTTGCCCCTAATGGAATCGAAACAGAATAAGTTTCTTCTTTTAAATTCAAACGTTTCGCCAATGCCATATTCACTGGAATATTAGCAGCTGAACTACGCGTAAAGAATGCCGTTAATCCACTTTCGCGTACGCAAGTCCAGATAAGTGGATATGGATTACGTCGGATTTTCCAATAAACTAAAATTGGGTTCACCACAAATGCAGTAAAAAGCATAGCTCCAATTAATACAAACAATAATTGGATATAGTTCAATAATGCCCCTAAGCCTTTATCCGCAAGGGTTTCAGCCACCAAGCCAAATACTCCAATTGGTGCAAAGCTAATGATGAAGTAAACAATTTTTGAAACACCTTCAGAAAGATCGTTCATCACATTTTTGGTCGTATCAGAAGCGTGACGTAATACCACCCCTAAACCAATCGCCCAAGAGAGAATTCCAATAAAGTTAGCATTAAATAAGGCATTAATTGGGTTATCCACCACATTTAACACTAATGTGCCTAAAACTTGCGAAACCTCACTTGGTGGTGTTAACGAATTATCTTGAGTTTGCAAAGCAATCTCTGTTGGAAATGCGAAGCTAAATAACACCGCAGTTAATGCAGCAAGAAATGTACCTAATAAATATAAAATCACCACAGATTTCATATTACTTTGTGCCCCAATACGTTTGTTGGCAATCGCAGAAATTACCAATAAGAAAACTAAAATCGGTGCAACAGCACGCAATGAACGGACAAAAACTTTACCTAAAAAGCCAACTTTTTCCGCTATACTGAAACCTAATACGCCTTGCAAGCTGGGCGAAATTAATGCGATAAGCAAGCCTAACAGTAAACCAATAGAAATACGTTTGACTAAGCTTCCTTGAAAAAATAGTGAATATAAACGAGATGTGTTCATAATAATTTACAATGTTGTGTCTAAACTGAGAATGCTAACGGATATTGCAATCGCAGATTATTGTTAATATTTGGATCTAATTCAGCTCCCCCTAGCGTTATAAAGATAGCCTAAATTTTTATGAAAGAAAATATAAAATCGGAAATTTCCCCCTATTATTCACATAAATAATGAAATTTTTTCTAAAAAATTAAATAAAACATATTCCCTTCTAAAATGTTTCTTTTATATATAGAAAAAATTTTTACTTTCCCCTATTGACCAACTGTACAAAACAACAGTATCATAGAACTGTATAAACAACCAGTAAACTTTGGAGAACTACGATGAATTCTTTCACCCAACAAGTTCAGCTATCTTATCAGCCAATGCCATTCCTAACAGACAATGGTTCCTTTGCCTCTACATCAAATAGAAAACTTGATCTAAACCTTTACTGTATTAAACACCCACAAAAAACTTGTTTTATCCAAGTGACTAACCCCCATATGCTCGCTTGGGGAATTGAAATCGGTGATATGCTTGTTGTTGAGAAAAGTGAACACCTAAGCATAGGAGATTTAGTGGTAATGGAACAAGATCATAAATTCTGCATCTATGAGTTTGTTGCCTATAGTGGGAAAGAATTCATTTTCCTCCCTCTTGATGCGAAAATGAATAGCATAAAATGCGATAAATGGGCAACACTTCCTATTATTGGGATAATTACTAATACTATTCATCAAATAAAATCTAACAAGAAAACAAGATTTGCAGCTTAGCTTATAAATAAAGTGCGGTGTAAATTTTTAGCATTTTTACTAATATTTTCATTTAAATTTAAAAGGTCGTAAAAAGTAAACATCGTACAGTAAAGCAAGCTGAGATCATTTCAAAATTAAATAACCATAAAACAAGAGAGGATACAATGAAACAATTAGATATTCGTTTTATGAAAGAAAATGACAAAGCACGCCAAGAATACCAACTAAAAATCATTGCTAAATTGCAAGAAATTTTACCCAAAAAAATTAGTGAAAAATTTGACGACGTTCAAATTCGTATTCGCTTTTCTAGTGCAGCTGGCGTAGAGATTTCTGGCTTTAAAAATAAAGAAGAAAAAGAACGCCTAATGGAATATTTAGAAGAATTGTGGAATGATAATTACCTATTGGAAGACTAGCATTTAATAAATTCATCTACATAATACCTCTCGTAAACGCTTCCCCAAATACGAGAAAAATGATATTTATCACAATATCACTATTTAGTAATGAAAAAACTGCTTTTAATGCAATATTAAAAGCAGTTTTCTATGATGATTAAATGTGATTAATTTTCACACACCTTAGGTAACACCATTTTAACGCCACGCCTTATACTGATTGATCAACCCATTAGTTGAACTATCGTGGCTGGTAATTTCGTTGTTATTTTCAAGCTCTGGTAAAATGCGGTTGGCGAGCTGTTTACCAAGCTCTACGCCCCATTGGTCAAAGCTGAAAATGTTGAAGATTACACCTTGGGTGAAGATTTTGTGTTCGTACATTGCAATGAGTGTGCCCAAGCTAAATGGGGTGATTTTTTGCAATAAGATTGAGTTGGTTGGTTTGTTACCCGTGAACACTTTAAACGGCACGATGTCTTTCACTTCTTCAAGGGTTTTGCCCGCTTTGACAAATTCCGCTTCCACTTCTTCTTTGCTTTTGCCGAAAGCAAGGGCTTCAGTTTGTGCGAAGAAGTTAGATAATAATTTCAGATGATGATCTGAAAGTGGGTTGTGGGTTTGCGCTGGAGCAATGAAATCACAAGGAATTAAAATTTTACCTTGGTGAATTAATTGATAGAACGCGTGTTGTCCGTTTGTCCCAGGTTCACCCCAGATAATTGGGCCTGTTTGATAATCCACCACTTTGCCATCACGTCCCACATATTTTCCGTTTGATTCCATATTGCCTTGTTGGAAATAAGCAGCGAAACGGTGTAAATATTGGTCGTATGGTAAAATCGCTTCGGTTTGTGCACCAAGGAAATTGGTATTCCACAAGCCCACTAAGGCAAGGGTGGCTGGAATATTTTGTGATAATGGCGTGTTGCGGAAATGTTTATCCATTTCGTGTGCACCCGATAATAACGCTTCAAAATTTTCAAAGCCAATAGAAAGGGCGATAGATAAGCCAATGGCTGACCATAAGGAATAGCGTCCGCCAACCCAATCCCAGAATTCAAACATATTTGCGGTATCAATGCCGAATTTTTCCACTTCTTTTGCGTTAGTAGAAAGGGCGGCAAAGTGTTTTGCGATGTGAGCTTCTTCTTTCGCACTGGCTAAGAACCAATCACGGGCAGAATTTGCGTTGGTCATTGTTTCTTGGGTGGTAAAGGTTTTTGATGCCACTAACACAAGGGTGGTTTCTGGGTTCACTTTTTTCAAAGTTTCCGCAATATGCGTGCCGTCCACGTTAGACACAAAGTGCATATTGAGGTGGTTTTTATAAGGACGCAAGGCTTCCGTTACCATATAAGGCCCTAAATCCGAGCCGCCGATGCCGATGTTAATCACATCAGTAATGGCTTTGCCTGTGTAGCCTTTCCATTCACCTGAAATCACGCGATCGCAGAAAGATTTCATTTTCGCCAGCACCGCATTCACTTCTGGCATTACATCTTTGCCGTCCACTAATACTGGTGTATTTGAGCGATTACGAAGTGCGGTGTGTAAAACGGCACGATTTTCCGTGCGGTTGATTTTTTCCCCAGTGAACATTGCTTCTGTGGCTTCTTGCAAGCCACATTCTTCTGCTAATTGACGTAATAACCCTAAAGTTTCTTGGGTAAGGTTATTTTTTGAGTAATCCACCAAAATCTCGTTATCAAAGGTTAAAGAATAATCTTTAAAACGATTCGGTTCTTGTGCAAATAGTTGCTGGATTGTAGTTTCGCCTAGGTTGCTTTTGTGTTGTTCTAAGGCTTTCCACGCGTTAGTGGTAGTTGGGTTGATGTTTTTCATTTGAGTTTCCTTCTTAATAGTAAAATAAATTCAAATTTAATCAGTTAAATAACCTTATAGCAATTCAGGTTTCGCCCTGAAGGGCGACCTACTTTTCTTTGCTTGTGCAAAGCAAAGTAGACAAAAGAAACACACCCTTGCAGCGTTGCTTTTCCTCATTCCAGTCAAATTTTTCGGGCGGCGAAAAAAGAGATTTTGCTTCGCAAAATTACAATTTTTTTCGCCTAAAAATTTAACTTCCATTCGGGCAACGCTGAAAGGGAACCCAAAATGCTACACATATTTAATCAACATATTCCGTCAAAACTCGTGGGGTGAGTTTTGTTATTAATTCATAACTTAAAATGCCGCTTATTGCTGCGATTTCTTCGATAGGCAATTCCTTACCCCATAAAATCACTTCATCGCCCACTTGATCTTGGCTGTCTGCCCCAAGATCCACCGTGAGCATATCCATTGATACTCTGCCCACAATCGGCACACGGCGACCATTAAGATAAACGGGTGTTCCCATTGGCATATCTCGCGGATAGCCATCGCCATAGCCAATGGCGACTACGCCAATTTTGGTGTCTTTTTCGCTGATCCATTTTCCGCCATAACCCACAGGTTCGCCCTTTTTATGCTCACGCACAGCGATCAGCGAGGAGGTGAGCGTCATCACGGGAGTTAAGCCATATTCTTGGCTCGGGGTATTATTAGGGGAAATGCCGTAGAGAATAATCCCCGGGCGAATCCAATCTAAATGAGAATCTTGCCAGAATAAAATTCCCCCTGAAGCGGCGATACTTCGCTCCCCCGCTTTGCCTGCGGTGGCTTGTAAAAAGGCATTCAGTTGTTTTTGCGTATAATCTGATTCCAGCTCATCGGCTCGGCTAAAATGGCTGACAAAACCAAAGTGCGGTTCGATATTTTCACATTTTTCTAATTGTTGGCAAAAATACCCCACCTCATCAAGTGCTACACCAAGGCGGTGCATTCCCGTGTCAATTTTCAGCCATACTTTAATCGGATTTGGCAATTTCGCTTGTTGTAACGCCTGTAATTGTTCCGCGTTATGCACGATGGTTTGAATATTATTCACTGCCAAAATAGGCAAATCTTTGTCGTGAAAGAAGCCCTCCAACAATAAAATCGGCTTGGTGATGCCGTTAGAGCGTAAAGTAAGTGCTTCTTCAAGCCGTGCCACGCCGAAGTAATCCACCATCTCTTCTAACGCGGCAGCCACAAACGCCACGCCGTGTCCATAAGCATTAGCTTTCACCACTGCAATCACTTTGCTTTGCGGGGCTTTTTGCTTAATAATCTCAATATTTTGTTTTAATGCCTGTGAACTAATTTTTGCCGTTGCGGGTTTTACATTCATTTTCCTACTCGTGAATATACTCAGGTTGGTCTAACAAATTATCAAAACGCGAATATTGCCCTTGGAATTTCAACCGCACTCGCCCAATTGGTCCATTACGCTGTTTACCGATAATAATCTCAGCAATCCCCTTATCTTCTGAATTGTCGTTATAGACTTCATCGCGATAAATAAACATAATCAAATCCGCGTCTTGCTCAATAGAGCCAGATTCCCGCAAATCGGAATTGACAGGGCGTTTATCCGCACGGTTTTCCAAGGTACGGTTGAGCTGTGAAAGGGCAATCACTGGCACTTCCAACTCTTTCGCTAAGGCTTTCAATGAGCGAGAAATTTCCGCAATTTCGAGGGTTCGGTTATCAGAAAATGCAGGCGCACGCATTAATTGTAAATAGTCCACCATAATCAAACTTAGCCCACCGTTTTCACGATACACCCGCCTTGCTCGCGAACGCAACTCCGTTGGCGTAAGCCCTGAAGAATCATCAATATATAAATTCGGTTTTTGTTTGAAAATGCCTAACGTGCTACCAATTTTCGACCAATCCTCATCATCTAGCCCTTGCCCTGTACGGATCTTGGTTTGATCCACGCGGGAAAGAGAGGCCAAAGAACGCATCATAATTTGTTCGGCTGGCATCTCTAAACTGAACACTAGCACAGGTTTATCACTCGCCAAGGCGGCATTTTCACATAAATTCATCGCGAAAGTGGTTTTCCCCATTGAAGGGCGGGCTGCCACGATAATCAGATCCGAAGGCTGTAACCCTGCGGTTTTTTTGTCCAAATCAATAAACCCTGTGGTAACCCCTGTTACCCCATTGTGGGTTGCACTTTGGCTCAAGGTTTCGATTTTATCAATGGTTTTTCCCAGAATTTCGATAATATTCTGCGGGCCTTCGTTTGATGTCGTCCGCTTCTCGGCAATGGCAAACACTTCACGTTCCGCTTCGTCTAAAATATCTTTAGAATCTCGCCCTTTGGTTTGATAGCTCATCTCCGCAATGCGGTTACTGACCCCGATTAACTCGCGTAAAATCGCTTTTTCTCGCACAATGTCGGCATAAGCAATAATATTCGCCGCACTCGGCGTATTGTTGGAAAGCTCCGCTAAATAGGCAAAACCGCCCACTTCTTCGCTCACACCACGATTTTTCAAGGCTTCATCAAGGGTTAATAGATCCACAGGTTGATTTTGACGGATCAAATTCATAATTTCTTGGAAGATCAAACGATGTTCAAAAGTATAAAAATCGTCCGCGATAATCCGCTCAGCCACCGCATCCCAATGGGTGTTAGTGAGCAACATTCCGCCGATCACCGCCTGCTCCGCTTCAATGGAATGCGGTGGAACGTTGATTTGTTCTATTTTTTTATCTCGAGCAACATTTTTTTGCCCAGAGGAAGGTTGTTTTGCCATAAATTACTTTTACATCACACTAAAATTTACCGCTTATCATATACCAAATTGCAGTGGGGTTTAAGTAAAAGAACGGGGAAATCCAATTTGTAAAAAAGAAAAGTACTTTATACTGAAATATTTTTCTATCTGTATCAAAAATCTTAATTATTATATTTAAAACTAAATGCAAAAAGAAAATAGCTCAATTTTGAGTATAGTTCCAATTAGATAGAATTTTTGATCTAAGAAATAACTACTCTTTTGATATGATAAGGATGTACTTTAATACAGCAATGATGCCCCTCACTATTCACAAAACTCACAGCAATAGAAGGATTTGCTAATGTTTCCCCCTCTACTTTCGGTGTGCTTATTTTAATGCTCACCTCTGATATTTTATTCCATAGAAAATAAGAATTTATGCGTTCAATCCATTCATTTGTTGTTTCCTTAGGCAAAAAAGGAATAACCACCTCAATATGTTCCCACCCTTCTTGTGGATATTGTTTATTTTTGGGAAAAGGCAGCTCGATAACATCAACAAGCTGATTAGCAATTATTAATGGTTTATCAAGCTGAATTAGGTAGATTTTTCTTCCATTCACCAAATTACTGCTCAAAATTTTACCGCACTTTGTTAATTCACTTAGCCAACGCTGTGCAGACTGTTCTGTATTTACTCGCACGGCTATGTGGTCAATTTCATAATTTTGCAATGGTAATGCCATTTTTTTGGCAAGCTGTAAAATATTTTACTCAAATTTGACAAATGCATTGTGAGAAAAGAAAGGATTTTCAAATAAAAAAGTACTTCGTTCTGATGTTGTCATATTTTCTTACTTTATTTTTTGTCTTAATAAGGAAAGAACGGTATCATAACGAATTATTTTATTTCCACAATTTAAAATTAAGGATAAACCGTGAATATTCAATCCATTTTATCTGACAAAATTAAGCACGCAATGCTCCAAGCGGGGGCTGATGAACAATGCGAAGCCCTAGTACGCCAATCTAACAAACCACAATTTGGCGATTATCAAGCTAATGGCATTATGGCAGCAGCGAAAAAATTGGGTTTAAATCCCCGTGAATTTGCACAAAAAGTACTAGAACATCTTGACCTTAGCCCTATTGCCGACAAAATTGAGATTGCAGGCCCTGGCTTTATTAATATTTTTCTTTCACCAACTTGGCTTGCGGATAATGTGCAAACCGCATTAAAAGATGATCACCTTGGCATTCACACGGATAAAAAAGAAATCATCGTGGCGGATTATTCTTCACCTAATGTAGCAAAAGAAATGCACGTTGGGCATTTGCGTTCAACCATTATTGGTGATGCCGTGGTGCGTACCCTTGAATTTTTAGGGCATAAGGTGATCCGTGCTAACCACGTTGGCGACTGGGGAACGCAATTCGGTATGCTCATCGCCTATTTAGAAAAAATGGAAAATGAACACGCCAGTGAAATGGAATTAAGCGATTTAGAAGCCTTTTACCGTGCGGCGAAAGAACATTACGACAATGATGAGGCCTTTGCTGAAAAAGCCCGCGGTTATGTGGTGAAATTGCAAAGTGGCGATGAATACTGCCGTGCAATGTGGAAAAAATTGGTTGATATTACAATGCAACAAAATCAACGCAATTATGATCGCTTAAATGTTACTCTGACAGAAAAAGATGTGATGGGCGAAAGCCTGTATAACCCAATGCTCCCTGCCATTGTGGAAGATTTAAAAGCACAAGGATTAGCCGTGGAAGATGACGGTGCATTGGTGGTTTATCTTGATGAATTTAAAAACAAAGATGGCGATCCAATGGGCGTGATCGTGCAGAAAAAAGATGGTGGATTTTTATACACTACCACTGACATCGCCGCCGCAAAATATCGTTATGAAACCTTAAACGCCGATCGCGTATTGGTGTTCTCGGATACCCGTCAAAGCCAACATATGCAACAAGCGTGGTTGATTACCCGCAAAGCAGGTTATGTGCCAGAGAGCTTCCAATTAGAGCATAAAAACTTTGGAATGATGCTTGGCAAAGATGGCAAACCCTTCAAAACCCGTAGCGGTGGCACAGTAAAATTAGCGGATCTTCTTGACGAAGCCATTGAGCGTGCGGATAAATTAATTAGCGAAAAAAGCACCGCACTTTCTCCAGAAGAAAAAGCCGCCGTGGTTGAAGCGGTAGGAATTGGCTCAGTGAAATATGCGGATTTATCCAAAAATCGCACCACCGATTATGTGTTCGATTGGGATAATATGCTTAGCTTTGAAGGCAACACCGCGCCTTATATGCAATATGCTTACACGCGTATCCGTTCCATTTTCAACAAAGCCGGCATTAGCCCTGCACAGCTTGCAGATGCACCAATCAAAGTGGTCGATGAAAAAGAGTGCGCTTTAGCCATTAAATTGCTCCAGTTTGAAGAAGCAATCCAACAAGTGGCAAAAGAAGGCTCACCACATATTCTTTGTGCTTATCTTTATGAATTGGCTGGCGTGTTCTCAAGTTTCTACGAGCATTGCCCAATTCTTAACAATGAAGATGAAAGCATTAAACTCAGCCGTTTGAAATTGGCATTGCTGACAGAGAAAACCTTAAAACAAGGGTTGGATCTGCTAGGGATTAAAACCGTAGAGAAAATGTAATTTCAATATCACAAAAAAACACCACACTTTGATCTGCTCCCCAAACGCTGGACATCTTCCAAGAATTAAGGAGCAGATTTTTTATAGGAAACCATTACCCAACGGAATTTCAAACATTTCTTCTACAACTACTCGAAAACAACCATCTCAATGCTTACGTTCAAAGGAGACGAGCCAATTTCTTGCTATAAGGAAAATTATATCTATGGTCATTTAAATTAGAATTTTTTGAAATAAAAAGGTTATCTTTATTCCGCCATTTTCCATTGTTTAAATAACGGGTTATTTAACAGATTATTTAAACGCTCATAGGCTTTCACTTTACCTTGATCTAATAGCACAACCTGCTGAGCCAAACGCTGTAATTCCTCAAGGCTGTGAGTAACATATAAAATAGGAATGGAAATATCTTTCGTGAGTTTGTCCAGATAATCCAACAATTCCCTTTTACGCGGAAGATCCAAGGCCGAAAGCGGTTCGTCCATCAATAACATATCGGGCTTAGAGAGCAAGGCACGTCCAATAGCAACGCGTTGTTTTTCGCCGCCAGATAAGGTGATCGGGTAGCGTTTTAGCAAGGGTTCTATGCCGAGTAGTTGCACGACGCGTTCAAAGGTTTCCCCATCAGTTCCCTTTTTCATTCCGTAGCACAAATTTCCCTTAACCCGATAATGCGGAAATAAACGGGCATCTTGAAACACATAGCCCATTTTCCGTTGGTTGGGCGGGAGGCAAATCCCCTTAGCACAATTCACTAACTCGCGTCCATTCAAGCGAATGTAGCCCGCGTCAGGCTGTAATAATCCGCTGACGAGGTTAATCAAGGTGGTTTTGCCCGAGCCAGACAACCCGAATATGCCCGTAACGCCTTGATTTGGCAAGGTTAAATTCGCCGAAAAGTGAAGTTTGCCTAATGTTTTTTGTACATTAATTTCTAACATCGGATTGTCCTAAACGTTTTTGTGTGTATTTCGCAAGCCATTCTGAAAGCAATAAGGAAATGAGAGCAATAACAATGGCGATCCCACATAAGCGAGCCGCTGCCCCCTCCGCCCCTGGTGTTTCAATAAAGGAAAACATCGCAAGGGGAATGGTTTGGGTAACTTTTGGTATGTTAGACACAAAGGTGATGGTCGCCCCAAATTCACCCAACGAGCGTGCAAAGCCCAAAATCACCCCTGCGAGGACACCGGGCAAAGCTAGGGGCAAGGTGATAGTAAAAAAGGTTCGTACGGCGGAAGCCCCTAGCGTTCGAGCGGCTTGCTCTAATTTAAAATCCACATTTTCTAAAGCTAAGCGAATGGATCGCACCACCAAAGGAAAAGCAACGATCGCCGAAGCCAATGCCGCCCCATACCAATTAAAGCCAAAGCTAAAGTCGAACCATTGCAATAAATATCGCCCAATGATCCCGTTTCGCCCCATTGAAATCAGTAACAAATAGCCCACCACCACAGGGGGCAGAACGAGGGGTAAATGGATAATCCCGTTTAATAGCGATTTTCCCCAAAAATGTTTGCGAGCCAACAACCACGCCACAAAAATGGCTAGTGGCAAGCCTGCCAAGACGGAAACCACTGCCACTTTCACGCTCAACGCGATGGCATTCAGTTCCCCTTGAGAGAGGTGAAAAAAATCCATTCCATTCATTACAAAATTATCCATTCCACAAACGAGCGACTATTTCACCATAAAACCAAATTTTTGGAAAATCGCTTTTGCTTCATCCGATTTTAAATAGGCTAAAAACGCTTCGCTCTCAGGGTTATTATGCCCTGTAACAATGGCAGCGGGATATTCGATCGGCGCGTGCGAATCCGCAGGAAAGGTGGCAACCACTTTCACTTTTTGGCTTGCGACAGCATCTGTAGCATACACAATACCTAATGGCGATTCCCCTTGTTCCACCAAAGCTAAGGCAGCACGCACATTGTTTGCTCGAGCCAATTTATCTTCAACCCCAGCCCATTGATTTAACGAAGTGAGCGCCTCTTGAGCATATTTCCCCGCAGGAACGTGCGCGGGATCGCCCACCGCTAAATAACTGCCATTGAGAGCCGCTTGCCATTGCGGATTTTTAACATCAATCTGTGCAATTTGGCTGTTTTTCGGTGCAATCATCACCAACGCATTTTGCACTAAATTGGTTCGTGTTTCAGGCACAATGCTATTTTTCTCTGCCAAAAAATCCATCCATTTTTGATTAGCTGAAACAAACAGATCAGCGGGCGCACCCTGTGAAATTTGGCGAGCCAACACCGAAGACGAGGCAAAGGAAAAATCAATTTCTTCCTCAGGGTGAGCTTTCAAATAGCTGATTTTCGCAGCCTCCAACACATTCGTCATTGAGGCTGCGGCAAAAACCGTAAGTTTGGCTTGTGCCGAAACTGAAAGCATTGCACAAGCGGCAACGGTGGAAAGCAGTAGGGTTTTAAATTTAAACATTTGTGTTTCTCCTTATTTAGATATATAAATAAAATTATATAACGATATAAAAAAGAAAAGCTACATAAAAAAGCCAACTTCCCGTAAAATATCACTAAATTTCCCCACTTTTAGCGGGATTAATGGACTAATTGCTCCTACGAAAGAAAAATGAATTCAGAGATACGCTAGAAAAGTTTAAGTAAGGAATAAACTATGCAAGACAGCGAAGTGCTACTCACCATAAAACTTCAACAACAGCTTTTTGTCGATCCCAAACGCATTCGCCTGTTGCGTGAAATCCAACAATGCGGTTCAATCAACCAAGCCGCCAAAAACGCTCAAGTAAGCTACAAAAGTGCGTGGGATCACCTTGAAGCGATGAATAAAATCAGCCCTCGTCCTCTACTCGACCGCAATATTGGCGGCAAAAATGGCGGCGGCACATCACTCACCCCCTATGCGTTACGGCTATTACAACTTTATGATTTACTTGAACAAACCCAACAACGAGCCTTTGAAATTTTACAAAATGAGGATATCCCCCTTGACAGCCTACTTTCCGCAACCACGCAATTCTCACCACAAAGCAGTGCGAGAAATCAGTTTTTGGGCAGCATAAAATCCCTTACACCCCAGCAATATTATTATGATGTTGAAGTGGAGCTGGCTCAATCTAAGCTGCTAATGCACGTTTTTATCACACAACAAAGTGCGGTACGTTTACAGCTTGATTTAGGCAAAGAGGTGCTATTAATGGTAAAAGCACCTTGGGTAAAACTCGTTACTGATGTTGAACAATATGCTCAAAACCTTTTCAATGCAACGGTGGACAATGTTATTAATGACAATCAACAACGAGAAATAGAACTTTCTCTCAGCGGTGAAAAAAATGGTAAAGAAAAATGCTATGCCAGTTTAACGAGTGCCGAACAAATTCCTTCAACCCAATCTATTCGATGCCACATTGACCCTGCTCAAATTGTGCTACTGACATTAAACTAAGCAAAAAATACCACCTTTTTATAAAACAGAAAATGCAGTTGTAGAATATACAACTGCTTCATCTAAAATTTCCTAGCCTCTCTCATTGAGAGATCTCTGTCACAATCTTATAAATCTACACTTGATTTTCATTTTATTAACATTAATATAACAAAAGAACATCTTTTTCTTATCATTGGGAGGTTTCAATGCTCATCATTAAAGTAGGTATGTTCCAAACACTCGCATTAGCTGTCGTTGCTATCTATGTGGGAAAATTTATCCGAGAACAATTTCCCATTCTAAAAAAATACTGTATTCCAGCCCCTGTTATTGGCGGCACACTTTTTGCGATATTCACAACGCTTTTCCACTCTTTTGAACTATTTTCGCTACAATTTGATTACAAAACCATTAATACTTTCTTTTACAATCTTTTCTTTGCTGCAATGGGATTCGCAGCAAGTACCGCATTATTGAAACGAGGTGGAAAATTAGTCCTTATTTTTAGCCTTTTAGCCGCCCTGCTCGCTATTTTGCAAAATATTCTATCACTCGGCATTGGTATAAGCTTTGGAATGGATCCGCTTGTTGCGTTAATGTCAGGTTCTATTCCTCTCACTGGTGGACACGGCAATGCGGCAGCATTTGCTCCAATAGCAGAACAAATGGGGGCAAATGGAGCGATTGAGGTTGCCGTGGCAGCAGCTACTTTTGGCTTGGTCGCCGGTTGTGTGCTGGGCGGCCCATTAGGACGAGGATTGATTAAAAAACATCAGCTTGCTGATGCCCCCTCCTCAAACACTGCGTCGCAGAAAAAAGAGGAACGCCCTTTACCTACCCTGAGTTATCGCCATACTAGCCAAGCAATATTTTTACTTTTAATCGCTTGCGGATTAGGGCAGACGCTTTTTTTCGTCACTAAAACCCTTTTCCCTAGTGTCAATATTCCTATTCACGTAATGAGTATGCTAGGTGGGTTACTTTTACGTTTATTCCTTGATAGAAATTCACGTGATCATTATGCCCTTTATGAAAATATTGCGATTATCGGGGAAGTTTCATTAGCCATTTTTGTTTCTGTTGTCATTACCACAATGCAACTTTGGAAATTAGCTGATCTTGCCTTGCCTTTACTTACCATATTATTACTCCAAGTCTTATTGTGTTATTTATTTTGTGTTTTTATTACCTTCCGATTATGTGGCAAAAACTATGATGCCGCCATTATCGCAACTGGACATTCAGGTTTTGGATTAGGTGCGGTTCCAGTTTCAATGACAACAATGACCGCGGTTTGTAATCGCTATCATTATTCACAAATCGCTTTCTTCGTTGTGCCTTTAATCGGTGGATTCATTAGCAATATCAGTAATGCACTCATTATTACATTTTTCCTAAATATTGCGGGATAATGCGAAATTAAATTTCAAATACGCAACAAAAAAACACCGCACTTTAAAAGTGCGGTGTTTTTTATTGCTTGTTTATTAATGGTTATTTCACTGCGACTAAATGCACTTTACAAGGTGTGGCATCAGTAGTATGAGTAGAAACCATTGTAGCCTTTCCTTTTAATTCAATGTTCGCACATTGACTCGCGTTCTCAAGTTTCCATTTTCCTTTTACCGTAACCGTAGAATACTGTGGTTGCGATGGGGATTTACGCCAAGAGCGAGAATAAATACTCACTTCCACTTGTTTGCCGTCTTTCACTTGATCTTCTTCAGTGCCTTGATAGAAAGCTAAATCTGGGTTCACAATAGATAAATCTAACGTATTTTTACCCTGCTGTGCCATTGCCATCAAAGGTTTATCTGCACCAAGTATTATTCCACCCACATCCTTTTGCAAAGCATCAAAATAAGCATAGCCTTCCTGACCACTTCGATTATCTCGGATAGCGTGCAGTTTGCTATTATGGGATAGTTTTTGATATGCCACACTTTCTTCCGATTTTGGCGTAATCAGTACCGCATATTCATATTTTCCATCTTTTGGTGCTTTGCCGTGTTCCAGTACAGCTGTCGCAAATTTTCCTTTAGTTGGCTTATCATTACGTTCATCAACAGATTCTTGATTTTGATAATACAATGTCAGCGTCTGTCCTTCAGGAACATAATAGCGGTTACCCGCTGGATCAGCTAAAGTTACAGGGCTTTGCATTTCCTGCACTGAACCTAAGGTTGCGATCGATTTTCCATTTACAAATATTGGCTTAAGATCATCCACATTATGTTGGAATAATGTTGTTTCTGTTTTGTGCTGACTATCTGTATTTTGAACATCTGTTCCCAATGCAATAATCTGATTATCAAACAAGAAATAAGATTTTTGTGCAAACAATGATTCTTGCTGATACTTGCTATGCCCGCGTAATTTCATTGCATACATACTATTATTATGCAAATCTGTCCCACCGGCGTAAGTTTCTGTTGATAATAGCATTTCTTCAAGACCCGCTGAAGGAAGCTGGGCTAGCTTCGCCCGCAATTCGGCATAAGGGAGATGAATCGTGGTCGTCCCTGGGAAACGATTCCAATCCCAGCCATCATAACGATACCCTCTATCATTAAAATGGGTTGGAATAATTTCTAATGCCCCATAAGACATATAACGTCCATACAGATTATTTTTCTCATAGGACTCATTACCAACTAAATAACGACTAAATCCTCGTGCAATGGCAAGCCAAGAATGTTTTGGATCATCTTGGTGACGACGCTGAACCACCATCGAGGCGTAATTCATTGTCCAAGCTCCCGTAGGTTCTGCCGCAGCAGGGACACCTTCAAATTCCTCTTTATGTTCTAAGGCAGCATAAATAGAAGCAAAAGTGCGGTTAATTTTTTCGCCCGTTTTTTCATCACCAACCAAAGCAAACCATTTAAATGGTGAAGAGGCGATAGAGAATTTCCCTGTTGGGTGACGCCCACTTATGACAATTGGGATATTGCCATTTTTAGTGTAAACCCACATTTTATACAGCACATCATCAAGACGTTTTTTAGCTTCTTGAGTGAGTGCATAAGGTGTTCCACTAATTGCATAAACAACAGGAGAAAGCCCTGTAAACGCATCTTTTCCATAGGCTGTATAATGCTGTGAATGGTGGAACATTGAACCATCAGGCTTAAACCCACCGGCAACCCCTTGAGATTGTAAAACAGTCGTACTCAACCAATGTGAAAACTGTTTTAAAAGCCCAGCACGTTGATTTTCATTAGGTAATAATAAAATACTCTTCAACATCCATTGCAGTTGCGTATTAAGAATATCTACATTCGCCTCTACAATACTGCTATCTGGTTCAAAAATACGTCCAGCCCCACTAAACCACGCCATTGCACCCTGTGCTTGCTCAAGCAGTCCTTGCTGAGATAATAAATCCCTCATTAAGAACCAAGCATCAAAAATTTCTCGATTCTGATACCCCATATGGCTCACAATTTGAATGCTGCTCCCTCGCACAAAACCTTGGTCAAATAGATAACGAGTCGCAAGTAAGAATTGATTTTCTAATTGCTGACGTTGTTCTGGCGTAAGTTCGCCCATTCGTAACACTTTTGCACTTTCCAGCATCACTTTTCCTAGCTCTCTCATTGAAATGGAATTCAGTAAAAAAGCTTGCTCTTGCTTGCTAAATACCTGATCATTTTTCATAAATTTTTGACGAGCAGGAAAATCTAAGATTGCCCCTTGAATTACCCCATCTTTTTCACTGATATTAAAAGCTTGGTATTTTTTCAAAATCGCTGAAAAATCCACCGCACTTTTCTTCGTTTCTGAAATATTGAGTACTTGTTCAAAACGCTGATAAATACTTTCAATTTTTGGATCAGAATGAAGTTTGGCATTAAAATCTAAATGTGGGTAAATTTGGCTCAAACGTTGATCATTCATTAATAAGGCATTCCAGTTTTTATTTACTGCGGTACTTGCCGTTGGATTAACAAAATCTGCTTGATAATCAGGAATCGGGTAGCGATTATCTACAGGGACATTAAATAAAAGCTGATCTAGGTACAATGTTCCTGCTTCATTCGGTGCTTTAATGACGAGTTTATCTAAAGACAACACTTTTCCACCAGGCATATCACGAAATGGTACTGCAATACCTCGCCAGCCAGTAAAATCTAAATTGATTTTGAATGACTTTTTCACCTTCCCCTGTTGCTCAAAATCAAATTGTAAAGGCTGTTTGAACGGCTTATCATTGTAAAGCCACAACATAAAAGTTTGTGGCAAAATTGCATCATCTTTTGATAAATCAATTTGTTGGTTGAAAACCAATTCACTTTTAGGCTGAAATTGCCAGCGTAGAGATTGTCGCCCATCTTTATAACGCAATTGACTTGGTGCAACCTGCCCGCCATTAATAGTCATAGAATCAGGGAGTTTTTCCCCCTCAAAAAAATCCCAAACATAGTAATTTGCACTTGCCGTTCCCATCATTAAACTAGCAGTCAAAAAAGTTAAACGAGATAATAATGTGACTTTCATATTTTACCCTTACTTAAAATAGCAAACGGAAACCCGTATAATATTGATTTACATATTTATTATGTACATTGATGTCACCAATATTGCGATCTCTTGCAAATTCAATAAACGTGATGAAATTTTTAACAGGTCGGTAATCTACCCCTAAAGTATAGCCTTGGTTAATTTGTTCGCCCCGTTTCTCATAACGGAATTGACTATAGCCTGCAAAGTCAGCTGTAACGAAATATTTTGCTGCTAGAAAATGTCTTTTTTCTTTGACTTGTTTACTATCGAGATAGCTGGCATATTGCAAATCTTTCAGCTCACCATAATTATATGCGAACTCAAAATCACGATATTTCACCTCTGCTGTAACACGCCAAGCATCACGATGTATATTTTGTCCAATCCATTTTTTATTTACTCCCGTGCTATCTGGAGCGGAGAATTCATAACTGTCATAATTATCACGGGTATACCCTGCTCTAAAACGAATACGCCAATCATCATTTAATTTATTTGTATAAAATAAAGCGAGACCATAACCATTTTGCAAATTCTTTTTGGAATTCATCTTCTTAGTTGCTGAACCCAATAAATAATCGGCTCCAAATTGAAAACCCGCAAACTCTATGGTACGGAAATGAATTCCTTTTTCCATTGCAGCTCTAAGCGGATTACGTCCGCCGCCGCCTAATTGCCAGTTACCAAACATCACTGCATCACCATTAGTTGCAAAGCGTCCAAAATATAAGCGTCCAATTGATTTTTGCTCTACACCCAAAAATAGTTGCCCAACACGAGGATCACCAAAACCAGAATGATTACTCCCACTCGAATCTTGACCATTAAAAATTATTCTCGTTTGCCCGATTAATTTCCAATCTTCCCCTAGTTTTTGACCAAACACAAAATCTATTCGAGAACCACGATCTCGTAAATCCGTACGTTGCCCCTCTGTGTTGGCTAGCATTGGTCTAAATTGTCCATTAATTTGCACACTTGTCCCCTCTTTTTTATAAATCTCTACTGCATTTACTGTAGTCGCAGTGATGGATAAGAGAGATAATGTCAGAAAAGAAAATGTCTTTTTCATATAAAAATAATCCTTATTCTTTATGGATAAACACAGGCAAATTTCATCATTCTGTGACGAATCTGAACCTTTCGTATTATGTTCAAACTGGTTAAAACAACATAAAAAATAACTAGAATTGAGCATTCCCCCTAATGATATGAAAAGCATTTATTAATAAAAAGAAGAAAAACACAAAAACAAGATCTAGATCACAAAAATATTAAAACAATATTTCATATAATTAATTATGATACTGATCATAAGTACCACACTGCTTAATATTTCATAATAGAAAGAAAACAGAACAGGAAATGCTATGGATCTCTTTCTGATTTTCATTCTTATATTATGCGGTGCTCTAACGAATCTCATTTCAGCATTATTTGGAATTGGTGGTGGAGTGCTTATTGTTCCTATACTGCATACTCTCTTCCCGAATATGCCTATACAAATGATCTCTGCTACCGCTCTTACCATTGTGATGGGTTCAGCACTAATTAACCTTTGCTACTTCTATAAACTAAAAATTTATATTAACAAAAAGAAATTACTGCTTTGGTCTCTCTGTATGATTGTTGGCGTTCAGATGGGCTTTTACCTTAGCTTTAATGTTTCTGACAATCTTATTATTACTGTTTTCATACTTGCATTGCTTACCCTTTCAATTAAAACATTCTTTCCATTTGAACGTAAAGGGCAAACGCACAGAAGTGAGCCAATAAATGATAATTTTCGTGGTAGCTTTTTTTGCTTTTTCGGCGGAGGAATTGCTGGGCTTACAGGAATTGGTGGAGGATCAATTATGTCACCCCTCCTAAGCCAGCTTCCTAGTATTAATATAAAAAATGTTGCGGTTTATACAAATTATATGATGGTCATTGGCGGTATTGGCAATCTCTATGGCTACCTAAGTAAAACACCCGACTTTTTTATCCCCAATTCATTTCAGCTAGGCTATGTAAATTTTTCTATTGTATTTATTATGGTATTAAGCTCCTTTGCTATGAGCTTCCTTAGTATGAAAATCCGAGGGATTCTCAAAGACGAACTTGCAAATAAACTCTTAGGTATCATACTATTTTTACTTGCTTTATATATGCTGATACTAAACTGGCTTAAATAGGAAAATAAAATATGGATATATATCGTGATTTCAATCAATGTCAGCTCTCCAATTCATATAAAGTAGAGAAAGGTATCCCTATCTATCATCAAGGAGATACCGCCCAATCGTTCTATTTTATTCAACAAGGTTTAATTGGTTTATATCACACCCTTGAAAATGGCAAAGAAAGCCTTGTTAGAATTTATAAGTCAGGCGATTATTTTGGTTTTCGCACGCTATTTGGAGACAAAAAATACCACTGCACAGCAAAAGTATTAATGGAAGTGGAAATCATCAAAATTACTCCACTGAATATTGATCATTTTTTCTTAGAAAATCCTGCAACTATCCGTTTATTATTTCAGCTATTATCTAATGAACTAAGAGAGGCTGAAGGGCGTTTAGCAAAAAGTGCGTATTTAAAAAGCCTAGATCGGGTAATAGATAGTATTTATTTTCTCAAAGAAAATTTTCCTGAATATCATTGGACGCATCGAGAAATTGGGGAATATGCTGGTTGTGAAACAGAAACCGCCATTCGAATCAGCCGTGATTTACGCAAAAAGAATTTATTCTAATCCATAAAAATAGCAGCCTTGATGCTGCTATTTTTGCGGAGTATTATGCGTCTTCTTTTACCCAACGATTTTCCTCTGTTTCGGGTTCGAGATCGAGTTTCGCCATTAACAGTTGATCACCGTCTTCCTCAGGGTTTTCGGTAACAAGCAATTTATCGCCATAGAAAATGGAGTTCGCCCCTGCCATAAAACACATTGCTTGCATTTCTTCTGACATACCTTGACGACCTGCGGATAAACGCACATAGCTTTTCGGCATTACAATGCGAGCCACGGCGATGGTACGCACAAATTCCGTCCAGTCTAATTCTGCCGCTTCCGCTAATGGCGTGCCTTCCACTTTCACTAATTGGTTGATTGGCACGGATTCAGGTTGCGGATCAAGATTTGCAAGGCTGGCAATAAAGGCCGCACGCTCTTTGCGAGTTTCGTCCATTCCCACAATGCCACCACAGCACACTTTTAAACCCGCCTTACGCACTTTGCCAAGGGTGTTTATGCGATCATCAAACTGACGCGTACCAATGATTTTTTCGTAATGTTCTGGAGCGGTATCAATGTTGTGATTGTAATAATCCAAGCCCGCATTTTTCAGATCTTCCGCCATTCCATCTTGCAATAAACCGAATGTACCGCAGGTTTCTAGGCCAAGATCTTTCACCGCTTTGATGATCGTGGTGATCTTTTCAATATCCTTAGGTTTTGGCCCTCGCCACGCCGCCCCCATACAAAAACGGCTCGCACCACGAGATTTCGCCACTTTGGCTTTTTCCACAATTTCTTCAATATCAAGCAGTTGCTGATTTTGTACGCCCGTGTGATAACGAGCCGATTGCGGACAGTAACCACAATCCTCTGGGCAACCGCCCGTTTTAATTGACATTAAAGTGGAAAGTTGAATGGCTCGCGGGTTGAAATTTTCCCGATGCACCTGTGCCGCACGATACACAAGCCCTAAAAAAGGCGTTTCAAATAAGGCTTCCACCTTACACACCGACCAATATTCAAGGGTTGGGTGCGGTGTGAGTGAAGGAATTTGAATGGTTGTCGTTGTCATAAAGTATCCTTGTTTTAAAAAGTGCGGTCTATTTTAGACATAATTTTTCCGTTATGGTAATGATTTATTGCAAATCCTACCATTTTGCACGGAAATAATGCGATCAATTTTGCCTTTAAGCTCATCGGGCTGATGCGTAACAATAAGTAGGGTTAATTTTTTTTGCTGGCATAACGCATCTAATAAACTCAGCATTTCTTGCCGTAACGCGGGATCTAAGGCGGAAAAGGGCTCATCGAGCAATAAGATCGGTTTGTCCCGCAATAAACAGCGTGCTAAGGCGACCCGTTGTTTTTGTCCGCCAGAAAGGGCATTGGGTGAGCGGGTTAAAAAATCTGCTAAGCCCACGGCATTCGCCGCCGCTGCCACTTGGGATTTTTCTTGCGAGTTTAGGCTCAAACTTGGTTTTAACCCCAAGGCAATATTTTGTTCTACAGTGAGATGTGTGAACAAATTATTATCCTGAAACAGCATCGAAACAGGGCGTTGATAAGGGGCGGTGAAGGTGTGATTTTGCCCGTTGAGCCAAATTTCCCCTTTATCCACCAGTTCAAAGCCTGCGATTAAATTGAACAAAGTGCTTTTGCCCGCTCCACTCGCACCAATCATCGCCACTTTTTCTTGAGCCTGAATGTGCAGTTGAAAGTGCATTGTTTGGTTGGGGTAATGAAAATAGCTATCTAGTTTAATCATTCGTGATCCAAATAGGTTGAAATTAATCTTAACGCCTTTTATCGCGTGGTTGGCTACATTCAGCTCAGCGGGCAAAAATTCAAGCACTCTAACGCGTTAAAAGTGCGGTGTTATTTTGCCCCTGTTTTTTCTTCCGTCTTAGGGCGTTGTTGTTCGATAAACACAAATAATGCCCCGCATAATAGTAATAAAATCAAGGCAGTAACACTCGCCTCTTTGACGCGATAAGCCCCTAGTTGCTGATAAAGCAAATAAGGCAATGAGGTAAAATCTTGGCTACCAAATAATGCAATAGCGGTGAAATCCCCCAAAGATAAGGCACAGGCAAGTGCAAAGGCATACCGCATTGGGGCATTTAACGCCTGCCATTCCATTATCCGCCAACGTTGCCAACCTTGCACGCCAAGAGATTGGCACAGCCGTTCATATTGCATATTTTGATACATCGGCACAGCGAGAGTTCGCACCACAAAGGGCATCGCCATAATGCCATTGCAAAATGCCACGATCAAAAATAAATGCCATTGCTGAAAATCAATGTCTTGCAAGCGGATAAATAGCCCCAATGCCACCACTAAAGTGGGAATCGCCAGCACGATCATTCCAATATTGGTGATGAAATTAGCACGATAAGCGGCGTTTAGCCAAGCCAATCGGCGAGCAAATAAGAGCAATGCCATTGATAATAAAATCGCAACAAATGCGGCAGTGGGAGCAAGGGTTAAAGAGAATGTTAATGCACGCCAAAGGGGGGCATTTCTCCACAGCCCACGCCAAACTTCCCATTGTAAACCTGAAACCAACAGCGACAGTAAAGGGGAAAAAAGAAAAACCAGCATGATACTCAGAAAAAAAACTTGCCAAATTTGCACCGCACTTGATTGTTTCTCTCGCCAAAAAGCACGAAAGTTAAGCGAGGCTTCGGGCTTGCCATTAAACACCGTACTAATAATGAGTAAACCAAGGCAAAAACCGCATTGCAACAAGGCAAGCGTTGCGGCTTTTGGGAGATCAAATTCAAATAAAATCGCTTGATAAATCGCCACTTCGAGCGTGGTATAACGCGGCCCGCCGCCAAGGGTTAAAACCAGTGTAAAACTGGTGAAGCACAGCATAAAAATCAAGGCAAATGCAGGGATAAATTGCGACCGCAAATAGGGCAATTCGATTAAGCGAACAAACTGCCAGCCGCGAATATTAAGTTGCGAACTCAGTTGCCGTTGTTGGTTGGGAATGCTGGATAAGGCTTGCAAAAATAAACGGCTCGCAAGGGGGATATTGAAAAAGAGATGAGCGATCAAAATGCCACTCAAGCCATAAATATTCGGTTGCCAATCAATGCCTAATGCGGCAAACAGATGAGCTAGCCAGCCTGAATGTCCGTAAATGCCCAATAATCCTAACACTGCCACTAAGGCGGGTAACACAAAAGTGAGGGAAAATACTTTTAAAATTAAGGACTTACCACGAAAAGGCTGATTAAAAAACGCCCGTGCGAACAGCACGCCAATCAGCACGGAAAGCAATGCGGATAAAAACGCCTGCCCGAAGCTAAAAGCGATAACGTGGCGAATATAGCTATCTTGCCAGAGGGCTGACCATTGATAATCACGCCCAATGTTTAGCACCGCACTTAAGGCAAAGGCGTAAAATGCCACTAACAGCACAATCACGCCAAGCCCTCCCTCCACAGCGGTGAGAGGGAATTTTTGCCGATAACGACGAATTATTGCGTTAAGCTGGCTTGCCAAGTGTTCGTCCATTGTTTGATTTGTTCCGCATTCGCTTGACTACCCAGCGTTTTCTTACTGCTTTGGGCTTTTTTCAAGGCATCAAAATGCGGTTCAACGGCTTCATCAATCACAGCGAACATCACATTTCTTGGTGAAATTTGTTGCTGTGCCGTCGGTGTAACAAGGAAGCTCATAAATTCATCAGCACAGGCATTTTCGTGGTTCGCCACTCTCGTCGCAGTTTCAATTTGCAACACTTGCCCTTCGCTGAAATCCGTCGCGGCATAATTTTCATCTTTATCATTCAATAAATGGTAAAGCGGTGAGGTGTTGTAGCTGAACACGAGATCCGCCTCGCCTTTCAAAAACGCCCCGTAGGTTTCCGACCAACCTTTGCCTACCGTAACCGTATGGCTGGCGAGAGTTTTCCACGCTTTCGCTACGTCATCGCCATAGACTTCATTCATCAAAATCACCAAGCCTCGCCCTACACCACTGGTGCGAGGGTCTTGATAAATCACGCGAAGTTGTTGATTATCCACCAATTCTTTTAAACTTTTTGGCGGATTTAGCAATTTGTCTTTACGATACACAAAGGCATACGCACCGAAATCATAGGGTAAAAAAACGTTATCTTGCCATTTGACGGGTAGCGAAAGTTTATCCGTCGCCACCTTATTTGGAGCAAATAATTGCGTTTTCTTCGCTTCATCAAGCATTGTGCTGTCTAGCCCTAACACAATGTCCGCTTTGGTTTTCTTACCCTCTAAACGTACGCGGTTAAACAGCGTTCCCGTGCTATTAAAGGGAACATAATTCACTTGGCATTGCGGGTGGGCTTGTTCAAACAAGGCTTTCACTTTCGGTCCAGCCCCCCAATCTGCACTAAAGCTGTCATAGGTATAAACATTCACCTCTTGAGCGGCAAAAGTTTGCACCGAAGCGAAAAGTGCGGTCAAAAATGTGAGCGAAAATAATTTAGAACGATGAAATTGCATAGTTTTTCCTTAAAATAATAAAGAATGACCAGCAATATTGACGCAAAAAGCGGAGAAAAATTAGTTTCCTACGTCAGTATTAACTGTATCAGGTTCACGGGTATGATCTCAGCTTATCAAGCACCCCGACTAATTTGAGTGTACACTCGGTTGCATTATAGCGGAATTCATTTTACTTTCATACAAAGCGTTAAGCTGAAATAATCCAGCAAAGGAAAACAACTCTATGTAGGTAAAAAAGCGTTTAGCAATCCCTAAATCTACCTGAAATAATAAAAAAGTGCGGAACTTTCCAAAACTAAATTTATCGAAAAATCCCACCGCACTTTTAAAAATCCCTTCTCCCCGTGTAAATTGCCCTCATTCCAATAAAATTTTTAGAAAAGTAACGCCGAGCGAGAGCGAAGCGAACATCAGGCTTACTTTTCGTTAAAAAAATTTGGGGCTGTAGTAGATTAGCCCTAAATTTCACACCACTTTCGCAATATTTTTAACTGCTCTTTTGGTGTCCCAAAGTTAAACCGAAATTCACATTCCTTCAAGAATAAAGGAAAGTTTTTTCGGTTAATTCCATTATATTTTCGCAGTATCCGCTTCGCCTGATTCCAAAAATTTTCAATGCCATTAATATGATTTTGTTTCACCGCAAATAGCTCGGAATGATTGATTCATTCGTGGTGAAATTCACTCACATCAAGCGCATCATAACTGCGATAAGTGTCCGTATAAACCCAGCTATCAGGCTTGATTTTTCTTTTAATAACAGGGAGTAATGTTTCACTCTTGGTGTTTTCAACCACAACAGTAAATACCTTTCCTTGTCGTTTTAGTAACCCAAAAACAGCAACTTTTCCAGCCGCTCCTCGTCCTCGTTTTCCCTTTCGATGACCACCAAAATAGCTTTCGTCTAGTTCAATTTCCCCCTCAAAAATCTCGTTAACTTCAAGGGATAAATGATAGCCAATCACAAGCCTGATTTTATGGTAGAACAAAGCGGCTGTATTCGGTTGAATATCTAGCAAATTTGCTGCTGTTCTTGCAGTAACTTCTGCGACAAAAAACTCAAGTAGTTTTTTCTGTATGGATTGCTTTAATTTACAATATGTTATCTTCATTTTTGTAGTATAGCATTGTTGCTAATCTACTACAGCTCCTAAAATTAATATAAAATAGCAACAAAACCCCGTTATCTGCATCTCGCATACGCCCCAGGCAACAAACCGAGTTGTAGCAATGAGAGCAGATAACATTTCACCAAAAAACCGAACAGTTGCCAGACTTAAACCCGAATGCAAGGCAGGTTAATGATGAATGAACAAACTTATTGTGGTATTGATGTTGCTAAACGTCATTTCGTCATTGGGCTTTCTACCCAAAAACGAACAAAAACCGAAACCAACAACCCGAAAGGGATTGCACATACCATTGAGTATTTACGTCGTTTCAGTGTGGACTTAATTGTCCTTGAAAGCACCGGTGGGCTTGAACTTCCATTAGCTAAAGCACTCCACCGCACAGGCTTTCGTGTGGTGATTGCCAACCCGCGACAAACCAATCAGTTTGCGATGTCGCAGTCACTAGCAAAAACCGACAATAAAGATGCCAAAATTGATCTGCCCCCAAAAAGTTAGACTATATTCTAATTTCATTCAAGGACTGAGTTCTGTATTCCACAGGGCTTAGTCCTTTGAGCTTCACTTGAATACGCTCATTGTCGTAGTAATGAATGTACTCGTGAATCACTTTTTCAAGCTGTTCAAAGGTTTCAAACCGCTTGCCAAAGTAACATTCCGTCTTCAATCGCCCGAAAAAGCTTTCCATCGCACCATTATCAAGGCAATTGCCTTTTCTCGATATACTTTGCGTAATACCGTGTTTTTTCAATATCTCCCGATAACCCATCATTTGATACTGCCACCCTTGGTCGGAATGCAGTATCGGTTTTTCCCCCGCTAATCGGTTCACCGCCTGGGTCAGCATTCTGGTTATCTGCTCAAAACTCGGACTTCTCGCCACATCATAAGCAATAATTTCGTTATTAAACAAGTCTTTAATCGGCGATAAATACACTTTGCCTTCCGCACATTTGAACTCGGTGATATCCGTTACCCACTTCTCATTCGGCATCGTTGCCGTAAAATCCCGTTGCAACAGATTATCGGCAATGTGTCCCACTTTGCCTTGGTAAGAACGATATTTTTTCTGCTTACTTTTTCCTTTTAACCCCAAACGTTGCATTATCGCTTGCCCCCTTTTGTGGTTGATAATCAAGTATTTCCTTAATTCCAAGGTAATTCGACGATAACCATAATTTTCGTCATTTTTGCGATAAATTTCCTCTATTTTCTGTGAAATCGCTACATTTTTATCCGACTTTGGCTTGAGATGATAAAAGAACGAACTGCGTGCCAATCCGATTAGCCTGAGTAACAATTCCAACGGGAAACGCAAGCGTAAGGCATTTACGATGACGGCTTTTTCTGCATTTTTTGTTGGTTGAGTTCCTGCAACTTTTTTAGCATTGCATTCTCCGCTTCTAATTCCAAAATTCGGTAACGCAAGCGTTCTTCTTCTGTTTTGGGCGTTGGTGGCATTTTAGGTGAGTTGAGTTTCATACTTGGACGACCTTTAGGTTTGAGTAATAACCCATCTATACCTTGTTTTTCAAAGCGTTGCAACCATTGACTAATTATCCCTGAACTGGGGATATCAAAGCGAAAGCAGGCGGCTTCAGCGGAGCACTGGCCTTTTTTGATAGCTTGAATAACCTTTAATTTAAACTCAACAGAATAATATCGTTTTTTACTTAATACAGCTAATCCATTGATTCCATTATGATTAAATTTCGCAATCCAACGTGCTAACGTGCTTTGGGGAAGCTGAAAATACTGGCGAGTAAGCGAACGGTTTTTTCCATTTTGATGATAAAAGTCGAGCACTTGTTGTTTGAAACGTTGAGTATATTTAGTCATAAAAAATCTGCACCTTAATCAGTTGGTTGTTTAGTCCAACTTTTGGGGTGCAGATCATTTTTTAAGTGAGGATTTTTACACAAGAGATTATTTTTTCTCTTTATCTTTTTCATCACAGTTGTCAATATCGCTACATTTTCCGTAGAGGTAAAGGCTGTGAGTTTTTAATTTGATGCCGTGTTCTTCGCTAATTTGTTTTTGTCGCTGTTCGATGATTTCATCATTAAATTCAAATACTTTGCCACAATCTACGCAAATAATGTGGTCGTGATGCTCTGTTGGGGCAAGTTCAAAAACCGATTTGTTGCCTTCAAAGTTATGACGAGTCAGAATGTTGGCTTCGTCAAATTGGTTTAGGACGCGATAAACGGTGGCTAAGCCGATGTCTTCGCCGCGTTCGAGAAGCAATTTGTACACTTCTTCGGCAGAAAAATGCGACATACTATGTTCTTGCATTAATGCCAAAATCGTTAAGCGGGGTTCGGTAATTTTTAAGCCCGCTTTTTTTAGTAATTTGATATTTTCTTCAGACATAATCGTTCCTTATTTTGGGATTAACGGCTTACTCAACGAGTTCGGCTAAACACATTTCATCGAAAACTTGTTTTGTCCATTTTTCAACACGCTCTGCGGTCAGCTCAGGTTGGCGATCTTCGTCAATACATAGACCGACAAATGTGCTGTCATCAACCAGTGCTTGCGACACTTCAAAGGTGTAGCCTTCCGTTGGCCAGTGTCCGACGATGATTGCCCCTTTCGGCTCAATAATATTGCGGATTGTTCCCATTGCGTCGCAGAAGTATTCTGCGTAGTCTTCTTGGTCGCCGCAACCGAAAATGGCGACTAATTTGTCGGTGAAATCAATTTCTTCTAGGGTTGGGAAGAAATCGTCCCAATCGCACTGGGCTTCGCCGTAATACCAAGTTGGGATTCCCAGCATTAAAAAATCATACGCTTCAATGTCTTCTTTGGTGCTTTTGGCGATGTCACGAATGTCCACGACTTCTGCACCGAGTTGTTTTTGAATCATTCTGGCAATGTTTTCGGTATTACCAGTATCACTACCATAAAATAAACCAACGATAGCCATTTTTATTTCCTATTTTATTTAAAATGTTCTTGTAAAATCGTTACGATCAATTCTGAACGACTAACACGCTTTATTGACGCTAAATCTTCTAACTGTTGCACTAAATCCGTATGTAATTTTAACTCAACTCGTTTTAATCCGCTGGACTTATCACGTTTCAGCTGGTTGCGTTTATTAATGCGAAGTTGTTGTTCTCGGCTCAGTGGATTTGTTTTTGGACGACCCACTTTTGGCGTGTTAGCAAACAGATCGAGCGTTATACAGTCAGCATCTTGTTTTGCCATTTTTCAAATCACTGATGTTGTCTAAAATGTAGCTAATTGAGAATGAGAAGCTACAACTACTAATTAGGGCGAACTATATCATAATTCCTGAATGAATAAAACCCTGCGACAAAGATTGCCTCTTTTGCGTTAGCTGGCTAAAAAGCGGGAAATAATCCGCACGATGGCATCAGGTTTTTCCGCGTGTACCCAATGCCCGCTGCCGTTAATGGTGAATGATGTCGCGTTGGGGAACTGTGCCAAAATCTGTTCGCTGTATTCTGGTAGAATGTAATCAGAAAGCCCGCCGCGAATAAAAAGGGTCGGATTGGGGTAGAAGCAAGGTTGCCAGCCCATTATTTGAGCGTAGTTTTGATAAAGTGCGGTCAGATTAAAACGGAATTTTTCTACTGACGCGGGATCAAAGGATTTCAGCATAAATTGCTGTACGCTTTCTTGCGGAATGTGCTGTGCCAAAATGGGTTTGGCTTGTTGGCGAGTGGCTGGCTGGGCGGCTTTGACGGCAAATAAGCCCGCGAAAACGCTATCGTGTCCGTGTTCGCCATAGGCGACAGGGGCGATGTCGATCACCACCAATTTTTGCACCAAATCAGGGCGTAGGGCTGCGGCTCGCATTGCGGTTTTGCCGCCCATTGAATGCCCGATCAAAATCACCTCGTTTAAGCCTAAATGATCGAGTGTGGCAAGCAGATCTTGAGCCATTAGATCGTAATTCATTGTTTCGGAGTGAAAACTTTGCCCGTGATTACGCAGATCTACGCGTAAAATCGGGTAGTGTTCCGCAAAGGCACGGGCGATTACGCCCAAATTATTCATATCACCAAACAGCCCGTGAATAAACACTAAGGTGGGTTGTGTGGAGGCGGTTTCTAACGGGTGAAATTGAAAGTTAAGTAAATGAGATTGCAACATAATTTTTGCGTGAGTATTTGAAAATAAATCGTTATAATGTTGCAAAAGCGTAAAGAGATCAAGCAACTGGAGAGAAAAAATGAAAATTATTGAAGTGGACGAAGAACTTTATCAATACATTGCGAGCCAAACGAAATCCATTGGCGAGAGTGCATCTGATATTTTACGCCGTTTACTGAATTTTTCTTCTTTAAGTTCAACCCCGCAAAGTCAAAGCACTGCCCCGCACAGTGAGGCTTCTTCGCGTAGCAATCAGAAAACCTCCGCGGAGAGGGGGAATGCGTCAGCGGTAACTCACGCGGAAAGCCAATCTAAAGTGGCGACCAAAAAACAATCCAACGAAGCCATTAATAAAGTGAGTAGCAAAGTGCGAGAGCTGATCCAATCGGCAGATTTTCAGCAAGAAAGCAAAGCGGTGATGCGGTTTCTCGCCATTTTACGCATACTTTATCGCACCAATCCCGAAAGTTTCGCCCAAGCGACAGAATCTTTACAGGGACGTACGCGGATTTACTTTGCCCGCGATGAAGGCACATTATTGATGGCAGGCAATCACACCAAGCCAAAACAAATTCCAGACACCCCTTATTGGGTGATTACCAATACCAACAGTGCAAGAAAAATGTTGATGTTAGAGGGGGCAATGCAATCAATGCACTTGCCAGAAGCCTTGATCGATGAAGTACGTACGTTCTTCACGGTAAATTAACGGTGTTGTGATGATGTACCCTTGGCAACACTACGCCACTCAAGCTCCCTTTCAAACCAAAGTAGCCTTGCGTAACGAGCAAGGCGAACTTTTTTCTTGGCTTCAGTTGAATAATAAAATCAATGCCGTCGCCGCAGCGTTTTCGCAGCAAGGGGTTAAACAGGGTGATGGCATTGCGTTGTGGGGGAAAAACCATTTTTCTTTGCTCTTGGCTTATTTAGCAGGCATTCAGCTTGGGGCAAGAGTATTAGGGCTCAATCCCGCCTTTCCGCAAGATAAAATCCAGCAACTTTGTGAGGCAAATGGCGTTCATTTCTACTTTTCACTTGAGGCGAAAAAAACATTAAAAAATCTGACCGCACTTTATCTTGCTGATGATGATTTTTCCGCTGATAGAAGAACCTCAACGAAAACAATGGCAGCTTATGATGCACAGCGTCCAGCTACAATGACGCTCACTTCTGGTTCAACAGGTAACCCCAAAGCAGTGGTTCATCATCTCCAAGCCCATTGGGAGAATGCCAAAGGGGTTTGTGAGTTAATGGCATTTGAGCAAGATGACGCGTGGTTGCTTTCCTTGCCCTTATACCACGTTTCAGGGCAAGGCATTGTGTGGCGTTGGCTAGTGGTTGGGGCGGCGTTGCATTTGCCAAGTGAAGATTTTTACGCCGCCGCAACGCAGGTTTCGCATTTATCCCTTGTGCCAACTCAATTACAGCGGTTTTTGGCATATTTGCAACAATCGCCCGCTCAATCAATTCAAACACAGCATATTTTATTAGGCGGTAGCCATATTCCTTTAGCTTTAACACAGGAAGCAGAAAAATGGGGGCTGACCTGTTATTCTGGCTATGGAATGACGGAAATGGCGTCCACGGTTTGTGCGAAAAAAAGTGATAATCGCAATGGCGTTGGTACTCCCTTACAAGGTAGAGAATTGCAACTTATTGAGGGTGAAATCTGCTTGCGTGGTGCGGGGCTAGGCTTGGGGTATTGGCAAAATGGCGAAATTGTCCCTTTAATTCAACAAGATGGCTGGCTACATAGCAAAGATCTTGGCGAATGGCTCAACGGCGAGCTAATCATTTTAGGGCGGGCAGACAATATGTTTATTTCAGGTGGTGAAAATATTCAGCCTGAGGAAATTGAGGGGATTATTTTGCAGTATCCTAGCGTGAAACAGGTTTTTGTATTGCCCATTGACGATCAGGAATTTGGGCAACGCCCCGTGGCGATGGTCGAATTTGAACAAGGCTTTAAGCAAAGTGAGGTGGAAAATTTACGCGTTTTTCTTGCTCAGCATTTGGAGCGATTTAAACAGCCTGTGCGATATTTTCCCTTCCCCCTTGAATTATTCCAATTAAACGGGCAAATTAAACTTTCACGCCAAGCGGCGAAATCTGCATTAAAAGAATTAGTAGGAAAAGCAAATGAAGTTATTTCGTAAGTGTCTGATTTATTTTTATAGTGTGTTGTTATTATTGACGTTTTCCAATGCAAGTTTTGCGGATTTGCCTACGCTAGATGCAATTCAAGCACAGCTCAATACGGCAAAAAGTGCGGATCAAAATGATCCCAATAATAAGGTTTTACAGCAAAATTTAGAAGAAACTCTCAATTTTTTAAATAAAATTGCTAAGCAAAAAACGGATAATGCAACGCTGAAAAATATGGTGAGCAATGCTCCCGCACAAGCCAGTGCGGTACAAAAGGATATTGATAAATTAAAAACGGCTCCAGCTTTGCAAATCGGGGATTTTAATCGTCTCTCTTTAATTGAACTGCAAAATCAATTACTTAGTACGCAGCAGCGTTTACAACAAACGCAAACGGATTTGGTTTCTATTAATGCACAATTAGTTAGCCAGCGTACTGCTCCAGAAAAAGTGCAATCAGTATTGAGTACGAATTTAATTCGTTCACAAGAAATTGATAAATTATTATTTGATACGACCGTAGATAATGTTGAAAAAACAAAATTAGAAACGGAGTTAGCCTTTATTAATTTACAAAATAGTTATAATCAAATGCTGTTGCAAGGGAATAATGATTTAACGTCATTATATACCGTTCAATTAGAAGAAAAGAATTTAATTCAGCAACAACTACAAGCCAAATTATCAATGTTGCAAGAGGTGATTAATAATAAAAATTTACAAGAAACTCAGCAACAAGCGGAACAATTAAAACAATCACAAACCAATATTCAAGACAGCAATCCAATTATTGTTGAGCAACAAAATCAAAATTTACGTATTAGCCAAGATTTAGTTAAACAAACGGCACAATTAAATATTTTGGCTCAGGATAGTTTGCGAATTAAAGGCGTTTTAGATAATTTACAGCAAACAGAAAGAAATATTAATGAGCAAATTAGTGCCTTGCAAGGCACATTAGTGCTTTCTCGCATTATTAATAAACAAAAACAATTATTGCCTCAAGATCAAATGGTGCAAGGGCTTTCAAAACAAATTACTGATTTACGCGTACAAATTTTTGATGTAACGGAATTACGCGATAATTTGTATGATACTGATAGTTATATTGCGAATTTAGAAAAAAATGCACAAAAGCCTTTTAGCGATAATGAAAAAACGCAATTAACCACAATTTTACAAGAGCGGCGTAAATTATTATCTGACACGATTACAACATTAAATAATCAATTAAATCTTGCGATCAATATTGAATTAAACCAACAGCAAGTGAGCTCGATTAGTGATACCTTGCAAGGTAAATTGCAACAGCAAAGTTTTTGGGTGAAAAGTAATCCACCCATTGATTTTGCTTGGTTCGCTACATTTTTACCAAAAGTGAAAGCACAGTTGCAAGATATTCACCATCTGATTAATTTTTCCAATTGGAAGAATAATATTTTAGCGGGCAGTTTTTTTGTTATTTTACTCAGTATTTTTACTGTGTTAATTCAATTAAATAACCAAAAAATAAAACATCGTCTTACCTATATTAATAGCAAAATTAATACGCTAAGAGGGGAGCGACAACATTATACGCCAGAAGCCATTTTATGGACGGTGATTTTATGTTTACGCTCGACTTTTGTTTTCTTAGGGTTATTAATTTTAATTAGTACCTTCTGTTTTGAATCCCCTGAAAGCTTTTGGTTGTGGTCAGTAAAAATGGCGGGATATTGGCTCTTTTTTGCCTTTATTTTAGCAATGTTACGTCCAAATGGTTTGGCGTATCGTCATTTTAATATGCCGCAATATAATGTGCAGTTATTTTATTCCGTATCAAAACGTTCGGTTTGGATTTATGCTTTATGGCTAAACGCCTCTATTTTCACCCATTTAGAGGGGGGAATTACCAATGATGTTATTGGTGAGGTCTTAACCATTTCTATTTTGGTGATTTCGTTATTTATTGTAGGCCCTCGTTTACGCTATGCGGTGAGCATTTATCAGAAAACCCAAGAACAAGCAGGCGAGCAAAGTTATTTATTTAAAATTGCCCGTTTATTATTGGTTATCGCTCCGATTGCATTAATTATTTTGATCGTAATGGGCTATTATTATACCGCACTTAATTTAATGGAACATTTAATGTCCACTTATTTTGTGTTGGTGCTTTGGATGATTGCAAAAGATGTGATTTATCGCAGCTTCACTGTGTCCGCCCGTCGTCTTGCCTACCGCCGTTTATTAGAAAAACGTGAGCAAATGCAAACGCAGAAAGGTGAGGGAAGCGATAGCGAAATGAATGCCGAAATTCAGCAAGAAGAAGTGCTGAATATTGCTCAAGTGAAGAGCCAAGTGAAAAGCGTGGTGGATCTCTTACTTTGGGTCGGTTTGTTTGGGCTGTTTTATTGGGTATGGTCGGATCTGATTACCGTCGCCTACTATTTAGAGGGCGTAACCCTGTGGCAACAACAAGTGGTAACGGATACGGGAACGGTAAGCGAATCAATTACGCTATTAAATCTTTTATTTGCCTTGATCATCATTATTGGCACTTATGCTTTGGTGCGGAATATTTCAGGGCTGTTGGAAGTGCTGATTTTTTCCCGAATGAGTTTTTCTCAAGGCACGCCTTATACGATCACTACATTGCTCACTTATTTTATCATTGCGATTGGTGGCGGTGCGGCGTTTTCAGTGTTGGGAATGTCGTGGTCAAAATTACAATGGCTATTCGCCGCGCTTTCGGTAGGTTTAGGTTTTGGTTTACAAGAAATCTTCGCCAACTTTATTTCGGGGATCATCATTTTATTTGAACGCCCAGTTCGTATTGGTGATGTGGTTACCATCGGCGAATTTTCAGGTACGGTATCAAAAATCCGTATCCGCTCAACTACCTTGATTGATTTTGATAAAAAAGAAGTGATTGTGCCAAACAAAGCCTTTGTAACGGAACGTTTGATTAACTGGGCATTAACGGATTCAATGACCCGCGTGGTGATTAATGTTGGCGTGGCTTATGGTTCGGATCTTGAATTAGTGAAGCGTTTATTATTGCAAGCCGCTGATGAATGTGAATATGTATTGAAAGATCCTGAACCTATGGCATACTTCCTCGTGTTTGGTGCAAGCACGCTGGATCACGAATTGCGGGTTTACGTTGGCAACCTCAACGAGAGAACGAAAACCATTGATCATCTCAATCGTCGCATTGATGAACTCTTCGCCGCACACGATGTAGAAATCGCCTTTAACCAGCTTGATGTATTTATTAAAAATCAAGCGACAGCACAAGAAGTACAAATTGTGTCAGAAAATTTAGCAAAATCATAAGGAACAATATAAGGAAAAACAATGGCAGGAAATAGCATAGGACAACTTTTTCGCGTAACCACCTTTGGTGAATCCCACGGCGTTGCCTTGGGCTGTATTGTGGATGGCGTACCGCCGGGGCTTGAGCTATCCGAACAAGATATTCAGCCTGATTTGGATCGCCGTAAACCCGGCACTTCACGTTACACCACGCCAAGACGTGAAGATGACGATGTGCAAATTCTTTCTGGCGTGTTTGAAGGCAAAACCACTGGCACGAGCATTGGAATGATCATCAAAAACGCCGATCAGCGTTCGCAAGATTACGGCGAAATTAAGGATCGCTTCCGCCCTGGTCACGCCGATTATACTTACCAACAAAAATATGGCTTGCGTGATTATCGTGGGGGCGGGCGTTCTTCCGCACGGGAGACCGCAATGCGAGTGGCAGCAGGGGCGATTGCAAAAAAATATTTGCGTGAACATTTTGGCATTGAAGTGAGAGGCTATCTTTCACAAATTGGCTCAGTAAGAATTAATCCGAAAACGGTAGAAAATATCGCACAGATCGATTGGCAACAGGTGAACAGCAACCCATTTTTTTGCCCCGATCAAAGTGCGGTGGAAAAATTTGATGAATTAATCCGCGACTTGAAAAAAGAGGGCAATTCCATTGGAGCGAAATTAACAGTGGTGGCGGAGAATGTGCCAGTGGGGTTAGGCGAACCCGTTTTCGATCGCCTTGATGCGGATCTCGCTCACGTCTTAATGGGGATCAATGCGGTGAAAGCGGTGGAAATTGGTGATGGTTTCGCTGTGGTGGAACAGAAAGGCACACAGCATCGTGATGAAATGACCCCTGAAGGTTTTTGTTCTAACCACGCAGGCGGGATTTTGGGCGGGATTAGCTCAGGGCAACCGATTATCGCCACCATTGCATTAAAACCCACCTCAAGCATTACCATTGCAGGGCGTTCGGTCAATCTTAACAATGAACCCGTGGAAGTGATCACCAAAGGTCGCCACGATCCTTGTGTCGGTATTCGAGCCGTGCCAATCGCGGAAGCAATGACGGCGATTGTGCTGTTAGATCACCTACTGCGTTTTAAGGCTCAATGTAAATGAAATACGCAATCAAATTATTAAGTGCGGTGTTTTTTTGTGGCATTTTTTCCGCGACCACCGCATTGGCTAGCCCTGAATATTGGCAAAAAGTGAAACGCCCTATTACGGGCGATCCAACGCCTGTGGGATCATACAGCAACGGTTGTATTATTGGTGCGAAAGCCTTGCCTTTTGATGGCGAGGGTTATCAGGTAATCCGCACGAGTAAAAATCGTTATTACGGCCACCCAGATATGATCGCCTATCTGCAGCACTTAGGGAAAAAAGTGAAAGCCGCAGGCATTCCCACAATGCTCATTGGCGATATCGCAATGCCGGGGGGCGGACGTTTTCTCACGGGACACGCCAGCCATCAAATGGGGCTTGATGCGGATATTTGGTTACGCTTAGGGCGTTTATCCGCTCAAGACGCACAAAACCCTGCGGGAATGGGCTTATTGGTGGTGGATCGAAAAAAACAACGGGTCGATGATCGGCTTTGGACAGAAGACCACGAAAATTTAATTCGCCTCGCAGCGGAAGATAAACAAGTGGCGAGAATTTTCGTCAATCCTGCGATTAAATTAAAATTGTGCCAAACGGTGCGAGGTGATCGCCGCTGGTTACAAAAAATCCGCCCGTGGTTTGGACACGATTCACATTTTCACGTCCGTTTAACTTGTCCGAAAGGGGCGACTTATTGTGAAAATCAAGCACCCGTTCCAGCAGGCGAGGGCTGTGGCGATGAGCTATATTCTTGGTTTAAGCCTGCTAAACCGTCCACTGGCACAGCTACGCCCAAAACGCGTCCGCCTGAGCCAATTTTATGCCAGCAAGTGAGCAACGCCCCGAATCAAAGTGAATGGTTGGATTAAAAAAGGGAGCGACAAATGGAAATCAGCCTAAGCCTTATTGCTATCTTGTTTTGTGTGGCATTTATTGCAGGATTTATTGATGCCATTGCGGGCGGCGGTGGCTTAATTACCATTCCCGCCTTGCTAATGACGGGCATTCCCCCCGCGATGGCATTAGGCACAAATAAATTACAAGCCTGTGGCGGATCTTTTTCCGCCAGCTTGTATTTTTTACGCCAAAAAGAGGTGAATTTAAAAGAGATTTGGCTGTTGGTGCTGATGACTTTCATCGGCGCAGTGCTTGGCACGATCCTTATTCAGTTAGTGGATAGTGCGTTGATTAAAAAAGTCATTCCCTTTTTAGTGCTTGCCATAGGCTCGTATTTTTTATTCACCCCCAATTTAGGGGATGAAGATCGGCACAAACGCATTTCTTATGCCACTTTTGCCTTTACGGCAGGATTTGGCATAGGCTTTTATGACGGCTTTTTTGGGCCCGGAACGGGATCGCTGTTAAGTTTGGCATTCGTTACCTTGCTCGGTTTTAATCTTGCCAAAGCCACCGCTCACGCCAAAGTGCTAAATTTCACCTCAAATATTGCCGCACTTTTATTATTCTTAATCGGCGGGCAAATTTGGTGGCAAGCAGGTTTAGTGATGATGTTCGGGCAAATGATTGGGGCGAATTTGGGGGCGAAAATGGTGTTGAGCAAAGGCAAGCAACTCATACGCCCAATGGTGGTGATAATGTCGTTTATAATGACTGCAAAAATGGCTTATGATCAAGGCTGGTTTGGTTAATTGAGGATTTATGACACAACAAGATGATGTACGTTTAACCGCCCGCGTAGGCTATGAAGCGAAATGGCAATGGGCATTTTTATTGCCGAAATATTGGGGCGTGTGGCTCGGTATTTTCGCGTTGGCATTATTGGCATTGCTTCCTTTTCGCTTAAGAGATAAATTCGCAGCCAAAATCGGCTTGCTTGTGGTCAAAAAAGCGAAAAAACAACGCCATCGGGCGAGGGTCAATTTGCAATATTGTTTCCCTGATTGGACGGACGCTCAGCGGGAAAAGGTGATTGACGAAATGTTCATTTGCGTCAGCCAAGTGATGCTCGGCATTGGTGAAATTGCATTGCGTTCTAAAAAACATCTGCAACAACGTAGCGAATTTATCGGCTTGGACTATATTCAGCAAGCCAAAGCCGCGGGGCATAACATTATTCTAATGGTGCCTCACGGCTGGGCGATTGATGCTTCGGGGATTATTTTGCACACCTACGGAATGCCGATGACATCAATGTACAACCCGCACCGCAACCCCTTAGTGGATTGGCTATGGACAATAACCCGCCAGCGTTTTGGTGGCAAAATGCACGCACGTCAAAACGGAATAAAACCGTTCCTAAACGCGGTGAAAAAAGGGGAAATGGGCTATTATTTACCCGATGAAGATTACGGCGAAGAATTAAGCGAATATGCGGATTTTTTCGCCACTTACAAAGCCACCTTACCGGGCTTAAATAAAATGGCAAAATTGGCGAAAGCGGTGGTGATCCCAATGTTCCCGCGTTATAACGCCGAGCGGGGAAAATATGAAATGGAAATTCACCCGCCAATGGCAATGAGCGATGATCCCGCTCAAATGGCTAGGGAAATGAACAAAGAAATTGAGCAATTTGTTACCCCAACGCCCGCACAATATGTTTGGATTTTGCGTTTGCTAAAAACCCGAAAAGATGGTGCGGATATTTATCGTTAAATGGCGGAATCTGTGGTAATATGCGTGCCGCTCTTTTTTATGAAAAAACGGTCGAAAATCTGACCGCACTTTAGGTAATAAAATGAATAAACAATTAGAACTGATTAAATCATCAATTAAATCAATTCCAAACTATCCCAAAGAAGGCATTATTTTTCGTGATATTACAAGCCTTGTGGAAGTGCCAGAAGCGTTCAAAGCGACCATTGATTTAATCGTGGCGGAGTACAAAGAAAAAGGCATCAGTAAAGTGATCGGCACAGAAAGCCGCGGCTTTATTTTTGGTGTGCCTGTGGCATTAGCGTTGAATGTGCCTTTTGTATTAGTGCGTAAACTAGGCAAATTGCCACGCGAAACCATCGCACAATCTTACCAATTAGAATATGGACAAGACACCCTTGAAATTCACACTGATGCAATTCAAACGGGCGATAATGTCTTGATTATTGACGATTTATTAGCTACAGGTGGCACAGTGGAAGCAACGGTAAAACTGGTTGAACGCTTAGGCGGTGAAGTGAAAAATGCCGCGTTTGTCATCAACTTACCTGAGCTTGGCGGCGAACAGCGTTTACGCCAGTTAGGGGTTGTGCCGTTTTCGTTGGTTAATTTTGAAGGGCATTAATTCTCATCATTAATTTTTAAGGATAAAACGAGCAAAAATGAGTTATCAAGTTTTAGCAAGAAAATGGCGACCGCAAAAGTTCTCCGATGTGGTAGGGCAGAAACCTGTTCTTACAGCACTTGCTAACGGATTAAATGAAAATCGCCTACATCACGCCTACCTGTTTTCAGGGACGCGAGGGGTGGGCAAAACCTCGATTGCTCGTTTATTCGCCAAAGGGTTAAATTGTGTCAATGGCGTAACCGCTGAGCCTTGCGGTGTATGCGAACATTGCAAAGCCATTGAAGAGGGGCGATTTATCGATCTCATTGAAATTGATGCCGCTTCACGCACCAAAGTGGAAGACACTCGCGAATTGCTCGACAATGTGCAATACAAACCCGTGCAAGGGCGTTACAAAGTCTATTTGATTGACGAAGTGCATATGCTTTCTCGTCATTCTTTCAACGCGTTATTGAAAACCCTTGAAGAACCGCCTGAATATGTAAAATTCCTGCTGGCAACCACTGCTCCACAGAAATTGCCGATTACCATTTTATCTCGCTGTATTCAATTTCATCTGAAAGCGCTCGATCAGCAACAAATCGCCGATCATTTGTCCTTTATTCTGCAGCAAGAAAAGATCCCCTTTGAACCCCTTGCCATTGAAAAATTAGCTAAAGCCGCACAAGGTAGCATTCGTGATAGCCTAAGTTTAACCGACCAAGCCATTGCAATGAGCAACGGTAACATCAGCCTTGAAGCGGTCAATACAATGCTGGGCTTACTTGATGACAATCAGCCCATCGAGATTTTATATGCCTTACAGCAAGGCAACGGCGAAGCCTTAATGAAAGCCATTCAAGCGGTGGCAGATAACGGTGGCGATTGGCTCGAGTTGCTCAAAGCGGTGGCAGAAACACTACATCAAATTGCGATGTGCCAACTATTGCCACAACCGCAGATCAGCGATGAAAGCCATATCGGCTTTTTGGCGAAGCATATATCCCCCGAAGATGTGCAATTTTTCTATCAAATTATTGTAATCGGGCAAAAAGAGCTGGCGTTTGCTCCCAATCAGCGTATGGGCACGGAAATGGTTCTCTTACGTGCCCTTGCATTTCACCCCAAATTAATAAATATCGCGTCAGTTGTGGATAGCCAAGTAAACTCCTCCAGTCGCACGGAAAACAGCACGGCAACAAGCAGTACAATAAATGGTAGCGTGCAAAATACGGCTGGGAAAAAAGCGGCGGAAATAAATGGCGTGGGAAAAAGTGCGGTCGAAAATCACGGCAAATTAGTTGAAATGCCCGTGGTTTCACCCGCAGGGATCGCACAGCGAGGGAAAACGCCTCAGCCGATAAATCCACAACACGCCACCACGGCTATGCCACAGGCGACGACGATCCCATCGCCGATCGAACCCTCTTCAGTGCAAAGCTTAGGCAATCCTGCGTTAGATGCCTTGAATGCCTTAGATCAGCTTTCTAGCACGCCAATTCAAGAAAAAAAAAACGCTGAACCACAGTTAGATATCGCCGCGATCTCTTTGCCAGTGGTTGAACGCAAATTTACTCGAGCGAAGCCTCAGGCGGTATCGCAAGAAAAAGCAACGCCTGTTGCAATGACAACGCCAGTAAATCCGCCAAGAAATCAAAGTGCGGTGGAAAATTCGGATGATTTTTCCTCAGACAACGAAAATGAAGAAGACATCAATCTTGATGAAAATTATCGTTGGAATTGGCGTAATCCCGAAATGGCAAAAGATCAAGAAAGTGCCAGTCCGTCGGAGATCCGTAAAGCCATTTTGGATAACAGCACCCCAGAGCTGAAAGAAAAAATTCTCACGATGGCAAAAGCACAGGATAAATGGACAGAAACCATCGAACAGCTAGGCATTTCAGGTTTGTTAAAGCAAATGGCGATGAATAGTTTTATTCTTCAGCAAGCTGAAACACAGCTCACCCTTGGCTTGGCACAGGATAAGCTACACCTCAATAACGAAAAACTCCAAACCCAGCTACAAAATGCGTTAAGCCAATTTTACGGTAAAGAAATTCATTTATCCGTAGAAACCAGCCCGCATTCCACACAACTCACCCCAATGGAACATCGCAAAAAAATCTACCTCGAACTAAGCCAACAAGCCCGCAATGCTTTACAACACGATGAAAAATTACAACGTTTTTGTGAAGAATTTAATGGCATATTGGAGCTAGAAAGTATTCGTCCAGTTTGAATTTATGCTTAAAAATAGGTATTTATTATTTATCTGATTGTTTTCTCTCTATGTTTATGAATAAAAACTGTGCGGAAGATCACAGAAATTGCAACAATATATTTACACAAATTTTACTCTTGTTAAACTCTCGCACGGAATTTTATCTTTAAATTTTTATGAGGTTCTTTATGTTATGGTTTCTGTCTTGTGTAGTTTTATTGCTACTCGGTTATTTTATTTACGGTGGGATTGTTGAACATGTGTTCAAAATTAATCCAAACCGTGCAACACCTGCTCACACAATGGCAGACGGCGTGGATTATGTGCCGATGTCTAAAAAGAAAATCTGGCTTATTCAATTATTAAATATTGCAGGAACGGGTCCGATTTTCGGTCCAATCCTTGGTGCGTTGTACGGGCCTGTTGCAATGCTATGGATCGTTTTTGGCTGCATTTTCGCAGGAGCAGTCCACGATTATTTCTGCGGAATGTTGAGTGTTCGTAATGGCGGTCAATCTGTGCCTAACCTTGCAGGGAAATATTTAGGTGTACCCGTTAAGCATTTTATGAATGCACTCGCCCTCGTATTATTAATCCTTGTTGGGGTAGTGTTCGTTATTTCACCAGCCAGCTTATTAACCAACCTAACGGTGGATAATGTGGGTGAAATGTTTAACTTAGAAATGAAAAGCACCTTGTTAGTTTGGACGGCAATCATCTTTGGTTATTACATCATTGCCACCTTAGTGCCAGTGGATAAAATTATTGGTCGCATTTACCCACTGTTCGGGGCGTTATTGCTATTTATGTCTTTCGGAATGCTATTTGCCTTATTGTTTGAAGATAAAGCTTTATTCCACACGGTTGGCGAGATGAGTTTCTCTAAATTCTTTGAAAATATGCATCCAAAAGATTTACCAATTTGGCCGTTAATTTTCGTAACCATTGCCTGTGGTGCGGTCTCTGGTTTCCACGCAACACAATCTCCATTAATGGCACGTTGTATGGAAAACGAAACAGAAGGTCGCTTTGTTTTCTATGGTGCGATGATCGGTGAAGGCGTAATTGCTTTAATTTGGTGTATGGTAGGCTTAACTTTCTACGATAGCCCAGCATTAATGAATGAGGCGATCACAGCAGGCACACCGTCAAAAGTGGTGTATGATTCTGCAACCCATATGCTTGGCTACTTTGGTGGTATCTTAGCGGTACTTGGTGTGGTGATCTTACCAATTACCTCTGGGGATACGTCATTCCGTGCTGCACGTTTGATTATTGCTGAATTCTTCAAAATCGATCAACGTAGCTTAGTGAAACGTTTAATGATCGCAATTCCATTATTCGTGTTAGGTTTCATTATTTCTAAACTTGATTTCCAAGTGATCTGGCGTTATTTCGGCTGGGCAAACCAAACTACCGCAATGGTAATGTTATGGACAGCCGCGGCTTATTTATACCGTTATCATAAATTCCACTGGATTTGTACTATTCCAGCGATCTTTATGACAATGGTATCAGCTACTTTCCTTGCTTACGCGAAAATCGGTTTAGGCTTAAGCTACGATGTATCTGTTTGGGTTGGCACAGGTTTAACAGTATTAGCAGTGATTTGTTTCTTTACCTTGTTAAAACCGATTGCTAACGGTGATCCTGATTCGGAAAGTGTTAAAAGCTAATTAAAAATACGCAAAAATTTAACCGCACTTAATTTATTTAAGTGCGGTTTTTTTCTGATAAATTTATGCCATCGCAATGATTGATGAAGCGGTCAAAGGTGGACATCTTCAAAAGCGGATTTCGGTGTTGGGTTAAACACTTGTTAAGTTGTGTATTAGGTTTTGTTGCGTCTTATTGTCGATTGAATTTGAATGAAGGCTTAATTGTTTGTGTTAGCTCATTCATTTAAGCTGTAAAAAATGGAATAAAATTTGGGGCTGTCCTAGATAACTAGACTAAACTCCCTTTAACCAATTGTTTTAAAATAGAAATTTGACTTTTTATGTTGCTGTAATTAAAACGCCATTCACATTCCTTTAAATAAAGCTCAAAATGCGCTTTTGGGATACCATTAAATTTGCGTAAATGGCGTTTTGCTTGGCTCCAAAAATTCTCAATTCCGTTAATGTGGTTATGATTTTCAGCAAAATGTGTGCTGTGATTGATACGAAAATGACTAAATTCACTCACATCAAGCACGTCATAACTACGATAATTATCGGTGTAAACAATACTATCAGGCTTTACCTGCTCCCGAATAATGGGTAACAAGGTGGCAGATTGCGTATTTGGAACCGCAACGGTATAAACCTTGCCATTGCGCTTGAGAAGCCCGAATACCGCAATTTTCCCTGCCGCACCACAACCACGTTTGCCTTTGCGAGCACCGCCAAAATAACTTTCATCGGCTTCAATTTCACCTTCAAACATCTCTAAGTGAAGGCTGTTTTGATAGATGAGTTGGCGTAAACGATGAAAGTAATATGCGGCAGTCGTTTTGTTTACATTGACTAACTCTGCTGCTGTCCTTGCAGTAACACCTGCAACAAATAGCTCAATGAGTTTATTTTGTTTGTGCTGACTTAGACGACTTTTTCTCATTGGTTCATTCTAACCTAAATAGATTTTTTAGTTGTTATCTAGGACAGCCCCTAAAATTTTGACCGCACTTCGATTTAAGAAAATAAAAAACCTCGCATTTCGCGAGGTTTTTGTTTAGAGAAAATTATTTTGCGGCTTTTAATTTTTGGTAGTACTCTTCATAGTATTGAACCGCGTCACCAACATCATCTTGCCAGTAGCTGTTTTGTAAGACTTCAGCGGTTGGGTAGATAGCAGGATCTTTGGTGATTTCATCTGGAAGTAATTTTAATGCTTCAACATTTGATGTTGGGTAGCCAATTTCTTCGGTTAATTTTGCAGCGGTTTTCGCACCTAACATATAGTTGATAAGTTTATGCGCACCATCTGGGTTTTTCGCGGTTGCTGGAATAGCAAGGGTATCAACCCAAAGCACAGGGCCTTCTTTCGGGAATACCATATCTAAAGGCGCATTTTCTTTTTTCGCAATACGTACAGAACCATTCCATAATTGACCCACATTCACTTCACCAGAGATGAATGAGTTAGCTGGATTGTCAGAGTTGAAAGAAAGTACGTTTGGACGTAATTTTAATAACTCTTCGTAAGCTTGTTTAATTACTTCAGGATCTTGTGTATTTGGATCTTGACCTAGTTTTAACAACGCGATATTGAAAACTTCGCGTGCGTCATCAAGAAGTTGTACTTTACCCACAAATTCTGGTTTCCATAAATCGCCCCAAGAGGTGAAGTCAGAACCTTTGTAATCATTGGTGTTATAGGCAATGCCCGGCGCACCCAATAATTGTGGTAAAGAATATTTGTTGCCTTTATCGTAAGGTTTGTCTAACCAATCTGGGTTTAATTCTTTGATAACAGGTAATTTGCTGTGATCTAATGGCATTAACATACCTTCACGCGCCATTTTTGACACAAAGTAGTTTGAAGGTGCGATAACATCGTAACCGCCAGCTTCACCTTGTGTTTTTAATTTCGCGTACATTGTTTCGTTAGATTCAAGGCTTGAAACAATGACTTTGATGCCAGTTTCTTTGGTAAATTCGTCTAATAAACCATCTGGAACATATTCTGTCCAAGTGTAAAGATATACGGTATCGTTAGCTGGTGCTTTAGCGTCCGCATTCTTTGTTTCTTTATCATTACAAGCTGTTAAAGTAACTGCGATCATTCCGGCTGTGAAAAGACCTGCAAATTTTTTCATTTCTATCATTCTCCTGTTAAGAGGGTTAGGGGCATATTTTGTTTTGGCAAAACAAAATATGAATAAAAAAACGCCTTGAGTGCGTTAAGGCGTATTCTATTTTGTCTATACTTATTTGTGAAGTATTATTTTCCTTTTTCGATTATTTATCTTTTTTCGCGATAACTTGGCTTAAAATTACCAAGGTGAGCGAGAAAATAATCATAATGGTGGCAAGGGCGTTCACTTCTGGCGTTACCCCTGTTTTTACCAATGAGAAAATTTTCAGTGGCAAAATTTCGTAGCTTACGCCACTCACAAAGGAAGAAACCACGACGTCATCAAGGGAAATGGTAAAGCTTAATAACCAGCCTGAAACAATGGCAGGAAGGGCGAGCGGTAAAATAATTTTACGCAAAATGGTAACTTCACTCGCCCCTAAATCTTTCGCCGCCTCAAGCATTTTTGCGTCAAATCCTTTTAAGCGAGAGAATACGCTCACCACCACATAAGGCAGACAGAAAGTGATATGTGCTAAAAGCAATGACCAAAATCCGAGGGAGATACCTACGATCATAAATAATGCAAGCAAAGACACCGCCATTACAATATCCGGCGACATCATTACGATAAACAACATTCCGCTCACCGCCTGTTTACCGCGGAAACGATAGCGATACAAGGCGATCGCCGTTAAGCCACCCAAAATAGTGGAAAAAGTGGCCGCAAAAAAGGCAATCGTAACAGAATGAAATGCAGCTTGGATTAGGGTATCGTTATTAAATAAACGCTCATACCAATTCCAGCTAAAGCCTTTCCAGCTTAAACCATAGCGATCTGCATTAAAGGAATTTGTAACTAAAATGATAATTGGGATATACAAATAAGCGTACACCACCAACATAAAGACATTACGCAGTAAACGGCTCATTATTCCAACTCCATTTTCTTATTCATTAATTTGCTTGCTTTGTAATAAACAAAGATGAGTAATGCCATTAAAATAGTCAAACCAATGCTAATCGCTGATCCAAATGGCCAGTTGCGAGAAATTAAGAATTCGCTCTTAATTACGTTACCCACCAGTAACACTTTTGCACCACCTAATAAGTCAGCTACATAGAACATTCCCATTGCGGGTAATAATACTAATAAGCAACCCGCAATAATGCCTGGCATTGTGAGCGGAATAATCACTTTAACAAAACGTTGGAAGCTGTTTGCCCCTAGATCTTTGGCAGCTTCTAACAAGCGATGATCTAATTTTTCGATAGCCGCGTACAATGGCAAAATCATAAATGGCAATAATAAATAAACCAAGCCAATGATAACTGCCACTTCTGTATTAAGAATACGAATTGGCTCATTAATAATGCCTAAAGTGAGTAAGGTGCTATTTAAAATGCCTTTCACGCCAAGGAAAATTTTCATTCCATAAATACGAATTAAAGAGTTCGTCCAGAACGGCAATACCACTAAAAAAAGCAAAATTGGGCGGTATTTTTCTTTAATTCGACTAATCATAAAGGCAAAAGGGTAGCCGATGATTAAGCAAATAATGGTGGCGATACCTGACATATAAAGGGAATTCCACACCACTTGTGCATACAGCGGTTCAAATAAGCGGGTGTAATTCTCAAAGGTGAAAGGCAAAGCATAAAAATTACTGCTATCACGAGTTAAAAAGCTCACGGTCAGCACCAATAAATTTGGTGCTAACACAAAGAAAATTAACCAAGCAAAAATAATTGCAATGGTGATTTTCTGGAATTTGTTATTAGCTATCTTCATCGTCTAACACAACCTCCCAGCCTTCGTGCCAAGTGAGGGCAACTTTTTGTCCAATGGAGTGATCCATATGCGGGTCGTCTTCATTGAAAAATTCGCTAACAAGCACTTTCATATTATTGTGATCAAGAATAACGCTGGATTCCAAAGTCATTCCTTTATAGTTACGATCAGAAATATGCCCAATAATCGCTTTAGATTGCTCGTTTTCGTCTAATTCTTCAATCAGAATATCTTCTGGGCGCAGAAGCACTTTCAAATGCTGTTCTGGCTTAACAGGAAGTGCGGTGTAAATTTCGCACACTCTTCCTTCCACATTGGCTTTAACGGTTTTTTCACTCACGCGTTCGATCACTTTGGCATCAAACACATTGATTTCACCGATAAAGCGTGCCACAAATAAATTCTTAGGTTCTTCGTAAATTTCGCGTGGCGTACCATCTTGTTCAATATTGCCTTTATTCATCACGATAATACGATCAGACATTGTTAAGGCTTCTTCTTGATCGTGGGTAACGAAAATAAAAGTAATGCCTAACTGACGTTGCAAGGCTTTCAGTTCATTTTGCATTTCTTTACGCAATTTATAATCCAATGCGGAAAGAGATTCGTCTAACAACAACACTTTTGGCTTATTTACCACCGCTCTTGCAATAGCGATACGCTGTTGCTGCCCGCCTGAAAGCTGGGTTGGCTTACGCTCTGCCATTTCTTCCAAACGAACCATACGCAAGGCTTCCATTACACGGGGTTTAATCTCCGCATTTGGCACTTTTTGCATACGCAAACCAAATGCCACATTTTCAAAAATGGTCATATGTGGGAACAGTGCGTAGCTTTGGAATACGGTATTAACAAAACGGCGTTCTGCGGGGACGTCAGTAATATCCTGACCGTCAAGAATAATTTTACCACCATTAGGATCTTCTAACCCTGCGATCAAGCGTAAAACCGTCGTTTTACCACAGCCTGAAGGCCCTAAAATTGTCAAAAATTCGCCATTGTTAATGGTAAGGTTTAAACCATCAATAATCGTTTTATCACCATAAGATTTGGATAAAGAACGAAGCTCAATAATCGGCTTGGTTTGAACTGAATTTTCCACTAGCTTTGGTTTTCTCCCTAAGAAATTGATTGCAACATACATAGATAAAAATAAGTGCTAATGATATAGCGATCATTCCATAATGAAAAGTAATTAATCGTGTTTAACCGAAAAAAATTGCCTTTAATCTTGTTATATATCAATGCGGCAGATTTTTGAAAGGTTAGAATGGAAAAATGTATTTTAAGGGAGAGTGAAGAATGCACGAGGAAAATCACGAACAATATAAACGAGGATTGCTAGAACGTTTTTTTAATTATGTCAGTTTTGATACACAATCAAAATTTAATGCCAAGACGTGCCCTAGCTCTTCTGGGCAGCTTAAATTAGCTAAATTTCTACAACAAGAGCTTTCAGCCTTAGGACTACAAGAAATCGAGTTGAACAAGCAAGGCGTGCTTACTGCATTTTTGCCCTCTAACCTTAGCCCTAAAATGCTAACTATTGGCTTTATTAGCCACCTTGATACATCGCCTCAATGCAGTAGCAAAAATGCCTTACCTGAAGTTATTGAAAATTATCGTGGTGGGGATATTTCTCTTGGCATAGGGGAGGAATTTATCAGCCCTGTATATCACCCTTTTTTGCAAAAATTGATTGGTAAAACGTTAATCGTGGGTGATGGGAAAAACGTGATAGGGGCAGAGAATAAAGCAGGAATGGCTGAAATTATGACCGCACTTTATTTTCTGCGTCAGAACAGAACGCCCCATTGTAATATTCGTGTTGCTTTTGTGCCAGATAAAGAAATTGGACAAGGAATGAAATATTTTCCTTTGGAGAAATTTATTTGTGATTGGGCGTATTGTTTTGCAAGTGAAGGCGTGGGGAGTTTCGGTTATGAAAATATAAATATTGCCACCGCCACTGTTGTTCTTTATGGTCGTAATATTCAAGCAGGGCTAGCGAAGGGAAAAATGTGCAATGCCTTAACCCTTGCGTGCGAATTTCAAAAAGGGTTACCCGCTCAAGATATTCCCGAAAAAACAGAAGGAAAACAAGGTTTTTTTCATTTAGAAAGTTTAATTGGGGACATTGAAAAAGTGGAAATGCGATATTTAATTTGCGATTTTGATGCCGTGAGTTTTGAACAACGCAAAGCATTTTTGGCGATGATGATCGTGGATTTTAACCGCAAAAAACGCTTAAGGAAGAAAGCTCAGTTAAGCATTGAAGATCAATACGGCAATATGGGTGAAGTCATCAAACAGCAACCAAAATCTATCCAACTTGCCGATTTAGCAATGAAGCAATGTGATATTGAGCCGATTCTCACGCCAATCCGTTCAGGCTATCTCGGTGCGAAATTGGCAGAAAAACAGATTCCTTGCCCAATGTTATTTACTGGCGGCTATAATTTCCATAGCAAGCAAGAATTGACCACCCTTGAAGGAATGTGGGACGCCACAAGGGTGATTGTTAAGCTTGTTGAGCTAGCCAATAAAATGGCAAATTAATCAAACAGCTCTTGCCAAACCTGTTCAATAAAAGTTCGTTGTTGGCGAAATTCCTCTTGGTTTACCACCGCGGGTAGCCCGAGTAAATTTAAGTGGTGAATACGGTCGCGTAATTGGGTGTAAGCGTTTTTTAATTGTTCAGAAACGTTAAAATTTAGCACCGCACTTTGTGTTATGGCTTCGTCTGCCATTGACTCAAAAATCCGCACATTATCCGACCATTTTGTTAAGGCGGGATACTGCGGAGCGTAAGCCAGCACCAAATATTGGGCGATAAATTCAATATCCGTAATACCGCCTTTGTCGGTTTTAATATGAAATTCTTCAGAATGGGTGCTGGCGAGGTGTTGATACATTTTTTCTCGCATTGCTTTCACGTCTTGCTTAAGCTGTGCGAGATCTCGCGGAGCGGAGAGAACCCGATGACGAATGTCTTCAAAACGCTGGCGGAGTTCAGGCTCACCATAAACAGCACGGCTTCGCACAAGGGCTTGTTTTTCCCACGTCCACGCCTCGTTAAGCTGGTAATTTTCAAATGCCTTGAGCGAACAGCCGAGCAATCCCGCATCACCTGAAGGGCGTAGGCGAATATCCACTTCGTAAAGAATGCCCGCATTCGTATTCATACTAAAAATGCTGATGACTTTTTGAGCAAGCTTGAGATAAAACTGATTGCTATCAATCACTTTTTTCCCGCCGACGGTTTGTCCCGTTTGAGTTCCATCAAAAAGGAAAACAAGATCTAAATCCGATTTATAGCCCAACTCAAGCCCGCCCAATTTACCATAGCCAACAACCAAAAAGCCTTTTTCATTCGGAGCGAGAAACTCAGGCACGCCAAAACGAGCGGTAATCTGTTGCCACGCTAAATTTACCACCGCGTCAATAATGGCTTCGGCTAAATAGGTGAGATGATCGCTCACTTTCATCACCGGCAACGCACCCAGAATGTCGGCGGCAGCAACTCTCAGTAAGGTGCTTTGCTTAAATTGACGCAGGGCATCAATAAATTGTTCTTCATCATCTTGTGGCAAACGGAGCAAATATTGCTGTAATTCCGCAGGATATTGGCTGAAATGAACAGGGTTGAGCAGAGCCTCGCGATCTAACAATTCATCAAGCAAAATCGGGTGGCGAGCCACTTGTTCGGCGATAAGTTGCGATTGCGAACACAGCTCGATTAACTGATTTAAAACTTGCGGATTTTCCACCAGCAATTCTAAATAAGTGGTGCGAGTGAGGATTTTTTCCACAATATCCAACATTCTTGGCAGCAAGGTTTGATAGGCTTGATGACAGAAAACTTGATTGAGCAAAATCGGCATTAACTGAGCCAACACGCCTCGTCCACGCACGCCAATCGGGCGGCGGGGAAGTTCCATTCTAAATTGATTAAGCCGTTGTAAAAGCGGGGCATTTTCCTCTGGATTAATGCCATTTTGTAATAGCATTTGTCGCACATCGTCCTCATTTAAATCTTCCTCAAGAAAATCATTCCACTGATTGGCTTCTTGTGGCTCGCTTTCATTTTCCTCACCAATTAATTGTGAAAAAACACACCGCACTTTTTGTTGATGATGTTGCACCAAGGCATAAAAATCCACCCAATTTTCAATCGGATTATTTACTTCAATCGGCTGATGTTGTGCGTTCCATTGGGTGTAATGCTGAGCCGCGAAGATTAACCTTGCACGATCAAGGGCTTTTTCTGGTAGGGTTTGCGTTTGCTTATCATCAATGGCTTGTAGCACGTTTTCCACTCGGCGTAAGAAAAGGTAGGCATTTTGCAAGTCTTGTCGCTCTTGCGAATTAAGCAGTGTCAGCCTTTCTAACTCAGACAAAATCTTCAACAGCGAATGTTGTTGCAAACTGGCTTCTCGCCCGCCACGGATCAGCTGAAACACTTGTACGATAAATTCAATTTCACGAATGCCCCCCGCACCTAATTTAATGTTATCCACCAAACCACGACGGCGGACCTCACGCTCAATTTTGCTTTTCATTTCGCGTAAAGATTGAATTACGCTGAAATCAATATAGCGACGATAAATAAAAGGGCGGAGCAAATTTTGCAAGGTTTTTACATTGGGATCGTGCGGATCTGCCCCTAAAATTCGCCCTTTGATCATCGCATAACGTTCCCAATCACGCCCTTGTTCTTGATAATATTGCTCCATCGCATTAAAACTCAGGGCTAACGCACCCGCTTCCCCAAAGGGACGCAATCGCATATCGGTACGATACACAAAGCCGTCGGGCGTATATTGATCTAACGCGTTAATTAAGCGTTGCCCAAGCCGAGTGAAAAAGACGCTATTTTCAATAGACCGCCTTGCCTCTTGCGTTTGCCCGTTTTCAGGATAGGTGAAAATCAAATCAATATCAGAAGAAAAATTCAGCTCAAAGCCCCCCAATTTGCCCATTCCTAAAATGTAAAGCTGCTGCGGATTGCCTTGGCTATCCATTGGCGTTCCCATTTCCGCACTAGCTCTCGCATACAGCCAATCTCTCGCCGCAATAATCAGGCTTTCTGCCAGTTGAGAAAGACGAATAAAAATTTCTTCTACGGTGGCGAAATTCAAGCTTTGACACAAACTGAGCTTTGCCATTTCGCGATGACGGAATAAACGAAGCTGGTGGTGAAATTCTGTATCGTCCACAACATCACTTAGCAAGGTTTGCAAGGCTTGGCGATAATAATCCGCACTTTCCAAATGGGGAAGCTGTTGCCAACATTGGTGCAAAAAGTGCGGTTGTTTTTTAAAGACTTCTGCCACAAAATCAGACATTGCAATGCCCTGTGCGAGTTTTCCGATTTTGCTTGCGGGATCGTTTTTGTCTTTCGCAATCTGCTGATAAATCTCAGCGTTATAGTCATCAGGAAAATGGTGACATAACAGCTCAGCGAGTTGATTGAGCGTATTATCAAGATGTGAAGTGGCGATTGTCATAGCAAATCCTTTACAAAATGAGGGGGAATGCGGATAACTATAAAGAAATTTTTGTTATTTTGGAAATTTTTATTTTGTCGTGTAAATTGCCTGAGTGGAGATAGGATTTTTAGAAAAATAATGCTTGATGTTCGCTTCTCGCTTGTTTTCGAGCGTTGTAGCAACTGTATTCCGCTAAAAAGCAAAAATACAAATTCGTTAATTAAAGTGCGTGAGCGTCCCATTGCGAGTCATCGCGGATGATCTGCACCCCAAAAGTTGGACTAAATAACCAACTGATTAAGGTGCAGATTTTTTATGACTAAATATACTCAACGTTTCAAACAACAAGTGCTCGACTTTTATCATCAAAATGGAAAAAACCGTTCGCTTACTCGCCAGTATTTTCAGCTTCCCCAAAGCACGTTAGCACGTTGGATTGCGAAATTTAATCATAATGGAATCAATGGATTAGCTGTGTTAGGTAAAAAACGATGTTATTCTGTTGAGTTTAAATTAAAGGTTATTCAAGCTATCAAAAAAGGCCAGTGCTCCGCTGAAGCCGCCTGCTTTCGCTTTGATATCCCCAGTTCAGGGATAATTAGTCAATGGTTGCAACGCTTTGAAAAACAAGGTATAGATGGGTTATTACTCAAACCTAAAGGTCGTCCAAGTATGAAACTCAACTCGCCTAAAATGCCACCAACGCCCAAAACAGAAGAAGAACGCTTGCGTTACCGAATTTTGGAATTAGAAGCGGAGAATGCAATGCTAAAAAAGTTGCAGGAACTCAACCAACAAAAAATGCAGAAAAAGCCGTCATCGTAAATGCCTTACGCTTGCGTTTCCCGTTGGAATTGTTACTCAGGCTAATCGGATTGGCACGCAGTTCGTTCTTTTATCATCTCAAGCCAAAGTCGGATAAAAATGTAGCGATTTCACAGAAAATAGAGGAAATTTATCGCAAAAATGACGAAAATTATGGTTATCGTCGAATTACCTTGGAATTAAGGAAATACTTGATTATCAACCACAAAAGGGGGCAAGCGATAATGCAACGTTTGGGGTTAAAAGGAAAAAGTAAGCAGAAAAAATATCGTTCTTACCAAGGCAAAGTGGGACACATTGCCGATAATCTGTTGCAACGGGATTTTACGGCAACGATGCCGAATGAGAAGTGGGTAACGGATATCACCGAGTTCAAATGTGCGGAAGGCAAAGTGTATTTATCGCCGATTAAAGACTTGTTTAATAACGAAATTATTGCTTATGATGTGGCGAGAAGTCCGAATTTTGAGCAGATAACCAGAATGTTGACCCAGGCGGTGAACCGATTAGCGGGGGAAAAACCGATACTGCATTCCGACCAAGGGTGGCAGTATCAAATGATGGGTTATCGGGAGATATTGAAAAAACACGGTATTACGCAAAGTATGTCGAGAAAAGGCAATTGCCTTGATAATGGTGCGATGGAAAGCTTTTTCGGGCGATTGAAGACGGAATGTTACTTTGGCAAGCGGTTTGAAACCTTTGAACAGCTTGAAAAAGTGATTCACGAGTACATTCATTACTACAACAATGAGCGTATTCAAGTGAAGCTCAAAGAACTAAGCCCTGTGGAATACAGAACTCAGTCCTTGAATGAAATTAGAATATAGTCTAACTTTTTGGGGGCAGATCAAAATACCGCACTTTTAATAACGTGCGGTATTTTTTTAGATCAGTTTTTCACTTTAAATGTCGCAATATAATTGGCACTCACATCGTGGTTTAGCTTAAAGGTTCCCATTAGAGGATTGTGATGGTATCCCACCATATCTACGCATTCTAACTCCGCATTGTCTGTCCACGCCAATAATTCCGCAGGTTTAATAAATTTCTCGTAATCGTGCGTGCCTTTAGGTAGCATTTTTAGCACGTACTCCGCCCCAACAATCACCAATGCCCACGCCTTTAAAGTACGATTGATGGTTGAAAAAAACAGCACGCCATCAGGTTTAAGCAACGCTTTGCACGACTGAATAATCGAATTAGGATCAGGAACGTGTTCAAGCATTTCCATACAAGTGATGACATCAAATTTTTCCTCACCAAGTGCGATGTGTTTTTCAAGAAAATTTTCCACTGTGGTTTGTTGATAATCAATACGTAGCCCCTGCTCTTGGCTGTGCAATTTTGCCACTTCAAGCGGGGCGGTGGTCATATCAATCCCCGTAACAGTTGCCCCTTGTTTTGCCATTGCTTCTGATAAAATGCCCCCACCACAGCCAACATCTAACACTTTTTTCCCAAATAATCCTTGTGTTTGCTGACAAATATAAGCTAAACGCACGGGATTTAAACGATGAATGGGTTTAAAATCCCCCTCAGGATCCCACCAAGTTTTTGCCATTTTTTCGAATTTGTCCAATTCTTGTTGGTCGATGTTTTGCATTATTTTTCTCGTCTTTTTAAATTTCGTTTTTCTTTGGAGCTGATAACGGGTTTCGCTCGTTGAGCGACTTCCTTTCTTCTGCTTACCCAAAAGGAAGCAAAGAAAAGGGAACCCCGATCAAACCGCTTTTTCCTCATTCTGATAAAATTTTCTTAACGAAAAGTAAGCTCATACTCGCTATGCTGCGTTCAGGCGTTACTTTTCTAAAAATTTTATTGGAATGACGGCGGTTTGGACGGGGATTATATTACAAGTACGATGGAAATTTTTAAGTTTTTAAAATTTTGTGGAAAATGACCGCACTTTATGGTTCGAATAGCTATTTTTGTAGTTAAAGAAAATATTTTTTCTACGTTAAATTTCTTTTTTATTTTTTTGGGGGATAACGGGTTTCGCCGTTGGCGACTTCCTTTCTTTTGCGTTCCCAAAAGAAAGGAAGCAAAGAAAAGGGAACCCCGATCAAACCGCTTTTTCCTCATTTCAATAAAATTTTCTTAACGAAAAATCAGCCTGATGTTCGCTTCGCTCTCGCTCGGCGTGATTTTTCTAAAAATTTTATTTCCATTCGGGTAGTTTGGACGGGAGAATGTAACGCTAAATTGTAAGTACAGCGGGAGTTTTTCAAGTTTTTAAAATTTTATGGAAAATGACCGCACTTTATGGTTCGAATAGCTATTTTTGTAGTTAAAGAAAATATTTTTTCTACGTTAAATTTCTTTTTTATTTTTTTTTGGGTAACGGGTTTCGCTCATTGAGCGACCTACTTTCTTTTGCTTGCTCAAAAGAAAGTAGGCAAAGAAAAAAACACCCGACTAAATTGCTTATCTTCATTTTTAACAAATTTTCTTAACGAAAAGTAAGCCCATACTCGCTACGCTGCGTTTAGGCGTTACTTTTCTAAAAATTTGTCAAAAATGAAGGCAATTTACACGGGAGATGATAATACACTTTCAATAGGTTACACCTACTAGTCCCCCTCTTTAGTAAAGAGGGGTTAGGGGAGATTTGTTTTGGAAGACACTTCACCACCTACGAGCCGTAGGCGGTTAGATAACACAGCCACGCTGTGGCTGAGATAAGGGAATTTTCTTTGCACTTTCTAAAAATCCCAAAATTCCCACTGCACTTTAAAATTTACCCTAACCGTATTCCCCGTCCAAACCGCCCGAATGGAGATAAAATTTTTAGAAAAATCACGCCGAGCGAGAGCGAAGCGAACATCAGGCTGATTTTTCGTTAAGAAAATTTTATTGAAATGAGGAAAAGCGGTTTGATCGGGGTTCCCTTTTCTTTGCTTCCTTTCTTTTGGGTAAGCAAAAGAAAGGAAGTCGCTCAACGAGCGAAACTCGTTATTAATCCCAAAGAAAAAAGCAAATTTACGCCATAACAATCTTTATTAAATTAGAGAAATCATTGAAATTATGCTACAATCTCGCCTAATTTTTTATGTAATTAGGGAATATTTCAATGACAAATTTGGTTTCAAACGTTACCCCTGTGAGTATTGAGGAAGAGTTAAAATCTTCTTATCTCGACTACGCAATGTCCGTGATTGTTGGACGTGCCTTGCCTGATGTGCGTGATGGGTTAAAACCTGTACACCGCCGTGTTTTGTATTCAATGGATCAAAGCGGGATTACCCATAATAAAGCCTATGTAAAATCAGCCCGTGTGGTGGGTGATGTGATCGGTAAATATCACCCGCACGGTGATAGTGCAGTTTATGACACTATTGTGCGTATGGCACAGCCGTTTTCATTGCGTTATATGTTGGTGGACGGTCAAGGTAACTTCGGTTCAGTAGATGGCGATGCGCCAGCAGCAATGCGTTATACCGAAGTGCGTATGCAGAAAATTACGCAAGAATTGCTGACCGATTTAGACAAAGAAACCGTGGATTTCTCGCCAAACTATGATGGCAAAGAAATGATCCCTGATGTGTTGCCAACCAAAATTCCAGCCTTGTTAGTCAATGGTTCATCAGGGATTGCGGTGGGTATGGCAACCAATATTCCCCCACACAATTTAGGTGAAGTGCTAGATGGTTGCTTGGCATATTTGGATAACGAGGAAATCAGCATTGATGAATTAATGCAGTTTATTCTTGGTCCAGATTTTCCAACAGCGGCATTAATTAACGGTCGCAAAGGGATTGAGGACGCGTATAAAACAGGGCGGGGCAAGGTTTACGTTCGTGCTAAAGCCGAGATTGAAACCAGTGAGAAAGGGCGTGAAACCATTGTCGTTACGGAAATTCCTTATCAAGTAAACAAAGCCCGTTTAGTGGAAAAAATTGCGGAGCTGGTGCGAGATAAAAAAATCGAAGGCATTAGCAACGTGCTTGATGTATCCAACAAAGAGGGCTTCCGCATTGAAATTGAAATCAAGCGTGATGCCGTGGGCGAAGTGGTGCTGAATAACCTCTATGCTCTCACCCAAATGCAAGTGACCTTTGGGATCAATATGGTGGCACTTGATCACGGGCAACCTAAGCTCTTCAATTTAAAGCAAATTATTGAAGCCTTCGTGAAACATCGCCGTGAAGTGGTTACTCGCCGTACGGTGTTTGAATTGCGTAAAGCCCGTGAACGTGCGCATATTTTAGAAGGCTTGGCGATCGCGTTGGCGAATATCGATCCTGTCATTGAAGTGATCCGTGCTTCAAAAACAGGTGATGAAGCCCGTGAAGCATTGCTATCTCGTGGTTGGGAACTAGGCAATGTGAGTGCGATGCTCGAAGCTACGGGAATGGACGCGTCTCGCCCTGAAGATCTTTCCCCTGAATTAGGCGTGCGTGATGGCTTATATTACCTTTCCGAAGAACAAGCCCGTGCGATTTTAGATCTCCGCTTACAACGTCTAACAGGGCTAGAGCACGAAAAAATCGTTACCGAGTACCAAGAAATTTTAGTCGAAATCGGCGAACTTTTACACATTTTAAACAGCACTGAACGCTTGCGTGAAGTGGTGCGTGAAGAATTAGAACGCATTAAAACCGAATTTAATGACGAACGCCGCACCGAAATCACAATGGCATCTGGCGATATTAATCTTGAAGATCTCATCGCTCAAGAAGACGTGGTTGTTACCCTTTCTCACGAAGGTTATGTGAAATATCAACCACTTACCGATTACGAAGCCCAACGCCGTGGCGGTAAAGGGAAATCAGCAACCAAGATGAAAGAAGAAGATTTCATCGAAAAATTATTGGTTGCCAACACCCACGACACGATTTTATGTTTCTCTAGCCGCGGACGTTTATACTGGCTCAAAGTGTATCAATTACCGCAAGCCAGCCGCGGTGCGCGTGGTCGCCCAATCGTCAATATTCTGCCATTGGATGAAAACGAACGTATCACCGCCATCTTGCCAATTTCCGCTTATGAGGAAGATAAATTTGTCGTAATGGCAACCGCAGGCGGGATCGTGAAGAAAATCGCCCTCACAGAATTTAGCCGCCCACGTTCAAGTGGAATTATCGCCTTGAACTTGCGTGATGAAGATGAACTCATCGGGGTGGACATTACCAATGGCAATGACGAAATTATGTTGTTCTCCTCACAAGGTCGTGTAGTGCGATTTGCAGAAAGTGCGGTTCGCCCAATGGGACGCACCGCTACAGGGGTTCGCGGGATTAAACTCGCCCTAACTAACGATCTTTCTGATGATGAAAGTGCGGTGGAAATTGAAGACGTTTCCGAGGATAACAGCGAAGAAACCCTTGATCTCAACATTGATAAAGTGGTTTCCCTTGTTGTTCCAAAAAATGCGGGAGCAATCTTAACTGCAACGCAAAATGGTTACGGAAAACGTACCGCACTTGAGGAATACCCAACCAAATCACGCAACACCAAAGGGGTGATTTCTATCAAAGTGAGTGAGCGTAACGGCAAAGTGGTGGCAGCAACCCAAGTGGAAGAAAGCGACCAAATTATGCTCATTACGGACGCAGGAACATTGGTTAGAACCCGTGTGAACGAAGTGAGCATTGTGGGAAGAAACACCCAAGGGGTTCGCTTAATTCGCACCGCCGAAGATGAGCAAGTAGTAAGCCTTGAACGTGTTTGTGATGTGGACGACGAAGAATCGGACATTGAAACAGACAATGTGGAAGAATAAAAACAAAGTGGGCAACTCGCCCACTTTCTCTTTTCCCAAAGCTGAAACCTTTTTTCACACTGGACTTTTTAAATCCCAAACCATTCTATAGGAATTTCAACAATGATTTTTTATGCTATTTACACCCACTTTTTTTGTGCTTTTATTAGCTTAGGATTATTTATTATTCGTGCCTTAATGCAATTTGCTGGAAAAGATTGGCGTGCCATAAAATTACTCAAAATCCTACCGCACTTATCCGATACGCTACTGATCGTAAGCGGTGCAATCTTATTATTCTCCCTAGGAATAGGCTTCCCTTGGTGGATTATCACCAAATTTGCTTTATTAATTAGCTATATCATTTTTGCCACCAAGTTTTTCAAACAAGGTTCTACAAATAATTTACTCCTCTTTCTTTTCGCCTTATTTTCATTTATTAGTATCATAATACTTGGCTATTTCCATTAGACAAAAAGCGATGCCTCTCACCTCAACAATCAAAGACATATACGCTAGGTTTATTGTTAGAAAAATGAATAATTTTCCATTAATCTTACTAAAATACCAAACTATTAATTAGGGGCTGTCCTAGATAACAACTAAAAAATCTATTTAGGTTAGAATGAACCAATGAGAAAAAGTCGTCTAAGTCAGCACAAACAAAATAAACTCATTGAGCTATTTGTTGCAGGTGTTACTGCAAGGACAGCAGCAGAGTTAGTCAATGTAAACAAAACGACTGCCGCATATTACTTTCATCGTTTACGCCAACTCATCTATCAAAACAGCCTTCACTTAGAGATGTTTGAAGGTGAAATTGAAGCCGATGAAAGTTATTTTGGCGGTGCTCGCAAAGGCAAACGTGGTTGTGGTGCGGCAGGGAAAATTGCGGTATTCGGGCTTCTCAAGCGCAATGGCAAGGTTTATACCGTTGCGGTTCCAAATACGCAATCTGCCACCTTGTTACCCATTATTCGGGAGCAGGTAAAGCCTGATAGTATTGTTTACACCGATAATTATCGTAGTTATGACGTGCTTGATGTGAGTGAATTTAGTCATTTTCGTATCAATCACAGCACACATTTTGCTGAAAATCATAACCACATTAACGGAATTGAGAATTTTTGAAGCCAAGCAAAACGCCATTTACGCAAATTTAATGGTATCCCAAAAGCGCATTTTGAGCTTTATTTAAAGGAATGTGAATGGCGTTTTAATTACAGCAACATAAAAAGTCAAATTTCTATTTTAAAACAATTGGTTAAAGGGAGTTTAGTCTAGTTATCTAGGACAGCCCCATTAATTATATTATCTCGTTAAATTCTTCTTCAGATACCCCAATGCAAATAGCATCTGAAATATCATATTTCAAACAACATTGATTTATTTTTCCACCCAATTCAACCCACCTTGATTGCCAAGATACAGCGGTTGAATGGTTCGGAAATTTTTGCTTTCCAACATTGCCGCGGTGTCTTTGAGATAAGCTTGGAAATGGGGCGTTTGGCGGTGGGCTTGGTAGGCGGCATCATCAGCGTAGATTTCAAAAAACAGCCATTTGTTCGGTTGATTTTTGTAAGTGGCGGCATACATTGCCAGCACACCATTTTCGGCTTTGAGCGATTGTGCCATTTCTTGGCTGACGATGCGTTTAAAGTCGGTGTTGTGTTGTGGTTTCACTTCCACCATCACTAAATTAGTGCGATAGGATGCAGTGGCTTGCACTTTTTTGTCGCCTAAAAATTGTGGCACAAGCGGGGTAAAGACTTTGTGATCGGTCAAAATGGTGGGGGACTGGGCTAAAAAGGCTTGGTATTGTGGCGATTGACGGTGGGTTTGATATGCCGCATCATCGGCGTAGATTTCCACCATATAGGCCATATCGGGCTGTTCGCTCGGCTGCACGGCATACATCGCCAGTGTGCCTTTTTCCTTGGCAATGGATGTGTCGATATTGTGTTTGCCCACTTGGTTAAATTCGGCGTGCTGCCCTTGTGCGATGCCCAGTTCAAAGAAGTTCATCACGGGGGCTGCCTGCACATTGAGGCTGGCGGCGAGGGTAAGGGTGGTGAGGATTTTTTTCATGGTTGTCCCTATCGTTGTTGTGGTTGAGGGTGTTTCGTTCAATAGCTATCAATGTGTAACGCCGTAGGATGGTTGTTTGCTTTCAACATCATACGGCGTTACTTTGCTGTGTGGGCTTGGGCGATTTAGTGGGCGGCCATGTGTGAAAATGCGTTCAAAATCACCACACCCACGAGAATAAACGCAATGCCGAGTAGCCCCATTGCGTCTGCTTTTGTGCCGAAAAACAGCATACTCACGATGGCAGTTAGCACCAAGCCCACGCCTGCCCACACCGCATAAGCCGTTCCCAGCGGTAAAGTTTTGAGGGCAAGACTTAGAAAATAAAACGCCAAGCCAAAGCCCAACACCGCACCTGCGGAGGGCAATAATTTGCTAAACCCTTCGCTTAATTTCAACATTGTTGAGCCAAATACTTCCGACACAATCGCCAAAGCCAGCCATAACCACGCCATTTTTTACCTCTTTTGTTATCTGAAAAGCGGTATTATAGCCTTTTATATTTTGCCATTATAGACTTGTTTTTTCAGCGAATTTGTGTGCAAAGTGAGCCGATATTGAACGAAACATCTTATTATAGTCGTTTAAGTTCAACATAAGACAAGGCTTTGATCCGCAGACAGTACAAATAGTACGGCAAGGCGAAGTAACGCCGTATTATGTTGAAATCAAACGGCTAAAAAACGTCTATTTTTTTGACTGCACTTTAATGCCGTCTGAAAAAATAACGTTGATAAACCCTATACAAGCCGTATAGGGTTACTTAATTTGAGTCGCTCTGCAACTCTGCTATTCAGCCCCAAATAGGCAAAGAAGCAAAGCGGCTTAGCTTAACGAGCCGAGTACGGCTCGTGCTAGGTGGCTTACCAAGGCTGTGTAGTCGGCCCAATGGTAAATTCGCTGATGTTGGTGTCTTCAGGCTGGCTGAGGGCGAACGCCACCACGTTTGCCACGCGTTCGGCGGGGATTTCGTAGTTGTCGTACAGCTCACGATAGGCTTTCGACACGTTGTCGTTAGTGATGCCTGCCACCAATTCCGATTGCACCGCCGCAGGGTAAATAGTGCTGGTGCGGATATTTGTACCAGCCTGTGCCGATTCCATACGCAAGGCTTCCATAATGGCTTTCACCGCCCATTTTGTGCCGCAATACACGCCAGCCCCTGGGTACACTTTCAGCCCAGCCACAGAAGAAGTGGCGAGAATATGCCCTGATTTTTGTGCTTCAAAAGTGGGCAACACGGCGGCAATGCCGTTCAACACACCTTTGATGTTCACGTCCACCATCGCATTCCAGTTGGCAGCTTCCAACGCGGAAAATGGCGAACTTGGCATTAAGCCTGCGTTTAAGAAAATCGCGTCCAATTTGCCAAAAGTGCTTTTTGCCAACTCTACTAAGGCGTGATTGTCTTCAGGCTTGGTTACATCGGTGCTGCGATACACCGCCTCGCCGCCATTTGCAACAATTTTATCGGCAATGGCTTTGAGCTTGTCTTGAGGGCGTGCCGCCAAGACGATTTTCGCCCCCTCTTGTGCCAGTTTATAGGCAGTGGCTTCGCCGATGCCTGATGATGCACCAGTGATAATGACGACTTTGTCTTTTAAGTTTTGCATTTTGTTGTCCTTTTATTGTGAATAATGGATGCCGCTTATTATCATTGTTTTTATTGGTAAGCGGTAGTGTACTATTTGTTTATTCTCTATTAAGTTAAACCTAACAATCTCTCAGCATTTTGCTAGGTAATCATTGGTTTTTCGGCTTCATTTCCGTTTTCAGGCAGTCCAAAGAACAATAGGCTTGACTTTCCAACCTATTTAGGAAGAAACCAAACATCACAAAATGCGGAAAAATCCCACCGCACTTTATGTGGTAAAAGTTTGGCGTCATTCATCTTCGCTTCAAACTGGTGTGAACTCATATTCAATCAGTTTCGCCATCGCTTCCGCTTTGGCGTTATCGAATAAATAAGCGGTGAAATGCAACGCCATTTCAATGCCTGCACTCACGCCTGCACTAGTGAAAAATTGCCCGTCTTGGCAGACCCGTTGGCGGACAAACCGCACTTGTGGATTGAGCGATTGCCCCCAATCAAAAGCATTAAGATTGGTGGTGGCAGTTTTGCCATTCAACACGCCTGATGCGGCGAGCAACGCCGAGCCTGTGCAAACACTTAGCACAAAGCGATGTGATTGGCACAGCTTCGCCAGCTCTGCCAAAAATACTTGATTTTGCACCAGCGTACGCGTACCTGCCCCACCTGGGATCAACAAAATATCCCCCTCTGCATGTTGCCAAGGTTGAGTTTCTAGCACTGCACCATACGCCCCACGAACCTTGCCGCCATTGGCACTGAGATAGTACATTAAAAAACCTAAGTTTTTAAACTCCGCCAACGCCCCAAAGACATCAAGTTCTAAAAACTGATCGAATAATACCGTGTTCACCTGCATCGCTTCCTCCTTTGTTGTGTTTTGAACAATGCTCTCTTACATAGGCATTATTCTGTTTTTTTATTGAATATCGGTTCTGAAGTGAAGAAACATACTCTATTAAAAGTTAACGATGCTGTTGAAACAACCAATCCCGAGCGGGTTCGAGCAGATAGGCGTAATCAAAAGAATACATATGTTCACCGCCGCGGCTGTTGGCGAGTGTGCCTTCAGGCAGTGTGCTGCCTTGGGCGAATTGGATAAAGTTGTGGGCGTTGCCCTGTGCCAGCAGTTTGGCGGTGTCGGCGTTTTGTTCGGCAAGGCTTGCTTTAGCGGAAAATTCGGTGCTGTCAAACGGGATTTTTTTGGCTTCAAACAGGGCTTTGAGTTCTGCCATGCCTTTGGAGGCTTTGGGGTCGCCCTCAGCAACGGTGTAGATGAATTTGGTGTTTTTCAGCGGTTCAAGCACGGCGGTGTTCCATTGGCTGCCAACAAACATTGAAGCGGCGAAGAGCTGGGGTTCGGTGATGTTGAGGTAGAAGGAAATCATTCCGCCCATGGATTGCCCTGTGGTGTAAACCCGTTTGCTGTCAATGGGTTGGCTGGCAATGGTGTGTTTGAGCAGACGCAGGGCGATTCCCACTTCATCAGTAGTTTGCCAGTCGTCATTCACGGCGGATTGTGGGCCGCTAAAGGCTGGCACAAGGACAAACGCGGGGTGCTTGGCTTGGGCTTCATCGGTCGCCCAAATAATGCCGCCGTAGCCTTGCATTAAGGGGGCTTGTACGCCTTTGCCTACGGTGCTGGCATCGGCAATAAACATCACCAGTGGGTATTTTTTGTTCGGGTCGAGATTTTTCGGCGTGTAGAGGTTATACGCCATTGTTTTGCCCGTTACGCTGTCTTTGAAGCTAAGTTGTTGAAAACATGGGGCGATTTGTTCACGCATTGTGATGAGTTGTTGATCGTAACTTTTATTCGCACCGCCGTATTGGTTGTTCCACGCACCTTGCTGGCTTGCCGCCTGTGGGCTGGTGGTATCGGTGAGATGAGTGCAGGCAGCCAATGCAAATAGGCTGAGGGTGAGAAGTGATTTTTTCATAATTTTCCTTGTGTTAATGTGCCGTTTGCAAACGTTGCCATTCGGCTTCGCCTTGTGCATCGCCGGCGTTTTTGGCTTGTTGATAATAGGCTAAGGCTTGTTAGCGGTCGGCTGCAACGCCTTTGCCTTGTTCGTAAAATCTGCCCAATGCCACCATCGCTGGGGCGGCGATCACATCGCCACGCTGGGCGGATTGTTCATACCATTTTTTGGCAAGGGCGAGGTTTTGCGCTGTGCCAATGGCATTTTCATAACAATAACCGAGCCAATATTGCCCCGTGATGTCGCCTTTGCTGGCGGCTTGCTGAAAATAGGTGAACGCCTGTGCCGCATCACGTGGCACGCCCTGCCCGTTGAGCGACATCAAGCCAAGATAACGCGGAGCTTTCATATCGCCTGCTTGTTCGGCTTGGCGAAACAATGGCAGGGCTTGGGCGTAATCTTGAGCGTGATAAGCGGTAACCGCTTGATTCAGTAACGCCCATGCGGCTTCTTGGGCGGCACTATGAGCAGGGTGAACCGTTGAGAGGGAAGAGGTTACCGTGCAAGCCGATAACAAAAGGCTACACAAAACAAGGGTGAATTTCTTCATAACACAGCCATTTCTAAACATAAATTGCACGGCATTATATAAACCTCTCTATATCAATGCAATTTTTAGATTATTGAATATTATTCAAAACCCTATGCAATATTTTCCTACTAATCAAAACAATGCCATTGCGTTACACTAGCCGACATTCAAGTGAAAACAAAAATAAGAGAACAATATGCAGTCAAAAAACAGCCTCCCCCCCATTGTTTTATTCATGATTTTGGGCTTATTAATGGCGACCACCTCGCTTTCCACCGATATTTATCTGCCCGCAATGCCACAAATGGCCCGGGATTTAAACGGGCGGGCGGAGCTGACGGTAACGGGCTTTTTGGTCGGTTTCGCCTTAGCACAACTGTTATGGGGCCCGATTAGCGACCGCATTGGGCGGAAAAAACCGCTCTATCTCGGTATGCTATTGTTTATCGTCGGCTCGCTGGGCTGTGCGATGTCGGAAACGATGCCACAGATGATTTTTTGGCGTGTCTTTCAAGCCTTTGGTGCTTGCACCGCACCAATGTTGGTGCGTGCGATGGTGCGTGATTTGTTCGACAAAACCCGTGCGGTGCAAATGATGTCCACCCTTACCATTATTATGGCGATTGCCCCGATTTCCGCCCCACTCATTGGCGGGCAACTGCTCCGCCTCAGCTCGTGGCACGCCATTTTTTACCTGCTCGCGGTGATTGGCGGCGTGATGTTTCTTTCCTTGCTGGCATTGCCCGAAAGCCATCGCCTCGAAAACCGTGCCACAGGGGCATTTTTCAGCGTGTTCCGCAACTACCTCACCCTGCTCGACAACGCCGCATTTATGCGTTACCCCCTTGTATATTAAAATTAATATAAAATAGCAACAAAACCCCGTTATCTGCATCTCGCATACGCCCCAGGCAACAAACCGAGTTGTAGCAATGAGAGCAGATAACATTTCACCAAAAAACCGAACAGTTGCCAGACTTAAACCCGAATGCAAGGCAGGTTAATGATGAATGAACAAACTTATTGTGGTATTGATGTTGCTAAACGTCATTTCGTCATTGGGCTTTCTACCCAAAAACGAACTAAGACCGAAACCAACAATCCGAAAGGGATTGCGCATACCATTGAGTATTTACGTCGTTTCAGTGTGGACTTAATTGTCCTTGAAAGCACCGGTGGGCTTGAACTTCCATTAGCTAAAGCACTCCACCGCACAGGCTTTCGTGTGGTGATTGCTAACCCGCGACAAACCAATCAGTTTGCGATGTCGCAATCACTAGCAAAAACCGACAATAAAGATGCCAAAATGTTGGCTTTTTACGCCCAAATGCTCGCAATGCGTGATAATGTAGCACAGCAGCTTTACATACCACCCACTCCCGAGCAGGAACAGCTTGAAGCCCTTGTTTCACGCCGTAATCAGCTTGTTGAAATGCGTTTTGCGGAGAAAAACCGCCTTGAACAAGTTCATTCCACACAAGTATTCAGTGTTGAACAGCATATCGACTATCTCAGCCTGCGTATTGATGAGCTGGATAGGGAAATCGAACAGCATCTCAAACATTTTGACGATACAATAAAAAAGTTTAAAGACATCAAAGGGTTGGGTACACAAACAATAGCCGTTTTGATGTCAATGTTGCCTGAGTTAGGTCAATACACACATAAACAAATCGCTTCACTTGTTGGTGTTGCACCCCATCCTAAAGAAAGTGGCAACACCAAATGGAAAAGCCGCTGTTCAGGTGGTCGCAAAGCCGTACGAAATGCACTGTATATGGCAACATTTGTTTGTGTGCGTTTTGAGCCTAAACTCAAACAATTTTACGAACGCTTACGTGCTAATGGTAAGGCGTTCAAAGTGGCGATTAACGCCTGTATGCGTAAACTTCTCACCATTTTAAATGCGATTGTCCGCGATGACTCGCAATGGGACGCTCACGCACTTTAATTAACGAATTTGTATTTTTGCTTTTTAGCGGAATACAGTTGCTACAAAACGAGGACAACAATGCAATTTAAAGAACTCATCACCAACGACAACGGTCGTCTTAGCACCACCGCTTTTATCCAATTTTTTGTGCGGTGCTAATGGCGGGAATTTTGGCTTATAGCGTCTATTTAGACCGCTCAAATGTGGGCGAACTATTCACTACTTTTGCCTTATTTTGTGGCGGAGGTGTGGCAACCAAAGGCTTTGCCAATGCCCTTAATCGCCGTAAATCTTCACCACCACAAGGAGAAGAACAATGATATGGCAATTTTATGTGCTTGTTGGGCTAGGGGCGATCTTTGTAGCGATTTATGCACGGCTACATTGGCAAAGTAAAAAACTCACTGAAAAGCAGAAAGAAATCGAAATGGTCAAGGCAGAAGCCCGAGCTATTGCAGAGGAAATGGAAAATGCTGAAAAAAGCAAACAAATTGAACAGGCTAATCGCCGTCTCGACTCTCACGGTGTTGATGAGCAGCTGCAGTCAAAGGGTTACTTCCGTGACTAAGATTACAGGTTGCAGTGCGTTTGGGCTGATTTACCCCAGTCGTCAAGATACCCTTGAGACCAAACGGCAGGTGCTGAACCATAATTTAGCCTACGAGCAAATTTGCGGGGTGAAAAATGGATCTACAAATTAGCGGTGAATGGGTGTTTAACGGGGTGGTATCCATTGCCGTTACTTTTGTGGGCTTTTGGTTGCGATCAGTCAAAGAAGAGCTGAAAGAAATCAAACAGGAATGCAAAGACATCCGCAATAACTACCAAACGAAAGAGCTTGCCAAGGTGCATAGCACACACACGGACAATATTTTGGCGGAAATTCGGGACGAATTAAAAGCAATGAATCATAAATTAGACAGCAAGGTGGATAAATAATGTCAGCCAGAGAACAAAAGCGGTTACGCGAACGCAACACCAGCGACAAATTAGATGAACTGTTGAATTTAAGCAAAGAAGCCAATCGCAAAATCGACCGTATTGGCGAGCGGGTGGATAACATTGATCATCGTTTGTCCTCACTCGAAACCCAAGTGGGCAAAGTCACCACCAAAGCCTTTGTAGCAGGCGGTTTAGGTGGTGCAATGGTTGCGGTGGGCATTGAGTTAATCAAAGCGAAATTTGGGGGCTAAATGGCTCACGATGAGAAAGTGCGGGCATTAGTACGCCGTTATTATGTGTTTGACCGTTTTACCCTTGAGCAAGCCGCCCAAAAAGCCGAAGTGTCTTTTGGCACGGCACGCCGTTGGAAAGCACAAGCCCTAAATAAAGGGGACGATTGGGATAAAGCCCGAGATGTGCATATTATGGCAGGTGGTGAAGTAAATATGATTTCGCAAGGTTTACTGGCGGGATTTATTTTGCAGTATCGCACCACAATGGACGAATTACAGCAAAACACTGAATTGAGTGCTAAAGACAAGGTGATGTTACTTGCCGCCCTTGCGGATAGTTTTACCAAAATGACGGCAGCGAGTAAGCGGATTTTGCCAGAAGTTTCTGAACTGGCGGTGGCAATGCGTACCGTTGAGTTATTTGGTGAGTATATCCATCAACATCATTCTGCCTTAATGGAGCCTTTTATTGAGGCGTTAAGTGGCTTTGGGCAAACGCTCAATGAGGAATTTAAAAAATGAACTTGTTGAGCTTTATTTTTGTGATTATCGCGTGCCTGTCCGCCCGTGATGGTGGCGCTTGGGGCTGGTGGGTATTTTTTGCGTTATTGGTGAGTGATTAAAATGAAAAGCAAAGATTTTTTGAAAGAATTGAGTGCTTATGCCGACAGCCTACGACAAAAACTTGAAGCATCTTTTGAGGGCTGGAATGATAGCCCTGAAGCCGTTGTTGAACGCCGTAAAAAAGTGTTTGATAAGGTTTCGGGGTATGAATATTTTGTCAATCATTACTTTCCGCATTACACCGGCTCAAGCTCAAAATCCAAACTGCATCATTATCTATTTGAACGCTTGCCCGCCATTTTACAACAAGAGAAAGGCTGTTTAGATGCCATTGCTGCTCCCCGTGGTGAGGCAAAATCAACCCTTGTTTCACAGCTTTATACCCTGTATTGCTTGGTGACCCAACAGAAAAAATACTGCCTAATTGTCATGGACAGTATCGACCAAGCCTACCCAATGTTAGAGGCAATCAAGGTGGAGTTAGAGTTTAACCAACGGCTACGCATTGATTTTCCTGAAGTGGCAGGGGTTGGGCGTGTGTGGCAAGCGGCAACCATTGTGACCCGCGCTAATCAAAAAGTGCAGGTGGCAGGGTCAGGCAAAAAATTGCGTGGTTTACGCCACGGGGCATTTCGCCCTGATTTGGTGGTGCTAGATGATATTGAAAATGATGAACAAGTCAGAAGCCCAGAACAGCGGGATAAATTGCATAACTGGCTGAAAAAGACCGTGTTACCGCTTGGCTCTGCGGGGGATAAATTCGACATTGTTTATATTGGCACAATCCTGCATTACGACAGTGTACTCAATCGCACCTTGCACAATAAAGCGTGGCATACGGCAAAATTTAAAGCCCTCACAAAAATGCCCGACAATATGGCGTTATGGGATAAGTGGGAAGATTTTTACCTAAACGAGGGCGAAGCGGTCGCCGATGCTTTTTATCAGCAAAATCAGTTGGAGATGGACGCGGGGGCGGAAATCTCTTGGGCCGCTCGTCCACTCTTGGCGTTAATGAAAATCCGCGCCCGTGATGGACACGCCACCTTTGATAGCGAATATCAAAACGACCCTGTTAGTGGTGATGATGCCATTTTTGCCAACAGTATCCAATATTGGACATCACTCCCTGACAACCTGATTTATTTCGGGGCATTAGATCCCTCAATGGGCAAAGCAGGGGCAAGTCGTGATCCGTCAGCCATTTTAGTCGGGGGCTATCACCGCGAAACAGGCAAACTCTATGTAGTTGAGGCTCAAATTAAAAAACGCCTGCCGGATTTAATTATTGAAGATGTGATTAGATTGCATAGCCAATACCAATGCCACCGCTGGTTTGTGGAAACGGTGCAGTTTCAGGAGTTTTTACAAACGGAACTGATTAAACGTTCCGCCCAACGAGGCAAGCCTGTGCCTGCCACGGCGATTAAGCCGAACACCGACAAAATGCTACGCATTGAGAGCTTACAGCCCCATATCGCCAATGGCTTAATTTTGTTGCATCACAGTCAATCCACCTTGATTTCGCAGCTACGTCATTTCCCAAAAGCCGACCACGATGATGGTCCCGATGCCTTAGAAATGCTATGGAAAAATGCGGTGAGCAACTCTGCTCCGATCGAATGGACAAGCCTAAATGAAGCGGAGTTAGAAAATGATTGGCGTGATGAGGACGAGGATATTTATAGCATTTGGAAAGGATAAACAATGGCAAAGAAAAAACGCAATAAACACAAACCTGCACCCAATAAAAGTGCGGTCAAAATCGGGCAAGATTTTCAAACCAACGAAGCCCGTATTACAGAAAACGGGCGGATTATTTCCGACCACCCGAGCAATAAAATCACCCCTGCCAAGTTAAAAAGTATTTTTGAAGATGCCGAGGCGGGCAATATCCAAACCCAGCACGAACTCTTTATGGATATTGAAGAGCGGGACGGCGATATTGCGGCGAATATGGCAACGCGTAAACGTGCGATTTTAACGCTGGATTGGCGAATTGCCGAACCTCGCAATGCTACGCCTGCCGAACAAGGCTATCAGCAAGAAGTGGATGAATATTTTTATCAATTTTCCGAGCTGGAAAACCTGCTAATGGATTTAATGGACGCGGTGGGCCACGGCTTTTCTGCGTTAGAAATTGATTGGCATTTTATTAACGGAAAATGGCAACCAAAAACCTTTATACACCGCCCGCAATCGTGGTTTAAGATTGATAAAGACGACAATTTATTACTCAAAACCCCAGCTAACCAAGAGGGCGAAGCCTTGCGTCCGCTCGGTTGGGTGGTACATCGCCATAAATCAGGCTCAACCCAGTTAGCCCGCTTGGGGCTTTATCGCACGCTTGCGTGGCACTATATGTTTAAGCATTATTCCGTTCACGATTTTGCCGAATTTTTAGAGCTGTACGGTATGCCTATTCGCATTGGAAAATACGGTGCAGGGGCAACCAATGAGGAAAAACGTACCCTTTTGCGTGCTTTGGCTCAAATTGGACATAACGCGGCGGGCATTATGCCTGAAAGTATGGAAATTGAGTTACATAATGCGGCGAATGGCTCAAGCGTTAATAACCCATTTTTGCAAATGATTGAGTGGTGTCGCACGGAAATTGCCCGCCTGATTTTAGGGCAAACCCTTACCTCAGGGGCAGATGGCAAAAGCTCAACCCATGCACTTGGCAAGGTGCATAATGAGGTACGCCGTGATTTGCTTGTTGCTGATGCCAAACAAATTGCACAGACCATTACCAAGCAAATTATTTTGCCTTATTTACAGCTCAATGTTGATCCCAATATTGACGAAAGTCGCTGCCCTCGCTTTGAGTTTGACACCGCAGAATATGAGGATTTAGAAAAATTCGCCAAAGCCTTGCCTGATTTAGTCAATATCGGCGTGGCTGTGCCTGAAAGTTGGGTGCGGGAAAAATTAGGTATTCCAGAACCCCAAGAGGGCGAAGTGATTTTAAAAGCTGTTCAAAACGACTTTAAAGGAGAGTTAAACGATGATGAAACAGAAGAAAAAACAGAGCAAAAACGCACCGCACTTACTTTCAGCCATCGCGCTGGCTGTGGTTGCGGCTGCGACAAAACCGCCTTGTCCACGCAAAAAGAAAGCCAAAACGAACAGCAGATTTTAGATAATGTGCTAGATGAGGGCTTGCAACAGGTTGATTTTAACGCCCAACTTGATCCTATGGTACAAAAAGCCGTGGCGTTAATGCTAAGTTGTGAGAGCTACGAGGAGGCAGGCGAGAAGCTCGCCGAGGCTTACCCAGATTTAGAGAGTGGCGAACACCACGCCTATTTAAGCCGTGCATTATTTTTAAGCGAATTATTAGGAGGCAGCAATGCCCGCCGTTAATTTTGCTTTGGGGTTAGAACCCAAAGAAGCCATTGCGTTTTTGAAAAGCAAAAAAGCCTTACTTGACCATTTGGACGAGAAAGGCTTGCTGGAAAGTGCCAGAGCCAAAGCCACACGCATTGCCAATTTGACCTGCCTTGATATGACTAAGGATATTTACCAATCCTTGATCACCGCCCAAGAAAAGGGGCAATCTTTCGGCGAGTGGAAGAAAAATATCTTTGAGCATTTTAAAAAGAAAGGTTGGATTGCAGGCTATGACAAAGGCTATTTATTGGCTGATCCAAAAACAGGTGAGTTTTTTGGCACACCAAGACGGCTTGAAACCATTTACCGCACCAATATGCAGGCGGCTTACTCGGCACAGCGTTATCAGCAAATGCGGGATAATGTAGATAGTCGCCCTTATTGGCAGTATAGTGCCGTCAATGATGATCGCACTCGCCCCAGCCATAGTGCAATGAATGGGTTGGTGTATGCCTATGATGATCCATTCTGGCATACCTTTTACCCACCAAATGGCTTTAACTGCCGTTGTACCGTGATTGCCCTTGCCGAGCGGGATATTAAACGGCGTAATTTAACTGTGAGCCAAAGCGAAGGGCGATTAGTGGAATATGAACGCAAAATCAACCAACGGGAAACCGAGAAAACTACGGCGTTTAAGGTCAGCGAAGATCGTTGGGTGATTACCGACCGTGGGTTTGATTACAACGTAGGGCGAACGAGCTATAAACCCAACTTAGACCTTTACCCTGAAAAACTCGCTCACCAATTTGCCAAACGGGAAATGAGCGGGGCGGGCTTTCAATGGGATTTTCGCCAATTTGAAAAGGAATTTAAGGCAGCTAAACAAGCCTTAAAGTTAGGCGATAAACCGAATAGTACGCAACTGACCGCCATTCGCAACCAGCTACGCCGTGAATATAAATTTACCGCTGGAGTGCTAAATGCACAAGATAAAGCCAAACTCGGTAGCCAAACGGCAACCGTATGGCTCTCTGATGATACCTTGATTAAGCAGTTTAGTAGTCGTGAGGGGCAAAATTTTGGGGCGGAAGAATATGCCGTATTGCCAGAGTTGATTTATGAGCCAGCAAAAACAATTAATACAAGGGAAAAACATTATCAGTTGGTAAAACAAATCAATGGTAAAAAATATAGTGTAGTTTTGAAGGTTTTAGGTAAGGAAATTTTCATTCAATCATTCAGAAAATTAAAAGACAAGGAGTGGGAAAAAGTAATAGCCACTAGGTAGGGCTCCCCACACCTACACACAATCCCCGGTACTCTTTCAACCGTTCGTCCGCGATCTGGGAGATTCATCGCTTTTCTAGTGGCTAAGGACAATGTAACTATGATTGAAATAAAAATCAACAACGAAAAAGACGTTTTTGAACTATTGGAACGCTTAAGTCAAGGTGTGCGTTATAACGCCCCTTTAATGCGTACTATTGCTGGGACAATGCAATCAGCGGTCGATCAAAACTTTCAGGCGGGTGGTCGCCCTAAATGGCTGGGGGTAAAATCTCGTCCTAACGGTTCGCCCTTGATTGATAGTGGGGCGTTACGCAATAGCATTCGTGCCAGTTGGGATAATGATAAAGCCCTTGTTGGCACAAATTTAGCCTATGCGGCAATTCATCAATTTGGTGGCAAAACCAAACCGCATAAGATTAAACCTGTAATGAAAAAAGCCTTGAGCTTTGGGGGTATTGTGCGAAAATCTGTTAATCACCCTGGGAGCAATATTCCCGCCCGTCCATTTTTAACCCTAACCCCACAAGATGAGGCAGATATTTTAGAGGACGTGCAAGACTATTTTAAACAGATAATTAAATAATGCTATTTAGCCCCTAAATCGCACGCTGTGCGATTTTTTCTTTTAGGGGTACGATTTAATCATTCAAAAATTTTTAAAATAAATTAAAACGATTTAAAACGGTTTTAAAATGGGTTGTGTTTTAAATCAGTCAGCTTCTTTCTATTTTTCAGATATCTCTCTTTTCCCTCTCCTTTCTGTTGTGTGGAAGCCTATTCACAGTTTTAGCACATCGCAAATCGCTATGCTATGTCAAGATTAAGCAATAAAGGATTTTTTTGATGAAACTTGCCGCCTGTAGTTTTGAGTTGAGCCAAGCCAAAAATGGGCGTATCCAGTTGTTGCCTTACGGTGCATTTCGAGCCACAGACGGACGACCTTTTGACGTGGAGGCTTGGTATGTAACAGACACAAATGGTAACGATGTGGTGGCATTGGCAAATAGCCAACGCAACCCACTCCCAATTGATTACGAACATCAGATTTTGCACTCACAACAAAATGGCAAAGAAGCACCAAGTGCGGGGTGGATGGATTACCTCTATTTTACCCCGCAAGGTATTTTTGCCGATGTGCGTTGGACGGACAAAGCCGCCGACTATATCAAAAACGGGGAATATCGCTATATCTCTGCGGTGTTTAGCTATGACACGCAAGGCTATGTGCGCAAAATCTTTCACGCCGCCTTAACCAACACGCCCGCTTTAGATGGCATGGAGGAAGCTATGGTGGCAGCCAGCCAACAATTTTTAATCAACCAAGAGGATACACCAACCATGGATAAAGCCTTATTAGCGGTATTATGTGCGTTATTTAACACACCTAATGCCACCGAAGCTGAAATCAGCCAAAAAATCACCGCACTTGCACAATCCAAAGGAGAGAGCCAAGTGGCGTTATCAGAGGTTTACATTAAGCTTGCCGAAAAAGAGCAATCTGTTGCTGCTTTAACGGCACAGGTAGCAAATCCTGACCCTGCTAAATTTGTGCCAGTGGAGCAAGTTGCTGCATTAACGGCGGAATTTAACCAATTTAAGCAAGGGATTGAGCAGGACAAAAAAGCCGAGCTTATCACGGTAGCACTCTCACAAGGCAAGCTCCCACCAGCATTAAAAGAATGGGCGGAAAGTTTAAGCCTTGCCGATTTAACAAACTATTTAGCCAAAGCCCCAGCCATTGCCGCATTAAGTGGCGAAAAACAAGCTAAGGCTGATCCGAATGAAAATAAAGTGGCAGCGTTAAGTGCAGAAGATAAAGCTGTGGCGAAAATGCTGGGCTTAACCGAAGCCGAATACCGTAAAAATTTAGAAACAGGAGCCTAAGACAATGACCGTAGAATTTAAAAAATCCGAAGTGCTAAAAAAATTGGATACCCAATTCCGTGCGGAATTTAGCAAAGGGATTGCTCATATTGAGCCGCAATACCCCAAAATTGCGATGACCGTGCCGTCTAACACCGCAACCAATACCTACGGCTTTATGCGTGCGTTCCCGAAAATGACGGAATGGGCAGGCAAGCGTACGATTAAAAATATGTCAGCGGTGGGAATGACCCTTGATAACAAAAAATACGAAAGCACGGTTGGCGTACCACGTGAAGCCATTGAAGATGACCAAGTGGGCTTATTCCGCAATATGATGGCTCAAGCAGGGCAATCGGCAGCGGAATTGCCTGATGAGTTGATCTTTAAATTGTTGCTTGCGGGTGAAAGTACGCTCTGTTATGACGGGCAAAACTTCTTCGACACCGATCACCCGTTTTATCAAGACGTGGACGGCACCAATGCGGGAGCGGCACAAAGTAACATTACCACAGGTTCTGATAGCGGTGCGAAATCTTGGTATGTGCTAGATACCAACAACGTGATCAAACCGTTTATTTTCCAAGAACGCACCAAGCCTGAATTTGAGGGCAAATTTGACCCGTCCAAGTCCGATACGGTGTTTATGGAAGATGTGTATTTGTGGGGTGTGCGTTATCGTTGCAATGCAGGTTTTGGTTTCTGGCAGCTTGCCCACAAAGCAAAACAGCTTAACTTAACTGCGGATAATGTGATGGCGGTTATTACCAAAATGACCACCTTAAAAGCCGATGGCGGTGCCTTTATCAATGTGCGTCCAACCACGCTTTTAGTGCCACCAAGTTTAGAAAAAGCGGCGTTAGATATTTGTAATGCGGATGTCATTAACGGCACCACCAACACCTTAAAAGGTCGCTTACAGGTAATGGTATCCCCTTACATTATCGAATAATCATTTTTCCCCGCCTGCGGGCGGGGCGTTAAGGAGAAGGATTATGGCAAGAAAATCAAACACGGCGAAAGAAAAAAAAGACGCTCAAAACGCTAGCTCAGAAGCTAACTTGAGTGCTGACCATTCTGCCGAGGTAAAAGACGAGGCATTAAAAAACGCTGACGAAACTGACCGCACTTTAGAAGAGGGTACAACAGCCGAGGCGGGCGATGAAACATTGAAAAACACCGCTGAAACTAACTGCACTTTAGAAGATGACAAGGTGGTTGAAGGTGGGCAAGTGATTAATCCGATTGCTTATGCCATTAAGTTACGTGCTTTCCACCCGCACGACAGCTATGGGCGTTGCGGTTACCGTTTTTACAAAGAAAAAGAAACGGAAATCCCAGCGAACGACTTAACGGGCGAGCAGGTTTTAACCCTTGCGGAAGATCCGTGGTTAGAACTTGTGCCAGTGTGTGAGGAATAGCGATGGCTTATGCAACCGTTGCCGATTTTGTCTTGCGTGTGGGTGAGTTACAAGCTATTGAGCTGACTGACCGTGATGGCGTGGGGGAAATTAATGAGCAGGTGTTAGAACTTGGACTAGCGGATAGCTCAAGCCAGATGGACGGTTATTTGTCAGCTCGTTATGCCCTGCCCTTGCCCTCCGTCCCACAAAACTTAGTGCGGTTGTGTTGTGATTTAACCCGCTACCGCCTTGCCAGTATGTCGGGAGTGGATATTACTGATGAGATTATTGAGCGTTACAAGCTCAGCCTCAAAGAGCTGGAACAGCTAGCTAAAGGGGCTATCTCATTAGGGTTGCCAGAGCTTAATGCAGACAGTGAGGACAGCGAGTTTTCAGGGGCAATATTTTTTAGCAACAATAAAAACAGGGTATTTAGCCGTGATAACAAAGATTGAACAAGCCTTAACTGACCGCTTGCAACGAGGATTAGGCAAACTGGTTAATACGGTGAAAAGTTATGGCGGTGAATTTGATGATGAGAGCTTTGGCACAGCTCGGCTACCTATGTGTTTAATCACTTATGGTGGCTCTCGCATTGAACGAAAAGCCACGAATGCAAAGCGTTATCAATCCACCGATACCTTTGTGATTATGCTTGCCGTGCGTTCTTTGCGGAGCAATCAAGCCGCCCGTCAAGGTGGCGTGGATAAACGCGAGGTGGGGGTTAATCAGCTCATTAGTGCGGTTCGCCGTTTGTTAGATAGCCAAACCTTAGGGGGATTGGTCAAACCGCTTAAGCCTACGGCAGTGCGTACCATTTTTAACAATGCTAAGTTTAACGCGAGTTCAATTACTGCTTATGCGTTGGAATATGAAGTGGTGTATGACGATGTTAGCCCGTTAGAAGATGGGTTATATCCCGAACCCACCACCGATGAAACCAGCCCTGATTATGTGTTTAGCGTTTATCAGGGGGAGCAATCCGATCCTGCACCGACATTGGAACATATTAATTTGGGGCTGTCCTAGATAACTAGACTAAACTCCCTTTAACCAATTGTTTTAAAATAGAAATTTGACTTTTTATGTTGCTGTAATTAAAACGCCATTCACATTCCTTTAAATAAAGCTCAAAATGCGCTTTTGGGATACCATTAAATTTGCGTAAATGGCGTTTTGCTTGGCTTCAAAAATTCTCAATTCCGTTAATGTGGTTATGATTTTCAGCAAAATGTGTGCTGTGATTGATACGAAAATGACTAAATTCACTCACATCAAGCACGTCATAACTACGATAATTATCGGTGTAAACAATACTATCAGGCTTTACCTGCTCCCGAATAATGGGTAACAAGGTGGCAGATTGCGTATTTGGAACCGCAACGGTATAAACCTTGCCATTGCGCTTGAGAAGCCCGAATACCGCAATTTTCCCTGCCGCACCACGACCACGTTTGCCTTTGCGAGCACCGCCAAAATAACTTTCATCGGCTTCAATTTCACCTTCAAACATCTCTAAGTGAAGGCTGTTTTGATAGATGAGTTGGCGTAAACGATGAAAGTAATATGCGGCAGTCGTTTTGTTTACATTGACTAACTCTGCTGCTGTCCTTGCAGTAACACCTGCAACAAATAGCTCAATGAGTTTATTTTGTTTGTGCTGACTTAGACGACTTTTTCTCATTGGTTCATTCTAACCTAAATAGATTTTTTAGTTGTTATCTAGGACAGCCCCAAATTTTTTTTGCAGTGAGTGGTGTGCAAATGCGATTAATGGCGGTGATGAGGGCTGGCGGTTTAGTCCAAATCATTTAGCGGCAATTTTTAAATTAAAACATAAGGAGTAAATTGTAGATGAAAGGAAATCTAACATTTGGACAAAAAGCAGTAGGATTAACTTTTAATCCTGATAATAACGATGAAGTGACAAAGTGCAAACGGCTTTATGCGGATATCATTGATCAACTTAATGAGTTACGTAACTCAACAAATATACTAGAGGTTAAGCGTTTAGCCAGCGTGGCAATCACTGAAGCACAAACCGCTCAAATGTGGAGTGTAAAAGCGATTACTTACAAAGATTGAGAATGTAACAAGTAAACATAAAGAAGCGGCGATGTGGTAGGCTCTGACCTCTACCACATCAGCCTAAGCAGATAGCACCTGCATAGACCCGAGACCGCTTTGTCTGACCAGACGGACGGATTGTAACAAAACCGCGTAAAGTGAGAAAGTCTATGCAAAAAGATTTGCAAGAAATGCGGTGCAAGTGCTGTAAAAAGCTCCTTGCACGCACAAAAGATAATCAATATTTAGAAATTAAATGTGTGCGGTGTAAAACCTTAAACACATTTAAACCTACTCGTTAAACAACTCAGAGTGTCCGAATGCCTTGAGCGTCAGAACGCCATAATTTAAGGATAAATTATGGCAAACAAGAAAATCATTGTTTGGGCGTTATTTGATAGCGGCAACGGCTGCTATACCCAAGCAGCAAAAGCATTTCGCAATATTAAAATCTATCCTATCGGCATTGATATTGAGCGTAAAAATCGGCATTTTCTACCGCTGAATTTAGCGGATTTTGGGCGGTTGTTTGGTGATAAAACCCTGTTTAATAAGCTAGATAGCCTCCCTAAACCCGATGTCATTTTAGCCAGTCCGCCTTGTGAGAGTTTTTCCGTTGCCAACTCTATTAAGGGCGGGAATGTCTGTTGGCAATGGCAGGGAAATACACGCTTTGCTATTCGTCGTCGCAAAGATTTTGACGCGGCAGCGGTTAAAAAGCGACGTTATCGTTATGAGACCTCTTTTTTAAATCGAATTAATGGTGAGCTTTGCATTTATAACACCATTGAGATTATTAAACGGTATCAGCCGAAAATTTATGTGATTGAAAACCCTTATGCGAGCCGCCTTTGGCACTATCTTGATGAGATTTTAGCCTTTCCTCTTCCTTATGCGAACCCTACCTATTATGGGAATTATGGCTGGCCCTGCAAAAAGGCGACTAAGTTTAAAAGCAATATTCCGCTAAATTTGCGTTATCAGCATTATATTTCGGGCAAAACGATGTTTGACTGTTTACACAGTTATAACGCCCGTTCAGCCATTCCGTTGCCGCTTATCCACGATATTTATCGTCGTATTATTGAGGTATTAGGGGGTAACGATGCGTCATTTTAATCAAGCACCGTTGCCGTTTGTCGGGCAAAAACGGCTGTTTTTAAATGCCTTTAAACAGGTTTTAAATGAGCATATTTCTGATGATGGGGAGGGGTGGACGATTGTCGATGCTTTTGGAGGAAGTGGTTTATTAAGCCATGTGGCAAAGCGTATCAAGTCCAAAGCACGGGTGATTTATAATGATTTTGATGGCTATGCCGACAGGTTAAAACACATAAGCGATACAAATCGTTTACGAGCTGAACTGCTTCAAATTGTTGGCGATATTGTACCCAAAAACAAGCGATTAGATAACAATAAAAAGCAAGAAATCATCAATAAAATCAATGATTTTAAGGGATTTAAAGACCTCAACACCATTGCAAGTTGGTTGCTTTTCAGTGGGCAACAAGTCAGCTCATTTGAGGAGCTATTTAGCAAGACATTTTGGAATGGAATAAAGCTGGCTGATTATCCTAGTGCAGAGGATTACCTTGATGGGCTTGAGATAGTCAGCGAGCCATTTCAACAGCTTCTGCCTAAGTTTGCCGACAACCCTAAAGCCCTGTTTGTGTTAGACTCGCCTTATCTTTGCACCAAGCAAAACAGCTATAAAATGGCAAATTATTTTGATTTGATTGATTTCTTGCAGCTTATTGACCGAACACGACCGCCTTATGTGTTTTTTAGCTCCACTAAGTCAGAGTTTGTGCGGTTTATTGCGTATATGGTGCAGGCGAAAAAGGATAACTGGCAAGCCTTTGATGGAGCTGAGCGGATAGTCCTTCAAACATCGTTAAACTATCAGGTTAGCTATGAGGATAATTTGGTGCTTAAATTCTAAAAATTAAGGGGCTAACGCCCCTATTTTTCAATGCCCGCCTTATAGCCTGCCTCATAAGCCGCACGCATAAGGCGTTTGATATTCCACACGCCCATATCATAAAAATCTAAATGGTCGCTCATTCGGGTTTCTAATGTTTCAATATCCCCCACCTCTTTTGCAATGGTTTCTAATATTTTTGCGATGGTTTTTTCAGTTGGTTTTTTCATTGTTTATTTCCCTCTTAAAATGTTTGCGATTTTGTCAGCGATTTGCTGGGCGACAATGTCAAAGTTAGTCTCGATTGAAACGCGTTGGCGACAATGTTCAGAGTGTTCAACCAGCGTGCCTTGTGGCATATAAAGTAAATAAATTGTTGGCTCATTTTGATAACTATCTTGACGGACTTGAAAGCGACGTTTCCCTTGCACAAATTCCCCATTTTTAAAGCCGTGATGGTTTTCAAGTCTGGTGGTTAAGTGTTGAATAAATTCTCGTGTATTAAATTTCATTTTTATGTCCCTGTTGTTTTGTGTTGGGGGCATCATTGCTCGTTGGGGACGAGGAGTAAAGGGGAAATAAGCAGTAGTTAAGCCGACTGACTAACAATGTAGCTGGGGAGGTATGGAGGTCTATTTCAGCATCGTTTAAAAGCAGTTTAAATAGTGTTTAAATATCATAAAAAATCCACATAACGTGGGAAATTTTTTTCTCAAGTTATGTGGATGCTTTTCTCATTTTTCGCGGACGGCTTCATTGCTAAATATTATTATCACGTCCGCCACATCAAAATGGGCTATTTTGTCGCCAATTCTTGTACCAATGCTAATGTCAGTGAATATTTCACCCGAATTAACCCAAGCGGCATTTAGAATTAGTGATTCAGTAATGAATGTTTCAACGCCAATGTTTGCGTTTTATCCATTGCTTATTTCTTATTGTCAGCGTTATTGTAAAAATACTGGCGTGGGAACGCTTTGTTCGATGATGATTCCATATACTATCGGCTTATTTATTGTGCTAACCCTTGTGTTATATGTATTCTGGGGCTTAGGCATTCCGCTTGGTTTTGATAGCGGCTACACATATCCTAAAGCATAGTGAAAAGAGGGAGGCATTATGCAACAACAATTAATTGATCGTTTTTTTCGTTATCTTGCGATTAGCAGTCAAAGTGATGCAAGTAATCCTTCTGTGCCGAGTAGCCAAGGACAATGGGAAATGGCAAAGCTATTGGCGAAAGAATTGCAAGAATTAGGCGTGCAAGAGGTTGAAATTGACCAACACGCCAATGTAACAGGCGTTTTGAAAGGCACTAAAACGAATGCCACTGCCATCGGTTTTTGTGCTCATATGGATACCGTAGATGTTGCGTTATCTCCTCATATCACACCGCAAATTCAAACCTTTAACGGACAGGATTTACAACTTAATGCGGAGAAAAATATTTGGCTGAAAGTTGCTGAACACCCTGAAATTTTGCCTTACCAAGGGCAAGAGATCATTTTTAGTGATGGCACGAGTGTGTTAGGTGCAGATAACAAAGCGGCAATTGCCAATATTATGACCGCACTTTCAATGATTAAGCAGAATAATATTGCCACAGGGGATATTTATATCGCTTTTGTGCCTGATGAAGAAATTGGATTACGTGGTGCGAAGTTATTGGATCTTAACAAATTTAAGCCACAGTTCGCCTACACCATTGATTGTTGCGAGCTAGGCGAAGTGGTGTATGAAAACTTTAACGCCGCTTCTGCCAGCATAACTATTCAAGGCGTCAGTGCACACCCAATGTCGGCAAAAAATGTGCTGATTAATCCTATTTTAGTCGCACAAGATTTCATCGCCTTGTTTGATCGCAGCCAAACCCCAGAATGTACAGAAAACAAAGAAGGCTACTGGTGGTTTAATTATTTTGAAGCAAACCAAAGCCAAGCTGAGCTTAGCTTAGCATTGCGATTCGAGATTTTGATAAAGCCCAATTTGAGCAACGCAAAGCTTTCATCGAACAAGCAGTACAACAAATTCAACAGCGTTATCCAAGAGCGGTAATCAATTGCACAATTTCTGATATTTATGGCAATATCGCCAATAGTTTAGGTGAAGATCGCCGATCCATTGATTTACTATTTAATGCAATGGAACAGATCAATGTAGAGCCCAAAGTGATCCCTATGCGTGGCGGTACAGATGGTGCTGCTCTATCTGTGAGAGGTATCACCACCCCTAATTATTTCACTGGCGCACATAACTTTCATTCCCGTTTTGAGTTTCTGCCTATTCCAGCTTTTGTAAAGTCTTGTGAATTAACATTGAAGTTGATTGAATTGGCTGCAAAATAAAATGAAAGAGTAGAGGGATTTCTTAGCTTGGTGATAATGAATGGTCTAGTAAATATCTTTCTCTTAATTTAAGAAAAAGAGCAATATAAAGACATAAATGCTGAAATCATCATCGCTTTTGCAATATGAAGTTGTCTTAATAAAATTGAATAAAACATTTAAAGTGGTTTTATCGCTGGCAATAGGATTAAGGGGCTTCAACCTTTGAAAGAGTGAGTGAAATTTTATGAAATTGAAAGAGCGGTGAAAAATTACCGCTCTTTTGGTTTACTATCTAAAAAGTAACGAAGTGTTCAGTTTTTTTGATTGGTTACTTCGCAATACGTTTATATTTAATACGATGTGGCTGAGTAGCTTCTGCACCGAAGGTTTTCTTTTTCCATTCTTCATAGTCTGAGAAGTTGCCCTCGTAGAAAGTGACTTTGCCTTCATCGCCGTAGTCCAAAATATGGGTGGCGATACGGTCTAAGAACCAGCGGTCGTGGGAAACCACCATCGCACAACCGGGGAATTCTAAGATCGCATTTTCTAAGGCACGCAAGGTTTCCACATCAAGGTCGTTGGTTGGTTCGTCCAGTAGTAAAACGTTACCGCCCGCTTGCAATAGCTTAGCTAAATGTAAGCGTCCACGTTCCCCACCTGAAAGCTCGCCAACGCGTTTTTGTTGATCGACACCTTTGAAATTGAAACGCCCAACATAGGCACGGCTTGGGATTTCAAAGTTGCCAATACGCAAAATATCTTGTCCGTGTGAAACTTCTTCCCATACGGTTTTGTTGTCGTCCATTTCATCACGGAACTGATCCACAGAAGAAAGCACCACAGTATCACCAAGGGTGATGCTACCCTGATCTGGCTGTTCTTGCCCAGAAAGCATACGGAAAAGGGTGGATTTCCCTGCGCCGTTCGCCCCGATAATACCAACAATCGCACCTTTTGGAATGCTGAAAGATAAGTCATCAATCAAAGTGCGATCGCCATAGGATTTACTCAAATTGCTCACTTCGATCACTTTATCCCCTAAGTGTGGGCCTGGTGGGATAAATAACTCATTGGTTTCATTACGTTTTTGGTATTCGCCACTGTTTAATTCTTCAAAGCGAGCCATACGCGCTTTGCTTTTCGCTTGGCGACCTTTTGGATTTTGGCGTACCCATTCTAATTCTTTTTCAATGGATTTTTGGCGAGCCGATTCCGCCGCTGCTTCTTGGGCTAGACGTTTTTCTTTTTGCTCTAACCAAGAAGAATAGTTGCCTTCCCAAGGAATACCTTCGCCACGGTCGAGTTCTAAGATCCAGCCTGCCACGTTATCAAGGAAGTAGCGATCGTGAGTGATTGCCACCACCGTGCCTTCATAATCATGTAAGAAACGCTCTAACCAAGCTACAGATTCGGCATCTAAGTGGTTGGTTGGTTCATCGAGTAACAGCATATCGGGTTTTTCAAGCAACAAACGGCACAGTGCCACACGGCGGCGTTCGCCCCCTGAAAGATGCTCGATTTTTGCGTCCCAATCTGGTAAACGCAAGGCATCAGCGGCACGCTCCAGTTGGTTATCCAAATTATGCCCGTCGTGTGCTTGAATAATGGCTTCTAGTTTTGCTTGTTCTGCGGCAAGTTTATCAAAATCCGCATCAGGATCAGCATAAAGTGCATACACTTCATCTAATCGGGTTAAGGCATTTTTCACTTCCGCAACAGCTTCTTCTACCGCTTCACGCACAGTTTGTTGAGGATCAAGTTTCGGCTCTTGCGGAAGATAACCGATTTTAATGCCTGGCTGTGGACGTGCTTCCCCTTCAAATTCTTTATCCACGCCAGCCATAATGCGGAGTAGGGTGGATTTTCCTGCACCATTTAACCCCAGCACACCAATTTTGGCACCAGGGAAAAAGCTTAGGGAAATATCTTTTAAAATATGACGTTTCGGCGGCACAACCTTACCGACACGGTGCATCGTATAAACAAATTGTGATGACATAAATTCTTCTCTTAGCTATAAAAAGTGCGGTCTATTTTACTTGAGATTTTGCCTTTTGGCGAATTGAAAGCGAAAAAAAACCTCCCAAAAGGGAGGTAGGAAAGTAGTTTAGCTATTTATTTTGATTATTTTATTTAGGAACTTTATGAATATCAAGTTATCACATTACTTGATGCAATGTATACTACTCATAATACATAGACAAATAAATAATGACTTTACATTTTTTTGATGTATATCATAAAAAATACTTATGTTTTGATGAAACATCAGGTTTAAAAGTGAACTATTTTTCATATTTTATATCCAATATATTTTAAGAACTAGATTTTGAAAGCTATGTTAAAGAAAAGCTTAGGCTTGCTGTGGTTTATCCCGCTGCTGAGCGTTGCCCACCCGCACGCCTTTATTGATATGCAAAACAAAGTGTTAGTGCAAGAGGAGCAACTTATTGGATTTTCAATGCAATGGACACTTGATGAACCCAGCTCTGCCAGCATTATTTACGATCTCAATCAATCACGCGAGCCAGCACAGAAGCAAAAGCTCGTTGATGAAGCGATGAAAAATATTGTGAACGAGCATTATTTTAGTTATCTCTTTGATAAAGATAAGAAAAAAATTAAATATCAAGCACAACCACAAAACTATGGAATGAAATCAAACGGTTCGCAAGTGATATATTATTTTGATTTTTTACTTTCCAAACCGCAGCTATTAAAAAATAATCGTTTTGAATTAAGCACTTATGATCCCACTTATTTTGTCGCGATGAGTTACCCTGAAGCTCATAAACACCTCAATAAAAAACAAAATACGGTGGATTTTTCAGCTCTTCCGCCCCAATGTCAAGGCAAAGTGATAGAACCTAATGTTGATGAAAAAATACGTCAATATGCCGCCGCTTTAGATCGCAATCAGCGTGATGAAGACCGCTCTTTAGGACAAATTTTCAGCCAAAAAGTCGAAATTCTATGCAATTAACTCGATCTTATAAACTCATATTGCTTTTAGCGATACTGATTGCTGCCAGCTATTTTCTGTTTCCATACCTATTCGCACAAACTATCGAATGGCAAAAGCTGTTTAATCAGAGCATTTCTAGCTCTCTTCGCCAAATTGCACAACGCCCCGTACAAGCAGGGATTGGGCTGATTGCGATGAGTTTTCTTTACGGCGTTTTACACGCGTTGGGCCCCGGACACGGCAAATTTGTGATTGCCAGTTATTTATCTACACATCAATCCAAATTGAAAACCAGCGTTAAACTCACCTTATCTGCCTCGCTAATGCAAGGTATTGTTGCAGTGTTAGCCACCTCAATTATTGTGGTTGGGCTACGCCTTTCCTCCAATTACTTCAAATTGAGCCAGATCTGGCTTGAACGCTCGGCATTTCTATTAATGTTTTTGCTCGGGAGTTACTGGATTTATCAAAGTGCGGTCAGATTTTATCGCGAATTTCGACAAAATAAAAAAACGATTTCTGAGGTAAAAATTCACGCAATCAAACCAATGGCAAAATACCCCCTCAAAAGGGAGGATCTTTCCCCCTCTCAATCTTCTTGCCAGCATCATTCATCTTGTCGCTGTGGACACCAACATCTGCCCAATTCACAGCAACTCAATTACGCTACTACCTTTAAATCTCGTTTATTAGTGGTATTGGCGATTGGCGTGCGGCCTTGCTCAGGGGCAATTTTTATTCTCTTTCTTTCTTATATGCTCAATCTGTATGAATGGGGCGTGGCTGCAACAATGGCAATGGCATTGGGAACGGGAATCACTCTTTCTTTGTTTGCTTTGATCGTGCAATACGCCCGCCAAAGTGCAGTAAAATTAGGGCGTTGGTATTTTTCGATGGGGAAAATGCCCTATGCTGACATTATCGTAAAATTTATTGCGGGTTTTGTGGTGATCTTTTTCGCCGTGACTCTGTTTTATGGCACCACCTTGCCTGTACAAGGTGGTGCAGTGTTATTTGGGGGATAGAGGAGGATAATATAGGGGAAAGTTTGCCCCTTTTGCCGATATTTAAAAAATTAAGGGGCTGTCCTAGATAACAACTAAAAAATCTATTTAGGTTAGAATGAACCAATGAGAAAAAGTCGTCTAAGTCAGCACAAACAAAATAAACTCATTGAGCTATTTGTTGCAGGTGTTACTGCAAGGACAGCAGCAGAGTTAGTCAATGTAAACAAAACGACTGCCGCATATTACTTTCATCGTTTACGCTAACTCATCTATCAAAACAGCCTTCACTTAGAGATGTTTGAAGGTGAAATTGAAGCCGATGAAAGTTATTTTGGCGGTGCTCGCAAAGGCAAACGTGGTCGTGGTGCGGCAGGGAAAATTGCGGTATTCGGGCTTCTCAAGCACAATGGCAAGGTTTATACCGTTGCGGTTCCAAATACGCAATCTGCCACCTTGTTACCCATTATTCGGGAGCAGGTAAAGCCTGATAGTATTGTTTACACCGATAATTATCGTAGTTATGACGTGCTTGATGTGAGTGAATTTAGTCATTTTCGTATCAATCACAGCACACATTTTGCTGAAAATCATAACCACATTAACGGAATTGAGAATTTTTGGAGCCAAGCAAAACGCCATTTACGAAAATTTAATGGTATCCCAAAAGCGCATTTTGAGCTTTATTTAAAGGAATGTGAATGGCGTTTTAATTACAGCAACATAAAAAGTCAAATTTCTATTTTAAAACAATTGGTTAAAGGGAGTTTAGTCTAGTTATCTAGGACAGCCCCTTATTTTTTGATCGGTTGAGCCTTGTGCTAACGGTTTAAAATCTTCGGCAGGAGCAAAATTCGGGTGATAGATATTTCCACCAGAAAATTTTTTAATAATTGGGCTTTGGTCAAAATCTCTTTCTCGCACTACGGCATCTAATGCCAGATTCCAGTTATGACTTACATTACCGATAAAATGATTACCTTGTAATTTTAAATTTCCACTGGTAGTGCGTGTAATATAATCTATTGCTCGCATTTGACTGATTTTATAATCGCCATTGGGAGTTATATCTGTTGCGAGTATTTGCCCGAAGTTTCCATAATATCTGGATAGCATATGTCCAATTCCACCGGATAAAGTGATCTCATAAGGAAAATCATAAGAAGCGGTGAGCATTAAGGTTTGATCTCGCGTTGTTTGACCTGACCAAGCGGGTATTAAATTAATGCTTCCCTCTGGTGCTGTAGGTAGGGCATAAGTTAAATTTTGAATATCTTGTACTCTGGCTCGTCCACCATGAGTGGTGCGTTTGGCATAAAGGTAATCAATGGCGGCACGTAGTTGATCGCCTCGATAATCGGCGGAAATGGCAAGCTCCTTGTTGCGTTCATCATAATGATCTCTCGGGGTATTTCCATCACGAAAAAGCCCATTGATTCGGATGCCCCATTCATTATTGCTGCCAAAACGTCGTCCAATGTCGATAGATTCTTACAAACGGGAACGGCTAAACCAAGCGAAACCCAGACGATTAATGGCTTTATCAGTGGCACGTTTTGTTTCAATATTGATAGAAGCACCTGATGAGCCTTCTGGATCCATACCCACCGTTGCGGTAGAAGCCCCTTTAATTAATTGAGCTGAACTCACCGCGGCTGTTGGGGAATTATAGGTTGAATAAAGACCAGCTAGTCCATTTAAGCTAAATTGACGGGCATCGAGTTGTAAACCTCGCACATAGACCCCTTGTAAGGTATTGGTTTCACCACCAAAATTCATTATTGACGCATCTGTTTTCGCAAGGGCATCAACAATGTTGCGAGGTTGCGTATCGGCAAGGGCTTGTTCATCGTAATTAATCACGGTGATGGGAGAAGTGAAGGCGAGTTGTTCACCTAATAGGCTTAAGTTTACATTTGATTTTAATTTGTTTGTGGCTTTAAAAGATTCAAGTTCAGTGATGACATTGATTTGTTCTAAGCTATTTTCAGGCTTATTCGTTTCAGCTTTTGCTGTAAAAGAAAGGCTTAGAAAAAGTGCGGTGTAAATTACGCTATATTTTACAGGAATAGTCGGTTGCATAGTTTTCTCATTCATTGTTAAGTTGATTGCTCAAAGGCGGTCGTTCCTCACCCCTCTATTCAGTGAGAGGTGAGGAAAATTATAGAGAAACTCTATCTTTCAATCAATGAGAATTGTTATTATTTATTTGGTGATATTTATTCTTGTTTTCTCTTCTGCACTTTGATAAATAAGCTCAATCAGTTTTAAGACTTGAATTGCTTGTTGAGCGGTAACTTGCAATGGGGCTTTTTCAGTGAGTACCGTATAAATATTGTCATAATAGGCTTGGTAGTTACCGCGTTCGCTCTCTATTGGGCTACGAATAACTATTCCATTTATTTCGGTATGCAATAACCCCCAATCTTTTTCTGGTTCAGCATTCCAATGACCTTGAGGCTTAATGCCTTTTAATAATAAGGCTTCTTGATTGTCGATTGTTGGTTTGATATAGCTACCTTGCGTGCCTTGTAGAATAATATAGGGGGCGGGTTCTCTTGCACATTTTGTGGCGGAAAGCACAACTTTTTTATCGGGATAATAAAAGGTAATGTCAAAATTATCTTCTGACTTGGCATCGGGACGTTGAGCGGTCATATCCGCATAAAGTGCGGTAGGAATTCCGAATAAATCCACACAATGATCGATTAAATGCACGCCCAGATCGTAAACTAATCCCGTACCAAATTCGCCCGTTTCTTTCCACGCTTTGCTGTTAGGTTTTTGACTAAAACGTTCATAACGCATTTCATAACGAACAATGTCGCCAAGCATCTTATGCTTCAGTAATTTTTTCACTGTTAATGCACCGTTATCCCAACGGCGGTTTTGATAAACCGAAAGCATTACATTATGTTGTTTGGCGAGTAAATCAAGTTCCTCTGCTTGCTTGGCATAAATAGCAAGGGGTTTTTCTACAATCACGTGTTTTCCCGCGAGAATGGCTTTTTTTGCCATTTCGTAATGAGTAAGATTCGGCGTTGTAATAATCACTAAATCAATGTCTGGAGTGAGTAATTGGTCAAAGTGATGTACCACCTCAAGATAAGGGTAGGCTTTTTTGGCATTTTCCGTTTGACGCTCAAACACTTTACAAACCTGAAAACGAGGATTGAGATCTAAAAATGGCATATGGAACGTTTTGGCAGACATTCCAAAGCCAGCAATAGCGATATGAATTTTTTGCATTTTAATTTCCTATTGTATTTCTGTTAATTTTTCCAAAATACGTTGTTCGGGTAATGACTGGATTTTTCTTATACGCTGTATAAGCAATGCCGCAGCAACGGTTAAGCTAACCACAAATCCAACCCAAAATCCCGCCGCACCTATGCTTGGAATTAGCCAATTCGTACGAGATAAAAGGTAACCTAGTGGCATACCAATCCCCCAATAACAAAACATCGTGATGTATAAAATAGATTTCGTGTCTTTATAGCCACGCAATGCACCTGCGGTGATGACCTGAATGGTATCAGAAAATTGATAAAGGGCGGAGATTAAGAGCAAATGGCTCGCAATTAAAATAACGTGCTGATCGGAAACATAAATTCTAGGGATCTGTTGATTAAATAGCACAATAATTAATGCTGTGATACAAGCCAAACTTAACCCAACGATTAGGGCTGAATAAAAAATGGCTTTGGCTTGTTTTAACAACCCCTCGCCTAAACGTTGCCCGACCAAAATTGTGGTTGCCATTCCCAAAGACATCGGTAGCATAAAAATAAAGGAACTTGTGGTTAAAGCAATTTGATGACTTGCCACCACTTCCGTACCCAGAGGGGAGAGCAAAAGCGAGGAAAGGGCAAATAATGCCACTTCACAAAATAATGCAATGCCGATAGGAAAGCCTAAACCTAGCACTTTTTTTAATGTGGTGATATTCGGTTTCTCAATAAGCCCTTGAAAAACTTTTAGATCTCGTTGATTTCTTGCTTGATGAGAATAGGTGATCATCATCAAACACATCGCCCAATTGACGATTGCACTTGCGATCCCGCAGCCCACCGCTCCAAAAGCAGGGATACCGAATTTGCCATAAATGAAAATATAATTGAGCGGAATATTGAGGAGTAATCCTGCAAAGGTAATCACCATCGCGGGTTTGGTTTTGGCAATGCCATCATTGAGGCAACGAAAATTAATCATTAATAAGTAACCGGGTAAGCCCCAAAGCATAATATGCAAATAATCAATGGTAATCTGTGCTAATTTCGGATCCATTCCCATATGGCTAATGACATAATCGCTAAAATAAATAATTAAGCCAATAGGAAGACAGCTTAATACCACCACCCACAAGCCTTGGTGTACATAATGAGCGATACGATGACGTTGTCCTGAGCCGTTGAGATAAGAAATAATGGGCGGTAATGCAAGCAGTAAGCCGTGCCCCATTAAAACTAACGGAAACCAAATTGATCCAGCCACAGAAACGGCAGCCATATCCGCCGCACTGACACGCCCTGCCATAATGGTATCAACAATGCCCATTGAATTTTGGGCAAATTGAGCAAGTAAAATAGGAAAGGCGATAGCTAATAATTTTTGTATTTCTAATTGATGGCGTTGAATAAAACGAAATAACATAAAATATCCGAATTTGTTATATACTATTGCAAGTTTTAACCGAATGATCGGCGATGATTATTTAAGAATAAGAGAGTTAATTATGTTTACAGGAATTGTGCAGGGCATTGCCCAAATTCATTCTATTGACGAAAAATCGCATTTTAGAACACAGACCGTAAAAATGCCACAGGAATTGATGGAAAATCTAGAAATCGGTGCTTCAGTGGCAAATAACGGTGTATGTTTAACCGTAACGAAAATTGAAGGCTCGTTAGTGAGTTTTGACTTAATGACGGAAACGCTCCGTATCACCAATTTGGGGCAGTTACAAGCAGGTGATTTTGTGAATATTGAACGTGCTATGAAGATGGGGGATGAAATTGGGGGGCATATTTTATCTGGCCACGTTTACACCACAGCTAAGGTTTTTCAGCGTATTGTTTCAGAGAATAACCTGCAAATTTGGTTCGAGTTGCCTGAGCCTAGCTTGATGAAATACATTCTCACCAAAGGGTTTATTGCCATTGATGGGATCAGCCTGACCATAGGGGAAGTGAAAGGCAATGCATTTTGTGTGAACCTTATTCCTGAAACACTTCATCGTACATTAATTGGTAAGCGTGAAGTGGGGGATTTCGTCAATATTGAAATCGACCCACAAACACAGGCTATTGTCGATACGGTGGAGCGTTATTTACGCTATAGAGAAAAGCAATGATATAGAAAAAGTGAAGTGCGGTGAAAAATATAGTTATTTTTCACCGCACTTTTTAGGAGTGCAAAATGCAGAATGATTTCTGGGGATCAATATTATTTTCCATTAGTGTAACGTTACCCACTTTATTTTTGTTAATTCTTGGAATATTTTTGCGAAAACGTAACGTTATTGATGATAGGTTTAGTCAGCAGGCTACGGGAATCGTGTTCAAAATTACCTTACCTGCGTTATTATTTTTGAATGTTTTTCAGAACCCGATTAAGCATTTAAATGAGCAGTTAATGATGATCTGGGTATGTGTATTCGGCACGTTATTACTTTTCCTTCTAGCTGAAATTTTTGCAGAAAAATTTGTGGCAGATAAAAGAGAGCGTGGTACTTTTGTACAAGGCGTGTATCGTGGAAATTGCAGTATTTTGATCTGCACCCCAAAAGTTGGACTAAACAACCAACTGATTAAGGTGCAGATTTTTTATGACTAAATATACTCAACGTTTCAAACAACAAGTGCTCGACTTTTATCATCAAAATGGAAAAAACCGTTCGCTTACTCGCCAGTATTTTCAGCTTCCCCAAAGCACGTTAGCACGTTGGATTGCGAAATTTAATCATAATGGAATCAATGGATTAGCTGTATTAAGTAAAAAACGATATTATTCTGTTGAGTTTAAATTAAAGGTTATTCAAGCTATCAAAAAAGGCCAGTGCTCCGCTGAAGCCGCCTGCTTTCGCTTTGATATCCCCAGTTCAGGGATAATTAGTCAATGGTTGCAACGCTTTGAAAAACAAGGTATAGATGGGTTATTACTCAAACCTAAAGGTCGTCCAAGTATGAAACTCAACTCACCTAAAATGCCACCAACGCCCAAAACAGAAGAAGAACGCTTGCGTTACCGAATTTTGGAATTAGAAGCGGAGAATGCAATGCTAAAAAAGTTGCAGGAACTCAACCAACAAAAAATGCAGAAAAAGCCGTCATCGTAAATGCCTTACGCTTGCGTTTCCCGTTGGAATTGTTACTCAGGCTAATCGGATTGGCACGCAGTTCGTTCTTTTATCATCTCAAGCCAAAGTCGGATAAAAATGTAGCGATTTCACAGAAAATAGAGGAAATTTATCGCAAAAATGACGAAAATTATGGTTATCGTCGAATTACCTTGGAATTAAGGAAATACTTGATTATCAACCACAAAAGGGGGCAAGCGATAATGCAACGTTTGGGGTTAAAAGGAAAAAGTAAGCAGAAAAAATATCGTTCTTACCAAGGCAAAGTGGGACACATTGCCGATAATCTGTTGCAACGGGATTTTACGGCAACGATGCCGAATGAGAAGTGGGTAACGGATATCACCGAGTTCAAATGTGCGGAAGGCAAAGTGTATTTATCGCCGATTAAAGACTTGTTTAATAACGAAATTATTGCTTATGATGTGGCGAGAAGTCCGAGTTTTGAGCAGATAACCAGAATGCTGACCCAGGCGGTGAACCGATTAGCGGGGGAAAAACCGATACTGCATTCCGACCAAGGATGGCAGTATCAAATGATGGGTTATCGGGAGATATTGAAAAAACACGGTATTACGCAAAGTATGTCGAGAAAAGGCAATTGCCTTGATAATGGTGCGATGGAAAGCTTTTTCGGGCGATTGAAGACGGAATGTTACTTTGGCAAGCGGTTTGAAACCTTTGAACAGCTTGAAAAAGTGATTCACGAGTACATTCATTACTACAACAATGAGCGTATTCAAGTGAAGCTCAAAGGACTAAGCCCTGTGGAATACAGAACTCAGTCCTTGAATGAAATTAGAATATAGTCTAACTTTTTGGGGGCAGATCACTTTTTTGTATTAGCAATATCCGTAACTCATTAAGCGTTGATAACGGCGTTCGAGTAGGGTATCTGGATCAAGAATTTCTAAATCAGCTAAATCAGCCAGTAAACGCTGTTTTAGATTTTGTGCCATTTGTTCATAATCACGATGTGCACCGCCTAATGGCTCTGGTATGATGCTATCGATAAGTTTTAGCTCTTGTAGGCGTGGTGCAGTGAGTCCCATCACTTCGGCAGCAGTGGATGCTTTGTCGGCACTTTTCCATAAAATGGAAGCACAGCCTTCAGGGGAAATCACGGAATAAGTACTGTATTGCAACATATTCACTTTATCGCCCACGCCAATGGCTAATGCACCGCCTGAGCCACCTTCACCAACCACCGTACAAATAATTGGCACTTTAAGCATCGACATTTCACGCAAATTGCGAGCGATCGCCTCTGATTGACCACGTTCTTCCGCCCCCACACCTGGGTATGCTCCCGGTGTGTCAATAAAGGTAATGATCGGGAGTTTAAAACGCTCCGCCATTTCCATTAAACGCAAGGCTTTGCGATAGCCCTCTGGAGCAGGCATCCCGAAGTTGCGTTTAACTTTGTCTTTTACGCTGCGTCCTTTTTGGTGTCCAATTACCATAACGGGTTTACCGTCTAAGCGGGCTAAACCACCCACAATGGCTTTATCGTCTGCAAAGGCACGATCGCCCGCTAGCTCTTCAAATTCGGTGAAGATTTGTTCGATATAATCTAAGGTATAAGGGCGATTTGGGTGGCGTGCCATACGCGAAACTTGCCACGCATCTAAATTGGCAAAGGTTTTTCTGGTTAATTCTTCGCTTTTTTTCTGTAAGCGAGCGATTTCATCATCAAGATTGATTTCGCTGTCTTGCCCCGCAACCGCACGCAAGGATTCAATTTTCGCTTCTAATTCGGCGATCGGGAGTTCAAAATCTAAATATTCTTGGCTCATTCATTCTTCCTAGTTTTATTTCGGCAAAATTTGCCACGCACTTTAACAATATTTTATTCAGGGTGCAAATGTGCCGTCTATTTTATGTATTTTTCAGCAAAAAAGTAGTGTTTTTTGTGTTTAGCTGGTTTGATGACTTGTAAAATTTTTTAATTAAGGAAAATTCCCCTTAATTAAAAAGCCCGCTTTGGCTTATTTGGTTTTAAGTTGATTATTCATTTTGGGGCTGTCCTAGATAACAACTAAAAAATCTATTTAGGTTAGAATGAACCAATGAGAAAAAGTCGTCTAAGTCAGCACAAACAAAATAAACTCATTGAGCTATTTGTTGCAGGTGTTACTGCAAGGACAGCAGCAGAGTTAGTCAATGTAAACAAAACGACTGCCGCATATTACTTTCATCGTTTACGCCAACTCATCTATCAAAACAGCCTTCACTTAGAGATGTTTGAAGGTGAAATTGAAGCCGATGAAAGTTATTTTGGCGGTGCTCGCAAAGGCAAACGTGGTTGTGGTGCGGCAGGGAAAATTGCGGTATTCGGGCTTCTCAAGCGCAATGGCAAGGTTTATACCGTTGCGGTTCCAAATACGCAATCTGCCACCTTGTTACCCATTATTCGGGAGCAGGTAAAGCCTGATAGTATTGTTTACACCGATAATTATCGTAGTTATGACGTGCTTGATGTGAGTGAATTTAGTCATTTTCGTATCAATCACAGCACACATTTTGCTGAAAATCATAACCACATTAACGGAATTGAGAATTTTTGAAGCCAAGCAAAACGCCATTTACGCAAATTTAATGGTATCCCAAAAGCACATTTTGAGCTTTATTTAAAGGAATGTGAATGGCGTTTTAATTACAGCAACATAAAAAGTCAAATTTCTATTTTAAAACAATTGGTTAAAGGGAGTTTAGTCTAGTTATCTAGGACAGCCCCTTCATTTTAATTGCAAAGGTAAGGCTTGCAATGGCAAGAATAATTAATCCGACGGTTAATCCCATTTAGTCCTCCTTGTTTTCTGTGAGTTTACGACAAATTCTTGCACTCCATATTGTACTGTATGCACTAATGGCGAGTGCAATGAGGTTAATGACTTTTTGCAAAAAGGGATCGTTGTTATAAAGTATCACAGGTACGGCTAAAATAGCAACTTTTGCTATGTCATCACACATTTTCGTCCACGCTTCTAATGTCCCTTTTTCATAAGGTTTTTTGAAAATATTGAACATTTTTTAGTTTCTATGGTGAATAATTAAGATTTCAGAATCAATTTCTGGCTGTTTTTCGTTAGTTCTAATCTACCCACTCATTTTTCACTTCCACTTTATAATTAAGTAGGGATTTAGCCATTGCTTCAGCACTTTCTTTCGTTACAAAAACTAGTCCAGATTTTAGTAAACTGATGTCGGATATTTTCAAATATACTTTCTAAAAACTGCATTTGCATTATGTTTAAAACGGTATCGACTTCAAAATGAGAATAGACTAACGAAACGATTTTGTGTTGTGAATCGGCATATTTAAAGTTTGCGATAGTGATCGCAAAAATGGCTCAGAATACTGAGCCACTTACTTCATAGTCTAAAGTGCGGTCATTTTTTTTGTGGAATTTCTTCCTGACAATGTGGGCAGGTCATTAGGTGTTTTTGGTTGTTATGCACGATGAAATGGCCCATTTTTTTTGCTTTGGTGCCTAAATATTCCGTGTTGTAGCGGTTTTCGCCTACGTTTAATGGAACACGTTCCACCACGTTGATCCCCGCTTTTTTCATTGTATCGATTTTATTTGGGTTGTTGGTGAGCAAGCGAACTTGTTTTACACCGAGTAGATCAAAAATATCCGCGCAAACTTCAAAATTACGCTCATCTGCGGCAAAGCCTAAGGCAAGATTGGCTTCAATGGTATCCATTCCTTGATCTTGCAGGGAATAGGCTCGGATTTTGTTAATTAAGCCAATGCCACGCCCCTCTTCGCGGTGATAAATCAGCACGCCACGGCCTTCTTCACTAATTTGGCGTAGTGCTGTGGCGAGCTGAAAACCGCAATCGCATTTCAGGCTATGTAACGCATCGCCCGTTAAACATTCCGAATGAATGCGGGCTAAAACAGGTTCATCAGGGTTTGAAATATCGCCCATTACTAAGGCAACGTGTTCTTTTTTAGTGTCGGGAAACTCAAAGCCCACAATGCGGAATAAACCAAATTCGGTCGGTAAATTGGCTTCGGTAACCCGTTGAATTTTTGTCATCGCTAAATCCTTCATTCTTTTTTTATTGAATAATGCTAAAATATGCACTCAAATTTATGGAGTGATTAAAATGTTAAAACGCCTTTCATTATATACCTTATTGCTTTGTTGTGTGCCTTTTTTTGCGTGGTTAATTAACTGGCATTGGCAAGGGGATACAAATTATACACAAATTGATACGTTGCTTTATTTTATTACCGAAACAGGCAGTTCACCTTATGCCATACTGACCTGTGCTTTTTTTGCATTGGTATATTTTTTCGCTATTCGGAATAAAAAACAAGCCCTTGCGGTGATTGCAGTGATGGCGATTTCTGTTGGGGTAACCCAAGGGGTGAAATCGGTGCTCAAAACGGTGTTTGCTGAACCTCGTCCTTTTATTGTGCAATTGGGGGAAAAATCAAGCGTTAGCCCTGACTATTTTTACGGACAACCTCGCAAAGTGCGTGAACAAATCGTGTTAGATTATTATGCAGATAAACAAATTGATATGCATTTAGTACATCACCGTAGCAAAGAAACAGGCTATTCTTTCCCCTCTGGCCACAGCATTTTTGCCGCTACTTGGCTAATGCTTGCAGTAGGCTTTGGGCAGTTGCTTGGACGTAACAATAAAGGAATGAAATATCTCACTGCAGGCATTGCCGTTTGGGCGGTGTTAATACTAGTCAGCCGTTTGCGTTTAGGAATGCATTATCCTGTTGATTTATTGGCATCGGTGTTGATCGCGTGGCTTTTCCATTGCGTGCTGTTCGTCTTGCTACCTCGTTGGCGTATTTTTCAGCCGAAAAATCAGTAAACGGCAGTGATTCGCATAAAATAAAAGTGCGGTAGGATTTCGAGAAAGTTTTTATCTGGAGGAGAAAATGTTATACGGTTTCGACATTGGCGGCACGAAAATTGAGCTGGCTGTTTTCGATGAAAAATTAGAAAAGCACTATTCCGAACGGGTGGATACACCAAAAGAAAGCTACGAACAATGGCTTGATACCATTGTGAATTTGGTGAAAAAAGCCGATGAAAAATTTGGTTCGCAAGGCTCGGTGGGCTTAGGTTTGCCAGGGTTTGTAAATCAGGATACAGGCTTGGCAGAAATAACCAACATTCGCGTAGCAGACAACAAACCCATTTTACAAGATTTAAGCCAGCGTTTAGAACGTGAAGTGCGGGCGGAAAATGACGCAAATTGCTTCGCATTATCTGAGGCGTGGGCGGAGGAAAATCAGCAATATTCTAGCGTGTTAGGGCTCATTCTTGGCACAGGCTTTGGTGGCGGGTTAGTGATTGACGGCAAAATCTATTCAGGGCAAATTGGAATGGCAGGCGAGCTAGGGCATATGCAGCTCAACTACCACGCATTAAAATTGCTCGGCTGGGATAATGCACCAATTTACCAATGTGGCTGTGGCAATTCCGCCTGCTTAGATACCTATCTTTCAGGGCGAGGCTTTGAAATGCTCTATCGCGACCTCAAAGGCGAAGCCCTCTCAGCGAAAGACATCATTCAACGTTTTTACGCCCAAGAGCAAAGTGCGGTGGATTTTGTGGCAATGTTTGTGGAACTCGCCGCGATTTCTATCGGCAACATCATCACCGCCCTTGATCCTCATCTCATCGTGCTAGGCGGCGGCTTGTCGAATTTTGATTATCTCTACCAAGCCTTACCCAAAGCCCTCCCTAACCACTTAATGCGAAGTGCCAAAGTGCCAGTGATTAAAAAAGCCAAATACGGCGACTCAGGCGGCGTGCGTGGGGCGGCGGCATTGTTTCTTTCTCGTTAAAGATAACCCCTCATTTTTTCAGCAAATTTAACCGAACGGGGCAAAACCTCGCTCGGTTTTTTTCGTTTTCTTATCAGCGTATAAAACAGGCATTTTCTCTTAAAAGTGCGGTGGTTTTTTAAGCCATTTTTCATCATCTCCCTCTCTTAAAATTAGGCTAAATATTCAACAATTTCAAGGGAGTATACTCCCTGTTGTTCTCTCTTTACAGAGAGAACAAAACCCTTTGCCGAAAGGAAAAAATCTTGTTACTTCGATTGAAATATGTACAACAGAGAGAAAGGAATATGCTCACTGCCTTTTTCTTTGTGGAAAGCCTTCTCTTTGCCTTATTGTTTCAATCATTGGTTTAATTGCTTTATATAAGGAAAACACAATGAAATTTACAAAAACATTACTTACCACTGCTCTTTTTTCACTTTCTGTATTTAGCACCACGCAAATAGCGTATGCAGAAACCAATAATGCTGAGCTTGTTGAGCAAGCTATTTTATCTGATGGAGAACAATTAAAACGAGTTATGGAGGCTTTTGAAAGGGAAGAATTTGATACGGTTATTTCTTTGGCTCAACCACTAGCTGCTCAAGGAAATGTGATGGCACAGAGTGTTTTGGGTTTCGCATATGCAAGTAGAGAAGAGTATTTCCAAGCGTTTAAATGGTATCAAAAAGCCGCAGAGCAGGGATATGCACTAGCTCAATCTTATTTAGGGTTTATGTATGACAACGGACGTGGGGTAAAACAAGATTTAAATCTTGCCAAAATGTGGACGGGCAAAGCTTGTGATAATGGAAATCCAAAAGGGTGTGATACGTATCGTATGTTAAATGAGGGGAAATAAGATGAGTAGTTTAATTTGCACCTTTTGGGGCGTTGGGCAAGGCTTGTTTTCTAGTGGAAAAATTAAAAGAGATAACAATGATTTTATTTGGGTCTATGATTGTGGAACATCCTCTGCAAAAAAATTTATTAGTAATGCCATTCAGGCAATGAAGCAAGATTATCCAGAAGAATACATTGATTTGATGATGATTTCTCACTTTGATAGAGATCATATTAATGGTATTGATGAGTTATTGAGAAATTATAAAGTTCGTTATTGGTTATTACCTTATTATCCTCTTTGGAAGCGGTTGTTAGTTGCTCATCTTTCAGGGATAAACCAAGAAAATGAATTATTTTCTTTTTATCTTGATCCTGTTAATTATTTAAAGAAAAAATATGGCGATAGTTTGAAAGAATGTACTTTTTTATTATTACCTGAGATAGAAAATAAATACGAAAAAATTACCTCTCCCACTTCTGAGATAAATAATGATAATTTATGGTTTAAAGAAATAAAAAAAGATTTTAAACAAGATGAAAGCTATAGCAATGCTCAGCATATAAAACTATTAGATCCCTATTATTCTTTGTTGTGTAACGATGTTGAGTTTGTACCTTATAATGTACCATTGAATACATTGAATTTGTCTGGAAATATTCTTCAAAATATTCAGCCTAAAATTGATACTATTATAAAAAATTCCAATAATGCTAAGGCAATGATTCAAAATTTAACTAAGTTATATGATAGCACTTTTGGTAAAAGAAATAGAAATAAAATATCATTGTTTGTTTATGTAAATGAATTAAATTCATTTGGATTTAGTTCGGCAGAATATTATCAAATTCAGCCTCCTTATACAGTGGTTTTTAATCAAATAACTTGTAAAAAATGGGGGCGTTTTAAAAATGCAATTCTTTATACTGGAGACGGCTATTTATCTAATCCGACTGAATGGGCTAATTTACAGAAAGTATTAGGTAATGACAGAATTAGCAATATTTTTGCGTTACAAGTAATGCATCACGGTGCTAGCTCTAATTGGTACAGCGGGTTAGCTTCTCAGATAAAACCTACAGTTAGTATTTTTTCTGCGGATAATACTAACTGTAGATATAAACATCCTCATGCACAGGTTGTAAAAGACTTTTTACCTTACTCACCTTTTTTAGTAAATAAACTAGCTACATTAAAATTGAAATAACATTCGTATTATTATTTTTTAAGAGAATTATTTTAAGAGGAAACACAATGAAATTCACAAAAACATTATTAACCACCGCTCTTTTTTCATTTTCTGTATTGAGTGCCTCGCAAATGGCATATGCGGTTTCAGATCAAGAAACACAGTTCCAACAAGGCTTAGAGGCAGCGGAACGTGGTAATTTTGCGACCGCATTGCAATTATGGAAGCCTTTAGCAGAGCAGGGAAATGCAAGTGCTCAATCTAATTTGGCTTTGATGTATCGTAAGGGACAAGGGGTAAAGCAGGATTATTTCCAAGCGGTGAAATGGTATCAAAAAGCGGCAGAGCAGGGAAATGCAGATGCTCAATTTAATTTGGCTTTGATGTATAAAAATGGACAAGGGGTAAAACAGGATGATTTCCAAGCGGTGAAATGGTATCAAAAAGCCGCAGAGCAGGGAGATGCATCGGCTCAAAATAATTTGGGGATAATGTATCGCTTAGGGAAAGGCGTTAAACAAGATGATAATCTTGCCAAAATGTGGGCGGGCAAAGCTTGTGAGAATGGAGAGCAAAATGGGTGTGATGTGTATCGTATGTTAAATGAGGGAAAATAAATGCGAGCAAAATTAGCTTCATTCTTTGGCAAGATGGCGTTTTTGGCGTTTGCGATTTTAGCCGCTTGCATTGCCTTTTTACCCTATGTGGGAGTGAAAATTACTTATGTGTGCTTACCCGTGGGCGTGATAAGTGGGCTGTTATGGTATTGGTTTAGCGAAAAGGAAGAATAATGAAAAATACAACAAAAATTTTCACCGCACTTTTTATTTCTGCGGTCATCAGTGGGGGCGTTTACTATACACAATTCACTCCTGAACAACGGGAAATTCGCCAGTTAGAAAAAAATGTACAACTAGTGCGAGATTATGACGATGAAGAAGCTTGGAAAGCCCTTGAACAAGTTCCCCATGAGCGTTTACGATTGCTGGCGGAAAAAGGCAACGCTGCAGCACAATATCAATTAGGGGTTTATTACGATAGTAAAGATAAAAAAGCACTAGCAGAAACGTGGTTTAAAAAAGCAGCAGAACAGCATTTTGCAATGGCTTATCGCCAGTTAGCCCTTATTGAAGCACGAAAACACGACAACCAACAAAAATATATCGAATTTCTGAAACAAGCCTATCAGCTTGGGGATAAAGGTAGTCAGATGTTATTGGCAGTAAACGCACTAGAAGAGGATGATAAGCTCACCGCCTTAATGTTAGTGGAGGAAGTGGCACAGCAAAAAATGAGGATAAAGCGGTAGCGTTGTTGGCTGAAATTCCAGAAATCGCACAGGAAGAGGATATTGCTACCTTATCGGATTTAAAAATTTATATTGTAGGAATGAAAGATAAAATTGATGATCCGCTTGTTCAAGATAAAATTGAGCAGTTAGAAGAGGAAATGGTGGCGAGTAAAGAGCCAAAAATCTTGATCTTGCTAGGCGAAAAGGAAAGCGATCAGTCTAAAGCGAAAGTCTATTTTGGCGAAGCCTGTGATGCGGGTAGCCAAGAGGGCTGTGATAAATATCGAGAGCTGAATGAGAAAGGCGTTAAATGATCTGCCCCCAAAAAGTTAGACTATATTCTAATTTCATTCAAGGACTGAGTTCTGTATTCCACAGGGCTTAGTCCTTTGAGCTTCACTTGAATACGCTCATTGTTGTAGTAATGAATGTACTCGTGAATCACTTTTTCAAGCTGTTCAAAGGTTTCAAACCGCTTGCCAAAGTAACATTCCGTCTTCAATCGCCCGAAAAAGCTTTCCATCGCACCATTATCAAGGCAATTGCCTTTTCTCGACATACTTTGCGTAATACCGTGTTTTTTCAATATCTCCCGATAACCCATCATTTGATACTGCCATCCTTGGTCGGAATGCAGTATCGGTTTTTCCCCCGCTAATCGGTTCACCGCCTGGGTCAGCATTCTGGTTATCTGCTCAAAACTCGGACTTCTCGCCACATCATAAGCAATAATTTCGTTATTAAACAAGTCTTTAATCGGCGATAAATACACTTTGCCTTCCGCACATTTGAACTCGGTGATATCCGTTACCCACTTCTCATTCGGCATCGTTGCCGTAAAATCCCGTTGCAACAGATTATCGGCAATGTGTCCCACTTTGCCTTGGTAAGAACGATATTTTTTCTGCTTACTTTTTCCTTTTAACCCCAAACGTTGCATTATCGCTTGCCCCCTTTTGTGGTTGATAATCAAGTATTTCCTTAATTCCAAGGTAATTCGACGATAACCATAATTTTCGTCATTTTTGCGATAAATTTCCTCTATTTTCTGTGAAATCGCTACATTTTTATCCGACTTTGGCTTGAGATGATAAAAGAACGAACTGCGTGCCAATCCGATTAGCCTGAGTAACAATTCCAACGGGAAACGCGAGCGTAAGGCATTTACGATGACGGCTTTTTCTGCATTTTTTGTTGGTTGAGTTCCTGCAACTTTTTTAGCATTGCATTCTCCGCTTCTAATTCCAAAATTCGGTAACGCAAGCGTTCTTCTTCTGTTTTGGGCGTTGGTGGCATTTTAGGTGAGTTGAGTTTCATACTTGGACGACCTTTAGGTTTGAGTAATAACCCATCTATACCTTGTTTTTCAAAGCGTTGCAACCATTGACTAATTATCCCTGAACTGGGGATATCAAAGCGAAAGCAGGCGGCTTCAGCGGAGCACTGGCCTTTTTTGATAGCTTGAATAACCTTTAATTTAAACTCAACAGAATAATATCGTTTTTTACCTAACACAGCTAATCCATTGATTCCATTATGATTAAATTTCGCAATCCAACGTGCTAACGTGCTTTGGGGAAGCTGAAAATACTGGCGAGTAAGCGAACGGTTTTTTCCATTTTGATGATAAAAGTCGAGCACTTGTTGTTTGAAACGTTGAGTATATTTAGTCATAAAAAATCTGCACCTTAATCAGTTGGTTGTTTAGTCTAACTTTTGGGGTGCAGATCAAAAAAACACCGCACTTTTATCCTGGCTAAGCAATGAAAAATGCTTACTTAATCTTGTGGCTTACTCGCCATTATTTCAATAATTTGTACATCAGTATGTTGCATACTTTTACAAGCGATCGCACATAAATTATCAATACTTTGATCCACACAGTGATCCACTATGCCTTCATTTCCTGTAACACCGGTTTGGTTCATTGCCATCAGCACGGATTTATAGGCTGAAGTCACACTGGTTGAAACTTTCATCGCACAGCTATTCGCTGCACCATCACAAATCATTCCACTAATATCACCAATCATACTGCTGATTGCCATTGCTGCCGTATCAAATTTATTGGTGAGTAGGTAAGAAATCCCCGCACAACTTCCCATCGCTGCCGTTGTTACGGCACAAAGGGCAGAAAGTTTCGGTAATTTGCTATGAATAAAAATCGCCATTAGATGCGATAAAAATAATGCTCTAATTCGTTTCTCTTCATCAGCTTGAATGTGATCGGCAACCACAACCACAGGCATTGTCGCTGTAATCCCCTGATTTCCAGATCCTGAATTACTCATCGCGGGAAGTGTTGCTCCGCCCATTCTGGCATCGGACGCGGCGGTGGTGTTAATCATTATGCGGGAAAGCAAGTCATCTGACATTAAGCCATCGCCAATATGTTTTTGTAGCGTGCGTCCAATATGTAAGCCGTAATCGTTACGAAGCCCTTCCGCTGATAATGCCGCATTAAGTTTTTCCGCTTGCTGGATAAATTTGATCTTTTCTAATTCAATTTGTGTAGCAAAATCAAAAATATCTTTGGCTTTTAATTGGTTAAACATTGCATAAGGATCGATCTGCTGTGCTTGGCTTTCTTCCGCTTTAAACAACACATCGCCATTTTTTTCAATCAGAATAATATTCGTATGTTGCCCTTGAATAACCACTCTCACCCAATCTTCACCCGCATAAATCGTGGATTCTGCATACAGAATTTGGTCGGTCTGCTTAATGCTTACTTTTACTTTATGTTGCTGAAGTAGCTGTTTGGCTTGTTCAACCTGTTCTGGGGTAATTTTCTTCAACACTTCTAAACCCGCTGAGGCATCACCACCTAGTGCACCCACTGCTGCGGCTATGGGTAACCCAACCATTCCGGTTCTCGGTACAGCAACGCCTAAACCATTTTTCATTAGATTAGGTGAAACTTTTGCAACAATTTTTTCGGGATATAGCCCTAAATAATGAGCGGCAGTTGCTGAAGCTAACGCCAACGAAATCGGTTCTGTACAGCCTAAAGCAGGAACCACATCTTGTTGAACAATATCAATTAGTGCGGTTTCAAAATTTCGTAAATTTTCGTTCATCGTAAGCTCCTACATTAATGCTAAGAATGGTGAAAGGCACAATAAAATACCAGTAATAATAATGATGTAAAGCCCTATTCCTTTATATTTATGCAACATTGGTACTTTATACACTAAATAAGCTGGAATAAGACAACCCACTAAACCAAAAATCGGGCTACAGATTGAGGTGAAACTCAATACTGGAGCATTCAATACAATCGCTCCCCAAGCAAGTAAAATCGCCGCCAACATAATGCCTTTCGCAACCCATTTATGATTAATTTTTTCAGCAGGCATAAAACGCTGTAGCATATTCAATACAATACAATACCTTGTGTTGCTTCGTGGAAACCAAGATATACGCCAAAAAAGGCGGTCATTACAGCAAAAATATTTAAAATCATTCCCACATAAGTTGCCCAGGAGCCAGGAAAAAATTGAGCCACAATGGCTAATGCAGAAATATTTTGTTCATAAGCTTTGAGTGCTTCTTCTTTCCCCATTACGAGAGTAAAAGAAACGGCATAGAAAAACACAGAGGTAAATAAAACCAAAAACGCAATATTCATCGCACGCAACGCTTTACGACGGGCAATTTCAGGATCTTGTTCTCTGGAACGGTATGAAATCACCATTGGACTGAGTGTTTGAATAAATAAAATTGAAGTAAGCGTAAAAGGCAAGGTAATAATGGCATTTTTAATTAACAGCCCTGTTTCAGGCAAGGCTCCGATATTTGCCAAGTGCCACATACCGATCATTGAAAAACCTAGTGCAATCACCACGAAAAGTTTAGTTAGCACCATAAAACTCGACAATTTAAATAATAATTGCTCACCGCGTGAAGCAATCGCCACTAAAAAACAAATAATCACTAAACCGTAAAATGGATTTTTGGATAGCAGTTCATCTGTAACGCCAAAAGTCTGCAAATAAGAGGCACTGTCATTGGTGATGGCAGTGGAATAAACGAACATCCAAATAATCAACATCACAAAATAAAGCAACCCTAATAACACACCCCAGTTTTTACCCAAATAGCCCGAGATCACACTGGGATAGTCTTGGCATTTTGGCGATTCTGCCAAGGTATTAATAAAAAGCCGTTGGAATAAATACATCGCGGGATAACCAATAATGGAGGAAAGCAAAAACACCCACATTCCCATTAATCCAACTTGTACAGGTAAAAACACAATCCCTGCCCCAATCGCCATACCAATACTCATAATCACCCAACCGAAATCGGTGGAATCAAATTTCATCGCTTGTTTCATTTCTTGTTTAGAAAGTGGCGTACCCATAGTATTTCTCCTTGATGTTTTAAACATTAATTTGATTTTAATTCACGCAAATGTTTATACACTGCGTGTTTTGTAATCCCTAATTTCTCTGCGGTAACATTAATTGCCTCTTTTAGCTCAAAAATACCGCTTTCATTTAATAATGAAATTAATAATTTCGTTTTATTTTTCGCCGTAACATTATGATGTTGCTCAAGTTGCATTCTTGCTTTTTGTAACGATTGCTCAACCAAATGCTCAACATCAGCCCCGAAAACCTCATTATTAACGAGGTTTCCTGTAGGTAATTGAAAAGATTGCAAAATAGAATGAAAAGGAAAAGATAAATTCAGATTAATACAAATCAAACCGATCGGCTGCCCTTGTTCACCAATGATAATATGGGTGGTTGATTTCATTACACTGCCATTAGCGGCTGTGGAAAAATAGCTCTGCTCAATATGTGTTGGGTTAGCCTGATAGGCCTTTAAAATTTTTAATGCCTTGTCTGTTATAGGTGAGCCTACCTTACGTTCAGTATGAAACCCATTCACAATTTTAACCACCGAACAGCTTAACTCACTCAGTTCGTGAATGACAATCTCCGCAAAATCCCCCAATAAACTGGCTAATAGATCTGCCAAAGGAAAATACGATGCTAAAATTTTTTGATCCCCTACTGAAAGTTTCTTTGATAACTCTACTGACATATCCCCTCCATTAGTTAAAAATAGTTTACTACTTACTCAAACAAAAGTTAAAATATTTTAACTAAATTTGTGATCCAAGTATCATTTTTTTAACTTTGACAGATAAAAACCGGCAAGATTGGATTATTTTTATTAAAAATTAGTATTAGTGATCAGTGGTGTAAAGATTTCCCTTCTTCTAATCGCAACATTGTGAGAAGTTAAAATGTAGGCTCTTGTTACTAAAATCTTTGGTTATAGGCAGTTAATTATGATGAGTTGCAAGGGGTAAAATAGGCTAACACCTTAATATTTCGGGCATTAAAAAAGCCTTCCGAGAGGTTTCGAAAGGCTCAGATAGGCTGTTTGGTGCGACTAGCTGGACTCGAACCAGTGACCCCCACCATGTCAAGGTGGTGCTCTAACCAACTGAGCTATAGTCGCATGTATTATTTCCTGTGAGTATATCTAATTCCATTAACTAATACAATAGAGTTTATAAAACTTGCCTAGTAATCGCTATAAAATTAACCATAGCGTTTTATTTTTTATCATCAACGATCTCGATTTTCTTCTATTTTAAGCATATAATGTGGGGCAATTTTTTAATTGAATATTATGAATAATGGAGATAAATAATGTCTAGAAGACTTAGACGAACAAAAATCGTATGTACTATGGGACCTTCAACTGATCGTGGTAATAATTTAGAAAAAATTATTGCAGCAGGTGCAAATGTAGTAAGAATGAATTTCTCTCACGGAACCCCTGAAGATCATATTGGTCGAGCTCAACGTGTACGTGAAATTGCACAAAAATTAGGTAAAACTGTAGCCATTCTTGGAGATTTGCAAGGTCCTAAAATTCGTGTTTCCACCTTTAAAGATGGCAAAATTTTCTTAAATGTTGGTGAGAAATTTGTTTTAGACGCCGAATTACCAAAAGGTGAAGGTACCCAAGAATCAGTAGGTTTAGATTATAAAACTTTGCCTCAAGATGTTGTTCCAGGCGATATTTTATTATTAGATGACGGTCGAGTTCAGTTAAAAGTTTTATCTACTGAAGGTGCAAAAGTATTCACAGAAGTTACCGTTGGTGGTCCACTTTCAAATAATAAAGGGATTAATAAACTAGGTGGAGGCTTATCTGCTGATGCTTTAACTGAAAAAGATAAAGCGGACATTATCACTGCGGCACGAATTGGCGTAGATTACTTAGCAGTTTCTTTCCCTCGTTCTGGCGAAGACTTACATTATGCACGTAAACTTGCTGAAGATGCGGGATTAAAAGCCAAAATAGTCGCTAAAGTTGAACGTGCTGAGGCCGTCGCGACGGATGAAGCAATGGACGATATTATTCTTGCTTCTGATGTTATTATGGTGGCGCGTGGTGACTTAGGGGTTGAAATTGGTGATCCTGAATTAGTAGGCGTACAGAAAAAATTGATTCGTCGTTCTCGCCAGTTAAATCGTGTAGTCATCACAGCAACGCAAATGATGGAATCAATGATTAGCAATCCAATGCCAACCCGTGCTGAAGTAATGGATGTTGCTAATGCAGTATTAGATGGCACAGATGCGGTAATGCTTTCAGCAGAAACTGCAGCTGGTCAATATCCTTCTGAAACGGTAGCAGCAATGGCAAAAGTATGCCTAGGTGCCGAAAAAATGCCTAGCGTAAATGTTTCACGCCATCGCGTAGACCGTACATTCGACACAATAGAAGAAGCTGTCGCAATGTCTGCGATGTTTGCAGCTAATCATATGAAAGGGGTCGCTGCAATTATTGCAATGACAAATAGCGGACATACCGCCAAACTAATGTCTCGTATTAGTTCTGGATTACCTATTTTTGCATTATCTCGTCATCAAGAAACCTTAAATCTTTGTGCTTTATATCGTGGTGTTATACCAGTACATTTCGATCAAGAAAGTCGTACCATTGAAGGATTAAAATCAGCAATTCAATTATTGAAAGATAAAGGTTACTTAGTAACTGGTGATCTTGTATTATTAACACAAGGAGATTTATTAACTTCTGGTGGAACAAATACTTGTCGCACATTAGTCGTTGAATAATCTACATTTTTAAGTTAAAAAAAGAAAGTTACTCATCAAAAGTGAGTAACTTTTTTATTTAGCCGCGATCAAATTAGGTAAATATAGCCTTTCTATGTTTATTCTATATATTGCTATAATAAGGGTATTTTAACATTATTGGGTGGACTAAGAATGGATTTCATCAGTAAAGAACAAGTATTAGAAAAATTTCATTTTCGTGCCGCAACACGCTTCTACGACCCGAATAAAAAAGTGTCCCGTGAAGACTTTGATTATATTCTCGAACTTGCACGTTTATCACCAAGTTCGGTTGGATCTGAGCCTTGGCATTTTATCGTAATTCAATGCAGAATTGCATGAAAAATTAAAACCCGTAAGTTGGGGAATGGCTACGCAACTTGATGATGCAAGCTATATTGTAGCAATTTTAGCAAAGAAAAATGCTCGCTATGATTCAGATTATTTTCATAACATACTACTAAAGCGAGGCTTAAGTTCAGAACAAATTACTAAAGCTAAAGAGAAATATCGCACGTTCCAACAAGATGATATGAAAATACTCGAAAATGAACGTACATTATTTGATTGGTGCAGCAAACAAACTTACATTGCTTTAGCAAATATGATGACAGGGGCGGCACTCATTGGTATTGATAGCTGCCCAATTGAAGGATTTAATTATGATGCTGTTAACCAAATTTTAGCCGACTCAGCGGCTTTTGATCCTAATGAGTGGGGAGTATCGGTAATTGTGACCTTTGGATATCGAGCCAAAAATATTAAACCCAAATCAAGAAAATCATTAAAAGAATTAGTTACTTGGCTTGATTAAATAATAAAAGTTTTGACTTTACAAATTTGTTTTCTATAAGCTGTAAAGATCATTGTAGCCACTTTGGCTACTCTCCATAGATTTTACTCAACAAATAGCCAAAATATAATGTAGTATTAGAAATTATGTACCAACTGATTAAGGAGCATTCTTAAATGAAATGTTTACTTTCAATTCAATCTCACGTTGTCTATGGTTATGCAGGAAATAAATCTGCCACTTTTCCAATGCAATTACTCGGCATTGATGTTTGGGCGTTAAACACGGTGCAATTTTCCAACCATACCCAATATGGGCAGTGGACGGGAATGGTAATGCCACCAGAACAAATTGGGGAAATCGTGCAAGGCATTGATAATATTGGTCAATTACACAAATGCGACGCGGTAATTTCGGGTTACATTGGCTCAGCGGAGCAAGTGGAAGAAATTATCCACGCTGTGCAAAAAGTGAAATCTCGCAACCCTAACGCAGTTTATTTATGTGATCCCGTGATGGGACACCCTGACAAAGGCTGCATCGTGGCTGATGGCGTGAAAGAAAACCTCATCAACCTTGCTATGGCGAAAGCGGATATTATCGCACCGAATTTGGTGGAACTGCGTGAACTGAGCGGTTTACCAGTAGAAAACTTTGCTCAAGCCATTGAAGCGGTAAAAGCAATTTTAGCCAAAGGGCCGAAAAAAGTGCTGGTGAAACATCTTAGCAAAGTGGGGCAAGATCCGAGCCAGTTTGAAATGCTCCTCGCCAATGAGCAAGGCATTTGGCACATCAGCCGTCCGCTACACCAATTTGCTAAAGAACCTGTGGGCGTGGGCGATTTAACCGCAGGGCTATTTATGGCAAATTTACTCAACGGCAAAAGCGATGTGGAAGCCTTTGAGCATACCGCCAATGCCGTTAATGATGTGATGACGGTAACACAACAGCAGGATAACTATGAACTGCAAATTGTGGCTGCACGTGAACAGATTGTTCGCCCTGTGAGCCAATTTAACGCAGTGAAAATCGCCTAACATTGCCCTTGCTATGACGCTAATTGAGCAATTTCAACAGCAATTACAACGCCAGCCCCACTCGCATTTTCTGATTGCCTTAAGCGGTGGGCTGGATTCTACCGTGCTGCTCGCATTATGGGAAAAATATCGCCAAAAACAACCGCACTTACAACTGCGGGCGATCCACATTCATCACGGGTTAAGCCCGAATGCGGATCACTGGGTTGCACATTGCCAACAGCTTTGCCAGCAATTTTCCATTCCCTTGATCGTTGAAAAAGTGCAACTTTCACGGGGAATGGGGGTGGAAGCAGCTGCTCGCCAAGCCCGTTATCACGCCATTCAATGCCATATTTTGCCGCAAGAAATGTTGGTTACCGCCCACCACCAACAAGATCAAACGGAAACCTTTTTTCTTGCCTTGAAAAGAGGTAGCGGTGTCAACGGATTATCAGCGATGAAAACGCAAAGTGCGGTGTTTAATTTCACGATTTTTCGCCCCCTGCTCCCCTTCTCTCGCCAGCAACTTCATCAATATGCCATTGAAAATCAGCTAAATTGGATTGAAGACGAAAGCAATCAAAATAACCAGTACGAACGCAATTTTTTACGCAATCAAATTTTGCCCCAACTGCGTGAACGCTGGGCGTATTTCGATCAAGCAGTGCAACGCAGTGCTAACCATTGTGCCGAACAACAGCAATTATTAGCGGAATTGCTCCAAGCAGAGCTAGAAAAAAATAGTCGAAAAAACGACCGCACTTTTGACCTGACGAATTTTCACCAATGGTCAATGCTGAAGCAAAAAGCCCTGCTCCGCTTATGGCTGGAAACCTTGCAACAGCCAATGCCTAGCAGTAAACAGCTCTCACAAATCATTCAAGACGTGATTCTTGCCGAGGTGGATCGCAATCCGCAATTTCAGCTTGGTGATAAAATGCTCCGCCGTTATCAACATCGGTTGTATCTCACCGAGCATTTTGCCGATCTCCGCCAGCTTAGCCTGCCCGTAACCCTCAACCAACCTATAACTTTGCCCGACAAGTTAGGGCAAATTTGCTTAACGGAAACCCCAACGGGCGTGCAAGCAATGTGGCAAGATTACATTCAGCCCCTGCCTAAACCTGAAGCCCCTATTAGTATTCGCTTCGCCTATTCAGGCAAAGTGAGAAACCCAAATGGCATTAACCAAGATATCAAAAAATGCTGGCAAGCCCATAATGTCCCCGTGTGGCAACGCAACCGCATTCCACTGATTTTTTATGGCGAAACCTTTCAAAGTGCTGTGGGATTTTTCAAAAATTTTGTTATTTCTTAAATGCCATTCAGAAAGCTATTACATAACAGCACAAAAACGGCACTATTCACATTGCAAAGAATATTCGCGATAATTTCATAAGCATACTTAAAAAAAAGGGGAAATAGATTCCCCTTACATTTTTTATAAAATAATTTATTGCCTTAACTTAACACGTTTTTCAATGCCAATCCTATCTCCGCTAAACTACTCACTGTCACTACCCCTGCTTGTTGTAATGCGTGAATTTTTTCATCTGCTGTGCCTTTTCCACCTCTGATAATAGCTCCAGCGTGCCCCATTCGTTTACCCTTAGGTGCGGTGATGCCAGCAACATACGCAATGACAGGTTTAGTAACATTATCACGAATAAAAGATGCTGCCTCCTCTTCTGCCGTACCACCAATTTCTCCTATCATTACGATTGCTCGTGTTTCAGGATCCACTTGGAAACGTTTAAGAATATCAATAAAGCTGGAACCTGGAATTGGATCTCCACCAATACCGACGCAGGTGGATTGCCCAAAGCCTTCATCCGTAGTCTGTTTTACTGCCTCATAAGTTAATGTTCCTGAGCGAGATACAATGCCGATATATCCTTTTTGATGAATATTTCCTGGCATTATGCCGATTTTACATTCATCAGGCGTAATAATACCAGGACAGTTTGGTCCAATCATCACCACGCCCGTTTCGTTAAGTTTTTGTTTGATTTGTAGCATATCTAACGTTGAAATTCCCTCAGTGATGCAAACAATCAGCGATATCCCAGCATCAATAGCTTCAAAAATCGCATCCTTACAAAAAGGAGCGGGAACATAAATCATTGTTGCTGTTGCCTCTGTTTGTAGCACGGCTTCTCGCACAGTATTAAACACGGGTAATCCAAGATGTGTCGTCCCTCCTTTACCTGGTGACACACCTCCCACTAATTTTGTACCATAAGCCAGTGCTTGTTCCGAATGAAAAGTACCTTGCCCTCCAGTAAAACCTTGACAAATTACTTTGGTATCTTTATCGACTAAAATTGACATTTTATTCTCCCTTTGCTGCCTTAACGACTTCAATTGCCGCTTGCTGTAAACTTTGTGCTGAAATAATATTGGTATCACTTTGAGTCAACATCATTCTACCTTGTTCGGCATTCGTTCCCTCTAAACGAACAACAACAGGCACACTCACTCCCACCTCTTTACTCGCGGCTAATATACCTTCAGCAATCAAATCACAACGCACAATCCCCCCAAAAATATTTACTAAAATCGCCTTTACAGCGGGATCAGTTAAGATGATTTTAAACGCCTCAGCAACGCGTTCTTTAGTTGCACCGCCACCAACATCAAGGAAGTTGGCTGGCTGTCCGCCGTATAATTTAATAATATCCATCGTTCCCATTGCTAGACCTGCCCCATTTACCATACAGCCAATATTACCATCTAATGCCACATAATTTAGATTCCATTTTTCTGCTTCAGCTTCACGGGGATCTTCTTGACTCAAATCTCGCATTGCAAGCAAATCAGGATGACGATATAACGCGTTACTATCCACTACCACTTTTGCATCAAGGCAATGCAGTTCATCATTATCTAAAATAACTAATGGATTAATCTCTAATAAGGCAAGATCTTTTTCAATAAATAACCGACTAAGCTGACAAAACATTTCACTAAATTGTTTAATTTGTTTACCTTTTAAACCAAGCTTAAAGGCCAATTCTCTCCCTTGATAAGGCATTCCTCCCACGAGTAAATCAAGGCGAATACGGTGCAGTAAGTGCGGTGATTTTTCTGCCACTTCTTCAATATTTACCCCACCTTCTGAAGAAACCATAAAGACAATATGCTGTGAGCTACGATCAATCACAGCACTTAGATAAAGCTCTTTTTTAACTGAAATACAAGGCTCAAGATAAATCTTATTAACAGGCTGACCTTTAGCATTTGTTTGGAAAGTAACTAGAGGTTTACCTAAAAATTTATCAAAAAATGACCGCACTTCTTTTTCAGAGCTGACCACTTTTACGCCGCCTGCTTTGCCCCGTCCGCCGGCATGAACTTGGCACTTTACCACCCACTTTGAACCGCCTAGCTTTTTCACTGCCTCAAAAGCTTGCTCTACATTTTCGCACACATAGCCTTCGCTAATTGGTAAACCATACTGAGCAAAAAGTTGCTTTGCTTGGTATTCGTGTAAATTCATCTTCTCTTGTTCTCCCTTTTTATCCCTATTTTGATACAAATAAGGCGATAAGAATCCCTATCGCCTTAATATTAGACTTAAACTTCTAGTAATAAACGTGTTGGATCTTCGAGCATTTCTTTAATCGTAACCAAAAAGCCCACACTTTCCCGTCCATCAATTAAGCGATGATCATAAGACAGAGCCAAATACATCATTGGACGGATGACTACTTCACCATTCAATGCCACTGGACGATCTTTAATCGCGTGCATACCTAAAATTGCACTTTGTGGCGGATTAATAATCGGTGTGGACATCAATGAACCAAATACACCGCCATTTGTAATCGTGAAAGTTCCCCCAGTAAGATCTTCCACCGTAAGTTTACCGTCACGCCCTTTTTCTGCGAGCAATTTAATTTGTTTTTCAATACCTGCCATACTCAATTTATCGCAGTTACGCAGCACGGGAGTGACTAAGCCCCGAGGTGTAGAAACTGCAATACTAATGTCAAAATAGTTATGATACACAATGTCATCACCATCAATAGAAGCATTAACCTCAGGATAACGTTTTAAGGCTTCAACAACGGCTTTCACATAAAAAGACATAAAACCTAAGCGGGTATCGTGCATTTTCTCAAACTTTTCAGTATATTTTTTACGCAACTGCATAATGGGCTGCATATCAACTTCGTTAAATGTTGTGAGCATTGCTGTATTATTTTTCGCTTCTAATAAACGCTCTGCTACCCGTTTACGCAGACGAGTCATCGGTACCCGTTTTTCCGTACGTCCCGAAAAGTTCAATCCGGAATCTTCTACACTTTGTGGCTGAGATGGTGTAGAAGGCGTTTGAATTGCTTTTTGTGCCACAGTTCTCTGAATATCTTCACGGGTAATACGCCCGCCTACCCCTGTTCCTTGTACTTCTTCTGCCGTAAGATCATTTTCGGCTAATAGACGACGTGCCGCAGGAGTTAGAATATCACTATTTGGGTTTTCTACAGATAAATTTGCTGAATAACGATCTGCTGGAGTTTGTTCCACTTTTTGTACACTTTCTTTTGTTGTACTTCCTGCAACCGCTAATGCCGTGACTTTACCTAGAACTTGATTACTCACAACAGTGGCCCCTGCGTTCTCGAAAATACTTTCAAGCACACCATCTGCCTGTGCGGGTACTTCTAATACCACTTTATCTGTTTCTATTTCCACTAACACTTCGTCACGTTTTACTTCATCTCCTACCTTTTTATGCCAAGTTGCAACTGTCGCATCTGCTACAGATTCTGGGAGAACGGGTGTTAAGATCTCGAAATCACTCATTTTGTATTCCTTATTTTTTGTTTTAATTATGCCATTTACATTCAAATGTGCGGCAATTTTTGACCGCACTTTCTTTAAATTATGCTAATGCTTCAGTAACTAAAGCACGTTGTTGCTCATTATGCAAAGCCAAGTACCCCACCGCTGGTGAAGCTGAAGCCTCTCTTCCCACATAACGAAGTTTTCCATTTTCAGGCAACGAACTGATAAAATTATGCTGACTGCAATACCACGCCCCTTGATTTTGTGGCTCTTCTTGGCACCATACATAATCCGTAACGTGCTGATAAGGAAGTAATGCATTTTTCATTTCTTCGTGTGGATAAGGATACAACTGCTCCACTCGAATAATCGCAATATCAGTTTGATTATTTTTACGTCGTTGCTCCAGTAAATCATAATATACTTTACCTGAACACATAACCACTCTTCTCACTTGTTTTGGATCGATGCTGTCAATTTCTCCTATCACATTTTGATAGGTTCCATTTACTAATTCTGATTTAGTTGAAATAGCAAGAGGGTGACGAAGTAAGGATTTTGGCGTAATCACAATTAATGGGCGACGCACTCTACGCAACATCTGACGACGTAATAAATGATAAATTTGTGCTGGCGTAGAAGGAATACATACTTGCATATTTTGCTGGGCACAAAGTTGTAAGTAACGTTCTAAACGTGCGGAGGAATGTTCAGGTCCTTGCCCTTCATAACCATGTGGAAGCAACATCACTAAACCACACATTCTGCCCCATTTTTGCTCTCCCGAACTGATAAATTGATCAATGACCACTTGGGCGACATTGGCAAAATCACCAAACTGGGCCTCCCACAATGTTAGCGTTTTAGGCATTGTCGTCGCATAACCGTACTCATAAGCCAACACAGCTTCTTCAGATAACACTGAATCCCATACTTCAAAATGTCCCTGTTGGTTATGTAACTGTGTCAGTGGTGTATAAACCGTACCATTTTTTTGGTTATGTAAGACAGAATGACGATGGAAAAACGTACCACGTCCTGCATCTTCTCCAGATAGCCGAACGTTATAACCTTCATCTAATAAAGTCGCATAAGCCATCGTTTCAGCCATTCCCCAATCAAATAGCTTTTCACCTTTCGCCATTAATCTGCGATCGTCATAGATTTTTTTTACTCTTGAATGAAGGAGATGATTTTCTGGGTATTCACATACTTTAAGTGCAAGATCTGTAAAACGCTGCTCATCAAAATTGCCATTATAATCGCTCCATTCTTTACTCAGAAACTTCATCCAATCCGCTGCTTCTACATCTCTCTCACGCCATTCAGGTACAACACAATCACCATTATCAAGTGCATCTCGATAATTATTCATCAATTCTAAACTGTAAGCTTCATCAATCACATTTGATTCAATTAAGCGATCTGCGTAAACCTTGCGTGGGGTAGGATGGCGTTTAATACGTTCATACATTAATGGCTGTGTTACTGAAGGTTCATCCGCTTCATTATGTCCATGACGGCGATAAGAAACTAAATCAATAAAAATGTCTCGTTTAAATTTATTTCTAAACTCCACTGCCATTCTTGCTGCATAGGCTACGGCTTCTGGATCATCTCCATTGACATGAATCACTGGTGCTTCGATCATTTTGGCAATATCTGTACTGTATTCCGTTGAACGCGTGTCATGTGGGTTGGATGTGGTAAAACCAATTTGGTTATTAATTACAATACGGATCGTCCCTCCAACAGAATATCCTCTTGTTGCCGACATATTTAAGGTTTCTTGAACAACGCCTTGCCCTGCAACAGCAGAATCACCATGAACAGTGATTGGTAAAACTTGCGATCGTTCAATATCATTAAGACGAGTTTGCCTTGCTCTAACGGAACCAAGAACAACTGGATTCACAATTTCTAAATGGGAAGGATTAAACGCGAGTACAAGGTGAACAATACCATCATCAGTCATAAAATCAGAAGAAAAACCCTGATGATATTTAACATCTCCTGTTCCATCTCCCTGATGTTTTCCAGCAAATTCATCAAATAATTCTGCTGGTTTCTTCCCGAGAACATTTACCAATAAATTTAAACGCCCACGGTGTGCCATTCCCATAACAATTTCTTTGATGCCATTACGCCCACTATGGCGAATAATTTCTTTCATCAGTAAAATAAATGCATCACTCCCTTCTAAAGAAAAGCGTTTCGCACCTGGAAATTTAGCACCAAGATAGCGTTCTAGACCATCTGCAGCAGTCAACTCTTCAAGAAATTTAAGTTGTTCATCTCGATTAAATAGCGGTTTATTCAATAAGTTTTCTACTTTACTTTGTAGCCACTTTCTTGCCTCTAAATCATTGACATGCATAAACTCTAGGCCAATAGTACCACAATAGGTATTTTTTAATGATGAAGTCAGTTCACGCAAGCTAATTTGTTCTTTGTTATAGACATAACCACCAACATCAAACACTTCGTCAAGATCTTCATCTGTAAAGCCATAAAATTTGTAATCTAATGTCGGAGCATCCATACGTTGCCAAATTTTTAAAGGATCAAGATCCGCGTGTAAATGCCCACGGTTACGATGTGCGTTTACCCATTGCAACACTTTCACTAATCTTGCACTCACTTTGGGATCAATAACGCTGCCCCCTTCAGCATTGTTGTCTCTCGCTAAACGTTTAAGATATTGACGAACAGGTGAATGAGCTTGTTCAACAATAGTATGTTTTGGCAATTTATCAAAAATCTGCTGCCAACTTTCATCAACAGAATGAGGATCTTGAAGATAATTCTCATAAAGCTCTTCAATATAAGATTGATTAGCACCATTTAATGCACTTGAAGCTAACCATTCACCAATTTGGCTTGTTTGTTTCATTCATACCACCTAATTTTATGGGTAAAACCTACAACGGATTAAGAATTAATTATACATAGGATTTATTAATAAACACGCACTGATTTCCCTCTCAGCTCTATTTAGATAATTTAAAAACAAATTATAGTGATAAGCAACAATTTCAATTAACAACCCATTAACATTTTTCTAATTTTTTGATCTATCTCTCATTTTTCGAAAAATAACATTTCCTTAACAATTTTTTTTTGCCAAGATTAAAGACAACAACACAACAGCAAGTTATAGTTGAAGCTTACACAACATATAAAATAATTTATCAAATACAACATCATTCACTTTCTAACTTAAAGAGGAAAAAACTATGACAAAACCAAATGCTACATTAATGCTAAGTGATGGTCGTGAACTCAATTTGCCTGTATATAAAGGGTCACTTGGATATGATGTCATTGACGTTCAAACTCTCGTCAAACATAAACTTTTTACATTTGACCCCGGTTTTATGTCTACCGCATCCTGCGTTTCGGAAATCACCTATATTGATGGAGACAATGGCATATTACTTCATCGAGGCTATCCAATTGCCGACCTAGCACAAAATGCTGATTATTTAGAAGTCGCCTACTTACTCCTATTTGGCGAACGCCCTTCACTTGAAGAATATCAAACTTTTAGAAAATTAGTTTGTAAACACACTCTCGTTCACGAACAAATTTCTCGTTTCTTCCATGGATTCCGTCGGGATTCCCACCCAATGGCAATTATGTGCGGAGTTAGCGGTGCCTTAGCCGCTTTCTATCATGATTCATTAGATATTAACAATATTGAACATCGCGAAATTACTGCCATTCGTTTACTAGCAAAAATGCCAACCCTCGCGGCAATGTGCTATAAGTATTCTATTGGACAGCCCTTTATGTTCCCTCAGAACCACCTTTCTTATTCGGGAAATTTCTTACATATGATGTTCGCTACACCTTGCGAACCTTACATTGTTAATCCTATATTAGAACGTGCTATGGATCGTATTTTTATATTACACGCCGACCACGAACAAAATGCCTCGACCTCAACAGTACGTACAGCAGCTTCATCAGGAGCAAATCCATTTGCTTGTATTGCAGCAGGTATTGCTTCTTTATGGGGACCAGCTCATGGTGGAGCTAATGAAGCCTGTATCAATATGCTAGAAGAAATTGGCACTATAGAGCGTATTCCTGAATATATCGCTCGAGCTAAAGATAAAAACGATCCATTCCGCTTAATGGGATTTGGACATCGCGTATATAAAAATTACGATCCTAGAGCTAAAGTAATGCGTCAAACTTGCCATGAAGTATTACAAGAGCTAAATATTAAAAACCCCCTCTTTGATGTAGCAATGGAGCTTGAACGTATCGCATTAAATGATCCTTATTTTATTGAACATAAACTTTATCCTAATGTTGATTTTTATTCAGGCATTATTCTCAAAGCGATTGGAATTCCAACATCAATGTTTACCGTTATTTTTGCGTTAGCTCGAACTGTTGGTTGGATTGCACATTGGAAAGAGATGTTCAAACCAGGAAATATGAAAATCGTTCGCCCTCGACAGCTCTACACTGGTCATATTGAACGCCCCTTTTCACCATTAGAAGGTAAAAAATAACATTTACAATGACATACTTAGTGTTTAATGAACACATACGTTTTAATTTACACAAATAGCATTATAGTCGTTTGAATTTAAAATGATCTGCACCCCAAAAGTTGGACTAAATAACCAACTGATTAAGGTGCAGATTTTTTATGACTAAATATACTCAACGTTTCAAACAACAAGTGCTCGACTTTTATCATCAAAATGGAAAAAACCGTTCGCTTACTCGCCAGTATTTTCAGCTTCCCCAAAGCACGTTAGCACGTTGGATTGCGAAATTTAATCATAATGGAATCAATGGATTAGCTGTGTTAGGTAAAAAACGATGTTATTCTGTTGAGTTTAAATTAAAGGTTATTCAAGCTATCAAAAAAGGCCAGTGCTCCGCTGAAGCCGCCTGCTTTCGCTTTGATATCCCCAGTTCAGGGATAATTAGTCAATGGTTGCAACGCTTTGAAAAACAAGGTATAGATGGGTTATTACTCAAACCTAAAGGTCGTCCAAGTATGAAACTCAACTCACCTAAAATGCCACCAACGCCCAAAACAGAAGAAGAACGCTTGCGTTACCGAATTTTGGAATTAGAAGCGGAGAATGCAATGCTAAAAAAGTTGCAGGAACTCAACCAACAAAAAATGCAGAAAAAGCCGTCATCGTAAATGCCTTACGCTCGCGTTTCCCGTTGGAATTGTTACTCAGACTAATCGGATTGGCACGCAGTTCGTTCTTTTATCATCTCAAGCCAAAGTCGGATAAAAATGTAGCGATTTCACAGAAAATAGAGGAAATTTATCGCAAAAATGACGAAAATTATGGTTATCGTCGAATTACCTTGGAATTAAGGAAATACTTGATTATCAACCACAAAAGGGTGCAAGCGATAATGCAACGTTTGGGGTTAAAAGGAAAAAGTAAGCAGAAAAAATATCGTTCTTACCAAGGCAAAGTGGGACAAATTGCCGATAATCTATTGCAACGGGATTTTACGGCAACGATGCCGAATGAGAAGTGGGTAACGGATATCACCGAGTTCAAATGTGCGGAAGGCAAAGTGTATTTATCGCCGATTAAAGACTTGTTTAATAACGAAATTATTGCTTATGATGTGGCGAGAAGTCCGAGTTTTGAGCAGATAACCAGAATGCTGACCCAGGCGGTGAACCGATTAGCGGGGGAAAAACCGATACTGCATTCCGACCAAGGATGGCAGTATCAAATGATGGGTTATCGGGAGATATTGAAAAAACACGGTATTACGCAAAGTATGTCGAGAAAAGGCAATTGCCTTGATAATGGTGCGATGGAAAGCTTTTTCGGGCGATTGAAGACGGAATGTTACTTTGGCAAGCGGTTTGAAACCTTTGAACAGCTTGAAAAAGTGATTCACGAGTACATTCATTACTACAACAATGAGCGTATTCAAGTGAAGCTCAAAGGACTAAGCCCTGTGGAATACAGAACTCAGTCCTTGAATGAAATTAGAATATAGTCTAACTTTTTGGGGGCAGATCATACATTGGCATTTCCTTTGCATTGATTGCCTCAATTGTTGTTCTCCGAGTTTCAGGGTTCTCGTTGGATAAACTCGCTCTTCTTAACTTGATAGCACTTCCGATTGCAGGAAAATTATTTTTTGCCTTGGCGGTTGATCATATACGCACGTTTTTCCAAGGAATGTACCGTGGCTGGCTAATCATCGCACAAAGCTGTATGACAATTTTATTAGTCATCTCCAGTTTTTTTGATATTGCTCAGCATTTTTCTATCGTATTAGTGCTATTTCTTTTGTACAGTGTGATGACCTGTATCCAAGATGTTGCCATTGATGGGTTAGCCTGTAAAATTTTTGTAGAATCCGATCGCCAAAAAGCGAATGCCGTGCAATACGCCAGTAATTTATTTGGAAATATTATTGGCGGAGGCATAATATTAATGTTCTACAATACGCTCCAGTGGCAAGGTTCGCTATTCGTATTATCTGCACTGACTGCAATCTCAGTCGTTCAACTTATTTTTTATTACGAACCCGAAGCAGAAAAAGTGGCGTACAAAGAAAGTCGCACCAAATACCCTCTGATTGCACAAATGACTGCTTTTATGAAGGCTAATAAAATGTGGTTTTTCCTTCTGCTTATCTTACCAAGCGGATTCAGCTCAGCATATGTGCTCATTAACCCAATGTTAGTTGATGCAGGGTGATCTATCGCGAATATAGGTATAGCTACAAAAATTTATGGCTCAATCATAGGCGTATTTTCAGCCTTACTAATCATTCCTTTAATCAAACGTTTTGGGCGGATTAAAACACTACAATATTTGTTAATATTACAAACGTTGCCATTACTCTGCTTACTGATGCTTACGCAACAAAAAATAGAAATATTAACAGCTTATGGCGTGATTGGCTTATATTCTCTTATCCAGCCTGCCTTATTAGCTTCAATAAGTACGGTTATTATGGATAAAGCCGCACCAATGCAAGCTAAAGCCACGTTCTTCTCATTACAACTCAGTGTTATCGTCATTATGGGATTTATTTATGCAACGATGGCGATGTCTTTTGCCGGTCAATACGGTTATTTCCCGGTATTACTTTCATCTATAGCACTCAATCTGATTGCTGCGATATTTACCTTTAATTTTAGTTATGGCAAATAAAGCATACATAATAGATATAAAATTTACGCCTCAAAAGCACCGCACTTTTTCTTTTTCCCCCAACCGCAAAATGATACACTTCAGGCTTTTAGATCAATTAGGAACAAAAATGCAATTACCTTCATTACAATCCGCGACACTCATTCGCCGTTATAAACGCTTTTTAGCTGATGTAGAGCTGGCAAATGGCGAGGTGCTGGCGATTCACTGTGCCAACACGGGCGCGATGACAGGCTGTGGCGAAAAAGGCGATACCATTTGGTATTCCACCTCCGACAGCAAAACTCGCAAATATCCCCATTCGTGGGAACTCACCCAGCTCAAAAATGGGCAAATGGTGTGCATTAACACCCACCGTTCCAATCAGCTCACCTTTGAAGCCTTGCAAAATAAGCAAATCAAAGAATTAGCCGCATACAGCGAAATTTTGCCTGAAATGAAATATGGCGAAGAAAACAGCCGCATTGATTTTCTGCTCAAAGGCAAAGGCTTGCCCGATTGCTATGTTGAAGTAAAATCCGTCACACTCGTAAAAGGCAATCTTGGAATGTTCCCCGATGCCGTAACCACGCGGGGGCAAAAACATTTGCGTGAATTAATGGCGATGAAAAAGCTGGGACACAGAGCGGTGATTTTTTTCGCGGGCTTGCACAACGGTTTTGATCATTTCAAAGTGGCAGAATACATCGATCCTGAATACGCCAAATTGCTCAGCCAAGCGATCAAAGAAGGGGTTGAGGTGTATGCCTATGCAGGCGAATTTGAATTTTCGGGTCAAATTCCTACCGCACTTTCTTTGACCCATTGCGTGCCTTACATTGAATAAAAAAATATTGAGAATTATTTTCATTTATCTGTTGACTTTGTACTTGAGAACTATTATCATCTAACCATTCAAACAATAATAGATAATCACTCCAACACTTTAGTGCCTCTCCCCCCACAGAAAGAGGCACTTTTTTTGTGCGTAAAACTAAACTAATAAGTGCGGTCAGATTTTGGTAGAAATTTTAACAATCTTGTAACGAACGCAACTGACGACCTGTGGCATCAAAATTATCAGCCGAAAGCCAGCGTTGGAACTTAGGTTTCATTGCCTGCCATTCTTCTTGCAACATTGAAAACCACGCGGTATCACGGTTACGCCCTTTATACACCAGCGCACGCCTAAAAATCCCCTCAAATTGAAAGCCAAGGCGCTTCGCCGCATTGAAAGACGGCTGATTTAGACTATCACATTTCCATTCGTAACGGCGATAATGTAAGGTTTCAAACACATATTGCATTGCTAAAAATTGGGCTTCGGTTGCAACACGGGAATGTTTAAGGCTTTCTGAATAAATCACCCAGCCCATTTCGATAGTACGATTTTTCGGGTCTATTCGCATTAAAGAAAATAGTCCAACGGCTTTTTGTGTAGCTTTATCAATAATCGCCAAATAATAGGGATCTGAAACGCTTGCCCATTGTTGCAAAAGTTGCCGTGCGGCTTGTTCGTTAGGTTGCGCATCAATAGACAAATAAGTCCATTGGCTTTCAGGGCTATTTGGCCCCAAAAAATCATAAATATCGCTAAAATGACGACCGTTCCAAACGGCAATATTGCCCTTCTAACGTTTGAATATTCGGCAACTCTCCCACTGTAAAATCTGCAATAAGTTCACCGATAGGCTGACCGAGATGGTTAATTGGCATTGTACTCCCTCATAAAAATAGGCGTAACACCTGTAATAATTGATATACTTGATGTTAAAGCTTTAAATGCTCATTTCAATACAGCTGTTGTACTGCATAATGACTTGTTTTATTGCACAACCTCTGGTTGTGATAATACTGTCGATAGCCTGAAAACTTTCAATTAAGCCAATTAAAAAATCTTTCAATTAATACCGCACTTTTAAAAAGTGCGGTGTTTTTTTAGCCTTTTTTGTATAACTGTGGAATGTCAAAATAACACTTAGCTATACAGCATTGTGATATTACTTATCCACAACAAGCACACTTTTACTCAAACGTAATTGTTTCTGTAATTCAAGCGTTACCTTATGTGCTTTCTCCCAATCTTTCTTCGTTAGTAATGGGCGAATTTCCCGTAAATAAATTTCGGTACTTGTTTCCCCTGTATGATGTTCGTACCCCAATGGATGGCTACGCCAACGTTGAGGATCAATTAACACATCTTGAGAATAAAAAGGATCAGAATTATTTTGGATATGTTTGTCTAATTTCGCACGTAATTCCCGCTTAATCTCTCGATAATTTGGATCATTTGCTAAATTACGTGTTTCACCACGATCATTGACCATATCATAGAGCTCTTCTTCCTCGTCCTCTTTATAAAGCACATATTTAAACTCATTTGTTCTTAACATTCGTGCTGGTTGAAGATCAAGATTTCGATCCGTATTCCAATGGGCAACAACATATTCTCGCCACTCTTCGGTCGGTTTATTTTGTAATAACGGTAACAAGGAACGCCCATAAATCGGATTAGGAACAGTTAACCCTACATAATCACAAAGTGTTGGCAATAAATCACATAAGGATACCAGCTCTTTTTTATGCTGATTTTTTTGAATATCTGGCCCGAGGAAGGTAAAAGGTACATTCATCGCTTCTTCATAAAACCAATTCATTTTTGTAACAAGCCGATGCGCACCCATTGCATCACCATGATCAGAGAAAAAGACAATGAGCGTATCATCATAAAGCCCGTTTTCTTTCAATGCATTAATAACTTGCCCAATATAATTATCCGCAAGTTCTGTATAGTAATAATAAGCTTTAAGATATTGTTGAAAATTCTTTTCATTCCATTTGCCTGCCTGTTTTACTCTTGTATGAGTACAGCAAGCATATTGAACCGCTTTTGGTCGATTAATTAAATCTGATTTTGTATCAAAATTATCTAAAAGCTCAGGCAATTCGCCGATCCCTTCAATATCACCGTGTTCTCCTGCAAATTTGCCTACCCAGCCGTTAATATTGTGCGGATTATTGAATTCAACCGCTAATAAAAATGGTTTTTTCTCTTTTCGTTGATTCAATCGATTAATAAATTTTAAGCTTTCCTCTAAGCAATATACATCTTCTTTAGTGTCATAATTCACAGGAAAAGCGGGTTCAGCGGGAAAATCTTTTTCAATTTGTTCCGCACTAATAAAACCTCTCAACGCACCGTGATCATGGCGTTTTCCAAAATGGTAGCATTCATAGCCCGCCTCACTAAAAATAGATCCCACGGTTGCCAATGTTTCAGGAATATCCGCATTATCATTGGCAACAACTCCCGTATGATGAGGTAAACATCCTGTCCAAAAGCTCGATCGCGAAGGTGCACATAGCGGATAACTACAATAAGCATTCTCAAAGCTGACACCTTGAGCCATTAACGCATCAATATTCGGCGTTTTTACGACCTTATTTCCATATCCCCCAACCGCACGCTTAGCTAGCTGATCAGCGGTAATAATGACAATATTTTTAGCATTTAATAATTTTTCGCCCTCACTACTACAGGTATCCTTAGCCATAGTTTCTGGCATTACCACCATACCAGCAGAACCTAATGCGACATTACGAATAAATTTTCTACGTGTAATACTCATCGTTACTCCAAGATATTTAAGTGAAACCCTGTAGAGAATGATATGACACTTTTCATTTTAAAACTGTGAAATAGCTCACATAATAAAAATATATGATTATTTTTTTGAAAAAACGTTTCACAAAATAAAATTTCAAAATACTATCCGACAAGCAAATTAATTAATTTAATCAGAAAGACTCTTAACTAAGAATAGCTTATAAATAATACAAAAAAGAGGTGAGGTTGTATTCTTTCAATTTTTAAGGTATAAACTATGGTCAAATTCCCATAGTAAATATACCAAAAGTAAATGATACGAAAAAAAGTTCTCTTTATTGGAGCTGGTGGCTATGCAAAATCTGTCCTTGACTCCTTAGACAAAGATAAATTTGAATTAATCGGATTCATTGACAACTTTCAAAATATAGGAAACCACCATTTAGGCTATCCAATTATCGCCAACAATATTGAAACTTTACCCAATAGACAAGACTATGAATATTTCATTAGTATCGGCGATAATACTCATAGAGTTAGGCATTTTATTAATCTAATGAAATTTGGTTGTAAACTAATTAATGTTATTGACAAAACAGCCCTTATTTCCGATGGTTCGACACTGGGAATTGGCGTGTTTGTGGGTAAGTATGCCATTATTAATAATGGTACCAGCATAGGCAATAACGTTATTATTAATACAAAATCATTAGTTGAACACGGTTGTATAGTCGAAGATCACTGCAATATATCTACAAATGCGACATTAAATGGAGATGTTATTGTTGAAAGTGCCAGCTTTGTTGGCAGTTCCTCAGTAATCAATGGACAATTAAGAGTAGGTACGCATTCGATTGTTGGCTCAGGAGCTGTTGTCGTGAAAAATGTAACGCCATATACCATTGTTGCCGGCGTACCTGCAAAACATATAAGGAATATAAAATGACAAAAGTATTTATTACTGCTGAGATAGGGTGTAATCATAACGGTGATCCAATGCTTGCAAAGAAAATGATTGAAGTTGCTAAAGATTGCGGAGTAGACGCAGTAAAATTTCAAACATTTAAAGCAGCTCAATTAATTTCAAAATTTGCTCCTAAAGCAGAATATCAAAGAAAAACAACGGGTGAACAAGATTCACAACTTGCTATGACCCAGAAATTAGAATTGTCCTATGAAGATTACAAATGGTTATCTGAATATGCAAAATCATTAAGTCTGGAGGTTTTTTCAACCCCTTTCGATATGGAATCTATAGATTTCTTAGCAAAAGAAAACCAAAAAATTTGGAAAATACCTTCTGGAGAATTAACAAATTTGCCATACTTGGAAAAAATAGCCCAACTTCCAATACAAGATAAAAAGATAATTCTTTCAACTGGTATGAGTACCATTGATGAGATTGAGGCTACTTTAAATATACTAAATAGATGTGGCGTTTCTCCTAGAAATATTACGATTTTGCACTGTAATACAGAATATCCTACACCTTTTGAAGATGTAAATCTAAATTCAATCAATGCCCTAAAAGAAGCATTTCCAAATTATTCGATAGGTTTCTCAGATCACTCCGAAGGTTATTTTGCTGGAATAGCTGCTATTCCTTATGGCATTTCATTTATTGAAAAACATTTTACACTAGACAAATCTTTCGAAGGTCCTGATCATCAAGCTTCAATCACTCCTAATGAACTAGCAATGCTATGTCAAGGTATCAGAGTTATAGAAAAAGCATTAGGTACATCTCAAAAGGTTGTCACGCCTTCAGAACGAAAAAATAAAATTGTAGCAAGACGTTCTATCGTTGCTAAGAAAAAAATTTCTAAAGGCGAGGTATTTACTATCGATAATATTACAACTAAAAGACCCGGTAATGGCATCAGTCCTATGCATTGGTATATGTTATTAGGAAAAAAAGCAGAAATAGATTTTTATGAAGATGAATTAATCATAGATAGTAGATTTCCTAACCAAGACTAACGAATATATAAGTATGAAAAAAATTGCCATTATTCCAGCACGTTCGGGTTCCAAAGGCTTGCCTAATAAAAATGTCCTATTAGTTTCAGGAAAACCACTAATTGCATTTTCAATAGAAGCGGCTCTAGAATCTAAAGAATTTGATAAAATTATTGTGACAACAGATTCTCAAGAATATATAGACTTACTCTCTCATTATCCTATTGATTTTATTCATAGAGATGCTGATTTAGCGACAGATTCAGCAAGCTCTTATGTTGTAATAGAAGACGTCCTACATAAATATAAAAACATTACATTTGATTACTTTGTTTTATTACAACCGACATCACCATTAAGGACAGCAAAGCACATTATTGATGCGAATAGAAGGTTTGAATCTCACTTTAGAAAATTTGATTTCCTTGTTTCCGTTTCCTCTGCTCACAAACCAACGACATTAACTCGCCCTATTGAGCAAGATGAAACGCTCAAACATTTCAAACTAGATTACTCCAATTATGCAAGGCAAAATTATAGCCCAGAATACTCCCCTAATGGAGCTATATTTTCAGCTAAGCCCTTAGCATATTTAGCCCCAAAACATTTTTATGGAAAAAAATGTCTAGCATATTTTATGGATAAAGAAAGCTCAATAGACATTGATGATAAATTAGACTTTGAGTACTTCTATTCAATTATTCAGCAAAGAAATAAAAGAGAAATTTTATTATCTCAAATTAAACAACGCATTGAATATAAAAAACATTTATTCAGTAAAATCCAAGAAATTACTTTCATTGGTCATTCTATTTTAGATAGATGGACAATACAAACTCTAGGAAAATATAAGATTACTAACTTAGCTATATCAGGAATCGCTACACAAGAATATCAATCCTTAATTCTCGATAGTGGATTATTAAAAAACGTTGGTAACAAAACTATTATAATGCTGGGAACGAATGACATTATCAGCAAAAATTGGAATAAAGAAGAAAATTTACTCGCTATTCAAAAATTAATAGATAGTATAAAAAGCCTTAATCCAAATACAGTAGTTTATTTTTTAGAAATCTCACCTACGGCACTTCGCCTAGATAGAAATAATAATAAGATTAAAGAATTTAATCATTATCTTAAAAATAATTTAAAAGATATAGAATGGATTGATCTATATGATGAATATAGCGATAAATATGGAAAATTAGATTTATCACTGAGTGATGATGGTCTTCATTTTAATGCTGAAGGATATACAAAACTCTACTCTATTTTAACAAAAAAGTTAGATAACAAAAAACAATGAAAAAACTTGCTTATATTACAGGTTCTAGAGCTGAATATGGAATCGTCAAAAGACTATTAATCAAACTTCAACAATGTAATGATATTGATCTATCTGTGATTGCTACAGCGATGCACTTAGATAAACAGTATGGCTTTACAGTAAATAATATTATTGAAGATGGAATTAAAGTTTCTCACAAAATACCATTAACACTAGATAGTTCAAATAATGAAAAAGTTATTGATTCAATGGCTGAATGTCTCTCGTTATTTGGTCACTTTTTTCAAAAAAATTACTATGATGCAATAATGATATTAGGCGATAGATATGAAATGCTTTCCGTAGCTATCGCAGCTGCTATGCATAATATTCCTATCATTCATTTACACGGCGGAGAAAAAACATTAGGAAATTACGACGAATTTATTAGGCATAGCATCACTAAAATGGCTAAATTACATCTAGTTTCTACTGAAGAATATAAAAAGAGAGTAATTCAACTTGGTGAAAAACCAGATTCCGTAATAAATATTGGTTCTTTAGGGGCTGAAAATAGTATATTACTTCCCCTTCATTCAAAAGAATATATTTATAATAAGATTGGATATAAAAAGCCCTATTTTGTTGTTTTATTTCATCCTGAAACACTGCTCCAAGATGATTTGAATATGCAAGTTGATGAGCTTTTAAAAGCAATAAACGCTCTAAAGAATAAATATGATTTTATCTTTATTGGCTCGAACTCAGATACAGGTTCAGATCTTATTCACAAAAAGATTAGCAATTACATTAATCAGTATAATTATAAATACTTTAATTCACTTACTAGTGAAGAGTATTTAACATTAGTGAAATATTCTCAAGGTTTAATCGGAAATTCCTCCTCTGGACTCATTGAGATTCCATCACTTAAAGTCCCTACAATTAATCTAGGTAACCGACAATTAGGACGAGTAAGAGGGGAAACGGTCATAGATTGTCCTGTTTGTTCCGAACAAATTGTTAAATGTATCGTCGCCTCACAAGAAAAAGCATTTCTTGATAGAGTAAAAAACAGCCAAAATCCATATAGAAAACAAAATACACTACAACTTGCTTATGATAGTATCCTAGAATTTATAGCATCACCGACTAAAACACAGCTTAAAGACTTTTGGGATTTATAAAACAGTTTATAATTTCTTGCAATTCAACAAAATGAAATACATTTAGCATAAATTAATTTTAATTAACATAAATGAGTAAAAATATTGACTATTATAGATTTCATTTGAATATTGTTTTTTCCTATCTATAATAATGAAATTCAAGAAAATAATTTACACATATAGGATACCTCAATGACTGATCTTTCACCTTTGCTTGCCGAGCAGCTTGCTGAGCTAAAACGCGGCACAGATCAACTTTTTTCAGAACAAGATTTAATCGAAAAACTTAAAGAAAACCGTCCGTTACGCATTAAATTAGGGGCAGACCCAACGGCCCCAGACATTCATTTAGGGCATACGGTGGTGTTAAATAAATTGCGTCAATTCCAAAATTTTGGGCATCACGTGATGTTTTTGATTGGGGATTTCACCGCGACCGTGGGCGATCCATCGGGGAAAAATGCGACGCGTCCACCACTTTCTCGTGAAGATGTGTTACGCAATGCGGAAACCTATAAAGAGCAAATTTATAAAATTTTAGATCCTGAGAAAACGGAAATTGTGTTTAACTCCGATTGGCTTGGGGAATTAGGCACGGTGGGAATGATCCGCTTGGCATCAAATTATACTGTCGCACGAATGTTAGAACGTGATGATTTCAAAAAACGTTTCACCAATAATCAGCCGATTGCCATTCACGAATTTATTTATCCGTTGTTGCAAGGCTACGATTCTGTGCATTTGAAAGCGGACGTGGAATTAGGTGGCACAGACCAAACCTTCAATTTGCTGATCGGGCGTGAACTGCAAAAATCAGACGGTCAAAAACCGCAAGTCGCCATCACCTTGCCACTGCTTGTGGGCTTAGATGGTGAGAAAAAAATGTCGAAATCCCTCGGCAACTACATCGGCGTAACGGAAGCACCTAATGAAATGTTCGGCAAAATTATGTCGATTTCTGATGAATTAATGTGGGATTGGTACGACTTGCTTTCTTTCCGTCCACTCAGCGAAATTGCTCAGTTCAAACAAGAAGTGGCAGAGGGACGCAATCCACGTGATATTAAGGTGTTATTAGCGAAAGAAATCACTGCTCGCTTCCATTCTGAAGCCGAGGCAAACGCCGCAGAGCAAGCCTTTATTAACCGTTTCCAAAAAGGGGCGATCCCTGATGAAATGCCAGAATTTACCTTTGAGGGCGAAATTGGGCTAGCCAACCTGTTAAAAGAAACGGGGCTTGTTAGCTCGACTTCTGAAGCCATTCGTATGGTAAACCAAGGTGGGGTGAAAATTGACGATGAAAAAGTGGAAAATGCCAAAGCCATCATTTACGCCTCCACCGCCGTTTATCAGGTGGGCAAACGCAAATTCGCTCGCGTAACGGTGAAATAATCCTTTTAAAAATAGGCGTATGAGAATACGCCTTCTTTTTAGCCAAGAAGCTAAATGGATTTAGCCAGAAAAATAATGCAAAAATAGTTCAAAACAAGACAGAGTATTGCTCCAAAGCGAGGAAAAATAAAATGTCAATAAGATGTAACGCGATGATTAATCCTTTGATTTTAAAAGCTCGCTTTGCCGAACGCGTTGTACTGCCTGCAAATCAACGTTTTGTCTTATTTTGAAATCAAAGGATGGTAAAATGAAATCCGCACCGCAGAAGTGCGGTCAAAAAATCAAGCAAATTTATAAGGAAAAACAATGTCAGAAAAAATTTGGGTATTAGGCGATGCCGTGGTGGATTTAATCCCTGACGGCGAACAACATTATTTACGCTGTGCGGGTGGTGCACCTGCCAATGTGGCAGTGGGCGTGGCTCGATTAGGTGGCAAAAGCGGTTTTATCGGCAAAGTGGGGAAAGATCCACTGGGTGAATTTATGCGTCAAACCTTACAAAAAGAAAAAGTAGATACTGCCTTTATGACGTTAGATCCTGCACAACGCACCTCTACCGTAGTGGTAGGTTTAGATCAAGGGGAACGCAGTTTCACTTTTATGGTGAACCCAAGTGCGGATCAATTTTTGCACGTTTCTGAATTACCTACTTTTGCACAAGGGCAATGGCTGCACTGTTGCTCCATTGCGTTAATCAACGATCCTTCCCGCACGGCGACATTCACCGCAATGAAAGCGATTCGCCAAGCGAAAGGCTATGTGTCTTTTGACCCAAATTTGCGTGAAAGCCTATGGCAAAGCCTTGATGAAATGCGGAAGGTGGTAATGCAAGCGGTAGCATTGGCGGACGTGTTGAAATTCTCCGAAGAGGAACTCACTTTCCTAACGGAAACAGACAGTCTTGAAAAAGCGTTCGCAAAAATCACCGCACTTTATCCGCAAAAGCTGATTATCGTTACCCTTGGAAAAGCGGGTGCGTTGTATCATTTCAAAGGGCAAAAAGACATTGTGGCGGGCAAAGCATTGCAGCCTGTGGACACTACGGGGGCGGGTGATGCCTTTGTGGGTGGCTTGCTCGCGGGGCTTTCGCAAAATTCTGATTGGCAAAACAATCGCGAAACACTCGTGAAAATCCTACGACAAGCCAATGCCTGCGGTGCGTTAGCCACCACAGCAAAAGGCGCGATGTCTGCCTTACCGAACCACGCACAATTACAAGCGTTTTTAAGCGAATAGCGAATAAGGAGAACGCCAATGATCATTTTCAATGAAGGGAAATACAAAAGCCTTTACGCCGCCGAGCAGGGAGAGTTAGAAAAAATCGCCCAAATCGTAGCACAAGATCAGGATTTTCGCCCTGTTTATCATCTAGCACCGCCAACGGGCTTGCTCAACGATCCGAACGGATTGATTTTTGACGGCGAAAACTATCATCTGTTCTATCAATGGTATCCCTTTGATGCAATACACGGAATGAAACATTGGCAACATTTCATTACGCAAGATTTCCAACATTTCCAACAAGCAGATTTACTTATTCCTTGCGAAACCTACGAAAGCCACGGTTGCTATTCGGGCGGTGCGGTGTTAATTGATGACAACATCGCAGTGTTCTACACGGGCAACACTAGGCGTCCAAGCGATAATCAACGCGTGCCTTATCAAAATCTGGCAATTTTCAGCAAAGACGGAAAATTATTAAGCAAGCGTCCGCTTATCGAACAAGCCCCACAAGGCTACACCGAACACGTTCGCGATCCCAAACCGTTTCTCACCAAAGACGGTAAAATCCGCTTTATCTGCGGTGCACAACGGGAAGATCTCAGCGGCACGGCGTTAATTTTTGAAATGGATGATTTGGCAGACACGCCTCGTTTATTAGGCGAACTTGCCTTACCAGCCTTTGATAATCAAGGCGTGTTTATGTGGGAATGCCCTGACTTATCGCAAATGGGCGATAAATTGCTCTTTATTTGGTCGCCACAGGGCAAAGTGCGTGAGCGCGAGCAATATCAAAATAATTATCACGCAGTTTATGCCTTGGGTGATCTTGCCGATCGCCAATTCCACGCAGAACAGATTGCAGAACTGGATCAATGCTTTGATTTCTACGCCCCACAAACTTTTTCAGGCACGCAAACAATGCTGTTAGGCTGGGTGGGGTTGCCGGATTTAACTTATCCAACAGATTGCTACAAATGGCATTCAATGCTTTCAATGCCACGTCAATTACGCTTACAAAACGGCAAAATCTATCAGCAACCGATTGAAAATATTTATAAAAATCTTACCGCACTTCAATCTATTACGGTTGAAAAAGAGGCAGTGATTGCAGATTTAGATCGTGCTTATCTCAAATTTGATGCAAACGCCCAACCGTTCAGCCTGAAATTCTTTAATAATGAACAAAATCAGCATTTAACCCTAAGTTATGACGGCAAGTTGCTCTACCTAGATCGCAGTCAAACGGAACAAACGGATTCAATGAAAGCCTTTGGCGATAAGCGTTATTGCCGCATTGAAGATTTACACCAAGTGGAAATTTTCTTCGATCGCTCCGTGGCTGAAATTTTTCTCAATAACGGCGAAAAAGCAATGACTTCACGCTTTTTCATCTGCACAAGAGAAAATCAACTTTGTACAGATAAACCGCTTACATTACAGGTGGGGTATCCGAAAGCGATCTCTTATAAATAAAGACTTAGTGCGTGATAGCATTCGCTGTTTTTTTCTTTATCCCCTACAAAATACAATAAAAGTGCGGTACAATTCCGCACTATTTTTATCTGAAATTAGCCAATCGCCGAGAAAATATGGAACAGTTTAGCCAATATATTCCTGATGAAATCACAATGTGTCGCTTTGGAGCGAAATTAATGCAAATTGTTAGCCAAATGGCGACAGAAAAAGGCATTGTGATTTATTTAAATGGTGATCTTGGTGCAGGCAAAACCACCCTAAGCCGTGGAATGATCCAAGGGTTAGGCTATGAAGGCAAGGTAAAAAGCCCGACTTACACCTTGGTGGAAGAATATCATTTAGCGGGAAAATCCATTTATCATTTTGATTTATATCGTTTAAGCGATCCCGAAGAATTAGAATTTATGGGCATTCGTGATTATTTTAATCCGCAAAGCGTTTGTTTAATCGAATGGTCAGAAAAAGGGCAAGGGCTGTTAGCTGAACCCGATTTAATCATCAATATTGATTATGCCGATGATGCACGCAACCTCCGCTTGCAAGCTCAAAGCCCGCAAGGCAATGTGATTATTCAACAGTTAAATCCGTAAAATGCAATAAATATGATAACAAAAGCCTATCGATTAATTACATATTTTATTATATTTGGATTGTACGCTCTTCCATCAGCAGCTAATGTATGGACTATCGCTATTGATCCCGGACACGGCGGAAAAGATCCTGGAGCAATCAGCCGAACTAAAAAGATCTATGAGAAAAATATTACCCTCTCCATTGCAAAAGAATTAAAAATTCTGCTAGATAAAGATCCTAACTTTAAAGCCGTTCTTACGCGTAAAGGAGATTATTATATTTCTGTCTCTCAACGATCAGAAATAGCGAGAAAATACAAAGCAAACTACCTCATCTCTATTCACGCTGACTCATCAGTTTCACCTGACCTTAGAGGAGCTTCTGTGTGGGTCCTCTCTAATCGTAGAGCGAATAGCGAAATGGGGCAATGGCTAGAGGATCACGAAAAACGCTCTGAACTCTTAGGGGGAGCTGGTACAGTTCTTGCCTCTCATAACGAAAAGTATTTAGATCAAACTGTTTTAGATCTTCAATTCGGGCATAGTCAGCGAGTAGGTTATGAATTGGGCGATGTTATACTCAAACGTTTTGCACAAATTACAACACTAAGCAGAAACACCCCCCAGCACGCTAGTCTTGGTGTACTACGCTCACCGGATATTCCATCTGTTTTAGTAGAAACTGGTTTTTTATCAAATTCCGATGAAGAAAAAAAACTGAATTCACCTACTTATCGGAAAAAGCTTGCTCGCGTTATTTATGAAAGTCTTGTAACTTTTCGACGGAATAATATAAAAAATGAGATTAATAACAATCAATATAAACAGAAAATACTGCCGAAGGACAGCAATATTCGCCATAAAGTGAAAAAAGGAGAAACTCTATGGGGTATTGCCAATACATATAAGGTCAATATAGATGCACTCATTGCTTTAAATAATATTAATGGAAAAACGCTTTTAGCTGGAAAAATACTAAAAATTCCTGTTTCTATTAATGAATCTGCAACATCAATCAATAAAAAAACATCTAGTAATGGTGCGTCTAATCAGCCCCTAAAGGTAAATAATAATGAAAAGATGGAAGGTATCACAAAACATAAAAACACCAATAATAAAATAAAAAATCTACCTAAATTCCATATTGTAGAAAAAGGTCAAACATTATTTGGAATTTCAAAAAAATACAATATCCCTGTACCAACTTTACAGAAACTCAATCCAAAATTGAAAGACGGCAAAGTGCAAACAGGGCAAAAAATTCAGTTACAAAAGTAGGAACACCAATGCCAATTCAAATTCTACCGCCACAATTAGCTAACCAAATCGCCGCAGGCGAGGTGGTGGAACGTCCTGCTTCAGTAGTAAAAGAATTGGTGGAAAACAGCCTTGATGCGGGGGCGACACGCATTCAAATTGAGGTGGAAAATGGCGGGGCGAGCCTGATCCGCATTCGTGATAATGGCATCGGTATTCCCAAAGAAGAATTGGCGTTGGCATTGGCTCGCCACGCAACCAGTAAAATTGCGAGCATTGAAGATTTAGAAGCCATTCTCAGCCTTGGCTTTCGCGGTGAGGCCTTAGCCAGTATCAGCTCCGTTTCTCGCCTCACCCTCACCTCCCGCACAGAAAACCAAAAAGAAGCGTGGCAGGTGTATGCTCAAGGTCGAGAAATGGAAACCACCATCACACCCGCTTCTCACCCTGTCGGCACAACCGTTGAAGTGGCGAATTTATTTTTTAACACCCCCGCAAGACGCAAATTTTTACGCACCGATAAAACGGAATTTGCCCATATTGACGAAGTGATCCGCCGTATCGCTCTCGCTAAACCTCATATTGCCTTTACCCTAACCCACAATGGGAAAACGGTACGACAATATAAAAGTGCGGTGGATTTTTCGCAGAAATTAAAACGCATTGCCGCAATTTGCGGCGAGGAATTTATCCAGCATGCTTTGCACATTGATTGGAAGCACGATGATCTTCATCTTTCGGGCTGGGTGGCAGCACCGAATTTTAAACGCAGTCAAAATGACTTAAATTACAGCTATGTGAACGGCAGAATGGTGCGGGATAAAGTGATCACCCACGCCATTCGTCAAGCCTATGCGGATTATTTAGGGCGTGATGAACACCCCGCTTATATTTTATTTATCGACCTCAATCCCAATGATGTGGACGTGAATGTTCACCCCACTAAACACGAGGTGCGATTTCAGCAATCCCGTTTAGTCCACGATTTTATTTATCAAGGCGTGCAAAATGCGTTGCTTTCCAGCCAAGAGCTGGGCTTTGTTGAACAGGTTGGGAATGGCGATCATCTCACGCAACCAGAGGGGACGACCGAGCAATCACACAATCAGCCATCGCATAAACCACAATCCTCAAGCATACAAGAGCCAGCGGGAATTTGGCAGCCTTTTGCAAGAACGCCAAGAGGCACGACAAACCGAGCGGCAGCGGGGCGAAATATCTTTCAGCCTACAAACGAGGCTTTCTATAACATTACCGCTCCAAATGAGGGCGAGGGAGAGAGCCTTTCTCCCGCTGAGCAAAAAAACAATGCGGAAATCGCACCGCACTGTGAACAACGCCAAAAGCATTACACGCCGTCAATTTCAAAAACTGTGCGTCAGGCTTATGTCGAGTTGATGGGCGGGGCTTCGGCTACGTCGCAAACCACGCCCCGAATGGAAATTCAAGGCCCTGAGGATCTTTCTGCCATTCCGCACAACAACGCGATTTTGCGAACCCTTGCGTTGGTGGAAAACAAAGCCCTGCTATTGCAACAAGCCCAGCAATTTTATTTGCTCCCTATAAAGGCGTTGCAGACCCAGCAAATCAGGCTCAGCTTACAGCAAGATCATATTGAGCAGCAGCCTTTATTGATCCCCATTCTGTTCCGCTTAGATGAAACACAACAAAAGGCGTGGCAACAGCAAAAGGCATTTTTCGAGCAAGCGGGCTTCGCTTTCAACGAAAATTTCGCTCAGCACCGTATCAGCCTCACCCTTGTGCCAAGTTGTCTGCGTCAGCAAAATTTACAACAATGCGTAGGCAATTTACTCAATCAGCACAGCGAAAATTTCGCTCAATTTCTCACCGCACTTTGCGAGCAACTCGACTATACTGAGATTAATGTGCTTGGTGATGCGGTGAATTTATTAACGGAAATCGAAAGCCTGCTCCATCAGCAAAACCAAATTCGCTTATCGCAACTGCTGATCCCCATTGATTGGCAACATTATTTAAATTAGGGAACAGAATGTCAGACAAACCTCGTGCTATTTTCTTGATGGGGCCCACGGCTTCGGGCAAAACCGACTTAGCCATCAAATTACATCAACGCTTTCCCGTTGAAATTATCAGTGTCGATTCCGCCTTGATCTATCGTGGAATGGATATTGGCACGGCGAAACCCAATGCGGAAGAACTGGCACAAGCCCCGCATCGTTTGATTGATATTAAAGATCCAAGTGAAAGCTACTCGGCTGCTAATTTCCGCCAAGATGCCCTGCGAGAAATGGAAGACATCACTCAGCAAGGGAAAATTCCGCTCTTGGTGGGCGGCACAATGCTTTATTACAAAGCCTTATTGGAGGGGCTTTCGCCTTTGCCTGCCGCTGATGAGGGCTTACGCCAAGAAATCGAACAGAAAGCGGAAGAAATCGGCTGGAATGGGTTACATCAAGAGCTAGCGAAAATCGATCCCGTTTCCGCACAGCGGATCAACCCGAACGATAGCCAGCGGATCAACCGTGCGTTGGAAGTGTTTTACCTCACAGGAAAATCCCTCACCGAGCTAACGGAGCAAAAGGGCGAAGCGTTGCCTTATGACATCAGCCAATTTGCCATTGCCCCGCAAGAACGCCAAGTCTTGCACCAACGCATTGAGCAACGTTTTCATATAATGATCGAGCAAGGCTTTCAACAAGAAGTAGAAAAACTTTACCAACGCGGCGACCTGCACGCAGATTTGCCCTCTATTCGGTGCGTAGGCTATCGTCAAATGTGGGAATTTTTGCAAGGTGAATATGATCATCAAGAAATGGTTTTTCGCGGGATTTGTGCTACACGTCAGCTTGCCAAACGCCAAATCACTTGGCTACGCGGCTGGAAATCACCACTCACTTGGCTCGACAGCTTACAACCAGAAAACGCCTTAGCACAAATCACGCAAACGTTAAAATGATAAAATATCTAGATGACATCAAGATAAATTATTGCTATATTGGCAGGCGGAGACAATACGGGCATCCTCCTCCGTATGTTTATTTATTATAATTAATATAACCAAGAAGGAAAAAAAGATGGCAAAAGGGCAATCATTACAAGATCCTTATTTAAATGCACTACGTCGCGAACGCATTCCTGTATCCATTTATTTAGTAAACGGCATTAAATTACAGGGGCAAATCGAATCATTCGATCAATTTGTGATTTTATTGAAAAACACTGTAAACCAAATGGTTTACAAACACGCAATTTCTACAGTTGTTCCAGCACGTACCGTTCCTCATCACAACAATCAATCTCATAATCAACACAACGCAGTACAAGAAACGCCTGCAACGCCAAGTGCTGAACCACAAGCTGAATAATTTTGGATAATCAATACCCTAAAAGTGCGGTGCAAAATTTAGATGAAATTTCCACCGCACTTTTCTTATCGTCAGAAACTTCCTCCACTGCCGATCCCGTGCGAGATCGTGGCATTATCGTGCAAGCCTTTTTCTCGGCTGAGAAAAACCTCGATGATTTGAACGAATTTCAACTTTTAGCAAAATCAGCTCAAGTGGAAATCGCTGCCACAATCACCACAAGCCGAGCCACACCGCAAGCCAAATATTTTATCGGACAAGGCAAAGCGGAAGAAATCGCCCAAGCGGTGCAGACTTACAATGCCAATGTGATCTTAGTAAATCATTGCTTAACCCCCGCCCAAACCCGTAACTTAGAAGCCCTTTGCGAATGCCGCGTAGTGGATCGCACGGGCTTAATTTTGGATATTTTTGCCCAACGCGCCCGCTTTCACGAGGGGAAATTACAAGTGGAACTTGCCCAATTAAAGCACCTTTCCACCCGTCTGGTACGGCGTAAAACGGGTTTAGATCAACAAAAAGGAGCGGTGGGCTTGCGTGGACTGGGGGAAACTCAGTTAGAAAGCGACCGCCGTTTAATCAAAGTGCGGATCGCTCAACTGCAAAATCGGCTCAATAAAGTGGAAAAACAGCGTAATCAAAATCGCCAAACGCGTAAAAAAGCGGATATTCCTACCCTCTCCCTTGTGGGCTATACCAACGCGGGAAAATCCACGCTATTTAATGTGCTAACAAACGCGGAAGTTTACGCCGCCGATCAACTTTTTGCCACCTTAGATCCCACATTACGCCGTTTAACCATTCAAGACATCGGTGCGACTATTTTGGCGGACACAGTGGGCTTTATCCGTGAGTTACCACACGATTTAGTTTCCGCCTTTAAATCCACCTTGCAAGAAACTACCGAAGCGAGTTTGCTGTTGCACGTTGTGGATTGTACGGACGCACGAAAATTAGACAATATTCAAGCGGTAAATGAGGTATTGCAAGAAATTCAAGCCGATAGCGTTCCCACCTTACTGGTCTATAACAAAATTGATCAAGTGGAAAATCTCGCTCCGCATATTGAATATGACGAGCAAAATCGCCCTATCGCCGTGTACATCTCTGCCCACCAGCAACAAGGCATTGAGTTATTAACGGACGCGATCCGCCAACGGCTCAGTAAAAATATGCTGCACTTACACCTAACCCTCCCGCCACAAGAGGGACAAATTCGCCATTGGCTGTATGAAATGGGTTGTATTCGCCAAGAGCAAATTAGCGAGCAAGGTGAGTTTTTACTTGAGATTAATCTTGAGCAAAGCGAATGGAAAAAACTCCTCAAAAAACGACCGCACTTAATCCACTATCAAACATAGCTTAATGCCCTTACTTCATCAGATAATATCTCACGTTGCTATATTATATTCATATCGCTTTTAACCCCCAAAGCAAACGATTGCTTAAAATAAAATATCTAGTATAATTCGCCCTATTTTTATCTCTTACCTTAGGAAAGCCTATGAACAACCTACTTTATTCCGTTGAAGACAAACCACCTTTTGGACTCAGCCTTTTGCTTGCTGCTCAGCACTTACTCGCTGCCTTAGGTGGAATTATTGCCGTGCCATTGGTGATTGGCAATGTACTAAAACTCTCGACCACAGACACAATTACCCTCGTCAATGCTGCATTATTGATTTCTGGTGTCGTTACTATTATCCAATGCCGTGGCTTAGGCCCAATTGGCATTCGTCTGCCAAGCGTAATGGGAACCAGTTTTACCTTTGTTGCAGCTGCACTTGCCATTGGCTTTAGTGAAGCGGGCGTTGCTGGCATTCTAGGGGCTTCTTTAATTGGTTCACTCGTGATGATTATCGGTAGCTTTTTTATGCCTTATATCCGCAAATTATTCCCACCAGTGGTAACAGGAACAGTGGTAATGATGATTGGTTTAAGCTTAATCCCAGTCGCAGTGGATTGGTTTGCCGGTGGGCAACGCACCGATCCTAATTATGCCACACCAGAGAATTTAATGATGGCAACCTTTGTTCTTATTATCGTAGTCGTTTTAGTGCAATGGGGGAAAGGCATTTTTTCCGCTGCCGCAATTGTGATCGGAATGATGACGGGCTATATCGTGGCACTCGCTCTTGGCTGGGTGAATTTTGATGGCGTGAAGCACGCACAAATTTTCGCTGTACCACAACCTCTTCATTTCGGATTAGCCTTTCCCATTTCGGGAATCATTGGAATGTCCATTGCTTACTTAGTTACCATTGTTGAATCCAGTGGTAACTTTCTTGCCTTAGGTAATGCAACTCAAACTGAGATTACGGGCAAACATTTACGTGGTGGTGTACTTTGTGATGGACTAGGCTCAGCATTAGCCGCAATAATGTCCACGACACCGTTTTCCTCTTTCTCACAGAATATTGGCGTGATCTCCCTCACTGGAGTGGCAAGTCGCTATGTTGTGGCAATTACTGGGGGATTACTAGTACTTGCAGGTTTGTTCCCTGTATTTGGTGCATTAATCGTATCTATCCCCCTTCCTGTACTAGGCGGTGCTGGCTTAATGATGTTTGCAATGATCATCGCAGCAGGTATTCAAATGTTAGATCGCATAGAACGAAGCAAACGCAACGGACTAATCATCGCCATTTCTATTGGCTGTGGTTTAGCCGTAACGACTCGCCCAGAATTACTTGAAAAACTACCGCACTTCTTCAAAGAGGTTCTAGGTTCTGGCATTACCGTTGGCTCTCTACTAGCACTTGTCCTTAATTTAATCCTACCACAGGATAAACAATCGTCTAAAAACAAATAATTGATTGAGGACGCCTATAAAAAAACTAGCCTGTATTACCCAGGCTAGTTTCTTAAAAAGACTCAACTAAACAGTATCTCATCGTTTAATATCATAATACCCCCCTTATTTCTTCCAAATAATATGATACTCTCGGTTATCTTCAGAATAAGATATAAGGCATTTTGCAAAAATATCATCCATAATATCCTGTTCATTAACTAAACCAATCCACACCTCTGCATATTCATTAGGATCAATCAATACGCCAATCTCTTCCTCCCAATCATCAGCAGTTTCCACAAGTTCAACCGCCCCCCTCTCTTCAAATTGTAAATTGAATAACAATATATCTGCTGGATCTAAATTTTCTCCTGCCATTTCTAAAAAAATATCATATGCCATATCAATTGCAGCATCAGGATCAAGTTTTTTTCTTTCTTTCATCATTCCCCCTTTAACCATATACAAAGGAAAGCATTATCAAATAAAGACCATCATATTACAAGTTAAAAAAGCCCCCTTAGAAACAGTAATAAATCCATATGTCCTATTTTTCAATATCTTATTAATAATCCTTAACTACTGGATAAAACGGCTTTCCCCAATCCATTTCATTATGATTTTTCATCATAATTTCTAGCATAACAGGTAAAAATAAAGAAAGAATATTACACCCTGTTTTTAGTTGCTCGCGATTTACTGAGCTATTAAAAGTCGCCCCACCGTGTATAATTTGATTTCTCAATGTATAAAGCCGTCTAAATAATACATCTAAAATACGATCAATATTTTGATTTTCTAAGGCAGAAAATAATTTTTCCCTTTCTTTTATCTCAGCATTTAAATACTCTGTTTCACTTATTTTTCCATTATGATAATCCCAAAAAGGCTGAAAGATAAATTTATTATCTGCTAATAAGCGAATAGATTGAGAAAAATTTTTCCAAACAAGATCATAAATCACTTTATTTTCATCTAAACCACAAATACGCAATAAAAACTCATTTAAATTTGACCGCTCTTTATTTTCTAAATTTTTAATTTCTTTTGCATATGCCGCATTAAAGGCAATCCACAGATAAATAAATTGGCTATCTAACTCTTCCGTTTCCTCCGCTTTTTTCAACCAACTCAAAGAGCGGTGAATTCTTAGCTTGAAATTATCGGAGTAGTTGAGGTGATCGCGGTTTTTTTTGAAGTGATTTATTAGCTCATCAACTCTATAAATAAAAAACATCATAAATTTCTCCATCAATAAAAATTAAAAAATTGTAGAAGATCAAATTTAATCTTCTACAACCCATATTTTATCAGCTCTCTTTATCAAGAAAGACAGATAACAGCTAAAACCACTTTTTAAAGATTTTATCTATTGCTGTTTTTGCTAAAGGTAAAAGAGTTTCTACTATTTCGGGAAGTTTCTCTTTTACTGTATCAACTATGGTATCCCATAGCCCTTTTTGAGCTTCAACTTTAGCAGATTCTGTTTTTGCCTCTTCATTTGCACTAGCATAAAAACTTGCTTTCGCTTCTTTTGGTAAAACCTCAATAATTCTTAACACTAATTTAGATAATCCATAGCTTTTGAACTTACCCTCTCTATACAAAGTCGGATAAAAATGTAGCGATTTCACAGAAAATAGAGGAAATTTATCGCAAAAATGACGAAAATTATGGTTATCGTCGAATTACCTTGGAATTAAGGAAATACTTGATTATCAACCACAAAAGGGGGCAAGCGATAATGCAACGTTTGGGGTTAAAAGGAAAAAGTAAGCAGAAAAAATATCGTTCTTACCAAGGCAAAGTGGGACACATTGCCGATAATCTGTTGCAACGGGATTTTACGGCAACGATGCCGAATGAGAAGTGGGTAACGGATATCACCGAGTTCAAATGTGCGGAAGGCAAAGTGTATTTATCGCCGATTAAAGACTTGTTTAATAACGAAATTATTGCTTATGATGTGGCGAGAAGTCCGAGTTTTGAGCAGATAACCAGAATGCTGACCCAGGCGGTGAACCGATTAGCGGGGGAAAAACCGATACTGCATTCCGACCAAGGATGGCAGTATCAAATGATGGGTTATCGAGAGATATTGAAAAAACACGGTATTACGCAAAGTATATCGAGAAAAGGCAATTGCCTTGATAATGGTGCGATGGAAAGCTTTTTCGGGCGATTGAAGACGGAATGTTACTTTGGCAAGCGGTTTGAAACCTTTGAACAGCTTGAAAAAGTGATTCACGAGTACATTCATTACTACAACAATGAGCGTATTCAAGTGAAGCTCAAAGGACTAAGCCCTGTGGAATACAGAACTCAGTCCTTGAATGAAATTAGAATATAGTCTAACTTTTTGGGGGCAGATCAACTTCAGGCATTTCTTTTTTAATTACTTCTTTATCTTTTCGTTTTTCCTCCTCTGTATAAACAATACGTTTTTCTAGTGCGTTAATTAAACGCTTATTCATCTGAGTCATCGCGTAATAAGTTAAAGCTCCAGAAAATACTCCACCTAAAAAAGGCACAATTTTTGATGTTGTGCGTGCAAAGGTATCTTTGGTGATTTTAACCCCTACATATTTCCCCAAGCTTTTTATTAATGGATACCAAAATGTTTTAGTTAATGCAGTTTTAGTTAAATTTTTAGCTAATTGTTGGGATAGTCCTTGTGTGATATATCTCATCGCATTTGCTGCTCCCCCAACTCCCAACATTGTGCCGAGATAAAGCATAAACTCGCCCTTTATTGCTTCATCATTTAGCGTTTCTCCATCCCAAAAATCTCTCGTATCATAAAGATAAGCGATTTCTTGAGCTAGCCTTAATGCAAATCCAAAAAACTGAGCCGTATCAGCTGGTATTGTCCCTATCATTGCAAAACCGCCTAGAATACCAGCTGCAAAAGATGCTGTAGTGCTTGTCCACGTTTTTTTACTACAAATATTTTCAGCAATTTTTCTAATTTCTTTCTCAGAAAATAACCCTGAGCCAATTGGTCCTTTTTCTAATAATAAATTTCTCTCCTCATTAGATCTAACAGGGCAAGTTTCTAAAAGAAATGATTGACGGTTCACTTTAATCATTGGAAATTTCAGAGCTGCATTTACAATTTCAAGTGCGGTATTATTATTTGACATATTTACTCCTCTATTTTTTATTAAATTAGCATTATCAATTTATTCTAAACAACTTAATATAAGCCTTTTGTTTCAAATTACATTTTGATAAAGGTTTTGGTTTTAATTCGGTATTACATTTTTCACAATGTGATAAAAATAAAATATCACTGTAAATAAGATATGCACTTACCCAATCACACTTTGGGCAATATTGCACATTAGGATCGAAAAGGTTTGACCAAGCCATATTTTCCTCAATAATAATTAATTTGGGGCTGTCCTAGATAACAACTAAAAAATCTATTTAGGTTAGAATGAACCAATGAGAAAAAGTCGTCTAAGTCAGCACAAACAAAATAAACTCATTGAGCTATTTGTTGCAGGTGTTACTGCAAGGACAGCAGCAGAGTTAGTCAATGTAAACAAAACGACTGCCGCATATTACTTTCATCGTTTACGCTAACTCATCTATCAAAACAGCCTTCACTTAGAGATGTTTGAAGGTGAAATTGAAGCCGATGAAAGTTATTTTGGCGGTGCTCGCAAAGGCAAACGTGGTCGTGGTGCGGCAGGGAAAATTGCGGTATTCGGGCTTCTCAAGCACAATGGCAAGGTTTATACCGTTGCGGTTCCAAATACGCAATCTGCCACCTTGTTACCCATTATTCGGGAGCAGGTAAAGCCTGATAGTATTGTTTACACCGATAATTATCGTAGTTATGACGTGCTTGATGTGAGTGAATTTAGTCATTTTCGTATCAATCACAGCACACATTTTGCTGAAAATCATAACCACATTAACGGAATTGAGAATTTTTGGAGCCAAGCAAAACGCCATTTACGCAAATTTAATGGTATCCCAAAAGCGCATTTTGAGCTTTATTTAAAGGAATGTGAATGGCGTTTTAATTACAGCAACATAAAAAGTCAAATTTCTATTTTAAAACAATTGGTTAAAGGGAGTTTAGTCTAGTTATCTAGGACAGCCCCATTAATTTAAATTATATTTTTTATATATGCCATCTAAAGTTAAATTCTCAAAATTCATTTTCACCTCTAAGGTTGGTAAGTAATATTAATTTGGCTATCAAGAATATTTTTTCCAATCTCATAATCAGGATTAAGTGTTAATAGATTATGTGCTGCAATACCCGCTAATGTTGCAACCCCAATGATATTAGGTAAAAAAATCGAAAGCCCAACTGAAGCTAAACGATTTTCAGTATAAACACGACAGCTAAAGTTATTTTCTTCAATAATACATTCAACCCTTAATGCTTCTCTTGATATATCATCAGTCTGTATAGAAAAGTTTAGTTTACATTTCACTAAGGCTTTAATTTTTTCATTGCTAATTTCTTTCTTAAAGGTTTTATTGTCATTCTCTTTTATAAATTCTTCTTTCTCTATTAATAAATCTTCAATAAGAATAAGATTTTTTTGAATAATTTTATCGCCATTGAAATCTACCATTGCAACTAAATTATTCGTATATGGATCATTTTTCATGGCATAACAATGAACGTCTTCTAACAAGGCGTTATTTTTACTAAATTTTTCTTTATTATTTTCAATAAAAAGTTGAAATCCACTGCCTATTCCAATAATGCCTTTATCTTTTTTAGAATGAAAATAAATTGATCGTCTATCTAAATCATATAAACGATATACTCCCTCTTTAAAAACTAACATTAAATGAAAATTCAATGCTTTGTTTGTGAAAATGATTTCTTTAAAATTTAATAAAATATTAAAAAATGCCTCTATTGTTTTTGCGTGATAAACTGCATATTCAATAATAGGTAATGTAAAAAAATTAAATTTTCCAGCATAAGCTACTGCTAAAACCTTTTGACCATTTATTTTTAATGACGCATCAGGACAAAGAAAATATTTCCCATTTTCATCGGATTGAATATACTTTCCATCTAATAACTTTAATGCGTTATGATTCCTTTTAGCAAAATTTATAACTTGGTTTAAAGAATATTTTTTATTCCGAAGTGGATTATTCTCAACAAAATCATCAATGATTAATTGATCAACGATAAAATCTGGATCATCAATAATATTACGAGCAACACTTTCATTCATATTAAATTGATTAACAAAACCTTTAAAAGTAGAAATGGTTGTTGCCATCGAATCTGTCATTAATCTACCTTGAGAATAGGTTACTGTCGTCATAAAATAAATTTATTTCCTATTAAGTTATTATTTTTTATAAGTAACATTAATTCGACTATTGATAAAATCTTTACCAATTTCAAAATCTGGGTTATAGGTTAAGAAATTATGAATGCCGATACCAACAGCAGTAGCTATTCCAATTAAAGCCCCAACCCCTCGGAACACACCAGCTCCCATTCCCACTGAACGATTTTCTGTATAAACTCGGCAAGTAAAGCCATTTCTTTCAATAAGCTCTTCAATATAAGCCACATCATCAATAAAATTTTCTGTTTTGATCGAAAAGTTAATTTTATTTCTAATTAGTTTATTTAATGTTGCTGTATCTAGGGTATCTAATTGCATTTTTAATCTCCGAATTAAATCTTTTCAATCTTATTCAAATAATTAAGTAAATTATCTTTTAACTCTTCCTGCAAACTTTGAGGGCTAATAATAGTTAAATGCGGAATCCAATATTGAACAAGAGGTAAAATTTCTAATTGGCTGATATTTTGTGCTGAAAGTAATAATTCACCACTTTCTAATTTGTGTAACAGCTTTTGGTTAGGTAATAAATTTCTGCGTAAGAAAAAAGGCGCGGCAAAAGCAGAAACTCGAACCACCACTTCCGGCATTACATTTCCATGTGATAATGAATTGCTATTTTTAATATTTTCGATAAATTTTTGATTAGGAATAAATGTTTCAGATAAAACCTTTAATTGTGAAATTTGAGTAAAGCAGAATGTTTTTTGTTTATCATTTTGATTTTTATCTGTGCCAATAAGATACCAAATGCCATTTTTATTAGTTAATAAATAAGGTTTGAGTTGATAAAATGTTGAATGTTCACTATTTATTTTTTATATTTAAATGAAATCAGTTTATTTTGCTGAATGGCTAATTGAAGCTCGTTGAATTGTTCTTTTAAATGGCTGATATTTTCATATTGAACGCCTTTCACTTGCACGGATTGTGTGAGCTTTTCTTGATAAAACACTTTATCAATCTCTGGGAATAAATTAGAAACACTGGCAAAAAGGGCAAAGCGTTGAATATCTTCTTCGGTCAGTATATCTAATTTTTGGCGATCTAATCGATAAAATCTAGGTCCTAACTTATCCCAAGGTAAGAAATTAAGCCGCTCTTTTATATCTCTTTGAATGGTTCTTATAGATACATTAAACTCATCTGCAAGTTCATTAACATCAATACGTTTGCCTTTGTTAAGCTCGACTAAAATAAGACTAATTCGCTGGGCAAGCTGTGTTGTGCTTTTCATTTGGGGCTGTCCTAGATAACTAGACTAAACTCCCTTTAACCAATTGTTTTAAAATAGAAATTTGACTTTTTATGTTGCTGTAATTAAAACGCCATTCACATTCCTTTAAATAAAGCTCAAAATGCGCTTTTGGGATACCATTAAATTTTCGTAAATGGCGTTTTGCTTGGCTCCAAAAATTCTCAATTCCGTTAATGTGGTTATGATTTTCAGCAAAATGTGTGCTGTGATTGATACGAAAATGACTAAATTCACTCACATCAAGCACGTCATAACTACGATAATTATCGGTGTAAACAATACTATCAGGCTTTACCTGCTCCCGAATAATGGGTAACAAGGTGGCAGATTGCGTATTTGGAACCGCAACGGTATAAACCTTGCCATTGCGCTTGAGAAGCCCGAATACCGCAATTTTCCCTGCCGCACCACGACCACGTTTGCCTTTGCGAGCACCGCCAAAATAACTTTCATCGGCTTCAATTTCACCTTCAAACATCTCTAAGTGAAGGCTGTTTTGATAGATGAGTTGGCGTAAACGATGAAAGTAATATGCGGCAGTCGTTTTGTTTACATTGACTAACTCTGCTGCTGTCCTTGCAGTAACACCTGCAACAAATAGCTCAATGAGTTTATTTTGTTTGTGCTGACTTAGACGACTTTTTCTCATTGGTTCATTCTAACCTAAATAGATTTTTTAGTTGTTATCTAGGACAGCCCCTTTCATTTTATTTCCTTTGAAGAATTATTGATGTTCTTATTCTATGGCAATAAACAGAAAATTCGACGACAGGTTGTGTCGGGATGAAAAAAATTTCTTACTTTCTTCATATTAGACTTTTAACATCTAATCTAAGCATGCTCCGCTATTTATGAAAAGAAGTCAAGACCTATTATTTCTCCTTTAACAGTAAGGAGTTAGCTATGTTGAGCAAAAGTGAACAGTTATTGCGAACAATTGGACAAGCAATTGCAAAATATCGTCGAGCAGTAGGAATGACTCAAGCTGAATTAGCCGAAAAATTAGATATTAGCAATGATGCGGTATCAAGAATGGAGCGTGGAAAATCAGTTCCTTCCGTATTAAGACTACTAGAATTGTCAGAAATTTTTCATTGTGAAGTCGCGGATTTAGTTACCCTCAGTAGTAATCGTTCAATAGATCAAGCTAGAAAATTAGAATGCTTATTTATTGGCTTAGAGGCTTATGAACGTGCAGAACTGATTAATATCATTGAGCGGATACTAAATTGGAAACAACATAAAGAAGATTGATTTTATTTAGTTAAACTCAAGTATTCTTCCAATGTAGCAATCGCCTCCAAACAACGTGCTTTTCTCTGCTGAGTATGAGTAATATGTCGTTGTAGCTGTTGCTTTTCTAATTCATCCGTTGCGAGATAATATTGATCTTTCTGTAATGCAATTTTATCATTCAGCACTTGCAATGCTTCATAATATTTTTCTAAGCGTTCTCTTGGAGGGAGCTGATGTATCTCATTTTTTTGCTTAACCCGATAAGGTGAGGTTGTTTTTTCTTTCCGTAATTTTTTCTCAAAATGAGGAGAAGAAGCGGCATCTAGTAATGCTTGTAGCTGGGCTAATAATTTTTTAGTGTAAAATTGGCATTGATATTGTTCTTGATCTTGTAACTTTTCAAGCTGTGTAAGCGTTTGAGTGATTTCAGCACGATAAAATGCAAAAGTTTGATAATCTTCACTAAATAAAGTGCGGTCGAATTTTGCATAAATTTTTTGTTCATCAGTAAACTGATACTGCCGATAACATTGTGTAATTTTTTTCTTTAAACATTGAATTTGATCAGATGTAGCTGTTATTTTATTCATACAGGGAATATTTCATTTTGTGAAAATTAAGAATGCTTTTATAAATAACCGATATTCATCCTTCCTATTTTGGAGTATTTAGATTAATGAGAAGTAAACGGCATAATTATTTTTAATGAACGCTATCTATAATATCAACATTCATTTTAATTAAAATAACTTTTCTTTCCTTAAAAATAAATCCCTTACTACTCACCGTAAGGGATTCCACTTTAATTTACTGTCATCGGGACTTCCATTAATAAAATTTCGGTATCGCTATCTGCAATAATCTCAAATTGTTCGCAGTCCCATACTCCTAAACCATCTCGAGTAGATAATTGCTGATCAGCTATGATGGCACTGCCTTTCAATACAAAAGCATAGACACCATTACCAGATTTATGAGTATTATAGGTTTTCATTATACCTTTATCAAATTTAGCTAATGAAAACCACGCCTCTTGATGAATCCAAACGCCTTCATCATCTGGATTTGGCGAAAGGATCTGCTGAAAATCATTGCGTTTTTCTCCATCGACAATGCTGATTTGTTGATAACGTGGACTAACATCACGTTTATTTGGAAAAACCCAAATTTGCAAAAATTGTGCTGGAATATCTGCATTGGGGTTCATTTCACTATGAGTAACGCCCGTACCTGCTGACATCACTTGAATATCACCTTGGCGAATCACGCTACCATTTCCCATACTATCTTTGTGTGCTAAATCACCACTTAATGGAATAGAAATAATCTCCATATTATCGTGCGGATGTGTACCAAATCCCATTCCACCTTCTACATAATCATCATTAATCACGCGTAACGCCCCAAAATGGATACGAGTAGGATCATAATAATTCGCGAAACTAAAGGTATGGTGGCTTTTTAACCAGCCGTGATCGGCATAACCGCGACTATTTGCTAAATGATAGACTGTTTTCATATTAACGCCTTAATTTTGTTGAAGTACCTTATTTGTGAAAGTAAGTTTACCTTTCTCTTATATATTGATAAATAGGCTAATTTTAAAAACATTATTTACAAATAAGAAACAATAAGACATTAGATAGGATTTTTTTACTTCTTAAGATTAATAGCTACATCACCCTTGTTTTAATGCGATCAGCAAACATTCCAATGCTCACCGCGAAATATTGCGAGCGATTCCAATCTAGCAATGTGCGGAAGTTATTGGATACCAAAAATGCACGCCCCGCTTCCCCGTCTGGTTGTACAAGCCATAATTTTGCCTGAGAAAGTGCGGTGAGATTTTGCGTTGTTTTTGGCGTAAAGGTTTTGAGTGTCACACCTAAGGCTTGCCAGTCTTGTAAACTGCGTGCTTTTTGTTTTTCAACGCCTACAAAACTCGGATTGATAAATTGATTCAAACGCACCTCAACGCCCCAAGGCAATTTATCGTCCCAACCCACAGTATGGAGATAGTTCGCGATAGATGCAAACACATCATAATGATTTTTCCAAATGTCCTTTTCGCCATCATTATCACCATCAGCAGCATAGCTTAGATAAGAACTCGGCATAAATTGCGTTTGTCCCATTGCCCCCGCCCAAGAACCTTTCATTTTGCTTCGCTGAATATGATCCCGCTCTAACATTTTCATTGCGGCAATAAATTCTTTGCTAAACAACGCCTCACGGCGACCATCAAACGCCAAGGTTGCCAAAGCAGAAAGTACATCATAATAGCCTTGATAATAACCAAAGCTACTTTCCATTCCCCACAATGCCATTAAATAGGCTTTTTGCACGCCAAATTTTTGGCTCGCTTTTTCTAACTGCGGTAATTGCTCCCAATAACGTTGCTCAGCCACCTTCACTTTATTAGTGGTTAGTACACGATTAAGATAACGCGTTACGCCATTAGGATTCAACACCTTAGGTTCATTCAGATTACGCTTTTTCGCTTGGCCCGCTTGCTGCTTATCCAACGCCACCGCTTTAGGCATATATTGAATATTTTGTTGTGCATTTAGCACCGCACTTGATACCCCTTGCCCTGCGGCTTTTCCTTTGAGAAATGCCACATAATCCTCAAAATTATTTAATGTGCGGGGCTTATTATATTGAGCATTTTCATTGATAGGTTTAATAGAATGCGAACTTGAACAACCTGCCAATAAAATCACTGAAAATAATGAACTCAATAATAATTTTCGCTTAAACATTTTACTTTCCTTAATATAAATAAAAAAATTATTTGCGTAAAAATTTATACACTATTTTTAATAATGAAACAGGTAATAAACGAGGTAATACACGCAATAAAAAAACCATAAAACCAGATAAAGTAGATTGCAAATTTACACGGCGTTTTAATTGAAATAAATGCCATTCACATTTTGCTTGAGCTAATCCGCGGCGGCGAGAAACCATTCCGTTTCCCACTCGAGCGTAAACTAAAATATCAGGTAAGTTCGCAATATTTTGCGGATATTTTGCTACTAATTTAATCCATAAATAATAATCTTCTTGAATATCTTGATAACCGCCTGCATCAAGCACAGCAGATTTCTTATAAGCCACGGTCATATGGTTAAACGGACAGCGAGTTTTGGTGAAATTTACGATTTCTTTGGCTTGCGTCGGTACTTTTCGATAACTCACAATATCTTGAATGTTCTTGCCAAACTCAGCAATTTGTCCACCAAAAATAATGGTTTCAGGGTACTGCTTGATAAAATTCACTTGTTTTTCAAAGCGTTGTGGCTCACAAATATCATCGGTATCCATACGGAAAACCCAATCATTCGAACAATGTAATAGCCCCTCATTTAAGGCTTTTCCCAACCCTTGATTCACGGGAAGTTTAACCAATTTCAAAGGTAAAAAATCGCTAAAATTTTGCACCGCACTTTCTAATTCTGGTGTAACTGTTCCATCAAATACCAATACAATTTCATCAGCGGGCAAGGTTTGATGACGCAAACTTTCTAAACATTCACGCAAATATTGTGGGTTTTCCTTAATATATAAGGACATTAAAACGGAAAATTTCATTAAATAAACCTTTTCAAATGAATTGCCAATTTTGGCGAAACAAAAATAATCATTGCAATAATAAAGTATTTAATTTTTTTGCTTGATAGAAACATTTTCCAATAATAAACACTGGCTTTTCTAGATAAATTCATAATATAAGGATAAGCCAGCATATAAAGGGCATTAATGGAAAAGTTTTTTTGCTGTTCAGGCGTTTTAACATACTCTCGTTCAATAAATGCAATGGCCTGTTTCGTATTAGTTAAATTTGTCGAAACACTGGATCGCTGAGTGTGGAATGTGCATTCTGTTAAAGGCTGTTCTACATATAATGGATTTAATTCTGGCGATGAAACCACTTTTAATACAAACTCATAATCTTCCAGTGATTTTAATTGAGTGGAAAGCCCGCCAATATTTAAGAAGAAAGATTTTTCAATTCCAATCATTGGCATTCCACCGATTTTATTTGCCAATAATAGATTATCTAAAGTGAGATCTTTTTTCTGCGTAAAAGGGTGAGTAAAATAGCTAAAATTCTCATTAACCATTACACATTTTGCAGGGTGATAAATAAAATTGATTTCAGGATTTTCTATTATTTTTTGAGCCAATATTTCACATTTTTGATAATCAAAACGATCATCATCATCTAAAAATAACAACCAATCTTGAGTGGCATTCCTCGCCCCAATATTACGACTTTCCGCCGCGCCTTGGTTTTGTTCATTGCGAATAACCGTAACCTTAAAAGGATAATTTTTATCTACCGTTACCTTTTGTTTAGAACAATCATCAACAATAATAACCTCAAAATTATGCTTTGTTTGCTGAGCTAAATTTTCCAATAATGAAGGAATTTCTGCTTGGCGATTATAAGAGGGAACAATAATACTAAACATTTTCTTTTCCTTCTTTTTTGACTAAGAAAATACTTTTACTTCGCTTATCAAATAACGATAAGAACATTAATAATCCTAACATTATTCCCGGGAAAGCATAGGTATCTGCTTTAATATTTAAAATGGAAAAAATAAATAAGGTTGATAGGGTAAATAGCCAGCTGCCATTAAACCAATTTAATGCCACTTTACGCACGAAATAAGCGGTAAAAAGAAAACATAATAATAAATAGCCAATGCCACCATATAATAATTGGCGTAAAAAACCGCTATCGGTTCGCTCATAATATTTTCCCTCTGGTGTAATATACCAACCATCGCCCCATAAAATTTGCTTCCATTCAGGCATAAATAAGTGGCGTTGCATCAAAGTCTCTGTTGATGAACTGGTTAGCCCTTGATGATTTAAGACATTTATTAAGGGTTCTAATGCGTGAGCGGCATAAGAATTTTGTGGATAATAAAATGCTAAACCTAAACATAGCAAAGCAAATAAAACTAACGCTGGTACATATTTCCATTTAAAATAAATAGCAATGCTCACTAAGGATAAAAACAAGAAGGTTCGTCCTGAAATTAATCCAATACATAAAATAAGAAATAAAAACACCGCACTTAATTGATTATGCTGTTTATTATAAGCCAACAAAAAGTGCAATAAAAAAAGATAAAAGGCACTTAGCTGAAAAAAGGCTGAGGAAGTAATATTATACAAACGATATTCCTGCTCCGAACCATAAAAACGTGGTAATATTACATTGGTAGATAAAGCGAGATCAATAATAAAACCAATCCCTATTAATGCACCAACCCCAACTAGCCATTGTATTAAAATGCCTATTTTTAAATCGCGAATAAAAATTTGTTTTCCCGTATTTTTATCTTTATAAAAGTAAAAAACATTATAAATACCAATCGCCAAAATAAATAGAATTAAGGTTTTACTATATTGCAATAATACCGAGTAATCTTGAGTTTGGTGGACCCACATTGGAATGGCACTCAATAAAATTAATGCCAAAATAACAGCTAAACTCTGCAACGGAATAAAAATGCCTTGTGGGCGTTTATGGGCTACAACTTGATAAGCTAAATAAATAAGTGAAATCCCACCAACAAAAAATGCCATTCTAAAAAAATGGAATAGCCAAGGATCATACAAATAAAATAAATTTACTAATGCCGACATTTTATTTTTTACCTATCAAATTACGTTGTACTGCCAAGAGTTTTTTCAACGGATATTTCATCAGTTTTTGCCAAAAATGATGCGTAACACTGCCTCGCGTTGCCTCTAAGTTGCTCATTAATTTAGGGTTTTCAATAGCAAGCAAAGGACGCACCACTTGAATCCTTAATCCCCATTGATCACCAAATAAAAGATAATCATCAGCTAACCAATAAGGTTTTTGTTCCATTAAACATTTTTTTGCCGCTGATTTTTTAATTAAATATGCCACCGTTCCAGCAAAATAATTTTTATATGGATAAGCATAAGAAAATGCTGAGTCTGAAATTTTATTACGCAAAAATGAAAAAGTAGTTGGATAATTAATCTCTAATTCTGAATGATTAAAATCCTCAATTTTAGATTGTCCGATAAGTAAAATATCTGCTTGCGGATTTTCTTGTAATAAATTATCTAAATGCTGTTGGAAATTTCGGTTAAATAAGGCATCATCTTCACAAATTAAGCAATAATCCTTATCTTGAATACTGTTATCCTCAGCAATTAAACCATATACGGCTAAATGGCTTAGGGTACAACCAATTTCCCCTTTGGTAACCTTACGTCCATAGCGTTGAAAAAATTTATCCTGATCATAAAGTGCGGTCAGATTTTCTGCCGTTTTTTCCATTGTATTAATCGCACTAAATACGGAAAAATCTTGCGTATTTAGCTGTGTAAAAAATAATTCACGGCGTTGCTGATCTTTATCTAAAGAAATAAGAAATTTTTTCATTTTATCCAACTCAATTAATTTTTATGGGAAATTTATAATAGTAAATGATCGAAATCATCAATCGTACTAAACTTGCTCCAATTAACGCATAAGCGACCCCATATAATCCTTTATTTTGAAAAGCGAAAAATAGCCCAACTAACACAAGAATAGAAATAATTTGACGAGTAAACAACAATACTTGTTTACCTAATATCAGCATATTTTGCGATAATAGCCAAGAAAGTCCCGCAAGTAATGAATTAATAATAAACCACAATAATATCGGAGCAACGCCAATATAGGCATTACCAAAAAATAAATGAATAACAGGTTCAGCCAAAAACGGGACAATTATTACCGCACTTATTCCCATTAACAGAATAATGCCTAATACGGCACGAATGCGATTTAGCCCGTTGAGCAATCCCGAATAATAATAATCTGCGAGCATATTAATAATCCGTGTAAGCAAGGCATCGAAAGCGATACATACGGTATATAAACCTAGCGTATAATTTCCCATTAAAGAAACTATTAAGAAACGATCTAAATTAACCGTTGTTGCACCGAAAGTTTGCAATAAATTTTGTTTTAAGCAATTTTTAAGAAAATAACGCGGTTGAATTGGGGTTATTTCTGCTTTATTTGTAAATTGACTTTCTATTTTTTTAATAACATACAATGCAAATCCAGCTTGGATTGTAGTTAAAAGCGTTAAAAGCTGAACCACTTTTTCTAAATGTTGCTCGCCAAAAAGAAAATAATAGCCGCCATATATTCCTACAGCTAAAATAGGTTGCTGTAAGGAAAGTAAACGATAAAAAGATAAATTCGCATCAATTTTACTTTTTTCCAATGTAATGGTAAAAAGTGCGGTTAAAATAACATTTAAAATAAATAAATAGCTGAATGAAGTAATATTAAAAAAATAAAGTGCAAGGCTGGAAATGAAAATAGCCAACAATAAAAACGTTGAAAAATAATAACGCCAGTGAAGATATTGTTGCTGCCTCATACAAAGTGCCAGAGAAAACCCCACGCCACCAGTGGCGATAGTTACCACATAGGTAACCGAAGTGATGAAAAGTTGTAATGCCCCGCGTTCTTCCACCGCAAGCAATCGAGCAAGCAAAAAGGAGCTAACCATTGTTAGCCCCGTTGTTAAAAAGGTGGTGATCAGCACTTTGGCAAAGGATTTATTTTTCATAAACTTTCGAAAAATCAATATTTTGCGTCCATTGACGGTAATAGCCTAAATTTTTTCCGTAAGCGTTATCGCAAACTTCATTAGGAATTTCCAATAAACAAGAAAAAATATGCCCGTGTAGGCGGCTGGTTACAACTAAATCATATTGCTGAAATATGTCTTTACAGCGTTTAATTACTGCCAAACTATGGCGATACCACAAATCATTCACGCAATTTTTTAACCAAGCTTGATGAAATTTATTCGCTACTTTGGCTAAACCACTACAAATACGTCCGTAACATTTATCTTGCGTGGTAAGAATATCTTTCCAATCTTTTACAATGGCATTTTCTGGCAAAGTTGATTGAATTTCTTTTTCTAAATGACTTGACTCAATGTCTTTGCGTAAAAAATATAAGGTTTTTCCGACCGCACTTTTCGCTCGCGTTGTTTTGTTCAATAATGCCGAATCATAAAGCTGATGTGCCATATCTGGCGATAAAAAAACCTTATCCGAAAATTGATCTTTCATTAATTGATAAGTCGCTTGATCGCGTACAAATAAATAACAATCTTGGTGTGCAGAAAAAATCGCTGCCGCTCTTTCTTTAGCTTGAAGATTAGAAAAATAGGCAGTCTGTGGCATAACGATAATTCGATTATTTGGAAACGCCTTGAGCAAGGTTTCACGCATTCCTTGAAGGAGCGGATAAAGATCACCAAAATTCCCGCCGCCGTGGCATAGCAATGTGGTATTTGGCTTCACATATTTTTTGATTTCTTCAAGATCAAAACTTTGCAAACAACGTCTTAGGCGAATATTAATTTGATAATCCTGAAAAAAGGCTTCTGTTCCCGCGTAAATTAATAAATCCCCAACATTTAAATGCAATGGATAATCAAAATACAGCACATCATTTTTATCCACAATCACATCAAGGATTTGTTTTAATTCTTGCTTCAAAGAAACTAAAATATTATTCATTATTAAACCATTTTTTGGCGACAACATTTAAAGCGGCTATTGTAAAACAGAATACAAGCAGATCCAAAGAGATTGCTCATCTTTACAAAAGATTACAAGCCTTTTATGCTATGCAACAAATTTTCCCACGAAAAATGAACAATGTATTTACTCACCAAACTCATTACTGCCATTATTCTTCCGCCATTTAATGTGTTGATTTTATGGCTGCTTTCTTGCATCTTGGCAAAAAAACATTGCAAAAAATTAAGCCTTGCGTGCTGTGTTTTCGGCATTGCGATTTTGTATATTTCCAGTATTCCTTATACCGCACAAAAACTTCAAGACAGCCTTGTGCAAACACCACCGCTAAGCCTGAGCCAGTATAAAACAGCACAAGCCATCGTAGTATTGGGTGGAGGCTTGCGGGATAGCAATGAATTATTTGGTTCACTCGCCGTGCCTGCCATCGCACTGGAACGGTTGCGTTACGCCGCTTATTTACACCAACAAACCCAACTGCCGATTTTGCTCACGGGAGCAAGCCCGAACGGCAATTCTGAAGCCCAAATAATGGCAAACGAATTGCAACAATTTTTCCATACTCCAACCCAATGGCTAGAAGAAAAAGCCCAAACTACCATTCAAAATGCACAATTCACAAAACAGCTATTGGATAAAGAAAATATTCATCGCATTATTTTGGTAACAAACCAATGGCATATGCAACGAGCAAAATTATTGTTTGAGAAACAAGGATTTATAGTTCTTCCAGCTAGTATAGGGAATGGAAAAACACCTGAAAGCTACTCTGTAACACTGATGCATTTCATTCCACAAGCCAGTGCTATGGCAGCGAATGCACAAGCATTAAAAGAATGGATAGGTTATTGGAAAGAAAAAATATAAACGATTTATCTATCCAATAAACCTACAAGTATAGAAATTCCTCTTAGTGAACCAAGGATCGTATTTTTTCAATAATACATCCCTAAAAAATATGAGACTAACTAAATAGCTAGTCTCATACAATTTTTGATATTAATACATTTATTTCCTAACAACCTCTTAAGTTACTAAATTACGCTTTATAACGTTTGAATACTAAAGTTGCATTCGTACCACCAAAACCAAAGCTGTTTGACATTACTGTATTCAAGCCCGCATTTTCTTTAGTTTCTGTAACGATGTTCATTCCTTCCGCTTGTGGATCTAGGGTTTCGATATTAATACTTGGGGCGATGAAATCGTTGTCTAACATTAATAAGGTGTAAATGGCTTCGTGTGCGCCTGCCGCACCTAGTGAATGCCCTGTCATTGATTTGGTTGAGGAAATCGCAGGTTTTGCTTCACCGAAAACATTTTTAATTGCCCCTAATTCTTTCACATCACCTACTGGGGTTGAAGTGCCGTGTACGTTAATGTAATCGATCGGGCTGTCCACTGTCGCCATTGCTTGTTTCATACAACGCTCTGCCCCTTCACCGCTTGGTGCAACCATATCATAGCCGTCCGAAGTTGCACCATAGCCCACGATCTCGGCATAGATTTTGGCACCGCGTGCAAGTGCGTGTTCTAATTCTTCTACCACAACCACCGCACCGCCGCCTGCAATCACGAAACCATCACGGTTGGCATCATAAGCACGAGAGGCTTTTTCTGGCGTATCGTTATATTTAGTGGAAACTGCTCCCATTGCATCAAATTCTGTCGCACATTCCCAAGACAACTCTTCCGCACCACCTGCGAATACAATATCTTGTTTACCAAGTTGAATTAATTCTAACGCGTTACCAATACAATGTGCAGATGTCGCACAAGCAGAGCTGATACTATAATTCACACCACGAATTTTATAAGGCGTTGCTAAACAAGCTGATACACTTGATGCCATTGTTTTGGTTACAGCATAAGGTCCTATTGCTTTCACGCCACGAGGCCCACGCACTGCATCACAAGCGATAAGCTGATTATGAGCTGATCCTGTTCCCGCACCAATCACCAAACCTGTGCGGTCGTTAGAAACCTGCTCTTCTGTTAAACCTGAATCCTCAATGGCTTCTTTCATTGAAAGATAGGCATAAGCGGCGGCATCGCCCATAAAACGATAAATTTTACGATCAATCAATTCCGCTGGTTTTAATTTAATAGTTCCAGCAATGTGGCTACGCATTCCAATTTCTACAAACTCAGGCACTAATTCAATACCCGATTTGCCCGCTTTTAGCGAAGCCAATACTTCTTCTTTATTGTTACCAATGCTGGAAATAATACCAACGCCCGTAATCACCGCTCTTCTCATAGATGCTTCCTTTTGAATTGAAAGAGTAAAAACAAAATTGGTCGCTAACTTACTACGAAATGAAAATATTGCAAGCATTTCTTTGAAGGTTCGACCAATCACAAAATTTTGGTTATTATAGCAAAATCTGCAAAGGCAACAAAGAATTAAGCAATGATCCAAACACTGAATTACGCCGAGATTTCGTTTAATCCCGAAAACACGCCCGTTTCTCATCAATTTGATGATGTCTATTATTCTAACCAAGATGGACTTGCGGAAAGCCGTTATGTTTTCCAACAAGGCAACCAGTTATGGGTGCGTTGGGAGCAATCCACCGAACGCCATTTTGTGATTGCTGAAACAGGCTTCGGCACGGGGTTGAATTTCTTGGCAGTTGCCACACTGTTCCGCCAATTTCGCCAAGCCAATCCACACAGCCCGCTGAAACGGTTATTTTTTATTTCTTTTGAAAAATATCCGCTCCACCAAACTCAGCTGGCACAAATCCATTTGGCTTATCCTGAATTTGCCGATTTAAGTACGCAACTTTGTCGCCATTGGCAGCCGATGATCGCAGGTTGTCAGCGTTTTCATTTTGCGGAAATCACACTGGATATTTGGTTTGGCGAGATGGCAGATAATTTGCCTCAGCTCGGGGATTATATGCAAAATCGCATTGACGCGTGGTTTTTAGACGGCTTTTCACCAAGTAAAAATCCGCAAATGTGGAACGACCAACTCTATCAAGCAATGTTTGATTACAGCAAACCTAACGGCACATTCGCCACCTTCACCGCGGCAAGTGCGGTGCGAAAAGGGCTAGAAAAGGCGGGCTTTACCGTTTATAAACGCAAAGGCTACGGCAAAAAACGGGAATGCTTAGCGGGCTACAAAGAAAAAAATGCCTCAAAAACCGACCGCACTTTTTTCCCTTGGTATCTCCCACAACCAGCAGAATTTGCTGAATGCCAAGATGTCGCCATTATCGGCGGCGGGATTGCCTCCGCCTTCACAGCCCTTTCTTTATTAGAGCGAGGGGCTACGATCACCCTTTATTGCGAGGACGAGCAAACTGCCCTCAACGCTTCAGGGAATAAGCAAGGGGCGTTTTACCCTCAGTTGAGCGATGACGATGAACGCAACATTCGCTTTTACATTCACGCGTTTTTATACGGACAACAGCGGTTGCAATGGGCAATTCAGCAAGGTATTGAATTTGAACACGAATTTTGTGGCGTTGCACTTTGTGCCTATGACGCAAAAAGTGCGGTGAAATTAGCCAAAATTTCTGAGCTAGGCTTACCCACTGCCTTATATCAGCCCCTTTCGCAAGCGGGATTAAGCGAAAAAGCGGGGCTACCTCTACCTTGCGAGGGCGGATTTATTCCGCAAGGGGCGTGGCTTTCCCCGCGTCAATTCGTGCAAAATTTATTTGCCTATTTGCAACAGCGAGGGGTAAAAATAAAAACATCGCAAAAAATCACCGCACTTTCTCAAAATGATGAACAACAAGATAACCACTGGCAGCTTACTACTGCCTCAAACGAGCATTTTTATCATCAGGTGGTGATTATCGCCAATGGGCATCATCTGAAAAATTTTGCACAAACTACCCAGCTCCCCGTTTACCCTGTGCGAGGGCAAGTGAGCGAAATTCCCACTTCCCCGCATTTAAGCCAACTCAACACCGTGCTTTGCTATGATGGCTATCTCACCCCAGTAGATCAACGCCAAATCAGCCACTGCATTGGAGCGAGCCATCTTCGCGATAATCAAGATCGCCACTTCAGCCGGCAGGAACAGCAGGAAAATCAACAGAAGATTCAACGTAATCTTGCTGGGGTGGATTGGGTGAATGATGTCGATACCTCAGGCAATCAAGCCCGTGTTGGCGTGCGATGTGCCGTGCGAGATCGTATGCCGTTAATGGGCAATGTGGCAGATTATGCACAACAAATCGCCAATTACGCCAATCTGTTTAACCTCCGCCGTCGTAAACAAACTATCAAGCCCGCCGCACAACATAAAAACCTTTATCTTCTTGGTGCATTAGGTTCAAGAGGGCTAACCTCCGCCCCGTTGCTTGGCGAAGTGTTAGCTTCATTAATTTATGGCGAACCTTTGCCGTTAAGTGAAGATATTTTGCATCAGCTCAGCCCAAATCGCAGTTGGATTAGAAAATTGCTGAAAGGCACGCCTGTCGCGTAAACAAATAATAAAAAGGCGAACATTAAGTTCACCTTTTTTCTATTTTCTATCGCAATTTGAGATTTATTATTTCACACGTGCACCAGCTTTAGCACCAGAATCCACATCAAGCAAGAATAAATCTGCTCCGCCTGTGCCAGCGGAGAGAATCATTCCTTCAGACATTCCGAATTTCATTTTGCACGGTGCAAGATTGGCGACCATAATCACCATTCGCCCTTCTAGATCTTCTGGTTTGTTGTAAGCGGCTTTAATTCCTGAGAATACTTGACGCTGTTCCACGCCTAAATCAAGGATAAATTTCAATAATTTATTGCTTTCAGGCACGGCTTCACATTTCAGCACTTTGGCAACACGCAAGTCTAATTTGGCGAAATCATCAATGGTGATGGTTTCTTCAAAAGGTTCAAAATCTTCCGAATTTTGCACCGCACTTTTCTCTGTGCTACTTTGCGGATTAAGTTGGGCATTTTCTGCTTTTGATGCTTCGATCATTTGTTCGATTTGTTTCATTTCTAAGCGTGAGAACAAGGCTTTAAACGGTGCAATTTTGTGATCAAGCAACGGTGTTGCGAGGCTATCCCAAGTGATTTCAGTCTGTAAGAAGGCTTCAGCACGTTCGGCTAATTGCGGTAGCACAGGTTTTAAATAGCCCATTAATACACGGAATAGCTCAATACCCATTGAACACACTTGTTGCAATTCTTGCTCACGACCTTCTTCTTTTGCAATCACCCAAGGGGCTTTTTCGTCAATATATTTATTGGCTTTGTCCGTTAATGCCATAATTTCACGAATGGCTTTGCCGAATTCACGGTTTTCATAATAAGCCGCAATGTGATCCGCTTGTGAAGTAAATTCTGCGAATAAAACGGGATCTTGCAAGCTCGCTGCCAATTCGCCATTAAAACGTTTTTGGATAAAGCCCGCATTGCGTGAAGCCAAATTCACTAATTTATTTACCACATCGGCATTCACACGTTGCACAAAATCCTCTAAGTTGAGATCCAAATCGTCAATACGATTACTCAATTTTGCCGCATAGTAGTAACGCAAATATTCAGGATCGAGGTGTTTTAAGTAAGTGGCGGCTTGAATAAATGTACCACGAGATTTCGACATTTTCTCGCCATTTACCGTTACATAACCGTGTACGAAAATATTATCAGGCTTACGCAATTCCGCCCCTTCTAACATCGCTGGCCAGAAAAGGGAGTGGAAATACATAATGTCTTTGCCGATAAAATGATACAGCTCAGCTTGGCTGTCTTTATGCCAGAAACTATCAAAATCAATATTGCCTTTACGGTTGCAAAGGTTTTTGAATGAAGCCATATAGCCAATCGGGGCATCAAGCCAAACATAGAAATATTTGTTTTCTGTATTAGGGATTTTGAAGCCAAAATAAGGGGCATCGCGGGAAATATCCCATTGTTGCAAGCCCGCTTCAAACCATTCTTGCATTTTATTTGCCACTTCTTGTTGCAATGAACCGGAGCGAATCCACGCTTTCAACATTGCTTCAAAACTTGGTAAGTCAAAGAAAAAATGCTCACTTTCTTTCAACACAGGCGTTGCACCCGATACCGTAGAACGCGGATCGATTAATTCCGTTGGGCTGTAAGTGGCAGAACAAACTTCACAGTTATCGCCATATTGATCAGGGGATTTACATTTTGGACAAGTGCCTTTAACGAAGCGATCAGGCAAGAACATTTGCTTTTCAGGATCGAATAATTGCGAAATAGTACGGCTTTTGATAAAACCATTTTCTTTTAATTTATTGTAAATGCTTTCTGCCAGCTCGCGATTTTCTTCGCTATGGGTTGAATAATAATTATCAAAACTAATGTTAAAGCCTTTGAAATCTTCAACGTGTTTTTGTTGCACATCGGCAATTAACTGCTCAGGGGTAATGCCCATTTGATCGGCTTTAAGCATAATCGGCGTGCCGTGTGCATCGTCAGCACAAACAAAATAAGTTTCGTTGCCACGCATACGCTGAAAACGCACCCAAATATCGGCTTGAATATGCTCTAACATATGCCCCAAATGGATTGGGCCATTGGCATAAGGCAAGGCACAAGTAACTAAAATCTTACGCGGTGAATTTGACATTCTTATTTACCTTTTTCATCAAAAAATTTTGCCGGATTTTACCTTATTGATGGTATTTTTTCCAGTTCAATACGGTTTATCTCAATTTATACTTAACAGCACCGCTTTGCCGTGTTTAAATATACCGACTAATTTACTCAACCATTCTACTCAACGAATTAAGGGGCGATAATGCACATTCATTTTTCAGCGAATTTAAGCGAAGCTCAACAAGCAGACATTCAACAATTATTTCAACAATTTCAACACGAAACCTTGCAACAAAATCTTCTTTCACTAAATGCGATTAAAAAAGTGGAGCTCGGTGCAGAGATTTTACGCATTGAGCTTGTAATGCCCTTTGCGTGGAATACAGGCTTTGAACAGCTAAAAAATACTCTCAGCAAGGAACTGCAAAATATCACTCACGCTAACGAGGTGAAATGGGTGCTAAATTACCAAATCGCCACCTTAAAACGTGCGAATAATCACCCTGCTGTCAAAGGCATCAAAAATATTATTGCGGTAAGTTCAGGTAAAGGCGGTGTTGGGAAATCCACCGTTTCCGTTAATTTAGCCTTAGCCTTACAAGCACAAGGGGCGAAAGTGGGCCTGCTTGATGCGGATATTTATGGGCCGTCCGTACCGCATATGCTTGGCGTGGCAGATCAACGCCCAACTTCGCCAGACAACAAACATATTAACCCTATTGAAGTGTACGGGCTACGCACCAATTCCATTGGCTATTTGATGGAACCTGATAACGCCACCATTTGGCGAGGCCCAATGGCGAGCAGTGCGCTAAGCCAGCTTTTACAAGAAACCTTATGGGCGAAAGACGGCGTGGAGTTGGATTATTTAGTGATCGATATACCCCCAGGAACGGGCGATATTCAGCTTACGCTCTCACAACAAATCCCTGTAACTGGCGCGATTGTGGTGACCACACCGCAAGATATTGCGTTAATTGACGCGATTAAAGGCATTTCAATGTTCCAGCGTGTTTCTGTCCCAGTGCTTGGCATTGTGGAAAATATGTCCGTGCATATTTGTAGCAACTGCGGCCATCACGAACCTATTTTTGGTACAGGCGGGGCAGAAAAAATGGCGGAAAAATATCAAGTAAAAGTGCTTGCACAACAGCCATTACATATCCGCTTGCGTGAAGATATGGATAACGGCAAACCAACGGTGGTTTCCGCACCAGACAGCGAAATTGCCCAATCTTTCCTACAACTCGCTGAAAAAGTCGCCAGCGAACTTTATTGGCAGGGGGAGATTATCCCAAGTGAGATTTTGTTTAAAGCCGTGGAATAAGAAAAATTGTGAAATTAAAAGTGCGGTACATTCATATTGTGATTTCAAATTTAGCCTAAAAAAGAAGATAACTCGATACAAGTCATATGATTTGTAGTGATGTTATTTTGAAATCTAATAATTAAATCGAATTTACCACACTTTTTACCTAGAAATATAAGTTTGATCCTTGTCAATCCAATTTCTTTCATTGAAAGCTTTTTCTTGCTAAAACACTTAGGAATAAGGATAATACGTAGAAATAAGAATAAATTTTATTTAGATTAGAGAGTCAATATGGTCTTTTTGCGTTACCACCGTTATCTTTTTTCCTTATTCTTTTTCTTCTTTACCGCGTTCTCTCAAGCATCGGAGAACTATCAGCAATGGGTTAATGACATACAAAATCGTTTAACCAAAACCGATGAACTTTATCAGCAAAATCAAATTGATGACGCACGCACCGAAGTGCAAATGGCCTATTTTGAAGTATTTGAGAATTTAGAGGGTCCGATTCGCATTAACTTTTCCGCACAAAAAAGCTACCAAATGGAAGCGATGTTTGGGGAAATTCGTAAAATGATTGGTGAGGGGAAACCGCTGAATGAGGTGCAGGCAAAAATCAATCAACTCAAACAAGACCTTCAAGCGGTTTTACCCGTTTTAGAGCAAGGGCATCAGCTCAACGCGTCCACGCAACACGATGTGTATCAACACGAAGAAATCGATCCTTATTGGCAAGAAAGTTTCAAAATTATTGATGATTTACTCGCCCAAGCAATTAGCGACTATCAAAAAGGGGAATTTGCTCAATCGAAGAAACGCATTCAGCAAGCTCAATATGATGGCTATAAAAATAGCGAAATGGAAATGTCCATTCGTAAAAATCGTTCCGCAGCGGCTTCGGCGAGTATTAATCAACAGTTTTACGATTTGATTAAACTCAGCGAGCAACCCGAGCAAATTAATGCGTTAGGCTATCAAATCACCACGCTGTTACAGGATATTGAAGAACAGCTCCCGCAACTGCCAACCACCAAAGCGGCACAGGCAACAACGCAAAGTGCGGTGCAAAATTCGCAAGATTTTTCTGATAAGCAAAACTGGAGCGAGGTGGCAACTCAGGTTAATGCGGGGATCAAAAATGCCATTGCCCTGTTTGAAAAAGGCGAAAGCAAAAAAGCAATGCTCGCCGTGCAAGATACCTATTTCGATATTTTTGAAAATAGCGGAATGGAAAACAAAATCGGTTCGCGTGATAGCAATTTTAAAACAGAAATTGAGGGCTATTTCACCCGTTTAGTGAGCCTAATGAAAGCCAATCAGCCCACTGAGCAACTCCTCCAACAGGCTGAAGGCTTGGCTCAGAGCCTCGCGAAAGCCGTAGAAATGTTGCAAGGCAATCAGCAAAGCGATTGGGCAATGTTCATTTATAGCTTCTTAATTATGGTGCGTGAGGGTTTGGAAGCCTTGTTGATTGTGGCAGCGATTGTGGCTTATTTAGTGAAAAATAATCATCAAGATAAATTGCCGGTGATTAAACAATCAGTCTATGTGGCGTTGATCGCCAGTGTTATCACCGCGGCTATTTTCCAACTAGTGTTCTCTAATTCAGGGGCAAGCCGCGAATTGCTCGAAGGTTTCACAATGATGATTGCGGTGGTAATGCTCTTTATGATGAGCTATTGGCTACTTTCCAAAGTGGAAGCACAAAATTGGAAACGCTATTTAGAAGGCAAACTTTCCACCGCACTCACTACAGGATCATTAATTGGTTTGTGGCTCACCAGCTTTTTAGCGGTCTATCGAGAGGGAGCAGAAACCGTTTTATTCTATTATGCTCTAGCGGGTGATGCCTCCAATGCAATGAGCTATGTGTATCTCTTTGCGGGAATTGCGGCGGGGGTTGTTGTTTTAGCGATTTGTTATGTGATTATGCGTTATTCTGTGGTGAAGTTGCCACTGAAACCGTTCTTTATGTTTACTGGTTCTTTTATGTATTTAATGGCATTTATTTTCGCAGGAAAATCGGTGCTAGAACTGATTGAAGGAAAACTGTTTGAGCCAACACTGGTTGCCAATGTGCCAGAAATTTCGTGGCTCGGCATTTATCCTTACATTGAAACCCTAACGCCTCAGGCTATTTTACTTATCGCAGCCGTTTTCGCTTTGTTCTATATGAAACACCAAAGCAAAAAACAGGCTTAATATTGATTTTTAACCTTTAATAAATAGGAGTTCCTATGAAAAAAACATTCGTTGCAGCGACTTTATTAGCAGGAATTTTAACTGCCCCTTCAGCCCTTGCCTTCAAAGAATACCCAATTGGTGAAGCGGTAACAATGAATGGTATGGAAATTGCTGCCGTTTATTTACAGCCTATTGATATGGAACCGCGTGGAATGGGCTTATCTGCTAAGGACTCAGACATTCACCTTGAAGCAGATATTCACGCTACCAAAGGCAACGACAACGGTTTTGGCGAAGGCGAATGGATGCCATATTTAACCATCGCCTACACCTTGGTAAACACCGACACTGGTGAAAAACAAGAAGGCACATTTATGCCAATGGTAGCCGGCGATGGCCCACATTATGGCGCAAACGTAAAAATGATGGGCGTAGGTAACTACAAAGTAACCTATCACATCGACCCACCATCAAAAGCGGGTATGCACCGCCATACCGACAGCGAAACAGGCGTAGGCCGTTGGTGGAAACCTTTTGATGTGAGCTATGAGTTTAAATTTACTGGATTAAAATAATCTGTAATTTATCTAGCATGCGGGCGGACACATAGGTCCGCCCCTACCAGTAATTTACGGAATGATATTAATTGAATTCCATAACCCGTAGCAACTGTATTCAGCTAAAAAGCAAAAATACAAATTCGTTAATTAAAGTGCGTGAGCGTCCCATTGCGAGTCATCGCGGACAATCGCATTTAAAATGGTGAGAAGTTTACGCATACAGGCGTTAATCGCCACTTTGAACGCCTTACCATTAGCACGTAAGCGTTCGTAAAATTGTTTGAGTTTAGGCTCAAAACGCACACAAACAAATGTTGCCATATACAGTGCATTTCGTACGGCTTTGCGACCACCTGAACAGCGGCTTTTCCATTTGGTGTTGCCACTTTCTTTAGGATGGGGTGCAACACCAACAAGTGAAGCGATTTGTTTATGTGTGTATTGACCTAACTCAGGCAACATTGACATCAAAACGGCTATTGTTTGTGTACCCAACCCTTTGATGTCTTTAAACTTTTTTATTGTATCGTCAAAATGTTTGAGATGCTGTTCGATTTCCCTATCCAGCTCATCAATACGCAGGCTGAGATAGTCGATATGCTGTTCAACACTGAATACTTGTGTGGAATGAACTTGTTCAAGGCGGTTTTTCTCCGCAAAACGCATTTCAACAAGCTGATTACGGCGTGAAACAAGGGCTTCAAGCTGTTCCTGCTCGGGAGTGGGTGGTATGTAAAGCTGCTGTGCTACATTATCACGCATTGCGAGCATTTGGGCGTAAAAAGCCAACATTTTGGCATCTTTATTGTCGGTTTTTGCTAGTGATTGCGACATCGCAAACTGATTGGTTTGTCGCGGGTTAGCAATCACCACACGAAAGCCTGTGCGGTGGAGTGCTTTAGCTAATGGAAGTTCAAGCCCACCGGTGCTTTCAAGGACAATTAAGTCCACACTGAAACGACGTAAATACTCAATGGTATGCGCAATCCCTTTCGGATTGTTGGTTTCGGTCTTAGTTCGTTTTTGGGTAGAAAGCCCAATGACGAAATGACGTTTAGCAACATCAATACCACAATAAGTTTGTTCATTCATCATTAACCTGCCTTGCATTCGGGTTTAAGTCTGGCAACTGTTCGGTTTTTTGGTGAAATGTTATCTGCTCTCATTGCTACAACTCGGTTTGTTGCCTGGGGCGTATGCGAGATGCAGATAACGGGGTTTTGTTGCTATTTTATATTAATTTTAATATACAAGGGGCGGACCTATGTGTCCGCCCGAAAACAACAGAATGATATAAATTAAAAAAACTATGAACTACTACTTCGTTTTCTTACTGCAATCGTTTTTGCCAATTTCCTTGTTATTAGGCGTGAATTGGCTGAAATATGACAATATCCATTTAAAACGCGTCCTTTGGCTTTCTTTATTTGGGCTGGTTTGTGGTGTGGTGGGCTATTTGCAACTTCCCTCTTATCACCCCGTTAAATTAGGGCTAGCCCTTTTCTTCATTGCCACCTTAGGGGCGTTTTATATTTCGTCGTTCTTCCGCTCAATCAAACTTGCCTATTTTTGGCAATTTATGCTTTGCCTTGTGGCAGGAGCGTTGTGGGCGAGAGATCCCAATATTTCCGCCATTACCAGCACCGATGTTATTAATACGGATTTTATTCTGCACTTAAGTGCGGTCATTTCTGGCGTGATTTTTTGCTTTTTGTTCGCCTTTTGGCTTTATCTTCTGTTAAGCCAAAATAAAACAGCGAAAAAACTCACCGCACTTCCCTTTTTGCTGATTTCGCTCACTACCCTATTTTTACTCTTGCCTTTAATCGGTGAAGTATTACTTGGCTTGATGAAATTGCAAGTGATTGATCTCACCAAAGCGCGATTAAGTTTCGTGGCAAAATCCAGCAACTTGATCAGTTATAGCAATTATTTTATCGTCGTACTGACGGCATTAAGCCTGATTTTATTTGCACTAAAAATCCATTCTGCCAACAAAACTGTGGTAAACAATACGCTTCAACCCATTGAAAAACGGAAAAAATTAGCCCTATTACAAACCAGCCGCCGCACGCTATTGTGGGGTGTTGTCGCCTTATGTAGCATTATCGCAGCACAACTTTATTGGGATCAAATCGCCTCTCGCCCTCCGCAACTTTCTGAAGCAAAACCCGTAACGCTCGATAAACAAAACCGCATTCATATTCCCATTGAGCAGGTGAAAGACGGCAAATTACACCGATTCGTGTGGATTGCCAGTGATGGTAAGGCGGTGCGTTTTTTCATTATCAACCGCTCAACGAAAAACCTCAGCTTGGCTGTGGTGTTTGACGCTTGTATTCTGTGCGGCGATCAAGGCTATGTAATGGAGGGCGATCAAGTGGTTTGCGTGGGCTGTGGTGTGCGAATGTTTATCCCGTCCATTGGCAAACCGGGCGGCTGTAACCCCGTGCCGATTGAAGATTGGCAACAAACCGATAGCGACGTGATTATCAGCAAAAAAAGCCTTGAAGACGGGCTGAACTATTTTTCTACCATCGTGGAATTGGACGTGAATGATCCAGTGGACGGCACAAAATTGAAAAATACCACCGCGGAGCATAAATACAATTACGCAGGCAAAACCTACTTCTTCGCCAATGAAAAAAATCTCAACGCGTTCCGCGATAATCCTGAAGCCTATCTTGCTAAAGAGGAAAATCCCTAATGCTCAGTAGAATGTTATTGCAATCTTGGCGTTATGGGCTAAAACGCAAATTACTTGCCATTATGACGATTTTTCTCGCGGCGGGCTTGGTTTCTGCCCTTCTCGCGGTGTCCATTGATATTGGCGACAAAATGGCTCACGAGCTGAAATCTTACGGTGCGAATATTTTGATCGAGCCAGCCAGTCAGGCGGTGCTTTCCGCAGAAATGAACGGCGGAAATAGCCTTTCTACGCAGGATTTTTTAGACCAAAAAGAACTGCCAAATGTGAAAGATATTTTTTGGCGTAATAATATTGTGGGCTTTGCCCCATTACTCAGTGCGGAAGTGGCGGGCAAAAACCTCACGCAAGGCAATGAACGGAATGTCGCGATTTTAGGCACGTTCTTTGATCATCATATCGCCATTCCTGATGAAGAAGATTATCACACGGGGCAACGTATTATTAGCCCCTATTGGAAAGTGCAAGGGCAATGGGTGAACGACAGCCAAGATCATTTTGGTGAAGCAATCCCCGCTCTGCTTGGCAACCAATTAGCCAATCAAACCCAATGGAAAATCGGCGATCGCATTCAGTTGAGCTATCACGAGGGGCAAATTCAACGCACACTTCACATTCATCTTGTCGGCATTTTAAGCACAGGTGGAACGGAAGAACAACAAATCGTGCTGCCCTTAAGTGCGGTGCAAAATTTACTCAATTTATCGGACAAGGTGCAAGGTATTAAGGTTTCCGCCCTCACTGTGCCAGAAAATAAGCTGTCCCGCAAAGCACGGGATAATCCTGACGCTCTCGCTGCGGAGGAATATGACCGCTGGTATTGCACCGCCTATGTTTCCTCCATTTCACATCAATTAGAAGAAGCGATTTCAGGGGCTGTGGTGCGTCCAATCTGGCAAGTCGCCGCCTCTGAGGGCGTGGTGATTGAGAAAATCCAGCTCTTGCTAGCAGTGGTTACCGTCGCCGCCTTAGTCGCTGCCGCAATGGGGATCGCCTCATTAATGACCACTACCATTATTGAACGAAGCAAAGAAATCGGCTTAATGAAAGCCCTTGGGGCATATCAATGGCAAATCGTGTTGCTGTTTTATTGCGAAGCGATTCTCAGTGCCTTGATCGGCGGGGCGTTAGGCTGTGTAGCTGGCTGGGGCTTGGCAAAATTTATCGGCATTACCCTCTTTGGTTCTCCCCTTGATTTTGCTTGGATCGTTGTGCCTTGCGTACTCGTGCTTTCGGTGATTATCGCTCTGATCGGCACTTGGTTTCCTGCTCATCGCATTGCACAGCTTTACCCTGTGGAGGTGCTATATGGTCGCCAATAAAACGCGTACGATGTTTTGGCGTTTAATTATCAATGCGTTACGCTTACGCTTGCAACGGGTGATAATTATCTTCGCCGCACTCACTGTGGGGGCGAGTATTGTTACCGCAATGGCAGCGGTCTATTTCGACATCAACACCAAAATGAGCCAAGAGCTGCGTACCTTTGGCGCGAATTTTTATATCGGCTCAAACAGCAGTGGCTTGATGAACGAAAAAGACTTTAACCAAATTCTCAGCCAAGCACCGCAAGGCTTAATTACGGCCGCTAGCCCTTATCTTTATGGCGTGACTCGAGCAGATTTAGAAAAAGTGGTGATAATGGGCGTGTGGTTTGATGCAATGCGAACCCTTTCCCCTTATTGGCAAATCACAGGATCACCCATTGGCGTAAATTTTGATGATCGCAACGCGATGATCGGCAAATCCCTTGCCCAACGGTTAAACCTGAACCTTGGCGATAAAATCACCTTGAACAAAGGGGCAGAAAAGCATCACTTCACCATTAAAGCTATTGTAGAAAGTGGTGATGCCACGGACAATATGCTGATTGTTAATCTTGAATTTGCCCAACAATGGTTAGATAAAACGGGCTTAATCACTAATGCGCTTCTGAATGTGAAAAACGATCAAGGGCAAGTGAGCCAATTTGCACAACAATTACAACAGCAGTATCCTGATTTAGCCATTCGCCCGATCTTGAAAGTATCCGCCTCTGAGGGGCAAATTTTGGATAAAATCAAAGGCTTAATGGGCTTGATTTCCGTTGTAATTCTCATTCTAGCCACCCTTTGCGTGAACACCACCTTAATTGCCATTGTGGGAGAACGGGCGAAAGAATTTGCGCTGCAAAAAGCCTTAGGTGCAAAACAGCAAGATATTATTAAGCAAATTGGCACAGAAATTTCACTCATCGCATTTTGTGCTATCGTCGTGGGGCTAATTTTAGGGTATTTACTGGCACAAATTCTTGGCATCACCGTGTTTAAAGCCTATATTGACTTGCGCTTACCCGTTATTCCGATCACGATTTTCCTTTCGCTCAGCGTCGCTTTTATTGCGGTGATCGTGCCAACGCGGAGAGCATTAGAGATTCAAACAGCCAACGTATTAAAAGGCGAATAAAATGAAAAATTATGTGATTGAAACCCAACATTTATATAAACGCTTTGGACAAGTTACTGCCCTTGAAGATATTAATATCCAAATCGCTGAAGGAGAATTTGTAACCATTATGGGCACTTCGGGTTCAGGCAAAACCACGCTAATGAACATTCTCACGGGCTTAGACACTGCAACCTCTGGCAAAGTGATTTTAGACGGCGTGGACGCGGCTCAGCTCGATGAAACGGGTCGCCAGCGTTTTCGTGCGGAAAAAATCGGCTTGGTTTTCCAACAATTCCACCTCATTCCCTACTTAACTGCACTAGAAAACGTCATGCTCGCTCAGCATTATCACAGTGTTGTTGATGAAGAAGCTGCCAAAGCGGTATTAGCTCAAGTGGGCTTGGCTCACCGTTTTGATCACCGCCCAAGCCAACTTTCAGGGGGGGAACAACAACGGGTTTGTATCGCACGAGCCTTGGTTAATCAGCCCCCCGTCATCTTCGCTGATGAGCCTACAGGAAATCTTGATGAAAAAAACGAAAAACTCGTTCTTGATCTGCTTACCGAACTCAATCAGCAAGGACGAACGATCGTGATGGTAACGCATAATCCCGAACTGGGTAAGCTCACCAACCGCACCATTTTCCTACAACACGGAAAGTTTTTGCGTGAGGAAGTGAATAATTCACATTGTTAAAGGAGAATAATTTAATGACAACAATAACAACCATCAAACAACTTACCTCAGTTTTAAGTTTACAGCAATATAATGAAATTCCCGTGATCGCATTAGATCACCAAGTGGGTAAAGCTTTGATCTCGCTTCAAGGTGCACATTTATTTAGCTGGCAGCCAAAAGGCACGCAGAAAGACGTACTTTGGCTGAGTGAAATTGAACCGTTCAAATTAGGTAATGCCATTCGAGGTGGTGTGCCAATTTGCTATCCTTGGTTTGGTGGGGCAAAATCCCCTGCGCACGGTTATGTGCGCATCAGTTTATGGCAACTCAGTGATTATGAAATTGAAGAAAACAAAGTGCGGTTAGAATTTTGCTTATTTTCTTCAGATCATTTGATTGAAGCCAAAACCACAATGATCTTTAGCCAAGATTGTGAAATTATTTTTCAGCATTATGGCCAAGAACCTGCCCAACTTGCGTTGCATAGCTATTTGAATTTAAGCGATGTGGTGAATGTGGAAGTGCAAAACTTGCCAACAGAATGCTTCAACGCATTAACTCAACAGCAAGAAAATGTGCCTTCTCCCCGCTTAATTGATCAGCATATTGATTGCATTTATACGGTGCAATCCCCTGTTTCTCATCAAATTATCGATAAAGGGGACGGGCGTACAATTAATATCGCACATCATAATGCAAGCAATGTGGTGCTGTGGAATCCTTGGCATAAAGCTACTGGTGGAATGAGCGAAACAGGTTATAAAACAATGGTTTGTTTGGAAAGTGCGAGAATTACTAAACTGTTAGAACAAGGGGCAAATTGCTCTGTCCGAATATCAGTTCATCCCTACAATAAGAGAATTTAAATCCAAAATTAAGATCTTTTATCAAAATAAAAAGATACGAACTCATAGAATTCGTATCTTTACTCTATACATATAAAATGTGTCGCTATTTTTGTGGATAGTTATTTTTAACTTTAGTAATACTCTGAAAAATTTGTTTTACTTGATTATTAAATACGGCACTATCTAAAATACTTGCATTTCTACTAAACTCGAAATTATTTTTTCCTGGAAATGGTGTAACACTTTCATCTTGTAAACGAAATACTATAACATTTTTAGGTAATCTCTTGTCTAATCCTTGTTTTAAATACTGTTGATAACTACGATCTCCATAGGGTTCCGCCTGTTTATCATTGTCCATAATAAAAACATAAAGATTATTTGTTGTTTTGGCTAATGCTCCCATATATTTTCCCAACAAATCAATTCTAGGCATCATCAAAATAATCTCTGCACTTTTTGTAAGCTTATGAAGTTTATTATTAATTCGATAACCATTTTTAGCTAGCTCAAGCAATGCATCACTTTCATAACGTTCACCGAGAAAAACAATGGGAACATAAGGTTTACCCGTGATAAAGTCATACTTATATTGATTTTTCAAGTCATTAACTTCCTCTTGAGTCAATTCGTATGCTTTTTTATTATCTGGCACTTGTACCGTTTCAGTTGCATAAGCCGATGTTGCCGAAAAAAAAGCAGCAACCACAACAAAATAAAGTTGTTTATAGAAAATTTTAAACATTTATTACACCTTTTTCTTAAGAAGCCTTTTCTACAATTAATTGATAGATTGTGTTTTATTTCTGTTTCATCGCTGGGAATAAAATCACATCGCGAATTGACGGGGCGTTAGCAAAGAGCATTGCTAAGCGGTCAATACCTAAGCCCTCGCCAGCCGTTGGTGGCAAGCCGTGTTCAAGTGCGGTAACAAAATCTTCATCTTTAAACATTGCTTCATCATCACCCGCTTCTTTGGCAGCCACTTGTGCATCAAAGCGTTCTGCTTGGTCTTCTGCATCGTTAAGCTCTGAGAAACCGTTACCAATTTCGCGACCACCGATAAATAATTCAAAGCGATCGGTTACTTCTGGGTTTTCATCATTACGGCGTGCTAATGGTGAAATTTCCGCTGGGTGAGCCATTAAGAACGTTGGCTGAATTAAGTGATGTTCTGCCACTTCTTCAAAAATTGCATTGACGATCGAGCCTAAGCCCCAAGATTTTTGTACTTCAATGCCGAGTTTGGAAGCCAAGGCTTTGGCACGATCGAGGTCGTACAGATCCTCTTTCACGATACCTTTATCTGCACCGTGTTTTAAGATCGCATCGTGCATTGTGATTCGCTCGAACGGTTTGCCGAAATCAAATTCATAATCACCGTACGGCACGATGGTTGTGCCTAAAATATCTAAGGCCAACTTGCGTAATAACTCTTCGGTGTTATCCATTAAATCGTGATAATCCGCATAGGCTTGGTAGTATTCGATCATTGTAAATTCTGGGTTATGACGCACCGATACGCCCTCGTTACGGAAGTTGCGGTTGAGTTCAAACACGCGTTCAAAGCCTCCCACCACAAGACGTTTGAGGTAAAGCTCTGGGGCTATACGCAGATACATATCAATGTCTAAAGCATTGTGATGGGTCACAAATGGACGTGCTGCTGCACCACCGGGGATCACTTGCAACATTGGGGTTTCCACTTCGATAAAGCCTTTACTGATGAAGTATTCACGCATTCCCGCAATTACTTTTGAACGGATAATAAAAGTGCGGCGAGATTCTTCGTTAGAAATGAGATCCAAATAACGCTGACGATAACGCATTTCTTGATCCGAAAGACCGTGGAATTTGTCTGGCAACGGACGTAATGCTTTGGTTAAAAGTTGAACTTCACTGGCACGTACAGTAAGTTCATTGGTTTTGGTTTTGAACAATGTGCCTTTCACGCCCACAATATCACCTAAATCCCAGTTGCCCACATCATCAGCATAAACGCCCTCAGGCAGGTTATCGCGGGCGATATAAAGCTGAATGCGTCCGCTCATATCTTGCAAGGTTACAAAGGTGGCTTTCCCCATAATACGGCGTGTCATAATACGCCCAGCCACTTTCACTTCTACACCTTGCTCTTTTAAGGCTTCGCCATCAACCTCATCATATTGCTGATGTAAATCCTGTGCCAACGCATCACGGCGGAAGGTATTAGGAAACGCATTGCCTTTTTTACGCAATGCCGCCAATTTTTCACGGCGAACCAACATCTCACCGTTTAAATCTAATTCTTGAGTTTGTTCTGTCATTTGTTTTACCTTTATTAAAAAATAAAATGTGTTTGATTTTTAGGTCACAAATTGTGATCTTAATGTTTATTTTGCTTTTTCTACAATCATCTCAATAGTATCTTGAACGCTTTTTTCCAGCAATATTTTCATTTTTTCCACATCAGAAAAAGCATCGTAATACATTGGGCGATCTTCAAACTTTATTGTAGTCAGCGGATAACCTGCTTTGAGTAATTCTAAATTCAGTAAAAGCCGCCCAGTACGTCCATTTCCATCAATAAAAGGATGGATACGTTCAAAAGCAATGTGAAACTCTGCTAATTTATAGAAAAAATCTTGCTCGTATTTATCTTCATCTTTGCGGTGATAATTTTCTAAAATTTGTTCCAAACGTAGACTGATTTCAAAAGGCTCAGCGGTTTTCACATCAGTATTTAGAATTTCAACAAGCTGCGTTCTAAATCCTGTTCTTTCTGGTTCAACCAATGCCTGAATTTCACGAATGGTACGCAAAGATAAAGGCTCTTGGGCTTTCGCTAATTCAAAGACAAAATGCAATGCGCGATGATGATTTTCCACATCGCGAATATCTTTAAGGGGTTTTGATACGCCAAAACCATCTTTTAAAACGGTAACCGTTTCCCCTAAAGTCAGACTATTATTCTCAATTTTATTGGAATGATAATTATAGAAATAAATTAAATCATCATTAATAAAGGGCAGAGCCTTGAGAATTTTGTTGATGTCATTCCTGGTCATTTTGTTACCTTGAGCTTATAACCCAGCCTTCAAACTCGCCTCAATAAATCTGTCTAAATTACCGTCTAGCACGGCTTGGGTGTTGCGGTTTTCTACGCCCGTACGCAAATCTTTGATGCGTGAATCATCTAACACATAAGAACGAATTTGGCTGCCCCAACCAATGTCGGATTTGTTGTCTTCCATTGCTTGTTTTTCCGCATTTTGCTTTTGTAGCTCCAATTCGTAGAGCTTGGCTTTAAGCTGCTTCATCGCTTGATCTTTATTTTTATGCTGTGAACGATCATTTTGACATTGCACCACAATACCACTTGGAATATGGGTAATTCGTACCGCACTTTCGGTTTTATTCACGTGCTGTCCGCCCGCACCTGAGGCTCGGTACACATCAATGCGTAAATCCGCAGGATTGATTTCAATATCAATATCAATATCGTCATCAATTTCAGGGTACACAAAAGCGGCGCTGAAAGAGGTGTGGCGGCGGTTGTTGGAATCAAACGGGCTTTTACGCACTAAGCGGTGAATCCCTGTTTCGGTGCGTAGCCAACCAAATGCGTATTCGCCAGAAATGCGAATAGTGGCCGATTTTATGCCTGCTACATCGCCGTCTGAAACTTCCATTAATTCCGTTTTAAAGCCTTTGCTTTCCGCCCAACGCAAGTACATTCGCAACAGCATTTCTGTCCAGTCTTGTGCTTCCGTACCGCCTGAGCCTGCTTGCAGATCCACATAGCAATCCGCCGCATCATTTGCACCACTAAACATACGGCGAAATTCAAGCCCAGCGAGTTTTTGCTCAAGCTCGTCTAATTCAGCAACGGCTTCGTTGAAGGTGGCTTCGTCTTCCGCTTCAATGGCGAGTTCAAGCAAGCCGTCCACATCATCTAACCCTTGTTGCAAATTGTTGATGGTATTCACCACGCTTTCAAGGCTAGCACGCTCTTTGCCTAAGGCTTGGGCTTTTTCTGGCTCGTTCCACACATCGGGCTGTTCCAGCTCGGCATTCACTTCTTCTAAACGTTCGACTTTGCTATCAAAGTCAAAGATACCCCCTAAGGGTTGCCGTGCGTTCAGCGAGGTCGGCAATTTTATTTTTGATTGGATTAATTTCAAACATAAATTCAGTTCTATCTAATTTTGCATATAAGAGCCGAATTATATGCTATTTTAGCCCAATTTGGTAGGTCAATTATGTTGAAAGCCTTTTCCTATTAGCTTGTTGATTGGGCTTGTGATAGAATCCGCCTTTCACAAGGAATAGACATCAGGAAAGAAAAATGAAGAAAATCATTACCGCACTTTCGTTAGCCGCGTTGTCCGTCTATGCCGTGGCAAGCGATGCACAAATTGAAGCGCAATTAAAAAAACTTGGCGTATCACAAATGGAAATTAAGTCATCGCCGATCAATGGCTTAAAAACAGTTATCAGCAACGAAGGCATTTTTTACGCTTCCGAAGACGGCAAATATGTGCTGCAAGGTCAGCTATATGCGCTAACTGATAAAGGTGCGGTGGATTTAACAGGAAAATTTTTGCTAGATAAATTAAATAGTTATAAAAATGAAATGATTGTTTATCCAGCAAAAAATGAAAAATATGTGGTAACCGTGTTTATGGATATTACCTGCCATTACTGCCATTTATTACATCAACAACTTAGCCAATATAATGATTTAGGCATCACCGTTCGTTACCTTGCATTTCCGCGCGGTGGCTTAAATAACAATACAGCAAAACAAATGGAAGCCATTTGGCAGGCGAAAGATCCTGCGCAAGCCTTAAATGAAGCGGAAAAAGGCAACCTGCCGAAAACCTTAAAAAATGCTGATATCGTGAAGAAACACTATGAACTTGGTGTGCAATTTGGTGTGCGTGGCACGCCAAGCATTGTTACGCCGAAAGGTGAGCTTATCGGTGGTTATTTACCGCCAAAAGAATTGCTCAAAGCCTTGCAAGAAGAATAGGTATAATACAAATTATGAAAAATTTCTTATATACCCATTTAATCTAGATGATCTTTTGTGGGTTCCCTTCAGTCTTGCCCGAATGGAAGTTAGATTTTTAGGCGAAAAAAATTGTAATTTTGTGTAGCGGAGCGAAACAAAATCTCTTTTTTCGCCGCTCGGAAAATCTAACTGGAATGAGGAAAAGCGAGACTGTAGGGTGTGCTTTCTTTTGCATACTTTGCTTTGCACAAGCAAAGAAAAGTAGGTCGCCCTTTTAGGGCGAAACCTAAAATGTGTTTAAGGATTTTATTTCGTGATCAAAACAATCCAACGCCGCCCCATTAGCACAGCACAGCCGATTAGCGATCACCCATTGCTTGATCGCCTTTACCGTGCTCGGCAAATAAAAACACCGCAACAATTAGACCGCACTTTGAAAGCGATGCTTTCACCCCATCAACTTTTAGAAATGGAGAAGGCAGTGGCGTTGCTGGCAGAAGCACGAATGGCACAAAAACGCATTGTCATCGTGGGGGATTTTGATGCGGACGGAGCAACCAGCACCGCACTCACCGTGTTGGCATTGCGTCAGCTTGGTTTTCAGCAGGTGGATTACCTTGTCCCTAACCGTTTTGAGCAGGGCTACGGGCTGAGCGTTGAGGTGGCAAAACTGGCGTTGGAAAAAAACGTTGAAGTGCTGATCACGGTGGATAACGGTATTTCTTCCTTTGAGGGGGTGAAATATTTAACCCAACAAGGCGTGCAAGTGGTAGTAACAGATCACCATTTACCCGCTGAAACCTTGCCCGAAGCGGACGCCATTGTGAACCCTAATTTACCCCAATGTGCTTTTCCCTCGAAATCCTTAGCGGGCGTTGGCGTTGCGTTTTATGTAATGTTGGCATTGCGCGCTAAGCTGCGAGAGCTGGGCGTTTTTGATGTGAAAACCCAGCCCAATTTTACCGAGTTGCTGGATTTAGTCGCCTTAGGCACGATTGCCGATGTTGTGCCGTTGGATCAAAATAACCGCATTTTAGCCTATCAAGGGTTGCAACGAATCCGAGCGGGGCGTTGTCGCTATGGCATTCAAGCCTTGGCGGAGGTGGCAAATCGCGATCTGAGCCGTTTTAGTGCTTCCGATCTCGGCTTTGCTATTGCCCCTCGCTTAAATGCCGCAGGGCGGTTGGACAATATGTCGGTAGGCGTGGAATTGTTATTGGCTGAAGATATGCCTTCCGCCCGTGCTTTGGCATTGGAGCTAGATGGCTTGAACCAAACGCGCAAAGAAATTGAACAGGGAATGAAGCTCGAAGCGCTAGAAATTTGCCGAAAATTGACCGCACTTACGCCACCGTTGCCCACTGGCATTGTGCTGTATCAGGCGGATTGGCATCAAGGTGTATTGGGGATTTTGGCTTCAAGATTGAAAGATCAGTTTCACCGCCCCGTGATTGCCTTTGCACAGGATCAAGCAGGCGTGCTTAAAGGCTCGGCACGATCCATTGAGGGGCTGCACATTCGTGATGCGTTGGAACGGTTGCATTCTCGCCACCCTGACATCATTTTGAAATTTGGCGGACACGCAATGGCAGCGGGATTGAGCATTCAAGAAGAAAAATTTAGTGATTTTCAACGCTTATTTAACGAGGTGGTGGAAGAGTGCTTAGACGAAAAAGATCTACAAGGCATTGTGTGGACGGACGGCGAACTGGCAAGCCAATTTATGAATTTGGATACTGCCGAGCTTCTCAAACAAGCAGGCCCTTGGGGACAAGCCTTTCCTGAGCCCGTGTTTGACGGTGAGTTTAAGCTCTTACAACAGCGTTTAGTGGGGGAGCGTCATCTTAAAATGATGGTTGAGCCGCAAAATGGCGGGCCATTACTCGATGCCATCGCGTTTAATGTGGACACCCGTTATTACCCCGATCTTTCGCTGAAAAAGGTAAAACTGGCATATAAATTAGAGGTGAATGAATATCGCGGGCAGCGTAACATTCAGCTCTTAGTGGACTACATCGAACCTTTAGCATAGGCAAAGCAAATGTGCCCTGTGGTTCTTCCTGCAGGATATTCGTAATATCGTACAAAATTACGCGAGATAGCAGTATAGGACGTTTAATTAACAAACAACGACAAGAGAAAAAGAATGAAAATAGGCATTGTTGGAGCAATGGCACAAGAAGTCGCCACCTTAAGCTCGCAAATGGAAAATAAAACCACCACTCAAATTGGCGGTGCAACCATCTATCAAGGCAAAATTAACGGCAAAGAGGTCGCCTTATTGCAGTCGGGCATTGGCAAAGTGGCAGCCGCAATGGGAACAACGGCATTATTACAACTGGCTCAACCTGATGTCATCATTAACACGGGATCAGCGGGCGGCGTGGCTCAAGGGCTTAAGGTGGGCGATGTGGTGATCTCCACCCAAACCGCACACCACGATGCCGATGTTACGGCGTTTGGCTACGAAAAAGGACAACTTCCCGCCTGTCCCGCACGCTTTAATTCTGATGAAAAACTGACCGCACTTGCTTTACAAGTGGCACAAGCACAAGGGCAAAATGTCCACCAAGGGTTGATTTGCTCAGGGGATAGCTTTATTCACGGCGGAGAAGCCTTAACACAAATTAAGCACGATTTCCCTGATGTCATCGCGGTGGAAATGGAAGCTGCTGCAATCGCTCAAGTTTGCCACGCTTTCAATGTGCCATTTGTGGTGGTACGAGCCATTTCTGATGGCGGTGATGGAAAAGCTAGCATCTCTTTTGAAGAATTTCTTCCGCTCGCTGCCAAACAATCTTCCGCAATGGTGTTGGCGATGATCAATAAACTGTCATAAACATTCCAAATTAAAGCCTTAGTGATTATCTAAGGCTTTTGATTATGTTTAAAATCCTATATCTATAGTATGACTTATGCCTTTATCAATTAAAAAAACTAAGGTCGTATGTTTTCTCCAGAAAGAATAATCTCAACACGTCTATCTGGTTGTAAGCAATGGATTAACGCTTTCGTCGCTTTATGCCCTTTACAATGTGTTGTAATAGGATTGTCTTCACCTTGAGAAGTTACTGTCATATTTTTATTCAACCCCTGAGCTTTCAAATAATTTGCAATTGACTCTGCTCGTTTTAATCCTAGTTGCTTATTGTATTGCTGACTTCCTAAACGATCGGTATGTCCGATCAAAGCAATATGTTTAATATGAGAATGCTCTATTTTCATCAAAATATTATCAATTTTGTCACGTTCTTTTGGTAATAAATCAGGTAGTGTGGATTTATTAAACGCAAATAGTGCATCAGTATTAAGTTTGAATGTTGTTGTAACCGATTTCGGACTAGGTAAATTGTATTTTATTCCCAGTGTACCGCGGTATCCATAGAAACGTTCACGTTTTCCAAACGCCTGTTCATAACGAATATCAGCATAAAAGACGATATTTGCTTTTAAAGGGAATTGGATACCTATTCCCGCATCCCACCACGTTGTCACATAACGGGAATTTATCGGAAGATTATTCACATAAGCGGTATATTGATGTTTAAAATCGTGCCAAATATTCGCCGTTGCATATATCGTTTTTTGCTCTCTTTGTCCACGATTGCTCATTATATTATATGCCCCTCTAACCCCAACACGACCAAGCAAACGATGGACTTTCGGAAAAGTGATTTCTGTATCATCCAGTTTAATATTTGGGGCTGTAGTAGATTAGCAACAATGATATACTACAAAAATGAAGATAACATATTGTAAATTAAAGCAATCCATACAGAAAAAACTGCTTGAGTTTTTTGTCGCAGAAGTTACTGCAAGAACAGCAGCAAATTTGCTAGATATTCAACCGAATACAGCCGCTTTGTTCTACCATAAAATCAGGCTTGTGATTGGCTATCATTTATCCCTTGAAGTTAACGAGATTTTTGAGGGGGAAATTGAACTAGACGAAAGCTATTTTGGTGGTCATCGAAAGGGAAAACGAGGACGAGGACGAGGAGCGGCTGGAAAAGTTGCTGTTTTTGGGTTACTAAAACGACAAGGAAAGGTATTTACTGTTGTGGTTGAAAACACCAAGAGTGAAACATTACTCCCTGTTATTAAAAGAAAAATCAAGCCTGATAGCTGGGTTTATACGGACACTTATCGCAGTTATGATGCACTTGATGTGAGTGAATTTCACCACGAACGAATCAATCATTCCGAGCTATTTGCGGTGAAACAAAATCATATTAATGGCATTGAAAATTTTTGGAATCAGGCGAAGCGGATACTGCGAAAATATAATGGAATTAACCGAAAAAACTTTCCTTTATTCTTGAAGGAATGTGAATTTCGGTTTAACTTTGGGACACCAAAAGAGCAGTTAAAAATATTGCGAAAATGGTGTGAAATTTAGGGCTAATCTACTACAGCCCCATATTTTTTATTAATGATAATTATTATTGTTTTTAATGTCAACAAATGAGACTACTTATCAAGCATAAGATCGATAAAGGGCTGAACTTGGCTTGTGGATTCCTACTTGAAAATAGAACTTCGGTAAAAATTGTATCAAAACATTATCCATCGTTACCCTTAAGTAACACGATGAATCTAAATAGTGGCGTGATTTATCGGTAAATTTTTTCGATGCAATATGTAAAATCTTTTTGTATGTTATCTAGAATAAGTGGTACAGTTAGGACGGTTTGACTTTTGTCATTTTATGGGCTGGAAAGCGTGATTTTCCAGATTGTATCATCAACCAATTTGAAGGAAACATTATGTTAATTGGTGTACCTAGAGAACGGCTTGATAATGAAACTCGCGTGGCGGCAACGCCAAAAACGGTGCAGCAAATTTTGAAGCTTGGCTTTGAAATTATTGTTGAACACGATGCGGGCTTTAAAGCCACTTTTGAAGATCAGGCATTCATTGAAGCGGGTGCGAAAGTTGGCACTGAGCAAGAAGTTTGGAATGCCGATGTGATTATGAAAGTTAATCCTCCGACTGATGAGGAAATTGCCTTAATTAAAGAGGGGGCAACTTTAATTAGCTTTATTTGGCCAGCCCAAAATGAAGCCTTGATGAAAAAATTATCGGCGAAGAAAATCAATGTGTTAGCGATGGACGCCGTGCCGCGTATTTCACGTGCGCAAGCGTTAGATGCCCTTTCGTCAATGGCGAATATTTCTGGTTATCGTGCGGTGGTGGAAGCGGCGAATGCCTTTGGTAGCTTCTTCACGGGGCAAATTACCGCAGCGGGTAAAGTGCCACCGGCGAAAGTGTTGGTGATTGGTGCGGGTGTGGCAGGTTTAGCTGCGATTGGTACCGCAAATAGCCTTGGAGCGATCGTGCGTGCCTTTGACTCTCGTCCAGAAGTGAAAGAGCAAGTGAAATCAATGGGTGCAGACTTCTTAGAAATTGATTTTGAAGAAGAAGGTGGCTCAGGTGATGGCTATGCGAAAGTGATGTCGGAAGAATTTAACCGCCGAGCAATGGAACTTTACGCTGCACAAGCTAAAGAAGTGGATATTATCATCACCACCGCTGCGATCCCGGGTAAACCAGCTCCGCGTTTGATCACCAAAGAAATGGTGGATTCAATGAAACCGGGTTCGGTGATTGTGGATTTAGCGGCATTAACAGGCGGTAACTGTGAATATACCAAACCAGGTGAAGTGTTCGTTACGCCTAACCAAGTGAAAATTATCGGCTATACGGATTTCCCAGCTCGCTTGCCAACGCAATCTTCTCAACTTTACGGCACAAATTTAGTGAACTTGCTCAAATTATTGTGCAAAGAGAAAGATGGCAATATCAACATTGATTTTGATGATGTGGTATTGCGTGGTGTAACGGTTATTCGTGATGGTGAAATCACTTGGCCAGCACCACCAATTCAAGTTTCTGCCCAGCCACAACAAAAAGTGGAAGTAGTGGTTGAGAAAAAAGAAGAAAAACCACAAGACCCACGCGTGAAATACGGCATTATGGGCCCAATTGGCGTGTTGTTCCTATGGCTAGGTTCAGTGATGCCTGCGGCATTCTTATCACACTTCACCGTATTCGTGCTTGCTTGTGTGGTGGGGTACTATGTGGTTTGGAATGTGAGCCACGCCTTACATACGCCATTAATGGCGGTAACCAATGCCATTTCAGGCATCATCATTGTGGGAGCATTATTGCAAATTGCCCAAGGCAGTTTCTTTATTAGCCTGCTCGCGTTTATTGCAATTTTAGTGGCAAGTATCAATATCTTTGGGGGCTTTAAAGTTACCCAACGTATGCTTGCAATGTTTAGAAAAGGTTAAGGAGAAAAAGCAATGTCAGAAGGTTTAGTACAGGCTGCATATATTGTAGCGGCATTACTTTTCATTATGAGCTTAGCAGGGCTTTCTAAACACGAAACTGCTAAAGCCGGGTGTTGGTATGGCATTGTGGGTATGACCATCGCCCTTATCGCAACCATTTTTGGCCCACAAACTTCAGGGCAAATTTGGATCTTAATCGCTATGGCGATTGGCGCGGTGATTGGTATCCAACGTGCATTAAAAGTAGAAATGACCGAAATGCCAGAGCTTGTAGCTATTTTACATAGCTTTGTTGGTCTTGCAGCGGTGTTAGTTGGCTTTAACAGCTTTGGCTTACACGTTACCCCTGAATTTGTTGCACCAGAAGGTACCGCATTTATCAGCGAAGCCGCATTAGAAAACGCGAAAGCCGCCTTTGATGCAGAACAAGCAACCCTTGCCACAATCCATAATGTAGAAGTGTTCTTAGGGATCTTTATCGGTGCGGTAACTTTCACGGGCTCTGTGGTGGCATTTGGTAAATTGCGTGGCATTATCAACTCTAAAGCCTTAATGTTACCGCATCGTCATAAATTAAATTTAGCGGCGTTAGTGGTGTCTGCCTTATTAATGATTGCGTTTTTAAGCTCACCAGAAAATATTTTCCCAGTGTTATTGATGACGGTCATTGCACTTGCTTTCGGTTGGCACTTGGTTGCCTCAATCGGCGGGGCAGATATGCCCGTGGTGGTGTCAATGCTGAACTCTTATTCAGGTTGGGCAGCGGCAGCGGCAGGCTTTATGCTTAATAACGATCTCTTGATCGTAACGGGTGCGTTAGTAGGTTCATCAGGTGCGATTCTTTCTTACATTATGTGTAAAGCGATGAACCGTTCATTTATCAGCGTTATCGCTGGTGGCTTTGGTAATGACGTGGTTGCAAGTGGTGATGAAGAACAAGGCGAACACCGCGAAACAACCGCAGAAGAAGTAGCGGAAATGTTGAAAAATGCAAGCTCTGTGATCATCACCCCGGGATATGGTATGGCGGTGGCGCAAGCGCAATATCCAGTGGCTGAAATTACCCAAAAATTGCGTGATCGTGGCGTGAATGTGCGTTTTGGTATTCACCCAGTGGCTGGGCGTTTACCAGGGCATATGAACGTGTTACTCGCTGAAGTCAAAGTGCCTTATGACGTGGTATTAGAAATGGACGAAATCAACGATGATTTCGCAGATACTGATGTGGTGTTGGTTATCGGTGCAAATGATACTGTAAACCCTGCGGCAATGGACGATCCAAACAGCCCAATCGCAGGAATGCCAGTACTAGAAGTGTGGAAAGCCGCTAATGTGGTGGTCTTCAAACGCTCAATGGCAGTGGGCTACGCCGGCGTACAAAATCCATTATTCTTCAAAGAAAACACCCAAATGCTTTTTGGTGATGCGAAAGAACGCGTGGACGATATTTTAAAAGCCCTTTAAATTAAGTTTTACTTTCTTTTCGCAAAAAATATGTTAAAAATAGACCGCACTTTAAATGGAAGTGCGGTTTTTTTATGAAATGGTCATTATGGAGTATATTTTATTAGCACTTTTCACCCTCGCCGTGGTAATTTTTATTATCAATTCCCATTACCGCTGGACGTATTTCTTTGCGATTGCGCAGTTTGTGTTGTTTTTTAGTTTGATGTTTAGCATTACAGGGCAGTGGCAGCGTGGGCTGAATTTTGCTGCGGTGCTGTTTGTGGTGCTGATGCTTTTCCATCGTCTGAAAATACATTTTTATAAACAACAGCTCTTGGTGTCGGATTTCTTTTTGGTTTTCGATTGGCGGAATTGGGAAACTTTATTACATTATCGCTCAGCGATTTTTGCCATTGCTGGGCTGATTGGCTTGTTGGTCTATGCCGTGATGGGCTGGAGTTCGGCGGAGGTAATCAGCGGTGAATGGCGACTTTTAGCAAGTGCGGTGCTTTTTTTCACAATTTTTTCCATTTGTCATTACAACAAAAATAAATCGGCCATTAAGCAATGGCTTGATTCCTTGCCTGATGATGGGCGAGATGTGTTTTTAAACCTACCAATGTCTTGCCGTGGCGTATTTTTTAAGCCCCCAGTATTTGAGGGCGATGCAAATTATTTTTTACAGCAAAAACAACATGTTCCCGACTATCCACTCAGCGCAGAAAACGAGAAACCTGACATTGTCGTATGGTTGCAGGAATCCACCCTAAATCGGCATAGCTTTGTATTTGAAAGCGCTGATATTCCGCCAATTACAATGTATGAAAATCAGGCTGATACCAAGTTTAACAGCCATTTGCGTGTGCATACTTTAGGTGGTGCAACCTGGAAATCGGAATTTGCTTTCTTATCGGGGCTACCTTCAACGGATTTTGGCGCAATGGCGAATGCGGTGTTTTATTCCGTTGTGCCACATTTGCAGTATAGTTTTATCCAAAATTTAAAAGCGCAGGGCTATTATTGCGTCGCGTTATCGCCTTTTACCAAAGGAAATTACAACGCCAAGCCCGCCTATGATCATCTTGGTTTTGATCTAATGTTGCAGCCGCAAGAGTTAGGTTATCCTGCACCATTAAGCAAAAATTTGTGGACGATTGGTAGCGATGAAATGAGCCAATATGTGCAGAAAATTTTGCAAAAAGAAGGTATTCCTGCACTTGAAAAGGTAAATCAGCCTTTATTTGTTTATGTTCTTACAATGCGTGAACACGGGCCTTATCACGATGTGGGCAACATTTTTAATTTGCAAAATCAAGGTTTTACCCAAAAGGGAACAGGTGAGCTGAATGATTATATTCAACGTATCGTTAAATTGAATGAGGTGATGGAAGAATTTAATCAGTATATGAAAAATCGCCACAAGCCTTATGTTTTAGCGTACTTTGGCGATCATCAAATTTCCATTAACGGTGCACAGCCAGCTTATCAATTTGATTATCCAAATCCTAACTATATTACGCAGTTGGTGGTGCGTAGCAATTTGCAAAATGACTTTAAACAACAGCAAGATTTCCTCGATCTTGCCCAAGCGGGCGGTTTGCTTTTGGAGATTGCTGGGCTACAAGCTGACGAATTTATGCAAGCGAATATTGCAATGCGTAAGCTCAGCGGTGGAAAACTGCAAGATTGCCAAGATGTGCGATTATTGGCGGGTTATCGCAATTATTTGTATCAACAATTAAAGGTTGCAAAATAAGGAAAAACAATGAGCCAACAAATTGAAACGCACCCGTTCCCCGCTATTTTGCCGCCGCACGCCACGGTAATGATGATGGGAAGTTTCCCGCCAAAAGAAGAAAAGCGTTGTATGGCATTTCATTATCCTAATTTTCAAAATGATATGTGGCGGGTCTATGGGGCAGTATTTTTCGGGCGTGCGGATTACTTCCAAGTGCCAAATGAAAAACGGTTTGATGCCGAACGGATCAAACAATTTCTTTGGGAGCGAGGTATCGCTCTTTGCCCAACGGTGCGTAAAGCGATCAGACTGCAAGATAATGCTTCTGATAAATTCTTAAAAGTGGTGGAAACTGTGAATTTATCGGAAGTGTTACCCCAAGTACCACATTGCCATTGGATTTTTACCACCGGCGGAAAAGCCACAGAAATTTTGCTTTCTTTGTTACCTGAAAAGGTTAAAGAGCCGAAAACCAACAGCTTTATTCCTTATCCCTACCCCAATTTTACGTTAAATTTATATCGTTTACCCTCTACTTCAAGGGCTTATCCTTTGGCTTTTGAGAAAAAGGTAGCGGCGTATTGTGCTTTTTTCAAGAAAGCGAATATAATTTAATATACTGAGATTTTATCGTTAAATTTTATATGAGGTTGTATCATTTATGTCAAAGATTAAATATCGACCAGAGATAGATGGCTTACGGGCGATTGCTGTTATTTCTGTGATCCTTTTCCATTTTAATCATCACTGGTTGCTAGGTGGCTTTTTAGGTGTTGATGTTTTTTTTGTTATTTCAGGATATTTAATTACCAAGATTATTGTTACTGATATAGAGAATAATCAGTTCTCTTATAAGGATTTTTATAACCGTCGAATAAAAAGAATTTTTCCTATTTTTATTTCGGTTATGTTTTTTTCTTCGTTGATTGGAACATTGATTTTTACATATCAAGATTTTAATACTCTAAGAAAAGGTATCGAATTTTCCACTTTTTTCTCGGCCAATATATTTTTTGCTAAAAAGCAAGGATATTTTGATCTAGATGCGAATAGTAATCCTATTTTACATATTTGGTCATTATCTGTAGAAGAGCAATATTATCTTATATTTCCTCTTTTTCTTATTTTTGGATACAAACTTTTTAGAAATAAAAAGATATTTTTTTATTTAACTTTTGTTTTATTTCTATTAAGTTTAGGATTAACTTTTATACCGGATAGCTATTATACAAAATACATTAATATTTATTATTTATCACAGTTACGGTTTTTTGAGTTATTAATTGGTTCAGGGTTGTCTTTCTTACCCCCCCCTATACAATTTTATTTAAAAAGTCAAATGAACTAAATCAAAGTTACTCAAGACGGAGCGATTTTTTATCTTTAACCTTTCTTGTTATTCTTATTAGCTGTTTCTTTCTATATTCGGATAATATGCCGTATATACTAGGTGTTATGCTTTTATTACCTTGCTTAAGTACTGCGGGTATTATTTACTTTTCTGTATCAAGTTCTTTTGTTAAGAGAGTTTTAAGTAATGCATTTATTGTAAAAATTGGTTTATTATCATATTCTTTATATCTATGGCATTGGGTAATAATTACGTCTTTTCACTATATTTTAGGTGATAAAGCACAACATATTTTTATGATTATTATCCAAATGACTTTAATTCTTTTATTGTCTATTTTAGGGTATCTTTTTATCGAAAAGCCTATCAGATATTCTCAAATAAGTTTTAAAAAATCATTTTTATTCATTTACCTTATACCATCTTTGCTGCTAATTGCTTCAAACTATTGTATTAGAAATAGTCTGAGAAATTGGGAAAAAACATTTAATGCTGATATTATTCAGCAGTCTAATAAAAAGCTGGAAAGTAAAATCATTGTTATTGGAGACTCGCATTCTTGGCACTTAAAAGATTTTTTAAATTATATAGGTGATAAAGAGCATTGCCGTGCTTCAATTTTTAAATATATTGAAAAGAAAAATCCATCTTGCGAAATTACTTTTGAAGTTGATGAACAAGGTCATAATTGTGTATATGAGGAAGTGAAAGATTATCCAATAGTTTTTATTAGCTTTTTCTATGATCTGTATTCAGGAGATTATCCTGTCCCTCGTTCAAATCCAAAAGATTTTATAGTAAAAGATTTTTATACCAAATTTGAACGTTTTATTAGAGATTTGTCGAAAGATAAGCAAGTTTATATTTTTAGTAATATTCCAGCATTGAGCTATTCGCCATTAAGATATTTTAGAGTTAAATATTTAGGATTAAGTAATTATTTACCTCCAATTATTCATATGGGAAATATTCAAGAAAGTAATCAAAAAATATTTTCTATTATTAAGGATATTCCTAATGTGCATTGGGTAGATATTGTTCCTTATTTACCACAATATTATTATAAAGAAGATAAAGTAGTTTATGCTGATCAAGATCATTTAACTGGTTTTGGTTCTTATCAAATTGGTGTTAATTTTCATCAGCATCAGCAATTATTACCTTCTAAATTGGTGGATAGTCTTTATAAAAACAAAAATTAAAGTAACGATAACCTACAGGTTATTGGTAGATCATTTATCATAAAAATCCTCATAAAATATAAGAGGGAGATGAGTAATTTTCTCTCTCTTAAGATTCTCTTAATATTTCTTTGTTTTAATGCTTCCAACAAGACACCCGTCTTGTCTTTTATTAAGGAGTATAAACAATGAAAAAATTTGGGGCTGTCCTAGATAACTAGACTAAACTCCCTTTAACCAATTGTTTTAAAATAGAAATTTGACTTTTTATGTTGCTGTAATTAAAACGCCATTCACATTCCTTTAAATAAAGCTCAAAATGCGCTTTTGGGATACCATTAAATTTTCGTAAATGGCGTTTTGCTTGGCTCCAAAAATTCTCAATTCCGTTAATGTGGTTATGATTTTCAGCAAAATGTGTGCTGTGATTGATACGAAAATGACTAAATTCACTCACATCAAGCACGTCATAACTACGATAATTATCGGTGTAAACAATACTATCAGGCTTTACCTGCTCCCGAATAATGGGTAACAAGGTGGCAGATTGCGTATTTGGAACCGCAACGGTATAAACCTTGCCATTGCGCTTGAGAAGCCCGAATACCGCAATTTTCCCTGCCGCACCACGACCACGTTTGCCTTTGCGAGCACCGCCAAAATAACTTTCATCGGCTTCAATTTCACCTTCAAACATCTCTAAGTGAAGGCTGTTTTGATAGATGAGTTGGCATAAACGATGAAAGTAATATGCGGCAGTCGTTTTGTTTACATTGACTAACTCTGCTGCTGTCCTTGCAGTAACACCTGCAACAAATAGCTCAATGAGTTTATTTTGTTTGTGCTGACTTAGACGACTTTTTCTCATTGGTTCATTCTAACCTAAATAGATTTTTTAGTTGTTATCTAGGACAGCCCCAAAAATTTAGTTTAGCAACAATTTTACTATTATCAATGGCGAGTTTTGCGGCAAATGCGGAAAATTCGGTGGCACAGACAACAGAAAATTCCCCAACGATACAAAAAGGGGAAAAGCACCAAGGGAAGCATCATCATAAAAAATCACGCGGCGAGAGAATGCGTGGTGGGTTTGTTGATCCGAGCAATCCGCAAACGCAGAAAAAGGCAATGCCCTCTTTTGATGCCAATCAACTCGCTAGTTTGATTTCGCAGAAAGGGGAGTGGAAAGACGATCAGCAAGTGGTATTACAAGGGAAAATTGTGAAACAGTTGAGCAAAAACGATTTTCTTTTCCGTGATAACAGTGGTGAAACGGAAATTGAAGTGAAACATCGTGCGTGGAAAGGGCAAATCATCAAGCCAAATGATGAAGTGAAAATTTTTGCTGAAGTGGATAAATCAGACAATAAGTTGGAGCTAGAAGTGCATCATATTGTGAAAATTCAGGGTGAGAATTAATCTCATTTTACAAATTTGTTTTTTCAGTTAAACTCAATGAGGCATTTCCCTCATTGGGTTTATGTAGTGGGTGAGGCGAAATGGCAACATTCTTTTCATTTATATAAGGAAAATCAAATGCTTACTGTTTCTCACCTCATTGAAAATAGCCAACCCTATTGGGATAATTACATTCGCCACGCATTCGTGCAACAGTTGAACAACGGCACATTGGCGACAAAAAGTTTTCAGCACTATTTGCAACAGGATTATCTTTACCTTTTCCAATACAGCCGTGCATTGTCGCTCGGCATTTTTAAAGCGGATAATTTTGCAGAAATTCACGTTGCACACCAAGCGAACGATTTGCTGTTGAAAGAAATTCAGTTGCACATTGAATTTTGTCGTGATTGGGGCATTTCTGAGCAAGCCTTGCAAAATGTGCCAGAATCGACCGCTTGCGTGGCTTATACCCGCTATGTGTTAGATTGTGGTGTAAAAGGCGGTTTGGCGGAGCTTTACACCGCCCTTGCCCCTTGTATGTTAGGGTATGCGGAAATTGGAAAACATTTAAGTCAGCAGCCGCCCACACCGAATAATCCTTATCAAAAATGGATCGACACCTACGGGGCAGCAGACTTTCAACAAGCCGCAGCGGACTTCACGGCGATGCTAAATGGCTTATATGAAGGCTTATCGGAGAAGCAAACTCAACAGCTCCAACAGATTTTCACCACCGCGACGCGAATGGAAATTGATTTCTGGCAAATGGGGTTGGATCTCAGTTAAACATAAAAGTGCGGTCAAAAAATAATGCGAATTTTACTCATTGAAGACGATCCTTTAATCGGCGACGGGCTGAATATTGGATTAAGCAAATCAGGTTTCAGCGTGGATTGGTTTCGTGATGGCGAAACGGGAATGCACGCGGTGAACGCCGCCCCTTATGATGCGGTGGTGCTGGATCTCACCTTGCCGAAGAAAGACGGGCTAGCCCTGTTGCAACAATGGCGTAAGCAGAGCCACGATGTTCCAGTGTTAATTTTGACCGCACGCGGCAGTCTAGAAGAGCGGGTCGAAGGTTTGCAACTTGGGGCGGACGATTACCTCGTCAAACCCTTTGCACTGAGCGAAGTGGTGGCACGCTTGCAAGCCTTAATTCGCCGCCGTTACGGGCAAACGCAATCCCTGCTTCAGCACAGTGCGGTCAGCCTTGATTTAAGCCAACATCAAGCCTTTTTACGCGGGCAACCCGTTGCCCTCACTGGCACGGAATACAAATTATTAGAACTGCTAATGCACAACAAAGAGCGGGTGCTAACGCGTTCTTTTATCGAGGAAAAATTGTACAGTTGGAACGATGAAGTGAGCAGTAACGCCCTAGAAGTGCATATTTATAACCTCCGCCAAAAACTCGGTAAGCCCTTTATCCGCACGGTTCACGGCGTAGGCTATGCCTTAGGAACGCTTGAGGACGACAATGCCAGCTCGTAGTTTACGCATACGCCTTATCCTCATTCTCTCATTGCTTGCCATTGCGATTTGGGGTATTTCCACCGCGATTGCGTGGTCGGCAGTGCGTAGCCAAGTGAATGAAGTCTTTGATATGCAACAGATTTTATTTGCGAAACGGCTGGCTTCTTCCGATCTTCGCACAATGTTAATTGACCGCAATCCGCCCGAATGGAAAAATCACCTCAAAAAACGACCGCACTTTAGAAAGCGGAAAAATCACGATGATAACGCACTGGCGTTTGCGATTTTTACCCGTGATGGCGAAATGTTGCTCAGCGATGGCGAAAACGGCAATAATTTTCTTGGGGCTGTCCTAGATAACTAGACTAAACTCCCTTTAACCAATTGTTTTAAAATAGAAATTTGACTTTTTATGTTGCTGTAATTAAAACGCCATTCACATTCCTTTAAATAAAGCTCAAAATGCGCTTTTGGGATACCATTAAATTTTCGTAAATGGCGTTTTGCTTGGCTCCAAAAATTCTCAATTCCGTTAATGTGGTTATGATTTTCAGCAAAATGTGTGCTGTGATTGATACGAAAATGACTAAATTCACTCACATCAAGCACGTCATAACTACGATAATTATCGGTGTAAACAATACTATCAGGCTTTACCTGCTCCCGAATAATGGGTAACAAGGTGGCAGATTGCGTATTTGGAACCGCAACGGTATAAACCTTGCCATTGCGCTTGAGAAGCCCGAATACCGCAATTTTCCCTGCCGCACCACGACCACGTTTGCCTTTGCGAGCACCGCCAAAATAACTTTCATCGGCTTCAATTTCACCTTCAAACATCTCTAAGTGAAGGCTGTTTTGATAGATGAGTTGGCGTAAACGATGAAAGTAATATGCGGCAGTCGTTTTGTTTACATTGACTAACTCTGCTGCTGTCCTTGCAGTAACACCTGCAACAAATAGCTCAATGAGTTTATTTTGTTTGTGCTGACTTAGACGACTTTTTCTCATTGGTTCATTCTAACCTAAATAGATTTTTTAGTTGTTATCTAGGACAGCCCCATTTTCTTTATGATCCCAAAAGAGGTTTTGATAACGCCCCGCTACAAGGGGATAGTGACCAATGGCGAATTTTCTGGCTACCTATTACAGAGGGAAATTTGATGGTCGCGGTGGGGCAGGAACTCAAATATCGCCAAGCCCTGATTGAAAAAATGGTACTGGGGCAAATGTGGATTTGGTTCGCCAGCTTGCCCCTGTTGTTAGGCGTGATAATTTGGACGATTAGCCGAGAGCTGGCGGTGCTGCGACAGGTGAGCCAACAAGTGAGTGAGCGTCGCCCCGATGAAGCTCATCCCTTAGACACGCGGTTAATCCCAACGGAAATTTTGCCGTTAGTGGAAAGCCTGAATCAGTTTTTTACCCGAACCGCAACAAGTTTATTGCGTGAACGCCGTTTCACTGCTGATGCGGCACACGAATTGCGTAGCCCTTTAACCGCCTTGCGTATCCAAACTGAAATCGCTCAAATGGCAGGTGAGGATCAGCCAATGCGAGAACAAGCCTTGCAAAACCTGACGCGAGGCATTGACCGTGCGAGCCAGTTGGTGGAACAGCTTTTGACCTTATCTCGTTTGGATAATCTCAATCAACTGGAAAATCTACAACAAATTCAGTGGGATAAGCTGATCCGCTCACTCATCGCCGAGCGATATTTTCAAGCAGAAAAAGCGGGCATCACCCTAAATTTTGAGCAACTCGCTCAACCCGCAACGCAACAGGGCGAGCCGTTGTTACTGTCGCTAATGCTACGCAATGTGATCGACAACGGGATCGCCTACTGTGCCAAAGGGAGCGAGATCAACATCATTCTAATGAAAACTCAGCTCAGAATAGAAGACAATGGCGGCGGTGTACCCGATGAAACGTTAAATAAACTCGGACAACGCTTCTATCGCCCCGTAGGGCAAAATGAAAAGGGCAGTGGCTTAGGGCTATCCATTGTGCAACGCATCGCCGAACTTCATCATTACAAAGTGCGGTATCAAAATCAGGAGAATTTTCGCGGCGAAAAAGGTTTTCGTGTGGAAATCGAATTGGCACCTTAGGGGAATAAGGTGCAATAAGATTACTGCTCATTCAACACGCGAGGAAAGAGAATATTATTTTTAGTGTGGATATGCTCTTGCAAAAACGCAATCACCGCCGCCACACGCTTTATTTTTTGGCTGGCTTGTGGGTAATACACATATACAGGCGGATAGGTTCGCCAATGGTCTTGCAACACGGGGATAAAGTTAGCTTTGTCGGGGAGTTGTTGATAAATCGGGGTGAATAAACGCCCAATGCCTAATCCTGCACGCACGCCATCTGCGATGGTGTCGATGTCGTTACAAATCATCGGCGTGGGCATTTCCACACTCACGCTTTCGCCCTCGTGTTCCAAAATCAGCGGCAAAATCTGCCCAGTAGTGATAAAACGATAGCCAATTAAGCGGTGTTGGTGCAGGTTTTCACGGCTCGGCATACCGTATTGTTTCAGATAGCTGTCTGAAACATATAGCCCCTCTTGAAAGGCCGGCAGAAGCTGGCGTGCTACCATATTTTCATCGATTTTATCGCCAAAACGAATACCTAAATCAAAGCCTTGTGCCACCAAATCCACCGTGCCGTCATACACGGAAATGTCCAAGCAAATATGCGGATAACGGCGGTGAAATTCCGCCAAATGATCTTGCAAAATCAAACGGTAAGCAAAGCGAGAAAGGGTAATCCGCACCAAACCCGATGGCGCGTGTTCTTCGCCGAGAAACTGCTCCAAACGGCTATCCAATTCCCGCATTAACGGCTCGGTTTGTGTGAGCAACCTCGCTCCAACCTCCGTGAGCTGAACCCGCCTTGTGCTACGCCAAAACAACGGCATATCCATTGATTGCTCCAACAGCTTCAAGGCTTGGCTTACGGAAGGGCTGGTAATCCCCAGTTTCCTCGCTGCTGAATTAATGCTCCCCTCTTGGGCAATGGCGTGGAAAATTTGTAGTTGGTGATATGTGGTGCTGTTCATTCTTGCTAAAATATTGTTATCTATAAAGTTTGATCTGAGATACTATATAAACTTTGGTGAAAAATAAATAGAATAGGTGGATTATCAATGTATCGTTGAGTAATCTATTACCTAAATTACAATTACTATTTTCACTTAAATAACTAAAACTCATTAGAGAGGCAAAAATGCACCATCTCCCCCAACTTACTCAAAAACTGAAAGAAATCTTCCAAACCGACCGTGCGGATTTGGATTTTGGTATTTACCGAATCTTAAACAGCAGGGCCGATCAAATAAACGATTATTTGAACCACAAACTGCCGCAAAAAATCCGCCAATCCCTCAGTCAAGCCAATCAAGGGCAAATGGCACAATGGCAAAGTGAGCTAAAAGAAGCTGAAAAACAGGCTCAAGCCTTAGGGGTAGAGCCTGATGCCTCGCCTAAAGTGCAACAACTGCAAGCACAAATCGCCCAAGCCCAACAAGCGGGTAGCCAAAGTGAAGCGGCGATTTTTTCGCATTTATACACTTTCTTTTCTCGCTACTATGACGAAGGCGATTTTATCAGCCAACGCCGTTACAAAGGCGACACCTATGCCATTCCCTACAGTGGCGAAGAAGTGCTATTACACTGGGCAAATAAAGATCAGTACTACACCAAATCAGGCGAAAATTTTAGCAATTACCGTTTTAAACTGTCAGACGGCAAAGAAGTGTTTTTCCGCCTGATTGCTGCCGACACCGCCAAAGACAATCGCAAAGACAATGAAGCCAAACGTTTATTTGCATTAGCAGAAACAAGAATAATTGAAAAGCAAGACGAAAACGGCGAATACAATGAAGAGCAAATCGAAACATTGGCACAAAGCGAAGACGGCAACACCCTAGAAATCCGCTTTGAATACCGCCCAACGGAGAAAAAAGGTGACAAACAAGAGCAAGAAAACACCCGCACCATTGAAGCCCTAAAACGCCTCATTCCCACCGATTGGCAAGCCGTTTGGGAAAAAGCACCGACTGCCAATAATTCCAACCGCACATTACTAGGAAAACACCTCAGCGATTACACACAAAAAAACAGTGCGGATTATTTTATCCACAAAGATTTAGGCGGATTTTTACGCCGTGAATTGGATTTCTACATCAAAAACGAAGTGATGCACCTAGATAATATTCAGCACGCCGACAGCTTTGCTCAAATCGAAAACAGCCTGCGTCAAATCCAAGTATTGCGAGAAATTGCCCACGATATCATCGACTTTTTAGCCCAACTGGAAAACTTTCAGAAAAAACTTTGGTTGAAGAAAAAATTTGTCGCCCAAAGCCATTACCTCATCACCCTCGATCGCATTCCAACCGAAATGCTAGCTGAAACCCTCGCCAACCCAGTTCAACAAAATGCTTGGAAAAATCTATTTAATTTCAATGTGTTAGAATGCTCGGGGGGGGGGGTAACCTTGCTGAACACAATCTAGAAAAACTGCAACAAAATCAACCGCACTTAGTGGTGGATACCTCGCTTTATCCGCCCCGCTATCAGCAAAAACTGCTCACCCTGCTTTCTGAAGAATGGGATTTAGACGCAAACACAGACGGCGTTTTAATTCATTCCGACAACTTCCAAGCTCTGAATCTTTTACAAGCCCGTTATCGGGAACAGGTGAAATGTATCTATATTGATCCGCCGTATAACACTGAAGACGATAGAGCCAAAGGCAAGTTTATTTATAAAGACGGTTATCCAACATCCACTTGGCTGGCAATGATGGAAAGCCGTTTAGAAAAATGCATTCCTTTATTAAATTATGAAGGATTTTTTGCGTGTCATATTGATGAAAATGAGCATTTCACTTTAGAAGGATTGATAAAAATTTTCTTTGGTGAAAATGATTTGGGGAAATTGGTTTGGGATAAGAAAAATCCAAAAGGAGATGCAAAAGAGTTAAGCGTTCAACATGAATATGTGCATTTAGCTGTAAAAGAAAAATCATTTTTAAATAATGAAAATGCTTTTTCTAGAGATAAAGAAAATGCGGAAAAAATATTAAACCAAGCAGAAAAATTGGTTAAAAAATACGGTATTTCAGAAAAGGCAAGAAAAGAATTTTCCGAATGGATGAAAAAACAAAAAGATTTTAGTGGTGGAGAAAGGGCTTATAAATTTATTGATGATAATGGTGATGTTTATCGTCCTGTCTCAATGGCTTGGCCTAATAAATCAGAAGCACCAGAAGAATATTTTATTCCATTGATACACCCAGTTACTAGAAAACCTTGTCCAGTACCTGCGAGAGGCTGGAGAAATCCACCTGATACAATGGCTGAATTGTTGGAAAAAGGGCTAATTTTGTTTGGTAAAGACGAAACAACACAGCCAAATAGAAAATATTTATTAAAAGAAAATTTGACTGAAAATGTTCCATCTATTTATAGCATGGGTGGTAGTGATGATGACTTGTTAAAAAATTTAGGGATTAACTTTCCTAACCCTAAACCAATTAAAGCATCTCAATATTTTTTAAAGGCGATTGCAAGAGCGTCTCATTCTTTGGTTATGGACTACTTCGCAGGCTCAGGCACAACCGCCCACGCGGTGATTAATCTGAACCGTGAAGACGGTGGTAACCGCAAATATATTCTTGTGGAACAAGGCGAATATTTTGACACCGTGCTTAAACCGCGTGTGCAAAAAGTGATTTACAGCGAAAACTGGAAAGACGGCAAGCCTATGCCGTCTGAAAAACAGTCAGATGGCTTTAATGGCGTGTTGCAAATCGTTAAAGTTTTAAAACTCGAAAGCTATGAAGACACCCTCAATAATCTCGAACTCAAAGGGCAAGCGGATTTTATTGGTGGGCTGCCTGAAAGCGTGCAAGAAGATTATTTATTGCGTTATTTATTAGACGTGGAAAGCAAAGGCTCGCTCTTAAACAGTGAGGATTTTACCCACCCCTTTGATTATTGCCTCAACATTGCCACTGATTCCGCAGGGGCTTATGCAAAAACCAATATTGACTTGGTGGAAACCTTTAACTATCTGCTCGGACTTCGTGTGCAGGGCATTACCGATGAACGAGAAAAACGGGGTTATGTGATGGTGGAGGGAGCATTGCCGAATGGCGAACGTTGCCTGATTGTGTGGCGTGATGTCGAAAAAATGGGCTATGCCGAAGTGGCACAATGCTTTAATGCACAAAATATTAACCCCAATAGCGATCAATATGATGTGGTTTATCTCAACGGCGATCACGATATGGCAAGCCTTTGGCAAAACGAAGATGGCACAGAAAGCCGTTTAAGCCTGCGAGCGATTGAGCCTGAATTTTTACGCCTAATGTTTGCACAAAAGGGGGAATAAATGGCAAAACAGAAAAAAACTACGGAGAAAAAACACCGCACTTTTCACGCCCATTTAATTTTAAATCGCTGGATTTTATCGCTTTTGGGGCAAAACAGTTTTGAGGATTTAAAAAAGGCTTTAAAGGATAACGACTTAATCGGCTTAAATAATGAGGGGCAAACGCTTTTTTTTGAAGCCTTGAAAGACGTTTTTTCTAAAAAAATCAGCGAGGAAGATTTTCGCCGTTATGATTTAAATATTGTCAAACATTGGCAAACCATCACTGAAAAACGTAATCAAGCCAGCGGTCATCAATTGCAGATGAAATATTTCCAATATTTATCGCTGTTGTTTACTGAGATTTATTTGGATTGGTTTGTTCATCGCACAGAGGCAATGCTGGCGGGCTTAAATCAAACGTTGGCAAGCTATAAGCAAGAAAACGATCATTTGGACTTATCCGATTATCAAGCGGAAGATTTAAACAAAATAGCCTTTTGGAATGCCACAGGTTCAGGCAAAACCTTGCTGATGCACGTTAATATTTTGCAATATCAGCATTATTGCCCTAATAAAATCGATCAAATTATTTTGCTTACCCCCAATGAGGGCTTAAGCCAGCAACATTTGCAGGAATTGGAGCAGTCCAATTTTTCCGCTGCTTTATTTGATAAAAATAAATCCCCCAATCAAGGGGAATTATATGAAGCCATTCAGGTGATCGACATCAATAAATTGGCAGATAAACACGGCGATAAAACGGTGGCAGTGGAAAGTTTTTCAGGCAGCAATTTGGTGTTGGTGGACGAGGGACACCGCGGCACATCAGGCGATGCGTGGCTAAAACGCCGTGAACAGCTGATTGGCAATGGTTTTGCCTTTGAATATTCCGCCACCTTTGGGCAGGCGGTGAGCAAGGGCAAAACCGTGAAAGAACAAATAATCGAATGGCAAAAAAAGCAAGCGGGCATTCTGTTTGGCAAAAAAAGCCTAAAAGGTTTAGATGAACATCAATTGGCACAATTACAGCCCGATGTGTTGGCATTGCAAGAAATCAAACAATCGGCGATGCTGGAAGTGTATGCCAAAGCCGTGTTGTTTGATTATTCCTACAAATATTTTTACGCCGATGGTTATGGCAAAGAAAGCCAAATCCTCAATTTGCGTGATGAAGATTATGCCCCACATGGCGAGATGTATTTAACCGCTTGCTTATTGGTATTTTATCAACAGTTGTACTTATTTGAACGTCATCAAAAAGCGATTGCCTCTTTTCAAATTGAAAAACCGCTGTGGGTGTTTGTGGGCAATAAAGTCGCTGATGATGACAGCGATATTTTAAAAATCCTGCAATTTTTGGCACATTTTTTAAACGACCGTACAACCATTGAACGCCGTCTGAACCAATTACTCAGCGATACCGCTGTATTAACCAATGCAAAAGGGGACAATATTTTTCAAGGGCAATTTGTGCCATTAATGGATTTTTTAGGCAAAGAAGCCGAGTTGTATAACGATATTTTACAAAAAGTCTTCAATACTGCCATTGACGGACGTTTGCAGGTTGCCTTATTAAACAATAAAAACGCAGAAGGCGAATTGGCATTATCGGTAGGCAATGCCCCTGCTTTTGGTGTGATTAATATTGGCGATGCCAAAGGGTTTGCCAAAACTGCCGAAACGCAAAGGGATTTTGATACCGTACAGAATGATTTTTCACCCTCTTTATTTCGGAAGATTAACCACAAAGACAGCGATATTCATTTGCTGATTGGCTCAAAAAAATTCACCGAAGGCTGGTCGAGCTGGCGAGTGTCCACAATGGGCTTGCTCAATATGGGCAAAAGCGAGGGTAGCCAAATTATCCAATTGTTTGGGCGAGGCGTGCGGCTCAAAGGGCAAGGCTATTCGTTAAAACGTAGCCAAGAAAATGAACGCCCTCAAGGCGTATTTCTGGAAAAATTAGAAACGCTGAATATTTTCGGCATCGCCGCAGGCTATATGGAGGAGTTTAAAAAATACCTTAAAGAAGAGGGAATTACCCCGCCTGATGAAGTGCTGACTATTGATTTTAAAGTGCGTGCTCATTTGCCACAACGCACCTTAAAAACCTTGCAATTAAAAGACGGCTATAAAGACAACCAAAAAATGGGCTTTAAACGCCAACAAAAAGGCATTGAATTTTTCAGGCTGCCTGAATGCTATCAAGGCAAAGCCAAACGCCTGCATATTGAGTTGGATTTATACCCAAAAATCGAAATGTATCGCACCAAAGGCGACAGCACGCCAATAGATAAACGGGAACACCACAAGCTGGATCAACGCCTGTTTACCGCCTTTGATTGGGAAAAAATCTATCTCACTTTGTGGGAATACAAATGGCAACGCTCGTGGTGGAATCTGCAAATCCATAAGAAAGGCATTCAAGATTTTGCCCGAACGGAGGGCTGGTATCGCCTGTATATTCCGAAAGAGGCACTCAGCGTTCATTGTTATGCTGATATTGAAAAACAGCAAAATATTCTGATTGAACTGCTGAAACTTTATATGCAACGCTTTTACCAAACCCTCAAAGGCTTGTATGAAGGGCAGTTTTATGAAGTGGTGGAGGTGAACGAAAATCACCCAGCCTTGCAAAACCACTATCATTTTGCCTTTGATAAAGACAATAATGAGGAGCGTGAAGCATACGCAAATAAATTAAAACAGTTGGAAAACGCCATTAAAAATGGTCAATTAAAACAAGCCCTCAACTGGCAAGCCCCCAATATCACCGCCATTTGCTTTGAACCGCATTTGTACTACCCCATTATGACGCTAGCAAATGCCGAAACCTTGCCGTTTACCATGAAGCCAATGGATATGAACCAAACCAGCGAAATCCGTTTTGTGCAAGATCTGCAAACCGCCCACGATTCAGGCAGCCTGAAACAATGGATCGGCGAAAAAGAATTGTATCTACTCCGCAACGCTGCCAATAAAAACAAAGGCTTAGGCTTTGCACTGGCAGGCAATTTTTACCCCGACTTTTTGCTCTGGCTGGTGGATCGGGAAATGGGCAAGCAATGGCTCAGCCTGATTGACCCCAAAGGCATTTTGCATATGGGTATTGATGATCCCAAATTCGGCTTAGCAGAAGAAATCAAAAATCTACAAAAAGAAAACGGCTTAGCGATTCAGCTCAATGCCTTTATTCTTTCCATTACCGAAAGGGAAAATTTAACCCATCAATATGATGAAACCGTTTATCAAGCCAAAAATATTCTGTTTATGCAGGATAAGGATTATTTGAAAGCGATGCTTGAAAAGATGTTGTTGAGTTAAGGAAAGTTAAATGGGGTTGTTATGCTGATTCCTAGCGAGCAAGGGAAATGGCTATGATAATGCGGTGATGGAGGATTTTTTAGCATTATGAAATCGAAAGGTTTTTCCCAGAATAATTTTATGGATATGACGAAGCTGGAGGCGGCACTGTATGAGTATATTCGCCACTATAATGAATGGGATTAAACCTGTGTTAAACAACTAGAGTCCTGTGCAATACAGGGCTCAATATTTAATTTCCTAGGTGTTTAGGATTTTTTAGGCAGATCATTTTATTGAAACTGAAGTGCGGTGTTTTTTATCTATTTTTATTTAGTCTGATTGCATTCCCTTAAATGCGAGAATGTTAAAGTAGACAAAATTTGATCCTGAAATAAGCATATTAATTTACAATGAGTTTTTTTTAGTCAATTAAACACAAAGTAAGAAATTTCTATTTGACTAATCGACATAAATCCGTAAAATGCACCCCGTTATTTAGCAGGACCGAATGGTTAGTTAAATTTGCGGGAATAGCTCAGTTGGTAGAGCACGACCTTGCCAAGGTCGGGGTCGCGAGTTCGAGCCTCGTTTCCCGCTCCACTTGCCCGAGTGGTGAAATCGGTAGACACAAGGGATTTAAAATCCCTCGACTTTCGAGTCGTGGCGGTTCAAGTCCGCCCTCGGGCACCATTTAAAAGCATAAGTAAATCAATAAGATAGTCGCCAAGAGCGGCTTTTTTTATATCTCATTTTTATCCTCCCTTTTCTTTTGGTGTCCATTTGGTGACTATTTTTAGCCTATTATAAAAAAACTAACGCTTTGCTTTTGTCTGATTTGGTGACCATTGGTCACCAAATTAGTTACTTATATCATCTTAACTGTAAATAAATTCTATAAAAAATCTCACGTAAAATAGAAATTTTATTGATATTTCAAGATATTAATGCAAACCTTTTACAAGCTCCGATCTTTTTTAACTGAAAATGACTGAAATTTACTGTAATTTTTTCAGTTAAGATCAAATTTATTTTTTATAGAGATCCGTTTTCCGTACTGGCTTTAGTGAGTTTTCCCTATGAAATTTAACTGAAAAAACAGCAATTTTTAACACAAAAAACGCGGGTGGGAGAGTGGATTTTTTGTGGCGTTTGACGTGGCGTGAAAAATTTTCCGTGGATCAGTTTGGTTTAACTCTATGAAAGGAAAGCTGTAGCCAAAGGCTTTTAAATAAAGGTGGTTGGCACTAAAAAAGCCACCTAAATAGGTGGCTAGATGTGCGGTGATATGGCTACTTTTCAATAATCGGCGTGAGTTTACCTTTCTCGGCTAAGGCTCTGGTATTGTAGCTATTAAACGTGTTGCTTTGATCGGGGGCTGAACCGCCGTTGTGGGTATGACTTGCAACAGTATTAGCTAGGTCTGCAACGATTTGAATTGTTTCTTCCATAATGTTTAATATATTTTGTTTGCCTGAACCGATATTGATTTGGCTCGCTAGAAGCTGAATGGCTGGAGCTTGTAGCTTAATGAGTACATCAGAACAACGCTCGGCAATGCCGCTTATTTGTTCTTTGAATGTGCCATCAATCGCTGTTGTATTATTGCCCGCAGTAACCGTTGTAATATTGCCAATAACACTAAGGCTATAATTTCCGCCTACGTTGATTTGCTTATCTGCGTCAATATTGCTTTGTGATGTCCCAATATTTTTCGTTTCGGTGTCTGTTTCAATCACGCGGATAAATGAACGATCGGTAATGGTTTGATCGGTTTCGCGGGTTTTATTGCCTGCCGCATCGGTACGTTCAAACACTTCTGGGCGTTGCTGTTTAAGTTGCTCGCCAATAGCTACTGATGGCACGGTTTTATCTTGAGCTAATAACGTCCGCACGAAAGGCTTATCAGGTCGCCCATAGGCATAGTCAATTTCGACAATCGTCCCCACTTCAGGAAAAGCAAAATCGCCACCTTGTGAACCTGTACTTGTAACGGGTAAAGGTACGGCGGAATAAGGTGGCGTATTTGTGTCATCACTTCCATCTTCATTGAGAACTTGTAATTCTACCGCATACTTAGGGCGAAACGGATCGGCAATATCTCCGCCCGAACTTGGATCAGCTACACCGATCACTTTGGCATAACGTGGCAAGTGATAACCGCCTGCAAGTTCAGGAAATTCTTTCTCCATCATTTGGCGTTTTGGGCTTTTCTGTTTTGGTTTACCCTTCTCATCAACACTTTGCCATTGCAAAATGAGTTCATCATTAATCAATTCCGTCTGTGTAATTTTATGTTGATTGACTAACGCACCTGGGCGAATCGCAGAGTAAATTGGCAACGTCATCCGATTGTTACTGCTATCTAAGGCTTCAGAGCTGTCTATCTCAATATTCTTGCCATACCATCGGCTATCTTGATAACTTCCTACAAAAACCGTGCCATCAGCTCCTTGTTGCCATAAATAATCAGGGATATTAAACAGCCGTCCTAAGTTATTTAGTAACTGATAGCCTGATCCCGAATGGGTAAAGTTCGGGATTGGGGTTGTGGCATAAGGTTGAGAGGGAATTTTAAAGGTAATCCCCGTTTTAGATTGCAAGTAGGCACAAATATCATTCAGCGTTGCGTGGCGAATGGAGCAGTTATGTACGCCCTCAAAAATGGCAACTTTTTCACGAATAAAGCACTTTTTAAATGGGGCTGTCCTAGATAACTAGACTAAACTCCCTTTAACCAATTGTTTTAAAATAGAAATTTGACTTTTTATGTTGCTGTAATTAAAACGCCATTCACATTCCTTTAAATAAAGCTCAAAATGCGCTTTTGGGATACCATTAAATTTGCGTAAATGGCGTTTTGCTTGGCTCCAAAAATTCTCAATTCCGTTAATGTGGTTATGATTTTCAGCAAAATGTGTGCTGTGATTGATACGAAAATGACTAAATTCACTCACATCAAGCACGTCATAACTACGATAATTATCGGTGTAAACAATACTATCAGGCTTTACCTGCTCCCGAATAATGGGTAACAAGGTGGCAGATTGCGTATTTGGAACCGCAACGGTATAAACCTTGCCATTGCGCTTGAGAAGCCCGAATACCGCAATTTTCCCTGCCGCACCACGACCACGTTTGCCTTTGCGAGCACCGCCAAAATAACTTTCATCGGCTTCAATTTCACCTTCAAACATCTCTAAGTGAAGGCTGTTTTGATAGATGAGTTGGCGTAAACGATGAAAGTAATATGCAGCAGTCGTTTTGTTTACATTGACTAACTCTGCTGCTGTCCTTGCAGTAACACCTGCAACAAATAGCTCAATGAGTTTATTTTGTTTGTGCTGACTTAGACGACTTTTTCTCATTGGTTCATTCTAACCTAAATAGATTTTTTAGTTGTTATCTAGGACAGCCCCTTTTAAATTTAGGTTTGTCATCTTGAGCGTGTTCAATCACGCCATTAAAATATTGGTAAAAATGGGCAGCTTCTCCTACATTAATTTCTACGGCTCTTCCCGCTAAGTCCTCATCGCTTTCAATGACAATAAAGCCCCGCCCTGCATTATTGAGTTCTAACACAATATGGCAGTGGCTTAAATCATATTCTTTGCCGTCAATTAGGCATTCTTTAATAATTTTCATTTTTCCCCTCCGCTTCCGATTGCGTCATCAATTTTCTTCCAAATGCTATTGTCTTCTTCTGGTACTACTTTCGGTTGTGTCGATTTCGCTTCAGGTGCTTTTTCCGTTTGCACTTTTTTCTTCGGTTTGGTCTTACGCTTCTCTTTTTTCTCGCTGACGCTATTGACTTCTTTTAGCGTAAAATTCACCTGCCAAGCCATTTTGTCCCCTTGTTCAACCATACTTACTGATCCGCTAAATTGTACTTCACGCATATTTACCGCTTCAGCCGATATGGAAGAAACCCGATATGTTACTTGTTCACCTGATTTTTCTGTGGCTTCAGCAAAATTGAATAAATCCTTTAGCCATTGTTTTTCACGGTAAGGGATCAAACCTGAAACGGTCATTTCTTTTGCTTTCACACCTTTATCAGCTTTTTGGGTGCTAGATTGTTGCCCGCTCATATCGGCTTCATCGCGTTTTAACGTAATATTTATTGATGGGTTAAGCAAATAAACAGGCTTACCATTTAAAGCAAGTTGCACAGAAGGACGGGGGCGTTGAGGCTGTAAAAAACTCATCTCATCATCTCCTTCAAATTCGTTAAATCCTCACCGATAAAAACCAGTAACGCCGTAAAAATATTGCTTGCATTGGGGATATGTTGATAGATCTCTAACGCAATTTGCTCAAGGTGAGCCTTTTTCGTGTAGCAATAGGCTTCCACTGACGCATTTAAAAGTGCGGTGGTTTTTTCTTGATTTTTTTGTTCACGCTCCGCTTTTTTCGCTTTCAGTTCTGCCAACATCGCCATAGGATCAAGACTTTTTGACGCAGTGGCGTTGGCGTTACGCATTACCGCTTGCAACGTTCTGGCAGATTGCGGGGTAATGTCCGCACTTGGCAAAAAAGAGGGATTGCCGATGGTCGGCATTTTTACCATTTTGCTATCGCTTAACGTTTGCTGTGATTTGGCATAATCCAAAGCCTGTTTAAATTCAGGATAGGGTAGCAAAACCGCCGCATTTTCAAGTGCGGTAATGAAATCTGCGATTTTTGCCGCAGTAATCATTATCGCCACACATTGCACCTCGCCTTTAGGGCGGTGGGGATCGCTATAATCGGTAAATTTTGCCTGTATCACTTTCACTGCATTTTCAGGCGATAAATACCGCCCGCTATCCTCTCTAATCCCGTGCGTCCAATTATGCACGCCTAATTTTGTCCCTTGCACCGATAACGAAAAAGGGGAGGTAATCCCCTTTTGTGCGTTTTGTAAGGCTGTTTTTGTTTGTGGGGGAAGTTGTAATTGTTGTTTTTTCCACATTGTAAATAACCTATTTCACATTAATTAGTGATAAAATCCTCCGGATATTGCCGCCGTTTCACCTCGCTTTCATAGGCGGTTTTGCAATGGTCTTTGTCGAAAAACAGCCCATTTACCAGCCGAAACCAAAACCGCCAGCGGGCTTTGGGCTTGCTCTCTAACACGGCTCGGCGGTAACAACGGCTGGAAAAGGTTTCATCTGCCCCACCGCCCGTTAAGGCGTTGCAAAGTTGGTCGAGGGCAATCAAAACGTGATAGCCCCACGTTTTAAATGGATTTTTCTTGCTCATTTTGGTATTCCTCATAGGTTTGCGACCAGCCGATTGACCAGTCATATTCAGTTGGATTTTCTTCCGCCTCTAATAGCACTTTGTGCATATAGGCGTTCTCAAACATTTTTTCTTTGAGCGTTTTCGCCGCGTTCCACACCGCTTTGAATTTGTCAAAATCTAACGGTTGAGCGGTGTTATCCGCACAAATCAGGGTGAAAATACGTGGCTCGCCGTTTTCTTCCGTTTTGCCGTTTAAGTCAAAATCCGCTTTGATTTCTACCAAGGTGGCACGCCCTTTTTCATCTGTATCCATCCATTTGCCGATTTCTGGCACATACACACCCCCATCAACACAGTTATTTCTTTTGGCATTAATTTTTGACCGCACTTGATTTCGCTGTTCGCTGAGCCGCTCCCCTTGTCTTGCCTCATCCATCACCCATTTTCCCCCTTGCAATCTGTGATAAGGGCTTGGCTGGGGCTCAATCAAAACGGGATAGCCCCGCTCATCGGGGATAATCTGTTTTCCCTCACTTTGCCCGATAAGTAAAGTGCGGTAGGTTTCTTCGCTAATTTCTACTGAACCCTCGGGGATAACATGTATCCCCGCTAGGAAAAAACCTTGTGTGAGTCTGTTAAAAAAATACATTGTTCCCCCTTAATAACCTATTGCTAAAAACATCGTGTCATTTCGCTGGCTGACTACCTCAAAACCACTATTATCCATCTGTCCACGGCTTTGTACGGTACTTGTGTAGCTCCACATCTTAGTAAACTCTGTGAGTCCAATAAAAAATACTTGATTAGGAAAGGTTATTGGAAATGTTACTCGCCGTTGTGTGGTTGCTTCCCACCCTGCTCTAAACTTACCCCATTGAATAATTAATCCATTGGGCAATTTGCTCCAGCCATTTTCTGTAAACTGTTGGCTAAAAAGATTGTTAAGGTATTGCTCTACGCTTCGTTCAAAATCCGTTATTTCACTCACCCTATGCGTATGTAACACGTCCGCTTTTTTTGCCTTCACTTCTTGAATATCTTGTGCCAATCTACTTGCATCAAGTTGCCCAGCATTAGCAATCTCTCCAAACGCCTTAATCCAAAACTGCACCCCATCGAGCGTGTTTTGTGCTTTAATGCAGAGTTTGAGAACAAGGGATTTCGGGCGCGTTTCTTCCGCAGTTCGCGTATCTTTCTCTGTCGTATCCTTCGTAGAAGCAAGGTAGGTTTTTGCCCTTGCCCCATCGGCGACCGCCACGTTGTTCGCCTGCACCCTGCCTTTTTGTGCGGGCTTAAACGCACCCGGCACTACATTGGTGGTATCACTATCATGAATGACGATAGTGATACCTTTCTCGGCTTGATAATCGCCCCCGGCTTCGGTAGGAATATAGTGAAAGTGGTCTTGAAGGGCGTCTTGTTGCACCTCACCCACCGCAAGCAATGCCCCCGCGTTACGAATAAAGCGGTCTTTCGCTTTCGGCACGGCAGAAAGGCTGCCATATTTCGCCACAAGATGGCGATACAGTTCGGGATAAGCCTGTTCGCTAACTTGCTCTTCAATGTCATCAAAGGCAATCCAGCCTTCGGGGATATTGTCGGTGGCAAAATAGGCGGTCATACCCACATCTGAGCGACGTAAATCAGGCAGTTTGTTGCTATTGCCTAACGCTCGATATAAATCGGGGTAAGTGCTACTGCCAAAGGTTGAGCCATCAGCTAGTAAAAAGCCTTGTGGGTGAGTAATGGCGCGCGGAAAAGCCAGCACTGCGCCCACTGGCAAGCTATCTCCACCAACGCGCACCCACTCGCTCCAACCGCCACCACTGCGCCGATTGCGAGCATAGTAGATTTGCTTATCGTGCGTCACATACTCCTGCATCACGCCATACGCCGAGGGCTTAACCGTCAATGCCCCCGCGCGCGCCTCAGGATAATGACGCGCACTTGTGGCCAGATTATCATGCACTTGCCCGTAAATCCCCACGGTGGTGAGTTGATTAAGGTCTTGTGTACCTAGATTAGCCTGTACCTTAAAATCTTTGATGCCATAGCCGGCAAGGGTGGTTGCTGGGGATTGTTTAGATTGAGCGAAAGTATAAGCACTATCTGCTCTATTTTTTGCTTCAACACCTTTGTCATAGGCGGTTTTAACGGCGTTGCTCGTTGCCACGGTGTCGCTACTTGCCGAATTAATTGCATTAGATTTTTTGCTGTTGGGGATATAGTTACTCAGATTGCGGGTTAAGGCATCAATCAGCCCTTTCAACGTTTTCCCTGCTTTGGCGGTGAGCCCTAGGGTTTCACTATCGCTGTCTAACGCATTAGTAAGCTGTACAATGCCTAGCTGGGTTAGACTGGCTTTTGAAATTGAATGGGTATGCCCTGTTTTATCCACAAAATCCACGGTTTCAGCGTTGATCGCTTTTGGGGTGCTGTGTCCTTTAGCGATCTTCAAAATGGCATTAAGTAACGCATTGATATTGTCTTCTGTGGGTTCGATGCCCGCATTTTCCATTACAGCTTTGAGCTGTTTAAAAAGCCACTGATCTTTTTTGTCGTTCATCTGCTGAACGTAGTTAAAATCTTGTACTGTTGGCGTATCATCGCCTAAATGTGCCCAACCTGCTTCATAGTTGGTTTGTGAAAAATCGGTGGTATCGCCATTTTTCGCCCAAACAATTATTTTAAATAAATCCAGTAATTTCATTGCTTGTCCTTATTCGTCAATCAGTTCAACAGACACTTTTACCCCAGCCGCTGCGGGTATCCACGGCTTGGGATCTTGCTCTATCGCATCTATTTTATTTTTGCGATTACGTGTAATTTTGATATGAATTTCTGCATCCATCTTTTCTTGTACTAATACTTTGCTAGCCAGAAATAAGGCTTGGCACGCCTTAATCACATCTTCCACTGTACCGTGTGAATGGTTGGCGATTATTTTCCATTTGATCAGTCGCCGATAGGCTTCATCAGGCATATAGCTCACGGCTTTGGTATGCGTTTGTAGGGCGAGATCACGAATTGGAGCTTGGCTAAAGGCTTTGGCTTTGCTTTGCCCTGTAAAGCCAAAATACCAATCACCATTCATCTTAGTAAAAGGTCTCGGCATTCCTACAATATCGCCTACCCCGTCTAATTGCCGCCCGATTGCGGTATCAATATGCCGTTCAAGGAGCATTTGTTTTAAACTGTGTTGTAAATCGGTGTGAGGGGAAAGTAACAGTGAGATGAGGGTGTTTAAATTAGGTGAATAGCGAAATTGAGAAAGCTGTCGTTCTAAGCCTAATTGCACAAAATCCGCCTCAAGTGCGGTCAAAATTTTTGGCATTTTTCCTCCTAGCTGATAACGATGATAGCAGGATCGAACACTGCTTCTTCATCAGGTGCAATGACAATATTTTGTTCTTGGTAACGGGGTTCGGGATCGGTGATTTGATTGGTTTTCCCTATTTGCACGGTAACTTTTCCAACCCCTGACACAGCAATGCAGGCGGCGATGAGGCGTTGATGAATGACATCAGAACCTACCCCTAACTGCTTGCCATAATCTAAAATATTGTTCATTACGTTCACGATATAGCCCGCTTTGCCATTTCTCCTTCATCAACAAAGGTTTCAACGATGATTTTCAACCAAATATATCGCTTACGAGGGCGACTAAATTTGATCAAGTGCGGTTGGTTTTGGCTGTCTTTTACGCTGAGCGAGGTTCGTCCGTGTGTACCTATGCCGATGGGCTTATATTTCAACAAGGCTTTTGCAATGTCTTGATCTAACCCGCCTTTTATCACAACGTAAATACTGCGTTTTGGTATACCGTTAACCGTTTGATCCGTATCATTCTCATACACTCGCAAGGTGTTCACCCCCACGACATTCCGCAAGTTGGCATACAGTGCGTCCACCGTTGCCGCACCGTTTTGCCATACGCCAAGGTGATAGCGTTGATAGAGTTCGGTATCGCTTTCTTCAAAGCGTCCCGCCGTCCCCTCAACCAGATTATTCACTTCAACTACGCCATCTAGCATTGTGATAAGCTCGCTCATCTGTCCGATCTCTGCTTTATCCTCGCTAGGTTCTTCGGTACCCAGTTCAAGACGCAAGCCAAGCCGTGATAGGGTTAAATTCGGGCTGACAGAAATCGAAAAGTGCGGAGTAGATTGTGCGGTGATTTCAATAATCACATTATCATTTTGCACGCTGACATAATCGATCTCTTTGAGTTGCCCACTTAGTCCTTTAATAACACTTGCAACAGAAGAGCGAGTGGCACGAAAGCGATAGGCTACGCCATTAATTATCGCCGAAAATTCATCGTTAGGATTAATGGTTTTGGTGTTTAACTCAATGCGTGCATAAGCGGCTTGATTAGCATTAATTCTCGCCTCGCTATCCGTATAATAAAGGGTTTGGCTTGCTACATTGCGAACCGCTGTATAAGCAGGGATTAGGGTGTCCGCTTGCCCGAAGAAAATCACGGGAACGGTGGATCGTTCAGCCTGCAGGCGTTTCACCCCTGTAAAGGATACCGCCCGATCTAAATTCGCCCCTGTGGCACTCATTGGATACATCGCCCCATAAACACCCTCAACTAATTCCCAAAGGCTCGCAAAACGCTCTGCTTCAATGCTGAGCATTGTACCCAATACGGTTTCAGGAGTGATTTCAATCTCATTCCCAAACGCCTGTTTTGCTTTTTCAAATAATTCTTGCAATTGCTCAGGCATACGCTTACGCACAAAGCCGCTGCGTGTTAATCCATAATTAGCCATTTCGTTTTACCTCTATGCGATCTTGAATGCTCCCCTCATTTGTCCGAACGGAAAAGCTCACCACAAGCGTCCGCTCTTTACGGTGAAATTCTAAAGAAAGCCGTTCCACTGCCTTTACGCCCACAACGCCCATTATCTTTTTTCTGAAAATGGCTTGAATGCGGGTGCTATCGGGATTTTTCGTTAAAATTTCGTCAAAATAAGGCAAGCCTATGGTGGTATCTAAAAACCATTCCCCTAAAAACGTTAAAAGCACAACTTTGATTTGTTGTGCTTTTTGATTTATGCCTTCGACTATGACTAGCTTGTTATCTTTAAATAGCAAATCGTGCTGTGCATTTAATTTTAAATCGATCATTGTGCTGTTCCTGTGTTGCCTCCACTGTCGCCTTGATGGGTATGCCCTTGTAGAGAGATTCCCCCTGCTTGCACATCGCCCGTTGCTTTGAGAGTTCCGCTCACTGAAACACTACCACCATCGCCTGCCGTTGAGATACCACCATTAACCAGCACATTGCCGTTAAAAGTGCTGATTGGGGCGTTTACGGTAAAGTTGTCAGTGGTGATGGCAACATCGGGCGATTGGATCACAATATTACCGCTAGGCTCAATTTTGATTGAACCCTTGCCATATTTGATACATAAATTGACGGGATCGGCTACGGGTGAGCGACTATTTCCACCCAGTACACAAAAGGCATCGGAAAGATCGAACATTCGCGGATCGTCTGGTGCGTCTTGGCTTCCGCTTAGCCAGTTTTCCAGTGAACGTTGTGAGAAAATCAGCACGCAACCATCGCCCGCCTTGATCGGTAAGGTAATCTGAGCCAATGATCCGTTAATATCTGCCATTGGAAACAAAACGGGAATATTGACAATTTGCGGGGCTTTCAGCACCTCCCCGTTAGCAAGGCGTTTCGGGATAGTAGGCTGTGCCGTTACCCGTACCGTATTGGCATCATAAGCTAAAATTTTAGCGGGCAATGCCACATTAATTTCAGAAAGTGCGGTCAAAATTTTACGCATTTTGCTCCTCCGCTTTTTTGCGTTTTTTACGGTGTTTGCGTTGTGCTTTTTGTTCCGCTTTGGTTGGGGCATTGAGATCGATTAAATGTAATTCCGATTGCCAATCCCCTGAATGACTATCGCCCGAATGCTTGATTTTTTCTACCCGAAACCAGTTGGTGATGGTTTGGCTTTCTAGCTTGATTTTGTCGCAAGGATTAACCATTGGTAGCAGCAAACTTTTTACATTCCAGCCATCGCGAGCTTGACGATCAAAAGCGAATTTTTCTTCTTGCTTTTTATTCGGTGTATCTTGCTTTTTACTGCGTGCCGCTTCCCGTGTACGCTCAGGAAAGCCGATAAGTCCGCTGTCTTTCGCCAGCACATAGCCCGTCCGCTTCGTTACCCCCTTGCGATTGACAATTTGCAATTCGCCATTTTGGATAGACCATTCAAGCCCCGTGCCTGCGACCACTTTATCTAAGGCTGTACGAGCTGCCCCGTAAAAACTAAAGCCATTCGCCCAAAGGCGAGATTTCAAACTATCTGCCCCCACAAGTGGCACGCCCATTTTAGTGGCAATATCATTGACAATTTGCGTTGAACTCACTCCACCTTGATAGCCTAGCGATACCGCGGTATCACGAATTTCTATCAGCCCATCAAGTACATAAAGCTCCGTCACCCAATCGGCGTTATCGTGATAAGAATAAGCTGTAGCAATATCCCCCGAACATAACAAAATATTGCCCTCTTGCTCATAGCCTGCATATAACACGCAACGCATATCGGGTTGCTCCACCGCTTGCCTTGTGGTGGGGGCTAAATTGTAAATTTTGATTGTGTTTTCATTGGGTTTATTTTCGCTGTCTTTTTCAATATCAAAAGCAATCCGCATAGGCGGTTCAATCACAATGCCCTCTTTCTGTCCTTTCTTTCCGATCACTAATTGATAACTACGCAAAAAACGGTAACTCATCGTCCACCTCAATATAAATGAGCGTTGCTTGCCCTGATACAAAATCATCACGCCCGATAATTTGTTGATTATCCTCACGCACAATAATTAGCTCACCGAGTGGCAATGCCTCACGGCGAATAGGCTCAATTAATGGTCGGTTAGGTAACAGCACAATGTTTGAAGCTAGCTCATCGTTATAAGCATTTTCAATGGCTAACGTCCAAAAGCTCAGCGTATCATTCCAAGAAAAATGTAAGAAAAAGACCTCATCATCGAAATTCACTTCGGTGATAAAATCGTTTTTATTAGCAAGTTGAATGGTAAACATATCTTTCCCTTATATAAAGAGTCGTTTTTGGTGCAAAATTTTAAGCACGCCAAAAGCCGCTTGCGGTTTCCCACAAGCGGTTAAAGTGCGGTGATTTTTTGTAAAATTTATTTCACATAGCCTAATTTTGGCATTGTGGCTGCGGTTACGGCTTGTTCAAAATCATTGAGCCAAACCGTAAATTCGTGGTGAATGTCAAAAAGCCCTGCCGCTAAATCATTGCGGACGTAAGGCTCATAGCCCATTATTTGGTGAATTTGTCGCAATGCTGTTTCCGCTTTTTGGGCTTTGGCGACGGCAAGGCGATGAAATTTCACTAAGGCTTGGGCGGTATTAAGCCCAATGGCGATGTGTTCTTGCTTTTCGGGGATAATCAATTCGCCTTCTAAGATAATTTTGTGAGCATACTCCACTGCTTGCGGTAGTTGCTCTTTTGTTAGCTCATCAATGTGATTGACGTTGAAACGCTGGTGAATAAGTTGATAGGCGTCAGAGTAGATTAAGCCTTTTTTGCTCACAAGCATATTGACTGCATCGCGTAAACCTGTGCGATCATCAACTGTGGTTTGCGATCTTTCATATTTTCCTGTTTTGCGAATTTGTGGCAGCACTTCATCAAACACCCAATTTTGAAATTCAATCGCTTCCGCTTTGCGTGATTTGAAAATAATACGGTATAAGTTAGGTTCGTTGATAAAGGTAAGTTCTTGTTTGCCGCCGTTTGTAAGGGTGTACGCATTACGTACTCCCTTTTGATCTAACATTTCAGCATTAACTCTTCGTGAGTTTTTTATGTCCATTACCGCACAAACATCAGCAAGACAGAAATAGGCTTCGTTTTCGATTAATTCAGCACGAACAGTGTTAGATTTGAAGTTAAAAGTTTGAAGTTGAGTGTTCATATAAAGAACTCCTTTGAAAGTTTTTCGAAGTTTAAGATTAACCCAATTATAGGGTTGCCAAGAGGTTCGAAAACCGCCAAAGGAACGGTCGGGATTATTCCCCTTTCGGGTATTTTATTCTCCGCCCTCTCGGCATAGAGTGAAATGTGCGATCCATTCGTGATGAGAAATAGGAGAAACACAAATTTTACGCATAAAAAAAACCGCTATGCTTTCGGGTGCGGATTACCGCCTTTGGTTGTAGGTTTCGACGCCTATGAGATTAATATAAAATAAAGCCCTATTTATTGCAATAGGGCTTATGCTTTTTTCTACTTTTTCCTAGAAAAATTGTTATCATCCTGACAATATTCTAAGCAATCTTTAATTAAACCGCTAATTCTTAGTATATTCTCAGGTATATCAATAATAATGTTAGATCCACTAATTTCTAATCCTGCTCGCTGAATTTCCGCTTTATGAATTTCAGCTAGCTCTAAAGGAACGGTGATACTTGGTCGCTGTTTACTATCAAAGTAACGCAAGATCCATCGGTTTGTTTTTCCTTTATACAATACCGTAAAATATGATTCGGTATCTTTGGCATCAATTTCTGCATCTTCGCCTAAAATTAAAACAACATAATCAAACAGTAAGCGTTCCGTGTATGTTGTTACAATTTTACTGTTCTCTGGATCAATTACCGGTGCTTTCTCGTCAATTTCTTGATCGTGTTCCTGTTCTACGGCTTCTTCCAAAGGCTGATTTTGTCTTGATAAGCCTGATACAACCATTGCACTTACTGATTTTTCTACTGCCTGCTTAACAATCGGCGTAATAGAGTCAATAAATCTTTGATTCAGCTGTCTGCCAATATTTGAGCGGCTGGCAACGTAACGAACAAATTCACTATCAACATCTTTTAAGCTTTCTGTAATTGTTTTCGTAAAAGCCGAAAGATAAACACTTTCTTCTGCTAGTGTTCTCAAGGCTTCTGGCTGAAATCTATCGTGGCAGAACTGGCTTAGTTGATTTATTTTGGAATCATCTACATTCTCAAAATTGATCCGTAAAAATGGCGTATCGTCCATTATATTTTTTTCTTTTAGATCCGTGAAGAAACGCCATTCTCTCCCATTTGTAACGGCTGCTACGGTAACTTCAGGCGTTGCATTAAAATATCTTGATAACTGTGGAACGTGATTCGTCAAATTCTCATTGTACGATTTTGCCTCAATAAACATCACCGGGACATCGTGGCAGAATAATGCGTAGTCCACTCTTTCACCATTTTTTGCCCCAACAAAATCAGCAGTGTATTCAGCTCTAACTCTAGTTGGATCATATGGGCTAAATCCTAATATATCTAATAAAGGTAATATTAATGCCTGCTTTGTTGTTTCTTCTGTTGTGCAATGTGTTCCAACATTAATGACGTGTTGTATATGTGATAAAACGCGATCTTTAAATAAATTCTGGCTCATATTAACTCCTAAGCTGAAAATAGGAATTAATCATAGCAAAAATAAATAATATTTAAAGTGAGCGGGATCACAAAGCTAATTAAATAACTAAAGCTATAGGTAATAATTTTGATGTTTAAGAGATTGCGAATTCAATTTGCATCGCCCTTAATGCCTGCTATTTTTCCAAGCCCAGTTATCCCCCGTTTTTTTTTGTAAATCCGTTGGCTTTCCTGTTGCTGCTTTACCCGCATTTGCTTTTGTTTGTCCTGCTTTACCTTTCGTGGAGGCATCAACCTTTTCGGGAGGCATTTCTTCGGTTCTGAGAGTAACTTTATTGATTTTGCGAAACTCAGCCTTAACATTTAACCGTTCGCCATCATCGCTATTGCGTTCAATCTCAAGGCTCTCAATGGCAAAATCCTCATACACATCAAGCCCGGTAACAATGGTAATCAACTCACGGCGACCGTGTAATTCTCGCAAGGTTTCTTTGGCTTCGATTAATTTATATTTGCCAAGGCTGATATTAAATAATGTCCCCGCACTGGTAATCACGCCGCTTAAACTCAAGCGTTCACTTTCTTGCGTGATGTGATCGGAAATTACTGTGCCGTCTTCAACGGGATATTCCGTGATTTGGCTACTTAATGAGGTACTTTCCGTTAAAAGGGCATCAAGCTCTAACACGCCAATGGTGGTGCGTTTGCCCGCAATAGCGGAAAATAAAAGGTTTACGATACTCATAAAATACCTCTAAAAAACACAACAAAACTGTTACAACACAACAAAATTGTTGTATAATATAATCACTGTATAGCAAAGGAGGTCCCCCGATGAAATACAGTGAATTCTTGCGATACTTGCTTGAGCAAGGCTGTAAAGTCGAAAATACAAAGCGAGGAAGCCATCGCAAGGTAATGTTGAACGGACACCAAACTGTATTTCCCTACCACGGTAGTCAAGAAATCGGAACGGGGTTAGTTCACAAAATCAAAAAAGACTTAAAATTAAAATAAGCCTTTTCGCCCCTGAAAAGGGGCGTTTTTTAGCCTGATTTAAGGAGGAAAAATGTTACGTTATCCTGTTGAACTAAAAGCCGATGATAACGGCACTTTTCTTGTTACCTTTCCCGATATTCCCGAAGCGGCAAGTGTCGGAGAAGACATTGAAAGTGCCTTACTTGAAGCAGAGGAAGGATTAGAAACCGCACTGGAATTTTATTTTGATGATAAACGCCCAATCCCATTACCGAGTAAACCTCAAGAGGGGCAATATACTGTTCCGCTCTCTTTATTGCGATCATTAAAAGTGTTATTACTGAATGAAATGCTTGCTCAAGGTGTTCGCAAAGCAGAAATGGCTCGTCGCCTTGATGTACATATGCCACAAATCGATCGCTTATTAGATTTTCGCTATCCTTCTAAAATTGATTTTGTTGAAAAAGCCTTTAAAAAACTAGGGCGGGAAATTCATTTGGCGGTGAGTTAATATTCTACTAAAACTGCGGTCAAAACTGACCGCACTTTTATCCTGCATATTCAATTGACCCCACACCAAAAGGGGCAGGGCGGTTCTGTTTGAGCTTTCCTGATACCGCATTGGCGACCCCTGCTGGATTGGCAGTGCCTTGAATATTGAAGTTATTCGTTTGAGTAACGGTAGATTGCACGTTACCGCCGTATTTTGTATAACTAGGCAATGTGCTTGTCGGTTGCACATATTGGCTAGTCGGGGAAACTAACGCCGCTCCCGTTACATTGACTTCAGCTTTCGCACCATCAGAAAACAAATCTTTGATCCAATTTGGAATAAGGCTTTCAAACCAACCTACGACTGTATCAATAGACTTCTGCCACGCATTTTTAAATGTGTCGGTTACTTCATTCCATTTATTCACCGCCGTGGTTTTTACACCGTCCCAGATTTCGGTGGCTTTGTTTTTGATACCTTCCCACATCTCATCGGCGGATGTGGTAATCGCCGCCCAAATCTCGCTGGCTTTGGTTGAAATCGCCTCCCAAACTGCAAGTGCGATCCGTTTGACATCGTCCCAGTAAATAATTAACAACGCGATTGCCCCAAGGACTAACCCGATAGCAAGTAAAATCGGGTTAGAGGCCATTGCAACAAACATTGCTCTGGCCACTGCCCAGATTGCTTTAATCATCATTTTTGAGGCAAATAAAAATGCCTTACCGACTAAAAAGATCGCTTTTTTAGTAAAAAGTAAGATTGAAATAAAGGGTTTAATGATAAAAATGGCGAATTTAAACCCTTTACCAATGATCGTTCCAACAGAAAAAAACGCTTTCCCTAGCAATTTCAATGGAGCGAATATCGCCCAAAGTAGTGAAATAATCCCACTGATTACGGTTAAGGCGATGGAATAAAACGGTAAAAATTTCAGACTTAGCCCATCAATGAGTTTTCCTGCATTGCTGAAAGCTCCCGAAAAATCACCATTCACTAACGCCCGAATAATCCGCACTACTGATCCTACGGTTTTGATGAGATTTTTCAGCCCGTCAATCACATAGTTCATTACACTAGTAGCGAAGCCTTGCCAGTTTGACAGGTCAAGATCAACATTCGCCAGTTTTGCGAGGTCGCGAAGTAAGCCTTTAATATTTAGCCATACGCCATTGGCGAGTTTTCCTACTGCTTGGAATTTGTCCGCCCATTGATCGAACCTGCCAATCAATGCCCCTGTAAGAGAAATATCCCCTTGCGTCCAGCCGTAAATATCTTCTAACACCAAACCTACCGCAGTTAATGCGGCTGCCATTGCTAAAAAAGGAGCGGCAGCACGGGTGCCGTTAATGATAATCTGCTTTAAGCTGAGCTTGGTCGCATTCAGCATCGGTAGCAGTTTCGCCCCGATCGCGGAAGTGGCTAAAATCCCAACTAAGCGAATATTTTTCGTGATCCATTCCGCTGCGTTGTAAAAGGTTTCACCTAGCTTTGAGGCTTTGTTTACAACACGATCAATGAGCTGTCCTGCTTTATTCCTGAGTAGCGTCATTCCTCGCCCAAAGGTTTTTGGCATTTGATCAAATTCTTTTTGAATTTTCTCCGCCTGCCTTAATAATCCCTGGGCCAACTCTTTTGATGTGAGTTTTCCTGCTTTGCCAAGATCTTTTAATTGCCCAATGGGTACGCCGAAGCTATCGGCAATGGCATTAGCAAGGCGTGGAGCTTGCTCAATAATGGAATTAAGTTCATCACCTCGCAACGCCCCTGAGCCTAACGCTTGCCTTAACTGCATTAATGCCGCTTGCTGGGCCGCAGGATCGCCGCCGCCAATCGTCATTGTTTGCCCGATGATTTCCGTTAAATTTAACGTATCATCAAGGCTTAAGCCTAAATCGCTCGCATTGCGATTAACTTTAGAAAACAGATCCGCACTCGCTAAATAATCCTGCCCTGAGCGTTGCGAAATGGCAAAAATCTCATCAAGAGCGTGTTTATGCTCCTCAGCGGATTTGGTTGCGAGTTTAACCCGACTATCTACCGCCGCCCAATCATCGGCAATTTTAATTACATTACCGCCTGCGACCATTGCAAAATAACCACCAATCATATTCCGCAAGGAAAGCATATGGGTTTTCGCTTGATTGATCCCCTCCCCAATAGCTCGACTTTCTTGGGCTGCCCCTCGCAATGCGTTGCGTAACTTGTCCCGAATTTGCCCCGCAGCGGTCTGGGTTTGGGTGATATAGCCTTTGAGCTTAGAATTATCTACCTTGTACTTTAAGACGGTTACCAGCTCACGAATAACATTCATCGGTGTTTCTCCATTTGTTTTGCTTCCATTGCCTCAACCGCATCAAGTAATCGGTTAATTTTCAACAGTTCGCCCATATCCGTCAGCCCTGCGGTATTGAGTTCCGTCAAGGTAACTTTGCCCGCTAAAAAAGGACGCCAAGCGAGCATTTCACTTAACGTCCTTTCACTATATTTGCCAACGCTTAGGCTTTCTTCGCTCCCTCTTGCCCCGACCCAAGACGGGCAAGAAATTTCATAAAAAAAGGCTCAAAATTCAGCCTTAAAATGAAAATCACCAGCTCAATGACTTCTGACATATCGTCAAACACCTGATCGAAATCATTTTTTTGCAATTTTTTATCCGTGCCGTTGTTGAAATCATCACGTTGTACGGTTACCAATTCAGGTTTCACCAACATATCGACGAGTTTAACCAGTTCCGCCCCACTAAGTTGTTGGCTTAGTTGCTGTAAACCCTCGGCAAATTCCGTCGCACTTTTTTTCGCAAGCTCTGCGAGCTGACTGGCATTCGCTTTTTCGGGAGTATCTACACCAAATATTCCAAACATTTTTGCGAACGAGGGAGCAAGGGTTTTCTGTAAATCGCCAAAAATGCGTAACTGATCCATCGCTGAAAACTTTTGCACGAAAAACGTGCTTTCGCCGATTTGAATTTCTTGTCGTGCCATTAGTCATTTCCTCCAACAAATAAAATACCGTCTGAGGTTTCAATCACCCATTCACGGCTGCCAATTTCTTTGCCAAAATCAAGTTTGGCGGATTTTGTTACCCACGCCGTACTTGCGGCGAATAAGGAACGTCCACGCAAATCTTTCACCGCAATGGGGAAAGTGGAGTTTTTGCTCACCTTATCCGCCGCATATAACGCACTTAACACGTCATTAGTGCTGCTGGTTTGAAGTAACGTTAATGTAATTTTTTTACGCGGATCAGCACTGGTTGAGCGTGCTACTTCGCCATCTGCTCCTGCAACGGAGGTAATGCCGTCAGAAATTTCTTCAATATCAATAAAAGTGCCATCGGCAAAGCCTGTGGCAATAGCGGCACCAATCACGATACTCACTTCATCAGGCGCATAGGTTGCTAACGCTGCCATAAAAATTCTCCTATAAAAAAGACCGCACTTTTGCGGTCTAGGGTTAATCAATTAAAGGCTATATGCCAAGTTACCTTTCAATTCGGCAATATGAATTGCTCCCGCAAGGCGTGCGGAAAATTTCACATCTTGCAAAATACGGCTTGCCTTGTTGTTATCGGAAATGTTCGCCGATCTTGGTAGGCTGATGACATAACTCGGAATTTCCTTGTTGTCGTCATCTAATTCAACGGGGGCAATCCCGCCACGACTGACACCTAAATCTAACGCTTTGCGAATGGCCGCACCGATTAGCTCAATCCCTTTATCTGTATAAGGCACTTTGCCGTAAGCGTTAATCAGTACGGAGGTAACGTTAATCTGCACCTCTTGCACTAGCCAATCACGGAAGCGAATCACATCAATCCATTCTCCCGCTGCCACTTTTCCGCCTTGGGTTACAGCAAAACTGCCGTTGAATTTCTCAAAGGTTGTGGCGTTTTTCTTCGCACAGGCGAGATAATCCCCCTCACTTAATGGCGAGAAAGACACCCCGGCGAGCTTTTTCAAATTCCACGTTTCCGCACCAGGGTAAAAGGTGAACGCGTAACTCATTAAGGCGATTTCTGGATATTCTTCATCGGCTTTATGGGAGTACATCACTGCACTACGGTAATATTGCTTCGCTTCTAACTTGCTGGCGATGTCCGTTTTATCCGAAGACTGCAAGAGTTTTTCATCATTGCTTGCGGTTGCGAATAATTTGCCGTTCGCTTCTGCCCAAGCGGCGGCTAATAGCACATCATCCACTTCACGGGAAACAAAGCCTAAGCCGTACCAATCATTATTTTCTTTTGCCACGGCTGCCAATGCGTCAGTAACGCTTTCGCTCGCATCTTTACGCCCGATAAACACTTGTGCAACGTGCGTAGGTTGAGAAAATGCCGTTGCCACCGCTTTATACAGCGGATCGGTAGATCGCAAGCCGAGATCTAATAATTCATTCGGATCGGTAACCACTAACAGACGAGCGGAATTTTTTAAAGTATGTTCACCTAAAATCAACAAATCACTAAACGACTTGCCAGCGATTGCTGTTGTGTTGAGATCAATTGTAACATTGACCAAACGATCAATTTTTGCCATTATTTTTTACTCCTATTTGAGTGATGTCGGAAAGCCCGCCAACTTGGCTCGTGACCTCCACCTGTTCAATAATTGAAAGCATATCTTCAACCGCAACGGCATAGCGGATTTCAATTTCCACCATCGCACGATCTTGATATTCCTGTTGTTCATTGAGATAAGCTAAGTGCGTAATTCGCCCAATTCGCACCAGTGCAACACCTTGCTCATTCCATCTATTCCGTTGTGTTACGGTACTTAACTTCATACAAAGGCCACGCAACGCATTTAAGCTGTTTTCTCCGAAATAGTTAATCTCAAGGATGGCATCAACATGGGTTTTCACTTGTTGATTACCTTGATCATCAAGCTTGGAATAATGGGAATGTGTAGGCGTTTGTTCAAAACGTAATTCATAAGTGAAAAAAGGCTTTTCAGGCTCTCGTCCATTTTCATAAGCACGAATAAAAGGACGTGCGGAAAGCGTAGAAAGCAAATCATAAAGTGTGTCTTGCATTTTATTTCACCCGTTGCGCTACATAGCGGTGATGTTCGATCACGCCTGAATGGTAAGTAGAACGCGCCACCACTTCATAACGTTCCCCCTCAAACAACACGATCGCGCCGTTAGTTTGGTTTTCACCTGCCACATCAAGGCGAAAATTCGTGTAAATTTTCACCGCACTTGCAATATGTCGCCCTTGCATCATTGATGACAATCTATCCATCTCTCGCGTGTTTAAGGGCTGAATTGATGCCGTAAATTCTTGCTCTACTTCTTCGCCATTTACCCATTTACCTTTGATATATTGCCCCTCTGTTCGCACCAATAACTTGTAAGTCTTGCGAAAAGAGGACTGAAAAGGAAAAGACTGCATCACACCTCCACTTGATAGCGAATAGCTTTGGATAGCAACCTATAATGAATTAGCGGCTTTGAGCTTTTCTTGCGTTTTACCGTGGCTTTTGCATTTGGTTGCCAAGGGTAATCTCGCAAAGTATTTTCTTGCTTATTCTGATACCATTGACCAAGCCTTGCCATTTCTAATCTCAGGTCACTGCCTTTTGCCACATTAGAAAAAACACGGCCTAAATATTGAGCAACTGCTTTTTGGTTATCCGTAAAACTTTGACGAATAAAGGGACGAGAGGGAATTTTATCTGTACCAAACTCATTCCAAATAGCAATATCAACCAAATTAGCTCCGCTTTTTTCGTGCTGTCCTGCGTCAGACTGAATACCAATTTTTACACTGGCATTGGCCATCTTTTGCATTAACGCAAGCTCTTTTTCTAAGCCCTTGTTATTAATTTTGACTTCAACATCGCTCATTATTGCCCACCGTGATTGCCCCTAAGCGTAAGCAAAGATCGTTGAGTGCGTCGAAATTGGCTAAAAAGCGTTGGGCATTGCTGCCGCTCTCGCCATTAGCAAAATATTCACGCTCTAAATCCCCCTCTCGCTCACGCTTTAACCCTAACGGGTTCGCCCTCGCCTCGACAGATTGAGCCAGCAAATAGGCGGCGTACCACGCTACCGCCTCATCTTGCTTTTCTTCCGTCAAGCATTGTGGGCGATAATTTTCTGCAAGCTCAAGTGCGGTGTTAATTTCTTCCGTTTCCATTTTTTGAGATACGGGATAGAAAAAATGCAGTAATGCGGTAACGCCCATTGATGACTCCTATTTTTTGCCTTTGTTTGATTTCTCGGACTTAGTCTCTAGCACTTCTGAGTTGCTTTCAGGTACTTCCGAGTTTGCATCAGTGTTGATTTGTATCAACGTCCCACGTTCAAGCAAAGAGGCTAACCCTACCGCATTCTCAGCCACTTCAATTTCCTGATTTGGGGCGATAAACACCCCATCAAGGCGAATTAAACGAGGCTCAATATTACGCACTAACATTAGGCAGTTACCTCCGCTTTGGTTGCTGATAATGGATAACGCAAGAACACACCGCCAATACGGGCAATACAATTCACCACAAGCTCAAGATTGCGTTCTTGTGCTGGTAACTGCGTGAAATCTTGCGGGGTTTCAAGGCTCAAGTTATCCGCATTTTTCTCATAACAGATGACAAGGTTTTTATTGCCTGAACCCGCTTTTTCTAGCTCCCATAAGCCCTGAATCACAAGATTTGGGTGTTTACGCTTGAAGAAAGTTAGAACATCAACCTTGTCAGCGGTGTCCATATATTTGCTGGATAAGGTTTGGTAATCACTCAATGCTAACAATAAATGGGTAGGCTGATGCGTGCCTTTTGATTGCAAAATCACCGTGTCGTGCAGATTATCTAAATCCGCTAAAACTGCGTCCGCTTTCGCCGCTTTCCAACCGCCCGCGATTGTGGTTTCGCCCAAATTCGGGTGATTAATAAAGCCGTTTAAGCCAAATTCTTTATCGCCTAACAAGGCAATTTCATTCATTTTGATTTCAACCGCACGGCGTGCTGCTCTGGCTTTTGAGGCAGGTAAATCGGTTTGGTTAGCCGCCGCCGCTTTAAGCTCTTGAAGATTGTAACCATAAGACGCACCGATATTTTTCACCTTAATGGCACGTTCCTTCATTGCCACATCTGCACGTGGTAAGTCATCAGCATAGTTGGCAATCACTTTCGCCATTCCCACCGTATCAAAGGTACGTTCAACAATGGTTTCTGCCCATTCAGGGGCTTCTGAGGACATCGGCACAAGGCTAAGCCCGTTCATCGCAGGGAGTTTTTCTTCATAAGTGCGGTTGCGAACCACTTCCAATTGGCGGGCAGTAAATAACCCCGCATCTTGGTTAAAAACGCCAGCAGCATTTAAGCATTTATTGATTTCATTGAGTTCAAAGGCATCTTGATGAAAATCTGACATAATTTTTCCTTATAAAAAAGCCCCCTCAATATTGAGGAGGCGGATTGAACAGTTAAAAGGGAACCGACTTGCGATTACGCTAATTCCACTAAGGCGAGCTTGCCGTATTGACCGCAATCGACGACATCGGTTTTAAAGACGGCATTGGGCAACGCAGTCGTACTATTTGACCCTACTTCGCCCGTTGCAGGGTTAAACTTCACCGCACTGCCTGCCGTTACTATTTTGCCGTTTTCAACCACACACCAAACCACGCCTTTGCGTAGCACGGAAACCGCATCAAATTGAGCATAGCCACCCACTACGGCGTGAGAATGTAATGCGATGCCAACGGGCGTTGTGCCACCTAATTTCACCTGTGTGGTTTTTGTCCCTTGGGTTAAAACAGTGCCAAAATTGACCGCACTTTCTGCGGCGAAAGTTTCCACTAAATCATAGCGGCTATCGCCTTTCATTCCTGCGAACGCAGGGCGTTGAAATGATTCGTACATTGCTGTTCTCCTTATTGATTGCGACTGGCAAGCATTGCCGCACGTCCTGTTAATTTTTCACCTTTTTGCCCGTCTTGGGTAAAGGTGTGTGTTACTTGGCTACGTTGCGAACCTAACGCGTCTTGGCGAGATTTTGCTTCAGCCATTGCCATATCAAAAGCCGCTTCAATATAGGCATCAGATTTTTGCGATAAATCCGCACCATCTTGACGAATAGCCCCGATCACCGCTTCACGCAATTGGCGATCTGTGCTATCTGCTTTTACTTCAACTTGATGCGCTTTCGCCACATTCTCTAACTCAACGCGAGCTTTTGCGATATTAACCGCATCTTGCTTGAGCTTTTCCATATCTGCCTCAAGGGTTTTCACTTTGGCATCTAACGCATCTGCCCGAGCGGTTTCTTTGTCCTTTTCAGCAACAGCAGTTGCAACATCTTGTTTCAATTTATTTAATTCAACAATCACTTCTGGGGCGGCTTGATAAGTAATGCCACTATCTAAGCGAATGTCTGCGAGTTTTGTTTCACTCATTTGAGGTTCTCCATCTTCACGAAATTCTACGGCATCCGCCGCGTCCATATTAAGCTGTGCATTACCTGCACGCCCTGCTTTAACGATAGCTAAATGATTGGGCTTGATATTACGTTGAATTGCGTCATAAGGCTCACCATCTTCCGTAATGCCGCTTTTCATCTCAAGCTCAACAGCATAGCCAACCGATAATTCTTTTTTGCCTAATTCCACCGCCTGCGTATTGTGGATCACAATATCCGCGGTTAAGTTATTGCCATCTTGTTTGCCCTCTGAAAGCACCGAACCAACCACTAGATGGGCGTTATCTTTGTTGATTACACCGTGATGTTCATTAGTGATTGGAATGCCTTTATAAGCTCGCAAGCTATCAGCATTAAACACTTCATCAGGTGGCCGATATTCCCGCCGTTTTGTGCCGTCAGGCAACTGATAAATAAAAACCCCAGTCCTTGTTAGAACTGGGGTATCAAAAATAAACCCGTTATCATCTCGCCTTGCTTGTATCGCTCGGCGATCGTATCGCATTACCATTTCTATATTTATCCTAAATTTATATTCTAATTAATAGACCCCCCTGAAATTTTGTATATTTCAGGGGGGGGCTGTGAACATTAAATCAACTAATCGCCATCATTCGATGGTAAGCATCTTTTTTACTTTCTCGCAAGGATTGTATTTCGGACTTCGTCAGGTGTTTTACGTGAATTGAGTATGAATCTTGCTTCTCTATAATCTCTTTCGTTGCTAAAAGAATTTTCTTTTGTTCGGTTTCAGTAATATCATCATCAATTTCTTCAAAAAGTGCTTGCAATTCATCTAATAGGTTCATTTCATCACTATCAAGCTCACTTTCTTCTAACTCATTTATCCAATAAATGAATAACGAAGTCAAAATATAAAATGTGTGCTGATCGGCATCGGCAAACATTTCTTTTTCAAAAAAAGCCTTATGTTTCAGAATATGTTTAGGGAGTAACGCAAATAATGCCTTGCGATCATCATCGGTTTTGGTGTGAACAAACTGCACTAATACTTTAAGAAAGTGTTTCATAATGATTTCCAATTAGGGCTTGGCGTGGCTTTTTTCTCAAACGTGATAATTTTACCATCTGCCTTAGATTGAATAACAGCGATTTTACGCTTAGCATCGAAAATAACTAATCTATCTTTACGCTCATCAATATAATTAGGCTTAGTCGAAAGAATAAAAGCAATGGCTTCGTCAATACTTAGTCCTAATTGATTTAACCTTTCTCCCAATCTAGCGATAGCGTGAATATCAAGAATAATTCCATTATCAGCAAACCTATTATATAGTTTTTTTGCTTTTTGGGCTTTTTGATAGTCGTTAATGTCATCTTCGCTTACCTCTGGCAAAGCCGCCGCTGTAATCCCCAATTCTTCTGCAATTTGCTGCCGTAATTCTTGCGTTGATAATGCCCCGCTATCTACTAAGTCAATCAGCCGTCCGATTTCTGCTTTGGCGGCTTCGGCATTCAATTTACGGGCTTCCGCTTGCTCTTTATCTGTTGGCGTATTGAGTGATGGAAAGTGAATTTGCCAGTTTTCAAATGGCTTAATATGTTTTTGCAACATCATCAATTCAATCAACCGCTCTAGTACAGGTTTGATTTTGTGCTGCTGGATACCCTCAATCAGGTCATAATAGCTCTCAAAATCACTTTTTCCTGTGGCGTTCATTCCTTTTGCTGATTGCCCGAATAAAATTGCCACGGGAATATTCACATCTGCCGAGATGGCGATTTTGAACTCATCAAGCACATCAACGATGCCATTTAAATCAGCGTTTAAAATGGTGTAATCATCTTCAAAATCTACCGCCACCCCGTTTAGTAGATTGCGCCCCCGTTCAACAAGGTTAATCCGCTCTCTAATCTGATCTTCTAAACCGTTACCGATGGCAAGGGCAAGCCCTTTCATTTTATGCACGGCTTGCTGTTTACGCTCCAGAATTAATGATGACCAAGTGAGCGATGTTTGATAATCACGGATTTTTTGATACGCTGTCTTCACGACACTACGCCCAACCCAATGCAACCCTTTTTTTAATCGCTCAGGCATTGGATCTCCACCCATAAATAACAAGCGGCTTTCGTGAATTTCCACTTGGCTTTCAAGAGAGCCATTCACCGCCCCAATATTGAGGCGGTAGGTTTCAAACCGCCCATAATTGGTTTGGCGTGGATCTAAATAGCGTCTTGTTGTCGGTGAAATTTGACTTAAATCAAACACCCTCACCTCATCAATGCGATTGAGTTTATTGATGTTCAACGGCTCGCTGAGCTTCGCCCCGTCATCGGTTAAAAGCAACATCACCGAGCCACCGAATAGCCGCGACCAACGCACCATATCCGCCAAGGCTGGCAAAATTTTCAGGCGATCAAGGTCATTGAAAATCACGTTATCCTCATCACCTTCAATCTCAACAGAACGAGAAATCGCCGCATCGGCTGGCATATCTACCACCCGAGCCGCCAACCCACCTAGTTCATACAGGGTTAAATCCAAAAGTGCGGTGCTTTTTTGTGGTGTTTTTTGAAAGTGGTTTAGCCCTAAGGCATCGGCATAGCCGTCTTGGTTAAATGGCATAATTAACTACCTAATCCAATAAATCGTGATAACACATCGTCTTTCGGGGCAAAGCACATCACCAAGGCATCCGCTTTATTTGGTGAGGGGATGCCCCGTTTTTTCATTTCTTTTTTGCTCTCGACTTTCACGCGCCCGTTATTGTCATAATCCACATAAGGGCGGGATAACTCCGCTTTTAAATAATCCAGATCGTGAATTTGCGATGAAAGGCTGATTAGCTCATCAACGGGATAGCTTTCCTGATACTTGATGGCTCGATAGGTTTTGTAAAAGCGATCTCGCAGCCGCCACCACGCTTGAGCCTTGATATTGGCGAACATATCTCGATTGGTTTTACCGAAAACATATTCTTCTTCAGGTTCAAACACCGCCCCGCCTGCATTAAACCCATTAATCACGAGCCTTTTATCTTTAATGCGGTTGTAATGGGCTTTCACTCCTGCCCCAACGCCAATGCTATCAAATACAATTTCATCAGCGTTAAACTCAATGGCGTTGAGCCTTGTGCGATCCGCACTGGCAATCACATCATCGCCTTTCCATTCATCAACCCGTAGCACCACTGAACCGTGCGAAAACGCATTGGCATTTGCATCAGCCCCTTCATCAGCCACATCAAAGCCGACAATTTTTCTGCCTTCAGGTTTAAACCCGAGTTGAATATGTGCATCAACGGCGGCATCAATCCATACGGGCTTAATGATCACTTTATCGCTATCTGCAACGGGTTCCCCCTCCCAAATATGCCGATAAAGCTCATAATCTTTCGCCTTGCAATCTTCCATTTCTAATCGCAAGGTTTCGGGGAAAAAGGGATTATCTGTGAAATTAACTTTAATCAGGACAATATCGCTTGGCGGCGAAACAACAAAGCGTTGATAAGTATCATCAAGAATATTTTTCGGGTTAAAGGAAACCCAAATTTCAGAATATTCTTTCCGAATAGTTGGGATTAAAATTTCCCAACTCTCTTTTGACACATTTTCGGCTTCTTCCACCCAGCAAATATCAATCCCCTCAAGGGATTTAATTTTAGTTGGGTTATTTTTGATGCCGTAAAACAGGAAAATCGCCCCCGTTTTAAGGTTGTAGATTTTGTTTTTCTGCACATCAAATTCGGCTTGATAGCCATAGCGTTCGATTGTATCGGCAAGTAACTGAATCACCGAATCACTAATCGAGTTCTGTAATTCCCTTGCACACAAAAAACGGATTGATAATCGGCGGGCAATTTCAATTAACAGCCTCGCTATCGTCCAAGACTTACCACTACCACGCCCACCATAAGCCACTTTGTAGCGATGAGGCTCAATAAAAGGCAAAAATTTACTAATCAGCTTCTGCGTCATCTGAAAATAAATCCCTTAATGAGCCTAATGCCATAGAGCCATCGCTTGAGGTTAAATCTACTTTTTGGCTGAACATTCCTAAATGCTTGCCAAGTAATTCAAACGCCTTATTAGCCCCAGTTGGTTCAAACACAAAACATCGGTCATCTACCGCTTGCGTTGTTCCCTCTTGGGCGTTTTTAATTACAGTAGTAATGGTTAATGGCTTCTTACCTGTACATATAGCGAGATATTCTTGCAGATCATTAATAATCCCATCAACCGTTAAATTATGGCGTTGTTTATGTTTATCTTGTAATGCTTCAATACGGAGTGCGATCGGAGTGTCCTTTAATAATTTTTTTGCATTTGAGTTGATTGCACTTGATTTCATTTTAGAACAATCATAACTCTGCCGATACGCTTCACTTGCATTCCCAAGCTCAATATAGAGCTGACAGAATTTTTCTTGTTTTGGTGTCAACCCACGCCCTTTAGACGTGGACTTAACCCCGTCTTTCTTTGGCATAGGTTAATCCTTATTTAATTTCTCCAGTAATACGAATTTTAAACATTGGCACATATTCAGGGTTGTGGATATTCAGCAGTCCCTCAATAAAAAAGCCGATTTGATCTGCGACAGTTAAAACCCATTCAGGAATAAAATTAGCCGCCCCAATAATGGGGGCTTCACTATCAATATCTTTGACATAAACAGGAATACCCCAAAGCCATCCATAATGCGTGAAGCCTTCCTCAATCAATTTCTTTTTCGACTTATAAAGCATTCCCATTTGATTTACTCCACTCAATCACCCCACTTAACCGCCCCGCACAAATCTCACGTTCTTTCTGCACCACTCGCAAATAAATAATCGCATCACCATACGTTGAGCCGTTAAATGCGGTTTGCTGACAAGGGATTAAATAAATGCTCGGTGGTAGGTGATACTCTGTTTTAATTTTTGTGCTGCAACCGCTTAATAACATCATCAGGCAAAGGCTCGCGGCTACAATCCTGCCCTTTAATCCTTTTATAAATAACGCGAATATCTTCATCGGCTTTTTCTCGCTGTACTTGTTCAAGTGCGGTCTGTTTTTGTGTCGTTTTTCGTTCATCTTCGAGCTGTTTTGTTCTTTCTGCGAGATTATGGTTCAGTTGCTGTATGGTTTGAGCTTGCATTTGATTTTTGGCTCTCAAGCTACTTATCCTCTGCGACTGATACCAAACCCAACCACACAAGCCCAAAATCACGCATAACCACAACAGCGAGGAATATTTACGGATAAACGGCACGATGTAATTCAAAATGCGGGCCATCATAAAAACGTTCATCTTCACTTTTCCCATTACCGTTCCAATCTCCACCCCAGCGAATGGTGACATTTAATTCTTTGGCCGCTCGAAACATTGCCTTCGCAATTTCCTTAAATTTATCCCGTTCTGACCAAGGGATTTTTCCTTCAACCAGCGGGGCTAAATCCACCGCGTGACCGGTTAAATGACGGCTATTCATTGTTTTAGTTGCCCCTTGCTTAAAGAGTTGGGCTTGGCGTGCTTTTGTTCTTACCCCTTCAATCACCGCAAAATCAACGGTGCTATATTCAAGGGCTTTTCGCACGACCTTAACCAAATCACCGTGAACACCTTGTAAATGCTTTTCACTACGTTGGCTAAATTTAAACATCTTTTTCTACCCGTTTTTTTAACACCAGCATTAAATATTCACGGATTTTCTCCGCACCAATAAACCCAAGCATTCCCCCGATAAAGGTAGCTAGCCCCTCTGAAAAACCTAAATGATTTAACAGCGACATACTTGACAAGGTCAAAGCTCCACAAATTGCCCCATCCAATATCCGTTGGCGAAAACTCGTTTTCTGACGCAAAAAGGCAGCGCGTAGCAAAGACATAAAAAACGCCATCGTGAAACCCACAATGGCGTTGTAATTTTGATGAATATATGCCCCTAAAATAAGCCATATATTCGGATCGTTGTTTGGCATTTTCATCACTCCGCCTCCTTTTTGAGGCAATAAAAAAGCCCTGTCCGTTAAGACTAGGCTTGAAATAATATTGACTTCTGTCAGCTCAAAGCTCCGCAAACGCTGAAATATTGATACTAGCTAGCGTTTCTCAATACTCTCCTCAGAACTAGCTCCTACGCTAGGTTGCGTGATTACTTCTGTAAAAAAAAGCCCCGACCGTTTCCGATCAGGGCTGTTAAAAGTTTGCTCACTCTATTTTGTTACATCTCTAACACAAACGCCAACACCTCTTCCATTGATGAAAACGTGAGTTTGTTTAAATCTTGCTTAATCAACACAATTTCAAATGAGCCATCAATATCTGTCCACCCTAACTCGGCTAAACGTTTTATCATCGCTTGATACTGCATAATCTCCGCGGATAAATCACCCGTTTGAATCGCATTAAAATATGCTCGTTTTAAATTAACACTAAAGCCATAGGATTGATTTAAGTAATCGACATCAATAGTAATATCTGCACCAATAAAGCTATCTGCTGGATCAGAAAATTGAATACGTATATTCATTGAGCCTTTATAGTTAGCTTCAATCGTGCTTGGAATATTATTTATTACGGTAAAACCTTGCTCTTGTAAAAAAGAAACTGCTTCATCTACCATTAACGAAATTGCGTTTTCTTTTTTATCTCGCAACACACTCAAACGTTGTTCAAATAACGCATTACATTCTGCCTTTAAATCTGCAAGCTGTTTACGCAATTCAAATGACATAGTTATCTCCTTTTAGGATTGACCAAATGCAGAGCAATTTATAGTGAAAAATAAACCTACAAAAAAGCCCTAGATTGTATTCTAGGGCTGTTAAAATTCATTCGTGCGTTTTAAACGTGCGAAACCGCACTATAGATAAGACTATACACTTTTAGTTCGAACAAAACAAGCATTTTTTATACATCACGCTAAGAAAAGGCATTTGTTTTTACTCAACATCAATTTCAATGCAGTTTCAGCAATTTTCATCTGCTCAAAATAACGTGTTTTCTTAATCCCAAACCTCTCCAAAATCCCAACCCGCACTGGCACACGATTTCGATCATATTCCGTATAAAGCGGCAAACGGTAAGCATAAGTTGCCATAAATAAATCGTAAAGCTCAGGTGTTGCTTTACGCATCACTAGCACGCAACGCTCGATTTCCTCAGCTAACGACTCACTAACGGGATCAACTCGTCTTTTGCTCTCATCAATCGGCGTGGGAATGCTCACCGAAAGGCAAGGATATTCCGTGCCTAATCTAGGCGTTGCCCAGTACCCCCATTGTGTGCAGACTTTTTTAATATCGTTAAAAACTAATTCCATTGCTTCCCTCGCTTTTCTAATAACTTCACTTTCCGCTCAAAAATCCGCTTAATCCGCCTTAAATCCTCATCGCTATAATGTCTTGGGCGTTGATCGCTTTCGATTTCTCGCACCTTTTCAATACCCAAACGCTCAATCAGCCGTATGCGATATTCGTGGTAATTTCCGCCCAACCATCGATTGCAGCGTTTGCATTGACCAAAAATATTAAGCGTATAAAACCGCAAGTGCGGGGCTGAACTACGGCTACGATAATGCCCCGCATCAAATCCCCCGCCTAATTTCTCGCTAATCAACGGCGTACCGCACGAGATACATTCCTTATTCGCATCACGAAAACGGATATATTTATTCACCGCACTTTGAGCTTCAGCAATGAGCTGATGATGCGTTTTCAACCCCTCTTTCACCGTCCGAATTTTTGCTTTTTCCGCCCGCACTTTTTCACGCTCTGCTTTTTCCCGCTGCTTCGCCTGCTTCAGCCTCGCCAACGCCACCCCACATTCAGGGCTACACCATTGCCGAAAGCTGTCATAGGTTTCAAAACGTTCACCACAGATTTTGCATTTTCGTTTTCGTATTTTTGTCATTCATACCTCAAAAAAAATACACATTATCGCCACAAAAATATTGACACACGCCTAATAAATACTTATAATACACACATTAATTAACAACACATCGAGGAGAAAACAAATGTGAACAGCAAACAAATGATAAAATTGCTCAAACAAGATGGTTGGTATCTTGATAGCATAAATGGAAGCCACCACCATTTTGAGCATCATCAAAAAAAGGGAAAAGTTACCGTTCCCCACCCAAGAGCCGAATTAGGACATCTTGAAAAATTAATCAGAAAACAAGCGGGGCTATAAGCCCCTTTAAGGAGAAAATCAATGTTATATCCAATCGCACTTGAAAAAGTTACTGATGGTTATGTTGTCTCCGTGCCTGATATTCCTGGCTGTTTTTCAGCTGGTGATACATTGGAAGAGGCATATAACAATGTAAAACAAGCTATCACATCACATCTGGAGTTAGTTGTCCGAGACAATGAAGAAGTTCCTCTACCAACCCCGCTAGAAGAACATAAAGCCAATCCAGATTATCAAAGCGTTGATATTTTCTTTGGCGTTGTTGATGTTGATATTAGCCACCTCTTAGGGAAAGCTGAACGTATCAACATCACAATGCCAGCCTACTTAATTAAACGTATTGATGAGTTTGTCGCTACACACCCACATTACAAAAACCGTAGTCATTTTCTTGCCTCAGTCAGCGCAGATAAAATAATGGCTTAATATCCCCCTTACGCTTGACATTCTCCTCGGTCAAGCGTAGGATTTAACTCAAAGGTGCTTCAAAACGCCTTTTAAAATACCTACAGTCGCCATTCACTGCGTCAATGTGATTTTTTTGTATCTGAAATTTGGTGTTTCTCCTTTTCTCAACCAAATTCAATACAAATAATAAATTCAATCTATGGATAGGGTGGTGAGGAAATAACCAATACCCACGCCGTCACTGTAGCGGTTTTGAACACCCTATCCGCCCAACCTATTCAAAAGGAAATACAGTATGTCAAATCAACTTTTCAACTTTAATTCAAGCCCTGTTCGTATTGAAATTTTCGACAATCAACCGTTTTTCTGTTTGCTTGATGTTTGCAGAATTTTTCAAATCCAAAATTCCCGTAGAGTTCAAAGCCAGATGCTAGATCCTCAAGGTGTACGTCTAGCGTACGCTTTGGCAAAAGATGAAAAACAACGTAAAACTGCCTTCATCAATGAACCCAATTTATATCGGATCATTTTTCGTAGTGAAAAACCCATCGCAAAATCATTCCAAAACTGGGTATTTGAAGAAGTTCTTCCACAAATCCGCAAAACTGGAAAATACAGTTTACAAAATCAACAACTCGCCCTACCTGAACCCGAAAAGAAATACACTTTTGAATTCACCGAGTACGAGCTTGAACAACTTGCTTGGTTATGGTTCAGCCACAAACGGATGAACACCCTACTCGCTGAGCTTTATGCCCCGCTGAACGCCATTGGCTCAACCTACAGTGGCGCGGTTTACAGCCACGCCTATGAGTACAAACGCCATTATGAAGAAAGCCAAGCTACCCTACAGCGTTTAACTCAACCATTTACCCAATCGAAAAAACTCAATTGGCAACGAGTTATCCCTAAAATCAACCCAACAAAAAAGCTGCTTGATTTCTAAAACTCCCCAAAATCCAACCGCACTTCGGTGCGGTTTTTGTTATACTTGTGTTATACTTCTCTACAGGGAGGATTAAATGGCACTTACAATCGGATTATTTACCCTTGCCGCGGTAATGTTCGGCATTGTAATGGCGATTAATCACGCCGTTAAAAAAGATAAAAATGCTTAATTTTTTAACCGCTCTTTTGAGCGGTTTTTAATAGCCGTAAAATCCTTGCCTGTCGCTAAATCTCACGCCTTGTTCTGCTGCCCAAGCCTGAACATACTCAATCAAACTCGCTAACCGTTTCACGCCCATTTGTGCCGTGCTTTCGCGTAAATTCACGACTTCACCCTCAAAGCCAATCGCCATCTCCGCTTGCTCGCCAGTGGCAATTTTATGACCGCTCACAAAAAGCATTTTCCACGTTTCCAATGTTTGCTTTTTGCCGTTAAAGGTACATTGCTTGGCAATATCCGTTAGCATTGCGTGGAGTTTTGCATTCTGTGCCAACGTGCGTGTTAAGGGCTTTATTTCCACCACCGCAGGGCTTTTCTCATCTAAGGCAAGGGAATGTATTACCCCGATCGCATTTTGCTGTATGCGTGCATTACGCAAGAAAAAGCGTTGTTTAGTTTCCATACCCACCGCACTTCTTCACAAAATCTAACGTAACCGAACGCTGTAAGAGCCAGTCAAAAACATATTTCGGCGTGCACCACGTGTCTTTGTCGAATTGTTGTTCGGTCATCATTTCATCCCTAAAATCGCTTTGCATTTTTCAATGCCGTGTTGATTAATTTTTCTTTGCACTTCAGGCGGAACAAAGCTCGGTTTCGCTGGCAGGGTGATTTGCGGTTTAGGCAACGTTTCGCCCGCTTCCAAACGTGTTGCCATTGAGTCTAATGCTTCTCCCACCGCCTTTCTCAATTCTTTTTTTGTTGCCTCACGATTGTCGCAATACAAATCCGTCAGCAGCCAATATTCCGCATCGCTCTCAAATTGGAATTTGTGGATTTCCAGCATTCCGTAGCCTTGGAATTTCTTGAGTCGTTGGTAAAGCTCTTCTTCGTTCGGCAAACCTAACGCTTCAAAGCGATCTTGCTTGCACCAAGAAATAAACTTGCCCACACCTGGGAAATAATCATCAGGTTTCGACCGCACTTTACGCATTCCCGCACGAACTTGCTCAATGGTGCGAATATTGTTTTCCGCAAAGCCTAAAACCCAAGTGCGCTTGGTGATGGGTAGCTGCACTTCGTCAAATTGACCACGCATTGCTGGGCAAGCAGCGAATAATTGCGAAAAAATCTGATCAACCAATTTTTCAATCTCATTGGGCAAGCGTTGCGATTTTTGCTGTGGCTGGCTGGGAAATTTAGCTTGTCTTGCCATTGCGTTTTGCATTGTTTGCGGATTAACTTGTCTGATCACAGCATTCCTCTCCAACCTTCCTCGGTGTTCCATTCAATCGCATTCAATTCTGAAGCCGTTTTACGCTGTGGTTTTGCGTTATTTTTCTTCACCGTGAGCTGATCCCATTTCTCCCGCAGCTTGGCAGGGCTAAGAATATTGGTTTTCCAGAACAAGTCTTGGTTTGCCCACTGAAACAGTCCGCAAATTTCCCTATGCGTTCGCTTATCACGCTCACGCATCAGGCGGATCTCATTCGCCCAGCTGTCGAAAGACGGCGGTTTGACGTCGGGGTTAAGTTTTTGAACTAATCCAAAAATCCACTGTGCGGCAGTCATATCATCATCGGAAAATTTAAATCGAGATTTTTTGCTCTCGCCGCCGTCCGAATTTTTTTCGGACGAAGAAGGAAGGTTAATTGACTGGTTAATAGAGTGACTGGTTATGGTGCTAGCTCCTAGCATACCCCCTATGCTATCTGCTGGCATACCTATGCCATCTCCTAGCATACCCGTGCTATCTGCTGGCATACCCTTATCAAGGTGCAAAATATAAAGATTAGAGCTTGAGCCGTCTTTATTTTTGCGAGCTTTTTTAGAGATAAACCCCATTTGAATTAATGCCTCAATATGCGTTCTTGCACTGGCTTTTGAGATTTCACAAACATCGGCAATATATTGATAGGAAGGAAAGCAAATGCCATCATCATTAGCGTTATCTGCTAATTTCAATAAGACTAATTTACGCAAAGGATTACCGACTTTAATCTCCATTGCTTTTGCCATTAAAAGTAAACTCATAGCCCCACCGCCTTATCTTGTGTAAATTCCCCATTCCAATTTGCTTTCATTGGCAAACTCCCTTTCACATACCATTCATAGAGCTTTGCCGCCCCTTTCTTCAACAACACAGGTTTATACGCGATAAACGGCTCTTTACCGTGCTGAGAAATCTCCGTGGTTTCTTCCGTGAGATATTGATCTCGGGCATAAGCCTTAACGCGTTTTGTTCTGCTATCTTGGTAGAGCCAGTTTTTACCAATCAAAAATTCACCCACTTTTAACGCATTAACCCCATTCAACCCTTTCACAAATTCAAATGGAGAAATTCCATTGCGGAAATAACTTTCCATTGATTCGATTTGTTCGGATTTTTGCTTGCTTTCTAACAAGGCTTGGTGTTCGCGAACTAATGCGAGTTGTTCACTTTCTTTTGCATCTGCCCAAGCCCGAGCAGCAGCAACAGGATCGCTAAAGTTAGGCAAAAGTGCGGTGGTTTTTTGCTGATTTTCTAGTTCATTTAAACGATCAATAATCTTGGCTCTTAACTCAATCCGATAGCCGGAAACTAAAATCATCGTTTCTCGTTTTGGTAAACGAATTTCGCTTGTTAAACCTGTTTCAGGATTTTTAATAATAAAAATCCCTTTAAAATCAAGACTATCCATATTTGGATAGAGTTCATCAAGCATATTACGAATATCACGCATAACGTGAGCGTGTTGTTTTTCACATAATTGAGCAATTTCGCGACTACTCATCGTAATACTTGATTTTTCTGTATTTATCGGTAATAATTCTGTCATCTATGTAGCTCCTTATAGCTCTTAATTGCCACCGCTCCAACGGTGGTTTTTTATTGCTTATGAATAGCAATCGCCACTTCGATCGCTTTTGCCGTGGTCTGTTGTGATTTGTGCAATAACTTATGCAACACATCTTGCTCTTCCTGCGTCAGTACGCCGTCGCTCAAAAACTCGTTGAGCTTGGCAAATAAAATCCCACGCTCAGCAAGTTCTTGCAGTTGTAACTGCGATAGCTCGACTAAATCTGTTTCGTTTTCGTTCGGTACAGCAAAACTCACCTTGCCTAAACGCCGATTGATTTCATCCGACCAATTACTTACGCCATATTCAAGCTCAATGGCAATCAATTCTTCGCAGGTGAAACGCTGTCCTTTGGTTTGATACAAGCGGTTATTCAATGCCTGCTCTGTCATACCAAGAAAGCCCGCAACGGCTGCTTTTCCGCCTTGGCACTTTTCTATCATTTCAATAATCGTTTTCTTCATTGCCATAAATTCCTTGTGGATTTTGTGGTTTTGTTTTTGGGTGGAGGTGGTAAATTAGCCGCCAACAGGAAAAACATCATCAAGAGAACAAGTTAAACCGTGTTCATTTAACACTTGAACAATTTGCTTAGCTGTCTCAATTGATGGCTGTCTGATACCTAGCTCATAGTGACCAATAGCACCTTGTGTTTTATTAAGATGCTTAGCCATATCAGCTTGAGTTAAGTTGGCTGCTTTTCTGAACGCTGCAATTTTGTTCATCGATAAGCTCCTGTATTAAAAACACATAAATAATACAAAAGGTATAATTGAATGTAAAGAGCAAAATACTTTTAGTATTTTGACTAATTAATACAATCGGTAATAATTGGCTGATTTATTTAATAATGGTGAGAGCTATGAAAAAACCTTGGAATCAATATGTGCGTGAAAAAATGCAAGATCAGAACCTAAAGCAAGATGATATTGCTGAAGCGATGAATAAAACGCAAGGGGCAATAGGACACTGGCTTACAGGTAGAAGAAACCCAAATGTCGGTGAAGTGGCTCAAATGATTCATTTAGCTGGCGTAGATAAGGTTATTTTAAATAGTGATGGGACACTTGAAGATTTCGATCCTAACGCTTCCTTTACTTCTGTAAAAAAATCATACTCTTATCCATTAATAAGCTCTATTCAAGCTGGAACGTGGACAGAAGCGTGCGATTTTCACGATAGTATAGGTTATGACTATATTGACACAGAGATAGACGCAGGCGAAGACGCGTTCTTTTTGAGGATAAGCGGCTTATCGATGGAGCCTAAATTTAGCGAAGGGGATTTAGTGTTAATTGACATTCGCAAACGCCCTCACCCCGGTGACTTTGTAGCCGCAGTCAATGGAAACGGTGAGGCAACCTTAAAACGCTATCGTGAATTAGGCGAAATTTCCGAATCAGGTCATCCGCACTTTGAACTTGTTCCACTTAACCCTGATTTTCCTACCCTTAGCTCAATGAGACAAGATATCCGCATCATCGGCGTGGCGGTTGAGCATAGGAGTTATTTGTAATGAGCAGATTAAACGAACATAAATTTTGCCTAAACAACGAAGAAGCCCTGCAATTTATCGAATTGCTAAAATCTTACGATAAAGACTTATATTGGAATAAAGGGCGAAATATCCATTGGCGAACGATTAATTTTGTGCCTAATGACAGAGATGAGTTAGCTGGACCTGTACCAGGAGCAACGGTTCAAGTTGACTATAAATACAGTAAACGTGTGAAAGAGTCAGGAAAACTTGTTTTGACTTTATTCAAACGCAAACAACACGAGAAATTACGAGCTTACCAATTAGAGCTATCTGATGAAAATAAAATCAGTTCACACGATGGAAATACAATTATTAAAGGTAGCCACGAACATATAGGTAAACAGGTGAGAAAGATTATCCCTGATACAGAAATTGAAAATATTGCTCACTGGTTTGCTTTATTTTGCGATAAAATCCGTTTAGAATTTACTGGAAGCAAACTTAATTTGCCGGAGGAATAAAATGATAGATTGCCAATGGCTACACAACCAAATTGACTTACATTGCCATAAGGTAACTAGCCTTAATGGTTCTGCTGGCGTGTGCGTACAAACCAACCATAAATGGCTAGATGGTTCTCTATTAAGTTTTTATATTATTCCACAGGGTGAACAGCTGTTAATCACCGATGATTGCGATACCTTGTTCCATTTCCACACCACCGGACTCATTGAACATAAGCGATCTTGGAAAAAAATCAAAGATAAATTGAATACTGTTCATACCGATATTGCATTGGAAGATGATGGTGAAATTTTATGTATTACCACACAAGAAAAAGCGACTTACGCGATTGCTGATTATACTTCAGCTTTGTGCGGTTTAATGCATTACGAAAGAGAGCTTGCAGGCATACCAATGCAAGTTAATCACCTTGCCGATGAGGTGGAACTTTATTTAAAAGCGTGGAAACCTTACGCCAAATTCACTAGATCGCCAAAAGTAAATGGTATTTCAGGGCATAGCTACACACTGGATTTTCAACTAGATGATCAACTTATAATGGCGATTAATCCAACACCTAATGCCGTTGGCTCAGTTATGCGAAAAGCAGGTGATATTCTAAGTGGTAATGACTTAGCTGGGCGTAAAATGTTGGTTGTTGTTGATGATAGAAGCGATCAGCTTTTCGAGCAAAAAGCAGAAGAAGAAATTCAAATTATTGCTTCATTGGTTAAGGCTGTTCCACTATCAAGATTGATAGAAATATCAGCAAAGACAAATCAAATTCAATAACAAACCGCCTCACGGCGGTTTTCTTTTGCCTCAAATCTTGCTTATTTTCACTCAAATCGTGCTTAAATCCCCAAACTGCAATCATTTCAAGGAGTTAGGTAAATCACCTCGCCTTGCTTAACGCTTTCGTGATGTCTCGAAAATGATTACGCGTGCGTAACACGTTTCACTTCAAAGCTAAGATTAAGGGCTTTCATCACTTTAAGCACAGTAGAAAATGTCGGGTTGCCTTTGCCTGAAAATGCCTTATACAACCCCTCACGGCTTACCCCTACTTCTCTGGCTAACTGGCTCATATTGCGAGCTTTGGCAATATCCCCCAATGCAGACAAAATTAAATCCACATCATTTTCCTGTAACACCTCATTTAAATAAAGCTGGATTTCTTCTTCACTTCTTAAATGTTCGGCAATATCAAAATCTTGTAATTCCATCATTTAAACTCCCAATTCTTTCGCTAATAATTTCGCTTTTTCAATATCTTTGGATTGTGTTGATTTATCGCCAGCAAAAGCAAAATCACCACCACTCCATTTTGGTTTTTCAAATAAATGCGATAGCCCTTGCCCTCCGTAATACGCAATTCTGAAATCCCTTCACCAACGGGCTTAACATCACCAAAATTCCCTAACTGCAATCGCTTAATACGGGTTTGAATTTTCGCCCTCGCTCTTAAGTCTTTTAATTCATCAAGCCATTTCTTAAATAAGGTTGTTGATTTTATTTGGATCATCGTTGCCCTCCCACACAAAAATTATACCTCAACCGCCTTAAGTTGTGAACTAAAATCAACAAAAATGCGTTCAACCTTAATCTCACAACTGCTTACAGGTTAAAAAATAAGCAATCAAACAAATTTTTTCAAATTATTTTTCTTTGAAAATCAACTATATAAAAATACATAAGGTATTTTTATATGAAAATTAAATACGTTTAGTATTCACAAATACAATACTTATGGTATTATACACCCATCAAAACGAAACAACGTTTAATGCTCTTTAACAATCAAGATGAAATAAAAAGCCCTGCGGTAACAGGGCTTGGATAATTAAACTTCGCGAACAGGTGTTTGTCGGTTAGTGTCCATAACAAGCCCGATACAATGTAAGCAGTTTTGTTTGGTCGTATAACCTTCACTTTGAGCTATAGGTTCGTGATTGGCGGCTTTTAGTCGCCAATACCACTGACCATTAACACCTTTGAAAATTTCAAAATACATAGAGGTAACTCCTTATGCAAAATGAAATGAAACGCTATGCAATTTCTTACTTCTTCAAAGGGAAGAAGTGGTGTTCAGATGTCTACGCCAACTCATTTGAAGAAGCACAAGAAAAAGTCAAAGCAATGTCCCAAGCAACTATTGATGGTGAGCTTTACTGTTCAATATATGTTCCAGTCAAGCCACAATCACGCATTGCAAGGTTGCTTTTAAAGCTACTACATAAATTTAGCTAATTCAATATTTCATCTTGGTGATGATGCTCTTTAACAATTTAGACAAAACACCTTGTCGCCTGATGGTGAGTAGTTAGTCAAAGCGTGGAAGACCCTATAGCCCCACCGCTACAACAGCATTATGCCCAATAAGGGAAACAGACATAATCCGACAAGGTGTTTAGGTGAAAGCTGGTTGCACATAATAAGGTGCAAGGGAGTAGCCGAAAAGAACAGTAGGACTTTTTGATTATTTTTGACCGATCCGATGACTCGTAGTGAGGTTGAAAGGAATGTTGAAGCAAGGGCGAGGTAACTACCAAAGCGGAATTAACGAAAAAATAATCTAGCAAACGCGGCTATAAGGGCGTGACAGCTTGGAGAGACAGCACTCATTCAAAACCGCATTCTTAGTCGCTCGTTTTTAGTCTTTTTTCCTCGTGGCTTTGAGTGTGGTTTTGAATGAGAAAGGAGAAACTCAATGAAAAAATATGAATTAACCGATGAATATATCGAGATCGGATTTACAACTAAAATTAAACTCTATCGCATAAAAGCTTTAGTAGCAATCGCATCAATCAGCGTTAGTGCTGGTGATTTGGGTGGATATGTCGAGAAAGAGTCAAACTTAGATCAGAGTGGTGATGCCTAGGTGTACGGTGATGCCGAGGTGTCCGGTAATGCCGAGGTGTCCGGTAATGCCGTGGTGTGTGAAAGATCTGATATTGTCTGGTTTTCAAACGTGGGTACGGAGTACGGCACATTAACCGTATTTAAAACTAAGCAAGGAGTATTGTGGGCTACTAGAGGCTGTTTTAGTGGCTCTGTTGAGGAGTTTTTGAAAAAATCCGCGGAAGTTCACGATGAAAAAACAAAACGAGAATATCAGCTTTTGATTGAAGTCGCTAAATCAAGGTTGAACAACTAATACGCCCACACGGAAGGCGTTAAACCCCGTGCAGACATACTCCTAAGGTTGCCCACTGTAACAGGTGGGCTTTTTTATAAACAAAATTAACATTAAAATAAGGGGCTGTCCTAGATAACAACTAAAAAATCTATTTAGGTTAGAATGAACCAATGAGAAAAAGTCGTCTAAGTCAGCACAAACAAAATAAACTCATTGAGCTATTTGTTGCAGGTGTTACTGCAAGGACAGCAGCAGAGTTAGTCAATGTAAACAAAACGACTGCCGCATATTACTTTCATCGTTTATGCCAACTCATCTATCAAAACAGCCTTCACTTAGAGATGTTTGAAGGTGAAATTGAAGCCGATGAAAGTTATTTTGGCGGTGCTCGCAAAGGCAAACGTGGTCGTGGTGCGGCAGGGAAAATTGCGGTATTCGGGCTTCTCAAGCGCAATGGCAAGGTTTATACCGTTGCGGTTCCAAATACGCAATCTGCCACCTTGTTACCCATTATTCGGGAGCAGGTAAAGCCTGATAGTATTGTTTACACCGATAATTATCGTAGTTATGACGTGCTTGATGTGAGTGAATTTAGTCATTTTCGTATCAATCACAGCACACATTTTGCTGAAAATCATAACCACATTAACGGAATTGAGAATTTTTGGAGCCAAGCAAAACGCCATTTACGCAAATTTAATGGTATCCCAAAAGCGCATTTTGAGCTTTATTTAAAGGAATGTGAATGGCGTTTTAATTACAGCAACATAAAAAGTCAAATTTCTATTTTAAAACAATTGGTTAAAGGGAGTTTAGTCTAGTTATCTAGGACAGCCCCTTTTTTTATTTTCATAGGCTGAAATCATTCATCCAATGACAGGGGCATAAGGCTACGCCCCTGTGTTGAGGTTTTACTATTACACCACCTTTTTGTTGTATTAAATGGTGTTAATTTGAATTACTGCTTATGCAAAAACTCTACGGCGGTGTCAGGGAAGTCAGTAAATATTCCTGTCGCACCAGCTTGGTTTAGCAAGGCATCGTACATTTGGTTTACGTTCGTAAAAAATGCGGGTAAGGCGTCTTTGCGGACGGTGTAAGGGTGTAGTTCCATTTGGTATTTTTTTAGCTCTTGCACCAATGGAGTGTAAACCTAAACCACCTTATCTTTGGTGGAATTTTCTTGATCGATTAGCATATACCAACCTGGCCCTACGCCGTCTGCATATTTTGCCACTTCAGCCATTGCACCATCTTTGAACATCCAACCATAATCATAGTTTACCCATTCGCCTTGCGGATTTTTTTCTTCCGTTTCGTGCCAATCGGTGTAGGCGATAAGCTGGACTAATTTAAGAGCCATTCCTAGACTTGGCATTAGCTCAGTTTTGATGCGTTTAAGCTCATTAAAATCAAAGGTTTGCAAATAAACGCGATCGGATTTTTGCGTATAACCATATTTTTTCAGCACTTCCAAGGTCGCTTTGGCAATATCTTTCCCTTCTTTATGATGTAGCCAAGGGGCTTTGATTTCAGGGTAAATCCCAATTTTTTTGCCTGTGGATTTTTCTAGTCCTTGGATAAATTCGATTTCATCTTCAAAGGTGTGAATTTTGAAATGGGATTTCCACATTGGGAAGCGATCAGGGTAAACCTGTACCTGTTTACCATCTACCACTTTGAAATTTTCGGTCATATTGAGCGATTGAATTTCCGCAAGCGTAAAATCCACCACATAATAACGCCCATCTGCGCGTTTACGATCAGGGAATTTTTTCGCCACGTCAGTTAGCCCGTCTAAAAAATGATCGTGGATCACGATTAAATGATCGTCTTTCGTCATCGCTAAATCTTGTTCTAAATAATCCGCTTTCTGCCCGAATGCGAGGGCCTTACTTTCTAGTGTATGCTCAGGCAAATAGCCACTTGCTCCGCGGTGAGCGATAACAAGTTTTTCATTATTGTTCATAGTCGGCATTGCATTTGCCGATTGCACACAAGTGAACGCTAAGGTGGATAAGGCAACAACTTGGGCTAATTTTTTTAATTTGAATGTCATAAAAACTCCTTTTAGTAAAGTGCGGTGCTTTTTCACCGAATTTTTATCAATAAAAAAGGAAGGGCATTGCTGCGCTTCCTTTCTGATTATTCACTATTTACCGTAGTGATCGCTTAATGTAGCTTTATGTTTCGCTTCTTGAATGGTTACGATTAAGAGTAATAATACAGCTAAGATGCCGCCGGTGATCATTACATAGAAACCACCGTCCCAACCGTAGTATTCCGCAGCCCAACCCACAACGGCTGAAGCAGAAACTGTACCACCGAGATAACCAAATAAGCCTGTGAAACCTGCTGCTGTACCTGCCGCTTTTTTCGGTGCAAGTTCAAGAGCGTGTAAACCAATTAACATTACTGGACCATAAATTAAGAAACCGATAGTGGTCATTAAGATAAAGTCAGTTAATTGATATGGGTTTTCATACCAAGCTTTGCCTGCATATTGTGCGAGTTCAGCTTCAGGCGTTGCTGGGTTTAACCATAATGCCACTACTGCAATGGTCGTTAAGATCATAAAGATGAAACCCGTTAAACCACGTTTACCTTTAAATAGGTGATCCGATACCCAACCACAGATAAGTGTTCCCGGAATCGCCGCTAATTCATAAATGGTGTATGCCCACGCCGTACCTTTGATATTGAAATGTTTCACTTCACCCAAATACACTGGCGACCATTTCAATACGCCATAACGAATGAGATAAACAAACACGTTAGCAATGGCGATGTACCATAACAATTTGTTTTTTAACACATAAGTAACGAAAATTTCTTTTGTGCTGAGATCATTCTCGTAGGTTTTTTCGTTGTAGTCATCTGGGTAATCATTACGCCATTTTTCAATGGCAGGTAAACCACAAGATTGAGGCGTATCTTTCATTACTAAGAACACTGGAATAGCTGCGATCATCGCGGCAATACCCGGATAATAGAGAGCTTGTTGCCAAACATCTTTTGCCGTAGCTTGCACACCGTGTTCACTAAAATAGATAGCACCAGCAAGTAATACCATCGCACCTGGAACCATTCCTCCAACATTATGAGCACAGTTCCAAATGGATACGATGGTTCCACGTTCATTTTTCGACCACCAGTGTACCATTGTACGTCCGCACGGCGGCCACCCCATACCTTGGAACCAACCATTAAGGAAGATCATCACGAACATGACCAAAATGCCTGATGTTGCCCAAGGCATCAAGCCCATTAGGGTCATACATAAACCTGAAAGTAATAAGCCACAAGGTAAGAAAACTTTCGGATTTGAGCGGTCAGAGATGGTCGCCATAAAGAATTTTGACAAACCATAAGCTAAACCCGCACCAGTCCCGATAATACCGAGTTCTGCTTTATTATAAAGTCCTGCTTCAATTAACCCTTTTTGTGCTAAGTCGAAATTAGCACGCACAAAATAATAGGCTGCATAACCAAAGAAGATTCCCATAAACACTTGCCAGCGTAAGCGTTTGTAGGTGGAATCTATTTTTTCTTTTGGCAGCTCCGCAATATGGGGAGCTGGTTTAAATGGTCCAAACATAGAATTCTCCAAATTGTTATTATTTATAATTTAAGGTTCGTTCTTTTACGAACATTCCATAGATATGATATAGAAAAAATCCAATACGAAAAGCAGAGAAATGTTAAGTTGTGATGTTTGTCACAAAAATATAACAAAATTTTTTCTTGACTTATTTAAACAGTGATCTTTATTACATTATTTGATACAAAATTGCTCATTTTATTTTCTAAAACAAACATTTGGAGTATGATTATATTGTTATTCTTTATTTTGCTTATTTTTATGAGGGGGAACTATGCCAATATCACCTCAGTTTTATCAATCAAATGGGGATTTTTCACCGATCAGCACTGATGTCATTATCATCGGTGGTGGGGCTACGGGGGCAGGTATTGCACGAGATTGTGCATTACGCGGTATTGATTGCGTGTTATTAGAACGCCGCGATATTGCCACAGGGGCAACAGGGCGTAACCACGGCTTATTACATAGCGGGGCGAGATATGCGGTGAATGATGAAGAATCCGCACGCGAATGTATTCAAGAAAATTTGATCCTGAAAAACATTGCTCGCCATTGTATTGAAGATACCAAAGGGCTGTTCATCACCTTACCCGAAGATGATTTGACCTATCAAAAAACCTTTCTCACCGCTTGTGATAAGGCAGGCATTGAAGCGGTGGCGATCGAGCCTGATTTAGCCAGACGCTTAGAGCCTTCGGTCAATCCGAATTTAGTGGGCGCGGTGGTGGTGCCTGACGGTGCTATCGATCCGTTTCGCTTAACCGCGGCAAATATGCTTGATGCCAGTGAAAATGGGGCGAAAATTTTTACCTATTGCGAAGTAAAAGGGCTAATTCGCGAGGGTGATCGCGTAATTGGAACAAAAGTTTACGATCATAAAAATAAAGTAGAACGTTTGTTTTTCGCTCCTGTTGTGGTGAATGCTGGCGGAATTTGGGGGCAAGGCATTGCGGAATATGCGGATCTTAAAATCCGAATGTTCCCCGCTAAAGGGGCGTTGCTGATTATGGGGCATCGTATTAATAATTTGGTGATTAACCGCTGTCGCAAGCCTGCCGATGCGGATATTCTCGTGCCGGGTGATACCATTTGCGTGATCGGCACGACTTCAAGCCGTATTCCTTATGATCAAATTGATAATATGGTGGTAACACCTGAAGAAGTGGATATTTTATTCCGTGAAGGGGAAAAACTCGCCCCTTCCCTACGTCATACCCGCGTGCTGCGTGCTTATGCGGGCGTGCGTCCCTTGGTGGCGACCGATGATGATCCCTCAGGGCGAAATGTAAGCCGTGGCATTGTGTTGCTGGATCACGCTGAGCGTGATGGTTTAGAGGGCTTCGTTACCATCACAGGTGGGAAATTAATGACCTATCGTTTAATGGCAGAATGGGCAACGGACTTGGTGTGCAAAAAACTCAATAAATCTGCCACTTGTATCACTGCTAGCCAACCTTTACCGGGTTCAGGTACAACACAAGAAGAAACCTACAAACAAATTATTTCCCTCCCAACCCCGATTAAAATTTCAGCGGTTTATCGCCACGGGCAACGAGCCACAAAATTATTAGAAAAAGAACGCCTTGATCGCTCGTTAGTGTGCGAATGCGAAGCGGTAAGTGCAGGGGAAGTGCGTTATGCCGTTGATGAACTCAAAGTGAATAACTTGGTGGATTTACGCCGCCGCACCCGTGTAGGAATGGGAACGTGCCAAGCGGAACTCTGTGCTTGTCGAGCGGCGGGCTTAATGGCACGTTTTAAAGTAGCAACCCCGCGTCAATCCACCACGCAACTGGCTTCTTTTATGGAAGAACGTTGGCGGGGAATTCAGCCTATTGCGTGGGGAGAAGCAGTGCGTGAAGCAGAATTTACCAGCTGGATTTATTACAGTTTACTTGGTTTGAATGATGTTAAACCACTTGATGAACAAGCCACACAGGGGACAGACAACAATGAAATTTGATGTGATTATTATCGGTGGCGGATTGGCAGGGCTAACCTGCGGTATCGCCTTGCAACAACAAGGCAAACATTGTGCCATCGTAAACAACGGACAAGCGGCGATGGATTTTTCCTCTGGCTCGTTAGATTTACTCAGTCAGCTACCAAACGGAAGTGCGGTGCAAAATTTCGCTGAAATTTACCCGCACTTTGCTGAACAAGTGCCACATCACCCCTATACCTTATTGGGAAAAGATCAGGTGCTTGCTAAAGCAGAACACTTTGAACAATTAGCCCAATCGCTCAATTTGGATCTGATTGGCTCACATAAAGAAAATCATCTCCGTGTTACTCCTTTGGGCGGTTTACGTCGCACTTGGCTTTCGGCAAACAGCGTGCCAACCTTGCCATTATCACAAGCTGAATTTCCCCATAAACGCATTGCAGTGCTAGGCATTGAGGGTTACCACGATTTCCAACCACAATTATTAGCGGATAACTTAAAACAAAATCTGCAATTTGCCCATTGTGATGTGAGCATTGGCTATTTGCACATTCCGCAATTAGACCAACTTCGCAACAACGCACGGGAATTTCGTAGCGTCAATATTTCCCAAGTACTGGAGCATAAACTGGCGTTCGGCGAGTTAGTGCGAGAGATCCAACAAGCCGCAGGAAACGCAAGTGCGGTGTTTTTACCCGCCTGTTTTGGAATGAGCGACAACCATTTCTTCAACAGCCTCAAACAGGCGACAGGGCTAAATTTATTTAAACTGCCAACACTACCGCCTTCTTTACTGGGAATGCGTCAGCGAAAAGCCCTGCGAGATCATTTTGAAAAGTTGGGCGGTGTAATGCTCAATGGCGACAAAGCGTTGCGGGCGGATATTGAGGATCACCAAGTGAAAGCCCTTTACACGCAATTACATCAAGATGATGCACTTTATGCTGAGCATTTTGTGCTGGCTTCGGGGCATTATTTTAGCTCGGGGATTGTGGCGGAATTTGAGCGGGTTCTCGAGCCTATTTTTGATCTCGATATTATCGGCAACGGCGATTTTGACAATGGCAACCGCCTTTCTTGGACAAGAGATCGCTTTTCTGCTCCGCAACCTTATCAAAGTGCGGGGGTAAAAATTAATGAAAAATGCCAAGTGCAAAAGTGCAGTGAGATTTTAGCGAATTTATACGCTATCGGCTCAGTGATTGGCGGTTACAATAATTTAGAACTCGGTTGTAGCTCGGGCGTGGCGGTGGTTACCGCACTCACCGTAGCAGAACAGATTCTTGCAGGGGGCAAATAATGAACATTCAACAATTAATCGAAAATGCGAAACAAAATGCCGCCTTGCCACCCACACATCAATATGTGGATAACAGTTTTGAAAGTTGCATAAAATGTACGGCTTGCACGGCGGTTTGCCCAGTATCAAAACAAAATCCGCTTTATCCTGGTCCGAAGCAAGCTGGCCCAGATGGGGAACGTTTTCGCCTAAAAAGTGCCGCATTCTATGATGAAGCACTGAAATATTGTACCAACTGCAAACGCTGTGAAGTGGCTTGCCCTTCTGATGTAAAAATTGGCGATTTGATCGTGCGGGCGAGAAATAACCATTTGAAAGAACAGAAAAAATCGCTCATTCATAAATTACGCGATGCGGTGCTAAGTAACACGGACATAATGGGCAAACTCAACACACCATTTGCCCCTGTGGTAAATACCATTACAGGCTTAAAAGCCACGAAATTCTTACTGGAAAAAACCTTAAAAGTCAGCCAACACCGCAGTTTGCCGAAATATTCTTTTGGCTCATTCCGTCAATGGTATAAAAATAATGCCCTTGAACGTCAGCGTTATTACAAAGACAAAGTGGCGTACTATCACGGTTGTTATGTGAATTATAATAATCCACAACTTGGTAAGGATTTAATCAAGGTTTTCAACGCCTTAGATATTGGCGTGCTGTTGTTGGAAAAAGAAAAATGCTGTGGGCTGCCACTGAGCGTGAATGGCTTTCCAAAACGAGCCAAACAGCTGGCGGAATTTAACCTTGCTCAGCTAGAAAAGACCATTATTAATCAAGAGCTTGATGTGGTGGGAACGTCCTCTAGTTGCACAATGAATTTACGTGATGAATATCATCATATTTTGGGAATGGATAACGCAAAAGTACGTCCACACATTAATATTGTAACGAAGTATTTGTATCAATTATTTCAACGTAAAAACGCACCGCAGTTTAAATCAATGCCGTTAAAAGTGGCATATCACACCGCTTGCCACGTGGATAAAGCGGGTTGGGCGCCTTATACGCTTGCGTTATTAAAATTAATTCCTGATCTTGAAGTGGTAATGCTACCAAGCCAATGTTGTGGTATTGCTGGCACTTACGGCTTTAAAGCAGAAAACTATGAGGTTTCCCAAGCCATTGGTAAAACCTTGTTTGAGCATATTGAAGAAGGGCAATTTGATTTTGTGATTTCCGAGTGCGAAACCTGCAAATGGCAAATTGATATGTCCACCAGTGTAACTTGTTTGCACCCAATCACGTTATTAGCAAAGTCTATTAATTAAAAAGCAGAGGAAGATAGCTAGTGGTAGCTTATCTTCCGCTTTTTTATTATGAATAAAGTGCGGTGCGTTTTATTCACAAATATGCACCGCTGTGTTACTAGCTTCTAATAATTGGCGGATACTTTCCGACGGTGGGGTGTCTGTGAAAAGGTGGCTTAGTTCGGCGAGTGAGCCTAAACACACCATTGCACGGCGGTTAAATTTAGAATGATCGGTGGCAAGAATGGTATTGCGGGAGCTTTCCATAATCGCCCGTTTCACTTGCACTTCGTGGTAATCGTAATCTAATAATGTGCCGTCGCTGTCAATGGCACTGATCCCCAAAATGCCGAAATCTAAGCGAAATTGTTTGATAAAAGCCACAGTGGCTTCGCCGATGATACCACCGTCTTGTCGCAGTGAACCGCCCGCCATTGTGATGTCAAAACTTTTATTTTGCATTAGGATATAAGCGGCGTTCAGATTGTTGGTCACAATGCGTAAATTTTTGTGATTTAACAAGGCATTCGCCACCGCTTCTGGGGTTGTGCCAATATCCATAAATAAAGATGTCCCGTTTGGAATGAGTTTCGCCACTTCTTCCGCAATACGCCGTTTTTCTGTGGAGAAGAAATGTTTGCGTTCCACATAATCGGAGTTTTCAGAAGTGGAAGGGGACGCCGCCCCACCGTGATGACGACTGATTAAATTGTTTTCCGCTAATTCATTGAGATCGCGGCGGATCGTTTGCGGGCTAACGCCCAATAAATTCACCAAATCTTCGGTGCTTAAATAACCATTTTGTTTAACTAGTGAAATAATTTTTTTATGTCGTTGTGATTGTTTCATATTTCTTCCTGATATTTTTTATAAGTTATTTTAGGCTTTACCAACGCGAATTTTTAACAATGCCAGCACAACGCCCGTAAGCAAGCCCGTAATATGGGCGGTGTTCCCCATTGAAACGCCAATGAGCGGGCTGACAAAACCGAACGCGATCCCCACTAATAACATAGTGAAAAAACCTTGGGGTAAGTGAAATTTTTGCTGATTGCTCAATTTATCTAATACCAACACATAGCCCAACACCGCATACACCACGCCCGAAAGCCCAAAGAATGCCGCACCCGATGCCATATTTTGAGCAAATCCGCTGAGAAAAGTCGAAACTAAATATAATATGACAAGCTGGCTTGTGCCACATTTTTGTTCGATTTGCCTCGCAAAAATCCACCACCACACTAGATTAAAGGTGATATGCCAAGGGGAAAGATGAACAAGGCTATGGCTAAAATATCGCCACAATTCCCCTTGCTGAATGGCATCTTCGGGATAATGGGAGAATAATAAAATAGGCAGCTCGAAACCGATCAGTTGGAAAAAATAGATGACAAGACAAAGTGCGGTAATAAAAACCGTGAATTTTTGTTTTTTTCCAACGTCAAGGAAAGAGAGGGCAGGAAGCCAATTCGCCCATTTTATTTTTTCCCTTTTTTCTACTTGCCCCGCTTGCCAACTGGATTGCTCATAACGCGAATCAAAAGGATTTCGCAAAAATTCGTTGCGTTCTTGCTCAATTTGAGCAAGCACAGGGCAATGAGAATCCACATAGGCAACGAGCATTATCCCGTGTTCCGTTTGTTCTTCTTTGATGGTTAATTCCACCTTATATTTTTGCAAAATATAATCGCGAAAATGGTATGTCCAATTACTGATTTCGCTACCAAATAAACGGTGCATTTGCTATATTCCTTTTTTGTAATTTAAGTTGATAATCCTGAGGAAAAAATGAAAAAACAATCAATGCCAAGCGGCTTTTCCCCCTTCACTTGGGCGTTAGCAATGTTTTGCTTACCCATTTTGCTTTGGCCGCTAGCCTTGCTGATTTTCCCCAATTTACTTAAAAATCCCCAGCTTTCCGATCTCCAAATGACGTTAATGTCGATCTTTTTTTGGGTATATCCTTTTCTTTTAGGCATTATGGCACGGGTGTTTTATCTCTGTCATCAACGTAATGCCCCCCTTGCGAGAAAAGGGCTGGCACTAAGTGCGGTGCTTTTTTACAGCGTTTTATTTTATGTTTCAGCCGTTGGGTTTCAAGCATAAAAAATGAGCATTATAGAATAATGCTCAATGTTTTTATAAGGTAATGCGGAGCTGTGCGTAAGCCCGTTCCACTTTTTGCAAGGCTTTTTCAATGCTTTCATCGCGAGCCAGCACCACACCCATTCGGCGATGTCCATTGACTTCACCTTTACCAAACAAACGAATGTCCGTGTTAGGCTCGGCAAGCACCTTTTCCAAACCGCCAAATTGCACTTGTTGCGATTGCCCCTCCACTACAATGGCTTTGGAAGCGGCAGGACTGAGCAACGAGATTTGCGGGATTGGCAGCCCCAAAATGGCTCTGGCGTGCAAGGCAAATTCGGAAAGCTCTTGTGAAATCAGCGTGACCATACCCGTATCGTGCGGACGAGGGGACACTTCATTGAAAATCACCTCATCGCCTGCCACAAACATTTCCACTCCGAAAATCCCACGCCCGCCAAGTGCGGTGGTAATTTTCTCCGCAATTTGTTGTGCCTTAGCGAGTGCCACTTCAGACATCGCTTGCGGCTGCCAAGATTCTCGGTAATCACCATTTTCTTGACGATGTCCAATAGGGGCAAGAAAAGACGTACCGCCAATATGACGCACAGTGAGCAAGGTGATTTCATAATCGAATTTCACAAAGCCCTCGACGATCACACGCCCGCCGCCTGCTCGTCCGCCTTGTTGGGCGTAATCCCAAGCCCGTTGCAATTCATCAAGGGATCTAATGACGCTTTGCCCGTGTCCCGATGACGACATAATGGGCTTCACTACGCAAGGAATGCCAATTTTTTCCACCGCACTTTGGAAATCGGCAAAGTTGTCCACAAATTGATAATGAGAGGTTGGCAATCCCAATTCTTCGGCGGCTAAACGGCGAATGCCCTCACGGTTCATCGTTAAGCGGGTGGCTTTCGCAGTCGGCACGACATTAAAGCCCGCTTGCTCCAATTCCACTAAGGTTTCAGTGGCGATGGCTTCCACTTCAGGCACGATATAATCAGGCTGTTCTTTTTCAACCAATGCTTTCAAGGCTTCGCCATCAAGCATTGAAATGGTATAAGCACGATGTGCCACTTGCTGAGCGGGTGCGTTTTCATAGCGATCCACCGCAATTACTTCTACGCCTAAGCGTTGTAATTCGATGACCATTTCTTTCCCCAGCTCCCCTGAGCCTAACATCATCACTTTTGTAGCTCTGGGGGTGAGGGCTGTACCTAATGTTGTCATTGCATTTTCCTTCCTGTTTATATTGTTATATTGATAGGTATTTTCCGATTTTTATAGGGTTAGTTTGATTTATTGTGCAACTTGTACCTAGCTTTATATGAAAATGAAACTAATTTTATAAGTTAATATAAAGTGCGGTGAAAATTAGGCGAGTTTTTCGCCTAATTTAAAGGGAGTAATTAAGGAGCAACAAAACCAATGGCTTTGTACACCGCATCTAATGTGGCTTTCGCACGTGCTTGTGCTTTTTTTGCCCCTTCGGCAGCGATTTTATGCAATAAAGCTTCATCATTACGGAAATGGTGATAGCGTTCTTGCAACTGGGTGAGCATTGCAGACACTTCATCAGCAACGGCGGTTTTTAAATGACCGTACATTTTGCCTTCAAACTCTGCTTCTAATTCAGCAATGCTTTTACCGGTAATCCCCGCCAAAATATCTAACAAGTTAGACACGCCAGCCTTGTTTTTTACGTCATAACGAATCACAGGCGGCTCATCAGAATCCGTTACCGCACGTTTAATTTTTTTCACCACCGATTTTGGATTTTCTAACAGACCAATCACGTTGTTGCGATTTTCGTCTGATTTCGACATTTTTTTCTCAGGCTCAAGTAAGGACATTACGCGCGCACCCGCTTTCGGAATAAACACTTCTGGAATAGCAAAATGCTCACCATAAAGGGCGTTGAAACGCTGTGCAATATCACGGGTGATTTCTAAATGTTGTTTTTGATCCTCACCTACTGGCACTTGGTTAGTTTGGTAAAGCAAAATATCCGCTGCCATCAGGACGGGATAAGTGAACAAACCGACGTTCACGTTTTCCGCGTGGCGTGCAGATTTATCTTTAAATTGGGTCATACGCCCCATTTCGCCAAAATAGGTGTAGCAATTTAGCACCCACGCCAGCTGAGCGTGTTCTGGAACGTGCGATTGAATAAAAATTGTGCTTTTCTCAGGATCAATCCCACAAGCCAAATATAAGGCTAGCACATCAAGGGTGGCGGAATGTAATTTCTGCGGATCTTGACGCACTGTGATGGCGTGTTGATCCACGATACAAAACAGGCATTCGTAATCCTCTTGCATTTTCACCCATTGACGCAATGCCCCAAGGTAGTTGCCGATGGTTAATTCCCCAGAAGGCTGTACGCCACTAAATACGATAGGTTTGGTCATTGTTGTATCCTTTCTCTTTATTGAACAATTTGCAGAATTTGGGCGAAATCATCGCAAACCCAGTCTGGGTGAGATTCTGCAATTGGAATATTATAGTTGTAGCCGTAGGTTAATCCCACCACAGGGCAGCCTGCGGAAGTGGCGGCAATGATGTCATTTCTTGAATCACCCACAAATAAAATTTGTTTTGGGTATAAGCCGAATTTACCGCATAAATAATAAAGCGGTGCTGGGTGCGGCTTGATTTGTGGTAAGGATTGTCCTCCCAAGGTTTCGCTAAATAAATGATCAATGCCAAAGGCTTTTAGCACAGGGAGAACGTGTTGCGTTGGCTTATTGGTTACCACGGCTAAAATAAAGCCACGTTCTTTTAACGCGGTCAGCGTTTCTTTCACATTAGGATATAAACGGCTGAAATTACACAGGTTTTCGCCATAATAAAAATTAAAGCGCGTTTTTACTTGCTCAATTTCCACCGCACTTAATGTTTTGCCAGTTTGTGCGGTTGCCCATTCCAATGCGCGTCCAATCAATACGCCCGCGCCATTGCCGATCCAAGTTAGCACCAATTCTTCAGGCGCTGGCGGCAAATCCACTTCACTTAACGCAGAATTCACCGAAAGGGCTAAATCAGGCAGGCTGTTTACTAGCGTGCCGTCTAAATCGAACCCAATAAGTTTAAATTGTGATGTCATTATTTGCTTACCTTACTTAATTCTTGACGCATTTCGTCAATCACTTTTTGATAATCGGGTTGATCGAAAATTGCCGAGCCAGCCACAAAAGTATCCGCCCCTGCGCGTGCAATTTCCGCAATATTATTCACTTTCACTCCGCCATCGACTTCTAAACGAATATCCAAACCACTTTCATCAATACGTTGGCGAGCTTGTTTTAATTTTTCCAGCGTAGCAGGAATAAAAGACTGACCGCCAAATCCCGGATTTACCGACATTAGCAAGATCATATCTACTTTATCCATCACATAATCCAAATAGCTTAATGGCGTAGCGGGATTAAACACCAAGCCTGCTTTGCAGCCATTATCACGAATAAGTTGCAATGAGCGATCAATATGTTCTGTGGCTTCAGGGTGGAAAGTGATGTAATTCGCCCCTGCTTTGGCAAAATCAGGGATTAAACGATCTACTGGTTTCACCATTAAATGCACGTCAATGGGGGCGGTGATGCCGTAATCACGCAAGGCTTTGCATACCGCAGGGCCGAAGGTTAAATTCGGCACATAATGGTTATCCATTACATCAAAATGAATTAAATCTGCACCGCACTTTAGCACGTTTTCCACGTCTTCGCCTAAGCGCGCCAAATCCGCTGATAAAATCGATGGGGCAATTAAAAATGGTTTCATTTTATCCCTCAAAAATCACAAAAAACGATGGCGGATAGTGTACTACTTAATAAGGCAAAGTTTAAGGAAATTTGCCCTTTGTGATTGATTATTTTCACCTATGGCTTTTATAATCGCCGTTTTGAATCATTAGGGAATAACTAGAGGAAAGCAATGGAATTTTATCTACAAGGCTTTTTAATGTGCTTTGGGCTTATCGCCACCATTGGTGCACAAAACACATTTTTACTTAAACAAGGCTTGCTCAAACAGCATGTTTTTGTACTTTGTACATTATTTTTTCTCTGTGATTGCTTGTTGTTTTCCCTTGGCGTGTTTGGCTTAGGGCATTTCATTAGCCAAGAAAAAATTGCCAGTGTAATATTAGCCTTAGTAGGGGGATTATTTTTACTGGTTTATGGGGCAAGAGCTTTCCTCTCCGCCTATCGCAATAACACCGCTCTGGCACTTGAGCAAGACACAACCTTGCCATTGAAAAAAATCATCCTTATCGCCTTAGCCTTAACCTTTCTCAACCCTCACGTTTATCTTGATACGATCGTTATTGTCGGTGGCATCGCGGGAACATTAAGTGCGGAACAAAAATTCGCCTTTTTGCTAGGAACGATTTCCGCTTCAGGATTATGGTTTTTCTCTGTAGGCTATGGTGCAAGATTGCTTATTCCCCTTTTCCAAAAAACGATTACTTGGCGACTGCTTGATTTCACTACAGGGGTAATTATGTGGTTTATTGCGTTTGGATTGATCAAATATGCTTTCGCATAGCGAAAATTAAAATAAAAAAGGGCGATCATCTCGCCCTTATGTTTACCTGCAAATTATTTTCTTACGGCAATCGCTTCAATTTCTAAGCCCACATCTTTAGGCAAACGAGCCACTTCCACACAAGAACGTGCAGGGAAATTAGGGTGATTATTTTCTTTAAAGAAACGTTCATATTCTGCATTTACTATAGCAAAATCATTTAAGTCTTTAACAAAAACCGTCGTTTTCACAATATCAGCCACGCTTAAACCTGCTTGCTCAATAATGGCTTTAACATTTTCTAAAGATTGGCGTGCTTGAGCCACAATATCCACAGGCACTTCACCTGTTGCAGGATTAACCGGAATTTGCCCAGAAGTTAGCACTAAATTGCCTAAATCCACCGCTTGTACATAAGGCCCAATCGCCGCTGGTGCTTTTTCGGTATGAATAATTTTTGTCATTTTATTTCCTTTTATTGAATGAAAAGATGGTTTTATTCTATGCAATCTTGCCGAAAACTGAAAGGAAAATCTATTTGTATAACGTGCTTATTAAGGACGTGGATAAAGCCTGCGACTATGAATAATGGTTTTGATATGCACTTCATCGTTTAAAATATCATAAACAATACGATAACCACGACAAAAGGCTTCGCGCGTTCCATCATTGCGCATTCGACCGATAGCTTGGGGCATAAAGGCAATCATATCAATTTTGGCGTGAATATCTTGGTAGAGTTTCATACCACTGATGAAAGAATAGGTAAATTCAGCTACATTTTCTACAATATGATTGATGTTATTTTGTGCTTCTTGGCTAACAATAACCTTATACATAGGAATGATTTTCCATTTCTTCGAATTCACGCGCCTTGCGTTCAAGCAATGCAAGTGTTTGTCGTCTGGATTCTTCTAGCGTTAAAACACGCCCCGCTTTAAAATCTTCATCAGCACGGCGGATTTTTTCCGCTAAAAATTCATCATAACCTTTTTCTTTAAACATTTGGTTTCTCTTTAATAGACTTGAACGAATATTGAACTGATCCTAGCACCTTTTCCATTGAACAACAACAGATTCAAGGGGCTTTAGTGTGTAGCAACTGTATTCAGCTAAAAAGCAAAAATACAAATTCGTTAATTAAAGTGCGTGAGCGTCCCATTGCGAGTCATCGCGGACAATCGCATTTAAAATGGTGAGAAGTTTACGCATACAGGCGTTAATCGCCACTTTGAACGCCTTACCATTAGCACGTAAGCGTTCGTAAAATTGTTTAAGTTTAGGCTCAAAACGCACACAAACAAATGTTGCCATATACAGTGCATTTCGTACGGCTTTGCGACCACCTGAACAGCGGCTTTTCCATTTGGTGTTGCCACTTTCTTTAGGATGGGGTGCAACACCAACAAGTGAAGCGATTTGTTTATGTGTGTATTGACCTAACTCAGGCAACATTGACATCAAAACGGCTATTGTTTGTGTACCCAACCCTTTGATGTCTTTAAACTTTTTTATTGTATCGTCAAAATGTTTGAGATGCTGTTCGATTTCCCTATCCAGCTCATCAATACGCAGGCTGAGATAGTCGATATGCTGTTCAACACTGAATACTTGTGTGGAATGAACTTGTTCAAGGCGGTTTTTCTCCGCAAAACGCATTTCAACAAGCTGATTACGGCGTGAAACAAGGGCTTCAAGCTGTTCCTGCTCGGGAGTGGGTGGTATGTAAAGCTGCTGTGCTACATTATCACGCATTGCGAGCATTTGGGCGTAAAAAGCCAACATTTTGGCGTCTTTATTGTCGGTTTTTGCTAGTGACTGCGACATCGCAAACTGATTGGTTTGTCGCGGGTTAGCAATCACCACACGAAAGCCTGTGCGGTGGAGTGCTTTAGCTAATGGGAGTTCAAGCCCACCGGTGCTTTCAAGGACAATTAAGTCCACACTGAAACGACGTAAATACTCAATGGTATGTGCAATCCCTTTCGGATTGTTGGTTTCGGTCTTAGTTCGTTTTTGGGTAGAAAGCCCAATGACGAAATGACGTTTAGCAACATCAATACCACAATAAGTTTGTTCATTCATCATTAACCTGCCTTGCATTCGGGTTTAAGTCTGGCAACTGTTCGGTTTTTTGGTGAAATGTTATCTGCTCTCATTGCTACAACTCGGTTTGTTGCCTGGGGCGGACGCGAGATGCAGATAACGGGGTTTTGTTGCTATTTTATATTAATTTTAATATACAAGGGGCGGACCGATGTGTCCGCCCAACATTTAACACAACCACTCTATTCGGGCAGGCACACAGCCTAGCCCTACACAAATCATCAAAAGAGCGGTTAAAAACTCACAACGGATTTAACGCATTAATCAGTCTAATTTCCTCATAGTCAGCTAAATCCGTGAGAAAAATTGACCGCACTTTAATTTTATTTTGTTGTAGCAATGCGGTGCGTTGGGTGCCGATTAACAATGGGCTGTCGGGGGTGAACCATTGTGAGCCTTGGCGTAACACCAGATTACCAATGGAACAATCCGTTACCTTACCATTTTTGATAATCATAATCTCATCGCAGTCGCCTTTTTGTTTCAGCAATTCATTGAAAATAGCACGGTCACTGTATTTGAGGTGGTAGTCAATGTCATCGCAAATTACGGGTTGAAAGCGTTGGTAGGTTTTACGCTGATAGGGAAAACATTGCAGGTGATATTGCGTGGCGTTGTAGTCGATACGGCAGCGGATAAGCGAGCTTTGGTTGTTCGCCCAAAGTACGGTGTTTTTTCGCAGAATTTTTGCTAGGGAAAAAATTTCATAAGGTTGCCCTGCATAAAATTCACGCAGACTAGTTTCATAACGCTGTTGGTGTTGGGCAAGATTTTGCACTTGTCCCTTTTCAATGCATAGGGTTTCAAACAGAGGAAAATTCATTATTTTTCACCTTCCTGATATTTAAGTGGAACATAAATTTTCTCTAACAATTCTTGATATTCTTGCGCTGCTTGGCTTTGAATAGTGATGCCGCCGCCACTGTGGAAAGCAGTGTTTCCGTTTTGCTGAGAAATAAAGCGAATGGCCACCGCACTTTCTAGGCTTTCGCCGTTAAAAATACCAAACACGCCAGTGTAATAGCCCCGTGGTGCTAGTTCGGCTTGTTGAATGGTGGCAACGGTTTTTTCTTTCGGCGCACCGCTGATTGAGCCAGCGGGTAAAAGTTGGCTAAGCATTGTGCCGATGTTGGCTTGCCAGTTTTTCTTAAGATCGGCACAAATTTCAGAACTTGTTTGCCAGATCGCGCCACGTTCGGTAAAAATCTTTTCTAAATAACGAAAGCGTTTTACTTGCACATTTTGCCCTACGATAGCCAGATCATTACGCATTAAATCCACAATGGTGTAATGTTCCCGTTGTTCTTTTTCGCAATTGAGCAATTGATTTTCTGCATCAGGCAAGTTGGCATTAATCGTGCCTTTCATTGGGTAAGTGAAAATTTGGTTATGCGAGATTTTCACGAAAGGTTCAGGGGAAAAGCAGACAAACTCGTTTTTAAACAAGAGTTTATATTTCGCCTGCGTGGCAGAAAAAAGTGTATTTAGATCGTAATTTATCGCAATCGGCGTGGCATAAGTCAGATTAAGCAAATAGGAATTTCCTTGCTGTAACGCTTGCTGCACAATCTCAAAACCTTGCTGATAAGTGGCGAAATCAATGGGAAATTTTTCTAGCTTAAAGGGCTGTTTTGGGGGGGCTTTTTGTGCCGTTGCAAGATTATTTTGGCTGGCAAATTCAAACCAAATGCCTTGCTCTGCACATTGTTCAAGAGGGCAAATGATGGGCTTTTGCTGTTCAAAATCAATCAAAAAGAAAAAGGGCGTTCGCTGGTTTCCTAGTTGGTTGGCTTGTGAAATCAAGTCATTCAATAGCATAAAAAGGGCTAATCAAGTAAGATAATCAAATGCCAGCATTGTAGAAAATCTTCAGAATGAACACAAATTTATTAATTATCAATAATCACGATTCTTTTACCTATAATTTAGTGGATTTAATTCGTCAATTTGACGTGCCGTTTTCTGTGGTGAATGTGGAACAGCTAAACCTTGATGAAGTGGACAATTTTAGCCATATTTTGATTTCTCCTGGCCCTGATGTGCCGAGTGCTTATCCACAACTGTTTGCGATGTTGGAACACTATCAGCATAGCAAATCGATTTTAGGGGTTTGTCTTGGGCATCAAACCCTATGCCAGTTTTTTGGTGCAACCTTGTATAATTTACCGCAAGTGCGACACGGGCAAGCGAAACAAATCAAAGTGCGGTCAAATTCTGCCCTATTTTTCGGCTTGCCTACGCAATTTCAAATTGGGCTTTACCATTCGTGGGCGGTCTCGCAGCAGCATTTTCCGCCACAATTGGAGATTACCGCCACTTGCGAAGACGATGTGATTATGGCAATGCAGCATCGCCATTTGCCGATTTTTGGCGTACAATTTCACCCAGAATCCTATATTTCAGAACAGGGTAAGGCGTTAATTGCTAACTGGTTGAAAACTTAAAGCTATCAAATTTTTGATAATAAATAGTTTTAAACTATCAAATCTATCATTTATATCCATTTTATTTGTAAGGGATTAATCCCTATCATACTTCCAACAAAATAGAGGAGAACATACTATGGCAACAAATATCGGCTTAGACAAAGCAACTTCAGAAAAATTAGCACAAGAACTCAATAACTTACTTGCGACTTATCAAGTATTTTATATGAACGTGCGTGGTTATCACTGGAACATTAAAGGGGTAAACTTCTTTGAATTACACGCAAAATTTGAAGAAATTTATGATGATTTAGTGGTGAAAGTGGACGAAATCGCAGAGCGTATTTTGACTTTAGGCTATACGCCAAGCAATGCGTTCAGCGAATATTTAACCAAATCTTTAATTAAAGAACACGTTAGTGTAAGCGAAGCACAAGAATGCTTAAGCGGTACGTTAAGTGGTTTCAAAACCTTGTTGGAACAACAACGCGAAATCCTCGCCTTAGCTGCCGATGCTGATGATGAAGGTACAGCTTCACAAATGAGCGACTACATCAAAGAGCAAGAAAAATTAGTGTGGATGTTTACTGCTGCTTGTGAAAGTTGCAATAAATAATTACAAACTTTACTGAAAAGGCGATCGATGGATCGCCTTTTTTACTTTATATCTTTCATTGTGTTTTCGAATATCGCTTTAGGCTATGAGGATTTTCAATTTTTACTAGAAAAATGAGTAAAGATAAATACTTAATAATATATAATAAAGTAAATTTGTCTTTGTAAGGAATGGTAATGGAGTATAACCTCAACCAAAAAATCTTCGCCGCCGTTGTAAATAGCGAAAGTGGGGAAGTGAGTAACCAAACGCGTTTTCATTATTTTCAACAAGGCACGATGATTTGGGCTGAGTACGCAGGCGGTGAAATTAAAAAAGGTTTTCTGATTGGCAAATTTATTTCTGATAATGAAATTAGCTTTACTTATCAACATCTTAATCAGCAATTTGAAAACCGCCTAGGCAAATGCGTTAGTAAAATTTCCTCCTTGCCTTCAGGCAAATTGTGTTTAAATGAACAGTGGCAATGGCTAGACGGCGAGCAAGAAACAGGCGAATCAGTCATTGAAGAAATTTAAAAACTCATTGAGAAAAATTTAAAATCAACTTAACAAAATCTAAGCATTTTAAAGTGCGGTGTTTTTAGGAAACATTTTTTATGACAAAAGAAACCATTGTCGCCCAAGCCACGCCGATCGGACGTGGGGGCGTGGGGATTTTAAGGGTGTCAGGGCCTTTAGCCAATCAGGTGGCTGAAGAGGTGCTAGGCAAGCCTCTCAAACCGCGTTTGGCAAATTATTTGCCTTTCAAAGATAGCGATGGCACGGTGTTAGATCAGGGAATTGCGTTATTCTTCAAAGCCCCAAACTCTTTCACGGGCGAAGATGTGCTTGAATTGCAAGGACACGGTGGGCAGATCATTTTAGATCTTCTCCTCAAACGCATTTTGCAAGTGAAAGGCGTTCGCTTAGCACGTCCAGGGGAATTTTCCGAGCAGGCATTTTTGAACGACAAACTCGATCTTGCACAAGCAGAGGCGATCGCCGATCTCATTGATGCCACTTCTGAGCAAGCAGCACGCTCAGCCTTAAAATCCTTGCAGGGGGAATTTTCCAACAAAATCAACCAGTTGGTGGATTCCGTCATTTATCTGCGAACCTATGTGGAAGCGGCGATCGATTTTCCTGATGAAGAAATTGATTTCTTAGCCGACGGCAAAATCGAAGCCAAATTGCGTGAAATTATTGCTCAACTTGACAGCGTGCGAGCGGAAGCCAAGCAAGGAACGATTTTGCGTGAGGGAATGAAAGTAGTGATCGCGGGTCGCCCAAATGCGGGAAAATCTAGCCTACTTAATGCACTGGCAGGGCGTGAAGCTGCCATTGTTACCGATATCGCAGGCACAACCCGTGATGTGTTGCGGGAACATATTCATATTGACGGAATGCCGTTGCATATCATTGATACCGCAGGCTTGCGTGATGCCACCGATGAAGTAGAACGCATTGGGATTCGCCGTGCGTGGGACGAAATTGAGCAAGCAGATCGCATTATCCTGATGTTGGACAGCACTGATAGCGAAGAAAATCTCGCGCAAGTGCGGTCAGAATTTTTGGCAAAATTGCCCGATAATATCCCTTTAACTCTTGTGCGAAACAAAGCGGATTTGAGTGGCGAGGCAGAAACTCTCCGCGAACAAAATGGGCAAACCACCATTAGCCTTTCAGCGAAAACCCAAGTGGGCGTGGACTTACTGCGTGAACATTTGAAGCAAGCAATGGGTTATAACACCAGTGCCGAAGGGGGCTTCTTAGCCCGCCGCCGCCATTTGGAAGCACTAGAACAAGCGGATTTACATTTGCAAGCAGGGCTAATTCAGCTCACTGAATTTCACGCGGGCGAATTGCTCGCCGAAGAATTGCGAATGGTGCAAAATCACCTCAGCGAAATCACTGGGCAGTTTACCTCCGATGATTTACTCGGCAGCATCTTCAGCTCATTTTGTATCGGTAAATAAGTCGGTAGAAAATTAAAGTGCGGTGTGATTTTGTTATTTTATTATAATAATGCGATGATTTTTGATAACGGAATTAAATAATGCAATTAATTCGAGGATTGAACCATTTACCCCAAGCGTTGCAGCAGGGCTGTGCTTTAACCATTGGTAATTTTGACGGTGTGCATTTGGGGCATCAGGCTGTGCTACGCCATTTACGCGAAAAAGCCACGGCGTTGTCTTTGCCAATGGTGGTGATGTTGTTTGAGCCTCAGCCGAGCGAATATTTTATGGGGGATAAAGCACCGCCACGACTAATGCGATTGCGGGACAAATTAAGTGCATTAGCGGATTTGGGCGTGGATTATGTGGTTCGTATCAAATTTAATCGGGCTTTTGCTTCCCTTTCCGCCGAGCAGTTTATTCAAGAATACTTGGTACAGCGGCTCAAGGTGAAATTTTTGAGTATCGGCGATGATTTTCGCTTCGGTGCAGGGAGGCAAGGGGATTTTGCCTTATTGCAACAAGCGGGCGAAAAATATGGCTTTACAGTGGAAGATAATTGCAGTTTTCAGCTGAATGAGCAACGTATTAGTAGCACGGCAATTCGTCAAGCCTTGGCGGAAGACGATTTAGCCCTTGCCCAGCAATTATTAGGCAAGCCTTATTGTATTTATGGGCGCGTGGTGCAAGGCAATAAATTAGGGCGAACCATCGGCTTTCCTACCGCGAACATTCGTTTGCAACGCCAAGTCAATCCCGTCAAAGGGGTTTATGCGGTGAAAGTGAAATTGCCAAATGGTGCGGAATATAAGGGCGTGGCAAATATCGGTCGTCGCCCGACCATTAATGGTGTGAAGCAACTGCTCGAAGTTCATCTGTTTGATTTTAAACAAGATATTTATGGGCAACCCTTGCAAGTGGAACTCTGCGATAAAATCCGTGATGAGGTGAAATTCCCTTCTTTTGACTCGTTAAAAGAGCAAATTGCCAAAGATGTGGAAGTGGCAAAGGATTATTTTAGCCAAGCCAAAAGAACGAGTTCAATGGCTTAAAGTGCGGTAAAAAAGTTTCCAAAAAAGCACCGCACTTTAATCAGGGATTGAATAACAATTCCCAGCCCCCATTCTTTAACATTAGGCTATTTATGCGTATAATGCGGGAATCATTGTGCATTAAATGCAAAATTTTATTTTTATACAACGTGGAAAAAACAAATGTTGAATGAAACTGTAGATTACAAAAACACTCTAAACCTGCCAGCGACAGGTTTCCCAATGCGTGGCGATCTGGCAAAACGCGAGCCAGCAATGCTAAAAAATTGGTATGAGAAAAAACTTTACGACAAAATCAGACAAGCAGCACAGGGGAAAAAATCCTTTATTCTGCACGATGGTCCTCCTTACGCCAACGGCTCAATTCACATTGGACACGCTGTAAATAAAATTTTAAAAGACATTATTATTAAATCTAAAACCGCAGCGGGCTTTGACAGCCCTTATATCCCGGGCTGGGACTGCCACGGTTTGCCGATCGAATTAAAAGTGGAAGGCTTGGTAGGTAAAGCGGGCGATAAAATTTCTGCCGCACAATTCCGCGAAGAATGTCGCAAATATGCTTATGAACAAGTAGAAGGGCAGAAGAAAGATTTTATCCGCTTAGGCGTGTTGGGGGATTGGGATAATCCTTATTTAACAATGAATTATGACACCGAAGCGAACATCATTCGCACCCTTGCCAAAGTGGTGGAAAACAACCATTTATACAAAGGTTATAAGCCTGTGCATTGGTGCTTGGATTGTGCTTCTTCACTTTCTGAAGCGGAAGTGGAATACGAAGATAAAACCTCGCCGTCAATCTATGTGGCATTCCCTGCCGTTGATGAAAGTGCGGTGTTAAATCAATTCAATTTAACAGAAACGGGTAGTGGTAAAATTTTCGCTGTAATTTGGACAACCACCCCTTGGACGTTGCCATCAAACCGTGCCATTGCGGTGAATGCGGATTTAGATTATCAACTGCTGCAATTTGGCGATAAACGTTTGATTTTAGCCAAAGATTTGGTGGAAAGCGTGCAAAAAGCCCTTGGCGAAGAAAATGTGAAAGTGCTAGGCTCAGCCAAAGGGGCGGATTTAGAATTGCTCCGCTTTAACCACCCATTCTATGAGTATAGCGTGCCTGTGATTTTGGGCGATCACGTTACCACTGACGGCGGTACGGGCTTAGTGCATACCGCTCCCGATCACGGTCAGGACGACTATATTGTCGGACAAAAATACGGCTTAGAAATGGCGAATTTAATTACTGACGCAGGTGTCTTTAATGACAACACGCCATTCTTCGCGGGCAAAAAAGTCTTTGAAAGTAACGACTTAGTAATTGAAAAACTCATTGAAAAAGGCAATCTGTTAAAAGTACAAAAAATTCGCCACAGCTACCCGCATTGCTGGCGACACAAAACACCAATTATTTTCCGTGCCACACCACAATGGTTTATCGGAATGGAAACTAACGGCTTACGCAAACAGGCGTTAGAGGAAATCAAAAAAGTGCGTTGGATCCCAGATTGGGGTCAAGCACGCATTGAAAAAATGGTAGAAAACCGCCCAGACTGGTGTATTTCCCGTCAGCGTACTTGGAATGTGCAGATCGCCCTGTTTATTCATAAAGACACGGAAGAGTTACACCCGCGTTCGTTGGAATTAATCGAAGAAGTGGCAAAACGCGTGGAGCAAGCGGGCATTCAAGCGTGGTGGGATCTCGATCCTGCGGAATTGCTTGGCGAAGAAGCGAAAGATTACAAAAAAGTGCCAGACACCCTTGATGTGTGGTTCGATTCAGGATCAACCTATAATTCTGTCGTAAAAGTTCGCCCAGAGTTTAACGGCAAAGAGCCAGATATGTATTTGGAAGGCTCGGATCAACATCGCGGTTGGTTTATGTCGTCCTTAATGCTTTCTACTGCTACAGACAATAAAGCTCCGTATAAACAAGTACTTACCCACGGTTTCACGGTGGACGGACAAGGGCGTAAAATGTCGAAATCCATCGGCAACATTGTTACACCGCAAGAGGTAATGGACAAATTCGGCGGCGATATTTTACGTTTATGGGTGGCTTCCACCGATTACACAGGGGAAATGTCGGTTTCTGATGAAATCCTCAAACGTGCGGCAGACAGCTATCGCCGTATTCGTAATACCGCCCGTTTCTTATTGGCAAACCTTAACGGCTTTGACCCAAAACGTGATTTAGTTAAACCAGAAGAAATGATCGTACTCGATCGCTGGGCGGTGGATTGTGCTTTAAACGCACAAAAAGAAATCCAAGAAGCCTATGATAATTATCAATTCCACGCGGTTGTTCAGCGGTTGATGAAATTCTGCTCGATCGAAATGGGATCGTTCTATTTAGATATTATCAAAGATCGCCAATACACCACCAAAGCGGACAGCCTCGCACGTCGTAGCTGTCAAACTGCATTGTGGCATATTGCCGAAGCCCTCGTGCGTTGGATTGCCCCAATTTTATCCTTTACCGCTGATGAAATTTGGCAATATATCCCTGGTGAGCGTGCGGAATTTGTGTTTACCGAAGAGTTCTACAAGGGATTATTCCCATTGAACGCTGATGAAACAATGAATGACGCTTACTGGCAACAAGTGCTAAAACTGCGTGATGAAGTCAATCGCGTATTAGAGCAAGCCCGTGCGGATAAAGTGATCGGTGCGGCATTGGAAGCGGAAGTTACCCTTTACGCAAACGAAGAATACGCGAAGATTTTATCTCAATTAGGCGATGAATTACGCTTTGTGCTGATTACCTCAAAAGCCGAAGTGAAACCACTTGCCGAAGCTGATGTTGAGGGCGGTGAAGTGGACGGCTTTAAAGTGAAAGTAGTGCGTTCTGCTAACGAAAAATGCCCGCGTTGCTGGCATTATTCCGACACCATCGGACAAAACGCCGCCCACCCAACGCTTTGTTCTCGTTGTGTGGAAAACGTGGACGGCGAGGGTGAAGTCAGACATTTCGCGTAAAAAACGTCAAAAAATCCGACCGCACTTTGTCTGCAAAATAACAAAGTGCGGTGCTTTTTTCGCACGCTTTTTGTTATAGCTATTTGTCGGGGCGAACCTATGTGTTGTGTAGCAACTGTATTCAGCTAAAAAGCAAAAATACAAATTCGTTAATTAAAGTGCGTGAGCGTCCCATTGCGAGTCATCGCGGACAATCGCATTTAAAATGGTGAGAAGTTTACGCATACAGGCGTTAATCGCCACTTTGAACGCCTTACCATTAGCACGTAAGCGTTCGTAAAATTGTTTAAGTTTAGGCTCAAAACGCACACAAACAAATGTTGCCATATACAGTGCATTTCGTACGGCTTTGCGACCACCTGAACAGCGGCTTTTCCATTTGGTGTTGCCACTTTCTTTAGGATGGGGTGCAACACCAACAAGTGAAGCGATTTGTTTATGTGTGTATTGACCTAACTCAGGCAACATTGACATCAAAACGGCTATTGTTTGTGTACCCAACCCTTTGATGTCTTTAAACTTTTTTATTGTATCGTCAAAATGTTTGAGATGCTGTTCGATTTCCCTATCCAGCTCATCAATACGCAGGCTGAGATAGTCGATATGCTGTTCAACACTGAATACTTGTGTGGAATGAACTTGTTCAAGGCGGTTTTTCTCCGCAAAACGCATTTCAACAAGCTGATTACGGCGTGAAACAAGGGCTTCAAGCTGTTCCTGCTCGGGAGTGGGTGGTATGTAAAGCTGCTGTGCTACATTATCACGCATTGCGAGCATTTGGGCGTAAAAAGCCAACATTTTGGCGTCTTTATTGTCGGTTTTTGCTAGTGACTGCGACATCGCAAACTGATTGGTTTGTCGCGGGTTAGCAATCACCACACGAAAGCCTGTGCGGTGGAGTGCTTTAGCTAATGGGAGTTCAAGCCCACCGGTGCTTTCAAGGACAATTAAGTCCACACTGAAACGACGTAAATACTCAATGGTATGTGCAATCCCTTTCGGATTGTTGGTTTCGGTTTTTGTTCGTTTTTGGGTAGAAAGCCCAATGACGAAATGACGTTTAGCAACATCAATACCACAATAAGTTTGTTCATTCATCATTAACCTGCCTTGCATTCGGGTTTAAGTCTGGCAACTGTTCGGTTTTTTGGTGAAATGTTATCTGCTCTCATTGCTACAACTCGGTTTGTTGCTTGGGGCGGACGCGAGATGCAGATAACGGGGTTTTGTTGCTATTTTATATTAATTTTAGGGGCTGTCCTAGATAACAACTAAAAAATCTATTTAGGTTAGAATGAACCAATGAGAAAAAGTCGTCTAAGTCAGCACAAACAAAATAAACTCATTGAGCTATTTGTTGCAGGTGTTACTGCAAGGACAGCAGCAGAGTTAGTCAATGTAAACAAAACGACTGCCGCATATTACTTTCATCGTTTATGCCAACTCATCTATCAAAACAGCCTTCACTTAGAGATGTTTGAAGGTGAAATTGAAGCCGATGAAAGTTATTTTGGCGGTGCTCGCAAAGGCAAACGTGGTCGTGGTGCGGCAGGGAAAATTGCGGTATTCGGGCTTCTCAAGCGCAATGGCAAGGTTTATACCGTTGCGGTTCCAAATACGCAATCTGCCACCTTGTTACCCATTATTCGGGAGCAGGTAAAGCCTGATAGTATTGTTTACACCGATAATTATCGTAGTTATGACGTGCTTGATGTGAGTGAATTTAGTCATTTTCGTATCAATCACAGCACACATTTTGCTGAAAATCATAACCACATTAACGGAATTGAGAATTTTTGGAGCCAAGCAAAACGCCATTTACGAAAATTTAATGGTATCCCAAAAGCGCATTTTGAGCTTTATTTAAAGGAATGTGAATGGCGTTTTAATTACAGCAATATAAAAAGTCAAATTTCTATTTTAAAACAATTGGTTAAAGGGAGTTTAGTCTAGTTATCTAGGACAGCCCCTAATTTTAATATACAAGGGGCGGACCTGTGTGTCTGCCCGTATTAATAAATAGCGAATTGTAGCGATAAAAACATTCGCTGAATAAAACAGGATACCCAATGTTAAAAAAATCAGGACTTGCGTTCCTTTGGCTAAGTGCGGTGGTTTTTGGCATCGATTTATTGAGTAAATATGCCGTTGTGAGCCATTTTGCCCTGTATGACAGCGTGCAAATTTTGCCTATTTTTAACCTCACCTATGTCCGCAACTATGGGGCAGCCTTTAGCTTTTTAGCGGATCATTCAGGCTGGCAAAAAACCTTTTTCATTTTGCTTGCTATCGGCATTTCCGCAATGCTTTGCGTATTTTTAGCCAAAAATAAAGCAAGCCAACGCTTACAAAATAGTGCCTATGCTCTAATTATTGGCGGTGCGTTAGCCAATATGGCAGATCGGGCTTACCACGGCTTTGTAGTGGATTTTTTCGATTTTTATTGGCAACAATGGCATTATCCCGTGTTTAACGTGGCAGATATTGCCATTTGTATTGGGGCGGCATTGCTTGCCATTGACGCAATAAAAAATGGCGAGAAGAAAACGGAGAAAGCCAAGTGAAAATTATTTTAGCCAACCCGCGTGGTTTCTGTGCGGGCGTAGATCGTGCCATTAGCATTGTGGAATTAGCCTTAGAAATTCACGGTGCACCGATCTATGTTCGCCACGAAGTGGTGCATAATCGCTTTGTGGTCAATGGTTTGCGTGAGCGTGGCGCGGTGTTCGTAGAAGAATTAGACGAAGTGCCAGATGGGGCGATTGTGATCTTTTCCGCTCACGGCGTTTCCCAAGCGGTGCGTCAAGAAGCGAAAAAACGCGAGTTAAAAGTGTTTGATGCCACCTGTCCGTTGGTTACCAAAGTGCATATGCAAGTGGCACGAGCCAGTCGCAAAGGCACAAAAGCCGTGCTAATTGGACACGAAGGCCACCCCGAAGTGGAAGGCACAATGGGGCAATATGATAACGCGGAGGGCGGGATCTATTTGGTGGAAGATGTGGAAGACATCGCCAAACTGGCGTTGAGCAAAGAGGACGACATTACCTTTATGACGCAAACCACCCTGTCTATTGACGATACTAGCGAGGTGATCTCAGCGTTAAAAGCGAAATATCCCGCCATTCAGGGGCCGCGTAAAAATGATATTTGCTATGCCACCACCAACCGCCAGCAAGCGGTGCGGGAGCTGGCGGAGCAAGCGGATTTGGTGATCGTTGTGGGATCGAAAAATTCCTCAAACTCAAACCGCTTGGCAGAGCTGGCTACCCGAATGGGCGTTACTGCGAAATTGATCGATGATGCTAATGACATTGAAGAAGCTTGGCTGAACAATGTTTCTACGATTGGTATTACCGCAGGAGCATCTGCCCCTGAAGTGCTGGTACAATCGGTGGTGAACCGCCTGAAAGAGCTTGGCGTAACCCAAGTGGAAGAGCTACAAGGCTGTGAAGAAAACACGGTGTTTGAAGTGCCGCGAGAGCTACGCATTAAGGAAGTGAATTAAAGGCTTCTGTGAGCGGTGCAATTTTTTCAAAAAAATGTGTTTGCTAATTTTTTGCTAATTCTGGCTTTTTATAATGCTCCCGTCGCTAAGGAAGCGAACAGCAACCTACGATGAATTTTAATGATTAACAAAGGAGTATAACAATGAAAAACTTACGCAAAACACTTTTAGCCACCGCCTTAATCGGTGCAGTAACCTTCGGGGCATTGGGAACGGCTTATGCGGACAGCTTGAAAGACACCGCAATATTTGATCAAGCCAGCATCACCGCACAACAAGCGATGGATCAGGCAAAATCCAAATTCGACGGCAAAGTGATCGAGGTGGAACTCAAGCACAAGAAAGACAATCTCTACTATGAAGTGAAATTGCTGAAAGACAGCGAAACGCAGGAATTTAAAATTGATGCCAAAACGGGGGACGTGTTGGGATCAAAATCTGAGCAAAAAGCGGAACAGGCTGAAAAACGCCAGCGTTTACAGCAAGAGGTGAAAATTTCACTCACCCAAGCAATGGACATCGCCCAACAGCAAACGGGCGGCAAAATCAAAGAGATTGAATTTAAAGTGAAAAAAGATCGTCCGCAGTATCAGGTTAAAATGATCGTGAATGGCAAAATCGAAAAACTTCGCCTTGATGCCAACACGGGCGAGCGTTTCTAACACCGAATGAGATTTGACTTCAGCAACCGCATTGATAAAGTGCGGTTGTTTTTTATCCGTTTTTTGGGAGGCAAAATGCGAATTTTATTAGTGGAAGATGACAAAATGATCGCACAGGCAATGGCGGACAGCCTCAAAGAAAGCCATTATGCGGTGGATTGGGTGAACAACGGAAATACTGCCAAGCAGACATTAATCACGCAAACCTATGATCTCGTCTTGTTGGATCTCGGGTTACTAGGGCAAGACGGCTTGCAGTTGTTGCAACGCTTACGCCAACAGAAAAATACCACGCCCGTGTTAATCGTTACCGCCCGCGATGACATAGACAGCCGTTTAGCGGGGCTAGACGGCGGGGCAGACGATTATTTGATAAAACCCTTTGATATGAACGAGTTACAAGCCCGCATTCGTGCCATTTTACGCCGCCATTACGGACAAAGCTCGCCGAAAGTAATCAACGGCGATATGAGCCTTGACCCCACCACCTACCAAGTGGAAGTGAACGGCGAAGCCATTCCGCTGAGCAACAAAGAATTTGCCTTGCTCCAAGTGCTAATGACGCGGGCGGGGATTATCCATTCCAGAGCGGAGCTAGAAGACAAAATCTATGCGTGGGGCGAAGAGGTGGAGAGCAATGCCATTGATTTTCTTATTCACAGCTTGCGGAAAAAACTCGGCAAAGAGCGAATAAAAAATGTGCGAGGCGTGGGCTGGCTAATGGCGAAAACGGAGGCGGTATAATGCGTTCCATAAAAGCAAGGCTCAGTTTCAGCTTGATTTTGACCGTTGTCATTGTTGCGATTTTAGGCAGCGGTTGGGCGTTTTACGATACCTATTACCAAACTCATAAACTGCAAGATGAAATGCTCAAACAAATTTCGAGCTACATCTCACCGCACTTTGTACACGAAGAAAAATACAATGAAAACGGCATCGCGGTTTACTTTATTGCAAAGGATAAACCTACGGATCAGCTCAAATTGCCCGAAAATCCACAAAATGATTTTTACACCTTCGCACGAAAAAAAGGGCATTATGCAGTATTGAATAACAAAAAAAATTCCTTTCATTATGACCTAAAAAACGCGGGCAAGTTGTATCGCGGCTATCTTCGCACCGTGCCGCAAGGCGTTATCGTGGTGCTACAAGAAAATGAATACCGCGAAGATTTAGCCATTCACGCCGCACTGGCGAATTTTCTTCCCTTTATGCTGATTTTGCCCCTTATCGCCGTGCTGATTTATGTGATCACACGCCAAACAATGCAACCCATCGAACGGCTTTCGCAAAAAGTGCTACAACGTTCTCAGCAAGATCTCACCCCCTTGCCGACAAACCATTTACCCAATGAAATTACGGGCTTCGTGTTGGCGATCAACCAATTTTTAGCACGCACGGATCGCTTCATTCAACAGCAAAAACGCTTTATCGCCGATGCCTCGCACGAATTGCGTAGCCCAATGACAGTGATTTCCTTACAGGCGGAACGCCTCACTCAGCACCCGCTACCGACGGAAACCGTCCAGCAAGTAGCACAGCTCAACCAAAGCATTCAACGCAGTCGCCATCTTTTGGAGCAATTACTTTCCTTAGCTCGAATGCAAAACGGCGAAAAAACGCACCGCACTTTATGTGCCATTCAATCAGTATTTAGCCAAGTGATCGCCGATTTATACCCCCTCGCCGAACAAAAACAACAAGATTTAGGCGTGGAGTCGCCCCAACCGATTTTCTTTCAAGGCAACGAAACGGAACTTTATCTTTTAATCAAAATCCTAGTGGATAACGCCATTCGCTACACGCCAACGGGCAGCCGCATTGACCTCTGGGCGGAAGACAGGGCAGAGCATTTAATTTTGAACGTGGAAGACAACGGCAACGGCATACCTACAGCGGAACGCCAACGCGTGTTCGACCCGTTCTATCGCATACTTGGCTCAGACCAAATGGGATCAGGATTAGGGCTTGCCATCGCCCAGCAAATTGTCCAAAACTATGGCGGAAAAATTGAGCTACGCGACAGCCGCCACTTCCCAACGGGGCTATGGGTGCGAGTGAGCTTAGCGAAGTAACACTGTAAAAAAGTGAAAGAAGTTTAGCGATATACTAATTTTGTGCTAATTTTTCTTTTGTATGATGAGGGCAATGAAAAACGTATCGCAAAAGGCATTTCACGTTCAACCGCATTAAGCCGAAAACGTACAAAAAGTACGGCAAGGCGAACTGCGTATGAAATGAAAACCAGCCCGCGAGCTTTTAACCCCTAACATTTTAAAGAGGACAAATTTATGTTGCACAATTTCATCACCTTTTTACAAAACTTTTTATTAGCCGCCATTGACTTTGCCGTAATGGGAAGCCTCGTATTATTTACCCTATCCGCCTTCTGCATCAGCTCCTTAGGCTTCGTATTCGCCACCCTACTTGCACGCGGAAAAGACGACAATATTATTGACATAAAAGCCGAACGCGTGTGGTTTGGGGAAAAATAAGAAACCTTACTGATATAGCAAGGTTCTTATTGATATATTATTTAAAAGATTATTACAAGCTAAAATAATTTTATGATCTCAACCGCACTTTCGCTTCAGCAATGGCTTCGGCGACCCGTTGTGGGGATACGCCGCCTTTGGCACAGCGTTTGTCGAGGCAGGATTGGAGGGAGAGAATGGCGTAAATATCGTCGCCTACAACGTCGCTAAATTGGCGGAATTCTTCTAGGCTGAGATCTTCTAACCCTTTATGCACGCTGATGGCATATACCACGGTTTCACCAACGATATGGTGTGAATCACGGAATGGCACGCCTTTGGCAACTAAGTAATCCGCAAGTTCGGTGGCATTGGAATAGCCTTTCAATGCCGCTTCACGGGTGCGATCCACATTCACTTTAATATCATCTAACACGAAAGTCGCCATATCTAAGCAGTCTTGCCAAGTGTCCAACGCATCGAAGATCCCTTCTTTATCTTCTTGCATATCTTTATTGTAGGCGAGTGGCAAGCCTTTGACGGTCATCAACATTCCTGTTAATGCCCCCACCACACGCCCCGCTTTACCGCGGATTAATTCGCACGCATCAGGGTTTTTCTTCTGAGGCATTAATGATGAACCCGAGGTTACGCGATCGGAAAGCTCGACAAAATCCGCTTCGCCACTATTGAAAATGATCATATCTTCCGCAAAGCGGGAAAGGTGAGCCATACTCAACGAGGCGGTGGAGAGCAATTCGATAATGTGATCGCGATCGGATACGCTGTCTAAACTGTTACGGGTAGCACTGGCAAAGCCGAGATCTTGGGCGAGGGCTTCGCGATCAATTGCATAAGCCGTTCCCGCTAACGCACCGCTACCGAGTGGGCAAGTGTTCATTCGTTGATAGGCATCGCTAAGACGTGAATAATCGCGATCGAGCATTTCCACATAAGCCATACACCAATGGGCAAAAGTGATGGGCTGGGCACGTTGCAAGTGGGTGTAGCCCGGCATTACGGCGTGTTGGTTGTTTTCCGCTGTTTCAACGAGTTTGCGTTGCAACGCACGAATGGAATATTGCAATTCCGTTACACGCTGTTTGCACCACATTTTGATGTCGAGTGCCACTTGGTCGTTACGGCTTCGCCCCGTGTGCAGTTTTTTACCAAGATTGCCTACTTTATTGATGAGCTTACTTTCTACCCAGCTGTGAATATCTTCCGCGTCATCTTGTAAAATCCCTGTTAAATTTGACCGCACTTCGATCAGCAATTCATTCAAGGCTTGTTCTAATTGTTGTTGCTCTGCTTTTGTTAATACGCCGACGCTCACCAAGGCTTTTGACCAGCCGATCGAGCCTTCAATATCTTGCTCAGCAAGGCGATAGTCAAAACGTAATGAATCATTAAAATCTTTAAACCGTTTATCTGCGGCTTGTGTGAAGCGTCCACCCCAAAGTGCCATAGTTTTTCCTTATTTTTGCTTTTATGGTTAAAAATGTAGAATGGCTGCCATTCTACAAGGGTTTATTATCAAGGTAAAATTCTTGTGCCGATTATCTCACCAGCAAAAAGTGCGGTCAATTTTTCTGGGTATTTCCAGTTGGCAATATCCACGCCCGTATTGAGTATTTTAGCTGCATCTAGGGCAGCATTGACTTTAACAATCATTCCGTCTGTGATGACACCTTGCTGAATAAGCTGGCTGATTTGCTCGCTGTTGAGCTGTTCCAATCGCTGTTTGTTTTCGTCTAGCACGCCGTCCACATCAGAGAGCATTACCAAATCCCCTTGAATTAAAGCGGCGATGGCAGTGGCTGCTTGATCCGCATTCACATTCATTAAGCGACCTTGCTCGTCCACTGCGATAGAGCTGATAATCGGCAAAAATGCCTCGCTGAGCAAATGGTGCAGTAACTCAGGTTTGTTTGGCACAACATTGGCGACGTGCCCCAGCTCTACATCAAATTGATGGGCTTTGGTGAGCTTACCGTCCGCAAGGCAAAGCCCGACAGGGTTTAGGTTAAACTTCGCCGCTTGTGCCACTAAGGTTTTATTGGCGATCCCCGCAAGGGCAGCAACTATGATGTCAATTTGATTTTCAGGGGTAACCCGCAAGCCATTTTTCTTTTTCACTGGTAAATCAAGGCGTTGCATTAATTCATCAACCACACAGCCACCACCGTGTACGATCAACAGCGGGCGAGCAAAATGTTGCTGATACTCCGCAAGGGCGGTAAATAAATTTTCCATTGCCTGCGGGGTATCCAACAGCACGCCGCCTAATTTAATGACTAAGGGTTTCATTGTTTTCATTTCGCGTTATTCCTTTAAATTAATCCTAAACTCTCTGCGAAGCCATAACGAATATTTGCACATTGCACCGCCTGTGCCGCCGCGCCTTTGAGCAAATTATCTTCCGCACCCACAATAATAATATAGCCATTTTTAACCGCAAAACCAATGTCGCAATAAGGGGTGAACTCCACCGCTTTAATGCTCGGCAAGCCTTGCTCATAAACACGCACAAGGGGCTTGTTAGCATAATATTGCTGATATGCCTCGCGGATTTGTTGCTCGCTCACGCCGTCTTTCAGTTTGGCGGTAATGGTGGCTAAAATTCCCCGTTTAAAATTGCCAAGGTGTGGGGTGAAAATCACCTCTGTGCCTAAATGGGTGGCGATTTCGGGCTGATGACGGTGATTAAACACGCCGTAAGCATTCAGGCTCACCTCGCAAAAACTGTTGGTTAGGGAGGCTTTACGCCCCGCACCGCTCACGCCACTCACTGCATTGATGATCGGTAACTGATTGAGATCCAACAAATGATTTTCAATTAACGGCTTTAAGCTCAGTTGCGACACGGTAGGGTAACAGCCTGCCACGGCGACTAAATCGGTTTGTGCAATGGCGGCAGCGTTCCATTCTGCCAAGCCATATACCGCTTGCTTTAATAACTCAGGGTAGCGATGTTCAAAGCCGTAATATTGCGGATAAAACTCAGGGCAATTAACACGAAAAGCCCCTGATAAATCAAACACTTTGCAATCATTTTGCAAAAAAATCGGGGCGAGATCGTGGCTTACCTCGTGAGCAGTGGCAAAGAAAACCAGATCATTTTCTTGTGCCAGCGAAGTTAAATCTTCCCCCAAAGGTTGCAAGGGTAAATCCACAACCTGCTTCAGTTGGGGATAAATCGCAGAAATCGCCTTATGAGCATCTTGGCTCTGAGCCGAAACATACAAGCCGTTAAGCTGAAAGTGCGGGTGCAAGTGAAGAATGCGAGCCAATTCCGCCCCCGTGTAACCGCTCGCCCCAATAATAATTGCTTTTTGCATAGCTAAATGTGCCTTATACTGAACAAAATAAACCGAATAATTTGATTAATTATGCTATTATTGTGCATAATTAATCACAAGGCAACTTAAATTTCACTGCATAAGGAAAAATGAATGAAAAAACGACCGCACTTTATGGAAATGTATTCCCAGCTCATCGCCTTACCTACCATTAGTAGTGTTGAAGCAGAATATGATCAAACCAACAAAACCCTGATTGATCTGCTTGCCACTTGGCTGGCGGATCTTGGCTTTAACATCAACATTATGCCTGTTGAAGGAAGCCGAAAAAAATTCAATTTATTAGCCACTTATGGCGAAGGTGAGGGCGGTTTGTTGCTGGCGGGGCATACCGACACCGTCCCCTTTGATGAAGGGCGTTGGACATTCGATCCTTTCAAACTCACAGAAAAAGACGGCAAATTTTACGGTTTAGGCACGGCAGATATGAAAGGTTTTTTTGCTTTCGTACTGGAAACCTTGCACAACCTTGATCTCAGCAAACTCAACAAGCCGTTGCGAATACTCGCCACCGCCGATGAAGAAACCACCTTGCTCGGGGCAAGAGTATTCAGCCAGCACAGCCATATTCGCCCAGATTGTGCCATTATTGGCGAGCCAACTTCCTTAAAACCCGTGCGTGCGCATAAGGGACATATCGGACAAGCGGTGCGAATTATGGGAAAAACGGGGCATTCGAGCGATCCTGATCGTGGCGTGAATGCCATTGAATTAATGCACGAAGCCACAGGCTATTTAATGGAAATGCGTAATGAGTTAAAGGAAAAATATCATCATTCTGCCTTTGCCATTCCTTATCCCACAATGAATTTTGGCGCAATCCACGGCGGTGATGCGGTAAACCGTATTTGTGCCTGTTGCGAACTGCATTTTGATATTCGCCCTCTACCGCAAATGCGATTAGAGGATCTCAACGAAATGCTACAAGAAAAATTGCGTCCGATGTTTGAAAAATGGGGCGATCTGATTTCCATTCGCAATCTACACGAACCCACCCCCGGCTATGAATGCGAACATTCCGCCCAAGTGGTGCAAGTGGTGGAAAAATTGTTGGGTGAAAAATGTGAAGCAGTCAATTACTGCACCGAAGCCCCATTCATTCAACAGCTTTGTCCAACCTTGGTACTCGGCCCTGGCTCAATCGAACAAGCCCACCAGCCCGATGAATACCTAAGTGCCGAATTTATCCAACCCTCTCATCAATTATTGCAGAAATTGATTCAGCATTTTTGTGTTGAAAGCTAGAGAATTATCTATTGTTAAATAAAGAGCAAGAATTAGTAACCAATTATTTATAGTGAATTTATTTGAGAAAATATTGATTTTGAGGCATAGAAAATAAAACGGTATAGGGAATTTAACATCATTTATTTACTAGAGTTTTGCAGCCTAGAATGATATTAACATATCGAAAACGCTATAAAGTGGACTATTTTCTAGTGCGTGATTTTAGACACTGTGGCATATTGCTACTAAAAATCTGATATGGCAGACAAAATGGTTATTTTTTAAGAGTCTATGTTTCTATTCCTCCATCAGTCCTGGCAAAAAGGAACAAATGAAAATTCAAATGGTTTACTGAGGGAGTATTTTCCGAAAAGATGTTACGCCATTTTCGGAAGCTAACTAGAAAACCCCCTATGAAGTTTATTTTGATAAAGCGTTGTTGTTAGTTTGACAATTCAAGCATTATTAAATTAGGCACTAAAATCATTAATCAATATGAAGAAAATGAACGATAATAAATGATCAGATATTAAAAAAGCCTTGATTTACAAGGCTTCTTAAACTGTTTTGAATTAGTATGAACTACTATGAATTATGAAATTGGTGGAGATAATCGGGATCGAACCGACGACCTCTTGAATGCCATATTTGTCTATTATTATAAAATACTTTATAAAACAATGCCTTACATCTCTTGTTTGATTTTTTATTGCTGTAGTACGCCGTTGTTTGTGGTTATATAACAAGTATCACTGGCACAAAATTGACACAAAACAATTATCAATATTTCCCACCTTTTTATATCTATTTCGTCAAATTTACGTCAAACTAAAACCCTTTCTCCACACAACATTCTTTTCTCGTTATATTTAACATTACTTAAACAAAAAAAACGAGAGCCATCGCCCTCGTTTTATTCCCAGCTTAGGTTTCAGTGATGAGCGGTAAAATCCTCCGGATATTGCCTGCGTTTCACCTCGCTTTCATAGGCGGTTTTGCAATGGTCTTTGTCGAAAAACAGCCCATTTACCAGCCGAAACCAAAACCGCCAGCGGGCTTTGGGCTTGCTCTCTAACACGGCTCGGCGGTAACAACGGCTGGAAAAGGTTTCATCTGCCCCACCGCCCGTTAAGGCGTTGCAAAGTTGGTCGAGGGCAATCAAAACGTGATAGCCCCACGTTTTAAATGGATTTTTCTTGCTCATTTTGGTATTCCTCATAGGTTTGCGACCAGCCGATTGACCAGTCATATTCAGTTGGATTTTCTTCCGCCTCTAATAGCACTTTGTGCATATAGGCGTTCTCAAACATTTTTTCTTTGAGCGTTTTCGCCGCGTTCCACACCGCTTTGAATTTGTCAAAATCTAACGGTTGAGCGGTGTTATCCGCACAAATCAGGGTGAAAATACGTGGCTCGCCGTTTTCTTCCGTTTTGCCGTTTAAGTCAAAATCCGCTTTGATTTCTACCAAGGTGGCACGCCCTTTTTCATCTGTATCCATCCATTTGCCGATTTCTGGCACATACACACCCCCATCAACACAGTTATTTCTTTTGGCATTAATTTTTGACCGCACTTGATTTCGCTGTTCGCTGAGCCGCTCCCCTTGTCTTGCCTCATCCATCACCCATTTTCCCCCTTGCAATCTGTGATAAGGGCTTGGCTGGGGCTCAATCAAAACGGGATAGCCCCGCTCATCGGGGATAATCTGTTTTCCCTCACTTTGCCCGATAAGTAAAGTGCGGTAGGTTTCTTCGCTAATTTCTACTGAACCCTCGGGGATAACATGTATCCCCGCTAGGAAAAAACCTTGTGTGAGTCTGTTAAAAAAATACATTGTTCCCCCTTAATAACCTATTGCTAAAAACATCGTGTCATTTCGCTGGCTGACTACCTCAAAACCACTATTATCCATCTGTCCACGGCTTTGTACGGTACTTGTGTAGCTCCACATCTTAGTAAACTCTGTGAGTCCAATAAAAAATACTTGATTAGGAAAGGTTATTGGAAATGTTACTCGCCGTTGTGTGGTTGCTTCCCACCCTGCTCTAAACTTACCCCATTGAATAATTAATCCATTGGGCAATTTGCTCCAGCCATTTTCTGTAAACTGTTGGCTAAAAAGATTGTTAAGGTATTGCTCTACGCTTCGTTCAAAATCCGTTATTTCACTCACCCTATGCGTATGTAACACGTCCGCTTTTTTTGCCTTCACTTCTTGAATATCTTGTGCCAATCTACTTGCATCAAGTTGCCCAGCATTAGCAATCTCTCCAAACGCCTTAATCCAAAACTGCACCCCATCGAGCGTGTTTTGTGCTTTAATGCAGAGTTTGAGAACAAGGGATTTCGGGCGCGTTTCTTCCGCAGTTCGCGTATCTTTCTCTGTCGTATCCTTCGTAGAAGCAAGGTAGGTTTTTGCCCTTGCCCCATCGGCGACCGCCACGTTGTTCGCCTGCACCCTGCCTTTTTGTGCGGGCTTAAACGCACCCGGCACTACATTGGTGGTATCACTATCATGAATGACGATAGTGATACCTTTCTCGGCTTGATAATCGCCCCCGGCTTCGGTAGGAATATAGTGAAAGTGGTCTTGAAGGGCGTCTTGTTGCACCTCACCCACCGCAAGCAATGCCCCCGCGTTACGAATAAAGCGGTCTTTCGCTTTCGGCACGGCAGAAAGGCTGCCATATTTCGCCACAAGATGGCGATACAGTTCGGGATAAGCCTGTTCGCTAACTTGCTCTTCAATGTCATCAAAGGCAATCCAGCCTTCGGGGATATTGTCGGTGGCAAAATAGGCGGTCATACCCACATCTGAGCGACGTAAATCAGGCAGTTTGTTGCTATTGCCTAACGCTCGATATAAATCGGGGTAAGTGCTACTGCCAAAGGTTGAGCCATCAGCTAGTAAAAAGCCTTGTGGGTGAGTAATGGCGCGCGGAAAAGCCAGCACTGCGCCCACTGGCAAGCTATCTCCACCAACGCGCACCCACTCGCTCCAACCGCCACCACTGCGCCGATTGCGAGCATAGTAGATTTGCTTATCGTGCGTCACATACTCCTGCATCACGCCATACGCCGAGGGCTTAACCGTCAATGCCCCCGCGCGCGCCTCAGGATAATGACGCGCACTTGTGGCCAGATTATCATGCACTTGCCCGTAAATCCCCACGGTGGTGAGTTGATTAAGGTCTTGTGTACCTAGATTAGCCTGTACCTTAAAATCTTTGATGCCATAGCCGGCAAGGGTGGTTGCTGGGGATTGTTTAGATTGAGCGAAAGTATAAGCACTATCTGCTCTATTTTTTGCTTCAACACCTTTGTCATAGGCGGTTTTAACGGCGTTGCTCGTTGCCACGGTGTCGCTACTTGCCGAATTAATTGCATTAGATTTTTTGCTGTTGGGGATATAGTTACTCAGATTGCGGGTTAAGGCATCAATCAGCCCTTTCAACGTTTTCCCTGCTTTGGCGGTGAGCCCTAGGGTTTCACTATCGCTGTCTAACGCATTAGTAAGCTGTACAATGCCTAGCTGGGTTAGACTGGCTTTTGAAATTGAATGGGTATGCCCTGTTTTATCCACAAAATCCACGGTTTCAGCGTTGATCGCTTTTGGGGTGCTGTGTCCTTTAGCGATCTTCAAAATGGCATTAAGTAACGCATTGATATTGTCTTCTGTGGGTTCGATGCCCGCATTTTCCATTACAGCTTTGAGCTGTTTAAAAAGCCACTGATCTTTTTTGTCGTTCATCTGCTGAACGTAGTTAAAATCTTGTACTGTTGGCGTATCATCGCCTAAATGTGCCCAACCTGCTTCATAGTTGGTTTGTGAAAAATCGGTGGTATCGCCATTTTTCGCCCAAACAATTATTTTAAATAAATCCAGTAATTTCATTGCTTGTCCTTATTCGTCAATCAGTTCAACAGACACTTTTACCCCAGCCGCTGCGGGTATCCACGGCTTGGGATCTTGCTCTATCGCATCTATTTTATTTTTGCGATTACGTGTAATTTTGATATGAATTTCTGCATCCATCTTTTCTTGTACTAATACTTTGCTAGCCAGAAATAAGGCTTGGCACGCCTTAATCACATCTTCCACTGTACCGTGTGAATGGTTGGCGATTATTTTCCATTTGATCAGTCGCCGATAGGCTTCATCAGGCATATAGCTCACGGCTTTGGTATGCGTTTGTAGGGCGAGATCACGAATTGGAGCTTGGCTAAAGGCTTTGGCTTTGCTTTGCCCTGTAAAGCCAAAATACCAATCACCATTCATCTTAGTAAAAGGTCTCGGCATTCCTACAATATCGCCTACCCCGTCTAATTGCCGCCCGATTGCGGTATCAATATGCCGTTCAAGGAGCATTTGTTTTAAACTGTGTTGTAAATCGGTGTGAGGGGAAAGTAACAGTGAGATGAGGGTGTTTAAATTAGGTGAATAGCGAAATTGAGAAAGCTGTCGTTCTAAGCCTAATTGCACAAAATCCGCCTCAAGTGCGGTCAAAATTTTTGGCATTTTTCCTCCTAGCTGATAACGATGATAGCAGGATCGAACACTGCTTCTTCATCAGGTGCAATGACAATATTTTGTTCTTGGTAACGGGGTTCGGGATCGGTGATTTGATTGGTTTTCCCTATTTGCACGGTAACTTTTCCAACCCCTGACACAGCAATGCAGGCGGCGATGAGGCGTTGATGAATGACATCAGAACCTACCCCTAACTGCTTGCCATAATCTAAAATATTGTTCATTACGTTCACGATATAGCCCGCTTTGCCATTTCTCCTTCATCAACAAAGGTTTCAACGATGATTTTCAACCAAATATATCGCTTACGAGGGCGACTAAATTTGATCAAGTGCGGTTGGTTTTGGCTGTCTTTTACGCTGAGCGAGGTTCGTCCGTGTGTACCTATGCCGATGGGCTTATATTTCAACAAGGCTTTTGCAATGTCTTGATCTAACCCGCCTTTTATCACAACGTAAATACTGCGTTTTGGTATACCGTTAACCGTTTGATCCGTATCATTCTCATACACTCGCAAGGTGTTCACCCCCACGACATTCCGCAAGTTGGCATACAGTGCGTCCACCGTTGCCGCACCGTTTTGCCATACGCCAAGGTGATAGCGTTGATAGAGTTCGGTATCGCTTTCTTCAAAGCGTCCCGCCGTCCCCTCAACCAGATTATTCACTTCAACTACGCCATCTAGCATTGTGATAAGCTCGCTCATCTGTCCGATCTCTGCTTTATCCTCGCTAGGTTCTTCGGTACCCAGTTCAAGACGCAAGCCAAGCCGTGATAGGGTTAAATTCGGGCTGACAGAAATCGAAAAGTGCGGAGTAGATTGTGCGGTGATTTCAATAATCACATTATCATTTTGCACGCTGACATAATCGATCTCTTTGAGTTGCCCACTTAGTCCTTTAATAACACTTGCAACAGAAGAGCGAGTGGCACGAAAGCGATAGGCTACGCCATTAATTATCGCCGAAAATTCATCGTTAGGATTAATGGTTTTGGTGTTTAACTCAATGCGTGCATAAGCGGCTTGATTAGCATTAATTCTCGCCTCGCTATCCGTATAATAAAGGGTTTGGCTTGCTACATTGCGAACCGCTGTATAAGCAGGGATTAGGGTGTCCGCTTGCCCGAAGAAAATCACGGGAACGGTGGATCGTTCAGCCTGCAGGCGTTTCACCCCTGTAAAGGATACCGCCCGATCTAAATTCGCCCCTGTGGCACTCATTGGATACATCGCCCCATAAACACCCTCAACTAATTCCCAAAGGCTCGCAAAACGCTCTGCTTCAATGCTGAGCATTGTACCCAATACGGTTTCAGGAGTGATTTCAATCTCATTCCCAAACGCCTGTTTTGCTTTTTCAAATAATTCTTGCAATTGCTCAGGCATACGCTTACGCACAAAGCCGCTGCGTGTTAATCCATAATTAGCCATTTCGTTTTACCTCTATGCGATCTTGAATGCTCCCCTCATTTGTCCGAACGGAAAAGCTCACCACAAGCGTCCGCTCTTTACGGTGAAATTCTAAAGAAAGCCGTTCCACTGCCTTTACGCCCACAACGCCCATTATCTTTTTTCTGAAAATGGCTTGAATGCGGGTGCTATCGGGATTTTTCGTTAAAATTTCGTCAAAATAAGGCAAGCCTATGGTGGTATCTAAAAACCATTCCCCTAAAAACGTTAAAAGCACAACTTTGATTTGTTGTGCTTTTTGATTTATGCCTTCGACTATGACTAGCTTGTTATCTTTAAATAGCAAATCGTGCTGTGCATTTAATTTTAAATCGATCATTGTGCTGTTCCTGTGTTGCCTCCACTGTCGCCTTGATGGGTATGCCCTTGTAGAGAGATTCCCCCTGCTTGCACATCGCCCGTTGCTTTGAGAGTTCCGCTCACTGAAACACTACCACCATCGCCTGCCGTTGAGATACCACCATTAACCAGCACATTGCCGTTAAAAGTGCTGATTGGGGCGTTTACGGTAAAGTTGTCAGTGGTGATGGCAACATCGGGCGATTGGATCACAATATTACCGCTAGGCTCAATTTTGATTGAACCCTTGCCATATTTGATACATAAATTGACGGGATCGGCTACGGGTGAGCGACTATTTCCACCCAGTACACAAAAGGCATCGGAAAGATCGAACATTCGCGGATCGTCTGGTGCGTCTTGGCTTCCGCTTAGCCAGTTTTCCAGTGAACGTTGTGAGAAAATCAGCACGCAACCATCGCCCGCCTTGATCGGTAAGGTAATCTGAGCCAATGATCCGTTAATATCTGCCATTGGAAACAAAACGGGAATATTGACAATTTGCGGGGCTTTCAGCACCTCCCCGTTAGCAAGGCGTTTCGGGATAGTAGGCTGTGCCGTTACCCGTACCGTATTGGCATCATAAGCTAAAATTTTAGCGGGCAATGCCACATTAATTTCAGAAAGTGCGTGCAAAATGTGCTGGCATACGATTATTACTACCAGCTTTTGCAAGGCGAAACGCCAGAAAAATTTACCCAAGAGGAAAAAAACCGATTATACTAGTGCATTAGTTTAATAGCACAATGAAACATTCGTGATAGATAATAGGAGCTTGTTATGTATGTCAGCAAAAATATGGAACAATGGCACAGCTTTTTAGAAATTCTCCGTACCGCCTTTGCACAAAACAAAGAACAAGAATTGCTCACCCTACTTCTTACCCCCGATGAACGCGATGCGGTGGGGTTGCGTTTGCAAATTGTGGCTCAGCTATTAGAAAAAAGTTGTTCACAGCGTGAGATTCAGCAAAACTTGAACACCAGTGCGGCAACCATCACGCGAGGTTCAAATATGATCAAAACAATGCCGCCTGAATTTATGCAATGGGTAAAAGAACAACTCAATGAGCAAAAATAGAAAAAGGGGCTTACAATGTTGGCAACGCCTGAAACAGAAAATCTTACGCTATTCCCTTTATGGCTTTGCATTTTTCTGTGGCATTACCCTGCTTTTTCGCGTTGTGCCAATCCCTTTTTCCGCTTATATGGTGCAACAAAAAGTGGGGCATCTTTTACAAGGCGAAGAATATACCTTAGATTATCAATGGGTGAGCATTGATAATATCGCTTGGCAAATGCAGCTTGCGGTTATTGCCGCTGAAGATCAAAAATTTGCTCAGCATCACGGCATTGATTGGGAGGCGATTGAGAAAGCCTTAAAGCATAATCAAAACGCTCGACATATTCGAGGTGGCTCAACCATTTCGCAGCAAACCGTGAAAAATTTATATTTATGGCACGGGCAAAGCTGGCTACGCAAAGGCATTGAGCTACCCACTACCTTAATGGTGGAACTGCTATGGACAAAAAAACGCATTTTAGAAGTTTATTTAAACATTGCAGAATTTGGCGAGGGGATTTTTGGCGTAGAGGCAGCGAGCCGATATTACTTCAAAAAATCCGCTAAACAGCTCAGCCAACAAGAAGCGGCATTGCTCGCCGCTGTGCTGCCAAATCCAATTTTATTCAAAGTGAGCAAACCCAGTGCGTTTGTACAAAGAAAACAACGTTGGATTATGCGACAAATGAACCTATTGGGTAAAAGCTACTTAAATCAATTAAACTAACTGAGGAGAACAACAATGGCAATTCTAATTACGGGCGCGTCCGCGGGGTTTGGTAAAGCGATGTGCGAAGTGTTTATCAACGCGGGCTATAAAGTGATTGGGGCGGCTCGTCGTTTAGAAAAATTAACCGCCTTACAAAATGAGCTTGGGGAAAATTTTTATCCTTTGCAAATGGATATGAATAATTTAACGCAAATTAGCACCGCACATTCTCAGCTTCCCGAAGCTTTTCAGGAGATTGATTTATTGGTAAATAACGCAGGCTTAGCCCTCGGCTTAGAACCTGCCCATCAAGCCAATTTTGAGGATTGGCTCACAATGATCAACACAAATATCGTGGGCTTAACCTATTTAACTCGCCAAATTTTACCGCAAATGGTGGCACGCAAGCTGGGGCATATCATCAATTTAGGCTCAATCGCTGGCACTTATCCTTACCCTGGCGGCAATGTATACGGTGCAACCAAAGCCTTCGTGGAGCAATTTAGTTTAAATTTACGTGCTGATTTAGCGGGAACGAATGTACGCGTAACCAATGTTGAACCCGGACTATGTGGCGGCACGGAATTTTCTAACGTGCGTTTTAAAGGCGACGACGAAAAAGCCGCAAGCGTTTATGCTAACGTACAACCGATCCAACCAATCGACATCGCCAACACCGTACTCTGGATCTATCAACAACCCCCACACGTTAATATCAACCGCATTGAAATTATGCCTGTAGCACAAAGTTTCTCTGCGTTGAATGTGGTGAGAGATAAAAACTAAAGTGCGGTGAAAATGATCTGCACCCCAAAAGTTAGACTAAACAACCAACTGATTAAGGTGCAGATTTTTTATGACTAAATATACTCAACGTTTCAAACAACAAGTGCTCGACTTTTATCATCAAAATGGAAAAAACCGTTCGCTTACTCGCCAGTATTTTCAGCTTCCCCAAAGCACGTTAGCACGTTGGATTGCGAAATTTAATCATAATGGAATCAATGGATTAGCTGTATTAGGTAAAAAACGATGTTATTCTGTTGAGTTTAAATTAAAGGTTATTCAAGCTATCAAAAAAGCCAGTGCTCCGCTGAAGCCGCCTGCTTTCGCTTTGATATCCCCAGTTCAGGGATAATTAGTCAATGGTTGCAACGCTTTGAAAAACAAGGTATAGATGGGTTATTACTCAAACCTAAAGGTCGTCCAAGTATGAAACTCAACTCACCTAAAATGCCACCAACGCCCAAAACAGAAGAAGAACGCTTGCGTTACCGAATTTTGGAATTAGAAGCGGAGAATGCAATGCTAAAAAAGTTGCAGGAACTCAACCAACAAAAAATGCAGAAAAAGCCGTCATCGTAAATGCCTTACGCTCGCGTTTCCCGTTGGAATTGTTACTCAGGCTAATCGGATTGGCACGCAGTTCGTTCTTTTATCATCTCAAGCCAAAGTCGGATAAAAATGTAGCGATTTCACAGAAAATAGAGGAAATTTATCGCAAAAATGACGAAAATTATGGTTATCGTCGAATTACCTTGGAATTAAGGAAATACTTGATTATCAACCACAAAAGGGGGCAAGCGATAATGCAACGTTTGGGGTTAAAAGGAAAAAGTAAGCAGAAAAAATATCGTTCTTACCAAGGCAAAGTGGGACACATTGCCGATAATCTGTTGCAACGGGATTTTACGGCAACGATGCCGAATGAGAAGTGGGTAACGGATATCACCGAGTTCAAATGTGCGGAAGGCAAAGTGTATTTATCACCGATTAAAGACTTGTTTAATAACGAAATTATTGCTTATGATGTAGCGAGAAGTCCGAATTTTGAGCAGATAACCAGAATGTTGACCCAGGCGGTGAACCGATTAGCGGGGGAAAAACCGATACTGCATTCCGACCAAGGGTGGCAGTATCAAATGATGGGTTATCGAGAGATATTGAAAAAACACGGTATTAAGCAAAGTATGTCGAGAAAAGGCAATTGCCTTGATAATGGTGCGATGGAAAGCTTTTTCGGGCGATTGAAGACGGAATGTTACTTTGGCAAGCGGTTTGAAACCTTTGAACAGCTTGAAAAAGTGATTCACGAGTACATTCATTACTACAACAATGAGCGTATTCAAGTGAAGCTCAAAGGACTAAGCCCAGTGGAATACAGAACTCAGTCCTTGAATGAAATTAGAATATAGTCTAACTTTTTGGGGGCAGATCAACTTTGCACCGCACTTTGTTTTTAATTTTATGCGGACGGACACATAGGTACGTCCCTACAAGATCTTTTTAAATAGCTAAAATTCCTCCGCTCTTTTTTTATTTTACTAATTTTTACCGAGATCTATTTATTCCCAGTGAAAAGTTACTCTCTTTTGTAGAGAGGGGGTAGGTGAGATTTACCATTATTTCCTCGTAGGGGCGAACCTATGTGTTCGCCCGTGTTCATTTTCCCATCAGTTTTTTAGAAAATATTGTTTCGGGCAGACACATAGGTCCGTCCCTACGAGATCTTTTTAAATAGCTAAAATTCCATCGCTCTTTTTTTATTTGGGGCTGTTCTAGATAACTAGACTAAACTCCCTTTAACCAATTGTTTTAAAATAGAAATTTGACTTTTTATGTTGCTGTAATTAAAACGCCATTCACATTCCTTTAAATAAAGCTCAAAATGCGCTTTTGGGATACCATTAAATTTTCGTAAATGGCGTTTTGCTTGGCTCCAAAAATTCTCAATTCCGTTAATGTGGTTATGATTTTCAGCAAAATGTGTGCTGTGATTGATACGAAAATGACTAAATTCACTCACATCAAGCACGTCATAACTACGATAATTATCGGTGTAAACAATACTATCAGGCTTTACCTGCTCCCGAATAATGGGTAACAAGGTGGCAGATTGCGTATTTGGAACCGCAACGGTATAAACCTTGCCATTGCGCTTGAGAAGCCCGAATACCGCAATTTTCCCTGCCGCACCACGACCACGTTTGCCTTTGCGAGCACCGCCAAAATAACTTTCATCGGCTTCAATTTCACCTTCAAACATCTCTAAGTGAAGGCTGTTTTGATAGATGAGTTGGCGTAAACGATGAAAGTAATATGCAGCAGTCGTTTTGTTTACATTGACTAACTCTGCTGCTGTCCTTGCAGTAACACCTGCAACAAATAGCTCAATGAGTTTATTTTGTTTGTGCTGACTTAGACGACTTTTTCTCATTGGTTCATTCTAACCTAAATAGATTTTTTAGTTGTTATCTAGGACAGCCCCTTTTATTTTATTAATTTTTACCGAGATCTATTTATTCCCAGTGAAAAGTTATTCTCTTTTGTAGAGAGGGGGTAGGTGAGATTTACCATTATTTCCTCGTAGGGGCGAACCTATGTAGTTCGCCCGTGTTCATTTTCTCATCCGTTTTTTAGAAAATATTGTTTCGGGCAGACACATAGGTCTGCCCCTTGTATATTAAAATTAATATAAAATAGCAACAAAACCCCGTTATCTGCATCTCGCATACGCCCCAGGCAACAAACCGAGTTGTAGCAATGAGAGCAGATAACATTTCACCAAAAAACCGAACAGTTGCCAGACTTAAACCCGAATGCAAGGCAGGTTAATGATGAATGAACAAACTTATTGTGGTATTGATGTTGCTAAACGTCATTTCGTCATTGGGCTACAGGGCAAAGAGCGGTGGGAAAATTCATCATTTTTTCACCGCTCTTTAAGCGAATAAAAAACCTTGATAAATTATTCTTATGCGTATTTGGGTAAAATCGGTTTATAAGAAAAAGGACGCTATAGAGCGTCCTTTCATATCACTTTAAAAATTAAAGTGCTGATTTTGCTTTTTCAACTAGAGCTGCGAAAGCTACTTTGTCGAATACTGCAATGTCAGCAAGGATCTTACGATCGATCTCAACAGAGGCTTTTTTCAAGCCGTTGATGAATTTGCTGTAAGATAAGCCATTTTGACGAGCCGCAGCGTTGATACGTGCAATCCATAATTGACGGAATTGACGTTTACGCTGACGACGGTCGCGATAAGCATATTGACCTGCTTTAATTACAGCTTGGAACGCAACGCGATAAACGCGTGAACGCGCACCATAATAACCTTTAGCTGCCTTAAGAATTTTCTTATGGCGAGCTCTTGCAATAACACCACGTTTTACACGAGCCATTATTTAATCTCCTATACAATATTATTAACTAAAATTCACTTGACGTACGCTTTACTTGTTTACGCTTATGCGTATGGCAAGCAGGCTACAACTAAAACTTGGTCTGCTTTCGCAACCATTGATTTATGACGTAGATGACGTTTACGTTTAGTGGTTTTCTTAGTCAAAATATGACGTAAGTGAGATTGTTTACGTTTAAAACCGCCAGAAGCTGTTTTTTTGAAACGCTTCGCAGCACCACGTACTGTTTTAATTTTAGGCATTGTTTAAATAACTCCGCATTGTTTATGATTAATTTCATCTTTCCAAAAAGAAAGACGCTATCAGTATAATTAGGCGAACAAAAGTGCGGTAAAAAATTACCGCACTTTTCTTACTTGATGTGCCTAATTATTTCTTTTTCGGGGCAAGCACCATAACAGCTTGGCGACCTTCTAATTTTCCCGGTGCTGATTCAACAACAGCAATTTCAGAAAGGTCATTTTTTACACGCTCTAATACGTCTAAACCAATGTCTTGGTGAGCCATTTCCCGCCCGCGGAAACGAACGGTAACTTTAGCTTTATCCCCATCTTCTAAGAAGCGAATCAGGCTGCGTAGTTTTACCTGATAATCGCCTTCATCTGTACCTGGACGGAATTTAATTTCCTTCACTTGTACGACTTTCTGCTTTTTCTTCTGCTCTTTTGCTGCTTTACCTTTTTCATACAGGAATTTGCCATAGTTCATAATACGGCAAACAGGTGGCTCAGCATTTGGGCTGATTTCCACGAGATCGAGATTTACTTCTTCCGCTTTATTTAAAGCCTCTTGCAGACTGACAATTCCTGCTTGCTCACCATCTTGGTCAATCAAGCGAACTTCCTTCGCCCGAATTTCTTCGTTAATGCGATTTGGGCGATTTGTTGTTGGTACTTTTTTTACGGTTTTAATAATCTTATTCCTCTATATGATTAAAACAATTTTCTGCAACGCAGAAGAACGAAATTTCACTTGCTTTATCTAAAGCAAAAACGGGCGAATTTTATAGCATTTATATACTTTATGCAATAGGTTATTTTACATACTAGGTGTTTTTCAAGGAACACCGATAACCTTACACTAAGCCAATAATTTATTAATGGCATTAAGTACTAAATGATATTTAGGAACAATGGAATCTATCAGCATATATTCCGTTTTTTCGTGCATATTTCCTCCTATTGGTCCTAAACCATCAATCGTAGGACAGCCAGCTGACGAGGCGATATTTCCGTCACTTAATCCTCCCGCATTAACCCATTTAAAGGGTAATCCAATTCTTGTGCAGCCTGAGCAAATATTGCTTTAATCTTTGGTAAATTTACTTCATCAATCATAGGTGCTTCACTATTGATCAATGTTTTTTTCGTCGTAACTCCCTCAACAAAAGGAGAAGTAAGTAATTGAGTTAATTTATCTTCAAAAAATTCTATAGATTCCGGATATTTGTAACGCATTTCAATAGTTAATGAAGCATAATCAGCAATTACATTATGTGCAGTTCCGCCATTTTTAATAACGCAGTTAAACGTATGTTGACGCTGAAAATCATTATATTTTGAAAATTCGACAATAAAGTTTGCTGCCTCAACCAAAGCGGAACGCCCTTTTTCTGGACAATTCCCAGCATGCGCTGCTATACCGAAAAACTCTATATCATAGGTTATTAATCCTTTGCGAGTCGCTACCATTGAACCATCTGCACGTGCGGGTTCCATCACAAAACAATATTTTGCTCTACGAGCATACTCGCGTATGCTTTCTTTTGCATACATTGAACCAATTTCCTCATGAGAATTAAGGTAAATCGCTATATTGTATTGTTTTAAATCCATTGCTTGAGCAATGGAAAAAGCAAGTAACCCTCCAGATTTATCATCAATAACCCCCAATGCATTAAGTCGATTTCCCTCTACAGTAAAAGGTACGACTTGCCCTGTACCAATAGGAAACACGGTGTCCATATGAGCAATAAATAAAATATCAAACTTCTCTGCTTGTAAATTATTACTAATTAAAAGGCAATCAGCCACTTTATCTGTGTTCATTGGAATTTTTTGGTATTGTAACCCCAGCTTTTTAGCTTTTTTGATAAACCAATTCGCAACTTGTTCAACCCCTTCAATAGAAGAAGTTGGACTTTCAATATCTGTGAGTTCCCGTAATTCAGAAATGAATTGAGATAAATGTTGTTCATTCATAAATATCTTCCTTAAATGATAAATCTCATCACAAGCATCGCTAAATAAGCATTGATCATACAAATACCAAATAACACTAAATAATGTTTTCCAGGTACACCCAACACGCCTAAAACACGTCCCATATATTGAACTGTCGATCCCACCAAAGCCATTCCAGGTAACAAAATAGCTATATCTGCTGCCCCCAATGAACCAGCTTGGACAAGTGCAACTAAAACGCCAGCAGCACCGCCCCAGCTTAAAAATGCGGCAAGAAACACAGCGATAGATTCCCCTGGCAAGCCAAGTGGAGCCATAATAAATCCAACATATTCACCTAACAATTTTAATAATCCAGAAGCATTTAGAATATAAATAATCACAAATGCCATTAATACATTTGGGATTGTGCTATGAATAGCAATATTCCAACCTTTTCTTGCACCATCAATAAAAATATCGGTAATCAACTTATTACTCATACTTTTCTCCTTCATCTTCTTTCACAAACTTTTTCACATATAAACGCATTAAATTCGCACCAAATAATTTAAAGAGAAAAATAATGCCAAGACACATCGCAACAGAAATAGGGGCTGTCATTCCGTTTTTGTCTGTCAACAGTAAGAGCGGAGCAAAAGAGGCAAGGAAATTAGTAAGCATCGCTCCAGCGCTAAATTGAAAGGCTGCAAAAATCAGCAGCTCTCTATAAGTAATCTTACCCTCATCATACAAAGATTTTGTTGTAGAGCTACCGGCATCAGTACTTTGTGTACTCGCAATAAGAGAAATTGAACAATTTCCAGGAATACCAATTAAAGGTTTTAATATAGGGCTTAACCATTTAGATGCTGCGAATAAAGCACCAAAGTGTTCAAAAATAGCAACAAAACCTAACGCAAGCATTACACTTGGAATTAATGTCAATGCAAAAAGAAACCCTCCTTTTGCCCCACACCACCAGAAGTTTTTAGCCATTCGGGAAAATGTCCGGTAAGCTTACCAAAATCAAAGATCCCTCCTAGCATCTCTTTTGCAAATCCACCAAAAAAGATAATGGCACAAACCAGTGATATAGTTCCAATAACCAATGATTTAAAATCTCTACGCTCTGTCATATATACTCCCTATTAGTTATTCAAGATAGGTAAAACATACACTAAAGCACAAAATAAAACTGTGATAACTATCACAAAAAATGCAAAAAAAAAACGACCGCACTTTTATAAAGTGCGATCGTTCTCAATCTAAATAAGACAATAATCAAAAACGTGTTTAATTAATTGCCACCTTTGTTAATTTAAAAATTATTTTCCTAAATTATCAAAGAATTTCTTCACACCATCAAGGAAGCTAGAAGATTTCGGACGGTGTTTTTTGCCACCCTCTAAACTTTCTTCCAATTTTCTTAATAGCTCTTTTTGTTCTTCGTTGAGCTTCACAGGCGTTTCCACCACCACTTTACAGATTAAATCACCGGCATAGCCGCTGCGTGGTGAAGAAACACCTTTACCGCGTAAACGCAACAATTTGCCCGTTTGGGTTTCCGCTGGGATTTTAACTTTCAAGCGACCATCTAATGTCGGCACTTCAATTTCTCCGCCAAGGGCGGCCATTGTGAAGCTAATCGGTACTTCGCAATATAGATTATTGCCATCACGCTCAAAAATATGATGATCTTTAACGTGAATCACCACATATAAATCGCCTGCTGGTGCACCGAACTCCCCTGCTGCTCCCTCTCCCGCTAAACGTAGCTGGTTTCCCGTATCCACGCCTGCTGGAATATTGACGGAAAGATTTTTTTGTTTTTGTACACGCCCTTCGCCGTGGCATTTTTTACAAGGTTTTTCAATTTTCTTCCCTGTGCCGTGGCAAGTTGGACACACTTGTTCAGTAACAAAAAAGCCTTGCTGACGACGCACTCGACCCGCACCGTGGCACGTTGGACAGGTTTCCACTTTGGAATCTTTTTCAGCTCCTGTACCGTGGCAATGATCACATTCCGCTAAGGTATTAATACGAATCTCTTTTTTCGTGCCTTTTACTGCTTCTTCAAGGGTGATTTCAATATCGTAACGTAAATCTTCGCCACGCACTACCCGCTGACGCGAACGCCCGCCGCCGAAAATGTCACCGAACATATCACCAAAAATATCACCGAAATCCGCACCACTAAAGCCGCCGAAGCCCCCTGCTCCGCCACCAAATCCGCCTTGTTCAAAGGCTTGGTGTCCATATTGATCATATGCAGCACGTTTTTCTTTATCACCTAGAATTTCATAGGCTTCTTGCACTTCTTTGAATTTCTCCGCCGCGTCTTTGTCCCCTTGATTGCGGTCAGGGTGCAACTTCATTGCAAGGCGTTTGTAGGCTTTTTTAATCGCTTTCTCGTCAGCCCCACGTTCAACGCCAAGCACTTCATAATAATCTCGTTTTGCCATTGTTATCCTTTTTATACGCTAAAAGGGCATATTGCTATGCCCTTTAATTTTATAATTGAAAATCAATTATTTATTATCTTTCACTTCTTCAAACTCAGCATCTACCACATCATCGTTGCCGTTTTGTTGTGGTTGTGCATCGGCTTGACCTTGTTGCTGTGCCGCTTGCATTAGTTTTTGCGAAGCCTGCACTAAGGCTTGGATTTTCGCTTCAATTTCTGCTTTATCTTCACCTTTTGCTGCGGTTTCAAGTTCGCTTACCGCTGCTTCAATCGGTGCTTTGTCTTCTGCAGATAATTTATCACCCACTTCGCTTAACTGTTTGCGTGTGCTGTGAACAAGGTGATCAGCTTGGTTACGCGCTTGAACTAATTCTTCAAATTTACGGTCAGCTTCTGCATTGGCTTCTGCATCACGCACCATTTGTTGGATTTCATCTTCGCTTAAACCAGATGACGCTTTAATGGTAATTTGTTGTTCTTTACCTGTACCTTTATCTTTCGCTGAAACGTGGATAATACCGTCCGCGTCAATATCAAAAGTTACTTCAATTTGTGGCATACCGCGTGGTGCAGGGTTAATACCTTCTAGGTTAAATTGACCTAGCGATTTGTTGGCAGACGCTTGTTTACGCTCACCTTGTAACACGTGAATGGTTACTGCACTTTGGTTATCTTCAGCGGTTGAGAACACTTGTGATTTCTTCGTTGGAATCGTTGTGTTTTTCTCAATTAAGGTAGTCATCACGCCACCCATTGTTTCGATACCTAATGAAAGCGGGGTTACGTCTAATAACAATACGTCTTTCACATCACCTGCTAATACACCACCTTGAATTGCCGCACCGATTGCAACAGCTTCATCAGGGTTCACATCTTTACGAGGCTCTTTGCCAAAGAACTCAGCCACTTTTTGTTGTACTAATGGCATACGAGTTTGACCACCTACTAAGATCACGTCATCAATGTCTGATACGCTTAAACCTGCATCTTTCAATGCCACTTTTACAGGCTCTAATGAGCGTGCTACTAAATCTTCTACTAAGGCTTCTAATTTCGCACGAGTTAATTTAATGTTTAAGTGTTTTGGCCCTGTTGCATCTGCAGTGATGTAAGGTAAGTTCACATCAGTTTGTTGTGCTGAAGAAAGTTCGATTTTCGCTTTCTCTGCCGCTTCTTTCAAACGTTGCATTGCAAGTGGATCGTTGCGTAAATCAACACCTTGCTCTTTTTTGAACTCATCAACTAAGTAGTTAATTACACGGTTATCGAAGTCTTCACCACCTAAGTGAGTATCACCATTGGTTGCTAATACTTCAAAGGTTTTTTCGCCATCTACTTCATCAATTTCGATGATAGATAAGTCAAATGTACCACCACCTAAGTCATATACCGCAATAGTGTGGTTGCCTTTACCTTTGTCTAAACCATAAGCAAGTGCTGCTGCTGTTGGTTCGTTAATAATACGTTTAACATCTAAACCTGCAATACGGCCTGCATCTTTGGTTGCTTGACGTTGTGCATCGTTGAAGTAAGCAGGTACGGTAATTACAGCTTCAGTGACTGGCTCACCTAAGAAATCTTCTGCTGTTTTCTTCATTTTTTTCAACACTTCAGCAGAAATTTGCGGTGGTGCCATTTTTTCATCTTTCACTTCAACCCACGCATCGCCGTTGTCTGCTTTCACAATGCTAAATGGCATAATGTTCACATCACGTTGTACTTCTTGATCTTCAAAACGACGACCGATTAAACGTTTGATTGCAAATAAAGTATTTTTTGGATTTGTTACTGCTTGACGTTTCGCAGGCTGACCTACTAAGGTTTCGCCATCATTTGTATAAGCAATAATTGACGGAGTTGTACGATCCCCTTCCGCATTTTCAATAACACGCGGTTTGTCGCCGTCCATTACAGCCACACAAGAGTTTGTTGTACCTAAGTCAATACCAATAATTTTTCCCATAATATGTTTTCTCCTAATAAAATTCGGTTAATTTGTTTACGCTTGATTAAATTGGGCTGGCTTTCATAATTTCAAGTGCAATTTTGCAAATTTTTTGCATTTTTTCACACGCGAATAAAATTCAAAGTGTGGTAGAAAATTTTCACATTTTGCAGCCCAACTCACTGATGGAAGTAAAATGTTGGTCGAAAGAGAAATTTCAAGGGCAGTAATGAAAAAATTTTCTTATGTTGAAATTTTGTACTCTTGTAAAATAAAGTTTGTTAAATAAAAAAAATAGAGAAACTTACACCGCACTTTATTTTTATGCTTAGTTCCAAAATAATAAAGTACGGTGCATTGTTTACGATTTTTCTCTTTTAAATAAAGAAAACAGAAATAAAAAAGTCGCACTAATTACCACAGAAGGGCCTGCTGCGGTGTTGTAGAAAGCGGAGAGCATTAAGCCAAATGATACGGCAAGAATGCTGGTGATGACGCCAATCGCTACCATCGCTTCTGGGGTGCGGGCAAAACGCCGTGCAGTGGCGGCGGGGATAATCAGCAAAGAAGTGATGATTAACGCACCAACAAACTTCATACTTAAGGCAATGGTTAAGGCGGTTAAAATCATTAATACAAAACGCATTTTACGAATGTTAATACCTTCTACTTGTGCAAGCTCTAGGCTAACGGTGGTGGAAAGTAGCGGTTTCCAGTAATACCACAAGCAGCCCACCACCACGAGAACGCCAATGGCGATAAGATAAAGATCCTCATAGCTAATCGCCAGTAGATCGCCAAATAAATAATTCATTAAATCCACCCGAACATTTTGCAGTAACCCCACGGTTACTACGCCTAAAGAGAGGCAACTGTGTGCAATAATGCCAAGCAGGGTATCCACGGAAAATTGCGTGTTGCTTTCTAGCCAAACCATTCCTAAGGCGAGCAAAAGAGTGAGAATTAAAATGGTTAGGTAAGGATCAACTTGTAAAAATATCCCGATTGCCACACCTAGCAAAGCAGAATGGGAAAGCGTATCGCCAAAATATGCCATTCTTCTCCATACTACAAATGCACCTAAAGGTGCGGTAATAAAAGATAACAAAATGCCACTCAACCACGCGGGAAATAAAATCTCAAACATTGTTTCCTCTCTTTAATGGCGGTGATGTTCGCATTGCGTTGGGGTGATTTCCTTTCCGCAGCACACATCACCGTGAATATTGTGTTTATGATTATGATGATGGGTATAAAGGGCGATATTGTGCGACAACTGGTTGCCAAAATAATGTCTAAACGTCGGATCATTTGACACGATTTCAGGCGTACCAGCACAACAAATATGTTGGTTAATACACAGCACTTCATTGGTGTCTGCCATCACGATATGCAGATCGTGCGATACCATCAAAATCGCACAATTCAGCTGTTTTCGTGTTTGATGAATGAGCTGATAAAGCTCTGCCTGCCCAGCAATATCCACCCCTTGAGTAGGTTCATCAAGCACCAACAAATTCGGTTTATTCAAAATTGCTCTGGCTAACAACACCCGTTGCATTTCGCCTCCTGATAGCTTTTGCATTGCATTTTGCTTTAAATGGGAAATAGAAAGGAGAGCTAACGCAGCTTCAATTTCAGATTTGCTTACGCCTTTTTTTAGTGCAAGAAATTTTTCTACGGTTAAAGGCAGGCTATGGTCAAGGTGAATTTTTTGCGGCACATAGCCAATACGCACATTATTGTGATAAATCACTTCGCCCGAACTTGGCTTAATCAATTTAAGTAAAACTTTGAGTAAAGTGGATTTCCCGCCGCCATTCGGACCAACAATGGTGATCACAGAATCGGGATAAAGAGATAAATTGATATTTTGTAAAATATTTCTTTGTTCAAATTGAACGTTGATATTTTTTAGCTCAATTAAAAGAGGCTTAATTCTATGAATTTGCATTTTATCTCTATACATTATGAAAAATTGGCTTAAAATAGCTCATTTTGCCATACTTAACAAGTTAAATGCAGAATTTATGCGTTATTCTAAATACAATTTAACTAAAATTAATCAATGAATTTTTAGGCTCTTTTGGGGTCATAAAAACATAGAATAAATGATAAAAGGATTATAGGTAGTGCAGCATATAAAATTAGCTAGAGATAGACGAAAAAGAAAATCACAAATAAAAGCTATCGCCTTCGTTCTAGCAATATTATCTATTCTAATAGGTATCGTTTTTAGTGTAAAAGATAATGTTGAGCCAAATACATTCACACTTTCCTCTGATGAAATGCAATATAAATATCTAACACCTGAAAACGATAATGTATCAGAGGGCTCAAAAATACATTCGGGCTTCAAACTTGACGATGCAACCTCATATGATGAGCTACAAAATCAAGAAGATGAGACCGCTCTATCTTCATTGCCTGAAAATGCTAGAAATGCAGTATATGATTTACTTAATGTCGCTGATCAAGCTATACGAATAAAAGAACAATATTCCCATACCGTTGTTCAAGGTGAAAAACTCCAGGATATTCTAGGGCAAGCTGGGTTAGAAGATAATGTCAGTCAAACTCTTATTTCACTTGATCCAGAGTTAAATAAATTAAAAGCTGGGCAACAATTTTACTGGTCTATAAATAAAGAAGGAGAATTAGAATACCTAAACTGGCTAGTTTCGCAGAAAGAAGAACGTATTTATGAGCGAACAAATGATGATAAATTTAAACGCCAAGTTATAAAAAAACAAAGTATTTGGAAAAAGGAAATTTTAAAAGGCGAAATAAAAGGTTCTTTTTCCGCAAGCCTAAAAGCCCAAGAAATAAACTCAAAACAGATAAATCAGTTAAGTACGGCTCTTCAATGGCAAATTAGTATGAAAAAACTTAAAGCAGGAGATAAATTTGCCCTACTCATTTCTCGAGAGTATTTGGATAACAAATTAACGGGACAAGGCAATGTTGAAGCTATTCACATAAAGACTAATGGTCAAAGTTATTACGCCATTCAATCAAATAATGGGCGATATTATAACCAAAAGGGAGAAACATTAGGAAAAGGATTCGCAAGATACCCTATGCAGCGGCAAGCTCGAGTTTCTTCTCCCTTTAACCCAAATAGACGGCATCCCGTCACAGGAAAAATTAGCCCACACAAAGGGGTAGATTTCTCAATGGCTATTGGTACACCGATTATTGCCCCTGCTGATGGAATTGTCGAAAAAGTTGCTTATCAAGCCAATGGGGCAGGTAACTACATTATGCTTCGTCATGGACGAGAATACCAAACAATTTATATGCATTTAAGTAAGCCGTTAGTCAAAAATGGGCAATCCGTAAAACGTGGACAACGTATTGCATTATCAGGGAACACTGGGCGTTCAACAGGCCCACATTTGCATTATGAATTTCATATTAATGGCAGACCTGTAAATCCACTCACGGTGAAATTACCAGGAACCAGCAGTCAAATGTCTAACGAAGAGAGAAAAAAATTCTTAATAAAAGCGAAAGAAGTAAAACGAGTATTAAAAATATAAAAAATAAAGTGCGGTATATTTTTGCTATTATCTTATATTCCGCACTTTTTTTTAATTATCCAAAATCCCCAAACTGTCCCAAATCTCATCAACACGCTTCACGACATCAGGATCTTTTTTGATGGGAATGCCCCATTCTCGGCTTGTTTCGCCTTGCCATTTGTTTGTCGCGTCAATCCCCATTTTTGAGCCAAGCCCTGCAATGGGGGAAGCAAAATCCAGATAATCAATTGGCGTATTTTCCACGATGGTGCAATCTCGAGCGGGATCGCTCCGTGTGGTAATCGCCCAAATCACATCTTTCCAATCGCGAGCGTTAATATCATCATCGCACACAATCACAAATTTGGTGTACATAAATTGACGTAAGAATGACCACACCCCCATCATCACTCGCTTGGCGTGTCCCGCATATTGTTTTTTCATCGTAACCACCGCTAGGCGGTAAGAACAGCCCTCTGGAGGCAAATAAAAATCCACAATTTCAGGAAATTGCTTTTGCAAAATAGGGATAAATACTTCATTTAACGCCTCGCCCAAAATCGCGGGTTCATCAGGTGGTCGTCCTGTGTAAGTGGAATGATAAATCGGCTCTTTCCGCATTGTGATATGCGTTACAGTAAAAACGGGGAAGTATTCTTGTTCGTTATAATACCCCGTATGATCGCCATAAGGCCCTTCTAATGCGGTTTCATTCGGGTCAATATAGCCCTCCAACACAATTTCTGCACTGGCTGGCACATCAAGATCATTACTCACCGATTTCACCACTTCGGTTTTATTGCCGCGTAACAGCCCCGCAAAGGCATATTCAGAAAGGCTATCTGGCACGGGCGTAACTGCTGCAAGAATGGTGGCAGGATCTGCCCCCAATGCCACAGAAACAGGGAAAGGCTTGTCGGGATTTTGTGCTTTCCATTCTTGGAAATCCAACGCACCGCCACGATGAGAAAGCCAACGCATAATCAATTTATTTTTGCCGATTAATTGCTGGCGATAAATGCCTAAATTTTGCCGTTTTTTATTCGGCCCTTTGGTAATCGTCAGCCCCCAAGTGATGAGCGGTGCGATGTCCTCTTTCCAGCATTGCATAATGGGCAGACGGTATAAATCCACCTCATCACCACGCAACACCACCTCTTGGCAAGGTGCTTTACTCAGCACCTTAGCGGGCATATTTAGCACTTGTTTATACTGTGGCAAGGTTGCCCATAAATCTTTGAAACCTTTTGGTGGCTCAGGTTCTTTGAGAAAAGCGAGCAGCTTGCCAACCTCCCGCAATGCCGACACATCAGCCTGCCCCATTCCTAATGCCACCCGCTTTGCTGTGCCAAACAAATTGCATAACACGGGCATATCAAAACCTTTCGGATTTTCAAATAGTAACGCAGGACCACCTGCTCGCAAAGTGCGGTCAGAAATTTCGGTCATTTCTAAATAAGGATCGATTTGTTGCGAAATGCGTTTTAGCTCGCCTTGTTCTTCTAACAACTGCAAAAAATCGCGTAAATTTTTGTATTTCATTAATGAGAACTCAATAGAAAAATGTGCTGTCATTGTTATAAAGATTGCCAAGCAACGCAAGGGCTTTTGCGATTTTTTGTGAGATTGGTTAGAATGCATAATCATTTGACTAGATTGAGCAACAACACAATGACAAAGAAAAAACTCAAGCCCGCCTCCAATACCATTGCATTAAATAAACGGGCAAGATTTGAATATTTTATTGAAGACGAGATCGAAGCGGGGCTTTCCTTGCAAGGCTGGGAAGTGCAATCAATGCGAGCGGGCAAAGCCAATATCAGCGACAGCTATGTGATTTTCCAAAATGGGGAAGCCTATTTGTTCGGAGCAAACATTCAGCCGTTAAATGTTGCCTCTACTCATATTGTCTGCGACCCAACTCGCACCCGAAAACTCTTACTCAAACAAAAAGAACTGGCTTCATTATTTGGCAAATCAAACCGCGATGGCTACACCCTCGTTGCCCTTTCTCTTTATTGGAAAGGTCCTTGGGCAAAAATCAAAATCGGACTTGCCAAAGGGAAAAAACAACACGACAAACGCGATGACATCAAAGATCGTGAATGGAAAGTGGCGAAAGATCGGATTATGAAACATTCAATACGAAATTAACCTAAGAAATTAACCTAAGACAGAAAGGATTTCTATAGTTATAAAAAAGTGGCTAAGCTCCCTTAGCCACAAATGAACAAAGTTTTCATTTGATTTGCCACTATTAACCGGCCAAATCCTCCCCATTGTAAAAAAAAATGATTGCAAGTCAAAAATGAAATTTTTTTAATTTTTTTATTCTCCATTACTACGAAAGTTTAAGTTCAACGTAAAATTAAGTAATGAACAAAAGGCAGTATCAATAATAATTGAATGCGAGATAACATAATACTATTTTGAAATCCCACAACCATATATTAATTTAAGCTTTCATTTCCTCTTTGATATGTTCAACTCGGCTAATTAGCATACCATTTGCCAATCTCGTTTTAAGGATTTCCCCCACTTTCACTTGATGACATTGCGTAATTGCAATGCCTTTCTCATTTTCAGAAATCGAATATCCCCTTGAAAGAATTTTCAGTGGGCTTAATCCGTCTAAGCGTTGGCAGAGTTGGGCGAAGTGGTTTTGTTTTTGGCTGAGTTTTTTTTCTATGGCAAAATCCAACCGCACTTGTAATTGTTGCAGGTGTTGGCTGTGTTTTTGCATTTGGTAAGGCAGTGGGTTGTTGTTGAGCCGTTCGCAAAGTGCGGTGAGATTTTGCTGCGTTTTTGTGAGATAACGTTGCATTGCGAGCTGTAAATCATAACGCTGTTGTTGAATTTGGGCTTTTTGTTGATTGAGCTGTTTTTGCGGGTGGCGGCTATGTAATTGTCGCTCCAGTTGGTGCAAAGGCTGTTTTTTATTAGCGATAAACTGTGTGATCGCGGTAGCTAAATGCTGGCGTTGCGTTGCAAACCCTTGTGCTTTTCGATCAACATTGCGTTGTATGGCGAATTGTAGGCGATAATTTAACTGAGCTAAGTGCGATTTTTGTTGATTCAACTGAATCTGCGGGTGGCGGTTCTGCAGGCGGAGCTGAAGTTGGTTTAGCCATTGGCTTTTTTCATTAAATAGCCGATCTAGTGCCATTTCTAAACGCTGGCATTTCTCATTGAGCTGTCGTATTAGTTCTTGCTGATCACGGCTTACCAACTCTGCGGCGGCGGAAGGGGTCGGCGCTCGTACATCAGCGACAAAATCTGCAATGGTTACATCTGTTTCGTGTCCAACCGCACTAATAACGGGAATGGCGGAGTGGAAAATCGCACGGGCAACGGCTTCTTCGTTGAAGCACCATAAATCTTCCAACGAACCGCCACCCCGCCCGACAATTAACACGTCCACTTCTTGCCGGCAATTGGCAAGTTCGATCATCTGTACAATTTCGGCGGTTGCCTCTTGCCCTTGCACGGCGGTTGGGTAAATGATGACATTCAGGCTAGGATCACGACGTTGCAAAATGTGCAAAATATCCTGCAATGCTGCCCCTGTTGGCGAGGTGATCACTCCCACCTTACGACAAAAGTGCGGTAGGTTTTTCTTTAAGTTTTGTGCAAATAATCCCTCAGCAGCGAGTTTCATTTTTAAGGCTTCAAATTGCTGTTGCAACAAGCCTTCACCTGCAGGGTGCATTGTTTCGATAATGAGCTGATAATCCCCTCGCGGTTCATAAAGGCTGACGCTTGCCCGCACCAGCACTTGCATTCCATTTTGTGGACGAAAGGCGACACGCAAATTTTTCATTCGGAACATTGCACAACGTACTTGGGCATTTTCGTCTTTTAAGGTGAGATACCAATGCCCCGATACGGGCTGGGTGAAATTGGAAATCTCCCCCGTGAGCCACACCGAGCCAAGTTGTCCCTCCAACAAGCGGCGTGCCTGTTGGTTAAGTTGTGAAACAGAATAAATCGCACTATTTTCCATCGTTAATCCAATAATATCCAGCCATCATCAAGCCAGTTGCATAGGCTGTCGAGCAACAATGCCATTACGCTGTCTTTATCTTGTACGTCCTCTAACAGGGCGTTTAATTCCTGCAAACCAAGACATTCACCATCAGCTAAGCGTTTTAATAACTGGGCTTCCAGTGGGTTGAGTTCATCAAGCCATTCGCCGTTGGCATAAAGGCGAAGCGGGTTTTCCGTGTAGAGCAATTTGCAATTATTATCTTGCGAAAGCTGACAATTCTCTTCCAAAAGCGACCGCACTTCATCGGGATCATATTCGCCCTCCGTTGGTAATAATTCATAGCGGCGGGTGCTGACGGTGGTGGCTAAGGCTTGCTTGAAAAGTGCGTCAAATTGCGGGCTTTGTGCGAGGCGGTGAATAAATTGCTGTTTTATCGTGTCGATATTTTGTTGTGCCAACAAGCCTGTTTTTTGCAATTCAGGATTGAGGCGTAAAGGAATGAAAAATTCGTTTAAATCTAATTCTAAATTAGGTTGATTGAAGGCTTTGCCGAGATTTTCAAAAATATCCGCAATATTCGGATAACGCAAGCCGAAAGAAAAAGTTAAACAATCATCTTGTGCCACACCGTAATGAGATAAGCGGGACGGCACATAAAGCACATCGCCAGGGGCAAGCACTTCATCAAGCACCAGCTCGCCCATATCATCAAAAATCCGAATTGGCTGGTTAGGTTTAAATTCTGTGCTAGGATCGCACCATTTGCCAAGTTGCCAACGGCGATGTCCGTAGCCTTGCACGAGGAACACGTCATATTCATCATAATGGCGACCCACCGATCCCCCTTGCGGGGCATAAGACACCATAATATCGTCCCGTTGCCATTGGGGAATAAAGCCAAAAGCATTCCAAAGTTGCCCTAATTCTGGCGACCATTGTTCCATATTTTGTACTAATACTGTCCATTGTGCGGGGAGCTGAGCGAAGTCTTGTTCTGCTAGCGGGCTTACTTTTAGTTCCCAATGATCATCGCTGTGCTGCTTAATTAAGCGTGCGGTAACCTCTTCCCCTTGAGCAAGTTCAAGAATATCTTCAGGCTCAAACTGCCCGACAATTTGCGGCAATCCATTGCGAATTAACAAGGGTTTCTTTTGCCAATATTCTGTCAAAAATTGAGCAGGGCTGATGTTGTCGGGTAGGCAAAGTTTAAGCATTGGTGGTGTCCTCTTGTGTTGGTTCGGTGTCGGCTTGTTGAGCTAACTGTTTGGCGAGTTTTTTCGCTTCTTTTTCCGCTTGTTTTTGTGCTTGCTGTTCTTGCAACTGCTGAGCCGCACGCTTACGGCGGATTTCTTTCGGATCAGCAAGCAAGGGGCGATAAATTTCGATACGATCGCCATTTTCTAACACATCAGTGAGCTTAGCAGGGCGGCTGAAAATGCCGATTTTATTTTCTCGCAGATCGATGTCATTAAATTGATGCAAAATGCCCGATTGCAAAATGGCAGTCTGCACCGTTGTGCCTTGTTCCATATGCAAGGTTTTCAAAAAATAGCGATCTGGCAGGGCATAAGCCACTTCGATTTTCAATTTTGTCATTGGGCGTAAACCTCCTTCGCACGTTGTTTAAAGGCATCAATCATCTTGAGGGTTAAATGAGTGAAAATCTGCCCGAATGCCATTGCAATCAAGGGGTTAGAAAACTCAAAATCCAGTTTTAACGCAATTTGGCAAGATTGTTCATCAATTTCTGTAAATTGCCATTGCCCTTGTAGAAATTTGAAAGGCCCTTCAACCAGTTGCATTTGAATTTGCTGATTTTCCACCATGGTATTTTGCGTGGTGAAACGCTGACAAATGCCCGCCTTGCTAATCACCAGTTCGGCGGTTAGTTCGCGTTCACTTCGGTTTAAGGTACGACTTTCCACGCACCCCGGAACAAACTCGGGGTAGCGTTCATAATTATTCACTAAGTCATACATTTGTTTGGCACTGTAAGGCACTAAGGCTCGTTGATTCACGCTTGGCATTGCTTTATATTATCTTTCTATTACCTTTCTATAAAAAACGCTCGCTATTATAGCGGAAAAGTGCGGTGAGAAACCAAAGAATAAAGGAAAAAATAAATTCATTTTGTTCTTCAATTGGATTCTATATTGAGTTCAGCTAGAACCCTCGCTTTAACGTTATCGTTCCGCTTTGGCTGGTTTTTCACAACATTTTTCGCTACAATGGCCCACTATTTTTGTCCAGTTAAAGAAAGTATGTCAGAGATTAAACTCATTGTTGGGCTGGCTAACCCCAGCGATAAATATGCCGACACGCGCCATAATGCAGGGGAATGGGTGATTGATCGCCTTGCTCGTCAGTTTCATTTTCAGCTCAAAGAAGAAAGTAAATTTTTCGGTAAAACGGCAAGAGCGGTGATTTTTGGCGAAGAAATTCGTTTTCTCGTTCCTACTACCTTTATGAATTTAAGCGGTAAAGCGGTGAGTGCCTTAGCCAATTTCTATCGCATAAAACCTGAAGAAATTTTGATTATTCACGATGAATTAGATCTTCCCCCCGGTGTTGCCAAAATTAAACAAGGGGGCGGACACGGCGGACATAACGGTTTGCGTGATAGCATTGCTCAACTGGGCAATAATAAAAATTTCTACCGTCTGCGTGTGGGCATTGGACACCCCGGAGATAAAAATCTGGTTTCCGCCTATGTACTCGGCAAACCTTCGCCAACTGATTGGCAACTGATTGATAAAGCCTTAGATGAAGCCGCCGCGTGCGTAGAAATTCTCATCAAAGAAGGCATTACAAAAGCAACAAATCGACTCAATAGCTTTAAAGCATAAAACAAATTAAGGAAAAATTATGGGATTCAAATGTGGTATCGTGGGTTTACCGAATGTGGGTAAATCAACCCTTTTTAACGCATTAACAAAAGCAGGTATCGAAGCGGCGAATTATCCGTTTTGTACCATTGAACCAAACACCGGTGTTGTGCCAATGCCTGATCCGCGTTTGGACGCATTAGCGGAAATCGTTAAACCTGAACGAGTATTACCGACCACAATGGAATTTGTGGATATTGCAGGGCTTGTGGCAGGGGCGAGTAAAGGCGAGGGGTTAGGTAACAAATTCCTTGCGAATATCCGTGAAACTGATGCCATCGGACACGTTGTGCGTTGTTTTGAAAATGACGACATTGTCCACGTTGCGGGTAAAATTGATCCTGCGGAAGACATTGACACTATCAACACCGAACTTGCCCTTGCGGATTTAGATAGCTGTGAGCGAGCCATTCAGCGTTTACAAAAACGTGCTAAAGGTGGTGATAAAGAGGCGAAATTTGAATTAAGCGTAATGGAAAAAATTCTGCCTGTGTTAGAAAATGCGGGAATGATCCGCTCTATCGACTTAGATAAAGAGGAACTTCACGCCATTAAAAGTTACAACTTCCTCACTCTCAAACCGACAATGTACATCGCTAACGTAAACGAAGACGGTTTTGAAAATAACCCTTATCTTGACCGCGTGCGTGAGATCGCAGCAAAAGAAGGGGCGGTGGTTGTGCCTGTGTGTGCGGCGATTGAATCGGAAATCGCAGAACTTGACGATGAAGAAAAAGTGGAATTTTTGCAAGATCTTGGCATTGAAGAACCGGGCTTAAACCGCGTAATTCGTGCGGGTTACGCCTTACTCAATTTGCAAACCTATTTTACCGCTGGGGTGAAAGAAGTGCGTGCGTGGACAGTTTCCGTAGGCGCAACTGCACCAAAAGCGGCGGCAGTTATTCATACGGATTTTGAAAAAGGCTTTATCCGTGCCGAAGTGATTGCTTATGAAGATTTCATTCAATACAAAGGCGAAAATGGTGCAAAAGAAGCCGGCAAATGGCGTTTAGAGGGGAAAGATTATATCGTGCAAGACGGCGATGTAATGCACTTCCGTTTTAATGTATAACTGTTCTTAATGATGCCAATTTAGTCTAAAAAAATAATGAAAAATCTCACCGCACTTTGCAAAAGTGCGGTATTTTTTTAGCCCAAATGTTATTAAAGGAAGCAAAAATGACAATGACAATTCTTGACGGTGGAATGAGCCGTGAATTAATGCGTTTAAACGCCCCTTTTCGTCAGCCTGAATGGTCAGCCCTTGCTCTTTATGAGTCACCGCAAGCGGTACAACAGGTACACGAAGATTTTATCGCAAATGGTGCTGAGGTAATCACGACAAATAGTTATGCGGTTGTGCCTTTTCATATTGGTGAACAGCGTTTTGTGGTGGACGGAAAAATACTTGCCGATCTCGCGGGGCGTTTAGCTAAAAGTGCGGTACAAAATAGTGGAAAATCGGTCAAAATTGCAGGTTCATTGCCTCCATTATTTGGCTCATACCGCCCTGCTTTATTTCAACCTGAGCGCGTAAAAGAAGTAGCTCAGCCTATCATTGACGGGCTTTCTCCTTATGTGGATCTCTGGTTGTGCGAAACGCAAAGTGCGATTATTGAACCTCAATCCATTAAGCCATTATTACCTGATGATCGCCCACTTTGGGTTTCTTTCACTTTACAAGATGAAGATCTCAATCAACCGGCGTGTTTACGTTCAGGCGAATCTGTGCAAAGTGCGGTGGAAAAAATGATCGAATTGGGTGTCAGTGCGATCTTATTTAACTGTTGTCAGCCAGAAGTGATTGAGCAAGCCTTAGCTATTACCCGTGAAACCTTACAAAAACACGGAGCATTACATATTGAAACAGGGGCATATGCCAATGCTTTTGCACCACAAGGTAAAGAAGCAACAGCCAATGAAGGGCTTGATGAAGTGCGTCAGGACCTCGATCCGCAAGCCTATTTAGCTTGGGCGAAAAAATGGCAACAAGCTGGAGCAACGATTATTGGCGGGTGCTGTGGGATTGGTTTAGCTCATATTCAGGCACTCTCTCATTATTTCAAACCGCAGATTTAAACATTTTAGATAATCTTTTTATAGGAAAGCGATTTATGTCGAATAAAAAAATTGGTTTAATTTCACTCACTGCATTAGTGCTGAGTTCTATGATTGGCTCAGGCATTTTCAGTTTACCGCAAAATATGGCAGCGGTGGCAGGCTCTGAAGCTTTGCTCATTGGTTGGTTAATCACGGGTATTGGCATTATCTTCCTCGGGCTTTCATTCTTTTTTATCTCTCGCCTTAAACCTGAATTAGATGGGGGCATTTATACCTATGCACGGGAAGGTTTTGGCGATTTAATGGGATTTCTTTCTGCGTGGGGCTACTGGCTATGTGCCACCATTGGCATTGTGGGCTATTTGCTTGTTGCATTTGAAGGAATTGGGACTTTTACCGATAATGAAAGTGCGGTGATTTTTGGGCAAGGAAATACGATTGCCTCATTTATTGGTGCGTCTTGCGTGGTTTGGTTAGTGCATATTCTCATTGCTAAAGGAGTAAAAGAAGCGGCTTCCGTTAATTTAGTCGCCACCATTGTCAAAGTGTTTCCGCTTATTTTATTTATTGCATTAGCCCTTTGGTTTTTCTCGCCTGATACCTTTAATTTGGACACCAAAGCCACCGCACTCAATAATAGCGTAAGTGATCAAGTCAAAAATACGATGTTGATTACCTTGTGGGTATTCACGGGCGTGGAAGGGGCAGCGGTATTATCTGCTCACGCTAAAAACCGAACTGATGTGGGGCTTGCCCACTGTATTGGGAATTGTGATTGCGTTAATTCTCTATGTGGCGATCACCGTGCTTTCTTTAGGGCTTTTACCAAGAGAAGCCATTGCTCAAATGGCAAATCCATCAATGGCAGGCTTGCTCGAATTGATGATTGGAAAAAGTGGAAAAGTGTTAATTACGTTTTGTTTGATTGTTTCCGTATTGGCTTCATATATTAGTTGGACAATGTACTCTGCCGAAGTGCCTTATCGTGGTGCAAAAAATGGGGCTTTTCCGCAAATTCTCAACAAACTTAATCGCAACGATGTGCCAATTAATTCTTTATGGTTCACCGGTCTTGTTGTGCAGCTTTGTTTATTCCTTGTGTTGCTTACTGGCAAAACCTATGATGCCTTACTACTTATTTCAACCTCAATGATTCTAGTGCCTTATTTGCTTATCGGAGCTTACTTGCTGAAACTCTCTTTCCAACAATCTAGCCACTGGTACATTAAGTTCACTGGATTTATGGCAACCCTTTACGCTTTATGGATATTATACGCCGCTGGATTAGATTATTTGCTAATTTCCGTGGCATTATATGTGCCTGGTATTGCACTTTTTCTTTACTCTCGTTACCAATCTCAAGGCAAACGGCTTAATCTCAATCATTGGGAAAAAGCCCTCCTCGCTATTTTTGCTATCCTTTTTATTTGGGCAATTAAAGTGTTGATGAACTTTGAGTTCTAGTCAATATTAACATAGCTCATATACTTCGGATGATGAATAAAGGTCTAGACAGAAAGCTAGACCTTCACCATAAATCTCAAAAGAAATTTCCTTATTTTCCAATCCCATATTGTTTTAACTTATTTGCGATCGCCGTATGCGAAACACCTAATCTCGTTGCTAATTTTCGTGTACTCGGATATTCTTCATAAAATTTTTGCAATACCCTCGCTTCAAAATTATTCATCATTTCCTCTAATGTTTGGTTAGCAAACTGCTCAATATTGGCAAGAGGGAGTTCTTGCTCAACCAAGTTCAATCCCTCAATTGATAACTGATTATTCTCCGCTAGAGAACAAGCACGATAGAGTGCGTTGTACAATTCTCGGACATTTCCTGGCCAAGTATAATGCGTTAAATAATTAAGAAATGCGTAGTCAAAATGCGGTGTAGAAATACCTAATTCTTGACTAATCTGTGCCACAAATATTGATACAAACTGTACAATATCTTCTTTACGTTCACGCAGAGGCGGAATAGTAAGGCTAAGCACATTAAGACGATGAAACAGATCTTCACGCATTTTACCCTTTTCTACATAGTACATTAATGGAACCTGAGAAGTGCAAATCACACGCACATCAGCATAATGCTCTTTTTCCTCACCAACGCGACGAAACGTGCCATCATTAAGAAAACGCAACAATTTTGCTTGCAAACTTAAAGGTAATTCTGCCACACTGTCCAACAACACGGTTCCACCATCAGCATATTCAAAAAAGCCTTGAGTTTCAGAATGTACATTAGTTCTTCCAAACATTTCACTTTCAGCATCTTCACTTGGTAATCCTGCACAATTTACCGCAATAAATTTATTCTCCCGTCTAGGGCTAGAAAAATGGCAAGATTTAGCAATGAAATCTTTTCCTGTTCCTGTTTCACCTTGAATAAGTAGTGGAGCATCAAGCAATGCGAATTTTCTTGCTTTTTTTACAACCTCTTTCATTTTCCAACTTTGTGCAATAATTTCTGCAAAAAAATCAGTATTCATCTCTATCGCTCCTTTCTATTTTTTCAACTCGCCTTTATTGTAAATATTTTGGACAAGATGGAAAGAAAATTTTACATTGCATTACTATTTAAAATGAATTATCAGAATAATGAGCTATTAGACATAAGAAAATCTTATAACGCCGTATTATGTTAATCATCAACGCCTCACTTAAAAAGTCATTGCTTCAAATTTGACAAGATCTCTTTATAAATATGCTTTAAATGAGGTTTTTCTTCTTTTGTAAAAGGTAGTGGACGGCAAAACTCCATTGCTTTAATTCCCAAACGTGCAGTCAAAATACCGACACCAATCCCTTGAGCAAGGCGACCAGAAAGTTTTGCACTTATATCTTGTGAAAGCCAATCTATTCCCATCTCTTTAACCATTTCTGTTGCACCAGCAAATACCATATTACCTAAGACCATTCGGAACAAACGCAGACGGCTAAAATAACCCAACTCAATATGATACAACTTAGCTAATTGATTAATTAAATGGATATTCCGCCAAGCCACAAAAAGCATATCAACCACTGCCAAGGGACTGACTGCGACAGCAATCGCCGATTCAATAGCATTTTTACTCACTAATTTTTTTGCCTCCAAATCAATTGAGGTTAAAACTGTTTGACTGAACATATACATTATTTCTGACGCCGAAAGCCCATCGCTAATACGAGCCTTCCAACAAATTAATGATTGTGCATCTTGAGGAATTTCTAAAATATTAGTCAGCTCATCACAGATCTTCTTTGCCTCTTCAATATCCTGAATAGAAAAATCCTGACAAAAAACCACCGCACTTTCAGTTAATAAATTCTGGCTTCGTTCTTGTAATCGCATCCTTCTTTTTAATTTTATTAACTTATAGCATTCATTAGCTATCGCTACTCCACCTAATGCTAAAATGGTGCAACTTGCACAAGCAAAAGAAAAATAAATCCATTGATGATTTTGCCAACTGTCGATTAACCATTGTATAGACTGAGCAACTACGCCTACTAAGAAAAACAACATTGAGCCAATTAACCATTTCTTCCACCAGCTCAGGCCTGACTGCACGATTTGTGTAAATTGCGTAGATACTTCATCGGCCATCTCTGAATCTATTTTCAGCTCTGCTTCCATTGTAAGATCACTTTGATCAAAAGTTTGCTTAGGAATAAGTGACGACGATTCCCCTTCCTGAAAGGGGGTATGAAAAATTTCTTTTTTCATAAAAAACCTTCTAATATTCTATTACGTTAATTTATCCGCTAACAAAAATTGTAATACCGTGTCCATTCTAAAATGAGGAATAACACCGCCTTGTTCTAATCGTTGAGGAGAAAATTGATCAAATTCAAATTTCTGTTTTTGCCAAAATTGGATATTTGGTAAACGTTTTGGCACTTCCCCTGGATAAACTGTTATTTTTTGTTGATCTATTTGTCTAACCCCTTGAATTGCATTATAAAATTTACCATTTTTATTGACCCTCACTTGCTGTGTTGAGCGAACAGAAGCAATTGCCCCATAACTTGTTTCAATTCCTTCATATTCTACATAATGATGCCCATCTTGCACGAGATGACGCAACAAACTTATCAAATTGCTCCATTGATCATTTGTAATATGATCCGCTTTTGTTGCAAGAAACATTAATTTATCAATTTTAGGGGCAAATAGACGATGAAGTACCGTTCGCTTTCCATAACGAAAGCTTTCAAATAATTGCTTCAACCCCTCTTGCATATCCAAAAAGGATTGCTGACCATAATTTAGCGAAGTCAAACAATCAGCGAGAATAACTTGACGATCAAATAAAGAAAAATATTGCTTATAAAATTGTTTCACAATATGTTGGCAATAGTAGTTATAGCGTTTTTCTAGTATTGAAAAATAACTGCCACTCTCCGCTTGCCTTAAACGTTTCCATTGTGCTTCATTTATATGAATCAAAGGAAAAAATTGTACTGCCGGTGAGCCGTCCAATTCACCAGGTAAAACAAAACGCCCTGGTTGAATAAAATGTAGCCCTTGCTTTTTACAATCTAATAAGTATTGCGTATAACACTTTGCGAGTTGAGCAAGAACATCCTCATCTGCTTTTTTTGTTAAATCTAGTTTTTGTATTTTTTCTAACCATTGTTGTGCTAACTCCCTACGCATTCCATACATCAATTGAGACTGTTGCTCACTCCATTGCTGAAAATTCAATTCCAATAAAGGTAAATCTAATAACCATTCGCCAGGATAATCAAAAATGTCTATATATAATGTCCCCGTTTCTTTTATATGCCGTAAAAAACCAGACTTTTTATAACGAATAGCAAGCCGAATTTCGTGTACACCTATCGTAGAATTTGGCCATATAGGTGGCTCCTCACCTAAACATTGTAGATTATTCTCATACTCAAAACGAGGAATAGATAAATCACGTTGCTCTACCCGTTTAACCGCTAAAATACGTCTATCACGAGCAGCATCAAATAAAGGAAGATGGTTCTCATCAGTTGAATTAATGTGTAAAAGTTGGTTGATAAAACTCGTTATAAACGCTGTTTTCCCACTACGACTCAGCCCTGTTACAGCTAAGCGTAAAGATCGATCAAAACCTCGGTCTATAAGGTTATCAATTTCTTTTTGGATAGAATCAAACATTTTATTTCTATATTTTAGTAATATACTTTAAAATTTCCCCATAATGTATCACAAATCCCTGTTTTATGTTTATAAGAAAAATCATTTCAATCATTACATTTATACTTACATTTTTAGCAAGTGTAGCTATTCAAGCTGCACCAAAAATTCCAGATAGCCTTACTCAAAATGGGCTTATTTATTGTACTCACGCAAATGGTTTATCCTTTAATCCACAAACAAATGATGCTGGTACAAATATGAATGTCGTTACTGAACAAATTTATAATAAACTATTTGAAATTATAAATAATAGTTCAATAGTTGAACCCGTATTGGCAAAAAACTATAGTATTTCTGAAGATGGCAAAACAATTACAATTAATTTACGCAAGGGAATTAAATTTCATCACACAGATTGGTTTACGCCAAGTCGTAATTTCAACGCAGAAGATGTCGTATTCTCTCTCAATCGAGTTTTACAACGTAATACAGATTTACCCACATTAGAATCCTCAGCAAATTACCAAAACCCGCAATATCAGGTTTTCCACGAGCAAGCTAGAAAAGTTCATTTTCCTTATTTCGAAAGCATTAAACTCAACGATAAAATTGAATCTATCATCGCAACATCACCATACCAAGTACAAATAAAGCTATTTCAACCTGATGCCTCTATCCTTTCTCATTTAGCTAGTCAATATGCTATTATTTTTTCTCAAGAATATGCATTACAGCTCAATGCCGATGATAACCTATCGCAACTTGACAGCTTACCTGTTGGCACGGGTCCTTATAAAGTCAAAAACTTTGTCAAAAATCAATATATTCGCCTAATAAAAAACGAACATTATTGGCGTAAAAAAGGCACACTTAACAATATTATTATTGATCTCTCAACAGATAAAACAGGAAGATTAATAAAATTTTTAAACGGTGAATGCCAAATTACTTCTATGCCTGATGTGAGCCAACTTGGTATTTTGAAAAAATTCAATGAAAAATATTATCTCAAGTTCACAGAAGGAGTAAATTTATCTTACCTTGCTTTTAATTTTGCGAAATCTACAATAAAAGACCCTAAATTACGGCAAGCTATCTCACAAAGTATTAATCGTAGGAGAATCGTTCAACGTATTTATCACAATACTGCAAGTATAGCCAATAACATTATCCCGAGTATCTCTTGGGCGGCAACCGTCAATACGCCTGATTTTACTTATGATTATAACCCTCAATTAGCTAAAGCATTCTTTCAAGATAAACATTTAAAATTAACAATGTGGGTTTTAAATGAAGAGCAATTTTATAACCCCTCTCCTCTAAAAATGGCGGAACTAATAAAATGGGATTTATCCCAAGTAGGTGTGGATATCAGTATTCTACCTATTACTCGTACTTATTTACTTGAACAATTAAAAAATAACGCTGAAGATTATGATTTAATTCTTACAGGCTGGTTAGCTGGAAACTTAGATCCTGATAGCTTTATGCGTCCAATCCTAAGTTGCGGTATCTCGAATGATGTCACCAATCTATCAAATTGGTGCTATGCCCCCTTTGAGCAAGCAATGAATAAAGGATTAAGTACATCAAACTTACGTGAGCGAGCTAAATACTACAACATAGCCCAAGATATTATCTTATCTGAATTGCCTATTATCCCTATCGCAAATGCTAAACGGATGTTAATCGCAAATACTAAGGTAAAAGGATTAGAACTCGCCCCATTTGGCAGCATAAATTTCACTACCTTATCCTATCAACAAGGAGAGAAACAATGATTTTGTCTTTTTTTAGACATTTAGTCTTATTAGTCATTACACTTATCGCTCTCTCACTCATTAGTTATATCGTGCTAATACAAGATCCGTTGAATCAGGTATTATCCACTCCCCATTTTTATTCTGGTTACTTTTTATATATAAAAAATCTATTAAATGGTGATTTAGGAATTAGTTATAATGGTGGGGATGCATTGAGCAATTTAGTTTTCACTGTACTCCCTCCCACTCTTGAGTTATGTTTTACCGCACTATTACTTGCAATTTTATTCGGTATCCCGTTAGGATTAATCGGTGCAATCTATCGGACTAATTTATTAGGAAAAGCGATCCAAGTAGCCTCAATTATCGGGCTTTCTCTCCCTGTCTTTTGGGTTGCCCCTATATTACTATATTCTGCTGCGATTTATGGATGGGAAATTGCTGCCATAGGACAATATAATCTCCTTTACGATATCCCTTCTATAACAGGTTTTCCTATTATTGATGTATGGTTTATTGAGGTTCCCTATAGAATAAAAGTTATCCAAAATGTGTTACAGCACTTAGTACTTCCCACGCTAGTTCTCTCTATCTTACCAACAATGGAGATTATCCGAATTATTAAAGGGCGTGCGGAGTATTTGTTTGAGCAAAGCTATATTAAAATTACCATCACAAGAGGTTGGTCTTTATGGAGAATACTGCGGGTTCATATTTTACGTAACACACTGCCTCTATTAATTCCACAAATGACAAGGTTATTCACACTTGTTATTGCACAATGTATGCTAGTAGAAAAAACCTTAGGATGGTCTGGTATAGGGCGATGGTTAATTAATGCGGTAACACAACAAGACTACAATAGTATTTCAGCTGGCATCATTGTTATCGGATTATGTATTATTATTGTAAACTTATTTACAGAAATACTGATTTTCATTTTAGATCCTCTTAATAAAAAAGGTTGGTATGCAAGATAAAGACACTGAAGAATTTCGCCATACAAGAACATTCACAAATATTTGGAAACTTTTTTATCAGAATAAAGTGGCTTTAGGAAGTTTTTACCTTTTTTTAGCATTTATTTTGACCGCACTTTTTAGTCGATTCCTCGCACCTTATTCTGACCAAATGCAGTTTGTAGGCTATGAACTTATGCCACCTTCTTGGGTTAATGAAGGAAAGATTACCTATTTTTTTGGTACTGATGATATAGGGCGAGATGTATTTAGCCGTTTAATTATTGGAACCACTTATACCTTAGGGTCAGCATTAATTGTTATTTTAATGACCGCAATATTTGGTGGAATCCTTGGTGCTTGGGCTGGGATGTCTCAAGGCATTAAAGCTCGCATACTAGGGCATTTCCTTGATGCATTTCTCTCTATTCCTGTTTTATTAATCGCCATTATTATTGCAACATTAATGCAACCAAGCCTAATGAATGCAATATTAGCTATTACATTGGCATTACTTCCTCATTTCATTCACGAGATCTATCAAACCATTCAAACCGAATTAAAAAAAGAATATGTTTTAATGCTACGTCTAGAAGGTGCGTCCAATTGGCTTATTTTTAAAGAAGCCATATTTCCAAATATTTGTATTAAATACATTCAAGAGATCGTAAGAGCTTTTACTATCGCAATATTGGATATAAGTGCATTAAGCTTTATCTCTTTAGGAGCACAGCCCCCCACTCCAGAATGGGGAGCAATGATCAAGGACTCACTTGAGCTCATTTATCTTGCCCCTTGGACCATTATCCTCCCTGGGTTAGCCATTATGGCTCTGATTCTTGTCGGATTATTACTAGGGAACGGCATATGCCAAGCCATTGAACAATACTACAAAAAATAGGAATCCTAATGGCACTACTCGATATTCGAAATCTTTGTATAGAAATTCCCACTTCAACTGGGAAAGTAAAAATTATTGATAATGTAAACCTCACACTGAATGAAGGTGAAATCTGTGGACTTGTCGGAGAATCAGGATCAGGCAAAAGCCTTATTGCGAAAGTTATCTGTAATACGATTAAAGAATCTTGGATTGTTACCGCAGATCGCTTTCGATTTAATGATATTGAGCTACTAAAACTCAGCACACATAAAAGAAGAAAACTCATCGGTAAATCTATTTCAATGATTTTTCAAGAACCCCTTACTAATTTAGATCCTAGTAAAAAAATAGGCAAACAACTCATACAAAACATTCCTTCTTGGGCATTTAAAGGTCATTGGTGGCAGTGGGTTGGCTGGAAAAAACGAAGAGCAATCGAACTGCTTCACAGAGTCGGAATAAAGGATCATAAGGATATAATGAACAGTTACCCCCACGAAATAACAGAGGGAGAGGGACAAAAAGTGATGATCGCTGTTGCTGTTGCTAACCAGCCTCGTCTACTTATCGCAGATGAACCTACAAATGCTTTGGAATCGATCACTAAAATACAAATATTTCGTTTACTATTAAGTATGAACCAGAATCAAGGTACCTCAATTTTACTCGCTAGCAATGATATAAATAGTATCAGTGAATGGTGCGACACCCTTAATGTTTTATACTGTGGTCAAAATGCTGAGTCAGGTCCAAAAGACAGCATTATTTCAGCCCCTCATCACCCTTATACAAACGCTTTACTTCACTCGATCCCAGATTTCAAATACCCTCTGCCTCTTAAAAGCCGTCTCAGTACATTAAAAGGCAATGTTCCCTTACTGGATCAACTTCCAATAGGCTGCCGACTAGGTCCAAGATGTCCATTTGCACAAAAAAAATGTATTCACAAACCTGCTGGAAGACGAATAAAACAACACGAATTTTTCTGCCATTTCCCACTAAATTTACGGGAACATCAATATAAAGAAAAAGAAGAACAACGCCCTCTTATCATTACCACCGATGAAAATAATGAAGAATAAGGAAATGAAGTGGATACCTTACTACAAATTAAAAACTTATCGAAATATTTTGAAGATAATATAAATATTTTTTCCTCTACGCGACTGATCGCCGTAGAAAATATTAACTTCGAACTACAACGTAAAAAAACACTTGCCATAATAGGAAAAAATGGCTCTGGAAAATCAACTTTAGTCAAAATGATCGTTGGAATTATCAAGCCGAGTGCGGGGGAAATTTTATTTAAAAATACCCCCCTTCAATTTGGTGATTATTCTTACCGCTCACAACATATTAGAATGGTATTTCAAGATCCTAACAGCTCGTTTAACCCTAAACTTAATGTAGGGCAAATTTTAGATACCCCACTTAGACTCACATCTACATTAAATGAAAGAGAACGCGACAAAAAAATCTTTTCTACGCTCAAATTAGTCGGTCTTTATCCTGATCAGGCGAATGTCAGAATTAATACAATGTCTATTAGCCAAAAGCAACGCGTGGCATTAGCAAGAGCATTGATCCTAGAACCTGAAATCATAATTACCGATGATGTTCTTGGCTCACTTGATGCAACCGTAAAAACCCAACTAATGAATTTAATGCTAGAAATTCAAGAAAAACTCGGTATTTCATATATTTATATAGGGCAACATCTCGGTATTATCAAACATATCTCAGATAATGTATTAGTGATGGATGAAGGTAAAATGATTGAATACGATACCACTAAAAAAATTTTCACTCATCCTCAAAATGAAGTAACTAAACGTCTGGTAGAAAGCCATTTTGGACATCTCCTCACAGAGGAATCTTGGCAAACGAGATAGTCAATACACAATAACAAAAAGCTCGCAACATATTGCGAGCCTGACAGAAATGATAAAGAAACCATAACCCAAATTAACGTTTTTTCTTTTTACCGCCTTGACGAGCTTTAAAACGCGGATTTTCTTTACAAATCACATAAACCACACCGTGGCGGCGTACAACTTTGCATTTTGGGTGGCGAGTTTTCGCTGTTTTTAATGATGAAAGCACTTGCATAATTGATCCTTATTTTGATTTTAATGCACCGAATTTACCGTAGCGATTATTGAAATCACTGGCACGCCCTTCACTACTAATTTGGCGTGTTTTCCCTGTATAAAATGGATGTGATGCAGAAGAGGTATCACACATAAACACAGGATATTCCTTGCCATCTTCCCATTTCATTGTTTGCGTTGTTCTGGCACAAGAGCGGATTAAAAAACCTTTTTTGGCATTGCTATCATAGAAAAGTACGGTGCGATAATTTTCAGGGTGGATACCTTTTTTCATTAGAGAACCTCTTATTTTGCGATAAAAAATAACTTGAGCAGCTATCCTACAATAAATGCAAACTATTATCAAATCTTATTTTTTAAAGTAAAATAAGATGGCGATAAATTTGTCAAAATCCTAGACTATTTCTACATTGATTAACAAAAGGATATGCTAAAATCCTATCTTTATTAACGCATTTAACCTAATTTTCTAGGACTAGAATGAAAAAAATTATCATCACTGTTTTATTATGTTGCACAGCTTTACTGGCACAGGCAGGGTTATTTGATACCAAGCCTAAATTCCTCAAAGCTGATGATGCCTTTCAGTTTAGCTATCACCCAACTGGTAACCAGCTTTTATTAGAATGGACAATCGCCCCCGATTATTATCTTTATAAAAAAGAAATTCGCCTTGAACAAAATGATCAGCCACTTCGCGATCTTCCGTTTCCGCCAGCCGAAAATTATCACGATGAATTTTTTGGCGAAACGGAGATTTATCGCCAACATTTAGCCTTACCAATCCCTATCAACAGCGATACGCCCGTGCAGTTCAGCGTAACCTACCAAGGTTGCACCAAAGGGTTTTGCTATCCGCCAGAAACGAAACGCGTAGAATGGCAGCCTTCAGAAAATGCGATGCAAAAAAATTCGTCGCCAAAAAGTGCCGCACTTTTACCCTTGAATGAACAACAATCGCTCGCACAACAATTATGGCAAAGCAAATATGCCGTATTTGGCTTTTTCCTATTGGGATTAGGGCTGGCATTCACCCCTTGCGTGTTGCCGATGTTGCCATTGCTTTCCGCCATTGTCATCGGCAGCGGACAACGCCCAAGCACCTTGCGAGCCTTAGGGCTGAGTTTCGCCTATGTGCAAGGAATGGCACTGACTTACACCTTGCTCGGCTTGACGGTCGCCGCTATCGGCTTGCCGTTTCAAATCGCCTTGCAAAGCCCCTATGTTCTGATTGGGCTATCCATTCTTTTCGTATTACTCGCATTGTCAATGTTTGGGTTATATAGCTTACAGCTTCCTACTTCCTTGCAAACCAAGCTCACCTTGCTCAGCCAAAAACAAAAGAGCGGTGCGTTTGGCGGGGTGTTTTTGATGGGAATGATCGCAGGACTGGTCGCCTCCCCTTGCACCTCCGCCCCTTTATCGGGTGCGTTGCTTTATGTGGCACAAAGTGGCGATCTGTTCACAGGGGCAATCACTCTCTATTTACTCGCCTTAGGAATGGGCGTGCCGTTGATGTTGGTTACAGTATTTGGCAATCGCATTTTACCCAAATCAGGCGACTGGCTGGAAAAAGTCAAAATTATCTTTGGCTTTGTGATGCTTGCTTTGCCCGTCTTTTTGCTTTCTCGCCTATTGCCTGAACTATGGGAGGCCCGCCTCTGGGCATTACTCGGCGTTTCGTTTTGCTTATGGGCTGGGTTGCAAATTCAGGGTAAAGGCTTAGGCTGGGTAGCTCGCATCGCTTTCTTTATTTTGGCGATGATGTTAGTGAAACCTTTGCAATCTTGGCTCTGGAATGAGGCAGATTTCCCACAACGCTATCAAGGGCAAAGCAACGAAGCTCACAAAGTCGCGTTCCAAAAAGTGGAAAGCTACGCGGAGTTACAAAAAATCTTACAAAAAAATGACCGCACTTTTGTCATGCTCGATCTCTATGCAGATTGGTGCGTTGCCTGTAAAGAATTTGAAAAATACACCTTTTCCAACCCGCAAGTGCAACAAATGTTTGATGAAATGTTGTTACTCCAAGTGGATATGACCAAAAACAGCCCACAAAACACTGAACTGATGGAAAAACTCAATGTGTTAGGCTTGCCGACAATCCTGTTTTTTAACTTACAGGGAAAAGAAATTGAAGCCGCTCGTATTACAGGATTTATGAACTCAGAGCAATTTTTAAACTGGTTACAGCAACGGCTTAATAAATAATTAATGCCTTGTTATAGCTAAATTGATTTCCGCTTTATACAAGGCTTTGAGCCAATGACAGTACAAGCTAAGTAAACGCCATAAGAAAATGAAAGAAGTTTAGCTATAGTTTAAATTAAACAGCTATATCTTTATTAGAGATATATAGTCGTTTGATTTCAAAATAATACGGCGTTACATCGCCTTGTCTTATTTTGAAATCAAACGACTATACTATTCCTAAACATTATACTGAGTTTGACATCCTCCCCGCCCTAAAGGACGGGGATTCCTACTAGTGCCAATTGGCAAGCAATGGGCTACTCTCGGTGGGTTCTTGTTGCTGACCTCTCAATGAAGTTCACTTCACAAGCTATACGGGCATGTCCTGCCCTGACATTTTATTACGCGTGGACGATAGCTCGCCCACGCCCCAATACATTTAACGCTCCAACCACATCGGCATTTTCTGTGTAGCCACATTCTACACACTCAAAATTAGCCTGTGTTTGGCGATTTTCTTTTGCTACATGACCACAACAAGGGCAAGTTCGACTCGTGTTTTGCGGTGGCACTGCCACTAAAAATCCACCTTGCCATTGCGTTTTGTAATCCAACTGACGGCGAAACTCAAACCAAGATTGATCTAATATCGCTTGGTTCAACCCTGATTTTGCAGCAACATTTTTGCCTGGTGTTTCCGCCGTACCTTTGGCTGATTTTGACATATTTGACACCTGCAAATCTTCAATATAGATCATGGCGTGGTTTTTGCTGATTTTGCTTGAAGTCTGATGCAAGAAGTCTTTGCGACAATTGGCAATTTTATGGTGCAGTTTGGCAATTTTCGCCTTTAATTTCTGCCAATTTTGGCTAAATTTTACTTTATTTTTAAGCCTCTTTTGCAGTTTAGCCAATTTTCCTTTGTAAGTTTTAAAGGCGTTAACCGGTTCAAAATATTCACCATTTGACAATGTTGCAAAACGTGCAACGCCCATATCAATACCGATTTCACCGCCTTTATGTGTCGGGATTTCGTACTCAAATTCAGTTTGAATACTGACAAAATAGTGACCGCACTTTTGGCTGACGGTAACATTTTTGATTTCACCAACGATATCTCGGCTGTTGCGATAGCGAATCCAGCCGATTTTTGGCAAAAATAAGCGGTCATTTTCCTGTTCTAATTTGCAACCTTGCGGAAAACGAAAGCTCTCTTTCACGCCTTTTTTCTTGAATTTTGGAAAGTCGGCACGTTTCTGAAAGAAATTTTTAAACGCACTTTCTAGGTCTTTTAAAGACTGTTGAAGCACTTGAGAATGGCATTCTTTTAGCCAAACTAATTCTTTTTTCCATTGTGGAAGCAAGTTGGCGATTTTAGTGTAACTGAACTTAAAGCTGTTATCTTGCTCGTATTGTTCATTTTGCCAAGCCAATGCCCGATTGAACACAAAACGAGAGCAACCGCAAAATTGCTTGATTTTACGGGTTTGTTCGCCATTCGGCATTATCTCGAACTTAAAGGTTTTGCGTAGTTGCATTGACAAGGTTTAGAATGTAAGTTTTCCATATTTTACCCTTGGCCTATGCAAAAAGAAACAGAAATTAGGCACGGTAGACATTGTGTTTTTAATATGCATGTTCACTTAGTCTTTGTAACAAAATCAAGCCGAATGATTAGGAAGAAAAACTACCCGAACATCCGCAAAAAACTTTGGGGTAATCAGCTGTGGTCTCCGTCTTATTTTGCGGGCTCTTGCGGTGGTGCACCTATTTCCATTATTCGCCAATACATTGAGCAACAACAAACACCTGATTAGTTAGGTTTGAAACGGCTTACGCCGTTTGTGCCTTATATCTCCGCCCTGAAGGACGGAGTTTTACGGCACATAATCTGATAAAAAAAGCGAATCAAAGGTGATTCGCTTTTTGCTTATTTATGGATTAAGGCTAAAAGGTAAATCCAACACTCATTGCTGCCCCTTTATCTCCGTTACTCGTACTCATACCAGATAAACGGATACCTACTTTTCCATTATCAGAGAGTCTAGACATCCCTATTGCAACAGCATTCTCCCCTTTGAACGTTGCTGTACCTACGGAAATCGTTGTTTTCCCTGGTAAAACAACATTTTGTAGGCTTGCCGTCGCCATTGCACCTGCAATACCTGCACGCGACTCCCGTGTTAAATCGCCAATACGTTGATTAACTTGATTGAAATTATTTTGAACATTATCAATCACAGTATTTAATTGACCTCGATTCACCGCACTGGTTGGGTCATCACTCGCTTTAACGCCAGTAATCACTTTATTACCTGCGTGGATTCCACCATTGTTGATTACAATGCTATCTCCCTTTTGAGCATCAGGAGCTGTATTTGGAATCTTAACCTCATCAATCGCGATTTTCTTATTCAGTGAAACTTTCACCTTATTATCATCAGTAATAGATGTTGTCACATTCTCATCACCAACAATTTCAACGGTTTCATTAAGTTTCTTATTAATCACTTTCTCCCCGTCGGCTTTGAACTTCAAGCCATCATCCATTGTAGCAAATGAGGTTTCCACTTTTTCAAGTTGCCCATCAGCATTTGTTCTTTCAATCGTCACAGAGAGACGGCTCAAATCATTTCCATCAATATCTTTACCTTTCTTAGAGGAAAGGGTGACTTGAGAATCATCATTGCCGACTAAAGTTAATGCCCCATTTTGTCCATCAAGAACCGCTCTTGGTTTCGCCTCTTTATCACTGAGAACAAGCATATTTTTCTCGTTATTAAAGACCATCGCTGCATTCCCGTCATCTTTGTTAGTGATAACCAAAGCATTACCTTCTTGTGCGGCTAATTTTGCCTTCTCAGGCTCATTTGAACCAATTACCAAGTTATTCTCAATAGAAATATTTGGCTGTAATGAAATCCCCACTTGATTACCCGCAGAAATCGTTGTTTTCACATTATGATCTCCGTGAATCTTGAGGCTTCCACCTAACGGCACAGCCAAGTGATCATCAACCAATGCCGTATTCATCTCTGGCAATGTTGGCTGTGTCGGCGCAATATCCCCCGTTGCTACATTACCTGCTGGTGCTACACCACCCGCCGTATTCGCCGTTGTCGCCCCACCTTGAGTGCTAGATGCTGTAGGTGCTGTTGTTTGAGTCTTCGTTGGACTAACTTCATCACCATACACGCGAATACCTTTCTGCATTAAGGCGTAGAGCTGACGACCTGTCACTACATCACCACTGGTTGGAGAAATATCCCCATCGGCGACATTACTAATTTTCTTATTCCCAGCATCAATACCATCAATACCTGTTGCCAAAATACCTACCTTTGATCCCCAACCTGTATTCACAGCGGTGGTTAATTTATCCACCGCGTCTTTAAAGGTGGTTGGAGCCGTGCCGTTTATCGGATTAAAGATAGAGGTTTGATTTGGATCTTTGGTTACCGCTAAATCTGTTGTGCCTAATGCGTCATTGATCGCTTTAAAAAGTTTATCTAACTGACCTTTATTCACCGCATCGGTGTCTGCCGTCCCTGCTTTCACGCCAGAGACTTTAATGCCATCTGTTGCTGCATTGCCTGCACCAGATAAAGATAAAGTGCGGTCATTTCCTGAGCCAGATTTTGTTAGCACAATGCCCTCTGTCTCGCCGCCCACGGTTACTGTGCCGCCAGCGATGATATTTCGAGAAGCATTCAAAGATTCAGTTGCGATAGTTTTTAAGCCTATTAATTTATCTTTTAAGGTGAATTTCACCACACCACTATCTTCCACTGAAGCATCAATATTGGTCGTGCTAGTAAAATTCAATCCGTCAGTCAATTTAACTGTTTTACCGTTTTTATTGTCCGCTTTATATGCCAATGTCGCATCGGTAAGAGCTTGCTTCACATCAGAAATGGCTTCACTGATCGTTGTTTTCTCAGTACCGCCAATTTTAGCCCCGCTATCAACCCCTAATAAGGTACGCAACTGCCCCCCATTTACCGCATCTTTTGAATTTGCCGTAATGTTACCATCTGCAACACCAGTCAATTTAATCGCCGTTCCGGTTGCGTTCCCCGCAAGAGTAATCGCATCTTGGGCTAAGGTGATGCGAGATTTATCGGAGGTGTTATCCGCTTTTAAGGCTATGCCCGATTTAGTTACTTCAACGTGTTCTGCATTTTCCGCACCGATAGATAATTTTGTCGGGGCTAATTTGCTTTCATCGCTGCCATTTTTCACCGAGAAGCCATCACGACTTACTTTCACTAAGTTTGTTTGAGCAGAATTTGTTGTGCTATCAATGGTTAAGCCATCTTCTGCAAAAGTGGTGGTTGAACCATTTGTTGTGTCGCCTTTTTTGAAGGTTAAACCCGCACTGCTCATTCTGCCCGTAACTTGATTTGGATCTTGCCCTGACTTATCAAAGGTAATGCTGTTTACCCCTTCAATGTCTTTCATTAAGCCGACAGTGAAGGTTTTTTTCTTGTTGTTATCGGTAGAAGGCTCAACTGTGATCGGTGAATTTGCTTTTTTCACCACATCCACCAAGCCAGTAATGCCTTTGTTGGCTTCTGCTGAAACCGTTGGTTTTGCACCTTTAAGTGCTTCATAGACAGCTTCCCCTGACACCACTTCTTCTTCTGTTGCCGAAAGCGAGATCAATTTGGTGAGAACATTATTAATCGCATCGTGGATTGTATCTTGCCCTGTGCCGCCAATATTTGTAAATGTAATTGTGCCATCAGTGGCAAGGTTTGCATTACCGCCAAAATTCGTTTTAACGGATTGAGCCAGTTTGTTCAACATAAAGTTCGTTGCATAAAGCTGTGAGCCGTTAATGGCTTCAGTAGAAGTTTGCGAAATATTGCCTGCTGCAACATTAACAATTTTACGCTCTTTCCCAGCCGTTCCGATACTTAACACACCGAGTGTTTCAGGGGAACCTGCAAAATTATTGAATGTTAAACCATTTATCGTCGCTGAACTTGTACGGCTAATTGCGGAATTGGCAACCGTCGAATCTTGCCCCAATGCAATGGAAGGTTTTCCACCCGCAGTAACCGTTGCACCTTTACCAATCGCCACTGCCCCTGTCATTGAGGTATCCGAATTCGTACCGATAGAAATGGCATTTTCAGCGGAAGAATTCGCTTGGAAACCAATCGCAATGGCTTGTTTCCCTGCTAATCCATTATTAGCTCCTGAGGTTTTTGCCTGCCAGCCAAATGCAATACTGTCTTGCCCTTTTGCACCATCATTAAGATAGTTATTATTGGCTTTTAACTGTGCAATTACTTGAGGGGTTAAGCCGCCTACATTTCTTGCTGAATCCGCATTGCTTGCATTCTCAATCTGCGTTTTATATTGATTAAATTTGTCGAAGTTATTTGTGGTTGCTTCTTGCTCTAATTGTGTTGCAACCTGATTGAGAGCTGACGCGGTTGTTTTTAACTCGCCACTATATTCCGCTTCAAGTTCTTGCACTACCGCACGAATTTTGTTTAATGAATTTTGATCAAACTTCTCTCCATTTAATTTTCCTCGTGCATCTAAATAGAGCAATTGTGTTTTTAATTTCACATATCGCTCATAACTTTCCCCTTTACGAATTTGGCTAGCCACTCTCCCCGATTGTCCATTGATATTCGTTTTTTCAACAGAGAGATATTTCACCCCACCGCCATTTTGTAATAAATTAATTTCAGATAGGAAACGTTCTTCAACGGTTTTTAACTGAGCAACATTCACGGCATCAGTATCAGAAGAACCCGAAGCAAGATTCACAATACGACGTTCTGAACCTTTTGAACCCACAGAGATAACCCCAGTTTTACCTGAAGTTGGGATACTGATTGCCCCTTCAGATACCCAAGGATCGGTTTCTAACTGTTCCCAAGTGTAATCTGTTTTAGAGCCTACCCCAAGTGCGGTGGAATTTTGCAAAGTTGCTTGAGCATAAGCACCAATCGCCATCGAGTTAATCCCCGTTTCCATTTTGCCCGCCCCACGCGAAACTTTAGCATTAAAACCTAATGCCATTGCTTGACGCATATAATCGCTACTTTCATTAAAGTTTCTAAAGGCTCGAGTAGTTTCATCATAAACTTGAGGCTGATACAAAGTACCATTATCTGTATCTTTAGCGTCAATTCGTGCCTCTTTACCAATGGCTAAGCTGTCAGGGGATTTGGCACTTTTCGCAATAGTAGAACCCATACCTAATGCCAATGAAGAAGCACTATCATTACCAATAAAGACATTCACCCCGATTGCTAATGCATTCTGAGAACCTGAGCTAATTGAAGTGGAATTCCCTAGCACAACTGTCCGATCTGAAAGGGTTGATGCCCAAGTCCCCCCTAAGAAACTGTTTTCCCCTTTGGCATAACTTCCCACACCAATTGTGATTGTATTTGCTGCTGAAGATTCCACAAAAGAATAAGAACCTAGTGCAAAGGCATTTTGGGCATCGGCTAAGGCATAGCTCCCTAATGCCACAGAATTTGCTTTAGAGGCAAAGGTTTTACTACCAATTGCAATGGCATTTTTACCTCCCCCCGCACTGCTGTCTGTTGTTGCAGTTTTTTTAATTGCTCCCGATGAGGTCGTTAAATAGGTTTCGTTTTCACTTACCAGCGGTAATCCATTAGTAAGCATATTATCAAAAGACTGGGTAAATACAGTAATCGCATTTCCGGTTTTAGTATCATCTGATTTATCGGCATTTTTTAAGGTAGCATAAGCATTATTATCCTGTAGTAAATTTCCTGTTTGATAGCTATTAAATTTAGCCCCTGCTGCGACTTCTGTCCCAATTGCGATTGCTCCCGCACCTACTGCTTTCGCCTTATAACCATAAGCCATTGAGCCAGCATTTGAGGCTTCAGTTTTATTACCAATGGCAACGGAATCTTTAGCAAAGGTTCGAGATTCTTCCCCGATCGCCGTTCCACCTACGGCGTCTTTAGCAACAAAAGAACGTAACCCCATTGCGGTGGATCTATCTGCCAATGCAAAGGCTAACGAACCCACTGCGGTGGACATTTCCCCCGCGGCAATGGTGCGGGAACCTAGAGCAATTGCCCCTAATTTCCCTGCATAAGTAGGTGAAGCAGTTGGGGTATTGACATATTTTCCTTTAAAATCGCTAAATTTATAAAATGCCTCCGGTTTATTAGGGTCTCGAGTAGTTGTATCATAATCTCTGCCGTTAGTCTGTTTCCCCATATATAACTCAGAAAATATATCCCAAATGGAGTTTTTCGGAACAGTGCCTGTTCCATTCCAAGCAGTAGCAGGCAATTTGTCATTATACTTAGTCCCTGATATTTTATCAGTCCCTATAGCAATGCTTGATTTTCCTTCCGCAAAGGTTCCTGCCCCAATAGAAATAGAATTGGTTTTTGACCACGAATTTTGCCCTAAAGAAACAGATTGATTCCCAGCACTTTTCGCATTTTCCCCAATCACTACAGAACCTTGACGGGTTTCTTTACTAGTTCTACGGGGATCTAATTGTGTATAAGCATTAAGACCCATCACAATAGATTTTTCAAAACGGTTAATCGCCTGTTTTCCAATAGTCACAGAACTTGGTGCTGTGCTTTCATTTTTTGCCCCATAACCAATGGCAATAGAGTCTTTCGCTAAAGTTTCATTTTTTACCCCAAACCCAAGAGCAATAGCTCCTGTTGCAGATCTATCGTTGGTTGCACCATAGCCAATAGCAACCCCTTGTAGGCTATTTGTGCCAACACTCTCAGCTCCCGATGGATTAAGATTAACACTATTACTTTGTGCACTAACAGTAGATAGTTTTACGGAGCTACTATAAACCTCTAACCACTTCGCATTAGCCAATTGAGGGAATAATGATGCTCCTAGTGCGATATTAATGAGAAGAGCAAGATATGTACACTTTGTAAATAGCGGTTGAAAAAATGCAGTATTATGTGTGTTTTTTTGGCTAGCTGTTTTATCTTTATTATTTGCTAGCTCTGAAACCACAATCATTTCTTGTTTTACAACAGAATATTTAATTTTAAAAACTTTATTCATAAATCATTTTCCTATATTAATATTAAAAATGAGTGTTGATCTGCCCCAAAAAGTTAGACTATATTCTAATTTCATTCAAGGACTGAGTTCTGTATTCCACAGGGCTTAGTCCTTTGAGCTTCACTTGAATACGCTCATTGTTGTAGTAATGAATGTACTCGTGAATCACTTTTTCAAGCTGTTCAAAGGTTTCAAACCGCTTGCCAAAGTAACATTCCGTCTTCAATCGCCCGAAAAAGCTTTCCATCGCACCATTATCAAGGCAATTGCCTTTTCTCGACATACTTTGCGTAATACCGTGTTTTTTCAATATCTCCCGATAACCCATCATTTGATACTGCCATCCTTGGTCGGAATGCAGTATCGGTTTTTCCCCCGCTAATCGGTTCACCGCCTGGGTCAGCATTCTGGTTATCTGCTCAAAACTCGGACTTCTCGCCACATCATAAGCAATAATTTCGTTATTAAACAAGTCTTTAATCGGCGATAAATACACTTTGCCTTCCGCACATTTGAACTCGGTGATATCCGTTACCCACTTCTTTATTAATAATAATGAGCGTTAATCATTATCGATAAATTACTTTTGTAATACCCCCTTAATGTAACTCTTATTAGGTATTTCTAGGGGGGGAATTTGCTTCTCCCTCTCTGAGAGGTGATACCATTAATTTAGTAAAGATAAGATTCCGCTCAATACTACTCTAATTAATTAGAGATTACAAATAAAAACACCTCATTTATTGATGCAATATGTAATTTCTAACACTTAATAACTAAATGCAATTAAAAACACTATTTTAATTCCCTTGCTGGTCTAATGAGTGAGCATAATTTAATCATTTTCTTTAAGTTTCTCCACTCATATCCGACTAATTTGATTGGTTATTTCATCATTTCAAGAAAAATTTGTATTATTAAAAATGCAATACCTACAGTTAAAATAAGTGCGGTGTTTTTTTATCACTTTTTCTTAACCGTAAAAACTTAATTTCCTTATTTTGAATTGTTTAAAAACAATAATTCCCTTATAATACGCCCCGTTTTATTTAAGGAAAAAATATGAATATCTTCACAAAAATACAACCTTACGCCCTCGGATTATTACGCATTATCGCAGGCTATATGTTCTTACTTCACGGAACGGCAAAATTCTTTGAATTTCCTGTATCAATGACAGGTGGAAATGGGGCTGTGGAACTGTTCTCAATGATGGGTGTTGGCGGTGTATTAGAAATCGTTGGTGGAACCTTGTTTATCCTAGGGCTATTCACCCGCCCAGTCGCCTTTTTATTGTCAGGTATGATGGCTGTGGCGTATTTCCAAATTCACGCGTCTTTAGATAATGTATTGTTACCAATCGTAAACAAAGGCGAACTTGTGGCGTTATATTCCCTTGTTTTCTTAAACTTTGTTTTCCTTGGTGCAGGTGCATTCTCGCTAGACAGCAAAATCTGCAAAAAAGCATAAGTATTCACAAGCAAGTATCTTTTTCGGGGCGGAATAACCGCCCTTTTTTATTATCAAAAAATAGCACAAAAACACCCTCAAAAAACCACCGCACTTTTAAAAATCGCCCTTTCCCGTGTAAATTGCCCGAATGGAAATAAAATTTTAAGAAAAGTAACGCCGAGCGAGAGCGAAGCGAACATCAGGCTTACTTTTCGTGAAGAAAATTTTATTGGAATGAGGAACAGCAATTTAGTCGGGTTCCCTTTTCTTTGCTTACTTTCTTTTGGGAACGCAAAAGAAAGTAAGTCGCTCAACGAGCGAAACCCGTTATAGCTATCAAAGAAAAAAGTAATTCGCCCAAATATCAAAAAAAATAAAAAACAAAAGTTCAATATTCAGCAAGCAAAAATCGTAAAAATTCATCACTGGGGCGTATGCGATACGCCCCTACGGGAGGATAAACAGAAAAGAAGTCGCTAACAGCAAAACCGTTAAATTTATCAAAGAAAAAAGTTAGGGGCTGTAGTAGATTAGCCCTAAATTTCACACCATTTTCGCAATATTTTTAACTGCTCTTTTGGTGTCCCAAAGTTAAACCGAAATTCACATTCCTTCAAGAATAAAGGAAAGTTTTTTCGGTTAATTCCATTATATTTTCGCAGTATCCGCTTCGCCTGATTCCAAAAATTTTCAATGCCATTAATATGATTTTGTTTCACCGCAAATAGCTCGGAATGATTGATTCGTTCGTGGTGAAATTCACTCACATCAAGCGCATCATAACTGCGATAAGTGTCCGTATAAACCCAGCTATCAGGCTTGATTTTTCTTTTAATAACAGGGAGTAATGTTTCACTCTTGGTGTTTTCAACCACAACAGTAAATACCTTTCCTTGTCGTTTTAGTAACCCAAAAACAGCAACTTTTCCAGCCGCTCCTCGTCCTCGTTTTCCCTTTCGATGACCACCAAAATAGCTTTCGTCTAGTTCAATTTCCCCCTCAAAAATCTCGTTAACTTCAAGGGATAAATGATAGCCAATCACAAGCCTGATTTTATGGTAGAACAAAGCGGCTGTATTCGGTTGAATATCTAGCAAATTTGCTGCTGTTCTTGCAGTAACTTCTGCGACAAAAAACTCAAGCAGTTTTTTCTGTATGGATTTCTTTAATTTACAATATGTTATCTTCATTTTTGTAGTATAGCATTGTTACTAATCTACTACAGCCCCAAAAGTTATCAGCCCAAATATTAAAAAAATGACAGAACAAAAGTGCGGTGTTTTATAAGTAAAAAAATCCAGCACTGACGCGTATTCCCCCCCTACGATCGACTAAATCATTTTGTTTTATGAAAACCATAAATTTTCCTTCTGATGATTTTTTTAGCAAAAAAATAAATTTCTCTCTGCTCTTACTATATAAAAGCAAACGTTTGCGTTATAATGCGGGCGTTTTTTCATTTCATTTAATTAAAGGACAGTTCAATGCAATCAAATCGCCCAATTCGTCAGGCTTTACTTAGCGTTTCTGATAAAACAGGTATCGTGGAATTTGCTCAAGGTTTAGTGCAACGTGGAGTAAAACTGCTTTCCACCGGCGGCACGGCAAAATTATTGCTGGAAAATGGGTTGCCTGTTACGGAAGTTTCAGATTACACGGGCTTCCCTGAGATGATGGACGGGCGTGTGAAAACCCTTCACCCAAAAATACACGGGGGAATTTTAGGGCGTCGTGGTGTGGACGATGAGGTAATGGCAACACATCAAATTGAGCCGATCGATATGGTGGTGGTGAACCTTTATCCTTTCGCTCAAACCGTCGCCAAACCAGATTGTTCCCTTGCCGATGCGGTAGAAAATATTGATATTGGTGGGCCAACAATGGTGCGATCAGCAGCGAAAAATCATAAAGATGTGGCGATTGTGGTGAATAATCAGGATTTTTCCGCGATTTTGGCAGAAATGGATCAAAATCAAAATGGCTTAACCCTAGAAACACGTTTTGATTTAGCCATCAAAGCTTTTGAACATACCGCACAATATGATGCGATGATCGCAAACTATTTTGGCAAATTAGTGAAACCTTATTTTGCCGCTGATGATGACGAGCGTGAAGCGGTTTGCGGGCAATTTCCTCGCACCTTGAATTTGAATTTTATCCGTAAACAAACAATGCGTTACGGTGAAAATGGACACCAAAATGCGGCGTTTTATGTAGAAAAAGAACAAAAAGAAGCCAGCGTTTCCACCGCCACCCAACTACAAGGCAAAGCCCTTTCTTACAATAATATTGCCGATACCGATGCGGCGTTGGAGTGCGTCAAAAGTTTTGCCGAACCCGCTTGCGTGATTGTGAAACACGCAAACCCTTGTGGTGTGGCATTGGGTGAGGATATTTTAGAAGCCTATAACCGTGCCTATCAAACCGATCCAACTTCTGCATTTGGCGGTATTATTGCTTTTAACCGTCCTTTAGATAAGGCAACAGCACAGGCAATTATTGAGCGTCAATTCGTTGAGGTGATTATCGCTCCAGTGGTGCAAGAAGCGGCGAGAGCGGTGTTGAACGCGAAGAAAAATGTGCGTGTTTTAGAATGTGGTGAATGGTATAACCAACCGCAACAACGCCTTGATTTCAAACGGGTGAATGGCGGGCTATTAGTGCAAGAAACGGATTTAGGAATGGTCGATCTTGCTGATTTACAAGTGGTGAGCAAACGCAAGCCAACGGAAAAAGAACTGCAAGATTTGCTTTTCTGCTGGAAAGTGGCGAAATTTGTGAAATCCAACGCTATTGTGTATGCCAAAGATAATCAAACTATCGGCATTGGTGCAGGGCAAATGAGCCGTGTTTATTCTGCCAAAATTGCGGGGATTAAGGCCCAAGATGAGGGGCTGGAAGTGAAAGGGTGCGTAATGGCGTCCGATGCCTTTTTCCCATTCCGCGATGGCATTGATGCTGCTGCCAAAGTCGGCATTGAATGTGTGATCCACCCTGGTGGTTCAATGCGAGATCAAGAAGTGATCGATGCCGCAGATGAACATAATATGGTAATGGTGCTAACGGGAATGCGTCATTTTAGACATTAATAGATGTTTCTATTATAATCGACTGCTCATTCTATCTTAGGAAAAGTTACTCGTATTACAATGAATATTTATTTAAGAAACATTTTAATTTTCATACTTTACCCTCTCTTTTTTGTTTTAAGTGAAATAGGGTATCGTTACTTATTTGGTATAAGACCTTTAGAACAATATATTAAAACATTTTGGATAAATCTTGCATTTATTGTTTTCTTATATTTTTCAAAATGCCGATTTACTCGGTTTTGTCTTGTATTTTTCTTTGGGTTAAGCCAAATTGTGAACTCGGTTCATTATGAGGTTTATCAAAATTGGATTAATGCAACGAATTATTATCTCTTTTTTGAGGAATTTCAGGAGGTTTTTCATAATGGCGTCTCAATGTTAGACAAAGTAATTCCTCCTTTTCTTTATTCTCTGCTAGAAACTTTTGTATTTGCTTCTATCTTATTCTTCATACCTCATAGAAAATCCAAAAAATACCTATCAATAGATCTCCTTTTTTATCTTATTTTTATTTATATGTTTATTCGTTCTTTTTATTCTACACAAGAATTTGGAATAACTTCAAATTTATCTTACTCTAGAATAAAAAGTAACTTTTATACCTTTAGTGTATTTATTGGAAAAGTCATTCCTTATAATTTATTACATTTAAGTAAAGTAGAAAATTATTCTCACCCTATACCCGATATAGTTTCTGAACCTAAAGTAAAAAACATTATTTTAATAATGGGCAAAAGTCTATCCGCAACACACGTAAATTATTTTGGTTATAAACGAGAAACAATGCCGTTTTTAACACAACTCGCTAAAAATAATAAAGATAATGATGAGGTTTTACTAAAAGAAGCCTATAGTGCAGGTTTAATGACCGCCATTTCTGTACCTGCATTTTTTAGTGCAATTCCTTACCCTAATGGCTTAACTCAAATCATCAAAGGTGATACTAATTTTTTCCATTTAGCAAAACTACAAGGATTTGAAACCTATTTCTACACGGCTCAACCCGAGAAACAAATGATGATTATGAGTTTAATGGGGAAATCTTGGATGGATCATCAATTTACACCTACAGATTTACACCACAATAGTAGCCTAGGAATGAATGATCACTATTTATTTCCGCTATTTGAAAAAATAAATTTAGATCAAGGAAAACATTTTATCGTATTACATCAACGAGGCTCGCATGGTGTTTATGGCGAATATTTATCAGAAGATGAAAAAGTCTTTAAAGAAAATACACCTTTAGATAACTACGATAGTACCATTTATAATACAGATCAATTAATTAAAAAAGTTTATGATTATTTAAAAGCTCGTAATAAAGAAGATTATTTATTAATTTATACTTCAGATCACGGACAGCATGTTACAAGCAATTTTTATAATCAAGGCACAATGGATGAATCTCAATATCTAGTCCCTGTATTTATTTATGCTCCAGAACATATTTTTAATAACACTATACAGAAATTCAAGCAGTGTAACCGTTTATTTCATCAACAAATAGCAACCTTTATTATTAATACGATGGGATTTAATATGCCTATCTCAGATTGTAAAAATGGCATTATTAATTCTGGTTTTATTACTGGAGATATGGGATATCTAAAAGTTTCTTATCCTGCTCCTCCTGTATTTATTAATCCTAATTGAAAATAAACTTTGTGTAATGAGTATTTTAAAAATAAAAGGTTAATTATTATGAATATTTTAATTATTGGAAACGGAGGGCGTGAACACGCCTTGGCTTGGAAAGCGGCACAATCGCCGTTGGCGAGCAATATTTTTGTTGCACCGGGTAATGCGGGGACGGCGAGAGAAAATGGCTCAGAGAAAAATGACACTGAGAAAAGTGCGGTGCAAAATGTGAACATTTCTGCCACAGACATTCCCGCACTCGTGAAATTCGCTCAGGATAATCAAGTGGGCTTAACTATTGTCGGCCCTGAAGCTCCATTGGTGGCTGGCGTGGTGGATGCTTTTGAACAGGCAGGGCTAACCATTTTTGGCCCAACGCAAGCCGCTGCACAACTTGAGGGTTCAAAAGCCTTTACTAAAGATTTCTTAGCCCGTCATCAAATCCCAACGGCGGAATATCAAAACTTCACAGAAGTTGAGCCAGCACTTGCTTATGTGCGTCAAAAAGGTGCGCCGATTGTCATCAAAGCGGACGGATTAGCCGCGGGGAAAGGCGTGATTGTGGCGATGACGTTAGCGGAAGCAGAGGAAGCCATTAAAGATATGCTTTCAGGTAACGCCTTTGGTGATGCAGGAAGCCGTGTCGTAATTGAAGAATTTTTAGATGGCGAAGAAGCCAGTTTTATCGTGATGGTGGACGGTAAAAATGTTGAGCCAATGGCAACCAGCCAAGATCACAAGCGTGTGGGGGAGGGCGATAAAGGTTTGAACACAGGCGGAATGGGGGCGTATTCTCCTGCTCCTGTGGTTACACCTGAAATTCATCAGCGAGTAATGGAACAAATTATTTACCCAACCGTGCGAGGAATGGCAGCGGAAGGCAATCACTACAAAGGCTTTTTGTACGCAGGGTTGATGATTGATAAAAACGGGCAACCTAAAGTGATCGAATTTAACTGCCGTTTTGGCGATCCTGAAACCCAGCCGATTATGATGCGTTTGGATTCTGATCTTGTCGAGCTTTGTTTAAAAGCCTGCGAAGGGAAGCTGGATCAAGTTAAATCACAATGGAAACCGCAAGCCGCGTTAGGCATTGTGCTAGCGGCGGAGGGCTATCCAGCGGATTATCGCAAAGGCGATGAAATTCACGGACTGAGCGAAAAAGTGCGGTTAGATGAAAAGGTGTTTTTAGCTGGCGTGAGCGAAGCAAACGGTAAATTGCTCACCAACGGCGGACGGGTGCTTTGTGCCACCGCACTCGGCGATTCCGTCTTAGAAGCCCAACAAAAAGCCTTAGCCCTTGCGGAACAAATTCAATGGCAAGGTCGCTTTTTTCGCCGTGATATTGGCTGGCGAGCGGTGGAGCGGGAAAAAACAAGCTAGATGAAAAAAATTCATCTATAAGATGAGAAATTATAAATTGTATTGCTATTAAAAAATGCACTTTAACAAGATAATCTTATCTATTTTTCTACACAAAAGAGGACAAACACAATGTTAAAAAGAAGTATGAACATCGCTGATTACGATCCCGTATTATGGCAAGCCATTTTAGACGAAAACCGCCGTCAGGAAGAACATATCGAATTAATCGCATCAGAAAACTATGCCAGCCCGCGTGTGATGGAAGCACAAGGTTCGCAATTTACCAACAAATATGCCGAAGGCTATCCGGGTAAACGCTATTATGGCGGCTGTGAGTATGCGGATATTGTTGAGCAATTAGCGATCGACCGTGCTAAAGAATTGTTTGGTGCAGATTATGCCAACGTGCAGCCACACTCAGGTTCACAAGCGAATGCGGCAGTGTATATGGCATTGTTAAACCCAGGCGATACCATTTTAGGAATGAGTTTGGCACACGGCGGGCATTTAACGCACGGTGCGTCAGTGAGCTTCTCGGGTAAAATTTATCACGCTGAACAATATGGCATTACCGATGAAGGCGTAATCGATTACGATGCCTTGCGTGAACAAGCCTTACGCGTGAAACCAAAAATGATCGTGGGCGGTTTCTCAGCTTATTCGCAAGTGGTGGATTGGGCGAAAATGCACGAAATCGCTGATGAAGTGGGGGCATATTTATTTGTGGATATGGCTCACGTTGCAGGGCTTATCGCAGCAGGTGTTTACCCTAACCCATTACCACACGCTCACGTTGTTACCACAACAACTCACAAAACCCTTGGCGGTCCGCGTGGTGGCTTAATTTTAGCCAAAGGTGGCGATGAAGATCTTTATAAAAAATTAAACAGTGCGGTATTCCCAGCTGGTCAAGGTGGTCCGTTGGTTCACGTTATTGCTGCTAAAGCGGTATGTTTTAAAGAAGCCCTTGAGCCAGAATTTAAAGCTTATCAACAACAAGTAGTGAAAAATGCTAAAGCAATGGTGGAAGTGTTTAAACAGCGTGGTTATAACGTGGTATCCAATGGCACAGAAAACCATTTATTCCTTGTGGATTTAGTCAGCCACGGTTTAACGGGGAAAGCAGCCGATGCCGCATTAGGCAAAGCCAATATTACAGTGAATAAAAACGCGGTGCCGAATGACCCACAAAAACCGTTTATCACTTCGGGCATTCGTGTAGGAACACCATCAGTAACCCGCCGAGGCTTCAAAGAAGCGGAAGTAAAAGAACTCGCTGGCTGGATGTGTGATGTGCTTGACGCTGTAGGCAAAGAAAACGAAGCTGAAGTTATTGCTGCCACAAAAGAAAAAGTGCTTGAAATTTGTAAGCGTTTGCCAGTTTATCCCGCATAATTTTAATTAAGAATAAAATAGGCTAAGTTAAGTATTGTTATTTAGCCTATTTTTCTGACGCATCGCCATTTGATGAAATGTATATTACGTTAATACGGAATGTTTCTGTAGGAAAGTAAAGGGAGTTTACCTATATGTTGCCTTTAGCTTACAACATTGCCTTACACCAAACTTAACCCCCTCTCCTATTCTGTTTCTTGTTAAAATACCTCTGTAAAACGACCGCACTTAATTTTATCTCCGATTTCTCAATAAAAGCTGATATTCAAAATAATGACTGTAATAAACGGCAAGCTATATGGATAATCCTTCTAAAACCAATTAGTTTCAAATTCAATGCCTATAATATGATTTAGATCATAAAATATAAATGATTCATCACTTCTTGCTCTTTTATGCTTGTTACAATAATGTTGCAATTATACAATTACCCGCATAAAATACCTGACAATTTTTAAATCGACACGACTGTAGGAAAAAAGCATTAATATGATTACGCCGCAAATTCTAATCGTTGAAGATGAAGCGATTACAAGAAATACGCTGAAAACTATTTTTGAGGCAGAAGGATATAATGTATTTGAAGCAAATGATGGTGGCCAAATGCATAAGATCCTTTCAAGCAGAGAAATAAATCTTGTCATTATGGATATTAATTTGCCTGGGAAAAATGGTTTAATGCTTGCTCGAGAACTGCGAGAAACAACAAATACAGCACTAATGTTTTTGACTGGGCGTGATAATGAAGTAGATAAAATCTTAGGGCTAGAAATTGGTGCTGATGATTATATTACTAAGCCATTTAACCCTAGAGAGCTAACGATCAGAGCAAGAAACCTACTCCAACGAACAATGTCTGAAAATAAAAAATCACCGAAACAGCAAATTGAGCAATATCGGTTTAATGGGTGGACGTTAGATCTTAATAGTCGAACACTTATCAATCCCGAAGGTGAAAGTTATAAACTTCCGCGTAGCGAATTTCGTGCAATGTTGCAATTTTGCGAAAATCCAGGAAAAATCCAATCTCGCGAAGAATTATTGAAGAAAATGACTGGACGGGAATTGAAACCTCAAGACAGAACTGTCGATGTAACTATTCGCCGAATTCGCAAACATTTTGAGGATCATCCGAATACACCTGAACTTATTTCAACAATTCACGGGGAAGGCTATCGTTTCTGTGGGAATATAGAAAACTAGAAAATTAAGTGCGGTCAGTTTTTTTGTATTTTTTATTCTTCAATCGTTAGTAAATTTTAATGCTCATTTTTAATCGTTTTTTTATTTTTTTAATATTCAGCCTAGTTCTTACAGGCTGTATGCTCAGCGTTGATAATGTTCGCCCTACGCATATTCATTATCTTGATAAAACTGATCCTAAGTGGCAAATACATTTAGCTCAAATAAAACAAATAAAATCCTATCATATCCAAGGGCAAATTGGCTATCTTGATAGAAAACAAAGAGCCTCCGTTACATTTGATTGGCAATATCATTCTCCTAACGAATATACACTCACCCTTTCCTCAATTTTAAGTCGCTCCTTATTTATTCTAGAAAAGAAGAATGGGGAGTTTATTATTACTGATGAAAAAGGGAAATCCTATAACAATAGTAACGCACAACATCTTCTAGAAGAAACACTAGGCATAATGATTCCTATTGATCAACTAGCTATTTGGTTAAAGGGTGATCCAAATGCTCAACTTGACTATCAAGTCGGGGAAAATCATTTACTGGCCAGTTTCACTTACACTATTTATTCCGATGAATGGACTGTAGATTACTTAAATTACCATAATAGTCCTATTCCTCTACCTCAAGATATTTTATTAAAAAATACGGATCAAACCTTAAAAATTAGAGTGAATAACTGGAAATACCAATGAAAAACTATCATTTTTCCTCTACACCGTTGAATACGCATATAACAGATGGCAAATATCGTTTTCCTAGTCCCGCAAAACTGAACTTATTTCTCTATATAAATGGGCAATTGGAAAATGGTTATCACGAATTACAAACTCTATTCCAGTTTCTTGATTTTGGTGATTGGCTAGAAATTGAGATTAGGCAAGATCCCCAAATTATTCTTTCCCCTGCATTTTCTAAAATAAATGTTACAGATAATCTTGTTTTCCGAGCGGCTAAGTTATTACAACAATATACTCATTGCCATTTAGGTGCGAATATCTATTTAGATAAGATTTTGCCAATGGGTGGCGGTATAGGTGGAGGTTCATCTAATGCTGCAACTACTCTTGTTGCCTTAAATGCCTTATGGAACACGCAATGCTCGCTAAATGAATTAGCTGAACTAGGACTACAATTAGGTGCTGACGTTCCAATTTTTATTCATGGAAAAGCGGCTTTTGCCGAAGGGATAGGAGAAAAAATTCAGTATTGTAACCCCCAAGAAAAATGGTATGTCGTACTAAATCCTAATATTTCTATTTCAACCCAAACAATTTTTCAGGATCCTAATTTACCTCGTAATACACCTAAAAAAACATTACAACAACTCTTAACTGAAAATTATACAAATGATTGTGAAAAAATTGTTCGAGATCATTATCCAGAGGTTGAAGAACTACTAAAGTGGTTGCTACAATATGCACCCGCAAGGTTAACTGGAACTGGAGCCTGTGTTTTCGCTGAATTTGACGACTCAGGATCCGCTCATTCAGTCTTTCTAAATAAACCCAAAAACTGTTTTGGTTTTGTTGCACAAGGTATAAATCTTTCACCATTACATAAAATGATAAAGGACTTATAAAAATAAAATCACGATGTTATACACATTCTTCCATCTAAAATTCTGAGGTTAATTCTAAAATGCCCGATATCAAACTTTTCACTGGTAATGCGACGCCAGAGCTAGCAAAACGAATTTCTGAACGCTTATATACATCTTTAGGAGATGCGACTGTAGGCAGATTCAGTGACGGAGAAATCCAAGTTCAGATCAATGAAAACGTACGGGGGAGCGATGTTTTTATTATTCAATCTACTTGTGCTCCAACAAACGATAACCTAATGGAATTAATTGTGATGGTAGACGCTCTACGCCGTGCTTCTGCTGGTCGCATCACTGCAGTAATTCCTTATTTTGGCTATGCTAGACAAGATCGTCGCGTTCGTTCTGCTCGTGTACCTATCACTGCCAAAGTTGTTGCTGACTTTTTATCTAGTGTCGGTGTTGATCGTGTTTTAACCTGTGATCTTCATGCCGAACAAATTCAGGGATTCTTTGATGTCCCCGTTGATAATGTATTTGGCTCGCCTGTATTAATTCATGATATCTTGAAAAAAACTGATCTTGAAAACCCTATTGTCGTATCACCAGATATTGGTGGGGTTGTACGAGCTCGTGCCGTTGCAAAACTCTTGAACGATACAGATATGGCGATTATTGATAAACGTCGTCCGAAAGCGAATGTGTCACAAGTTATGCATATCATTGGTGACGTTTCCGAACGGGATTGTATATTAGTAGATGATATGATTGATACTGGCGGAACATTATGCAAGGCTGCTGAAGCTCTTAAAGAAAGGGGAGCAAAACGTGTTTTCGCTTATGCAACTCACGCTGTATTCTCAGGGGCTGCTGCAAAAAATATCGCTAGTGATGCCCTTGATGAAATTGTAGTAACAGATACCATCCCTCTTTCTCCTGAAATTAAAGCATTAGGGAAAGTTCGCGTTCTTACCCTTTCTGGTATGCTTGCTGAAGCAATCCGCCGTATTAGCAACGAAGAATCCATTTCAGCTATGTTTAACTAAGATAAAAAGGCTAATTTAATCAATTAGCCTTTTTTTATTAACATAAAATATAATTTCTACATCTTATCGTCTAGTAAACTTTCGAGGATAGCCAACAAAATTCAAAATGAGATAACCCCATATACTCAATAATGAATCTATCCACCAGCTAACTTTACGCTAAAATTTTTTTCCTCTAAAAGTTGTTTCAGTAAATCTCGTTTATCACCTTGAATTTCAATCATACCATTTTTGATTGAGCCTCCGCAGCCACAACGTTTCTTTAATTCCGTGGTTAGTGCCTTCATTTCATCATAAGGCAAATTAAGCCCTTTGATAACACTAACCGCACTCCCCTTACGCCCACTTACCTGGCGTTCAATACGAATAATGCCATCTCCATAAGAAAAAGAAATAGGTTGTTTTTTCTGCTTTTTTTCCTTTTCTATCCGACCGATTTCTGTCGAATAAACTAACGTTTCTTCCATCATCATTATTATTACTCGATAGAAGAGTTAATAGAACGCAACATTTCAGCCGGATTCTCAGCCTGAGTAATAGGACGACCAATAACAAGATAATCTGAGCCAGCTTGAATAGCAGCTGCAGGAGTCATCACCCTTCGTTGATCGCCAAAGTCAGCTCCAATTGGTCTAATTCCTGGTGTAATTAATTTAAATTCTTTCCCACAATGTTCACGTAAAATTTCTACTTCTTGTGGAGAACATACAACGCCATCAAGCCCTGCACGCTGTGTTAAATGAGCAAGACGGATTACCTGTTCCATAGGTGATGCATTAATACCAATTTGTAATAAATCTAGATCTTCCATACTAGTTAATACAGTAACACCAATTAATAGTGGAGCCTCTTTACCATAAGGCTCAAGAATATTTTTGGCCTCTTCCATCATTCTTAGCCCACCACTAGCATGCAAATCAACCATCCAAACCCCCAAATCAGCTGCGGAACGAACAGCTCTGGCTACAGTATTTGGAATATCATGAAATTTTAGATCAAGAAATACATCAAAATTTCGGCTATGCAACTGCTTGACAAAGTTAGTCCCTAATGTTGTAAACATTTCTTTCCCTACTTTAAGCCGACATAAGCTGGGATCGAGCTGATCAACTAAAGACAAAGCTTGTGATTCTTTTTCATAATCCAATGCAACAATAACTTTACTAGCCATATTTTTTCCTTAATTAAGTTAACGGTATTCTATATCTTTGGTAGGTTTAATGCTTTCCCATTGTCTGCAAGATGGACAACACCAAATAAGCTTGTGTGTTTGGTAGCCACAATTGGTACAACGATAATCAAATCCCTGTTTAATTCGCTCTCCAACGATCTTATGCAATAAAATTAAACTATCCTTTGCTTTCCCATTTTCAGCAATATCAATTTGATATTGAATAAAACGATGAAACATTATCGTAGTTGGATTTTGCGTAAGATATTGATAGAGTTTAGTCTGTGCGACAAAACTCCCTTCTTTTTCAGCAATAAAATCTGAAAGGGCAAGATCCACAGCACTATTTTTACATATTCTGCTTGCCTTAATGAGAAATAGTTCATAGTCATCAGGCTGTCTTAATTCTTGATAGCAATACTTTAAAATAGGCAATGCCTCGCCAATATAATCTGCATTTTGGTCCAAAATTTTTTCTAAATTTTCGACCGCACTTTGATAATCTAAGTGTAACATATGATATTCAGCTAACAGTAAGGAAGCTCGAATACTTTTAGGATTAGCTTTAAGTGCCTGTTGTAAAAATGGTAGAACATCAATATTATTATTTGCAACATTTTCTGCATATTCACAATAATAGTGTGCAAGCACAATACTATTATGAACATCTGATATCTTTGCAAGTTTTTCTGCCACATTAATCGCTTTTAGCCAGTCTTTCATTGTTTGATATATGAGCATAAGCTGGTTTAAGGCATTCTCTGCAAATTCTGGCTCATCAACTAAAGTAATATATAAACTTTCAGCACGATCAAAAAATCCAACCATCATAAAATCTTTTGCTAGCTGCTGTCTTGCTAATAACTTTTGCTCAAAGCTGTAATTAGGACTGCGTTCAAGAGCTTGATGAATTCTCAATGCTCTATCTACCTCTCCACGTGAACGAAATAAATTTCCTAGCGTAAGTTCAGCCTCAAATTGTGAACCTTTTTCAATTTCATTCTCTTGTTCCTGCTTTTGTAATATATCTAAAAATAAATCCACTGCCTTATCTTGTTGGTTAGACAGCAATAAATTAACGCCAGTAACATAGTCACGGGAGAGCCTATTACTAATATCTTCCTGCTCTTTCTTTGCACTTCGATATCCCATATACCATCCGTAAGCTGCCGCCACAGGAAGTAAGAGAAAGAGCAGTTCAAGCATTATTATCCTTTGTGGTTAATTCAGTAATTTGTAATGATTGACGCTTAATTTTACGCGATAAAGACATATTTTTTAACTTCAGCTTCAAATAAAAGAAACCAGTCACTATCCACCCCAAAATAAATCCAAAACCAAACAAAATTGCAACCAATGTAGAAAGCTGAATCTCATTTTGTGCAAAAATATAATTGAACGTTATAATTTGATCGTTATTAGCACCTACAGTAATCCCAACCAGAATAACAGCAAGTAAAATAATGAAACCTAAAACATATTTAATCATAGGAACCACCTAAAAATCCTTTTCACTATTATGTTACAAATAAATATAAAAAACGACACCAAAGAGTGCCGTTCAATTAGTTGAGTATATTATACCTGAATATCAACACGCATTCTTAAATCTTTACCAGCTTTAAAATGAGGAACTGATTTCGCCTCTAATTCAACTCTAGCTCCTGTTTTAGGATTGCGTCCAATACGTGGCTGACGGAAATGTAATGAAAAACTTCCAAATCCTCGTACTTCCACGCGTTCCCCTCTTTCTAATGTTTGTGCAACTTGTTCAAGAATTTCTCTCACTGCACTTTCTACCTTTTTCAAAGGAAGAGAGGGGTTATTTTGAACTATAAGTTCAATAAGTTCTGACTTAGTCATAAATATTCTCCTAACATCAGCAAATTGGCGTAATTACTAAGCCAATCTTTTACAGGGAATGTAAATTATTCACCTTTTGCTGCTTTGAAAGCTTCAGCCATTGCATTTGGAATAACAATTTCTTCTTTATTCACGCTTGCAACTGCAGCTGCTTCTTCGGCTTGATCTTTCGCTTTCACAGATAAGTGAACAAGACGTGCTTTACGATCCACTCCTGTGTATTTCGCTTCAACAACATCGCCTACTGCAACTTCGCTTGTTAAGTCTGCTGCACGGATATAACCTTCAACTCCGCCATCTAACTCAACTTTTGCACCTTTTGCATCAGCTTCAACAACTTTAGCCGTTACGATAGTTCCTTTTTTGTTTGCCGCAATGAAGTTATTGAATGGATCATCTTCAAGTTGTTTAATACCTAAAGAAATACGCTCTTTCGCTGAATCAACTTGTAAAACGATGGCAGAAACTTCATCACCTTTTTTGTAGTTACGAACCGCTTCTTCACTCGGTACATTCCAAGAAATGTCAGATAAATGAACTAAGCCATCAATACCACCTTCAAGACCGATGAAGATACCGAAATCAGTGATTGACTTGATCTTACCAGTAACTTTATCACCTTTATTGTGAGTTTCAGCAAATTGTAACCACGGGTTAGGTTTGCATTGTTTTAAACCTAAAGAAATACGACGACGTTCTTCGTCAATTTCTAATACCATCACTTCAACAACATCACCAAGGCTCACAACTTTAGATGGGTGAATATTTTTATTTGTCCAATCCATTTCAGAAACGTGAACTAAACCTTCAACCCCATCTAAAATTTCAACGAAACATCCATAATCAGTTAAGTTAGTTACTTTACCTGTTAATTTGCTACCAACTGGGTGATTTTCAGCAATCGCAACCCAAGGATCTTGACCTAATTGTTTTAAGCCTAAAGAAACACGCGTGCGATCTTTATCAAATTTTAATACTTTAACCGTGATTTCATCACCCACATTCACGATTTCGCTTGGGTGTTTAACACGTTTCCAAGCCATATCTGTGATATGTAATAAACCATCAACGCCACCTAAATCAACGAACGCACCGTAGTCAGTTAAGTTTTTAACTGTTCCTTTAACTTCACTACCTTCCGCTAGGTTAGCTAAAATTTCTTCGCGATCTTGGCTGTTTTCTGATTCGATTACAGCACGACGAGAAACAACAACGTTGTTACGTTTTTGATCTAATTTGATTACTTTGAATTCTAATTCTTTACCTAATAAGTGATCCGCATCACGTACAGGGCGAGTATCTACTAATGAACCAGGTAAGAATGCACGAACACCGTTTAACTCAACTGTGAAACCACCTTTCACTTTACCGTTGATTAAACCGATAACAGTTGCTTGATCTTCGTAAGCTTTCTCTAATTCGATCCAAGATTCGTGACGCACTGCTTTTTCACGAGATAATTTAGTTTCACCGAAACCATCTTCAACAGCGTCTAATGCAACGTTTACCACGTCGCCAACTTTAACGTCTAATTCACCTTGTGCATTTTGGAATTCTTCAGCTGGGATACGTGCTTCAGATTTTAAACCTGCATCTACATACACGAAGCCTTTTTCAATAGCAACAACAGTACCGTTAACGATTGAACCTAAACGAGTTTCAAGGTCTTTTAATGATTTTTCAAAGAGTTGAGCAAAAGATTCTGACATAATTAATCTTCTAAATTTAGTTAATAACGTCCACTTTATATCCATAAAAAGTGGGGCTGATAATAAATGTTTATCCTTCCTTGAATAAACTGACGAAAATAATTTAAGCCTTAAAAATCAACCTTTTGGTGGATATAATCAAGGGCTTGAGCAATCACTTCCTCAATACTTAATTCCGTGCTGTCTAACAACAACGCGCCCTCAGCAGGTTTTAAAGGGGCGATTGGGCGATTTCTATCGCGAAAATCACGCTCTTCTATCTCGGCTAAAATCTGTGCAAAGTTACCACTAATTCCCTTAGTTTGCAACTGTTTATAGCGTCTTTTTGCTCTTTCTTCAGTGCTAGCATCTAAAAATAACTTTACTTGTGCATTAGGGAAAACTACGGTTCCCATATCACGCCCATCAGCAATAAGCCCTTTTTCATTGGCAAAACTTTGCTGTAATTGTAATAATGCAGCACGAACTTTCGGGAATACTGCCACTTTAGAAGCAGCATCTGCCACTTCTTGCGTGCGGATTTGGCTGCTAACATCTTCCCTATCTAAAACAATTTTCACTTCATTATCTTTAGGTAAAAAAGCAACATTTAATTGACTTGCCAAATTCGCCAAAGCTACTTCATCATCTAATGGCGCTTGCTTTTTTAAAGCAGCCAATGCGGTAACACGATAAATCGCCCCGCTGTCTAACAAGGCAAAGCCTAGCTTTTGTGCTAGGGCATAGCATAGTGTTCCTTTCCCCGCCCCACTTGGTCCATCAACGGTAATAATCGTATGTTTCACATTAAATTCTCTTTCCAGCACATCATTTTTATTAGAATAACATATTCTAAACATAATAAGATGATTTTCATCTTATGAATTTTGAAGTGCGGTCAAATTTTTTATATTCATTTTGTGATAGCTATCACATTTTAGATATTTTTCTCTTTTCAAAGTCATTCTTTAAAATTATTATTGATAATAATTATCAATAATATTTAGATCAAGTATATGTCTAAACTGCTCGTTCCAATGCTCGGCCTTAGTGTCAGTGTCATACTTATACCAACTTATGCTCAAACACAAAAAATAGATACTCAAAAAATGCAAGCACAATTCTCAATACCTGAAATTGTTATATATGCAGATAAAAATAAATCTTTAACTTCAGTGCTGAAGATTGATTCAGATAAAATGAAAAAAACTCCATCAAAGGGAAATAATATTACGGATTATTTACGTTCCAGCCCTCATATACGCTATGAAAATAGTGATCAAGATGGTTTTCAGCAAGGAGAAATAAAACCCGAAAATATATCAATTAATGGTTCAGATGCTAATCAAACTGCCTATTTTGTCGATAATGTTAATGTTAATAATGATCTAGCTGTTGAACAAGGCATATTTGATGGTGCAATGCAGGTACTGCCAGGAATTTCACATACCCAGGCTTATTTTTTCGATGCGAGTATGCTTTCAAAAGTTGAAGTTCAAGATAGCAACATTTCTGCCAGTTTAGGTGGATTTATGGGAGGAAGCGTAATTGCTAAAACCAAGCAATATAGCGGGCAAGATAGTTTTAAATTGAAATACCGAACAACGCATTCTTCTTGGGCTAAAATGAAACAAGATGATAATGTAAGTCAAGTACTAGAAAAGGTACGCCCAGAAATTGATGGTTCAGCTAGTTTACAACCTAAATATCATAAGCAAAATTTTAGCCTTGTTGCCGAAAAAGGTTTAACTGAAAATATTGGTGCTGTATTAGGGATTAGTCGAAGAACCTCAACCATTAATCAATACCGACTCATCGGTTTTGCCTCCGAAGCCCAACTACATCAACAAGCTCATACTCGCCGTTCTGATAATCTATTATTTAATGTTAATTGGAATATTAATGACAATAACCGATTAGAATTAAATACTCGCTATTCTAACTATCGAGAAGAAAAATATTCGCAAACAAATATCAATGGAAATGTTTCAGATTACCATAGTGCAATGGGTGCAACACTCGCTTGGGTAAGCGCCTTTAATTCTGGCGTTTTAACTAATACTCTTGCTTATGATCACTTTAAAGATAGCCGGTATTCTAGTGCTAATTATGTAGAAATTGTCTCTGTTTCTGATGAAAATTATGAACCACTTTATGATTATGAAAAAGGCGGCTATGGAAACAGTCAATTAAAACAAACCAATCTTCATTATTCAACAGAATATGCTTTTGAACCTTTTAATATAGGAGCAGCTCGCCATTCCATTTCTCTAGGAGGAATTTATCAATTAACCCACTATAAATTTCATCGTGGTGAAAATGTTTATGCAAAAACAGGAATGGCAACATTAGGGGAATCTGAAGAAAATATTTTTTGGTTTCCAATGGGAGATAATGGTTCAACTATTGCAACAACCTATCGCGGCAATGCGAAAGTACATTATCAAAATATCGCATTATATGCCGAAGATTTGATAACTAGGAAAAATTTAGAATTCCGACCAGGTATTAGATTTGAGCGTGATGATTATTTAAAAAATAACAATTTCTCTCCCCGTTTTGTTGCTAAATATTCCCCTTGGGATAATACGGGAATTACTTTAGGCTTAAATCGTTATTACGGGCGTTCTTTTTCCTCTTTAAAATTGACAAATGAAATTTTAAAAATTAATCGTGATACTGAGAATATTAGAGATTTTATGCTCTCAGGTAAATTAAAAACGCCTCATTCTGATGAATTAAGTGTAACTTTTGAGCAAAAATACCACAATATTTTAGCTAAAATAGGTTATATTCATCGTAAATATAAAAATCGCATTATTCTAAAACAGAAAGATGTTAATGGAGAGAAAATAAAATATTACACCAATAGTAATCCTTATAATGTCGATATTTATACTTTACAAGTTGAGAATAGCGAACCATTTAAATTAGGAAGTACACATTGGAATGCTTCTTTAGGCTTTGATTGGCTAAAAACAAAACGCTCGGATCTTGATAAAGATATTGATCCCAATGAACTTATTTATCTTGATGGTAAATTAATGACTCGTCATACAATGCAGCAAAAAGTAAATGCTAATACAGAAGACTGGATTGCGAGATTAGGTATTGATATGGCTATTCCTAATTGGGACTTAACTTGGTCAAATCGAATTTATATCAAAGCCCCAATCAAAGGTTATGAAGAAATCATCAATATTGAATATCCAGATGGAATATCTCGCTATCGAACCTTTGATTATGGCTCGCATACCCAATGGGATATGAGTTTACGTTGGCGGCCAAAATTTGCTGGAAAACATTCTGTTTATCTACAAGTTGATGCACTGAATGTTCTCAACCAAACTCGAAAAATTCGTTCCGTTTCTCTGTCAAATAATTCCGAATATAGCCTTTATACACCAGGTCGTGAATTTTGGTTAGAAATAGGATATGAATTTTAACGCAATTTATCTGTAAGAATCTCTATATCTACAAACATTATATAGGGATTTTTACCTTTTTTATTTTGGGAAAAATAATGAAAAAACTAACCGCACTTTTCTTTATCTTCTTCATTCTCTCAGCTTGTCAAATAAATACCAAAGAACAGCTGTCAATGCCATTACCTTCTGATCCTAATTTGCAGTATGGAAAATTAGAAAATGGATTGACCTATTACATAATGAAAAATGTTGAGCCAGCAAATCGCGTTTATATTCGATTAGTGATTAATGCGGGTTCTATGCACGAAGAGGAAGATCAAAAAGGTATTGCTCATTTGGTAGAGCATATGGCATTTAATGGCTCCAAAAAATATCCTGAAAACCAAATTATTTATGCTCTCGAAAAATTAGGTATGAAATTTGCTCGAGATATTAATGCCTTTACCGATTTTGAAAATACAGTTTACACCCTTAATCTGGATAAAAATGATCCTGAGAGTTTCACTTTAGCTTTTGACGTTTTAAATGAATGGATACATCACCTTACAATTTTAAAGAAAGATTTAGATGCTGAACGCGGTGTTGTAGAGGAAGAATGGCGTCGCCGCTTAAGTCCAATGCTACGGTTAGGAGATAAAAAAAGTGCAATTGAAATGGCTGGCTCTCGCTATATTCTACGAGATCCTATTGGTGATATGAATATTATTCGTACCATTTCTCAGCAACGCGTTGCTGATTTTTATCATAAGTGGTACAGACCTGATAATATGTCGCTTATCATTGTTGGAGATATTGATACAAAAGTGATAATAAAGCAATTAAAACAACAACTTGATATCAAAAAAGCGATAAATCAGCCACCTATACCTAAAATTGATTTTTCAATTCCGTTAATCAATCAGTGGCGTTTAGCAACAGTTGCTGAAAAAGGAACAAATATTCCCGTGATTGAATTTAGTTTCTTTGAAACTTTTGATAATAAAATAAATACATTATCAGCATACCGACAAGATTTATTACAACAAATTCTTATTCGTTTAATTAATCTACGTTTACAAGATTGGGAAAAGCAAGAAAATAAAAATATTGAATCCGTTAATTTTTATCGTACACATTTAGGTCGAGAAACAATACAGAATATTTTTTCATTACAGCTTTTTAATACAGATTATAAAAAGGTAATCAGAAATTTATTTAACTTTATTGCAGAAATTAAACAGCAAGGATTTTCAAAACAAGAATTTGAACAAGAAATAAAAAGATTAATTCAATTAAATAAAAAGCAACGCACACTAAGATCAGGGAGCTTAAAAATTGCAGATGATCTGATTATTTCTGCTGCCAATAACCAAATTGTTATTAGCCCAGAAGATCGCTATCAATTAAACCAACGATTTCTAAATACAATTTCTTTAGAGGAAATTAATCAGCAATTTGAACAACTACTTGCCATTAAAGCAAAATTATTACTGATTACACAGCCTTACCCAGCGGGTTCTTTATCTTTAACGCAAAAGAACATAGAAAATATGTGGCAAGAAGCACTTTCTACGAAACAGCAACCTTGGCAAATTAAAACCAATCACGTCCAATTTCCCCCTTTAGAAATAGAATATGGAGAAATTAAAAAAGTAAAATATTGGAAAAAAGGCGATATTACAGAATATCAATTATCCAATGGCAGTAAATTAATTTATCACTATAGTGATAAAATGCCGAATCAAGTTTATTTTAAAGCTATTACTCAGGGCGGATTACGAACAGTGTCGCCTAATGACTATCATTTATTTAAAACCGCAGTAACACTTACTGATGATTCAGGGATAAATGTATTAACCCTTTCACAAATTAATCAGCTATTTAGCCAAAGTCCAATCGCTTTTGCAACAATCCTTGATGATTATAAGCAGGGATTCACGGCTGTTGGAAAAACAGATCAGTTAGAGAGTTTATTAAAACTTTTCCGTTTAAAATTACAAGGAACGCCTGTTTCTGAGAATGCACTTGAACGCTATAAAAAAGAGACTCAAGAATATATAACACAAATTGATACAGAAACGCTTTTTATGAAAAAGATTCTTGAACAACGCTATCCTCATATTCCTTTTATCTATAATGCCAAACCAGAACAGCTTCTCAATTTTTCCACCCAACAATTAACCGATTTTTATCATCAAGCCATATTAGGTAAAACAGATTTTACCTATTTTATTATTGGTGATATTGAGCAAAGCAAGGTTGAAAATTTAGCTCGTCATTATCTTTCTTCCGTGCCTGTAAAAAAACAGCAACGGCAAGCTTACGAGATTTCTCCGCAAATACCAGCTAAAACATTAATAATGAATGGGCTAAAAGAACCTAGAGCGGATGTTGAAATTTATTTAACCGCAAAGCATCAATGGCAACCCGAATTGCAATATCAATTAGATTTACTTAGTGATATTTTACAGGAAAAATTACGACGGGTTTTACGCGAACAAGCGTCAGGTGTATATACAATAGAGAGCTGGTTTACCCAAGAAAAAGAGCAATCCAAAATTGAAGGAAAAATTGCATTTAGTTGTGCACCAGAGAGAGTCCAAGAACTAAGCCAAAAAACCTACCAGATTCTTGACGAAATCAGTCAAAATGGAATTGACAGCCAATTCTTACAGAAGAAAATTCAAGAAAAGCACCGACAAATTAAACAACAATTTGATACATTGCTTTCAGTGGCAAATATCATAGAACAAAGTTTTTGGCATACAGAAAGTAACGAAGAAATCTATCTGTATCAACATTTGGAACAAATCGCGAGCAAAGAAAATATAGATCTCCTCGCAGAGAAAGTTTTACAGCCGAAAGCCAGATTTAGAGCCGTATTGATGCCTTAAGCCTCTAAAATAAGGAATACCGCATCTTATTTAAAGTAAAAGTGCGGTATTTTTTGTGAACTATTTTTATTCAAATCGCTTAGCTAACTCAGCTTCGAGTTGATCGAGCATTTCATAACGTTTGCGGTACATTGAACGTTTTTTACTTTGAATTTCTTCTAAGGGTTTGCGTTCAATACTGAGGGGGAGTTGCCAATAGCCTTTTGCGTTTAATGTCCCATTATTTTCTTGCCAAAATTCATCATAATTAAAAATCAAGCGTTTAGAGTCGTTCCAACGGTATTTGGCTTGGCGTTTATGGGCGATGCCGATTAATTCGCAATCGGATTGTGTGGCGAGCATTTTGAAAGCATTGACAATCATAAACATCGGGCGAATGCCGTGTAATTGTTTGGTGGCTGTTCGCACGAGATCTTGTGCCACTTCCCCTTTTGGCCCTTGAATTGAGGCAATCAAAATTTGGTTTGGGGATAAAAAGCTGAATGAGGCATCGTAAACACTGCGTTGGCTTTCATTATCATAAATATTCAACGAGAAAAATCCTTCCAGCGGATCAATCTGATTTAGGTTTAGTTGTAGTGATAATTGCTCTGTGAGCTGGGATAATACTACACTTTTTTGCGTAACTAATTTTTGACAGAAATCCACGCCCCATTTTTCTTCGGCAAGTAGAAAATGCTGTGAAATCGCATTCAAACGTTGCTCGGCATTAAAGGTTTTATCGCAATAGGCGTATAACAAACTGTTTGTGCGGTATAAGTTTTGATTAAAAAATTCCGCCCAAAGCGGATTTGTGTTTAAAAACGCAACGAGTTGCTGGCATTGTTTACGGTATAACAATGTTCTCCCTGCATAACGCAACGCTTCGCGTAAACGCTTTAAGCGGCGTTTTTCATTGGGATACAGTTGAGCAAAGGAAGGAAAAGAAAATTCTGTGGTCATAAAAATACCGTAAGTCTGCCAAATTGAGGGGAAAATTCTAATAAAAAACCACCGCACTTTCAATCAGGAAAAAGCTATCTGAAAAAAGTGCGGTGCAATTTTTGCGAGATTTTGATTAATCTTGCTTATTATTTAATTGTGGTAAAAAAGAGTCTTTGGAAATACTCAATAGCCCTGTTTGGGTGTAAATACCTAATTTATCGCGAGTATCCACAATGTCTAAGTTACGCATTGTTAATTGACCGATACGATCTAATGGATCGAATGGCGCATTTTCAATTTTTTCCATACTCAAACGCTCTGGGTGATAAGTGCTGTTTGCTGATGAGGTGTTTAAGATGGAATAATCGTTCCCGCGGCGTAATTCAAGGGTAACTTCGCCTGTAATCGCACGCGCAACCCAACGCTGAGCAGTTTCACGCAACATTAGGGCTTGAGGGTCGAACCAGCGACCTTGATACAACAAGCGACCTAAACGTAAGCCGTTGATACGGTATTGTTCGATAGTGTCTTCATTGTGAATTGCACTGAGCAGGCGTTCGTACGCGATGTGTAATAACGCCATTCCCGGGGCTTCATAAATACCGCGAGATTTCGCTTCAATAATGCGATTTTCGATTTGATCTGACATTCCCAAGCCGTGGCGACCACCAATGCGGTTGGCTTCAAGGAAAAGTTCAACTAAATCGCTGAATGATTTGCCATTCAATGCTACTGGCACGCCTTCTTCAAAGCGAACGGTCACTTCTTCAGGTTTGATTTCCACATCTTCACGCCAGAATGGCACGCCCATAATTGGGTTCACAATGCGAATGCCACGGCTGAGTAATTCAAGATCTTTCGCTTCGTGGGTTGCACCAAGCATATTGGAATCGGTCGAATAGGCTTTTTCCACTGACATTTTGTATTCAAAACCGTTGGCAATTAAAAATTCTGACATTTCGTGGCGACCGCCCAATTCTTCGATAAAACGGTTGTCCAACCAAGGTTTGTAGATTTTTAAATTTGGGTTAGTTAATAAGCCGTAACGATAGAAACGTTCAATGTCGTTGCCTTTGAAGGTACTACCATCGCCCCAGATATTTACATCATCTTCTTTCATTGCAGAAACTAACATTGTGCCTGTTACCGCACGCCCTAATGGGGTGGTGTTGAAATAGGTCGCACCGCCCGTTGAAATGTGGAACGCACCGCATTGAATGGCTGCGATCCCTTCGTGAGCAAGCTGGCTGCGACAATCAATCAAGCGAGCATTTTCCGCACCGTATTCCATCGCTTTACGTGGAATAGCATTGTAATCCTCTTCATCAGGCTGACCTAAATTGGCGGTGTAAGCATAAGGAATCGCCCCATTTTGACGCATCCAAAGCAATGCGGCACTGGTGTCTAATCCACCTGAAAAGGCAATCCCTACTTTTTGTCCAACTGGAAGGCTTTGTAAAATTGTGTTTGACATAGTAATCCCTATATTTGATTTTAAATTTGCGTTGGTGTGATTTTAAATCGGCTTATTATCAATGAAATCCCCCATAAAGTCCATTGCCCGTTACAGAGTTTTTTCCCCATCGGCGATCATTAAATCAGGATCGGGATATTGATAAACAAAATCCAATTCTTGACAAATTTTGTTGCCCGCAATAATCCGCATTGGATCATTCGCGGAACAAACAAAGTGCGGTGCGATTAAATGAAGTTTTTCCGCCATTTTGCCATAATATTCCGCTTTGCTCGGGTGTTGTGGAGCGACGAGGTGATATAAACGCTGCCCGCTTGGCGTTTCCAACAAAAGCTGAATGGCTCTGGCACAGTCGTCAATATGCACCAAATTAATCGGCGTGTTGCCTTGTGGCAAATCGCTTTTTCCCGCGAGAGCATAAACGGGGTGGCGATCCGCCCCCACTAGCCCCGCAAAGCGAATAATGTCGCAATCAATATTCGCCAAACTGGCTAGCCATTGTTCAATTTCTAACAAGCCCCGTCCGATTTCGCTATCAGGTTGAGGCGATTGGCTTTCGGCGAAATGCCCATTTTGCTGTGGGAAAACGGAAGTTGAGCTGATAAAAATAAAGTGTTGCACGCCGTTGAGTAAGGCTTCATTCACCAAATGTTTAATGCCTTGTACATACTGTTGCACATCGAAAAAATATTGACTCGGCGGAATATTAATCACCACAGTTTCCACCGAAAATAAGGCAGCGAGATCGTCAGGATCAGCATTAATTTCAGGCTCTAACAAGAGATGATAGGTTTCCAGCCGCATTAATCGCATTTGCTCCACACCGCTATGGGTGCGTTTTGTGCCTTTCACCGCCCAACCTAAATTTTTCAGATGACGAGCAAGGGGCAAGCCCAACCAACCTAATCCAACGATTGCAACAGATCGCATAATCCCTCAAAAACGTTAATTCAAAGTGCGGTTAATTTTAGCGGAATATCTTCTTTTTGTATATTCCACAAGGGTTTAGCTAAAAAAACGTTCACTAAAACACCTTACCATTTATAAGTTAAATGTTACGGTTTTCCCAGTAGGCAATTCAATAGATAAATTTAGAACACCGCCCATTGCTTCAATATAACGCTTCACTGATGATAATTTTATATCATTACCCCGTTTCTCAAGTGCAACAACTGATGGCTGAGAAATATTCAAAGCTTCCGCCATTTGCTTTTGGGAAAGCTCCAATTCTTCACGAATGCGATAAAGTTGTAATTCCATTCGCATATCATCTGCTATCGCTTTTACTTTGGCTTGCTTTTCTGCTGGCAGTTTATTCATTAAATCTTTAAATGCTACGCTCATTTTATTGCTCCTTTAAAAATTCAGAAAGGTAATTATCATAAGTTTGTTCGGCGAGTGTGATCATCTCTTTGTAAAAGAGCTTTTCTTTTTTGCCTTTTTTATCTCCCCCACATAGCACAATAGCCTGTCGAATGGGATCAAATATATAAAACAAACGGAAAACGGATAATTTAGACTGTACTCTCAATTCTTTTAAATTGGTATATTTAGAACCTTGAATAGTATCGGCATAAGGTCTGCCTAATTGCGGTCCTTCTGTTGATAATAACGCTAATGCCGCATAGACTTTTAATAAGTCATCTTCTGCTAATGTTTCAAGCCAATTTAAAAGTGGGTCTTGTAAAATAACTTCCCATTCTTGTTTCATACAGCGATTACCTTTTATTACTTAATATAGATTTTAATCTATATTTAATAACCGAACAAGAAATTTACAACCACACTTAAACTAAGTGCGGTCGGTTTTTAGTGAATTTTTAACGCATATTCAATGGCTTAGAATATGGTTTTTTGCGTATTTTGATAATTTCCGCTTTCAAGAAGCTCGTTACTTTATTATAAAAAAGCAATGTTTTAATTAAGGAAATCTGAACCGAAAAATCACCGCACTTAAAATTTATTTAGTTAAAAGATCCAAGGCTTCTTGATATTTATCCACTGTTTTTTGGATCACTTCAGTAGGAACACGTGGAGCGGGCGGTTCTTTGTTCCAGCCACTGTTTTCCAGCCAATCGCGGATAAATTGTTTATCAAAAGAAGGTGGATTGATACCCTCTTGGTAAGTATCCACCGACCAAAAACGGCTTGAATCTGGCGTAAGCACTTCGTCCATTAGGGTGAGTGTGCCATTTTCGTCCAAGCCAAATTCAAATTTGGTATCACAAATAATAATGCCTTTAGTCAGGGCATATTCTGCCGCTGCTTGATAGAGAGCGAGGGCTTTTTCTTTCACTTGAGCCGCTAATTCTGCCCCAATCAATTTTTCGAATTCTGCGTAGCTGATATTAATGTCGTGATTGCCCACTTCTTCTTTGCTTGACGGGGTGAAAATGGGTTCGGGTAATTTGCTCGCTTCCTGTAAGCCCTGTGGTAGCACCAGCCAGCAAATTGTTCCCGTTTGCTGATAATCTTTCAGCCCGCTGCCCGTGAGATAACCGCGTACGATAGATTCAATTTTAATCGGTGTTAAGCGTTTGCACACCACCGCACGATCTTTAACTAAATCCGCTTCCGCTTTCGGCAACACGTCATACAGGCTTTCTCCTGTTAGGTGGTTCGGCATAATATGTGCCAATTTGTTAAACCAAAAATTGGAAATTTGGGTCAAGATTTCCCCTTTGCGAGGAATGGGATCGGTTAAGATCACATCAAATGCCGACAGCCTGTCCGTTGCCACCATTAGCATTCGTTTCTCATCGATCTCATAGAGATCTCGCACTTTTCCCGAATAGATTTTTTTCAAACTTAATTCGCTCATTTTCAGCCTCTGTTGCTTTGTGAAAAAACTGCCGTCTATTGTACCGCACTTTTGCCCTATTTACGCAAACGATTGCTTAATTTTTTTATTTTCGTAAAAAAGAAATAAAAGATTGAGAATAAAGGCAATATCAGGGAAAATAGCTCCTATTTTTCGCCATAAAAAGAATGATGAGAGAACAATGTCTGTAAACGATTATCCACAACAAGTTAATAAACGCCGAACTTTCGCGATTATTTCCCACCCCGATGCGGGGAAAACCACCATTACGGAAAAAGTGTTGCTTTACGGCAATGCCATTCAAAAAGCAGGATCGGTAAAGGGGAAAGGCTCAGCCCAGCACGCAAAATCAGACTGGATGGAAATGGAAAAACAACGGGGAATTTCTATCACCACCTCCGTAATGCAATTTCCTTATAACGATTGCTTGGTGAATTTGCTTGATACCCCCGGACACGAAGATTTCTCGGAAGATACTTACCGCACTTTAACCGCCGTAGATAGCTGTTTAATGGTGATCGACAGTGCCAAAGGGGTGGAAGAACGTACCATTAAATTAATGGAAGTTACCCGTCTGCGTGATACCCCAATTCTCACTTTTATGAATAAATTAGACCGCGATATTCGCGATCCAATGGAATTGTTGGACGAAGTGGAAAGCGTGCTAAATATCCATTGTGCACCGATCACTTGGCCGATTGGCTGCGGAAAGCTTTTCAAAGGGGTTTATCATTTATACAAAGATGAAACCTATCTTTACCAGACTGGACAAGGGCATACCATTCAAGAGGTTCGCATCGTTAAAGGCTTGGATAATCCTGAGCTAGATGCTGCCGTAGGCACGGATTTAGCCCAACAACTGCGTGAGGAATTAGAGCTAGTCAAAGGGGCATCGAACGAATTTGATTTATCCCTCTTTTTGAGCGGCGAGCTAACGCCTGTTTTCTTCGGTACGGCATTAGGCAATTTTGGGGTAGATCATTTCCTTGACGGCTTAACCGAATGGGTGCCTGCACCGCAAGCACGCCAAGCGGATACTCGTCTGGTTGAAAGTAGCGAAGAAAAGCTCACGGGCTTTGTGTTTAAAATTCAAGCCAATATGGATCCAAAACACCGCGACCGCGTCGCCTTTATGCGTGTGGTTTCGGGAAAATATGAAAAAGGAATGAAGCTCCGCCACGTTCGTATCGGCAAAGATGTGGTGATTTCTGATGCTCTGACCTTTATGGCAGGCGATCGCACCCACGCCGAAGAAGCCTATGCGGGCGATATTATCGGCTTGCATAATCACGGCACGATCCAAATTGGCGATACGTTCACACAAGGGGAAGAACTGAAATTCACGGGCATTCCAAACTTCGCCCCTGAGCTATTCCGCCGTATTCGTCTGAAAGATCCGCTCAAACAAAAACAGCTGTTGAAAGGCTTAGTTCAACTTTCGGAAGAAGGGGCGGTGCAAGTTTTCCGCCCGCTCACCAACAACGACCTCATCGTAGGTGCGGTTGGTGTGCTGCAATTTGATGTGGTGGTATCACGCTTGAAATCCGAATATAACGTTGAAGCCATTTATGAAACCGTCAATGTGGCAACGGCTCGCTGGGTTGAATGCTCAGATGCGAAAAAATTTGAAGAATTTAAACGCAAAAATGAACAAAACCTCGCTCTAGACGGCGGCGACAACCTCACCTACATTGCCCCAACAATGGTAAACCTCAACCTTGCCCAAGAGCGTTATCCTGATGTGGCGTTCTTTAAAACAAGGGAACACTAACCCCGCAACGCTAAAAGGGAGGGCAATTGCTCTCCCCAAAAAATCACTGTATTCGGGTATATTACTAAAGCATAATTTTTGTTTCTTTATTGTCCCAAATGCATCACGATTCATTGGTAAAGAAAACCGATATAAATTATTTGATGCTAACAACCTCCAGCGGGCTTTACATCAAAATACTACTCATATGATCTTTAAATCAGAATCTTACCTTGCTTTGAGCTTAAATAGTTATAAAATTCGTTTTACATCTTTCTTTAGTAGATTAGTAATAAAAAAGCAGATCCGAAGATCTGCTTTTTTCGATTCGCCATTTTACAATGATTATTTCGTCATTGCAGCAACTTCTGCAGCGAAGTCAGTTTCAACTTTTTCGATACCTTCACCCACTTCAAAGCGTAAGAATGAAACCACTTCTGCACCTTTCTCTTTTAGTAATTCACCCACTGATTTAGAAGGATCCATTACGAAAGGCTGGCCAGTTAAAGACACTTCACCAGTGAATTTCTTCATACGACCTTCAACCATTTTTTCAGCGATTTCGCGTGGTTTACCAGATTGCATTGCGATATCCACTTGGATTTGACGCTCGTGTTCTACTACGTCTGCAGGTACATCACTTGGATTTACATATTCTGGACGGCTTGCTGCAACGTGCATTGCAACGTGTTTCACTAATTCTTCATCAGCGTTTACTGCACCCACTAATACACCAATTTTCGCACCGTGTAAGTATGAACCTACAACTGGTGCTTGTACTGAACCAACGCGGCGGATTGTCATATTCTCACCGATTTTAGCCACTAATGCAGCACGTTTTTCTTCAAATTCAGCTTGTAATGCTTCAATGGTTACGCCTTTGTTGTTTAATGCGTAATCTGCTACTTCATTTGCTAAACCTAAGAAACCTGCGTCTTTTGCTACGAAGTCAGTTTCACAGTTCATTTCAATCATTACGCCGTAGTCGCCAGCAACACGTGCGATGATAACACCTTCAGCAGCAACACGACCTGCTTTTTTCGCCGCTTTTGCTTGACCTGATTTACGCATATTATCAATCGCTAATTCGATATCACCGTTTGCTTCTACTAATGCTTTTTTACATTCCATCATACCTGCGCCGGTACGATCACGAAGTTCTTTTACTAAAGATGCTGTAATTTCAGCCATTTTAAAATCCTCTATCCACAAAATTTGATGCGATTTTTGACCGCACTTATGTAAAAAAGCAGGGAACATAAGCCCCCTGCTAACCAATTAATCGTTGTGATTAATAAGGGCTTTCGCCGCATTCACCTGAATTATTCAGCTGCTTCTGCTTCAGCAAATTTCTCTTCGGCTACCACTTCTTGTTGGCGACCTTCTTTTACTGCTGCCGCTGCTGCTGCAAGATATAGTTGAATTGCACGTGCTGCATCATCGTTACCAGGGATAACAAAATCAACACCGTCTGGTGCAGAGTTTGTATCAACCACTGCAAATACTGGAATACCAAGGTTATTTGCTTCTTTGATTGCGATGTGTTCGTGATCTGCACCGATAACAAATAATGCATCAGGAAGACCCGCCATATCTTTGATACCGCCAAGGCTTAATTCAAGTTTTTCCATCTCACGGCTACGCATTAATGCTTCTTTCTTAGTTAATTTGTCGAAAGTACCATCTTGAGATTGAGTTTCTAAATCTTTTAAGCGTTTGATTGATTGACGTACTGTTTTCCAGTTAGTCAACATACCACCTAACCAACGGTGATTTACATAGTATTGCTGACAGTCTAATGCTGCTGCTTTTACTGCTTCACTTGCTGCTCGTTTTGTACCAACAAATAAGATTTTACCGTTGTTGCCCGCAATACGAGTTAATTCTGCTAATGCAGCATTGAACATTGGGACGGTTTTTTCAAGGTTGATGATATGAACGCCGTTGCGTGGTCCGAAAATGAATGGTTTCATTTTTGGGTTCCAGTAACGAGTTTGGTGACCGAAGTGAACGCCAGCTTGTAGCATTTCACGCATTGAAACTTGTGCCATAATAATTTTCCTTTTGTTTGGGGTTTAGCCTCCACATACCAAATAAATCGACCGTTTGGCACCCCGATTTATCCGTGCGATATGTGTGTGATTTATTGTTAAAAATTAAGTTTGAAATTATTTTGTCTAAAATAAAAATTACTTTGCTATTCTAGCCAAAATAACGCCGCACTTTATACCATAAAGTGCGGTGAAAAACTAGCGAATTTTTAAAAACCAATAAAAACGGCAACCTGTCATTCCAAAGCTGCCGTTTTATTTTTATGCTACGAATTATTCTTGCTGAGTTAAAAACGCTTGATTAATCTCGATTTTCGCTTTTGCTCTTAACGCCTGCAATAATGTCTGCTGTAATTCAATTTGTTGCGTCTGTTGTAACTGCATATCAAATTGCTTAAGTTGTTCTGGCGATAACTCTCCATCTTTCACATTAATAAGCTCTATTACAACTATACCATTATCACCATTTTTTGCAGCCATATATATTGGTTTATCCGCCGGTTTTCTCATTGCAAAAATCACATCTCGCAGTTGTGGATGTTTGTTTTCTGCATAAACCCATTGTTCTGTTTCACCAAATTGAACTCCATCTGGTAACGTAGCATCACTATTTTCCGTTAACGATTGTGCTACTTTTTCAGCTTGAGCCAACACAATTTGTTCTGCTTTTTGTTGTTTCAAATATTGGATAATTTGATCTTTTGCCTCTGCTAAAGTTTTCACCCCTTCTGGTTTGTGATCGACCACTCTAATAATCAAAGAGTGTTGTTCGCCTACATTAATCGCTTCTGAATTTGTCCCTCCCTGGTTTAATTCAGAGTCAAATATCGCAGAAACAACATTACTATAATTTAATACAGCTGGAATTTCATTACGTGGGAAATAGCCCGTTTCTTGCACGCTAACGCCAGCCGTTTGAGCAGCAGCTTGTAAAGAATCTGGCTGTTCAAATGCTCTCTCATTCGCCTGTCTTTCCATTGCATAAAACGCTTTTGCACTTAATTCATTGCGAAGTTTCGCAACAATGTCATTTTTTACTTCTGAAAGTGGTAAAAACTTTTCATCTTCCACTTTAATGATGTGATAAGTATTATCAACTTTTACAGGCTGACTATACTCGCCCACTTTTAACTCTCGTGCAACCGCTTCAAATTGTGGAGGCATCATACCTGCAACCACCCAATCTAAATCACCACCATTTGAGCCTGAAATTTTATCAATAGAATAAAGTTTTGCTAATGAGGCAAAGCTTTCTCCTTTTTGTAAATCTTCATAAACTGCTTGTGCTTCTTTCTCTGTTGAGAGCTGAATATGTGCCAAATGTTGAACCATATATTGAGCTTTATTATCTTGATAATACTGTGCCACTTCTACATCGGTAACATTAACATTTTTTTCTGCCGCTTGTTTAGTTAAATCAAGATATTGTACTTTTACTAATTCAGGTACAGCAAACGCGGATTTATTGGCATTATAATAAGTGGCAATTTCTTCTTCACTCACTTGTTGCTGAGCAATTGTTGCAGCCAATGGGAATTGGAGTAAACGCACATCACGCTGTTGAAAAAACAATTTCGCAAACGTATCACTTTGACTGGGAACCGTAAATACAGATTGAACTAAACCATCATTTAATTGTTGTAAACGTAAGCCTTCACGTAGATATTGTGCATAACGCTCGCCAGTGAGTTGATTATTCTCAAGAATTTGTTGATAAAGTCTATTATCAAATTTTCCTTCTTTCTGAAAAATAGGACTAGTTACAATAGCTTGTTCTATTTGCTCATCACTAATATCGAGTTTTAATTCTTGACTGTACTGACGTAATAATTGCTCATCGATCAAACGTTGTAAAATAGTACTACGCAGTTGCTGAACAAATTCTGGCGAATCTGCAACCGCGGCAAAACTTGTTCCCATTTGTTGACTAATTCTCTGGGACTCTTGATTATATTGCTCTAAAAATAATTGCTGGGAAATTTCTTCACCATTCACTTTTGCCGCAAAAGTATCAACGCGTGTGAACATATAGCCTGCCACACCACTTAATACAAATGAAACCACAATTAGTGCGAAAATGATCTTCCACAAGATGCTGTTTGACGCATCGCTAAGTTTTTCCATTAACATTGAAATTATCCTTAAATGTAAAATTAAGACAAATCTTGAGAATTATAATCGAAAGTGCTTTGATTGCCAGCATAAAAATAAAGAAGTCGGCAAAGATTGTTCTTTACCGACTTTATTATTAAAAAAACTTGCAATTAATTCACCGCACTTTCCGCACGTTTACTTTTACGGCGTGGCGTTGCTTTTTCTTCTTTTGCAATCAAGTGAGAAAAATCAACCCCTTCAGGCGGATTTTCTAAGGCGATGCTTAACACTTCATCAATGGTTTCCACTGGACGAATATCTAAGCTGTTTTTCGCATTCTCTGGGATTTCTTCCAAATCTTTTACATTATCTTTTGGAATAATCACCGTTTTAATGCCGCCGCGGTGTGCTGCGAGCAATTTCTCTTTCAAACCACCAATTGGAAGCACTTTACCACGTAAGCTGATTTCCCCTGTCATCGCCACTTCAGACTTCACAGGATTCCCTGTTAAGCAGGAAACCAAGGCGGTACACATTGCGATGCCCGCACTTGGGCCATCTTTTGGTGTTGCACCGTCTGGAACGTGAATATGAATATCGCGTTTTTCGTGGAAATCAGGCGCAATGCCTAATTTTTCTGCACGAGAACGCACCACGGTCATCGCTGCTTGAATAGATTCTTTCATCACATCGCCTAGCGATCCTGTGTAGGTTAATTTACCTTTACCGATAACGGAAGTGGCTTCAATGGTGAGTAAATCACCACCGACTTGCGTCCACGCCAAGCCCGTTACTTCACCTACACGTTTTTGTGTATCCGCACGACCAAACTCAAAGCGTTTTACGCCTAAATATTCGTTCAGGTTATCGCTGTTTACCGTGAGCGATTTTAATTTCGGGTTCAGCAGTAAATTTTTCACCGCTTTACGACAGATTTTAGAAATCTCACGTTCAATCCCACGCACACCCGCTTCACGGGTGTAATAGCGAATAATATCTAAAATAGCACTGTCTTCGATTTTTAACTCGCCTTTTTTCAACCCGTTACGCTCAATTTGTTTGTTAAGCAAATGACGTGTGGCGATATTGAGTTTTTCATCTTCCGTATAGCCCGATAAACGAATCACTTCCATACGATCAAGCAACGGCCCTGGGATATTCATTGAGTTTGAGGTTGCCACGAACATCACATCAGAGAGATCATAATCCACTTCTAAATAATGATCGTTGAAGTTGGCGTTCTGTTCTGGATCAAGCACTTCTAACAATGCAGAGGCAGGATCTCCGCGCATATCTGATGCCATTTTGTCAATCTCATCAAGTAAAAAGAGCGGATTTTTCACCCCCACTTTTGCCATTTTTTGGATCAATTTACCCGGCAATGAACCGATATAGGTTTTACGATGCCCACGGATTTCCGCTTCATCACGCACGCCACCTAGTGCCATACGCACATATTTACGTCCTGTGGCATTGGCAATAGATTGTCCTAGGGAAGTTTTCCCTACCCCTGGAGGCCCAACTAAGCAAAGGATAGGCCCTTTAAGCTGATTTAAACGACTTTGTACTGCTAAATATTCCAAAATGCGATCTTTCACACGCTCCAAGCCATAATGATCCGCATCAAGGATTTCTTGAGCTTTCACAATGTCTTTTTTTACTTTACTACGTTTATACCAAGGCACTTGCAACATCCAATCAATGTAACTACGCACCACCGTTGCTTCAGCAGACATTGGCGACATCATTTTCAATTTCTGCAATTCTGCTTCCACTTTTTCTCTCGCCTCTTTTGGCATTTTGGATTCTTCTACTTTTTGACGTAGTTGTTCCACTTCATCGATTGTGCTTTCCGTTTCCCCCAGCTCTTTCTGAATAGCTTTGATTTGCTCGTTGAGATAATAATCACGCTGGCTTTTTTCCATTTGTTGTTTCACTCGCCCACGAATCCGTTTCTCAACCTCTAAAATGCCAGCTTCGTTAATCATTAAACCGAGCAAATATTCAAAACGTTCTACAACATTTGCAATAGAGAGTGCATCTTGCTTATGTTGTACCGCTACAGGCATATGTGCAGCCATTGTGTCACTCAATCGCTCTGGATCTGAAATATTTTTTAATGCAGAAAGCACTTCAGGTTGTACTTTTTTATTCAATTCAATATATTTTTCAAATTCCTGTAATGCGGCATTTTGTGCGACTTCTAACTCAATTTCATCACCGAATTGGGTATCTATTAATTCAATTTTTGCTTCAAAAAAGCGTCCATTGTCTTCCAAATGGGAAATTTTGGCACGTTGCTGTCCTTCCACTAGCACTTTTACTGTGCCATCTGGCAAGTTTAGTAATTGAATAATATTCGCCACCGTGCCGACATCATACACATCATCCACCGTAGGCTGTTCTAACTCAGCCACTTTTTGCGAAACTAATAATAATTGTTTGCCATTTTCCATTGCCTCTTCAAGACTGGCGATGGATTTTTCGCGTCCCACAAACAATGGCATAACCATATATGGGAAAACCACCACATCGCGTAATGGTAAAACAGGCATGGTTTTTTGTTTTGTTCGTCTGGCGTTCATATTTTCTCTCTTTCCTTAAAACTTGAAATTACTCTCCCATATTGGGGCAATTTAGTAAAGTTCAAGTTCGTAACATAAATTATGCTAAATAAGATTTATGCCGTTCAGTGTACCCCATTCAAATTAAAAGTGCGGTCATTTTTTCACACAAATTTTATTTTTTCTCCTTTCACGAAAGGAAAAGATTAAAAAACATTCAATTTGTGCGTAGATAAATAAAAAATCCAACCCCGAAAGGTTGGATTGATTAAAAATGATGAAAATTTACACCGCACTTAATATTAACGCATTGTTACAAATTCTTCCGACCCCGTTGGGTGAATGGCAACGGTGTTGTCGAAATCCGCTTTGGTTGCACCCATTTTGATTGCAACAGCAAAGCCTTGGATCATTTCATCAACACCAAAACCAATTCCGTGTAAGCCGACAATTTTTTCATCTTTACCCACACAAACCAATTTCATTCGGCAAGGTTGGCGATGTTGAGTTACTGCGCTGTACATTGGTGTGAATGATGATTTATACACTTTCACGTTTTCTGCGCCATATTGCTCAATGGCTTGCGGCTCAGTTAAGCCGATAGTACCGATTGGCGGGTGGCTAAACACTACAGTTGGCACAAGATTGTAATCTAAATGTTCGTTTGGTTTATTATTGAACAAACGCTCAGATAAACGGCGTCCTGCAGCAACGGCAACAGGGGTGAGTTCAATGCCACCTTCGATAATATCGCCCACTGCATAAATGCCTTTCACATTGGTGTTTTGATATTTATCTACTTTGATAAAGCCTTTATCGTTAGTTTCCACGCCTGCTGCGGCAAGGTTGATGTTCGCCGTATTTGGTTTACGACCAATCGCCCAAATCACTTTTTCAACAGTTTGCTCACGTCCATCTTCTAATTTTAAGGTGAAAGAACCGTCAGCATTTTTAACCACTTCTTTTGGAATGGAGTGAGTGTGCAGATGAATGCCATCTTGTGCCATTACTTCCACAAGGGTTTCTACGATAAGGGGATCAAAGCTACGCAATGGGCTTTGTTTACGCACAAATAAATGAGTGTCCACACCTAGGCTGTTTAATACCCCCGCTAATTCCACTGCGATGTAACCTGCACCAACAACCGCTACGGATTTTGGTAACGCGTTTAATTCAAATACGCCGTCAGAATCAATGCCGTATTCTGCGCCTTTAATTTCAGGGTGAGCAGGATAAGCCCCCGTTGCGATCAAAATATGATCTGCAGTGATTTTCTCGCCGTTTACTTCAACGGTGTGGGCATCAACAAATTTGGCAAAGCCTTTGATCACGTCCACGTTATTTTTGGCTAATACATTGTTATAAGAATTGTGGATACGTCCAATATAAGCCTGACGATTTTCCACTAACTTACTGAAATCAAAGTCTTTTACCGCAACATCAAAGCCATAATCTGGTGCATACAGATTGATCGCTTCGGCGATTTGAGCGCCATACCACATTACTTTTTTCGGCACGCAGCCCACGTTTACACAGGTTCCGCCTAGTTCTTTTGCTTCAATAATGGCACATTTTTTGCCATAGCTTGCCGCACGGTTAATTGAAGCGATACCGCCACTTCCGCCACCAATGGCGATGTAATCATAATGTTTTGTCATTTTTAACTCCCTAAATTGGTGAATTGGGCTGTGAATGCGAAAAAGCCCATAATAAATCTGCGCTTATTTTGCCGAAAAATACGGAGTAAAGCGACTAATTAATCTAATCGGTAAATTCTTACTCTGGAGTAATCCATTCCACCTTCCAGCTGCCCGTACCTTCTGGCACAAGGGTTTTGGTTAAATAAGGCAGAATTTTTTTCATTTGTGCTTCTAGCTGCCAAGGGGGATTAACCACAATCATTCCGCTTGCGGTCATTCCGCGTTGATCAGAATCAGGACGCACCGCCATTTCAATTTGGAGAATTTTGCGAATGCCGGTGTTTTCCAACCCTTTTACAATGCGCTTGGCTTGCTGACGTAACACCACAGGATACCAAATGGCATAAATGCCCGTGGCAAAACGTTTCACGCCTTCTTCAATGGCTTTTACCACCAAATCATAATCTTCTTTTAATTCATAAGGGGGATCGATCAAAATCAGCCCGCGTCTTTCTTTGGGCGGTAAGGTGGCTTTAATTTGCTGAAAACCGTTATCGCGCTTGGTGGTAACATTATCAAATTCTTTGAAATTATTGCGTAATAATGGGAAATCCGCAGGGTGCAGCTCCGTTAATAAGGCACGATCTTGCGGACGCAATAAATGTGCGGCGATCAGCGGTGATCCTGCGTAATATCGTAGCGATTTACCGCCATAATTCAGTTTCTTAATAAGGGCGACATAACGCGCTACTTCTTCAGGCATTTCTGTTTGATCCCACAAACGCCCGATCCCTTCTTTATATTCACCGGTTTTTTCCGCTTCATTGCCGAATAAGCGATAATTCCCCACACCGGCGTGGGTGTCTAAATAATAAAAGCCTTTGTCTTTTTGTTGCAGACTTTCAATAATCAGCATTTGCACAATGTGTTTTAGCACATCGGCAAAGTTGCCCGCGTGGAAGCTATGACGATAACTCAGCATTTTTTTGCCCTTAAAAATTTGATAAAAAAAGACCGCACTTTATTTTTGCGGATTATGATAGTTAAAACGAAGGGCGAACATTCTGGCTCGCCCTGTGTCATCAAAGAACTGCTTGATGACAATTTATTTGGCTAAAATCGCTTGCAAGGCTTGGTAAATAGACTGTGCTTGATTACCTGAAAGCGCATTGCCGTCTTCATCGCTAATCACCACTGCACTTTGTCTGCCTAAATCAGAAAGTTGCATTGCATACTCCCCTTTTTCTAATTCAGGCGAAGCCACGCCAAATCTCGCCCATTCTGTTTTTTCTAATGGACTATATTTTAATTCACGATAGCCACGCCCCGGATTTTCTGACGTGGTTTCAAATCCTACTTGATTTAACGCTCCACGCAAACGCTGCCACGCTTGGTTAAAAGGTGCATTTAACGCTAATGCAGCACGACCGTTTATATCTGTCGTTAATTGCGTTTGAATTGGCGTTACCGCAGTGCTATTTAATTCACTTTGCTGTTTGCGATACGCCGCATTTAACTCACCAATCAGCTGATTTAAACGATCAGACGTATAACGCTGCTTTTGTGCCACTGTTGGGGTAAAAATAATATTATCCTGTTTCATTTGCAGAATTGACACCACCAACGCACTCGCCCCTTGATATTGCACTTGTTCAATCAAATAACGAATTTGCAGATCACCAATATCATCAGCTCGTCCAGTCAAAGTCCAATCAGTTTCAATGCGATTAGATGCCGATTGAAAGCTAATTCCCTGCTCTTTCAATAAACGAGCCACTTGATTAAGATTATAAATTGCTTCTTTGGACACAGGATAAACAATTAAAGAATGTTCTCCATCAAATTGAGCAACCGAATGATGAATCAATGCCATTGGCATACTTGGGGGACGAATATCCACAATTTCATAAGCTTGTTTCTTAAAATTAGGTAACGCATAGGTGCTATCTTGTTTCGGTAAATTTACGCCGCCACTCGCCAATGGAGAAAAAAAGACTTGCTGTTCTGCATATTTTTCAAAATTATCGTTTGCTTGTTGTTTGCTTTCATTGCTGGTAGAACAAGCTGTTAATACCATTAAAATCGGCGTACATAATAACCACTTTTTCATCTATTTATCCTCAAGATTACATAAAACTAATATGACCAACGTTTGATAACTATAGTATTAAAAAGTTTAGGGGCATTGAATGCCTCAATACCCCTCATCACACTTTGGCTAAAATTATAATAACTGAGCAATTTTTAACGCTTCAACCAATTTCGGCTGTGCCGCTTCACTCAAAGTGGTGAGCGGTAAACGCAACACAGGCTCAGGAATTAAACCTAATTTGTAAGATGCCCATTTCACAGGGATTGGGTTAGATTCCACAAACAAATCTTTGTGCAATGCCATTAAACGCTGGTTAATCACTTCCGCTTCATCAAACTTGCCAGCCAAAGCTAAATTACACATTTCAGCCATATCTTTAGCAGCAACATTGTTCGTTACCGAAATCACGCCTTCACCACCCGCTTTCATACTTTCTAAACCCGTGGCATCATCACCGCTTAAAACGATAAAATCCTCCCCAGCTAGCTGTTTAATCTTCGCCACACGGCTTACATCACCCGTAGCTTCTTTAATTCCCACAATATTTTTGATTTTCGATAAACGTGCTACGGTTTCAGGCAACATATCGCTTCCCGTTCTACCAGGAACATTGTATAAAATTTGTGGAATATCCGTGCTTTCTGCAATGGCTTTGAAGTGCTGATACATTCCTTCTTGGGTCGGTTTGTTGTAATAAGGCACAACAGACAAACAGCCCGCAACCCCACTGCCGTTGAGCAATTTCGTCATTGTGATGGCTTCACTGGTCGCATTTGCTCCCGTTCCTGCGATCACGGGAATGCGACCTGCGGCAAACTCAAGGGTCTTTAAGATCGTTTTTACATTTTCTTCAATACTTAATGTCGCGGATTCCCCCGTTGTTCCCACTGACACAATACCGTGCGTGCCAGCATCAATGTGATATTCCACCAATTTCTTTAAGGCATCAAAATCCACTTCACCATATTGATCCATTGGGGTAATCAGGGCGGTGATACTACCGTAAAATAAAGGATTCGTTGCTGACATAAAAGACCTCCGAATTATTTTTGTTATCTTAATTGAGTTTGCTTGATAAAGTTTGTTTAGGATCGCTAAAATAGCCCGACTTTGCAAGTTACTTTTTATCTTTTTTTTCGCAATCACCACATTTTTAAGGAGATTTCTAATGCAAATATTAAAAGCTGGCGATTTTGCACCGCACTTTACTTTACACGATCAAAACGAAAACCCCATTGCCTTAACGGATTTTCAAGGCCAAAAAGTGTTAGTTTATTTTTACCCCAAAGCCCTCACACCGGGTTGCACCACGCAAGCCTGCGGGTTACGCGATAGCAAAGCAGAATTGGAAAAACGCAACGTCGTCATTTTAGGCATTAGCCCCGATAGCCCGAAAAAACTCGCCAATTTTGCCGAGAAAAAAGCCCTGAATTTCACCTTGCTTGCTGATGAAGATCATCAAGTGGCTGAGCAATTTGGCGTTTGGGGAGAAAAAAAATTTATGGGTAAAACCTATGATGGCATTCACCGCATCAGCTTTTTAATTGATGAAACAGGTAAAATTGAAAAAGTATTTGAAAAATTTAAAACGGGTGAACACCATCAAGTAGTGCTGGATTATCTGAACACAAAATAACTCACTTTATATCAAATATGCTAACTATTTTAATTCATCGTTTAACGTAAAAAGTTACCCAACCAACAGTCCTTTCAATACTAATTGAAAGGATTTTCAGTCATCCATTCTATTTTGACTAAATACTAACGTTTATTCCAAAAATCCCCCCTAAATGTGATTGTCATCGACATAATTTTTCACTACAAATCGCATAAAATAGCTAAAAATTTAAGAGAGAGGTTACACTCATCAAACATAATTTTTCTCTTGAACGCAATGGGTAATTAAAAAGCTCACACCGTCTTGTGTTTCCTCTCCCTAAAGTCAGCAGAATCATCTCCTTATTCCTATAATGTCTTTTACGTTTTTAACAATAGTTTCAATTGTTAAACGCTCGTTAAGCACTTGTAAAATAGAATATTTTCATTTTGATCTGGATCACTATTTATTATAGTTATGCAAATTTGTACAAACTCTTCTGTTTTTAAATAGGTATAATTTCCCGTAGAAAAAAATTATTAATTTATAAACTTTAGGAGAAATCATTATGAGTAACGCTGTTGAAAGCACAGTGAGTTCAGCACAAGCTGAAGTGAATGCGTTAGTGGAAAAAGGGCTGGTTGCCTTAGAAAAATTCCGCCAACTGAATCAAGAACAGGTTGATTATATCGTGGCAAAAGCCTCGGTGGCAGCGTTGGATCAGCACGGTGTCTTGGCGATGCACGCTTATGAAGAAACAGGGCGTGGGGTGTTTGAGGACAAAGCCACTAAAAACCTGTTTGCTTGTGAGTATGTGGTGAACAATATGCGGAATTTAAAAACCGTGGGGGTCATCAGTGAGGACGATGTAACAGGCATCACCGAGATTGCCGATCCTGTGGGGGTTATCTGCGGTATCACGCCAACCACCAATCCGACTTCCACCACCATTTTTAAAGCCCTCATCGCACTCAAAACCCGTAACCCAATCATCTTCGCTTTCCACCCTTCCGCTCAACAATCCTCTGCTCACTCTGCCCGTATTGTGTATGAAGCGGCAGTGGCGGCAGGTGCACCCGAAGATTGCGTACAATGGATTGAAACTCCGTCAATGGAAGGCACGTCTGCCTTAATGAAACACCCCGGTATTGCAACCATTTTAGCTACTGGGGGAAATGCAATGGTGGAAGCGGCTTATTCTTGCGGTAAACCTGCTCTAGGCGTGGGGGCGGGCAATGTGCCAGCTTATGTGGAAAAAAGTGCGGATCTACAACAAGCGGTACACGATATTGTGATGTCGAAAGCCTTTGATAACGGAATGATTTGTGCTTCTGAACAAGCGGCGATTGTTGATGAAGAAATCTATGATGATTTTGTTAAAGAAATGAAATCTTACGGTGCTTATCTGGTAAATAAAAAAGAAAAAGCCCTGTTAGAAGAATTTATGTTCGGTGCAAAAGCGAACAGTGCCAACTGCGGTGGGGCAAAACTCAACGCAAATGTGGTGGGCAAACCAGCCCATTGGATCGCTCAACAAGCGGGCTTTGACGTGCCAGAAAAAACCAACATTTTACTTGCTGAATGTAAAGAAGTTGGGCCAAAAGAACCGCTCACTCGCGAAAAACTTTCCCCAGTGCTTGCCCTCCTAAAATCCCATTCTCGTGAAGAGGGCGTTCAATTAGCCGAACAAATGGTGGAGTTTAACGGTCTTGGACATTCCGCCGCCATTCACACCAAAGACGCAGAATTAGCGAAAGAATTTGGTGAACGCGTTAAAGCCATTCGCGTCATTTGGAATTCCCCGTCCACCTTTGGCGGTATTGGCGATGTGTATAACTCTTTCCTCCCTTCTCTCACCCTTGGCTGTGGCTCTTACGGCAAAAACGCCGTAGGCAACAACGTCAGTGCGGTGAATTTACTAAACATTAAACGAGTGGGAAGACGGAGAAATAATATGCAATGGTTCAAAGTGCCTTCAAAAATCTATTTTGAACGGGATTCAATCCAATATTTACAATCAATGAAAGGAATGGAGCGTGTGGTCATCATCACCGACCGCACAATGGTCGATTTAGGCTTTGTGGAAAAAGTGGCAAAACAAATCACTGCACGCGGAAATCACGTTACTTATCAATTATTTGCTGATGTTGAGCCTGATCCAAGTATTGAAACCGTACGCCGTGGGGTAGAATTAATCCGTAGCTATAAACCTGATACCATTATCGCCTTAGGAGGCGGTTCATCAATGGACGCGGCGAAAGTAATGTGGTTATTCTATGAACAGCCTGAAGTGGATTTCCGCGATTTAGTGCAAAAATTTATGGACATTCGCAAACGGGCATTCAAATTCCCACAATTAGGACGCAAAGCACGCTTTATCGGCATTCCGACCACATCGGGAACAGGCTCAGAAGTGACGCCATTTGCCGTGATTACTGAGGGCGACAAAAAATACCCAATCGCCGACTACTCACTCACGCCAACAGTTGCCATTGTTGATCCCGCATTAGTGATGACCGTGCCAGCTCACGTTGCCGCCGATACGGGCTTAGATGTACTTACCCACGCAACAGAAGCCTATGTTTCCGTGCTTGCCAACGACTTCACCGACGGCTTAGCCTTACAAGCCATCAAATTGGTCTTTGAAAACCTCGAGCGTTCAGTGAAAGAGAAAGATCCTGAAGCGCGCGAAAAAATGCACAACGCCTCCACAATGGCAGGAATGGCATTTGCCAACGCCTTCTTAGGAATGAACCACTCTCTCGCGCACAAAATCGGGGGACGCTTCCACACCCCACACGGACGCACCAATGCGATCTTAATGCCACACGTTATCCGCTATAACGGCACGCGACCGCAAAAAGTGTCCACTTGGCCGAAATACAACCACTACAAAGCCGATGTGAAATACCAAGACATCGCCAGAATGCTCGGGCTGCCTTGTGCCACCCCTGAAGAGGGCGTGAAATCGTTCGCCCAAGCCTGCTACGATTTAGCAGCCCGCGTCGGCATTCAAATGTCTTTCAAAGAACAGGGCATCGATGAACAAACGTGGCTTGCGGCTCGCCGTGATATTGCATTACTCGCCTTTGAGGATCAATGCTCCCCAGCCAACCCACGCTTGCCATTAGTGGAAGATATGGAAGTGATCTTAACCAATGCTTATTATGGTTATGATCCCGCTCAATACAAATAAAAAATCACGTTAAAAACCGACCGCACTTTTAAAGTGCGGTCGAACTATAGATAGAATTTTGTCGATGTGTTTACAAAGATAGGCTCTAACTAGTTACTAAAAAAATCAAATTTTCTTTAAATATTATTAGCACTTAAATTAACAAAATAATCGTTAATCTAAAAAAGCATAAATAATGCCGTGATACGATGTGAGCTAATATTATTTTGAAGTCAAACCACTATAAAGTTTCCTTTTTTCTTTATCAAATAACTTAAAAGATGATACATCTTTAACACGCTTTCCTTTCTTCTATCAATAAAATGCTAGTAAATTCTTAGCTATCGCTAAATTGATGAGGATTTCATATAAATCTTCGATCCGAAGAATATATAAATATAACCACTATGACTAACTAATAGATTACATCCACGCATTATTGCGAATAATCCCAACTGCAATGCCTTCAATTTCAAAATTCACGGGTTGAGAAAGATCGACAATAATAGGCTCAAACTCTTCATTTTCCGCATGTAAATAAACTATAGCACCTTTACGCTCAAGGCGTTTTACCGTAACCTCATCTTCAATTCTCGCCACAATCACTTGCCCATTACGAACATCTTTTGTGCTGTGAACGGCTAATAAATCTCCGTCTAAAATGCCGATATCTTTCATCGATTGTCCATAAACCTTCAGTAAAAAATCTGCTTGAGGCTTAAACATATTAGCATCAATTTTATAAGTACCTTCAATATGCTGCTCAGCTAAAATAGGTTCACCAGCTGCAACGCGTCCAACTAACGGCAACCCATCTAACTCTTCTTCATCTTCTTCATTCACTAGCAATCGAATACCTCGCGATGCTCCAGCAATAATTTCAATGACTCCTTTTCTTGCAAGAGCTTTGAGATGTTCTTCAGCGGCATTAGGTGAACGAAACCCAAGCTCTCTAGAAATTTCTGCTCGTGTTGGCGGCATCCCTGTTTGTTCTAAGTGTCGTTTCAGTAGATCATAGACTTGCTGCTGACGGGCGGTAAGGGCTTTCATCATACTCATAGCATCCTCCTGTTTTTATATACATAATCACTGTTATTATATACATAAAAGAATTTGTTGCAATATTCTTAGTGCTTTTTGATCTTTTTTACTGAATTTTAATAAAATTTGAATATGAAAAGGAAAAACGATATCAAATTTTTATGTTAAAATACCGCTCACTTTTGTACTAATTAATTTAATTATGGAATTTGTATGACAAGTGTGCTTAATTTATATAGAAAATTATTAGAATTCCCTCTATCTATTTTAGTAAAAAATAATCCAATTCCTCACAATCCTATAGAAGAGCTGGCTCTTAATATTGCTCAACCTGTCGTATATGTATTGCCTTATACTTCGCAAACAGATTTAGTGATTTTTCGGAAAAATTGTTTAAATGTAGGTTTGCCTGATCCATTTGAAAAAAATGTAATTGGAAACCTCACATTGCCGCGTTTTGTTTTCTTAGATGAAGGAAGACGTTTTTTTAAATCTAAAGGAGCTAAGAAAGAGACGATTGCTATTTTTAATAAATATTTAGAATTACACCGCACTTTAGTTGATCTTGATGTGCAAATTATTCCTGTTTCCGTATTATGGGGGCGCTCTCCAGGACACGAAAATAAATCTAGCCTACCTAATTTACGTTTATTAAATGGAGTTCAGAAGTTTGCTGCTGCAATTTGGTTTGGTCGTGATACTTTTGTGCGTTTTTCACAAGCTGTTTCTTTACGTTATATGGTTGAAGAACATGGTTCAGATGAAAAAATTGCGGCAAAATTAGCTCGTGTTGCAAAAATCCATTTCTCTAAACAGCGTATTTCTGCTACAGGTCCAAGATTACCTAATCGCCAAGCTATGTTTAATAAATTATTGCAGTTACCAACTATTTTAAAAGCAATTGAAGATGAGGCAAAAAGTAAGAAAATTCCATTAGAAAAAGCACACAAAGAGGCTTATAAAATTTTAGATGAAATTGCAGCAAACGTGAGCTATGAAGGATTAAGAATGGCGGATCGGTTCTTACGCTGGTTATGGAATAAGCTTTATCAAGGTATTGATGTGCAACATGCTGATCGTGTGCGTAAACTTGCACTTGAAGGCCACGAAATCGTTTATGTACCTTGTCACCGCAGTCATATTGACTATTTATTGCTTTCTTACGTACTTTATCATCAAGGCTTGGTAACACCACATATTGCGGCAGGAATTAATTTGAACTTTTGGCCAGTTGGTGCGATGTTCCGCAGAGGCGGAGCCTTTTTTATCCGCCGTACATTTAAAGGTAATCGCCTTTATTCAACGATTTTTCGGGAATATTTAGCAGAATTATTCCATCGCGGTTATTCTGTAGAGTACTTTATTGAAGGAGGCCGATCTCGCACAGGGCGTTTGCTTGCCCCAAAAACGGGAATGATGTCAATGACGTTACAGGCATTACAGCGACAAACCCGCCCAATTTCAGTCGTCCCCGTGTATGTTGGCTATGAACACGTTTTAGAAGTGGATACTTATGCTAAAGAATTACGCGGAGCAGCCAAAGAAAAAGAAAATGCCGGCTTAGTATTGCGTGTTATCAAAAAATTACGCAATTTAGGAAAAGGCTATGTAAATTTTGGCGAACCTATCATTCTAAGTAATTATCTGAATACGAATTTTCCTGAATGGAAAGAAACTCATTCTGAAGATGACCGAACTCAGTGGTTTAATAAAGCCGTAGATGCAGTATCTAACCAAGTAATGGTAAATATTAATAATGCAGCTGCGGTAAATGCAATGAATTTAACGGGAATGGCATTACTATCTTCCCGCCAACGGGCATTAACGCGTAAACAGTTATTAGAGCAATTAGCTAGTTATCAGCAATTTTTGCAAAATGTCCCTTATTCTGCAGATATCATTATCCCCTCAGAAACACCTGAAGAGATGTTAGAACATGTATTAACTTTAGATCGTGTTGGTGTACTTATTGAGAAAGATAACTTTGGTGAAATTGTCCGCTTAGAACGCAACTCTGCTGTATTAATGACTTATTATCGCAATAATATTCAGCATTTATTTGTGCTTCCTTCTTTAGTCACAAGTATCGTATTACATTACGGTGCAATTCAAAAAGATCTGGTTTTAAAAGCTGTTGGAAAAATTTACCCTTTTCTACGTGACGAATTATTTTTACATTTCAGTAATGATGAATTAAAAGAACGTGTAGAAAATATTATCCGAGAATTGCAACGGCAAAAGATTATTCAATGTAATGAAAGTATCTTGTCAATTTATAAACCTCAAGTCAGAATGCTACAACTTTGGTCAGCTGGTGTAAGAGAAATCTTACAACGTTACTATATTACAGTAAATATTTTACAAAATGATCCTGCCATTTCTCGAGCCACATTGGAGAAAGAAAGCCAATCTGTCGCTCAACGTTTATCTGTATTGCATGGAATTAATGCACCAGAATTTTTTGATAAAGCTGTATTTTCAGCATTTATTGGAAGCTTAAAGGAAAATAACTATTTTGACGAGAATCATCAAGTCAATCTATCTTTACTAGATGATTTAAGCCAAATTCTCTGTCAGCTCATATCTGCTGAAGTCGGACTTACGATTAGGAGTGCGGTCGAAAAAATAAAAGATGCAAAATACTCTTGATTGATTTAATGAAAAGCCTTATTAATTTAATAAATTCGCTTAGCATCTAGAATGAAAAATGCGGTAGAAAACTACCGCACTATTAAAAATGATTAATTAGAACTCGTAGCGAAGTCCAATTTTTGCACCGTATTGGTTAACGTTAGTATCTTCCCATCCACCTAAACGGTTATATTCTATGCCTGCATTTAATGCAAGGTTTTTATCAAGACTATAAGAGAATCCAGTTAAAATACCATAACCAAATTTAGTTTGTTTTCTTCGTTCTACTCCACTTGAATCAGAATTATCGATATGAACAATATTGCTCGCTAAACGTACACCTACATAAGGTTTTTATAAGAAACTCCACATCAATATAGCAAGAAGTTGCGGTGAAAGTATTCGTAAAAACATTACTAGTGGGTATACAGTAGCATAGGATAATGCGGCAATTCCACTATCTTCTTTAATCGCATTTGCAAAAGCAAGTGCAGGCGGATCCGTCATAGATCCTGCTAGTAAACCGCATAAGGAAAGATAATTAAGTTTTAGATACCAACGAGCCAATACCCCTACGACCATTAATGGGAAAAGCGTAATGATAATCCCATAGCCCATCCATTCTAATCCTGAACCATTGACAAGCGTATCTACAAAATTTCCACCTGATTTTAATCCAACAACAGCTAAAAATAATACAATACCAATTTCACGAAGTGCCAAGTTCGCACTTGGTGGCATAAACCAATATAGTTTTCCGATACTTCCTATTCTTGCCAAAATTAGTGCAACGACTAGAGGTCCACCTGCCAAACCAAGTTTTAAAGCAACCGAAAGTCCTGGAATATAGAAAGGAATGGAACCTACTAACACACCTAATCCAATGCCAATAAACACTGGGAGCATTTGTACTTGTTGCAATTTTTGCTGTGCATTACCAATTAAATTGATCGCGTTGTCAATCATATCTGTACGCCCTACAACATGTAGAACATCCCCAAATTGCAACGTACTGTTCGCTGTCGGCACAAGTTCAACTCCCGCTCGATTTAAACGAGAAATCACGACGCCATACTTTTGATGAATTCCAAGAGATTTGATTTTTTTACCTAGTACTTTTTCATTGGTTACTACAATACGTTCAGAACGAAGATCGCCCGTTAATGTTGAACGCGGCACATCAACCTCTTCACCAATCACGAGTTGCATCTTTTGTAGGGTGTGACTATCACCAACAAGGTGTAATAAATCATCAAGGAAAATTTTCGTATCTGCGTTTGGTACGCTCACATTTTCACCACGTTTCAAACGTGAACAAACAACGTCTTTACTCTCGAATCCTGGAATTTCAATCAAACCCAATCCATTGAGATTTTGGTTGGTAACACGAATATTCATTGAACGTAGACTTTCTTTATCTTGTCCACTTTCTCGTTGGAAATTGGTTGCTTCTTCGTCTACTTTTATTTTAAAAAATAACCGCACTAACCACATTGTGAGTAGAATACCGCAGATTCCAAAAGGATATGCCATTGCATATGCCATTCCCATATTACCTGTGGCGTGATTCATTCCCAGTTCAGAAAGAATTTGTTGTCCAGCACCTAAAGAAGGGGTATTGGTTACGGCACCAGAATAAACACCAAGAATAATATCAAGTGGCACACCAGCAATTTTATAAAGCACTACGACACAAGCTGCACCAAGCAATACAATCAACACGGCTAAGCCATTGAGCTTTAATCCAGATTCTCGTAATGAAGCAAAAAAACCTGGTCCAACTTGAATCCCAATGGTATATACAAATAAGATCAAGCCAAATTCTTGAATAAAATGTAAAGTATGGGAATCCAAATGTACGCCATATTGGTTTGTAAAGTGAGCAACAATAATCCCTCCAAATAATACACCGCCAATACCTAGCCCTACACCACGGATTTTAAAATGTCCTATCCATAATCCCACCACTGCGACCAGTGCTAAGATACTGATAGTAATCGCAATATCATTCATAACAACCTCAAAAACTAGATTCTACTAGAAAATTATAACAACCTATCGATAGAAAGAATAAATTAAGATTGAAAAATGTAATCTACATCACATTTTTCTTGCGAGATGGATAATTTTCTTTAACAATATTCGAACAAATTCTTAATTCTAATATCTAATATTTTTTATTCATTACAAAATTTACGATAGATAAAATAATTTTTAATAGGAATAATTATGAACTGGTCAGAAGAAGTTCTTACTTCGTTGATATGGGTAGCTAAAACCCTAATTATAACAAGTCTCGTATTTTCACTCATCTTAGCAATACTCACTAAAATAACTCGATGGGGACGGCAATTTTGGCTTTTAGCTCGAGATTATCTTTCACCTAAACAAAGTTTGAAACCCTTATGCTACTTTTGGGTGATCATTTTCTTTAACTTAATTTCTGTGCGTTTGGATATTCTGTTTTCTGAATGGTATAACGCAATGTACAGTGCTTTACAAGATATGAATGAAAAAATATTTTGGCAACAAATGCTTTTATTCTCTTTTCTTGCAAGTATTCACGTTTTAAATATTCTGCTCACTTATTATTTATCTCAACGATTCAAAATTCAATGGCGTATTTGGTTAAACCAATGTTATTTAGAAAAATGGCTATCAAACCAAGCTTATTACAAAACGCAACATAGCTTGACCCAAATAGATAATCCCGATCAGCGTATTCAACAAGATATTGAATCCTATATTGAAAGATCACTTAGTTTAGCTACAGGTGTCATTTCTTCAACAGTATCCCTCATTGCATTTACAGCAATTTTATGGAATTTGTCTGGGCCAATGAATGTTGCAGGATATGAAATTCCTCATATGATGGTATTTCTTGTTTTCATTTATGTTTTCTTCACAAGTCTTATTGCTTTTAAAATAGGCTCACCTTTAATTAAACTTAATTTTATCAATGAAAAATTGAATGCTAACTATCGCTATTCTCTTATTCGGCTCAAGGAATATGCAGAAAGTATTGCCTTTTATCGTGGAGAAAAAGTAGAGTTACATCTACTAAATACCCAATTTCATAAGATAATTACAAATATTTGGCAACTGATTTATCGAACATTAAAGTTATCAGGTTTTAATTTAACAGTTTCACAGGTTTCGGTAATTTTTCCTTTTTTAATTCAAGCTGTCCGTTATTTTAATCAACAAATTAAATTAGGAGATCTAATTCAAACAGCCCAAGCATTTGGTAAAGTGCAATCATCATTATCATTTTATCGTAATTCTTATGATGATTTTGCAGCTTATCGAGCAGTACTCGATCGTTTAACAGGTTTTCATACGGCTATTAATACAACCATTCAACAATCACAAATACAAGATAGCGATGGAGAAATTATCTTTCATAATTTAACAATTAAAAGACCTGATAATAAAACGCTTATTTCAGATTTAAATTTCACATTACCTTTAGGAGAAAGTTTATTAATTCAGGGACGTTCTGGTGTAGGAAAAACAACATTATTACGCACGATAGCCGGATTATGGCCCTATTCAGAGGGCGATATTATTTGTCCACAAAAAGCATTGTTTCTCTCACAGAAGCCTTATTTACCACAAGGAAAACTCATTGATGCGATATATTATCCTGAAAAAATCAACGATTCACAGGATATGACCCCAATTATAGAAATTATGCATAAAGTCAATTTAGGACATCTTGTCAATAGACTGAAAGAAGAAAATGATTGGACTCAAATACTTTCTTTAGGCGAGCAACAACGTTTAGCATTTGCTCGATTATTATTACATAAGCCACGAGTCGCCTTTCTTGATGAAGCCACCGCAAGTATGGACGAAGGCTTAGAAGAAGCAATGTATTATTTACTAAAAACATCACTTCCTAGCACAACAATCATTAGTGTAGGTCACCGATCTACTTTAATGAACCATCATCATCTTCACTTAAAAATTAATGATGACACACACTGGGAGTTAATAGTAAACGAATATGATTAAATTCAAAATAAAGCGTTAATTCAAAGCGAGTATAAATAATACCGTTGGTATAACATCGTATTCGCTTGGAATTAAATGACTATATGTAGATATGAGCCTGAAAAGAATCAGGCTCTATCATCAAATAAATATCTAGATATGTGACCTTTCACTTATTTACAAAATTTTAAGGGGCTGTAGTAGATTAGCAACAATGCTATACTACAAAAATGAAGATAACATATTGTAAATTAAAGCAATCCATACAGAAAAAACTGCTTGAGTTTTTTGTCGCAGAAGTTACTGCAAGAACAGCAGCAAATTTGCTAGATATTCAACCGAATACAGCCGCTTTGTTCTACCATAAAATCAGGCTTGTGATTGGCTATCATTTATCTCTTGAAGTTAACGAGATTTTTGAGGGGGAAATTGAACTAGAAGAAAGCTATTTTGGTGGTCATCGAAAGGGAAAACGAGGACGAGGACGAGGAGCGGCTGGAAAAGTTGCTGTTTTTGGGTTACTAAAACGACAAGGAAAGGTATTTACTGTTGTGGTTGAAAACACCAAGAGTGAAACATTACTCCCTGTTATTAAAAGAAAAATCAAGCCTGATAGCTGGGTTTATACGGACACTTATCGCAGTTATGATGCGCTTGATGTGAGTGAATTTCACCACGAACGAATCAATCATTCCGAGCTATTTGCGGTGAAACAAAATCATATTAATGGCATTGAAAATTTTTGGAATCAGGCGAAGCGGATACTGCGAAAATATAATGGAATTAACCGAAAAAACTTTCCTTTATTCTTGAAGGAATGTGAATTTCGGTTTAACTTTGGGACACCAAAAGAACAGTTAAAAATATTGCGAAAATGGTGTGAAATTTAGGGCTAATCTACTACAGCCCCAATTTTAATAACGAACAGAATAAACCTTAAATTTATTGGTTTTAGCTAACACTTGGTGAGAAGCAAAATATTGATCGAGCAAATCGGCGTAAGGCAAAAATGCGTTCGCAACAATGCGTAATTCTCCCCCTGTATTTAAATGCCATTTTGCTTGCTGAATAAGTTCTGACACCGCACGATAAGCGGTATCCACACCATCATGAAAAGGGGGATTGGAAACAATCAAATCAAATTTGCCCTCAATTTTTGAAAATACATCACTCGCCAGCACTTTACCTTTAAGCTGATTTTCTGCAAGGGTTCGTTGTGCTGAAGCGATAGCTAGAGCGTGAATATCCGTCATAGTAAGATCCACATTCGGATTATGTCGCTTAATATAGCTACCAATGACACCAACGCCACAGCCCAGATCTAACACGCGTCCTTTAATTGGATGATTTAAAGTGGAAAGTAATAACGCGGTTCCCACATCAAGTTCGGCTGCACTAAATACACCAGGCAGACTAAATATGGTTAAATCCCCTAATTGGGTATGTCGATAAGATCTCCAAGCTTGAGCTAAATCAAAGTTCGGTACTTTTTTTAAGCAAAAATGATATAGCCCACAACGCCTTGCACTGTCAATTTTTCCAATTTCCCCCAAAGAGGAAAGTATTTTTTCCGCAGAACGCACGCCACTGCGGTTTTCGCCAATAATTAGCACCTCTTGCTCAGGCTCGCATTTAGACAAAAGTTGCATTAATTGCAGTTGGCTTTCTTGTTTGTTTTTCGTCCAATAATAAACAATGAGATCGGCATTCGGAGTAAAATCAACACAAAAATCTACCGCACTTTGATTTTCTGCATAATCAAAATACCATGACCAACAATGTATTGATTTTGCTTTATTTTGCAGTTGCTGTGGAAAAGCATCGCACAATGCCCCTGTAAATAATATATGTCTATTTTCAAATAAAGAAAGATGACGCTCAAGCACTTGGCTTTCTGGTGAAATCACGGTTTTGCCCTATTCATAAAAAAATAAATAAACCCTGCTTTTATACAGGCAGGAGTGAAAGTGCTGAATTCTATAATTCTCCGCCGAGCAAAACAACAATCTCTTTGCTTAAAAAGAAAAATTTCTCTCTGTACTTTATCTTATCGACCATTAAATTTGATATTTTCGCTTATCCCCAATATCAAAATGCAATGGCATTCGCCATTTTTGGATCGCTAGTAATGCAAAAAGTAACGCTGAGATCACGGATAATCCATTGAAAAATAGCACGTAATTAAGCCTATCTGCAAACCACAGCAATGCGAGAAAAATGGGTTGAAAATTTAGCCCAATGATACGGAAACAAAAATATTCTTTAAATGCCAAACCACCAAGAGTAACCAACGCTCCTCCTAAAGCCAACTGTGGCATTCCATACAAATGACATAACAAGGCAACCCAGGTCGCAAATTGCAAGACAAACCTAAAATTTTTCAAATAAATATGCAATGATGAGGCACAGCATAACGCTGCAGTAAGCAACCCTAAATAAGCAATAGCGGGATAATAAGGTAAAAGCGCCGTCATTATTGCTGCAAGTACAAAACCACAACGATAAATGATTACGGTAAGGTAATCGCTCCAATCCATTGGGGATTGAATATGTGGATCAGCCATTATCATTCTCCTTGTTTACGGTACTGATTGGGTGAAATACCATAATATTGTTTGAATACACGACTAAAATAGGCTTCAGACTGATAACCGATGTCTAAAGCAATGGTAAGCATATTTTTCTGTGTTGTTTTCAATAACATTGAGGCTCGTTGCATTCTCACTTGAGTAAGAAATTTGCCCGGAGCTACTCCCATTTTCTTCTGAAAAACACGGATAAAATTGGCTCGCGACATATTCGCCATTTCAGCTAAATCTTCCATATTCCAATTTTGCTCGGGATTCTGTAAAACCTCGCGTACAACTGCCGATAAGCGTTTATCTTGTAATGCTGCAAGCAAGCCCATCTCACTTTCGTGTTTTACAATATAATGACGCAAAATGTAAGCAAATAGCACAGATGAAAGCGAATTAATAATCGATCTTCCTGCCGATTGTTTACCTTCAGCTTCAAAACGAAAAAGTTCCACAAGTTGCTCAATCGGTGTTTGATACATTGATAAATGCAAAATATGCGGCAAAATTTTGAATAAAATGGATTGTTTATCGTAATAAAATACACCGCAAAACATCTCAAAATCACTTTTTTCTAAACCATTAGTGGCTAGCTGAAATAGCCCAATTTCACTTTTTTCAATCGTACTTTGTGTGATTTCTGCAAATTTTCGACTTTGAATATAATGCAAATCCCCTTCAGGTAAAAAGAAAATATCTCCCGCTTTAAGAAAAATTTTTTGTTTATTAACAATAACTTCACACTCACCACGAACAATAATATGAAAAATACCCATATTTTGGGCCGCACTTGGCTGTAGGGTTCGCCAATTTCCTTGAAATAGGCAATGTGTGTGAATTTCTCCTTGAATTTGAGCCAATTCAATGAGGTGATCTAAAATATCCAACGGCTTTCTCCTTACTACAGGCAATCATCATAAAGCATTTTGTTAGATTTTTTAACTAAAACTTGAGATGATCCTACCAGACATATCGAACAATTCATCTCATAATAATACGGACTATAATCGTTTAAGTTAAAAATGAAACGACCATAAATAGCTATCATTTAATTAAATAGGAGTTAAACTATGTTTAAAGACTGGAAGCAAGAAAAAAGCCATGTTAAACAATCTTTTGGTGAATTAGGTAAAAAATATCCAAAAATGTTGCAGGCATATGGAGCATTATCAAGTGCAATGGAAGCATCCGCATTAGATGCAAAAACGCGTGAACTTATTGCTCTTGCTGTTGCGGTAACCACACGTTGTGAAAGCTGCATTGCTGTTCATGCTGATGAAGCAGTCAAAGCGGGAGCGACGGAAGAAGAAGTAGCCGCAGCCTTAGCCACTGCCATCGCCCTAAATGCTGGGGCTGCTTATACTTACTCTTTAAGAGCGTTAGAAGCATTTAAGGTAAATGAATAGTTGTAAGAAACAATAGCAAATAAGTGAGCTATTATGTTAGTTAGCTTATTAATGTATAATTCACCTATTGCTTATTAAGTTAAATATTAAATCGCTAACCTATAAACTTTCCATATACACGAGGTTAGCGATTTAAAGCATATTAACGAATTCCATTACTCATCAGCATCGTGGTGCGTGAGTTTTAAACGCTCAAAATAGCTTTTTGTTTCCTCAATAATGACCTTACGCAAGCCGATTAATGCGATGAGGTTTGGGAATGCCATTAGTCCATTTACGATGTCGGCTAAGATCCAAATGGTGTCGAGTTGGATAAATGCCCCGCAAGCAACGAGTAAGATGAAGATAAAGCGGTAAAGTTTCACGCCTTTTACGCCTGCGAGATAAACGAAGCAGCGTTCGCCGTAATAACACCAGCCTAAGATCGTGGTGAACGCGAAAAAGAGTAAGCCGATAGTAACGATTGTTCCGCCTGCCACGGTGCCTAGTCCTTCAGAAAAGGCGAGATTGGTTACCGCTGCCCCCGCTTGTGGAGATTGCCACGCCCCAGTTAGCACAATCACGATACCGGTCATTGTACATACAATTAGGGTGTCTAAAAATGTTCCCGTCATTGAGATTAAACCTTGCCGTACGGGTTCTTTCGTTTGTGCGGCGGCGGCGGCAATGGGGGCACTACCTAACCCTGATTCATTGGAAAAAATCCCCCGTGCTACACCTGATTGAATAGCTTTCATCACAGTATATCCCAATGCTCCCCCCAAAGCAGACTGTGGGTTAAACGCACTTTCTACAATTAAACTGATTGCGGTGGGAACGTGTTTCCAATTTAAGATGATGATCACAATCGACGTCAGCACATAAAGCATCGCCATAAACGGCACGACAATCGCCGCGACAGCAGAAATCCGTTTAATACCGCCAAGAATAATCGAAGCCACAAGTAGCGTGATGATAGGTGCCATTATTTCCACAGGAATATGGAAAGTATCTTGCATCGCGTGCGTGATGGCTTGCACTTGGGGGAATGTGCCAATGCCGAAAAAGGCAACTAAGATCCCGCAAACGGCAAAAAATTTCGCCAGCCATTTGATCCCTAAGCCTTGTTCAATATAGTACATCGGCCCGCCTGCGATAAAACCGCGTTTATCCACAATGCGATATTTGACCGCAAGCAAACATTCGGCATATTTGGTTGCCATTCCAAGCAAGGCGACCAACCACATCCAAAAAATCGCCCCTGGCCCTCCCGCTTGCACGGCGGTGGCCACGCCGACAATATTCCCCGTGCCAATGGTGGCAGCAAGAGCGGTACTCAATGCGGCAAAGGCGGAAACATCACCTTTTCCTTTTTGTGCCCCTTTTTCTTTTTTGAATAAATAGGTGAGTGCTCTAGGTAATTGAAAAATTTGAATAAATCCAAGCCTGAAAGTGAAATACAGCCCCGTTCCTGATAATAAAATTAATAACGGCGGCCCCCAAATAAATGAATTAATTGATGATAAAAATGCGGTCATTGAATATTCCTCGTAAAAAATCTGGGTTTACAAGGAGGCGAAAAGAGTGGGTGAAATCGCGTTGGTTGAGTTTAACATCACAGGGCGGCTCGCCCTGTCTTTAAACCTAAACGATTAAGCAATAAAAAACACGAAATACATCGTGCATTTCACCGAAAATAATCTCTTGCCCCTGTCCTTTTGCCTGAGCGTTTGAAAAACGGTGAAATTTCACACCGCTCTTTTGCGCCTTCGGCGTCCATTCTGCGTTAATCGCGATGGCTCTCTCCAAGGGTTCGTCCAGTAACAGTCCTCGCTAACTTAATAGCACCTGAAAGATTTTACCTCGTCGGTGCAGGGTTAATTCCCTACTCTCCAGCTACCTTCATCCGAACATACTTTTGTAAAAAAGTGCGGTGGATTTTAGCAAGATAATTTTAATTTCTCAATCTTCTTCACGAAGAAAATGACATATTTCAATACTACGCTTTGATGGGGTTATTTCAGCTCACGTTGCCATTTTTTGGCGATATAACTGCAAGTTGGTTCTAAAATTAATTGCTTTTCTCGCACAAACTTCACCAATGCTTGATAGAGTTTATCCGCCACGCCCTGACCGCGTAATGCTTCTGAAACATAGGTATGATTGGCATTAATGCGATGTTCATCAATGAAATAATAAGTAAGCTCTGCCACTTTTTGCCCCTTTTCATCAAAGATAAAAAACTCGCCATCTTGTTGATTTTGTTGGTGTTGTATCCTCATTCTGCCTCCATTAGCCTCGCCAATCATCGCCAAAATGTTCATTCGTAGCAAAATCTGCGGTTTCGCACGGAATGGCTTTTTCTTCGGCTGCCCATTCGCCTAAATCAATCAGTTGGCAACGTTTGCTGCAAAAAGGGCGATATTGACTTGTTTCCATCCAAGGCACTGCTTTTTGGCACTGAGGACAAGGCACTTCAAAAATCTCTTTTGTCATTGGTATCCTTCTTTTTTCGCGAACTGTAAGTAATGTTGGTGCAATTCTAGCACTTTCTTTTTTAACGCAGGAAGATTTTGCGGTAATTCGGGTTCGTTATCCACCACATCATCAGCCATCGCTAAACGTTGCTCACGACTGACTTGGGCTGCCATAATATTTTTAATCAGTTGAATGTCGCTGTGATCCCGCAAGCTGGCTCGATGCAACTGCGTTTCGGGCAAGACATCAATTACCAAAACACGATCGCAAAATTCCGTAAGCTGATTTTCAATTAATAACGGCACAACCCACAGCACATAAGGGGCTTGCGATTGTGCTAATCGAGTGAGCATTTCTTTACGAATTGCAGGGTGAAGCAGATCGTTAAGCCATTGTTTTTCTTGTTCATTACCGAAAACAATTTGGCGTAACGCGGAACGATTTAACTCGCCAGAATCTTGTAAAACCTGTATGCCAAAATGCTCGACAATTTGAGCAAGCAATGGCGATCCTTGTGCAACAACCTCCCTTGCAACCACATCAGCATCAATAATCTCCGCCCCCAATTCCGCGAAAAGATCTACGATCGTGCTTTTACCACTACCGATCCCACCTGTTACCCCAACGATATAGCCCATTTTTTCTCCCGATTTATTGCGTTATTCGCGATCATACGCACTCTATTTTTACGAAGCAATATAAAATAGTCAGTGCTTCGCCTTGCTGTACGATTTATACTATCGGCGGATCAAAGCCTTGTCTTATTTTGAGCTGAAGCAACTACCACCACACAAGCGTTAAAGCGGAAAGAATAAGAAACGGGGCAAAGGGGATTTCGGGAGTGGCGTTGTGGTGTGATTTTTTAACGAGGCGTTGCTTGATCAAATAAAAAACAATGCCGTAAAGGCTAGCTAAAAAAACAAAGTGCGGTAGTTTTTCAAGCTGAATTTCTGCCCCGAGACCCAGCACTAACCAGCAATCGCCCTCGCCGAGCATTTCTTTTTTTAATCCCCATCGGCAAAGGGCATACAGCCCATAAAAAATCACGAAAATGCTGACCGCACTAATAACGCACTGTTCCAAGCCTAAAGGCAAAATTTGCCAGTACACACCAAGCAATCCCCACAAGAAAAGCCAAACACACAGCAAGGGGGAGATAAGCCGATAAAGCCCGTCAATTAAACCAATCAAAATCAATGCACTCAACCAACACGCCCACCATAACGCAACCCAAATGTTGGCATTGAGCTGGACGCACAGAGCAAATAAACCACCAATCGCAAAAAAATAGTGCCAGAAATGACCGCACTTTTTCTTTGTTAATGTTGTTTGTGGCATTGCGGTTTCTTGCGGGGGGAAAAGCTGGCAATAATCGTTCCATACAGTAAACGAAAGCCGTGCGGTAAAGGTTGAAACGGCATAAAAAATGCCTGCACCGACCAAACCGCCGAAGAAAAAACAAGCCAGTTCTTTCATTGGATCATTGCTCCCATATTAAAAATAGGGAGGTACATTCCGAGCAGCACCGCACCAATCAATCCGCCAATAATTAGCATCAACATCGGCTCTAATAATTGAGATAACAGATCCACTTGGTGATCAAGATCTTGTTGATATTTCTCCGAAATATGCTGCAACATTTGAGCCACTTGACCGCTTTCCTCACCAATTTTTAACATTTGCTGAGCTTCAAGTGGAAAAAAATCGCTAGAAACGCTATCAGATAAGCTATATCCTAAATTAAGCCAATACAATGCTGTTTCTATGGCTTGGTTCAAAAATTGATCGCCCACATAACTTTTTTGGATCTGCCAGCTAGCTTGTTTAGGTAAAAAAGACTGTAAAGCAATATTTAATGGCACTTTAGCATACAACATTAAAGATAAGGTCCCGCTAAAATTAATGAGACGAGAGAGTTTTGTTATTTTTCCTAATATAGGAGAATAAAAAATACACTGGTTCTTTAATCGCACAAGACGCTGAGAATGTTTCAAACGTATACGAATAAAAATAACACATAAAACGACCAATAAAATACTGTGTAGCAAATAAGTTTGTAGTAACTCTGATAATGCAATTAAAAAGACAGTAAAAGAAGGCAACTGTCTATGATTAGCCTCGTACATCTCAGCAAATTGTGGCACAACAAAAACTAATAAAAGAATGGTTAAAATTGAAGAAATACAAAACACAACTATAGGGTAAAGTAAGATTTTCTGGACTTTTCTTTTCAACTTTAATGAGCGTTGTCGGTATTGTGCAATATTGTGGCAAACTTGAGGAAGTGATGCCGTCATTTCGCCAACTTTTAAAAGTTGCAACTCTTGTTGAGAAAAATATTTACCTTGTTTTTCTATTGACTGAGAAAAGCTTAATCCACTATCTAATGCAGAAATAATTTCACTAATCCAGATATTTAATTGAATAATTGTACAATCTCGCTGTAACAACAATAAACTTTGTTTAAGCGGAAGAGACGCTTTCAATAATAAAGCCAATTGATTTATGAATTCATAAAGCTCATTTAATTTTGGTTTACGCGAAAATTGCCAGTTGCGTTGTAGCTTAATATTTTGTAGTTTTCGATTAAATAAGAGCGTTTTAGCTATATCTTCATTTTTGGCGACAATCATTCCTTGCTGTTTTTGTTGCAATTGATTAACTGCTTTCCATTTAAATAATTTCATCTTTGATTTCTTCATATGGCACTTCAAGCATAAAATAACAAAATCTTTCATCTATTTTATAAAAATAGTACCAAAAAAAAATCACCGCACTTTATTTTTTACGATCCACATCTCAATAATAAAATTTAAGAAAGAAAATGATGTAATATTTTGTTACCTTACTAAATTTTTATTTTATAAATAGAGTTTTACTTCAAAATTCCGTCAAATAAATTATCAAAACTATTACCCTTTTTAGCAAAAACAGTAAAAGTTCGATCTTCCTCACAAATTTTATTGAAGAATTAATAAAAACTGTGATCTCTATCACATTATTTTGGAGTATTTTAGTTTAGAATGCTCGCCGAATTTATATCGTTGCAATCACTTAACTTAAAGGAGTCCTTATGGCTATTGCGATTATCATCGCAACACACGGCGTGGCGGCAGAACAACTGCTTAAAACGACCGAAATGTTGATTGGTGAACAAGAAAACGTTGCCACAATTGATTTTGTTCTCGGCGAAAACGCTGAAACGATTATGGCGAAATATCAGGAAAAACTCAGCACAACCCTATCACATTGTGATGAAGTGTTGTTCCTTGTAGATACTTGGGGCGGCAGTCCGTTTAATGCGGCGAACCGTGTATCGGAAGGCAAAGACAATATGGACATTGTTACGGGCGTGAATGTGCCAATGTTGGTGGAAACCTTTATGGCTCGCGATGATGGCCCAAGTTTGCAAGAACTCGTGGCAATCGCGTTAGAAACAGGTCGTACTGGTGTGCGTGCCTTAAGATATGTGGAAGAAGAGCCAGAGCAAGCACCACAAGCCGTTACTCAAGCAGCCCCTGCACCAAGCCAACCTGAAGTGGTTACACCAAATAAAGAAGGTCATCTTGTTGTTGGGCTTGCGCGTATTGATGACCGCTTAATTCACGGTCAGGTAGCAACACGCTGGACAAAAGAAAGCAAAGTTTCTCGCATTGTGGTTGTGAATGACGATGTGGCGAAAGATAGCGTACGTTCAACAATGCTGAAAAGCGTTGCGCCACCAGGAGTAACCGCACACGTTGTGGGCGTAGATAAAATGATCCGCGTTTATAACAACCCTGAATATGCAGGCGAGCGTATGATGTTGTTATTCACTAATCCAACAGACGTGTTAAAACTGCTAGAAGCAGGGTTAGATATGAAATCTATCAACATTGGTGGTATGGCTTATAAAGACGGTAAGAAAATGATTACCAGTGCGGTATCTGTTGATGATAAAGACATTGACGCATTCAAAGCTATTGATGCAATGGGCGTGGAGCTTGATGTGCGTAAAGTATCAAACGATAGCCGTCAATATATGATGGATTTATTGAAGAAAAACAATCTTGTGTAAAGGATGAATATTATGGAAATTTCAACGCTACAAATTATTCTTGTATTTATCGTTGCCTGTATTTCAGGTATGGGATCGATCCTTGATGAATTTCAAACTCACCGTCCGCTTATCGCTTGTACCCTTGTGGGCTTAGTGTTAGGCGATATTAAAACAGGGATTATTGTGGGTGGTTCATTAGAATTACTTGCTCTTGGCTGGATGAACATTGGTGCGGCACTTGCACCTGATGCCGCATTAGCTTCTGTGGTTTCAACCATTCTTGTGATTGTGGGTGGTCAAGAAATCACTACTGCAATCGCTCTTGCCATTCCACTTGCCGCAGCAGGTCAGGTTTTAACCTATGTGGTGCGTGCAATTACTGTGGGTTTCCAACACGCCGCAGACCGTGCGATTGAAGATGGTAACTTGAACCGCTTAGACTGGATTCACTGCAGTGCCTTGATTTTACAAGCGATGCGTATTGCAATCCCAGCGTTAATCGTGGCTTTAACCGCAGGTACAGACGCTGTGCAAGCAATGTTAAATGCGATTCCGCCAGTTGTTACAACAGGCTTAAAAATTGCCGGTGGAATTATCGCCGTTGTGGGTTACGCAATGGTGATCAATATGATGCGCGCAGGCCACTTAATGCCATTTTTCTACGCAGGCTTTGTGATTGCCGCCTTTACTGATTTCAACCTTGTTGCCTTAGGTGTGCTAGGTGCAATTATGGCAGCACTTTATATCCAACTTCACCCGAAATACAACCAAAGTAAACAAGTGGTGCAAGTGGTTTCAAATGGCAACAATGATCTTGATAACAGATTAGATTAATGGGGTAAGAAAAATGACAACTGAAATGAAAAAAGTAACCCAAAGCGATTTAAATAAAGTAGTAATGCGCTCTAACCTTTTCCAAGGTTCTTGGAACTTTGAGCGTATGCAAGCCCTTGGCTTTGCTTACTCAATGGTGCCTGTTATCAAGCGTTTATACCCAGATCCAAATTCTCAAGAACGCAAAGATGCAATCAAACGCCATTTAGAGTTCTTTAACACGCAACCGTTCGTGGCAGCACCTGTGCTTGGTGTAACCATCGCAATGGAAGAAGAACGTGCAAATGGGAAAGAGATTGATGATGCTGCAATCAACGGGATCAAAGTAGGTCTAATGGGGCCGCTAGCGGGTGTGGGTGATCCAATTTTCTGGGGAACGGCTCGTCCTGTATTCGCAGCACTTGGTGCAGGTTTAGCCTTAAGCGGAAGTATCCTTGGCCCATTATTATTCTTCGTCTTGTTCAATCTTGTACGTTTAGCAACCCGTTATTACGGCGTAGTTTACGGCTATAAGAAAGGGCTTGATGTGGTGCAAGATATGAGTGGGGGCTTATTGCAAAAACTCACTGAAGGGGCATCAATTCTCGGTCTATTCATAATGGGAGCGTTAGTGCAAAAATGGACAAGCATTAATGTGCCACTTGTGGTTTCCACCATTGAAAAACAAGACGGTACGATTGAAGTAACGACCGTGCAATCTATCCTTGATAGCTTAATGCCGGGCTTACTACCATTGTTGTTCACCTTTGCTTGTATGTGGTTATTACGCAACCGCGTCAATGCGTTATGGATTATCGTGGGCATTTTCATCATCGGTATCATCGGTGCTGCAACCGGTATTCTTGCTTAATCGTTACTTAAACGCAGAATAATGCTAAAATTAAACTCTCCCCGAACTTTCGCGGAGAGTTTATTTTTTATCTAATCAGAATACGGACATTGCTATGATCAATACCGCTTTATTAGTTTTTATCATTCTTTATTTTTTATATGCTTTCTACGATCAATTCCTAATGGAAAAACGCTTTGGTGAAACCATCTTAAAAGTGCGTTTACGCCGAAAATCGAAAATTGAAGGCATTATTATGCTCGCCCTCGTTGGCGTTGCGATTTATCAAGCGCTACCACAAGGCATCGAACCTTACACAATGTTTTTATTGGTAATGTTCGGTATTTTGATGATTTATCATTTCTTTATCCGCTACCCTGTGTTTATTTTGAAAAAAGAAGGCTTTTTCTTAAATAATCTGTATTTGCAATATGCTTATATCAATACCATTAATATTGGTGAAAATGGCTTTTTGCAATTAGTGCTAAAAAACGGCAAAGCCGTGCCTTTAGTGGCTGAAAATCCTAAAGATGTGGAAAAAATCCTACAATATCTCACCGATAGCGGTCGCATTTCGCAAGATCAAAACGCCCTAGAACAAGCTAAGCAACAAGCGAAACAAAAATCCACGGCGAACAAAAGCGAAAAAACCAATAAAAAAGGAAAATAACAATGCTTTACCCATTAAACGGTCAGCTCCAGCATTATGTCTGGGGCGGACACCAATTTTTACCTGAGTTTCTAGGCATTCCAGCCGAGCAAAATCAATATTATGCCGAATGGTGGCTAGGGGATCACAGCTCTGCCCCATCAATCATTGAAGAAAATGGCACCTCTGAACCACTGAACGCATTTTTAGCGAAAAATCCCACCGCACTTGGAGATGCAAGCCGAACTCAATTTGGCGACAACTTGCCTTATTTGCTGAAAATTTTAGATGTAAAACTGCCCCTTTCTATTCAGCTTCACCCAACTAAAAGCCAAGCTGAACAAGGCTTTGCCAAAGAAAATGCCCTAGGCATTGCCTTAAATGATCCAAAAAGAACCTACAAAGACAACAATCACAAACCCGAAATGATGATTGCCTTGTCCGATTTTTGGTTATTGCACGGATTCAAAACCAAGCAAGCTATTCTGCAAACCTTGCAAGCTCGCCCTTCTCTCGTCCCGCTTGCAGAAAAACTTGCACAACAATCCTTAACGGATTTTTATGCCGACATTATGCAAGCCGACCAGCAAGCCCTTGCAGCTTGGCTTAACCCAATTATTCAAGCCAATCAAAGTGCTTATGCACAAAATCAGCTTAGCCTTGAAAATCCTGATTATTGGGTGCTTTATACCATTGAGGCAATGAAAATCCCAACTGAAAAATTAGACGCGGGGCTGATTTGTTTTTACTTATTTAACATTGTCCATCTCAAAAAAGGTGAAGGCATTTTCCAAGATGCGGGCATTCCCCACGCCTATTTACGCGGGCAAAATATTGAATTAATGGCGTGTTCGGATAATGTAATTCGTGGTGGTTTAACCCCAAAACACGTTGATGTTGCTGAACTATTGAACGTGATCGACTGCCGAGAAGTCGTGCCACAAATTATCCCCCTAGCCCCTATTGAGCAAGCGATATTTACTTACAGCACGCCTGCAAAAGATTTTGCACTTACCCAAATCACCTATGAAAAAGCCCAAACGCACCAGCTTCACAGTGAAAGTGCGGAGATTTTATTAGTGATGAGCGGTGAAATAAAAATCCGTGAAAATCACACCGCTCTTTATTTAAAGCAAGGTCAATCCGCTTTTATTAGTGCTGGCTCACAATATGAAATTGAGGGAATGGCACAGGGCTATGCGGTCATCGCCGCCTTGCCGAAACAGATGTAATCATAATAAAGGGGGAAATTATTCCCCCTCTTTTCTCTTATACACATAATCAATAAAAAAGAGAAGGCTTCTTCAATGAAAGTATTGAAGAGTGAAAATGAGGTGAAAATCACACCGCACTTTACAATGCGGTGAATACACTCGCAAAGGATTAAGGCTCATACCCCACATCATCGAGTGTAGGATTTTCTGCCCCTTGCTTTGCCAGTTGATCGCAAATTTCATTTTCACGGTGTCCACTATGCCCTTTCACCCATTGCCAATTTATTTTATGCGGTTGAATGGCGTTATCTAACTGCCGCCATAGGTCTTGATTTTTAACGGGCTTGCCTTGGCTTGATTTCCACTTATTGCGTTTCCAGTTAAAAATCCATTGGGTAATGCCATTTTTCATATACTGGCTATCGCTGTGTAGCGTAACGGCACAAGGTTCTGTTAAGCTATTCAGAGCCTCGATCACCGCTCGCAATTCCATTCGGTTATTGGTGGTCTTAAAATAGCCTTTGGAAAGGTGCTTTTCGTGCTGTTTATAACGCAACACAATCCCAATTCCGCCTCGCCCAGGGTTGCCAAGACAAGAGCCATCGGTAAAAATTTCGATCTGTTTTAACATAAATCCCGCAAAATTTTCACTATAAATTTTTCTCAAATCGGGCGATAATACCGCAAAAATGACGAAAGAGATAGAAAAACAATGACAACGCCATTAACGCCTGAACGCCAAATTGTGCTGGATACCGAAACCACCGGTATGAACCAGTTTGGTGCACATTATGAGGGACATTGCATTATTGAAATTGGTGCGGTGGAATTAATTAACCGAAAATATACAGGACGAAAACTCCATTTATATATTAAGCCTGATCGCCCTGTTGATCCTGAGGCAATTAAAGTTCACGGCATTACCGATGAAATGCTTGCGGATAAACCCTCTTTTGCTGAAATTGCTCAAGAATTTATTGACTTTATCAAAGGGGCAGAATTGCTCATTCATAACGCACCCTTCGATGTGGGATTTATGGATTATGAATTTCAAAAGCATCATTGTAATGTCAAAACCAGTGACATTTGTGAAGTTACTGACACCTTGCAAATGGCACGTCAGCAATACCCTGGCAAGCGGAATAGCTTAGATGCTCTTTGCGATCGTTTGCATATTGACAATAGTAAGCGAACCCTACACGGAGCGTTACTCGATGCGGAAATTTTGGGTGATGTTTATTTAGCAATGACTGGCGGTCAAACCAGCTTATTTGATGAAAGCGAAGCGGAAATTCCACTCCTGCAGATTGAGGAAGATAGTCAAACTGGAAGTGCGGTCAGTTTTTCCTACGATTTTTCTGTATTAACGCCAAACGCGGAAGAAGAACAAGCCCATTTGGATTATTTGAAATTAATCAACAAAAAAAGCAAAGAAAATTGTTTATGGACAAAGCGAATGGAAAACGAAACCCTGCATTAACGCTCATTGCTTAATCAATTAAACGAAGCAAGGGAAAAATAGCTTGACGCAATGACTATTCGCCATTATCATTCAACTCGCTAACGCGGAGTGGTAGTTCAGCTGGTTAGAATACCTGCCTGTCACGCAGGGGGTCGCGGGTTCGAGTCCCGTCCATTCCGCCAATTAGCATATCAGATTCGGAGCGGTAGTTCAGCTGGTTAGAATACCTGCCTGTCACGCAGGGGTTCGAGTCCCGTCCGTTCCGCCACATTACCTCATCAATTAAGTACAACTTAAAATATACATTGATAGCACCAGCAAACATTTCATAAATGACATTTAACCTGCTTCTATTTATCTCTGGTATCCGAAATAACTTTCATTACCCCCTCAAATGACACCCACCTTATTTTAAACTTAATTCACCACACAAAAGAAAATCTCACAAATTAAAAATAAAAAAATCAGCATACGATTTTACTCATATGCTGATTAAATTGATTTATTCTAAATAATACGCTTAGAAATAAACACGCAATCCAACACCATAAAGACTATCTTTAGATTTTGTAGAACCTGAACGGCGACCATTATTCATTCGTTTTTGAGCATATTGAGCATAAGCTGTTACATTTTTTGCAATGTCATAGTCAGCACCAATAATGTAATAGTCTGTTCTACGATAAATGTATTGTGCAGTTTTACCTACCTCAACTTTACGCTTCCACTGAGTAAACACTCTTGACGAAGGTAAAACCTGATATTCAGCACCAACAAGATAATGCGTATTTAAGAAATTCATTACATTCATTCGAGTGCTATCTGTAATATGTGTTTTGCCATATTCCACACCCAATTTTGCACCTGAAAAATCTAAACGGGAAGCAACACGCCAGCTTTTATCTTTTCTACCTGTACCATTATTTGATAAGTTATTGTCCTTACTTTCAATTGTGTAACCCGCATTAAGATTTAATACCACGCCACTAAAGTCACCGCGATAAAACAGGCTTGCTCCATAAGCATTTTTTAAATTGACCGTTGTTGTATCTTTTCTTGCATCACCAAAAACATAATCCGCCCCAAACCCTAATGTCTGACCAGCTGACAATTCAAAATCAGCTGAACGGAAAGAAACAACTTTATTACCCCCCCGTATAAAGGTTATTGTTTCCTCCCAAGAAGTAGGCATTATCATTCAATTGAACTGCATCACCAGTCGTATTTTGTTTACCAAATGAAACACGTCCAATTCCGTCTTGCTCAAGAGCCAACCATAATTTATTGGTTACTGGATTATTAAATGTATTTGTATTCGCTTGATAATCCTCAAATACGCCATTACTGAAATCATCAAAACGTAAACGAGCATACCCCAACACTTTAAGCCCATTACCTAAATTATGTTGAGCCTGAAAGTTAATACGAGACTCATTATTGCGTAAATCTATACGTTGATATTTGCTAAATTTACCTAATACAACATCAAAATACCCACCAACATCCACTTGAGAGTCATTATTACTATAAACCGTTACAGCATTTGCTGATGCTGTAGCCACAGCAACTGATAATGCAACTAATACTTTTTTCATAAATTTAATTCCTTTAGAAGTCTAAAAAATTATGCTACTCACAAAACACAACAAGAGCATAAATACTATAAAATGGGTACATATCATAAAAAAATAGATGTCAAATAAAAATAACTGAAAAAATACAAAAAAAAATTAAAACAATGTTGCATTATGAATAAAGACGAATATCTTTGGGCAATGAACCACCTTAAAGCAACTGCAACTCATTCAATAATCTTAATAAATGAAAAATATATACTTGTTAAGTTCAATATAATTATCTTAAATAAATTTTTGAACATCGAAATTTCTATAATGGGGCTAGAAAATTTATCGCAAACGATTGCGTAAGCGTGGTACAATACACAAAAATTTTTAATTCTTAGGCTATATAGTAGGAAAAAATCGTGAGCGAACTATCATTAAGTTACAAAGATGCGGGCGTAGATATTAACGCGGGTAATGCGTTAGTGGAAAAAATCAAAGCCGATGTAAAACGAACCTCTCGCCCAGAGGTGATCGGGGGATTGGGAGGATTTGGGGCACTTTGTGCTTTGCCTACAAAATATAAAGAGCCGATTTTAGTTTCTGGCACTGATGGCGTTGGCACAAAATTACGCCTTGCCATTGATTTGAATAAACACGATACCATCGGCATTGACTTGGTGGCGATGTGCGTGAATGATCTTGTGGTGCAAGGGGCTGAGCCATTGTTTTTCCTTGATTATTATGCCACAGGAAAATTAGACGTTGAGGTCGCGGTGAGTGTGATTAAAGGCATTGCAGACGGCTGTCAGCAAGCAGGTTGTGCTTTAGTGGGCGGTGAAACAGCAGAAATGCCGGGTATGTATCACACGGGCGATTACGACCTTGCTGGCTTTTGCGTTGGCGTGGTTGAGAAATCAGAAATCATTGATGGCAGCCAAGTAAAAGTGGGCGATGCGTTAATTGCGTTAGCTTCAAGTGGAGCACATTCCAACGGCTACTCTCTGATTCGTAAAGTGATTGAACATTCTGGAATTAATCCAGCAGAAGCCGAGCTTGAGGGAAAACCTTTTGCGGATCAAGTGCTTGCACCAACTAAAATTTATGTAAAATCCATTTTACAGCTGATCAAACAGGTTAATGTCCACGCGATTTCTCATTTAACGGGCGGCGGCTTTTGGGAAAATATTCCTCGCGTATTGCCACATTCGGTGAAAGCAGTAATTAATGAAGCCAGTTGGCAATGGCCCGCAATTTTTACTTGGTTACAACAGCAAGGTAACATCGATCGCTATGAAATGTACCGCACTTTTAACTGTGGCGTGGGAATGATCATCGCATTACCACAAAATCAAGTGGAAACGGCATTAGCACTGTTGAAACAAGTGGGTGAAACGGCGTGGCAAATTGGATGCATTGAAAGTGCAGCTGAAGGCGAAGCACAGGTTATTATCAGCTAATGAAAAAAATTGTTGTTTTAATATCAGGACAAGGGCAAACCTTGCAAGCGATTATTGATGCTTGCAAGGTGGGCGATATTCCCGCTCAAATTTGTGCTGTTATCGCCAATAAAGCAAATGCTTATGGATTACAGCGTGCAAAAATGGCTGAAATTCCCACCGCACTTTTTGAACGCCGTGATTATGCGGATAATCTAGCGATGGATCGAGCGATTGGCGATTATATTACGTCATTGGAGGCTGATTTAATCGTGCTAGCGGGCTATATGAAAATTCTCAGTGCGGAATTTACTCAGCGTTTTGCAGGCAAGATTTTGAATATTCACCCCTCCTTATTGCCGAAATATCCCGGCTTAAACACCTACCAACAAGCCTTGGCAGCGGGTGAGAAAGAACACGGCACAACGGTGCATTTCGTTAATGAAGAAGTGGACGGTGGGGCGATTATCTTGCAAGCGAAAGTGCCGATTTTCCCTGATGATGATATTGCAGATATTGAACAACGGGTGAAATATCAGGAACAGCACATTTATCCATTGGTGGTTAATTGGTTTGTTACCGAACGCCTAACATTGCAAGCGGGTAAAGCCTATTTAGATGAAAAAATGTTGCCGCCTAACGGCTATGCCACAGACTAAGCAAGAAAGTACAAACAAGATTTTGTACTTTTTTATAGGGAAAAGTTGGAAGATTTCTTGATCTTTTTGCGATGTTCACAAAGAATTTTATAAAGTGCGGTCATTTTTGGCAGATTTTTTGATATAGTAACCAAAGTTTTAATCTCGCTTTAAGGATAACGAATGGTAGAAAAAATCATTATTGATGAAAACCGTTTTATGCGAACCATTTCTCGCATCGCCCACGAAATTATTGAAAAACATCAAAATCTGGATGATCTCATCATTGTCGGAATTAAACGTCGTGGGTCAGAAATTGCCGAGCTTATTAAACGCAAAATCACCGATTTGAGCGGTAAAACCTTGCCCTCAATTGATTTAGATATTACCTTTTACCGCGATGATTTAGAATATGTTGAACCACAGAGCCAATCCCCCGTGTATAGCGGTGCGTCAAATTATGTGAGCATTCAAAATAAGATTGTGATTTTGGTAGACGATGTCTTATTTACGGGGCGGACAATCCGTGCTGCACTTGATGCCTTAATTGATTTTGGGCGAGCTGCAAAAGTAGAATTGGTGATTTTTGTTGATCGCGGACATCGTGAATTGCCAATCCGTGCCGATTATGTTGGCAAAAATGTGCCAACCAGCCGCACGGAAAAAGTGCAAGTTCGCACTATGAAGTTTGATCAGCGTTATCAAGTGGCATTAGTATCAAAGGAAAATTGATTTTAGGCTCAATAAAAAAGAAGGGGCTGTAGTAGATTAGCCCTAAATTTCACACCATTTTCGCAATATTTTTAACTGCTCTTTTGGTGTCCCAAAGTTAAACCGAAATTCACATTCCTTCAAGAATAAAGGAAAGTTTTTTCGGTTAATTCCATTATATTTTCGCAGTATCCGCTTCGCCTGATTCCAAAAATTTTCAATGCCATTAATATGATTTTGTTTCACCGCAAATAGCTCGGAATGATTGATTCGTTCGTGGTGAAATTCACTCACATCAAGCGCATCATAACTGCGATAAGTGTCCGTATAAACCCAGCTATCAGGCTTGATTTTTCTTTTAATAACAGGGAGTAATGTTTCACTCTTGGTGTTTTCAACCACAACAGTAAATACCTTTCCTTGTCGTTTTAGTAACCCAAAAACAGCAACTTTTCCAGCCGCTCCTCGTCCTCGTCCTCGTTTTCCCTTTCGATGACCACCAAAATAGCTTTCGTCTAGTTCAATTTCCCCCTCAAAAATCTCGTTAACTTCAAGGGATAAATGATAGCCAATCACAAGCCTGATTTTATGGTAGAACAAAGCGGCTGTATTCGGTTGAATATCTAGCAAATTTGCTGCTGTTCTTGCAGTAACTTCTGCGACAAAAAACTCAAGCAGTTTTTTCTGTATGGATTGCTTTAATTTACAATATGTTATCTTCATTTTTGTAGTATAGCATTGTTACTAATCTACTACAGCCCCAAAAAGAATTAATGAACCTTTTAATCAATTAATACTCTAAATGTAAAATAAATCACTTTATCAATGGATGTATATGAAACGATATAATATTAAAGGTATTTTTATCACCTTATTTGGATTGCTCTTTATTTCCACTCATAGTTATTCATCAGATGCTGTAATCGCAAGTGTAAATGGTGTCCCAATTCTTGAGAGCCAAGTAAAAACGGCTTTAAGAAAGAAAGCCTATACTGAGAATAATCGCAAAGTAGCTTTAGATAATATTATTGATGATATTTTGGTTAATCAAGCTATTAAAAACTCCGGAATAAGCGTGACTAATGCACAAGTAGATAAAGTTATTGAAGATATCGCTGCAAGTAATGGATTGACTTTTGGGCAATTATTAGATGCACTAGATTATCAAGGCATTAATTACCAGCAATACCGTAATCAGATTGCTAATCAGTTATTAATGTCTGAGGTTCGAAACCAAGCCATTGGAAAAAGTTTGGAAGTGAGCCACGAGGAAGTCCAAGAACTTGGCAATAAATTATTCGCTCAAGCTAAAGAATTAGGTCAAGAAAAGAAAGCAACTGCAACAGAATATCAAGTTCATCATATTTTATTAAAATTGACACCATTATTGAATGACACTCAAGCAAAAGCACTATTGACTAAAATTCGTTCTGATATTTTAAATAATAAGATGACTTTTGAAGAAGCCGCATTAAAATACTCTAAAGATTATCTATCAGGTGCAAATGGAGGAAATTTAGGCTTTGCTTTTCCAGAAACCTATGTTCCTCCTTTTGCAAGAGTCGTATTAACAACGCCAAAAGGAAAAATTTCTTTGCCCTTTAAAACAGAATTTGGCTGGCATATATTGGAAGTAACGAATACTCGTCAAGTAGATAGCACTAAAGATATTTATATGCAGGAGGCCTACCAGAAATTGGTAAATAAACAACTACAAGATGTTTCCAAAGATTGGGTTAAAATTTTACGTAAAAATGCCGATATTAAATACTTCAACTAATCTGTATTTAAATGAAAAATCCCAGCCCTAAGGTTGGGATTTTGTTTTATAATAAAGCCAATTTTTTTCGATACAATACAAACAATGAACTCAAAAAGACATTTAGGGCATACCGCCCGTAAACGTTTCGGGCAGAACTTTTTATCTGACGATAATATTATTCAAAGTATTGTTGCGGCAATTTATCCGCAACCCGATCAATTCTTGGTAGAAATTGGACCCGGTCTAGGGGCATTAACTGAGCCTGTGGCTGAGCGAGTTTCCCATTTGACTGTGGTTGAGCTAGATCGCGATCTCGCACATCGCCTACGCCATCACCCTTTCTTACATCAAAAATTGACCGTGATCGAGGCGGACGCAATGCAGTTTGATTTTGCCGAGCTTTATCGCGATGAGCATTTAGCAGAAAAAAATCAAAAATTACGCATTTTCGGCAACCTGCCATACAACATTTCTACGCCATTAATGTTCCATTTATTCAACTATTGCGAACAAATTCAAGATATGCACTTTATGTTGCAAAAAGAAGTGGTTAAACGCCTTTGTGCTGCACCGAATAGCAAAGCTTACGGACGCTTAACCATTATGGCACAGTATTTTTGCCAAGTGATGCCCGTGCTGGAAGTGCCGCCAACGGCTTTTAAACCTGCACCGAAAGTGGATTCTGCGGTGGTGCGGTTAATTCCCCACAGCACCTTGCCACACCCCGTTAAAGATTTGTATTGGCTAAACCGCGTTTGTACCCAAGCCTTTAATCAACGCCGCAAAACCTTGCGTAATGCCCTTTCTACGCTATTTTCTGCGGAAGATCTCACCGCACTTGGGGTTGATTTAAATGCTCGGGCAGAAAATCTGTCGATTGCCGATTATGCTCGCTTAGCAAATTGGCTAGCGGATAATCCCGTGCAAGACAAGGCAGAGCTTACGGATTTAGAGTAAGAATAATCGTAAACCAGAGGCAAAAATGGCGACCTATTTAATCGGTGATTTACAAGGCTGTTATGACGAATTTAGCCTTTTATTAGAAAAAGTGCGGTTTGATCCCGCCACAGATCAGCTTTATCTCGTGGGCGATTTGGTGGCACGCGGGGATAAATCTCTCGAATGTTTGCGGTTGGTGAAATCACTAGGTAACGCCGCACATAGCGTACTCGGCAACCACGATTTGCACCTAATTTCCACCGCACTTAGGATTAAAAAGGTCAAGCCGAAAGATCGCGTTGATGCCATCTTCAACGCTCCCGATTTTCAGGAACTGATTGACTGGCTACGCCAGCAACCCTTGCTTATCCACAATAAACAAGTGGGCTTCGTCCTCACCCACGCAGGGATTTCCCCCGATTGGGATCTTGCAACAGCAAAAGCCTGTGCCGCGGAAGTGGAAACGGTGCTACGGCAGGGGGATTATTATGCAATGATCAGTCAAATGTATGACAACCAGCCAGACCGCTGGTCGCCTGATTTACAAGGCATTGTTCGCCTGCGTTATATTATCAACGTGTTCACACGAATGCGTTTTTGCTATTACGATCACCGCCTTGATTTTGATTGCAAAGCCCCTGTGGATCAAGCCCCCTCTGAGCTAACCCCTTGGTTTAACTTGGATAATCCTTTATTCAAAACAGAAAATCTCGTTTTCGGGCATTGGGCGAGCTTGGTTGATACGCCAACCCCAGCCAATATTTACGCACTAGATACGGGCTGCGTGTGGGGCAATCGAATGACAATGCTACGCTGGGAAGATAAACAGTATTTTACTCAACCTGCAATGAAACAATACACTTAACCTATGAAAGAAAAACTGATTACTTCTGCCAGTTGCGAGCTGTTCAATCTTCCTTTTTTCCAGTTCGCCCAGATGAAAAAATTCTGCCCAGAGCAAATCCCACAAATTAAAGCGGATTACAAACGGCAATGGAATTTATGGAAAATGGCGATTTTGCAAGTGGCACAACGCCTTGGCACACCTTTTGCTGACCCTCATATTGAAAAATGGTGTAACGGTTGGCAAGTGCGGGCGCATTTTTTCGCCTTTTTTAAATATGAGTTTAATCAAAATTCAGCGGCGATTTTATCTGTCATCTTAAACCGCCGTCGCTTGCAAGTGAGCCTAGATTGGCATTGCTATCGTGCGGATCGCTCGCAAATTAACGTGCAACAATACAATCAATGGGCTGAACAACTCGATCAAAATCAATACAGCGACTTCGATTTTTGGCGTGGCGATGAAAGCGAATACGCCGATTTCCGCAAAGTGCGGTGTCTTTCCGAACAAGATTTTTTATTGAATAACGAACAGGATTTTTTCTGTATTGGAAAAAATCTCGAAAAAGCGGAATTAGATCATATTGAGGTGGTGGATTTTATCGTGCAAACCATTGAAGCCTTACAGCCGTTATATGAGAAATGCCACCAGCAATAAGGGTGGCAATTTTCGTAATAGTTCTATCAATTTTCCCCATTTTACGCTATCCTATACCACATTTTCTTATTCATCTATACCGACTAAAATCGCCGTAATAAATGGGCAAAGTGCGGTCAATTTTTTGATAATTTTTAAAGGTAATTTTATGCAAGAACATTATCGTCCCGATTTGATTGAGCCTGAAGTTCAGAAATATTGGGCTGAAAATAAAACATTTAAAGCGGTGAAAGATCCCGCTAAAGAGAAATATTATTGTCTTTCAATGTTCCCTTATCCATCAGGTCGTCTGCATATGGGGCACGTTCGCAATTACACCATTGGCGATGTTGTTTCCCGTTATCAACGAATGAACGGCAAAAATGTGTTGCAGCCAATGGGGTGGGACGCATTCGGTTTACCTGCGGAAGGGGCAGCGGTGAAAAATAAAACCGCTCCAGCAAAATGGACCTATGAAAACATTGAATATATGAAAAATCAGCTCAAAATTTTGGGTTTTGGTTTTGATTGGGATCGTGAAATCGCCACTTGCAAACCTGAATATTACAAATGGGAGCAATGGTTCTTTACGGAGCTTTATCGCAAAGGCTTGGTGTATAAAAAAACCTCTAGCGTAAACTGGTGTCCGAATGACGAAACCGTGTTGGCGAACGAGCAAGTCCACGAGGGGTGTTGCTGGCGTTGTGATACGCCAGTGGAACAAAAAGAGATCCCACAATGGTTTATCAAAATTACCGACTATGCCGAGCAATTATTGGGCGGTTTAGATCATCTGCCAGAATGGCCAGATATGGTGAAAACAATGCAACGTAACTGGATTGGCCGTTCGGAAGGGGTGGAAATAACTTTCAACATTGAAAATTCTGATGAAACCGTAACAGTTTATACCACACGTCCTGATACTTTCTATGGCGTGTCTTATCTTGCTGTGGCAGCTGCGCACCCATTAGCAGAAAAAGCAGCGCAAAATAACCCCGCACTTGCACAGTTTATTCAAGAAGCCAAAAACACGAAAGTGGCGGAAGCTGAGCTTGCTACAATGGAGAAAAAAGGAATGGCAACGGGGATCAATGCCATTCACCCGATTACAGGAAAATTAGTGCCTGTTTGGGTGGCGAATTTCGTGTTAATGCACTATGGAACAGGTGCGGTAATGGCCGTGCCAGCACACGATGAGCGTGATTATGAGTTCGCTAAAAAATATGATTTACCGCTTTATCCAGTGATTACGCCAGCAGACGGTAGCCCGTTAGACTTATCACAGCAGGCTTACACCGAACACGGTATTTTGATCAATTCAGCAGAATTTGATGGCTTGGATTTTGATGCCGCATTCAATGGCATCGCCGATAAATTAGAAAAAATGGGCGTGGGCAAACGCCAAGTGAATTATCGTTTACGCGATTGGGGCGTATCTCGCCAACGTTATTGGGGCGCGCCAATTCCAATGCTAACACTGGAAAACGGTGAAGTTGTACCTGCACCATTGGCTGATTTACCAATCGTGTTACCTGAAGATGTGGTAATGGACGGCGTACGCAGCCCGATCAAAGCGGATCCAAATTGGGCAAAAACCACTTATAACGGACAACCGGCATTGAAAGAAACCGATACTTTCGACACCTTTATGGAATCTTCGTGGTATTACGCGCGTTACACTTGCCCAGACTTCCACCAAGCAATGCTCAACCCAGAAGAAGCCAATTACTGGCTACCTGTGGATCAATATATCGGTGGGATCGAACACGCCACAATGCACTTGCTTTACTTCCGCTTCTTCCACAAATTATTGCGTGATGCGGGCTTAGTGAACTCTGACGAGCCAGCAAACAAATTATTGTGTCAAGGAATGGTATTGGCTGATGCGTTCTATTACACCAGCGACACTAACGAGCGCATTTGGGTATCACCAACAAAAGTAACCCTTGAGCGTGATGAGAAAGGACGCATTATCCGTGCCATTGATGATGAAGGACGCGAGTTAGTCCACAGCGGAATGACAAAAATGTCCAAATCGAAAAATAACGGCATTGACCCGCAAGAAATGGTGGAAAAATACGGTGCGGATACCGTTCGCTTATTTATGATGTTTGCGTCCCCTGCGGAAATGACTTTGGAATGGCTAGAATCAGGCGTAGAGGGGGCGAACCGTTTCTTACGCCGTTTATGGAATTTGGTGTTTGAATACAGCAAAAATCCAGCAAAAACGCCATTAGATCCGACCGCACTTTCTAACACGCAAAAAGCCCTACGCCGTGATGTGCATAAAACTATTGCCAAAGTGAGCGATGACATCGGTCGCCGCCAAACCTTTAATACCGCCATTGCTGCCATTATGGAGCTAATGAACAAATTAACCAAAGCCCCATTGGAAGATGAGCAAGATCGTGCGGTAATCGCGGAGGCTCTAAATGCGGTGGTAAAAATGCTTTACCCAATCACGCCACACATTTGTTTCCAACTTTGGAAAGAATTAGGCAACGCCGAAACCATTGACTTTGCCCCTTGGGTGAAAGCGGACGAACAAGCAATGGTGGACGATGAAAAACTGGTAGTGGTGCAAGTAAACGGCAAAGTGCGTGCGAAAATCACCGTGCCAGCGGATATGGCAGAAGACGCCATTAAAGAAATCGCCCTTGCCGATCCGAATGTACAAAAATTCTTAGAGGGTTTAAACATTGTGAAAACCATCTATGTACCAGGCAAATTATTCAGCTTCGTTGCCAAATAGCAGCAATACCCCACGCCACCCGCGTGGGGTTCATTTAGGATTTTAGAGAAAACAAAATGCGTAATCTAATGAAAAAATTCTGTCTTATTGCAGGCATTGCGGTACTAAGTGCTTGCGGTTTCCATTTCCAAAATGGGGAATTGAGCCCACAAGAAATGAAAACCCTACGCTTAGAAAGCAATGATCCTTATGACGCAATGACAATGGCAATGCGTAAAGAATTGCGTGCGAATAATGTCAAATTGGTTGAAGAGGCGGACGCGGTGGTACTACGTCTGAATAACGCCCGCACCGATAGCGAAGTGGCATCGGTTTTCAAACAAGGGCGAGAGGCGGAGAAAGTGTTGGTGTTGCAAGTGAGTGCGACAGTGCAACTGGCGAACAAACAGCGTTACCCAATCGAAACCCAAGTTAGCCGAACCTTCTTTGACAACTCCCGTGCGGCATTGGCGAAATCAGCAGAAAAAGAAGTAATTTGGAATGATATGCGGGAGCAAGCCGCTCGTCAGCTCATCACCAAAATGGTGGCATTAAAACAGCAGGTGAAAGGTCAATAATGCAGCGTTTATTTGCGGAACAGCTCGCGGGATCATTAACGGCTCGCTTAGCCACGATCTATTATTTAGTCGGGCAAGATCCGCTATTGCTGTTAGAAAGCAAAGATCATATCTGGGCTGCCGCAAAAGCACAGGGATTTGATGAAAAAAACGAAATCACCATTGAAAATAGCACCGATTGGACAGCCCTGTTTGAGCAAGTGCAATCAATGGGGCTATTTTTTAATCGTCAAATCCTACTGCTAAATTTGCCCGAAAATCTGACCGCACTTTTACAAAAGCAACTTTCGGAATTGGTCGCTTTATTGCACCCCGATATTTTATTGGTGTTACAATCGCCCAAGCTGACGAAAGCAATGGAAAAACAGGCTTGGTTTATGCAGGCGAATCAGCTTGAACCGCAACTTTGCATTGTTAATTGCCAAACGCCAAATATCGATCAACTCCCGCGTTGGATTACCGCACGGGCGAAATCGCTGGATATTTTTATTGAGCCTGACGCGGTTCAGCTTCTTTGTTACAGCTACGAAAATAACTTACTGGCACTCAAGCAAACCTTACAACTGCTCGCTTTGCTTTATCCAAAAGAGAAAATCACCCTCGCTAAAGTGCAAAATGTGGTAGAACAATCTTCCGTTTTCACCGTGTTTCAATGGATTGATGCCTTATTGGAGGGCAAAAGCCAGCGTGCAAGACGCATTTTAGACGGTTTACGCGGCGAAGACATTCAGCCCGTGATTTTGCTCCGCACTTTACAACGCGAGCAGATCACAATCCTAACGCTCACCGCCTCTCAACAGCAGATCAATATCGATTCCCCTCTTTCTACCGCAAGATTGCGGGAACAATTTGATCAACTAAAAATCTGGCAAACCCGCCGCACCTTATTCACCCAAGCGATCCAACGCCTCACCTACCGCAAACTGTATCAAATTATCCAACAACTGGCAGAGCTTGAACGCTTGGTAAAACAAGAGTTTAGTGATGAAGTGTGGGGAAAATTGGCAGATCTCTCAGTGAAAATTTGCCATTGATTTGTTGCTGTAGAATATAAAACAGCAAAACAATTAAATCCTCCGCATCTTTAATTGTTTTACTAGGCTAATTAAGCATAACCAATGTCTAAACTATTATATAACCATTGCATTTACAAATAATTTTTCTGCGAGTACCAGCGAAATAGCTTTCATTAGCTTCAATCTCACCTTCAAACATTTCTAATGTGTAAATTTGTTTGATAGATGAAAGCATAATCGGTAAAAGTAATAAGCTGCTGTATTTTTGTTTTCATTAGGGCAATACAAGGGGGTTGCCCGACATTTCACGTTTAATTTTAAATTTAAAGTGCGGTGGGATTTTTTAGAATTTTTGGGGAAAATGACCGCACTTTTTATTCTGTAATCAGTTTTCTTACTGGGGCGAAACTTCGGCGGTGTTGGGGTAAGGGGCCGTGTTCTGCCAGTTTTTCTAAATGTAATTTTGTTGGGTAGCCTTTGTGTTGGGCGAAGGCGTATTGGGGATAGCGTTTATCCAACTCTTCCATTTCTAAATCGCGGGCGACTTTAGCAAGAATGGAGGCGGCACTGATTTCTGCCACAAGGCTATCCCCTTTCACCACCGCTTGAGCCGGCATTGGCAATGGGGGAATGCGGTTGCCGTCCACGAGCACAAAGTGCGGTGTAATGTTGAGCTGATTGACTGCGCGTTGCATTGCTAACATTGTGGCGTGCAAAATGTTAAGTTCATCAATCTCTTCGCGTTCAGCTCGCCCTAACGCCCAAGCTTTGGCCTTTTGTTTAATTTCTTCCGCTAAAGCAAGGCGTTTTTTGTGCGAGAGTTTTTTGCTGTCCGTTAAGCCTTCAATGGGATTGTTAGGGTCTAAAATCACTGCGGCAGTTACCACTGCGCCCACTAAAGGCCCGCGCCCTACTTCATCAACGCCTGCGATAAGTTTATAATCAGGATAGACAAATTCGCTCATTATTTTTCCTCTTGCAATAATTCTATCACTGCGTCGGCGGCTTGTTTGTCCGCATCACATTGGATCATTTTATGCAGATTAATAAAGTGTTGCACTAAATTATGGCGATTTTGCACCGCACTTTCTTCTGTGGAAAAATAAGGGGCGAGCTTTTCTAGCAATTTTTCTGCCGTGCAATCTTGCTGGATCATTTCTGGCACGAGCATTTCATTCGCCAATAAATTCGGCAATGAAATATAAGGGGTTTTCACCAAGCGTTTAGCTAGGAAATAAGTGAAGGGTTTCATTTTATACCCCACCACCATTGGCGATTTGCATAGCATACATTCTAATGCTGCCGTGCCTGAAGCCAGCAAAGTGGCTTGGGCGGCGATCATCGCTTGGCGGGCTTGCCCATCAAGCAAGATCATTGCAAGATCAGGGGCAACTTTTGCTTTAATGCGTTCAAATTGTTGGCGACGTTTTTCATTCACTAAGGGAACGAGGAATTGCACGTCTGGATATTGTTCTTTCAGCAATAAAGCGGTTTGCAAGAAAGGTTCGGCAAGGAATTCCACTTCTGAACCACGGCTACCAACAAGCATCGCTAAATAGCGTTGGCTTGGATCAATATTAAGCATTTGGCAAGCCATAAGACGATCGGGTTTTAAGGGAATGGCGTCTGCCATTGTGTGGCCGATAAAACGGCAAGGTACGTTGAAACGATCGTAAAAGGCTTTTTCAAAAGGTAAAAACGCAAGAACAAGGTTGGTAGCCCGTGCAATTTTGTGAATGCGATTTTGTCGCCACGCCCATACCGATGGGCTGACGTAATGAATGGTTTTGATGCCTTGTTCCTTGAGTTTGAGTTCAATGTCAAGATTGAAATCAGGTGCATCTATGCCGATAAACACATCAGGTTTTTCTTGTAGCATTTTGTCAATCACTTGACGGCGAATTTTCAGCAAACGTGGCAAATGTTTCACCACTTCGGCTAGCCCCATTACGGCAATTTCTTCCATATCCACCAAGGTTTCGCAACCCTCTGCCAACATTTGCTTGCCAGCAATGCCGATAAAACGTGCGTTAGGATAACGAATTTTTAGGCTACGCATCAGCCCTGCGCCAAGAATATCTCCCGAAACTTCACCCGCGACAATGCCAATGGTAGGAAATTGTTTTGTTTGTTCCATTTCGTTTTCTTTCATAAAAAGAACCGCACTTTATCATTGCTAGCTTTGTGCAATAAACAAAGTGCGGTGAAAAATTGTCATATTTTTAGCTGGTGTTACCGAATAATCCCGCGTGTTGAACGTTTGAAGAAATCAAGGAAAAAGCTAATTGCACTTTCTGTTTTGGCATAATGCTCAATTTCTGGCATCACTTCTTCTAAGGTTTTTCCACTGCGATAAATTAATTTGTACACGTTGCGAATGGCGTGCAATGTAGGTTTATCAAAACCGCGACGTTTCAAGCCCTCAATGTTCACCCCAAAAGGGTGAGCGTGATTGCCTTGTGCCATTACATAAGGTGGCACATCTTGGCTCACCATAGAACCACCGCCCAACATAACGTGTGCACCGATAATGACAAATTGGTGAATCGCTGACATTCCGCCAACAATCACGAAATCATCAAGCTCAACGTGTCCTGCAAGGGTAGCATTATTGGCAAGGATACAGCGATTTTTGATTTTACAATCGTGTGCAATATGGGCATTGATCATAAATAAGTTATCATCACCCACACGCGTTACGCCACCACCTTGCACCGTGCCACGGTGAATAGTTACACTTTCACGAATGCGGTTACGGTTGCCGATAATGGTTTTCGTTGGCTCATTTTGGTATTTCAGATCTTGGTTTTTCTCACCAATGCTGGCGAATTGAAATATTTCATTGTCTTCGCCAATTTCTGTTACACCATTAACCACAATATGCGAATGTAATACTGTGCCTTTGCCAATTGTTACATCAGCACCAATAATACAAAATGGCCCTATTACCACATTTTCGCCAATTTTTGCCCCTTCTTCTACAATGGCTGAGGGGTGAATTTTTGCACTTGGATGTATCATATTGACCTCTCGTTAGGTTATCTACGTGCGCACATTAGTTTCGCTTCGCAAGCCACTTCGCCATTGACCGTTGCGATGCCGGTGAATGCGGTAATACCACGGCGTTCTTTGATGACTTCAACATAAAGCTCCATTTGATCCCCTGGTAATACTGGGCGTTTGAAACGTGCGTCATCAATTCCCGCAAAATAAAATAATTCGCCACCTTGTAATTCGTGAGTTTTAAACGCCAAAATCCCCATTGATTGGGCGAGTGCCTCTAAAATTAACACACCAGGTAAAATAGGTTCGCCTGGGAAATGCCCAGTGAAACAAGGCTCATTAACACTGATGTTTTTGATCGCTTTTAACCATTTCCCTTCTTCAAAATCAGTAACACGATCCACTAATAAAAAGGGATAGCGGTGCGGAAGTAAGGTCATAATTTCTTTTGCTTCAATGACTTTTGCGGTTTGTTCTGTTGTCACAATAGTACCTTTTTAATTTGAAAATAATAGAAAATAAAATTGATGCAAATTATACGGTATTTCATCATTTAATACAAAACGCACCACATAAAGTGGCACGTTTGAGAGAGGAATTAAGCATTATTAAGCTTTTTTTCTACCGCTTTTAGACGTTTGTTCATTTTGTCAATGTCTAAAGTCAGTGCCGCGGTTTTACGCCATTCTTTATTTGGCTGCAATGGAATACCAGAAGAATATACGCCCGGTTCGGTGATTGGTCGCATTACCATTCCCATTCCCGTAACAGTAACTTTATCGGCAATTTCCATATGGCCATTGATCACACTTGCACCACCAATTAAGCAATAACGCCCCACTTTTAGGCTACCTGCCATAATCACACCGCCAGCCACCGCTGTCCCCGTACCGATATGCACGTTATGGGCAATTTGGCAAAGGTTGTCGATGATAACGTTATCTTCAATAACGGTGGCATCTAATGCTCCGCGGTCAATACAGGTGCAAGCCCCGATTTCAACGTGATTTCCAATAATAACTGTTCCAGTCTGTGGAATTTTGATCCAACGACCTTTATCGTTTGCATAACCAAAGCCATCACTACCGATCACAGCACCAGATTGGATCAAGCAATGTTCGCCAATTTGCACTTGGTGATAGATATTTACATTTGCCCAAAGCTGTGTATTTGCACCAATTTTTGCACCTTTACCGATGAAGCAACCTGCGCCAATAATCACGTTATCGCCAAGTTCCACATCATCTTCAATCACGGCATTTGCGCCAATAGACACATTTTCGCCTAATTTTGCAGAGGCAGAAATCACTGCACTTGATGCAATGCCTGCTGCCGCTTTTGGCGTTGAATCCATATATTGCGCTAGTACGGCGTAAGCCACATAAGGATCTTTGACAATAAGTAAATTGCTTTCAGGCGAACAAAATTCTACATCATTTTCGCTTACCACTAAAATCCCAGCTTGGGATTGAGCAAGTAAATCACGGAATTTAATGTTTGAAATAAAGGTGAGTTGGTTTGGCTGTGCTTTGTCGAGCGGGGCGATGCTATCAATAAGCACATTGGCGTTACCACGAATGGTAGCGCCAATTTGTTGTGCTAATTCTTTAAGAGAATAAGACTTTTGCATTATTTAGCCTTTGCTGGCACAGCTGGAGCAGGAATCGCTTTTAATACATCTTCAGTAATATCTTTTCCTTCAACTGAATATACTGACGCCTTATCATCTAAAACAATAGTATATTTTTTAGTTTTAGCGACATTACTCGTTGCAGTTTGAATATCCGAAGCCAATTTACGTTGAATATCCATTTGTCTTTTCTGTACATCTTGTCTGAATTGCTCTAATTGTTGTTGATAATCCGCGACTAACTTTTTAAATTCTTCTTCACGTTTTTGCTCTAATTTCACAATTTCATCTTGACGTTTTTTTATCTCAGCTTGACGTAATTTTGGTGCATCTTTTTCTAAGGCTTTTACCTTACCATCGATTTCTTTTTCAAATGCACTTTTTTTATCTTGTAACGCCTTTTCTGCCGCTTGCAATTTTTCAGATGGGGATTTGAATTCATCATCTAATTTTTGTAACTCTACTTGACGAGCTGGATGATGAGCAAAAAGATAATCTATGTTTACAAAAGCAATATTATCGTTCGCCACAGCAGATGTACCTAATGCTAATGCAAAAGAAAGGGTTGTCAATTTTGCTACTTTTTTCATTGTAAATGTCCTTAAGTTAAATAAATAATACGGTTTAACAGGTTATCGTTGTTAAACTAGATAAAAAATCATAGGTTCTAATTAAAAAGAACCACCAATACTAAATTGGAATTGCTCAATCTCATCTCCTTGATATTTTTTGATTGGTTTAGCATAAGAGAAAACCAATGGTCCTATCGGAGATTGCCACTGCAATGCCACTCCAGCAGAAGAGCGAATCCGACTTGGATCGCCATAATCAGGTAAATCTGGGAAACGTGTTTTTCCATCAGATTTCCATTTTGTATTCCACACACTCGCCGCATCAATAAAAAGGGAAGTTCTTACTGAATTCTGATTCTTATCGGCAACAAATGGAGTAGGAATTATTAGCTCAGCACTTGTTGTTATCATCGCATTTCCGCCTACAACATCATTACTTGGCTGACAAAATTTATCATCTTTGTGTTGATAAATGGCATTAGGTCCTATCGCACCATAAGAAAAACCTCGTAAACTACCTATTCCTCCTGCACTATAGGTTTGATAGAAAGGCAATCTTTTTCCACCAAAACCACTTGCATAAGCAGCTGAAGCTCTTGCTGAAATAACCCAAGAATGATCCCTATCTAAAGGATAAAAACCTTGTATATCCGCAGATAATTTATAATATTTATTATCAGAACCTGGAATCGTTACTTTTCCACCTAAAGAAGCTTTAAGCCCTGAGGTAGGGAAATATCCTCTATTTAAACTGTTATAATTCCACCCCAGTGATAGCTCAAAATCCTGAGATTTAAATGTCCAATCATCAATGTCCATTGATAAACGATACAAATTACGATTATACTCAGGTGTAACATCTTTGAGTTTATTATAGATATATCCTAAACCAATATAATATGAGTTATTTTCATTTACAGGGAAACCAAGTGTTCCATTAATTCCATAGCTTGCCCTACTATATGAAGCAGTATTATTATTTTTCGAGTTATCGTATTTTTCAACAAATAGATTACCTCCTAAACTCACGCCATCTTTAGTGAAATAAGGTTCAGAATACCCCAAATTTAAACTGGTTCCATAATCATTACGAGCCCCCCCAAAGCTCACAGATGATCCCAATCCAAGGAAATTATCTTGTTTAATACTTGCCTGATAACTTAAACCACTTTCCGTTCCATAACCAATACCAAAGTTTATACTTCCAGTATTGCGTTCTTTTACTTTATAAACAACATCGAGTTCGTCATTTGTATTTTCCACTGCATCTGTTCGATATTCGACAGATTCGAAGAAACCTGTACGTTCTAGCCTCACCTTTCCTAACTCAATAAGTTGTGATGATAACCAAGAACCCTCTTGCTGACGCATTTCTTGTCTTAATGTTTCATCGGCACTGACATTATTCCCTTCAAAACGGATTTGTCGAACTGAATAACGACGCCCAATATCTACAACATAGGTTAAAGTAATCGTATGGTTTTTATCGTCAAATTCTGGGCTAATACTTACTTGCGGATTAGCATACCCTTGCTGGCTCAACACTGTCTTAATAGCATTTTCAACACCAGCGACATCACTACGACGAAAGTGTTCATTAATATGAATTTGATTTAATAATGGAAGTAACTCATTCTCCATTTGTGCTACATTACCAACGATACGGACGTTCTTGACAATATACTTTTCACCTTCATCAATCTTAATAAAAACTTGAGCTTCTGTTTTTTCATCATTTAATTGAACATTGGTATTGAGAATACGCATTTTCGCATATCCTTGTTCAAGGTAAAAATTACGCAAGGTTTCTAAATCTTTATTAAACTGAACTTCCTCAAATTTATTACCAAAAATTTTCCACCACGCGTCAGGTTGTAACTCTATCTGTTCCTCTAATTTACTTGCACTAAAGTTGTGATTACCTTCAAAAGTGATATTTTTTAATATTGCAACATCATTTTCTTTTATCTGAATTTTTACTTCCGCTCGATTATTTGGCAGAGGAGTAACAATGGTTTCAACTTTTGCATTATAACGCCCAACGCTATGATAATGCTCCAACAAGCTTTGACGAAAAGCCTCTAATTTCTCAACATTTAATATATTGCCTACAGAAAAACCATTAGAATCTAGATTAGACTTTAAAGCCTCATTGGGTATCGAACTGTTACCGTTAAAAACAACATCTGCAATCACTGGATTTTGTTTCACCGTGATCACTAATGTATCGCCCTCTCTGGTGGCCTTAACGCCATCATACCCTTGTAAAAATAACGACCTAACTACATTCGCGATATCATTATCCGTTGCTCTTTGACCAACCCGAACAGGTAAATTTGCAAGGAATTTTCCTTCCGTGCCAGCTTGGATGCCATCTACACGAATATCTTGTACGACAAAAGGAGCGGCAACCACAGAGGTTGAACCAAATAATAAACTTGTGATTAAAAGTTTTTTCATTGTTACTTTTTATCCTTATAAAAGAAAGAATTATAAACGTAAAAAATCATTAAATAAGGCAAATATAGTTAAAGCTAATAAACATATTGCACCTATTCTATAAGCGATATCTTGCACCTTTTGAGAAAGTGGTTTGCCTTTTATCCCTTCTGCCGCAAGAAAAACTAAATGCCCACCGTCCAGCACTGGTAATGGAAACAAATTCATAATGCCTAAATTGACACTAATTAGTGCCATAAAGCTTAGATAGTAAACAAAACCAATTTCAGAGGAAATGCCAGCTCCTTTCGCAATAGAAATTGGACCACTCAAGTTATTCAAGGAGAGTTCTCCAGTAAATAATTTACCAACAACTTTGAGCGTCAACACCATTAGATCTTTCGTTTTATTGAAACTTTTTTGTAAAGCCTCAATCGGATCATATTTTAATTCGGTACGGTATTTATCATTAAGAGGCTGAACTGTTGGCGAAACGCCGACAAACCATCTTCTTTTTTCATTAAAAATTGGGGCTAAAGTTTTATATAACGTTTCCCCGCTCCGCACAATCTTAATGGTAAATGGCTGACCTTTCTGCACATCTTGTACAAAATCTTGCCAACTTAGTGGCTCTCCCGTATTGGTATATAATTTATCCCCAACTTGCAAGCCGGCTTTTTCCGCTGGTGAATTAGGTGCAACTTTAGACAAGATCATTTCCACTTTAGTTCGCACGGGAACGATTCCCAATGCACCAAAAGCACTTTCTTTCTCGGGATTAAATCGCCAATGAGTTAAATCTAAAGTGCGGTGCTGTTTGACATCAGAATTAAAAGGCGAAAGGGTGATTTCCACATTCGAACTGCCCATTTTGGTGGCTAGCACCATATTGATGGTTTCCCAATCTGGCGTTGCCGTTCCATCAATAGCCAGAATTTGCGAATCAGGTTGGATCTGTGCAGTCGCGGCGATAGATTGTGGTTCGACCTCTGCAATCACAGGTTTCACGCTTGGAATACCGATGGAATACACCAGCCAATACGCTAACACGGCAAAAATAAAATTGGCAATCGGCCCTGCGGCAATCACAAAGGCACGCTGAGCCACAGATTTATTATTAAAAGCTTGCGATTTCAATGCTTCAGGCACGGCTTCATTGCGTTCATCAAGCATTTTGACATAACCGCCGAGCGGAATCAGCGAAATGGAAAATTGCGTGCCTTTTTTATCAAAAAACGACCATAACACTTTGCCGAAGCCAATGGAAAAACGCTCAACTTTAACACCGCACTTTCTTGCTGCCCCAAAATGCCCGTATTCGTGTACGAAAACCAGCACACAAATGGCAATTAAAAACGAACCTAACGACCACAAAAACGACATTACAACCTAGCCCTATAACACATAAAAATAGAAATACGCAAAGAACGGCACAGCAGCGGTTAAGCTATCAATGCGATCCAAAATGCCCCCGTGTCCAGGGATTAAATTGCTACTGTCTTTGATACCGCTTTCTCGTTTGAACATACTTTCTGTGAGATCACCCAGCACTGAAATTGCCACCGTTGCTACAGATAACACGATAAAAGGCAAGGTCGGCACATTAAATAAATTTTGCGGTGCGACTTGCATAAAAATGCCCGCTAACACGCCTGCCGTAACCAAACCACCCAAGACGCCTTGACAAGTTTTGCCTGGTGAAACTTTCGGCGCGAGTTTATGTTTGCCAAATTTTCGTCCTGCAAAATACGCTCCCGAATCGGCAGCCCAAACAAGAATAAACACATAAAAGAGCAACATCAGCCCGTGATAAGGGTTTGTGTTATAGCTGTCTAAACGTAAACACAAGACCCCAACAATAAACGGAATTAACGTAACCAGTGCAAAAACCCCTTGCAACAGCACCGATTTCGCCCAAATTTTCGCTGACTTCGGATAGCTCACCACAAAGCCAATCGCCACAATCCACCAGACTACTGCCGTGAGTAAAATCGGTTGTGCGTAAGCCTCAAACACACGTCCCGCATTGAGATAATGCTTCTCGCTGACAATCCATAAAAACAGCACTGCTCCCGCTAATGCGGCGATAATCCAACGCCAAAACGGATTTTTAATTTGAGCAAATTGCGTCCATTCCCACACACCTAATGCGACAACCGCCCCCAGTGCGAGTGCAAAATAAAAGGGGGAAAAGAGAAATAATGCCACACAGACTAACGCAATGAGAATTATTGCCGAAATAACACGTTGTTTAAGCACAGTTTAGTCCTCTTGTTCTGCACCGCCAAATCGGCGATCTCGTTGTTGATAAGCGAAAATCGCTTGATTAAATTCTTGTTCGTCAAAATCAGGCCATAGCACATTAGAAAAATAAAATTCCGCATAAGCAATCTGCCACAGCAAGAAATTGCTCACCCGCTGCTCGCCACTGGTGCGGATCAACAAATCCACCATCGGCTGATCTTGGGTAACCAAATGCTGTTGAAAACACTCAGGGGTAATCGCCTCAACCGCGAGCTTACCCGCTTTCACTAAATTCGCCAGTTGTTGGCTGGCTTGTACAATATCCCAATAGCCGCCATAATTCGCGGCGATATTTAGCGTAAGTGCGGTATTATTTTGCGTTAAATTTTCTGCATTGGCGATCTTTTGTTGTAATTTTTTGCTAAACCGCGAGGTGTCGCCCAAAATTTTTAGCCGAATATTGTTTTTATGCAATTTTTTGACCTCGAGATCCAAGGCTTGCATAAATAACGTCATTAACGCACTCACTTCATTTTCTGGACGACTCCAGTTTTCACTGCTGAAAGCGTATAATGTCAGCACCTTTATCCCGATCTTTCTGGCATAGGAAACCGCTTGACGCACCGCTGCCATGCCATTTTTATGACCGAAGATTCGCATCTTGCCTTTTTGCTTAGCCCAGCGACCGTTGCCGTCCATTATAATGGCGACGTGCTGTGGAATATTGTTAAGATCGATGTCTGTCATTGCTCAATGAGTTACGCTATAAAATGTGTGAGAATATATCACAAGTTCCACTAACTTGCTATGAAAAGCCAATTCGCGTTCATTTGTAAGACAACAGGGGAAAACAAAAGTGCGGTGCTTTTTTTACAACGTTTTTAGACCGCACTTGTTCTTTTAAGATTGAACCTGCTGCCAAGCCTTCGCTCTAGCTTCCTGATCCACGCTTAGCACGTCGTCCACGCTAGCAATACGGCGTGGCTGAATGGCTTCAACCACTTGTAAATTCAGTTTGGCGATATCGGTAAATTTGATCTGCCCTGCTAAAAAGGCTTCCACCGCAATTTCATTTGCGGCATTCATCGCAGTGGTGGCATATTGCCCTGCAGCAAATGCGTCCATTGCCAGCTTCAAACAAGGGTAACGCTGATAATCTGGCTTGAGGAAAGTTAGCCCATTTAGCTGATAGAAATCCAACGGCTCAACGCCCGCGAAAGTGCGGTGCGGATAAGCCATTGTTTCGGCAATTGGGGTTCGCATATCAGGGTTGCCCATTTGTGCAATCACCGAGCCGTCAATATAACGCACCATTGAATGGATAATGGATTGCGGGTGAATAATCACCTCCATTTCCTCCGCACTGGCGTTAAATAGCCAACGTGCTTCGATATATTCTAAGCCTTTGTTCATCATCGTGGCTGAATCTACCGAGATCTTTTTCCCCATCGACCAATTCGGGTGAGCCACCGCTTGAGCTGGGGTGATGTGTTCAAATTCAGCTAGATCCGTATAGCGGAAAGGCCCGCCCGATCCCGTTAAAACAATCTTGCTTATTCCCAATTCTTGCAATGGGCAAAAGCCGATTTGCTGTTGGGCTTGTGGCGGTAAAGATTGGAAAATCGCATTGTGTTCGCTGTCCACCGGCAAAAGCTGGGCTTGATGTTTTTTCACCGCATCAATAAAAAGCTGACCGCAAGTAACCAAACTTTCTTTGTTGGCTAACAGTACGCGTTTTCCCGCCTGCACGGCTGAAAGTGTCGGTAACAATCCCGCCGCTCCAACAATCGCTGCCATCACTTGATCCGCCTCTGGGTGAGCGGCTAGCTCGCAAATCGCTTTTTGCCCGCTTAATACTTGGGTTTGAATACCAAGTGCGGTCAGTTCCTGCTTCAGTTTTTTCGCCGCATTTTCATCATCTAATGCCGCAAACGTCGGCTGAAATTTGACGCACTGAGCGAGCATTAATTCCACATTGCGTCCGCCAACTAAAGCAAAGGCTTGATATTGTTCAGGATTTTGCTCAATAACGGAAAGGGTGCTTGTGCCAATAGAGCCTGTTGAGCCTAAAATAACGAGTTTTTGTTGATTTTGCATAAAATTTTGACCGCACTTTATTAAAGGTTGTTACCGTCTTAGGGTGTTAAACTCAAATAATGATATTGTTCATTAAGTGGTGCTGAATATACTCAAAAGCCTGCCATTCAGCAAGAAAAAACGGGCGAACTTACTGTCCGCCCTGTCATTTTAATAATGCGACTTTGCTTTCCTGAGGATTAGAAATCTAATAATTCTTTTTCTTTATCCGCTAACACTTCGTCCACTTTTTTCACATAAAGATCAGTGATTTTTTGGATTTCATCTTGTGCTTTGCGTTCTTCATCTTCGCTGATTTCTTTCTCTTTCAATAAGGCTTTGATTTGATCATTGGCATCACGGCGAACATTACGCACAGCGATTTTTCCTTGCTCAGCTTCACCTTTTACGATTTTGATTAAATCGCGGCGGCGTTCTTCGGTCAATGGCGGAAGGGGAACACGAATGGTTGTGCCTGCTGATGATGGGTTTAAGCCTAAATCAGAAGTCAAAATCGCTTTTTCTACCGCCCCAATAAGGCTACGGTCAAACACGCTTACCGCTAAGGTGCGAGCATCTTCTGCCACCACATTGGCAAGTTGGCGTAATGGGGTTAATGCCCCATAATATTCCACTTGAATGCCATCAAGTAAACTCGGTTGAGCACGTCCTGTTCTCACTTTAGAAATATGATTTTTAAAGGTTTCAAGGCTTTTTTCCATACGCTGTTGCGTATCTTTTTTAATTTCGTTAATCACAATTATTCCTTTTAGTCGTCTTAATTAATCACAAATAAGCGTACCTTCACGCTCACCTAAAATCACGTTGCGTAATGCCCCCAGCTTGCTCATATTGAACACGCGAATTGGCATTCCGTGATCCCGTGCCAAGGTAAAGGCGGCGAGATCCATCACTTGAAGTTCTTTATCGATCACTTCCGCGTAAGTGAGTTTTTCATACAGCACGGCATCAGGGTTCTTCGCGGGATCGCAATCATACACGCCATCAACTTTCGTCGCTTTCAACACCACATCGGCTTCAATTTCAATGCCTCGCAAGCAAGCGGCTGAGTCCGTAGTGAAAAATGGGCTGCCTGTTCCTGCGGAAAAAATCACCACGCGTCCTTCACGCAACATTTTAATCGCTTCCGACCAGTTATAAGTATCGCAAATGCCGTTAAGTTGGAAGGCAGACATTAATTTCGCATTCACATCAGCACGGTGCAAAGCATCACGCATCGCCAGCCCGTTCATCACCGTTGCGAGCATTCCCATATGATCGCCCACTACGCGGTTCATTCCTGCTTTCGCCAGCTTCGCCCCACGGAATAAATTTCCGCCGCCAAGCACCACGCCAACTTCAACGCCCATTTCTAGCAATTCTTTGATTTCTAACGCCATTCTATCCAAAATAGAGGGGTCAATGCCAAAGCCTTCATCGCCCTGCAACGCCTCACCACTCAATTTGAGTAAAATGCGTTTATATACTGGTTTGCTCATTTTTTCTTCGCCTCACAAAAGTTGAGAATAAAATTCTGCGTATTATAGAGCAACATCGATTTGCTGAAAATACTTCAGACAAAAAATAGACTGGATTCTATGATTAGAACCTCTATTTAATAGAGAGATATATCGCAGAATATCAATGATATACTTTAAAAGTATCGGGCTTTAGATTTAATCTGGAATAGCAATTTGCTGCATTAATTTACAAATGTTTATAATTCACTATCTTAATTTTTAATTAAGCTATAGTTCAGCTTTTGTATGCCTACCTAAAACTCGTTCTAATTCAGCAATATCTGTGATACCTTGTGCTATTTTATGTGAAGCACTATCCCATAATGAGGGATAATCGGTTTGATAAGAAATTTGCCCTGTATTTGAATCAAAAATAGCTTGTAAAAATTGATAAATACCAGTACGCCCACTATAACCTTGATAACATCCGCAATTTTTCGTTTTGTGTAGACATTTTTTACGAACTAAACGCTGGGCAATCACTAATAATAAACAACTTTCAATTTCATATTGTTGAATACCAAGCTGTAACAAGCGAGCAATAGCTGAATGTGCATTATTTGTATGTAATGTTGAAAGGACTAAATGTCCAGTTTGTGCTGCACGTAACGCAATCGCTGCACTTTCTGCATCACGGATCTCACCAAGCATAATAATGTCTGGATCCTGACGTAAAAATGTACGCAACAAACGGTTAAAATCTAAACCAATTTGTGGGTTAATTTGCGTTTGGATAATCCCTGGAAGTTCTATTTCAATCGGATCTTCTGCTGTTAGAATATGTTTTTCCGATTGATTAAGCCATTCTAATGCTGTATAAAGCGTAATACTTTTTCCACTCCCAGTTGGCCCCGTTACTAAAATGAGTCCTTGAGGTTGAGATAAAGCATCTTGTAATGTTTTTCGTTGTATCGCTGTCATCCCCAGCTCAGAAAAATCCAAGGTAACAGGTTTATTTTTTTGTAAACGTAGTACCGCTTTTTCTCCATAATATGTAGGTAATGTCGATATACGGAAGTCTAATATATCGGAAAATGTCGTTTTGAAATGAAATCTTCCATCTTGTGGTAAGCGAGTTTCGCTAAGATCAAGACGAGCTAGAAGTTTTAAACGAGAAATCAAACGTTGGCTCATTTGTTTAGAAATAGGAGGCTGATGTTGCAATACCCCGTCAATACGAAAACGGATCTGCAATTGCTCATTCTGTGGCTCTAAATGAATATCTGAGGCATTTAATTGCATTGCCGATTCAAAAACTTTATTTAGTATTTGAATAATTGGTTCATCAAGTTTTTCTGGTTGATTTTCGCTATAAGGTGAAATAGACGATTGATAAAAATCAAGTAATGCCGGCTCTTCTACTAATGTGGGAGATAACTTCTGTAATAGCGATTTTAAATCTTGTTCTGATAACAAAATCGGCTCAACTATTTTTCCTGTTAGAAATGAAAAACTTTCACAAGCCGATAGATTTGTTAAGTCATCAATACCAAGCCAAAGTGTATGTTCATCCTCCTGTAAAGGTACTGCTAAATAACGTATTAAAATATCTTTTTGCTGCTTATTTTGTTGCCATAAGTGCGGTGTTATTTCAAAGCATTTTCCATCAACAGCATATACAATGTCGTCCTCGTCTAAAGAATACTCAGCCATTACATTATCCTATTATCCGCAAAATCCCGCTGGGAAAAACTCTACAGATTTTCCACAATTTACCGTCCAAGATACACCTTTTGAGGCATCTCCACTGGCTTTTAATGAATAAGTAATATCAGAAAGATTATCTTTTCCTTTAACCGTAATCGTGCCTTTTTGTACATCAATAGAAGCCACTTTCCCTTTATTCGTTAATTTTTTCTGAATTCCATTTGAACCCGCATTACATTTCGTGGTAGCCCCCGTATTATAAATACATAATTCCACTTCTGAACGATAGGGGCTTGCGGCTTGAATTAGCTCGGATATTGCCGCTTTCTTGGTGTAATTTTGATAGGCTGGAATCGCAATGGTCGCTAAAATCGCCACAATCGCAATCACGATCATCAGTTCAATCAAAGTAAAGCCTTTTTTGATTTTTAAATGGATTGGGTTTTGCATAACTTATCCTCCGCATTTCTATTCTAGTAAATTTTCGTTACAATGTGAGGGTTTTATCACCCTCGGGATAAGTGTGCCGCAAATGAAAAATAACGCCAAAAACCACCGCACTTTTTCTCGATCTGGATCGCAAAAAAAGATGACACGACCCTATTTAATTAACCAAGCGGGCTGGTTGGAAAATGAAAAACATTGCCCCTCACCCTATTATGATTTACGCCCTGATCCACAGGATATTTCTTTGTTAGTTATTCATTACATCAGCCTACCCCCTGAAGAATTTGGTGGCGGCTATATTGATGCGTTTTTTCAGGGAAAATTAGATCCCCGCCTTCACCCTTACTTTGAAGAAATCAAAGATCTTCGTGTTTCTGCACATTGTTTGATCGACCGAAAAGGGAAAATCACCCAGTATGTTAGCTTTGATGATCGAGCTTGGCACGCGGGGCTTTCTTGTTTTCAAGGACGGGAAAAATGTAACGATTTTGCGATTGGCATTGAGTTAGAAGGTAGTAATAATCAGCCTTTCACCGAGCAACAATATGCCACATTGCAAAAGCTTACCCAAAACCTAATGCAACGTTATCCCCAAATTTCTAAAGATCGCATTGTGGGGCATAGTAATATTTCCCCTGGGCGGAAAATTGACCCTGGGCAGTATTTTGATTGGAAAAAATATCTTGAGGGAGTATAAAAATGAGTGAAATTTATTCTCTTTTGTGAGGCGTATCACGTTTTTTTTGGCACCTCTTTTCTATAATGTGCCATTATACTTTCTAGGGGCTGAGCAAAATGAAAATTAGAACCATCAACGTTCTTGTTGCACTTATCTATTCACAAATTTTGCTTCATTTTGGAAAACGTTACCAGCTAAATCACGATTATAGGATTGAAATTGCTTTAGCCATTTTTTTGATCTTGCCCTGCTTGCTTAGAAAACTCGGTTTTTTTACTCAATTCTTAGATAAAAAATCTAATGAAATCAAAGAGGTAAACCAAATTCGCCTTAATGCAAAAGCCACTGTGTCCTATTTTTTGCTCTGCAATATCCTCACAGTCATTTTGTTCACCGCACTATTCTATACAAAAAAATTTGTGATTACCGACAATCATAGTTACCTAATCGCTCTCCTCTTTGCCATTACAGTACTTTTATTTTATGACTGGCTGTATCATAAATTCATCATTCCTCACTATGTAAAAAAACGCTGAAAAAACACACCGCACTTTTTTATTGGTGAATTAGTAATCAGCTCATTTTGTGCTGTTCATTCACAACCAATTATTCAGGAACTTTTTCTCTATCTCTTTAATAAATAAAGATTTTTTTATTTACCCCATATCTATCTTGGTGAACCACAACGATTAATTCCCGACTATTCGGTATAAAACCACAATTTTATCCACAGAAATTCTGAATAACTCACAGCAAGCGGAAAAAAGTGCGGTACAAATCCTGATAAAAATACAGTTTGCGTTTTTTATCAACGGAGATCGATGTAAAAAAATGCGATCTCAGATCCTATTTTTAGATCGTAAAAATTTCCACAACAATAGCTTAACTCATTAATAGATAAATTATTTTTTTCCACTATTCACAAGTCATCTAGGATTATCCCCGCCTCTTCCACAACATTATGCACAGCCCGCTGATTTTTATCTCAGTTATCAACAAGCCTAATCCGTGCTTTGCCACAGAAAAGCGGGTTTGTGGATTGTGAAAACTTCGCGTTTATGTAACAATTCACACTCATTATGAATTTGAAAACAAAGGTGAACGATAGTGATCGATTTCGATGGCTACCGTCCGAATGTGGGAATTGTGATTTGCAACCGTAAAGGACAAGTATTATGGGCAAAACGCTATGGGCAAAACTCGTGGCAATTTCCGCAAGGCGGTATAAACGATGATGAAACAGCTGAACAGGCGATGTATCGTGAGCTTTTTGAAGAAGTGGGTTTAACGCGAAAAGACGTAAAATTACTTTATGTATCAAAGCAATGGCTTCGCTATAAACTGCCCAAACGCTTATTACGCTATGACAGCAAACCGATGTGCATCGGGCAAAAACAGCGGTGGTTTTTATTACAGTTAGTTTCTGATGAAAAAGACATCAATATGCAAGCCACCAAGTCCCCCGAATTTGACGGTTGGCGGTGGGTGAGTTTTTGGTATCCCGTGCGGCAAGTGGTTTCATTTAAAAAAGAGGTTTACCGCAAGGCAATGAAAGAATTTATGGCAGTGCTTTTCAACCTCAAAACCGCTGGGGGTTCAACATCTCAGCAAAATGAAAATAAGCTGGCTTATTCAAACTCACATAAAAAATATTCATCAAAAAAATATCAGAAACGTGCATTTCATCGCATAAGGGGATAACGATGCTTAGCTTTTTTCTTATTTGTTTAGCCGTGGGCTGCGTTGTCGGCTTTCTCGCGGGCTTATTCGGCATAGGGGGAGGATTAATCATTGTTCCCGCCTTAGTGTATCTATTACCTATGGTAGGCGTACCTAATGAACTGTTGATGTCCACCGCGTTAGGAACATCTTTTGCCACTATAGTAATTACAGGTTTTTCATCGGCTCAGCGTCATCACAAATTAGGCAATATTGTTTGGAACGCGGTGAAAATTCTCGCTCCAGTTATAATGATTACCACCTTTATTTCAGGGCTTTTCGTTGGAAAATTAGACAAAGCCATCGCGAGCAAATTGTTCGCCTGTTTAGTGGTTTATCTTGCAGTCAAAATGCTACTTTCCATTAAGCCAAAAGCGGTGCAAAAAACGCTAACCACGGCATCTTCGGTTATCGGCGGAATTTTAATCGGTATCGCGTCTAGTATTGCGGGGATTGGCGGCGGCGGCTTTATCGTGCCTTTCCTTAACGCTCGTGGTATTGAGATGAAACAAGCCATTGGCTCATCTGCGTTCTGCGGAATGCTGCTCGGGTTGTCGGGAATGCTGAGCTTTATTGTCGGCGGTTGGGGGCAAATAGGAATGCCAAACTATTCACTGGGCTATGTTTACTTGCCAGCGGTCATCGCCATTACTGCCACCTCATTTTTCACCTCAAAATTAGGGGCGAGTACCGCCGATAAACTGCCCGTGAAAACCCTTAAACGCTATTTTGCCGTATTGCTGATCTGTATTGCGATCAATATGCTTATTAAATAAAGGAACATTATGACTTCTCAATTTTTCGCTTTTCCTCAATTCGATCCCGTGATTTTCAGCCTCGGACCACTCAGTTTACGCTGGTATGGCTTGATGTATTTAATCGGCTTCCTGTTCGCCCGTTGGCTTGCGGTTCGCCGAGCTAATCGCCCGAACAGTGGTTGGAGCGTTGAACAGGTGGACAGCCTGCTCTTCAACGGTTTTTTAGGCGTGTTTCTTGGTGGTCGTATTGGCTATGTGATGTTCTACCAATTTGACTATTTTCTACAAGATCCCAGCTATTTATTCCGCGTTTGGGAAGGGGGAATGTCCTTTCACGGCGGGTTAATCGGCGTGATTTTAGCAATGTGGATCACCGCTAAATTACAACATCGTGGCTTTTGGGCTACGGCGGATTTCGTCGCTCCGCTCATTCCCTTTGGCTTAGGAATGGGACGCATTGGCAACTTTATTAATGATGAACTTTGGGGACGTGTAACCGATGTACCTTGGGCGGTGCTTTTCCCGTCGGGCGGTTATCTCCCTCGCCATCCTTCTCAACTTTATGAAGCGGTTTTAGAGGGTGTGGTGCTATTTATCATCTTAAATTTATTCATCAAAAAACCTCGCCCAACTGGCTCAGTTGCGGGGCTATTTTTACTTTGCTACGGCATTTTCCGCTTCATTGTAGAATATTTCCGTGAGCCTGATGCTCAACTCGGGCTTTTCTTCAGCCAGCATATTTCAATGGGGCAAATTCTTTCTCTGCCGATGATTTTGCTCGGTGCAATCATTATATTCATCGCCTATAAAAGTGCGGTGCGAAAATAACGAGGTTTTTTATGCGTCAGTATTTAGATTTATGCCAAAAAATTATAGATCACGGCACTTGGGTAGAAAATGAACGCACGGGGAAACGTTGCTTAACCCTCATCAATGCCGATCTCACCTACAACGTGGCGGATAACGAATTTCCCCTTATCACCACGCGTAAAAGCTACTGGAAAGCAGCGATTGCGGAATTTTTGGGCTATATTCGTGGCTATGACAACGCAGCGGATTTCCGCAAGCTCGGCACAAAAACGTGGGACGCCAATGCCAATGAAAATCAAGCGTGGTTGAATAATCCGCACCGCAAAGGCACGGACGATATGGGACGCGTTTACGGCGTGCAAGGGCGAGCGTGGCGTAAACCCAACGGCGAAACGCTGGATCAACTGCGAAAAGTGGTAAACCATTTAAGCAAAGGCATTGACGATCGTGGGGAAATCATCACATTCTATAATCCCGGTGAAATTGATCTCGGCTGCTTACGCCCTTGTATGCACACCCATACCTTTTCTTTGCTTGGCGACACCCTTTATTTAACCAGCTATCAACGCTCTTGCGATGTGCCACTCGGTTTAAATTTCAATCAAATTCAAGTATTTACCTTTTTGGCATTGATGGCACAGATTACGGGCAAAAAGGCAGGAATGGCGTATCATAAAATCGTCAATGCCCATATTTACGAAGATCAGTTGGAACTAATGCAAGATGTGCAACTCAAACGCGAGCCATTGCCGTTGCCGACATTGGAAATCAACCCTGACATCAAAACCCTAGAAGATTTAGAAACTTGGGTAACGATGGACGATTTCAAGGTGGTGGGCTATGAATCTCACCCCGCGATCAAATACCCTTTCTCGGTATAAAAAACAGTGCGGAAAACCCACCGCACTTTGCTTTAACCCACCACGACCTTAACGGAGAAAAAAGTGCGGTCAGATTTTGATGCGAATTTTGACGAAAAAATGATGCGTTACGCCCTAAGTCTCGCCGACAAAGCCGAAGCCTTGGGAGAAATTCCCGTGGGGGCAGTGCTGGTTGATGAGGAGGGAAATATCCTTGCCGAAGGCTGGAATTTATCCATTATCCATAACGACCCCACCGCTCACGCCGAGATTGTTGCCTTGCGTCAAGCGGGAGAAAAACGCCAAAACTACCGCTTACTCAACACCACCCTTTACGTTACCCTCGAGCCTTGCACGATGTGTGCGGGGGCAATTTTGCATAGCCGAATCAAACGCTTAGTTTTTGGTGCGAGCGATTTAAAAACAGGTGCAGTAGGTTCACGCTTTCATTTCTTTGACGACTACAAAATGAACCACAGTGTAGAAATCACCAGCGGCGTATTGCAGGAAGAATGTAGCCAAAAACTCAGCCGTTTTTTCCAAAAACGACGGGAACAAAAAAAACTAGAAAAACAAGTTCATAAAGAAAAAATTTCAGCCCTATAACAACTAGCTATGATTTAGAAGATTAAATCCGATCACTTGCCATTAAATAAAAATAGTCGTGCTTGGTCATAAAAAATCTGCTCTTTACTCAGTTGAGTATTCCCCCCAACCTTTCAAGAGCATTACTATGCTATCTTCTGAATAGAATAAATCCCTTGATAAAACTAATGAAAATCACGAAAAATCAAAGTGTGGTTAGTTTTTATGCCATTTCCATTGTCCGTTCACCGCCGTGGCAAGCACTTCAAACTGTGCGTTAAACAAGGTTAAATTAGCAATTTTGCCTTCGCTAATATCCCCTAAGCGATCGGTAACGCCAATGGCTTTGGCAGGATAATAATTGCACATACGCAAGGTTTCGTCTAATGGAATGCCAACGTGCTTCACCGCATTTTCGACCGATTCTATCATCGTAATCGCCGAGCCGCCCAGTGTGCCGTTGGCGTCATAGCATTTACCATTGCGAACATAAACCGTTTTGCCAACAAAATCAAAAGAATCAATCTCCGCACCAGCTGCGGCGGTTGCGTCCGTAACAATACACAGCTTGTCGCCTTTCGCTTTTTTATCGATCTTGATATTATCAAATTCAACGTGCAATCCGTCCACAATAATGCCCGCATAAATATCACTTTCCAACACCGCACCCACTACGCCCATCTCGCGTCCTGAGCTTATCGGCGACATCGCATTATGCAGATGAGTAGCAAAACTCGCCCCATTTTCAATGGCTTGCTTGGCAATCTCATAAGTGGCATTGGAATGTCCAATAGAAACCACAATGCCTTTTGCGACAAACTCTGCCACATATTGAGCCGTTGGATTTTCTGGAGCAAGGGTGATTTTGCTAATCACTTCCGCATTTTGGCAAAGAAAATCTTTCATTTCCTCGCTAATCGCACGGATATATTCAACCTGATGCACCCCTTTTTTCTCAACGCTCAAATAAGGCCCTTCTAAATGCAAGCCCAACGCCTGATTTTGATGGGTTTTGAGATACTCACGCATCACCACAACGGCTTTTTTCATTCCCTCATCATCGGCGGTGATAAAGGTTGGCAAATAGCTGGTTGTACCTGAACGCAAATTGGTTTCCTGCATAATTTCAAGGGTTTTCACGCTAGTTTCGCCGTTAAACATCACCCCACCACAACCATTTAATTGCAGATCAATGAACCCAGCGGTCAAATTATGACCTTGTAAATCAATCTGTTCTAACTCTGACGGAACATTTTCTTGTGGCACAATGGCGACAATTTTATCGCCCTCCACCACCACAGCTTGCCCGTAAAGCACGGCTTCCGCTGTATAAATTACGCCATTTACTAACGCATAGCTCATTTTTTACCTTCTTTTTATACTACACTGTGAATCGCTTTCGCCTCTAACTCGGTGAAATATTTCACGGTTTTCACTTTCAATTCTTGCGTTGCGGGTTCATCGCATACAAAAATCGCGTGGCGGTGTAATTGCAAGGCACTGATTGTCCAGAAATGGTTTACACTACCCTCCACACCCGCTTGCAAGGCAAGTGCTTTGTTATGCCCAGTGATCAACAACATCACTTCTTCCGCATCAAGCAAGGTCGCCACTCCAATAGTTAAGGCATATTTCGGCACTTTATTTACATCATTATCAAAGAAACGCGAATTAGCGATCAACGTGTCTTCCGTCAAAGTTTTAATGCGAGTACGCGATGCCAAAGAAGAAGCAGGTTCATTAAAGGCAATATGCCCATCAACACCCACTCCGCCCATAAACAAATTGATCTTACCATAAGACTGAATTTTTTCTTCATAACGGCGGCATTCCGCATCAAGATCGGGGGCATTACCGTCTAATAAATTGATGTTTTTTTCTTGAATATCAACGTGATTGAAGAAATTGTTATACATAAAAGAGCGGTAACTTTCAGGGTGATCTTTTGGCAAGCCCACATATTCGTCCATATTGAACGTAACCACATTCTTAAAGCTCACCTCACCCGCTTGATACAATTTAATCAATTCTTTGTAGGTTTCCAACGGCGTTCCCCCCGTTGGCAAGCCCAACACAAAAGGGCGATCTTCCGTTGGTTTAAACGCATTAATGCGATCTGCAATATGACGAGCTGCCCATTTGCTCACCTGAGAAGCGGTTTTGAGTGGAATTAAACGCATAGCAATCTCCTATTTTGTAAAAATTAAAACATTATTCCGAAGAAATATTTCACACTTTGAATTATAAAGTAATATAAACTCCAAAATAAAGTGAATTTAGAGAAAAAAGGCAAAATAGTGAGATACATCACAAAATTAGACTATTTTTGTCAATTCCATAAAACATATACTCAAAAATAACCGCACTTTTACGACAGTGATCGCAAAACCAAACATTTCTACTTTCCATTTTCTTTTTACCTAATAAGCTAAGCCATATCCAAGCCCAATAAGGAAACTAGAATGAAAAAATTCGTTACTTACCTCATCACATTGCTGTTTATACCTAACCTCCTCAGTGCCACTCCACCAGATTTTATGCTGCTTGGCACTTACAGCAACCAAAATGTCGCAGGCTGGGTAATGAGCGAAAAATTAGATGGCGTAAGAGGCTATTGGGACGGTAAACAACTGTTCACTAGACAAAATAAAATCCTCACGCCTCCTGCTTATTTTGTAAAAGACTTTCCACCGTTTGCGATTGATGGCGAACTTTTTACCCAACGCAATGAATTTGAACGCATTTCATCCATTATCCGCTCACAAAAAGATAAAGGCTGGGAAGACATTAAACTCTACGTTTTTGATGTGCCAAATGCGGAGGGCGATCTTTTTGCCCGCCTCGCTGTGCTAGAGCAATACCTCGCTCAGCACCCAAGCAAACACATTACTATTATTCCGCAAATCCCCATTAAAAATCATCAACATATCAAAGAGTTTCTGTATCAAGTTGAAGCACAAAAAGGCGAAGGTATCGTACTACGCAATCCAAACGCCCCTTACGAAAAGAAACGTAGCAACCAAATTTTGAAACTGAAAAGTACTCACGACGAAGAATGTGAAGTCATCGCTCATCATCAAGGAAAGGGGCAATTCACCAACCTCCTAGGTGCAATCACCTGCAAAAACCAGCGTGGCGAATTTCGTATCGGGTCAGGGTTCACCTTAGAAGATCGCCAAAATCCTCCGCCTATCGGCTCAACCATCACCTACAAATATCGAGGATTAACCTCAAAAGGTCTACCTAGATTTGCGACTTATTGGAGAATAAAAAGCGAATAATCTCAAAATTCGTGGTCAGTATGTTTTAAATGAAACTATATTCATTCAATCCCGATCAATTTATGTGTTTGGATGCTCAGTTGCCATTTGGGTTTATTGGGACGCTGGTTGAGCAGCCCTAATTGGGTGATGGTGTGGAGCAAATTCATCTCGCCATTGATTTCACAAGGGGAAAGATAGTAATGGCTTGCTTGAAATATTTACACGAGCACTTCCATCCGAGAAGATAAAAATGGTTCAAAAAAGCACCGCACTTTATTTAATAGAAAAAATCAAACTGAAGCTCTATACCTCGTTTGATTTCAAAATAATACGGCACTAGCCTGCCTCGTCATAGTCGTCGTACTGTCTATGGAGTACAACGCTTTGCCTTATTTTGAACTAAAATGACTATAATCGAACAGCTACTATCATTCAATTTTCTCTTCTGGTAAGATCACTTTATTATAAAAACTGCCATTAATTTGGGTTTTATGCAAATGGTAGAGATGGTATGCCTTAAATGCTTTTTCATCGGGTTGTTGTGGAGTATGCCAAAATTCTTCTAGTGTTCCTTGGTGTGTAATATCAGGAATATTATAATTGGCTAGTCCTAGCGTCATTACAGGCATATTATGAATGAGTGCAGATAGTCCACTCGTACTGTTCAATGTTACCATTGCTTTTCCATATCGAAGTAAAACAGGCATTGGTACATCATAGACGTAGAATACCCGCCCTTGCAGTTCGGGATGTTCAGATAAATAGCATTTAATCACATTTTTATAGCTAATAAACCCGCGATCCATTGGATGATGCTTGATTACCAAACTCAATGACTTTGGAGCATTTTTTACAAAGGAATTCAGTACATAGATTAAAAATGCTTCAACACTATCAAAATCACAATGTACTTTCACTTGGCTATCGTCATAAACTTGTAAAGGTAATATATAAAAATCACCTAATTTATTTTGCTCAATTTTGCGAATAAATCGCTTTTCTTTCACATAACGACAAACACGTTTTAGCCCTGAAATAAGCCATAATTTTATATAATAATTGAGGTTATAAACGCGGTGATGTTTATAATGAGGAAACTGTTCTTCCCTATGTCTAGCAACGACATAATATTGGGTGGCTAATTTAGCCATCGGGAAAAAACCTTTTGCAATAGGAATTGGCTGTATATATTCTGTTAAGTTTTCTGCTTGTTGCAGAAAGAATTGTTTATTTCTCGGAAGCGTTGAATAGGCATTTACGCCCTCTTTTTCTAGGGTAACATAATGAGGGCGAAAATAGCCTTCTTCAAATGCCCAAAATGAATATTGCAATTGTTCTGATACTCTTTTAGCAACTTGATGATAGGGGCGAGTATCACCAAAACATACCAAAGCATCAATTTCATTTTCTTGACACAACTGCAAAAGAAAGGCTTCAAAATTCTCAAAGGTATCACGATAATCAATAATAGATTGTTGTTCTAACGCAGAAGAAAAATAAAATTTATCTCCGGCATTAAAGTTCAATTTATAAACATATTTGCCTTGAACGTTAACTAGCCAATCTGCAAAATGCTTAAAAAAAGGACCAATTGGACCTTGCAATAACAAAATTCGTTGTGATGAAGTTACTAGCTCAGTGAGGTTATCCACAATCATTGAATTAAATATATCCTATAAAATTTGGCTTATTGTAACCAAAATGTTCTAATGAAATACCAATATTTTCCTAATTTTTTACTTAACCAATTTTTATACATTCCGCTATCTTTTAATTGTTCACGTTGTTGCAACAAAATTTGAATAGCTGTTTTTGCATCAGTGAGTTGCATCGTATTTGGATTTAAATAGAGTGGATAATATAACAGAGTTCCTGCAATTAACTGCTCTAATGTTAATTTTCTTTTTCTACGCTGCAAGTCATAGGCATCAATGGTTAACCCCCAGTGAGCATAAAACGGTGAACCATAGCAATAGACTGTTTTACCTCGTAATAATGCTTCAAAGCCGGCTAAAGAAGTCATTGTATGAACTTCATCAACAGCTTGAATGCAATCTAAGATATTTGCATCAGTAACCACTTGATCAGCATACATTAATGCTTTTTCTTGTTTTATATCGCCTGTTCGATTTCCACTCAATACGTCAGGGTGTGGTTTATAAATAATATAAGCATCGGGGTAAGTTTCTCTAACTCGTTGTAGTAAAGTCAGGTTTGACTTACACTGGAGGGAACCAAAACGTATAGAAGCGTCATCTTCTACTTGCCCCGGCACTAAAATCATTTTTTTAGCTGTATTTGGGCGTGAAAAACCTGTATAGCCCACATTATACTTACCGATATTCGCCTCAATAAGCTGTTGTTGGATCTCTTTTGCTAAATACTCATCATTTTCTGAGAACTGCGTATTTTGCAAAATATACTCTAGTTGTGAAGGTTGCTGTGGATTGAAATAAATCCCCAATGAATCAATCACTAAAGAAAGTGGTGCAACAAGGTTTGAACCTAATCCAACAGAACGAATGAAGCCATCTTCCATTCGCCAAATGGGAATATTATGCTGTTCTGCGTATGAGATGACTTCTGGATTTCCTTGCCCCCAAAGCAAAAATTTTGCATTTTCACGAAGCTGAATTTTCTTAAACTTAGCAAGCGAACGGACGAAGTGTAAACGGCAGTTTGGCAAATGAAAAAACAGTTTTAAAACGTTTTTTTTCCACAAAGAAAGCCCAATACAATAAAAATCACCAATTAAAAAAGTTTGCCATTTTTTTATCCAAATCAAATAATGAATAACATCAAAAATATCGCCGCATTCCCCGGTAAACGGATTAATATAACGGCAATACTGAAAATAAGCAGCATAAAATAGCTCAAACAAATCACGGGGCATTCTGCGTTTTTGACGAATCAGTTCAGCAACAAATGGATGACGATCATCTGTTAAGCCCCAACCGGCAAACCAAGGCACACCAAAGGTAACCACTTCTTTGCCTTGTAGCAATGCTTCAAATCCCATTTGTGAAGTAACGCAATACACTTTATCCACCTGAGATAATAAGGTTGGCGGATTAATATCTTGGCTAATGATTCTCACACGAGCTTGATCTAATAAATCGGTTAAATATCCACGTTTTTTCCCTGCAATCACATCAGGATGTGTTTTTACCCAAATTTCAGCATCAGGATTTTCTTGCAGTGCTGATCGCAGCATCTGACGAAAACCATTTTCATCAGCCAAACCATATTGCACCGCCATATCACCAAAGGTTTGATCAATAACTAATACAATTTGATTTTTATGTTCTGTGTCTATTGGCTCGCAAGGTGCGTGATTATATTTAGATAATTGCCATTCACGAATCAATGCCATAGCTCGATGGGATTGTTGCGCTTGCTCATCATTTAAGCAGCAATCAGCAATTAACTTTTCCAACCGTGAAGGTTTTTCTGCCGCATAGTAAATACCCATATCGTCCACAACCAAAGAAAATGGAGGGTATCCTTCAACCCCAAGTCCGATAGAGCGAAGAAAGCCATCTTCAAGTGCAATATAGTGCAGATTATGCTTTTTAGCATAATCACGTGCTTTGTTTGCCGTAGGGCGAAATCCCCAACCCATCACAGAATTTTCAAAGGAACAGGTTGGGCTATCCTTTAGAAAACTAGATAGATTCGGGATTTTTTTGATTCCAGAGGAAAAAATAATTGGGTTCATCAAATCATCTCAATATTAAATTGTCGCTATCCTAAAGCAGAGAAGCTATTGAATCAATAAATATCAATAAAATGGTCTGTATAGAAAACAAACTAGCTATCTTTCAGCATTTTTCTTTGATGTCCAAAATCAAAATTAAAAATAATGGATAAAAAAACAGCGGAAGGATGCTATTTTGATTAGTATCAAATAAAAGAAAAGTATTTATCATTTTGAAAAAACAGAAATTTTTGTAATATTTGCTTGCTTGCTTGCTTTTTTTATTTTATAATGAACAACCTTTTTAAATCTATCCTTTTTATAATTTGAATATTCAGATATACAGGCACTTATGAATAAGTTTATTATTATTGGACATCATTCTTCTCATTTTTTGAATGTTGAGCGGCTACTTCAACAACATGGATTGGATCCTGCTAATAAATCAAAACGAGAGCAACTTACTCCAGTAGAAATTACAGAAATTTTACGAAAAGTATGTTCGCAACAAGAAAATACATCGGCGACTATTTTCCCAGAAACAATTATTAATAAATCTCAGATTGCTATCAAAGGTAATAAAAACAAAAGAAGAAAGAAACAGAAGATTATCTCTGTAATGCCTGTAACTGGTTCAAATAATCAACTAAAAATTAATCCAATATGGAATGGATTATTTCTAGACTTAATGCTATCCAACTTAGAGCAAGATATGTGGGGATGGGCAGATTCTAATGCGATAGAAGTTTTAAATTACTGGGCAGAATTAGATCCTGAGATTAAATTTATTTTTGTTTATGATCACCCAAGTAATATCTTCTTACATTCTAACGTAGAGCAAGCATTATCTTTAAGTGCTAACGAGATAGATAATAAATTACAGCAGTGGCAACAATATAACCAAAAAATGTTGACCTTATTTAATCAATATAAATCACGTAGTGTACTTCTTTGTGGGCAACAAATGCTTGATGAAGTTAATAGTGCTGTAGAGAAAGTAGCAAATACATTATCAGCTCCTTTATCTTTAGAACAGCAGTGTGATGTTATGGATGTTGAAGATGATACTGAACAAGGGCAGAACTCAACATTAGAAAAATTTGTAGTAAATAATATCCTTCAAGGCTATAAAGAAGTTGCTAATATTTATGAGGAATTACAAAATAACGCTACCTTACCTTACCTTACCTTACCTTACCTTACCTTACCTTACCTTACTCTTGAAGGGCAAAATTCAGCAGTGTTAAGTGCTTGGAAAGATCTGATTAAACAAAAATCTGATTTAGAGAGCCAAAAATATACCATCAAAAAGAATCAAGATCGAATAGCTGAATTAACTTCTTCAACAACAGAATTGTCTGAGAGATTAAATACAGCACAAAATTCATTTTCATCACAAAAAGCAAATCTAGAACTCAAAAATCATCAATTACAAGACGATTTAGATCATAGCAGAAAAAATAGTCAAGAACTTTCTAGACAGCTAGGAAATATACAAGAACAAACCACTAGAATTATAACTGAAAAAGAAAAGATTGCTAAGGAATTGCAACAAATAAAAGAGAAAAATCATTTATTACAAAAAGAATTATCTGAGGAGAATAAAGAACTTTTAGAACAGGTGCATATCTTGCAACAAGAGTTAGAGCACTATTTTGAAGAAAATCAAAAATTAAAACAAAAGCCATTATTATTCGGAGCACCTGAACGTGTCAAGCAACAACTGAATTATCAGCTTGGTGCAAAAATGATTAAGAATAGTCGTAGTTTATCAGGTTGGCTAAAAATGCCGTTTTCACTGTCTCATATTCAACGTGAATATAAAATACATAAAAAATATAACCAACAGCAGAAAACTTTACCTAGATTAGAAGAATATCAAGATTATCTTCAATCAGAGAAAGTGAAACGTCATCTTTCTTATCAATTAGGTGAGCTTTATTTAAAGAATAATATTTTTAGTTTTTTAGCTAAAGTGCCGAAAGTAGTAAAAGAATTTAGAAAAAATAAAAAAGGCTATGGGAAATAAATTACAGCAATTACAGAATAAACGTGATCAGTTGGGTCGAAATATTGGTGCTCTTGATTTTCTTATAGATTTTTATAAAAAGAATAATAATATATCTTTTTTAGATAAAGATTCGTTTAAGACTAAATCAAATGCACATAAAATCTATTTATTGTCAGAAGAAATTTCCAGTAAAAAATCTGGAGAAGAATTTGATTTTTTATTGCAATATACAGATGAAATTAGAAAATTAGAGTTAACAGAAACATATATAGCATTAGTTAAATATTTATGTCTTCATTATCATTCACTCAATCTTAAAAATAAAAAGCAATTTTTAGTACATATATCCAATGCATTAAGAATTTCAGAAGATTCAGAGATTATAGAGATAATATTAATGAGTTTTCCTTATTTAATAAAGGATCTTCCCTTATCACCAAAATTAAAGGATAAACTTTTTAAAACGAATTTTTCTGGATACTGGGATTACTCACAAACCGAAGATAAATATCTCTTATTTGATTTGCAAGATGATCCTAAACAGGCTTTCACATTTCTAATAGAAAAAGAGAACATAGAAACTAAGCTAAAGATTAATCCAGAATTATATGGTGTATTTTGCAATAATTTTAGTGATGATTTTGAAAAATATAAAATATTTTTTAATAAGTTTTTAAATTCTTATGCTTTACCATTAATAACTAAGGTCAATAATGGTAAAGGTAATATTCTTAAAAGAATACAATTTGAAAACAATGATAGGATTGTATTGAGCAAACAGAAACCTTTAGTATCTATTGTAATGTCAGCCTATAATTCACAAGATACTATAGAGTATGCCATTAATTCTTTATTGAATCAGAGTTATCAGAATATTGAAATAGTAGTTTGTGATGATTGCTCTAAAGATAATACCTTTGCTATTTTAAAAGATATGGAATTAAAAAATTCTAAAATAAGAGTCTATCAGTCTATTAAAAACCAAGGCACATATAATATTAGAAATGAAATGATTAAATTAGCAAAAGGAGAATATATTACATTTCATGATTCTGATGATTTTGCTTTGCCGACTAGAATAGATGAGCAAGTTAATATATTAAATAATCATCAGCATATTATGTTGTGTGTTTCTCAATGGGTCAGAATTGAACCAGATGGAAGATTTATCTATTTTTTTGATGGAAAATTAAATAGATTGTGTGTTGTTTCATCAATGATAAGAAAAGAGATTTTAGAAAAAATAGGTTCTTTTAAAAGTTCTTTAATTGCTGCTGATACTGATTTCTACGAAAGAGTGATTCATTTTTATGGTAGAGAAAGCATTTATAAATTAGAAAAACCATTGATTTTAGGATTATGGGGAGGTGGCTCCTTAACGAAACAAAAAACATTAGTAGCAGGAAATAGTGGGTTTGTTGCAAAAAAAAGAAGAGCTTTCTCTGATATATGTGCAAGGCAAAGATTATTAGGAAATGAAATTATTTCTGATGAAGATATTAATGATGTGTTGAAGGAACATAGCATTTTTAAAGAAAATTTTGGAGTATAAATATGATTATTGCTAATATGGCAACCTTCCCAGCAAGAAAGGATATTGTTATAAAAGTTATTCAATCTCTACATAAACAAATAGACTTGCTAAATCTTTGTTTAAATGAATTTACATCTATTCCTAAAGAATATGCGAAGTTCTCTAATTTGAATCCTATTATTCCTAATAAAGATTATAAGGATGTAGGTAAATTTATACACCCTATAGTATTAGATGCCTCTTATATCTTAGTTGATGATGATATTATTTATCCTCCTAATTATGTAGCACATCTACAATATTTTTATGAAAAATTTAAAAACTTGAATGTTGTTATCGGTACGCATGGTGTTATATATTCCGATATATACAATGGTTCATTTAAAGCAAGAAAAGTTTTTTCGTTTAGACAGACCTTAGATAAAATAAGAGTGGTAAATCAATTAGGTACGGGAACTATTTTTTTGAAAGGTCATCAATTACCCTCATTATCTTATATGGAGGGATCACAAAAATATGTTGATGTGAGATTTAGTAAATATTTATATGAGAATAATATATCTTTATTGTGCATTCCTAGAGAGGCTAACTGGCAAAAAGAAATAACAGTAGAGAATTCTATCTTTTCCAGTTTTACTAAAAAATGGCCTAGTGAAATTATTAGAGAAGTACAAGTCATATCAGGATATTCAAAATTAAGATTTTCTGTAGTAAAACAAATTGAATTAGATGAATCAATTTCTTATTAAATATATAAATATCAATTAATAATAGATATATATTAGATGAGCTTATTTCTAATATTTCACTATTCATAAGGAAATAAAAATGGACTTCTTATTAACTGTTCTGAAATCAGAAAAAAATTATCGAGATTAAGAGAATGTGCAGAAAATGCAAATAAAACAATTCTTTTTCAATATAATATAAATATTATTATCAAAACAAAAATTTAAGATTGTGTTTTTTTTTGGGGGAGAGGGTATAGATCGGGCATTATCAGCCTTTATGGCAATTAATCCAAGTATTACTAGTTAAGCAAATTTTGGATAAGGATAACTTATTTAGATTTGATAAAAATAAAAAAATAGACCCTATATTTTAAGGACTTTAAATGACAAAGATAGCTATTATAGGAACAGGATATGTAGGTTTATCTAATGCTGTACTTCTTGCACAACATAATCAGGTTATTGCTCTTGACATTATGCAAGATAAAGTAGATTTAATTAATCACAAAAAATCACCAATTAAAGATAAAGAAATTGAGGAATATCTTGCAAGTAAAAAGTTAAATTTATCTGCAACGACAGATGTTAATTATGCGTACAAAGAAGCTGATTTTATTATTATTGCGACTCCTACAAATTATGATGTAGAAAGCGGTTATTTTGATACCTCATCAGTAGAAAAAGTTATCTCTGATGTTTTAACCATTAATTCATTAGCGACGATTATTATAAAATCAACTGTTCCTGTTGGCTTTACGCAAAAAATGCGTGATAAATTTAATACTAATAATATTATTTTCTCACCTGAGTTTTTGCGAGAAGGGAAAGCGTTATATGATAATTTATATCCTAGTCGAATTATTGTGGGTGATCATAGCGAAAAGGCTAAAATATTTGCTCAATTACTTGCTAATGGTGCAAATAAAAAAGAGATTCCTATTTTATTTACAGATAGTACCGAAGCGGAAGCAATAAAATTATTTGCTAACACTTATTTGGCTATGCGTGTGGCTTATTTTAATGAGCTAGATACTTATGCGGCTATTCATCATTTGGATACAAAACAGATTATTGCTGGTGTGTGTTTAGATCCACGTATAGGTAAACATTATAATAATCCAAGTTTTGGCTATGGTGGTTATTGTTTACCGAAAGATACCAAACAATTATTGGCAAATTATAGAAACGTTCCTCAGAATTTAATTGAAGCAATTGTTCAATCTAATCGTACTAGAAAAGATTTTATTGCAGATGAGATAGAAGCGATGAATCCTAAGGTCGTGGGTATTCATCGTTTTATTATGAAGGCTGGATCTGATAATTTTAGAGCATCTTCTATCTTTGGTGTCATGAAACGTTTAAAGGCAAAAGGAGTAGAGTTAATCGCTTATGAGCCCGTTGTAAAAGACGATGATTATTATTGTGCTACAATTATTAAAGATTTGGAAGAGTTTAAAGATAAGTCAGATCTTATTATTACTAATCGTCTATCGGAAGAATTATTTGATGTTATAGATAAAGTTTATACAAGGGATATTTGGGGTAGTGATTTTTAAATTTTCAAAGATAAATCGATTATTTAAAGAGAGACAATATTCTCTATTATTGGCAAAATATTCAGCTCAATTTAATAAATCTTTATTAGGAAAAACTATTTTTGAATCCGGTTTATATAGTCAATTTTTGACGGATCCTCAATGGAAAGGATCAGTTTTTTATGCCGTTGGATTATTATTTTATAAAGATTATACTGATTTTAGGGTTTATTGGCGTTCGTTCTCTAAAAAGAAAAAATTAAGTGCATCTGATAAAAGAATTATATTAAAATCTTTATATATTAATTACCCACATAAAGCAAAAGCTTTTTGTAAATTTTATTTTCCACAGGATAAAATATTATATTATTCTATTTTAAGTGTTATAGATGAGAAACTAAAGGATAATTCTCTTTTAGAAATTAGTTTATTAAAAAAACCTCAGAATATATTATTGGCTAGTAATTTTTTAGCAATAGATAATCCATTAAAACAGCAGTATTATTTTAACCAATTAATGGATGTTTATGGGTTAAGAAAAATAGTATTAATTAATTACACTAAAGCTATATTTAGTACTAATTTGCGATGTGATAGAGTTAAAATAGAACAAAAAAATGCAGAAAACTTTCCTTTGGTGTCGATTTTAATGACGACATTTAATAGCCAAGAATTTGTAGAAAATAGTTTGTTATCTTTAATTTATCAAGACTATCCGAATAAAGAGATTATTGTGATTGATGATTGCAGTTCCGATAATACGTGCAATATTGTTCAAAAAATTTCTGATAAATATTCTTTTGTTAAATTAATTAAGTTGCCAGAAAATGTGGGGACATTTGTGGCTAAAACAATTGGGGCTAAATTTGTAACTGGAGAGTTTATAACTTGCCAAGATTCTGATGACTGGGCACATCCAGAAAAATTAACAAAACAAGTAGAACCTCTATTGAAAAATAAAAATATAATAGTCACTTTTTCTAAGTGGTTTAGAGTTACAGAAAAAGGAAAAGCATATTCAAGGATGATCTATCCTTTTATCCGTTTGAATCCTTCTTCTGCATTATTTAGACGTCAAATTGTTGAAGAAAAAACTGGATTATGGGATTGGGTAAGAACAGGTGCTGATAGTGAATTTAATTCAAGATTAAAGCTTGTTTTTGGTAATAAAGCTATTTTTGTTATTAATAAGCCTTTGACTATTGGAGCTCATAGAGAAAATTCTTTGATGACTAGCATTGAAACAGGTTATTCAGATCATAGTGTTTTAATTCGACAACAGTATTGGGAGAATTGGAATAATTGGCATATCAAACAGTTAATGTTAGGGCATTCTATTCGTATGAACTATAAAAATAGAAAAGAGCTTTTTTCTATTCCAAAAGAGATAAGTGTTGATATAAATAAAATTTCCCGAGTCTTTAAAAAATTGGAATTATTTTTATAAAAAAGTTTTCTACAGGAAATTGAGCAAAAATTAATAATTATCTATGATAATTACTCACTTTTAATAGAAAAATCATGATCAAAAACAAAATAATTAAGGTAAAACTATGCGTAAATCGCTGATTGCAGTAAGTTACTGCTTATTATTAATGTCTTGTTCTTATTTGCCAAATTCAGGACCGAGCAAAGGCAATATTGAGGTAGTCAATAAACAGAAATCCAATGAGGATTTGCTTGCAGTACAGTTGATCGAGGTGAATAATAAAGTTGCGGAAAGTATGTTTAATCAACAACAACCTCAATCATTTTTGCAGTTTCCTTCATCAAAAGCACATTATCAGGGGGTAGTAAATGCTGGTGATTTACTTGATATTACTCTCTGGGAAGCACCGCCAGCAACTTTGTTTGGCAGTGTGTTGAATCAAGCCGGTGTGTCGGGCGGACAAAGCACTCACTTACCGGAACAGGTGGTTAATAGCAATGGAAGAATAACCATTCCTTTTGTTGGTGTATTAAAAGTAGCAGGGAAAACACCGGAGCAGATCCAATCTGAAATTGTTGGACGTTTACAAGCAATTGCCAATCAACCACAAGCAGTGGTGCGAATTGTGAAGAATAATTCTGCTAATGTGACGGTTTTAACTAAATCGACTACTATTCGAATGGCTTTAACTGCTTACGGTGAACGAGTGTTAGATGCTATTGCGGCAGCAGGTGGAGCCGGTGGTAATGTGCAAGATGTTTCAGTGCGACTGACTCGTGGAAATCAGGTGCAAACGATTTCTTTAGCCAGATTAACGGAGGAGCCACAGCAAAATATCCTATTACGTTCCGGCGATGTAGTAACGTTATTAAATAATCCACTTTCTTTCACTGCAATGGGTGCGGTAGGAAATAGTAAAGAAATTCGTTTTTCGGCAGAAGGTTTAACTTTAGCAGAAGCAATCGGTCGTTTAGGTGGATTGAATGATGATCGTGCAGATCCAAGAGGAGTATTTATCTTTCGTTATGTTCCATTTGAAGAAATGCCCTTAAGTAAACAAAATGAATGGCAAGCCAAGGGGTATCACAACGGAATGAAAATTCCAACAGTATATCAAGCGAATTTACTTGAACCTCAATCAATGTTTTGGATTCAACAATTTCCAATTAAAGATAAAGATATTGTTTATGTATCTAATGCACCATTGGCTGAATACCAAAAATTTATTCGTATGATTTTTGGAGCAACTACACCGGCGGTTTCAACTGTAAACAGTGTTAATAATCTGTAGGGGGAGATGATGGAACAAAATGTAGTAGTTCAATCGAAAGAACAACTGGGAAAGTTAAAACAGTGGTTGCGAAAAATTAATCTGTTATTTTTACTGACGGTGATTATTCCGACTTTTTGTTCGTTATTTTATTTTTCTATTTGGGCTTCCGATGTTTATATTTCGGAGTCCAGTTTTATTGTGCGTTCTTCTCGTGCTCAAGCATCGCTCGGAGGTATGGGGGCTTTATTGCAGAGTATCGGTTTTGCTCGTTCGCAAGATGATACTTTTACGGTGCAAGAACTTATGCGTTCGCGTAATGCGTTGACAACATTGGAAAGTGAGTTACCGGTGAGAAAATTTTATGAAGATGAAGGGGATTTTTTCAGCCGTTTTAATCCGTTAGGTTTTTTTAATGAACAGGAATCGTTTTATCAATATTTTCGTAAACATTTGATGATTAATACCAATTCTCTATCTGGTATTGCTACTTTACAGGTTCGTGGTTTTAATGCTGACTCGGCACAACAGATTAATGAAGCATTATTGCATTTGGCGGAAACATTAGTGAATAAACTCAATGATCGTGCACGTAAAGATACAATTACTTTTGCGGAACAATCGGTAAATGAAGCAGAAAAATATTTGTCTGAAACCTCGACAGCCTTAAGCCAATATCGTGTAAAAAATGGGATATTTGATATTGGGGCACAATCTGAATCGATTTTAACTTTAGTACAGAAGTTGCAGGATGAACTGATTGCCATTCAGACGCAACTTGATCAGGTGAGGGCGTTATCTCCGGATAACCCTCAGGTTAAAGTGTTAAAGGCAAGGCAAAAAAGTATTCGTGAAGAAGTGGCACAACAATTGAATCGAGTTTTTGAGGGAAACCATTCATTAACAACACAATCAGCAGAGTATCAGCGTTTAATTTTAGATGAAACCTTGGCAAAACAGCAATTAACGGCGGCAATGTCTGCGTTGCAAAGTGCAAAAGAAGAAGCTGGAAGGCAACAGCTTTATTTGGAAATCATTGCTAAACCTAGCCATCCGGATTTAGCATTGGAACCGCACCGTTTGTACAATATTTTAGCCACCTTTATTCTTGGATTGGTGATTTATGGCGTTTTAACCTTATTATTAGCCGGTGTGAGAGAGCATAAAAACTGATGCAGTACGGTGAGCAAACTTCGTTAAAAGATTCATTTATCATCCAAGGGCGAGTGTTAAAAGCATTGTTGTTACGTGAAATTATCACTCGTTATGGGCGTAAAAATTTTGGCTTTCTGTGGTTATTTGTAGAGCCTTTTTTGATGAGTCTGGTTATTGTGTTGATGTGGCATTTTTTTCGTGCTGATCGCTTTTCGACATTAAACATTGTTGCTTTTGCAATGACGGGTTATCCATTATTAATGATGTGGCGTAATGCTTCTAACCGTGCAATTAGTGGTATTGATTCCAATATTTCATTACTTTATCACCGTAATGTTCGCCCTCTTGATACGCTTTTTTCTCGTATGATTTTGGAGATTGCTGGTGCGACTGTGGCACAAATTGTGATGTTAGTGATTTTAATTGCTATTGATTGGATCGGCTTGCCAAATGATGTGTTGTATATGCTTTTTGCTTGGTTCTTAATGGCACTGTTTGCCATTGGTTTAGGTTTAATTATTTGTGCTATTTCTTATTATTTAGAGTTTTTCGGTAAAATTTGGGGAACATTATCTTTTGTGATGTTTCCTATTTCCGGTGCATTCTTTTTAGTGAATAGTCTGCCAAGCAATCTGCAATCCATTTTACTTTGGTTTCCAATGGTTCACGGCACAGAAATGTTTCGTCACGGTTATTTTGGCCCAAGTGTCGTCACAATGGAATCACCCGGCTACCTTCTTACCTGTGATTTAATGATGCTTTTAATTGGATTATTAATGGTACGCAGTTTTAGTAATAGGATTAATGCAAGATGATTAGTGTAGAACACGTTTATAAAAAATATCAAACACGGACAGGTTTGGTAACCGTATTAAATGATATTAATTTTAGCCTTAACAAAGGAGAAAAAATTGGCATTTTAGGACGCAACGGAGCAGGAAAATCAACATTAATTCGTTTAATGAGTGGTGTTGAAGCTCCAACTTCAGGAATAATTCGACGAGAAATGAGCATTTCTTGGCCATTAGCCTTTAGCGGTGCATTCCAAGGTAGCTTAACGGGAATGGATAATTTACGCTTCATTTGTCGTATTTATAATGCTGATATTAATTATGTTACTGAATTTACGGAATCCTTTTCCGAATTGGGCAATTATTTATATGAGCCCGTAAAAAATTATTCTTCAGGAATGAAAGCACGCTTAGCTTTTGCATTGTCGTTATCCGTTGAGTTTGATTGCTATCTCATTGATGAAGTGATTGCCGTTGGAGATTCTCGTTTTAGTGATAAATGTCGCTATGAACTTTTTGAAAAACGCAAAGATCGTTCCATTATTTTAGTTTCTCATAGTCCAACCGCTATTAGACAATATTGTGATAATGCAAAAGTATTAGATAAAGGAAAATTGTTAGATTTCTCTTCTATTGATGAGGCTTATCAATATTATAATCAGACATAGAGGTTAGATTTTAAAATAAAATAACGTTACTTTCTTGCTTTATCATAAATTTCAATGGCTATAGTTAAGTTCGAAATAAATCAAGGTAACAAGCTGAATACAGTGAAAATAGTACTTTTATGCCAAGTAACGCTGGATGATTTCTAAATTAAACAGCTATAAAATTCACAAAAAGAAAACATCGTACTTTGATCTGCCCCCAAATCCTAGACACCTAGGAAGTTAAATATTGAGCTCTGTATTGCACAGGATTCAAGTTGTTTAATGCGGGTTTCCGTAATTCGTTATAATACGAATATACTCGTACAGTGCCACCTCTAGCTTCGCGACATTGGCAAAGCGATTCGGGTAAAAACATTCTTTTACAATGCTAAAGAAACTCTCTATCACCGCAATAGCAATTTCCCTTACGACTCATACTCTGAATCGCCTTTGGAAAGCCCTTTTTACCCATCAATATTTCTCGACACGCAGACAGTTGATAAAGGCAACCTTGCTCTCTATGAATCATCGGTACTGTGCCAGAAGTTCGCTTTGATAAGGCTTCTTTAAGCATTTTCGAAAAAAGCCCAAAACTTTGTCGCCGTCTGATTTGGTAGGTAATAATCTCACGGCTCACCAAATCCATTATGGGTGAAAGATATAACTTTTCATTCCTAACACGAAATTTGGTCACATCTTAGCCTTAAAGTTTCGAGCTATCAAATTCGGCACGACATAGGCTGTTCTTCCCGTCTTCACAAGTTTTTTGGCTTTCACACAGGAACGAATATTCAGTTGACGCATTCGTTTCAGCACCGTTTTTCCACTTAGATAATACTCTTTCTCGCGTAACTTCGCTCGAATGATGCGGTAACCATTTCGCCCTTGATGTGCCTTAAATATTTTCTGTATTAAGTTATCAATATCATCTAATTTCTTGATTTTTCTTGCATAACAGAAGGTTGCACGAGGTAGCTTCGATACGGAAAGGGGATATTGTGCCCTTAGTCCGCGGACGGTGGCACATTTTTCCGTTTGAGTTTGAGGTCTCTGAGCTCCAAAGACTTTTTAAATAGACATTCTCCGCGCGAAGATATTCAAGTTATTGTAATAAAAGGTTTTTTCATAGATTTTGACGGGCGTTTGGGTAGTTTCGTCGTATTTTTCTTCCGATTAGGCTGGCGAATTAGCCCATTAATACCGTATTCTTTATACGCGTTGCAACCAAATCACAATTTGGGTCTGATTGGAAAGACCACAATATTCCGCCACCTGACGCACACTCATTCCTTGCTCAGAAACTAATGAGATAGTTTGTAGTTTAAGTTATGTTGAATAATGTTTTCCCATAAAAAATCTGCCCTTTAATTCGTGGATAGTGTCCAAATTTTTTTAGGTAAATTACTTTATAAAATAAGGGGCTGTCCTAGATAACAACTAAAAAATCTATTTAGGTTAGAATGAACCAATGAGAAAAAGTCGTCTAAGTCAGCACAAACAAAATAAACTCATTGAGCTATTTGTTGCAGGTGTTACTGCAAGGACAGCAGCAGAGTTAGTCAATGTAAACAAAACGACTGCCGCATATTACTTTCATCGTTTATGCCAACTCATCTATCAAAACAGCCTTCACTTAGAGATGTTTGAAGGTGAAATTGAAGCCGATGAAAGTTATTTTGGCGGTGCTCGCAAAGGCAAACGTGGTCGTGGTGCGGCAGGGAAAATTGCGGTATTCGGGCTTCTCAAGCGCAATGGCAAGGTTTATACCGTTGCGGTTCCAAATACGCAATCTGCCACCTTGTTACCCATTATTCGGGAGCAGGTAAAGCCTGATAGTATTGTTTACACCGATAATTATCGTAGTTATGACGTGCTTGATGTGAGTGAATTTAGTCATTTTCGTATCAATCACAGCACACATTTTGCTGAAAATCATAACCACATTAACGGAATTGAGAATTTTTGGAGCCAAGCAAAACGCCATTTACGCAAATTTAATGGTATCCCAAAAGCGCATTTTGAGCTTTATTTAAAGGAATGTGAATGGCGTTTTAATTACAGCAACATAAAAAGTCAAATTTCTATTTTAAAACAATTGGTTAAAGGGAGTTTAGTCTAGTTATCTAGGACAGCCCCTTTATTTAAGATCATAAATTTACATTTTTATTTAAAATTTTGTGATAAAGCACTTGAAAAGCAAGATTGATGGCGTTATGTTGTAGGCATAGGATTTCATTCAGGTCGGGCGACCGACAATCAACAAGAGGTAAATGCTATGACTCTAAATATCACAAGTAAACAAATGGACATCACCCCCGCTATTCGTTCTCACATCGAAGAAAGACTTGCTAAATTAGGAAAATGGCAAACTCAACTGATTAATCCCCATTTCATTTTAAATAAAGTGCCGAAAGGCTTTGCGGTGGAAGCGTCGATTGGTACGCCGTTTGGTGATTTATTCGCCAGCAGTGAGGCGGAAGATATGTATAAAGCCATTAATGAAGTAGAGGAAAAATTAGAGCGTCAGCTCAATAAATTGCAACATAAAGGAGAATCTCGCCGTGCTGAAGAACGGTTGAAAGATTCATTTAAAGAATAAGTAAGATAGCCCGCGATGTGCGGGCTTTTTTCAACCTTTAAATTTAAAATAAGCTCAATACAAATGCCCGATGTGTAACGATTATTTTGAAATCAAGGGGCAATCATTATAGAATAACGCTCTTTATTATCGTGGTTCGCAACCCTCCCACGCAAAAAAACTAGGACAATTTATGACAACAACCAACATTCACCGCCGTCAAGCGGTGGTTATCTTTTCGGGTGGACAGGATTCCACCACCTGTTTAATTCAAGCCATTGCTGATTATGGCAAGGAAAATGTACAAGCGGTTACCTTTCATTATGGGCAACGCCACGCCATTGAACTCGAAAAAGCCCAATGGATCGCTCAGGATTTAGGCATTAAACAAACCTTGATTGACACCTCCGTGATCAAAGCCATTACCACCAATGCGTTAATGGACGATCACGCTCAAATCAAACAGGCAAAAGGCGAGCTTCCTAACACCTTTGTGGACGGGCGTAACGCCTTATTTTTACTCTATACCGCGATCTATGCCAAAGGGCAGGGCATTTCTGACATTATCACTGGGGTCTGCGAAACGGATTTTAGCGGCTACCCAGATTGTCGCGATGTGTTTATAAAATCAATGAATGTAACGCTCAATCTTGCGATGGATTACAACTTCAACATTCGCACGCCCTTGATGTATCTGACAAAAGCCCAAACTTGGGAACTCGCAGACAGCCTCGGGGCGTTGGACTATATCCGCACGCACACGCATACTTGCTATATGGGCGTAGAGGGCGGCTGCGGCGAATGCCCGAGCTGTATTTTGCGTAACAAAGGGCTAGAAGAATATTTACAACAAAAAAGTGCGGTGCAAAATGTTTAAGGTTTCTAAAGAATTTAGTTTTGATATGGCACATTTGCTTGACGGACACGATGGCAAATGCCAAAACCTACACGGTCATACCTACAAATTACAAGTTGAAGTGCAAGGCGAGCTTCACCCAAGCGGAGCGAAAAAAGGAATGGTGATGGATTTTTCCGATTTGAAAAAGATCGTCAAAGAACAGATCCTCGCTCCAATGGATCACGCCTTTATCTATGACGAAACTAGCGAACGCGAATGTAAAATCGCCCGCTTACTGCAAGAGTTGAACTCCAAAACCTTTGCTATGCCAACGCGAACCACGGCGGAAGAAATGGCACGTTTTATTTTTCAGCGTCTTGAACAGCAAGGGCTGCCGTTGAGTGCCATTCGCTTGTGGGAAACGCCCACTTCATTTTGCGAGTACCGAAAATCCTAATGGCAGCGTTAATTTCTAATCCCCATTACCCCATTGTTGAGATTTTTGAAAGCCTGCAAGGGGAGGGGGCAAACACGGGAATGCCGAGCATTTTTGTGCGTTTTGGCAAGTGCAATTTGGCTTGCCCTTGGTGTGATACGTCGTACAACCAATTCAGCCAATGGTCGTTGCAAGCGATTTTGCAAAAAGTGCGGTCGTTTTCAGCGAAGAATATTATCATCACGGGCGGCGAACCCACAATCCAACCACAGCTTGCGTTATTGCTCGATCAACTCAAAGCGGAAGGCTATTTTTTAGCCATTGAAACCAACGGATTAAAAACCATTCCAACGCAAATCGACTACATCGCCACCAGCCCAAAGCGGGAATACGAAGCGAAATATCGCCAACGTTGCATTTCCCACGCTGATGAAGTTCGTATTGTGGCTGACGGTGATGTGCAAGATTTCTGTGCCTTAATTGAAAGCAAAATCCAAGCCACGCATTACTATCTTTCCCCTTGTGAAATCAATGGCGAGATGAATTTGCTCCACACCATCACCCAATTAGGGCTGCTCAACCAGCGTCTAAACAAACCCAAATGGCAACTGAGTATTCAAACCCATAAGTTGATTGGGATTGAATGAAGTAAGAAAAAGCACTGCACTTTATTTTAGGGGCTGTCCTAGATAACTAGACTAAACTCCCTTTAACCAATTGTTTTAAAATAGAAATTTGACTTTTTATGTTGCTGTAATTAAAACGCCATTCACATTCCTTTAAATAAAGCTCAAAATGCGCTTTTGGGATACCATTAAATTTGCGTAAATGGCTGAAGCCGTCCGCGAAAAATGAGAAAAGCATCCACATAACTTGAGAAAAAAATTTCCCACGTTATGTGGATTTTTTTATGATATTTAAACGCTATTTAAACCGCTTTTAAACGATGCTGAAATAGACCTCCATACCTCCCCAGCTACATTGTTAGCCAGCCAGCTTAATTACCCGCTTATTTCCCCTTTACTCCTCGTCCCCAACGAGCAATGATGCCCCCAACATAAAACAACAGGGACATAAAAATGAAATTTAATACACGAGAATTTATTCAACACTTAACCACCAGACTTGAAAACCATCACGGCTTTAAAAATAGGGAATTTGTGCAAGGGAAACGCCGCTTTCAAGTCCGTCAAGATAGTTATCAAAATGAGCCAACAATTTATTTACTTTATATGCCACAAGGCACGCTGGTTGAACACTCTGAACATTGTCGCCAACGCGTTTCAATCGAGACTAACTTTGACATTGTCGCCCAGCAAATCGCTGACAAAATCGCAAACATTTTAAGAGGGAAATAAGCAATGAAAAAAACAACTGAAAAAACCATCGCAAAAATATTAGAAACCATTGCAAAAGAGGTGGGGGATATTGAAACATTAGAGACCCGAATGAGCGACCATTTAGATTTTTATGATATGGGCGTATGGAATATCAAACGCCTTATGCGTGCGGCTTATGAGGCAGGCTATAAGGCGGGCGTTGAAAAATAGGGGCGTTAGCCCCTTAATTTTTAGAATTTAAACACCAAATTATCCTCATAGCTAACCTGATAGTTTAACGATGTTTGAAGGACTATCCGCTCAGCTCCATCAAAGGCTTGCCAGTTATCCTTTTTTGTCTGCACCATATACGCAATAAACCGCACAAACTCTGACTTAGTGGAGCTAAAGAACACATAAGGCGGTCGCGTTAGGTCAATAAGCTGCAAGAAATCAATCAAATCAAAATAATTTGCCATTTTATAGCTGTTTTGCTTGGTGCAAAGATAAGGCGAGTCTAACACAAACAGGGCTTTAGGGTTGTCGGCAAACTTAGGCAGAAGCTGTTGAAATGGCTCGCTGACTATCTCAAGCCCATCAAGGTAATCCTCTGCACTAGGATAATCAGCCAGCTTTATTCCATTCCAAAATGTCTTGCTAAATAGCTCCTCAAATGAGCTGACTTGTTGCCCACTGAAAAGCAACCAACTTGCAATGGTGTTGAGGTCTTTAAATCCCTTAAAATCATTGATTTTATTGATGATTTCTTGCTTTTTATTGTTATCTAATCGCTTGTTTTTGGGTACAATATCGCCAACAATTTGAAGCAGTTCAGCTCGTAAACGATTTGTATCGCTTATGTGTTTTAACCTGTCGGCATAGCCATCAAAATCATTATAAATCACCCGTGCTTTGGACTTGATACGCTTTGCCACATGGCTTAATAAACCACTTCCTCCAAAAGCATCGACAATCGTCCACCCCTCCCCATCATCAGAAATATGCTCATTTAAAACCTGTTTAAAGGCGTTTAAAAACAGCCGTTTTTGCCCAACGAAAGGCAGTGGTGCTTGTTTATAGTGAGTAGGATTTGTTTGATTTGCCATAATTTATCCTTAAATTATGGCGTTCTGACGCTCAAGGCGTTCGGACACTCTGAGTTGTTTAAGTTGTTTAACGAGTAGGTTTAAATGTGTTTAAGGTTTTACACCGCACACATTTAATTTCTAAATATTGATTATCTTTTGTGCGTGCAAGGAGCTTTTTACAGCACTTGCACCGCATTTCTTGCAAATCTTTTTGCATAAACTTTCTCACTTTACGCGGTTTTGTTACAATCCGCCCGTCTGGTCAGACAAAGCGGTCTCGGGTCTATGCAGGTGCTATCTGCTTAGGCTGATGTGGTAGAGGTCAGAGCCTACCACATCGCCGCTTCTTCTTTTGCTCTAAACGTTTACTTCATTTTGCCCCTCCCAAATAATATCTAACTCATTTGAAATAACCTGATTATCCTCGTCTTTATGGTAAGAGCCATCGGCATTATGCCAATGCACTGCGGGCAGCTCCGAGTCTGTTTGCTCAACCACTAATAGCTTGCCAAATGGGCTTTCATAAACAATTTCAGCGTAATTGCCGTTTCTTAATGTAGATCACCTCTGAAAAATCTGTAGGATATTGCCGCCGTTTCACCTCGCTTTCATAGGCGGTTTTGCAATGGTCTTTGTCGAAAAACAGCCCATTCACCAGCCGAAACCAAAACCGCCAGCGGGCTTTGGGCTTGCTCTCTAACACGGCTCGGCGGTAACAACGGCTGGAAAAGGTTTCATCTGCCCCACCGCCCGTTAAGGCGTTGCAAAGTTGGTCGAGGGCAATCAAAACGTGATAGCCCCACGTTTTAAAGGGATTTTTCTTGCTCATTTTGGTATTCCTCATAGGTTTGCGACCAGCCGATTGACCAGTCATACTCAAGCGGATTTTCCGCTTGTTCTAACAAAATCTTGTGCATATAGGCGTTTTCAAACATTTTTTCTTTGAGCGTTTTCGCCGCGTTCCACACCGCTTTGAATTTGTCAAAATCCAGTGGCTCTGCGGTGTTATCCGCACAAATCAGGGTGAAAATACGCGGCTCGCCGTTTTCTTCCGTTTTGCCGTTTAAGTCAAAATCCGCTTTGATTTCAACCAACGTGGCACGCCCTTTTTCGTCCGTATCCACCCATTTGCCGATTTCTGGTACATATACACCGCCGTTTACGCACGCATCGCGTTTGGCGTTGATTTGTAAGCGGATTTGGTTGCGTTGGTCGGTAAGCAGTTCGGCTTGTTTTTCCGTTGATAATACCCATTCCGCCCCGTTCCAACGGTGATATTCGCTCGGGGCATTGCCTTTATCGATAATGTTTCCATTCACCAGCACGGGATTGATAAAAACCTTTTCGCTCGCTACCGCCGTTTCGCCACGTTGCGCCAAATCTTCCTCGTTCATCCGATTATCGCAACTGTAAAGGAAATCCCCCAATTTATTAAAAACATAAAACATATTTGCTCCTATTTAATTCCAATAACAAGATAGTTGGCTCTACCGTTTGTCCAGGAGCCTACGTCCATACCTCGCCCCTCACCGTGCCAAGCTTGAGCTGTAACTGTTCGCCCTGTAACAAAACAACGTTGATAGTAAGATTTGCTTCTGCCTGATTCCTGAATATCCCATGGTTGTGTCCTTGGATCGTCAAAATTCATTGAGACAAAAAACTTACATTGTCCTTCGCTAAATGATGGAGGTAATGGCAAAGTGGCTCCGTGTTCAACTACACCCGTTAACACCGCCACTTTCCCATTCACCCAACTTTGATAGGCAACCGTCTCACCGCCTTGCTGAACGGTCGGGAACCTCACGTAGCGGTCAGGGTTTTCCTGGTTTGGATAGCGGTAGACAAAATTAAAGCGTGGGTCGGTTGCTGAGGCAGGATTGACTTCCCACTGCCAATAACCACCATCGGGTAGGATGGCACGGATGCGCCCCCAGGTGTTACTTTTAATCTCTACTCGTCCACTGGCAAAATAATTAACAGCCGATAAACTTGCGTTACCTGCGTCGCCTGTTTTTTTGTAAGTGCTGTCAGACTGAAAATGAAAGGTGTTGCTGTTGTCATCGTGCCAAATACCATCAATATTCTTGCTATTGATAAAATCTTTTGTATCTGCACTAAATCCCAGCATGTTATTATTAAGGTTAATGTCACCTCTAAATATCCCTCCTAACTCGGTCATAATCTGTTTTTGTCCGAGATAAGTGCCATTTGCGTCAAATGCCGTGGTAAATATATCCCAAGCCTGATTGCCGTTATAACTACCATAACTAAAACCAATCCCTCTTGCGTGGGCGTTGGTGGTGTAGGATGGGTGTGTGATGTGCACCATCAAACTGGCAAGCGGCAGGTTGTTAAGTTTATCGCCGTTTGGTCGGTAAAAACCGCTGTAGGCATAACCCTCTGCCTTGGTGTAATCAATGGTCTTTTGGCGTATCTCACTCTTATCATCAGCACTCATTACCCAATTTGTCCAATTGCCGCCGACTTTACGACGGTTGAAAACTTGGCACGAATGAAACGTGGTAAACCGCTGAAAATATCCGTTGCCAAAGACCTCTAAAGCCCCATCACCTCTCTCAACGGGGTAATTTTTTGCTAGCGTTGCTTTAGACGAGCCAACAATATAATAATTGCCGTCTGTGGTTATCTCATCAAGATTTTGGTCAGCACCGATGGGGGTAGTCAAATTATCCAGTCTCACCCAGCCATTCGCCCAATTGTTGTTGCTTTTAAGGCGTTTAAACATCTTACCGTTAGAGGCAAAATAGATTTGCTCATCTGCTGACAGTACAAGCAACACCCCGGATTGTTCTTCGGGATAATTGTTATTTGGCGTGTTGCGATAAGTTGAGTTGTGATAGATGCCTTTTACAGTGATGTCATTGAGATTATCGCTTGCGGTCAAGGCACGTTGGGCAAAATCCGCAATCTTATAGCCTGCTAAGGTTGTGGCTGGTGATTGTTTGCTTTCAGCCAAATTGTAAGCACTTTCGGCTTTATCAAACGCCGTTTTCACCGCCAACGCACTTGCCCCAAACACGCTTGATGCCATATTAATGCTATCAGTAAGTTGGATCAGCCCTTTTTGCGTAGTTGAGCCTTGCGGAAGGCTATGTGTATGTCCATCACTTTCCACGGCTTCGGTTGTAGTAGCACTTAATGGCTTAGGTCGCCCTTGCTGTTTTGTCGTTTCTAGCTGATTTTTAAGCCAAGAGGTACGGTTAGCCAGCTGTTTAATAGGTTTGTTGGTGATACCATCTTCACCACCATGTACAGGGTCATTTTCCTCAATTTGATAAATGCCTTTTTCCCATTTTTCTTGCTCTGTTAGATTTGCCATTTCCTATCCTTAAATTATCTTTAAATGCAGTTTAAATAGACATTAAAATTATGCTGAGCCATGATTGTATGCCCCGTTATAAGTCGCTTTGTTGTTATAGCGAATGGGCGTTGCTTTATAATCCAGCACAGCCAAAATGCAACGTGCGGGGGCAAAATTCAGCAATACTTTGCGAATTTCTGCTGATTGTTCGTTCGTGATGGGTTGATTTAAGCGGATAGCATAAGCCGCCCAACGTTCGTCTTGCGGTATGCGAGTCACTTCTTGGTGAGAGTCATAATTTCGGGCTTTTAATCCCTCATCTATTTCAATTTCGCCAAAACCTAATTGACGCAACACGTCACGAATTGCCCAAGGAGTGCCTTTATAACGATGCAGTTTTACCGCATTGCGGACAAGCTGACGTTTAGAGCTTTCGCTTTCTGCCACAAATAAGCCGTCATAACCTGTGACACTCCATTTTTCCGCTAAAAGCTCTATCCATTTATCATCAAGCAATTCTACAAGGCTGGTCATAATTTGACGTTTTGCTTGCAAATCTAATTTCTTACCTAGCTCTGCAAGTGCGGTATATTTTTCAGAGGTTTTTATGATGCTCGGATATTGTAGTTTAGCCATTTTGTCGTACCCCATTGATATTTAGGGTTATTTTGGTGCAGTTCGCCCATTCGGTCGCATTGAGGATCATTTTGGTCGGCTGTTGAATAGCTACGTCATACACGCCCTCAACGCGTAACACCTGCATTAATGCAGAGGGGACAACATCCATACCGAGTTTTTTAGTACGTTTCGCTAAATAATCCTGCAAGGCATCAAGAGCTTTGGTTTTCACAATATCTTCACGATACCCCTCAAGTAAGGTAAGTTCTGCCACGATTTGGTAGCTTTGCACAATCGGATCTTTGACAATAACTACATCACAAAGCGGACGGCGATGCTCTGGACTTAAAGCGTCTATAATCGCCTGTTTAAGTCGTTCATCAGGCACACCTGTTACGGTAAGTGGGTAGATATTTACCTTACCTCCTCCACCATTAATCACCTGTACATCGACAATTGCTTGTGATACTGTGCGAGTATGGTATTGATAAGCCGCAATAGAACCGCAAGTGCTAAAGGCTTCAGGTGCTTGCAAAATACGCTCACGGTAAGCCTCATCATCTTCTTCGGCAATGCCACCGCTTGTCGTATCAATATTGCTAACCATAATGGTTTTATCGGTATTTAATGGCTGTTTTAATTGTTTTACCCGCCCAATTTCCCAACCATTGCCAATAGAGCCTGTTTTATTGGCTTCTGCTTCAATTTCTACATAACTAATTAACGGGGTGATGACATCATCGGCAAGGGTGATAAAACTGAGTTCTGGAGTAACTACCACTTCTGTGCCTTTCGGTACTAAAATACTGCTGTGTTCACCCTCTACACTAAAACGCAACACACAACGAGCTGCCTTATCACGCAGACGGTAACAGCCAAAAGGTTCACCACATAAATCCAACGCTAGTCCTACTGCAAATTGTGGAAAGGTTTGTAAGAATGCCTCATTAATCCCTTTGCGTACCAATAATTCTCGGTAAGCATAGGTTTGAATAATTGAACGCTCAATATGAGCAGGTTGTAAGGTTTTGCCTGTACGTTGTTCATAATCTACAATGGCATCACTTAAAATTTGTTTCACGTCCTCATGGACAATTTTCACATCGTCTTTTTGCCAACTCATAACTTCACCGCCGTTTGATAAATTTCTCGATATATTTCGTCTTTTAAATGCCACTCAATTAGACATTCAAAATGAGGAGCTTCACCAGTGATATTAACTCGTTCAACCCTGATACGAGGTTCCCATTGTACTAAGGCGTAGCTTATTTCACGCACGATATGAGGGACAGCAATGTCTTCAGGCTGATCTAAATAATTGAAATGATCGCTGCCAAAGTGCGGTCGCAAAATATCCGAACCTTTAATTGTATTGAGAATATTGGAAATGCACTGATGAATATCTTCAATTCCTTGTAAAGGCTGTGGATTGTCTAATTCAGGGGCAAGTTGCCAATGAGTAGTTAATTGTGTATTCATAGCCCTGAGGATACAGGGCTGAGAGGAAAATTGGTTTTAAAGTCGTTTAAAGATTTTTATTTGGCGGCACTTGTATCGTTGCCATCTCCTTGCTCCGTATGCACGTGGTTTTTCAGGCTGATATTATCGGCTTTAATATCCCCACCTTTTGTCGCTAACGTGCCATTAATCACCGCCGCAGCACCACCTTCTCCGCCATATCCTGTCATTCCTTGCATATAGGTTAATTTCCCTTCTACAAGTAAATTACCCGCAGTTTTGGTTTCAGGGCTATCAAGCGTGATAAGGCTTGGGGATTTAACTAATACCGTTCCTACCGCATCAATCACTACATCACCTGTTGCCCTATTGTGTGAAATGGTTGTGCCGTTTTTAAATTTGAGCATAAACATCTCGCCATTCGCCACAGGCACAGGGTCTTGTTGGTTATAGATTGCCCCTAGCACACAGCCACCTTCACCGCGAGCGTCTAAAATCAACGCCAACAATTCGCCGACATCAGGCAAGCAATAAAATTGATTTCCGCCTGCATTAGGCACAGGGTAATGTAACCATGCGGTTTCTAAGTCATCAAGGGCAGGGATTTTGCACCGCACTTTATGGGTATTAACATCAACCGCAGAAACAATGCCCTCTTGATAGGTCGCGGTAAAATTATGGGTTTGCATAGGTTGCCTCCATACCTAAGGTAATCAAATCATCAGGGATAAATTCAAGCATTCTTACTTCAATTTCGGTTTGATAGCCGCTAAAACGATTTAAACTATGCCTTGTGCTTTTAATCAGATACTTGCCACTAAACACGCCCAAATTACGCAACAAAATCGTATTGCCAGCCACCAGTTTAGGATTGCCCCAAAGCGTGATATTACCCGCTTGCTGGTCATCATTTTGTTCCGCTAACGCGGCATCAGTTCGGGCATCAATTTGCTCTTGGGTCTCGCCACGGGTAACAATGCGTAGCGTATCACCGCTTGCTTCCGCTGATTGCTGAATGCTCTGACGGCGTTTTGAGGCGTTCTTGCGTTGCTTGATGACCTGTTTGCCATTGGCATCAAAGCCCTTAATTTCCACCGCTTTTGCGGTATCTTTAATGCGATCACGCAATCGTAGGCTGATGACATCTTGCTCATCAAGGACTGCGACAGGATTACTTTGTCCTAATTCGTCTTTATGGGTAAAGACTAATTGTTCACCTACAATCTTAAAACTGTGATGATATTCACGGGCAAGACGTGATAAAAACTCCACATCACGTTCTTGGTACTGAGTAACCCGTTTAATCGGAATAGGCTTAATAGTTCCTACCACCTTAAGTTTTAAATGTCCTGCTACTTGTGCCACAATCTGTGCAAGGGTAGTGTTTTCATAGGCTTTGGGTTTTAAAGTGCGGTAATTTTTGCTGATACCGCTACTTAAAGCCCGTAGCGTAATAGTTGAAGGGCGGGCTGCATATTCCACCTCATCAATTTCAAAGCCGCCAATTTCTACTAACGGCGAGCCTTTATAACCAATCGCTGCAATTAATTTATCTCCTTGAGTTGGAAACCACTGGCGTATCCATTTTCCTTGGATATCTTCAAAGGTTACGCTTAATTCATCACTTTGCCCTTCTAGATAATCGGTATAGCTCAGTTCAATTAAGTGCGGTTCAATTTCGGCGGAAATATTAGTTTTTTCATAAAACAGCGAAAAATCATATTGAGCGACATTAGTCATTGTTTCCCCTTAGCCAAGGTGGCATCTGTTCATTATTGGTGGGTTGTACTTGTAAGACAGGGATATAAACCGTCACCCCCATTGGCAACACTTCGTAAAAACTGAGTTGCTGATTGGCATCAATAATACGACTATAGGCTAAAGGATCACCATAGTAATAGTAGGCAAGGTTGTCCCAACGCTCACCCAGTTTCACAGTATGCTTAATCACGGTTCTCATTATTTTCTTCCTCATCATTGCGTAATACCACCCAAGCTGTCATTTCGGCAGTAGTTGTGGCGAGGTTATCAATATGTTCAATCACTTCATTTAAAGCATTATCAGCAATCGCAAATCCTTTATCCCAATCAGCGATATCCAATTGTTCAAAGCTCGTTTTAGCAAATGATAGCGTATCGTAAATAGCTTGCCCTGACTGCACAAATTCTCCTACAGCATTCAAATAAGGTGACACACTATCCAAAACTGAACGCATACCAACAAGATCACTAAATGCCCCTAAAGATTGATCTAGACCAGATAAGGCTTGAGGTAAGTGATTGAGAGCTGATAGAGGATCTGTTTTTAACTGTCGCATCACCGCCACGATATTTTTCACATCATCAACAGCACGCTTACCTGCTTGATAAAGCTGTACTCCTTTATTGACTAGACTTTTTATTTCACTTAGTGCATTCGTAAGATTTTTAGGCAAAATTGAGCCTAAAATGCGATTATTACCTAACTGTAATGCTGCTCCTTGTAATGTCGCCTCTAATTTACCTATATATTCGGTAAGACTAACGTTAATCTCTCGGCACAACACATTACCTTTATCATCAGTAAAGAGCGTAGTTGAGCTTAGATTAGTGATCACATAATTACCTTTAAGCCCATTACGCCCCCATACTAAAGCCAATGGTTTTTGTGTAGATTTTGCTGCACTTAACGCACGCCAGCGACTTTCCACGTTACCGAGTTGGTGGTGTAATCTTGCTGCAAACTGTAATGTAGTTAGTCCATCACCTGTGGCTTGTAGTCTGGGTTTACCACGCATTACAGCATGTTCAGCAAAACTGGCTTGCTGAGTTTCGGAAAATTCTGTTAAATCAATAGGTTCAAAAACAATGTCACCAAGTAAACAATACATCAGTAAGCCCTCCGCATTTTTTGATCTATCACATGATCTAATAGGCGTTCAAATTCCGTTAAAGAGAGGTTCAAGCCTTGTTGTACTTGGTCTAACACCCCTTGATTTTGATTAGCATTAACATTAATCGTTGGGTTAAAATTCACCACAAACGAATGACCTGCTGATGCTCCCTCTTGCCCTACTACTGCATGTCGATTTAAGGGTTGATAATCCGCAAAAGGCGAAGATGGAGCGGTGTGTTGTGCATTCGAGTCAAAATCAGGCGTGGAGAAATTCGCAGGTTGATTTTGCCCTAAGAGATTGCCAACAGCACTCACGCCAAGTTTCACATCGTCCCAAAGTGTTTCCAAAATGCCTTTTTTCTCGTTGAATAGTGGTTTAAAGAGCGTTTCAGCATCATTTAAAACAGGCTCGAATTTTACCGCACTTGAGAGGTTTTGACTGGCTTGTGTAGCAAGAGGCTGAGCCTTATCCATACCAATTGCCAAGCCTTCAACCACATTCACGCCATAGCCCTTAAATACGCGACTTGGGCTGTGAATACCGAGTTTTTCAGCAAACCAACCTTTGATGCCATTACCTAACCCAGAAACGATTTCTTTCGCACCTTCCCACGCATTGCGAATACCACCCACTAAACCATCAATCATATTTTTCCCAAATTCAGAAAACTTGCTCGGAATATCAATGCCAAACCAAGACAGCACAGTGGAAAAAACTTGATGAAACAACCCCAGCGGCGACCAGTTAAGAATGGTGGCGGTAATGTTGCCGATGCCTGAGTTGAAAAAGTTGGTGATGTTATTCCAAAGCTGTCCAAAGTAATCTGACACCCCTGCCCACGCACTCGATACCCATTCAGTTGCTCTCGTCCAAATACCTTGCACCCAGTTGCAGAAGTTTTGGAAATAACCCGTGACTTTCGTCCAAAGATTAGAAAACCACGCTGAAATAGGTTCCCAGTTGTCATAGATGAGATAAGCAGCGACAGTGATGGCAGTAATAGTTAAGCCGAGGGGGTTGGTAAGCAGAGCTCTGCCCATTGAAAAAATAGCAGTTTTAACAACCCCTAAAATGGTGACTAATTTGTCGAATATCGGCAACAAAGAAAGTGCAATAATTTTAACAATGTTCAATAGTGTGCTGCCAAAACCTGAAACAAACGGTTTAATGAATGAAAATGCTTTTGACACAAATCCCGCACCGCTTTTTAGTTTTAAGAATGTTCCTGTGATGGTACTAAAAATCCCAATGACAAAAGACAGCCCAGAAAAACCTGCTATTGCACCAATTCCCACTTTAAGTAAAGAGGCAACGAGTTCTTGGTTATTGCTAATTAAATCTGATACCCAATGCACCATAGGCATAAGCCCTTGCACAAAATTATTGATAATCGGCAAAAGTGATGAGCCAAGCGTAACGCCCACTTCCATAAAGCTATTTTTGAGTAACTTCAGACTGTTTTCTGTTGTGGCAGCTCGAGCAGCAAATTCTTTTTCCATTGAACCAAGATACTTTGCTTTACCATTTGAGTCCGTATCTTGTAATGTTTTCAAGCTGTTTTCTAACACTTCCACATTACCTGCAAGCACTGCCACATCATCGGCATAGTCTAAGCCGAATAAATCAACTAATACTCCCATTTGTTTTTCTTTCGGCAGTTTTTGAATTTTTTTTAAGAAGTCGGTTAAAGCACCTTCTGCATCTTGTCCAATTGAATTTTTTAGATCTTTGGCATTAAGCCCCATTGATTTCAAAGCGTTTTGGAATTTCTTGCCGCCTTTATCAGCTGTCATCAATTTTGTGAGCATTCCATTAATTGCCGTTCCTGCTACTTCAGGTGCTTTACCTAATGAAATAAAGCTACTAGATAAAGCAGCTGCCGCATTTTCGGTTAAGCCGAATTGTTTTGCCACGCCACCAATTCGTCCAAGCGTACTCACTATGTCGCTGGCTTTTGCGGGGCTTGAGTTGGAGAGTTCGTTGATCGCATCACCTAACTTTTCAATCTCTTTAATCGGGATTTTGTACACGTTGGCAAGTTTCGCCATTGCATCACCGCTATCTTCGGCAGACATATCAAATGCCACCGACATTTTTGCAATAGTTGTGGTGAAATCTTTGAGATCTTCTTCAGCTATACCAAGCTGACCACCTGAAGCGGTAATAGCAGCAAGCTCTTCGGCGGTCATTGGTAGTATGCGGGTAAGATTGAGAATATCTTGGGATAGATTAGCGAAGCCCTCAGGTGTTTTGAAATCAACGACTTTTTTTACATCTGCCATTGCACTTTCAAAAGCAATAGCTGGTTGAGATAACGCCATAATACTTGAACCAAGCCCTGTTACTGAGGTAAATGCCGCTTTAAATGAGCCTTTGGCAAGGTTAAACATTGAGTTAGTTTTTTGCTCAAGTGATAACGTATTATCTTTTAATGATTTAAAGGCTGCTGTGACTTCTTTAATACCTGAAATTGCACCTTTTACGCTGGCACCGATGACTAAACCTATTGCGAGTTTACTTGAGATCATTTATAGTTCCTTTAAATTGTTCAACAGTTAGGGAGAAGGTGCAATGTTAATGAAGTTCATTGATGAAATATTTGGCATAATTGGTGTCCTAATTGGTTTCCTTTTGCTAGTGATTGGCGTGGGAACTGCTTATTACTATTACCCGATGACAACTTGTGTCATAGGTGGATTAGGGATCTTCACTTGGCTCGTTAATGTGCTTGATTTTTCTGACTCTCAAGCCAAAAAATTAGGATCAGTAGCTGCTATCGGTTTAACCATTATTGCCACTGGTTTTGCGTTGTATTACTTCCCAAAAACAACCATTGCATTTTTATTTCTTATTGCCTTGGGTTTTATTCTTGGACGTATCGAAAAAAGAAATACACAAAACCCCATCCAATCTTTTAAAAACGGTTTTCATAAAGCCTTCAATAAATAACAACAAAGCCGCTTAAATAGCGGCTTTCGTGTACTTGGCTTTTATCTGCCGTTGGGCTTGAATGAGCCACCGTTCAATTTCATCAAGCGTCATTTCTTCCAGTTCTGAATGCGAAAATCCAAACCAAAACGCCAAATCAGCTAACGCTGCATCAAGGGCGGTTAGTTCAACTTTCCCTTCTGCATTTTTTCAATCACTTCAGCCGCACGTTTGAAATCGGCAATATCTAGCTCTTCCAAATCTTCAGGCACTAAACCTGTGACGATTGAAAGCAAGCTGATACTTTGCTCAATATCCGTACTGCCTCTCATTTTGCGAAGATCTTTGGCTTTCAGACGACGAATTTTTAACTCGGTGATTAGATTGCCTTCACCATTTTGAATAGGAAAATCAAGAGCAACAATAACGTCAGACATAAAAAAACTCCTTAATGGTTATTATTTAACGTCATTAAGGAGTTTACTGAAATCGTCTTTAAATTTCTTTTAAAGTAGTTTTAAGAATTTATTGCCCGATATTGGTGCGGTATTTTTGCAACACATCTTGTCCGTTTACACGGTAGATGTTGGCAAAGGTATCCACGTAGAGCAATTCTTTCCCCTCTAAGGTCTGCTTAATGCTGTAGATTTGGAAACTATCTTGCAGCTCAACCGCCTCTTTAGGTTTAAAACTTCCGCCTGCGGTTTTACTAAACTGCACATTCATTACCGTAACTAATGGGGCTTCTTCTGCCAAGCCCATTGCGTTAAATACTTGCAAATTAGAGCGGATCATTAATTGCTGGTGTTTAAATGGGTTAGTATTTTGTACACGAACTTCAGGGTAGAAACTATCCCAAGTTATTTCACCCTCTAGGGCATTTAAACCCGCTGGCAGTTTAATGGTTGCCACTAAACCAAGCCCTTTATGCTCAATTTGTTCAAACTCAATATCGGCAACCTTAATTTCTTTGGCTTTACCTAGCAAAGAGTTACCGTTGAAATACACATTGGCATTGACGATTTGATTAATTGCTGTACTCATTCTTGCTCCTTAATTATTTTTGACCAACCAAATTCACCAAATATTTACGCGTCATCACTGAGCGATTGCTAATGCGTTCAGCTGGCAGTTTTGGTGTGTAATCATAGGTCAAGGGGATCTGCCCTTGACTAAAAGCATCTGCCAAGTCGTAGTCGTAATCGAGCCCCACTTCAAAACCTACGAGGCTTTTTTGCGTTCCTAAGTAGGTGCGAATGGTTTCCAATAGGCTGTCAATTAACGCATCATCAATCGGACGGTCGATATATTGCAACTCGGCACGGCGAATGCTTTCATCAATTAAATCCCCTGTACGCAAGGCGGTCTCAAAGTTGATGATATGGGTAACCGTTGGGAAACAGCTTGAGCGGTTGCCCCATAATCTAAACCCTGTGCCAAAGCTATTAAAAATCGTGGTAATCCCCACGGCATTTAAGCGATTGGTTTCACTTTGTAAGTCATCAATACGCGCCGTTAATGGCACTTCCATACCAATCACGCCCAACAGTTCGCGGTTAGAGGTACTAAACCAATAACCCTGTTCCACATCGGTTTTCATTCGCAGCCCCGCCGCGTGCGTGGCAAGACTTTCAAGCCCACCACTCATTCCTGTGACATAAGGGTAAAAATGGCGTACTCGTTCTGAGCTGGCTTTGGCATTAAGGTTACCCAGTGGACCTCGTGCTTCAATGGCTTTAGAAAGGGTTGTTCCTTTTGGCAATTGCACATAGGCAACCGCTTTTAGTTGCTCCGCCAGCACTTGAAGGGCGGCAGCACAAGTCGCCGTTTTATCAAACTCAGGGCAAATCAACACCTTGGCATCTGCCCCAAATTTATTAAAGCCATCACGCAATAACTCAAAGCCTTTGCGTTGCCCCGTACTACTTTCCACGCCGCCTTTAATATCTTCTTCCGTAACCTTACTTGGGTCAGCATAGGTATAGGTCACAGTGAGGCTGGTTTTGCTGGCTTTAAAGCAGATTTCCCCTGTTTGCATATTGACCGTGTAGTCTGTCCCCTCAGTGAGAGCCACATTGTTTGCTTTCACCGTTAAGGTGAGCAATGCCGCTTTTTCCGTTACGGCAATTAAGGTGTTTGGGTCTTGGGTTAATACCTCATCATTGACTTGGGTTTTATGACGAGTGGGGTCTAACACATTGACCACATAAACCTGCCCACTGGCATAACGGCTTAAAATCTCAAAGGCATCAGGGAGGGTGAAGCCTTTACCTGTAAGCGTGCCAAATTGGGCAAAATCTTTCTTCGTTTGGCACAGCGTAAGCTGGTTTACCGCTCCCATTGGGGCTGTGCCGACAATGCCAATAATCGCCCCATCAACGGTTTGAACGGGAACAGATCCGCCTGTTTCACGTTTGGTTTCAGTTCCGTGGTGAAAAGCCATATTTTTCTCCTTAATGTTGATCCGCACGGCGTAAAAGTGCGGTGGTAAATTTGTGTGAATTTTGCAGGTCGCGTTGTTCCACCTGCCACGTGCTGGTTTGCACAATCAGTTGATATTGCCAAAGCCCTTCGTCTTCACCCGCGAACTCTTCGCTAATTAATACACAAGGTTCGCAATTAGTGGGGCGAAAGCCCACAATCGCCAAGCGAACCTTATCCAGCACCTCTAATGCCCCGCTATCATCGTGCTGACTACGGGCAATAATGGTTAAAGCAAGATGCACATCACGGCGTTGATGTACAAGGTCGGTGCTACCTTGGGTTTCAAACTTCGAGCCTGCGTATTGCACTAAGATGACCCCGTATTCGTCTTTAACGTAGTAATTCGCCAAATCATCGGGGAAAAGCTCAATGCTAAAGCGATCTATTCGCTCAAGTAAGCGTTCTTGGACGCTCGTTAAAATCGGCAAGGTGGCAGACATTTTAATACCCCGATAAATCCACTTTTTCAGGTGCTCGTGCCACAAAACGCGGTACAGCAGGCACATTGTCGTCCATCGTATCGACAAGCTCGGTCAGCCCTAAATGCAATTTGCCTGATTGGATACGCTCCAAATCTTTCAGCGCTTGGGCATAACTGTCTTTGACTTGGTCAGGAAAACCTTTGCCATCAGGACGGCGTGAATACAGCCAATAGCGTGCCAGTTGCAAACAGAGATTACGCACAAGGGTTGGCACTTGATGCAGCGGCAGAACATAACGCGAACGCAAATACCCATCGACAATCTCCGTGGCATACAAACACGCCTTATCTAACACCGCAAAGTTAATGCTTGTGGCACGGCTGTTGTCATTCGAAAGATCCATTAAGGCACGTTCACTTAATAGCTCGTTTAAATCCTCTGCATTAATGTACATTGTGCCGCCTTATGCCTGATTTTCCGTGTTGGCATTCGCCGTATTAGTGGTCGCTTCTTTGTTGTTTTTGGCTTCTTCAGCTTTACGTTGTGCTTCCTCAGCATTGCGTTGCTGTTGGGCGAGCTTGACTTTGCCGCTTTCGGTAAGTTCCACATACAAGGCGATGTTTTGTGCTTCTTCTTGCGTGAGTTCAAGGGTTTCGCCCACTTCATAACGTTTACCGTTATGCAAAACAGCCACTGCGCCAATCACGGCGTAAAGTAATTTTTCGTTCATTGCATTCTCCAAAATTTAGGATTTTTCAACCGCACTTAAAGGACGTTTAAATGCGGTTTAAAGGGGTTACGCGATACAGTCTTTCACTAAATAACCCGCAGGCTTGCCCACCAAATGCGGTTTATAAATATCGGTACAACGCACCACTTCTAACTTGCCACCGCTTTCTTGGTAGGTATCCACAAATAATCCTTTACGACGGCGAACGGTATAGCCAAAACTTGGCTGATACACCGTGCCTTTCTTATCGGCGGTTTTCGGCACATAAGCCAACACCACGGTTTTAGTCCAAATATCTTTTAACTGACCGCTTTCTTCATAAACTGCCTCGCCAATTTTGACGGTGTCAATATCAATTAAGCCCGCAAAAATTTCTGGCGTAATCACGCCTTTTTGCACATACTTAATTTTTTCAATCACTTTCGGGTGGGATTTCAGCACCTCCCACACATCGCCTGCAATCACGCACACATTGGCTTTATGCCCAATGGTGCGTTTAATCGCACGTTTTGCTGCGTCAAAGACGGCAAATGGGTCGGAGTCTTTGTGACTAAATTGACTTGTGCCAGATAATGCCACTTTATTGGTGCTGTCATAGCTCGCCTCATTTTGCGCAAGGGTGGCGATTTGTTTTTCGCGGTCTAACGCAATCACATCTTGGATAACGCCTAGGGCGTATTGACGCAATGGAAAACTGGCTTCATTGCTTTCGCGGTAATCAATGGCATATTCTGCGTCGTGTTCTTCCAGTGCCACATCAATCGCGCCCAAATCTTCAGGCTCTAAGCGGTTAGATGCCCCGCGTAGGCTTCGCGTGGTCGTCGGAATACGGAAGGCTAAACGCCCAAATGTCGGGATTTTTGCCGCTTCTTTGTCGATTTCAACGATAGGCATAAGGCTATCGCCAATCAGTTCATTGTTGTGATAGCCATAAGCCAAATTGGTGAGTACAGGGTCTTGTACGCGTAATTTTGATAAATCCAGTGCCATAAAAATTGCTCCTTGTTGGTTAATTAGTTAAATAACGCATTAAATGCGGTGGTGTAATCCACATTGTGCTCGCCCATATAAGCACGAATGCGTTTATCCGCATCAATGCTGGCTGGGCTTGTGCCTTCGGCATAGTCCACCGTCTCGTCAGCAGGCTGTGCGGCCTTGTCTTTGGTCGCTACCTCTGAAAACTCAACCACTTTAGGCTGGTCTTTAAGATAGGCTTTAAACTGCTGAACAAGGCTTTCACCCTCTTCAAATTCCACGACACCACCTTGGGCTTGCACCGTCATGGCATTGAGCATTGACACCACCTTGTCTTTATTTTTCGGGGCAAGTTTGCCTTCCGAAATTAAGGCTTCGGCAAAACTGGCATTCTCGGCTTTGGCTGAGTTAAGTTCTGCTTCGGCTTTTTCAGCTTCGGCTTTGGCTTTTGTCGCTTTTAGCTGCTCATTTTCTTGACGCAAGCGGTCAAGCTCGGCTTTTTCTTCTGCACTCATTGCGGGTTCTCCTTCTGGTTGCACATTATTTTCATTAAAGTCTGGAACAAGGACGTCAGTATGGCGATACTCCTCACGGATACTTTCCTCTTGCACCGAACTCACCAAATAATCAGGCAGGGCTTTATCTGCTTCCTCCTGTCCATACTTACCAATCACCCAATCCCGTAGTCGCCGCCAAAGGCTTGATTGCGCCCAATCGCTAAACTCAACGATGCCTTGTTCTTCCTCATTAAATTCAGGATTACGCAAGCCTTTTACCGCAGGTGGTACAGCACCTAAAAAGCCCACGTGGCGTAAATACAACTTGCCAGCAACAGGGTTGTTCGGGCTATCAGGTAAGTAAAAAGATGCCGACACCTTTTTAAATCGTCCATTCTGTACCATTTCGGCAAAATCAGGATCAATCTGGGTCAGTTCTGCTTGCAATGTATCCCCGTTGAGCTGTAAGCCTTTCACCCACGCATAAGCAGGGTGATTGTCTTTAGGGTGTCCGATCACCACGGGGGACTCGTGGAATTGCGGGTTATAGGCATCAATCGCCTGTTGCAACGACTCCGTGGTAATGTTCACCACATTGCCATTGGCGTCAGGGCGAGAGCCTGCTCGAAAAATATCAATAAGGGTCATATCGGTGTCCTTGTTTGCTGAAACACCGATAGAGTAACGAAAGAGAGACGAAAAAGATTTTAAAGTCCTTTAAAGATTTTTTTGCGTGATTTTCCCAGCGGTATTCCAAAAAATACTCCACTTAAATCAAAAGGCGATTAAAGAGGCATTAAAGACCGCTTAAAGAGAAGAGATAATTTACAAGATGACCCAGCATAAGGGTAAAAATAAAAAACGCCATAACACGCGATTATGGCGTTATTTTGAAATAATGGCTAAATGGTATTTTATACGTCGTTCAAACCCCGTTCAAAACTTTCACAGTGCGTTCAAAAAATTTAACGTAAGGCAATATACCACTTAAAAAGAAAACTTCGCTATGGACGTTTTACTCGCAATTTTCGCAATAGCGAAATTTGCTCGGGCTTTTAGCCCCATCGGCATAGCCGATGTTCAAAAAAGCATCCGCTTTTTTGTAAGCACGATTTTAAATACTATAACCCTTGCTCAATTTGTCGCTGTAAAAGTGCGGTGGCTTTTTTTAGCAATCTTTGCTCATCTTGTTTGTTTATCCCTAACCAAGGGCGGGCAGGAATATCCGCTTTTTTGGCAAAAATCTTGCTTTTACCAAAGCGTAGCCGTTTTGCTTTCTTCGGTACAATCTTGCCTCCAAATTGGTGTAGGCGGGCATATTTGGCATCGCTACCAAATTCCACGTGATGATCATCATAATTGTAAGCGGTTTTCTGCGACAAATAGCCATCTTGCCTTAGAATTTTATTGTTACCCTTAATTTGACGGGTAATGGGCGAAAGGGCTTGCCACTTTTTGCCATCAGGAGCGACTTCGTTTTTAAAGCGTTCGGCGTGAATTTTTTTCAAGGTTTCACCCAACACACCATAGAGCTTACGCGGGGCTTTTAAGGTGCGTGCGATACGCTCTAACTGCTGTTTGGGTAGCGTATCATCAAGGGTAATTTTAATCATTGTGTTACCTCGCAAATTGGATTAAAAAGAAAGCGTGGTAATGTTGCCACGCTTTAATTTAAGGACTTTCAAATGAAAGATAAACAAACTGAACTATTAGAACAGCTTTTAACTGCTCAAGTTTTAACTTTGGCAGCAGCGAAATGTAATAATTTCAACCTTTCGCATAAAGCCTACAACGATGTTTATACTGATTTTATTCAGTCAGCCGTAACTGACATCGCTGAATTTCAGCCTGAAGTTTTAAAGCTACTTCGTCAAATTTCGCCTGATCACTCTTAACAGTCTGAAAATTGAGTAATATTAGTTCAATTTGTTTTAATACAAATTGAGCATCAACCATCATTAAGCCTTGAAACTCTGGTACGAGTTTTAGGGCTTTTAATTTTAATTCGGCTTCTTTAAGTTCTTCTTCAAAAATGTTCATTTTATTTTCTCCTATTGATTAAAAAATAAGTTAGGGGTATAGTTTAACTAGCCACAGGGGTTTCCTACTGGAAAGGTTACGCTAGGCAACTACCGTATTATCCTGTTCGAATCAGGCAAACTGTGGCTATTAATCCAAGTTTCCCCATAAAACCTCAAACCCTTTTAAGCTTTCCCATTGACGTTTATCAGCAATCACACTTGCCGTTCTCACCATATTCACTTTTACCCGTTGTTTTTTCTGCGTCAGTTGATCGCGATGTTGAATGTCATAATCCATTTTGACTGCCACCTTACCTTGTTCCGTGTCATGCACAAACACTAAGGTCGGTTGCTTCTGTTGGCTTTCGAGCAAAATCGCTTTAGGATGGCGTAGCTTTTCAGGCAGCTGTTTCCAAAACTCAACAGGTAAGTTAATACCTTTTGCTTGTTTGTTATCTCGCAAAGCGTGTAACACATCTTGATCACGCACCGCAATCACCGCACTTTGTGGAGCTTTGTCTAGCACCTCTAACTTAGTCAAGACCTCATCAGACAGCACGCCCACATATTTCATTTGACCGCGTGCCATTTTCTCTTTGGTAACAGTTTCGACCATCTCCGCCATTGCGGTGTTTAACATTGCCACCGCTTGCGGGCGTTGACTGATCACATCATTAATCAAACGGCTCGCAAGACGTGGCTCAGACTGGCTTAATTTTTGCATTAAGACCGCATCCACCGATTGATTTCGGCTTGCGGTGAGATTGTCAAAATTATGCGGAGCAAAACCTGCATCATAGCCTTTGGGCAGATTGATGGTTCTTGGGTTACCACTTCGCACGCCAACCAATTTCTCTTCAAATTCAATTTCCACGGGAGGTGATACCTGCTTGCCCATTTCCCTTAAATCATCTTCATCGTGTGCTTCGACGGTACAATGACAACCGTAGGCTTTAACAGGGTAGTAATAACGCCAAAACGGATCATTGGCTGGGCGAATGGTGCCATCTAAATCAATATGCGCCTGACGTGGGTGGGCGTTGTCGTGGTGATGATATTCCCAATAAGGCATCACATCGGCTAAATCCAAATGCTGCTTTAACCGCCCACGGTTATAAGCGCCATACACATTGGTGTCATAAATGATCCGTGTACGCCAGTTGCGCCCACCTTTATACTGCCAACCTGTTTTTGCCACAATCTCATCAAAGCGCTTGCGAAAGCCTTCTAGGGTTTCACCTCGTGCAATGGCATCATCCACCGCTTGACGAAACTGTGCGATGATTTCATTGCGATTTGCCCCTGCGACCATAAAAAAATAGTCGTGTTCTTCGCCTAACACATCTAAATAGCTGTCAGTGGGTAAATTGAGTTTTTTCTCAAAATAGCGCACTTGCTCTTTAAAGGTGAAACCGTTTTCTATTGCCATTTAGCGTTCCTTTTTACTTTCTTTATTGACGCTATAACGCCCCGCCAGCTCCGCACTGGTTGATGCCCACGCCATGACTTGGGCGTACTCGCTAAAATCTAATTCTGGGATAAGGCTATCTAATTGCGTGCGAAAATCCTCAAGACTTTCAGCCGATGCTAGTTTATCTTGTACCGCTTGCAACCAATTATCCACGTGGCTTTCTGCTTCAATTTCCAGCTGTTCCACAATGCCATCGGCAATATTGCGTGGCATTGTGGGAGCTGGCTCATTAAATTCTGCCGATTTTTGCGCCGCACTTTGCTGCGGTAACGGTTGTTGTTTTAGGGTAATATCTCCCTGCTCAAAGCCATAAGTGCGAGCGAGATACTGCTCGCTAAATTGCACCCCCATACTCGCCAGCAATTGGTCACGCTCGGCTTGCAATTTATCAATACTTTCTTGCTCAAAGAGTTCAAAGGTTGGCAAGGTGTCCACATTAAAATTGAGTTTGCAAATCCACCTTAAAAGCTGATTAAAACAGCTTTCTACAATCGCCGCGTCTTCATCGCGAATGGCTTTGGCTACTTCAAGCCCCGCCGTTGCGCTAGCGCGGTTAGCTTCGGCTTCGGTGGTTTGATTTTGCCCTAGAATGGCAATAGCAATCTCTGATTTACAATAACGCAGGAAATCATCAAACACCTGTGATGAGCCACCTTTGCTACCACTTTCTAACAGCTCAATGGTGCTGTCATTTGGGATAGCCGCAACCGCAGTTCCCAGCATTTTTTCCATACTATCCAGCAAGTCTTCAATTTCGTGCGGCTGGGTTTGTCTTGGATGTTTACCCACCAGCCAAGGGCTGCCGTATTTTTCCACAAACTCGAGCCAAAATTTTAGCCCGCCTTTTTTAAAGGTGGCCGCCCAAAAGCACATGGCTAAATCGGCACGGCCATAAGGGTTCATATAATCTGCTTGCTGGGTGGCAAGTAAAAACTTCATTTCAGGGAGAGGCTTACCATCGCGCTCCTCTTTATCACGCAGTAGCAATTCATTTTCTTCATTAAACACAAACCATTCTTGCGGTTTACCCACAATCTCGGCAGGTAATAACAAGCCGTTTTCTTCCGCCCACATCACCTCAAGAGCTTGATAGCCAAAGAGGGTGGCATCTAAAATCTGGTTAATGATATGGTTGAGAGGTAAGCGTTCAAAAAGTGCGGCCAGAATTTCATCGACTTTTTTATTACCTGTTGGTGTAAGTCGCCATTCTAACCCTTTAATTGCAGCTTTACGTCGGCGTACACAACCGCCCACGTGGCTATCGGATAAAATTTCACGATAGGCGGAAATATCTTTACCCATTTTTTTCAACACAGGGTCTGGGTTAGGCAAATAGTGCATAAATGCCCAATAATCCACAGCACTGGCACGGGTTGCAATTTCACGCACTAAATCTTGTTTTTTTGCTGTCATTGGCTTTCCTTATTTTTCATAATCCACAAAGGTGGCAAACAATAAAAATACCCACCAAAACGGCTTGTCATAAAAAATCAGCACAGTGGCAGAAATGGTTAAAGTGACAAATGCAATCATTGTTAATATCCTTGCGTTAATTTTTGGCTAGCTCTTGGTCTTCTGCTGTGGGCTTTGACTGGTAACTGTATTAACTGTCGGCTTGCATAATGTGCTAGCAAAAGTGAAATTGCCGTATCACCGTGTCGTTTGTTTTTACCGTCTGCACTTTTGGTTCGTTTATCTGGAATGCGAGGCACACCTTTCACTACTTGGAACGAACGTAAATCAGCAAGAATATCGGCATCTTTGGGAATACTGTCTAGTTCGCCATCTTCCAATGCGGCTTTAAATGGGGCGGTGTGTTCCCGATACCATTTTTCCGATAACTGCACGCAATCGACTAATGAACCGAACGCATCACGGGCGGCTTCCGCTAAATAACCACCGTTCCCACGAGCATCAAATGCGGCACCTGCAAAATGTGGCAAAGATTTTAAGATAAACAGCACAACTTGCTCTTGTTGCTTGTAAGGCATATTGCCTAACTCTACAATTAATCGCACACTTTTGGTTAGGTTTTGCTGTTGAGCCAACACCACAAAAGAGGTCATATCTCCCGACCTTGCAAAGTCTTCACCTAAAAAGTGCAACTGATTGCTGTCTAAGGTTATCAAAATTGGTTGTAATGTTTGCTCGCACCAATCTCGCATTTCTTTATATCGGGTTGGTTCTGGCACAAGGCTGAAGCCGTCTTTTGCCGTAAATCGCACCACAGGTGTGCTTTCGCTCATTTGACGTTCAATTAAAGCACGAGAAAGCCATAAGCCCGATCCGTTTTTAGGTACACAGAAATACTCTTCAAGGGCATCTTCTTCGCTTGCGGTATCGTTGAGTAAATTGTCAATCCACTCCCTTTCCTTTTCAGGCGACCATGTTTGTTTGGTTACTTGGCAAATACGTTGATACAACCCATCACGGCACGCATCTTCAATCGTAATTGTGTGAACGGAATAACGCTTGCGACCAGCTCGACTATCAGTAATGAGTTCGTTGAATAGATTATCTACGCCGTTATGAGTTGAGATAACGCGTACCTTTGCTCCCCACATTGTTAGAGCAAGTGCTGCTTTTAATACCTCCGCAAGGTATTCGTGGAAAGCAGCTTCATCAATAACGACCACACCTTGCATACCACGCAAGTTCTTCGGATTTGATGAGAGTGCTTTCACTTTAAAGCCTGATGCAAAATAAATCACATAGGTCAAAATATCTTTTCCTTCATCTTCAAAAACTTCTTCTTGTATCTCACTGGCGGCGTAGTTAAAGGCTCTCGCCCACATCGCGACAGCATCAATGTACTCACGAGCCATTTCTTTATTGCTCCCGATGTAAAAAACATCAGAACCACCGTCGGCTTTTCGAGTACTCGCAATCAAAGCATTATCCGCTGCCTCCGCCCAAGTTAAACCACAGCGTCGTGTTTTTTCAGCAATTTTTAACTGGCTATCATCGGCGATCCAACGCCGTTGATAACCCAGCAACAGCTCCAATGGATTAAACGCATAAATCGCATTAAGAAAAGACTGACATTCAGGGGCTAATTCGTTTAATGGTCGGTTATTTAATAATGCCATTACGCAATACCTAAAATTTGCTCTTTAATTGTGCGGACGGTATCTGCAGATAATCCTGCTTGCACCACCACTTTTTCGGCGGTTTCGGCTGCTAATTGAGCCATCTCTTTGCGGATTTTGCGTTCTCGCTCTTCAGCAATGCGTTGTGCTTGTTCAATACGGTTGGCGATTAATGCCAACTGATTTAAAAATTTAGGATCAACCTTTTCCGTATTTATCGTTAAATCAAATGCCATCGTCTTGACCGCTTCCATCAACAATTTGCCAACATCACTTTGCGGGGCTTCGCCTAACTGTTTCGTCCAGACCTCTGCCATTTCACGGGCTTGACGAATTTTCGCCCCCATTTCTTCCATTCGTGAGGCATAACGGTTTAACCCTGTTTTGCTCAGTTGCATTTCGTCGGGTAAGCCACAATTGGCAATTAAATCATTAATCTCGGCTAGAATTTCCTGTTGCGAGAACTGTTTATCTCGCAACATCATTGTTAATTGCGTTTTGATATTCGGTGGCAATAAATCCACTTTGCTCGCTCGCCCACGCTTGAGTTTTTCACTCATTTAAACCTCCTTTCAATGCGGTTTAATATTTGGGTGCGGGCTTTTTCACGCCCTCAACAACCGCTTCGCCGTTGGCAACATCAAGCCCACGCTGGGTAATAGTGGCAATCATAAAACCACTTTTAAGCCGCTCAATTTGGATAAGCCCTTGCTCTTCCAGCCAGTTTAAATGGTTACGCACCAAATCTCGGCTGATGTTATGCCCATAAAGGGCAAGGCAATCATCTAAAATAGACTCATTTGCATCATAGCCTGCGTCCACAAGGGAGCGTAAAATGACAAGGCGTTGGTCTTTAATAAAAATCTCTCGCATAGTTATCCTTTTACACGTTCTTCAATTAATAATGCCACTTGATGACTTAAAGTGGATAAACGGGCATTCGTGGTGTTTGTTTCCCCTTTGATTTCTGTCATCAAAATTTTTAATGCGGATAAATCTTCTTTGGTAGGCATATGCTCAAGGGTATCTTCGACCTTGGTCAGCCGTTGCTCCACTTCATCAATATTTTTTCGGATAGCCTCAATTTCGCTACGTTTGGGGTATTTACTATCCATTGAGAGTTTCATTCCTGCCCAAACTGAACCGATAACCGTTGCCACCAATCCCCAGTGCTTTTGAATAAACTCCAATAATTCCATCATCATTTTTTATCCTCTTGGCAAATCGCCCGATAAGTAGCGTTATGCACCGCAATCTGGCGCAAGGTTTCAGTGGTATCCTGCCGACTGGCTTGGATTAAGCCAAAGCCAGAGCAACTCGGATTAATCACAGAGATCGCCTTGTTGCTGCAAGCGGTCAATAAGGTCATTGCGATCAGCAGTGCGGTGGTTTTTTTCATTGTTTTTTCTCACTTCAAACTGTTTTACTTGGGCTTGTGCCACGGCTTTTTCTTGCTCAAGGCGCTCTACGGTGGCAAACATTTGTTCTAGGCTTCGCTCCGCTTTTTTAAATCGCCATACGGCGTAAACCACAAATAAGGCAAAGCTACCGAGGGCAATTAAACTTGCAGATAACATCATTGCTCTTCTCCTTGCGGTAGTGAGGATTTACGGTGATTAAGGGCATTGGCAAAGCCTTTAGTCGCCACACCACCGCCACAAAATAGGGCAAAAGTGGTAAAAAGCTCACTGACATTTGAGCGGTCTAAATAGACGCTATAAGCCAAAATTATTGCCATCAAAACCGCCCCGAAAAATTGAATAAAGGCGGTGGTGCTAAGCCTGCCGTTATCGTTAGTAATTAATTCTTTCAGTGCCATTTAGTAACCCCATAACAAATAAAACTGTTGTGCTGCAGTATGTCCGCCATTAATCGCTTTGTTGCGCTTGGCGTTATTGCTCATTTTCCATCCACGGGAGAATTTTTTACCCCAGTAAAATTTCATTGATACACTCATCATTTACTCCTTAGCTAGTTACAAACACTTGCTATAAAAACAGTAACTAAACCCAAAGCTAAAAAGCCCAATCCCCAAGGATTATCTAACCCTAACAAATACGCTGACGCCCCTACACAAGCAGTGCTAAATAGGTATTTCATCATTACTCCTTAAATAAATGCTCAACGTTAATAATCTGCTCGCTATCAAGCCAACTCCAAACGTCAAAGCACGGACAATCCTTGAGCCACTCATTGGGCGTAATCGTGCCGTCGCCATTAAGGTCTGGGCTTAAATCGCGATGTCCACAAATTCGTGCATCTGGATATTTAGCCTCTAACTCTTGTAATAGCTTGTGTAAGGCTTGCCATTGTTTGGCGGTGTAGCGTCCGTAGTTTTTGCCTGTAATGCTAATGCCACCCACCAGACAAATCCCTAGGCTGTGGGCGTTATGCCCTTTGACATGCGCCCCGTTTTCTCCCTCTTGACGACCAGTTTCAATCGTGCCATCGGTATCAATAACAAAGTGGTAGCCAATATGTGGCAAGTGCGGGTTAAAATGTTTGGTGTTGATAGGGTTACGCTTAAAACCACGCTGCTTATGCCAGCTGTCAATCACTTGAGCGGCGGATTTTGTTTTATTGCGTAAGGATTTACCGTTCTGCGTGGCAGAACAGTGGATCACGATTTTGGTAATGGGAAAGGGCATATAACATAAACTCCTTCTAAATGCTTTTAAAAGGAGTTTAAAGATTTTGTTTAAAGAACTATTTTAAAGTGGTTTAAAGATTTTTTACTTAAACATATCAAACTGCCGACGGTCGATCTCTTCCTTTTGCATCCGTTTAACTATCTGATATACCCATTGCATTGATACGCCATACTTACGGGCAAGCTCACGGTGATTAACCCCGTTAAACTCACGCCAAATTTTCAAATCACGTTCAGATAATGCTAATAGCAAAGCACGAGGGATATAAATAATCTCCCCCGCCCAAGCTCTTGAAATCCGCATTGCCACATCAACTCCCGCTTGTTTGGCTTGTTCTTCGGGCATTTCATAACGATTGATTAACTCTTGCTCAACATGAGCTGCTAAATCTGCCAACACTTCTGGGGCTTTGCGTTCAAACACATCTAATTTGTCTTTATCCATTTTTCCTCTCCACCCGTTTTTGCCATTGTTTTAACCGCTCTAACACCTGTGTCGCCAACTTGTTATCCCCATTTAACCCTGCCACCGTCATAATCAGCACGTTATTGCCTTTTTTCACTAGCTCAACATTGACAATATTGCGGGCAAACTGGTCAAGGGCGGTATCTGACCCATCACGAATAATGCCCTGCTTGTGCATTGCTCGCCAAAGCACGCGGATTTTATCCACAATAGTCGGTTTCGCAGTTCTCATTTTGCCTGTTGTCCGAACGGCTTTTTTTGCGGTGTTACGAAAGCCTTTATCTTCCAATTCGTGTAAAACCTGACTAAGTTCTTTAATCGTCATTTGCTTCGTTGAGCTTTTGCCCGTGAGCCGTTCTAGCATTGCACGATAACTAAGCTCATCTATACCGAGCTTTTGCTTGGCGATATGGATAAGCTGGATATATTTGGGTTTAGTGTACATTAGACCTCCCTTAAAACACATTATTCCGCCCTCTCAGTTCCCCTCTTTTGTAAAGAGGGGCTAGGGGAGATTAAAAGGGCGGTAAATGGGTTTTAATCTGCTTGCCCCATTGTTCCCCACATCACTTCTTTAATAGTCTGTTCGGGGTGCTTACGTTGGGCTTTAATCAATTTTTTCAAAATTGGGCGAACGTGTTTGATATATCGCATCGCTTCATCTAAATCCATCACAATAAGCTCTAGGCAATCTAAGGGGGAAATACAATCCGCAGAAAGCGTTTCTACTGTTTCCCCCTCTGCTAGCTCAATCGCTTTAATTGCCTCATATTCTTGCTGTACTTCGCCATCAATATAGCGATCCCACAGAGCTAAAGCCTCATTTAGGCAATCATCAGCAATATCCATTGAGATCCAAATACTGCCTCGTTCTTGATTAGTTAATATCGTTTTCATTTTTTGCTCCTAATTTCTTTGTTTCGGTTCCATTTACACCGTGATTTAACTCAACTTTTCGCCCTTCCTCAAAACCAAGCCAACGAGAGTTATCATTTTTTTCTTTTGTATTTCCGCTTTCTCGACTTTTGCACTTCCCAAAATTTCTTGCGGATTCCACTTTTGTTTTATAATAAGCACTCATCAATTGGCTTTCTTCTTCAGATACAGCAAATTTTTCCACATTTTTAGCGACACCCATTACCCACCCTTCGCAAAAGGCATCGGCTCTCGCAATCAATGTACTGCGTTTTAATTTCTTATTTTGTTTTGCATTAAAAGCTTTTCGGGCTTTTTGTAATTGTCGATATAGCACATCAAAACAATATGAGGCGATAGTGGGCTTTTCTTGCACACCGAAAAACACCATGTGACATAGACCTTCGCCATATTCGCTACCATCGTCATAATAATTAGCGACATAGGCTTCAACCCCAAATGCTTTGCGTATTACGCCTGAAAGCATTAAGACATATCGTGCAGTCTTCATTGCAAATCTCTTTTGGTTATGTATTGATGACACCTCAATATCAACCTGATTTATTTGATGTTCAGCCATTAATTTCTGTGCCATCTCTAACGCTTTTGCTGCCTCGTGAGGATTGCTTGATTTACTTAGTGCAAGCAACTTTTTTATTTTTCTTAATAGTTTTTCGCGTTTCATTTTATCCCCTCACTACTTGCCATCTCGCTTTGGGCAACTGATTTTGCACCAGCTCCAGATACACCCCCGCCGCAATATAGTTGCCCGTATTAATCGCTCTGACTGCTTGTTGAAGCTGTCCGATCATCATATCCAGCTTGAGTGCAAGTTCACTTTGCTTTTGCGTTGTCATAGCTCTTCAACCTCCACAACCTCGTCAATTTCCGTAATCTGATGAGGCAATTTATTCAGGTCTAAGGTGTTTAAATCACATTTTTCCGCCGCCTGCTCAATGCTTTCGGCTTCTACGGTGATTTCAACCATTCCATAAACTCTGACAAGGTATTTATTCTTCATCTTCGCCTTCCTCATTGACAAAATTAATTCGATACTTCAGACCAATAGCGTAGCCTTCATGGATTTCTTCCAGTAGTTGGTCGATATAACATATCGCATCGTCTTTGGTTTCAGCTTCAATACCCAAAGTCAATTTAACGTCTATTTCAGCGTGATAATTCATTGTCATTGCTCCTATTTTTTGATTTAAAACACTTTATAAACGCCCCTTAAATCAGGTTTAAAGAGCGTTGAAAAGGGTTTTAACTCTTTGTAAATAGCCACATAATCCAACCCATTAAGGCAAAATAGCCCAGCACAATAATCACATCACCCATTTACACCTCCTGTTCAAACGGTTTGATCACAAAATCTTCCACGGCAGTTTTAATCGTAATGCCCGTGACCGTTGATGCGATATTTGGCTCTGCGAGCATCGCTTCTTTGTTTGGCTCTTCTTTGGTGCGGATAAACTGAGTTAATCCTAACGCACGCAATCTTGCCAACACTTCGTCCGCTTTGCGGATTGATACACTCGGTGGACGTTGTCGCCATTGCACTTCGCCCGTGTTAAAGCTGCCCGTTTTCGTTTTACCGTTTTGTGTCAGCTCCGCACGGTTGGCTTCACACCACACTTCGATAGCTTTTTGTAAAGGCTTCATTTGCTCCTGAAGAGCGGTGATTTTTGGGGCATATTTTTCGGTAATCGCTGCCAGTTCGTCATTTTGGTGGGTCGCAAGGCGTTGTAACTCACGTTGCAAATCGCCAATATCTTTAATCGCAATCTCCACTTCTTCTCGGGTTTGATAGCGGATGGTGTCGCTTTTTAGTTTGGTTTTACTCATTGTTTTCTCCTATGGGTTAGCTGATTGATTACAGGTATAAACGTCATAATTGGCGTTGATTTTTGGGGTGATGCCGCCATTATTAACAACTAAATACACCACGCCACCTTTGCAAATTTCCGCAATTCGCACGTCGGTAAACTTGGCACGGGTTTGTCCATCACACCCTGCCAATAAAAGTGCGGTGCAAATTAGGGTGAGTTTTTTCATTTTTTTCTCCTTATAGTTCATCGGTGGTATAACCGATTTTGATTGCCATTAAGCGGTTTGGATTTTGTTCTGCTAACTTATGTATTCTGCTACTGGCTAGCATACGGATATAACCTTGGCTTTTGTTTAATCGTCTTGCTAGCTCTGCGGCTGTGCCATCAGCGATATTGATTTCGCCTTTATAGATTGCATAAACGGTATGGCATTTTGCTTTCCCCCGTTCGCCGCACTTTCTAGTTGGCATAACTCCTCCAAACCACCTTAATGCCTTCCACTATCATTTGCCACTCGTCAAAGCGTTGTCCATCATTGCCGAGGATATACCGCATCGCTTGAGCGGTTTTTTCTAGCTCTTTGGTGTTATGGTTGGGTTGCACCCGCACTTTCGGTTTGATATGCTCAAAATGCACATTAATGACGTGCAAGCCCATTTCTTCCAGCTTTCTAATGCACTTTTGCACTTGGCGAAGGTAGCCCAACACCATCTCGTTATTGCCTCGTAAAACAGGGTTTGGGTGGGTTAATGTGGTGCGTTTCATACCGTTCCCCCTTGCAATTCATTTTTCGCCGCTAAAATGTAGTCATAATCAAGGCGTTTGTTGTCGCCGTTGGCACTAAACCACGCAAGGCGTAGCACTTGGGTTAAAATGCGTAAGCCACCACCTCGCTTGCCTGTTTCTGCTAATAAGCTGATCAGTTTTTTATCTGTGGTATCCAGTTGCCACGCATTGGCAATGGCGACAATGTCTTCTTTTTTGCAATGCTGAATGCTTTCGTTTTTCGCACTACGCGACCAAAGGCGGGCAAAGTCGTGGCTTTGGTTAATGCCGCCACGCATACGGGTGTAAACCTTGTCATTCCCAATTAAAGTCATTCCTACATCGCAGGCTTCCTGAATAAGACGTAACTCTTCCAGCGTTTCATAAGAGAGGTGATCCGCCTCATCAACAATCAGCAAGCCTTTTGTGCCTTTCATTCGGCTTTCAATTAAGCGTGCAAGGGCTGCCTTGCGTTTTGGCGGTTCGCCCACGCCCAATTCAAGAGCGATTTCATAAAGCATTTCCGCAAGGCTGGCACGGCTTGGGTGGGCGGTAACCAGCCACACATTACGGTGGCGTTTTTGATACTCCCGTGCGGCGACTGTTTTACCTGCACCACTCATTCCAAACACAGTGGTAATACAGCCTAACGCATGAGCATAACTAATAATGGTGTGAATAAGCTCGGCGGTTGGGGTTTTAATAAACTCAGGTGCGGTCATAAATTGACTGCGTTTTATTTCACGCTGTTCTAGCCAACTTTCTAGCGATTGGGTGATTTTGTCATTATCCCCTGTATATTTACCATTGAGATAACTTGAGATAACAGGTGGCGTTACCCCAATTTCTTTTGCAAGTTGCATACGGTTAATTTCACCGCTTTCAATAATTTGCTTGATTTGTTCAATTAATGTCATAATGTCATTCCCTTGTTCTAGTGGATCAGCTTATGGATCGTGTTATTATTAAATTTGCCCAAAAACATCAAAGAACAGTGTTTAAAGGCATTCCTAAATCAGTTAAAAAACGTTTAAATTTCATCTTGCATAAAATTAACTTTTCCCGTTACACTCTTATTGAACAGCGTTTTTTGCCTTACGTTGAAGAATTTACCTATGCAAAGAGTGAAGAACATCAAGTCAACTTGGTTTACTGGTTTAGCCGTCATTTCAAAATACCCCCAGAAGATGTCTATTTACTTTTACTTTTCGCGAAATGGCGATACTTAACGCGGCTTGATAGTCTTTCAACGCGACTTGCAAAGAGCGGGGAAGTGTCGTATCGGCAAGAAATTGTTCAGTCAATTCCCACTTTCTTGCAACGCTACTCAAGGCTTGCCTTTCAAGTTGAGCGACAACTTCCTCGTTTTCTTTTGCTTGATTGAGTTGTTCTGTATTTTCACGTTCAAGGGCTTTGAGTACGTTTGCGACCTTTAGGCTCTTTTTACGTTGTAGATTTCGTTGACTCATCACTTTCTCCTGTTGCTTTAATCATCATTTAATAACTGTTTAAACTTCGCTACACCTTTGGCAAATCCGTTTTCGGTAGGGGGATCGTCATCCACCACCCAATCCATTTCTTCGACTTTGCGTTGTAAATTCCCCTCGAACATTGCTAGTCGCTTGACTTTCTTCGGCTCAACTAACTCCGCCTCTGGTACGTCGTCAAAATGCTTGCGGTATTGTTCGTGTTGGTGTTTGTCCATTTTCTCTAGGGTTTGTACTTGCTTTTTGGTTTGGCGTGCTTCTTGTGCCTCTAAGCGACGTTGCATTGCCGCCCCTTTCATGCTGTCAAAGGCAAGTGGCTTATCACATATCGCATCACACAAATACACGCCATTTAAGTCATACACATACACCGTGCCGTGTAAGTCATCGGGATCAAACCGCACCACCACATAAGGGTATTGCCCGCCCTGTAAGGCTTCGGCATAGTAGGTGTTTTTCTCGCCGTCTAGGCGGTAGCCTGCTTTGAGGGTAAAACAGCCGTATTTGTCCACTTTGGTGCTTTCGCCTAACATCATTAATTGGCGTAACTGCTCATCGGTAGGTTTTATCACTTCAACTTGGGCATAATCCCTTGCCCATAACTCATCGGCACTGTAAATGCCTTGCCCTAGCTCACTTTGGCGTCCTTTCTTGGCGTTCCACTTACGCACACCCTCTTCAACAATTTGTAAAAATGTCGCTTTATCTAAGCCTTTTTTGTATTGGTAGTTTTCGGGTTTTTCCGTTGGGCTATCCCCCGTAAAAAAGCCTTCGCAACGGCGGTTTCGGTCAATGTAAGCGGGCAATCCATCACGTCTAAACGCACGCTCAATCGGCTTGGCTCGTCCATTGCCTCGCCCTTTAAATACAAGGGTTCGGATCACTTGGATACCAAGGCGTTCAAACAACCCATCAACCACAATGGCTTTATTCCGCTTACCTCGTTTGGTTTGGGTGGAGGTTTGCAAATCGGAGGCGGCTCGGGTGTTATCCATTAAAATTTTCTTTGGGATGCCATATTGTTTGATTAATCGCAGGGTGGCTTGACGGATTTGATCGCCGTTTTCGCTGTCGTCCACGCAGTACGCCAAAATGCGACGGGTGCGAACATCTTGCCAAAACCACGTTTTCGGGCGGATAGGGCGAGAGCCGTCCTCATACCAATCCACAAACACGTTATGCTGATAACCATCGCCATTGATAATCTCAAGGGCTTGGAGGTGGGCGACGCTACGGCGTTGCGGTTTAACCAACTCACGCAGGGCGTGATCACCGCCTCGCATCAGGGCAATTTGGGCGGGCGTCATCTCTCTGTTAAACTTGCGTTTTAACGTGTTGAGGCTTGGTACCGCCCAGCCGTTTTCTTCTGCCGCATAACACAGCTCTTCATAGCAAATGGCAAAGTTTGGTTGGGCTTGACGGCAGTATTCCCCTAAAAAGAATTGCCACGCAAGCTCGTCAATCTTGGCATAGCGGTTTGTGGTATCACGCTCAACCCTATCTAACAACAACGGCAACCAGTTGCTTTGTGGGTGATTTTTCACTTTGTACCACCAACGCTTCAGACTTCCACGGCTCACCGCTTCACCTTCTTGCCCCGCAAAATGCTCAACCACCCGATCCATGGCGTCCATTAATTTAAGGTGCATATCCAACAACCCTTTTAGCTTCATCACCGCATTAAAACGACGTTCAGCACGGCGTTCTTGTTCATTAGTAGCCGAAGCGAGGACATTCCACGCGCTTTCACTCATTTGCTTTTCAGCCTGTTTTTCCACCGCACTTGGTTTTGGTAAGGTGGTGTTTTTAAGTAAATACTCCGCTTGGACTTCTTGGGGGAGGGAGGAGAAGGCGTATTCATACGTTTTCCCTTTTACTCCCTCTCTTTGCCGTTTTTCCCAATTTTCTCGTATAGCTTTTTTGCTAATTCCACGATCAGAACTGGGTAAAGATGTCAGCCCTAAAAGTTCTTGAGTAGTTAGCCAAGTTTCCATAAAAATTCCTTACAGAACTAATAGCGTTCTGGCCATATTTCTTGAACAGGAACGCCAATAAAATCTGCAATAATTTTCTCGCCCTTTGGATACTTTCTATCTAGTGCATTTGCTAATGTTCTAGGATGCAATCCAGCGTTCACTGATAATTGAGTAAGCGAGCTACCTTTTTCTTTTATAGCGGCAATGATGTATGCTCGATGCATATTCTTTTTACTCTGTTCCATTCCGTGCTATCCTTATGACGTTAATTAATTTAATTGAGTTATGATTGTGAGTAACTGAAAGGAACTATACGCTTATTTTGTAAGGAACTCAATAGTTCTTTTCAAAAAAATTTAATTATTTTTATTTTCTTTTTAATATCAATAAGTTAAATTCTCACACCAGAAAAGAACTTGAGTTCCTTACTAGGGGTTTTATGAAGAACTCTCAGGAATGGTTTTCTGTAACAGAATTATTGGAAAAAAAAATAAGCTCATTACCTACGTCTGATAAAGGAATTGTAAAAAAAGCTAGTAGAGAAGGGTGGGAAAAACGACAAAGAGAGGGAGTAAAAGGAAAAACTTTTGAATATAGTGTCTATACTATGCCATTAGAAGTGCAGACTGCTTTAGGCTTTTCTCAGCGTTTAACAAAAGAGCCTGATAAATCTATACCACCAAGCCAAGATGACTTGCAAAAACGTATAGATCAACTAGAAAACAAGCTACAAGCCCTAGAAACAAAGGCACAAGGCTTTGTTCAGCCTAAACCGCCTGAGGGCTTAACGAATGACGAATGGCAGCTTGTGTGTGCGTTTAGGCGGTGTAATAAAGATAGACAAGTTGGTTTGTTGGCAACAGCCGAAGCGTTAGCAGCTCAGACAGAAAAGGAACAAAAAGAGAGCCTGGCCGCCCTTGAGGTTCGTGCCGTAGCCTAAGGTTTCAGACAAAAAGCCATCTAAGGTGCTTATTTTTGAATTTTTAAGCACCTAGTGAATTGATAATAAAAAGGTTTTATTGAAACTGTCAAGATAGATAACGATTGATTGATGAAAGGCTAAACAATGAATTTAAACGCCATTTAAACGCTTTTAAATTTGGATCGGAATTTCTCACTTTATGTGATTGAAACGGCTCTAATCAGCTAATTTTTCTCATTTTCTCATCTTTAAATTTCCCTCAATAAAAAAGGGGCTAAACTCTCTTAACCCCTTATTCTATAAGACTTCTGACCCACTTAATTCCGTTTAATTCAACATAAGTCCTAATTTCTTACTTTGTGTGGATGTTCTCAATGAGCAATAAAGAAGTCTATTTTATTCCTATTTAGTATTTTTAAGTTATTTGATAGACATTTTGAGAAAAGATCAGGATTTGAGACATCACAATGATTAATAAAATATTTGATTGAATTTGATTCTTTCATTTGAGATCTCACATAATCAATAATAGAATCATTTATAAATTTTTGTCATACCCTGAAAATATTCAGGAGAAAGATGAATTATGGAGTAAATATAAGAATAAATTATTTGATTTGAAGAAGTTAGGGATTGCACCAGCTTATACACTACTGTTATTTTTATTTGAGAAGTACTCTCAACAAAATTTTGCCAATTTACTGGATTATATTGAGAAATGGTTTATGATTCGCCATTTGACAGATAGTCCAGCAACCAATCGTTTAGATGAAATTTTTATTCGGGCAACGGAAACGCAACATAACAAATATAATGAAAAAAGTTTGTTTGATGAATTACAAAAAGAATTACCTTCACAAGAAAGAATTAAAGAGGCATTGCTAAGTAAATCCTTATATGAAGATAATCCAGCCTTAATACGTTATATTTTAATCTATTTGGAGCAACAAAACCGTACAGCAGAAAATAAAGTAGATTTTTGGGCAGTTAATCAAAAAGGAAAAGCAATTTGGTCAGTGGAGCATATTTATCCGCAAAATCCCAAAGAAGGTGAATGGAATGAGGATTGTAAATACGGATTGCATTCTTTAGGAAATCTGACTTTATCCGCTTATAACAGCAATTTATCTAACAAATCATTTGATAAAAAGGCGGAAGATAAAGATAAAAAGGACAATATTATTGGTTTTAAGAGTGGTAATGTAAAAATTAATGATTATTTACGTAATAAAGATAAATGGTGTCTTGAGTATATTGAAGAGCGTGGTAATCAATTAAGAGAAATATTTTTAGAATATATTAACTCAGTATATTTGTAATTTAATAAGATATTATAAAATGCCGCCTGAAAGTTCAGACGGCATTTTCATTTAATAGACTCTCATAATACCAGTTTAAATAAAAGCTCGCTAAACTCTTGAACAAAATTCAACAATCACAACACAACACAATGAATAATCTAAACGAACTCAAATATTTTTTAATCGCCGCACAAGCAGGGAGTTTCACCAAAGCGGCGGCACAGTTGGGCGTATACACCTCCGCACTCAGCCATTCCATACGCAAATTGGAAGAAGAATTAAAAATCAAATTGATCAACAGCACCACCCACAGCATAGCCACCACCGAAGCAGGTGAGCAATTATTCATTTATGCTCTTATGGGAAAAATTCGACAGCTTTATGCGACGCTATCCCGAAGTAAAGCTGGAACTCACCAGCGATATGAAATTCACCGACATTATCACAGGGCGATTTAATGCAGGCATACGGCTTGGCGAAAGCCTCGAACAAGATCGATAATGTCGCCTAAGCACTAGACGACATTGAATTACCCCCTTATTTATCCAATCCGTTTTCTTTTAGCCACTCCGCCAAATGTTCAGCCACTTGCTGATTATTGGTGTCCGACATTAAGAAATGGGTGTTGCCGTGAATGTCCACTTTCGGCAATTCCACCACGCTCACCTTGCCGCCGTGTTGGTTCACCACTTTTGCCCACTGCTTCGCCAGTTGCAAACGGGCATACCACTGCTCGCCGCCTTGCGTGCCGTCTAAATGGTCGGGGATAAAATCGCCAAAATAAATCACAATTGGTAGCTTGGTAAGGCGTTCAAATTGGGCTTTGCTGACCTTCATCGGTGCAACATCGCCAAATTGGCTGGTTTGTGTAGGCGGCACTTCACCCTCTGGGAACGGAAACGAACCTGGTTCAACGGCGATGATGCCTTTCACCTTGTCGCTTTGCATGGCGGTTGTCCAGCCGATCACGCCACCAGCGGAGTGGGTAACAAATACGCCTTGCCCTGTTTTGTCGAACAATTTCACCATACTATCGGTGATCACGCCCACATCAAACGCCCCTGTATCGGGTGTCATTTGGCGGAAAAATTGGTCTTGGCTGGCGGCATCTTTCGGGAACGCCACGCCTTTATTCATATTCGGATAAACACCGATACGGAACTGGGCATACCAAAATTGATCGTCAGGCACGGCAGGCAAGTTGGCGGCGACCGTGCTTTGCCCTGCTTGCCCGCGTCTTGGTTGGTCGATCAAATAAATCGGGTAACCTTTGCGTAAAAAAAATCGTATCGAAGCCCTCACGGCCATCTGGCGTGGTTTGCCACGTACGTGCCGACTGCCCATAGCCGTGCAAAAACACCAGCGGATAAGGCTTGGCATTTACCGGAATTTGGTAAAATACACTGGCGTGATCGCCGTGCAAGGTTTGCCCACCAGCGGCGATGGAGGCGTTATACACGTCCCAAAACGGATTACTGCTTTTGCCCTTAATCGCCTCAGGCACGGGCGTGTATTGCCCAACACTGGTTTTCACCGTACCGCCCACAGCAAAACTGCCTTGCTTTTCAATGGTGATCGGGCTGGCAAAGGCTTGGCTTGCCAGCAAAGAAACCGCCGCCAAGACAGTGAATTTTTGACGAATGGATAGCATAATTTTTCCTTATTAATGATGAATGTAAATGATAGGGGATAGGATAGCAGAATGGACTTACTTTGATTAGCGAAGAATATGGGATAGGGTGTTGAATAATATTCAATAATAGGCGACGAGAACCCTAATGCTGTCTGAAAAAGGAATGAGGAAATGTTTTTGATTCGGTATTGAAATGAATGTGAAAGGCGGAGGGGCTGATTGAAAACAGGAGGCAGATGGCATAAAAACAGCGTAAAAACGCACTGCACTTTAAGCCAAACGCCTAAAGCACGGTGCATTATCAAGCCACTTTTTACAACTTATAAATGCTTTTTAAAGAAATCGGCGAAGGTGTCGAAAGGGATTTTGCCTGCTTGGTTGTCGTAGAGATCAACGTGGGTGGCGTTTGGCACGATCACCAATTCTTTATTTGGGTTGTCGCCTGCGGCTTGGTAGGCTTCTTCTGCCATATAGCGTGAATGGGCATTTTCGCCTGTTACGATCAGCATTGGGCGAGGGGATATTTCGCTGATGTAGCTATCATTGGAATGTTCACGAAAGATAAGGGCATGGTGGCTGTCTACGCGGTGGTGGAGTTAATGGAACGTGGGTGGTAGCCGCGTTGGGTTTTGTAGAAGTTGTGGAACTGTGCCAATACGGGGTTGGCGTTTGCGGGCAGTTCGTCAGGTAGCCCTTGTTGGATTGGCACAACGTTGTTATTTGGATCTAACACCACTTCGTGTAAGCCGATGGCACGCTCACCGCTTTCGGCATCTGCCCAGCGTAGGTTGTTGAGGTAGGTTTTCACGATTTGGCGTTGTTCTGGGGTATAGCCATTTTTTTGGTCGCCCACGCCCCAGCCGATGGATCGGCTCATATCATACATTACGCTGGTGGCACGGCTTTGACGCGGGTATCCATTGCGGCATCGTTTAATGCCATTCCGCCTAAACCGCAAATGCCTAATACGCCAAGTCGGTTGCGATCGACAAAGTTTTGCAAGCCGAGATAGTCTAAGGCGGCGCTGAAATCTTCGGTGTTCACGTCAGGGGAAGCCATATTGCGTGGTGTGCCGCCACTTTCGCCCGTGTAGGAAGGGTCAAAGGCAAGGGTTACAAAGCCACGTTCGGCAAGGGTTTGGGCGTATAGCCCTGAGGTTTGTTCTTTCACTGCACCAAATGGGCCGCTCACGGCGATGGCAGGCAGTTTACCTTTGGCGTTTTTCGGGATATACAAATCGCCCACGAGGGTAATGCCAAAGCGGTTTTTGAAGCGAACTTTGTGGTGTTCCACTTGATTGGATTGCGGGAAAATTTTGTCCCATTGTTGAGTCATATTCAGGCTTTCTACGCCTTTCATTGGGGTGAGGGTTACCTCTGCCATTGCTGGGCCTCCTAATAAAGTTGTGCTTAAAAATAAGGCGGTAAATAAGGGTTTGAGTTTCATTGTGGTTCTCCATTAATTGAATGACCACTATTGTAAAGATTAATAATTCAATGATAATAGGCTAAAATCATCATAAACTATGAACCACAGGTTAAGAATATGGACAAAATCAATTACAACGACCTCTACGCCTTTTACCAAGTCGCCCAGCACCAAAGCTTCAGCCAAGCCGCCAACAAACTCGGCATTTCCGCCCCTGCCTTAAGCAAAACCATACGCCAGCTCGAAGCCCGATTAGGTGTGCAACTGCTGCACCGCACCACTCGCAGCGTATCCCTCACCCAAGCAGGGCAACAGTTTTATCAACAAGCCGAACGCAGTTTCAACCGCCTCAACCAAGGACTAGCCCAGCTTGAACACTACCGCCAATCGCCCCGTGGTGTGGTGAGGATTAATTGTGCTAACCACCCCATCGAATGGCTACTGCTCCCCAAACTCGCTCCACTGCAACGGCTTTACCCCGACATCATCATCGAAGCCATTAGCGACAGCCGTTTTATCGACATCGTCAAAGATGGCTTTGACGCAGGCATACGGCTTGGTGACGATGTGGCAGAAGATATGATCGCCGTGAAAATCAGCGAACCGCTAAAAATGGCAGTAGTCGCCAGCCCAGGCTATCTAGCACAGCACGGCATACCGCAACACCCCAGCGAACTGGCACAACATTCGTGCATCGGCTACCGTATGCTCAGCAGCGGCACGCTTTACCCTTGGACATTCCAACACAACGGCGAAACCCACCAACTCACCCCACAAGCAAAATGGATTTTCAGCGATGATTACCCCGCTCGCACCGCCGCCAAAATGGGGCTAGGGCTGGCATACCTGCCCGAAAGTATGGTGGAACAAGACATCGCACGCGTTGAACTCATCGCCCTGTTCCCCAACCAACCCCCAACCCTGCCTGCGTTTTATCTCTATTACCCCAGCCGCCACATCTCCCCCGCCCTAAGAGTGGTGGTGGATTACTTACGCCTAACGAATGGGTGATGGGGGAAAAGTGCGGTGGTTTAAAAACCCGTTTTTTGGTTTGTGAGAAAAAAGAAAGAGAGGCTGTCTGAAAACAGGTTTTTCAGATGGCGTAAAAAACAGCGTAAAAAACCACCGCACTTTCCTTATATTGTTGAAAATTATTCACAAGCCTATTTTGTTTTTGCCCACTAATTCTTTACTTGGCTTTTTCTTATAATGCGTTCCTCAATAATAACGAGGACGAAACAATGATATTTTCCCAAAAAACCTTTTTTAGCTTAATGTTATCAGCGGTGATGGCGATGCCGTTGCAAGCCAAGAATTTGATTATCTATTTCTCTCAGCCCGAAAGTTACACCCAAGATCAGCTGGTTGATGGCGTTTCGGGAGCGAGTAAGTTGGTGAAAGATGGCGAAATGCTTGGGGCAAATGAATATTTGGCGAAGGAAATTCAAAAAAACACTGGCGGTGAATTATTCCATTTGGAAACGGTGCAAACCTATCCAACAATACATCAGCCATTGTTAGACTTTGCCCAAACCGAGCAACGCAAAAATATCAAGCCTGCCTTGAAAGCCCTGCCGAATTTAGCGGAGGTAGATAGGGTCTTCTTGGTTTATCCGATTTGGTGGTATCAAATGCCGATGCCGCTTTATTCTTTACTGGAACAAGTGGATTTTAGCGGAAAAGAGATCGTGCCAGTTGTGGGACACGGCGGTAGTCGCTTAGGCGGAACGGACAGACAAATCCAACAGCTTCAGCCGCAAGCCAACGTGAAAGCAGGCTTTGAAGCCTACCTACATAAAACCGTTAGAGCAGAGCCTGAAGTGGAAAAACGCTTAGCTACTTTTTTACAGCAAAATGGTTACACGAAAAATTAAAGTCGTTTAAGTTCAAAATAAGACAAGGCAACGAGCCGCAGACAGTACAGCAAGGCGATGTAATGCCGTATTGTTTTGAAATCAAACGACTAAATACAAGAAAACCGTGGGCCTCCTATCGCTCATTGACAAAATGGCGTTATGGCTCGCCCTTCACACTACGGATTGTTAATGAAAAAGAAAACGCTTTTCCAGCTTGCACAAGATTTGGTAATGACGGCGGTATTGCTGTCATTATTTGGCTATCATTTGTATGACGAAAGCACGCACGAATGGCTTGGCATCGCCTTTTTTGCCCTGATTATTTCTCATCTCGCATTGAATACTTGGTGGCTCAAAACGCTGTTTTCAGCCAACCCTACCCCTTATAGCCTGTTGCAATACAGCATTAATTTCACCACATTTTTATTATTTTTCACCGCCTGTATCAGCGGCATAATGTTGTCTAAACACCTGCTGGCGGAGATGCCGTTCCATTCCACCAGCGATCTAATACGAAAAGTCCATATGACCAGCACCCACTGGCTGCAAATAATGATCGGCGTTCATCTCGGCTTACATTGGAAAATCATCGCCAATTTACTGGCGAATGTTTACCGCCTAGACCTCGATCACTGGCTTGCCCGCAAGCTCATTCCCGCTTGCTGGCTCATCATCGCCGCCTATGGCGTGTTGATCTTCCTACAGAGGGATTTATTGCCTTATCTATTGCTACAAGTGGATTTCGCCTACTTCAGCTATGGTGAATCTCAAGGAATTTTTTATTTTGATTTTTTCACCATTTTAATTGCCACAGCTTACGCCACAAGAGGGGCGATCTGGGGATTGTTCTTTAGAAAAAAGAAGGCGTTAGCTTGAGGCGGTTGAAGACGATTATTTTTCTTGCTCAAATAAACAGCACTCGAATTTACCTAGTGCAAAAATTGTGTAGCGGGGCGACATAGCAAAAAATTACCCAAAAAAACACCGCACTTTTGGATTAAAACATAAAAGTGCGGTACTTTTTTCGCATCGTTTTTTAAATACGCTTCGTCTATTCTTAAGGCAAGTTCACACCAGCGGTTAAAATAGACCTCGCTTGTTAAGAGAACGCAAAACACACCACACCCAAAATGCGGTCGGATTTTCACCTTTTTTTGCGATCTACATAGAAAAAATGCCCTTTTTCCCTTGCCAGCTTTGCAAATGGCATTAGACTAAACAGAATTTCAGTTAAGGAGTTTGTATGACCAAATCGGAAATTGTTTCTTCAGTGGCGGAATATCTCACCTTTATGACCGCTACAGGCGAGAGCCAAGTTAATGCCATTTATGCGGACGAAAATGTTTGGTTGAGTCAAAAAATGATGGGGCAGCTTTATGATATAGAGTCGCATACTGTAACCTATCATCTGCAAAAAATATTTGCAGACAATGAGTTATCGGAAAATTCAGTTACTCGAAAATTTCGAGTAACTGCCGATGACGGTAAAAATTACCAGACCAAACACTACAATCTTTCAGCGATTATTGCGGTGGGTTATAAAGTCAATTCCGAGCGAGCGGTGCAGTTTCGCAAATGGGCGACTGAGATTATTCAAACCTACACCATCAAAGGTTTTGCGATGGACGATGAGCGGGTGAAAAATGACGGCACCCGTTTAGGCAAAAAGTATTTTGAAGAACAACTTGCCCGTATCCGAGAAATTCGCCTGTCAGAACGCAAGTTTTACCAAAAAATCACCGATATTTATGCGACTTCCATTGATTACGACCGCACCTCCACAGCGACTAAACGCTTTTTTGCCACCGTGCAAAACAAATTGCATTGGGCGATTCACGGTCATACCGCCGCAGAATTGATTGTAGAACGAGCAAACGCCAGCAAGCCGAATATGGGCTTGACCACTTGGAAAGACGCACCACAGGGCAAAATTTATCCTTTTGATGTGGTGGTGGCGAAAAATTATTTATCCGACAATGAATTAGCTCAACTGCAACGGCTGGTGTCCGCTTATTTGGATATGGCGGAAGATATGGCATTACGCCAAATTCCGATGACAATGCAAGATTGGGAAACAAGGCTCAATCGCTTTTTAGACGCCACCGACCGAGCCGTGTTGCAAGACGCCGGCAAAGTTACCGCCGAAATCGCCAGCGCCCACGCTTTAAGCGAGTTTGAAAAATATCGTGTTATTCAAGACCAGCATTTTGAAAGCGATTTTGACCGTTTGTTGAAAGGGGGAGAATGAAAGAGCGGTGGGATTTTTAGGGGATTTTGCGATTGCAAAAATTCAGAAACCCCACTGCTTTCTTTTCTATTCCCCCCCCCCACACACACACTCAAAACAAGCCTTAAATTGACTAAACTGCTCAAAAATGAGTAACTTTAAGGACTTTTATAAAAGTGAAATCAATTTAGTGATAAAAACACGCTCCAATCTCACCGCACTCACCGCACTTTATGTCATTCCCTTTGCTCCAAATAATGTTGCTCGGTTAATACTTCATATTCGGGGCGAGTAGGTGCATTAGGGCTTTGTCGTGATGTTGTTTGACTTCGGGTTGGTTGTCGAAAATCATCAGGTTGCCGTTTTCACGGGTGTAGGGCTGCCATTGGGGTAAGCCTGTGGCGTTGGGGTTGCCTGTTTTGGCGAAGTTTGTCCACGCACGGCTCATTTTGGCGGCTAGGGCGTGGGCGGCTGCTCCGCCGCCTGTGGCTTGTTTCATTCGGTCGATGTTATTGAAAACAAAGGCGATTTCGGTGGTGTGGTAGCTCATTGGCATGCTGTTAAATACGGGCGTGTCCCAAGTGAAGAGGTATTGATACACAGGTGCGCCGCCTTGGTCAGCTTTGAGGCTGGCGGTTTTTAAGGCTGGGGCGCGTAAGAAGCTGTCCACATACAGGGCATCGGCGAGGCGGCGTTGTGGGTAGGCTTGTTTGAAAGCGGCGATCACGGCGGCGGTTTTGTCGCCATATTTGGCATTCAGCCGTTGTTGCACTTCCTCTTCGCTCCAAGTGAAACGGTTGCTTTTTTCGCTTTCTGCAAGGTTCAGTTGCAAGGGGAAGCTTTCCCATTCGGTTAAATTTGAGCCGATGAGGAGCGGAATATCTTTGGCGATGTCGGGGTATTTTTCGCCCACAGGTTGCGTTGGGATATAGTCGCTGTCCATTGTTGGCGACCAAGCCAGTGCGTAGCCGTTGCCACGAATGGCTGGGATTTTGCGTTGCTCGGCGATTTTTTTCATCGCTTGGCTGGCGGCTTGGTTGATTTGTTCGGGGCTAAATTGTTGTAATTTGCTCAAGTCTTTTTCGTTTACGCCCAAAATGGCGAGGGTTTCCGCTGCCACTTGCTGACCGATTTTCGGATCGGTGAGGGTCATACCCATTCGTTCCACCGCACCGCTTTCCACAATGGCTTTTTGGAATAAGCCTTTCGCCGCAGGGGTTGCCATTAGGGTGAGGACTTTCGCCCCGCCGCCGCTTTCGCCAAAAATAGTGATGTTGTCAGGATCTCCGCCGAACTGGGCGATATTTTGTTTCACCCATTGCAAGGCGGCGACTAAATCTTGAATGCCTAGATTGGCAGAGTGTTTGTAGGCTTCGCCGTAAGCGGAGAGATCCAAATGCCCCATTGCGTTGAGGCGGTGATTGAGCGACACCACAACCACATCGCCCGTGCGTGCGAGGTTTTCGCCGTCATAGCTGTCTAAATCGTTAGACGCACCCGATTGAAAACCGCCGCCGTGAATCCACACCATCACCGCCCGTTTATTGCCGTCTGAAAGCGAGGGTGTCCAAATATTGAGGTTTTGGCATTGCTCGCTTTCGTGCATTTCGGGGCCGGTGAAGAAAAACGAACGTCCGCCCATCGGCACTTGTGAGCAGACATCGCCATAGGTGAGGGCGAGTTTTGTGCCTTGCCAAGTAACGGCGTGCGGTGGCATAAAGCGTTCGGCACGGGCATAAGGCACGCCTTTGTAAGTGTAAATGCCGTCTTGCACATAGCCTTGCAACTCGCCTGCTTGGGTCTGCACCACCACAATCCCAGCCCCTGCCTGCACGGGATCGGCGGCGTGGCTAAATGACGCAGTGCTGAGTAACACCGCTGAAAGTAAGGTAAGGGGGAAGCCTGTTGGTTTCATTTAAATACTCCTTAAATTGTTAAACATTTCTTTTTGTTATGATGGGTAAAACTGCGGTCGTTTTCTACCGCACTTTTCATCTTAGCGATCTAAGCCTTTTGTTTTCAGCCATTGTGCTGCGAGGTCGGCGAGTTGTTGGTTGTTTTTTTCGCCCATTAGGAAATGGGAGTTGCCTTTAATGCCAATGTCGGGCAAATGCACCAGCGTGGCATCGCCGCCATGGCGGTTGATGGTATCGACAAATTGTTGTGCCATTGCCATTTCTGTGCCCCATTTGTCTTCACCCACGTTGTTTGAGCCGAGTTTGATGTAATCGCCGTAATACAGCACGATGGGGATTTGGGTGAGTTTTAAAAAGTCGTCCATTGGCACACCCATTGCAGTGGCAGATAAGTGTTCAAAACGTGCTTTTGTGATCTTAGGCATTTCCGTTTCGGGGAAGATAAACGGCGTGCCGCCTGGTTCATAGGCGATAATGGCTTTGACTTTGTCGCTGCGAATGGCGGCACACCAGCCGATTGTGCCGCCCATTGAGTGGGTTACCAAAACTGCACCATCGGTTTGATTGACAAGTTTGGCGAGAACATCGGCGTTTAACTCGTTGTCCAAAGGCCCTGAGCCAACCGACCAGCTTTGTTGGAAGGCTTGATAGTTGGCTTCGCCTGCGGGGAATTGGGCGTTTGGCACGGGCTTGCCTTGTGCGTCAAAATGCCCAACGCGGGAGAGGATATAAAAGGTTTTGTCGCCATACATCGGGTTACTCGCCCAAGGGGTGGCAGGGTCGAGGGCTTGGGTGGAGAGGTTGGTTTCGCCACTGCGTGGTTGATCCAGCAAATACACCGAATAGCCTTTGCGTAAAAACAAGGTGTTGAAGCCCTCTCGACCGTCTACCGTGCTTTCCCAAGTGCGTTTGGATTGCGCACCGCCGTGCTGGAAAATCAGCGGATATTTTTTCGCATTCACGGGAATTTGATAGTTCACATAGGCAAAATCGCCATAGGCACGCTGCCCATTGGGGGAGAGAAAATTCCGTTGGTTAAACTGCCCCTCGTGGGTAACATAACGCCCACCCACCGTAAAACTGCCTTGTTTTTCAATGCTGATCGGGCTGGCAAAGGCGTAGGCGGTAAATGCCAACACGGCGGAAAGAATGAGGGTGTGTTTAAATTTTGATTTCATTATTTTTTCCTGATAAATCAATAGGCTTGAGGCGGTTAGTATAAGGTTTTTGCACAGCGATGATTAGTGGGGTTTTATTGGATAAGGTTGTGAATAAAATTCAATAATTTGGGGAGAATGGCATAAAAAAGTGCGGTGAAAAATGACCGCACTTTCAGACGGCATTAAAATTGACAATGGGTTTGATCACCAGCCATCGCCAGTTTTCTTTGCAATAGCATTTCGCTGCTTTTCAGGCTGCCTGAAAAGTGCGGTGCATTTTTCACGCTGTTTTTTTAATGACAGTAAAAACGCCGTGCGGTATGCCACACGGCGTTTTTCAATCTGGGTTTAGCCTCTCGCTTGTGCCAACCATTGCACCATTTTTGGATCGCGGTGATCGAAGATGATTTCATCGCGGTTAAGTGTGGCGATGGCGGCGAGGTCTTGTGTGTCAAGGGTGAAATCCAAAATGTCGCGGTTTTCACGCATTCTTTCCACTTTCACTGATTTTGGAATGATGGCGATACCGCGTTGGTTGAGCCAGCGATCCCCAAGATTGTTGCAAAATCCCCAGTTCTTTATGAAAGGCTAATTCCGCCTCACGCTGGTAGAACGGGTGGGTTTCGATTTGGTTCACGGCTGGCGCGGTGTCGTGGCAGGTGATAAGGTCGGCGAGGCGATCCATATGGAAATTGCTCACGCCAATGGCACGGGTTTTGCCTGCTTTTAATGCTGTTTCCATCGCATGCCATTCTTCGTGCACATCGCCGAAAGGCTGGTGCATTAAGTAGAGATCCACATAATCCAAGCCCAAACGGCGCAAGGATTCGTCAAGGGCTTTTTGTGTGCCGTTAAACGCATCTTGGCGTTGAATCCACAATTTGGTGGTAACGAAAATCTCTTCGCGAGGGATGCCGCTGGCTTTAATCGCACGCCCTACGCCCGCTTCGTTACCGTAAATGGCAGCGGTGTCGAGCAGGCGATAGCCTTGTTCAAGGGCGGATAAGACGACTTGTTCCGTTTCTTCATCGCTCACTTGATACACGCCAAAGCCGATCATTGGTATTTCAATACCGTTGTTTAATGTTGCTGTTTTCATTTTTTACTCCTATGTGCTTTGAATGATGACATTATAGGGAGAAAATATTGTTTTGATTAGTGGGGTATTTTTTTGATAGCCTGTTGAATATTTTTCAACAATCAAAGAGAGCCAAGATGATTGAAAATATGAATGAATTACGCAATTTTATTATTGTTGCACAAACTGCCAGTTTTACTAAAGCGGCTGCATATTTAGGCGTATCGACCTCAGCGTTAAGCCATTCTATGCGGAAATTGGAAGAACAGCTGAAAATAAAATTGTTTCATCGAACAACTCGCAGTGTTGCCACTACCGAAGCAGGTGAACAACTTTTTAAACAACTTTTTCCATTATTTGAGAGTATTGAAGATAATGTTAATGCACTAAGTCATTTTCGTAACACGCTAAATGGAACATTACGTATTAATGGGGCTGATCACGTTTTTCTCTATGTTATTTGGGATAAGCTATTAAGATTTATGGAAAAATATCCCGAAGTAAAATTAGAGCTAATCAGCGATATGAAATTTACTGATATCGTAGCTGGGCGTTTTGATGCGGGGATTCGTTTAGGCAAAGAAGTAGATAAAGATATGATCGCCATCAGAATTTCAGATGATATGCAAATGGCATTAATTGCAACGCCACAATATTTAGAACAATACGGAATTCCAAAAACAATTGATGATTTAACTTCACATCAATGTTTGTGTGTACGAATGCCAACTTCTGAAGGTATTTTTCCTTGGGAATTTTGTATGCCAAAGGGTAAAGAAGTGGTTAAATTTATGCCATCGGGTCGATTCGTGGTGAATAATAATTTTCTTGCAAAAAAAGCCTGCTTATCTCATTTGGGGTTGGCATTAATGCCGAAAGACAGAGTGCTAAAAGAGCTTAAATCTGGTGAGATAGTCGAGGTGTTACAAAATTATGCAATGCGTTACGAAGGTTATTATCTTTATTACCCTAATCGAAGACAGGATTCTCCGTTGTTTAAGGCTTTGGTGGAATGCTTGAAGTAAAAAGTTTTTAGTATTTTTTTTGACATCCTCCCCGCCCTAAAGGACGGGGATTCCTACTAGTGCCCATTGCAAGCAATGGGCTACTCTCGGTGGGTTCTTGTTGCTGACCTCTCAATGAAGTTCACTTCACAAGCTCTACGGGCATGTCCTGCCCTGACATTTTATTACGCGTGGACGATAGCTCGCCCACGCCCCAATACATTTAACGCTCCAACCACATCGGCATTTTCTGTGTAGCCACATTCTACACACTCAAAATTAGCCTGTGTTTGGCGATTTTCTTTTGCTACATGACCACAACAAGGGCAAGTTCGACTGGTATTTTGCACTGGCACTGCCACTAAAAATCCACCTTGCCATTGCGTTTTGTAGTCCAACTGACGGCGAAACTCAAACCAAGATTGATCTAATATCGCTTGGTTCAACCCTGATTTTGCAGCAACATTTTTGCCTGGTGTTTCCGCCGTACCTTTGGCTGATTTTGACATATTTGACACCTGCAAATCTTCAATATAGATCATGGCGTGGTTTTTGCTGATTTTGCTTGAAGTCTGATGCAAGAAGTCTTTGCGACAATTAGCAATTTTATGATGCAGTTTGGCGATTTTCGCCTTTAATTTCTGCCAATTTTGGCTAAATTTTACTTTATTTTTAAGCCTCTTTTGCAGTTTAGCCAATTTTCCTTTGTAAGTTTTAAAGGCGTTAACCGGTTCAAAATATTCACCATTTGACAATGTTACAAAACGTGCAACGCCCATATCAATACCGATTTCACCGCCTTTATGTGTCGGGATTTCATACTCAAATTCAGTTTGAATACTAACAAAAAAGCGACCGCACTTTTGGCTGACGGTAACATTTTTGATTTCACCAACGATATCTCGGCTGTTGCGATAGCGAATCCAGCCGATTTTTGGCAAAAATAAGCGGTCATTTTCCTGTTCTAATTTGCAACCTTGCGGAAAACGAAAGCTCTCTTTCACGCCTTTTTTCTTGAATTTTGGAAAGTCGGCACGTTTCTGAAAGAAATTTTTAAACGCACTTTCTAGGTCTTTTAAAGACTGTTGAAGCACTTGAGAATGGCATTCTTTTAGCCAAACTAATTCTTTTTTCCATTGTGGAAGCAAGTTGGCGATTTTAGTGTAACTGAACTTAAAGCTGTTATCTTGCTCGTATTGTTCATTTTGCCAAGCCAATGCCCGATTGAACACAAAACGAGAACAACCGCAAAATTGCTTGATTTTACGGGTTTGTTCGCCATTCGGCATTATCTCGAACTTAAAGGCTTTGCGTAGTTGCATTGACAAGGTTTAGAATGTAAGTTTTCAACATTTTACCCTTGGTCTATGCAAAAAGAAACTGATATTCGACACGGAAGGCATTGTGTTTTTAACATACATGTTTACTTAGTCTTTGTCACTAAATACCGTAGAGATGTATTTACAAAAGAAATGTTGAGTGAATTACAGCTTATTTTTGACAGTGTATGCAACGATTTTGAAGCAAAACTAGTCGAGTTTGATGGCGAAGACGATCACGTTCATTTACTTGTGGAATATCCACCGAAAGTGGCTGTATCTACACTTGTAAACAGTTTAAAAGGTGTATCAAGCCGAATGATTAGGAAGAAAAACTACTCGAACATCCGCAAAAAACTTTGGGGTAATCAGCTTTGGTCTCCGTCTTATTTTGCAGGGAGTTGTGGTGGCGCTCCAATTTCCATTATTCGCCAATACATTGAGCAACAACAAACACCTGATTAGTTAGGTTTGAAACGGCTTACGCCGTTTGTGCCTTATATCTCCGCCCTGAAGGACGGAGTTTTACGGCACATAATCTGATAAAAATGTAGTTTGTTTAATGTAATTAAAAATATGTCGTTTAATATAAGTGCGGAGAAAAATCACCGCACTTATTTATTTGACTATCTAATAATAATTTGTGCGACAGTGTAGCCTACTATGCAGGCAACAATAACACCAATTAACCCTGGTATCATAAAGCTATGATTGAAATAGTATTTGCCAATTTTTGTTGTACCTGTTACGTCAAAGTTAACGGTAGCAATATCTGATGGATAATTGGGGATAAAGAAGTAACCGTAGGTCGCTGGCATTAAGCCAACTAACAGGGGAGCTGGTAAGCCTAAGCCGATACCTACGGGCAACATCATTACCGCAGTGGCAGCTTGGCTGTTGATTACGACTGAAACGGCGAAGAGGGCAAAAGCAAATGTCCAAGGATAATTGCTCACCATTTCTGTGATACCAGCCTTAAATTGTGGCATTGCATAACTAAAATATGTGTCACTCATCCAAGCGATTCCAAAAATAGCAATTGCAGCAACCATTCCAGATTTAAATACGACACCATTTGGAACAGTTTGAGGATTTGTTTTAGTGACTAATAAAATAATTCCTCCAAAGCAGAGCATCATCATCTGAATAATATAAGACATTGAAATTGGTTTGATTTTTTCTCCGACGCCTACAGTTCTAATTTCAGGGAACATTGCAATGAATACAATTAAAATTAGGGCTAATAAAAAGAGGTAAACAGATTGTTTTGCAGCAGGAGGAAGCGTTTCGTTTAGCGTTGTACTTGTTGTATTCAAGATTCGCTCACGCCAAATAGGATCTTGTAAACGGCGTTGATATTCAGGATCTTGCTCTAATTCTTTACCTCGACGCATACTATAAAGCGAAAGTGCAATTGTTCCAGCAAGGGTTGCTGGCACAGTCACGCAGATAATATCAAGTAAGCTAATATTTTCAAAACCAGGTAATTCGGTAATTTTGCCGAGATAGAAAACCACCGCAGCGGATAATGGGCTAGAGGTGATCGCAAGCTGTGATGCTACGGAAGCTGCTGCCATTGGGCGTTCTGGACGAATTTTATTTTTTAGTGCGACATCACCAATAATTGGCATAATAGAATACACGGAATGCCCTGTACCAAGCATAAAGGTCATTAAATAAGTAACAATCGGTCCGAGTAAGGTAACGCGTTTCGGATTATTACGCAGGATTTTTTCTGCGACTTGTAGCATAAATTTTAATCCGCCAGCAGCTTCCAGCACGGAAGCACAAGTAACCACAGCAAGAATAATTAGCATTACACTAATCGGTGCTTTACCTAAAGGCATTCTCAAGATAAAAACTTCAATAGCTAACCCTATACCAGATACGACACCTAAGCCGATACCACCATAACGACTACCGATGTAAAGCATTAGTAGTAGAAATAAGAATTCTAAATAAAGCATAGTCTATCCCTAAGATGAGTTATTAATAATTATTTATGAATGATACGTTATTTAGAATTTTCTACAACATATCTGAGAAATTTTTTTAGAAAAAGGCTATCTAAATCAAAATTTACGCTGAAAATTAGAGAGAGTGGAAAGTTAGATATTAAAAAAGGACAAAAATTAAGGCGGTCTAGAAACCGCCTTAATTTTAATTATTGATTGTTTTCAACGTAATCAATCGCTGATTGAACAGTGGTAATTTTTTCTGCTTCTTCATCAGGAATTTCGATATCGAATTCTTCTTCTAAAGCCATTACCAATTCAACAGTGTCTAAAGAGTCTGCACCTAAATCTTCAACGAAAGAAGCTTCTGGTTTAACCTCTTCTTCTTTAACACCTAATTGTTCAACAATGATTTTTTTTACGCGTTCTTCAATGCTCATTTGCTTTTTCCTATTTATAGTTAGCCATAAAATAATGGTTTTATAGTGTATGTATTTTTAGCCAAGTTGCAACCTCTTTTTACAAGGTCAAACCACAAATTCGCTAATCAAAATACATTCACTAAAATAAGTTACGTTACTTTGCTAACGCAACAGCCAACGTAAACAATTTACATCGCTGGAGGTAATTCTAGCATTAAGCCCTGTTTTTGGCTATGGTTTCAGACAATAAATTGTTTTATGTCAAAATCGCTGTCTGTTGGCATTATGCCATATACATTCCGCCATTAACGTGCAATGTTGTTCCTGTGATATAGCCTGCGTCGTCAGAGGCTAAAAATGCTACCGCTTTGGCAATATCTTTCGGCTCGCCTAAACGCCCAGCGGGTACATTAGCTAAAGTCGCGGCTTTTTGCTCTTCGGTTAGGGCTTCGGTCATATCTGTGGCAATAAATCCCGGAGCGACAACATTAACGGTAATGCCACGCGAAGCCACTTCTTTGGCAAGGGCTTTGCTAAAGCCGATCAACCCCGCTTTTGCCGCACAATAATTGGCTTGTCCTGGGTTGCCCATTGAGCCAACCACTGAGCCGATGGTGATAATGCGACCCGCACGTTTTTTCATCATTGAACGTAGCATTGCTTTAGAGAGATGGAAAACGGAAGTGAGATTAGTTTGTAAAATATCAAACCATTCTTCCTCTTTCATCCGCATTAACAAGTTATCACGAGTGATGCCCGCGTTGTTCACCAAAATATCAATATCGCCAAACTCCGCTTTGATTTGTGCGAGAACTGCTTCAATGGATTGTTGATCCGCGACATTTAGCACTAAGCCTTTGCCTTTCTCGCCAAGATAAGCGGAAATGCTGTCAGCCCCTTTTTCAGAGGTGGCAGTACCGATCACAAACGCTCCTTTGGCACTTAATTCTTCCGCAATCGCACGCCCAATTCCACGGGTTGCTCCTGTTACTAAAGCAATTTTACCTTGCATTTTTTTCTCCTAATTATTCAATGGGTTGCTTGCGATTAGGCTTCAATGAGCATTGTTCCTGCTTTTTCTAAAGACGCAAGATCATTCACCGCAACCGCATTTAACTCTTTCACAATACGGCTAGTTAAGCCTGTCAGCACTTTGTTTGGCCCAATTTCAATGAGAACCTCAATGCCTTGTTGTGCCATTTTTTCCACCGTTTCCGTCCAACGCACAGGGCTGTAAAGCTGGCGAATAAGTGCGGTGCGAATTTCATCACTTTTTTCTTCAGTCTTCACATCAACGTTGTTGATCACCGCGATTTCAGGGGTTTTGAGGGTGATATTTTGTAAAGAAACTGCAAGTTGATCTGCGGCTGGCTTCATTAATGCACAATGAGAAGGCACGCTCACCACAAGCGGTAAAGCACGTTTCGCCCCTGCTTCTTTACAGGCTGCAGCCGCACGTTCTACCGCCGCTTTTGTTCCCGCAATCACCACTTGACCCGGAGAGTTGAAATTCACCGCTGAAACCACTTCGCCTTGCTCGGCGTCTTTGCAAGCTTTGATGATTGATTCGTTATCTAAACCAATAATGGCATACATTGCACCTGTGCCTTCTGGCACGGCTTGTTGCATTAATTTTCCGCGTAATTCCACTAATTTAATGGCATCTTGGAAATCAATGACACCTGCGCAAACTAAGGCAGAATATTCGCCAAGGCTATGGCCTGCCATTACGCTTGGTTTTAAATCTGGATATTGTTGTTGCCATACACGATAAATCGCTACTGAAGCGGCTAAAAGTGCGGGTTGGGTTTGCCACGTTTTATTCAATTCTTCTGCGGGGCCTTGTTGCACTAATTGCCATAAATCATAGCCAAGCACTTCTGAGGCTTGCTGAAAAGTTTGTTCTACCACAGGAAATTGGCTGGCTAATTCGGCAAGCATTCCGACCGCTTGCGAGCCTTGTCCGGGGAAAACCATTGCAAATTTTTTCATTGTTTTATCCTATTTTTTATGGAATTGCTATTCTAGCAAATAAAGTTAAAAACGAACCAGTGCTGAACCCCAAGTCCAACCACCGCCAAAGGCTTCTAATAATAACAGTTGTCCGCGTTGAATACGCCCATCTCGCACCGCTTCATCAAGGGCAGTTGGCACGGTCGCCGCACTGGTGTTGCCATAACGATCGAGCGTGATCACCACTTGCGACATTTCCATTTCTAATTTTTTTGCTGTGGCACTGATAATGCGTAAATTGGCTTGATGTGGCACGAGCCAGTCGAGATCTTTTTTGTCTAATTGATTTTTGGCTAGGGTTTCTTCCACCACATTGGCTAATTGGCTCACCGCTAATTTAAAAGTGGCATTGCCTTGCATTGAAATATAGCCAGACTGCTCATCACCACGTTGTGCCTGTGGAAGTAGCAAGGCGTTTTCGGTATCTGGGGAAGCGTGTAAATGGGTTGAAATCACACCGCACTTTTCACTGGCTTCTAAAATCACTGCACCAGCCCCGTCGCCAAACAGCACCACTGTGCTACGATCGGTTTCGTCAAGATGACGAGAATTTAAATCCGCCCCAATCACCAGTGCCTTTTTCACTTGCCCCGTGCGTACAAATTGATCCGCAACGGATAAGGCATAAACAAAGCCTGTGCAAGCTGCGGCGACATCAAAGGAAATCGCGTCTTGAATGTCAAGAAGCCCTTGAATTTGGCACGCGGCACTCGGGTAAGAATGGGAATTAGTGGTTGTTCCCACCACGATAAGATCGATGTCTTGGGGATCAATCTCTGCCATTTCTAAGGCTTTTCGTGCGGCATTCGCTCCCATTGTTGCGACAGTTTCATCAGCTGCGGCAATACGGCGTTCTTTAATGCCCGAACGTGTGGTGATCCACTCATCAGAGGTGTCCACCATTTTTTCTAAATCGGCGTTGGTTCTTATTTTTTCTGGTGCATAGCTACCAGTGGCTAAAATTCTACTATACATAACAATGTCTAATGATTAATAAATTGAAAGCGACTATTTTTGTAAGCCAGCTAAGATCTTAGCGGGAATTTGCTGTCTTGCCTGCTGTGCAGCATCGGCAATGGCATAAGCAAACCCTTCAATATTGGCACTGCCGTGGCTTTTCACAACAACAGCAGTTAAGCCAATTAATGAAGCGCCATTGTATTGATCTGGGTTAATTTGTTTCAAGCATTGATAACTTCCTTTCAACAAGAATGTGTGCACAAACCAACGCAAAATCGGTTTTAAAATATGATTTGTTTTATTCAATGTGGGACTGCCTTTGAATAAAGAAATCACATTCTTTGCTGCGCCCTCTAAGGTTTTTAATGCCACGTTGCCTACAAAGCCATCATTCACAATAACGTCCGCTTTGCCATTGAGCAACAAATCCCCCTCAATAAAACCGATGTAATTTAAAGTCGGATTTTGTTTCAGCATTTCTGCAGCATCACGAATTGATTTGTACCCTTTGATTTCTTCAATCCCGATATTTAATAATGCAATGCGTGGAAACACTAGATCAAGGCAATTTTCGGCAAAAATCGCCCCCATCAAGGCAAATTGATACAAATTTTCCGCACTGCACTCAATATTTGCCCCGAGATCTAACATTACTGAACGATCGCCATTGATGGTTGGGATCGCGGAGATCAACGCGGGGCGTGCAATGCCTTTTAAGGGCTGTAATAAAATTTTGGCAAGCCCCATTAAAACTGCCGTATTCCCCGCACTCACACAAGCTTGTGCCTCGCCTTTTTGCACCGCTTCAATGGCTAAACGCATTGACGAGCCTTTGCTATTGCGTAAGGCATAAGTAAAATCTTGATGATTATCAATCACTTTGGAGCAATGGCACAGCTTAATGCGATTCTGAATGCTTTGTGGTGTATTTTCTAATAATGGAAGAATTTGCTGGCTGTCACCAAACAATAAAAGAGAAAGCATCGGATCTTGTTCCAACGCTTTTATTGATGCGGGGATAGTAATACGGGGACCAATGTCCCCGCCCATCACATCTAACGCAAGGGTTAGACGGCTCAAGTGCTTACCTTATAAAAAGTAATTACTTGTTGATCACTTTACGACCACGGTAATAACCGTCAGCAGTAACGTGATGACGTAAATGGGTTTCGCCACTTGCTTTATCTACTGATACAGCAGCAGTAGTTAAGGCATCGTGTGAACGACGCATATCACGACGTGAACGAGATTTTTTATTTTGTTGAACAGCCATTGGCTATACTCCTAAATTTACTTTTGCTTTAAACTAGCTAATACAGCGAACGGGTTCGGTTTTTTTGCCAATTCTTCAGGCAATTCGCCAAAAACCTGTTCAGCCACGGACACTTCACAGTGTTCAGATGAATGCATCGGCACAATAGGCAGACATAACATGAGTTCATCTTCAACGGTTGCCAACAAATCAATTTCGCCAAATTGATTAAACTCAATAGGTTCATAAATTTCTGGTAACGCGTCAGCTTGATCCAAATTAGAAACTGGGCTATATGCAAATTCCGCTTCTAAAACTTGTGTGAAAGGCTTATCACAACGCTGGCAAATAAGTTCCACCTCTACGCTGGCTTTGCCTTTCATTACAACTAATTTTTGAGGATCAATGAAAAATGATAATGTTACCTGTGCATCGCTGAGCACTTTCTCCACTGATTCTGCCAAACGCGTTAATTGGTTGATCGCATAGTAGCCATCATAATCCAATCGACGTTGAGCATCTTTCACTGGATCGGTTGTAATGGGTAATTTTACCTTTTTCATAGGGCGTGAATATTACCTTTTGATGTGCAATTAGTCAAAGGAAATTCGCTTTTTTTCTGCGAAAAACTCGAATTTCTCCTTTGCTAACCTTGTTCCTGTTTTTCCAACACAAGAAATTTCCCTTGCGGAAAATACTGATGAAAATAATTTTTCAAATAACGCTCGGTTTCCCGATTAATGGTTTCATCGGCAAGGGGATAGCGGTTATAAATCAAGGCGTGTAGCGGGATTGCATATTGCTGACAAGCCAATAAACTCAACAGGGTATGATTAATGCTCCCCAATTTCCCTGATGTTACCAAGATCAGCGAGTATTGTTGTTGTGCCACATAATCGAGGGTGGTGTGTTGTTCATCATAAGGCACGCACAACCCGCCCGCGCCCTCGAGTAGCACATAATCGTAACGCTCAGCAAGCTGTGCGGTGGCTTGCTGAATAAGTGCGGTGCGAATTTCACGGGTTTCTAAACGAGCGGCTAAATGGGGCGAGCAAGGATAACGAAACAAATAGGGGCAAGTTAGCCCTTGATGATCTTCGGGCAGTAAATCAATGCCTTGCAATTTACGGTGTTGCACGATGTCATCTGAGATGTTTTCACAGCCCGTTTGGATCATTTTTTGCGTGATCACGGAAAAGCCTTGCTCCGCGAGTTTTTTCGCATACCAACCTGTGGCAATGGTTTTGCCTATGTCCGTATCAATGCCCGATACAAATAACACTTGTCCTGCCATTTTTCCTCTCTAGCTTAATTTCTGTGCCAATATAAAAACAGGCTGATAACTCAACCGCACTTTACCTTGCTCATTTTGATATTGCTGTTGATAATCCACGATAAATTGTTGCAGTTGCCCTTTTGTCCAACGCCCCTGCCCCGTTCCCGTTACCCCCGTTGCTTTAAGATGTTGCAATACCGCAAGGGGAGAGGAAAAATAGAGCGATATTCCCTGCTGAAACAATGCCTTAACCTCAAAATCTGCACGCAACCATTCTTGCCATTGTGCGAGGCTGGGATAGTCCAATCCTACACCCGTTAAATGGCGAATTTCTGCCAAATTTTGTTCGGCAAACGTGCTGATTAATAACTGCCCTTGCGGTTTTAGTAAGCCCGCACATTTTTGCACAAAGCCTTGCGGATTGGCAAACCACTGCACGACCGAGGCAGAGGCGATAAGATCATAATGGTGCGGAAAAGGATAGCTTTCCCCATCGCCCTGATAAAAGGTAAAATTGCCCTGTGGCAACAAGGCGTTAAGCTGGCTGGTTACCTCACACAAATCATTGAATGCCCAATGTTTTACTTGCAAATGCTCAATCAGCAATCGGCTTAAATGCCCTGTGCCGCAGCCGATTTCTAACACTCGCTCAAATGCGGTTTCCCCACTTTGTAATAGCAAAGCGAGCAGTTGCTGATTAATGCGCTGCTGGGCTTGGGCTTGGCTGTCGTAGGTCGGCAAGGCTTGGGTGAAGCATTGTGCGACACGAGATTTATCCACCTTATTCATCAAAATAATTCAGTCCAGTGTTGAAATGCGGTGAATGGATAATGAGGCAAGGCTAAGGTTTGTAGAGAAAATTCAGCCTCATTTTGCACCGCACTTTTATTTGTTATGCGTTGCTCTTCGGCGATATGCACTCGCTCCGCTTGGTAGGCTTGCCAAAAGCTAAGCTGATTTTGTACGGGGAAAATGCGATCCTTTTCGCCCACAATAGCTTTTGTCCATTGTATTGATCTTTGCCGCCCCTGAGTTTGTTGCATAGCGTGATAAAGTGCGGTCAATTCTGAATGCACTTTTTGCCAATCGCGTTGCTCCGCCAATTTTTGATAATGCTGAAAAATGTCGCTATCACCGCACATTCTGCGTTGAAATTTGGTTAAATTACGTTCATTAAGTTGTTCTAGCGTTCCAACAAACACCGCTTGCGGAATACCCATTTCGTCATCACAAGGTTTTCCCGTGCCGTTAATGGCTGTGGCACTGATGAGAGGCAGTTGTCCCATCACTTGTTCCGCCACCCATACGCCCATTGACCACGCCACAAGGCGGATTTGCTGATAGGCGGAAAGATCCTGCTCAAAATGCAGATCTTGATAGTCATAGCACAATAATAAATCTGTGTTTTCGGGCAAGGTTAAATGTCCCACCGCACTGGCAGGCGTTCCCCAGCCGGCAAAATAAAGGATTAGCTGTTTGTTATTTTCTGCCGTTTTAATCAATGTGGTTTGCATTTATTGCTGAAATTCCTGTAACAAAGTGAGAAAAGCGTCCACTTCTTGCTCGCTCATATCCGCCGTTAAAGAAAGGCGGATTCGCGATGTGCCTTGTGGCACAGTTGGCGGACGAATCGGCAAGCAATAATAGCCCTGTTGTTGCAAGGCTTGGGCGGTGGCAACGGTTTTTTGATTATCACCGATAATATAAGGGATAATACCGCTTTCACTCAGAATCGATTGGGCTAAATTCTCGCGAAAAAAGCACCGCACTTTTTCGCTTATCTGATGTAAATGTTGGCGACGCGTAGCAAAGTGTGGGAGTTTTTCAAACAGAAATGCCGTCCACGCAACGCATATCGGTGGCAAAGCGGTAGAAAAAATCAGCGGTCGCATTTTGTTGATTAAGTAATCTTTTAGCAGTTGATCGCACACCACATACGCTCCCATTGAAGCGAGGGCTTTGCCAAAGGTGCCAACTAAAAAATCGATCTCTTGCACACAACCTTGCTGTTCCGCAATGCCTAATCCCGTGTCGCCATAAGCCCCGATGGCGTGGGCCTCGTCCACATAAAGCATCACATTGCCAAAGCGATGTTTTAACGCTACAAGCTGGCGTAAATCTACCACATCACCGTCCATACTGAAAATGCTTTCGGTAACGATGATCATTCGTTGGTAATGGGCTTGATGTTTTGTTAATAAGGTTTCTAAGTGATTGAAATCATTATGCCGATAGCGAACAAAATCCGCCTCGCTCAAACGAATGCCGTCAATGATACTGGCGTGAACCAGTTTATCCGCCACGATTAGGGTTTTCTTATTTGCCACCGCAGGCAAAATGCCGATGTTGGCGTGATAGCCACTATTAAACAGCAAGCACGCCTCACGTCCAAATCGGCTTGCCATTAGGCTTTCGAGCTGTTCGTAAATGGCGAAAGATCCCGTGAGTAACCTTGAGGAAGAGGAAGTAAAGTGCGGTAGGTTTTCGCCATAGTTTTTTAAAAATTCGCTTTTCAATGCGTCATCATTGGCAAGACCTAAATAATCATTAGAGGACATATTGAGCATTGTACGTCCGTCTTTGACGATCATTTTGCCTTGATGATCTAACTGGGGAAGCTGACGAAACTGCCCAATCGCCTTGAGTTCTGCCAGTGTTTGTGCAAAATCAGCGAGATGATTATTCATTGTAAACCTCTTTGAGTACTGCCAATAAGCCTTGCGTGAGCTGGCTGAGCTGGGTTGCCGAAATAATAAAAGGAGGCATAATATACACCAAATGCCCGAAAGGGCGTAGCCAAATGCCTTTTTCGACAAATTTTGGCTGTAAAATGTTCAAATTCACAGGTTCTTTCATTTCTAACACGCCAATCGCCCCCAGAACACGCACCTCTTTCACCGCCTTGAAGGATTTTGCAGGGGCAAGTTCCATTTTTAATTGTTGCTCAATGCGTTGTACATTGCCTTGCCAATCACTTTCTAACAAAAGATCAATGGACGCACAAGCAATGGCACAAGCCAGTGGATTACCCATAAAAGTTGGTCCGTGCATAAAACATTTTGCTTCGCCGTTACAAATGGTTTCTGCTATGTGAGCGGTGGTAATAGTGGCAGAAAGGGTTAAATAACCGCCTGTGAGGGCTTTGCCTAAGCACATAATATCAGGCTTGATATTGGTGTATTCGGTGGCAAATAATTTCCCTGTTCGCCCGAAGCCCGTGGCGATTTCATCAAAAATCAGCAATACGCCATATTCATCACACAAGGTGCGGGCTTTTTCCAAATAAGTCGGCGAATAAAAATACATTCCGCCTGCCCCTTGCACAATGGGCTCTAAAATTAAGGCAGCAATTTCACCGCTCTTTTCGGCGAGTAAATCCTTTAATGGCTGAATATCTGCCTCTTGCCATTGTCCGTCAAAAGGGGTTTTAGGCTGTGGGAGGAAATACTGCACGGGCAAGCCTTTCGCAAATAGGCTGTGCATACCCGTGATCGGATCGCACACCGACATTGCGTGCCAAGTGTCGCCGTGGTAGCCCGAACGAATGGTGGCAAACTTGTAACGCTCGCTTTCCCCTTTAGCTTGCTGATATTGCACCGCCATTTTCATCGCCACTTCTACCGCCACAGAACCGCTATCGGCGAAGAAAATTTTGTCTAGCCCTTGAGGTAATAATTTCACCAAGCGAGAAGCCAATTCACCAGCGGGATCGTGGGTAAAACCGCCAAACATAATATGGCTCATTTTATCCAGTTGATCCTTCGCCGCTTGGTTCAATTTCGGGTGATTATAACCGTGTAACGCCGCCCACCAAGAAGACATTCCGTCAATCAGCCACTTGCCATTTTTCAACGTGATTTCCACCCCGTCCGCACGCTCCACCGCAAACATCGGTGCATTACTATTCAGACATGAATAAGGGTGCCAGATGTGGTTTTTGTCGATATTGAGGAGGGTTTGTTCTTGCATTTTTAACCTGTTATTCCTGCAAACTTTAGGGAGAACGATGTATTCGCCCGCATCTCATATCATTTTTTGTAGGGACGGACCTACGTGTCCGTCCGTAATAATCATTAATTTTTTGGGTGCACACATAGGTGCACCCCTTGTATATTAAAATTAATATAAAATAGCAACAAAACCCCGTTATCTGCATCTCGCGTCCGCCCCAGGCAACAAACCGAGTTGTAGCAATGAGAGCAGATAACATTTCACCAAAAAACCGAACAGTTGCCAGACTTAAACCCGAATGCAAGGCAGGTTAATGATGAATGAACAAACTTATTGTGGTATTGATGTTGCTAAACGTCATTTCGTCATTGGGCTTTCTACCCAAAAACGAACAAAAACCGAAACCAACAACCCGAAAGGGATTGCACATACCATTGAGTATTTACGTCGTTTCAGTGTGGACTTAATTGTCCTTGAAAGCACCGGTAGGCTTGAACTCCCATTAGCTAAAGCACTCCACCGCACAGGCTTTCGTGTGGTGATTGCCAACCCGCGACAAACCAATCAGTTTGCGATGTCGCAGTCACTAGCAAAAACCGACAATAAAGACGCCAAAATGTTGGCTTTTTACGCCCAAATGCTCGCAATGCGTGATAATGTAGCACAGCAGCTTTACATACCACCCACTCCCGAGCAGGAACAGCTTGAAGCCCTTGTTTCACGCCGTAATCAGCTTGTTGAAATGCGTTTTGCGGAGAAAAACCGCCTTGAACAAGTTCATTCCACACAAGTATTCAGTGTTGAACAGCATATCGACTATCTCAGCCTGCGTATTGATGAGCTGGATAGGGAAATCGAACAGCATCTCAAACATTTTGACGATACAATAAAAAAGTTTAAAGACATCAAAGGGTTGGGTACACAAACAATAGCCGTTTTGATGTCAATGTTGCCTGAGTTAGGTCAATACACACATAAACAAATCGCTTCACTTGTTGGTGTTGCACCCCATCCTAAAGAAAGTGGCAACACCAAATGGAAAAGCCGCTGTTCAGGTGGTCGCAAAGCCGTACGAAATGCACTGTATATGGCAACATTTGTTTGTGTGCGTTTTGAGCCTAAACTCAAACAATTTTACGAACGCTTACGTGCTAATGGTAAGGCGTTCAAAGTGGCGATTAACGCCTGTATGCGTAAGCTTCTCACCATTTTAAATGCGATTGTCCGCGATGACTCGCAATGGGACGCTCACGCACTTTAATTAACGAATTTGTATTTTTGCTTTTTAGCGGAATACAGTTGCTATACCTATCATTTTATCGTAGGGACGAACCAGTGTGTCCGTCCGTATATCATTATCCGCTTTACGGGCAAATACATAGGTCGCCCTACGCCTTTCTAATTGAAAACGAACACTACCCCCATTCTTTTGATAAATCAAGGCAAAATCCGCATATCGTTGCACAAGTAGGATAAGTTGATATAATCGCCCTTCCATTTTAACAAAGGAAAACCTTATGACATTAAAAACGCAAATGCCTTTAACGTATTGGCAACGTGTAAAAGTGGCCTTTCAATATGTAATGCCGCAACTTTATTTAACCCAGCTGGCAGGTTGGTTTGCAAAGCAGAGTTGGGGCGTGGTAACCCATTTTGTTATCAAATTATTTGCCAAAAAATACCAAGTGAATATGCAAGAGGCGGCAAAACCTAATTTTAACGATTATGCCACCTTTAATGAATTTTTTATCCGCCCATTAGCGGACGGTGCAAGAAAAATCGATGAAAATCCGACCGCACTTTGCTTGCCTGCTGATGGTTGCATCAGCCAGTTAGGGCATATTGATAATGATCGTTTGTTACAAGCTAAAGGACAGGATTTTAGCCTCGCTGATTTGCTTGCTAATGACGAAGAATTAGTTGAGGCCTTTAAAAATGGTGAGTTCGCCACCACTTACCTTTCACCACGCGACTATCACCGTGTACATATGCCTTGCGATGGCACATTACGCAAAATGATTTATGTGCCGGGCGTGCTTTTTTCCGTGAACCCGTTCTTAGCGGAGCATATTCCCAATTTATTTGCTCGCAATGAACGCGTGATTTGTGTGTTTGATACCGAATTTGGACAAATGGTACAAATTTTAGTGGGGGCAACCATCACAGCGAGCATTAGTACACAATGGGCGGGGGTGATTAATCCACCACGAGCCAATGAAGTAAAAGTGTGGACGTACGAGGGCGATAACGCGGTGAAATTAGCCAAAGGGCAAGAAATGGGCGCGTTTCAACTTGGCTCAACGGTGATTAACTTATTCCAAGCGGATAAAATCACCCTCGCGGAACAGTTAGCCGTTGATGTGCCTGTGCATATGGGAGAAGTGTTGGGCTATAAAAAGCACTAATGGCTTAACTCCAACATCGTCGCGATAAAATTTATTTATTCAATAAAAGGAAAAAACAATGTCAGAACAATTTTTTAATCAAGTGTCTTTAGATGATGTTTCTGCTAAAGGTGGCTATGGTATCGGTTTACAAATCGGTCAGCAATTAGTCGAAAGCAAATTAGCCGTTAAAGCAGAAGCGGTTGCGAAAGGGATTTTTGACGCATTAAATCAAAACCCGCCTGCGATTGATTTCAACGAAGTCAGCCAAGCATTACAACAACTTCAACAAGAGGCTGCCGAAGCCGCTAAAGCTCAATTTAAGCAGATTGAGGAAGCAGGCAAAGCCTATTTAGCCGAGAACGCAAAAAAAGACGGCGTAAAAGTTACCGATTCGGGCTTGCAATATGAAGTGCTAGTGGAAGGTAACGGCAAAATTCCAAGCAAACAAGATCAAGTACACGTTCACTACACAGGAACATTGCCAGACGGCACGGTATTCGACAGCTCCGTGCAACGCGGTCAGCCAGCGGAATTCCCAGTAAGTGGCGTAATCCCAGGTTGGGTTGAAGCCCTTTCAATGATGCCAGTTGGCTCAAAATGGAAACTCACCATTCCTCATAACCTCGCCTACGGCGAACGCGGTGCTGGTGCATCAATCCCACCATTTAGCACATTAGTGTTTGAAGTGGAATTGTTGGATATTCTTTAATTTATTTTCTTCATAAAAAAGACCTAACCTATTGTTAGGTCTTTTTGAACAGCGTTATTTTAAAATAATACTGAATCATACCATTTTGCTATATTATTGGGGCTGTCCTAGATAACAACTAAAAAATCTATTTAGGTTAGAATGAACCAATGAGAAAAAGTCGTCTAAGTCAGCACAAACAAAATAAACTCATTGAGCTATTTGTTGCAGGTGTTACTGCAAGGACAGCAGCAGAGTTAGTCAATGTAAACAAAACGACTGCCGCATATTACTTTCATCGTTTATGCCAACTCATCTATCAAAACAGCCTTCACTTAGAGATGTTTGAAGGTGAAATTGAAGCCGATGAAAGTTATTTTGGCGGTGCTCGCAAAGGCAAACGTGGTCGTGGTGCGGCAGGGAAAATTGCGGTATTCGGGCTTCTCAAGCGCAATGGCAAGGTTTATACCGTTGCGGTTCCAAATACGCAATCTGCCACCTTGTTACCCATTATTCGGGAGCAGGTAAAGCCTGATAGTATTGTTTACACCGATAATTATCGTAGTTATGACGTGCTTGATGTGAGTGAATTTAGTCATTTTCGTATCAATCACAGCACACATTTTGCTGAAAATCATAACCACATTAACGGAATTGAGAATTTTTGGAGCCAAGCAAAACGCCATTTACGAAAATTTAATGGTATCCCAAAAGCGCATTTTGAGCTTTATTTAAAGGAATGTGAATGGCGTTTTAATTACAGCAACATAAAAAGTCAAATTTCTATTTTAAAACAATTGGTTAAAGGGAGTTTAGTCTAGTTATCTAGGACAGCCCCATATTATTTATACAGACTTTGGCTTGTTGCTTTGTTTTATTTTGTATTTTATAAGACGAGTAAAAATTCAAGAAATAAAAAACCGCACTTTAAAAGTGCGGTTTAATTTTAAAAAGGTTTTTCTTAGCCTTTGTAGTTGTGAATGTGTGCTACTAAATCTAATACTTTGTTTGAATAACCTGTTTCGTTATCGTACCAAGAAACCAATTTAACGAAAGTATCAGTTAATGCGATACCAGCTTCTTTATCAAATACAGAAGTAAATGCACAACCGTTGAAGTCTGTTGATACTACGGCATCTTCAGTATAGCCTAAAACGCCTTTCATTTCGTTTTCAGAGGCACGTTTGATTTCTGCACAGATTTCATCATAAGTTGCTGGTTTTTCAAGATTTACAGTTAAATCAACTACAGAAACGTTTGGTGTAGGAACACGGAACGCCATACCTGTTAATTTACCGTTTAATGCAGGGATTACTTTACCTACTGCTTTTGCTGCACCTGTTGAAGATGGGATAATGTTTTGTGCCGCACCGCGACCACCACGCCAGTCTTTTGCTGATGGGCCATCAACGGTTTTTTGCGTTGCAGTTGTTGCGTGAACAGTTGTCATTAAACCGTCTTTGATACCCCATTTGTCGTTAATTACTTTTGCTAATGGTGCTAAACAGTTTGTTGTACAAGATGCGTTTGAAACGATGTCTTGACCTGCATAAGTATCAAAGTTTACGCCGTTTACGAACATTGGAGTCGCATCTTTAGAAGGACCAGTTAAAACAACTTTTTTTGCACCAGCTTCAATGTGTTTGCGAGCAGTTTCATCTGTTAAGAAGATACCAGTTGCTTCAACAGCGATATCAACACCGATTTCATTCCATTTAAGGTTTGCAGGATCACGCTCAGAAGTTACACGGATTGTTTTACCGTTCACCACTAAATGACCGTCTTTCACTTCAACAGTGCCATCGAAACAGCCGTGAGTTGAATCATATTTCAACATATATGCCATATATTCAACATCGATTAAATCGTTGATGCCTACTACTTCGATGTCATCACGTTGTTGTGCTGCACGGAATACGATACGACCGATACGGCCGAAACCATTGATACCAATTTTAATTGCCATAAGTTTTTCACCTATAATTTAAGTTAAACAAAACGGTTACGTGTCATAGAAATCATTTCTATTTATCGTCGGCGGGATTATAGCACGCTTTTTTTACTGGATGAAACTAACTCGTGCGAAAACAGCAAAACATTTTGTGATCTACATCAAACTTTGGGGCTTCTATTGCCTTGAGAATTGGGGGTTTTTGTAGGCTAAAAAACTGCCTCAAAAAATGATCTGCCCCCAAAAAGTTAGACTATATTCTAATTTCATTCAAGGACTGAGTTCTGTATTCCACAGGGCTTAGTCCTTTGAGCTTCACTTGAATACGCTCATTGTCGTAGTAATGAATGTACTCGTGAATCACTTTTTCAAGCTGTTCAAAGGTTTCAAACCGCTTGCCAAAGTAACATTCCGTCTTCAATCGCCCGAAAAAGCTTTCCATCGCACCATTATCAAGGCAATTGCCTTTTCTCGACATACTTTGCGTAATACCGTGTTTTTTCAATATCTCCCGATAACCCATCATTTGATACTGCCATCCTTGGTCGGAATGCAGTATCGGTTTTTCCCCCGCTAATCGGTTCACCGCCTGGGTCAACATTCTAGTTATCTGCTCAAAATTCGGACTTCTCGCCACATCATAAGCAATAATTTCGTTATTAAACAAGTCTTTAATCGGCGATAAATACACTTTGCCTTCCGCACATTTGAACTCGGTGATATCCGTTACCCACTTCTCATTCGGCATCGTTGCCGTAAAATCCCGTTGCAACAGATTATCGGCAATGTGTCCCACTTTGCCTTGGTAAGAACGATATTTTTTCTGCTTACTTTTTCCTTTTAACCCCAAACGTTGCATTATCGCTTGCCCCCTTTTGTGGTTGATAATCAAGTATTTCCTTAATTCCAAGGTAATTCGACGATAACCATAATTTTCGTCATTTTTGCGATAAATTTCCTCTATTTTCTGTGAAATCGCTACATTTTTATCCGACTTTGGCTTGAGATGATAAAAGAACGAACTGCGTGCCAATCCGATTAGCCTGAGTAACAATTCCAACGGGAAACGCGAGCGTAAGGCATTTACGATGACGGCTTTTTCTGCATTTTTTGTTGGTTGAGTTCCTGCAACTTTTTTAGCATTGCATTCTCCGCTTCTAATTCCAAAATTCGGTAACGCAAGCGTTCTTCTTCTGTTTTGGGCGTTGGTGGCATTTTAGGTGAGTTGAGTTTCATACTTGGACGACCTTTAGGTTTGAGTAATAACCCATCTATACCTTGTTTTTCAAAGCGTTGCAACCATTGACTAATTATCCCTGAACTGGGGATATCAAAGCGAAAGCAGGCGGCTTCAGCGGAGCACTGGCCTTTTTTGATAGCTTGAATAACCTTTAATTTAAACTCAACAGAATAACATCGTTTTTTACCTAACACAGCTAATCCATTGATTCCATTATGATTAAATTTCGCAATCCAACGTGCTAACGTGCTTTGGGGAAGCTGAAAATACTGGCGAGTAAGCGAACGGTTTTTTCCATTTTGATGATAAAAGTCGAGCACTTGTTGTTTGAAACGTTGAGTATATTTAGTCATAAAAAATCTGCACCTTAATCAGTTGGTTATTTAGTCCAACTTTTGGGGTGCAGATCAAACACCGCACTTTATTAATGATTTTTTGCGGATTTGTCGGCATAATTGTCCTTATTAAGTTGAAAGAAGAAGGATAACGTATGAGCCAAGGTAATCTCTATATCATTTCGGCCCCGAGTGGAGCGGGCAAATCTTCGCTGATTGCGGCGTTGTTAGAAAAAAATACAGGGCGAGAAATGAAAGTGTCGGTATCACATACCACACGTTCGCCACGTCCTGGGGAGGTGGACGGCGTGCATTATCATTTCGTTAGCGTGGACGAATTTGAGCGTTTGATCGAGCAGGAAGCCTTTTTAGAATATGCCAAAGTGTTTGGCGGTAATTATTATGGCACATCGTTACCGACCATTGAAAAAAGCCTCGCACAAGGCATTGACGTGTTTTTGGATATTGATTGGCAAGGGGCTCAGCAAATTCGCCGTAAAGTGCCGACGGTGAAAAGCATTTTTATTTTGCCGCCCTCTGTCGAGGAATTGGAACGCCGTTTAGTGGGGCGTGGGCAAGATAGTGCGGAGGTGATCGCCGATAGAATGGCAAAAGCCACCAGTGAAATGTCCCATTATGATAAATATGATTATGTGATTATCAATGATGACTTTGAGCAAGCGATCGCCGATCTGCAACATATTTTGCGTGCCGAATGCCTAACCACGCGTTATCAGCAATCGCAAAATCTCGCTTTAATTCATCAATTACTGGCAAAATAATTGACATTTTAGTATCATTAATCCCCTTATATTCAAGAATAATGTTTAATTAACTGGAGTAAATTTATGGCTCATGTAACAGTGCAAGATGCGGTAGAGCAAATTGGTAACCGTTTTGATTTAATTTTAACCGCGGCTCGCCGTGCAAGAGAGTTGCAATTACATTTGCGTGAACCTTTAGTCCCAGAAGATAATGACAAGCCAACGGTTATCGCATTGCGTGAAATCGAAAAAGGCTTAATCAACAACGAGATTATGAACGCACACGAACGTCAAGATATGCTAGAGCAAGAAATGCAACAGCATCACGCCGTGTCGTTATTATCCTCTTAATGTCAAAGTGCGGTCATTTTTTGTTTCATTTTTATCAGTAGCCATAAAAGTTGAAGAAAAGTTAGGTGTCCCTTGTACTTATTTGAACGTTTAGAACGCATAATCCAAGGCTATTTACCGCCTGAGCAAATTGAATTAGTCAGACGTGCTTTTGTCATCGCAAGAGATGCTCACGAAGGGCAATCTCGCTCAAGCGGGGAACCTTACATCACGCACCCCGTTGCCGTTGCGTCCATTATTGCGGAAATGCGATTGGATCACGAAGCGGTAATGGCTGCCTTGTTGCACGATGTGATTGAGGATACCCCTTACACCGAAGAGCAATTAAAACAGGAATTTGGTGCAAGTGTGGCGGAGATCGTAGAGGGCGTTTCTAAACTAGATAAGCTAAAATTCCGCACCCGCCAAGAGGCACAGGTAGAAAACTTCCGCAAAATGATCCTCGCGATGACGAAAGACATTCGCGTTGTGCTAATCAAATTGGCTGACCGCACCCATAATATGCGAACCCTCGGGGCGTTGCGTCCCGATAAACGCCGCCGTATCGCGAAAGAAACCCTTGAAATTTATGCCCCATTAGCCCATCGTTTAGGGATCGAACATATCAAAAATGAATTGGAAGATCTTGGCTTTGAAGCAATGCACCCACAGCGTTATGCGGTGTTGCAAAAAGTGATCCAAATCGCACGCGGAAATCGAAAAGATATGATCGAACGCATTGCGGCGGAGATCAAAGGGCGTTTAAATGACATCGGCATTGAAGCCCGTGTGTTTGGACGAGAAAAGCATCTCTATGCCATTTATCAGAAAATGCGGTTGAAAGATCAGCAATTCCATTCGATTATGGATATTTACGCATTCCGCACGGTGGTGAAAGAGGTGGATACGTGCTATCGTGTACTTGGGCAAATGCACAATTTATATAAACCGCGTCCAGGGCGAGTTAAAGATTATATCGCCGTACCGAAAGCCAATGGTTATCAGTCGTTGCATACCTCTATGATTGGGCCTCATGGCGTGCCGGTGGAAGTGCAAATCCGTACGGAAGAAATGGATCAAATGGCAGAAATGGGGGTTGCGGCACATTGGGCATATAAACAAGGTGGCAAAAATGACAGCACCACCGCACAAATTCGTGCTCAGCGTTGGCTACAAAGTTTGATTGAGCTTCAACAAAGTGCGGGCAATTCCTTTGAATTTATTGAAAGTGTCAAATCAGAATTTTTTCCGAAAGAAATTTATGTTTTCACGCCAAAAGGACGCATTGTTGAACTCCCAGTGGGGGCAACGCCTGTGGATTTCGCCTATGCCGTGCATTCTGATATTGGCAGTGCTTGCGTTGCTGCGAATGTGGATCGCAAGCCTTATCCGCTTTCTCAGCCGTTGCAGTCAGGACAAACCATTGAAATTATCACCGCACCGACAGCACAGCCTGATGTGGGCTGGTTGAATTTTGTGGTAACCGCGAAAGCACGCACAAATATTCGCCACGCGTTGAAAAGCTTGCGTTCAGATACGGCGATTTTGTTGGGGAAACGCCAGCTTATTAACGCATTATTACCGCATAATTTAGCGGACATTGCCCCGCAACGCATTACCGATTTATTGAATGAGCTAAAACTCAATACCTTTGAAGATTTGCTCGCGGAAATCGGGCTTGGCAATCAAATGAGTGCGGTGGTGGCATATCGCTTATTGGGTGAAAGCATTGAAATTGACACTGATGGCGATCGCAGTAATAACAAAACCTTGTTTGCTATTAATGCGAACGAGGGGCTGCTCACCACCTTTGCACAATGTTGCCACCCGATCCCGGGGGATCCCATTGTGGCTTATGCTAGCACAGGAAAAGGCTTAGTGGTGCATCACGAATCTTGTTCAAATTTACGCAATCGCAAAGACAGCCCAGAACATTACACGCCAGTAACTTGGGAGCAAAGTGATAATAAAGTGGAATTTGAAACGGAATTGCGGATCGAAATGATCAACCAGCAAGGAACGTTGCCAAATCTCACAGCCAATATTTCCGCAATGGATAGCAATATTCATAGCATTTGGACAGAAGAGCAAGACGGGCGTTTATATCAAATTGTGGTTTTGCTCACGGCAAAAGACACCCATCATTTAGGGCGAATTATGCGTAAAATTAAAACCATTCCCGGTTTTGTCAGTATTGAGCGTAACATTAACCGATAGTGGCAACCGATAATGGCTATGGACGTTTTAGGTGCAGTTCCCCTCACGACATTATCGGGCGTGGGAACAGCGATTTCAGCGAAACTCAGCCGTATTGGGATTAATAATCTGCAAGATCTGCTTTTCCATTTACCAAGCCGTTATGAAGATCGCACAAGAATTACACCCATTATCGATCTTCGCCCCGAACAATATGCCACCATTAGTGCTGTTGTGCAGCTCTGCGAAGTGCAATTTGGTCGCCGTCCGATTTTAACGGTCGTGGTGTCTGATGGTACATCGAAGCTGACCTTACGTTTTTTCAATTTCAATGCCGCAATGCGAAACAGCTTTCAAGTGGGAACGAAAGTGAAAGCCTTTGGCGAGATTAAACGAGGTCGCTTTATGGCAGAAATTCATCACCCCGAATATCAAATTCTGCGTGATGATACTCCCTTGATAATGGCGGAAACCCTCACCCCGATTTATCCCACAACGGAGGGGCTAAAACAAAATTCCTTGCGGAAGCTCACCGATCAAGCCTTGGCACTGTTAGATAAAGTGCAGTTGCCCGAAATTTTGCCTGATGAATTTAATCCTTATCCATACAGTTTGAAAGAGGCGATCCGTTTTCTACATCGTCCACCGCCAGATGTGTCGTTGGAAATGTTGGAAAAAGGGCAACACCCCGCACAAGTGCGGTTAATTTTTGAAGAGTTATTAGCACATAATTTGGCGATGCAAAAAGTGCGGTCAAATATTCAGCAGTTTTTTGTACTGCCCTTGCAATATCAAACGGATCTCAAATCACGCTTTTTACAGTGTTTACCCTTCAGCCCCACCAATGCACAACGCCGAGTGGCGCAGCATATTGAGCGGGATTTGCAAAAGCCTTATCCAATGATGCGATTAGTGCAGGGCGATGTTGGCTCAGGAAAAACCCTTGTTGCCGCGTTGGCTGCCTTGGTGGCGATTGATAATCAAAAGCAGGTGGCATTAATGGCACCAACAGAAATTTTGGCAGAACAGCATTTTGCCAATTTCCAAAATTGGTTTGGGCCTTTGAGCATCAAAGTCGGTTGGCTGGCAGGAAAAGTGAAAGGCAAGGCTCGCCAAGCGGTACTTGAACAAATGAAAGCGGGTGAAGTGCAAATGATTGTCGGCACGCACGCTCTATTTCAGCAAGATGTGGAATTTCACGATTTAGCATTGGTGATCATTGATGAACAACATCGCTTTGGCGTTCATCAGCGGCTAATGCTGCGGGAAAAAGGCGAAAAATCAGGAAATTATCCACATCAGCTGATTATGACCGCAACGCCCATTCCTCGCACTTTAGCCATGACGGTCTACGCTGATTTAGACACCTCAATTATTGATGAATTACCACCAGGCAGAACGCCGATTACCACCGTTGCGGTGTCCGAAGAACGCCGCGGAGAAATTGTAAACCGTGTGTATCACGCCTGTATGAATGAAAAACGCCAAGCCTATTGGGTGTGTACTTTAATTGACGAAAGCGAGGTCTTGGAGGCACAAGCGGCGGAGGCGATATGGGAAGATCTCAGTAAAGCACTTCCAAACTTACGCATCGGATTAGTACACGGGCGTATGAAAGCGACAGAAAAACAAGCAATTATGGCAAGTTTCAAAGCCGCCGAGTTAGATGTGTTGGTAGCAACCACCGTGATTGAAGTGGGTGTAGATGTGCCGAATGCCAGCTTGATGATTATTGAAAATGCCGAACGCCTTGGGCTATCTCAACTTCACCAGTTGCGTGGTCGAGTTGGGCGCGGAAGTACGGCATCTTTCTGTGTTTTAATGTATAAGCCTCCGCTTGGTAAGGTGTCGAAAAAACGCTTGCAAGTATTGCGTGAAAGCCAAGACGGCTTCTATATTTCGGAAAAAGATCTGGAAATTCGTGGGCCGGGGGAAGTGTTAGGCACAAAACAAACGGGCGTTGCCGAATTTAAAGTGGCGAATTTAATGCGTGATCGTAAAATGATCCCAACTGTACAACATTATGCCAGAGAAATGATCGTGAAATATCCCCAACTTTCTGAAGCTTTAATTCAGCGTTGGCTTGATGAGAAAACCATTTATTCCAATGCGTAACGCGAGCCTTTTGCTTGAGATATAGCGAGCGAAGGTATAAGATCGCCGCAACATCAATTTGATTTTCAATAATTAATGATAAATTCACCAACCATTCTTTTTTTTGACTCGGGCATCGGCGGTTTAAGTGTCTATCGCGAAGTGAAAACGCTGCTACCAAATTGCCACTATCTTTATTGCCTCGATAACGCATTTTTTCCTTATTCTGAAAAAGAAGAGCAAGCCATCATTGAACGCTGTGTTGCGATCTGTAAAAAAATTGAACAGGATTACCCGCTGGATCTCATCGTTATCGCTTGCAACACCGCAAGCACGGTCGTGTTGCCCGCATTGCGTGAGGCTTTTACCTGCCCGATTGTGGGAACAGTTCCTGCTATTAAACCCGCTGCACAAAAAACTGAAAGCGGAGTCATCGGGTTGCTTGCCACGAAAGGCACAGTGAAACGTCCTTATGTGGACAAGTTAATTCAAGATTATGCGAGTGAATGCCGAGTAAGCAAACTGGGCAGTACCGAATTAGTCAAAATGGCAGAGGAAAAATTGCAAGGTAAGCCCGTTGATCCCATTCGGCTTTTGTTAGAAATCAAAGATTGGCGAGAAGATCTGGCATTGGATACGGTTATTTTGGGGTGTACCCATTTTCCTTTCCTGAAATCAGAGCTAATGGCAAGTTTGCCTCAAGTGAAATATTTTCTTGATCCTAGCAAAGCGATAGCAAAGCGAGTAAAAGATCTTTTGGGCGAAGTAACAGGGCAAAGCACAAAACTGAATAAGGTTTATTGCACGCAAGAACAACATTTGCTACTTAATGTGTTTGAACAATTTGTGTTTAGCGAATTAAAAATCTTATCAATGGAAAAATAAAGAAACAAAGTGCGGTACAAAAACCCCCCCAAATTTAGACCGCACTTTACATTTCTTCAGCAAAAATTGGATGATAAACCCTCAGGACGTTGAGAGAATAACCAAACAACAAAAAAATGAAAAAATTTTGCAAAAAAAGACTTGCATCGATTTCAAAAATCCCTATAATACGCCGCACACAACGACGCGACGTTGTAAACAGTTTGAAAGTACACCTCGCGTCGTTCTTTTTTGCTCTTTAACAATCAATCAGACAATCTGTGTGGGCACTTGTTGAATTCTGAAAAAATTAAAGATTTATAAACAATGAGTGCGTAACTGAAATTCATCGTGATTTTAAATGAAATCACAGAGCTTTGTTAGTGTACGAATTGAGAAAGATTAAACTGAAGAGTTTGATCATGGCTCAGATTGAACGCTGGCGGCAGGCTTAACACATGCAAGTCGAACGGTAACGGGTTGAAAGCTTGCTTTCAATGCTGACGAGTGGCGGACGGGTGAGTAATGCTTGGGAATCTGGCTTATGGAGGGGGATAACCATTGGAAACGATGGCTAATACCGCATAGAATCGGAAGATTAAAGGGTGGGACTTTTTGCCACCTGCCATAAGATGAGCCCAAGTGGGATTAGGTAGTTGGTGAGGTGAAGGCTCACCAAGCCTGCGATCTCTAGCTGGTCTGAGAGGATGGCCAGCCACACTGGGACTGAGACACGGCCCAGACTCCTACGGGAGGCAGCAGTGGGGAATATTGCGCAATGGGGGGAACCCTGACGCAGCCATGCCGCGTGAATGAAGAAGGCCTTCGGGTTGTAAAGTTCTTTCGGTGGTGAGGAAGGTTGGTGTGTTAATAGCACACTGATTTGACGTTAGCCACAGAAGAAGCACCGGCTAACTCCGTGCCAGCAGCCGCGGTAATACGGAGGGTGCGAGCGTTAATCGGAATAACTGGGCTTAAAGGGCACGCAGGCGGTAAATTAAGTGAGATGTGAAATCCCCGAGCTTAACTTAGGAATTGCATTTCAGACTGGTTTACTAGAGTACTTTAGGGAGGGGTAGAATTCCACGTGTAGCGGTGAAATGCGTAGAGATGTGGAGGAATACCGAAGGCGAAGGCAGCCCCTTGGGAAGCTACTGACGCTCATGTGCGAAAGCGTGGGGAGCAAACAGGATTAGATACCCTGGTAGTCCACGCTGTAAACGCTGTCGATTTGGGGATTGGGCTTTAGGCTTGGTGCCCGTAGCTAACGTGATAAATCGACCGCCTGGGGAGTACGGCCGCAAGGTTAAAACTCAAATGAATTGACGGGGGCCCGCACAAGCGGTGGAGCATGTGGTTTAATTCGATGCAACGCGAAGAACCTTACCTACTCTTGACATCCTAAGAATCCTGTAGAGATACGGGAGTGCCTTCGGGAGCTTAGAGACAGGTGCTGCATGGCTGTCGTCAGCTCGTGTTGTGAAATGTTGGGTTAAGTCCCGCAACGAGCGCAACCCTTATCCTTTGTTGCCAGCACTTCGGGTGGGAACTCAAAGGAGACTGCCAGTGATAAACTGGAGGAAGGTGGGGATGACGTCAAGTCATCATGGCCCTTACGAGTAGGGCTACACACGTGCTACAATGGTGCATACAGAGGGAAGCGAGCCTGCGAGGGGGAGCGAATCTCAGAAAGTGCATCTAAGTCCGGATTGGAGTCTGCAACTCGACTCCATGAAGTCGGAATCGCTAGTAATCGCAAATCAGAATGTTGCGGTGAATACGTTCCCGGGCCTTGTACACACCGCCCGTCACACCATGGGAGTGGGTTGTACCAGAAGTAGATAGCTTAACCTTCGGGAGGGCGTTTACCACGGTATGATTCATGACTGGGGTGAAGTCGTAACAAGGTAACCGTAGGGGAACCTGCGGTTGGATCACCTCCTTACCAAATAGAATAGATGAGTGCTCACACAGATTGTCGTGATGGTTGTTAGACAATAAGAAGCAAAGAAAGGAATAGTGATGGTGTTGAAGAAACTAGCGATATGAGAAAATGGCTTAAAATCACACCGCACGTTAATAAAGCAGAGAGACGCTTTCTATGTTGTCCCCTTCGTCTAGAGGCCTAGGACATCGCCCTTTCACGGCGGTAACAGGGGTTCGAATCCCCTAGGGGACGCCATAGAAAGCGAATTTTTCGCGATTTGCTCTTTAACAATGTAAAAACAAGCTGAAAACTGAAGAGACTTTCAAGCTAATGAGGGAGTGGTGAGAGTAATAGAACTGCTTTCTGATTAAATTGAAAAAGTCTGAGTAAAAAGACTTACTTGAACAAAAGCAAGTAAGCGTTCTCAACGAGAGAACAACTTCGGGGAAAAATCCTTGAGGTTGTATAGTTAAGTGAGAAAGCGTACAGGGCGGATGCCTTGGCAATCAGAGGCGAAGAAGGACGTGCTAATCTGCGAAAAGCGTGGGTGAGTTGATAAGAAGCGTTTAACCCACGATGTCCGAATGGGGAAACCCGATAGGCGAAGAGCCTATCATTGCGAGGTGAATAAAATAGCCTCGTAAGGCGAACCGGGAGAACTGAAACATCTAAGTACCCCGAGGAAAAGAAATCAACCGAGATTCTGTGAGTAGCGGCGAGCGAAAGCGGAGGAGCCAGTAAGTAATAGCAGCAGAGATAGAGGAATTGTCTGGGAAGGCAAGCGACACAGGGTGATAGCCCCGTACTTAAAATCCAGGCTGTGGTACTAAGCTTACGAGAAGTAGGGCGGGACACGAGGAATCCTGTCTGAAGATGGGGGGACCATCCTCCAAGGCTAAATACTCCTGATTGACCGATAGTGAACCAGTACTGTGAAGGAAAGGCGAAAAGAACCCCGGTGAGGGGAGTGAAATAGAACCTGAAACCCTGTACGTACAAGCAGTGGGAGCCCGCAAGGGTGACTGCGTACCTTTTGTATAATGGGTCAGCGACTTATATTTTGTAGCGAGGTTAACTGAATAAGGGAGCCGAAGGGAAACCGAGTCTTAACTGGGCGTTGAGTTGCAAGGTATAGACCCGAAACCCGGTGATCTAGCCATGGGCAGGTTGAAGGTTGGGTAACACTAACTGGAGGACCGAACCGACTAATGTTGAAAAATTAGCGGATGACTTGTGGCTGGGGGTGAAAGGCCAATCAAACCGGGAGATAGCTGGTTCTCCCCGAAATCTATTTAGGTAGAGCCTTGTGTGAATACCTTTGGGGGTAGAGCACTGTTTCGGCTAGGGGCCCATCCTGGGTTACCAAACCGATGCAAACTCCGAATACCAAAGAGTAATGCACAGGAGACACACGGCGGGTGCTAACGTCCGTCGTGGAGAGGGAAACAACCCAGACCGCCAGCTAAGGTCCCAAAATCTATATTAAGTGGGAAACGAAGTGGGAAGGCTTAGACAGCTAGGATGTTGGCTTAGAAGCAGCCACCATTTAAAGAAAGCGTAATAGCTCACTAGTCGAGTCGGCCTGCACGGAAGATGTAACGGGGCTAAAATATAGTACCGAAGCTGCGGCATCAGGCGTATCACTAATACGCCTTAACGATTAACCACTTGCGAAGCAAGTGGGTAAAGCGAAAAACACGTTGAGTGTAATGGCAAAGAATCGAAGAGGGATATTAGTGATACGTCTGTTGGGTAGGGGAGCGTTGTGTAAGCGGAAGAAGGTGGTTCGAGAGGATTGCTGGACGTATCACAAGTGCGAATGCTGACATAAGTAACGATAAAACGGGTGAAAAACCCGTTCGCCGGAAGACCAAGGGTTCCTGTCCAACGTTAATCGGGGCAGGGTGAGTCGGCCCCTAAGGCGAGGCTGAAAAGCGTAGTCGATGGGAAACGGGTTAATATTCCCGTACTTGGTAAAGTTGCGATGTGGGGACGGAGAAGGTTAGGTTATCGACCTGTTGGAAATGGTCGTTTAAGTTGGTAGGTGGGTGAGTTAGGCAAATCCGGCTCACCGTTAACACTGAGAGATGATGACGAGGCACTAAGGTGCTGAAGTAACTGATACCACACTTCCAGGAAAAGCCACTAAGCTTCAGGCTTTACTAAACCGTACTGAAAACCGACACAGGTGGTCAGGTAGAGAATACTCAGGTGCTTGAGAGAACTCGGGTGAAGGAACTAGGCAAAATAGCACCGTAACTTCGGGAGAAGGTGCGCCGGCGTAGATTGTAGTGACTTGCTCACGAAGGTTGAACCGGTCGAAGATACCAGCTGGCTGCAACTGTTTATTAAAAACACAGCACTCTGCAAACACGAAAGTGGACGTATAGGGTGTGATGCCTGCCCGGTGCTGGAAGGTTAATTGATGGTGTAATCGAAAGAGAAGCTCCAGATCGAAGCCCCAGTAAACGGCGGCCGTAACTATAACGGTCCTAAGGTAGCGAAATTCCTTGTCGGGTAAGTTCCGACCTGCACGAATGGCATAATGATGGCCAGGCTGTCTCCACCCGAGACTCAGTGAAATTGAAATCGCCGTGAAGATGCGGTGTACCCGCGGCTAGACGGAAAGACCCCGTGAACCTTTACTATAGCTTGACACTGAACCTTGAATTTTGATGTGTAGGATAGGTGGGAGACTGTGAAGCGGTAACGCCAGTTATCGTGGAGTCGTTGTTGAAATACCACCCTTTAACGTTTGATGTTCTAACGAAGTGCCTGAAACGGGTACTCGGACAGTGTCTGGTGGGTAGTTTGACTGGGGCGGTCTCCTCCCAAAGAGTAACGGAGGAGCACGAAGGTTTGCTAATGACGGTCGGACATCGTCAGGTTAGTGCAATGGTATAAGCAAGCTTAACTGCGAGACAGACAAGTCGAGCAGGTGCGAAAGCAGGTCATAGTGATCCGGTGGTTCTGAATGGAAGGGCCATCGCTCAACGGATAAAAGGTACTCCGGGGATAACAGGCTGATACCGCCCAAGAGTTCATATCGACGGCGGTGTTTGGCACCTCGATGTCGGCTCATCACATCCTGGGGCTGAAGTAGGTCCCAAGGGTATGGCTGTTCGCCATTTAAAGTGGTACGCGAGCTGGGTTTAGAACGTCGTGAGACAGTTCGGTCCCTATCTGCCGTGGGCGTTGGAGAATTGAGAGGGGCTGCTCCTAGTACGAGAGGACCGGAGTGGACGCATCACTGGTGTACCAGTTGTCTCGCCAGAGGCACTGCTGGGTAGCTAAATGCGGAAGAGATAAGTGCTGAAAGCATCTAAGCACGAAACTTGCCTCAAGATGAGTTCTCCCTGACTTAAAGTCAGTAAGGGTTGTTGGAGACGACGACGTAGATAGGCTGGGTGTGTAAGCGGTGTGAGCCGTTGAGCTAACCAGTACTAATTGCCCGAGAGGCTTAACTATACAACGCTCAAGGGTTTTGGCTTGTTTTTGTTAAAGAAGTAAAGAACGAATAGAAAAGATAAAGAATGTAAAGAATTTAAAGAATTATCTTGGCGGCGAAAGTGCAGTGGACCCACCTAAATCCATGCCGAACTTAGAAGTGAAACGCTGTAACGCCGATGGTAGTGTGGGAATTTCCCATGTGAGAGTAGGACACCGCCAGGTTTTGAATAAGAAAGGACCACCTAGGAGACTAGGTGGTCTTTGTTTTTAGGGCGGAAATGGCTAGCTATTTCTATGTATATTTTTATGGTAGCTTACTCTTTTTTTAGCAAAAAAATTCCGTGTTCAGCAAAATTCACGTAGGCTTCGGTTGTTTGTATATTAAAATGATTTGAGGGGATGTGAATGAAAAGTGTTTTTCCTTGCCATTTAACAATAATTTCCCAGTGGCTTCCCATATAAATGGCCCGTTGAATTTTGCAATATTGTGTGTCATAGCCTCGTTTTGAAAGGTATATTGCTTCTGGGCGTATTCCTACGAGGCAGTTTCCATTAGTTAAACCATATTTTTCCGCATTTACGAAAGAAAAAGTGTATTTACCTATACTGATTCTATTCCCCTCTAATATTCCATCAAAAATATTATTCTCACTCATAAAGTTGGCAGTAAATGTTGAGTTAGGAAATTGATATAATTTTTGAGCAGAGCCTTGTTGTACTATCTTGCCTTTGTCCATTACGATAATTTCATCAGATACGGCAAATGCTTCATTCTGATCATGGGTAACGTATAGAGCGGTGATGTTAAAATGTTGTTGTATCTCGCGAATTTTTTCACGCATACTATGACGTAAATTTGCATCAAGATTGCTAAGTGGTTCATCAAATAATAATATTTGGGGTTTTAATATTAATGCTCTTGCAAGGGCTATGCGTTGCTGTTGTCCTCCTGAAACTTGATCTATATAACGATTTTCAAAGCCTGAAAGATCGACAAGTTCTAATGCCTCTTGGATACGTTTTTTACGTTCTGCCGCTGATATTGCCTGAATATGTAAACCATAACCAACATTTTCACCGATAGACATATGGGGAAAAAGGGCATAAGATTGAAATACGATCCCAATATTTCGCTTCTGAATAGGAAGTTTAGTAATGTCTTGAGAACCAATAAAAATTTGCCCAGAGGAGGGGCTGTCAAGACCGGCTATGATACGTAACAGCGTGGTTTTCCCACAGCCAGAAGGGCCTAGTAAGGTTACCATTTTACCTTGTTTAATGGAAAGACTAAAATCCTGTAGTATAGTAGCTTGGTCAAAGCTTTTAGTTATATTTTTTAATAGTAAAAAATTTTCATTGTTCATTACGCAACCTTATGAGTTCATTATTTTAGCTTTGAAATAAGATGTATATGTGTTTCTCATAGCCCATTCAAATAATAAAATAATTAGAATCATTACTAAAATAAGCATTGCACCATAAGATGTTGCTATGCCGTATTCACCATCTTCTACACGGTTTAATATATAAGATGTAGCAACACGGGTATCCGTAGTAACTAAGAATATGATAGCACTAACTGTAGTCATTGATCTGACAAAACTGCTCGTTAGTGCGGCGAATAAAGTTGGTTTAATAAGTGGGAATATGATGTGTTTAATCGTATGCAATGAATTAGCCGTTAGTGACATAGAGGCTTCTTCAAGTGATTTATCTATCTGTTTTAAACTTGCTATTGCTGTACGCATTCCTATAGGTATATTGCGTATTATCATCGAAGTTATAATAATAGTACTGCTTCCAATAAGATAAATTGGAGCATCGTTAAAGGCAATGATATAGGATAATCCAATTACTGTTCCAGGTATGGAAAAGCAAAGTAAGACCAATAGTTCAAGAGATTTTTTCCCTTTAAAATCACATCTAGTGGTGATATAAGCGATGAGGAAACCTAATATTGTACTCAGTGGTGCAGCAATAATGGAAAAAAGTATAGTATTAATTAGTGAGGGCCAAGCACCATTTTGGAATCCCTGTCCAAATAATATTAAGTAATTATTGAGCGTAAATGTATAATCTATTCCCCAACTTTTTGTGAAGCTGCCATAAAATATACTGCCATATAATAAAGCATTAAATAAACTCCATCCTAAAAAAGTCGATATTACTAATATCTTAATGCAGAATGGGAGATCTTGTATATTCCAGTAAGATGATTTTCCGGAAATACTAGTGTAAGAACGGTTGCGAATCCATAAATATTGGGTAATAAAGATAATTAGTGAGAATAGGAGTAGAAAACTTCCTAGTATACTCGCAGATGTATAGTCAAGTTGTGAACCAGTAATGTATAAATAGATCTGTGATGAAATAACATCGAAATTACCTCCCAGTATGAGAGGAGTGCTAAAATCAGCTAAAGATTGGATCGTTATTACAAGGAATGCGTTGGCAAATGCTGGTTTTAGTAAAGGAAAAAGGATATGTAATAACACTTGATAGGGGCTAGCACCTAAACTATAAGCCGCTTCTTCAATAGACGGATGGATAGTTCTTAACGCTCCTTCTAAAATCATAAATGCTAATGGAGTGAATGCTAATGTATGTGCAATTGTGATACCAGTGAAACCATATAACCAATTATTATTAAAGCCAAGATATTCAATGAACAGTTCTGTTATATAGCCTGTTCTTCCTAGCATCAATATTATTCCTAATCCTATAACAAAGGGGGGAGTTATTATTGGTAGAATTGAAAATATTTTACTAATAATGAGATTATGTTTAGCAATTCGAGTGGTATAGAGTGCTAATATCAGTCCAAATAAAGTGGATAGTATTCCTACTGATATTGATACGCTAAGAGAGTTAATTATAAGACGGAGAATGTAAGATTTGTTCAGATATGTGACAAATTGGAGCGAGGTGAATTCATTCGAGTCATAATGTATTGAAATTAAAAGCATTATCGCTGGATAAATGATAAAGCATGTAACAATTAAAATAATACAAATTAAAGATAAAATAATAAATTTATCTCCTTGTAGTATTCTCATTTTTACAAGCCCATTTGTCGCAATAGCAATCAAACTTAGGATCATCACAAAAGTGGCATATCCTAGATTAAATTCTGTTAATTTTGCTGAAATGATAATAAATAAAAAAAGCACCAGTGAGATATAAAATTCTGTAAGTCCTTGGTGATATAGCGTTCGTTTTTTATAAACGTATAAATATAAGGGAAAAAGCAATAATCCACCAAACCAAATCCAGCTGATATTCACGCTATGCCACCCCATTGACTTATAAATTTCTTCAAATGAAGAGTCAAGCAGTCCATATTGTAAGGCCATAGATGGTAAGAAAATAAAACCAATTAGGGCAAATAGGACCCAAAATAGGCTATTATCTAGAAATTTAGGCAATTTATTTATCATTTGTTTGGCAGAGTACTTTTTAAATTTGGTAAGCTGTTATAGCAAAAAAAATATTGATAATAAAGATAAAATTTTGATTTATCTATGAAAAAATAAATTTTAGGTGAATTTCTATTGTATGTATCCTATAAAGTTGAGTAACTTCTTATTTTATTTCTTAGAACGAGATTAAATTATTATCAAAAATGAAAAATTTTATTTATAATTTTAGTATTATTATATGTGTCTAGTTGAGCTATTTTATGTCAGAATCTTGTATCATTATTGTTATTGCGGGAGCTTCAGCTTCTGGAAAAAGCCTTATTGCTTCTACAATTCACGAAGAGCTTCGTAATGAGCTAAGCTGTGAAGATATCGGTATTATCTCGGAAGATAGTTATTATAAAGATCAAACTCATTTAGATTTTCAAGAGCGTATTAAAACTAATTATGATCATCCTAATTCAATGGATCGTGATTTGTTGTTACAGCATTTGCGGGCATTGAAAGAAGGTAAATCAGTAGATATTCCGGTATATAGTTATGTGGAACATACGAGGACAAAGCAAGTAACGCCGTTTAATCCTAAAAAGGTTATTATTTTAGAAGGGATATTATTACTTACTGATGAACGGATCCGTAAAGAGGCAAGTATTTCGGTATTTGTAGATACTCCTTTAGATATTTGTTTTATTCGTCGTTTAAAACGGGATATGGAAGAAAGAGGACGTTCGTTGCAATCGGTTATAGATCAGTACAGAGAAACTGTTCGTCCAATGTTTTTGCAGTTTATTGAACCCTCTAAGCAATATGCTGATATTGTTGTACCGAGAGGGGGAAAAAATCGTATTGCAATTAATATATTAAAGGCACAGATTATGCAACTTTTGGAAAAAAAGTAAGGATAGAAAATGAGGCTATGTGATTTAGATATTGAACGTTATTTAGATGAAGGTATTATTACTCTTTTTCCGCGTCCTAGTAATGATAAAATTAATGGTGCAACGGTTGATGTTCGATTAGGGAATTCATTTCGTGTATTCCGCGAGTATAGTGCAGCTTATATTGATTTAAGCGGGCCTAAAGCAGAGGTTTCTGCTCAACTTGAAGCGGTAATGAGTGATGAAATTTTGGTTGAGGATGGAGAGGCGTTTTTTCTTCATCCTGGAGAATTGGCACTAGCGACAACATTTGAAGCAGTGTCTTTGCCGGCTAATATTATTGGTTGGTTAGATGGGCGTTCTTCTCTTGCTCGTTTGGGATTAATGGTACATGTTACGGCTCACCGCATTGATCCAGGTTGGAACGGTCGTATTGTGTTGGAATTTTTTAACTCGGGTAAATTACCTTTAGCGTTACGACCGAAAATGGTCATTGGTGCGTTGAGTTTTGAAGTGCTAAGTGGTATAGCAGCACGACCTTATAACCGTCGTCAAGATGCTAAGTATAAAGATCAGCAAAATGCTGTTGCTAGTCGTATTGACAAGGACAAATAAGTTATGAAAAAGAAAGCACTAGTATTAATAAGTATATTACTTGCGGGACTTTGCTTTCTTTTTTGGCAGAAATCTCACTTAAATACACAGCTTTCTACTTATCTTGCAGAAAATAGAATCCAAGTAGTAGAAGTTGAAAGTCACCTTTTTCCTACCCAGTTATCTTTACATCAAGTGCAGTTTCAACAAAATGGACGATGGTTTTTTTTCGAAAAAATTGTTCTTGATGTAAATATGAAAACCTTGCTTAGTGGTGATATCCAACTTAATGAAATTCAGTTATATAACGGAGGGTTAGCGGATTCTCAATGGAAAATATTAAATTTGAATTTAAAACCTATTGAGCTTTCTTGGCAGTATATTTCCCATTTATTTACCGCTTTATCGCAGGATATACCATTAAATTTGGAGAGTCCTGTGCAAATGGCATTTAGTGTAAATATGCAAAACTTGGTTAGCCAAATGAATGTACAGGGGAAATTCCAGTTATTAAATAATGGATTGAGATTTAATCAGTTATCTGGACAGTGGAGGTTTGAACACCCAATTTATGGTGATATGGATAAAATGGTATTTCGTTTAAAACAAGGCAATTTATATAATGAAATACAAGATTATAAGCACTATTATGGGGTGAGTTTTGATGATTTTTTTATTAATGAAATACCTTTTCAGCAGGGAAAAATCCTCATTGATTTTCAACCGCACTTAATTAAAGGGAAGGGGGATTTTTTATCGCAAGGCAGCTTAGATTTTGAATTTTCTAGAACTCAGCCACATTTACAGGTTTCTGCACAAAATATTGCTTTAGAACAATGGCTAGCCCTGTTTAAATTACCCGCGTTAGTAATAGGAAAGACAAATCTTAATGGTGAAATGTATTTTAGTGATCTACAAATTGATAAAGGGCGGTTTAATTTGGAGGTTATGAATGGCAAGATGAAAAATATTAATTTATTTTCTATCATCACAAGACATTTACCGATTAATTATGAACAGCAAAATGTGCAAAATGACTCGCCTTTTGAACAACTAACAGCGACATTAAGTTGGGATAAGCAAAAAATGCAATGGCAGGATTTACAACTGCGAGATCGTTATTTCCAATTGACAGGGCAAGGTATAATAGAACAAAACAAACAACAATGCGATTTTCTTGTTACTCTTAATCTGCGTGAAAAAAAATATCAAAACTTTCGTTTGCCGTTACATTTCTTTGGGGATTGTCACTCTCCTCAATATCAAATTGGTTCTCCAAAAGAGTTGAAAACACAGCTGAAAGATCTCCTTAAGCAGCATTTTCATTGAACAAAAGCATAAACTTCTATGCTAAAATGGCGACCTCTTTTCTAGCTTTAGTGCAAAATGTTATCTCCAAAAATTGTTCGTCGTGTGAAATTCTGGCGTGTTCTTTGTATGGCGTTTTCCGCTTTTATTTTTAACACAACAGAGTTTCTTCCTGTTGCTTTATTATCGGATATTGCAGAAAGTTTTCAAATGTCTGTGAGCCAAACAGGGTTAATCATTACTATTTATGCGTGGATTGTTTCTTTACTCTCCTTACCTTTTATGTTGTTAACCGCCAAGATTGAACGGCGTGGTTTACTTATTAAATTATTTATTCTATTTATCCTTAGCCATATACTATCTTGCATTGCGTGGAATTTTCAGATTTTGGTGATTTCTCGTATTGGTATTGCTATATCTCATTCTATTTTTTGGGCTATTACTGCATCACTTACGGTACGTCTTGCTCCAAGAGATAAAAAAGCACAAGCACTTGGTTTGTTAGCAATGGGAAGTGCTTTAGCAATGGTATTAGGATTACCATTAGGACGTATGATTGGTCAATGGTTAGGGTGGAGAATAACTTTTGGCGTGATTGGTATTGTAGCCTTTGTTGTCTTAATATTTTTGTATAAATTATTACCGTACTTAGTGAGCAAAAATGCTGGGACACTAAAAAGCGTACCAATATTATTTCAACGGCCTTTGCTAGTGGGGTTATTTGTTCTTACTGCTATTGTGATCTCCGCACACTTTATAGCGTACAGCTATATTGAACCTTTTATGATTCAAGAAGTGAATATTTCCGCATCAGAAACAACATTGATTTTATTACTGTTTGGTTGTGCAGGAATGATCGCGAGTATTTTATTTAGCCGTTTTTACCGTTTGGGACCAGCAAAGTTTTTGTTATTTGCAATGCTCCTACTAACGTATTCCTTATTTTCGTTATGGCTTTTGAAAAAAAATTCAGCTTTTACTTATCCACTCGTATTAATCTGGGGAATTGGTATTGCTGGAATTGGTTTGAGTTTGCAAATTCGTATTTTACAGCTTGCTCCAGATGCTACAGATGTTGCTATGGCCATTTTTTCTGGTATTTATAATATTGGCATTGGTAGTGGTGCGTTACTTGGCAATCAAGTTATGCAGCATCTAGGTTTATCTTACATAGGAATAGTTGGTGGTGTTTTTACATTGTTCAGTATAATGTGTTTTTAATTATTCATCTGCGTTATCGTTATTCGCTAAATGGAGGCGAAATAACTAAGTGCGGTGTAAAATCGGAAGTTCTATGAAAAAATAGAAATGTGATCCCCTATCATTTTAAACTGCAGACAAAAGCTACATCTTTGTCTGCAGTCTTAAATCTTGCATTATTGCAAGATTTTTATAATCAAACCTACGAACGTTTCATTATTTCAAAAAATTCATCGTTGGTTTTGGCGACCATTAATTTATCAATGAGGAATTCCATTGCTTCCACTTCGCCCATTGGGTTAAGGATTTTGCGTAGAATCCACATTTTTTGTAGTTCGTCTGGGGTGGTGAGGAGGTCTTCTTTACGCGTGCCTGAGCGGTTGAAATCAATGGCAGGGAAGACGCGTTTTTCAGCAATTTTGCGGGAGAGGTGAAGTTCCATATTCCCCGTTCCTTTGAACTCTTCAAAGATTACTTCGTCCATTTTTGACCCCGTATCTACCAACGCGGTGGCGATAATGGTGAGGCTGCCGCCTTCTTCGACATTACGTGCCGCACCGAAGAAACGTTTTGGGCGATGTAAGGCATTGGCATCTACCCCGCCCGATAAAATTTTACCTGACGCAGGGGTTACGGTGTTGTAGGCACGAGCAAGGCGGGTGATACTATCTAATAAAATCACCACGTCTTTTTTATGTTCTACAAGGCGTTTGGCTTTTTCGATTACCATTTCCGCAACTTGAACGTGGCGAGAAGCGGGCTCATCAAAGGTTGAGGCGATCACTTCGCCTTTTACTGAACGCTGCATTTCGGTAACCTCTTCAGGGCGTTCGTCAATAAGTAGCACGATAAGCACGCATTCAGGGTAGTTATGGGTGATACTTTGCGCGATATTTTGTAGCAACATTGTTTTCCCTGCTTTTGGTGGGGCAACAATCAAACCACGCTGTCCTTTCCCGATTGGAGACGCGAGATCTAAAATACGTGCTGTTAAATCTTCCGTTGAGCCGTTACCACGTTCCATTCTTAAACGGGAATTAGCGTGAAGTGGGGTGAGATTTTCAAATAGGATTTTACTGCGGGAAACTTCAGGTTTGTCATCATTAACGCGATCAACTTTGAGGAGGGCAAAATAGCGTTCGCCTTCTTTGGGTGGGCGAATTTTCCCTTCAATCTTATCCCCTGTTTGTAAGTTGAAGCGGCGGATTTGACTTGGTGAAACATAAATATCATCGGGGCCTGCGAGGTATGAGCTGTCTGCGGAACGCAAGAAGCCAAAGCCGTCAGGCAAAATTTCTAAGACACCGCCACCGAAAATGTCTTCACCGCTTTTGGCGTGCTGTTTTAAGATGGCAAATACAATATCTTGTTTGCGTAAACGGGCGAGATTTTCTAAGCCCATTTGTTCTTCGCCGAGTTTCACAAGATCAGAAACGGGCGTATTTTTTAGTTCTGTTAAATGCATAATTGAAAAGTTTAAATTAGAAATGAATTATTGGTTGAGATGTTTGATTAATTAATGTTGAATGGGCGTAAACTTATCATTAAATTGTGCAACTGTCTATATTTTGCGGAAAAAAATCCAAAAGTGCGGTGCTTTCTTTGGGAATTTTTTGCCTTCGTGCTATGCTTAGGGCAATTTTTAGCGAGAAATTTTATTATGCAAACGAATCATTTATCTCAGCAACGCTTTGCTGATCTGCCATTAAATCCGATTATTCAACAATGTTTACAACAAAACGGGTTTGAGTATTGCACCCCCATTCAAGCTTTATCCCTGCCAATCACCCTTGCGGGGCGTGATGTGGCTGGGCAAGCTCAAACAGGCACAGGGAAAACAATGGCGTTTTTAACTGCCACCTTTCATCATTTATTAAGTGCTACCTCTCATTCCTCAGCCACTTCACCGCGTGCGTTGATTTTAGCCCCAACACGAGAGCTGGCAGTGCAAATCAGCAATGACGCGGAAAAATTATCTCAAGCCACAGGGCTAAAAATGGGGCTGGCTTATGGTGGCGATGGTTATGATAAGCAACTGAAAGTCATCGAACAGGGCATTGATATTTTAATCGGCACAACGGGGCGGGTAATTGATTATGTGAAACAAGGCATTATCTGCTTAAATGAAATTGAAGTGGTGGTGCTTGACGAAGCGGATCGAATGTTCGATCTCGGCTTTATTAAGGACATTCGCTATTTACTACGCAAATGCCCAGCCCCTGCTCAGCGTTTGACAATGCTGTTTTCCGCCACCCTCTCTTATAAGGTGCGAGAGCTGGCATTTGAAGATATGAATGATCCCGAATATGTGGAAGTTGAGCCGTTGCAGAAAACGGGGCATCGCATTAAAGAAGAGCTGTTTTATCCCTCAAATCAAGACAAAATGGCATTGTTGATGACGCTTTTGGAAGAAGAATGGCCAGGGCGTTGCATTATTTTTGCCAACACCAAACACCGTTGCGAAGAAATTTGGGGCTATTTGGCTGCGGATAAACATCGTGTTGGCTTGCTCACGGGCGATGTGGCACAGAAAAAACGCCTTGCTCTGTTGCAACAATTTACCTCAGGGCAGTTGGATATTTTAGTGGCGACAGACGTTGCCGCACGCGGGTTGCATATCCCTGAAGTTACCCACGTTTTCAACTATGATCTGCCTGATGATCGTGAAGACTATGTACACCGCATCGGACGCACGGGGCGGGCGGGTGAAAGTGGGGTTTCCATCAGCTTTGCTTGCGAAGAATATGCGATGAATCTGCCTGCCATTGAGGAATACATCGGGCATTCGATCCCCGTGAGCCAGTATGATCCTGAGGCATTATTGACAAATTTACCGAAACCTTATCGCAAACGCACGGTCAAAACAACACATTCACCCCATCGCAAGCCAATGAGAAAACGGTATTAAGGGTTTAAAAAACAGGGGCGAAAAAGCACCGCACTTTGATACCGCACTTGAAAAAAGGGGGGGCGGTAGTGAAAAGTGCGGTGTTTTTTTCGTTATTTTTTATCTCGTGCTAGAATGAGCCACTTTGAAAGACAACCTTGAATACCTTATAGATTATAGAAAAACAACGATGACAACTTTAGTAGATTTTTTAGTAAAAACTTTAGATGACTTAAAAGCCACCGAGATTTTGCCTTTAGATGTAAAAGGAAAATCCTCCGTAACCGACACAATGATTATTTGCACGGGGACATCGAGCCGCCATATTAGCTCGCTCGCCCAAAAGTTGATTGATGAAAGCAAACAAGCGGGCTTTGAATCTTTCGGCGAAGAAGGGCGTGCCACAGCGGATTGGGTGGTGGTCGATTTTGGGCAAGCGATGGTGCATATTATGCAAGCGGAAAGCCGTGAGCTGTACCAATTAGAAAAACTTTGCGGCTAAATGAAAATCCAATTAATTGCCGTTGGCACAAAAATGCCCGCGTGGGTAACCACAGGTTTTGAGGAATATCAACGCCGTTTCCCTAAAGATATGCCCTTTGAATTGATCGAAATCCCCGCGGGAAAGCGAGGCAAAAACGCGGATATTAAGCGTATTTTAGAGCAAGAGGGCAAGGCGATGTTGGCAGCTTGTGGGCGAAATAAAATCGTTACCTTGGATATTCCAGGCAAGCCTTGGACAACGGAACAGCTCGCCCAACAGCTCGAGGGCTGGAAAAATGACGGACGCGATCTGTGCTTGCTCATCGGCGGGCCTGAGGGCTTGTCGCCAGAGTGCAAAGCCGCGGCGGAGCAAAGTTGGTCGCTTTCGCCCCTCACCTTGCCCCATCCGTTAGTGCGTGTGGTGGTGGCAGAAAGCCTGTATCGTGCTTGGTCGATTACCACCAATCACCCTTATCATCGAGAGTAATCAATGGATTTAAAAAAATTGCTTTCAGCTTCTGCGGTTGAGCCTATCCGCGACAAAAAAGCGGAGAAAAACCTGTTTATTCGCCGTGCCTTGGTGTCTTTCCTTAGCGTGTTGGGGCTGTCTGCAATTTTGTTCACTAATTTGTATCATCTTGAAGTGGTGAATTATGAAACCTATCAAACCCGTTCTAACGGCAACCGCATTAAATTATTGCCCATTCCGCCAACTCGCGGTTTAATTTATGATCGCTACGGCAAATTATTAGCGGAAAATTTAACCTTTTTTGGCTTATACATCGTGCCAGAAAAGGTGGAAAATTTAGACCGCACTTTTGAACAATTAAAGCGACTTGTGGGGCTAACTGATGAAGACATCGCCAATTTTACGAAGGAACGCCGTCGTTCTTCGCGTTATACCTCCATTTTGCTCAAGCCGAATTTAACCGAAGAGCAGATCGCCCGCTTTGCGGTGAACCAATACCAATTCCCAAGTCTATCGGTGAAGCCTTATTTTAAACGCCATTATTTGTACGGCGAACCCCTCACCCACATTTTGGGCTATGTGGCGAAAATCAATGATAAAGATGTGGAACGCCTGAAAAAAGAAGAAAAATATGCCAATTATTCGGGATCGCAAAATATCGGCAAATTAGGCATTGAACGCTACTATGAAGATGAGCTGCACGGCGAAGTGGGCTTTGAGGAAGTGGAAATTAACAATCGCGGTAAGGTGATCCGCAAATTGCGTGAACAACCCGCCGTGGCAGGCAAGAGCATTCATTTAACCATTGATTTGGAACTGCAACGCTACATCACCGATTTGCTTGCAGGGCGAAAAGGGGCAGCAGTGGTGCTAGATCCGAAAGACAGCAGTATTCTGGCGATGGTATCAGTGCCGAGTTATGACAACAATCTTTTTGTTGATGGCATTTCGAGCAATGATTATCAACGCTTATTGCAAGATCCGCAACGCCCACTGTATAGCCGTGCAACGCAAGGGGCGTACCCGCCAGCTTCTACGGTGAAGCCGTTTATTGCGGTGTCAGGCTTGCAGGATAATGTCATCACGCCAAGCACCACTGTGTTTGATCCCGGTTATTGGGTGTTGCCCAACACCACAAAACGCTTCCGCGATTGGAAAAAATCGGGACATGGTTACACGGATCTAAACAAAGCCATTGCGGAGTCTTCAGACACCTATTTCTATCAGCTCGCTTATAATATGGGGATAGATCGCCTATCGCAGGCAATGAATAAATTCGGCTTTGGGCTACCGACAGGGATTGATATTAAAGAAGAAACGGCGGGCATAATGCCGTCGCGTGAATGGAAGCAAAAACGCTATAAAAAATCTTGGTTGCAGGGTGATACCATTTCAGTTGGTATCGGGCAGGGCTATTGGACGGCAACCCCGTTACAAGTGGCGAAAGCCTTAGCGATTTTGGTGAATAATGGCAAGGTAAACACACCGCACTTGATGAAAGGCGTGGAAGGCTCGCAGTTTGTTCCTTATAAAGACCCGCTATTATATCCCGATATTGACGAGCCGAAGCCGAATTACTGGGCATTGGCAAAACGCGGAATGTATAACGTGGTAAATGCCAGTAACGGCACGGCTCGCAAAGCCTTTGTGAATACCCATTTCCAAGTTGCGGGCAAATCGGGAACGGCACAAGTGTTCAGCTTGAAAGAAAACCAAACCTATAATGCGAAATCTTTGGTGAAAGAATTACACGATCACGCGTGGTTTATTGGCTATGCCCCTTACGAAGATCCGAAGTTAGTAGTTGCCGTCATTTTAGAAAATGCGGGCGGCGGCGGTAGCAATGCGGGGCCTGTGGTGAGAGAGATTATGGATTATTATTTGAACGTACGTCTTCCGCAAGTTAATGCAATGGAAAATCGCACCGCACTTTCTTCTTCCACATCTTCCACCCCTTCAACGGACGCTATGCTCGTGTCGGCGACGCCAGCTATGCAGCACAATCAGGAGAAAACAAATGAGTGAGAAAAAAGGTTGGCAGAGCCTGTGGCAACGTTTGCATATTGATCTGTGGCTTTTTCTGGGCTTGCTGATTATTTCTGGCGGCGGGCTGTTTATTTTATATAGTGCCTCTGGGGCGAATGAAATAATGTTCCGCAACCGCATTATTCAAGTAGTGCTTGGCTTTGTGGTAATGCTGGTAATGGCACAATTTTCCCCGCGTTTTTATCAAGGCATTGCCCCTTATGTATTTGGAATCGGGCTGGTGTTGCTGATTTTGGTAGATTTAGTCGGCACAACCAGTAAAGGGGCGCAGCGTTGGCTTGATTTAGGCTTATTCCGTTTTCAGCCGTCAGAAATTGTCAAACTTGCCGTACCGTTAATGGTAGCGGTGTTTTTAGGCAAGCGAGCGTTACCGCCGAGTTTGAAAGACACCTTTATTGCCCTGTTTATCATCATCGTTCCCACGCTACTTGTGGCAATTCAGCCCGATTTAGGCACGTCTATTTTGGTGAGTGCATCGGGGCTATTTGTGGTTTTCTTGGCAGGAATGAGCTGGTGGCTGATTTCTATCGCCGTCGTGGGCTTAGCAGGTTTTATCCCCATTATGTGGTTCTATTTAATGCACGATTACCAACGCACAAGGGTGCTGACCTTGCTCGATCCTGAAAAAGATCCACTCGGTGCGGGCTATCATATTTTGCAATCGAAAATTGCCATTGGCTCTGGAGGCATTTGGGGCAAAGGCTGGATGCAAGGCACGCAATCCCAACTGGAATTTTTGCCCGAACCGCACACGGATTTTATTTTCGCGGTGCTAAGTGAAGAACACGGAATAGTGGGCTTTGCAATCTTAATGTTTTTGTATCTGTTTATTGTGGCAAGAGGATTAATCATCGGCGTGAATGCACAAAACGCTTTTGGGCGAACTCTGGTAGGGGCATTGACGCTGATTTTCTTCGTCTATGTTTTCGTAAACATCGGTATGGTGAGCGGCATTCTGCCTGTTGTGGGCGTGCCGCTGCCGTTAGTGAGCTATGGTGGAACGTCGTTTGTTACCCTAATGGCTGGGTTTGGGCTGATTATGTCCATTCATACCCATAAAGAGCATTTTTTTAAAAAGACGACATAATTGCTTGTATCTAATAAATATTATTTAGGGAATGGGAGATTTTAATATGATACTCAGTAAGTTGATTAATATTTGTTTTATATTATTAATTACTTTATTTAGTACGGTAATAAATGCTGAGAATGTAGAAATTCAAAAATTATATGGCATCAAAGGCCCTAAATTGGTTTATCATAAAATTTCAAATAAAAGCCGTACTTATAAAGTGAAGGGAATAAGTTATACTACAATACCCTATAATATAGCTAAAGAATATACTAAGATAGGGAAAGCGAGTTATTACCATAATAAATTTACTGGACGGAAAACATCTAGTGGAGAACGCTATGATCCTAACCGCTATACTGCAGCACATAAGACATTACCAATGAACTCGTATGCGTTAGTAACAAATTTGCGTAATGGGAGGAAAGTTATTGTAAAGATTAATGATAGAGGCCCTTTTGTTAAAGGAAGAATTATTGATTTATCTCGAGTAGCAGCAAGGGAGTTAGGCATTATTCATCAAGGAATTGGACAGGTTCGCGTTGAAGTGTTTTACGTTGATGCCGCAGGAGGTTTATCAGGCGTAGGGGCTGATTCTTTGATGAAGTTAGCTAAGAAATCAGCTGTAATGAAAAAGGTTGAGAAACCTATTAAATAACGATTTATTGTGTGATTTATAAGTGAGCTTAGAATGATAAAAAATGTATTAAATAGAGTAACAGGAATAGCATTGGCGGTGGTAAGCCTGAGTATGGCAAAATCAACTTTTGCCGTAGATATGCAACATAATATTTCTATACCACAGCTGAATGCACAAACCTTTATTTTGATGGATTATGATTCGGGAGCAGTATTAGCTGCGTTGAACCCTGATCAGCGTCAATACCCAGCTTCATTGACAAAAATGATGACTAGTTATGTGGTGGGGGATGCCTTAAAGCAAGGCAAAATCCATAATAATGATATGGTTACCATTGGTGAAAGTGCGTGGGGCAAAAATTTCCCCGGTTCATCAAAAATGTTTTTAAATCTCAATCAGCAAGTTTCCGTCGATGAGCTGAATCGCGGGATTATTGTAGTGTCTGGTAATGATGCTTGCGTTGCAATAGCAGAGCATATTTCAGGAACAACTCAGAATTTTATCGATGTAATGAACAGATATGTTGAACGATTTGGTTTGAAAAATACCCATTTCACCACCGTACACGGTTTAGACGATGAAAATCAATATTCTTCTGCCCGTGATATGGCGATCATCGGTTCTCATATTATTCGTGATTTGCCTGAAGAATATAAAATTTATTCCGAAAAAGAATTTACTTTTAATAAAATCCGCCAGCCAAACCGCAACGGCTTATTATGGGATAAAAGCCTTAATGTTGATGGAATGAAAACAGGGCATACCGACAAAGCTGGCTATAATTTAGTGGCGTCTGCCACAGGCAATGGCAATATGCGTTTAATTTCTGTGGTAATGGGCGTGCCAACCTACAAAGGTCGTGAAATCGAAAGCAAAAAATTATTACAATGGGGCTTTGCCAATTTTGAAACCTTCAAAGCCTTAGAGGCGGGCAAAGCGGTGTCAGAACAAAGCGTTTACTACGGCGATAACGGCAAGGTTCAACTTGGCGTATTGCAAGATCGTTTTGTAACTTTACCAAAAGGGCGACAAGCCGATGTTAAAGCACGCTACGAACTCACGCAAAAATACCTCGAAGCCCCATTAGCCAAAGGGCAAGTGGTGGGTAAAGTGATTTATCAGCTTGACGGTAAAGACATCGCCCAAGTGGATTTACAAGTAATGAACGAGGTTGCCGAAGGCGGCTTTTTCGGCAAGGCTTGGGACTGGCTGGTGCTAACCGTGAAAAGCTTATTTAGCTAGACTTGAAATTCGCGAAATTCTCCCTATCTTAATCGCAAGATGACCGTGCTTTATTCAAAGTGCGGTCTAAATTTTTAACAATTTTTAGGAAACATAAAATGGCAGAACAAGAAAAAGTCGTAAAACTTGAAGATATTCCACAAAAGCAACTTAAAGATCTTTTAGAATTTCCCTGTGATTTCACCTTTAAAGTGGTGGGAGCAAACCGACCTGATTTAGCCGATGATGTGATCGCTGTGGTACAAAAATATGCCAAAGGCGATTATAATCCGCGTGAAAATGTCAGCGGAAAAGGCACATACAAATCAATTTCGGTAGATATTGTGGCAGAAAATATTGAGCAAGTGGAAACCCTCTATGCGGAGCTTGCCAAAATTGATGGCGTAAGAATGGTGCTGTAATCGGCCTTTGAAAAGGCTAGCAAAAAGGCCCAAGGAAATGGGCTAAAAAATTGGCTAAAAGGGGGAAAGATGACCCAATCTATTATCGTTCGCCAACTCGGCATACAGGATTATCAAACCATCTGGCATAAAATGCAGGCATTCACCGATAACCGCGATGAACATACCACCGATGAAATTTGGCTAGTACAACACCCAGCGGTGTTTACCCAAGGTTCGGCGGGCAAGCCAGAGCATTTGCTTAGCCAAAGTGAGATCCCCGTGGTGCAATCGGATCGTGGCGGGCAAATCACCTATCACGGGTTAGGGCAGCAGATTATGTATGTGCTGATTGACATCAAACGTTTGAAAGCACAAGGCAAAGATCTCAATGTACGTCAGCTGGTTACCGCTCTTGAGCAATCGGTGGTGCAAACGCTGGCAGATTACGGCATTGAAGGCTATCCCAAAGCCGATGCACCAGGGGTGTATGTGGACGGCAAAAAAATTTGCTCGCTCGGTTTACGCATTCGCAAAGGCTGTTCTTTCCACGGTTTAGCACTAAACATCAATATGGATCTTACGCCTTTCTTATACATTAACCCCTGTGGTTATGCTGGGCTTGAAATGTGTCAAATGGCAGATTTTATCCCGCAAGAAGAAGCACAGCCAGACAAGGTTTCGCCCAAATTAGTTACACACTTCACCCAATTATTGGGGTATAATTCCGTAACAAATCATTAACAAGCATAGGATCATTAATGGCAACTCCTTTTAAAATGGAACGCGGCGTAAAATATCGTGATGCCGCGAAAACCTCCATTATCCCTGTAAAAAATATTGATCCCAACCAGCCTTTATTGAAAAAGCCTGAGTGGATGAAAATTAAACTTCCAGCCAATTCAGCGAAAATCGACAGCATCAAAAATGGAATGCGTCGCCACGGCTTGCACTCGGTTTGTGAAGAAGCCTCTTGCCCAAACCTGCACGAATGTTTTAATCACGGCACGGCAACCTTTATGATTTTAGGGGCGATCTGTACCCGTCGTTGTCCATTCTGCGATGTGGCTCACGGCAAGCCATTGCCGCCTGATCCCGAAGAGCCTCGCAAATTGGCAGAAACCATTCAGGATATGAAATTGCGTTATGTGGTGATTACCTCGGTGGATCGCGATGATCTGCCTGATCGTGGGGCAGGACATTTCGCCGAATGTGTCAAAGAAATCCGCGCGCTTAATCCAGGGATCAAAATTGAGATCCTCGTACCTGATTTTCGCGGACGCATCGAGCAAGCCCTTGAAAAATTAAAAGATAATCCGCCTGATGTGTTCAATCACAACTTAGAGAATGTGCCGCGTCTGTATCGTGATATTCGTCCAGGGGCGGATTATGAATGGTCGTTGAAATTATTGCGTGACTTTAAAGCGATGTTCCCTGATATTCCAACCAAATCGGGCTTAATGGTGGGCTTAGGGGAAACCAACGAAGAAATTTTGCAAGTGATGCAAGATTTACGCACCAACGGCGTAACAATGCTCACACTTGGGCAATATTTACAGCCAAGCCGCCATCATTTACCCGTAGCTCGCTATGTTCCGCCTGAAGAATTTGATGAGTTTCGCGACAAAGCCAACGCAATGGGCTTTGAACACGCCGCTTGCGGGCCTTTCGTGCGTTCTTCCTACCATGCCGATTTACAAGCCAGCGGTAAATTAGTGAAATAATTGAAATAAAAGTGCGGTGAAATGATCTGCACCCCAAAAGTTGGACTAAATAACCAACTGATTAAGGTGCAGATTTTTTATGACTAAATATACTCAACGTTTCAAACAACAAGTGCTCGACTTTTATCATCAAAATGGAAAAAACCGTTCGCTTACTCGCCAGTATTTTCAGCTTCCCCAAAGCACGTTAGCACGTTGGATTGCGAAATTTAATCATAATGGAATCAATGGATTAGCTGTATTAAGTAAAAAACGATATTATTCTGTTGAGTTTAAATTAAAGGTTATTCAAGCTATCAAAAAAGGCCAGTGCTCCGCTGAAGCCGCCTGCTTTCGCTTTGATATCCCCAGTTCAGGGATAATTAGTCAATGGTTGCAACGCTTTGAAAAACAAGGTATAGATGGGTTATTACTCAAACCTAAAGGTCGTCCAAGTATGAAACTCAACTCACCTAAAATGCCACCAACGCCCAAAACAGAAGAAGAACGCTTGCGTTACCGAATTTTGGAATTAGAAGCGGAGAATGCAATGCTAAAAAAGTTGCAGGAACTCAACCAACAAAAAATGCAGAAAAAGCCGTCATCGTAAATGCCTTACGCTCGCGTTTCCCGTTGGAATTGTTACTCAGGCTAATCGGATTGGCACGCAGTTCGTTCTTTTATCATCTCAAGCCAAAGTCGGATAAAAATGTAGCGATTTCACAGAAAATAGAGGAAATTTATCGCAAAAATGACGAAAATTATGGTTATCGTCGAATTACCTTGGAATTAAGGAAATACTTGATTATCAACCACAAAAGGGGGCAAGCGATAATGCAACGTTTGGGGTTAAAAGGAAAAAGTAAGCAGAAAAAATATCGTTCTTACCAAGGCAAAGTGGGACACATTGCCGATAATCTGTTGCAACGGGATTTTACGGCAACGATGCCGAATGAGAAGTGGGTAACGGATATCACCGAGTTCAAATGTGCGGAAGGCAAAGTGTATTTATCGCCGATTAAAGACTTGTTTAATAACGAAATTATTGCTTATGATGTGGCGAGAAGTCCGAATTTTGAGCAGATAACTAGAATGTTGACCCAGGCGGTGAACCGATTAGCGGGGGAAAAACCGATACTGCATTCCGACCAAGGATGGCAGTATCAAATGATGGGTTATCGGGAGATATTGAAAAAACACGGTATTACGCAAAGTATGTCGAGAAAAGGCAATTGCCTTGATAATGGTGCGATGGAAAGCTTTTTCGGGCGATTGAAGACGGAATGTTACTTTGGCAAGCGGTTTGAAACCTTTGAACAGCTTGAAAAAGTGATTCACGAGTACATTCATTACTACGACAATGAGCGTATTCAAGTGAAGCTCAAAGGACTAAGCCCTGTGGAATACAGAACTCAGTCCTTGAATGAAATTAGAATATAGTCTAACTTTTTGGGGGCAGATCAAAAAATCATTATTTTTTCACCTCACTTTTCTTTTTGCTTACACTCCAAATAAAGTATCCAATTTTTCTCAAAACGCGGTATTGCTCACCAATTTCTACTTATTTTTCGCCTGAATGAGTTTAAATGCATCTATTTTTATTCGGTTTTCTTTATAATTCAATAAGTTTTATACCTCTAATTGATAGTTTTTATAGGGTTTAAATACCTATAAAAGGGTGTTGAGTAGAAAAAGATTGATCAAACGCAAGAAATAGCAAAATAGCCCTGAAAAATCTTGGCGGATTTGCTATTTTTATTCTTGTAGAATTCTCTTTTATGTTCATTATCCTATTGTTTTTAATGAGAAAAATTATCATTTTTACAACATATAATGAACGTGCATTTTGCGAATGTGGGATATCCCTTGATCAACTTTTAATGGAGTAATTATCGTGAACATTTTCAGAAAAACGCTAGCTTCTCTGGCAATGGCTGGATTAACTTTAGCGGCGGCATCGTCTGCTATGGCGGTAGATAATAGTGCGGCGGAAAAACGTGCCCCTACCCGTGAAGAACTGGCAAAACCGAATCCTGATTTGAAAATTGAAACTATCAGTGAAAAATTTGCGGAAAAATACCCAAAACAATATCAAGGTTGGGCGGATACGGCAAAATCTTCTGAAATTGTTTACGCTGATGAAGTTGATCCAAGATTAATCGTTTTATGGGGCGGTTATGCGTTCTCAAAAGAATATAACAAACCTCGCGGACACTTTTATACTATTACAGATGTGCGTAATATTTTGCGTACGGGGGCACCTTTTGATGCCAATAGCGGGCCGCAGCCGATGGCGTGCTGGACTTGTAAAGGCCCCGATGTACCACGTTTAATTGCGGAATGGGGCGAGGAAAAATACTTTGATGGCAAATGGGCGAAAGGCGGGGCTGAAATTGTGAACCCTATCGGCTGTGCTGACTGCCACGACACCACATCAAAAGACTTTGCGGAAGGGAAGCCTGCCTTACGCATTGCTCGTCCACACGTTTTGCGTGCTTTGGATACCATTGGTAAAGACTTTGCTCATTTAGACAAAACCGATAAACGTGGGGCAATTTGTGCGAACTGCCACGTTGAATATTACTTCGATAAAAAAGTGGTGAACAATGTGGTTTTCCCTTGGCAAAAAGGGGTTGATGTGGACAGTATGGAAAAATACTACGACAGCATCGAATTTTATGACTGGATTCACTCCTTATCTAAAACCCCAATGTTGAAAGCACAGCATCCAGATTATGAAACTTGGTTGCAAGGCACACACGGCAAAAACGGCGTAACCTGTGTGGATTGTCATATGCCGAAAGTGCAAGGGGCAGACGGTAAAGTTTACACCGATCACCAAATTGGCAACCCACTTGATTCCTTTGAAAACACTTGTGCGAACTGCCACGATCAAAGCAAAGAAACCTTGCAAAAAGTGGTAGCTGGACACAAAAAAGACATCAAAGAGGTAATGCTTAAACTGGAAGATCAGCTCGTGAAAGCCCACTTTGAAGCGAAAGCCGCTTGGGACGCAGGGGCAACAGAAGAAGAAATGAAGCCTGCATTACAAGACATTCGCCACGCACAATGGCGTTGGGATTACTCTGCAGCAGGACACGGCGGTCATATTCACGCACCAGATGTGATCTTAAAAACCATCGCCACGGGGCTTGATCGTGTTGCTGATGCCCGTACCAAATTAGCGGTGATCCTCACCAAACACGGCGTAAAACAGCCGATCAATTATCCAGACATTTCTGATGCGGATAAAGCGTGGAAAGCAATGGGTATTGATATTGCCAAAGAACGTGCGGCGAAAGAAAAATTCCTCAAAGAAGTTGTTCCACAATGGAATAAAGAAGCGTTAGAAAAAGGCTTAATGGAGAAAGCTCCACCAGCAAAATAAGCCAAAAAGTAACCGCACTTTATTGTGCGAATAAAAGTGCGGTCTATTTTGAATGAGAATTTGAGGAAAGAAAAATGAATGTTGTATTAAAGAAAATGGTGAAACTGGCGGCATTATTGGGGGCGATGATTGTTGCATTGCCCGCATCAGCCGCGAGTAAACCTGCGGAGCTTAGCTATCAACCCACGTTGGAAAACCAGCGTAACCCAAATGAATACTGTGCCAAATGCCATAAATTGGAAGCCAATGAGGAACAATCAGGCGGCGATTTGCATTTTGGTAAATTCCACGGTACGCATTTATCCAAAACCAATCCAGCCACAGGCAAGCCGATTACCTGTGTGAGTTGCCACGGTAATATTTCTGAAAACCACTGCCGCGGCGTGAAAGATGTAATGCATTTTGAAAGCAATATTTTCTCGGACAAAACCCCGATGTACTCGGTGCAAGAACAAAACCAAGTGTGTTTTTCTTGCCATCGTCCTGAAAAATTACGCGAAAAACTTTGGGCGCACGATGTTCACGCAATGAAATTACCTTGTGCCGCTTGCCATACCTTGCACCCAGAAAAAGATGCAATGAAAGGCATTGAGAAAAAACAACGGGTTAAACTTTGCGTAGATTGCCACGGAGAGCAACAAAAACGCAAAGCCTTGAAAGATCTTGATCCAACGACTAAACAAAAGGATAGCCAATGACCACTTGTTCACGCCGTAATTTCGTTTCCGGTATGGGGGCGTTGATCCTAATGACAGGCACTGCCGTCAAATCCGTTGCTCAAGAAAAAGCGGAAGAAAAGCCCATTCGCTACGCGATGTTGCACGATGAAACCGCTTGTATTGGCTGCACGGCTTGTATGGACGCTTGCCGAGAAACTAACCAAGTGCCAGAGGGTGTTTCGCGTTTAGAAATTATTCGTAGCGAACCCTATGGCGAGTTCCCGAATGTGAAATATGAATTTTTCCGCCATTCTTGCCAGCATTGCACCAATGCCCCTTGCGTGGCGGTCTGCCCAACGGGTGCGTCTTACATTGACGCGTCCACAGGGATTGTTGATGTGCATAAAGATTTGTGCGTAGGCTGCCAATATTGCATCGCGGTTTGCCCTTATCGCGTTCGCTTTATCCACCCTGTTTATAAATCAGCAGATAAATGTAATTTCTGTCGCGATACAAATCTTGCAAAAGGCAAACAGCCCGCTTGCGTGGAATCTTGCCCGACAAAAGCACTGACTTTTGGTGATACTAACGATCCAAATAGTGCGATTTCATTGAAATTAAAAGAAAAACAAATCTATCGTACCAGAGTTGAACTGGGTACAGATCCTAATCTTTACCACGTTCCAGCTAGAGCAGGGGAGATCAGACGATGAACAGTCCATTTCATTTCCCATCTTTAGTGTGGGACGGGCCTATTGCGATTTATCTCTTTTTATTGGGGATTTCCGCGGGTTCAACAATGCTGGCAATTTTGTTAAAACGTGCAGGCTTAGCGGGTGAACGCCCTGATGAAAGCAATCTGTTACGCGTGAATGCTTTGCTTGCCCCAATTAGCATTATGATTGGCTTGCTTTTGCTGATTTTCCACCTCACTAAACCTTGGACATTCTGGTACTTAATGTTTAATTATCACCACACCTCAATTATGTCCGCTGGGGTGATGTTGTTCCAGTTGTATATGCTGTTCTTGGTGCTGTGGCTGGCGATTATTTTTAAATCTCTTGTGCTAAGTTTAGTGAAGCGTTTTCTCCCAAAACTTGCCAATTTAGCTGAGAAAATCATTGATTTTGCCGCGAAATTTACCAATGTGATTGAGCTTGTTACTTTGTTATTTAGCGTGGCATTAGGGGCTTATACAGGCTTCTTGCTTTCCGCCCTAGTGAGCTATCCAATGTTGAATAATCCAGTATTGCCAGTGTTATTCTTGGCCTCAGGCACGTCATCAGGCATTGCAGCATTGATTTTCTTCACCATTTTATGCACGAAAGAAAGTAGCCATTCGAAAGGCTTGGCATTCTTACACAAATTTGAACAGCCTGTTGTGTTGATTGAAGCTTTTTTGCTCTTCGCTTTCTTCTTTGGCTTATACCTTGGTGGTGGACAAAAAACGGTAGCATTTTATACCGCACTTGGCGGTGGCTTCTGGGCCAATGTCTTTTGGTTTGGCGTGGTTGGCATCGGCATTGTCTTACCGCTGTTACTTAACACCTTCGCCAATGACAGCCTAAAACACCGCAAAGGCTTTATGCTGATTGTTGCCGCGTTAGGCTTGATTGGCGTACTTTGCTTGCGTTACTTTATTTTGTACGCTGGGCAAATGACCCTTGCGTAATGTAACGTGAATTTATGAATGATGGGCGAATCCATAGGATTTGCCCTGATTTTGGATATTTAGGTGTTACAGTCAGCAGAGAAAACATAGCAAACGATATATAATACAATTCATTTTGCTTTCAGACGAAGATGCTAGGATAAAAACTCCTACTTTTATGCACGAAGAACGTGCTATGGAAGTATAAATTTCTATCTATTTTCTGTTTCAATAAACCGCATTAACCGAATTCTAATTCCACAGCATATTGTCCTATTAGTTCAACTAGGGAATGAATAAGCTCATCAGTTGGGTTTACGGACCATTGCACACCGAGTTTGATTAATGCTCTGCCCTGTGGACTTTGATAATACACATTAATTGGTAATACACCACCGCAATAAGGGGTAATGGTATCCTTAAATTTTTTGATAAATTGGGCATTTAATTGCTCTTGGGTTAAGCAAATAGCTAAACTTTTTGCGTAACGGCTACGAGCTTCATCAAGGGTCATCAGCTCACGCACTGACATTCTTAGTCCTTGGGAGAAATCGTCAAAACTTACTTGCCCGGACACAATCACAATGCTGTCTTTTTGTAATTTTTCTCCAAAACGTTCAAGGGTTTCGCCAAATAAGGTGAGATCCAAACGCCCTGAGCGATCGTCAAGGGTGGCGATGCCTAAGCGGTTGCCTTTTTTTGTAATGGCGATGCGGGAATTGACCACTAGTCCGCAAGTAGTACTAATCTGTCCTCGATAATTCGGTACAAGTTCATTTAAACGTGTTGAACTATAATGAGCAAGCTCCTTCAAATAAGGACTAATTGGGTGGCTAGTCAAATACAACCCAAGGGTTTCCCGCTCTCCATCAAGGATCTGCTTTTCGCTCCAGCGTGGCGTGTTGGCATAGGCTTGTTCAACCTCTTCAGGGGTTTCGGTTAGCACGCCGAACATATCTGCCTGCCCGATGGCTTCATTTTTAGCATATTGATCGGAGGCTTTAAGTGCATCTTCCAAATTTTTCGCCAATGCTGCACGGTGTGGCCCGAGTTTATCAAATGCCCCTGACATTATTAGGTTTTCAAAAGTGCGGCGGTTAATTTTCTTTAAATCCACTCTCGCACAAAGATCAAACAGGTCTTTGAAAATGCCACCTTGTTCGCGGGCAGTAATCAACGCTTCAATCGGGCCTTCTCCTACGCCTTTGATTGCACCAATACCATAGACAATTTCACCATTGTCATTTACGCTGAAATGATGCTGACCGGTATTAATATCTGGCGGTGTAACTTTAAGTCCCATTCGCAAACATTCATCGTAAAGCCCCACAATTTTTTCTGCATTATGCATTTCAGAGGTCATTACGGCAGCCATAAATTCCGCAGGATAATGGGCTTTGAGCCATAGGGTTTGGTAAGAAACCAAGGCATAAGCAGCGGAGTGAGATTTGTTAAACCCGTAGCCCGCAAATTTTTCCACGAGGTCGAAAATTTTCATTGCCAAGTTGCCGTCCACACCGTTTTTCACCGCCCCCTCTTCAAATACAGAACGCTGTTTTGCCATTTCTTCCGGTTTCTTTTTCCCCATTGCACGGCGTAATAAATCCGCTCCACCAAGGGTATAACCTGCCAGTACTTGGGCGATTTGCATTACTTGTTCTTGATACAAAATAATGCCGTAGGTTGGCTCTAAAATTGGTTTCAGCCAAATGTGCTGATATTCTGCATCAGGGTAGGAGATTTCTTCTTCCCCGTGTTTACGGCGGATAAAGTTATCCACCATTCCCGATTGTAACGGCCCTGGGCGGAACAATGCCACCAACGCGATGATGTCCTCAAAACAGTCAGGTTTTAGGCGTTTAATCAGATCTTTCATTCCTCGTGATTCCAATTGGAACACGGCGGTGGTTTCTGCATTGAGTAACACTTGGAAAGATTGCGGATCATCAAGGGGAATGCGGTTAATATCCACTAATGGCTTGCCTTCTTTGCTTAGGCGAGCGTTAATCATATCCAATGCCCATTTGATAATGGTGAGCGTCCGCAGCCCCAAGAAGTCAAATTTAACTAGCCCTGCATATTCCACATCATTTTTATCAAAGTGGGTAACGGGGTGCTTGCCCTCGCTATCACAATATAACGGCGAAAAATCCGTAATCAGCCCTGGAGAAATCACCACGCCGCCCGCGTGTTTCCCAGCGTTACGGGTTACCCCCTCCAGCTTGCGAGCCATATCAATGAGGGCTTTTACTTCCTCATCGCTTTCATAAATTTCAGGCAAACGTGGTTCGGCTTCAAAGGCTTTCGCTAAGGTCATACCAGGGTCAGGTGGCACAAGTTTAGAAATACGATCCACAAAATTATAAGGGTGTCCCAACACTCGCCCCACATCACGGATTACCGCTTTCGCTGCCATTGTTCCAAAGGTGATGATTTGCGACACCGCGCCACGTCCGTAGGTTTCGGCAACGTGTTCAATTACGCGGTCGCGACCGTCCATACAGAAATCCACGTCAAAATCGGGCATTGATACCCGCTCAGGGTTGAGGAAACGCTCAAAGAGCAAATCAAATTCAAGGGGATCGAGATCGGTGATTTTTAACGCATATGCCACCAAAGATCCCGCCCCTGAGCCACGCCCCGGTCCAACAGGAATATCATTGTCTTTTGACCACTGAATGAACTCCATCACGATCAAGAAATAACCCGGGAAACCCATTTGGTTAATTACGTCTAGCTCAACTTGCAAGCGTTCATCATATTCCTTGCGTTTTTCTGACCGCTCTTTTTCATCGGGGAACAAAAACGCCAAGCGTTCTTCCAAGCCCTCGCGGGATTTCTGCACTAAATACTCTTCGGTGCTGAGATCCCCTGTCGGGAATTTCGGCAAGAAATATTCTCCCAAACGAATGGTTACATTACAGCGTTTGGCGATTTGCACCGAATTTGCCAAGGCGGAGGGGATATCCGCAAAGAGTTCACACATTTCTTGTTCAGTGCGGAAATATTGTTGATCGCTATACAATTTCGGACGTTTCGGATCATCAAGGGTATAGCTGTCGTGAATGGCAACGCGGATTTCGTGGGCTTCAAAATCTTCCGAAGATAAAAAACACACGTCATTGGTTGCTACCATTGGAATATGGTGTTTTTCTGCCAGTTTTAATGCCGCTTGAATGTAGCGTTCTTCCTCCGCTCGCCCCGTGCGAGTGAGGCTCAAATAAAAGTGGTTAGGAAAAAATTCTTGATAAAAACGCACCGCACTTTCAACATCGGCAGGATTATTTTTCAGTAGCTTTTTGCCCACATCGCCGTTGCGACCGCCCGAAAGAATAATCAGCCCCTCGTGATGATCCACCAACCATTGCTGATCGATATAAGGCAAGTCCTGATAGCCACGCTCGTAGGCTTTTGACAGTAGCAAGGTAATATTATGATAACCCACGTTATTTTTGGCTAATAGGGTCAGCTCAAAATGCTCATCGCCGAGCAGATCGCTTTTTACCAGCACGTCCGCCCCTACTATGGGTTTCACACCTGAAGAGAGGGCTTCGCCGTAAAACCGCACCAAACCGCAGAAATTGGTGAAATCCGTCAATGCCATTGCCACCATTTCATTTTGCACACAGGCTTTGACTAGCGGTTTCACTTTGGCGATACCGTTAATCATTGAAAAATCGCTATGCACACGCAAATGCACGAAACGGGGTTCTGACATAACTTATCCTTATCATTGAATTTGAATGGGTAATGAGTGGGTCATTTTAGCGGGATTTTCAAGGGGGTCAAATTTCTTTTTCCTGCCCGTTCCCGCAACGAAAAAGTTTTATAGTCGTTTAAGTTCAAAATAAGACAAGGCTTTGATCCGCAGACAGTACAAATAGTACGGCAAGGCGAAGTAACGCAGTATTATTTTGAAATCAAACGACTATAATTTTAACGCTCAGATGACAAACAGGCTACAGGCTCGCAATATGGCTCGCACAGGCATAAGCCGAACTCCACGCCCATTGAAAATTATAGCCGCCCAGCCAACCTGTAACATCAAGTACTTCGCCGATAAAATACAATCCTTTCACCGCCTGCACTTCCATTGTTTTCGAGGAAATCTCGTGGGTGTCCACCCCGCCCATTGTAACCTCAGCAGTGCGGTAGCCCTCCGTGCCATTGGGGAAAACCTGCCAATGGTGAATAAAATTGTGCAAATTTTCTAACCGCACTTTGCTTAAATTCGCTAAGGTTTCATTGGGGATCATCCCTCGCTCAACCCACAGCTCCACCAATTTACTCGGCAACAAACGAGATAAGGCGGTTTTTAACTGCAATTTTGGCGAGGTTTGGCGTAATTCCTGCAAATAATCCCTAATGGATTGGCTCGGTAATAAATCCATTTCCACCGCTTCATTCGGCTGCCAATAGTTAGAAATTTGTAAGATCGCCGGTCCAGAAATACCGCGATGGGTGAACAATAATTGATTGAAGAAAGATTGCCCATTTTCAGCACTGACCCGCACAGGCAAAGAAACGCCCGCAAGTGCGGTGTAAAATTGCTCCGTTTCTCGCCAACGAAACGGTACTAAAGACGCACGCGGGGCAATCACATTCAGCCCAAATTGTTCCGCGATCTGATAACCAAAAGGCGTTGCTCCTAAGGCGGGCATTGAAAGCCCACCCGTTGCGATCACCAGTTGGCGACAATGCCACCTTTTCCCGTTTGCTTGCACCGAGAACCCGCCATTTTCAATGGCGGAAACCTGCTCAATATTCTGGCGTAAATGGATCTGGGCTTGGTATTTTTCGCATTCGCTAAGAAGCAAATCCACAATATCTTGCGAACTTCGATCGCAAAAAAGCTGTCCTAATTCTTTTTCGTGGTAAGGAATGCCATATTCCGCCACCAACGCGATAAAATCCCACTGGGTAAAACGTGCCAAGGCGGATTTCACAAAGTGCGGGTTGTGCGAAAGATAATGTTGCGGCGTTACTTCCAAATTGGTGAAATTGCAAAAGCCACCTCCTGACATCAAAATCTTGCGTCCTGCTTTTTTGCCACAATCAAGTACCGCCACCTGTTTGCCTTGCTTGGCAAGCTGCCCTGCACAAAACAGCCCAGCTGCCCCCGCCCCAATAATCAAGGTGTCTGAAACCGTTGTCATCATAAAATTAGTTTGCCTTCTGAGTTTTGGCGTTTTGTAACATTTCCGCCATTTGCATATTTTGAATAATCGCACGGCGATCTACGATAGATTTCTCCGCATCAAGCACCTGTTGCCATAAGTGAAGTGCATCGGCGTAATGCCCTTGCACAAAGGCTTCGCCCGCTAAGAGAGATAGGCTGGATACTTCTTTGGGATCTTGCGCCAATGCCTGATCTAGCAATGTCCGCACCTGAGGCGTGATTTTTTGCCCCGCCTGTTGATACAAACCATTGGCGATCAAACCTAGCAAATACGGCTTCGCCCCCGCTAATCTTTCCGCATAGGAATAGGCAAGCAAGGCGTTATCCACCTCATTTTGCGTCATATAAGCCTGCCCCAGTGCGATCCAATCTTCCGCATTGTTAGGATTTTGCCGTAATCGCTGTTGGATTTTTAGCACATAACGATCTTCTGATTGCTCTGCATTTTGCGGTGTCGCCGCCTTTTCCGCCTGTTTTTTTCGTTGAGTTTGCTGATATTGCTGAACTTCGCTAAAACGATCGAGAGAAAAATAATACCCTAAGGGTACAACAACCAACACCGCCATTAATACAACAAGATAAGCGCCATAGCGGGGGGAAGTCTTAGGAATAAAGTGCGGTTGTTTTTCAAGCTGTTTTTCATCGTCAAGTAAACGCTGAGCCAATTCTTGTGCGAGTTCCGCGTCCACATTGCCTTGCGTTTGCTCGCGGTAGCGTGCGATATTTTCCCTCTGACGGTGATTGGTTTGCCAATCCAGCCCCCGCCCTAACGGCAACCATAAGCCGAAAGTGAGCAATAAAAGTAACCCGATACCCAGCCAAAAAGTCATTGTTTTTGCTCCGTTTTTGCTAATAATTCACGCAAAGCCTGTTGCTCACAGGCGGAAAGCCCCGCGGTGTGATTGCCTTGCTTTTGGCGTTGGCGTAGCATTCGCCACATTGCGATCACCGAGAGCAATAACAGCACAAAAGGCAAGCCCCACAACAACAGCGTAGTGGATTTCAACGGCGGGTTATAACGCACAAAATCGCCGAACCGCTCCGTCATTGTGGCGATAATTTGTTCGTTGCTTTCGCCCGCTTCCACCATTTTATACACCTCAAGGCGAAGATCGTAAGCAATGGGGGAATTGGACTCCACCAAATTTTGATTTTGACATTGCGGGCAACGTAGCGATTTTGCCAATGCCACCGTACGGGTACGCTCCGCCGAGCTTTTAAATTCAAAGGTATCCACCATTTCCGCCCGTGCGAAATGGCTAATTAAATACAATAGAAAAAACCATTTTTTCATTTATTTTGCCTCAGCTCCCCGATCTTCATTTTTTATTTTCATCATTCTTTTAAGGATTTTTTAACGCTCATTTTTCCCAACACGGGCGTTTCACCTTTCCCACAAAATCATTTTCTAACACAAAAGTGCGGTGGCTTTTTGATCTGCCCCCAAAAAGTTAGACTATATTCTAATTTCATTCAAGGACTGAGTTCTGTATTCCACAGGGCTTAGTCCTTTGAGCTTCACTTGAATACGCTCATTGTTGTAGTAATGAATGTACTCGTGAATCACTTTTTCAAGCTGTTCAAAGGTTTCAAACCGCTTGCCAAAGTAACATTCCGTCTTCAATCGCCCGAAAAAGCTTTCCATCGCACCATTATCAAGGCAATTGCCTTTTCTCGACATACTTTGCGTAATACCGTGTTTTTTCAATATCTCCCGATAACCCATCATTTGATACTGCCATCCTTGGTCGGAATGCAGTATCGGTTTTTCCCCCGCTAATCGGTTCACCGCCTGGGTCAACATTCTAGTTATCTGCTCAAAATTCGGACTTCTCGCCACATCATAAGCAATAATTTCGTTATTAAACAAGTCTTTAATCGGCGATAAATACACTTTGCCTTCCGCACATTTGAACTCGGTGATATCCGTTACCCACTTCTCATTCGGCATCGTTGCCGTAAAATCCCGTTGCAACAGATTATCGGCAATGTGTCCCACTTTGCCTTGGTAAGAACGATATTTTTTCTGCTTACTTTTTCCTTTTAACCCCAAACGTTGCATTATCGCTTGCCCCCTTTTGTGGTTGATAATCAAGTATTTCCTTAATTCCAAGGTAATTCGACGATAACCATAATTTTCGTCATTTTTGCGATAAATTTCCTCTATTTTCTGTGAAATCGCTACATTTTTATCCGACTTTGGCTTGAGATGATAAAAGAACGAACTGCGTGCCAATCCGATTAGCCTGAGTAACAATTCCAACGGGAAACGCGAGCGTAAGGCATTTACGATGACGGCTTTTTCTGCATTTTTTGTTGGTTGAGTTCCTGCAACTTTTTTAGCATTGCATTCTCCGCTTCTAATTCCAAAATTCGGTAACGCAAGCGTTCTTCTTCTGTTTTGGGCGTTGGTGGCATTTTAGGTGAGTTGAGTTTCATACTTGGACGACCTTTAGGTTTGAGTAATAACCCATCTATACCTTGTTTTTCAAAGCGTTGCAACCATTGACTAATTATCCCTGAACTGGGGATATCAAAGCGAAAGCAGGCGGCTTCAGCGGAGCACTGGCCTTTTTTGATAGCTTGAATAACCTTTAATTTAAACTCAACAGAATAATATCGTTTTTTACTTAATACAGCTAATCCATTGATTCCATTATGATTAAATTTCGCAATCCAACGTGCTAACGTTCTTTGGGGAAGCTGAAAATACTGGCGAGTAAGCGAACGGTTTTTTCCATTTTGATGATAAAAGTCGAGCACTTGTTGTTTGAAACGTTGAGTATATTTAGTCATAAAAAATCTGCACCTTAATCAGTTGGTTGTTTAGTCCAACTTTTGGGGTGCAGATCATTTCAAGGCATTTTTTGCTTTTATTCCGTCCACAATGGTAAAAATTGTTGTTGCCAAATTTGTTCGTTTAATGGGCCTGAATAGCGGTAGCGGATAATACCTTGACGATCTACCAAATAGGTTTCGGGTGCACCGTCCACGCCTAATTTCATTGCGAGTAAGCCTTTACTATCATCAATCACCAAACTAAACGGATTACCCATTTGTTGCAACATTTGCAAGGCATTTTGCCGTTGATCGCGGTAGTTTAGCCCCACGATCGGCACGCCCTGTTGGTGCAACTGCATTAAAAAAGGGTGTTCTTGTTTGCAATAAGCACACCAGCTTCCCCAAACGTTGAGCAAATACGCCCCTTTTGGCAAGGATCTTGGGCTTAGCCCTTGTTCTGGATCGAGTAAATTCGCCTGATAAAATTCGGGTATGGGCTTGCCGACTAAGGCGGAGGCGATTTTTTTCGGATCATTATGCAAGCCCATAAACAATAAAATGCAAATGCTGAGAATGAGCATTAGCGGGAGAAAAACGATAATTTTTCTTTTCATTCTTGACTTCCTTTTGCTACAACTTTTCGGCGACGCAATGACCACGCGGCGAGCAATGCCCCCAATGCTATTAAACTCGCCCCAATCCATAACCAACGAATGAAAGGCTTGTAATGCAAGCGGAAAGAAAATTCGCCGTTACCAAATTTATCGCCTATTACAATGTAAATATCACCTGTCAAGCCCCAGTGTAGCCCCACTTCCGACATATTCATTGTTCTCACATCGTAGTAGCGTCGTTCGGGATAAAGTGCGGTGATTTTTTGACCCGATTTTTTGATTTCAAATTCTGCCACTTCGCTGGTGTAATTTGCACCTAACACATTGCGGAAGCCGAGATAATGAAACTCGTAGCCGTTTAACATTTGGCTTTGTTGCGGAGCAAGACGCACGCCAATTTCGCTACCGAAATAGCTCGACATTGTCGCCCCGATCACCGTCAGCCCTAGCCCGCAATGTGCAATTCGCATCGCCCAACGTTTAAGGGAAAAGCCTCGCCAACAGCCCCATAGATTCACCAAAATCAACCAAAAAGCCAGTGCTACTAAGACAAAAGGTAGGGCTTGAAAATGTAGGCTTGCGTCCCCTTTAAGGCTAAAGGCAATAATGCTGTAAGCTAGCACTAACGCGGGGAGGAAGAGTAGCCCATTACGGCTAAGCAAAGTGCGGTGGAATTTTTTCCAGAATGTTCCCATTATCGCAATCATCGTCAATAAGGCTAACAGGATAAGAGGTAAGAAAATGGTATTAAAATAAGGCGCACCGACAGAAATCGATCCCCAACCCATTGTGCTAAACAGCATTGGGTAAAATGTGCCGAGAAACACGCTGACCGTTGCCACTGCGATCAGAATATTCAGCACTAACATTAAACTTTCTCGCGATAGAAAAGAAAAACGCACCGCACTTTTTTCCTCGCTAGAGCGAACATTGACTTTCAACGCGAAGAGGGTCAGCGAGCAAGTGGTAAGTAAGAAAAAGAGGAGCAATAACGCCATTCCGCGTTCGCCGTCCATTGCAAAAGCGTGAACAGAGGTCAGCACGCCAGAACGCACAATGAATGTGCCTAACAGGCTGAATGCAAAGGCGAAAAGAGAAAATAAAATCGTCCAGTAATGGAAAATGCCCCGTTGTTCGCTTACTGATAAGCTGTGTAGCAAGCCTAGCCCGAGTAGCCAAGGCATTAGCGAGGCGTTTTCCACGGGATCCCAAAACCACCAACCGCCCCAGCCGAGTTCATAATATGCCCACCACGCACCGAGCATTATGCCTAGCGTGAGGAAAAACCAAGATACCAGCACCCAAGGGCGTGTCCAGCGTGCCATTGCCGCATCAAAATGCCCGCTGAGTAGAGCAGCGAGGGTGAGAGCGAAATTCACCGCAAAGCCCACATAGCCGAAATAAAGTAGGGGCGGGTGAAAAATCAGCCCCACATCTTGCAACATTGGATTGAGATCTCGCCCTTCCAGTGGAGTAGGAAATAGGCGTTCAAAAGGGTTAGAGAAGAACACAATAAACACCGCAAAGCCAACGCACAGCAAGCCCAGAATAGAAAGGGTTTGGCTAGCAATGATGGGATCGATTTTACGGCTGAAAAAGGCAAATGCCATCGTCCATAAGCTGAGGGAAAAGAGCCAGAATAGCATTGAGCCTTCGTGTCCACCCCAAGTGGCAGCTAGCTTGAAAAAAATCGGCAAGGCAGAATTGGAATGGGCGGCGACATATTGCAATGAGAAATCATCAACGGCGAAAGAATACGCCAATAGCCCCAGTGCCAGTGAGGTGAAAATCCCAAATAAATAGCTGAAATTCCACGCTAGGCGGATTAAGCGAGGCTGCCGATATTGAATGCCAATCGCTGGCACAACTGCCAATAGCAAGGCACTCATTAAGGCAAAAAGTAGGGTGATAAAGGCAAGTTCTGGGATCATCGTTACATCTAGTTATTTGTTTGTGGTGTATTTTAGAGAAATCAGCCTAAAAAGTCATTGGTTGAGTGATAAATAGCAATAATTGTAATTTTTTGTTGTTATTCTGTATTATGTGATTTCCTGAACTATCATACTGACAGCGGCAGAATGTTTTATCTCGCAGTAAAAAATTTTTGCAGAAGCTACAGTTTCTCATTCTAATCACATTTTTTTAGTGGAAAGAAGCTATATTTAATTTGCAGCATTCGTTTTTTATTTCTTATTTGATGTGTGTAATTTGTATAGGCATTGAGATTTTGAAGTGCGGTAGGATTTTTTGATAATTTTTGGGGCTGTCCTAGATAACAACTAAAAAATCTATTTAGGTTAGAATGAACCAATGAGAAAAAGTCGTCTAAGTCAGCACAAACAAAATAAACTCATTGAGCTATTTGTTGCAGGTGTTACTGCAAGGACAGCAGCAGAGTTAGTCAATGTAAACAAAACGACTGCCGCATATTACTTTCATCGTTTACGCCAACTCATCTATCAAAACAGCCTTCACTTAGAGATGTTTGAAGGTGAAATTGAAGCCGATGAAAGTTATTTTGGCGGTGCTCGCAAAGGCAAACGTGGTCGTGGTGCGGCAGGGAAAATTGCGGTATTCGGGCTTCTCAAGCGCAATGGCAAGGTTTATACCGTTGCGGTTCCAAATACGCAATCTGCCACCTTGTTACCCATTATTCGGGAGCAGGTAAAGCCTGATAGTATTGTTTACACCGATAATTATCGTAGTTATGACGTGCTTGATGTGAGTGAATTTAGTCATTTTCGTATCAATCACAGCACACATTTTGCTGAAAATCATAACCACATTAACGGAATTGAGAATTTTTGAAGCCAAGCAAAACGCCATTTACGCAAATTTAATGGTATCCCAAAAGCGCATTTTGAGCTTTATTTAAAGGAATGTGAATGGCGTTTTAATTACAGCAACATAAAAAGTCAAATTTCTATTTTAAAACAATTGGTTAAAGGGAGTTTAGTCTAGTTATCTAGGACAGCCCCAATAATTTTGCGTAATGCACACGCCGTTATTGGATTTTTGTCATGTCCCCTTATACCACTTTTCATCGAATAAGCTACATTTCTTAAGGTTTGATAATCCCCTCGCAATGCTTTTGTTAATTCATTTTTTGCTTCATCTGTCATTGCAAAAACAGACAATGAAAGCATGCTACATAGCATTGCAAGCATTAATTTTTTCATATTTTCTCCATTAAAAAAGGCTCTAAACGAGCCTTTAATTTATTAAATATTGCTTACTCTGTCGAGTGTAAAATTGCCAACATCTGATCTACATCACAATTTAATTTAAACGCTAACGCCCCAATTAGGCAAGCAAGCTGATCTAAACTAATTTGATCGGCAGTATTATCCACAATTTCTAGCAGATGTTGCAGGCTTTTTAACCCCTCTGCCACGCGGCGAACATCTTCGATTTTGTCAAATTGATTAAACTTGTTCATTGTTGCCTCCTTGACTAAATAACGCTAATTGTGTGTTCTGTGTTTGACGGCGTTGTAGCAGCCCTAAATCAAAGAGTTTACGCAAGCGATTTTCAAGAGCAGTTTTGCCTAAGTCTAACAATTTGGCGATTTCGCTGTTGTTGAGTCCCATTTCACGATACAGCACAATTTTTTCACATTCTGGGTGCGCGACAAATAAGGCTTTGCGGGCATTGGTTAAAAGCACGCCTAATTCTTGCGGGTTTTGGCGTAAAAAAGTAGGAATGCTGAGAAGTTGCCGTTTCGCTTCGTTCAACTCCGCGTTTAATTGCGGAATTAAGGCACGCATTTTGTTATCGTCTTCGATAAATTGCTGACGGATTTGATAGCCGATTTCGCTATGTTCCATTAAGCAAAGATGTTTGGCGGTGTCGATGGTTAGGTGGTAGTCTTTCACTTCCATTTCACGACTTCCCCATACCCCAGTTTTAACACGTTCAGATTTGATCACGTTCAAAAAATCAACATTTTCTAAAAAGAGATTATCTTCTAAACGGCGATTAATCCAAATATCAAAACGAGTTCTGACCTGCAATACTTTATGAAGATCACGAGCATTAATTAAAAGGGTAGGTTGATTATTGATAGTGCCAGTAAAGGCATTGATAGGTAAATTTGTCATACTGTATTTTTCCTTTTTGTGGAAACCCTATTTTTGGTAGGGCGGTCGAGAGCCAAAAACTGTACAGTAAACAGCGGAGTTATTCCCTTGCGGTATTGTATTCCTCGCACTCTCGACCATTGATTAAAAAGTTTTCATTTTTTCACCGCACTTGGGCGTTCTGATGCTCAAATTGCAGATAAAAAAATAGCACAAATAACGGTTGCACTAGCCGTACTGTCGCTTTTTTTGGAAGCTTGATCGCAAAATTAACTTTTTTTTCCCCTTGCGTCAAGCCCCAAAAGCGATTTTATGCAAAATGTTTTGTTATTTTTTCTTGTTGTCATACACCGACAACATTTGGATCACCTTTTTTAATTGCCACACAGCAAGCCAGTCAATAAATTCAATACCAAAGGCTTTTTTGCCAATCGTGTCAGCATACTGCGGTGTAAGGTTATGCTTAGCAAGTAATGCGGTAATTTTGGCAAGGTACGGCTTTTTCGCTTTAGCTGGACTTGGGCGATTTCCCCAAAAATTCGACCGCACTTTTGCCCCACGTTGTGCCATTAAATCCAACACTTGATTAAGCTCGGCGTTGGTCATTGCTTTGCAACTGGTTTTATTTACGGCGTTCATTAAAAAAGTGCGGTAGGTTTCTTCGTCCATTTTTAACTGACTTTTACCAATATGCACTTTGGCAATCAGGTTTTTGCGGTAATTTTCATTTTGCATTTAACGCTCCTCGCCATTCGTTTAGTATGGCTTTAATTTTCGCTTTTCGCTCGGGTGTGAGCGGTTGCGGTTCGGGCTTGGGTAATTCCATCACTTTGCGATTGGGTAAGCGGTCTAACAGCATTTTCGGGGCCGGAAAACGCTCACATTCCGCACATAACCGCATAAATGCCTGCTCAATTCGCCATTTATCTTCTTTCTCTTGCCAGCCGCCATAAAGGCGTTGGCTTAAAATCACCTGCACCCACACTTCCGCCGTGGCTTTGATCATCTCTTCGGGCGGTTGGTTGGCAAGGCGTAACACCACCAATTTTCCCAACCCTTGAGCTACGGTTCGTTTTAGCCATTTTTCATCTGCCATTGGCAAACTCCGCTAAATTTTGTAAGGCTTTGCCTGTTTTGCTGCCGAATTGTGGGGCAGTGGCAGGCGGATTACTTTGCCCGTTCATCATATTGTGATGGCTATTTTTGGCTTGCCACTTAGTCATCACCTCATACAAATAACCGTGTGAGGTAAGCGGGCGTTTGATATGGTGGCGACTGTTTAATACAATGGTTAAGCCATCAATCCAACATTCAATGGGGGCAGAATAAACCTGCCCATTACGGCTAAATTGCCCGCGTTGCACCTCATCAACCAATTCACTGAGTAGTTTCGCTAAGCGATCCATTGTGAGTGCGGATTTTTCAGGGCGGAATAGAGCTAAATACTGCACCGCCAACCGCCCAAACTCGCCATTGAGCGATAACGCGTTCATCACCGCTTGGCTTGCTTGGTCGTGCTGTAACAACACATCTAGCGACAACACCGCCCCGCACGCAGGGCATTTACATTTCATTTTTAAACTCCTTTTAAAACGGGGTTAAAACACATTATTCCGCCCTCTGGGTACAAAGGGCGGTAAATGGGTTTTAAGTAACACTTTCATCTTTAAAATCATCAGTATCAAACATAAGGTTGCTCCTTGGAGTAAATGAATACCTAGGTTGTACATAATAAACCTCAAAGTCTTCACTATTGGCTTTTTTTACAGCAAGGCAGACACCATCAGCTTCTTCGTCATAAATCTCCCATTCTAAATGATTTTCTTTTAAAATTTCTTCGGCAATAGTATCAAGGCAACTGTAATCGCTCTCAAAACGCTCCCATGTTTTACCTTCAAGACTTTTTAGTACATCTTCTTTGCTGGCGTCTTCATCGCAATCTAGCAGTATGTATTCATATTCTTTCATTTTTATCCCTTATTTCTTTCATCTAACTTCACACAAAGAGTGCAACCAATCTTTACAAGCACTCAACCGAATAAACTGGCACTTGCTTAAATCCCACCCAAAAGTCAAGCACCCGACATAACCAAGATCATCAGAGGGTAATTTAGGGGTTGGTCTATCTTTAAACCCATACACCTCACCTGTTGGATCAGTGGCGATATAATTTACCCAGTTAGGGACGCTATATTCTTTGCCACGATACATTACTAACGCGTTCATTTTTCACTCTCCAAAATTGCTTTACGTTTATCTTTGATAACTGGCGTAATGGCTCGTTTAATGGCAAGTTGTAATTCATTAACAAAATCCTCATTGTCTAGGTTATCAAAAAGGAGCATCATTAAATTCGGATCTATTGTGTCAAATAAAGTACGATAGGCATCAACCTCGTCAAATACTCCACCTTCCCAATCAAGCCGAACAATATTGCCACCTAAAACGTCCGTTTTGCTTGATATTTCTAGCTGTTCAAGCTGGTGGCGTTCCATTTCTATTTCGATTGTCATTCGGACTTTTTCGTCAATCATCTTTACCCCCTTACCTGCCATCTCGCCTTTGGCAGTTGGTTTTGCACCATTTCCATATACACCCCCGCCGCAATATAGTTGCCCGTATTAATCGCTCTGACTGCTTGTTGAAGCTGTCCGATCATCATATCCAGCTTGAGTGCAAGTTCACTTTGCTTTTGCGTTGTCATAGCTCTTCAACCTCCACAACCTCGTCAATTTCCGTAATCTGATGAGGCAATTTATTCAGGTCTAAGGTGTTTAAATCACATTTTTCCGCCGCCTGCTCAATGCTTTCGGCTTCTACGGTGATTTCAACCATTCCATAAACTCTGACAAGATATTTATTCATCATCTGCCCCCTTAAACGGTCTTGTTGCTACTCGGCGACAAAAATCTGCTCGGTTTTCGCACCATTGTTGGTTTTCCATTTTATTTGCCAAAGTTGCCGCTACTCCCCACAACCTCGCCGCATTGCGGTAATCGCCCGCTTTTTCGATTTCTGCGGCAATTTCCGCCGCATCTTTAAAGGTTTGTTTTGCCATTTTTTGCTCCTGTTTTGATGGTTAAAACACTTTATAAACGCCCTTCCTTCTCTTCCCCCTCTTTTGTAAAGAGGGGGCTGGGGGAGATTAAAAGAGCGTTGAAAAGGGTTTTAAATTGATTTATACATTAGCCACCCCATTAAGACAAAATACCCCAGCATTACAATCACATCGTCCATTTACACCCCCGCCATATCCAAACTAATCGGCTGATATTGATCGCTATCACCCACACGCTCATAAACTCGCACATAGGCTTTAGAGCTGACTACTTGCACACTTTCGCTAATGGCTTGCATTGCATTGAGCCAACGTGGGTCGGTGATTTCAACACGGCGTAAGCCTAAAATTCTCCCTGTGTTGAGATTGCCTTCTTTATCCACATCAAAAGCACGTTCAATCAAGGTTTTTAGCTCTGGGCGAGAGCCTTCCGACCATTCGCTAAGGCACTCATCAATTAACGCCTTAGCCGCCTGAATGCGTTCATCAAATTGCAAATGATCGCTAATCGCTCGCACGATTTTGTATTTGCCGTCATAGCTAAATAGCGTAACGTTGCCTTTGTTGCCGCCCAGTTTGGCGTTGTACTTTTCGGCGGACAGTTCGATGAAAGCCTGAATATCACCAAAAATCCCACCTTTAAAGCGGCTCATCTCAAGGTTTAAGGCTTTGGCTTTTTCCACCCACTCGCACACTAAGGCGTGGCGTGCTTGGTCGATCTCTTTTACCAGCTCTTCGGGGGTAAGGTTGCCTTTGGCATCTCGCCAGTAGGTTTTGCCTTCAATTACGGTTTTACTCATTGTTTTCTCCTATGGGTTAGCTGATTGATTACAGGTATAAACGTCATAATTGCCGTTGATTTTGGGGGTGATGCCGCCGTTATTAACAACCAAATACACCACGCCACTTTTACAGATTTCAGCAATTCGCACTTCGTTAAACTTGGCTTGGGTTTGTGCATCACACCCAGCCAACAAAAGTGCGGTACAAATTACGGCGATTTTTTTCATTTGGTTTTTTCCTCTTTATCAATTTTGATCACAATCAAACGTTTCTTTTTGCTTGCTTTATCGCCCAACTTAGCGTAGCGATAAATCGTGGTTTTACTTAAGTTAAATTGCTTTGCTAACTGTTCCGCAGTGCCGTCTCCTAAGTTATCCTCACCCTCATAGACGGCGTAAATATCAAGAGACTTTGCCATTACTCACCTCAAAACCAGTACACCGTACAATTTCCCACTTTCGTGATAAACCGCTCACGACGTTGCCCATTGATCTTTTCTACAATCTGTGTAGCGGATGCCATTAGGCGTTTACTTGGGCGTAAAATTAAAAAACTCGGAAAACGTCCATCTTTCGATTTCACAATCTCCACCCCTTCGCGACGGAGTAAATACGCGGTATCAATAATGTCGGCTCTTGCCATTTTCTTTCTCCTTAAATCACTACCTATTGTTAATAAACATTCTTAAATACCAGTAAGCTACATACCAACTTCTTCTATCCCTAAAACATCCCTTTTCAAAACTCATCACAACCCTAGAGCTATTATCTATGTCAGCTTTGCTACAATCTGGATTACCTACAACAGCCAAAGCGACCGAAAAATCAAAGTGTTTTCGACCTCTTTTAAAAGCAACAACACCTTTTCGCACATTAAACTCTTTTAACCCCGCCAGTCGCTGATCATTCCAGCGTTGATACACTTTTTTTTCGTATGTAACATCAACTCTCATCATTGCCCCCTTAATTAATCAACATTTCCGCATAACGGTTAATCAGTGCCTCGCTAATCGGTTTGCCGTGCATTTCTGCCACGCGGATCACCCCTCGCATTAATTTGTTTAAACGTCTGGCGTTGCCTTTGCTTACTTTGTAAAGTAAGTCGTTAAATTCACCTGTTCCTAACCCCTGTTCGGCAAGCATATCAATGTCCTCTTTTTCTAAGGCATTTTGTAAATCACAAAGCACACCAGAACGGCTATAAAGTTGAGCAAGATCGCCATAAACACCCTTTAAATTAACAATTAATTTCGGCATTCCTGCCATCACCAATCCACACCCCGTTAAATCGTGAATGCGGCGTAAATACTCCAAGCATTTTGTGTTTAATAACTCTGCCTCATCCACCACAATTAAGCGTCCTTCTCCGAGTTTTTCTGTAATGCGATCAAAGAGTTCATAATTTACGCCGTTTTCGCTTAACCCCGCCTGCCGACACAATTTTTTTAATAACACTTTGGGATTAAAACTTGGGTTTACCTCAATAAATAAGGTTTCAGGGTTTTGAGAGACGTAATGCTTTAAGGCTTGCGTTTTACCTAACCCCGCTGCCCCGACAATCACCACGATTTCTCCTTCAGCGTGAGCGGTGTAAATAGCATCTAAGCAACGTTGAGCCGCATAAGTTTCCACAAATTCACTGTTAAAACGGCGTTCCACCACCTTATCTTTTTCACGTTGCAACAAACGAGCTACCGCATCATCAATTTCATCGGTTTTCCCGTTATAATTGCCTTTTAAATACTGGCTGACGGTGGTAATGGATTTCCCAATGGCTTTTGCAATTTGCCCTTGCGTTAGCCCGTGTGTCTGCATATAGCGTTGTAATTGTTCTTTCATTGTTTAACCTACCTTTCTTTTTAATTGACGTTTCATTTCGCTTGGAAATACGGCGATTTCTTCTGTCTCTTCCCATTCGTTTTGTTGATTGATGCGTAATTGATGTAACCAATCCGCACTTTCTTTGTGTTCAATGGTGATAACAGGGTTAAGTTCAGCATTAATTTCATCAAGTTGTTCTTGTTTGAGTTTTGCCCTGCGTTGATGACGTTCTTTTCTCGTTTTCTCCACAAAACTCATTGGGAATGCATCACGTTTATTGCCATCAAGTTCTGCATAACACACAAACACACCGTCTAATTTACGCACTATCACCTTGCTTGGGTCGTGGATGTCAAAGGCAACTTGCACTTTTTGCCCATCAACATCTAATAACTTCTGACTAAAGTAGTAGTTATTAAATAATCGTACCCAACCACGCTCTGGTGTGCGTTCTACCGCAGGGCGGAATAAATCCCTGGCTTCAACTGGGGTGAGGTAAAGCAGATTTTCCTCACCCATTTTTGCCATTAACTCACGGCGTTTTGTTGCAGGCGTTACATAACCAATTTCACTGTGTTTATGCTCATTGTTGTACCAATCAATGCCCGCTTGCACCGCATCTAAAAACTGATTCCAACTGGGTAACTTACCCATAGCACCACGTTGTTTCGGCGTTAAATCTTCAAGTGCGGTGTTTTTTCGCAAGGCTTTTTCAAGGGAGATAACACCTGTGCTAACCTTTCTCACCGTTTCCCTATCGGCACCGCTGCCGTGATAAGTTTCAAATTGGCGTGCAATGCGATATAAAATCGTTTGGTGTACCCGCTCAATAATCCCACGCCCTTGTGGGTTGCCCGGTATCCCTGTTTGGTGATTGATACCTAAGCGGGGCAACATTCCAGTAATATCCCCATCAAGTAGCCAGTTTTTCTCACCGCCCCCGTTATCCGAATAATAAATCGCGGGGATACCGTGCTGTTCAATGCCATTGCGTAACGCATCTGCCACCGCAAGGGCATTTTCTGAAAGGCTTGCCGACCAGCCCACAATGTAACGACAAGGGGCGTCCATAATCAGCGTGATTTCAGGGATAAAAGGGCGACCGTGATCAGGGTGAGCTACTTTCATTTTCATACTGTGTCCATCACCCACCCACACATCATTCACCAACAATTTCGACCAATCCCGTTTCACATAAGTCTTCAACGCACGCAATTCAGCACCTGTTTTACGCCCAATTTCCTTAATGTGGCGGGGCAGTTTGGCAAGCGCCCGTCTAACACGATCAAGGCTTGGCAACATTTCAAGCATTAATGGCTGATCCGCAAAACGCTCTCGCCAATGTTGAGCAAAATAGCCATAGGCTTCTGCCACATTAATGCCGTTGGTTTGGCGATATTCCGCTAAAAAATCAGGCAACCAGCTAATTTCTTCCGCTTTTTTAGCTACCCGTTGCATCGGTGCAAGGGCTTTTAAACGCTCTTCTGGGGTGGTCGCTTTTTCATAATCCAACACCCATTGATTTAAGGTGCGTTCACCAATCACACGGCTTTCACCTTTTTTGTTATTCGCCTTAGCCACTAATTGCATTAATTCAGGTGATAACAAATGTTGTTTAGCCTGTTGGCAAAAAAACTTCACTGCTTTATAACGGGGTTGCACTTCTTCCAACTTCAGCACATACGCCACCAACGCCATTCTTGCTTCCGCCGCTTGGCGTTGTTTTTCGGTCAGCTCAGTTAGCACAACCGATCGCATTACAGGTAATTTTTTTGGCTTAGCTACCACCACCGATGTGGCAAATTTATCCCTGATTGCGTCCTGTACATCCTGTGGCAAAGAAGAAAGGGCATATTCCAGACCACCGCCACGACCAACACGTTTACGAGACTGCCAGTTTTCACGTTTGGCTTTATCTATGACTGCTTTTTTGGTCGTTGGTAAGACTGATAGACGTAAACATATCAACTCTTGTGCAGAGTAATATGGCTTTAGTTCACACATATGAGCCTCTAACTTTCTAACGCGATATTGAGCTTAATCGCAATTTCTCGCTCTCTTCCATAAAGACATTTTGATTTTCCTGTCAATACTCGGCTAATTTCATTAGCGCTATAACCATTTCTTCGCCCCCATTCTGATTGAGTTACATTCATTTCCCTGAACCAGTTCTTAGCTTCATCTCTTGTTCTTTTTCTCATACAAACTCCTCTATGGACTAAAAATACATTTTGAACTAAAATAAGAACAATACGAATTAATATGAAATCATAAAGCTCATTATTGTTTACTGAGTTCATATTAAATGTGATTTTTATGAATTTCAAGAGGTTTTTATGAAAAATTTCACAGATATCGCCAATCGATTAAAAACTGAACTATCGCTAACGATGGATAAAGAAGTAGCTGAACTTTTAAAGATGTCAAAAAGTGCTTTTGCTGAAAGAAAACGTCGAGGTGTATTTCCTGAAAATGCTTTAAGATTATTAGAACTTGAACGCCCAGATTTAAAAGTGGATATTAACTATATACTATCTGGGGTGAGAGAAACGAATAACGCCAATAACGAAGAGCTTGTGAATGCTATTAAAGATAAAGCAACTGAAATAGATATGGATGATTACTCTAAAACAATTTCGCCTTCACTAATCACGCCTTCTGATGCAATAAATCCAGTTTTATTGAATATGGATGAGATAAAGTTATTGGCAAATTTTAGAAGAAGCGATACCCAAGGTAGGCAATTAATCTCTGAAACAGCTAAAATGTGCTGCAAGCATTCTATCGCTAATATGCGTTTAGCTGAATACACAGAAAAAGAGTTATTAGACTACACAAAAAGAAATCCTGAGAAAAACACATAAAGTTTACAACATATTGATTATATTATCATTTATGTATTCTGTTTACTTTATAAGAAATTGGCACTAACTACACAGTTAAATAAATTTACTGTGTAGTTCTCACAGATGATAAAGTGAGAAAAAACATAGCTAACCTATGATGGAGTAGAGCTAATCAGCGATAACCCAACATACCGCCTATTAAAGCTGGAAGCAGAAGAAGCAAATAGCCTTATCGTTATTGGGCAAGTAGTGCGTGGCTATCGTGATTTTTAGGCATAATCCTCACAAAAATAAGCCAGATTTCACCTAAACGCATCAAAGACCATAAATTTAACCAAAAAATAAAGGCGATTTCACCTGAAATCGCCTTGCCTAGTCTTTATTGTCATTTTTAGATTTTTTAAACTTGTTTTAAACATCTTTCAAAAGCTACCTAAAACCCGATCACTTTTATGCAAAAAATAATCCAATTTTTACCCATTTTCCACCATTTCTGCCCATTTTCTTATTTTGCATAAAACCAACGCCCCAACCGTAACAATCCCAATAACCACAAGCCCTCCCGCAATTTTTTACCCCAAATTTTTTTCCTTTACTTTATGCAAATATTGTTACTACCCCATAAATACATTAACAGCCATAAAAAATCCCCACAATCAAGATTGTGGGGATTACGGTAAAAAAACATAAGGAATTTCCACCGCACTTTAAAAATGGAGGTTTGGAATGAATTACATCATTCCGCCCATTGCTCCCATACCGCCCATTCCAGCACCTAGGTCGGCTTTATCTTCTTTTGGAATTTCGGTAACCATTGCTTCGGTGGTAATCATTAATCCAGCGATAGAAGCGGCGAATTGAAGGGCTGAGCGGGTTACTTTTGTTGGATCTAAGATACCCATTTCAAGCATATCGCCATATTGCTCAGAACCAGCGTTGTAACCGAAGTTTCCTTCGCCAGATTTCACCGCACTTGCTACCACAGAGGCTTCTTCCCCAGCGTTGGTAACGATTTGGCGTAACGGGGCTTCCATTGCACGCAAGGCAAGTTTAATACCCACATTTTGCTCTTCGTTGTCACCTTTTAAGCTGGCTGCCACTTTGGTTGCCGCACGGATTAAGGCAACACCACCACCGGCTACGATACCTTCCTCCACCGCTGCACGAGTTGCGTGTAAGGCATCTTCAACGCGGTCTTTTTTCTCTTTCATTTCTACTTCGGTCGCCGCACCCACTTTAATTACAGCCACGCCGCCCGCTAATTTTGCCACGCGTTCTTGTAATTTTTCTTTGTCGTAATCTGAAGTACTTTCTTCGATTTGCTGACGAATTTGTGCCACACGACCTTTGATTTGCGCTTCTTCGCCCACGCCATCAATAATGGTGGTGTTGTCTTTGTTGATAACCACGCGTTTTGCTTGGCCTAAATCTTCTAAGGTCGCTTTTTCTAGCTCCATTCCGATTTCTTCAGAAATCACTGTACCCGCAGTTAAAATCGCAATATCTTGCAACATTGCTTTACGGCGATCACCAAAGCCAGGAGCTTTCACCGCTGCTACTTTCACGATACCACGCATTGTGTTCACCACAAGGGTGGCAAGGGCTTCGCCTTCCACATCTTCCGCGATGATTAACAATGGTTTGCTCGCTTTCGCAACGGCTTCTAACACTGGCAATAATTCACGAATGTTAGAGATTTTTTTGTCCACTAAAAGAATGAATGGGTTGTCAAATTCTACGGTTGCAGATTCTGGTTTGTTGATGAAGTAAGGTGAAAGGTAACCACGATCGAATTGCATACCTTCAACCACTGCCAATTCATCTTCTAAACCTGTGCCGTCTTCTACGGTGATCACACCTTCTTTGCCCACTTTTTCCATTGCTTCGGCGATTAATTTACCCACTACGTTGTCTGAGTTGGCTGAAATTGTGCCGACTTGTTCGATTTCTTTTGAGCTTTCGCACGGTTTAGAGAGGTTTTTTAACTCCGCCACGACTGCACTTACGGCTTTGTCGATACCGCGTTTTAAATCCATTGGGTTCATACCTGCCGCAACCGCTTTTAAGCCTTCGTTTACGATAGCTTGTGCAAGCACAGTTGCGGTGGTTGTGCCATCACCCGCTGCATCATTGGCTTTAGAGGCAACCTCTTTCACCATTTGTGCACCCATATTTTCGAATTTATCTTCTAATTCGATTTCACGCGCCACAGACACGCCGTCTTTGGTGATGGTTGGTGCACCAAAGGCTTTGTCTAAAATCACATTACGCCCTTTTGGCCCAAGGGTTACTTTCACTGCGTCTGCAAGAATGTTTACACCGTTAAGCATTTTTACGCGAGCATCATTACCAAATTTAACGTCTTTTGCTGCCATTTTTTATTCCTTCTTAATAATTAATTTTGCTAAAAGTGCGGTGAAAAATAACCGCACTTTTTGATGATTGATTTGGGATTATTCTACGATAGCTAAAATATCGCTTTCAGAAATGATTAACACTTCTTCGCCATCAATTTTTTCTGCTTTCACGCCATAGCCATCATTGAAGATAATGGTGTCGCCCACTTTCACATCTAAAGGCAATACTGTGCCGTTTTCTAAAATGCGACCTTTGCCCACCGCAAGCACTTTAGCACGGGTTGATTTGGTTGCTGCTGAACCTGTTAAAACAATACCACCAGCGGAAAGGGTTTCCACTTCTTCACGTTTGATGATCACACGATCGTGTAATGGACGAATATTCATTGTAATTTCCTTCTTAAGTTGAGGGGTTAAAACAAAAAGTATTCCTAATATAGGGGAAGATTTTTTACTTTCAAGAGAGAAATAAAAAATTTTTTATAAAAGCAAAATTGAATATTCTATGACTCAGCAAGTCTATATTCTGGACAAGATCTGGTATTTATTTTTCTAACGACTTATTTCTTTTTTCTTTGTAGATAAAAAATTTGTTATTTAGATTCTCCCTAAATGTTCGTTTAATTTTCGTGCAATTCTTTTAATCCTAATTTATCAAAGTTAATTTTAGTTTATTAATGAAAGTTTGGTTAATTTTAGTCATTTTGTTAGCTCTTGATTTAATTGAAAAATTTCAAGAAATGCCCCCTAAAATTTCAAAAAATCCGTTTTTGTAAGTAGAAACTAACAAAAACGAGCTCATTTCGCCAAGAACAAAAAGAAATGATAAAAACTAAGCTCTGGCGGTGAGAGGGGGATTCGAACCCCCGATGCACTTTCGCACATACACGCTTTCCAGGCGTGCTCCTTCAACCACTCGGACATCTCACCATTTAAGAATCAGGGCGTGAATATAAAGATTTATGGAAAGTTCGTCAAGTATTTTTTCTATTTATCCCCTAAAAGCTGCATAGAGAAGCTATAGTAAACCTACGGCAGATCATTAGAATATCGCCAAATGGTATTCAATCCCTCAAATCCTTTCTTTCAAAAATTCTCCAAAATGAAGTACTAAACTCCATACGGCAGCAAAACTAGTAACATAGCCAAATAATTCACTTCCCAAACCTACTTATAAGTAGGCATAAATGAAATGGAACCATTTCACCAGAACAGCAAAGGTTTATCACTTTATAAAAACATTATGCTCTAAAATATAGGAGATTTTTAACGGGCATCTAACAACAAATATCCTGCACAACAAACTGTAAAGAATGACGCTCTGCAAGGCGAAATTTACGTTGCTTTAACCGCTTTAATCTTAAAGCTCGAACTTGTGATAATCGAAATAATTTATTGTTTTTCTTCTTCAAAAAAGTCTTTCTTTTTACTGCCATAGTATCCTCTACCTTTATTTAAACTTATTAAATAAGAGAAAATCTTTCTGTAAATTATTCACTATTCTGCTGGAGAAGTTGGACCTTTCTCTTCCTTATTTTGCTGGATACGATGATAATTCACAATGCTATTCATATAGCGACGAATATTCTCCACATATTGCAATGCTTCATAACCCCGCGCATAGCCATATTTAAGATGAGTGTAATAACGTTTTTCCGCTAATAACGGTAAATTTTTCTTCACATCAAGCCAATTATCGGGATCGCCGCCCAATTCTTTAGTTAAACGACGAACATCAATTAAATGACCTAACCCCATATTATATGCAGCCAACGCAAACCAAATACGGTCTTCTTGATGAACCGTTTCGGGTATTTGAGCGAGTAGCAAATGTAAATATTCTGAACCCGCTTTGATACTTTGTTCTACATCTACACGGTTCGTTATTTTCATTCTATCTGCTGTCGCTTTAGTTAGCATCATCATCCCTCTAACGCCTGTTGGCGATGTTGCCTCTGGATTCCAATGGGATTCTTGGTAAGCGACCGCTGCAAGCAAACGCCAATCAAGTTCGCCTTTATATTTTTCAAAAAGCTTTTCATACTTCGGTAAGGTAGTTTCAATCGCGTTTAAATAAGATCGGGTATCCACATAATCAAACTGTGCCAGATGATTAAAATATTTTTCTTCAATGCGTGCCATTATCCCCGTTTCAATGGCATTGTTCATAAACTCAAGCAAAGCAGCTTGCAACTCGCTATAACTACTTTCCGCCAAATACCAATGGATCGTGGCTTCATCGGTAACATCAAAAGCCACACTGATCTGGGGCTTAATCTGCTGTAACATTGCAATGTCCACCGAATTGGCAATGGTGTAATCAATTTTCCCCTCTGCGACTTGTAATAACAGCTCTTCGGGGCTTTGCTCCGCAACTTGCCAAGCCAATTCAGGCACATCAACTTTAAATTGAGAGAGTAAATGATTCAGTGCTTCCCCTTTGCTAATCACCAACTTTCCCGTTAAGTTCGCTAACGTTGCAGGGCGGGGGTTGCCTTTACGATAGACCAGTTGCCAAGAAGCGGAATAATAGGCGGGACCTATTTGAAAATGCGTTAAGCGGTCGGGGGGATACAACAAATTCGCCGCCGCAACATCAATTTTCCCCGCCGACAAAGCGGTAAAAAGCTGTTCGGCGTTCTCCATTGCTTGGATTTCTAACTCTGCCCCAAGATAATCGGCGAAAGCCTTTGCCAGCTCATAATCAAAGCCTGAAGCCCCGTCATTCCCTATAAAATAGGAAATGGGATTATTCAGCGTTCCAACCACCAGCTTGCCCCTTGATTGAATTACCGCATAGGGATTTTCCTCCGACTGCATTATCCGCTGCCAAGGGAAAACCATATCAATCGCCCAAAGCAACAAGGCAATCGCGGTAACAATATGCAAAAATAAGCCTTTCAATTTACCTCTTTATCTTTAAGAAACAATGGTTTAATGTGCATTATCGTCCTTTGTAAAATCATAAAACACTTAAAAATCCGACCGCACTTTTAGGCTTTTGCCATTTCAAATTCGATCAACATCATTAGAATGTGGATCACTTTGATGTGGATCTCTTGAATACGATCCGCATAGCGGAAATGTGGCACGCGGATTTCCACATCAGCAAGCCCTGCCATTTGACCACCGTCTTTGCCTGTCATTGCAATCACTTTCATTCCTTTGTCTTTCGCCGCTTTAATCGCATTGAGAATATTTTTTGAGTTGCCCGAGGTGGATAATCCAAATAGCACGTCGCCTTTTTGCCCTACAGCTTCCACATAACGGGAAAAGACATATTCATAACCGAAATCATTACTCACACAGCTCAAATGGCTGACATCTGAAATCGCAATGGCAGGATAGCCAGGGCGATTTTCGCGGTAACGCCCTGTTAATTCTTCAGCGAAGTGCATCGCATCACAATGCGAGCCGCCATTACCGCAAGACAGCACTTTTCCGCCTTGTTTAAAGCTATCGGCAATTAACAATGCAGCTTGTTGAATTAATTCGATATTTTTTTCATCGCTAATAAATTTGTTAAGAACATCTTGTGCTTCAACCAGTTCGGCTTTAATTTGATCTAAATACATTTTTTTCTCCGTGAGTATTGTTGTTAGAGGTTAAGCGTAGTGCATTATTTCACGCATCGAAACCCGTCTAAATGGTGGCGTTAATCTACCACGATTTAGGCATTAATTCATTAGGTCGTTGTCAGATTTCCAGCGAAGCCCGCGTTGCCTCCCTGCGATACCGATTGCAAGGCTTGGTGTCACTGCCAGTACAAGGCATACCGCGAGGCAACATCACAACCAATTATTCGCCATAACGCCTTATTTTACTTGAGTTTTTATTCAGCCCGCAAAGTACGGAGCAATTCTGCCACAAAATCTAACCGCACTTTGCTTTCAGTTAAATCCCGATGAAACCTAAATTTCGTTGGTCCGTCAAAGCGATACACTGCTGGCGATTGCTGAATAAGTTGCAAGAATTTTGTTGGATCAAGACTTGCTTTGGGTGAAAACTGGATAAATCCTCCCTGTGCGGTGGCTTCAATACGAATGATTTGTAATGGCTTGGCTTGTAAGCGGAGCTGTGCAATGCGTAATAAGTTTTTGGCTGGCGTTGGCAACAAACCAAAACGATCAATGAGTTCCACTTTTAATTCTTCAAGCTCTTGCTCACTTTCTGCCCCCGCAATGCGTTTATAAAAGCCAAGACGCATATTCACATCGCCTAAATAATCCTCTGGTAATAAGGCGGGAATGCGTAAATCAATCTCTACTTGGCGTTGCGTGAGTTCATCAAGGGATGGCTCACGCCCTTCCCGCAAGGCACGCACTGCACTTTCTAACAGCTCCATATATAGCGAGAAACCAATGCTTTCAATTTGTCCGCTTTGTTCATCACCCAATAATTCGCCCGCTCCGCGAATTTCTAAATCTTGCGTTGCCAACATAAAGCCTGCCCCGAGATTATCCAAACTTTCCAACGCCTCAAGGCGTTTTAACGCATCTTTGCTCATCGCTTTCGGTGGCGGGGTGAGCAAATAGGCATAGGCTTGATGATGCGAACGCCCCACTCGCCCACGCAATTGGTGTAGCTGTGCTAAGCCAAAGCGATCCGCCCGTTCAATAATAATGGTATTCGCAGTTGGCACGTCAATCCCCGTTTCAATAATAGTCGTGCAAACCAGCACATTGTAGCGTTGATGATAAAAATCCGACATCACCCGCTCCAATTCCCGCTCTCGCATTTGCCCGTGTCCGATAATGATGCGGGCTTCAGGCACAAGTGCGGCCAGTTTTTCGGTACAATTTTCGATACTCGCCACATCATTATGTAAATAATACACCTGCCCGCCACGCAAAATTTCACGCAAAATGGCTTCACGAATGATTAAGTCGTCTGCTTGTCGCACGAAGGTTTTAATCGTCAAACGGCGAGCGGGTGGCGTAGAAATAATCGACAGATCCCGAATGCCATTCATCGCCATATTGAGCGTTCGCGGGATTGGCGTTGCGGTGAGGGTTAAAATGTCCACATTGGCACGCAACTGCTTGATTTTTTCTTTCTGACGCACGCCGAAACGGTGTTCTTCATCAATAATCAGCAAGCCCAAATCCTTAAATTTCACCTCAGGCTGAATGAGTTTATGCGTGCCAATCAAAATATCAATTTTGCCGTCCGCTAAATCCGCTAGCACTGCTTTCTGCTCCTTCGCCGTTTTGAAACGCGACAACACTTCCACATTCACGGGCAAGTTGGCAAAGCGATCTTTAAAGTTTTCATAATGTTGCTGGGCAAGAAGCGTGGTCGGCACAAGCACCGCCACTTGTTTATGGTTCATCACCGCCAAAAATGCGGCACGCATTGCCACTTCTGTTTTACCAAATCCCACATCACCGCAAACTAGACGATCCATCGCTTTGGGCTGACACATATCGGAAATCACAGCGTTAATCGCGGTCATTTGATCCAGGGTTTCCTCAAAAGGGAAAGTGGCAGAAAACTGCATAAATTCATCGCGATCATAATGAAAAGCAAAACCTTTTTGCGACTCTCGCAAGGCATACACATCAAGCAATTCCGCTGCCACATCGCGAATTTTTTCCGCCGCTTTTTGCCGACTTTTCGCCCACGCATCGCTACCCAGTTTATGCAAGGGGGCAGTTTCTTCCGAGCCACCTACATAGCGACTGATCAAATGCAATGAGCTAACTGGCACATACAACTTGGCATCGTTGGCATAGTCGAGTAACAAAAATTCGGAAGTGATGCCTGCATTTTCTAAGGTAACCAGTCCCGCATAACGCCCTACGCCGTGATCTAAATGCACCACTGGCTGACCAATTTTCAGCTCTGCTAAATGTCGGATTAAAGTATCAGGATTGACGGATTTTTGTCGATCGCGACTACGTTGCTGTACACGTTCGCCGAGCAATTCTGTTTCCGTAATCAACGCAAGGGAATCCGCCCCTTTCTCCACAATAAAACCGCGATCTTGGCTACAAATGAGTAAATTTTGCTTTTCTTGCAGATCTGAAAGATGTGCGATTTGTTTTGGTCTTAATTTCAACGGACTGAGCAAATCCAGCAAAGTTTCTCGCCGCCCTTCTGTTTCCACGCAAAAGACAATATCGCCATTAAACTGCGCCATAAATTGTTGCAAAGGTAAGAGCGGTTCTTTTTGTTGCAATTTTAGGCTTAAATCTGGCAATGGCTGAACGGGCAAATTTTGCTGACGCACAGAAGCACGCGCCACTCTCTCCGCTTTCAAGGTGATTTTAGGAAAATGTTTGAGCTGATGATTTATTTGGTCAATGGGCAACCAAAGCTGATCTGGCGGTAATAAAGGACGCATAGGATCAACACGGCGGCTTTCATAACGCTGTTCACAATCTTGATAAAAACGCTCACCTTGTTGCTGGTTACTCTCAAAATCCACAAATAGCGTTTGTTCAGGCAAATAATCAAATAAGGTGGCCATTTGTTCAAAAAACAGCGGTTGCCAATACTCAATCCCAGCCACGAGCGTGCCTTTGCTCACTTGTTGATAAATATGCTCAGGATCACGGCGAATTTCGCCAAAGGTTTCACGGAATTTGGTGCGGAAAAATTCAATACCTTTGTGATCAGTGGGGAACTCTTGGGCGGGCAACAACCGAATTGAGGGAATTTCCTCCAGCGTGCGTTGCGTATCCACATCAAAAGTGCGAATGCTATCAATTTCATCATCAAAAAAATCTAAGCGAAAAGGCACCGCACTTCCCATTGGGAACAAATCTAGCAACGCACCACGCACCGCATATTCACCGTGTTCCAACACCTGTTCCACCGCACGATAACCTGCATTTTCTAGCTTTAAGCGGAAATCATTAATCACAATGCGATCGCCTTTTTTAATCAGCAAAACGTTGTGTTGCAAATACTCAGGCGGGCAAACTTTTTGCATTAACGTGCTGATCGGTAAAATAAAAATGCCGTTTTTTGCATTTTGCAAATGGAATAACGCACTGAGCCGTGAAGAAATAATATCTTGATGTGGCGAAAAACTGTCATAAGGCAAGGTTTCCCAATCGGGGAAAAAGGTAACAGGCTGTGCAACGAATTCTGCCAAAACCTTAGATAAACGCACCGCACTTCGCGTGTCTGGCGTTACAACTACGGTAAGTCCTTGATGGCTCTGTGCAATTTCTGCAAGGGCTAAGGTATCGCTACCTGCAATCACATTGGCTAAAATTTTGTGATCATTGGATTGGGTTGGGAGATTGATATCGAAGTACATCATAAAGTGCGGTGTTTTGCTATATATTCTTACATAAATAATTATCTCATTCCGCTAATAAACGCTGAATAAGTTTCGCATTTGCTGGAGGGAATTGGCTAGCATCAAGTTCAGACTGAGCGATCCACATTCCTTCTTGCCCCTCGCGACCAAAAGGTTCTCCAACCCATTGTTCTACAAGATAAAAATGGAATTGAATAATTTTGGTTGGGTATTCAAAGACAAAACGCTCAAACAATGTTGCATTGAGCAGATGAATGCCGATTTCCTCTTCCAACTCTCGTGCCAACGCTTGTTCTGGCGTTTCCCCTTTATCCACTTTGCCTCCAGGAAATTCTAACGATTGGGCAAAATCCTGCCCCTCAAGGCGTTGAGTGAGATAAATTTGCCCAAATTCGTTACGAATAATACCCGCCGCAACTTGTATGATGGGTTTGCTCATTTTGTTTCCCCTATGACGAAAAGAGCGGTGAAAAATAGGGTCAAATTTCGACCGCTCTTTATCGATTGCGTGAATTAGACTTGTTTAGCACGGCTGCCGTGGCAATGTTTGTATTTTTTGCCAGAGCCGCAAGGGCAAGGCTCGTTGCGTCCAATTTTACGAGAAGGATTGTCTAAATCCTCTCCCTCACCTTCATTTTTCGCATTGTTATATTGCATTTGAGCCTGCTCGCGAGCCGCGATTTCTTGCTGTAATTTTTCCGCTTGCTCAATTTCTTCTTGAGTGCGAATTTGTACGCGACTCAGCGTGGTAATGACGCTGAGTTTTAAGGCTTCCAACATATCCGTAAACATTTGGAAAGATTCTTTTTTGTACTCTTGTTTTGGATCTTTTTGTGCGTAACCACGGAGGTGAATCCCGCGACGCAAGTGATCCATCGCCGCTAAATGCTCTTTCCAAAGCTCATCAAGGGTTTGTAACATCACGCCTTTTTCAAAGTGTTGCATTGGCTCTTTGCCAACCAGTGCTTCTTTACGTTGATATTCTTCTTCCGCAGCTTGAATAATCCGTTCACGCAAGGCTTCTTCGTGGAGCGTGTTATTTTCCTCAAGCCACTGAGCGAGCGGAAGATTTAATGCGAAGTCTTGTTGTAAACGTAATTCTAGCCCTAGAATATCCCACATTTCTTCCAGTGAGTGCGGTGGAATATACTGATCAATCACACGATTAAAGACATCTTGACGAATTACATTGATGGTTTCGGAAATTTCATCATTGTCTAATAACGCGTTACGTTGCTCGTAAATGGCGTGGCGTTGATCATTGGCAACATCGTCAAATTCGAGCAGATTTTTACGCCCGTCAAAGTTATGGGCTTCCACTTTGGCTTGAGCGGAGGCAATCACTTTGGTGAGCAATTTGGATTCCATTGCTTCACCCGGTGTGCTGAAGGCTTTACGCATCATATTCAATTTACCCTCGTTGAGGTAAATTCGCATTAAGGCATCGTCTAAAGATAAGTAGAAGCGTGATGAACCTGGGTCACCTTGACGACCTGAACGCCCGCGAAGCTGGTTATCAATACGGCGAGATTCGTGGCGTTCTGTGCCGATAATGTGCAAGCCGCCCGCTTGTTTCACAATATCTTGGCGTTCCTGCCATTTGGCTTTGATTTCTTCAATTTGGGCTTCACTTGGGTTATCCAATTTTGCCACTTCTGCTTTCCAGTTACCGCCGAGTACGATGTCAGTACCGCGACCTGCCATATTGGTTGCGATGGTAACTGCCCCCGGGTAGCCCGCATTTGCGATAATTTCCGCCTCTTGGGCGTGGAATTTTGCATTTAACACATTATGTTTGATGCCCGCTTGGGTGAGCAGTTGGGAAAGCAATTCTGATTTTTCAATTGACGCCGTTCCCACTAACACAGGTTGGTTGCGTGCAATGCAATCTTTGATTTCTTCAATGATCGCTTCAAATTTGTATTGCTCATTTTCAAACATTAAATCCGTGCGATCATCGCGAATCATCGGGCGATTGGTTGGGATCACAATGGTTTCTAAACCATAAATTTGTTGAAATTCAAAGGCTTCTGTATCTGCCGTTCCGGTCATTCCCGCCAGTTTTTCATATAAACGGAAATAGTTTTGATAGGTGATGGAAGCGACAGTTTGGTTTTCATTTTGAATTTGCACGCCCTCTTTAGCTTCAATGGCTTGGTGCAAGCCGTCAGACCAGCGGCGGCCTGCCATTGTACGTCCCGTATGCTCATCAACGATCACGATCTCACCGTCTTTCACGATGTAATCCACATCACGCTCAAATAAGGTATGTGCCCGCAATGCCGAATTAACGTGATGTAATAAGCTGATTTTGGCTGGAGAATACAGGGATTCGCTTTCTTGCATTAACCCTTGTTGAATGAGCAGTTGCTCAATTTTTTCTTGCCCCCGTTCGGTGAGGTAAGCCTGCTTGGTTTTCAGATCCAGCGTGTAATCGCCATCGCCTTGGTATTCTTCCGTGTCCTCTTTATCTTGTTTGATTAAATGAGGAATTAATTTATCCACCGCGATATACAGTTCAGAGCTGTCTTCCGCAGGCCCTGAAATGATCAATGGCGTTCTTGCTTCATCGATCAAAATGGAATCCACTTCATCGACCAATGCGTAATATAATTCTTTTTGGAAGCGATCTTGTGCAGAATGTGCAAGGTTATCACGCAGATAATCGAAACCCAGCTCGCTGTTTGTGGCATAAGTAATGTCGGCGGCATAGGCGGCTCGTTTTTCTTCGCCAGAAAGCCCTGGAATATTCACGCCGACGGTCATTCCTAAAAATTCAAAGAGCGGGCGGTTAATTTCCGCATCGCGGCGTGCAAGGTAATCATTCACCGTAACCACGTGAACCCCTTTGCCCGTTAAGGCATTGAGATAACAAGGTAGGGTGGCGGTTAAGGTTTTCCCTTCCCCCGTCCGCATTTCAGCGATGCAACGGTTGTTTAGCACCATTCCGCCGATAAGTTGCACGTCAAAATGACGCATACCCAGTACACGTTTGCTCGCTTCTCGCACTGTGGCGAAGGCCTCTGGTAACAGGTTATCAAGGCGTTCTCCGTTTTTCAGACGCTCACGAAACTCTGCCGTTTTGCTTTGTAGCTGTTCATCGCTCAAGGCCTCAAACTCGGCTTCCATTTTGTTGATTTTTACCACTTGTTTATTTAAACGGCGTAAAATGCGGTCATTACGACTGCCAAAAATTTTTGTAAAAATTGTTCCAAACATATTTTTTCTTTCAATACTAATAAGTTATACATTATTTCAGGCTCGCCTGAAACTGAGAAGAGGGGGCATTTTCTGCCGATGAATGGGGTTAGGCGAAAGGCCCTGCCCGAATGATAATGGCGTGAGCGTTTAGGGTTGATAAAAAGTGCGGTATGTTTTTTAGTCGAATTTTTACCGCAGGGATTTGCCTGTTATTTAAGACAAACTGCGATTGAATTTGCTGTTTCTGCTGGCTTTGTTGTTGGCTCTGCTGAATAGCGAGCTGACGCGACTGTTTCACATAATTTTCATCAGCAAAGTTTGCATTGTTTAAGCCCTGTGCTTGAGGCAAGGCAAAGATTGCAATCATACTGAGTATGAGTTGCGACCAAAAATGCTGGGGGCTTTTCGATGAAATCATTTTTCGCTGAGGTTAAAGTAAAAATTGCTGTTATTGTAACGGAAAATCACTACAATGTCTTTTTCATATCCGTAATATTAGGTCAAAAAAGCAGAAAACAAGCAATGCGATACAGTAAACCCACGAATGTGCAAGATGTGCTAGAAAATTCGAGCCTTGGCAAAATTATGCAAAAAGGCATTTTGTTACAGCAGTTAAATGAACAGTTAGAGCGGTTATTTCCTAGCCAGTTTAAAGGGTTTTATCGGGTTGCCAATATCGCTAAAAATAGCCTTGTTATTGAAGTTGCCAATGCAATGGTACGACAAGGGCTATTATTCAAACAACAAGAATTATTAGCTCAAATTCAGCAATTCCAACCGCAGATTCAGCAACTAAATTTTAAAGTGAATCCTGCCTTGCTTCGCTAAGCACAGGCGAATTTTTGCCGTTAAACGTGGCAATCAGCTCATTGACTTTAATCCGTTTATGAGACGCTTGACTAATGGAGCGTTGCACTTTTAAGCGTTTAATTTTCGCCCCTTGATAAATTTGGCGAGTGAATTTGGTGTCGTGATTGGAAATCAGCACTGAAATTTGCTGTTCATTTGCCGTACGCTGTGCCAATTCCGCCAAAGTTTGCTGATGAGCTAAAGAAAATTCATTGCCTGAATAGCTGGTGAAATTGGTTTCCTGTTTGAGGGGGGCATAAGGCGGATCGCAATAAATCACCGAGTTTTCATCGGCGAATTTGAAAGCCTCGTGAAAATCAGCACAAATAAACACCGCACTTTGTGCTTTATAGGAAAAATAGCGTAGTTCAGCTTCTGGAAAATAATGGGTTTTATAGCTTCCAAAAGGCACATTAAATTCATTTTGGCTGTTATAGCGACATAATCCATTGAAACCAAAGCGGTTTAAATATAAAAATAAAACCGAGCGTTCAAAGTTGTTGGTGGATTGATTGAACTGGGTTCGGCGGGCATAATAATACTCAGCGGTATTTGCCTGAGGGTGAAAAAAGACACTTTTTGCGGCCTCAATATACAAATTGACATCTTGTTTTACTGTATTAAAGAGATTAATCAAATCAGCATTAATATCGACCAAAATATACCGCTCAAATTGACTATTAAGAAAAACCGCTCCCGCTCCCACAAAAGGTTCAATAAGACATTGTTTTTTCTTCGGAAACAATTTATTGATTTGATCTGTAAGGCGAAATTTCCCACCCGCCCATTTTAAAAAAGGGCGGTATTTTTGTTGAGGGAAAATTGTAGCATTAGGGGACATTGAGATTAGTCAATTTGCGTGCAACGAGCAATGGCAGCAAGCACAAGATCTTTATCGCTATCACTAGCAACATAGGCTTGCCCTAAAGATTTCAGTAAAACAAGGCGTAATTTGCCAGCTAGCACTTTTTTATCACGCATCATATGCGGTAGGTAATCTTCAGGCCGCATTGTATCAGGGGAAACTGTCGGCAAATTGGCACGAGCGAAGAGTTTTTCCAAACGCCCAACTTCTTGCACAGACAAATCACCCAGCATTTCAGACAGTGCCGCAGCCATCATTGACCCCGCAGCCACTGCCTCACCGTGCAACCATTTGCCATAGCCTAAATGGGTTTCAATGGCGTGTCCGAAAGTATGCCCTAAATTCAATAAGGCACGATCGCCTTTTTCTGTTTCATCGCGGACGACTACATCGGCTTTGATTTGACAACAACGAGCGATACATTGCTGTAACGGAGCTTGCTCAAGAGCAACCAATTCATCAATGTGCTGTTCAAGCCATTCAAAGAAAGAATAATCCAAAATCGCCCCGTATTTAATCACTTCTGCCAAGCCCGCATTGACTTCACGTTTTGGCAAGGTGTTTAAGGTGAGCGTATCAACAATCACCGTACAAGGCTGATAAAACGCCCCAATCATATTTTTACCCAACGGGTGATTCACCGCTGTTTTACCGCCCACAGAGGAATCTACTTGTGCAAGCAATGTGGTTGGAATTTGGATAAAACGCACACCACGTTGATAACTTGCCGCCGCGTAACCTGCCACATCACCAATTACCCCGCCACCTAATGCGATAATGGTGGTATCGCGACCGTGTTTTTTTTCTAAAAGTGCGGTAAAAATTAGGTTTAGGGAATCCAAATTTTTGTATTGCTCACCGTCAGGCAGCAATACGTGATCGACAAGGCAGCCTAATTGAGCAAGGGTTTCACTTACAGGAGCAAGGTAATGTTGTGCAATCGTTGGATTGGTTACGATCATCCCCTTATCGCCCGCGTTAAGGGGATACACATCGGGCTGAAAAAGCAATCCCGCACCAATATAAATAGGATAACGACGATCTTTTAATTCAACATTTACGCACAACATTGTTTTTCCTTTTTAATTAACCGTTGATATTCTCAATTAAATCAACAATTTGATTTGCCATTACCTTTGCACTTTGAGCATCGGTTGGCAAGGTAATATCTGCCACTTCTTGATAAAGTGGATTGCGGATTTTCGACAATTCTTCAAGCACTTGACGCGGATCTTCCACATCTTGCAATAACGGGCGTTTTTTATCACGCTGTGTCCGTTCAAACTGCTTATCTACTGTGGTTTCAAGGTAAATCACAATACCGCGAGCAGAAAGATGATTACGGTTTTCTTTCGACATCACCGCACCACCGCCAGTGGAAAGCACGATACCCTGTTTCTGCGTTAATTCATTAATAATACGCTCTTCACGTTTACGGAAGCCTTCTTCTCCCTCCACATCAAAGATCCAGCTGATATCCGCCCCCGCACGCTGTTCAATTTCAGCATCGGTATCAATAAAATCCATTCCCAATAATTGTGCTAACTGACGACCAATTGTGCTTTTCCCAGCTCCCATTGGACCAACTAAGAAAATATTACGTTTTTCTGCCATTTTTCGTTGTTCTTCTTTAACAAAATTTAAAATTATTGATCTTTCCGATAAATAAAAAGACAACCACAAATCTTCATTATGGTTGTTAAAAGATCACCCAAAAAATAAGTGCGATTATCGCAATAAATGCCCACCGATTTCAACCTTCAAAGAGATTTATTTGCGAGATTTCTGTAAAATATTCAAAAATAATATACTTTTGTTGAATGCCTTACTACATCCATCTCACTATATCATTCCTCTACTGTACCACTACGAATTAAGCGTGGTGTAACAAAAATAACGAGTTCCCTCTTTTGATGTCTCTCGACTTCCTTACTAAATAGCCTTTTTATTCCAGGTATGTCTCCTAAAATTGGTACTTTATCAAGTGCTTTAGTAATCGTATCGTGGAAAATTCCGCCCAATACAATTGTTTCGCCGTCTTGTGCAAAGACTTGCGTATTAATTTCCTGTTTATCAATAGAAATCACCTCATTTTCTCCATAAGATACCCGTCCTCCAGGTGCATTCTGGCTAACAACAAGATCAAGTAAAATACCGTTATGCTTTAATAAATGAGGTGTAACTTCAAGCCCAAGTACAGCTTCTCGGAATTCAATAGACTGCGTATCATTTTTTCCATTATTCACTACATAGGGGATTTCTGTACCTTGCTTGATACTTGCACTTTTCTTATTCGTAGTCAATAATCGTGGACTCGCAATAATTTCAACGTTATTTTCTCTTTCTAATGCTGTCAACTCTAAATCTAATAACCTTCCATTAATTTTAGCTACTTGCAAAGCTACCGAACCTGCAGGATTTGAACTCGTCGCAAAATTAATATTTAGATTATCCGTAATATTTGAGAATCCATTTGCATTTAAGCTTCCAGAAACGCTATGGCTTATATCTGAGGGAGAAAAAATTCCCCATCTAACGCCCAATTCTTTTAAACTTTCATCGCTAATTGTGACAATACGAGCTTCAATAATAATTTGCTGAATAGGTTTATCCATATCCGCTACCAATTTCCTAATTTGTTTTATTTTTTTAGCTTCATCTTGGATAATGAGTAAATTATTGCGTTCATCAAAACTTATACTTCCATTTGCTGTTAATAAAGATCCATTCCCTGAAGTGAGGGCTTTCATTACCTCGGATGCTTTGGCATAGTGCAACTTTATTGAAGTTATTAACATATCTGCTGATGTTGCTATGTCTGTTGATGAATTTAACACTACATTTTCTTGATTAGTTGCTTGCGACTGACTTAAATAATATATCCCATTATTTTCCCAAAACCGCAAATGTTTTATTTCAGCGATAGATTTTAATAATTGAAGTAATGTTGTATTTTGCAATTGCAAAGATATTGAACCAGACAATTCATCATCTATGACTAAATTGATTTTTTGATACCCAGCTAAATATTGTACAGTATCTACTAATGGAGCTTGCTTTAAATGAACAGAGAATGTATTATTTTCGTCACTTGCATTAACCTGTCTAAATGGATAGGATAGAATAAGAAAAAATAAAAGAATATTCTTTATTATATTTGGTAACTTCATTATTTCTCCTATACATCTAAATACATAATCTTAGATTGAATACAATCAAATATTTTTACCTTACTTAAGGATATTTCCTCAATCCGTAATTTTTCTTGGGTGAAAATATCATTTACTCTTAACATCATAATTTTTTTCTCTTGATCGAGAAACATAACATTTTTTTCATTTTTAAATTCAATAACTCCAATCAATTTTAGCAGCTGAAATGCTGTATTTTCTGCAAAAATACGATGACTGGAAGAACAAGAATAACTATTATTGATTGTAGATGTATCACTCTTGATACCTCGTCTAGTTCTATCAAAAGGATCTTGACCGAATACTGTATAACTAACAAAAAATAAAAATAGAATTAGCTTTTTCATTATTTAACCTCATCAATTATTAATTTAAACTTAAATTCTGCTGTAAGAGTTTTATTAATATCCTTATAAATAATAAAGTGTAATAAATACATTTGAGGATTTTCATATAAAAATTCTGTCAAAAAATCTGTCAATTCGGTAAAATTCCCCATCAACTGAAGATCAATGTAAGGATCTTGATATAAGCTCCATTGACTATTCTTAACTTGCAAGTTAGATAAAAGGTATTCTAAACTTTCGTTAACTTTAGAAATATTATTAGTTACTTCAGGCGTAAACGCTTTTTGTGTTGCTTGCTGTAAGCTATTTAATATACGTTTCTGAAAAAGTAATTCTTCCTCTTCCTGCTTAATTTGCAAACTTAGTTGAATATTATCCCAATATACCTTTTGATACTCTATAAAAATAAAACAAAAAGGTATTAATAATATAAATAATAAAATAAGATATTGCTTTCCTCTTCTCAAGTTAAAAAATCTTCCTATTAAATTATTTCTATTCTCAAAAAACTTATTATTCATATCCATTATTATTAAAATTAAACTCAAAAAAAATTCGTGTGCCTTTTGGCTCAAATTTTGTTAACTTACTATATTTAAAGAGATTACTATTCATCAGTGTTTTTTGCAAAGCTATAAATTCTTCTTGTGATATAACTTCTCCTTTCAAAATGAGATTTCTCTTCGTTAGATTAATTGAGGTTAACTCGCCTTGCTCTAAAGGTAAGCTATGTAAAAAAGACAAAAAATTCTTAATTTCAGTGTTTTCTAATACATATTCTTCATCCTGATATCTATGATCTTTACGCAATAATGAAATTTTTTCTTTAACCTGTTGAATATCCTGTAAAATAGATTGATATCTCTCATTATTATTTTGTAATATATGTTGTTCATTTTGATATATATCAGATGTTATTATAATTAATCCCCCTTCAAATAATAAACAAACAATAAGAATAAAAATAAACCTCCTTAAGTTCTCATAATATTGCTTTTGTCTCCAAGGTAATAAATTTACGCCCACTATCTACTCCTTTATATTATTAGAAATAATTACTTCCATAATGCATTTCCTAATGCTATAAATGGAATATCTGTATTTATTCTAATCCAATCTGGAGAATATTCTTGTGTATTATTTAACGAAGAATAATAATAAACTTGATCACAATCAAATGAATAACGTTGACAAAATTTCTCATACAAAGTGGTAAGTGAAATCTTTGTTTTATGTATAGTTTGGATTTGATTTGTATTAGGATTAATAATAAACACATAGACTTCATCTTGATAAAAAAACAGTGATTTTTTCTCTATTTTATAATCAATAAAATAATGAAACGCTCTAATTACAGTATTTGAGATACAATCTAAAACTTGAATAGATAAAGGCTGATATATCTTAAGATAATCTTCGGCTATCTTTTTTTTAACCGCATACACAGTTAATTTAACACCTTCTTTTAGCTGTTCTACTTGATAATCAAACCAAATATCATCGATAATAATAGGTAATTCTTGAGACAATAAGAAACGGCATTGCTGTTCATATTCAGAAATAGTTAGAGAATGAGGAAGCAACAATGTTTTTACCCAAGTATATTGCGATGTAATAGATGCCACAAATTTCAAAGTTTTTAATGAATAATTACATTCACCAACTAACAAATTAGGTTTCAAACGCTCAAACGAAATATCATTCTCAATTACACAAAAGCGAGGACGATTTTCCTCATCAAACCAGACAAAATCATAAGTTCTGATACCTTTCCAGACACCAATTTGCAGCTGTTTCTTACAAGAACTTTTTATTTTTAACATTATTTTTCCTAATCTTCCGTTTTCTCGATATATTTAGCTTTAGATTTTTTTAATGACTCTTTATACTTACACATTAAGGAAGTACAAACCTAAACTCCTTGAGTTTTAAGTTTTTCTGATTTTATGTAACATTTCACGAACTAAGAGAGAATTTTTCGATGCGGATCGCAAAATTAATTTTCAGTAGCCTACTCACTGTCAGTATTTTGGGTTTCACCATAGCTGCTATTTTTTACTTTCAACTGAAATCTGACTTACCTGATGTAAACTCCTTAAAAACAGTAGAGTTACAACAGCCTATGCAAATTTATACTGCTGATGGAAAACTTATTGGAGAAATTGGAGAACAAAGACGAATTCCAGTACCGCTGAATCAAATCCCTTCAAAACTGATTGAGGCCGTTATTGCAACAGAAGATAGTCGCTTTTATGAACATCACGGATTAGATCCTATTGGAATAATGCGTGCGATTACTATTGCAATCACAAAAGGAGGGGCCTCTCAAGGTGCAAGTACAATTACCCAGCAACTTGCAAAAAACTTTTTCCTAACACCAGAAAAAAGCCTCATCCGTAAAGCCAAGGAAGCTATCCTAGCAATAGAAATTGAGAATACCTTGAGTAAAAATGAAATATTAGAGCTATATTTAAATAAAATCTATTTAGGCTACCGTGCCTATGGAGTCGCAGCTGCCGCTAAAACATACTTTGGAAAACCTCTTGACCAACTTACATTATCAGAAATCGCTGTAATTGCGGGACTCCCTAAAGCTCCATCAACAATGAATCCTATTTATTCTTTAAAACGAGCTACGGCAAGACGTAATATCGTACTAAATAGAATGTTAGAAATGAAATATATTGGTCCAAAAGAATATGAGCAAGCTCTAAAAGAACCTATTATTGCCCAATATCACGGAACACAGTTAGATTTTAGAGCAGATTATGTTACCGAAATGGTTCGCCAAGAAATGGTTAAACGTTTTGGAGAAGAAAATGCTTATACTAGTGGATATAAAGTTTATACAACTATACTTTCTACTGACCAAGAAGCTGCACAAAAAGCACTAAGGAATAATCTACTTACTTATGATATGAGACACGGGTATCGTGGTGGAACAACATTATGGGAGCCTAACTCTGATCCTTGGAATAATGAAAAAATCATTGATGAGTTAAAAAAACTACCAGATGTTTCGCCTTTAGTACCTGCCGTAGTCATAGAAAAAAATAAAGCCGAAATAAAAGTGCTATTAAGTAACGGGCATAACTATACGCTTCCACCCTCATCAGTACGTTGGGCAGGAAAAAAACAACCTACTGTAGGAGAACAAATTTGGCTACGACAAGACGACAATGGGAAATGGGTACTGTCACAAATTCCTGAAGCAAATTCAGCATTAGTATCATTAAATAGCGATAATGGTGCAATTAAAGCGATTGTTGGAGGATTCAGTTTTGATCTAAGTAAATTTAATAGAGCAACACAATCACTTGTACAGGTTGGTTCCTCCATTAAACCTTTTATTTATGCCGCAGCACTTGAAAAAGGATTAACATTATCCAGTGTATTACCAGATGCTCCCATAATTATTCAAAAAGCGGGACAAAAGCCTTGGACTCCCAAAAATTCGCCAAATAAATTTGATGGTCCTATGCGTTTACGCGTAGGGCTAGGTCTATCAAAAAATATGATTGCAATTCGAGCCATTCAAATGGCTGGGATCGATTTTACAGCAGACTTTCTGCAACGTTTTGGCTTTAAACGCGATCAATATTTTGCTAGTGAGGCATTAGCCTTAGGAGCAGCTTCATTCACGCCTCTTGAAATGGCAAGAGCTTATGCAGTATTTGACAACGGAGGCTTTTTAATCAATCCTTATTTAATTGAAAAAATACTGGATAATTCAGGAAAGGAAATATTTATAGCTTCTCCTAAAATAGCTTGTATAAGCTGTGATGATATCCCAACAATTTATGGTGAAACTGAAAAACTAGATGGCTTTAAAAATATCGAGTTAGTTAACCCAGACTATTCATCTAGTACAGAAGAACTCAACGAGCAAACAGATCTCATTCCGGAATTAGATCTTAAATCGCAAATACTCGATGAGGATACCCTAGATTTTAGGGCCGAAGCTAAAACAGACAACACGCAAACACAATATGCTCCTAGAATAATTAGTGGTGAACTCGCCTTTTTAATCCGTAGTGCATTAAATACAGCAATTTATGGAGAACCTGGTTTAAATTGGCAAGGAACAAGCTGGAGAATGGCACAACAAATTAAACGACAAGATATTGGTGGGAAAACTGGTACAACTAATAATGCTAAAGTCGCTTGGTATGCCGGTTTTGGAGCCAATATAACAACAACTATCTATGTGGGATTTGATGATAATAAACGAGATCTAGGGAGAGGAGAAGCAGGAGCACAAACAGCAATGCCAGCTTGGATTAATTATATGAAAATTGCATTACAAAATATTCCTATACGAAACTTACCTATTCCTCCAAATATTGTAGAAAGGAACATAGATACCTCTTCAGGTCTCCTAGCAAAAGAAGGAGGGAAAAAAGAGTATTTCATCAAAGACACCGAACCAAAGAAAACCTATATAGAAGAAAGAGGATATTATATTCCAGCAGAACTCTCCTCGCCAGAAAGTGAAAACATCGATACTTCGGCACCTCAAGAGTTATTTTAATTAAACATAACTAATAACTCTTTATAATAAAAAGCTAAGATATAAAAACAATATCTTAGCTTTTAAAATAAACAGTAAAAAACCGCTAATAAAAAATTAGTGCTTCAAAATAAATTTAACAATTCTACTAATCAAACTCTTCCGTTTATCTCTTTGCACGCCAGTAAAAAAATCTTTAAATGAATTTATAGTTTGATAAGCATATTCAGAAGGCAATAATATATCTTGGGGCTGTAGTAGATTAGCAACAATGCTATACTACAAAAATGAAGATAACATATTGTAAATTAAAGAAATCTATACAGAAAAAACTGCTGGAGTTTTTTATCGCAGAAGTTACTGCAAGAACGGCAGCAAATTTGCTAGATATTCAACCGAATACAGCCGCTTTGTTCTACCATAAAATCAGGCTTGTGATTGGCTATCATTTATCCCTTGAAGTTAACGAGATTTTTGAGGGGGAAATTGAACTAGACGAAAGCTATTTTGGTGGTCATCGAAAGGGAAAACGAGGACGAGGACGAGGAGCGGCTGGAAAAGTTGCTGTTTTTGGGTTACTAAAACGACAAGGAAAGGTATTTACTGTTGTGGTTGAAAACACCAAGAGTGAAACATTACTCCCTGTTATTAAAAGAAAAATCAAGCCTGATAGCTGGGTTTATACGGACACTTATCGCAGTTATGATGCGCTTGATGTGAGTGAATTTCACCACGAATGAATCAATCATTCCGAGCTATTTGCGGTGAAACAAAATCATATTAATGGCATTGAAAATTTTTGGAATCAGGCGAAGCGGATACTGCGAAAATATAATGGAATTAACCGAAAAAACTTTCCTTTATTCTTGAAGGAATGTGAATTTCGGTTTAACTTTGGGACACCAAAAGAGCAGTTAAAAATATTGCGAAAATGGTGTGAAATTTAGGGCTAATCTACTACAGCCCCTTCATTTATTATGTGGTAAGCTTCTATCATTATTGAATTTGCTTACCATAACTTGCTTTTCATATTTTGAATTTGGGTTATCAATGGCATTTACTATATATAGTGAGAATTTTCTCTCGTTGAGTTAAACTTTTTAAAGCCATACCTAACAGGCTTAACGTTTCACTAAAAACAGGGCTGAATATTCCATTCCACCCTGTTTTCTTATATTAGCGCGAAAGCATTAATCCAATTTAACGCCACCTGTATTAAATGCCTCAAGATGGATCTGCTCTGCTGGCACACCTAAATCTACTAAAGATTTATACTGTGCTTGCATAAATGCCATTGGGCCACATAGGTAGTAATCCGCGTCTTTCGGTAAAAGTGCGGTTGGAATTTGGCTTAAATCTAAACGCCCTGTGGCATCTGCTTGCGCATCTTCCACTTCATAAACGGTAAAGGTGCTAACATTTGGATATTGCGCTTTTACCCCATCAACGTGCGCTTTCATTGCGTGTACATCGGCATTACGACAAGCGTGGATAAAGCTCACAGGCGAAGGCACATTTTGTTCTACTAACTGGTTAAGCATTGCAATCATAGGAGTTAAGCCCACGCCACCACTGATAAACACATTTGGTTTTTGGCTATCAATTAAGAAGAAGTTGCCTGTTGGCGCAGTGGCTTCAATTTCATCACCCTCATTTAACCCGTGCAAGGTGGTAGAAACCCAGCCGCCTGCTAGCTCACCTTTTGGATCTTCACGTTTAACTGAAATGCGTAAATAGTCTGATTTTGGATTATCAGAAAGGGTATATTGACGCGGCTGTTTTAAGCCTAATTCTGGAACGAAAACACGCACCGAGATATATTGCCCTGCTTTATAAGTTGGCAAATCACCGCCATCAACAGGCTGCAAATAGAAAGAGGTAATTTCACTGCTTTCTTCCACTTTCTTAGCAATTTTGAATTTACGCCAGCCTAACCAGCTACCTTTAGTTTGCTGATGTTCGTCATAAATGGCTTTTTCTGTGCTAATCAAAATATCCGCTAATTGATTGTAGGCGGCGGTCCAGGCTTCAATTAATGGATCGTCCATTGAAATTTGCAATACTTCACTAATCGAATGAAGTAAGTTGTTGCCCACAATGGCATAATCAGGGGCTTGAATATCAAGACTGACGTGTTTATGCGCCATTAATTCAACGGCTGGCAATAGCACGGCTGGATTTTCAATATTTTCCGCATAAGCTAATACCGCATTCGCTAAAGAACGCGCTTGCGCACCGCTGCGTTGGTGTCCAAGGTTAAACACTTGTTTTAATTCAGGGTGATTGGTGAGCATTCTGTTATAAAAATAAGAAGTGAGCGCAACACCGTTTTCGCGTAGCACTGGCACTGTGGCTTTCACTAATTCAATTTGATTTGCTGTTAATGACATAGAAAGTCCTTTTAGTTTATTAAAGATGTATTTAAAATACATTTTTAATACTAGGCTGGCAAGCAATAATTTATCAATAATCCATAATCTAGCGAGAAGTGGTGAAATAGACTACAATACACCACCCAAGGAGTTGCAATGCAAATTAATAAATTTACTGATTATGGTTTTCGTGTGCTGATCTATCTTGCGCGTCAGCAGGAATGCACGCACACAATCGCGAGCCTTGCCAAGCAGCTTCACCTTTCACAAAATCATCTGGTCAAAATCGTCCATTTTATGGCGAAACAACAATGGCTGATTACCAGTCGTGGCAAAGGCGGCGGTATTCGTTTGGCGGAAAGCACATTAGATTTGCCTTTAGGCGAGATGCTACGCACCTTTCAAGGCAATGAGCCGTTGGTAAACTGCGTTTCTCCTAAATGTGGATTACAACCACAATGCCAATTAAAGCATTTGTTGGACAATGCCCTCGAGCAGTTTTACCAAAATCTTAACCAATACCCATTGCGAAAAGTCATTAGCAATCATTCACAAGACAGGATTAATTTTATTTCTTATCTGTAATTTCAATAAGTAGCGAAAATCTTGTGTCTAGATTATTTAAAGTGCGGTGCTTTTTTCAGAAAAATTTACAAAAAAAGCCCCGCACTTTGCAGAACGGGGCTAGGCTTAAAAAGAGAAACTATTGCAATAAGGAAATATCCGCCACTTGCAAGAATAATCCTTGTAAAGTTTTCAAAATCGCTAAGCGGTTTTGGCGAAGTTGTGGATCTTCCGCGTTTACCATCACTTTCTCAAAGAAATTATCCACCGGTTGGCGTAAGTTGGCGAGTTTATCCAACACCGCCACATAGTCGCCTTTGGCAATCAGCGGTTGTACTTCGCTTTGTAACGCTAGCACGCTTTCCGCCAAGGCTTTTTCTTCAGGCTCGACACAACGATCTAAATGGATCTCACCAATCTCGTCTTCTGCTTTGGCTAAAATATTGCTCACACGCTTATTCGCAGCGGCTAAGGCTTCTGCTGCATCAAGGGTACGGAAATGTGCCACCGCACGCACACGCGCATCAAAATCAGCTGGGCGAGTAGGGCGGCGAGCCTGCACCGCTTGAATGACATCTACCGCAATGCCTTCTTCTTGATACCACGCACGGAAGCGACCAAGCATAAAGTCCACCACATCATCAACCACATTGCTGTTTGTTAATTTATCGCCAAAAAGTGCGGTGGATTTTTTCACTAAATCCGTTAAATCAAGTGGCAATTTTTTCTCTACGATGATACGCAACACACCTAATGCAGCACGGCGTAAAGCAAACGGATCTTTATCCCCTTTCGGGTGCTGACCGATGCCGAAAATTCCCGTTAGCGTATCCAATTTATCCGCCAATGCCACCGAACAAGCAACCAATGAATGTGGCAATTCATCGCCCGCAAAACGTGGCATATATTGCTCATTCAATGCCACTGCCACTTCTTCATCTTCCCCGTCGTGGCGAGCATAGTGCATTCCCATTACGCCTTGCGTGTCAGTAAATTCAAACACCATATTGGTCATTAAATCGCATTTTGACAGCAAGCCCGCACGCTCGGCTTTCGCCACGTCCGCCCCAATTTGTGCGGCAATTTTTCCACTGAGTTTTTCGATACGCTCCGTTTTATCAAATAGCGTGCCGAGTTGTTGCTGGAATAACACGGTTTTGAGGCGTGGCAAGTTGTCTTCTAAACGCTGTTTTAAATCGGTTTTGAAGAAAAATTCTGCGTCCGTTAAACGTGGACGCACCACTTTTTCGTTTCCTTCAATAATCGCCGTGGGATCTTGCGGATTAATATTGGATACGAAAATAAAGTGCGGTAATAATTTTCCGTTTTTATCGTAAATCGGGAAATATTTTTGATCGCCTTTCATTGTGTAAACCAAGGCTTCCGCAGGCACAGCAAGGAAACGCTCTTCAAACTTCGCCGTTAGCACATTTGGAAACTCCACCAATGCGGTCACTTCATCAAGCAGATTTTCTTCAATATCCGCCACACCGCCAAGTGCGGTGGCTTTTTGTTGAGAATTTTCCAAAATAATCGCTTTACGGCGCTCAAAATCGGCGATCACGCTGCCTTTTTGCTCCAAAATCTCAGGATATTGATCGGCATTTTCAATGGTAAATTCTTGTTCACCTAAGAAACGGTGTCCACGAATCGTTCTACCACTCGCCACGCCAAGAATGTCGCCCTCAATCAGCTCATCGCCAAACAGCAACGTTACCGTATGCACAGGGCGGACGAATTGCTCACTTTTATCGCCCCAACGCATTGTTTTTGGAATTGGCAATTTCGCAAGGGCATTGCTGATAGTGCCAAGCAGAAGATTTTTGGTCGGCTGCCCCTCAATCACGGCACGATGCACCAGCCATTCGCCTTTGTCCGTTACCAAACGCTCCGCTTGATCCACGCTGATACCACAGTCTCTCGCCCAGCCCTCTGCCGCTTTGGTTGGCTTGCCCTCCGCGTCAAACGCTGCCGCAACCGCAGGCCCACGTTTTTCCACTTCTTTGCTCGGTTGTGCTTCTACCAACCCCAACACTTTCACCGCTAAACGGCGAGGGCTAGCAAACCATTCAACCGTATCAAACGCCAAACCCGCTTGAATAAGCTCTTGCTCAACATTGTCTTTAAATGCCACCGCTAATTTTTTCAGAGCTTTCGGTGGTAGCTCTTCAGTGCCGATCTCGGCGAGGAAGGTTTTTGTCATGTTGATTTTCTCGTGAAATATTATTTTCTTAATCATTATAAAAATTGTCTTTCAATATCCTAATAAAAGTTTCATTTCTTGCATTTGCATCAGAAATTAAGGCATTAAAATCTAAATAAGACACTTCTAATCCTAATTCATTGTAGTATCTATACCATACTTCACCTTGAATAGAGAACCTAGATTTATAATCTTGATTTCGAAGTGTTCTTTTAAATTTATCGTCAATATCAACTAATGCATATAACCATATTTTCCCCACGGCAATCTCTTCATTTATTAAATCTTTTATCTCACTTGCATACTCAACTAGTTCTGAAGACGCTTTAAGTTTTTCATGTTTATTTGAATTCAGTTTTTTGAACTCAAATATCACAATATCGATCTCACCTTTTAGATTTTCATCTTGTGGCTTTGAAAATAACAGTAAAAAATCTGGCCTTTCCTCTGAAGGTGATTCAACTTCAAAAAATTCTTTATTTAGCTGAGATATTCTCTTTAAAGTAATATCACTAGATGAACGATAAAACGACATAAATCGGTCATCTAATATCCAAGCATTGTTTCTGAAAATATTAAGATTATTTTTATCAGACTTATCTTTTCTAGGACAAATAACATCATGAATCTCTTTTTCTAACTCATCTCCTTTGAGAGATTTTAATTTTTCAACTTGTTTCTGTCTAAAAATTATATATTCAGCAAGGTTTCTTGATGAAAGCTCCAATGCTTTCTTATAATCATCATTAGTAAGATTTTCTTTTTCTAAAATATCTTTCTGATCCTCAAAAAACTTATCTCTGGCACTATAAAGTATATCTTTTTTAGAGCTAAATCCAACATCATCTTCTGAGATATAACCTGTTAAATGTGGATATTTGTTTTTAAGATCTTTCCTTTGTTTTTCTTGGTATTTACAAAAATTAGGTACTTTTTCTTTAAAAATATCTTTTATTTTACTCTTAAATATTTTTTTTATTTCTTTCAGATCATTTTTATCAATTGTTAACTCTTGCCGTGTAGGATTAACTTGTCCATCAAAACATTTTGAATATAGAAAAAATACAGCATTAAAACCATCTACATAATTTTCTTTATCAACAATAGAGACTTTAGTTGCTCTATTATCAATAGCAAATGAAGTTACAATAGATGTTTTCCTTGAAGTTTTTTCAATATAATAGAATAAAGATAAAGGTTCTCTAAATAGATCGGAAGCTAATTTTTCAGATAATCTTGGACTTATATTATTTAAGTAATGCGACTCTATCTCTATACATTCAAATTTTGGAATATCTTCTATGGATATCCGTTCATAAGAAAAGTTACCATCTATGTTAGTATTTATATTAATCTTAATATTTTTTCCAGTTTCCTTCATTTTATGAAACGCTGGTAGAAATTCAGATAAAATATTTTCTTTAATATTTGTTGAAGCTATACTTTCTTTACTACCTAATCTTTCTTTAGAGAACTTATGAAATGAAATATATGTTCCAGTATTACCAGAAGAAATTCTATTCTTCTGATACATAGAATCATCAAAGCTATAGGTAAAATCAAAAATTATTCTTTCTAAGCCATTCTCTTTTCTATAAGTACTCTCAAATTTGATACAATCAAAATAATGCAAATAAACTAATCGTCCCTGTCCTTTATGAGATGCATCTTGTGCGTCCATCAGGTTCGAAAACCTTTGATACCTTGCTTCATCAATACCCACTCCATTATCAATAATTTTAAAAGAGTTAAATTTACCCTCTTTATAGTTAATATCAATAGTTATATCCGTCGCATTTGCATCAAGAGCATTTGCAATTGCTTCAATATAAATCATTTCAAAAGAATGATTAGGAAATAACCTTGATACCGCTGTCTTAAGATTAATTTTCATCGTTTTACCTATATTACTTGTAGGAAATAACCCAAAATCTTTTCCTCTCTATTTGACTCACACCTTCACGCCCGTCAACAGATACTTCATCTAGATAGTATTTATCTCCTGATAAAAGCCTTGTATTAGCTCTAGTCGAGGATATCCCCTATCAATACGGTCATATAAGGAATAAACCTTACTTCTTATCATCCAAACTTTAGACATACCTTTTTCCTATTTCTTTATCAAAATCTTTCAGATTTCACATATTATTTAGGCTGAGTTTTCCGTAGCTCCATATACTTCTTATTCATCCTAATCGCCCACTCTACTAAGTGCGGTGCAATTTCATTAAGGTTTATACCGAGCTTTTCACCGCGTAAAACATACCAATCAATCAGGCAAACTGCTGCGATCGTGCCTAAATTGAGTTCATCACCAAATTGGGCAAGATAACGTTCCAATTCTTGAAAACTACGAAGATTACGTTCTGTTAATTGCTTATGACGAGCCGTCCACCATTCATTTTCAGGGCGAAGTAAACGTTCCGAAATGATTGGCAACGTATTTTCCATAATGCCGTCCGTTAAGGCGTGCAGTTGCAACACTTTCCAACGCTGGCTATTGCGTGGCAATAAATGACGCTCTGGCTGATTTTGTGAACCCAAATGATCGAGATATTCACAAATAACGTGGCTGTTATATAGCCATTCGCCATTATCCAGTTGTAACGTGGGAACACGACCTAGCGGGTTGTCTTGGTTATGTGGCGAATGAGGATCAAAAGACGATTGGATTGTCTGTAATTGTATTTGATCACCAAGTTGATGATACTTGATCACCGCCATCACCTTGCGAACATAGGGGCTTGTATTAGAATGCCAGAGTTTCATTTTTCCACCTTAATGTTAGCCTAAAATATCTTTGAGTTGATCGACATTTAGGATCACTTGCTCATTTGGCAATAATAACGCGGGGATACCCGCATAGCCATTTGCTTTGGCGTTATCAAACACCGCTGACTTATCACGCAAACGCAGAAATTGTTTAAAATTGGCTAATGAAGACAGAATTGCTACTGACTCGTAATCCACATTTAAGCGTTTCAACTCTGCCACAAAAGGGGCGGTGTCAGGACAGGTTTCTGCGAAAAATAAAATCGGTTTATTCATAAAAAAACACCTCAAAAATTGACCGCACTTATTTTTTACAGCCATATGCACGCTGAATCTTAATTAATTCAGGTGGGTTGCTATCAATATCTAGAAGATAAAATAAAAAGTGATCGGTTATACTATTATTTGCTGTTGTTGCACTCGTCCAAGTTGTAAAAGTTTGAGATGTTTTATCTGCGATAAGTTGATAATTTTTATTTTTCTCAGGCGTAAACACTAAACCAAAGGCAAATTCATTTTCCGCAGAATCAACAAGCAAGTGAATATGCTCTCCACTTTTTTTCATAAAGATAACATAAGGCTGACCCGCCTCTAATTTATATTCATTAGAAATATAGGTTTTATTATAGAAGTTATATTTTTTGGCTAAATCATCTAATGATAAAGAGTGCATTCCAATTGTTTTACCCTTATTTTCTTCAAAAGGCACTTTTGACCAGCCATTCCATAATGTCCAACCTTCCGTAGTACGCTTTGGATATTGATTATTTAAAGCAACAACAGAGTCAGATAATGAAATACAGGTTGAATTTGGAATAATAAAAACCTGATTTACACTTGTCGTCAACTTTAAGTTAGCGGTGTTAGTTCCCTGAGCATCAGGCAAAATTTTATCGGTTGAAAAACGCTCCATTTGCGTACAAGCAGATAAGATTAAAGCTGCTAATAACGGGATTGAAAATTTTTTAACTAACATACAAGCTCCTCATCATTTCATTTATAATGATTTTATTTTTTACACCCCGGAAACCCTAAAGCTTCACGGCTAGCATAATACGCCTCTGCCACACCTTTAGTTAACGCACGGATACGCAAAATATAGCGTTGGCGTTCGGTTACAGAAATGGCTTTGCGAGCATCTAACAAGTTAAAGCTATGTGCGGCTTTTAAAATGCGTTCGTAGGCAGGAAGTGGCAATGGTTTTTCTAGGGCTAATAACTCTTGTGCTTCTTTTTCATATTGCTCAAAGGCTTTGAATAAGAAATCAATATCGGCGTATTCAAAGTTGTACGTGGATTGTTCTACTTCGTTTTGGTGGAACACATCGCCGTAGGTGGTTTTGCCAAGAGGGCCGTCTGACCAAACTAAGTCATACACGCTATCCACGCCTTGAATATACATCGCCAAGCGTTCCAAGCCGTAAGTTACTTCACCTGTAACGGGCTTACATTCCAAGCCGCCCACTTGTTGGAAATAAGTGAACTGCGTAACTTCCATACCATTTAGCCACACTTCCCAACCTAAGCCCCACGCGCCTAGCGTTGGGTTTTCCCAGTTATCTTCCACGAAGCGAATATCGTGTTGGGTGGGATCAAAGCCAAGCATTTTGAGCGAGCCAAGATAAAGTTCCTGAATATTATCTGGGGAAGGTTTAATCACCACTTGGAATTGGTAATAATGTTGTAAACGGTTTGGGTTTTCGCCATATCGACCATCGGTTGGACGGCGTGATGGCTGCACATAAGCAAACGCCATTGGCTCAGGCCCAATAGCACGCAAAGCTGTCATTGGGTGAGAAGTTCCCGCTCCCACTTCCATATCAAAAGGCTGAACAATACAACAACCTTGATTCGCCCAATACTCTTGTAAAGCAAGGATCATTCCTTGAAAGGTTTTCACGTTAAATTTTGTACTCATAGCTAGATTTTCGTTAAATTAAGTGAATGAAATGGGGTTATTGTACTGGATTATGGAAAATTATCCTAGTTCCGAATGGAATATAGTTTGATAAATCAGGTTACTATAAAATAAATTCAAATACTCTATGTATAGCCTACTGAAAGCTACTCGAACGTTTGATATAACCTAAAAGGTGATTTTGTTATAATAGTGGTGGGCGATACCGGTCTCGAACCAGTGACCCCCTCCTTGTAAGGGAGGTGCTCTCCCAACTGAGCTAATCGCCCGATAGAATGCTATTTCTAGCTATCGGATTTAACTTTGTGAAAAGTTAAAAAGGGAACTCAAACTAAGCGTGGTGGGCGATACCGGTCTCGAACCAGTGACCCCCTCCTTGTAAGGGAGGTGCTCTCCCAACTGAGCTAATCGCCCACGTTAGTTTAAGCATTACAACGCAAGTCCTTAAAAAAGTGGTGGGCGATACCGGTCTCGAACCAGTGACCCCCTCCTTGTAAGGGAGGTGCTCTCCCAACTGAGCTAATCGCCCTGCGTTGTGGGTCGCATTATAAATATTCCTCGCAGACAGTCAATACATTTTTCGTCTTTTTGGTTTAAGTGCCTTAAAAATAGGCATAACTTACGTTTTTTATCGTGAATTTGTTCAACTCATAGTACAATATCGCCGATTTACTTTTATTATGCACAAAGGTTATAAAATGAAAGCTGAACCCTTATTTAATTTAGATCCTGCGGTAAAAGTCCGCACGCGTTTTGCACCAAGCCCAACAGGCTATTTACACGTTGGCGGTGCAAGAACTGCCCTGTATTCTTGGTTATTTGCTAAACATAACCAAGGTGAATTTGTTTTACGCATTGAAGATACGGATTTAGAACGTTCAACCCCAGAAGCCACTCAAGCCATTTTGGAAGGAATGGAATGGCTGAATTTAGCTTGGGAACACGGGCCTTATTATCAAACCAAACGTTTCAATCGCTATAATCAAGTGATCGATCAAATGCTTGAGCAAGGCTTAGCTTACCGTTGTTATTGCAGTAAAGAACGTTTAGAAAACTTACGCAACGAACAAGAAAAAAACAAAGAAAAACCGCGTTATGATGGCTATTGCTTACATCACGCGCCTGAAAATCCTGATGCCCCTCACGTTGTGCGTTTCAAAAACCCACAAGAAGGTTCCGTGGTATTTGATGATGCCGTGCGTGGACGCATTGAGATCAGCAACAGTGAGCTTGATGATTTAATTATCCGCCGTACTGATGGTTCACCAACATATAACTTCTGCGTGGTGATTGATGACTGGGATATGGGTATTACACACGTTGTACGCGGCGAAGACCATATCAATAATACCCCACGCCAAATTAACATTTTGAAGGCGTTAAATGTGCCAATTCCAACCTATGCACACGTTTCAATGATCCTAGGTGATGACGGACAGAAATTGTCTAAACGCCACGGTGCGGTGAGTGTAATGCAATATCGCGACGGCGGTTTCTTGCCTGAAGCTTTACTGAATTATTTAGTGCGTCTAGGCTGGGGACACGGCGACCAAGAAATTTTCTCCGTCGAAGAAATGATCAAACTCTTTGAACTCACCCAAGTGAGTAAATCCGCAAGTGCGTTCAACACGGAAAAATTATTATGGCTCAACCATCATTATATCCGTGAACTCCCGCTAGAATATGTCGCTGAGCATCTAAAATGGCACTATCAACATCAAGGCATTGATACGCACAACGGCCCACCATTAACGGATATTGTGGTGATGCTAAGAGAACGTTGCAAAACCCTCAAAGAAATGGCAGCCTCCAGCCGCTACTTCTTTGAAGACGTTGAGCATTTTGAAGAAAGTGCGGTGAACAAACATTTCAAATCTACCGCCGTAGAAGCCTTAGAAAAAGTGTATGAAAAACTGACCGCACTTTCTCAATGGACAGCAGAACCCATCCACCAAGCTATTGAACAAGCCGCCGAAGAACTTGGCGTAGGAATGGGGAAAGTGGGAATGCCATTGCGTGTTGCCGTAACTGGCTCTGGACAATCCCCCTCAATGGACGTAACCCTTGTCGGCATTGGACGCAAACGCACTTTAGCACGCATTCAAAAAGCCATTGCGTTTATTAAATCGCAAGCCGCTTAATATTTAAGCTAGTGAATGAATGTTGTGAATTTAATATTGACAGCATTCATTCAGATTATTATCATAAACGCCATATTTACGGGGATATAGCTCAGTTGGGAGAGCGCTTGAATGGCATTCAAGAGGTCGTCGGTTCGATCCCGATTATCTCCACCAAATTTCTTAATCTTATCAATAGTTTATCGTTGATAAGATTTTTTTATATCTAGTGTTGTGCCAATTTTGTGTCAAAAAGCTGAACATTGTTAACGTGGCTATGTAAATGCTCAACAGATAGATGTGCATATTTTCGGACAGTATCTGTTTTGCTCCAGCCGCCAAGTTCTTGTAATACATATAAAGGTGTTCCAGACATAATATGCCTTGTAGCCCAAGTATGCCTTAAGTCGTGGAATCTGAAATCCTTTATGCCTGCGCGACTTAAAGCATTACGGAATGCTTTTGTATTTGCAATCCTTACAGGCTTCCCTTTATAAGTAAATACGTTTTCTTTGTGTTTACCAAACTGTGCTACAATAACTTCGATTGCTTTGTCATTGAGTGGAATTCCTATGCTATTTCCCGTCTTTGACTCGTCTGAATTTACCCAAGCAAGTTTTTTCGGCAAATCAATTTGCGACCATTTTAATTGCGTTATATTCGACATTCTTAACCCAGTTAAAATCGCAAATTGTACAATGGCTTTTAAATGCTCTGGCAATTCTTGCATTAACCGCATTTCTTCGCTTTCCGTCAGCCAGCGAATGCGTCGCTTAGGTTCGGGCAAGAGTTTTATTGCGGGGCATTTATCTAGCCAATCCCATTCAACTGCCGCTCTGAGTATCACTCTAATTTGTTGCAAAATAGCGTTAATAGTCCTATTTTTAACCCCCTCTTTTGCTTTTTCAGATTGGATAAATTTAATCAGATTACGGTCGATCTCATTTAATATTTTATTTCCAAGATACTGATCTAGCCAACGTAATCCATAAATCATATTGCGATCTTGTTTACGTTTCGGCTTTTCTTCAAGCCATTGCATAACCGCCTCTTGCCAAGAATATTCTGGACGTTCACCAAGTTTAAATACTCGCCAACATTCATTATATTCTTTCGAGGCTAATTGCATTGCTTGGGTTTTATCGGTAGTCCGAGAGCTTCGGCGTACCCGCTCACACGTTGGTGAGGTGTACGAGTAATGCCAGATTTCCCCTCTTTTCTTGAGGGAGATGATTTGACGCGACATAAATTCTCCTTATGCCCCATCTCTTGTTCGGGGCGATTTTGACTATTTTTTACAAAAAACTCAAGCTCTTTAGGATCAAACCTCCAATACTTACCAATTTTATAAGCGGGTATTTCTTTCTTTTTCGCTCTTTCTCTCACTGTTGCTGGATGCATATTAAGGAGCTTTGCAGCTTTTTCTGTATTTATAAACTCCATATTCCCTCCAATAAAATAGGCTTTTTAGCCTTAGGTTGCATTTCTGGTAATCCCTATCTCATCTTCAAATGCCAGCAATCGCACGGCTTGGAGTTGAGAGGTGTTCTGTTGCAAATGGCATTCATATTCGCTAAGCAAAAAGCTATCTTTCTCTACCTTAATACCTATATCACGATCTTTGAAAACGATCTCGACATCAATAAAGGTGAATGCGTCCTCAAGGGCGTTTCCTAGTCTGATGTTGTTAATTAAGACGTGATCGACAAAATAGTCAAAGGGCTTAACGTGCAGCATTGCGAGGCGTTCGTAAAATAGGGATTTGAGGCGAGATTGGCATTCAATCACGTTATCAAGTTGAATATCTACGCCGTAAACGCTCGCTAGTGCTTGATACATATTCAGCACTTTGTAATAAGGGTGCTTTGGACCTACGAGGATTTTACATAGCTTGCGGTTGAGTATGTCATATAAAAAATTCCCCGTGCCACAGCTGGGTTCGAGGATTTTCTTTTCAGGCTCAAAGCTCTCTTCGGGTAAAAGTGCGGTCATTTTTTGCACCAGTTTTTGAGGTGTGTACACCTCGCCAAAGTCTCTTACCCTCGCTTTGGATTTGGTGAGTTTTTCCATAGGGTTTCCTAATAAAAAAGCCTACAACGTAGGCTTGGGTTGAGTTAATTTTTTGTGATTAAATCTGTGGCTGTTCCGCAATAATGCCCATCGCAGTCAGCCCTCAAATCAAGTTCGAACGCACACCACAACAAGCCGATAATCATTAAAATTCTGAACATATTTTCACCTTTTTGCTGAATTTGAGATAAGCAAAACCGCCACACGGTTCAAAGTGAAGTGCGGTCGGTTTTGGTTAAATTTTAGAAATCGAGATAATTTCTTGCTGGGGTGATTTTTGGTATCACTCGTTGCCAGTTGAGCTTGGTGGAGCGTTTGAACGGCTCAATCAGGCGTTGCATTGTGGCTTGGCTTTCCTCGTGGTGGCGGTGATATTCGTGAGCGTGGCTGTACACGCTGCCGCTGAAAGTTGACCCAAGTGCATTGAGCGGTTCGTAAAGGTCAGCAAGTAAGGTGTTCATTCTTTTGTGGCTGAACCAAAGCCAAGCGAGTTGTTCGAGTTCGTACTCGGTAAATTCAAAGGTGTATTTTTTCTCTGGTTCAGGCAAGGCGAGTTGTTTTGGTTTTTGTCGCTCTACTTCTTGATCGAGAATATCCAGCACCCATTTTCTAAACTCTTTGGCAACTTTAGTGTGGGAAAGCATTCCGATTAGGTGGCAACCACGCAAGCTGAAAATTCGCACTTTTTGTATTCCGCCGTTGGTTTGCATATTAATAAGTGCGGTCATATTTGGGGTAAATTCGTCTTGATGTGCGTTGTAGAGATTGCCAATGCCTTTTAATGGATTTGAATATCCTAATGCTTTGCCAATATCTGAAATAGATAACCAAACTTGGTTGTTTTGATTAATTGCCGAAATAGTAGTATTTTTGAAAATTAATGTAGTCATTTTTGTTTACCGTAATTTAAGTTTTAAAAACTCATCACAAGCAACGCCAATTACTGGTGATGAACTGATCAAGGTTGGCGTGCCGTCTTACGGTGTAAACGGTGGATCTTTCGATCCCCTCAATCAGCTCATCATTGACTACTTTGAAAGGGTACCTCAATTCGAGGGTGCCTTTTGGAAGGTTTGATTTTCTGATTTTCGGCTATAAAAAAAGCCGCTTTGTGCGACTGTTATTCTTAACCGCACCGTAATAATTCAGGACGCCAATCCCGACTTTCGTTTGAAAGTGAGGATATGTTAGCCTGAAGTTTGGGCGGTGTCAAATAAAAAGCCTAACTTGCTAGGTTAGGCTTGTGGTAGTTTTGGTAGTGGCTGCCAGTGCGTGACATCAACCGCTTTATCATCAAATGTACCGTAAATATTAACGGGTGAAAACCAATACTCACTACCGACAAGCTTTTTTACAATAATAAGTATTAACACTTTACCATCTATAACACATCTACCAATCACTTTGGTTCCTAGTGGTGGGAGTTGTTTATTTATATCAATCCAACCATTATTAGCATAGGCGTTATCATCATTTTTATACTCTACGTTATAATTTAACAATGCTTTCATCATTGCTTCAGCACCTTTCTTAGTTTTAAAAACTAACCCTTGTGAAATCATTCGCTCATCTCTTTCATTGTATTTATAAAATGGATCATCTTGCACACATTCAGGTGCGGTAAACCTTACATACCAGTATGTTCTACCATTTTCCCAAGTATTTAACGTTACTGGTTCAGGAACTTCGATACCGTTCACATAACGTTTCGGATCTTCCCACATTCCCGCAATAGTTAATCCTGCTTCGTCTGTACTCGCATTCAGAGTATCTGAATACCATCTACAAGGGATAATAATATTTTCGTGTGTGTAATATCCGAATAAATCTAATAACCCAATATAAGATTTATCTATATTTTTAGCTTCACTGTTTAAATCCAGTTTAATAAATGCTTTATATCCATTTTTTAATTTAACTGGCTCGCCTGCTAAGGCTTTTTCTAAATCAAATGGTTTCATTTTAATTTTCCTTTCTAATATAACATTTCAGAATATAATTCATCTGGTTCATAACCAATATCAAATTTAATTTGATTATTAGCTTTAGCGATTGCTAAGGCTTCTTTTCTATTTACAAACCGACTTTTATTAGTAAGAAAACCTTGTTCAATTTCTTCTAATTCTTTATTTTCATAAATAGGATAAAGGCTATCTAAAACATCTTGTCCATCAGGAGAATAATGTCTAACCATCGGAACGATAAATTCTGTGCCTTTTCGATTTAGGTCAATCTCTTTTTGAGTGCGTTCTATGAATTTAATCGCCGCACATACAATCAGTTCTGGGTGCATTTTATTTCTCCATTTGTTTCCCTGTTGAATGTTCTGCGTGTTTTTGGTGAGCCTCTTGCATTTCTTTTTCTGAATTATGCGAACTGATTTCTATTCGATACCCAAATATCGAGGCACAAAAAAACAGAATAGCAAGCCAACCAAATAATCTCGTTAAGTAATCAAAAACAAAGGCGATCACATAATAAGACCAAGCAAAAATAAGACCGAGATTACTCTCACCAGCATTTGCTTGAGTAATATAAGCCTTGCCTATACCTACGGAATTAATGGTTAAAATGACAAGTGCTGTTGCAATTAAAAGTAAAGCTAATAAAAACCAACCAGAGTCAATTTTAAAAGTCATTGTTTATTCTCCTTGTTATGTTTTTTTGCTTAAAATACGGTCTTTTTTTTACTTTCTTTCTTAATTTAAGAATATCTGCTTTTTGATTTTCGATAATTGTTCGCAAGCCAACAATAGTTTTATCTCGCTCTTCAATTATCTTCTGATATTCTTTACTTAATTCACTAACTTTTTCTGCAACTTTTCTTTCGAGGTAAATAAAATCATCTCTAAGCACTCGTTCAGCTAATCGTTTTATAATCTTCATACGCTTTCCTTTTCTCCAATAAAAAACCGCTATTTAGCGGTTAAATTTTATTGATCATTCACTGCAACCACCAAAGAACTGATCAAATATTAATTTGTTAGGCATATTGGTAACCTTACCCGCTTCATCAATATGTAAATCAATATAATCGCCATAATCATTAGGTAAACAATCAGGAATATAATTATTAATCAGTGAGCTAATAACATTTTTATTTTCATCTAGTAAATAATATTCTCCCTCATCACAGATTTTCATATTCATTTTTGCGGGATGGTTTTCTGGCCAGTTTTCAATTTTAGATGTATCTAAATCAATTATTCCGCACCATTGATCACCATCGCGCAACGGAAAATTATAAGGGATATCTTCGTCGTCATATCTAACAGGGATTACTAGTTTTATATATTTGATATTAACTTGTTTTGTTGTTGGTATTTCGATAATCATATGTTTTCTCCTCCTAAGTCTGGATGAATATCTTGAGCAAAAGGCAGGCTTACTGTCCCAGTTGGCTCAAATTGCTTACCAGTGGCTAATTGAGCATAGCCGATAATGTCGTCCCAGTGGTCGGGGAAGGTTTCATCACCGTTGCAAATACGGGTGAGTTTGGCGGCAATCATTGTGGCGGCATAGGCTTTGACTTTGTTGCGTTCAAAAAGCTGGCTTTCAATAATCGGTTTCATCAGGTGATAAAAGGTTTCTGCACCGCTGATAAAATCGCCGTGCGTTTTGGCCCGTTCGTTGAGTAGGTCTGTGTTCATTTTTGCCTCATAAAAAAGCCCTCATTTGAGGGCTATCGTCTAAAAATAATCAGGAATCGTCTAATTTAAACAATACTATCTATTTGATTTTAAATGCTAAATATGTTTTTAATTGTCTAAAATCGTTTAGATATTGTTTAAATTGTCTAGACAACTCAGAACGGAATATCATCATCTAGCTCATCACCATTATTCTGCGCTGGTGGCGTGTAGTTGCCACTTTTAGCGTTAGCATAAGCATTGGATTTTGTTGATTGCGTTTGACGCGGTGGTGCGTTTGTTTGTGCACTTTGTCCATCTTGGCGGCTATCTAACATCTGCAAGCTGTCGCCTTGAATTTCGGTGGTGTAACGTTCAATGCCTTGTTGGTCTTGCCATTTTCGGGTTCTGATGCGTCCTTCAACATATACTTTTGAGCCTTTATGCAAGTATTGCCCTGCAATTTCCGCTAACCGCCGATAAAGTACAATTCTGTGCCATTCGGTGAGTTCTCGCCGTTCGCCTGTTTGCTTATCAGTCCAGCTTTCTGAGGTTGCCACGCTGATTGTTGCAACCTGATCGCCATTTTGCATTGTGCGGATTTCTGGATCGTTGCCTAAATTGCCGACGATGATGGCTTTGTTTATGCCTGCCATTTACGTTGCCTCCATAATAAGTTGCTGATAATAATTTTGGGCGACTTCGACCTTTTGTTTGATTTTTTCGATGAGCTTTTCATCTCGTTTAATCGTTACGGTTGTAATTCGCTTATGTTGTGGGATTTGTTTGACTAAATCGACAAATTTTGCGGGATCTTGCCAAGTTGGAATTAATGTTTCAGGGGTTGGCAAAAGGCAAAAATCAATTTGAGCTTCTTCGCAATCCCAAAGCCACATATAGCCTTGCATTTGGATGTCATAGCCCGCCTTTTTAGCTTTTTCGGTCGCTTCATCAATAAAAAATGGGTGAGTACCAATATCCCACGAACATTTTGTATCAATAATAAGTTTTCGGCTTGGAACATAAATATCACACTCGCCCGTAATCCAATCATTTTCTCGGCGCTCTGTGTTTTTCTTGAGTGCTAGCCCACGCTTTAAACCACTTAGGCGGATGGCTTGATCTTCCAGCTCATTGCCTTTTTCGGTGTACTTATTGCCGTCAAAGGCTTGATAACCGAACAAATCAAATTTGGCGATTTCTCGCACTGCACTTTTTGCGGTGGCAGAAATGGTTTCTGATTTTGCTTTAGGTTCTGGTAGCAAGCGGTGTAGCATTGAACATCTAGCTTTCATTTGGTACATAGCTATTCCCTGTTATTTTCCAACGCTTCCAATTGTGCATATTGCTCTGGTGAGAATTTAAAACCGCTATCACAGAGTGCTTGCAAAGTGGTTTCTCGATTGAGAATATTTTGTTTGCATTGTTCAAAGGTTTCTTGGCTGACATTCATCGTTACAATTTCAGCGTCATCAATATTGTTATCAGGGTAATCAAATTCGCCATTTTCGCTGTCCTTGATAACGGATTGATCCGCAAGTACCGCATTTTGCATTTCTACGGAGAGTGGCGCTTGTTTTGAAAGCAGCAGTTTCATCACGGTTTTCAATGCCATACTTTCAAAATTGTCTGCCCATACACTGCTTGCCCATTGTCCTTTGGCTTTCTTTTCAAGATAAGTGCGGTAGGTTTGGCTATATTTTTTCGCGTGCTTTTCGATTTCCTCGTGGGTCATATAAAGCTCGGCAGAAAAATCATTCACCAATTTAAAGTAGGCATAATAGCCAATCGGCAATTCGCCTTCTTCAGGCTCTTGCTCCCAGTCAAATTCAAAGCCGTTGATAAAATCTTTTTTGACCAGTTGTTTTTTGTAAACAGGCAGAGCAACAAGGCGTTTAAATTGTCCACTACGCTGTGCAAGCTGAATAAAGCCTTTGTAGCCAATTTGGAATTGGGCTTCTATGACATATTCTTCTTTCGTTCTTGGCTTACCATCTCTATCAAGTATTACGTTACCTTCGGTATCAACTAAAGGCACTTTTCTTTTTGTGCGAAAAGGGACGAGATAGGCAAAACCTAAGCCATTTTGTAGGGGTAAATTTAGCGTTGCTGCCATACAAGCGGCATTAAAAATACTCTCTGGCTTTGCCGTCTTTAACATTGCATTACTGTTTGCAATTTGTATAACACTTGTGGCAAAGGTGCTTGCATTTTTCCCCACTAGTTCTTGTACTTTTTGTTTTATTAGTGGTGATTGAAAAAGTTGTTTTAATGTTGGGGGGCTTTTGGGTTTTTGTGGTTGCGTGATTTGGTTAGTCATTGTCGTTCTCCTAATCGTTGCTTGGCTAATTTCTCGATGGCTTGTTGTCGGTAGGGGAGGTAATCCGCCCCGCTTCCTACGGCAAGCCAAAATAAATCGTTGTCGCACAGGGTTTGGGTGAACTCGTCAAAGAGCGTTTCATCGCCCTTTCTGATTTGCTCGTCAATGCGTTGGATTTCTGCTTGTAACCGTTCTTCAAAGCCATCTTCAGCGTAATGGGCTTCTAACAATCGGTCGCTTTTGCGATCATAGGTTTGTGCGATTTGTAGGTAACTCATTGTTCCTCTCCTGTGCTTGTGTCGCCTTGACCATATCCGCAAGCATTGCGAACATTTCAGGTTCAAGCGTAATAGTTTGGGCGTTGGCTTTGCGGTCAAGCATTAGCCGTACTTTGCCGTTTTTGTCCACGAGATAACCATTCAAGCCATAAGGCGTAAACGGCTTGCGTGGCGTGACTTTTTTACGTTGGGTTTTAATCGTTACGGTTTGGATTTCTTGTGGGCTTTCGGTGTTCATTTTGGCTTCCTTTGTCTGTGTGGGTTCTTCTTTTCGCATTGGAATAACGGACAACTCACGCGTATTTTGGGGCTTTGGTGTGGCAGTTTTCCATTTGTCATCTGGCATTGCGGGCAGAATAACTTGATAAGGAGAAGTTTTTTCAAGGTCGAAGTTTGGAATAACCGTTGAGGTTTTCACCGCTCCTGAATGTTGTAAGTTGTAGCTATCAATAATTTTATTTAGACGGTTGATTGCCACTTTTTGATTCACCATTTTTAATGTGGCCTTCCATAATTTGTCATCAATCCAACATTCACCGTGCCAATAAAATGAAACAGGGTCTTGAATGAGTTTGTAAAGATACTTGCGTTTTTTACTTGCCATTGTTTATTTCCTCTTGCAAAAGTGCGGTGTAATTTTTGAGGTATTTTTCAGCCTCAACGGTTAAATTGGGCGGTAAGTCGCCTTGTTCTTGTTGCCACTCAAGGTTGGCTTGGCGTTCCATTTCGGCGAGTTGTTCAGTGCTGAAACCTTGCATTGCGTAGTAATCTTCCGCTGTTTGTGCGTAGGCATCAGCAAGGCTTAGCACGGTGATAATGGCAACAAGAAAGAGTAGGGTTTGTATTGTGTGTTTGATGAGGTCGTGCATTTTTGTTTCCTTTTTAATTGCTTTGTGATGGTTTGAGCAAATTGCTTTGCCCATTGATAAGCCTCTTCTTTATTTGTAAAACGTTTTCGCTTCCGTGAGATTTGATGTGGATATCCATCAATGATTTGAAATATCCTCACATCACCACGAAAACAGTCGTGCCGTTTATGTTTAATGTCGTGGCGAAATCCTTTAGTTGAGCCATCGTGGTAAGCACTGCTATGTACGCGATAAATTGGCATTGTTCTTCTCCATCTGTTTTAGATGTCTGAGTAAATAACTTACTTCTGGTTTTAGTAAGCGTTGGGTTTCAAAGGTCAGTAGTTTTCGTCCCGTTCGATAAATTAGCTCATGCGTGAAATGTACTGCGAAGAGTTGGCGATTAATGTCGTCTATCTGTAGGGTGGTTGGATTATCAAACACTACGATATACAGTTTATTGTTGTGATAAAGGCTAACCTCACCATATTGCGTTGCAATCTGACTTGTGGTGATGTTTTCACCTAATTTTGATTTAACGTAATCTGCCACCAATGTTTCATAACCACGCTGTTTCATTTTTGTTTCCTTTTTGTGCAATTTGCTGAATTTAGGGTGTAGAAAACCGCCACACGGTTCACAGGGAAGTGCGGTCGGTTTTGGTTAAATTTTAGAAATTGTGGTGTGGGAGTCGTTTTCTTGGGTTAAGAATTTCGTTATCCCGAATAGTCTGCAGTACTCTATTCCAATTTTCATCGCCCCAAGTTTCGATTTCAAATTGGGCGGTGAGCTTTTGAATTAGCGATTGATGATGGCGAAGCATAGAGCCATATTCGGAGACGATACTCCGTGCTTGTGGGGCAAATTTGGATTGAATGGCATCTAATGCTGGCACAATGTCTTTGGTAAATTCCACACATTTGAAAAGGGCGAACCAATCCCACGCTAAATTTTGTAGCTCTTTTTCGCTATGCTCGAAAGGATATTTCTTTTCGGGTTCTGGCAAAGCAAGTTGTTTTGGTTTTTGTCGCTCTACTTCTTGATCGAGAATATCCAGCACCCACTTACGAAAATCTTTAGCAACTTTGGTGTGTGAAAGCATTCCGATTAGGTGAGCACCACGCAAGCTGAAAATTCGCACTTTCTGCATTCCGCCGTTGGTTTGCATATTAATCAGTGCGGTCATATTTGGGGTAAATTCGTCAGCGTGGCGTTCATAGATCTTTGTTACACTATCAAAGCGTGAATAACCCAAAGCCTCACCAATTTCCAAAGTGGACAACCAAATTTGATTTTTTTGATTAATAACCGAAAGAGTTTTGTTTTGAAATGTTAATGTAGTCATTTTGATTTCTCGTAGTTTAAGTTTTAAAACCATCACTAACGTTGCAAATCGTTGGCGATGAACTAGACAGAGTTTGCAATACCGCTACGAGAAACGGCGGATCTTTCGATCCCTCCATCTAGCTCATCATTGACTACTTTGAAAGGGTACGTCAATTTGACGTTGCCTTTCAAAGGTTTGATTAGGCTAGTTTTCGGCTATAAAAAAAGACGCTTTGAGCGTCTATCCTTTTCACCGCTCTCATAGTTCAGGTTGCAAATCCCGACTTTCGTTTGAAAGTGGGTATATCCTAGATCAAAGGGCGGTGGTTGTCAATTAGATTGTAAAAGTTTTCATAACAAGTTGTTTATAAGCCTCAATAACTACTGAAAACTTACTTTGCTTGTCATCATCAATATTAATTCCGAAAGCTGGTGTGTCGTCAATATTCGGAAAAACAAATCTTATGGTATTTTCTGAAAGATAATAGGCTGTAATAACCAATCTAACAGGCTTCTTCGGGTAGGTTATTGCACTTTCTTCGAGCGCTAAAGATAAACCAAAAGTAATGCTTGGATTATGTAATTCATCATATTCTGCTTTAAGTTGATGTGACTCAGTTGGGGCTCCATCGCTATCGGTTACTCTGACGTAAGGTTCTGTTGGGCTTGGGTCGTTAAGTTGTTTTTTATAATATTTTTCTGTTAGCCCTAAATCCATTGCTAAAGCTAAACGTAATTGCCGAATTTGTTCTCTTAATATCGCGCGACGTTCAATCAAAATATGGTTGAATTGTTGGTGCTGTTTGCACAGATCTTGATATGTAATCATTAGTGCTCTCCTATTTTTTATCATTTTAAGGTACAAAAAAAGCCGTTAAAAAACGGCTTGGAAGTGCGGTTATCTTAATCTGAAGTTTGGGCGGTGTCAAATAAAAAATAATTAGTAAATACTAAATAAATCTTGCTTATTTATGAAGTATAAACTACAATAATCTTGTTTTTGGAATGGTTCTAAAAATGAGAAGCCCGACTGAAATCGGGCATCAAAAAAGGAGTTAGGATATGTGTTTGAAGCTCGCAATCCTAATTATCCTGCTAATGGTGGCAATGCCAGCATTCTAGGATAAACCTGCGGGGGATATGTGGAAGTGTCCCCCAATGGCTCCTACTATAAACCGTTAATTCATTAAATGCAAGAGGTTAATATGTCTCGTGGTCGTCCTAAGTCAGGTTTAACGCGTCAAGAACAGCAAGAAAAAAGCGATAAAAAACGCGGTGTGCGTTTGGTTGGTTTTAAGTTGAAAGAAGAAACCATTTCACGCTTAGCAGAACTCAGTGAACGCACCGGGAAATCCAAAACCGCCCTAATTGAAGAGATGATTTGGAATTATTAATTTACCGTTGTTTTAATCCGAAGTAGGGCGGTTTGTTAACTCTGTTTTTTAACGAGAACAGCAAAACTCGCCTTACTTGTTACCACAACTTATAAATTAGGATTTGTTATGTCTAATCAAAAATCATCTCAATCAAAACCACAGCCAGCTCCCACTAAACCAACACAAACTGTTTATAGAAAACCTGAACCTGTTTTTATTGGTGATAGTGCAGATAAGCCAAGACCTAAAGGAAAGCCAATCTTAGGCTGATATGCCAACAATAAGAGCCGTTGCAACAGGTATACTAAACGATAACATTATTGCTTTGTCAGTGTGGCGGCGATATTCATTATTAAGATGAAGTAATTGAATAATATACTGGTTTGCATTATGTAATTCATATCGCCTTAATATGCCCAGTTTATTTTTAGGGGCTGTCCTAGATAACTAGACTAAACTCCCTTTAACCAATTGTTTTAAAATAGAAATTTGACTTTTTATGTTGCTGTAATTAAAACGCCATTCACATTCCTTTAAATAAAGCTCAAAATGCGCTTTTGGGATACCATTAAATTTGCGTAAATGGCGTTTTGCTTGGCTTCAAAAATTCTCAATTCCGTTAATGTGGTTATGATTTTCAGCAAAATGTGTGCTGTGATTGATACGAAAATGACTAAATTCACTCACATCAAGCACGTCATAACTACGATAATTATCGGTGTAAACAATACTATCAGGCTTTACCTGCTCCCGAATAATGGGTAACAAGGTGGCAGATTGCGTATTTGGAACCGCAACGGTATAAACCTTGCCATTGCGCTTGAGAAGCCCGAATACCGCAATTTTCCCTGCCGCACCACGACCACGTTTGCCTTTGCGAGCACCGCCAAAATAACTTTCATCGGCTTCAATTTCACCTTCAAACATCTCTAAGTGAAGGCTGTTTTGATAGATGAGTTGGCATAAACGATGAAAGTAATATGCGGCAGTCGTTTTGTTTACATTGACTAACTCTGCTGCTGTCCTTGCAGTAACACCTGCAACAAATAGCTCAATGAGTTTATTTTGTTTGTGCTGACTTAGACGACTTTTTCTCATTGGTTCATTCTAACCTAAATAGATTTTTTAGTTGTTATCTAGGACAGCCCCTAAAAAAATATCAGCTACCCACCCAAAATTTCTAAAAATTTATCCGAGATAATGAAAAGAGCGGTGCTTTCTAGCGGTGTTTTTTTCATTTATCTCTCACAAAATAGATCCCAAATCCCACCGCACTTTTAAATGTAAATACCCCATTCCCCCGTGTAAATTGCCCGAATGAAGATAAAATTTTTGAGAGCCGTAACGCCGAGCGAGAGCAAAGCGAACATCAGGCTTATTTTTCGTTAAGAAAATTTTATTGAAATGAGGAAAAGCAATTTAGTCGGGTTCCCTTTTCTTTGCTTACTTCCTTTGGGAACGCAAAAGAAAGTAAGTCGCTCAACGAGCGAAATCCGTTATAGCTACCGAAGAAAAAACTATTCACCCAAACAAAAACAACAGGCTAATAAAAAAGGGCGAACTATTCCGCTCGCCCTAAACAAAATTTTATCTTCTCAGCTATTGAGTTTCCAATTCTTTACTAAATAAAGCCTCAATAAATTCTTCCGCCTGGAATGGGCGGAGGTCTTCAATTTTTTCACCGATACCAATATAGCGAATCGGCAATTTAAATTGATCTGCGATGGCGAAAATCACCCCGCCTTTTGCTGTGCCGTCGAGCTTCGTTAAGCTAATGCCCGTTAGCCCTACGGCTTCGTGGAATAATTTCGCTTGGCTAATGGCGTTTTGCCCTGTACCCGCGTCAAGGGTCAGCATAATTTCGTGCGGTGCGGTTTCATCGTATTTTTTCATCACTCGCACGATTTTTTTCAGCTCGTCCATTAAGTTATTTTTATTTTGCAAACGCCCTGCGGTATCGGCGATTAAAATGTCAATATTTCTCGCCGCGGCTGATTGCATTGCGTCATAAATCACGGAAGCAGAATCCGCCCCCGTGTTTTGAGCGATAACGGGAATATGATTGCGTTCCCCCCACACTTGTAGCTGTTCTACGGCGGCGGCACGGAAAGTATCCCCAGCGGCTAACATCACCGATTTGCCTTGCATTTGGAATTGACGAGCCAATTTTCCAATGGTGGTGGTTTTGCCCACGCCATTTACGCCCACCATCAAAATCACATAAGGCTTTTTGCTGCTATCAATTTGCAGCGGTTGTGCAACGGGTTTGATAATGTCCGCAAGCTCCGCTTTAAGCTGTTGATACAACAAATCTGCTTCTTTTAGCTGTTTGCGGCTGGCGTGTTGAGTTAAATTATTGATAATCTTGGTTGTTGTCGGCATTCCAATATCGGCGATCAATAACTGTTCTTCCAGCTCTTCAAAAAGATCATCATCAATTTTCTTACCTGAAAATAAGCTCAAAAAGCCCGAACCGATATTCTGTTTTGTGCGAATTAGCCCTTTCACTAATCGACTGAAAAAGCCCCCTTTACTTGGTTTTTCTTGTTCTGCAGATTGTAGATTTTCTGCTTCACTTTGCTCTGGCGTGATGTCGGTTTGCGTTAGGCTTTCCGTTTCTTGCTCAAAACCTTGCGGATTTTCCACCGCACTTTGCTCTGGCGTGATTTCGATTTGCGTTAGAGTTTCCGTTTCTTGCACAAAACCTTGCGGATTTTCTACCGCACTTTGCTCTGAGGAAATTTCAGCTTGCGTTAGAGTTTCCGTTTCTTGCTCAAAACCTTGCGGGTTTTCTACCGCACTTTGCTCTGGCGTGATATCGGTTTGCGTTACGCTTTCCGTTTCTTGCTCAAAATCTTGCGGATTTTCTACCGCACTTTGCTCTGGCGTGATGTCGGTTTGCGTTACGCATTCCGTTTCTTGCTCAAAACCTTGTGAATTTTCCACCGCACTTTGTTCTGAGGGGATTTCTGTTTGTGAAACGTTGCTTTCTTCCGCATTTTCTTGCAATAAACTAGGCTCTACCGCTTCTTCTTCCTTTTTACCTAAGCCAAACCAAGACCAAAATCCGCCTTTTTTATTTTTTTCTGCCATATATTACTCACTATGATGAAAACATTACTGATTTTTTGCATTTTATACTACACTATGCCCCTCTTTTTTATTTGATTACTGATAAAATCGGCTGAAAACACGGCATAATGTTCAGTGAAAAGTTTGCATAGTCTATCATAATTTGGCAAATCCCTATGAAAAAAAATCCAACGCAACGCACAAGCAATGTGTCATTAGCAAAAGGCGAAGTCCGCATTATTGCGGGGCTTTGGCGTGGTCGAAAATTACCCGTTTTGAATGCTGAGGGCTTACGACCAACGGGCGATCGCGTGAAAGAAACCCTGTTCAACTGGCTAATGCCCTATATTGTGGGGGCAAATTGTTTAGATTGCTTTGCGGGCAGTGGTTCGCTCGGGCTGGAGGCTCTTTCACGTCAAGCAAATCAGGTGATTTTTTTAGAGCTAAATAAGCAGGTAGCAAACCAGCTAAGCAAAAATCTGCAACAATTAAAATGTTCACCGCTGCAAGGGCAAGTGATTAATCAAAATAGTTTGCAATATTTGCAACAAATGCCACCTAGCCCCCAATTTGATTTGGTTTTTCTCGATCCGCCCTTTCATTTTGATTTGGCACAGCAAGCCATTGACGTGTTGGTGCAATATCACTGGCTCAAGCCAGAGGCGTTAATTTATGTGGAAACGGAAAAAAATAAAACCCTGACGATACCCGCCCATTGGCAATTATTAAAAGAAAAGGCCACAGGGCAAGTGAGTTATTGCTTATATCAGCAAAGCGAACGCTAACTTCGCCGATACAGCCCATTTTCACAAACCGCTAATTGTTGCAATTCTAAACTTAATAATTGGGTTAATAAGACATCAATCGGCAATGACAAACGGGCTGAAAGTTCATCAAGGCTAATGGGAATGTGGCTTAATTGAGCGTAAAGTTCGGGATAACTTGGTGGCTCTGAAGTTAGCAGCTCGTTCGCCGACGATGGCGATTTTTGTTCGGTATAATTCGGCGTAACATACTGATAATGTGGGATATTTTCTAAAATATCCGTCACGCTCTCCACTAATGTCGCCCCTTGCTTGATGAGCTTATGACAGCCCTCACTAAAGCCATTTTGAATATTGCCCGGCAAGGCAAAGATCTCACGGTTTTGCTCCAACGCATAACGAGCCGTAATGAGTGAACCGCTCCGCTCGGTGGCTTCAATAATTAGCGTGCCAAGCGAAAGCCCGCTAATAATACGGTTTCGACGTGGGAAATTCTCCGCAACGGGCGGTTGTGCGGGGAGAAATTCGGAAATCAATGTGCCGTTATGCTCAATAATTTGCTCAGCCAAACGGCGATGTTTTGCAGGATACACCTTATCCAACCCACTTCCAAGCACTGCCAGCGTTTGCCCTTGAATATCCACCACAGCTTGATGACAAAATCCGTCGATCCCTAAAGCTAGCCCACTGGTTATCGCAAAGCCCGCAAGACTCAGCTCTGAAGCAAAATACTTCGCCCAATATTCCCCATAATTCGAGCAATAACGGCTACCTACTATTGCAATTTGTGGTTGAGAAAGTGCGGTCAAATTTCCTTGCAAAAATAAAATCGGCGGGGCGGAGGGAATTTGCTTCAGCAAATAAGGGTAATCTTCATCGGTAAAATTAAGCAAAAAATTACCCGCACTTTCCGCCCATTCTAATGCTGGGTCGATGAATTTTCGTTCTGGGTAAAACCAACGTTGAATTTGCTTTTCTGACCAACCAATCTGTTTAAACGCGTATTCATCATAATCTAAAAGCTGTGTAAGACTAATTTCACCCAGTATTTTTTGAATAGTATTTGCTCCAAGTTTAGGAATTTGGAGCAAACGGAGTAACATCTCATTGGTTATCATCGATATTTTAAGCCTTGAACAAATTTGACTATATCTTAAAATCGTCGTTGAATTGAATATATTCTTTTATTTTAGTTTTGCGAGAAAGATCGCAAAATTTAACCAATCTTAGAGAAATACCTATACTATTTTAAAATAAGGTATTTAATGAATAACATTTGTCTTTTGATTTCTTTTAGGATCTAGTTTCTCCAGCAAGCCTTTATATTTTTCATAACGTATTGCATTTTTCTCCGCTAACGCACAAAGTACAATATTCTCGTAAGTATCCGCTTGCTGATAATAATTAGGTGTGGCGAGAGCTTGTTCAAATCGTAGATAAGCCTGTTCGAATTGTCCTTGTTTGCACAAAAAGACGGCATAATTATTAAATACATCGCCTTGTTTATCGTCGAGTTTTAGGGCTTTCAAATACGCATTTTCCGCACGAGTATTCTCCCCTTGAAGCTGATAAAAATATGCCAACGCTGAATGCACTAAATAATAATTCGGGGCATAAGCCAAGGCTTTATCTAAATTTTGCTTCGCCAGCCCAAGTTCATTTTGCTCAAGATAGCCAATGCCAAGCTCCACTCTCGCCTTTGCGGCTTGCTGCTTATCAAAGTCTTGCTTATTTAAGGGAGTGGAAACACAGGCTACGAGAAAGAGAGAAAAAAGAATGCTTAAGATACATTGATAAATTTTCATTTTTTCTCTCCTTATTTTTTGATTGCTCGGGTTCTAGTGAACTTCTACTGCATTAATGGATTGTCCAAAACGCTTTTTCTGTGCCGTGCGTTTAGTGCGGTCAATCACATCGCCTGCAAGCTGTCCGCAGGCAGCATCAATATCATCACCTCGGGTTTTACGCACAATCACGGTAAAACCATATTCCATCAACGTTTTTTGGAAGCGATCAATTCGTGTATTTGAACTCTTCGCATAAGGGGCTTCAGGGAACGGATTCCACGGGATCAGGTTGATCTTACAAGGGGTATTTTTTAACACCTCAGCCAATTGATGTGCGTGTTCTACGCTGTCATTGACGTGATCTAACATCACATATTCAATCGTAACCTTGCCGTGATTGGCGTTGGAAACGGATAAATAACGGTTTACCGAATCCATCAACATCTTAATGTTGTATTTCTTATTTAGCGGCACGATTTCATCACGCAATTCATCGTTAGGGGCGTGCAACGAAATCGCCAATGCCACATCGATCATTTCACTCAGTTTGTCCAACGCAGGCACAACACCTGAGGTGGAAAGGGTAACACGGCGTTTAGACAGCCCATAAGCAAAATCATCAAGCATAATTTCCATTGCCGGCACAACGTTTGCCACGTTTAACAATGGCTCGCCCATTCCCATCATCACCACATTGGTAATCGGTCGCACGCCCGTTACGCCAAAATTACCAATAATTTTTGACGCTCGCCACACTTGCCCGATAATTTCAGCAACAGTTAAATTACGGTTAAATCCTTGCTGGGCGGTAGAACAGAATGTGCAAGCCAAGGCACAGCCCACTTGAGAAGACACGCACAAAGTCGCCCGATCCGCTTCAGGAATATACACCGTTTCCACCTGCTGATCGCCCACTTGCATTGCCCATTTAATCGTACCATCTGCAGACCGCTGTTCCACTGCCACTTCAGGGGCTTTGATCTCCGCCACCGCTTTTAATTTTTCGCGTAACTTTTTGTTAATATTGGTCATATTGTCAAAGTTATCTTCACCAAAATGGTAAATCCATTTGACTAATTGATCCGCTCGAAAGGGTTTCTCTCCCAATTCTTGGAAAAACTCACGCATCTGCTGGCGTGTTAAATTCATTAGATTTACTTTTTTCTTAGGTTCTGTTGAAGGCACCACGCCCTCTTGCTGGATTGTATTTTGTTGTAACATAAAGCCTCGTTATTACACATTACGGCACTGATATAGCTGTTTTTTATCTTGCTTGTAAAAGCTAATACACTATAAATTAAAAATTTCTACCGCTAAAAAAATGCGTTGCGATTATACAGAGTTATGCTTGATTAAGCCAGCAATTTCAACCTAATTTGAATGCCATTTTAGCTAAAAGAAAAATAAAAGAAAAAACCACCGCACTTTCTTTGCGATAGCGATCGCAAAAATTTTAGAAAACACATAAGATTCAAAAAAACAAAGTGCGGTAGGATTTTTGAAAGTTTCTCACTGGTGATTAACTTACATAAAACAATATAATAAAAAGGCGAATTCAATATTCGCCTATTTTTCATTTCATACTAACTTTAGAAAAGTTAAAACTCATTCTTATACAAATTTCATAAAAAAACTTACCACTTTTTTCTGCTATGTTTTTTAATAAAAGCAACTATATTTGCTCTTTAGTTTGTTGGATTTCACCAAGCAATGCGGCATACTTCACCGTATCCGGGCTGGCTTCAAGGGCGATTTTGAGTACCATTGTAAGAGGAACGGAGAGGAACATTCCCACCGAGCCGAGCAACCAGCCCCAAAATAAGAGAGAGAGGAACACCACGAGGGTGGAAAGCCCGAGGGTTTTGCCCATCATTTTAGGTTCTAGCACGTTGCCGATAATCATATTTAGGCTGATAACCCCAACGGTTACGCCTATGCCGGTGAAAAAGCCATTCAGCAATAAGGCTTGGACAATAATGGGAATGGCGGCGATAATTGAGCCGATATTTGGCACATAATTCAACAAAAAGCTAAGCGTTGCCCATAAAATTGCGTATTGTACGCCGAAAATTTTCAGCAGAATGAACACGCCAAAGCCTGTCAAAAGGCTGGTAAGGGTTTTCACGCCGAGATAATCCATCACCCCTTGCAAAATGCGGTCGATGTAGCCCTCGTACTGTGCCACTTGGTTCGGTTTGCTGAATGTAACGGCGAATTTATGCTTTGCCGTTGGGGCTTCTAACAGCATAAACAGCACCACTAGAAACAGTACGAAAACGTTGGTTACCACGCCCGAAAAGCTGAGCAAAAACCCACTGGCGACATTCATTATCATTGCGGGATCAAAATGTTGCATAATTTGCTGACGCAGATTGTCCAGCGGTAAATGCAAGCCCTGTGTGATCGCGGCAAGATCATTTAAGCGTTGCGAAAGCAATAGGCGATATTGCGGGATCGACTGGGTAAATTCCCGTGCGGTGCTATTAATGAGGCTGGCGAGGAAGAAAAACACCGTCAGGATCATCAAAAAGAGCAAGGTGAGAGCGAGCCAATGGTGAAGTTTACGCTCTGTCATAAACTTCACCACAGGCGAGCAAATAATGGCAATGAACAAGGAAAGTAGGAACGGGACGACAATTTCGCTGGCAAGTTTCACCCCTGCGAAGATAATCACAAGGGCAGACATTGCCATTAATAATTGGCTTAGCGATAAACGTTTATCCATTCTTAAACTGCTTCCTCGTTTTCTTCGCCTGTGCGGATTCGGATCACGCGTTCCACATCATAAACGAAGATTTTTCCATCGCCGATTTTGCCCGTTTGAGCTGCGTCCATAATGGCTTGAATACATTGCTCCACCAGCTCATCAGGTATCACAATTTCCATTTTGACTTTTGGCAGGAAATCCACCATATATTCCGCTCCGCGATAAAGTTCCGTATGCCCTTTTTGACGACCAAAGCCACGCACTTCGGTAACGGTCATTCCCGTGATGCCGATGTCTGACAGGGATTCACGCACATCATCAAGTTTGAAGGGTTTAATAATGGCTTCGATTTTTTTCATTTTTTACCTCGCTTAGTTAGCATTTGGGTTAGCGTCTTGCCGATTTCGGTCGGAAACTGGCGATAATTTCGGGGTTGGTGTCAATATAAATGCCGTCAATCAGTTGTAGGCAATAAGGCACGGCGGCAAAAATGCCTTTCACCAGCACCTTGCCTTGCTCGTCTTTCACCCCCTCAAGGGTTTCTTTGATCGCCTTTGGTTGCCCTGGTAAGTTTAAAATTAGACTATTTTTGCGGATAACCCCCACTTGACGCGATAAAATCGCTGTTGGCACAAAATGCAAACTCACTTGACGCATTTGTTCACCAAAACCTGGCATTTCTCGATCTGCCACAGCAAGGGTGGCATCAGGGGTGACATCACGCTTGGCTGGCCCCGTGCCACCTGTAGTTAAAACAAGATGGCAATGATGAACGTCCACTAATTCGCACAAGGTTTGCTCAATGATCGGCTGTTCATCGGGGATTAAACGGCTTTCCACTTCAAAAGGATCAACCAAGGCTTGCTCCAGCCATTTTTGTAATTCGGGGATACCTTGATCTTCATACACGCCTTGCGAGGCACGATCCGATACGGAAACTAAGCCAATTTTTAAAAGTGCGGTCATTTTTTCCTCTGTTTTTTATTAAATCCAATAATATCTCACAATATGGAAGAAAATCGGTGCGGCAAAGCATAGGCTATCCATACGATCTAACATTCCACCGTGTCCACTTATCATATTGCCCCAATCTTTCACGCCCATACTGCGTTTCATTGCTGACATCACCAGCCCACCTAAAAAGCCCATTAAACAAATAACCAAGCTAATTAAGGTAGCTTGTACGGCGCTAAATGGCGTTAACCAAGAAAGCAATCCGCCTAACGCTGAAGCACTCAGCACACCGCCGACAAAACCTTCTACGGTTTTGGACGGAGATAAAGTTGGCGCAATTTTATGTTTACCGAATAATTTTCCCCATACATATTGCAACACATCACTTGCCTGCACAATAAGGATCAAAAAGATCATTAATAATAAACTTTTGCCTTCAAATCCTGCAATATTTAGGGTGAGAATGGCAGGAATATGCGAAATACAGAATACGGCTATCATCACCGCCCATTGCACTTTGCTTGAACGATCTAAAAAATGTGCCGTGTCGCCTAGCAATGCGGATAAAATCGGTAAAAATAGGAACGCATAAACAGGAATGAAAATGCTGAACATACTAAACCAATCCACCGCGACAAAATAATATTGCAAAGGCAATATGAAATAAAAGCAGGCCACTAACGCGAGATGATCGCCACGGCGAATTTCAATCAGCGATAAAAATTCCCGTAACGCCATAAAAGAAACGATAAAAAATAAGCCCAATACGCTATAAAAACCGAGATAGGCAGCGGCGAAAATAATTAAAATCATCACCCACCACGCATTAATGCGTGCGTTTAGGTTGTCTATCACCGAATGGGGCGTGGAAAAACCTACTTTCCATTTCAGTGCATAACCAATGCCCGATGCCAATAGCAAGGTGCAAATTAATCCCCAAAATAAATTCCACATTTCCATTTTATGCTCCTTGATGTTTCGGATTAAGATTAAGCAAGGCCTGCTCTGCTCGCACTAGAAATTGCGTTTTATCTTCTTGCGGCTGCCAATGAATCGGCTCGCCCAAATATAGATCACACAGCAAGGGAATTGGCAGAATAAAGCCTTTCGGCAATAAATTATGAGTATTGCTGATCCAAACTGGCACAAGATCCACATTAGGATTGGCTTTGGCTAAATAATATAAACCACTTTTAAAGGGCTGGAGGGCAAGATCATCATTGGTTTTTCTTGTGCCTTCGGGGAAAATAATCAACGAATTTTCTTGTAGCGCTTGGCTAATTTGTTCTGTTACGACTTTAGGATCATTGCCGCCGCGCTCGATCAGCAGCATATTAAACACTTTTTCCGCAAGAAAACGGCGAATTTTGCCTTTCGTCCAATAATCCGCACCTGCCACAGGACGGGTTTTCTTACGCACTTCATAAGGCAAAGACACCCAGAATAAAATAAAATCTCCGTGGCTGTTGTGATTGGCGTAATAAAGCCTTGGCTTATCTGCGGAAAGCAGGGCGATATTTTTCGCCGGACGAACACCGGTAATAAAAGAGGTAAAACGACATAAAAGAAAATCAACCAGTTTAGCGAGCATTTTCATTCTCCTCTGATTTTTGTTGCGTAGCATTTTCTGCGGAAAATTACACCGCACTTTCATTGTCTGTGCGGTTTTCTGCGTGATTTTCAACATTCTGATCTAAAGCCTTGCTTTCCGCCAGCCCTGACTTCACGCGTTTCACGCAAGTCAACATTAGCATCAACACCACAGACCAAGCCAGTCCATAAAAGCAACTCGGCAAAATCGGCATAAAGGTATAAAGTAGCCCAAAGAATCCAAACAAAAGGGCACGATCACTTTTACCAAAAGGCCCGTCATAACGGCGTGTTTGCCCTTGCCCTTGCACTTGCCCTAACACGCCACAAAACTCCGTTAAGGCGGCGAGCCAAATAATCAGCCCGATAACAAGGGGATCAAAAGGGGCAATAAAAGCAAAAGGCAGATACAACGCCGCATCAGAAACCATATCGGTAATTTCATTAAGATAACCGCCTAAACGCGATTTTTGCTGAAATTCTCGCGCTAACATTCCGTCAATGGCATTAAGCGCCATTCGCACAAAAAGCCAAATAGGAATTAAAATAAACAGCCAATGCACCGCAGAAAGTGCGGTCAAAAATAAGCCTAAAATAACTGAAATTCCACAAGCGGCAAGTGTAACTTGGTTCGCCGTAACGCCTTTGCGTTCTAACTTCACCACCGTTGGACGCAGTAAATTTTGAAACTTCGGTTTTAAATCGTAAATACTCATTATTTCTCCTTATTTAAACGGAAAGAATACTGGAACAAGAAACACCGTTGCCAACATAACCAGTAAAGTAAAAGGCACGCCAATTTTGACGAAATCGCCAAATTTATAATTCCCTGCGCCCAGTACCATTGTGTTTACTGGCGAAGAAATCGGCGTCATAAAAGCGGCGGACGAAGCAATCGCCACCGCCATTGCGAAAGGCAATGGGGAAAGCTGCAAATGCTGTGCCATTGTGATGGCTATGGGTGCCATTAAAATCGCAGTGGCGGTGTTAGAAATAAATAAGCCAATCACCGCAGTCAGGGTAAACAAGCTGATTAAAATCCAATGTTTACCCATTCCCCCTACGGTGTTAATCATAAATTCTACGATTAAATTAATCCCGCCTGTTTTTTGTAGTGCGGTGGAAAATGGCATCATTCCCACAATTAAAATTAAGCTCGACCAATGAATGGACGCATAAGCACTTTTCGCATCAACACAGCGGAATTTCGCTAGCATTAAACAGGCGATTAGTGCAGCAACCACGTTCGGCACAACGCCTGTTACCATTAATGCCACCATCGTTACAATGGACAAAATGGCATAAGGCGCTTGGCTTTGCGCGGGCGCAGCACGTTCAATTTCCGCAGGATAATCGAGTACGAAAAAGGCTTTTGTTTTATTACGCATTGCTTGGATCAATTTCCACGATCCCACCACCAACAGCAAATCGCCAATCTTTAATGGCTGTTCAATCAAACTCCCTGTCAAAATCTCATTATTACGCTTAATGCCCACCACATTTAACCCAAAACGTGAACGAAAGCCAATTTCTGCCACTGTTTTGCCGAGATAATCCCCTTCAGGAATTGGCGTGATTTCCACCATTCCCATAAACTTGGCTTGTTGCTCAAAGTGGTAAGGACGCAATTCCGTTGGCTCAAGCTGATGTTGTTGGCAAAATGCATTAATCTCTAATTCAGGATCAGCACAATCAATCAGCAGAATATCTTTTTCACGAATTTCAATTTTCCCTAAAGACTCCGCCAGAAATCTTGGGCGAAAACGCTTCCAACGCTCAATTGCCAGCACGTTCAAGGCATAATTAGAACGCAGATGCAAGGCTTCCAAGGGCTGTCCGATAAAATCCGATCCTGCTCGCACCACAAAGCGTTTGGTGCGTGCTTGTAATTGATAATCTTCAATCAGATCTTGAATGGAATGACGATTCACGCTCTCGCTTTGTTCATTTTCCGCTTGCCCTAACCAGCGGCGAGCCACCAACATATAGACAATGCCCAGTAACAAAATCACAATACCAATAGGCGTGAAAGAAAAGAAATCAAAACGCTGTTTAGTGAGATTGATTAATTCCGCGTTAATCACCAAGTTTGGCGCAGTGGCGATTAAGGTCATCATACCGCTGATTAGCCCAGCCATACTCAACGGCATCATCAGACGTCTTGGCGAAATGTGCATTTGGCGGCAAATCACCAATACCACAGGAATAAAAATCGCCACAATCCCTACGGAACTCATAAAGGATCCCAAACCCGTTACCGCTAGCATCACCAAAATCAGCACACGGGTTTCGCTATTTTTCGCCGCTTTCATCAGCCATTCACTCACTTGATACGCCACGCCCGTGCGCACCAAGGCTTCCCCCACAATAAACAGCAAGGCAATCAAAATAATATTCGGATCGCTGAAGCCTGCAAAGACTTCCTGCACGCTCAAGATCCCACTCACACAGAAAGCGAGCATGACCAACAGGGCGATGACGTCCATTCGGATTTTGTTACGAATAAAACAGAACACCGCAATAGCAAGAAAAATAACAACTGTAAGTAAAGGAATATTAGCTATTAATGATAAAGGCATCGATTACTCCCCTATTATGTAGGTAGTTGAAGTGATTGGAACTATCATATCATTATTCCTTAATAACGGACTTACCTCATCACTCGTTGTCCCAAGTATATCACCCTAATATTATAAATAGTTATCTTCAATTTTGTCTTTTTACATCAAAGATTTTCCTGATAAATAGTTGCAAAAAGGTGTAGACAACTTTAAACTTTAAAGGATTTTTAACATATAGAATCATGATAAAAATGTAGCTTTTATTTTAGCACTGAATGCCTGAAGAGAATTTATTATGACCACCTTAAATGAGGATAAAGAGATTAACCAACCAAGTTTAGGAAAATTATTTTTTCACTCTAGAAATGCGTTGAATTTATCTTTGGAAGAAGTATCTAAACAGATCAATTTACGTCTTTCGATTTTACAATGTCTTGAAAATGATGAATTTACCCATCGTACTATTTCAGCGACTTATATGAAAGGATATATTCGTAATTACGCAAAATTTTTACGTTTACCTTCAGAAACTTGGGAACCTGTTATTGCTTCTCTTGCTGAAACGACAGTAAATGATTTATCTCGAGGAGCAAGAGCAAATAAAGCAATAAATCAGCATAATTCACACAATTATTCAATAACTTGTATTTCCTTTATTATTGCAGCTATTCTGCTGATTTTAAGTGTACTCTGGTGGTGGGAAAATTATCAAAAATCAAATATTGAACGTGATCATTTAGTGCAAGAATATGTTGGGAATCAAAAAAATACATCCGTCAAATTAGAAAGCAAAGTACCTGAGCTTCCTAAATTAGAAACAATAGAAGAAGCTCAAGCTGTAAAACAACTAGCTATCGACGATATTGAGGAAAATAAACATTCCAATGAAGTTATTTTATCTTCCAAACCTGATGTGGAATCCATCGTTAGTACTAAAATTGCAGAGATACCAACCGCTCATAAAGAAATTTTAAATAATGAAAAGATAGTGAATAGTCCTAATGCATCAAATACCCCAATATTACAGATTAAAGTAACTGAATCAAATTGTTGGATTAGCGTAAAAAACGAGCATCATCAAGTATTAGCTCAAAAATTATATAATAAAGGGGATGAGTTAATTTTTAATGAAAATACTATCTATGATTTAACCATTGGTGCTCCAAGCAATGTTGAAATCATTTATAAAGGAGAAGACTATCCATTAAAAGTTGATGGTCGAGTAGCGAAATTTAAATTGCAGTAAGCAAAGAGTAACAGAATGTCATCATTTAAACCCAGTATTAAACGTCGTGAATCGACAAAAATTTATGTCGGCAATGTGCCTGTGGGGGGCGACTCGCCGATAGCCGTGCAATCTATGACCAACACCCGCACCACAGACGTGGAAGCTACAGTGGCACAAATTAAAGCCCTTGAACGTGTTGGGGCGGATATTGTGCGGGTTTCTGTACCCACAATGGATGCAGCAGAAGCGTTTAAATTAATCAAGCAACAAGTGAATGTGCCATTAGTGGCGGATATTCATTTTGATTATCGTATTGCTTTGAAAGTGGCGGAATACGGCGTGGATTGTTTGCGTATTAATCCCGGTAATATTGGGCGTGAAGATCGCATTCGTGCCGTGGTGGATTGTGCCAAAGATAAGAATATTCCTATTCGTATTGGGGTTAATGCGGGATCATTGGAGCGTGATATTCAAGAAAAATTTGGTGAGCCAACGCCTGAAGCCTTGCTCGAAAGTGCCTTACGCCACGTTGAAATTTTGGATCGGCTTAATTTCGATCAGTTTAAAGTGAGCGTGAAAGCCTCAGATGTGTTTCTTGCGGTAGAAAGTTACCGTTTATTGGCAAAAGCGATCAAACAGCCGTTGCATTTAGGCATTACCGAAGCAGGTGGTGCAAGAGCGGGGGCGGTGAAATCTGCAGTGGGGCTTGGAATGTTGCTCGCTGAAGGAATTGGTGACACCTTACGCGTTTCTTTAGCCGCTGATCCTGTAGAAGAAATTAAAGTGGGCTTTGATATTTTGAAATCCTTGCGTATCCGCTCTCGAGGGATTAATTTCATTGCTTGCCCAACCTGTTCCCGTCAAGAATTTGATGTGATCGGCACAGTGAACGCCCTTGAACAACGCCTTGAAGATATTATCACTCCAATGGACGTTTCCATTATTGGCTGTGTGGTGAATGGGCCGGGCGAAGCACTGGTATCAGATCTTGGTGTTACGGGTGGCAACAAGAAAAGCGGTTATTATGTTGATGGCGAACGCCAAAAAGAACGTTTTGATAATGAAGATCTAATCAATCAATTAGAAGCAAAGATTCGTGCTAAAGTGGCACAACAAGATCCAAAAAATCGAATTATTTAAGGAAAATATTGTGGCGAAAACAATTCAAGCAATTCGTGGAATGAATGATTGTTCTCCAACTGAAAGCCCGTTGTGGCAATGGGTGGAAAGCAAGGTTCGTAATGTTTTACAAAGTTATGGTTATTCTGAAGTACGTATGCCGATTGTGGAAAGCACCCCACTTTTTGCACGTGCTATCGGTGAAGTTACCGATGTGGTTTCTAAAGAAATGTACACCTTTTGGGATAATGATGAACAGCTTACCCTCCGCCCTGAAGGAACAGCGGGCTGTGTGCGTGCGGCGATTGAACACGGCTGGATCTATAATAATGAGCAACGTTTGTGGTATCTCGGGCCAATGTTCCGCCACGAACGTCCGCAAAAAGGGCGTTATCGCCAGTTTCATCAGGCAGGCGTGGAAGTGTTTGGGATCGCCAATCCAGAAATTGATGCGGAACTCATTTTATTAACGGCTCGCTTGTGGAAAGAACTTGGTATCGATCAACACGTTAGCTTACAACTCAATTCTATCGGCTCTTTAGAAGCACGAAAAAATTATCGTTCGGCACTCGTTGCTTTTTTACAACAGCACATTGATTTACTTAGTGAAGAAGAAAAAGAACGCTTAGAAAAAAATCCATTACGGATTTTAGACAGCAAAAATCAAGCCCTGCAACAAGTGCTAAACGACGCACCTAAATTATTAGATTACCTTGATGAAGAAAGTCGCGAGCATTTCGCCCAGCTTTGCACCTTGCTTGATGAAATGGGGATTGCTTATGAAGTTAATCCTAAACTGGTGCGAGGCTTGGATTATTACAACAAAACCGTTTTTGAATGGGTTACGACCGCACTGGGTGCCCAAGGCACGGTGTGCGGCGGTGGGCGTTATGACAGCTTAGTCGAACAACTTGGTGGACACGCCACAACAGGTGTGGGCTTCGCGATGGGGTTAGAACGCTTAATCTTGCTAGTTCAAGAAGTGAATAGCCAAATTCATTTACCAAGAGCGGTGGATATTTATTTGGTTTATCAAGGTGAAGGCACGACATTGACCGCGTTCCAATTAGCAGAAAAACTGCGTACAAACCTACCGCACTTACGCACAATGACCCACTGCAGCGGCGGTAATTTCAAAAAACAATTTAAGCGTGCAGACAAAGTAGGAGCGAAAGTTGCCCTTGTCATTGGTGAAAGTGAAGTGCAAAACCAACAAGTAGTGGTGAAAGATTTACAGGGCGGTGAGCAGCAAACTATCGCACAAACCAACGTGATCGATTTTTTAAAAACTGTATTTGAGTAAGGAAAAACTATGGCTTATACCATTGAAGAAGAACAAGAACTGAACGAAATTAAAAACTGGTGGAAAGAAAACGGTAAAATGGTCATCGCCATTTTTGTTTTAGCTTTCGCGGGAGTATTCGGCTGGCGTTATTGGCAATCTCATCAAATCGCACAGAGCCAGCAACGTTCTCTCCAATATGAACAAATTGTACAACAATTCCAAGAGGATAAAGGAAAAATTCAGGACATAGAACAATTTGTACAAAGCAATAGTAAAACTGCTTATGCTGTATTTACTTTATTAGATACCACGGCGGTTTCTGTTCAAAATCAAGATTTTTCTCAGGCAGAAAACCTACTTAAGCAAGCTCTGCTAAATTCTGATGATGATATATTACAATCTCTTGTTTCATTACGTTTAGCGTTAGTTCAATTTCAGTTAAAAAAATTTAATGATGCGATGCAAACTTTAAATTCTATTAAAAGTAATAGTAGCTGGGACAGTTCAGTCTTATTATTAAAAGGCGATATTCAATTTGCACTTGGAGAAAAAGAGGAAGCCAAAACGACTTTTCAAGAGGGTTTAAAAAAGGCAGACTCTACAATGATCGAATCATTCCGAGTAAGATTAAATAATTATTAAGATATGATTTTTATTGATGTGTCTAAAATATATAGGTTAACTTATGGAAAAAAACAAAAACTGGGGTGATTTATTTATTAATTTCACTATCGCTTTGTATTTTTTGCTATTCCTTCTTTTCTCAAGAAGTTATAACCTTGCACCCACACTATTAATTATTAGTGCTATTGTATTTGTATTTTTAAAGAGAAAACAAATAGATTTTTTTACTGAGAAAGAACACAAAATATTAGTTCTAAGCTATCTAGTATATTTCGTAATAATATTACTTACTGTTATTTTACATCAAGATAAACTAAAAGATTTAGATAAACCTAGTAGAATCATACTCTATTTACCGGTACTGCTTTTATTAATTCATTATAAATTAAGATTTAAGACATTATTATATAGCATTCCTATGTCAGCTATTTTAGCTGGATGTGTTGCCTGTTATCAGTGCTTTTACCTTGGAGATTGGGGAGCATTTAAGCATGTTCAATTAATTCAGGGTGGCGATATTTCTATGTCGTTGGGAATATTTTCAATTTGTATGATGTTATATAGCCTTAGTAAAGGTCATAAACTATTAGCCTTATTTTGTTTTCTAGGTAGTCTAATGGGAATATTTGGAAGTATTTTATCCACAGCTAGGGGAGGATGGATTGTATTGCCTATTATTATCCCTTTTATCTTGATTATATATCGTAAATTTATACCTAAATATTTTATTCCCCTTATGTTAGGTGTATTTATTATTTCTGGTTATCTATTTAACTTAACAGATGGTGGACGCTTAAGAGATCGCATAATGACCACCCAAGACCAAATTACTAGATATTTCTATAAGAATGATTCGGATACTTCCCTTGGCTATCGCTTTGATATGTGGAAAGGTGCTTGGATCGCTATTAAAGAAAAACCTATTTTAGGATGGGGAAATGAAGGCTTAAAAAGTAAAAAAGAAAAGTTGGCTGAAAACGGAATTATCAGTAAACATTCTGCAGAATTCTATCATAACCATAATCAATTTATTGATGAAACCGCAAAACGCGGAATCATCGGATTAATTGGGTTATTAACCATTTTTCTTATTCCTCTAAGTTATTTTGGGTGCCGATTAATAAGACAAACTAACCTAGAAATACGATGTTTAGCTTTATGTGGAACGGTACATATTATTTCCACAATGTGCTATAATTTATCTCAAGGCTTCTTCGCACATAATTCAGGAAATACCTTTTATTTTCTTTCAGTTATTATTTTTTACGCAGCAATTAAAGTACAGGAGAAAAAGCATTCATAAATATGCTCTAAGGAAAACAAAATGAAATTTTCGATTATTATTCCGTTTTATCAAGCTGAACATCATATTTTGGTATCATTGACATCCTGCTTAAACCAAACATACCAGAATTTTGAAGCTATCTTTATAGATGATGGCTCAACGGATAATACTTCATCGATTATTGAAAGCTATATGGCATCTGAGCCGCGTATAAAATTATTCAAACATCCTAAGAATATGGGAACTTTTTGGGCTAGAAAAACGGGTATAGAAGCTGCTACCGGAGAATATATCCTTTTTTTAGATTCCGATGATGAGTTAACAAAGGATGCCTTAGCTTCTTTATTTTCTCACCCTAAATCAGATATTGTTATGTTTCAATATTTAAAAAAAAATTGTTTACAATCTCCAAAAATGATAGGGGGGGGGGTAGAAGAAGCCTTACCTTATTTAACTTCTTCTCAAGAAATCACAGATTTCACCAATATTCAATCACATAATGCCCTCTTAACGGCTCTACTACAAAATCGAAATATCATAAATTGGTCCGCCGCTGGAAAACTGTACAATGCAACCTGTTTGAAAACCGCAATCAAAAAATTGGCTTTTATTAATCGTAAATTTATTCTTGCCGAAGATTTGCTTATTTATATGGCTATGTTAATGGAAACAAACAGTTTTTCATTTATAGATAACGTGTTTTATATTTATCATTTCAATCCTTTATCTAGCACTCACGAAGGTAATAGCATCAGCCTTAAAATTAAGCAACTTTCCCTTGCTCAAACCTATCTATTGACCTATCAAAAGCAATTCAAGAATGAAATTACCTCTCAAGATAATAGGCTTATCGAATACTTTCTAGAATGCTCTTTCGTGGAAATTTATACTTACCTTCAAACCACGATAAAAAACAAAGCTAAATTTATTTTCTATTTATCAAAATATTTTCTTTCAATAACTAACGATATGAAGAAACGATTCATTGTTTTTTCATACAAGAAATACAAACAAAAGAAATTAGTGTAATTTGTAAGAAATACCCTTTTTCCCCTTAGCAACACATTAAAATTATACTTAATTTTTGTTTAGTACAAAAATAAGATAGATACCCTATAAATAATACTTTAATGCAATGTAAAACAGTATTATGCTAATAATTAAATAGTTACATTTCTCTTTTACACTTTCAAAATTAGATCATTTTGTAATGAACGTAGTGAGAAATTTATTTTAAATAATAGAAAGTGCGGTGGAAATTTAATTCATTTTTTTGGATTTAATGATAATTTCTAGGCGATCGAGAATAAGGATAAATTAAGAATGAAAGCACAAAAGAAAACCATTGTCGTCAAGTTTGGAACAAGCACCCTCACGCAAGGAACAACGAAACTTCATCGTCCGCATATGATGGAAATTGTGCGACAAATCACCCAATTGCATCAAGCTGGTTTTCGCATAATTATTGTTACCTCTGGGGCAATGGCGGCGGGGAGAGATTATCTCAATCACCCAACCTTACCCCCTACCATCGCCTCAAAACAACTGTTGGCAGCAGTGGGGCAAAGCCAACTGATTCAAACGTGGGAACAGCTTTTTTCCATTTATGATATTCATATTGGGCAAATTTTACTCAGTCGAGCCGATATTGAAGATCGCGAACGTTTCCTCAACGCCCGCGACACCCTTAACGCCTTGTTAGATAACGGTATCATCCCCGTGATTAATGAAAATGATGCAGTGGCGACAGCGGAAATCAAAGTGGGCGACAACGATAATCTATCCGCATTAGTGGCGATCTTAGCACAGGCAGAACAGCTTTATTTGCTGACGGATCAACAAGGCTTATTTGACAGCGATCCGAGAAAAAATCCCCACGCAAAATTGCTTTCTGTGGTAGAAAAAATCACCGATGACATTCGCCAAATCGCAGGCGGCAGCGGCACGACACTTGGCACAGGCGGAATGTCCACCAAAGTTATCGCCGCCGATGTTGCTACCCGTTCAGGAGTTGAAACCATCATTGCCCCAGGCAATCGAGAAAATGTGATTGTGGATTTAGCTTATGGCGAAAACATCGGCACAAAATTTAGGGTGCAAACCGACCGTCTTGAAAGCCGTAAACAATGGCTTTTCGCTGCCCCTTCCGCTGGCACAATTACCATTGACGAGGGGGCAACAAGTGCGGTGCTAATTCAACATAAATCTTTATTACCAGCTGGTATTTTAAATATCGAAGGGCGTTTTTCTCGCGGTGAAGTAGTTAAAATTCAACAGCCGAACGGAAAAATCATCGCCCTTGGTATTCCTCGCTATAACAGCGATGCCTTGCAGTTAATCAAAGGCAAAAAATCCCAAGATATTGAGCTAATTCTCGGTTATGAATATGGCTCAGTGGCGATTCATCGTGATGATATGGTGGTGCTGTGATTTTTAATTCTTAAATTATCATCAAGCTACTGATAGCTTATCCTTGCTTGTGTACAGTTATGTATGCAAAACCATTATTTATTCATATTCAGTCAGGGAAAATCTTTATAGGAAGTGTGCATTATCTAATTTTTATTGTGCAAAAACTCAATAATAAATTACATTGATGAACACTTCTTTTTTATGCATTGCAGTTAGATTATTAAAACGCATTTTTTATCGCTTCTAACTTACTACTTTGTTGAACGTAGAATGTACAATGGATATTGATATATTAATTTGCTAGAAAATAGCTTCAGAAGACATTGAACACTTACGCAAACGTTTTCGTTTTAATAAAAATTCCTTTATAATAACCCCGTTTTCATTAATCTAACCAATGGTAAAGTCTATGTTGCAGATTTTTCGTGGCTCACCAGCCCTTTCTCCCTTCCGTTTAAATCAACTTTCTCTTCGCTTCCAACAAGCTCAGCTTCCCGTTAAATCCTGTTATGCCGAATATGTGCATTTTGCCGAGCTAAGCGAAGCGCTGAATGCTCTTGAAGAGCAAGAATTAACCCAGTTATTGCATTATGGACCAACCTTGGCACAACACGAACCGCAAGGTGAATGTTTTATCGTGATTCCACGTGTAGGCACGATTTCTTCTTGGTCATCAAAAGCCACGGACATTGCACACAACTGCGGTTTAGACAAAGTGCTGCGTTTAGAGCGAGGTCTAGCCTTTTATTTTGAATTATCCCGCGAACTCAGCCCGCAAGAGCAATCGGCACTTACAAGCCATATTTACGATCGAATGATGGAAACGGTGATCCGCACGCCACAAGAAGCAGAAATCTTATTCCAACATCAAGCCCCGAAAGCCTTTACCCGAGTAGATATTTTAAACGGCGGTCGCCAAGCCCTAGAACAAGCCAATGTGGAATTGGGTTTAGCGTTGGCAGAAGATGAAATTGATTATTTGCTGGAAAATTTCACCGCACTTGGACGTAATCCAACGGATGTGGAACTCTATATGTTTGCCCAAGCCAACTCTGAGCATTGTCGCCACAAAATTTTTAATGCAGATTGGATCATTGACGGCGAAAAACAAGAAAAATCCCTGTTCAAAATGATCAAAAATACCTTTGAAAAAACGCCTGATTATGTGCTTTCTGCTTATAAAGATAACGCAGCGGTAATGGAAGGTTCAAAGGTTGGACGCTTTTTCCCTGATCAAGATGGACAATATCGCTATCATAACGAAGATGCGCATATTCTAATGAAAGTGGAAACGCACAACCACCCAACCGCCATTTCCCCTTTCCCAGGGGCTGCCACAGGTTCAGGCGGGGAAATCCGTGATGAAGGGGCAACAGGGCGAGGGGCAAAACCGAAAGCGGGTTTGGTGGGCTTTTCCGTTTCTAACTTGCTGATTCCTGATTTTGAGCAACCTTGGGAAAATCCATTATCTAAGCCAAACCGTATCGCTTCAGCCCTAGATATTATGCTTGAAGCCCCATTAGGCGGTGCGGCATTTAATAATGAATTTGGTCGCCCAGCCTTGCTTGGTTATTTCCGTACTTATGAAGAAAAAGTGAACAGTTTCAATGGTGAAGAAGTGCGTGGCTATCACAAGCCTATTATGCTAGCAGGCGGAATTGGGAATATCCGTGCCGAACACGTGCAAAAAGGGGAAATCCCTGTGGGGGCGAAATTGATCGTGCTTGGCGGCCCTGCGATGAACATCGGTTTAGGCGGTGGGGCGGCTTCTTCAATGACATCAGGCAAATCCAAAGAGGATCTTGATTTTGCCTCCGTGCAACGTGATAACCCTGAAATGGAACGCCGTTGCCAAGAAGTTATCGATCGCTGTTGGCAAATGGGCGATGACAACCCGATTTTATTTATCCACGATGTGGGGGCTGGTGGGCTTTCTAATGCAATGCCTGAACTAGTACACGACGGCGGACGTGGCGGACGCTTTGAGTTGCGTGATATTTTATGTGATGAAAAAGGAATGTCGCCGTTGGAAATTTGGTGTAACGAATCGCAAGAACGCTATGTACTGGCTGTTGCACCAGATAAATTAGCCTTATTTGAGCAACTTTGTCAGCGTGAACGTGCGCCATTTGCCATAATCGGTGAAGCCACAGAACAAGAACATCTCACCTTGCACGATGATCATTTTGCCAACGATCCTATCGATCTGCCAATGAATGTGTTATTAGGAAAAACACCAAAAATGACCCGCGATGTGGCATCAGCACAAGTGAATAATCCTGCCGTAGATCAATCTCAAATTCAGCTCAAAGAAGCGTTATACCGTGTTTTACGCCTGCCTGTGGTGGCTGAAAAAACCTTCTTAATCACCATTGGCGATCGTTCCGTAACGGGAATGGTGGCACGGGATCAAATGGTTGGCCCGTGGCAAATCCCCGTAGCGGATTGTGCGGTTACTACCACCTCTTTAGACAGCTATCACGGCGAAGCAATGGCAATGGGCGAGCGTGCACCTGTGGCATTGTTAGATTTCGCTGCCTCCGCACGCTTAGCAGTTGCGGAAAGCCTAACCAATATTGCTGCCACAAACATTGGCGATATTAAACGCATCAAACTTTCTGCAAACTGGATGTCTGCCGCAGGGCATAATGGTGAAGACGCCGGGCTATATGAAGCGGTCAAAGCCGTTGGTGAAGAGCTTTGCCCGCAGTTAGGTTTAACCATTCCTGTGGGGAAAGATTCGATGTCGATGAAAACCACTTGGCAGGAAAATGGCGAGCAAAAATCCGTTACTGCCCCACTTTCTTTGGTGATCAGTGCTTTTGCTCGAGTGGAAGATGTTCGCAAAACCGTAACCCCACAGCTTCGCACCGATAAAGGCAGCAGCCGTTTATTATTGATTGATTTAGGTGAGGGCAAAAATCGCTTAGGTGCAACGGCATTGGCACAGGTTTATAAACAATTAGGTGATAAACCCGCAGATGTAGTGAATGTGGAAAGTCTGAAAGGCTTCTTCAATGCAATGCAACAACTGGTGAATGAACAAAAATTGCTCGCCTACCACGACCGATCCGATGGTGGCTTAATCATCACCCTTGCCGAAATGGCATTTGCGGGGCATTGCGGATTATTGGTGGACATCAGTGCCTTAGGCGATAACGATCTTGCCGTGCTGTTTAATGAAGAACTTGGTGCTGTGATCCAAGTGAAAGAAAGCGATCTCAACGCTGTTCGCCATATTTTTGAACAAAATAGCGTGCTACCGCTGTTGAAAGAACTCGGCACAGTAAGCCAAGACGACCAATTTGAAATCACCCGTGGCACAAAAGTGGTATTAAAAGAAGCCCGTTCTGAATTGCGTGGCATTTGGGCTGAGCTAACGCACAAAATGCAAGCCTTACGCGATAACCCAGAATGTGCCGATCAAGAGTTTGCTGCGAAGAAAAATCCAAATGATAAAGGCTTCTCCGTGTCTTTAACTTATGATGTCAATGAAGACATTGCCGCCCCTTACATTGCTAAAGGCGTGCGACCTCGCATTGCTATTTTACGCGAGCAAGGGGTGAACAGCCATTATGAAATGGCGGCCGCCTTTGACCGCGCAGGTTTTGATGCCATTGATGTGCATATGAGTGATTTACAACAGCAACGCCATCACTTAAAAGACTTCCAAGCCCTTGTTGCTTGTGGTGGTTTCTCTTATGGTGATGTGCTAGGTGCTGGCGGCGGCTGGGCAAAATCTATCCTATTTAACACCGCACTTCGTGATCAATTTGCCACCTTCTTTGAGCGTGAAAACCCCCTTGCCTTAGGGGTATGTAATGGTTGTCAAATGTTAGCGAATTTGGCTGAAATTATCCCGGGAACAGAAGCCTGGCCACGTTTTGTGCGTAACCAATCAGAACGTTTTGAAGCACGCACAGCGATGGTTCGCATCAATGATACAGCGTCTTTATGGTTTGACGGAATGGCAGGATCTCATATGCCAATCGCGGTTTCGCACGGAGAGGGGCGGATCGAATTTAAAAACGATCACCAGCTTGAGCAACTCCGCCAACAAAATTTGATCATCGCTCAATATATCGACAATGATCTCAAGCCAACCACCCAATACCCAGCCAACCCAAACGGTTCAGTGGACGGCATCACCGCTCTTGCTAACCGCAACGGACGTGTTGCTATTATGATGCCACACCCTGAGCGTGTTTACCGTGCAGTTTCCAATTCGTGGTACCCCGATGATTGGACAGAAGACGGTGCGTGGATGCGATTGTTTAGAAATGCAAGGGTGGCACTGAAATAATCATACTTAGGAAAAACAAAGTGCGGTGATTTTTCACCGCATTTTTTCTGATCGAGAAAAAGATCATTTCTAAAATGCCGATTGTTTGGGATTTCGTGGGGATTTATAATTGGCTGAAATTTCCCCTAACATTTTGAGGTATAAATAATGAACATTGCACTGATTATCGGCAGTTTAAGCAAAAAATCCATTAACCGCAGCGTAGCCAATTATATTGTTTCACAATTTCCTGCAGACGTAAAAGTAACCGAAGTCCGCATTGATGATTTGCCTCTTTATACCCAAGATCGCGATCAGGTGAACGTACCAGAATATGATCGCGTGCGTGAGCAAATCAAAAATGCCGATGCTGTGCTAATCGTTAGCCCAGAGCATAACCGTGCAATGCCTGCCGCCATCAAAAATATCATTGATATTGCTTCTCGTCCTTACGGTCAAAATTTATGGCTGGGCAAGAAAGTGGCGATTGTTACTGCTTCACCGGGGGCTTATGGTGGAATTAATTCTGGCTTGCAAATTCGCCAAAGTTTACAAAGTATTGGTGCGAATGTACTGACAACCGCAGAAGTCTTTTTAAGCAAAGCCAATCAAGCATTGAATGAACAAGGGGAAGTAGCTGATGAACGCACTGCGGGTTTCTTAAGTAAGTTTGCACAAACTTTTATTCAATGGGCGAAAGCATAAAGCAACGAATTAAAGCATAAGGAGAAAAAATGAGCGTAGATAAATTAAATGCGATTACTAAAGATGTAGGCGGAATTCCTGTCGCACGCTTGCTACCACAAGCGGGTAAACGCACCATTGGCGCGTGGTGTTTTCTTGACCACGCAGGACCATCAGAATTTACTGACGATAATGAAGGATTGCAAGTTGGGGCACATCCACATTGTAATTTGCAGACATTTACTTGGATGTTAGAAGGCGAAGTGTGGCACCAAGACAGCCTTGGTTATCGTCAATTAATTAAGCCAAAACAAGTAAATTTAATGACCGCTGGCACAGGCAATCAGCGTGGTATTAGCCATACAGAACAAACTCCAGAAGGCGTGCATCACCTTCACGCAGTACAGCTTTGGATTGCACTCCCAATGGATCAAGAGATTGAACCAAATTTTCAACATTATCCTAAATTACCTGAATGGCAAGAAAATGGCGTGAATTACATTTTAACCACAGGTAGCTATCAAGGTAGAACCGCACCAACTCAGCAATATAGTCCGTTAGTTGGCGTAGATATTCAATTTCAACAAGCACAAACGATCAACATAGAACAACAGCCAAACTTTGAATATGGCGTACTAGTACTGAAAGGTGAAGTAGAAATTGAAGGACTAGTTTACCAACAAGATCAACTGGTTAGCCTAACGGATTGTCAAGCTCACGAATTCAAAATTAAAGGTGAAGCAGGCAGCCATATTATGTTGTTAGGCGGAGAGCCGTTAGCACATAAAACCTTAGTGTGGTGGAATTTTGTGGCAGACAGTCAAGAGGCATTACGTCAAGCTGTAGCAGATTGGAATAATGGGCATTCTCGCTTTGGACATATTGATCTGGAAGGTACAAGGCTTCATCGCCTCGTTGCTCCAGAAATTCCTGCGAGATTAATTTAATCAAGCATATTTATTTCACAATATAAGGCACCAATCATGAAAGGTTTAGCTTTGGAGCTAAACCTTGATAGTAAGATGAAACAAACCTATGATAGAACATCTAACACTAATTAAAAATAGTTAAATTTCGCTAAGCTTAACAGGTCGTTTCTCGTCTAAGGATTTCTTCGCTGCAATCGCAATAAGTACAGGTTGTAAGCCATCATTGCCATTCACTAAAGTTGGCTTATCATTTACGACTGCATCAACGAAGCACGCCATTTCATCAGCAAAAGATTGCATATAGCGTTCTAAGAAGAAATATTTTGGTTTTTCTGCAATAACGCCCGCTTCACAGGAATAAATTGCGGTAGAATCGGTATCATTACGGGTTTGTACCGCCCCTTTTGAACCAAAAACTTCAGCACGTTGATCATAACCATAAACGGCTTTACAGCTATTATCAATCACCCCAATCGCACCGTTTGCTAATTTTAGGGTAATCACAGCGGTATCAATATCACCCGCCTCACCAATGGCAGGATCAACTAATACGCCACCCACCGCATAGACTTCGGTAACTTCACTGCCTGAAAGATAGCGGATCATATCAAAATCGTGAATGGTCATATCAAAGAACATTCCGCCTGAAACTTTCACATAGTCAATCGGCGGTGCGGCGGGATCTCTTGAGGTAACACGAATCAAATGTGGCTCACCAATATCACCGGCTACGACACGTTGTTTGATCGCTTTAAAATTATGATCAAAACGGCGGTTGAAGCCCACTTGGAATTTAACCCCTGCTTTTTCGACTTCGGCTAGCACAGTTTTAATTCGATCAACATTCGCATCAATCGGTTTTTCACAGAAAATATGCTTCCCTGCTTGTGCTGCCTCAATCGAAATTGAGGCGTGAGTATTGGTGGAAGAACAAACGAGTACAGCATCAATTTCAGGATCTTGCAGAATTTTTTGGTAATCATCATAGACATTGGAAATGCCCATTTCTTTTGCCCATTGCTCAAGTTCCTCTGTGACTCGAATATCAGAGATGGCTTTAATCTCCGCCCCTTTCACATATTTTGTGATACTTTCTGAATGCACTCGACCAATACGACCTGCACCAATAATGCCAACTTTAATCATTTTACACCCCCGCAACCTCTTTAATATATTGACGACCTTTCACAGCATATTCAAATGGATTGGCAATCGCAGGATCTTGTTCTGCCTCAACAACCATCCAACCTTGGTAATTATGCTTATCTAAAATCTCAAAAATCGGTTTGAAATCAATTACGCCATCACCCGGAACGGTAAACGTGCCTTTTTTCACGCCTTCTAAAAAACTCAAATTTTTTGACCGCACTTCTTCCACCACCTCATCTCGCACATCTTTTAAGTGAACGTGAATAATGCGATCGATGTATTTTTCTAGCACCGCCAACATTGCCTGTTGCGACCCTTCGGAATAATACAAATGTCCAGAATCAAACAGCAAATAAACATCATCATTCACCACTTGCATATAACGATCGATTTCTTCTGGCGTTTGAATACCTGTTCCCATATGGTGATGTAAACACACCCGCATACCTTTTTCGGCAGCTAAGTTTGCCAATTCATTATAGCCTTCGGCTAATAATTGCCATTCTTCATCGGTGAAAACGGTTTTTTCCTTAAAGATGGCTTTCGGCTGCCCTTGAATGCTTCGGCTTTGCTCTGAACAACCAATCACTTTTGCCCCCATTGCGTGCAAAAAGTCCCGATGTTTAATAAAATCTTGCAAGGTTTGCTCTTTTTTGCCATCAACAAAAAAGGTACTAAACCACGCATTGCAGATTTCAATGCCACGAACGCTGAGTTTATGTTTCAACAATGCCACATCACGAGGATACTTATTGCCAACCTCATAGCCCGTATAGCCAGCTAATGCCATCTCACTCACGCATTGCTCAAACGTATTCTCAGCCCCTAATTCAGGAAGATCATCATTGGTCCAACCGATAGGGGCAATCCCTAATTTTACATTTTCAGTTTTCATCATTTTTTCCTCATTAAGCAATGAATAATCAATAACGTCTCGCTTCATCAATGTGTTTTACCGCATTTTCATAGGCTTGCTGAACCCATTCTTTTTCTGAAACCTCAGCCACTCCAACGTGCCACCAACTACCGTAAGAATGCACCATTGTTTTTGGCAACACTTTTACATCAATTAAGGTTGAAACAGATTGCTTTTTGGCATCCTCTAACGCCGCAATGAGTTCTTCTTCGTTGGTAACTCGATAGGTTTTACAACCATAAGATGCCGCATTCATCGCAAAATCAACGGGAACAAAATCCCCATTAAGCTGCTGCGTTTCCGCATTTCTAAAACGAAATTCCGTAGCAAAACTGTCCATACCATGTCCAATTTGAAGATTATTAATACAACCGTTGGTCATATTATCAAACAGCACTACATTAATTTTTTTGCGTTCTTGGATTGAGGTAACTAGCTCTGAATGCAACATCATATAAGAGCCATCCCCCAACAGTGCATAAACTTCCCGCTCTGGCTGGGCGAGTTTCACCCCAAGTGCGGCATTCACTTCATAGCCCATACAAGAATAGCCGTATTCTAGGTGATAAGTATTTTCTCCTTTAGATTGCCATACTCGCTGTAAATCCCCCGGCAAGCTGCCTGCAGCACCCACAATCACATCATTTTCACCAAGCTGTTCGTTCAAAATGCCAAGCACTCGGCTTTGGGTTAAGCGTGAATGGGTTAGCTGGATAAATTCATTGAAAACCGCTTCACGATTTAAGCGGTCGTCCACTTCGGGAACGAAATCCTTTTCCGTATAAGAAAGGTGATAAAGACGCTCCCGCTCTGCTTCAAACTGTTGTTTTACCTGTGTAATTTGTTCTCCCCACGCAGTTTGATAATGGGTCGAAGATAAAAGTGCGGTCAGATTTTCTAAGGTTTTTTTCGCGTCGGCGGTAATTTGTACGCCATCTAATTTATAGGCATCAAAACGCGAAACATTAATATTGAGATAGTTCACCTCTGGGTGCTGAAAAATCCATTTCGAGGAGGTGGTGAAATCCGTATATCTTGTGCCAATGCCGATAATTAGGTCAGCTTCTTTGGCGAGTAAATTGGCACTCAAACAGCCCGTTTCACCCACGCCACCCACATTCAAATAATGAGAAGAAAGCACCGCACTTTTTCCTGCCTGCGTTTCCGCAAACGGAATATGATAACGTTCCGCAAAGGCTTTGAGTTGCTCTGCTGCTTCTGAATAACGCACGCCGCCGCCACAAATAATTAACGGTTTTTTCTTGGATTGAATTAAGGCTAACGCATCTTGTAACATTGCTTCAGTAGGCAAAGTACGTTCAATACGATGAATGCGTTTCTGTAAAAAATATTCAGGAAAATCATAGGCTTCAGCCTGCACATCTTGCGGTAAAGCCAACGTTACTGCTCCCGTTTCCGCAGGATCAGTCAGCACTCGCATTGCATTAATACAAGCGGTCATTAATTGTTCTGGGCGGTTAATGCGATCCCAATATTTACTCACCGCACGGAAAGCATCATTGGTGCTAATACTGAGATCATAAGGTTGTTCAATTTGTTGCAATACGGGATCAGGCTGACGTGTTGCAAATACATCACCGAGCAGTAATAGCAAAGGAATGCGATTTGCCGTTGCGCTTGCCGCAGCTGTAATCATATTAGCCGCCCCGGGTCCGACAGAAGAGGTGCAAGCATAAATCTGTTTTCGTAATTTTTGTTTCGCAAAACCAATCGCAACGTGAGCCATACCTTGCTCATTCCGCCCTTGACGGACGATTAATTCTCCCGCATTTTGTTCAAGTGCTTGACCAAGTCCTAATACATTGCCGTGTCCAAAGATACCGAAGATCCCTTCAATAAACTTCGTAACCTTGCCATCAAATTCTACATATTGATTATCTAGAAATTTTACTAAGGCTTGTGCAACTGTTAGTCGAATTGTCTTCATCTTTCTCTCCTCGTTACCTTAACGCATTGTTTGATGCTATATAATCACATCTTTATTTCAAATAAAATAAAAATGAAAAATAAATTTCATTTTTGTGGCAGAGATCAAATTTTGAAAATATTCTGAGGTAGGAAAGTTAGATATATTATGTAATAAGCAACGACAATGTTCCCACTTTATTACAGACCTAAAATAAAATCGTACATTTATCTCTTACTTAATTGTATATCTCTTATGATACAATAGAGCCCTGAATAGATGCCCGTTTCAAGGTATCTAAATTTAGTTTTTATTTAATTATTCTTATTTTGAGGTACCAAGTGAAAAAATTGTTCATTACACCTTTGGCTATATCCGCTTTACTTACTGGCTGTGCAGTAGATGCAGATTCTTTGGGGGCAGATGTGTATGACACAACTCAGCTAAATAGTCGTCAAGAAGCAAAAACCGTTAAAATTATCGCAGTTCTTCCAGCAAAAGTTGCAGTAGATAACCATAAAAATAAAGAAATTGCAAAAACCGCAGGCTCTCTTTTAGGTGCTGTAGCTGGGGCTGTTGTCGGTTATCAATACAATACAGCTGGTGCGGTTGGTGGTGGTGTCGCTGGAGCTACTTTAGGTGGTGTCTCTGGAGCTATGGTAAAAGATAAAGTCGTCATTGAAGGGGTAAGCTTAACCTATAAACAAGGGACAAAAATTTATACCTCAACTCAAGCCGGTAAAAAATGCCAATTTAAGCCAGGTATTGCATTATTAATTACAACTAAGGCTAATGAAACTCGCATTCAACCAAATGCTGAATGTCCAGTGGAAAAATAGGGAGCTATACAAATGAAAAAAACTATATTAATTTGTAGCGTACTTAGTGCTGGTCTTTTAACGACGAATTTTGTGCAAGCTGATTTAAGTAGTGAATTAGCTACTGTTGCGGCAGCAGAAGCCGAGGGGAAACGTGCCGAAGCAGCAGCAGCGAAGAAAGCTCGAGAGCGGGCAGCAGCAAAAGCTGCAGAAGTTGCTCGTCAAAAAGAACGGGCATATCAAGAGTATCTTAAGGATAAACAGAGAGATCAGGCTTATGAAGATGAAAACCGTAAGTTAGATTTAGAAGAACGCCGTTTAGCCCTTAAACGTCAGCAAAAACGAGTTGAACGTGAAGATGATTTCATTGAACAAGAATTAAAACGTGAAGCCGCAAGAACAGATGTTATTCAATCTGAAGCTGATGCTAATCGCAGTATTTCTAGAGGAGCCGAATCATTAATGAATAAAGAAGGTGAAGCTAGAGTAAAAAAAGAATCAGGTTGGTTTAAATAAACTTTAGTTTATTTTTCTGATCATATGATTGAAATCCTAATAAGGGGTTGTGTAGTACTCTTGAGCTATATTAATCCCTTGTAAGAAAATTGAAATGCTGTAGGGTGGTATTAGTTTAATCCAATACTGCCCTAATTTCATTTAACATTTAAATTTTAAGCCAGGGTTATTAATAATCACCTTATGGTAAATATGTTCCTATAATAATATACCTACCTTATTCAAATTATATTTTCGCAAATAACTCTCTTCGATAAAAATAATGCAACTTTTTTAATTTAAAATACGGGTATTCCTCTTGGTGTTTTTATCTAAAATCGTTACACTATAATTTTAAGTTAATAAAGGAACCATAAATTTATGGCATTACGTGAAATATTAATTTACCCTGATGATCGTCTAAAAATTGTAGCTCAACCAGTAAATACATTTGATCAAGAATTACACCAGCTCATCGATGATATGTTTGAAACGATGTATAAAGAGCAAGGAATTGGGCTTGCTGCAACCCAAGTAAATGTACACCGCCGTGTAATTGTTATTGATATTGAAGGAACAAAAGAAAACCAAATTGTACTGATTAATCCTAAGATCATTGAAAGTTCAGGGGAGACTGGAATTGAAGAAGGGTGTCTATCACTTCCGGGTCTTCGTGGATTTGTTCCTCGAAAAGAAAAACTACGCGTAGAGGCACTAGATAAAAATGGAAAAGCCTTTATTCTTGATGCTGATGATCTGCTTGCTATTTGTATTCAACACGAAATTGACCATTTAAATGGTATTGTTTTTGCTGACTATCTTTCTCCGCTAAAACGTCAAAGAATGAAAGATAAATTGATTAAATTAAAAAAACAACTCGGCAAATAATTCTCCCTTACAGCCCCTTTCAAGGGGCTATATTACAATGGACTACGATAAAACCTTGAAGTTCTCACTTTTTCTCAATGTATGGAGTCTTAACTCATCTCCCTACATATTTTCAATAAAATAAGATAAATAGACTTTCTATGTTTTTGTAGCAACTTGTAATTTCAAAATATTATTTCTCGATCTGAGAGAGCCATATTATGCTTTATTTAAACTTAAACAACGATAATTGCCTTTACAAAGTTTAAATTTAACGTTTTTTCTTTAATTTCTTCCAAATTTTATCTTCCTGCCCTCGCCATAAACGCTGGATATTGTCGTGGTGACGGTAAACGAGCAAACAGCAAACCAAAGCAACGGGGAAAGTAAATTCAGGTTTGTACCACCAGACGTAAAAAGGAATAGTAATCGCGGCGATAACTGCACTGAGAGAGGAATAGCCTGTGAGCAAAAACACCGCAAGCCAAGTACCGAGCATCCAAGCATCTACTCCCCAGCCAATCGGGGCAATTGCACCGAAAGCAGTGGCGACTCCTTTTCCTCCTTTAAATTTAAAGAAAATGGGGAAGATATGCCCTAGACACGCACCTAATGCCACCATTCCAAGTTCAAATTGGGTTAAGCCGAGGTAATATCCCGCCCACACTGGGAGCATTCCTTTTAACACATCTAAAACCAGCACCGCTAACGCTGCCCAACGCCCGCCAATACGCAATACATTGGTTGCACCGGGGTTATGTGAACCCGCATTGCGGGGATCAGGCAAGCCCGCGAGGCGACAAATTAAAATGGCACTGGAAATAGAACCGAGTAAATATGCAAAGAGCATATAAAAAAGGGCGAAAAGGCTCATTTTTACCTACCTGACTGATCAAATGAAAAATTTGTTCGTCTATTGTACATAAACTTGATAGCATAAGCCTAATAGAATTTGACACCAAGAAGGATTTTATGAAGGATCGCATTTTTATTGAAGAACTGGTCGTTTTCGCTCAAATCGGCGTGTATGATTGGGAGCAACAAATCAAACAAAAATTGATTTTTGATGTGGAAATGGCGTGGGATTGTCGTCAAGCCGCCCAAACCGATGATGTTGCCTACTGCCTCAATTATGCGGAAGTGAGCGAATTTATTATCCATTATGTGCAATCTAAACCCTTTTTCCTCATTGAACGTGTAGCGTATGAAGTCGCTGAACAACTTGAACAAAAATATGGGCTAAGCTGGCTCAAAATCAAATTGAGTAAGCCAAAAGCGGTGGCACAAGCACGCAATGTGGGGATTATTGTGGAACGTGGTACAAGATGAACAAACAGCATTATGGCTATTTTTGCCTGATTTTAGCCACCTTATTTTGGGGTGGCAATTATATTTTCGGCAAAATGCTCAGCCGTGAGGTTGATCCCATTGTGCTAACCTATTTACGCTGGTTTCCCGCCGCACTTATTTTGCTGGTTTTATTTGCCAAACGCACGCTCCCTTTCCTTCCCATCATCAAAAAAACCTGGAAAATTCTGACCGCACTTTCTTTACTCGGCATCGTCATCTTTCCGCTGTTTCTTTATCAAGGCTTGCAAAGCACCACTGCCCTGAATGCGAGCATTTATCTTGCGGTTGTGCCGATTGCGGTATTATTGCTTAATCGTCTTGTTTTCGGGGATAAAATTCGCCCTTTAATGCTTGCAGGGGCAGTGGTAAGTTTCTTTGGTGTATTATGTTTATTAAGCCAAGGCGATCCGCAAACCTTACTACAGTTTAATGTGAATAAAGGGGATTTATGGGCGATTGGTTCGGCATTGAGCTGGGCGGTGTATTGCTGCATTATCCGCCTACGCCCAACAGACTTACCCAACGCCGTGATGCTTACTTTGCTTGTTGCCATTGCAATGCTATGCTTTAGCCCTGTTTTTCTATGGAAAGCTTTAACCGCCAGCGAGCCGATTATGAGCCAAATCTCTACGAGCCATTGGGCAATGATTGGCTATTTGGTTATCGGACCGTCAATTTTATCTTACGCCTTTTGGAATTACGGTATAAGCCTTGTGGGCGGCGCGAAAGGTGCGGTTTTCACCAATGTAACGCCGTTATTTGCCGCCCTACTCGGGATCAGCGTTTTAGGTGAAACCCTCTATCCATATCATCTCATCAGCGGCGTATTGATTATCTTGGGTTTGATGATGTGTAATCAACGAAACTAAAAACACTATAACTTAAATGTTTTCCAACCGCTCTTAAAAATCGCTGCTCTAGATAAAAAGTTGAAGTTATGACAGAATACAACCCATTGAGTTTTAGAATTGAAATGATCAATTTTGATGATAGCACAAATGCAATTCCCAAATTAAAATCTTTAAAGCTAGTATTTTTATCTCAAGACCTATAATTATATGAAAAAACTTCTCGTTCTCCACACTGGTGGTACTATTTCAATGCATACCGATAGTAATGGTAAAGTAGCACCAAGTACAGCCAATCCAATGATAAAAGTTTCCTTTGATTTACAAGATATTATGGTGCAATCTGTTGATTTTTTTAACTTACCTAGTCCTCATATGACGGTTGATAATATGTTTACTTTGGGACAAAAAATTAATCAAGACGGCAGAAACTATGATGGTATTGTAATTACTCATGGGACGGATACGCTAGAAGAAACCGCATATTTTTTAGATACAATACAGTTACCTCAGATACCTATTGTTCTTACAGGTGCAATGCGTTCAACCAATGAATTAGGCAGTGATGGTATCTATAATTATCTTTCTGCTTTACGCGTAGCTAGCCACGAGAAAAGTGCTGATAAAGGTATTTTAGTAGTTATGAATGATGAAATTCATGCAGCTAAATACGTTACTAAAACTCATACTACCAACGTTTCCACTTTTCAGACGCCTACTCATGGCCCCTTAGGGATCATTATGAAAAAAGATATTCTCTTTTTTAAAGCAGCTGAACCCCGTCAGCGTTTTATGCTAGATTCGCTAAAAAAAGTGAATGGCAATGTACCCATCATTAAGATTTATGCTGGAATGGATAACTGGTTATTTGAACAATTAGATTTACAACAATTAGATGGAGTGATCATTGAAGCCTTAGGTGCGGGTAATATGCCCCCTAAAGCGATGCAAGGGTTATCGCGTTTAATTAAACAGAATATTCCTATTGCATTAGTTTCACGTTGCTTTAACGGTATTGCAGAACCAGTCTATGGTTACGAAGGCGGAGGGCTAAATTTACAAGAGCAAGGCGTAATGTTCGTGAAAGAGTTGAATGTGCCCAAAGCTCGCCTAAAATTACTGATTGCACTGAATGCAGGTCTGCAAGGTGAGGATCTTAAAACTTATATGGAAGGATAATAACCGTACAATCCACATAACACTTTTTATGAAACCCGATCATAATAGTCCTATATAAATACAATATTATAGAGATAATACAGTAATAATCGTTCTCTACTGTATTATCTAGCTCTTTACTTGTGCCGATGTTAGTTAAAGTTACAAAAATAGGGCGCTTCCCCAAACGATTCCTACAATAATTAATGCGACAAACACTGCTGCAGACCCCAGATCTTTCGCCCGACCTGAAAGTTCGTGGTATTCTTTACCAACGCGATCTACTACTGCCTCAACAGCACTATTGAGTAATTCCACCACTAGCACCAACAATACGGAACCAATCATCAAGATTAATTCTATTTTGTTATTTGCTAAGAAAAATGCGAGGGGAATCAAAATACAGGATAACGCCACTTCATGACGAAATGCTGCCTCATTTTTAAATGCACTTTTTAGCCCTTTTAATGAATAGCCTGTAGATTTGATTAAATGGGTCAAGCCCGTTGTTTTTTCCAATTTTCTTTCCTTATTAACTGATTGAATGTTATAACTCAATTTTTTTGCTTTAATCGCAACAAAATTACACAAAAAAACCACCGCACTTATTTTTTCTTATAAACGTTTTGCTTCGATCACATCATCTAATTTTGCTAAACGAGCCAAGATTTTACTCAGCATTTGCACATTATTTAACTCAATATCCATATCCATTGTAGCAATTTGCTTTTTTATATCCGTACGGCTAGAAACACCTAGCACACTAATTTTTTCATTAGCTAACACGGTAGTAATATCGCGTAACAAACCATGACGATCGCTGGCAATAATGCGAATACCAATGCGGAAACCATTAGCATAACTTTCACCCCAAATCGATTCCACGACCCGTTCAGGATGACTATTTTGCAATTCTAGAAATTGTTCGCAATCACTGCGGTGAATAGAGATCCCTCGTCCCATCGTAATGTATCCCACAATATCATCACCAGGAATCGGCTGACAGCAACGAGCAATGTGGTGCATCAGGTTGCCCACCCCTTCCACGATCACATAATCTTTGGATTCATTTTTATGCTGAGAATTTACCGCACTTTTCTGTGCAACGTGGCGTAGAATTTGTTCATCCGTTTCCTGTGGCGAGGTTTTAATTAACTTACTTTGTAGGAAGTTAATAAGCTGATTGACACGAATATCTCCACCGCCAATCCCCGCATAGAGATCCTCTACATTTTTCAGATTATAACGAGGTAAAGCATATTGTTCCACCTGCTTGAGTGTAATGCCTAAACGGGCAATTTCATTTTCTAATAACTCTTTACCCGCTGGGATATTTTTATCTCGGTCTAATTTTTTAAACCAAGCTGCAATTTTTGCTCTGGCTTTGCTGGTGTTAGTGAAGCCTAAATTCGGATTAAGCCAATCTCGGCTTGGGTTCGGTGTTTTTTGCGTAATAATTTCAATTTGATCACCCATTTGTAGTTGATAGGTGAAAGGGACAATCCGCCCCCCTACTTTTGCCCCAATACAACGATGCCCGATCTCACTATGAATCGCATAAGCAAAATCCAGCGGTGTTGAGCCTGTCGGTAGATCGATCACTTCCCCTTTCGGTGTAAACACATAAACGCGATCATCAAACACTTGGCTACGCAATTCGGCAATCACTTCGCTAGAATCCGTAATATCATCTTGCCATGCTAATAATTTACGTAACCACGCAATTTTATCTTCATAGGCTGAACGCCCTGTTACCCCTTCTTTATATTTCCAATGTGCTGCCACCCCTAGTTCCGCATCATCGTGCATTTGTTGGGTACGGATTTGCACTTCAATAGGCTTTCCCCCTTTGCCCAAAACGACGGTATGAATGGATTGATAACCATTGGGTTTCGGGTTCGCGACATAATCATCAAATTCTTTCGGTAAATGCTTAAAATGCGTATGCACAATCCCCAGAGCGGAATAGCAATCTTGCAATTTTTGCACAATCACGCGTACTGCTCGTACATCATATAAATCACTAAATTCTAAATGCTTTTTCTGCATTTTCCGCCAGATACTATAAATATGCTTAGGGCGACCATAAACTTCTACCTGTTTAATGCTTTCTTGCAAATATTGGGTTAATTCCGCGACAAAATCAGCAATATATTGTTCCCGATCTAAACGACGCTCTTTCAATAATTTAGCAATCATACGGTATTGTTCAGGATGTAAATAGCGAAAACAATAGTCTTCCAGCTCCCATTTAAGTTGCCCGATACCTAAACGATTTGCCAATGGTGCGTAAATATTAGAACATTCTTTTGCCGCAAGCACTTTCTCTTCTTCAGAACAGCAATTCTCTGCATCTCGTAAAAAAGCGATACGTTCTGCCAATTTAATGATAACGCAACGGAAATCATCAACCATCGCCAATAACATTCGACGAACATTATCCACTTGTAAGGCATTTGCGGAATGGCTTGCATTGAGTTGGCGAATGTTATCCATTTCCATTACACCTTTCACCAATTTACTAATCTCTGTGCCGAAATCCTCACTGATTTGTTCCAATGCAACAATATTATGGCTTACCACAGGGTAAATCATTGCGGTAATCAGACTTTCACTATCCATATTCAAACTATGCAAAATTTCTGCCATCTCTACGCCAGAGGATAATGAACAATGCCACTGTGAATTTTCAGCCAAATTTTGGTTCTGTTGGATTTTCTCTTGCGAATAATGCCAAATTTGGACTAATTTTTGTGCTAAATCTGGAGACAATTTCAGACTTTCGCTCCATTGTTCAATCACAAAATCTTCTGGGTTAAGTAGATGAGAACCTCGAACAGCAACCATAACGCCTTCCTATTTATTTCCGTTCAAATAGACTAATGCTCTCTAAATGCCCTGTATTAGGGAACATATCGATCATCGCCACTTTTGTTAATTGATAGCCTGTTTGTAATAGCATTTGAGCATCTCTCACCAAAGTAGCAGGATTGCAAGACACATACAATATTTTTTCTGCTTTTAATTCGCACAAAAATGGGATAGCAAACGCCGCTCCAGTGCGTGGAGGATCGAGCAAAACTTTATTAAAAGGGTACGCCGCCCACGGCTGATCAACGAAAGATTGTGCCAAATCACCCTGATAAAATTCGACATTTTCACAGCCATTTCGTTCCGCATTTTGTGTTGCTTTCTTCACCATTTCTGCCACGCCTTCCACACCGACAACTTGTTTCGCGGAAGAACTCATTGGCAAAGTAAAATTTCCCATTCCACAAAATAAATCCAACACCCGATCTTGCTTAGTCAATGTGAGCCAATCCAGTGCGGTGTCAATCATTGCTTGATTTAATCGCGGATTAATCTGAATAAAATCGCGAATGTCAAAATGCAATCTTAATCCGTTCTTCAAGTCATAATAAGGGCTTTCACCATAAAGTTGATAAATACGTTCATCATCTTGCACAAAGAGCATGAGATTTTCTTGTTTTGCAAAATGGCATAACAAAGTGCGGTCTTTTTCTGCCAGATTTTTTTGATAACGCAACAATAACGCGATCCCATTGCTAGCTCGCACCAATTCGATATGCCCTAAATTTTTTGGACTAGACCAGTTCTGTAAAAGTGCGGTTATTTTTGGCAACAAATCATTCAATGGTTTTTCTATCACTAGGCAAGATTGCACTGGCTCAATAAGTTGCGAATTTTTTTGCCGAAAGCCTATAAGCAAGCCTTTCTTTTTATCCCAGTGAATACTCAAACGCAAACGACGGCGATAATGCCATTGTTCTCCAACAATTCGGGGCATTAACGCAATGGGGTCAGCTTGCAATTTACTTAATCGCTGAAATAACGCTCGTTCTTTGGTATCACGTTGCATATCCAACGGAATATGCTGAGTTTGGCACCCCCCACATTTTTCATAATAAATACAGGCTGGGTTCTCTCGTTTTGGGCTAGTCTTCAACCATTCTTTTACGATCGCTTTGCCATACTGACGCTTTTCTTCCAACACCTGCACTTGAACCTGTTCACCAGGCAAAGCATTTTCAATAAACCACGTTTTGCCTTGAATTTTCGCCACACCTAGCCCTTGATAATCCAAATCTTGCACTTGAGCGGTAAAAGTGCGGTGCTTTTTTTCCACTTTTTTAGGGGGATAAAGTAATGCCATAGGTTATTTCTGATACAAAATATGTTGAGTGAATAATTCTCGGCTTTTCAATGGCTTACTGCCTAAATAAGGCTTCAAGGCTATACGAATAAATCGCTTAGCCGCTTGCAATACAGCCTGATCGCGAAATTCTCGCCGCTCAAACGCCAACAGTTCTCTGCCATAAAAAGTGAGATTATCCTTAATTAAAGAAGCAATAAAACCTTTTTCTTCACGGTAACGATAGGTCATATTTTCATCAACAGGCTCACCTGAACCCGCACAGTGACAAAAATCAATGCCATAGCCCATTGCGGTAAGTAATTGAAATTCAAAAGTGCGTAAGCTAGGTTCAACAGCCTCTGACACACTTGCCAACCCCATAAGACATTTTAAATAATCTTGGAAAATATCCGGATAAGGCGTTTCCTGTGCTAATAATCGCATTAATAACTCATTCACATAGAAACCGCTATAAAGTGCGACAGGCGGCATTGGCAAAGTAAGCGACGCCGCCTCAGCTTTGGTGAGGGTTTTCAGTTCCCCTCGTCCTGCCCAACGCAACAGCAACGGCGTAAACGGCTGCAAAATACTTTTCCACGCAGAACGTTTTGTTCTCGCCCCTTTGGCAAGCACCGTTAAACGCCCCGTATCTTCCGTAAACAAATCCACCAATAAGCTTGTTTCGCTATATGCTCTGCGATGCAAAACAAAACCACGTTGCCAGTTTTCGATAAATATACCCTTAGTTTAAACGCTATCTCAAAACAGCACTATTTTAACAGATTTTTTATATTCTTATAATAAAATGGCATTAAGTACCACCACCCCACCACTTATTTTTAATGCTTTTTTCTTGAACTTATTAAAAAAATAAGTATGATCCGCCCCTTTATTCAAAGTAAGAATATATTTCTAACTTCATCATTAATTTGGGTTCCCTTACCCCAAATTTTAATAAAATAAAAAGGTACAACAATGAAAACTCTCGCACCGAGCTTTAACGCTCAACAAAAACAATATGCTCTTATTTTACTGAGTCTATTTCATATTTTGATTATTGCTTCTAGTAATTATTTAGTACATCTTCCTTTCGAAATACGGCTTCCTCTCCATCTTATTGGCAGTCAAGATTTTTCTTTCCATAGCACTTGGGGAACCCTAACTTTCCCATTTATTTTCTTGGCAACAGATCTTATAGTGAGAATTTTTGGTGCAAAAGAAGCACGTTTGATTATCTTTGTTGTGATGTTTCCTGCACTGATTATTAGTTACCTAATTTCCACTCTGTTTTCTGATAGTCAATATCAAGGGTTTGCTACATTACTGAATTTCAATGTTTTTGTTTTCCGTATCGCAATTGCCAGCTTCTTAGCTTATACCTTTGGACAATTACTTGATGTATTAGTATTCAACCGATTGCGTCAATTAAAAATATGGTGGATAGCACCGAGTAGTTCAATGATCTTAGGCTCAATGGCAGATACCTATATTTTCTTCGCTGTGGCGTTCTATGCAAGTAGCGATCCGTTTATGGCAAAACATTGGTTAGTGATTGGCTTAGTAGATTACTTATTCAAACTATGCATTGGAATGATATTCTTTGTGCCTACATACGGCGTAATTCTCAATATGATTCTACAGAGATTACAACAGCTGAAAAGAGCATAAAATATGGAATTGACTAAATTTCACTCAATTTACCTTGATGAACGCTGAACGTGCGGTGATTTTGCGGTTGCATTTCTTGGAGTTGATTGTGGGTGATGGCACTGACAAAGACTTGCGAGCCACTTTGTTGCAGGCGTTCGGCGAGTAACGCCCGTTTGCTTTTGTCTAATTCAGAAGCAAAATCATCGATCAAAAAAATACAATGGCGGTTTTTTTGTTGCATTAAATGTTCTCCTTGCGCCAAGCGTAAGGCACACATTAGCAGTTTTAATTGCCCGCGTGAAAGCACATCTTCTACAGGTAAGCCATTGGCTTTAAAGCGAAAATCGGCTTTTTGTGGTCCTGATACCGTATAGCCAATGGTACGATCTCGCTCTAAATTTTGGCGTAATAATTCGCCATAATCGCTATTTTTGTCCCAGCCTTGATGAAAGCTGACGCTGATTTCTAATTCAGGCAAGAAAAGCTGGCAGGTGCGTTCGATTTCGGGGCGGAGGGCTTCGGCATATTCAGCACGCCATTGGCTCACTTGTTCGGCGAGATGAATCAGTTCTTTGTCCCAAATGTAAATCTGTTCATAGTGGTAGGCTTGCGAAAGGGCAGCATTACGCTGTTTAAGCAGGCGGTTGAGCTGGCTCCAAACAGGGTGAAAATGGCTATGATGATGAAATAATCCCCAATCTAAAAAAGCTCGGCGATAGCTTGGCCCGCCATTGAGCAAAGTCAGCCCCTCTGGGGTGATGATTTGCATCGGCAATAAATGAGCGAGATCGGCGATTTTCTTTGCTTCTTCACCGTTGATTTTTACTTGGGTGTTGCCTTGGCGGTGTTTTTGCAAGCCCACAGACCATTGATGATTTTGCTCTTGGATTCGCCCATACAGGGTAAAATGAGGCTGTTCATAAGAAATGATGCGATTTGCCACCGCACTTTTAAAAGAGCGTCCGTGTGCGAGATAAAAAATGGCTTCCAGCAGGCTAGTTTTGCCGCTGCCGTTATTGCCGACCAAAAAGTTAAAGCCGTGGTCAAACTCCAGATCCACGGCGGTTAAATTGCGAAAATTTTCGACCAGTAAACGGGAAATTGCCATAAGGTTTAAGGTTATAGACGCATTGGCATAATGACGTATTCCGCTGTGTTGTCATCCACGTCTTCAATTAAGCAACTTGAGGTGGCATCGGTGAGACGAACACGCACTTGTTTGCATTTTAAGGCGTTCAGCACATCAAGCAAGTAACTGACGTTGAAGCCCACTTCCATTGCTTCGCCGTTGTAATCCACATCAATAATTTCTTCGGCAACCTCTTGTTCTGTGTTGGTTGCGGTGATGGTGAGCTGATTTTCTGCCAGTTGTAAACGCACCGTACGTACTTTGTCATTGGATAAAATCGCTGCTCGTGCAAAGGCTTGCTTGAGGGTATCCCAGTTGCCCATCATAATCCGTTGGGCATTGCGAGGGAGAACACGGCGGTAATCAGGAAAACGCCCGTCAATCAGCTTCGAGGTGAAGATAATATTGCCAAGATCAATGCGGAGATTATTCGTTCCGATTTGCACTTTGGCAGGCAGATCACTGCTTTCGAGTAATCGCACTAATTCAAGCACTCCTTTACGCGGTACAATAACTGAATGAGTTTGCAATTCTTGTTCAAGGGGAATAGTGCAAACCGCTAGGCGGTGTCCGTCTGTGGCAACCGTGCGGAGCAAATTGCCTTCCGTTTCAAATTTCATTCCATTCAGGAAATAGCGGGCATCTTGGTTCGCCATTGAAAACTGAGTGGCATCAATTAAACGGCGTAAAGTGGCTTGGGCGAGGGTAAATTCCACTTCCGATTGCCAGTCCGCCAGATTTGGGTATTCTTCCGCTGGCAGGGTGGTTAAATTAAATTTACTGCGACCGCAACGCACTAAGGCACGATCTTCTTCAAAGCTGACGGTAATATCCGCGTCATCAGGAAAACTACGACAAATATCAAGAAATTTTTTCGCGGGGATCGTGAAACGTCCGTCCTGATCCACTTGGCTAAGTTGGGCTTGGGTGGAGAGTTCCACTTCCAAATCCGTTCCCGTAATGGTTAAAGATTGCCCCTCAATATGGAGTAACACGTTGCTTAGCACGGGAATGTTTGGACGATTGCTCAACACGCCGCAAACTTGTTGTAATGGTTTTAACAGATTTTCTCTTGATACAGTAAATTGCATAGTTTCGTCCTTTAAGCTGACAAAGTTCGGATCAAATTCGACCAATCTTCTTGAATATTGTTATCTTGCTCGCGTAGCGTGACGATGGTGCGACAAGCGTGTAGCACAGTGGTGTGATCGCGATCGCCAAAGGCTTTACCAATTTCGGGCAGGCTGCGATTGGTCAGCTCTTTTGATAATGCCATTGCAAGCTGACGAGGGCGAGCCACAGAGCGAGAACGGTTTTTCGATTTCAGATCAGCCACCTTAATGCGATAGTATTCGGCAACCACTTTTTGAATATTTTCTACCGTAACCAATTTATCTTGTAGTGCCAACATATCTTTCAGGGTTTCCCGCACAAAATCAATGGTGATGGCTTTACCCGTAAATTCTGCATTGGCGTGCACACGGTTTAATGCCCCTTCCAATTCTCGCACATTGGTGCGTAATTTTTGCCCGATAAAAAATGCCACTTCTTCAGGCAACAGCATTTGTTTTTCTTCTGCTTTTTTCAATAAGATGGCAACGCGGGTTTCAAGCTCAGGCGGTTCAATAGCGACACTCAGCCCCCAGCCAAAGCGGGATTTTAACCGATCTTCAATTTTTTCGATTTCTTTCGGGTAGCGATCGGAAGTCAAAATAATTTGGCGACTGCTTTCAAATAAGGAATTGAAAATATGGAAAAATTCTTCTTGCGTGCCGTCTTTCCCCGCGAAAAATTGAATGTCATCAATCAGCAACGCATCTAAAGTGCGGTAGAATTTTTTGAAGTTTTCCATTTTATCCGCTTGCAAGGCTTTTATATATTCTTGCATAAAGCGTTCGGCGTGAATATAAATCACCCGTGCGTCAGGTTCGCCTGCCAAAATACCATTGCCCACCGCGTGTAATAAGTGGGTTTTCCCCAAACCAGTTCCGCCATACAGAAAAAGCGGATTGGCACTTTGCTCACCTGGGTTAATTGCGACTTTTTGTGCAACAGCACGAGCAAGCTGGTTTGATTTCCCCTCTACGAAGTTTTCAAAAATATGCTTGGTGTTTAAATTGGAGCGATAGGGCTGTTTGGCTTCCGTCTTTGCGGTGCTTTCCGTTTGCATTGGCGAATGTGGTGGCACAACGTTTTTTTTCTCCACAAGCTTAGCGGGCTTCGTGCCTTCTTGCACTCTCACTGAAAAATCAATATTGCCAGATAAACTTTGGCTAAGCTTGGTGATCAGCTCTAAATAATGGGTTTCCACCCAATTTTTGACAAACACATTGGAGGCATATAATACCATTTGGTTTTCACTCGGAATGTCAGCTTGCAATGGGCGTAACCACGTGCTGAAGTCCGTGGGCGAAACTTGATCTTGCAGTTGTGAAAGGCAATCCTGCCAAAGCGATGTGAGCGTCATTTTCATTGTTATTATTTGGCTAAATTTAGTTAAAGGGATTTTGCGCCACAAAAAAGTGCGGTCATAATTTTGCCCAATTTTACAATAAACTGGGCGAAAGATCTTTAGAAAAGAATGAAAAAAATTGAAAAAGCGACCTTGAGATTTTTACGGAAAACAGTATAATTCGCCCGCTTTTATGCTTTTTATTAAGAGAATGCTGGTTTTCTCAGCGTTTTTCTTATTCTTGGTTTGACGAACGTTTAATTTGTGATTACAATTGCGTTCTTTATTTTAGTAACCCTTGTTTCAATTCGTTTTTGGCTATCTAAATGTCAAAGGCAATAATTAAACAATGTTGATTTAGGTAGATTATAGTTATGAAACGTACATTCCAACCCTCTGTATTAAAACGCAGTCGTACTCACGGTTTCCGTGCACGTATGGCAACTAAAAACGGCCGTCAAGTTTTAGCTCGTCGTCGTGCTAAAGGTCGTAAAAGTTTATCTGCATAATCCAGCCCTTCGCTGTGATTAAGCTAAACTTTTCTCGGGAGTTACGTCTGCTAACTCCCGCTCAATTCAAATACGTTTTCCAAGATCCGCAACGTGCGAGTTCCCCTGAAATTACTATTCTAGCCCGTCCTAATCAGGAATCTATTCCACGTTTAGGTTTAGCAGTGGCCAAAAAGCATTTAAAACGTGCTCACGATCGCAATCGCATTAAGCGTTTATGCCGTGAACGTTTTCGCCAATTACAGCACGATCTACCGCATTATGATTTTGTCATTGTGGTTAAACAGGGTATCGGGCGGTTAGATAATCAGCACATATTCAATTCATTGGATAAATTATGGCAACGCCACATTCGCTTGGCTCGAAAATCTTAATTAAGTGTATTCGATTTTACCAACTCTTCATCAGCCCGCTCATTGGCCCACGCTGCCGATTTACGCCAACTTGTTCTTGCTACGGTATTGAAGCATTAAAAACGCACGGTGCGTTAAAAGGTGGTTGGCTTACGTTAAAACGTATATTAAAATGTCATCCTTTACACGCGGGTGGATACGATCCTGTTCCACCGAAGATTAATAACAACAAAGAGAACAAATAATGGATTCAAGACGTAGCCTGTTAGTGCTCGCACTACTCTTTATTTCTTTTCTTGTTTATCAGCAATGGCAAGTGGATTATCACAGTCCGAAGCCTGTTGCCACTGAACAAGTGCAAACCTCTCAAGCTCAAGGTGAATTAGCATCAAATTCAGACCTTGCTAACCTTACTCAAAGTAAAGTGATTACCTTAGAAAATGATGTATTCCGTTTAAAAGTGAATACCCTCGGCGGTGATGTGGTACGTTCTGAATTATTAAATTATGACGAAACCCTGCATTCCCACACGCCTTTTGTGTTATTACAGGATACCCCTGAACATATTTATGTGGCACAGAGCGGTTTAGTTGGACGCAATGGAATCGACACCAAAGCGGGTCGTGCCAATTATCAAGTTGATGGCGATCATTTCAAATTGGCTGACGGGCAAAATGAACTTGTTGTACCATTTGTGTTTGAAAAAGATGGCGTAACTTATCGCAAACTTTTCGTGTTAAAACGCGGTGAATACGATGTGAGCGTGAACTTTGAAATCACCAACCAAAGCGGGCAGCCGATTGAAGTAGAGCCTTACGCGAAATTAACCCATACTTTAGTGGAAAGCTCAGGCAGTATGGCAATGCCAACCTACACAGGCGGGGCGTATTCTTCTTCTGAAACCAACTATAAAAAATACAGTTTCAAAGATATGGAAGAAAAAGATCTGTCAATCCAAACCAAAGCGGGCTGGGTTGCGGTGTTACAACATTACTTCGTTTCAGCGTGGATTCCAAATCAAGATAGCACTCACCAACTTTACACTTCAACGGATAAAGCCCGTAATTTAGGCTCGATTGGTTATCGTGGGCCAGTGGTGGACATTCCAGTAGGTGCAACGGAAACCATTACTAGCAAATTATGGACGGGACCGAAATTGCAAAACCAAATGGCAGACGTGGCGAATCATTTAGATCTCACCGTGGATTACGGCTGGGCGTGGTTTATCGCAAAACCGCTATTCTGGTTGCTCACCCACATCCACGATTTAGTGAAAAACTGGGGGCTTGCCATTATCTGCGTAACCCTTGTGGTGAAAGGTTGCCTTTACCCATTAACCAAAGCACAATACACTTCAATGGCAAAAATGCGTATGCTACAACCGAAAATCCAAGAAATGCGTGAGCGTTATGGGGAAGATCGTCAGCGTATGAGCCAAGAAATGATGAAATTGTATAAAGAAGAAAAAGTAAATCCACTCGGTGGCTGTTTACCAATTCTCTTACAAATGCCAATTTTCATCGCCTTATATTGGACATTTATGGAAGCGGTGGAATTACGCCACGCCCCATTCTTCGGTTGGATTCAAGATTTATCGGCACAAGATCCATACTACATCTTGCCAATCTTAATGGGCGTATCAATGTTCTTATTACAAAAAATGTCGCCAACGCCAGTTGCTGATCCAATGCAACAAAAAGTAATGACATTTATGCCAGTGATCTTCACGGTATTTTTCCTCTTCTTCCCTGCGGGCTTGGTTTTATACTGGTTAGTATCGAACCTCATCACCATCGCACAACAGCAATGGATCTACCGTGGATTAGAGAAAAAAGGGTTACACTCTCGTAAAAAATAGAGTCATAACCACATACTCAAACTAAACCAGTCAAACAACTATAAAAGGATTGATATCAAAATCAATCCTTTTTAAAAATCCTTTCGCTTTCTTGAATTCTACACCCTTATACGATAAGGCTTTCTCTATCCAATCCGCATTATAATCACGCTCATTCAAAGAGGTACTAATTAAGTGTATTATCCCGTGCGTGGTTAGCTTTCCCTTGCCAAGGGTTTTTAACTATCGCCTTTCTCATTGCCTAGATTGTAATATGGCCTGATTTCGCCGTAACGCTAGGAAAGACAAAATCACTACTTAGATTAAGTGCGGTACTAATTTCCCGCATTTTTCGCAATACCGCCACCGCTTGACGAGATAACGTAACAATATGCAACCGACCCCGCCCTTTAAATTCTTATTCCCTTTCTGCACGCGATACACCCAAAGGTTTTGACTAAAATCAATATCCGCCACTTCGCCCCGGTAATCTCAGAGGATCGCCCGCCTGTTAGAAGCACTAATAGCACAGCATAGAACGAAAGCAGGCTAAATTGGTTTGCGGCTTTCACTTGATAGAACGATTGAATAAAGCCCGCTACCATCAAGGAAAATCACTTTTCCCCTGCTCTTGCCTTTTTTATTTGTTTATCATTAAGTTGCTGTGTTTTTCTTGCCATAGCACTAATCTTTAAAAAGAAATTGTACTAGAAAAAAATCAAGCTATCATCAGTATTAAATGTTACTCTAACACTATGAATATAAACAGCTTTTTGCTTAATTGTACTAGAAAATAAAGCGATCAACTTTGCACTTTTCGGAGTAATTCAACAGAATTTCTATTTTCTAGTACAATTATATTGCGTTACAGAGATTTACGCAGACGCAATCAGACGCATACCATATCGCCAAAGGCTAGATTTTACAAGGATTTTTGAAGCAGTGGGATTTATGTAGAAACGTGTAGAACAGTGGACTGGCGGAGACAGTGGGAGTTGAATCATAACTTTAATTATTTGATATATAACAACATTTAAATTAACAACACTAAATCTTGGTACAATTCTTGGTACAATTATCCAAAGTCACTTGCTATTTAGTCTATTTCTTGAGCAATTATTCGGGACGTATAAGGGGCGTTTTATAGCTGCGTGAAAAGTGGCTTTTCTGTGTGATGTTTTTCGCTGTGGTGGATCTGCTCTCTTGAGTTGTTTTCTAGTAGTGAATTTTCTATAAGGGAAATTTTAGAAATGGTCGCCGTCATTATGAAATAAAAATCTCATTATGCTGTTCTTTTAGTGGTTAAAAATCACTCACGCTATTTATTGGCATTTTGAAAGATTTTACCTATAAATTACATTTATCTAAAATTTACGAAAAAAATATTTTTTTATTTATTTAAGCAAAAAACGTAGACGCATAGACGCACCCCGATTTTTAAAAATTATTTCCTTTATTTTCAATAGATTAACCCCTAAAAAGTGCGTCTATGGAGCTTAGACGCACTTAGACGCAGTAGACACGGCGATTTTATTTAACATATTGATTTAATTAAATATTGTTGTTTTTGGCGTGTCTATGCCGTGTCTACACTAAGGCGTTTTTTGATGAAAATTAGATAATTTAGGCGAAAATTTCCCCTTTGGTCAGGTTATTTTTAGAGATAAATTAATAGTTAAAATCTATCAAAATAGAGCCAAAAAACGCCCGCTATGGGCGTTGGTCGCGGCTAAAGTGTAAGCTGTATCGCTTTACAATCGTAAATATTCGCTAATCGTTCAAGTGTTTTTTTCTGTGGCTTGCTGTCTTTTCGCTCTGCTTGTGAAATAGCAGATTGCGTTAGGCCTGTGCGTTCTGCTACATCTCTTTGCGATAGTCGGCGATAAATCCGCCACGCAGCCAAAAGGCTAACATCATCATCTAGCATAATATTAACGACTTCATTCGGGATCGCCTCGCTGTCGTTTTCCCCTGTCTCTACTTGGATTTCTTCATATTGCCCTTGTTCTTCCTTGCTTTCAATTGCAAAACGGCTTAATAGTTCCATCTCTTGGAATTTATCGAAAGGAACAACCACAAAAAGCGGTTTCCCGTTGCTGTCTTGAATATATTGTAAATCTGCCATTTTTTCGCTCCTGTGCTTGGTAGGGCGATTTTCTCGCCCTTGCTTGCTTTAGTTATAGGTTTGTTCATCTCGTTTAGCTACGGTACAAATTTCGATTATTCTCGGCTCGCCCTCAATCCAATCAAATAGCACGCGATAAAATCCAATCCTTAGCCTAAAACGTCTCTCAAATCCTTGTAGTTTTTTGATGTCTAGTTCTACTTGTGGGAAGTCCGCCAGCTGATTATCTCTCTTATGTTTTGATTAGATAATAAGATTATAATTAGATATTTTCAAATAAAACCTTATCAAAAGCGAGAAGAACTTATTTAATGATTAGATCCACTTTCTTCTTGGTGATGATTGTAGATATTTGCACCGTGGCTTTGTTATTTTTGACTCTGTAAGAAATCACTATAGAGAAATAAAAAAGAGCCGTTTTATTAGCTCTTTTGGGGATATGGTTGCTAGCGTGGGCTATTCTTCGCTTTCTTCCGCTTCTTCGTCTAGCACTGCCAGCACATAGCAGCGGATGGTTTTATTGCCTGCGATTGGACGTGGTAGCGGTTTCTTGTATTTGTAAGATTTATGCTTTGCGTTGGTGGTGGAAAGCATACCCGCGTCCGCCAGCACTTTATTCGCAATATTTTCATCAAAGCCCGCAATCACATCTTGCAAATAAACTTGTGGAAATATCCAATAGCGGGCGTCTTTGTTTAAAACACTCTCGCCAAGCTCTTTATAACCTGCCGTATCTTTTGGTTCGGGCTGGTTTGGGTTGAATGGATATTCAACAAATCTTGCTCCATTCCGCAATAGCCAGCCGTTCGCCTGTGCAATGATTTGCTTTTTCTCTCGGCTGTCTAAACCATAGACGCTAACCCATTCGTTAAAGCAATGTAACAAGGCTTCGCCACATTCTGCCTCTTTCCATTGAGTTAAATGGCTTGAAAGCGTGAGTGCTGTTTCTAGCACGGCAAAACGGCTTGCTACACGCTGCACTTGTGGGCTGGCTTTTTGTGGTAAGCGTGCCAGCCATTTGTCTTTAATCGTACTGTAAACGCCTGCTAGTGTGTCTTGGTTTTCAGTTAGCCACGTTATCCACTCCCGCCCTATTGTCCCATAGTGCTTTTTACTCGCTTGGTTTAGGTGGTCTGCGTGGTTTTTACCGTCTTTGAAGTGGTGGAATTGTTTAGCGGGCGTGATAGGAATATTCAACAAACGAACCAACTGCCCCGCGTTGGTTTTTATGCCAGCTTGAGCAAGGTAATTTTCTAAATCTACTTCACCGGTAGAAAATGCCATTATTCGCCAGCGGTTCACTTCACGATTTCCGCCATCTTTTGCCCCTTGTATTTTGCCAATACCATTAAACAGCGTGTAGGCGGTTTGCTCTGCGTGTTTTTTGTTTGCCCCTTGTCCTATTTCATCCATCACTAGAAAGCCGTCATTGCGTGCGGCTGCTTCATTGCTTAAGCCTAATGCAGTGGCGTTCCAGCTTACCCGCGTGATTTCGGGGTGCCCGTAAACACTGGCGGCAATGTTGGCAGTGGTGGTTTTTCCACTTGTTGATCCGCCAAAAATATGCACACCAAAGCTATCAGCGTCCAGCAAATGAATAAGCGGGGCAGATAATGCACAAGCCACGCCCAACATCATTGTTGGATTGCCCTTTACATATTGCCCGATTTCATTCTGCCAGCTTTCTAACGTGCCTTTGACTTGGTAGCCTGCAAAGCCTGCGGATTGTGAGCGGAATAAAACGGGGTGCTTAGGCTCGCCAATGGCTTCACCATTTGGCAATAAATACGCCCCATTCTGCCAACCTGTGAGATTGGTTATTGTCCATAGTTTACGGTCGCCCGTGGTTTGTAAATAATCCGCTAATTCGTTTTTAAGCGTTGAATTTGAGGTGACTTTTAAGCCGCGATTTTTTAACGTCCGCCAGCCCTCACGCTCGCCAATATCGCCCAGCGGTAGAGCTTCCACAACCTTTTGCTCACTTCCCTCAAGCTGCCACTGTAATACTAAATAACTTTCGCTTTCACTGCGTCCAATACCTACCACGTCCACTACATCAGAAAGCCACTGCACACGCTCGATAATTTCGCCCGTGTCTTTGTCTAGCTTTGGCATAATTTGAAATAAGCCGCTTTTGCCGTTTTCTGTGCGTTTCTCAATGTAAGGCGATAAATTGCCTTGCTTTTGGTCTTTCGCCTCACCTTGTGCCACCTGTGCAATAATTTCAGCGGTTTCTGGGGCTTTTTGCATTTCACGGTAAAGATTGATGTCTTTATTTAAGTTTTGGTTTAGTGTGAGCGTGACGCAATCATACAAGCCTACGCTTTCCGCTTTCGTGGTGGTGGCAAGGTTTAAGCAAAGTGCGGTGATTTCCTGTTGTGAAAGTTCCCCGCATTGTATGATTTTGATATAGCGTTGATCGGGTGAGGCTATGCGGTACTGGCCGATTTCCTCCAGCTGGTTATTGCCTAAAATCACGGGCTTTTGATCGTAGCGGTGGATTGCTCCCCCTTGCGTGTTAAATGGCTCAATTTGCAACGCGTCGGCGATATTTTGCCATTCTATGCCCTTGCCCTTGTTCCACGCCTCCCACGCACGAGAACCCGCCAAAATCAGCAATTCAAAGGCGTTTTTATTCCACGCCTCTTTTAAGTGCGGTGCGTTTTTAGTGCATTTTTTCATTCTCGCCCCCGTGCATTTGTGTTTCTAATTGGGCGATTATTTGTGCTTCCATTCTTGTAAGCTGTGATGAAAGAAAATGACAAACCGTGCAACCAAGTAAACGGCGGGCGATTTCCTCCCCGCTGTATTGTTCCGCCAATTCCTCAATGTCTGTTGTTGGTGGGGTGGGTGAAAGTTCACGCAATTTTTTAATAATTGCGTTCGCTTCTTTGGCGAACTGAATCGCGGCATTGGGGCAAGTGTTTGCGATATGTTCCAGCTCTTCCGCCACGGCTTCAAACACGGCGGCAATATAGGGAAATTCGGGGCTATTTGTGCCGTGAATAAAATTCTCGTGGTTAATGCCTAAGGCTTGTAATTCTGTTTCAGTAAAGCCGGCTAAATTGCGTTTTTCATTCGTTTTCATTTGTTACCCTCCGCCAGTTTCTCGGCTTCCATTCGTTCCAATTCAAGGGCTTCTACATCAGCAATCACGCCCATTAGTAGCCCGATTAAAAATTTACTGCTTCGCTTAAAGGCGTTATTCTTCGCTTGCTGGGTTGGGTTAAGTTCTTGGCTGTTGATAAGCTCAAGCAACAATTCACGCCCCTGAATTAATCCCTCCGCCAACATTTGGCTTTCTTTTTTCATTTGCTTCTTGTGGTGGAAGTCGTCGGGGAATTGCTCAAAACATTTGCGGTTAGCCTGTTTGATTAGCTCCCCTTGGCGTTTCCATTGTGGGAAATGGCTAATTGTTAAGGTTGGTTTAGTCATTATTCCACCCCCTCGTCGTCCGTTAAACCTTGATCAAGTGTAATCGCTTGGTATAAATCCATTAATACCCCTTCCGCCAGTAAATTAAAGCTATGCACTAGGGTTAAATCTGTTTCTCCGTAGCTGTTTTCGATATAGTGCTTTAAAAGATAAATCAGGCTCTCCACTTCAGAAAAGCGGGCTAGCATTTGCTCTTGCTTGAACGCTTGTAGGGTGATTGAATTAGGCATTGTTCACCTCCGCCATAGCTGAAGTGAACGCAATAGGGCAAACGCCCGCCATAAGTGCGGTGGGTTTTGTGATAGTTTTCATTGTGGATGTTCTCTTGTATGTTTTAGTAAATGATTTGCCAACCTGTAATAGGTGTGGCAAGGCTTCAACTACCGCATACAAACGGCTCACCTTATTCGTGCGGATAAACTCCGCCTTAGTTCGGCGTATAGACCTTGCCACAAATTCGGCATTATCTGATAGGGTTAGTAGCCCTTGGATATGAATTTGAGGTGTAAAAAATCCGCAAGTCTTACGGGTGCGGTTTCCGTTGTATGTAGTAGTGTCCGCAATACTACAATTTACTACGTTAGGGGTCAAGGTAAGATTACGCATTTTTCACCTCCAAGATCACAAAAAACGGGGCGACTTGTGCGGTGGCTTGCTCGATACTGTCGGCATTTATGCGAACGGTATAGCGTGGGAATAAGGAAAAATGTTTTTTGGTATTGCGTAAGTCTGAACGGCTCACGGCTTTGAATAGATAAAGCATTGCTGTAACTCCAATGTTAATAATTTTAGAAGTTACCGCTTGAAGTTTCGAGGCTTTTGGGCGGTAACGTGTTACGGGCTCGAAAACTGCGAACATTGGAACACAGCAAAGGGCGAAACCTTTCCCATAACACGCTACCATAGAAGAACACGCCATTTTTAGGCGTTCTTTGGGTGTGTTTGTGCTACGCATAAAAAAACACGCATTAATAGGCGTGTTACTATACGCCAATGTTTTATCGTTCGAGTTTCGAGGCTCGGCACTGTTTGAAAGTGCGGTATTAAAATACGATAAATTTGCTTCGGTTGCACTTGAAAAATATTCATATTCTAAACCGATAGAATGAATTGTATTAATATTAGGGGCTGTCCTAGATAACAACTAAAAAATCTATTTAGGTTAGAATGAACCAATGAGAAAAAGTCGTCTAAGTCAGCACAAACAAAATAAACTCATTGAGCTATTTGTTGCAGGTGTTACTGCAAGGACAGCAGCAGAGTTAGTCAATGTAAACAAAACGACTGCCGCATATTACTTTCATCGTTTACGCCAACTCATCTATCAAAACAGCCTTCACTTAGAGATGTTTGAAGGTGAAATTGAAGCCGATGAAAGTTATTTTGGCGGTGCTCGCAAAGGCAAACGTGGTCGTGGTGCGGCAGGGAAAATTGCGGTATTCGGGCTTCTCAAGCGCAATGGCAAGGTTTATACCGTTGCGGTTCCAAATACGCAATCTGCCACCTTGTTACCCATTATTCGGGAGCAGGTAAAGCCTGATAGTATTGTTTACACCGATAATTATCGTAGTTATGACGTGCTTGATGTGAGTGAATTTAGTCATTTTCGTATCAATCACAGCACACATTTTGCTGAAAATCATAACCACATTAACGGAATTGAGAATTTTTGAAGCCAAGCAAAACGCCATTTACGCAAATTTAATGGTATCCCAAAAGCGCATTTTGAGCTTTATTTAAAGGAATGTGAATGGCGTTTTAATTACAGCAACATAAAAAGTCAAATTTCTATTTTAAAACAATTGGTTAAAGGGAGTTTAGTCTAGTTATCTAGGACAGCCCCTAATATTAAGGTGAACGGGTGAAGAAATTCGGTGTTTCATTGCTGTAACTCCAGTGAATAAATTTTTAGAAGTTACCGCTAAACTTTCCACGGTTTGGCGGTAGAACGTAACAGGGTGGAAAACTGCCTTCACTGGTAAGCAGCCAACCTCTAAGGGTTGCCTATTACGCCCTACCATAGAGAGAAAAACGCCTAAGGCATTTTCTTTAGGTGTGCGAACATTACGAACAAAAAAAGCACGGTTTAATGGCGTGCTACTGTTCGCCAGTGATACATTATTCAGCTTTCCACGGCTGACTGTAGATTTTGCTACAGTGTTTAAAGCATAAATCTGTAATGATAATTTGTAAAGTGATCTTGTTCACATTTTTTTGATTTTTTCATCAGAAAACGATCTACACATTTCTAGAATGTACAAATTATTCATCTTAATTTTTTTGTGTGTAGCTCTGATGGTCAGAAAAAATTTTTTCTGACAATCGTTCTACTTATATTCTACGCTCTACTTATATATTTACGATCTACGTATATATTTACGTTCTACTTATATGTCTTCCCACTGGTTTTTTATGGTTATTTAGAACAGATAAAAAACCTCTTAACTCAGCCCCTTTTTTGGGTGGAGATTTTTATCTAATAATCATCAAATCAGGTCAATTCTTTTCGCGTTCGCACTGCAAAGATTTATCTACTTCATCAATAAAATGCCAGATATTTTCTTCTTCCATTTTTTGCCAACGTGCAATATCAGGACGGCTAAAACGGAAGCGAGGGCGATAGATTGTTAAAATTTCATATTGTTTATCTGGGGTGTAAGGGATAACTAGGCGGATTGCTTTGCTGCCTATGGTGCTGTTATTCAGGCTAATTTCTTCATCGTACAATTCATCTACATCATAGTTAAAATCCTTGTTACCGTAGTAAGCAATACTGCTGTCCATTGCCGAACTAACATACGAGAAATCAGCATTGTCTGCGTGATAGTCGTTAATCCTTATCGTAAATATCAGCTTGGGCCGTTGTTTGGTGTGTTGCTTTTCTAGCAATACGATCACCTCATAAATTAATCCTAGTTGTTTTAATTGTGAGATCGTTTCCCAAAATAGCTCACTATTTTCTTGAGTGATAACGGCGTCTTGTGAGGGTAAAAAATCTTGAATAAATGAATTATAGGCTTTCTGTTCATTCGTGTTAGAAGCAGAAAGCCTTATTAGTGCATCAGTCGTATCAAAATGCGTTTTTTCTATATCCCACTCTTGAAATACGCCATTAAAGCCCCCTAATTCACTCATAGAGAGGTTTTTATAAAAAGTTAGTAGTAGCATTAAGATATTTAGTTTTTCGCTTTCTGTAATGTTTTCAGCGTGATTTATACGATATATAACAGAATCAACTTGATTGATACTATCGACAAATGCAACGGGTAAATTAATGTTTAGTGCCGTGTAGTTGATTTTAAATAATGTTCTTTGTGCCTGTTTTAACCTAGAAATATAACCATTTAAGAAAAGTTCAGTCTGAAGTTGTTTGCCAGTTTCCCAGCGACAATTTAGATGCTCGCTAATTGCTTTCGCTCCTGCATAGGTAATACTGAAAGGTTGTTCTTTTGGGGTTTTGGGAATGCCGTTAGCAAAACGATTTAATACAAGCATAGCAGATAGAAGCCTAAAATCGCCTTTACTTGCAATAGATTTCAATAGAGAAAAATCAGCTTGGAAATACTGACTATTATTCTTTGTCTTTTTCTTCATACCTTTTAGCCTTTGCTTTTTGGTGATGTTAAAAGTGTAGCTACCAACTAGATTATTTGTTCAATGTGGCTGTAGTAAAAGCCGTTTTTGCTTTCTCGTTGCGTAACTCTAATCTGATATTCATTGCCTTGAAATTGAGAGACGTCAATACCGTCATAAATTTGCTCTGCTGAAAGTGGTTTGTGGTTTAGACTTTGGATGATCTCAGTTAAGTTGCTGTTAGGCTTTAGTATTGGGGTACAAGTTCGGGCTAATTTAACGCCTTGATATATTCCCCCAATAATTTCAAAGATGAATGCTATTCTTTCACCATATCCGCTCTGAATGGTCTTAACGTCAGTAAGTTTTGCGGAGTATCTACCGCTTTTGACAATATGATGCTTATTGCCTTTTACAATCATAGAAATGCTCCCGTGAGTATTTGAATATTGTAAATATTTTAACATAAACTAATATTTGCTCTAAAATAGGCTTGATAACGTTTAAAATTTTGATGAACAAAATTCATATTTTGACTATAATTGGTTTGAGTTTTCATTATTTTTTTCCTAAAAGTTAAAGTTAATCATTGTTCTTGCTCTCGCTTTGAGGGCGTTTTTTTTGCTTTGCTGGTTTCGTTTGGTTTGTGCTACGCATAAAAAAACACGCATTAATAGGCGTGCATTTATCCGCCTTTCTGTTCCCCTTTCTCTAGCAGCCTTTCAAGTTCTTCCAGTTCATCAAGTGTTAAGCCTGAAAAATCAAGATCTTCCCGTTCCGTTGTCTGAAGTTCGCCCGATACCTCCACTTTTTGGCTGAACATTCCTAAATGCTTGCCAAGTAGCTCAAGGGCTTTATTTGCTCCTGCGGGTTCAAAAATAAAGGCTTCAACGTTTACGGCCTTGGCGGTTCCCTCTTGGGCGTTTTTAATTACCGTTGTTGTGATTATCGGCTTTTTGCCCGTGCAAACCGCTAAATAGTCTTGTAGGTCAAAAATAATCTTATCCACTGTTAGGCAATGCCGTTCTTGATGTAATTGCCTAAGTTCGCTTACCCTTTCCGCGATCTTACCGTTATGCAATAATTCGCTTGCTTTGGTATTAATGGTTTCAGGCTTCATTTTTTCCGCGTTGTAAGCCTACCTATAGGCTTCGCTTGCGTTGCCTAACTCAAGATATAATTGACAAAATTTTTCTTGTTTTGGCGTGAGTTTTTCGGTCATTGTTCTGCCTCTTTATTGGTTATTTAATCAGGTAATACCCAAAAGAAAGGGCAACCGCTAATAAAGCCAATCCGCCACAACATAAAAAAAACTTAATGCCTGCAGATATGGTTTGCCCTGCTTGGTCTGCTCCTTGTTCGCTCATATTTCCCCCGATTTGTACGATTGCTAATAACTTGCTGATAAATTTAATAATGCCGTTTTGTTGCATTGCCTTGTTTCCTTTTCAGGCTTTCCGCCAGTTCGATTTTTTGGCGGGTTGCTTGTGCGTGTTTTCAATACCTGCACAATTTTTTCTATTTCTTGTGTGTGAATGACGTTCCCCCCGTGCAAAATTCCGCCACTCGTGCTATTTCGCCTCTCGCTCAATCAAGCGGGTTAGATGGCTTTTGCGTTGGCTAAATGGCATATCTAAAACAAGCAAGGTTGTATTTGTTTGTTGCAATAACTTGAGCAAGCTCAGCTGTTTTGTGGTGAAACTCTCTCGCACATTTGCCACGCCTGTTCTTTCTTTCCAGTGGTGAAGGTTTTCGCCAATAACAAGACTATCTAGCATTGCTTGTTCATTGCTGAAGTGATAGGGTTTCAGGGCTTTGCCTTGTCGTTGATAATAGTCCTTAATTGCGTCTGTCATTGCTCGATTGTGGTCGATTGTTGCAAGTCGTGCTTGGGTTCGCTCTACAGTGTTGCGGTGTAGGTTAGGGGCAATCTGTGCAAGTTGCTTTTCTGCCTCAATAAAGTGCTGGCGGATTGCTCGCCCGATTTCGTTTTTCTCCAATAAGCAAAGGTGTTTGGCTATATCAAAAGTGATGATGTAATCTTTGCTTCGGGTGTTTCCGCCTTTTTGGTTTGATAATTTTGTCAATTCAATGGTGGAATTTTGTACAATAAAATCTTGCCCTTCGATAAATTGGCATTGCTTAATGCGTTTTTTGATCCACGTTGAATATTCTTGCTTTGAGCCTAAGGCGTGATGTAAATTGCGAGAGTTTACGCAATGGATTTCTTTATGCTGAAATTGGCATTTCATCGGCTCAAGTAATAAATTCAGTGCGTTTGTGGTTGCGGTGTTCGTTGTCATTGTGGTGCCTCCCATTGGGTTAATTCGTTTTTGTAGGCTTTGAATAATTTCGCCAGTTGGTTTTTATTTTTTGCGATTGCCCATTCAAGCCCTTCACTAGGTAGCTTCTTAAATTCCGCTTCTTGCCCCTTAATTCGCTCACTGAGAAGCTCAACCACGTCAAGCAAGGGGTAAGGCTCGTTATCATCAAAAAGGCTCATAAATCGCAGTAGCGGGCGTTTTTCTAAATAGTGTGCTATGGCGGTATCTAATAACGCCATTTTTGCAATACGGCATTTCATCGGGTAACGCTCCATTTGGGTTGATGTTTCGGCGGTGGTGGAAATCCTCCGCTGTCTTGTCTGTTTTCTTGTGTGTTGGTGGTGGTAAGATTTCCGCCACAACCTCCGCCAACCTTTCCGCCACAAAGTGCGGTCATTTCTTGCGTGATTTTTTGTATATTCCGCTTCGTGTGTGCCAGTCTTTCCGCCAAGAAAGACAGCAATAGTCGCGGGTTTTCGGTGGGGGCTTTTGCCATTTGTGCCAACACTGAAAGCTGAATTTCAATATCCGCAAGGGTGATAGGGTTTCGCGTTGTCATTGTTTCCCCTTATGCCGCTTGTTTTCTTAAGTGATAAAGTGCGGTGTTTTGTAGTTGCGTTTTTCGGCTCGCATAGGAAAGCCTTAGTTTTATCATTACCGCATTTTCAGAAAGTAGCTCATCTATTAGCTCTAATTCTTGTTCATTGAGAAATTGGCGGATATCAGCGGTTTCAGGTAATCCCCGCATTGCTAACCATTTCTTTTTGCTCATTCCTAACGCAACGCAATAAACAAGGTTATTTTCACGGCTGTAGGCGTGCGGGTCATCTTTGCCGCGTTGCTCAAGACTGAATTTGATTGCGTTATTAAGTCGGCGTTGGTCGTATTTCAGGTTCGCCCGTGATGTAATCCAACTTTTCATCTGGTTGAATTTTTTAATGTAGGCCTCTTTAAATTGCATTGCTTTCTTGCCAGTAAATCCCATTACTAGCAAGGTAAAACCGTCTTGGGTCATTAAGTACATTGGTCTTTTTTCGCCTTTGCTGTCGGTGTATTTAACAGGCTTAAAATTGAGCCGGTTAAATTCCGCTGAACAATTTAGATTTTCTAAGCGTTTTAAAATATTCTTGTGCTGTTTACCAAAGTAATAAGCCACTTTTCGGCTGTCTGTCATTGCTACCGTTTCTTTATGAAATAATTTGGCAAAAACGGCATTTTCTAACTGTTGTTCGGTCATCGTTATGCGTTCCCTTTGTTGAGGTCTATTAGGCTTTCTAGCTGTGTTTGTGCCTCACTAAGGTCATCAAATGCCCGCTCTAACAGCTCTTCACTTGTGAGCGGCTTGCCGTCTTTGTTGGTAACTTGTCCGCCTTGATTGATAGCGATTTCTAGCAGGGTTTTAGCCTGCTCGATATTTTCCGCCAGTTCTTGGGCTTCAATTTCAGCCAACGCGGCAATAGTATTGATGGATTTAAAAATCCCCGTGCGGCTGACGGGTTTTGATTTGCCGTTCTCCGTGATAGATACGGCACTGTTTCCACCAGCGTTAGCTAATTGTTTAATCTGTGTAATAAGTCCTTTGATTTCGCCTAATTTGATTTTTGCTTTGGTTTCTGGTGTGGTCATTGTGTTAATCCTGTGGTGCTGAATGTAAGGTATAAACGGCAATCCCTTTGTGCTTTACGCCTGCGTGATCGATTTCGTCTTGCTTGCTGGTGGAAATGTCGTAACCTTTCTCCCGTAGTTCCATAATTCGCGGGGCTGGGCTACAAATGCCCATTGCTCTAAATTCCAGTGTAGAACAAGAGCCTTTTTTTAATCGCTGAATAATCGCGATTTGTTGCGATTGGCGGCTGGTGTTGGTGAGTTGCATTATTTCTCCTAAGTTTACTTTGAATAATTGGAGTCCATAAAAAAGGAAAATTATTAGCTGAATTACTCGCTAAGGCTTGCAAGATAAGCTTTTACGCTACTTTCAGGGTATCGGCTCGCAGTGCCAATTTTTACCCGTTTTAATTTGCCTGCACGAACAAGGCGATCGACGGTTGAGCGTGAGCCAATGCCTAAATCAGTGAGTTCTTTTTGTGTGTAGAGTTTTTCGATTGGTTGATTTTCCATAACTTCCCCTTTAGTGTGATAGTGATATGGTTCTGGGTTCACCCTCGTAAGTCTTGGGCTTGGTGGGGATTATGGAAAAGGTGGAAATTTGCTTCAATTAGTTGATTTTTAAATTAAAAATTCGTTTTTAAATAAAGCTTAATTAAAAAGAAAAAGCCCCTAATTTGAAAATCTTAGGGGCTTGTTTGAAAAGGCTATTTCTGTTTGGGTGGGAATGGTGATTTGTTGTTTATCCTTAACTTTTCATCAATTAACCGATCAAAAGTTGGATATTGAATATCTGCCTGCCTTATCCCTTTTTCTCTTAAATCAGCATTGAGAGCCTCAAAAAGTGCATTTCTGCTTTGATAGTTAGGATAACAATTCATCACTAACAATGAGAATAAGTCTCTTTTGGCTTGGCTTATTCTACTGTCTTGATTAGCTATGGTTTGGTTTAATGGATTTTTATTCTGTTGAAGCTGTTTAATTTGAGCTTCTAGTTCTTTAATGTAATTATCTTTATTTTTTATTATTGCGCTTTGATCAAGTTGAAAAATTTGAGTTTTTTCTGATTGTTTAAGCTCTCTTGCTTTTTCTGCTATCTGTTCAAGTTGCCTTAATCTAACTAATGTTTCTCTAAGGTTTTCTTCGAGTTTTATATTCTCCGCTTCTAAACATAAATTTTGCTTTTCTAGCTCCGCTATTCTTGTTTCATCTTGATGTCGCTGATTAGAAGAACTTTTATCTTTTCTTTCAGTAGACGCAATACTTTGCAAACTAGGTAATGGCCATTCATAGCCATATTTTAGAGCAAATATTTCTGCGCTCTTTCTATCAATGCTTGCCTCAAAAATGCCATTAAACTCATCAAACGCGTGTATTTCTGAATTTGCCAGTTCTCCGTCTAATATTTTTTCTTCCAAGGTGTGAAGCATCGGGTAAAAATTTATATCATTAGAACTCACATAATTAGCTGGCGAAATGCCTTGAAATAATGCGATACACTCATAAAAATTAAGCGTTTTTCTTGGTAAATACGGCTTTAAATCACCTTGAACGATAACTTTCTTTTTTATGGCAACTCCTAACGCTTTTTCAATATCTGCTTTTTTAATTAAAAGATTATTTCTTAAATCCATAACGTCCCCGTTCAAAATGGAATATCATCAATACTTTCTAAGTAGTCTTTTAACCTTATATCAAGAGCTTTTAATAAAGCCGGTTCGGTTGATTTGATTATTCTCGGTTTTATTCCAGATATTTTTTCATAAAGATAGCAATCTGTGTGTAAGGTTCTAATTAAGTCCCTAAGTGCTTTTTCTCTATCGTTTCCATTAAAAGGTAAAGCCCATTCTATAAGCTCTTCAATAGAAATAAATTGGTTTTGAATATCTGAGGCTTCACCCATAAAAACGCCCCTATGCGTTGCCCTATTTGTTGGTGGAAGTGCAACAGAAAAGCAAATAGGGTTACTTTCTTTTCAATGCGGTTAATTACGCCGTATCTAGTTGCACTTGATTTTAGTTATTAAGAAAAAGTGAATTACTGATTTTCATCAACGCAATTTTCTTTTACCCACGTTAAAAAATGCGGGTTATTGATTTTTATTGCCTTGCTAATATCTCTTGTAACTAACTCTTTTTTCTCTAGCTTTCTAATTTGCCCTTGAATAGTGCTTGTGCTGACTTCATCAACGCCAATTTTTCGGGCTAAAAGCTCCCGTGTTGCTTTCTTGTAAGGGGTTGAATTTCCGCCCGCAATCAATTTTAAAATTTCGCGTTCTAATAGGCTTAATTTGCCCCATTCTTGGCGTGTTTCGCTTAATTCCGCCATTTGTGACAAGCGATATTGTGCCGCCTGTTCTAGCGTTAAATCGGGGTTGATAATCATATCCTGAGCAATTGAACGCATATATAGCGGCGTAAAATGAAAATGTTCAAAAAACCGATAGAAATCGGCTTTATTAATCTGCTTGCCTGTTCGTGCGTGATAAACATCGGCTAAAAAATCAGTAAACGCCTTGCCAAGGTGTGGGAAGTCGATAGCGTGGGCAAAGTGAAAAAACGGGGCTTTATTGTCATTAAACATTAAGCGTAAACCGTTCGTACTGCTCCCCGTGAAAATCACTTTGATTTTACTTTGATTAATATCTAGCCCCGTCCGCAAGGATTGAATAAAGTCGTTATTCCCTTTCTCCCGTGCCAGCTCTTGCACTTCATCAAGCAACATTAAAATCGGCTTTTTCGATTTTTCCGCCAATTCGTTAATCAATCCTACAGCGGTAACAGATAACGCCGTTTTAGGGTTTTCTAACTCAATGCCAACGCCTAGCACATCAACGCTTTTTAATTGCTTAAGTGCTTGAGTAAACTTATTCGCTCCGCTCGTTACGTCCGCCAAAAACTGCAATAATTGAGCATTAAACGCCTTTTTAATTTCACCTTCTGATTTTTCCATAAAGCTAAAATAAAACACATTAAAGCCCATTTCTTCCGCCATTGGCTTAATATCATTTAATAGAAATTGTGTTTTACCCATTCGACGCGGTGCGAACAAGGTCAAAGCGTGCATAATCCCATCTTTCAAGCTGGTTAAAAGACGGCTAGCAAGCTCTGTTCTTGGAAAATAAAGCGGATCGTTCATAGATAGCATTTTTATACAAAATTATACTCAAAGAGTATAATTATACATCGCTAATATAATTCTGTATATTTTGTTTCTCGCTGTGTCTGATTGCCTCTCAATGGGTCAAAATTTAGCAAAAAACTGTGGTTTTGTCCAGTAAATAAAAAAGCCTCACCAAAAGGCAAGGCTTTCTAATCAGTAAATGCGGTTTTAGTATTGGTGGATCAGAATATCCGCACTAATCCCCCTTTAATCTCTCAATTAAATCATTCGGGGCAATGTAAAAAATTGCTCTTCCGCTTTTTATTACCCCCAATAATTCAAAGTTAAGCAATGCATTTAAATCACTTCTTGCGGTATTTTCTGAAATGCCTAGTTCATTACTTACCTCTTTAGCGGTAAATATTGCTCCGCTTTCCTTTACAGCTTTCTGCAAGATTTGAATTTGTCTTCTATTGAATTTAACTTGTTTTTTTGTAGTAAATGCGACAATTGCCCCGCTAAATGCTTTGAAATTCCGTTGTTTGTTATTAATATAACTCTCTAATTCTAAAATTGCCCGCTTGATAGTTTCCGCCTGATGATAAATAAAATAAGTCATATCTAAATCATCAGTTTCAGTATAAATAAACGCCCTTGCGTATTTTGCCGGGGCAACCTTAAGCAATCTACTAATTGATACATATTCAAAAAGCCAATAGCCACTTTTTAGCATATACCAATAAAAAATAGCTCTTGCCGTTCTCCCGTTTCCATCGCCAAAAGGATGAATATATCCAATAAGAAAATGAAGAATAATCGCCTTAATCACGGGGTGAATAAAATCGCCACTTTCACCACTATGCGACGTATTGGCAAAATCGCATAATGCTTGAATTAATTCAGATATTTCCGTGTGCTTCGGTGGTTGGTGAATAATATTGCCATCATAATCCGCAATATGAATCTCATCATCGGATCTGAATTGCCCTGATACGGCATTATTTTCTATTGCGTTATTTGTCGCGGTGCGGTGCATTGCTAAAATCATTTCAGGTGTGAGCGGGCTATCTTTTAACGCTAACGCCTCTTTCATTAAAAGATAATTATTCACAATCATAATCTCATCTTTCGTTTTTGGCTTTCTCTCGCTCCTTAACATCTCTTTTGCAACCTTTCGCGTTGTTGAAGCCCCTTCTAGCTGTGCGGAACTAATCGCCTCTTCCATAATCAAAGACTTCAATAAAAATGCACTTTGTTCTACTTTGCCTAGTCCTGCTAAATTGCTTGCTCCAATGCTTCCGCCCGTTGTTTTATCTATGAAATGCAACAAAGACAGTAAAGATTTAGGGGTAGCATAAGAAAATACCTCTGATCCTATTTGCAAAGGTGAAAGCAGTGCGGCTCTACTCAATTTTGTGCCAAGCCACGCAAGTTCTGCTTCCCTGGCATATTTATATTTTATTTTATGCCAGTGTAAATATCGCCCCTTTTCGTCGGTCGGCTTATATTTTCCAAGTGATAGAATTTGCGATTTATCCCAAGAGCGGTTAAATAGCTCCTCTATTGGTTTAGGTTTTGATATTTTCATAATAAAACAAGCTCAAAATTTTAAGATTGCGTTTAGTTAATCATAAAAACGTTTTTTTGTCTATTTTGAACGTAGTAAAAATACATCACAAAACTAACCGCACTTTCACCATTCCGCCACAAGACAAAGGCTGTTTTTTTAAACAATTATTTCAGGCGTGAAAAGAGATTTTTTTACTAAAAAAAGTGGTGGAATAGTTGATTTATATTACTTATAATATATATAATATAAACCATCTAGCAAGGGCTAGATACAGCAAACCCCACGCTGTTCAGAGTGGGGCATACAATAGGAACTAGAAGATGAAAACTTACCAAATCATCATTCTAGTTATCTTACTAGTAATCAGCAATTATGCTTACTAGTTGATAACTTAAGTCCTAGCGACGGGCTGGTCGCTAGGCAGTTCCTACTATAAACCGCATTAAGTTAGAAATCAACTTAAACAACATTTAAAAGAGGTAAAAAATGGCAAACGCAATGACTGAACATAGTAAAAAACTCAGAGCAAAAACAGCGGCAGAATGGAACAAAAGACAACGAGAAGCGGGGCTTGTCGTAAAAGTTGGCTTTGTATTACCCAAAGAAACCGCCGACCAATTGGCGGAAATCGCAGAAAAATTAGGCGTAAGCCGCACTAAAGCAATTTCTATAATGTGTGAAAAATTCTCAAAAGAATTATAGAAAATCAAAGAATAAAAACGCCTGTTATAGGCGTTTATTTTAAATATTTCTGACTAGGTAAATTAAAAGGTGGGTGCGGTGAATAGTCAATGATACGGATTTCATCACCTAATAACTGATAGTGTAAAACATATTCTGATGTCCTTTCCCCGTACGTTTTTCGCGTGTTGTATTGCTTTATTCCTATATGGTAATGCCATAAATTATGCGTATTTGCATAACTTACTTTTTCTAAAAACTTCGGATCGTTTTTGTCTACATCATTTGATTTTTTATTAAGCCCCTCTAGTGCAATAAATCCATTCTCTTTTATATGAGCGACGAACGCCGCGATTTTGTCTTTATCTTCCTCAGGAAAGTGCTGAAATTCTTTTAAAAATAACCGTCCAAAACTAATTTTAAACTTAGCCATTTGCACTTAACCATTTTTTTATATTGCTTGCTGTTGTGATATTATTCGGCAAGGTTACCGCTTCAGCTTTTAAATGGCGTTCCATTCTTTCTAAATCAAAGTTAAACACCTCAGAATAGCTTTTTAGTTGTTCGCTGTTTTGACTATGCTCAATAAAGGCATCAAGGCAAATTTCATCATTGCGATTGGCTTCTTGCCATAAGCGATCGTGCGATTTGCTATTTAATTCAGCAAAAGAAAGGTTGCCATTCTCTGCAATAGCTTCATCTAAGCAAGCTATATCGCTCTGACTCAAATAATCGCTATTCTCGCTTCGCTTTGTCTTAACGCTAAATTCTTTGACCTCTAAAGCGGCTCTAATCGCTTCAATCATTTTAGGCGGCAAATAAATTGATTCACCTCTTGCCGCTTTCAAAAAATTATAGGCATTGCTTGCTACTGGTCCATTTTTCATTGCGATATAACTATCGCCTGTAATAAAACGCCCATTTCTCTCTAAATGCTTTCTATCCGCAAAAAACTGTATTTTAATAATATGATAAATATCTTTAATCGGGCAACGGTTGGCAATATAAAGTAATGTTTCTAGTGCTTTTTCGCCATCAAAAACCATTTTAAACATATTCCCCCCCCCGCTTGTTTGAATTAAATCAACTGCCATTCTACCTAAATAACAACGAAAGGCAATTAATTTAATGCCCTTAGTGTATCTGCGTGTTTCTCGCTGTGTCAATCTATGAAATAAAAAGCCTCACCAAAAGGCAAGGCTTTCTAATCAGTAAACGCGGTTTTAGTATTGGTGGATCAGAATATCCGCACTAATCCCCATTTTTTTATTGATATTTCTAATCATATTCAGGGTTAAAGGTCTGGTTTTATTGAAAATCTCATAAACGCGATTAGGTTTACCGATAATCTCGCCTAAGTCTTTAATTTCTAGCCCTTGCTGCTCCATTCTAAACTTAATCGCCTCTATTGGATCGGGCGGTTCTATTGGGTAGTGCTTCGCCTCGTAAGCCTCAATCAAAGCAAGCATTATTTCAAAATAATCTTGCTGTTCTTCTGTCATTTGCTCTAAATCAAAATAAGGCTCTATATTGCGTAACGCCGCTTGATAATCGGCTTCTGTTTTTATTGGTTTGATATTCATTTCTTCCCTCCTTATGGTTCAACGCTATCCGCTTTGATATTGTCATATTCTTTATGTGTGCCTATGAATTTGATGTAAATTGCACCCATTTGAAAAGCGATCGCCACAATTAAGCGATATTCATTGCCTTTAATGTTAAAAACAACGCGGCGATTTTTTAAAATGCTCGCATTACGATATTGTGCCTTTATATCGTGAACGCTTTGCCAATTCGCTTTTTTCGCTTCTGCAATCCACGCTTTTAATGGCTGTTCTGTTTCTGGGTGCTTTTGATAGTAAGCGATTAATTTCGCTGTTGAGATAATTCGCATTTCTTCCCTCAAGTTTTCATTTGATTATATCCCATACTGGGACTATTTCAATAGTTATTTTAAAAAAGGGTAGAAAAACTGTAATAGCAATCTCATAGGGTTTCTATGGCGGTAATTGGTTCTGTTTCCGTGAACTATTCCACCACCCTACCTATGCAAAAGGTACTCCTGACGGGGTAGGCTTTCCACGGGGCTACGGGCTTGCGGTTTTCGGCAATTTTTCGCATTTCTAAGCATCATCATCTTTTAGGCTTTGGAATTATCCAATAAAACAGAAAAAGCCTACTATGCCCCGCCTATTGCGGATTTTCGCTATTTCCACCACAGGGATTTATCTTTGGAATGATGTCGAGAGGTGTCGAAAGGAATCAAAGGGGTATGCCCAAAATTGAACATACCCCAAACATTGAGAAGTGCGGTAAAATCACCACGCTATTTTTGGCTTGCGTTTTTGCTCTACACAATCTTTTAGATACAAGTTGATTAGTGTCTGATAAGGTAAGCCCGTATCGTCTGAAAGGCTTTTAAAATAAGCGATGGTATCGTCTTCAATTCTTATCGTAACCACCTTTTTTTCTTTCAAATTACGCGCATAAGGGTTTTTAATCCCTTGGCTGAAGTCATATTCATTTTTCATCTTTTCCTCTGTATTGGCTTTCTTCTTACTTAGCGGCATAAATACACTATATTTACAATCAATCAAAAATCAACCCACAAAATAACCTTTTCTTACTTGTACACTATGCCTATTTCGCCTAAATTTCCACCATTTCCAGCAAATCCCGTAGACGCAAAGCCCCTTTTATAGACGCAGTAGACGCACCCTATTTTATAAGTTATTGATATTATTGTATTTCTTCTAAGTGCATCTATGCGTCTATGCGTCTACGTTTTTTTCTCGCACATGTAAAAAAATTTTATTGGCAAAAAACGAACAAAAAAAAGCCAATCATTAGATCGGCTTTAAAGGTTTTTTGTGGGGGAATTAAACAAAGGGCTTAGGGGCGAGGCTTTCCACATAATCGCCCCAATCTTGTAACATTTCCGCCCGCTGCTCTAAATACTTCGCTTTATTGTAAATGTCCCTTATGCGGTCTTTTCCCTTATGCGATAAGGCTTTCTCTATCCAATCCGCATTGTAATCACGCTCATTCAAAGAAGTGCTAATCAAATGCCTTATTCCGTGCGTGGTTAGCTTCCCTTTGCCTAAGGTTTTAATTATTGCCTTTCGCATTGCCTCGATTGTAATATGCCCCGATTTCGCTGTAACACTAGGAAAGACAAAATCACTACTTAGATTAAGTGCGGTACTAATTTCCCGCATTTTTCGCAATACCGCCACCGCTTGCCGTGATAGGGTAACAATATGCAACCGCCCGCCCTTTAAGTTCTTATTGCCTTTCTGCACGTGATACGTCCAAAGGTTCTCACTGAAATCTATATCTTCCCACTTCGCCCCCGCTATCTCTGACGGTCGCCCGCCTGTCAAAAGCACTAATAGCACCGCATAGAACGAAAGCGGACTAAAGTGATTGTTTTCTTTAGCTTGGTAAAATGCTGTTATAAAGCTCTCTAGCTCTTGCGGCTCTATGGTGTTCATTCCTTGCGGTGTCGGCTTGGTGAACTCTTTGCCAATCTTAGCAAGGTTATTAGTGGGGATAATCCCACGGTGAAGTGCATAAGTCATCACTTCGTTAATCTTAGTGACCACCTTGGATAACTCTGTGTATTTGCCCGCCAATTCCAAGGGTTTAAGGGCATTGATTGCCATTAAAGGCGTGATCGCTTGTATGGGGTGATTGCCCAACGTCGGGAAGATATGGCGTTTAAACCGCTTCCACGTATCTTGTGCGGTACGTTCTGAAAAATCGGGCTTCAGCTTCCTGTCTTCAAACCAGTTTAACGCCACTTTCTCAAAGGTGTTATTTAACGCATTGGCTTGTTGCTGGCTTTGCTGTTGCTCATAGTCTTTTGGATCGATGCCTTGTGCTAATAAGAATTGATATTCATCACGCTTAGCCCGTGCTTGTGCAAGTGTGATAGTGGGGTAACGTCCTATAGTCTTTTTGGTTCGCTTCTTAGTACGTGGATTAGTATATTTAAAATGCCATATCTTAGACTGGGACAATGCCACCACAATAAAAAGCCCGTTACCATCGCTTAAGGTAATTTCTTTATTGTCAGCTTTCGCTTTTCTAATCTGTGTGTCTGTTAGTTGCTGTGTTTTTCTTGCCATAGTATCAACCTTTAAAAAATTGTACCAAGAAAAAACAACCAATCCGCCACCTAGCAGCATAATGTAACTATCTAAAAATAAATGGCTTTTTGGATAATTGTACCAAGATTTTTATTGCCTAAATCATTACCTTTGGGAGTAACGTAGCGGAATTTTAAAATCTTGGTACAATTCTTGGTACAATTATATTGCGTTACAGAGATTTACGAAGACGCAATCAGACGCATACCATATCGCCAAAGGCTAGATTTTACAAGGATTTTTGAAGCAGTAGGATTTATGTAGAAACGTGTAGAGCAGTGGATTGGCGGAAGACAGTGGGAGTTGAACCCACCCAAGATTGCTGGCAACCTTAACAGGATTTGAAGTCCTACCGTTTCACCGGAAACGTCTGTCTTCCCTATAAGTGTAAAGACTTATTATATAGTAAATTAGACAATATCTTATTATCCATCTAATTTCAAAAAGCCAATGGCATTTGCCATCGGCTCTTCTTTTATTTTTAAAGCAATAACTAAAGTTAGATTACAGCTTTTTCTACAACACGAACTAAAGTCCAAGACTTAGTTTTTGAAATTGGGCGACATTCGCGAACTTCTACGACATCACCTAATTTCGCTTCGTTGTTTTCATCGTGTACATGTAGTTTTGTTGTACGACGGATAAATTTACCGTATAACGGATGTTTTACCTTACGTTCAATAGCAACAACAAAAGATTTATCCATTTTATCGCTAACAACTTTACCTTGTACGCTACGAATATTATCAGTCATTACTCACCTGCCTTTTCGGTTAATACAGTTTTCACTTGTGCAATACTACGACGCACTTGTTTTAACTGATGGGTTTGTTGAAGCTGACCGGTGGCTGCTTGCATACGCAATTTGAATTGCTCACCTAACAAGTTAACCAATTCAGCATTCAGCTCTTCAACAGTTTTTGTACGTAGTTCTTGAGCTTTCATTACATCACCGTTTTAGTTACGAATGTGGTCTTAATTGGCAATTTCGCCGCTGCAAGTGCAAATGCGTTTCTTGCAATTTCTTCAGACACACCATCCATTTCATAAAGTACTTTACCCGGCTGGATTAAAGCTACCCAGTATTCAACGTTACCTTTACCTTTACCCATACGGACCTCTAATGGTTTTTCAGTAATTGGTTTATCTGGGAATACACGAATCCAGATTTTACCTTGACGTTTAATCGCACGTGTCATTGCACGACGAGCCGCCTCAATTTGGCGAGCGGTTAAACGACCACGACCAACTGCTTTCAAACCGAAGGTACCGAAGCTAACTTCTGTACCACCTGCAATTCCACGATTACGACCTTTTTGGACTTTACGGAATTTTGTACGTTTTGGTTGCAACATTTAGCAATTCTCCTTACTTACGACCTTTACCACGCGGCTTTTTAGGCGCAGCAGGTTGTTGTTCTGGTTGTTGTGCAATTGCAGCCATTCCACCAAGAATTTCACCTTTGAAGATCCATACTTTAACGCCGATTACGCCGTATGTTGTATGTGCTTCTGCAGTGTTATAATCGATGTCCGCACGCAGTGTATGCAATGGTACGCGACCTTCACGATACCATTCTGAGCGAGCAATCTCTGCACCACCTAAACGACCACTTACTTCAACTTTGATACCTTTAGCACCTAAACGCATTGCGTTCTGCACGGCTTTTTTCATTGCACGGCGGAACATTACACGGCGTTCAAGTTGAGAAGCGATGCTATCTGCAACTAATTTTGCGTCTAATTCAGGTTTTTTCACTTCAGCAATGTTGATTTGTGCTGGAACACCCGCGATTGCCGCAACAGCGTTACGCAATTTTTCAACATCTTCGCCTTTTTTACCGATAACGATACCTGGGCGAGCTGTGTGAATTGTTACACGAATGCTTTTTGCTGGACGCTCAATTGTGATGCGTGAAACTGAAGCATTCGCTAATTCTTTTTTCAAGAATTGACGTACTTTGAAATCGCCATCTAAGTTAGACGCGAAATCTTGTGTATTCGCAAACCAAGTAGAGCTCCAAGGCTTAACAATACCTAGGCGAATACCATTTGGATGGACTTTTTGACCCATTGCTATTCCTCTACTAAATTAACGATCTGACACAACCACTGTGATGTGGCTTGTACGTTTTAAAATACGATCTGCACGACCTTTAGCACGTGGCATAACACGTTTCATACTAGGACCTTCATCTACGAAAATCTTAGTCACTTTAAGATCATCGATATCTGCACCATCATTATGCTCTGCATTGGCAATCGCAGACTCAAGCACTTTCTTAACAAGCGATGCCGCTTTTTTGTTAGTGAAAGTTAAAATTTCTAACGCTTGATCTACTTTTTTACCACGGATTAAATCCGCAACTAAGCGAGCTTTTTGCGCTGAAGTGCGAGCGTAACGATGTTTTGCGATAGTTTCCATCTTTTACCCCTTACTTCTTAGCTTTCTTATCCGCAGCGTGTCCGCGGTAAGTACGAGTCGGTGCAAATTCACCGAGTTTATGACCAATCATTTCGTCCGATACATAAACTGGAACGTGCTGACGACCATTATGGACTGCGATGGTCAATCCGATCATTGACGGAATGATCATTGAACGACGGGACCAAGTTTTAATTGGTTTTTTATCCCCGCTTTCCACCGCCTTCTCTACCTTCTTCAACAAGTGTAGGTCAAGGAAAGGACCCTTCTTGAGAGAACGTGGCATGGCTAATCCTCTTTATTTAATGAATATTATTTACCACGACGACGTACGATATATTTATCAGTACGTTTGTTGTGGCGAGTTTTCTTACCTTTGGTTTGAACGCCCCAAGGTGTAACAGGGTGTTTACCGAAGTTACGACCTTCACCACCACCGTGTGGGTGATCAACAGGGTTCATTGCAGTACCACGAACTGTTGGGCGTACGCCTCTCCAGCGGTTAGCACCTGCTTTACCAAGAACGCGAAGCATATGCTCTGAATTGCCTACTTCACCGATGGTGGCAGAACATTCAGCTAGAACTTTACGCATTTCACCTGAGCGAAGACGTAAGGTTACATAATTTCCTTCACGAGCAATAATTTGTACATAGCTACCTGCAGAACGAGCAATTTGCCCGCCTTTACCAGGTTTTAATTCAACGTTATGTACAGTTGAACCAACAGGAATATTACGCATTGGTAACGCATTACCAACTTTAATTGGTGCATTTACGCCTGCTTGGATTTGATCGCCTGCACTTAAACCTTTAGGTGCTAAGATATAACGGCGTTCACCGTCTTTATAAAGCACTAAAGCGATATTTGCACTGCGATTTGGATCATATTCAAGACGCTCAACAACCGCTGGGATATCTAACTTGTTACGTTTGAAATCGATTAAACGGTAATGTTGTTTGTGACCACCACCAATATGGCGAGTAGTGATACGTCCTAAATTATTACGACCACCAGTTTTAGATTTTGTATCTAACAACGGTGCGTAAGGTTTCCCTTTATGTAATTCAGGGTTTACGATTTTAACAACGTGACGACGACCAGCGGAGGTCGGCTTACATTTTACGATAGCCATTTATTTCTTTCTCCTCCGTAATTACTCTGCACCTTCAACGAAGTCAAGTGATTGACCTTCTTGAAGAGTTACATAAGCTTTTTTCCAGTCACTGCGATGTCCCATCTTCGTACCACGACGTTTAGTTTTACCTTTAACAACAACAGTACGAACAGAATCAACTTTCACTTCAAATAATTCTGCAACAGCTTTTGCAATTTCAGCTTTGTTGGCATCTAAAGCGACTTTGAAAACGATGGTATTTGACTTCTCAGCGTTATTTGTTGCTTTCTCAGAGACGTAAGGTGCTTTTAACACTTTTAGCAAACGTTCTTGTTGAATCATGCTAACATCTCCTCAATTTGTTTCACTGCATCAACAGTCATAACCACTTTATCAAAAGCGATTAAGCTTACTGGATCAATACCTTGTACATCACGCACATCAATTTTGTATAAGTTGCGTGCTGCTAAGAATAAATTCTCATCTAAGCTTACAGTGATAATTAAAGCGTCTGTTAACGCCATATCTTTTAATTTTTGAACTAAAACTTTGGTTTTTGGTGCGTCAATTTCAAATTTTTCAACAACCACTAAACGATCTTGACGAACAAGCTCGGATAGAATGCTCTTGATTGCACCACGGTACATTTTTTTGTTCACTTTTTGGCTGTGATCTTGTGGTTTTGCTGCGAAAGTTACACCACCAGAACGCCAAATTGGTGATTTAATATCACCAGCACGTGCACGACCTGTACCTTTTTGACGCCAAGGTTTTTTACCTGAACCAGACACTTCAGCACGAGTTTTTTGTGCACGAGAACCTTGACGAGCACCTGCTGCATAAGCAACAACTACTTGGTGGATTAACGCTTCATTAAACTCACGTCCGAAGGTAGTTTCAGAAACAGTTAGTACGTTTGCACCTACTACTTGTAATTCCATCATCTATCTCCTGACTTATGCTTTAACTGCTGGTTTCACGATAACATCACTATTAGTTGCACCAGGTACAGAACCTTTAACTAATAATAAATTACGCTCAGCATCCACACGAACAACTTCAAGTGATTGAACGGTTACACGCTCAGCACCTAAGTGTCCAGCCATTTTTTTGCCTTTAAACACACGACCTGGAGTTTGGTTTTGACCAATAGAACCAAGCACACGATGTGATAAAGAGTTACCGTGAGTTGCATCTTGAGTACGGAAATTCCAACGTTTAACACCACCTTGGAAACCTTCACCTTTAGATGTACCAGTAACATCAACTTTCTTAACATCAGCAAAGATGTCAACATTAATTTCTTGACCTAAAGTGAATTCTTCACCTTCAGTTGTACGAAATTCCCATAAACCGCGACCAGCTTCAACACCTGCTTTCACGAAATGACCTGCTTCAGGCTTAGTTACACGGCTCGCTTTTTTAGAACCTGTAGTAACTTGAATTGCAGTATAGCCATCGTTTTCAAGAGTTTTAACTTGAGTTACACGGTTTGCTTGGATTTCGATAACAGTAACGGGAACTGACACACCATCTTCATTGAAGATACGCGTCATACCCACTTTACGACCGACTAAACCAATCATTGTCATAACCTCTTAAATTAACCTAGGCTGATCTGCACGTCAACGCCGGCAGCCAAATCTAAACGCATTAATGCATCAACAGTTTTTTCTGTTGGTTCTACGATATCTACTAAACGTTTGTGTGTACGAATTTCGTATTGATCACGTGCGTCTTTATTAACGTGTGGAGAAATCAACACGGTAAAACGCTCTTTACGCGTTGGTAAAGGAATTGGACCACGAACTTGTGCACCAGTACGTTTAGCTGTTTCTACGATCTCCGCAGTAGATTGATCGATCAAACGATGATCAAATGCTTTTAAGCGGATACGGATTCTTTGGTTCTGCATTAGACCAGAGCTCCAATAAATTTTAGCTAAAATAAAACTGACACCATCACCTTTCATAAACTTCATTGAAAGGGAAGTGCAGTAACCTAATATTATAGTCCCCCAATCGGGAACATTTTATGTATTACAAAATCTGTAACACGCCTTTAATAAATGATTACATTAAAGGGCTTCGTTAAAAAAGCCTGTGGATTATACTGAAAATCCTCAACGATTGCAACAACCGTTTCAACAAAATGGCGATTTAATATTCCCACTCCTCTGGATTAATCCCCAACTCACGCATCACTTCTTTCGCCTGTTCTGGAATTTCATCGTGGCGTTCTTTCAACAAATCAAAATCTGTCGGCAAGGGCTGCCCTGTAAACGCGTGTAAAAACGCTTCACAAAGTAGCTCGCTATTTGTCGCGTGGCGTAAATTTTTGATCTGCCGTCTAGTCCGCTCATTAGTCAAAATTTCCAACACTTTAATGGGAATGGATACCGTAATCTTTTTAACTTGCTCACTTTTTTTTCCGTGTTCAGCATAAGGGCTGATATATTTTCCGTCCCAATTCGCCATAAGTTATCCCTTAATTCTCCACAAAAATTGTGCTTATTCTAATGAAAAATCAAACAGATCACAATCTAGACATTAAGACTTCTAGATAGCCAGACAACGACGATAAAAAACAGCGAAAAAAACGACCGCACTTTTATTTCCCTTTTACGTCCCAATTAAAGTGCGGTCGGATTTTAGTGATGTTTTTTTATGCCATTATGCTTTTGGCCCTGCTGCGATTAAGGCTTTGCCTTCTTCATTTGTGGCATATTTTTCAAAGTTTTTCACAAAGCGGTTTGCTAAGTCTTCCGCTTTTGCTTGCCATTGTGCCTTGTCTACATAGGTATCACGCGGATCTAAAATCGCTGGATCAACGCTCGGCAAGGCTTTTGGAATGGCTAAGTTGAAGATTGGTAATTCGGACATTTCCGCTTTATCAATTGAGCCATCTAAAATTGCGTCAATAATGCCACGGGTATCTTTAATTGAGATACGTTTACCTGTGCCATTCCAACCTGTATTCACAAGATAGGCTTCTGCACCCGCGGCTTCCATACGTTTCACTAACACTTCCGCATATTGCGTTGGGTGAAGTGATAAGAATGCTGCACCAAAACAGGCTGAGAAAGTTGGCGTTGGCTCAGTGATACCACGTTCTGTTCCCGCTAATTTTGCGGTGAAACCAGATAAGAAGTAGTATTTCGTTTGCTCTGGCGTTAATTTTGCCACTGGCGGTAACACACCGAACGCATCAGCAGTTAAGAAGATCACTTTTTTCGCGTGGCCTGCTTTAGAAACTGGTTTTACAATGTTTTCAATGTGATAGATTGGGTAAGAAACGCGAGTATTTTCCGTTTTTGAGCCATCATCATAATCCACTGAACCATCAGAACGCACCACCACATTTTCTAACAAGGCATCACGTTTAATCGCACGATAAATATCCGGCTCGCTTTCTTCTGAAAGTTTAATGGTTTTCGCATAGCAACCACCTTCGTAGTTAAATACCCCGTCATCGTCCCAACCGTGTTCATCATCACCAATTAATTGGCGTTTTGGATCCGTTGAAAGGGTGGTTTTACCAGTACCTGATAAACCGAAGAACACCGCAACATCGCCATCTTCACCCACGTTAGCAGAACAGTGCATTGACGCAATACCTTTAAGCGGAAGGAAATAGTTCATCATTGAGAACATACCTTTTTTCATTTCACCGCCGTACCAAGTACCACCGATTAATTGAATACCTTCTGTGATGTTAAACGCCACAAAGTTTTCAGAATTTAAGCCTTGTTCTTTCCAATTTGGATTGGTTACTTTTGAACCATTCATTACCACAAAATCAGGTTTGAAGTTTTCTAATTCTGCCGCTGACGGACGGATAAACATATTGGTTACAAAGTGAGCTTGCCACGCCACTTCAGTAACAATTCTCACCGCTAAACGAGTATCTGGATTTGCACCACAGAATGCGTCCACCACAAATAGACGTTTGCCTGAAAGTTGTTTGGTAACCAAATCTTTTAGACTTTGCCAAGTGGCTTGGTTCATCGGTTTGTTATCGTTTTTCGCCGCATCGCTTGTCCACCACACGGTATCTTTGGTCTTCTCATCTAATACGATGTATTTATCTTTCGGAGAACGCCCGGTGAAAATCCCTGTATCTACCGCAACCGCACCAGATTGGGTAACCGTTCCTTTCTCAAAGCCTTCCAAACCTTCCTTAGTTTCTTCGATAAAAAGTTGCTCATAACTTGGGTTATAAACCACTTCTTTCACATCGTAGATCCCTAATTCACCGAGTTCTGCTACTAATTTAGTTACATCAGTCATAAAACACCTCAATTAATGTTTAATTTAAATAGATTATTATCTATTCTACGTTAAATGCAGAAGGAAAAATGTTAGCTGGATCGCAAAATTGGAAAAATTTTTGTTGTTCAAGCAAAATCATTCTCACTTATGACCTAAATCAAAAAAGCTCGAATGCCCTTGTTGATTTCATTAAAAAAAACCTGCCTTAAACTTCTTCGTGTTAGCAGGTTTTTATCTTAAAAGTATTAGGTTACTTTCTGCGATTTAACAATTCATCGGCATTTTCTGCTGTGATTTTTGTCCAAGGAATGTTGTAGCGTTTAGCATTGCCGCCATTCCAATCTAGATCTGCCTGATATTGCTGCCAAATATCCGACATTGGCTGATATTTTTCGCCTAAAACCGCTTTCATCGCGACATCAATCGAACCCTGAATTTGCCCTCTCGCATCTTGTAAAATAGAGGTCATTTTTCCCGCTTTCACGGCATAAATGGCGTCAGTAATGCCATCAACGCCAGCAATCGCAAAATCGTTCACATTTAACCCCGCACTTTGAATCGCTTCGATTGCTCCTAATGCCATTTCATCATTTTGAGCAATAATGCCATTAATTTTACCTTTATGCTTTTGTAACCAGTTTTCCATTAGGGAAATCGCTTCAGAACGCGACCAATTCGCTGTTTTTCTTTCTAAAATTTTGATATTGCCCGCCCCACATTCTGCGATCGCTTTTTCATTGCCTTGCCCGCGTTGAATTTCTCCCGAGCCACCTTTAGGACCTTCAATAATCACCACATTACCTTTACAGCCCATTTTTTCAAGTACGGCTTTGGCTTCTAAATAACCTCCTTCAACGTCATCAGAAACTACTTCACTGGTCATTTTATCCGTGTTCAAGCGAGCATTGGTTACAATCACAGGGATCTTGGCATTATTCGCCATCGTAACCACATCAATATTGGCTTCAAAATCCATCGGGTTGATAATAATGGCATCTGTTTTAGTTTGGATTGCTGTTTCAGCTTGGTTATTCTGCACAAGGGGATCATAGCGACCATCGTAAATGGTTAATTTAGCCGGCCCTTGTTGCACGGCAGGGTGTTCTTTGGCAGATTTTTCCATTAATTGCACAAATTCGGCTTTCATTCCATACATTAAAATGGCGATTTTGACAGGTTGAGTTGCATAAGTTGTCGTTGCAACGGCTAATGTACTCATTGCTAAAAAGAGTTTGTGATATTTCATAGTTAAATACCTCATAATGTTGTGAATTAACGACGTTTACGAGAGGGATCAAGCATTACCGCACCAACAATTAAGATCCCTTTAATTAATTGTTGATAATAAGATTGCACACCGAGCAAATCTAATCCGTTGTTTAAAACTCCGATGATTAGAATGCCGAAAAATGTTCCCATTAATGTACCCACACCGCCGATCATACTCGTTCCGCCAATCACCACCGCGGCAATGGCATCAAGCTCATAAGCATTTCCCGCATTAGTTTGGGCTGAACCTGTTCTTGCGGTCAGAATTAACCCTGCGATTGCGGCGAGAACACCACATAAGGTATAAACGGCAACTTTAATTTGAATGACATTGATCCCTGATGTTCTTGTGCTTTTTTCATTACCACCCACGGCATAGACATAACGTCCAAAGGGCATTTTATTTAACACAACCCAAGCGAGAATAAAGATCACAAGGAAAATGACGACAGGAATGGGAATCGTGTCAAAAAGATACCCATTGCCGAGCCAACGGAAATCATTGTTGAGCTGAGAAACTGGGTTGCCATTCGTGGAAAGAAGCGTTAATCCCCTTGCTACAGAAAGCATTCCCATCGTAACGATAAAAGGCTGTAAATTGAAACGGGCAATGACTGTGCCATTAATAAAACCGCAAATCGCACCAATGGCGAGGGCAACAAAAATCGGCAACCAAAACCCATTTTGTACATCACCAATTAATAAGCTCCCTGATGTCGCGAAACGTGCCGCTAAAATGCCAGCGAGGGCTAATACTGCCCCAACGGAAAGATCCACGCCAGCCGTAATAATGACGAAAGTCATTCCTATGGCTAAAATGCCGTTAATTGACACTTGACGCAAAATAATCAGGGCATTATTTTGACTGAGAAAATAATTATCCGTCCAAGCTCCATTGGCAACGGCAATTTCGCCCGCTACCGCAATGGTTAAACAAAGAAAAATAAAGGCAAAAATGATGCCATATTGCTCAAAGTGCGGTTTTATTTTTTGGGTATAAAAAACGTGATTACGCATTGCGTCCTCCAATTATGAAGCTAATTGCATTAATTTCGTCTGCGAAAATTCATTTCGGGTTAAAATGCCATTGATTTTTCCCTCTTTGAAAACTAATATTCTGTCGCTCATTCTAATAATTTCGGAAAGTTCTGAAGAAACCAGCAAAATGCCTTTTCCTTGCTGAGCAAATTGCGACATAAAATGATAAATTTCTTTTTTCGCACCAATATCAATCCCTCTTGTGGGTTCATCTAATAACATTAAATCTGGATTGGTTAATGCCCATTTGCCTAAAATCACTTTTTGTTGATTACCTCCACTTAAATTAATGACTTTTTGCTGTGCGTTAGACGTTTTAATATTAAATTTTTTTATCATTTCCTCTGCACTGGCATTTCCTAACCGCTCTTTAATAAAGGCATATTTCGTTAAGGCTGACCAATGGGTAATATTGATATTCTCATTAATTGAACGACAAAGAATCAGCCCCGTATCACGCCGATCTTCCGTAACATAGGCAATACCTGCTTCGATCGCTTGCTTTGGTGAATGGTTCGATAATAAATGCTGGTGTAAATAAAATTCCCCCTCGTCGGGGTAATGGATACCAAAAATTAAATCAAACAATTCACTCCTCCCCGAATCCACCAAACCATAAATTCCGAGAATTTCACCTTTATGTAATTGGAAGCTGATATTATGTAATTTATCCTTCCAACAAATATTTTTCGCTTCAAATAAAAGGCTTTTCTCTGGTTGATTATATTTCGCAAATTCCTCGTTTAATTCTGAGCCGATAATATGTTTAATTAACATTTCTCTTGTTATTTCTGCGATTTTTCCTTGCGTGATATAACAACCATCTCTAAATATGGTGTAACTATCCGCAATGGTTAAAATTTCAGATAAACGATGCGAAACATAAATAATGCCTTTTCCTTGATGGGTTAAATGACGAATTGCCGAAAAAAGTTTTTGCGTATCTTCTTCGCTGATCGCGGAAGTCGGTTCATCTAAAATAATAATTTCCGCATTGGCGTGAGATAACGCTTTCGCAATTTCCACCAATTGCTGTTCGGCAACGCTGAGATTTCGCATTTTTTCGCTTTCAGAAATATCCGTAAAGCCAAGGCTGTCTAATAAAGTGCGGGTCTTTTTATGCAAGGTTTTGAAATCAATAAAGCCCATTTTTCTTGGTTCACTGCCTAAATAAATATTTTCCGCGACGGAAAGATCGGGGATCACACTTAATTCTTGTTGCACAATCGCAATGCCCGCGTCGATCGCTTGTTTCGGGTGAGAGAAATGAAAAGCCTTGCCTTTAATTAAAATCTCTCCTTCATCAGGCTGGATAAATCCCATTAGCAAGCTGAGAAAAGTGGATTTCCCCGCCCCATTGCCACCGCATAGGGCGTGAATTGAGCCCTTTTTCAGTGTAAACCTCGCGTCTTTTAAGGCGATGACATCACCAAACGCTTTTTTTAACCCTTTGACTTCTAAAAGATTTTGCTCTGCCATCATCAAGCCTCCGCATACATTTTATTTAACACATCAAGGTAATCTTGATAGAACTTGGCATAGTGCCGCACATTTTCAGGCTGTGGGAAATGCGTATTTTCTTCTTCAAGCACAACAAATTGCTCACACAATGAGCGAAGAGCTGCGTCCGCCTCTGCTTTAGATAGCTGTGTTGCCCGCTCCGCCCAAGCCGCTTGAATTGCGGCCCCTAATGCAGCAGCTTCTTGATGTTTTAAGGTAATCACCTCGCAATTTGTTACATCAGCCACAATCTGCCGCCAATGATGGCTTTTCGCTCCCCCACCGATCAGGCGAATTTGACGAGGCTGTATCCCCGCTTGGCGGAATAAATCCAAGCCATAACGCAATGTATAGGTTGCACTTTCAACAATCGCTCGGCACAAATTTTCATCAGTGAAATTTGAACTATCTAAATTATGGATACTGGCTTTCGCTTGGGGCAAATCTGGCACGCGTTCCCCGTTGAAGAAAGGCAAAATCACAATGCCATTCGCCCCGATCTCACTTTTTGCTAAAGCCTGATTAAACAAGGTTAAATCTTGCTTCAAACACTTTTGAATATGGCTTGTGGCAGAGGTGATATTCATCGTACAAATCAACGGCAGCCACCCGCCATTTGCTGAACAGAAATTGGCAATGAGTTTTGATGCGGGGCGAATTGGCGTGTCCGAATAAGCAAAAAGTGTTCCCGATGTGCCTAAACTCATTGTAATAATGCCCGCTTGAATATTGCCTGTGCCGATCGCACTCATCATATTGTCCCCACTGCCATTAGCGACAAATGTCGAGGGGGATAAATCAAGCAATTTCGCCACTTCGGGGGTAACTACGCCTAAAATAGGCGTGTTTTCACTGAGTGGCGGTAAAGCCCGTTGCAAAATCCCCGAGTCATCAATCCGATTAAGGATCTGCGTATTCCAACGGCGTTCAACAATATCGAATAATCCCGTTCCCGAGGCATCGCCGAACTCCATTTTTTGAATGCCTGTAAGCCAATAATTAATATAGTTGTGTGGTAATAATACGCAGGCAAGTTGTTGATATAACTCAGGATAGTATTTTTTAAACCACAAAATTTTTGATGCCATGTAACCCGTTGCCAAATTCAAGCCAATCGCCTCCAAGCAAGCCTTTTCGCCGCCAAGCTGCCGCACGAGTTCTTGATTTTCTTGCACAGTTTCCGTATCACACCAAAGTTTTGCGGGGTGTAGCCCCTTACCCGCCCTATCCAACGGCACGAAGCCGTGCTGTTGCCCAGAAACACTCATACCCGAAATTTGCTGTGAATTAATACCGCACTTTGCTATCGCTTGCTTGAATGCGATGACTAAGGCATCAATCCACCATTGCGGCTGTTGCTCTCGCTTACCTGTTGCTTCACTGATGAGATGATGCGGTGCATTTCCTTCTGCCAAAATGCAACCTTTCTCCGTATCAATGAGCAGCACTTTCGTGCTTTGTGTTCCACAATCAATGCCTGCGTAAATTGCCATTGTGTTACTCCATTTCGATCATTAATTTGATGTCATTTGGATTCGCCGACGCTGCTCGCTCAAAGGCTTCAATGGATTGAGGGAATTTATACACTGCGGAGATCAACGGCGTGAGATCCAATTTTCCCGAAGCAAGAAGCCGAATAGTACGGGGATACATATTGACGTAGCGGAAAATCGTTTTAAACGTGATCTCTTTCGCTTGAGCGGAAACAATGTCTATTGGGGCAGGGGTAATTGGCATTCCTACCAAAACCGCTGTTGCACCTGGTGCCATATACTGTGTTAATTCCGCAATCGCTGCTGCCGCACCACTACATTCAAACAACACATCAACCCCCATTTCATTGGTTAGCTCATTCACTTTCACCAGTAAATCCCCTGTTCGGCTATTCACTGGGTGCAGCCTTTGATAATGTTTGGCAACTTGAAGTTTTTCATCAACCACATCACAAATAATGACTTCAGCACAGCCCCCCGCTAAGGCAGATAATGCGGTCAGCACGCCGATCGTTCCAGCCCCGATCACTAAGGCAATATCCCCTGGTTTAATGCCTGCTTTCGTGGCAGATTGCATTCCAATCGCCAGTGGCTCAACCATCGCCCCCTCGCGGAAACTCACGTTATCAGGCAGCTTGAACGTAAAGGCAGCGGGGTGGATCACTTTTTCACAAAGGCAACCATCAACTGGCGGTGTCGCCCAAAAACGTACTTCAGGATCTAAGTTATAAAACCCCGAACGGGATTGATGAGAAGCCAAATTCGGAATGCCCAGTTCCATACAAACGCGATCGCCAATGCGTAAATGACGAACGTTTTTTCCTATCGCCGTAACAATGCCTGACGCTTCATGTCCTAGCACCATTGATGCTTTCACCACAAAAGGCCCGATGCGACCGTGCTGGTAATAATGTACATCACTCCCACAAATCCCCACCGTATGGATCTTGATTTCCACATCATCATCACCTAAAACAAGATCATCATTTTTATCACGAATAGCTAATTTGCCGTTATCTAAGTAGAGTGCTTTCATTTCTATGCTCCTTTTTAAGATTGATTAAGGTTGGGTTAAGGAAAAGATGACATAAAGATTATCTTTTTATGATAATTTATTATCATTTAATGAAATGATATATCATAAAAATGATTTTGTACGTGATCGATCTCACAAATCTAAACATTCACAAAAAATTTTTGGCAGAAATTCGCTATAGTAACAATGAGATCAGCAACGCACCGCGAGGGAGAAAATGATGAATCAATATGAAAAACAAAAAGCACAAGAACGCACCATTGCATTTTTACAAGCACAACATATTGCGTTATCAGAAAAGGATAGGGCAAATGTTGAGGTTACCGATTTTGCTTTGAATGAGTGGGAGAAAATTGGCTTACAGCTTATCACCTTAGTCAATAACGTGCGTTATTGTGCTAAATTATTGGTGCTTTTCCCTCAGCAAAACTGCCCTGAACACCGCCACCCGCCTTTTGAAGGCAGCATCGGTAAGCAAGAAACATTCCGTTGTTTATTCGGTGAAGTGTATTTATTCGTCGAAGCTCAACAAAATATGCCTCAAAATCTGACCGCACTTTGCAAACAAATTTTGCCGCCAGAACATCGAAAAAAATGGTACACTGCAAAGCAAGGCTTAATCTTAAAAGCAGGCGATCAATTCACCATTCCACCGAATACCAAACATTGGTTTCAAGCGGGTGATCAAGGTGCAATTATTGCGGAATATTCAAGTGAAAGCCGTGATGAATTTGATATTTTCACCGATCCAGAGGTTATTAGAATAAGTTAATGGCAACAAATCATAAAAAGGTTAAATTAGAGCATATCGCCTTGGCTTGCGGGGTAAGCAAGATCACGGTTTCACGCACCTTGTCTAATCCAAGCAAAGTAAAACCTGAAACAAGAAACAAAATCCTGAGTGCTGCACAAAAAATGGGGTATTTTTCCCCGCACAGTAACAATGTGCGTAAACACAATAAACTCATTGGGATCATCAATCCCAATATGCAAAATCCCTTTTTTGGTCGTTTAGCCCAGTTAATGACGAAAATTTCCGTAGAATTGAACTATGATATTTTGATGTTTGATTCCTATGAATCGGCTCAAATTGAGCAACAATCGATCCAAAAATTGATCGAATATGGGGCAGATGCCATTATTTTATCAACCATTTCCTCCGATCGTCATTATCAGCCAAGCTACTTGCAACAACTTGACGAACTCAATATTCCCGTGATCCTATTAGATCGCGAAATTGGCGATGGAAAATACAACGGCATTTATATCGACAACCTCCATTGTGGTGTAGAAGCCGCAAATTATTTTAACCAAAGTGCCTATGAGGATATTGTCGTCATTGCAGGGCCTGCCTCATCAAGAGTGTCTTCGGAGCGAATTTCGGGCTTCATCTCCACCTTATCCGCCGATAAAAAATTAAGCCTGTCGCACGCCGATTTTTTTATGGACGAAGCCTATACCGTCGCCAAAAATTATTTAGAAAAAAACCACCGCCCTTTAGCTTTTTTAGGCTTAAACAACCAAATTTCACTCGGGATCTTAAAAGCCTGTATTGAAAAACAATTAGTTTTCAAAAAAGATTTCGATCTTTTTAGCATTGATAATGTGCCTTACGCGGAAGTCTTTGGTTTTCATATTCCTTGCATTTCGCACAATCTCTATGAAATCGCCTATCAGGCAATCCAGCTTGCAATGCGAACGCTGTCATCAAATGAAAAGCCCTCAAGGATTATTATCCGCGGTGATGTTTGTTTGTAAAAAAGAAAAAGCACGAACCCAATTCGTGCTTTTTTCCTTATTCCACCGTCTTATTCCGCTACATTTCGCAATTTTTCAATGGCTTCTTTATTAAAGAAATAATGCGTTCCACAACATTCGCATTGCATATCAATGCTGCCGTTGTGTTCAGCGAGGATTTCGTCAATTTCTGCCTCTGGCAAGAGCAATAATGCCCCGCCCGAACGCTCTGGTGAGCAGCCACAGAAAAAGCTAACTTGCTGAGCAGGGTAAATTTCTACGGTTTCTTCGTGATATAAACGATAAAGCATTTCTTCCGCAGTTAGCCCGAAAATTTCCTCGTCTTTCACGGTAGCGGTGAGGGTAGCAAGGTGTTCAAAATCCCCCTCTTCGCCCACGCCATCAGGCATCACTTGCAATAACATTCCCGCTGCTACAGGCTCACCATTAAATTCACCAGTACGGATAATAAGCTGGGTTTGCAACTGCTCTGAACGCACAAAATAATCTTCTAAACATTCCGTGATTGTCGGCTTGTCAAGGCTGATAACCCCTTGATAACGTTCACCCTCATTAGGTGTAATGGTGATGACCAACACGCCTTTGCCGATAAGCTCGCTTAGGCTCATTTCATCACGCACTTCGCCTTGCAAACGTGCCAACGCACGCATTTTTTGATCGTCTGAACCATTCACTAAAGCCAAAGAGAGCGGGCCGTCCCCTTGAATTTGCACGGTAATGCTGCCGTTAAATTTTAGCGTTGCGGTTAAAAGACTGGTCGCCACCATCATTTCGCCCAATAAATTTTGCACCACTTTCGGATAATGATGAGTGTTTAAGGTGTCTTTAAAACTTTGGTTTAAGCGTACCCATTCACCGCGTACAGCACGGTTTTTAAATAGATAACGGTAAAGTTTGTCGTTGTCTGCTTGATATGTCATTTTGTCCTCAATAAATCTTTAGGTTGTACCATTTGCTGAGTGCATTAAGAAAAGAATAGATTTCACCTTTAGGAATATGCTCCCCACGATGCTCACACTCAACTTGGCAATGGGCTTAATATTGGGACGATTTTGCCGATCACAAGATCAATCCTGATATTTAAACTTAGGGGCTGTCCTAGATAACTAGACTAAACTCCCTTTAACCAATTGTTTTAAAATAGAAATTTGACTTTTTATGTTGCTGTAATTAAAACGCCATTCACATTCCTTTAAATAAAGCTCAAAATGCGCTTTTGGGATACCATTAAATTTGCGTAAATGGCGTTTTGCTTGGCTTCAAAAATTCTCAATTCCGTTAATGTGGTTATGATTTTCAGCAAAATGTGTGCTGTGATTGATACGAAAATGACTAAATTCACTCACATCAAGCACGTCATAACTACGATAATTATCGGTGTAAACAATACTATCAGGCTTTACCTGCTCCCGAATAATGGGTAACAAGGTGGCAGATTGCGTATTTGGAACCGCAACGGTATAAACCTTGCCATTGCGCTTGAGAAGCCCGAATACCGCAATTTTCCCTGCCGCACCACGACCACGTTTGCCTTTGCGAGCACCGCCAAAATAACTTTCATCGGCTTCAATTTCACCTTCAAACATCTCTAAGTGAAGGCTGTTTTGATAGATGAGTTGGCGTAAACGATGAAAGTAATATGCGGCAGTCGTTTTGTTTACATTGACTAACTCTGCTGCTGTCCTTGCAGTAACACCTGCAACAAATAGCTCAATGAGTTTATTTTGTTTGTGCTGACTTAGACGACTTTTTCTCATTGGTTCATTCTAACCTAAATAGATTTTTTAGTTGTTATCTAGGACAGCCCCTAAACTTAAGCAAATCTCGCCGCTCTTTTTTATTTGGACGGCGTTCAGGATTTGGCATTGAAAGGGCATTGTTTTTACGCGCCAGTGCTAACTTTTCTCGTTTCTCCACACTTTGCGCCGTTTCTTGATACAACAGTTGCGCTTCTGGTGCGCCTCGGCGTTGGTTGGAAAGGGCAAGCACTTGCACTTCTTTTTCCTCATTGCCTTGGCGTAATTTAATCAATGCCCCCACTTCCACGGTTTTATTCGGCTTGGTACGCTGATTGTTATAATGCACCTTACCGCCGTCAATCATTTCTTTCGCAATGGTGCGAGTTTTATAAAAACGTGCCGCCCACAGCCATTTGTCTAAACGAACCTCGTTATCTTCTTGATTATCCCGTTGCTTTGCAGAATTTTTTGCCATTTTGCTTTTCCCCTTATTTTTAAAGTGCGGTGTTTTTTCCGTATTTTATGCCATAAGACAAGATTTAGACAAAAATTTGATCCGAACTAATAAAATTCAGATAGAATAAAACATTTTCATAACTAAATTGAGGAAAATTATGCAAACACCAATGCCAAATTCGCCCAGTTTAAAAGAGCTAACCTTTCGCGGAATGTTCTTAGGGGCGTTAATTACGGTGATTTTCACCGCATCAAATGTTTATCTTGGGCTAAAAGTGGGGCTGACGTTCGCCTCATCAATCCCTGCCGCAGTAATATCAATGGCGGTGCTGAAAATGTTTTCAGGTTCAAATATCTTAGAAAATAATATGGTACAAACCCAAGCCTCAGCTGCAGGTACGCTTTCTTCAGTGATTTTCGTCATCCCAGGATTGTTGATGATGGGATATTGGCAAGATTTCCCTTTCTGGCAAACCTTATTAATTTGTGCTGCTGGGGGGATTTTAGGGGTGATTTTCACCGTGCCATTACGCCAAGTGATGGTGGCGAAAAGTGATTTACCTTATCCAGAAGGCGTTGCCGCTGCAGAAATTCTCAAAGCGGGCAACCACGAAGAAGGAAAAGGCGATAGCGGCATTAAAGAGATCGCAGCAGGTGGTGTAATTGCCGCCGTGGTGAGCTTTGCTACCAATGGATTACGCTTGATTGCCGATGGTGCAAGTCTGTGGTTTAAAGGGGGAAATGCCGTTTTCCAAGTGCCTATGGGCTTCTCCCTCGCCTTATTAGGTGCTGGTTATTTAGTAGGAATTGTGGGCGGTATCGCCATTTTAGTGGGAATTTTCCTCACTTGGGGCGTTGCTGTACCTTATTTCACCAGCACCTCATCAATGCCTGTGGACGCGGATATGGTGGGCTATGCGATGGGTATTTGGAAAAGCAAAGTGCGTTTTATAGGTGTGGGAACCATCGGCATTGCGGCAATTTGGACATTGCTGGTGTTAATGAAACCGATGATCCAAGGAATGGCACAATCTTTCCGTGCGTTAAAAGATCCTTCCGCACAAACCAATGATCGCACACAACTTGATTTATCCCCTAAATCAATGATTTATATTACAATCGCCGCAATCGCCTTGATTATGGTGGCACTTCACCACTTCATTGCACAAGCACCGATTGCCACAGAATATGCCTTATTATTTGTTATTGTGTGTACCTTCTTAGCGGTGTTTATCGGCTTTTTCGTTGCCGCAGCCTGTGGTTATATGGCAGGGCTTGTGGGATCATCATCTAGCCCAATCTCAGGTATTGGGATTATTTCCGTGGTCATCACTTCCCTCACCTTATTCTTACTCGGTAAAATGACGGGCTTAATCGACTCGCCAGAGGGAATGAAATTTCTCACTGCATTGACCATTTTTACTGGCTCAATCGTCATCACCACTGCGGCGATTTCTAACGACAACCTGCAAGATCTCAAAACTGGGTTGTTGGTGCAAGCCACCCCTTGGCGTCAACAAGTGGCATTAATTATCGGCTGTGTGGTAGGTGCGTTCGTCATCGCCCCCGTGCTAGAAATTCTCTACCACGCCTACGGCTTCACAGGGGCATTACCACGTGCGGATATGGATCCAAGCCAAGCCCTTTCCGCCCCACAAGCCACTTTAATGACTACCATCGCAACGGGCATTTTCTCGAGCAATTTAGAATGGCGTTATATCTTTATGGGGATCGGATTAGGCTTAGCCCTCATCATCATTGATACGCTATTGAAAAAAGCCAGCCAAAATCGCTTTGCCCTGCCTGCCCTCGCTGTAGGAATGGGGATTTATTTACCTCCAGTTGTAAATATGCCTATCGTCATTGGTGCGGTGCTAGCTTGGTTTATCAACCGACACTTAATGGCTTATGCACAACGCAACGGTAAAAATCTTAATGATGTGAAGAAAAAAGCAGAACGCTACGGCACCTTATTCGCCGCAGGTTTGATTGTGGGGGAAAGCTTAATTGGCGTGATTCTCGCCTTTATCATCGCCGCTTCTGTTACTTCTGGCGGTTCAGATGCACCGCTTGCACTTTCATTAGAAAACTGGGACAGCACCGCAGAATGGCTCGGATTAGCCGTTTTCATTCTCGGCGTGATCATCTACGCCCTGCGCGTCCTACGTGCGAAAAATACATAAAAATCCCACCGCACTTTGAATGTTGAAAGTAAAACGAAAGTGCGGTGTTTTTTACCGTTATTTTTGTATTGAGAAAATTAAGAAAAAATAGCGTTAAAAAGCACCGCACTATTTTTTTTATTTTTATAAAACAAGAATTATTCAACCAACTGCTGGGGCGTATCACATACGCCGCCATCATAAGGTCAAGCCACTATAGACTGCCCTCCCCCACTTTTGCCCTTTGCTAGCCCCTTTGTTATACTCTCCCTATGGTTTCATTGTTTAGGTCGCTGTTGTGTTACTTCATTCTTCTTTGTTGCAATCGGTATTAATGCTTGCCGAACAGGCAGGCGATCACCTCAATCATTTTTATAGCAAAAATCTTCAGTCGGAACTCAAGGCGGACAATACGCCCGTAACGGAAGCAGATTTGTTTGTGAGCCAATTTTTGATCGAAAAACTGACCACACTTACCCCTCGGCTTCCCGTGTTGTCAGAAGAAAGTTGCAAGATGACTTTTGCTGAACGTCAACAATGGCAGACTTATTGGCTGGTTGATCCGTTGGACGGCACGCAGCAATTTCTTAATCGCACGGACAATTTTTCGGTGTTGATTGCCTTGGTGCATCACAACCGCCCTGTGCTTGGGGTGATTCATTCCCCGCAATCGCAAAGCACGTATTACGCGACGCAAGGTGGCGGAGCGTATAAAAAAACCTCGCATAAAACCACCGCACTTTTACCGCAAGCCCTTGATTTTACACAGCCGATCCGCATTGCTGTTGGTTCACACTCGGCTGCGAAGAAAGTACGGTCTGTTTTGAACCCTGTTTTTTCTTATGATTTCCATATCATCGGCTCAAGCGGGATTAAAAGTGCGTTAGTGGCGGAGGGATCGGCGGATTGTTACGTTCGGTTAGGCGAAACAGGCGAGTGGGATACGGCAGCGGCAGAAATTATTTTAGCGGAAATGGGCGGTGGTATTTTTGATCGCCATTTCCAGCCACTCACTTATAATCAGCGGGAAACCTTAGTCAATCCTGATTTCGTGATGGTGGCAAATCGTCAGCGAAACTGGCACGATGTCTTTCAATTTAATTAATCAGAACTATTGGTAATTTCGCCTATTTAGGCATATTATTGAGCAACAATTTTTAACAGATGTAGGAACATTATGAATAATCTGAATGCAGAACGAAATTGTATCGTGATTTTTGGGGCATCGGGCGATCTCACGCACCGCAAATTAATCCCCGCCCTTTACAATTTGTATAAATTAGGCCGTTTAGACCAACATTTTTCCGTGCTTGGGGTGGCAAGAACGGTGATGACAGACGAAGAATTTCGCGAAAAAATGCGTCAAGCACTAGTCAAAAGCGAAAAAGCAAGCGGTGAGCAACTTGATGAATTTTGTAGCCATCTTTACTATCAAGCCTTAAACACCTCTGACGCTGCCGACTACGGCAAACTCGTGCCACGCCTTGATGAATTACACGATAAATATCAAACCGCTGGCAACACGCTTTATTATATGTCCACCCCGCCAAGTTTATATGGCGTGATCCCTGAATGCCTTGCCGCTCACGGGCTGAATACGGAAGAATACGGCTGGAAACGTTTGATCGTAGAAAAACCATTTGGTTACGACATCAAAACCGCGAAAACCTTAGATATTCAAATTCACCGCTTCTTTGAAGAGCATCAAATTTACCGTATCGACCATTATCTCGGCAAAGAAACGGTGCAAAATTTGCTCGTATTGCGTTTTTCTAATGGCTTGTTTGAACCGTTATGGAACCGCAATTTTATTGATTATGTGGAAATCACTGGGGCGGAGCAACTCGGCGTGGAAGAACGTGGTGGCTATTATGATGGCTCTGGTGCGATGCGTGATATGTTCCAAAACCACCTCTTGCAAGTGTTGGCGATGATTGCAATGGAACCCCCTGCGATTATTAATGCGGATTCTATGCGTGATGAAGTGGCGAAAGTGTTGCACTGCCTACACCCATTAAGCGAAGAAGATGTGAAAAATAACTTAGTGCTAGGTCAATACACCCGTGGTTTTATTGATGGCAAAGAAGTGAAAGGCTACCTTGAAGAAAAAGGCGTGCCGCCTGATTCTACCACCGAAACCTATTTGGCGTTGCGTTGCGAAATCGACAACTGGCGTTGGGCAGGTGTGCCGTTTTATGTTCGTAGCGGAAAACGCTTGCCTGCACGAGTTACGGAAGTGGTGATCCATTTCAAAACCACGCCACACCCGGTGTTTAGCCAAAACGCACCTGAAAATAAATTAATTATCCGCATTCAGCCTGACGAGGGCATTTCAATGCGATTCGGTTTGAAAAAACCGGGTGCAGGCTTTGAAGCCAAAGAAGTGTCAATGGATTTCCGCTACGCAGATTTGGCTCAACCAAGTTTATTAAGTGCGTACGATCGCTTGTTGCTAGACGCAATGAAAGGTGATGCCACCCTCTTTGCGCGTACGGACACCGTACACGCCTGCTGGAAATTTGTGCAGCCAATTTTAGATTACAAAGCAGAACGCGGTCGTATTTATGAATACGAAGCGGGAACTTGGGGGCCGACAGAAGCAGACAAACTCATTGCCCGCACAGGACGAGTTTGGCGTAAACCGAGCGGTTTAATGAAGAAAAAAGTTTAACCCCGTTTCTCATCATTACTCCCATTGCTCTTCGTGGCGGGGAGCAGTGGGAAAATTTTGGAGAATACAATGAACACCGTTATTTTTGACAATGCACAATGTGCGGTAGAAAAAATCGCTGACGAGCTTAAACAATACAGCCTTGAGGGTCGCCCCGTGCATATTTCCCTTTCAGGCGGCAGCACGCCAAAACTCTTGTTTAAAACCTTGGCAGCAGCCCCATACAACCAAGCCATTCAATGGCAAAACCTGCATTTTTGGTGGGGCGATGATCGAATGGTTGATCCCTCTGAGCCTGAAAGCAACTATGGCGAAGTGCAAAAGTTATTGTTCGATCATATTGCTATTCCTGCGGAAAACATTCACCGCATTCGTGGGGAAGCCCCTGTGGAGCAGGAACTCGTGCGCTTCCAAAATGAACTGGCAGAAGTCGTGCCGAACGGCGAGTTTGATTGGATTATTTTAGGAATGGGGGCAGACGGGCATACCGCCTCATTATTCCCACATCAAACCAATTTTGATGACGAGAATTTAGCGGTGATTGCCAAACACCCAGAAACAGGACAAGTGCGAATTTCCAAAACGGCTAAATTACTTGAGCAAGCTAAACGCATTACCTATTTGGTAACCGGTGCGGCAAAAGCGGAAATTTTAAAAGAAATCCAAAGTACCCCTGCGGAAAATCTGCCTTACCCCGCGGCGAAAATCAAAGCAAAAAATGGCGTAACGGAATGGTATTTGGATAAAGACGCTGCGAAGTTGTTGTAAGATATAAAGTGCGGTGATTTTTTAGGAAATTTTTATTGGGAAAACAAATGGAGCAACTTGATCTCTCAGCGTTAGAAAAAGCGTTTCACTCACTTGAAATGACCTTAGCCAAACTGGCGGATAAACAATGGTTCGCAGCACAAGAAAACATTGTGCAAGACACCCTTATCGCGGGCTGTATTCAAAAATTTGAATTTGTTTATGAGCTAAGCATTAAGATGATGAAACGCCAATTAAAGCTGATTGCCGAAGCTCCCGATGAAATTGACAGTGCAGATTTCCGTGATATTTTGCGTTTGAGTGCCAAAGCAGGCTTGATTGAGCAAGTGGAAGATTGGCTGCTCTATCGTAAAATGCGAAACATCACCTCGCACACTTATGATCAAAATAAGGCTCAGGAAATTTATGAGCAAATGATCGGCTTTCTAGCTTCTGCCAGAAACTTGCTTAGCCAATTACAACAGCGTAATAACGATGATTGATATTCAACCCCAACATCTTGAAATTGTGGAAAAAATCCTCCGCACTTATTTGGGTGAATATGAAGTGCGTGCTTTTGGCTCAAGAGTAAAAGGCACGGCTCGCCCTTTTTCAGATCTTGATTTGGTGGTAATGACAACACAGCCCCTTTCTTTAAGAACGCTATGCGAAGTCGAAAATGCGTTTTCAGAAAGTGATTTACCTTGGCAAGTGGATATTGTGGATTGGGCGGCAACATCAGCAGAATTTCAGCAAATTATTTTGCAGAAATCTGTTGTGATTCAACAACAGATTTCATCAACCTAGCCTAAAAAGGCAAAGCAACAGATTATAACGAAACAGGAGAAAGTAAAGTTATGAGTCAAAAAGGCGATATCGGCGTTATCGGTTTAGCGGTAATGGGACAAAACTTAATTTTAAATATGAACGACCACGGCTTTAAAGTGGTGGCGTATAACCGTACCACATCAAAAGTGGACGAGTTCTTAGAAGGGCCAGCGAAAGGCACAAATATTATCGGTGCTTATTCCTTAGAAGATCTGGCAAACAAATTAGAAAAACCTCGCAAAGTTATGCTAATGGTGCGCGCGGGCGAAGTGGTGGATCAATTCATCAACGCCTTACTGCCTTATTTAGAAGAGGGCGACATCATCATTGATGGCGGCAACTCAAACTATCCAGACACCAACCGTCGCGTGGAAGAATTAGCGGAAAAAGGCATTCGCTTTGTGGGTGCTGGCGTATCTGGCGGTGAAGAAGGCGCGCGCCACGGGCCTTCTATTATGCCAGGCGGTAACGCAGAAGCTTGGCCTTATGTAAAACCTATCCTACAAGCGATCTCTGCCAAAACAGACAAAGGCGAACCTTGCTGTGATTGGGTTGGTCAAGAAGGTGCGGGCCATTTCGTGAAAATGGTGCATAACGGCATTGAATACGGCGATATGCAACTTATCTGCGAAGCCTATCAATTCTTAAAAGACGGCTTAGGCTTAAGCTATGACGAAATGCAAAAAATCTTCGCTGAATGGAAAAAAACCGAGCTGGATAGCTATTTAATCGACATCACCACCGATATTCTTGGTTATAAAGATGCCGATGGCGAGCCATTAGTAGAAAAAATCTTAGACACCGCAGGACAAAAAGGCACAGGTAAATGGACGGGGATCAACGCTCTTGATTTTGGTATTCCATTAACCTTAATCACCGAATCTGTGTTTGCCCGTTGCGTGTCTTCATTTAAAGATCAACGTGTTGCCGCAGCAAAATTATTCCACAAAACCATTCAACCAGTGGAAGGCGATAAACAAGTTTGGATCGAAGCGGTACGCAAAGCCCTGCTTGCATCAAAAATTATTTCATACGCACAAGGCTTTATGCTGATCCGTGAGGCCTCAGAAAACTTCGGTTGGAACATTAACTACGGCGCAACGGCCTTATTATGGCGTGAAGGTTGTATCATTCGTAGCCGTTTCTTAGGTAATATTCGTGATGCCTATGAAGCCAACACAGATCTGATTTTCTTAGGCTCAGATCCATACTTCAAAAACATCTTAGAAAATGCTTTAGGCGACTGGCGTAAAGTGGTCGCAAAATCTATCGAAGTGGGTATCCCAATGCCTTGTATGGCATCTGCAATCACTTTCTTAGATGGTTACACTTCCGCTGACTTACCAGCCAACTTGCTACAAGCACAGCGTGATTACTTCGGTGCACACACTTATGAACGCAAAGACAAACCACGCGGTGAGTTCTTCCATACAAACTGGACAGGACGCGGCGGTAACACTGCATCAACCACTTATGATGTATAATTAATATGACGAGCGATGGGGCTGCCTATCGCTCTTTTTGCATAAAATAAAGTGCGGTGTAAAATTTCGCACTTTTTCCATTTATAAAAAATAGGAGTCATAAAATGAAAAAAGAGAATCCCGTAGAATGCGTAGGCTGCAACACCTTTGATGTTGGCACCATTATCGACAACAGCAACTGCACCAGCCACGTTGAACGTGTTTATGCCACAGAAGCAGAAGCACAAACTGCTTTAGCACAATTTAGCGAAAAAGCCCAAAATGCGGCAACAGAGCCTTGTGAAATTCAGTCTCAAATTACACCTGTAGAACAGGGCTTCCTCCTCACTGCTGATTTCACCTTTAGCTGCCAAGCTGAATCATTGATCTTTGAGCTAGGGTTACGTTAATTTTCTAAACCGCCTTAGGTTAGTTAAAGCCAAGGCGGTTTTTCTTGCTCAAGCTTTGTACCCTTCTCTATTTATCCTACCTACCTACAATTCATTGATTGTTTTATGATCAACTATAGTCGTTTAAGTTTAAAATAAAACAAGGCAATCTCACAATAAATAGCAATAACGCTGGATTACTTCAATACCGTATGTAAATTCCCCTTGTTTTATTTTAAACTTAAACGACTATTGTTCTAGAAATAGCCAATTGAATTAAATTGAATTGAATTGAATTGAATGCTAAATTCATCATATACCAATGCAATACCTCCAAATTGGTAATTATTGAAATTATCTTAAGGAGATATCATTATGTACATTCAAGATAAATTTATTTTCTATGCTTCTCTTGCTATTTCTCTAAGCTTACTCTTGTTAACGCCTTACTCACTGCATGCCTCTTCGCTTGATGAAGAAATTCTTGAAAAAATACAAGAACTCAAAAGAATGGAAAATGCTATTCATTATGATCAAGAAATCATTAGCACGGTAGATTCTCCTAAACGAGCTGGAACAGTAGCTGATAAAAGTACAAGCTATACTAACTCAGCCACCATTGATCATAGAGAGTACATTATCTATTCGAATGCCCCCATAAAAAACATACGCATCAGAAACTCTGGACATTTATCAAGCCGCTCGAATATTTTTTCTGGTTTTTGGAAGCCTACCACTGGCTTAGTATATATTGAAAATATGGGGACATTATTAAATAAAGGTACACATTATAATGAATATGGTATTTGGAGCAGAAGTAGTAATTTCTTTTTGCAGAATACAGGCCAAATTATCAATACCGAACATTCCCCTGCACCAATAAATATCTTGGCATCTGACACAGTCATCTTTAACAATAGTGGGCATATCGAAAGCCATAATTTCAACGGAGCAATCTATGCACAGTCAGCAAAAAATATGATTTTTCTAAATTTAGAAGGAGGAGAAATTATTGGCAAAGCTACCGCATTAAATTTAAGGGGTGAGAATATTAAATTTGAGAATAAAGGGAATATATCCGGTCAAAATATCAATATAATAGCTCAGAATAAGTTAGATTTTAAAAATATCGGCAAAATCAAAAGTGACGTTATCCTAACCTCACAGGGAGTTTCGAATATCGACTTACAAAAAGGAAAACTCGAGGGAAACCTAAGTGCAACCGCTTCTACTATCACTATACTGTTAAGTGATGAAAATGAAATAACAGGAAATATTAATATTCAAAGCGATAGTTCCCGATTAATATTATTTGATCAAAACAAAGTGTTATCTTCTGATAAATATAATAACTTTGAATATTTAGATATTTATGGAAGCTGGGAATTAACCGCAAAAAATTGGCAATTTAAAGATATCACTGTTCATTCATCAGCAAACTTGATTACTTATAGAAATACTACCTTAGAAGGAAATTTAATTAACCAAGGAACATTAGTTCTAAAACAATCTGAACTTAATAACAATTCCGCTCTTGAAATCAGTGGGCATTATACGGGTGAAAATGGAAACATCGAAATAGATATTCCTATCATCAATTATACAGATCAAAGTCGAATGATTATTCGAGGAGACGCTCGCGGAACAACAAGTATTATTTTAAAGACACCACCAAACTCTACCTTAAAATCCCCTTTAAAACTCATTCAAACAAGTAAGTCAACAAATGATAGTTTCTATCTTTCTCCGTGTAGGAAAAATAAATACCGCCTTAAATTAGTTAATGAAAATACGGGGAATAATTGGTATTTGATTCAAGACAGCATAATACCAGCCCATATACTTAGTCATCTTGCTAATTTAGATGCAAATCAGAATCTATTCTTTTTCAAATTCTCGGATCGTTATCTTTCTCTAATTAATACACCCAAACAGAAATTTCGGGTAATGTATACAAATAAGCAAGGACATTACTCTATTGAGCAAGCCGAAGGACATATTAATACGAACAAAAATACTTTACAAATGGCCAATCAATTACTCCACTATAACGGAAAAAATTATGGTATAAATTTTGGATTGATTTTGAATATAGGCTCACAAAAAAGTAAAGTATTTAATGAAACTATTACAACTATAAAAACTACTGGACTTGGATTAGGTTTATATGCCAATTATTTGAAAGAAAATCACTATTTTGATAGTTACTTAGTGATGAATCAATTTACTCATAAGCTTTCTACTAATGAGGAAAATACTCACTATAAAAGCAAAAATATACAATTTTCTCTAGAATATGGAATTCATTACCCTATCTTAAATAATGCACTAAATATTCAAATAGAGGAGCAACTGATTTACTCTCATTTAAAGATGCCTTTATGGATAAAAGAGATAAAACATAAAAATCAGCTAAAAAATAGATTAGGTATAAAATTAAACTACGTCATTCAAACATTAAATCTTCAATCATATTTAGAATTTAACTGGTTTCACAAGTTTAATAATTCATACCTTACTTCAGAAAATAAAAATTATAAAATTGCAGGTGGAAAAAATACTAAAGAATTCGCATTAATGTTAACAAATAGTCCTTCAAAACATTGGAATATTCAATTAAGAACAGCATACCATTTCGGTAAACATCATTGGAAAGAAATATACCTAGCAACAAATATCAGCTATTTATTTTGAGAGAAATGCTATTTTTAAAAAAATACTAAGGTGAGTAAAATTTGAAAACTAACTAAGTGGAAAAGTGGTGCCCCCAGCTGGGATTGAACCAGCGACCAAACGATTATGAGTCGTCTGCTCTGACCGCTGAGCTATGGGGGCTAAAACGAAGTTGATTATAGTGAAATAAATTTACAAAGTCTAGAATTAGTAAATTTATACGATTTAAATTTGAACAAAAAAGCCCGATCATTTAACCGAGCTTTTTTATGATAACTATTCGTCTAAGAAACTCCGCAGGGTTTCTGAGCGACTTGGGTGGCGTAATTTACGCAAAGCTTTAGCTTCAATTTGACGGATACGTTCACGAGTTACATCAAATTGTTTACCTACCTCTTCAAGTGTATGGTCGGTGTTCATATCAATCCCAAAACGCATTCTTAGCACCTTCGCCTCGCGTGGGGTTAAACCTTCTAGGACTTCGTGGGTAGCCGCTTTTAGGCTTTGTACCGTAGCTGAATCTAACGGTAATTCAAGGGTGTTATCTTCAATAAAATCGCCTAAATGGGAATCGTCGTCATCACCGATTGGGGTTTCCATTGAAATCGGCTCTTTGGCGATTTTGAGGACTTTACGGATTTTTTCCTCAGGCATTCCCATTCTTTCCGCCAGCTCTTCAGGCGAGGCTTCGCGTCCCATTTCTTGCAACATTTGACGAGAAATACGATTCAACTTATTAATCGTTTCAATCATATGCACTGGGATACGAATGGTTCTTGCTTGGTCGGCAATTGAACGGGTAATTGCTTGACGAATCCACCAAGTGGCATAGGTGGAGAATTTATATCCACGGCGATATTCAAATTTATCCACCGCTTTCATCAATCCAATATTCCCTTCTTGGATCAAATCTAAGAATTGCAAACCGCGGTTGGTATATTTTTTCGCAATAGAAATCACCAAACGCAAGTTCGCCTCAACCATTTCTTTTTTCGCACGGCGAGCTTTTAATTCCCCTTGTGAAACCGCATCACAAATATCGCGAATTTGTGCGATAGTTAGCCCTGTTTCTTGTTCAATTTGAATCAAATTTTCGATAGATTGGCGAATTTGTACTTCATATTGAGCTAATTTTTCTGACCAGCCTTTACCTGCATTGAGAGCTTTGTCTAACCAAGCCTCTTTGGTTTCGTGCCCAATAAATTCTTTTTGAAACATTCCTTTTGGCATTCTAGCATTATCAACTGCCATTTTTTGAATATGGCGTTCTTGCTGACGAACTCGCTTCATCATATTACGCATTGCTAGCACAAGCACATCAAATTGTTTCGGCACTAAGCGGAATTGAGTGAAAATCTCAGCCAACACTTGGATTTGATCGCGAGCTTGTTTTTTATGACGACCGTGTTTAACAATCGCCTCTAAGGTTTTTTGATGTTGCATTTTTAATGCGGTAAATTTTTCCCGTGCCACTTCAGGATCAATCGCATTGTCTGTATCACTATCATCGGAAGTGCCACTATCATCGCCTTCTTCGTCTTCTTCCTCTTCTTCAATTGAGGTAGAAACCACGCTTTCTTCATCGTCCTCAGACAGCACATCAGTTTCATCTGTTGTTTCTTCAACTACTGCGTTAGGGTCAACAAATCCAGTGATGATGTCAGCCAGACGCATTCCCCCTTCTTCAACCAGTGCATATTGTCTAAGTAAATCATTCAATGCTTCTGGGTAAGCTGCAATCGCCGTTTGAACTTCATTAATTCCTTCTTCGATCCGCTTTGCAATATCAATTTCACCTTCTCGGGTTAAAAGCTCCACACTGCCCATTTCACGCATATACATACGCACAGGGTCGGTAGTTCGCCCGATTTCTGCTTCTACGCTTGATAATACTTGAGTCGCTTCTTCTACTGCATCTTCATCGGTAATATTTTCATTTAGCATCAAATCATCGGCATCAGGTGCAGTTTCCAGCACTTGAATACCCATATCATTGATCATCTGAATAATATCTTCGATCTGATCCGCATCAACAAGTTCTTCTGGCAAGTGGTCGTTCACTTCGGCATAGGTTAAATAGCCTTGCTCTTTCCCCTGTGCGATTAACAATTTTAACTGAGATTGTGGATTTTGCTCCATATCCATATAATGTATCCGCCTCGATGTGTAATTATGGAAGATAAAATACGCTTGATTTTATCACTGTTGGTACTGATTAACTATTTATTTTGCTGCTTTTTCTGTAATAATTGAGCCAGCGTGTGTTTTTCTTGTGGGGTAAGCCCCTCGGTTCGTTCTTTGGCGATCAAGCCCTCAATATTTTTATCGATCACTTGAAGAAAGAAGAATTTTAAGGTTTCGCGAAAAGTTTCCCCGATTTTTTCCTCATCAACTAAATGATCCCACGTCGCCAAAATTTCAAGGGGGCGAAAATGTTCTGTATCTCGCCAATATTCCAAAATTTGCCCTGTGGTGATGCCCACCTTTTCGCGACAAAGTGCGGTCAGTTTTTCAAACAAATTTAAGCCTGGCTCTTGCAAGGTTTTTAATGCTTCTAGATTTGGCACAAATTGGCTCAACTCAGGGTTTTGCACCAAAAGGGCGATGAGCAAACGCATTGGCGTTTTTTTCATCGGCGGTGGATTGTGCGTGGTGGCATTTTCCAATTTGGTTGGGATCAACTGTTCTAACTGAGTTTGATCAAACACCCCTAATTTCTGGGCTAAGGTTTTCCGCAAGGATAAACGGAGCATTTCGCCCGCAATACGATTGATCAACGGCACAGCCAACGCCGCCAGTTTTGTTTTCCCCTCTTTGGAAGAAAAATCCACTTGCGTACTCAGGGTGGAAAACATAAATTCGCTCAGAGATTGAGCTTGGCTGATGTAATTTTCAAAGCCCTCTTTGCCATATTGGCGAATGAAGGTATCGGGATCTTCACCGTCAGGCAAAAAAATAAACTTCATTTGCCGCCCATCTTCTAAGAAAGGCAAGGCATTTTCTAAGGCTCGCCACGCCGCATCACGCCCCGCACGATCCGCATCATAACAACAAATGATCTGTTCCGTTGAGCGAAACGCGAGCTGAATTTGCTCGGGCGTGGTCGCCGTGCCTAGAGAAGCCACCGCATAATCAATGCCGAATTGTGCCAGTGCCACCACGTCCATATAGCCCTCCACAATCAGCAAGGTGTCAGGGCTATCATTCACCTGCAACGCCTCAAACAGCCCGTAAAGCTGGTTGCCTTTGTGGTAAGTGTGGCTTTCAGGCGAGTTGAGATACTTCGGCTTTTCATCATTCAGCACCCGTCCGCCAAAAGCGATAGTGCGTCCACGCCGATCACGAATGGGGAACATCACGCGGTTACGAAAGCGATCGTAAACGTCCTGCTTTTCATTGCGGGAAAGCATTCCCACATCAAACAATTTCTGCCGTTCTTCCGCATTACGCCCAAATTGTTTTAGCACCGCATTAAATTGATTTGGGGCGAAGCCAATTTGAAAACGATCGATCACCTCTGCCGACAAACCGCGTTGCTGTAAATAAGCTTGAGCAGGCAGATGCGAGGGCAGTTGCTGATGATAAAACTGGGCGATTTCCTGCATTAATTGGAACAGATCTTTTTTGCTCCGATAATTGCTCTGCGTGTTGTGATCTTTGCCATTAAAGTGCGGTGATTTTTCGTAAGGAATTTCTAAGCCCTGCATTGCTGCCAGTTCTTCCACCGCCTCAATAAACTCAAGTTTGTCATATTCCATCAAAAAGCTGATCGCATTGCCGTGTGCGTGGCAGCCAAAACAATGGTAAAACTGCTTTTTCGGACTAACGGTGAAGGAGGGGGTTTTCTCGTGATGAAATGGGCAACAAGCCTGATATTCACGCCCCGCTTTTTTCAGTTTGACGCGTGAGTTGATCAACTCAACAATATCGGTTCTGGCTAAAACATCATCAATAAATGAACGTGGAATATGATTTGCCATCTTGCTCCCTCGCTTTGTTTGATAACCCTTACACACTTTCACAAAAGTGCGGTGTATTTTTGTGGTGTTTTTTTGCAATGATGATGAGAGATTAAAACAACAAAACCGTGATTCCAACAGGTTTCACGGCTTGCTTAACTCGAGTTTAATTAAAAAATTTTTAATTAGTATAAACGTACATTGCGTGCATTTTCACGAGCAACACGTTTTGCGTGGCGTTTTGCACGGGTTGCGTTTTCACGTTTACGAATTGTGGTTGGTTTTTCGTAGAATTCACGGCTACGAACTTCCGCTAAAATTCCTGCTTTTTCGCAAGAGCGTTTAAAACGACGTAATGCTACGTCAAAGGATTCATTTTCACGAACTTTAATTACAGGCATAAGCCATCACCTCAATATTGATTAATATTTTGCAAAATTTAGTAACCGTTTCGATCAAACGGCTTATTCAAATAAATAAGGGTCGGAATTTTAATCTAAATTTATCGCAAAAGCAAAGAAAAGATCCGATTTTTTTCCTCACAAAGCGAGAAATTTAGGGAGAAAAGGGGGATAATCTTGGCGGTAACTGGTGAAAATGGGCTAAACAGGGTAAAATCTCCGCCACATTTTTTAGTTTGAGTAGAGAACAGAATGCGAATTTTAGGCATTGAAACCTCCTGTGATGAAACGGGCGTGGCGATTTATGACGAAGAAAAAGGCTTAATCGCCAACCAGCTTTACACCCAAATTGCCTTACACGCCGATTACGGCGGCGTTGTGCCAGAGCTAGCCTCACGCGATCATATCCGCAAAACCACGCCGTTAATTCAAGCGGCATTGCAAGAAGCCAATCTCAGCCCTGAAGACATCGATGGTATCGCCTACACCTGCGGGCCAGGCTTGGTGGGGGCATTATTGGTTGGCTCAACCATTGCTCGCTCTTTGGCTTATGCGTGGAATGTGCCAGCTATCGGCGTACACCATATGGAGGGGCATTTGCTCGCCCCAATGTTGGAAGAAAACGCACCGCACTTTCCTTTTGTCGCCTTATTGGTTTCGGGCGGGCATACTCAGCTTGTCCGTGTTGATGGCGTTGGCAGCTATGAAGTGTTGGGCGAAAGCATTGACGACGCGGCAGGTGAAGCCTTCGACAAAACCGCAAAATTGCTTGGTTTAGATTACCCTGGAGGGGCAGCCTTAGCCCGTCTTGCTCAACAAGGCACGCCAAATCGCTTTATCTTTCCACGCCCAATGACTGATCGCCCAGGGCTAGATTTCAGCTTCTCTGGCTTAAAAACCTTTGCCGCCAACACCATTCAGCAAGCGATCAAAGAAGAGGGCGAACTAACCGCACAAACCAAAGCGGATATTGCCTACGCATTCCAACAAGCAGTGGTGGAAACCCTTGCAATAAAATGTCGCCGAGCCTTAAAAGAAACGGGCTTTAAACGCCTTGTGATAGCGGGCGGCGTAAGTGCCAATCAGCAACTACGCCAATCTCTCGCCGAATTAATGACACAACTGGGCGGCGAAGTGTTCTATCCACAACCGCAATTTTGCACCGATAACGGGGCAATGATTGCCTACACAGGTTTTTTACGCCTCAAACAAGGGGAAAGTTCACCGCTAGAAATCGAAGTGAAACCCCGTTGGGCAATGACGGATTTAACTGAAATTCACATTTAAAAAGGAAAAATTATGCAACAATCTCATTCTTCTGCCATTCGTGCCGCAGGGATCGGCTGTGCCTTAATGCTGCTCCTCATTGCCATTGCCTTATTTACCCTCCCCTCATCGCAAATCGTGGATTACCTAACCCTTGCGGGCGAATGGGTGGGGCAAGGCACAACGGTCGGCATTTTTATGCTCGCCGCTTTACCGTCGCTCACCGCATTACTTTTTTATTTCATCTGGAAATGGCTCACAAAATAACCGCACTTTAATTATGGCAAAACTGTATTTTTATTATTCAACAATGAACGCGGGCAAGTCCACCACCTTGCTACAATCCGACTACAACTACCGCGAGCGTCAAATGAACACGCTGGTTTACACCGCAGCTATTGACGACCGCTTTGGTGTCGGCAAAGTAACCTCAAGGATCGGCATTAGCCAACAAGCTAAACTGTTCCACAAAGAAACGGATCTCTTCCTTGACATCGCTGACCATTTGGAGCAAGAAAAGCTGCATTGTATTTTGGTCGATGAAGCCCAATTCCTCACCAAAGCACAGGTTTACCAACTTAGCGATGTCGTGGACAAATTGCATATCCCCGTACTGTGCTACGGCTTACGCACCGATTTTCAAGCAGAATTATTTGAAGGCAGCCAATATTTACTGGCGTGGGCGGATCAACTGGAAGAACTCAAAACCATCTGCCACTGCGGCCGCAAAGCCAATTTTGTCTTGCGTTTAAATGACCAAGGCGAAGTGGTGAAAGAAGGCAGCCAAATTCAAATCGGCGGCAATAACCACTATGTATCCGTATGCCGTCAGCATTACAAAGAGAAGATCGAAAAAGTGTAAAAAAGTGTTATTTTTTACCGCTCTTTTATTATTGGAATATCTTTGATATCACATTTTCATAAGACGAAATTATCCAATCACTCGTAGATACTCTCCCAACCTCAAAGCTAAATACTTTTTGCATTATGTCAAAATAATCTGAGGTTGGTAAAAAACAAGTCACTTTAGATGTTTTGAAAATAATTATAGGAAAAAATAGGCAACTTTCTTACCGCACTTCCCCTAGAGGCTCCTATGGGTTCGCTGAAACTAAAGAGATAAAAAATGAAAGACAACCAATTACTCAATCAACTGTCGCAACTTAGCACGGAACAACGTAATCCAAACTCAATGAATTTGGATGAGCTTTCTGCCTTAGAAATCGTGCAACTAATGAATGCGGAGGACAAAAACGTGCCGTTGGCTATCGAAAAATGCTTGCCACAAATTGCCACGGCGGTGGAGAAAATCGTCCACGCCTTTCAGCACGGCGGTCGGCTGGTTTATCTCGGTGCGGGAACAAGCGGGCGTTTGGGCGTGCTTGATGCGTCAGAATGCCCGCCCACTTTTGGCGTTTGCCCCGAAATGGTGAAAGGCATTATTGCGGGCGGCGAACGTGCTTTGCGTCACCCCATTGAAGGGGCAGAAGATAATCCACAAAGTGCGGTGGAGAATTTGCAAGACATTGATTTTAATACGAAAGATATTTTAGTTGGTATTGCTGCCAGTGGTCGTACACCTTATGTGCTAGGCGGTTTAGATTATGCGAAATCCTTAGGGGCAACCACGGTCGCCATTGCTAGCAACGCCAATTCACCGATGACTCAGGTGGCGGATATTGCCATTACTCCTGTTGTCGGTGCGGAAGTGCTGACGGGTTCAAGCCGTTTAAAATCTGGCACAGCACAAAAATTGGTGCTGAATATGCTCACCACCGCAAGTTTTGTGCTAATGGGCAAATGCTACCAAAATTTAATGGTGGACGTGCAAGCCAGCAATCAAAAACTCGTTGCTCGTGCTACTCGCATTGTCATGCAAGCCACCGATTGCACTGCAGAACAAGCCCAACAAGCCCTCACTGCCGCCCACAATAACGCCAAAGTGGCCATCTTAATGTTGCTGGCAGATCTGGATTATCCAAGTGCGGTGCAATTATTGAGCGAAAATAAAGGTCGTTTGCAAGGGGCGTTGAAATCAAATTAAAGCAAAGGGCGTAAGCGTTGCAATACCGCTTCGGCAGAAATCTGTGCCATTGTTGCGGCTTGCAAGTGAAACTGATTTTTCCCATAAGTGCCGATTAAATCAGGGTTGGTCGTGCCATAAAGCGTGATATTAGGTTTATCCAACGCAGCGGTGAGATGTGCCAATCCTGTATCTACGGAAACCACTGCTTGGGCATTGGCGATATGTTGGGCTAGTTCGGTGAGGGATAGCTTAGGTAAAACCACTGCATTTTCAATGCCTTGAGCGATCCACTCAGCGGATTGCTTTTCTTTTTTATTGCCCCAAGGCAAATGCACGGCAAAGCCAAGTGCGGTCGTTTCTCGGGCAAGTTTTTTCCATTCTTCATTTCGCCAATGCTTATCCGCTCGCGTGGTGGCGTGAATAAAGACAAGATAAGGCGGGCTTATTTTTTGCCTAGAAAACGACTGAGAAAAATGATGTGCAATACCATAATCTCCCTGCGTTTGCGGCACGGGGTAGCCAAGTGTGAGGGCAAATAACTGACGAATACGTTCAACGGCGTGCTGATGATAATCAATGGAAAAACGATGATCATAAAACCACGCGGCAAGGGGTTCTCTCGCACAATGTTTGTCATAGCCATATTTTTCCCCTTTGGCAAGGCGAGCAGCGAACAAAGCACTTTTTACCAAGCCTTGTGCATCAATCACTGCATCATATTGATTTTGTTGCAATAATTGACGATAAGCCCGCCATTCCTGCCACGTTTTCCCCTGCCATAATTGCTTACTCCAACGGCGTATAGCGATGGGGATCACCTGATTGACCGCCGAATGCCAAGTGGGAATTTCCGCGAAATTTTCTTCCACCACCCAATCCACCTGCAAATCAGGAAATGCCTTTTGAGCGTCCGTCAATGCGGGTAGCGCGTGAATCACATCACCCATTGAAGAGGTTTTCACCAAGCAAATTCGCATAATTTCCTCTTTCGCCCCCTTAAAGTGCGGTCAAAATTTGGTGCAATTTTTCCATTACCATTGCAGGGGTGATGTCGATTAGGCTTTGATGATAGCCTTCCGCACTGTCTTTGCCTTTGCGGATTTTTTCTAAACCGCCCTGTTGTAAGCGGATAATCACCGCATCTTTTGCCAGCGGTGGCGTATATTGCGGGCTAGTTGGGCCATAAAGTGCCACCAACGGACGCTGTACCGCAGAGGCAACGTGCATCAATCCACTATCATTGGTTACAATGCCTTGACAATCCGCGATTAAATCCACCGCTTGATTGAGCGTGGTTTGCCCTGCTAAATTTAAGCAATAAGGCTGCAAAGGTTCGGGCAAGCTCGCACGGATTTCCTCCCCCACGGCTTCATCTTTCGCCGAACCAAAAATGCGAATGCTATAGCCTTGTTCGATGAGATGTTGAGCAAGCGTCGCATAATGATAATGCGGCCAACGCTTCGCAGGGCCAAATTCAGCCCCTGGGCCGAACCCTACCGCGGGGCGATTTTCCGCCTGATCAAGCTGAGCGTGAAAATGGCTTTTGGTTTGCTCGATTTCTGCCTCGTTCACTTGTAGATAAGGGTAAGGAATGTTCATTTGCTTTGCAGTCGGCACAGCATTTTTTTCATATGCCAATGCCACATAACGCTGCACCATCATTGGATAATCCGCTTTATTCTTCCGCAGATCATTAAGGAAAAAATAACGGCTCTCCCCTTTCCAACCACGGCGGCGAGCAATTTTGGCAAACACAGGAATAAACGCAGATTTGATCGAGTTTGGCAATACAATCGCCATATCATATTGATTTCGCAATGTTTTTCCAATTTGATAACGCTGGCTTAAACCAAAGGTACCGTGCCCAATCGGCATTGTGAGAGCCTGACGCACCTCAGGCATTCTATCCAGCAAAGGTTTACACCAATTTGGCGCAAGCACATCAATTTGGCAATTTGGATATTGCTGTTTTAAGCATTGGTATAAACTGTGCGACATCATCATATCGCCAACCCAAGATGGGCCGATTATTAAGATGTTCATTCTGCGGTTCTCATTAATGTGTGAATTATATCAATTGTCGGGGGAACGCTATGCCCACTTAAAAATCACGCTTTTCCAGCACTCTTCTATTTGGTTAAAAATAAAAGTGCGGTGGGATTTTTGCTAATTTTTTACGATTCATCCCGTTTATTTTGGGCGAACACATAGGTTCGCCCCTACATCTGATTTAATTGCGTAGTTATGTTATTTATTCAACCACGCCATATATTCCGCCACGCCTTCGGCGACGTTTTTGAATGGCTTGTCATAGCCCGTGGCGCGCAGTTTGGTGAGATCCGCTTGGGTGTATTCTTGGTAACGGCTTTTTAAATGTTCTGGGAATGGAATGGTTTCAATTTGCCCTTTGCCGTGGAATTTTAGGACAGCTTGAGCCACGGCTTCAAAACTTTCCGCTTTGCCCGTTCCGCAATTGTGAATGCCCGAAATACCCTGTTGCCAGCACCAAATATTTACCGCTGCCACATCGCCGACATAAACGAAATCACGCAAGAAATGCTCGCTACCAGCGAACAGTTTTGGGTTTTCCCCTTTCAAAATTTGATTGTTGAGGTGGAATGCTACGCTTGCCATACTGCCTTTATGCTGCTCTCTTGGCCCGTACACATTGAAATATTTGAAACCGCAGACGGGCGATTGTGCCTCTGGTAAAATCTTACGCACATATTCATCGAACAAGAATTTTGAGTAGCCATACACATTCAACGGTTTCTCAAACTCACGGGCTTCCACAAAGGTGTCGCTGTCGCCGTAGGTGGCGGCACTGGAAGCATAGTAGAAAGGAATTTGGCGATCTAAACAATAATGTAATAGCTCTTTGGAATATTCATAATTGTTTTCCATCACGAATTTGCCGTCCCATTCCGTGGTGGCAGAACACGCCCCCTCGTGGAAGATCACATCAATCTCGCCTAAATCATCACCAGCCATAATGGACGCGATGAAATCATCTTTATCGCAATAATCCGCAATATCCAAATCCACTAGGTTCACAAATTTCGTGCCGTCTTTTAAATCGTCCACCACTAAAATATCTGTGCGTCCCATTTCGTTCAACGCTTTGACAATGTTGCTTCCAATAAAGCCAGCACCACCTGTTACAATAATCATTTTTCAATCCTCATTTGACGGTCAATATTGGGGCTTATTCTAAAGGATTTTCGCGGTAAGGGCTAAAGAAATTTCGCCCCTGTTCCCGCTTTTAGGTTATGATATAGCCCAAATTGACTGATGATTAAGGAGAGCCTATGCAACCTAAAGAAATCGCGAAATACATTGATCACACCGCCCTCACGGCGGAGAAAACCCCGCAAGATATTCTAAACTTGTGCCAAGAAGCGATGGCACATCAATTTTGCTCCGTGTGCATTAATTCCGCCTACATTCCCCTTGCCAAGCAAGCCCTCGCACAAAGTGCGGTGAAAATTTGCACCGTTGTTGGCTTTCCGCTTGGGGCGAATTTGAGCAGTGTCAAAGCCTTTGAAGCCTCAGAAGCCATTAAGCAAGGGGCTGATGAAATTGATATGGTGATTAACCTAGGACTTGTGAAAGCACAACAATGGAAAGCCGTAGAGCAAGACATCGCCGAAGTGCTTACCGCTTGTCAAGGCAAAACCCTAAAAGTAATTTTAGAAACCTGCCTGCTCAGCAAAGAAGAGATCGTGAAAGCCTGCGAAATCTGTAAAAAACTGGGCGTTGCCTTTGTCAAAACCTCCACTGGGTTTAATAAAGGCGGAGCAACCGTTGAAGATGTCGCCTTGATGAAACAAACCGTTGACGATGCGGTGGAGGTAAAAGCCTCTGGCGGCATTCGCAACACTGCCACCGCACTGGCAATGCTTGAAGCAGGAGCAACCCGATTAGGCGTAAGTGCGGGAGTTGCTATTGTACAGGGTGAGAAAGTGCAAGGAAATGGCTATTAAATTTTTGTGGGTTTAATGCCTGTTTTGACCGTTTGGAGGAAAAATGCCAAGTAGAACATCGCAAATTTTACAGCTAGTGAATGCGTCTGGAAAAGTGAATGTCAATGCCCTCGCCGAGCAATTTGGTGTATCGGTCGAAACCATTCGCCGTGATCTGCGAGCGTTAAATCAAAAAGGCTTATTGCATCGCGTTCACGGCGGGGCGATGAGTTGCCAGTCTAAAGACATTGGGCGTTCCTTTCAAGCAAGACAACGGTTAAATTCTGAAGCGAAAAAATACATCGCACAACAAGCGGTAGAATATGTGTTTGAAGGGGCGGTGATCGGGCTTGATGCCAGTTCCAGTAGCTGGCATTTTGCTCAGCTTATTCCTGATATTCCTTGCACCGTGGTAACCAATTCTATGCACAATATCAATGCCTTAGTTAATAAACCCAATGTAAAAACCATTGCCACCGGCGGGGTTTATTCTGCCAAATATGCCGCTTTTTATGGGCCGCTCTCTGAGCAATTATTGCTCCGCTTGCATATTGATCTTTGCGTGTTTTCTTGTACGGGCGTTGATAGCAATGGCAGCATTTGGGAATCCAACGAGCTGAACGCGTCCATTAAACGCAAAATGATCGACGCCTCTAGGCAGAAATTTTTACTGCTTGATAGCTCTAAATTTGAGCGGAAAAATTTAATCAAACTCGGTGAGCTTTCTCAACTGGATATTTTATTTACCGATCAAGCCCCCAATGAAGGTTTACAAAACTATTGTAAAGAGCAAGAAATTCATCTTGCTTTTTGACCGCACTTTTTCGTTTCAATGCCCGATTTTTTTTTAAAACCAAAAACGGGCATTTTAATTTCCCTAAATCGGGCATTTTTTGTGATCTCTTTCGCAAAAATGACATAAGATTTCTAAAAAGCTGTTCATTTTTTCCCATCTACTGAAAAATAAATCTAGTGCAATTTCGATTACCAAACCATTTTGCTTTTCTAGCACTTATTTTGTCGTTGATATGCTCAATCTAAGAAGAAAACAAAATGCTGTTTGAAATCTGCCATATAGTCGTTTCAATTCAACGTAAGACAAAACTTTGCTCTATAGGCAGTACAGCAAGGCAAACTAACGCCGTATTATTTTGAAATCAAACGACGATATTTTTCAACCAAGAAAGGGGGAAACAAAATGACTGTATTCAAATCCTCACCGATTAAAATCGGTATCCGCCCAACCATTAATGGTCGCCGTATGGGCGTGCGTGAATCGTTAGAAGATCAAACAATGGCGATGGCAAAATCGGTCGCTCAGTTGCTTGAAAGCCATATCCGCCATTCCGATGGCTCATTTGTGGAATGTGTGATTGCGGATAGTTGCATTGGTGGCGTAACGGAAGCCGCCGCCTGTGCGGAGAAATTTAAACTAGAGAATGTAGGGGCGGTGATCACTGTAACCCCTTGCTGGTGCTATGGCTCGGAAACCATTGATATGGATCCGCATATGCCAAAAGCGATTTGGGGCTTTAACGGCACAGAACGCCCAGGGGCGGTTTATCTTGCCGCTGCATTGGCAGGACATTCACAAATGGGCTTGCCGGCATTTTCCATTTATGGCACGGAAGTACAAGAGGCTCAAGACACTCGCATTCCTGAGGATGTCAAAGAAAAACTGCTCCGCTTCGCCCGTGCGGCACTAACCGTTGCCACCATTCGAGGCAAATCCTATCTTTCTATCGGTTCAGTGTCGATGGGGATCGCAGGCTCAATCGTGGATCAACAATTCTTCCAAGAATATCTTGGTATGCGGAATGAATATGTGGATATGAGCGAAATCAAACGCCGTCTTGATCGCAAAATCTATGATGAGGAAGAAGTGGCATTGGCATTACAGTGGGTGAAAGACTATTGCAAGGAAGGCGTTGATGTGAACCATCCTGATCAGCAAGACAGCCCTGAACAAAAAGCGAAGTTGTGGGAAACTGTGGTGAAAATGACGATCATCACCCGTGATTTAATGGTAGGCAATGAAAAACTTGCCACCTTGAATTATGGCGAAGAAGCCCTCGGGCATAATGCCATTGCCGCAGGTTTCCAAGGGCAACGCCACTGGACAGATCATATGCCAAATGGGGATTTTATGGAAGCGATCCTCAACTCTACTTATGACTGGAACGGCGTGCGTCCACCTTATATCCTCGCCACCGAAAACGACTCACTCAACGGCGTATGTATGCTACTTGGCAACCAGCTTACAGGGCAAGCCCAAATCTTCGCCGATGTTCGTACTTATTGGAGTGAAGAAGCGGTAGAGCGTGCTACTGGCTTCCGCCCTGAAAGCGGTTTTATCCATTTGATCAATTCAGGATCGGCAGCACTTGACGGCACAGGGCAACATACCGATGCACAAGGCAATCCTGTGATCAAACCTGTTTGGGAGGTTAGCGAAGAAGACGGCAAACGCTGTGTAGAAAACACCCGCTGGTGTCCAGCTATATATGAGTATTTCCGTGGCGGTGGCTATTCCTCACAATTTCTCACCAAAGGCGGAATGCCGTTTACAATGCACCGCTTGAATCTCATTCGAGGCATTGGCCCAGTACTACAAATTGCCGAAGGCTGGTCGATTGATCTGCCTGAGGAGGTTCACCAAACCCTAATGCAACGCACCAATGAAACTTGGCCTTGCACTTGGTTTGTGCCTCGTTTAACGGGAACGGGGGCGTTTACCGATGTGTATTCCGTAATGGCAAATTGGGGTGCGAACCACTGCGTCGCCACTTACGGGCATATCGGTGCAGATCTCATCACGTTGGCTTCAATGTTGCGTATTCCTGTGTGTATGCACAATGTGGAAGAGAAAAATATTTTCCGCCCAAGTGCGTGGAATGGCTTCGGACAAGACAAAGAAGGGCAAGATTACCGTGCTTGTGCCAACTTTGGACCGCTTTACAAATAATCCTGAAGAAAAAAGTGCGGTGTTTTTTGACCGCACTTTTAAGGAGGTTCTATGACAATCGCACTGATTTTTGATTGCGGGGCAACCAATTTACGCACCATTGCGATAGATCAAAATGGAAAAATGTTAGCCGCTCATCACCAACCCAATCGCACCCAGCCCGATCCGCACTATCCGCATTTTTACATTTGGGATATGGACGAAATCTGGCAAAAATTGCTCTTTTGTGCCGAGCAAACCTTAACTCAGCTAAAACAATCCCATTCTTTAGCGGAGGTTGTCGGCATTGGCGTCACCACCTTTGGCGTGGACGGCACGGCTTTTGACGCACAAGGCAAACCGCTATATCCCATTATTTCGTGGCAATGCCCTCGCACCATTCCCGTAATGGAACGGCTGTCGCACTACCTTGATGAGCAATCCCTCTATCAACGCAACGGTATAGGACAATATAGCTTCAACACGCTGTTTAAGCTACTGTGGTTGAAAGAAAACGAGCCAGACATTTTTCAACAAATGGACAAATTCCTGTTCATTTCCTCAATGATTACCCAGCGTTTAACGGGCGTGTTCAGCACCGATCGCACAATGGCAGGCACATCAATGATGACGGATCTGCAAAGCCAAACTTGGGATAGCGAAGTGCTGAAGGTGCTGGGGTTACAAACCTCGCATTTTCCGCCAATGGTCAATGCAGGGGAAAAAATCGGCAATTTAAGCACCGCACTTTGTCAGCAGTTGGGCTTAAATCCAATCCCTGTGATTTCCTGCGGACACGATACCCAATTTGCGGTATTTGGTTCAGGGGCTGGCATTAATCAACCCGTTCTCAGTTCTGGCACTTGGGAAATCCTAATGGCTCGCACCGAACAAGCCAATCCCCGCTTTGAATTTATCGCTCAAGGGCTAACCACAGAATTTGATGCCCTGCCATTTTGTTTTAATCCCGCGGTGCAATGGCTCGGTTCTGGCGTGTTGGAATGGGTGGGAAAAACCTTTTTTGCCGATGTCAGAGGATCAGCACAATATTACACCACGATGATGAATGAGGCGGAGGTTGCACCCGTGGGATCACAAGGCATTCGCTTTAGTGGCAAGTTTAACCCTGCGGATAACGGGCAAGGCTTCGGGCAAATTTCGGGGCTTTCAATGCACAGTCAGCGAGGGGAAATTTATCGTGCGGTGTTGGAACATCTCGCCTATCGCCTGAAAGCGGGTTTGGACATTTTGCAACAAGTTAGCCATTTCAACGCTGAAAGCCTAATTTGTGTCGGTGGCGGTTCTAAAAATGCCTTGTGGAATCAGATTCGTGCCGATGTATTAAATCTGCCTATAGATGTGGTGGACGTAGCGGAAAGTACAGTGTTAGGAGCAGCGATGTTTACTCTCGCAGGCGTTGGTGTGTATGACAACGTGGTACAAGCTCAACAACAAATGCAACCCCGCAAACAGCGAATTTTGCCTTCAAATCAACACCGCACTTTATCAACAGCTTTACCAACAACATAGGGAGGATTTGCAATGTTAAAAGGTATTCACCCCAGTCTTTCACCAGACTTATTAAAAATCCTTGCCGAAATGGGGCACGGCGATGAAATCGTTCTCGCTGATGCTCACTTTCCCGCTCATCAACTGCATTCACGCGTGCTTCGAGCAGACGGTGTTGGCATTGCCACCTTGCTAAGTGGCATCACGCCGTTGTTTGAGTTTGATGCTTATGTGGACGCCCCGCTCATTATGATGCAGGCGGTCAGTGGCGACAGCCTCGATCCCAACGTAGAAATGCGTTATCTCAATGCGATCGCACAGGCATCAGAAAACCAAAGTGCGGTGCAAAATTTGCCTAAATTAAGCCGTATCGATCGTTTTGATTTTTATGAGCGTGCGAAGCAAGCCTATGCCATTGTGGTAACAGGGGAATGTGCCAAATACGGCAATATTATTTTGAAAAAAGGGGTTACCCCGATTTCGATCCAATAGTAGTAAGGAAATAAAAATGAACAGACAACAGCTCTCACAAAAAATTATTGATACTTGCCTTGAAATGACGAGATTAGGTTTAAATCAAGGCACCGCCAGCAACGTTAGCGTTCGTTATCAAGACGGAATGTTAATTACCCCCACGGGAACGCCTTACGAACAAATGACATCAGACAGTATTGTTTATGTGGATAAACAAGGCCATTATGAAAAAGGAAAATTACCTTCCAGCGAATGGCATTTCCATTTAGCGGTATATCAAGCTCGCTCTGATGTTAATGCCGTGGTGCATAATCACGCGGTGAATTGTGCTGCCGTTTCAATTCTCGAAAAACCCATTCCCCCTTTCCATTATATGATTGCTGTTGGCGGGACAGATCATATTCCTTGTGTCCCTTATGCCACATTCGGTACACACCAATTGGCGGAATATGTGGCACAAGGCATTAAAACCTCAAAAGCAATTTTACTCGCTCATCACGGTTTAATTGCTGCAGAACAAAATCTTGATAAAGCACTTTGGCTCGCACACGAAGTGGAAGTATTGGCACAGTGGTATATGAAATTGCTCGCAACAGGCCTTGACATTCCGCTTTTATCAGAAACGCAAATGGCAGAAGTGTTAGAAAAATTTAAATCTTATGGATTACGTATTGAAGAATAGTTAATTAAATAAGCTCATTTTTCTATCGGTTGTTTTGAAAATGCAATGAGTTTGTTTCTCACACAAGGAGAACATTATGAGTGCTAAAATTCTTGAAAAACAATTTGTCGTCCCCTTCATTTTAATCACGACATTATTTGCACTATGGGGATTTGCCAATGACATCACCAACCCAATGGTTGCCGTATTCCAAACAGTAATGGAAATTCCTGCTTCAGAAGCGGCATTAGTGCAGTTTGCTTTCTATGGTGGTTACGGCACAATGGCAATTCCTGCCGCATTATTTGTTAGCCGTTATAACTATAAATCGGGGGTATTACTGGGTTTAGCCCTTTATGCAGTCGGTGCATTTTTATTCTATCCTGCCGCACGCTATGAACAATTTACCTTCTTTTTATTCTCGCTCTATATCTTAACCTTTGGCTTGGCGTTCTTAGAAACCACTGCCAATCCTTATATTTTATCAATGGGCGATCCACAAACTGCCACACGCCGTTTAAATTTAGCCCAATCTTTTAATCCGCTCGGCTCAATTACGGGAATGTTCGTTGCCTCGCAAATTGTGTTAGTCAATTTAGAATCAGACAAACGTGATGCGGCAGGCGATTTGATTTTTAACACCTTATCCGCCGCCGAAAAAGCCGCCGTGCGTACCCACGATCTCGAAATTATCCGCAATCCTTATTTAGTGGTAGGGTTGGTTGTCGTGGTCATAATGCTGGTGATTGGTTTATACAAAATGCCCGCCACCAAAATGGAACAAGGCACTAAACTCTCTTTCCGTGAAGCTTTCAATCGCTTAATTGCAAAAGCCAAATATCGCGAAGGGGTGATTGCACAAGTGTTCTATGTGGGTGTACAAATTATGTGCTGGACATTCATTATCCAATATGCCGAACGCTTAGGCTTCACCAAAGCGGAAGCCCAAAACTATAACATTATCGCAATGGGTATTTTCATCGTCAGCCGTTTTATCAGCACCAGCATTATGAAATATCTCAAAGCAGAATTAATGCTATTCCTGTTTGCTTTAGGTGGATTTTTCAGCATTCTTGGCGTGATCTTTATTGACGGCGTGGGAGGGTTATATTGCTTAATTCTCACTTCAGCCTTTATGTCCCTAATGTTCCCAACCATTTACGGCATTGCACTTTATGGCTTAAAAGAAGAAGCCACTTTAGGCGCAGCGGGCTTGGTAATGGCGATTGTCGGCGGTGCGTTAATGCCACCATTGCAAGGCATTCTTATTGACCAAGGCGAAATTTTTGGAATGCCCGCAGTAAATGCCTCTTTCGTCCTCCCACTTATCTGCTTTGTCGCCATTGCAATTTATGGTTATCGCACGTGGAAAGTATTGGAATAATATCTTAAAGAAATAAAAGATCCCAATTTTGGGATCTTTCAATAGCGTTTAGACCGCACGTTATAAAGTGCGGTCATTTTTGCTCTTAAAATCGATATTCAATACCTAAATTCCCTTTTACCGAATAAGAAGAATTTGAGGTTAAATTTTTGGCATAATCTACAGAGCCATACCAATACAGATTTTGATTAAGTTGATGCGTCGCACCAACACCCAGCGTTATCCAATTTTTCTGCCAAGTGCTATCCCAACGTTTCTCACCGAAATCAATTTTTTGTGTTGGTAAAAATTCGTGAGAAAAATTCACTGTGAGATAAGGCGAAAGTGTTCGTGCTGTGTGCAATGCAGGGGCAATACGCAGTGCTAGTCGTCCAATGAAACTTCTATCAACATTGGAGGCAACATTAACAACATCCATTTTATAACCGTTGGTATGAAGTTGCTGATAAGTGAGTTGAACATCACTAAATAAGGCAAGATGTCGGTTTTGAACAAGGATAGTACCTGTTTCGAAAGACGCTCCCCAACCTTTAACGTGAGTGCGAGCAGAGCTATTTTCTGTTGAGTTATTTAGATTTCCCCATAAATAACGCACCACAGTATCAAAATAATTTCCTGTATTTGGGTTATAAGCTGTGTGAGAAAAGCCAAACTGTTTTAAATTCCCCCGCGTATCACCCGTTTGTTTGGAAGTGAGTACATACCTCCCCCCCAGCGGGTTGAATATTCATTGCAATATGCGCATTATCATAAGATATTGAATGAAAATTCGCATAACCCAAAATCAGTTTTGTATCTTCTGTGTAGGTTTTCGCTGTTGTGCCTGGCTTATGAGATAAGCCAATTCCCATTTCAATACCCGACACTTTATTTGAAACCTCTAATTGCTGATTATCGCTAAATTTTTGCCGTGCGTGGAGAATTCGGAGGTAAACAGGGCATTGTTCAGACTCACTAATCCGATAAGTTTCCCCTTCACGTTCACGCCAAGACGATGAAAGTGCATTAGCCGCAAAACGTAGTGTATGATAACTTGTGCGTATCGTGGCATTTTCATCAGAAATACTATCTGTGCCACCATTATTAGGATTTTTCACCCATCCCCAAGTAAAGCCTTTCACGCCATCTTTTTCATAAGGCACAAGCTGAACTTGTGTTCCATCAGCTAAAGGAAGGAAACCATAAAAAGAATTTTCATGTTCGATCTTCCCACCGATAGTAATCAGTGGTTTACCATCTTGAATAGCATAAAAGGTTTTGTTAAGGTCGGTAATGGTGTTTGTAGAAGCATCGGGTTCTTCATAGTTACTACTTTGAGGTTTTATTACTTTAACTAAAGTATAACCATATACATTGCCCCCAATCGTCACCATATCTGAAATTAAACCCGTATTTGTCTCTGTATCCGTACCCGTTTCCCATTGGGAAGCGAGATAAAGCGTTGTAGGATTAGTCTCAGATTTTACATTTTCGCCAAACCAGTTGCCTGTAACATTAATTGTAATTGGTGTGGCTTTTTTACGTGTTACATAAAGTCCGCCTCTTTCTCCAGTTTGATTATCAGGATCATCTTCAAGCATGAGATTGCCGTTAACATTCACCCCCATTCCAGCTTCAATAGTTCCTTTAGGTTGTAATAACGTATTACGACCTAAATTAACATAGGTACCTGCTGAAAGAAAATATCGTCCTTTAATCTTCGTCTTGTACTCACCTTTAGGCGTTCCATCTGATGTCGTACTAACCGCCAAAGAAGAAACAGGAACAAATAAACCCGTCACAAACAAAAATATTTTATGCTTTTTATAAAGTGAATGTATATTCATTAGAAACTCCTTTCAGACTTAATCGATAGACTTTATTTTAAAGTCCAATCCATTATATACCGAATTAGTCTTAAGCAAAAACAGCCCATAAAATAAACCGCACTTTATAAAGTGCGGTTTATTTTTCAAGGATTATTTCTCAAACATTACTTCTGCAAAATAACTTCTTGCGGAATCCCAAAGAAACTGCTGAAAACCACCTCTGTATTTGTCGCTGAAGTAGTGACTTTTACGTTAGGATTCGATTGTTTCACTTTCCACGCATCTTTTAGGCTAACTTTCACCAACAAAGGTTTTGGGCGTTTTTCATTGGCGATATTTAGCTTGGTGGTCACACCGCTGAGGGTAAGTTGGTTGCCTTCCTGTTTCGCCATTACGATAGCAGGCATATTTACCGAGCTTACCAAATCATCGTCAATGCTACCCGAAGAATAGAACGCATAGCCATTTACCCCCGAAAGTTTATCTTTCACAATATGGGCATTGCTTTGTGCTTGGAAATGATAAGGTTTTTCACCTTTTTTCAACGCATTCGCTAAGACCTGCATTTTGCTTGGATTCGCATCAAGTACCACAAGGTATTCATAACCAGCATTATTCCCTTGCTTGCTGTGATCCAGCCACGCCGAACTAAATACGCCCTCTGTTTTTTTCCGCTCCATTCCCACATAGCGAACATCAGGTTCGCCCTGTATAGAGTGCTGTTTCTGTTTAACCACATAACCGAGAGGGGCATTAGTGATTAAATAGCCATTACCATCACCATCAATAAGCCAATCACCAGTTTTAAAACTTTGCGGTGTCGCACTTGTTACATTCTTTCCGTTAAATATTGCATTACCACTACTTACATTAGAAAGCTGAAACAAGGTGGTTTCCACATTTTGATTGTTATTTCCACTACGAATATCCGTTCCTACCATAATCAAATGATCATCTGCGGCAAGCACGGTTTTTTTCGCGGTAAAACTAGGGTCAAAATGTTGAAGTCTTGATGGGGACAATAAATGAGATGCCATCATTCCATATTTTTGCAATAAAGAAGAAGTACCATTATAAGGTGTTTCGCCTCTTAACATTAATGTGTGTACAATCGGGCTATTCAGTTTATCTAATGAAAGATGAATGGCTGTTGTACCAGGCAATCTATTCCAATCCCAACCATTTTCGATAAAGCCTTGTTCATCAGGTTTTTTATGCGAAAGAATTTGTGCCGATCCATTACTTTGATAACGGCCATAACGATTTTCTTCAAAATAGATTTCTGATGACCATACATTACTGTTATAGGTTTTCAGTGTAACCATTTTGTCGTTAAAGCGATGGATACCAAATGCCCCACCATTAAATGCCCAAAAGCCTTGAGGCAATTTAGCGGGTAAAATTTCTTGATTAAAAATCACCGCACTTTGTTTTGCGGTTTTCCCACTAATCGTCAAATAAATACTGGCTAATTCTGTATCGACCTTACCGTTATTGGCTAAAGCAAGCCAACGATAAGCATCAACGATTGTATAAAGCGATTCCGTTTTAAAAGGGTGACGTCCGCCCAACGCGATCCCCGTATATGGATTACTATAGATCCAAGCAGAAACTAACGCTTTTTTCAAATTTTGATAGGCAGCGTCCTTCAACGCAAAGGCAGTGCCACTAAATAAATACGCTAAGGCTGCCATATTAGGAAATGCTGGGAAAGAATAGCCTGGATAATTCCCATTATGCCGCCAAGCTGTGCCATCTGGTCGCAACCCGTCTTTTGTCCCTGGAACCGTTTGCGAAAGTGAACCTGAGATATAATTTGCAAATGACGAGATTAAACGTCCACGTTCTTCAATATTGTTCTCTAAAAAGAGTAACGCAAAATGCTGACGAGCTAAGGTATTGTAGTAATCCAAATCTGAGCTGTCTGGCGTCAGTACCATATCAAAACTATCTTTAAACTCTCTGGCATACCACAAAAGGGCATCATAAATGGTAGATTGCAATCCTGCATCAGCAAGCACATCTTTCATCAGAAATGCCGATAAATACCACCATCTTGAACTATACCCCCAGTGGTGCGTAGTAATTAACCCACTGCCCTTATAGAACCCTTGATCGATAAGATGCTCACTTAGTAGCACATACATTTTTGCCAACTGCTGGCGTTCTTTATTATTATGGCTCTTATTATAGGCAAGACTGATGTTATACATTAAGGTTGAATAATCAGCTAAATCAATGTACTCATCAAAGTATTTTTTATCCTCAGCACGCATATGCCCAACTTGATAACGGTTTTTCTGTTTGCCTGTAAGCACATGCCGCCCCGTAATTACCCCATCAGCATTCTTTTGAATATTAAATGAAGTAAAGATTTTTTGGAGAGCTTTGAAATCGATATTTTCTTTAAAGCGAGGATCATTTTCCGTTAATAAAAACTGTTTAAAACGCTGTTCAACCGTATTAAGATCTTGGTGTAATTGTGCCGAAGAAACGTTTGGAAGTGGTGAATATTTATATTTTACCTCAGGCTCAGTGATGCGAGTTTTAACGTGATAATCAGACCACTGATAACGTGCATCATCAACGGAAAGCATAATATGGTCGATAAAAAAGCGTCCTTTTTTAACCGCACTTGGTGCAGTAAAGCGAACGGAATCAATGTTGCTTCCAATACCACGTGCGAGAGAAAAAGCAGGGCCATCGCCCCCCGTGCCACTACCGTCTTGTGTTCCACCTGCTGTGCCTGCTCCAGCCATTTCACGGTATTCCATATCATTATTGAGTGAAACCCCTATTGCACGCCACCCTTTAAAATTTAGCTTAACACGCAAGCCCGCATCGCCCGAATTATATGCTGTTACCCCTTGTCCTAAATCAACAACTAAATAATCATCAATCGGCGTTTCATTATAAATAAAAAATGAAAAGAGCGGCGTCGCTTTCCGCCCTAAAGCTTGGAAAGATTCTGCATCTGTCGGCACATAATAATCACGATGAAAAACAATGCTACTCCCTGATTGCCAATTCCATTCTAATGAAGTTTTGCCCGTAATAGAACGTAATGAACTGAGCGAAAGCTGGCTGCCTTTACCGACGGTGAAATCTTTTAACACCGCACTAGTTACAAAAGGCTCTATTTTCGCTTGCATTATCTGATGGGGATCATTGGTATCCTTTGCAATGCTACTGCCTGCCGCCAACGCCGCAGACAGGGCAAGTGCAAGGACTGAAAGACGGCTTTTTTTCATTTTTCCTAACATTGCCCAACTCCTTAGAATGTGCTACTTAAACTTACACCAAATGCTGCTTCGTTATATTTACCAAATTTGTTGTAAGACAATGAACTTGATACATTCAACGTTTCAGTAATATCTAAACTCGCATTAAATTTTGTAGTAAATTGATTTCCACCCACCGCATTCATCGTCAAAATCCCCTCTTGCGGCGTGGTTGTATCGCCAGCTAAACGATAATGACCATTTAGCTGAGATGAACCAAATTGCTTGTAATATTGCAGATCAAAGCTTGGTACAAACTTCCCAATACTTAAATCAAAGCGTTTCCAGAGCGAAATCCCCGCACCAATATGACGAGCATTATAGGTTTGAGTATCAGATTCCAGTGCAAATGGTGAACCTGTTTCTTTCCAGCCTGAATTACTGAACCATTGTTGTTTCAAACTCATAAATGGACGTAAAGATACTCCTCTAAATTCAGTATCGATTCCCCCTGTAACTTGATAGCCCACTTGGAATCCTGAGTAATCCCCTGTTGCCGTAGTATTACCAATAGAACGCGTACTATCTACAGAATAAGATCCGCCGATGAGATTAGCTTCAGCAAAATAAAAATCATCTTTCCATTCCATATAAGGCATAAATGTAATATAAGTTAGATTCTTATTCACATTGCTGTTACTGAGCGTACTACGATTTACACCAAAGGAAAATCCAAGCAATGCCTTATCATTAATTTGACGATCCATACCAATATGCACACCATAACGATTTAAGCTATAGTCATAAGCGGTTGAATTTTTTCCTTTAGCAAAAGAAGAACTTGCCCAAAGATTCCACCCATCTTCACGCTCATAGCTTGGTAATTGGTGTCGATAGGCGAGAGTGCGTTGTTCAATATGACTTCGCATTTGCTCGCTCCACACCCAAGCCGATTGGATATCTGCACCGCTTAAATCGGGTAAGAATTGGCGGGATAAAGAAACAATTTGAGTCGTTTTAGGGAATTGTTTGAGAAATGTTTCTCTCTCCTCATTACCCACCCCTATAGAATTTTTTAAAATATAACCAATAAAATCAGATTGTTCAGAAGTCTTATCTAAGAAGTTCTGAATACTATTTTCCTTTATTTTAATTTCATTGGATTTTTTGTATTCGAAGACTAAATTATTCCCCTCGGTACGGTTTTTGATACTCCCGCCTTGCTCAACTAATTCCACCCACTCATCGTCTTGCTTAGGTAAATCACGGCTAGATTTTAAAGTGTCTGTAATGTCCGTGCCATCTTTATTAAAAATATGGATTTCAGCGGTCGGTATTTTTTGAGCTTGCTCCGTGATCTTCAATAATGTAAGTTGCTTACCATCAATATCATCAGCGGTAACATTCTCGCCAAGTGTCAATTTCACTGTGCTATTATCATTAAAAATAATTTTAGCTGTTGTCAAAAGTGTATCAGCATTTTTATCTTCAAGAATAAGGTTTAAGCTAGTATCTTTTTTCATTTGAAGATAAGCTTTATTATAGTTAGCTCCAGTTTGCCCACTTTTAACATTTAATGTGCCACTCGTTACATTAATATTGGTTATGCCGCTAATATCGCCTTTTAATGTACTTTCGCCTTTAACCTCAATTTGGTGACCAGACTTATCAAATTCCTTAATAGCAATGTTTCCTTCTACAGTACTATTATCTACTGTAATTTTCATATTATTTTTTGCTAAATTAGGGGCTTGGATAGAATAGTTCGTTCCCTTAACGGTACTTCTATTTTTAATGTTAATACCATCACCATTTGCCCTTAATTCAGAGCCATTATAAAGAATTGCAGTTCCATCACTTTGAATAGTAACGGCTTTACTCTCACCAACTTGGACGGTGTACCTTAATCCTAACGAATCTTCTAATATAAGAGCGTTATTACTACCGCTGAGATCAGTATTTACCTTAATTTGTCCTTGCTGTTGTTTATCCTTTGAAGATTTTAATGAAACAGTTTGCGAGGTAGTTAAACCAGATGGCTCTGTCGCACTAATTTCACATGCATTATTATCAATCGTTATAGTATTGCCTGAAGCTGTACAAGCAGCAAAACTCTCTGTTGGTATTCCATATAGTCCAATACTGATTAAAACAGCCAAAGGTAATCGTTGTAGCTTTTTCATTTGAACCTCCAATTAAACAGAAATTAGAACGTAACTCTCATACCTAAACGCAAGTAATTTTGTTTTGACGTTGCTTTATCTGGGTTATTAGTGAATTTCACATTTTCCCGATAAAATTCCCCTAATAAAGTGAAATTATTATTCACTTGATATTGAACACGCATTGCATAACGCGTGAGATCGCGTTTCTCTACAGAACCACTGCTTTCATTTTTCACTTTAATTTTTCCAAGGAGCGATTTACGAACATAAGGGGAAAGCGTAAGACCAAAGTTGGTTTTATAAGTCATATAAAGGCGAAGTTGAGGGTTACTTTCTGTTAATGTAGAATTTTCCCATTGGGCATTGTCATCTCGACGGTTACGAATATCATTATACGCAATTTCCATATTCCAATTTGGCGTAATGAGATAGCGTAATCCTTGTTCTAATTCATAACCTAAACGCGTTGCACGTTGGTGAAGCTGCTGCTCTTTCGAGTTATTAGAACTGGCTTTATTGCGTTTATATTCATATTTAATCAGTTCTGGTTTAAAACGCCCATTCCAAACAAGTTGCTCTGTAATATTATAGTTATAGGTAATATCCATATTATAGAAATCAAAGGTGTCATTATTCCCATTGATATTGATCGTTTTATCTTGTCGAATATTAATTGAAGGCTGAACCCAGCCATTAGAAAAACGATAGCGATAACCCACGCCAAAATCCATACGTTGATAATCACGTTGCCCGATTAACTGTTCAATTTGTGGTTTAGACGAAGCACTGCTATAAGCGGGATTGGTATCATTAACAGTTCGTGTATAGCCTTTAGAACGATTTTGGCGAATACCAAAACTAAACGTCCAATTTGAATTATCCGGTGAAATCGTAGTATCTAAACGATAACCGTGATAATTGCGAGCCTGCCCCGTATTATCACCCGTTTTATTATATTCATCGTTATAACGCACATCCTCCCAGCTAAGAATAGCATTCACATTTGCCGCTTGAACTTGTAAGGCAAATGCAGAAACTGTAGAGGCGAATAAGAGAGGTTTTATCATTTTCATACTCATAATCTCCAAACAATACAAAAAAATATGAAACTCTATTTCACTATAATCACAAAAAAAAAACGAAATTGAAACAGCAAAATTTTGATTATTTGAAGTAGATCACAAAATGAATGCTTTGTATGACAAAGCATTTATGAAGGAGAAGTGAGAAAGATCTGAACGAGATGAAGAAATGCTATAGCTATAAACGTAATTCAAAAATTTGTTTTTTCGTATTCGCCCTAAAACCCGCCATCTCAAGCCAATCTTCTTGCTGTGTACGTTGCTCAATAACAAGACGGGATGATTGCGTATAACGCACAAATTCTTTCGCTTTGGCGATAAGTGCGGTGTAAATTTCTGTAGAATTTTGTTGAGGCAGCACAAAAATATCCGTCAGTTGCCAATAGCGTTGCAGTTGCAAGGATGAAAGGCGAGGATAAAGCTGAATAAAACCAAGCGCTTGGTTTTGAGTGTCTACCGCAAGGAAAAAAATGCTTTCACTAAAGCGAATACGGTTGGTGAGAAAGGTTAAGGTGCGGTCAGGATTTTCTGCCATTCCTTGTGAAAGGCGATATTGTTCAAAAAGGGGCAGCAACAGCTCTAAATTCCATTGTTCAGCTTTAAAAATTTTCATATTGATGATTTTTTGTGAAATCTATACAGTAGATTGTAGCTTTTTAATGCAAAATAATCATCTTTTCACAAAAAAATTTTTCAAATTTGCCTAAAATCAACGGATGCAGAGCAAAAATTTGATATAGTAATGCGGTTATTTTTTGTTAATTACTATGGAGAAAAATTATGGCACGTCGTCCTTTAGTTATGGGTAACTGGAAGTTAAACGGTAGCAAAGCGTTTACCAAAGAGCTAATCGAAGGCTTAAAAGCGGAATTAGCCGGCGTAAACGGTTGTGATGTGGCGATCGCACCGCCAGTGATGTATTTAGCAGAAGCTGAAGCAGCACTTGCAGGCAGCCAAATTGCCTTAGGCGCACAAAACGTTGATGTAAACGTACAAGGTGCGTTCACTGGTGATATTTCAACGGCAATGTTAAAAGATTTTGGTGCGAAATATATCATCATCGGGCATTCTGAACGTCGCACTTATCATAAAGAAAGCGATGAATTTATTGCCAAAAAATTCGCCGCACTGAAAGAAGCGGGCTTAGTACCTGTGTTATGTATTGGTGAATCTGAAGCAGAAAACGAAGCGGGTAAAACAGAAGAAGTGTGCGCACGCCAAATTGATGCGGTCATCAATGCGTTGGGCGTAGAAGCGTTCAATGGTGCGGTGATTGCTTATGAGCCAATCTGGGCAATCGGCACAGGAAAATCAGCGACTCCAGCGCAAGCACAAGCGGTTCACGCCTTTATTCGTGGCCATATCGCAGCGAAATCTCAAGCGGTGGCAGATCAAGTGATCATTCAATACGGCGGCTCAGTCAATGATGCAAACGCCGCAGAATTATTCACTCAGCCAGACATTGACGGTGCATTAGTAGGCGGTGCTTCATTAAAAGCGCCAGCATTCGCGGTGATCGTGAAAGCGGCAGCTGCGGCGAAAAACTAATTTTAGTTCCATTCCTATAAAATCTGCTCATTATGAGCAGATTTTTTTATCTCTAAATGTGAATCCCTTGTTATTTTATTAAATTGTGATCTTTATCACGACAAAACTATGATATTTATCATAGTCTGAGTTGGCTAAATCAGTTATGTTGAAATTTAAGATTATCAAAATAAATAGAGTTGATGATGAAATATTACGCAGGCGTGGACATTGGCGGCACAAATACAAAAATCGGCATTTTAGACAACCATTTTAATATTCTTGCAGAACAGAGCATTCCGACTTTATCTCAGCAAGGGGCAAGATCCACTTTTTCTCGCATTTGGCAGACCATTTTGGATTTGCTTGCACAACATCAGCTTTCAGAAGCACAATTAGCAGGCATCGGCTTGGGAATTCCAGGCCCTGTGGTGGATCAAGCGATCGTTAAAATCGCGGCTAATTTTTCTTGGGGCAATGATTTCAATGCCAAGCAATTAATGGAAGAAATCTCTCATAAAAATGTGGTGGTGGAAAACGATGTGCGAGCCATTACCTTGGGAGAACATTTATTCGGTGCAGGACAAGGCGTGGCGAATCTCATTGTTGTGCCGATTGGCACGGGCATTGCTTCAGGCATTTTGCTAAACGGCAAGGTGTTGTCTGGTTCAGGCGGCTGTGCGGGCGAATTTGGCCATATTATGGTGAATGAACAAGGAATGAAATGCGGCTGCGGTTTAACAGGCTGCTTGGAAACTTATACTTCCGCCCCGGGATTAGTGCGGGAAGCCAAAAAACGTCTTTCCGCACCTGAAACGGATAAACAAAAGTGCGGTGAGTTTTTCCAACGTTTTTCCACGGATTTAGATTCTCTACAAGCACATCATATTTTTGAATACGCCAAAAAAGGCGATCATCTCGCACTGCAAGTGGTGGATAGTTTCGCAAAATATTTGACTTACGGTTTAGGCGTGCTGATTAATATTTTTAACCCTGAACTTATTGTGCTGGCTGGTGGAGTTGCAAAATCCGCCGATTTCATCATCGAAAAAATACAAAAATTCCTACCGCACTATGCCTTAGGCGTATCCCTACAAAATCTGCAAATCAAACCAAGCCAACTGCTTGATTCTGCAGGTGTGAAAGGTGCAGCCGCATTAGTAATCAAAGAAAAAGCAAGATGATTTAATTTTTTATGCTTATGTTGCAAAGAATGGGTATTGAACTTGGCTGAAAAATGCTATAGCCAAGATCAATACATTGATAAATTATCGTAAGTGCGTAAATTTGTTTTGGTAGTCTGTGCTGTTGATCCATTGGTGATCTTTTTCCCAAGTAAACCGCCATTTGCGTACAGGACCTGCCATCACATTAAGGTAATAATTATTATAACCCGCAATCGTCGCGACGGGGTGATAGCCTTTCGGCACTTTAACCACATCACCATCATAAACCGCCATACATTCATCTAAGCTGCGGTCATCCGTATAAACACGTTGTAAGCAAAAGCCTTGTGCCAGCTCAAAGCGATGATAGTAGGTTTCTTCTAAATAAGTTTCCATCTCGCTATTTTTTTGATCGTGTTTATGACTTGGGTATGAACTGGTGTTGCCCTCATCAGTAAATACTTCCACAACTAATAAGGCATCAGCGGGTTCTGTTTCAGGCAGAATATTATGCACAAGGCGTTTATTATTACCAAACCCACGTTGCTCAACGCCCACTTCTTGAGGCGTAATTAAACGCACAGGTAAATTGCCTTCACTAGGTGCACGACAAACCGCTAATTCCAAATAAGTCTCGGCTTGAATTTCAACTTGGTGATGGTGAGGAACATAGAGAGAATAAGGCGGAATGCGGTCAAAAGGTGATTGGCGATTGCCGATATGTTTAAATGTTTGTCCGTTTGTGGAAAACGTACATTTTCCTGCGATAACCACAAAACAAACTTCCGTGCCTTCTGTATCAAAATATAAAGATTGATTGGATTGGAGATGATAGCACTCAAAGCCAACATATTCCCAACCAGCACTTTCAGGTGTGATTTTTTGCACTAAGCCATTAGGTGCTGGATTTTGTTTTGCGGATTTCGATAATAAATAGCTCATATTAACCTCTCATCTTAGATAATTAGGTGAGTTTTCATCCAAATCATAGATCAACGGGCGTAATTCTGTCATAAAAATTTGTCAAATATCCAACCTAGATCACAAAAATAAAATAATTATTTCATTAAAAGAAAAAGCGAATTGAAAAATCCATTTCATTATTCTAAGCTAACGCAGACTTAAATCTACGCAATAAGCCGATATTGATTCACTTTTAAGTTAAGGAGCAAAGAATGGAAACCGTTTTAAATTTTATTAATGGAAAACTTGTTGAAAGTAAAGGCGAAAAAGTATGGCCAATTTTTAACCCCGCAACAGGAAAACAAATTCGCCAAGTGAGTATGAGTACTGAAGCAGAAGTGCTAGAAGCTGTTGATGTGGCACAACGTGCTTTTCCTGAATGGGCAGCAACTTCGCCATTACGTCGAGCAAGAATATTATTTAAATTTAAAGAATTACTGCAACGTGATTGGGATAGTTTAGCTCGCCTAATTACAGAGGAACACGGCAAAGTTTACTCTGATTCTTGTGGAGAATTAGCTCGCGGTTTAGAAGTGGTAGAGTTTGCTTGTGGTATTCCGCATTTACTTAAGGGCGAATTTTCAGAGCAAGCAGGGCGGGGCATTGATATTCATTCGACAATGCAACCTTTGGGGGTTTGTGTTGGGATCACGCCGTTTAACTTCCCCGCAATGGTCCCAATGTGGATGTTCCCTGTTGCATTAGCTTGCGGAAATACCTTTATTTTGAAGCCTGCGAAAACTGACCCTTCACTTTCTATTCGTCTTGCTGAATTATTAAAAGAAGCAGGTTTGCCAGATGGTGTGTTTAATGTAGTGCATGGCGATCGTCACGATAATGAAATTTTACTTCGCGATCCTCGCGTTAAAGCGGTCAGCTTTGTTGGTTCAACCACTGCTGCAGAATATGTACATAAAGTAGGATCGGAATATGGTAAACGTGTACAAGCACTTGGTGCGGCAAAAAATCACGGTTTAGTAATGCCTGATGTGGATATTAATTCCACTGCCGATGCCTTACTCGGTGCTGCATTTGGTGCAGCGGGTGAGCGTTGTATGGCATTACCGATTGCAGTAACCATTGATGATGAAACCGCGGATAAATTAGTAGCTGCGTTAAAACCAAAAGTAGAAGCCTTACGTTATGGACCAGGTATTCCAAAAGAAGGCGAAAAAGAAATGGATTTTGGACCGCTCATTACCCAACAACACTTAAACAATGTCACGAAATATATTGATAAAGGTGTGGAAGAGGGTGCTACTTTAGTCGTGGATGGACGTAATAAAAAACCAGCTGGCTATGAAGAGGGTTTCTTTATCGGAGGTACGTTATTTGATCACGTTACTGAAGATATGGTGATTTACAAAGAAGAAATTTTTGGTCCTGTACTTGGTATTGTTCGTGCGAAAAATTTTGAAGATGCAATGCGTTTAATCAATGACCACCAATTTGGTAATGGTGCGGCGATTTTCACCAATAGCGGAGCTGCCGCAAGAGAATTTTCCTACCGTGTACAAGCAGGAATGGTTGGGGTGAATATTCCAATCCCTGTGCCAATGGCGTTCCACTGTTTTGGTGGGTGGAAAGATTCGGCATTTGGGGCATTAAATGTATATGGTCCAGATGGTGTGCGTTTTTATACTAAAATGAAAACGGTAACAACACGTTGGCCAGAACAAAATATGGATTCTCAAGCCGCATTCAGTATGCCAACCTTATAATAAAAAATAAAAGAGATTTTCGTGATGGAAATCTCTTTTTTCTTGCATAAGGAAAAAGAAATGAAAAAAGTAAAAATTGGATTAATCGGCACGGGCTATATTGGACGATGCCACGCAATTGCTTATGCACAAGCCCCAACGGTTTTTCCGTTAGAAGCCGAGCTAGAATGCAATTATCTTGCAGAAATCACACCTGAGTTAGCTGCCCAAAAAGCTAAAGAATTTGGCTTTAAGCGTTCTACAGGAGATTGGCGTGATGTGGTGCAAGATCCCGATATTGATGTAGTAGATATTTGTACGCCAAACTTTCTACATAAAGAAATTGCATTAGCTGCAATTGGACAAGGCAAACACGTTTATTCAGAAAAACCGCTGGCTTTAACGGCTGAAGAGGCAAAATTAATGTTTCAAGCCGCGAAAAAGGCGGGCGTAAAAACCCTTGTGGGATTTAATTACATCAAAAACCCCACCACACAACTTGCTAAAGAAATTATTGAGCGTGGAGAAATCGGTGAAATTGTGCATTTTTATGGCACACATAATGAAGATTATTTAGCTAATCCTAATACGCCGCGGAATTGGCATTGTATCAAGGAAAAAGCTGGCTTAGGGGCGTTAGGTGATCTTGCTGCTCATATTGTTCAAATGTCGCAATACTTGGTAGGAAGCGAAATTAAAACGGTGATTGGCGATATGCAAACCGTAATTAAGACCCGTCCAAATCCGCAAAATTTATCAGAACAACTGCCCGTAGAAAATGAAGATCAAGCCACTGCAATGGTACGTTTTGCAAATGGTTGTATGGGAACAATTGAAACCTCTCGTATTGCTTGCGGGCGAAAAATGGGATTAAGTTACGTGATTACGGGGACGAAAGGGACGATCAGTTACACCCAAGAACGAATGGCAGAATTAAAGCTCTACTTACATACTGATGATCCCACACGACAAGGATTTAAAACCTTGCTTACGGGTCCGCTTCACCCAGATTACAAACATTTTTGTGTCAGTGCTGGACACGGAATTGGTTTTAATGATCAAAAAACGGTGGAAATTCGTGATTTGATTAATGGCATTGCAAACGACACGCCAATGTATCCCGATTTTGAAGAAGGCTTTAAAGTTTCCCGTGTTCTTGATGCGATTGCAAAATCTTACCAAGAAAAACGTTGGGTTGATGTTGAAGAAGTTGCATAACATTGCGGCTCGTTACGTTAAAATCAACTTACAGTTGTTCCATCAATAAAAAAACTTGGCAATCTAGCCAAGTTTTTTATTTTACTAAGTGCGGTCGTTTTTTTACGCATTTTTCGCCAATTTCGACCAGTTATAATACCCATATAAGGAGTTAAGCAAATAAGCACCGTACATTAAATACATCGCTGGGGTTTCAGCCCAAAGGATCACGGAAAGAATGTTGATGATGATCCATAAAATCCACTGTTCGCTGTAACGCAAGATCATCAGTAGTTGAGCGGCGATAACCAGCACGGTGGTAACGCCATCAAGCCCGATGGAATTGCCGTCAGTGGTTTTAAGAATACTGATGAACGCGATAGAGCCCAATGATACAAGGGCAATTAAGGTTGTCCAGCCTTTAGCGGTGAGGAATTTCGCAATGACAGTTTCGCTTTGTGCCACATTGTTACGCATATTTTCTTTCCACAAGAAATAACCGATAAATTGTGCGGGGATGTAAACATAAAGGGTGGTAGTCATTTCGCCATAGAATTTGTTGTCGAGAGAAACATAAAAATAGCTATAAGCAAAAATCAAGCCGAATAAGTAGTTACTGATTTTTCCTTTGCCGACAAAAACAACGCATAAAATGCCTGAAATGCCTGCCAATGCTTCTAGCCAAGACACGGGAGATTGCACATAGGCGAAAACTTGTGCCGCGATAAAGAGGAAAAGCCATACCACTTCAAAGGGTTTCCAGCCGCCAAAAAATTCATTTTTAAGTGTTTGTGAAAGATTCATTACATTATCCTTAATAGGTTAGATGAAAAAACCTTGCGATTTTTACACCGCACTTCCCCAAAGTCAAGGATAAGCTACATTTTATTTTATAATTGGGGCTGTCCTAGATAACTAGACTAAACTCCCTTTAACCAATTGTTTTAAAATAGAAATTTGACTTTTTATGTTGCTGTAATTAAAACGCCATTCACATTCCTTTAAATAAAGCTCAAAATGCGCTTTTGGGATACCATTAAATTTGCGTAAATGGCGTTTTGCTTGGCTTCAAAAATTCTCAATTCCGTTAATGTGGTTATGATTTTCAGCAAAATGTGTGCTGTGATTGATACGAAAATGACTAAATTCACTCACATCAAGCACGTCATAACTACGATAATTATCGGTGTAAACAATACTATCAGGCTTTACCTGCTCCCGAATAATGGGTAACAAGGTGGCAGATTGCGTATTTGGAACCGCAACGGTATAAACCTTGCCATTGCGCTTGAGAAGCCCGAATACCGCAATTTTCCCTGCCGCACCACGACCACGTTTGCCTTTGCGAGCACCGCCAAAATAACTTTCATCGGCTTCAATTTCACCTTCAAACATCTCTAAGTGAAGGCTGTTTTGATAGATGAGTTGGCATAAACGATGAAAGTAATATGCGGCAGTCGTTTTGTTTACATTGACTAACTCTGCTGCTGTCCTTGCAGTAACACCTGCAACAAATAGCTCAATGAGTTTATTTTGTTTGTGCTGACTTAGACGACTTTTTCTCATTGGTTCATTCTAACCTAAATAGATTTTTTAGTTGTTATCTAGGACAGCCCCTTTATTTTTCGCTAGAAATTTAAACTTTTAATGATCTTAATCAAGTTTCTTGCTAGAATACACAAGAATTTAGTACCTAATGATTATTTTAAGAAGGAAAATTTTATGGCTTACACTCTACCTGAACTAGGCTATGCCTACGATGCATTAGAACCACATTTCGATGCACAAACAATGGAAATTCACTACAGCAAACATCACCAAGCTTATGTGAACAACGCCAACGCCATTTTAGAAACGTTACCGCAATTTGCTGAGCTTTGCCCGGGTGAGTTAATCACCAAGTTAGCAGAAGTGCCAGCAGATAAACGCACAGGTTTACGCAACAATGCTGGTGGCCACGTTAATCATAGCTTGTTCTGGAAAAGCTTGAAAAAAGGCACTACCTTACAAGGCGCGTTAAAAGACGCCATTATCCGTGATTTCGGTTCTGTGGAAGCATTCCAAGCAGAATTTGAAAAAGCTGCAGCAACCCGTTTCGGTTCTGGCTGGGCGTGGTTAGTGTTAAACAACGGTAAATTAGAAGTAGTTTCCACTGCAAACCAAGACAGCCCATTAATGGGTAAAGAAATCGCAGGTTGCGAAGGCTACCCAATTTTCGGTTTAGATGTTTGGGAACACGCTTACTACTTAAAATTCCAAAACCGTCGCCCAGACTACATTAAAGAATTCAGGAACGTAGTAAACTGGGATTACGCCGCAGAGCGTTTTGAAAAAAAAGTGAATCTTTAATTTACTAATTTAAGAAAAAATCTCGCTTAATAAAGCGGGATTTTTTCTTTCGGGATAGTAATCCTTATTATTTTGAGTACGAAAATAAACGGTATATAAATTGATATTTATATCGTTATTTGCTTGAAGATACTTTTATTCATTAAAAGTCATACCGTTCCATAATAGAGCGGTATGAAAAATTGGTAATAAACTATACTTCATTACTCACGAACACTCACTAACATTTAGTTAGAAATCGCAATATCCATCTATTGGCTTCCTATAAATTTACATCACTCTTTTGACTTTTTCCCCTGAAACAATTTTTGTTTATAGGCATAGCTACCCCATAAAGCATAAGCTAAAGCTTCTTTTTGTAATGATGGTGCAATATCATTTGGAGTAAGCTGCCCACTTTTTTCATCATAGTGGAAACCTTGTACGGGCTGCCCTTGTTGTAAAATGGCGACATCATCACCACGGCGGAATGCCATTGTGCGGTCAAATTGCATTAATGCACGGTTTGGATCGACTGGCTGGGTTAAATCATAACCTAACATTGGATAGTCGCCACCTACTCCAATCAAGGAAAGCAAGGTGGTTGGCATATCAATTTGGCTTACCAAGCGGTTATCACGGCGTGGTTCAATACCTTCGCCTAAAATTAATGCTGGGATATGGAAATGTTTAATTGGCACAAGCGATGCACCTCCCACGCGGGAATCGTGATCTGCAATCACAAGAAAAACTGTGTCTTTCCAATAATCTGAATTTTTCGCTAATTGGAAAAAATGTCCTAATGCGTGATCCGCATATTTCGCCGCATTATTGCGGGTTTGTTTTGGCTGCTCATAAAGATCAATCTTGCCATCAGGAAACTCAAATGGATCGTGGTTGCTTGAAGTAAACACAAGACTGAAGAAAGGCTGACCAGTGCGGTGTAATTCGGTAAATTCCGCGTTGGCTTTATCAAATAAATCTTCATCGCTCACTCCCCAAGTTCCCGTAAATTTTGGTTCTTTATATTCAGATTGATCGATAATTTTTTGGAAACCATTGCCGTAGAAAAAGCTAGCCATATTATCAAAATGTTTTTCCCCACCATAAATAAAGGAAGTGTGATAACCTTGTTGTCCGAGCAAAGATGCAATGGTAAAAAAGCCATTTTGTGCTCCTGCCAATTTCACCACTGAGCGAGCAGGTGTTGGCGTGAAACCTGCAGTAACCGCTTCTATTCCGCGAACGGAACGTGTACCTGTGGCATAGAGATTTTCAAATAACCAGCCTTGTTTAGCAAGCTCGTCAAAATGCGGGGAAAGCGGTTTGCCGCCTAGTGTACCAATAAATTGTGCACCTAAACTTTCTTCCAAAATAATCACCAAATTTTTTGGCTTTCCGTTATAGGTTGGCTTGTTGTGTGTGAGCGTTGGGAAATCCGCAGAAATATAATCGCTCTCAGGGCGACCACGCACCTGTTTCAAGGTTTCCACCACTTCTTCAAGAGGCATCTTGCCATAAATTTCTGAGGAGTTACTTTCATCTTTAAACTGTTGAATCGCAAAGATAACAGAATAACCCGAGTTTAATACTAAAGAATTAACCAATGGATCAGAGGAAAACGCTACCATTGCTGGGTTAATGCCACGATGTTGAAAACTAGAACGTGCACCAATAAAGGTCAGTAGCCCGACGACCAAGAAAATCACAGGTCGCCATTGCCACTGAGGGTACACTAAATCGTCCCATAAATGAGCAGAGAATTTCCACACGCCATAAACAGAAAGTGCGGTCAGAATTGGGGTTAAAATTAATGCCACAAGATGCCCGTTTGCCAACATTGTGAACACTTCTTTTGGATTAACTAAATATTCCACAAACAAGCGGTTTGGGCGGAAATCATAGGTCTCAATAAATGCGGGTGTAGCAAATTCCATAAATAGAATAAATACCGTACTTGCAACAAGCCAGACGCGGACAAAATGATTTACCGCCGTTCCCAAACTGGTTTTATTGGCAAAAAAACAAGTCAGTAAAATTGGTACGGAAAACAACCAACATAAACTTACAATATCAATTCTAATTCCTTGTAGAAAAAGCGATACCCATCCATTTACGGCAGAAATTCGTTCATTTTGCCAAATAGCAAGTAATAAACGGCTTACTGATAATAAAGCAAGATTTGCCAAGAAAAAACTAAAAATAGGGGATAAAAAACTAAAAGAGGATCTTAAAAAATTCATAGAGGTTCTACATTAATTGAATATGCTTATTAGACTAGTTTTGACAAATAAAAGTTCTGTCCTACACGATTTATCATTGCGTAAATTTAAAATAAGGCAACAAGTACTAGATGTAGATGGCATAGCAACAATGAAGTAACAGAAAATTATTTTTAACTCAAACAGTAATGCCATCGAATATAAAAAAGGACTGGTTTGCTTCATTTTGCTACCAGCCCTCTTCATTTCATTCTCTTAGACAGAAAGAGAATTAATCACCAAGACGCTCTTTAATACGTGCAGATTTACCTGAACGTTCGCGTAAGTAGTAAAGTTTCGCTTTACGCACTGCACCTTTACGTTTCACGGCGATGCTGTCGATAACTGGTGAGTGAGTTTGGAATACACGCTCAACGCCTACACCGTTAGAAATTTTACGTAAAGTGAATGCACTGTGCAAGCCACGGTTACGAATTGCAATAACCACGCCTTCGAATGCTTGCAGACGACGTTTACTACCTTCAACAACCCATACTTTAACTTCTAAAGTATCACCTGGGCGGAAGCTAGGTACGTTTTGTTTTAATTGTTCTTGTTCAATTTGTTTAATGATGTTACTCATTGTGTAATCCTTCTAAGATCCTAGTATTAACTGATGATTTTGCGAATGGTTAAACTCGCAATCAACTAATCAACTTTATTTGCTTGCTGTTCAAGTTTGACTTGCGCCAGCAGTTTCCGTTGTTCGTCAGTCAGAGCTAGGCTTTCCAATAGCTCAGGGCGTCTTAACCACGTTCTTAATAGCGATTGTTTTAACCGCCATTTACGAATTTCTGCGTGGTTACCCGACATCAACACCGCAGGCACTGACATTCCGTCTAGCACCTCTGGCCGAGTATAGTGCGGGCAATCTAATAAACCGTCAGCAAAAGAATCTTCTTCTGCAGAGGCTTGCTTGCCTAGCACTCTTGGAATAAACCTTGCAACGGCATCAATTAATGTCATTGCTGGCAGCTCTCCCCCCGTAAGAACGTAATCACCCACTGACCATTCTTCATCAATTTCAGTTTGGATTACTCGCTCATCAATGCCTTCATAACGCCCGCAGACGAAAATCAATTTCTGATTTTTTGCCAGCTCTGTTACGCCGCATTGATCGAGTTTCCGTCCTTGTGGAGAAAGATAAATTACCTTTGCCCTTTCTCCTGCTGCCGTTTTAGCCGCTTGGATTGCCTCACGCAATGGTTGCACCATCATTAACATTCCAGGCCCGCCGCCATAAGGGCGATCATCAACGGTTTTATGTTTATCCGTGGTGAAATCACGCGGATTCCAACACTGTATTTGCAAGAGATTTTGTTTTACGGCTCTGCCTGTTACCCCATACTCTGTAATCGCTTTAAACATTTCGGGGAACAATGAAACAAGACCAATCCACATTGTTATTTTCCTAATTTGTAGGCTCGAAATGCTACAGCCTAAAGCTTACTGTATGCCTGAGTTTAGAAACCAGCGTCCCAATCCACTTCAATAGTCTTGGTGGTGAGATCTACTCTTTTAACTACTTGTTCATACAAAAACGGAATTAACCGCTCTTGTTTGCCGAAAGCATCTTTTTGACTCGCCCGCACAACCAGCACATCATTTGAGCCCGTCTCCATCATTTCCGCCACCGTTCCCATATTGTAACCTTGCAGATTCACCACTTGGCAGCCAATTAAATCGTGCCAATAATAATCCCCATCTTCAAGTTCAGGGAATACAGATAAATCCACCCCAATTTCAACATTGGTGAGGGTTTGTGCTATCTCACGATCATCAATATTTTTCAATTTAACGATCAGTTCGTGATTATGATGTTTCCAGCTTTCAAGCTCAGTGGGTTGCCATTGTCCTTTGATTTTTAAAAACCAAGGCTGATAATCAAAAATGCTTTCCGCTTGTTCTGTTGATGAATAAATGCGTAACCAACCGCGAATACCATATGTCGAGCCTAATTTGCCAACCACTTCGATTCTTTGTTGCGTCATTTTATTCACCTATAAATCTCAAAATCTGCAATTATGCAGCTTTTTTCGCTTCTTTTACCAAAGAAGTTACGCGATCAGATAAACTCGCCCCTTTTTCAACCCAAGCATTAACACGCTCAAGATCGATACGAAGACGCTCAGCTTTACCAGCGGCTAATGGGTTGAAAAAGCCAACACGCTCAATAAAACGACCATCGCGTGGGCAACGGCTGTCAGCAACTACAATTTGGTAAAATGGGCGTTTTTTAGAACCGCCACGAGATAAACGAATGGTTACCATAACCTTCCTCTAATTAATAATTACGAAAAGAAAACCCACATCGAAGGAGTGGGAATGCTTACTTTTTTCTCTGTATATATAGACAAAAAGCCTGTGGATTGTACTCTTATTTGCAAAAAATGCAAGAAAATATCACCGCACTTTTACACGAAAGGCGGATAAATTAGCGACAACCCACGCACTTCTTTGTTACAATGCCCCATTCGTATTTTTCAGCACAGCCACAGAATTACTATGCAAAAATTACTCGTTATTCGCAATGATAAATTAGGCGATTTCGTCCTGATTTTCCCCGCATTGGCATTATTAAAAAAAGCCAATCCACAACTCCACATAACCGCACTGGTTCCACAATATACCGCACCAATGGCACAGCTTTGCCCTGATATTGATAAGATCATCATTGATGTGCAAGATAAAAAAAGTAAAGCCCAATTTAAGCAGGTTTTACAAGCGATCAAAGCCCAACATTTTGATGGCGTGATTAGCTTCTTCTCAAATTGGCATAATGCAAAATTAGTGTGGCTAAGTGGTATCAAATACCGCCTTGCCCCAGCCACTAAATTCGCTCAAATCGCCTATAATCATCGCCTAACCCAACGCCGTTCGCGTTCCTTGAAACCTGAATTTGAATATAATTTGGATTTAGCCCGTGCGTTTTTACGCGATCAGCAGTGGCAGATTATTGAGCCTCAACCGCCTTATTTAACCTTTCCGCAAGAAACCTTGCTAGCCCAAAAAAACAAATTGAAAACCCAGCTAGGCATCGCAGAAAATAAAAAGTGGATTTTTGTACATAGTGGTACAGGTGGCTCCGCCAATAATCTCTCTTTAGCCCAATATGCCGAGTTGATCACCTCATTGTTGCAACAATTTCAGGCGGATATTATTTTGACCGCGGGGCCAAATGAAAGCGAAAAAGCTCAGCAACTCGCCCAGCTTGTCAATAATGAACGCGTGGTGATTTATGATAAAAATGAGGGTTTAGCAGATTTCACCGCCTCTTTAGCTTGTGCGGATCTCTTTATTGCGGGTTCAACAGGCCCACTGCATATTTGCGGAGCATTGAATGTACCAACCATTGGCTTTTACCCGAGCCACCGCTCCGCAACACCGTTACGCTGGCAGCCGATTAACGACCCCGCACGCCATTTGGCATTTTGTCCACAAAATGAAGAGAAAACGCTTACGACTATTCAAATCGCACAAATCTTCCCGCAAATTCAAGATTTTATTCGCGAACAGTGGCGTTAAGCTCAAGTAAAGTGCAGTCAGAAAAATCGGTGTTTTTTATACCGCACTTTATTTATTTTTACTTTGTTCTGATCCACAAATCCGCATATTTGACAAAGGTGGAATGAGCCGACAACACCGCCAACAGAAATCCTTGTTTGCCGTCTAAGAAGCCCGCTTTTACCAAGTACATTTTGACAAAACAGCCTATGGCGTGGGTAACACCTTGTAACAGCGAGGCTTTTTTTCCTTGTCTTTGTCGTTGTTCTGCCCAAGCTTGTGCATAGTTAGCCGATTTCACCAAGTAATGATGCAAATTTTTATAAGGATAATGCAGCAAGTTACCCGACAATTTTTCTACTTTTGTATTAGCTGGATACACCACTTTTTCGTGAACTAAGGCATCATTGTAGCCCGCATATTGGGTTGAGTAGAGGCGTACGACATAATCGGGATACCAGCCTGAATGACGAATTAAACGTCCGAACACTTCACTAATGCGTGGAATATCATACACTACATTAGGCAAATTGTTTGCCACCGCTTGCTGAATATTTTCCCGTAACTCATCGGTTACCCGCTCATCAGCGTCTAGCCATAACACATAATCAGACGTAACATATTGCTGGGCAAGTTGGCGTTGTTTGCCAAAGCCTTGCCAATCGGTATGTTGATAAAATTTTGCCCCATATTGCAAAGCGATTTCTTTTGTATTATCGGTACTGCCCGAATCCAAAATAACAATTTCATCAACCCAATCTTTCACGCTGTCTAAACATTGAGCTAAATATTGGCTCTCATTTTTAACAATCATCGCGACACTTAGTGTTGGCATAATACCGTCCTTATTACATAGGTTTTTTATTATATTTTTATACATTGTTAATGGAAAAAAAGCTAGTATAGCAACATTGAAATAATAGCTATTGCTTAGCATTTAAAAAAGTTTATTTAAGGAAAAAGCGATTCCATCTTTGTCATTACTTACAGTGATTTGTTTAGCAATGCGTTTAATTTCCTCTGGCGAATTTCCCATTGCAATGCCTAAGCCCACATATTCCAACATATCAAGATCATTAAAATTATCACCAAAGGCAATAATGTCTGCTTTATCTACGGCTGCTCGCTGTGCCATAAATTGAATGGCATTAGCTTTGGTCGCCGCTTTATTCATTATTTCTAAATATTCTTTTTTGGAACGGTGGATAGAAAGCTGTGGAAATTGTTGTTTGAGCAAAGGTTCAATTTGCTCAATCTGTGTCGCTTCTCCCATTAATAAGATTTTGTGTACATTGCTTAAATATTGCGGTTTTTCTTTTGCTGTTAGCCCTGTGATTTCGCTTTCTTGCTTAATCCAATGACTGTCTAAATCTGTGGTAAACCAATCAAGATGAGAATAATAGCTCACTGAAAGCGTAGGGTGGTGGGCTAAGATCTGCTCCAGCTGAGGCAAAAGCGTATTTTCTAAGGTGATGGAATAAAGTGCGGTGAGATTTTTGTCCAAAATTAATGCACCACTATAACAGATAATCTCATTTTCATTATGAAGTTGTTCCATACTAAGGCAAAATGGCGTAAGGAGGGCGAGCGGAAACAGGAATAAAAGGAATGCCTTTTTGCATAATGCGTTGTATGGACTGCACCGTTGCGGGGGTAATTTGATGTTGGCTATTGAGTAATGTACCGTCCATATCTGAGAAAACCATTTTATATGCCATTCGATTTACGCCTTTATCTAGCCCATTTGTATTTTTCATTCTAAGAATCCCACCGTGAAAAGTAAAGGTTCGAAAAATTCCTGCTAATTTCCTTTGTTTCTTTTTATGATACAGATCATATTTTCAGCAAAAAGACGTTTAATCTACAAAAAATTAGGATTACACTTTCTTAGCATTGCAATCGATTGCATTGCTTTACTTATTTTGCTGAAACGTTTTTTCAAACAAATTTGGAGGTTATATGACCCATATTATTGTTGCAACGCACGGTAAATTTTCAGAAGAACTGGTAAATTCAGCGGCAATGGTTTACGGCGAAGATGAAAATACCCACGTTGTAACCTTTTTACCGGGTGAGGGTGGTGAGCATTTAGTTGAGAAATATCAGGCGATTATTGCCCAATTACCAGAGAATGAACCTGTTTTATTTTTGGTGGATTTATTTGGTGGTAGCCCTTATAACGCGGCAAGCCGTGTTGCCACAATGCGTGGGGAAAATACAGATATTGTAACGGGGGTGAATTTGCCAATGTTGCTTGAAGTGTTAGATGCTAAAGACGACGCTTCTCTCGCAGAATTAGTGAGTACGGCAAAAGAAGTGGGCGTGGCGGCAGTGCGTTCGTTCCAGCCTGAGAAAAGCACAACAAAACAGGCAGCACCCGTTCAGGCTACCACTTCAGAAACACCAAAAACCTCAGAAAAAAGCACCGCACTTACTGGAAATATGAATATTTCTTTATTACGCATTGATAGCCGTTTAATCCACGGTCAGGTGGCGACCTCTTGGGCAAAAGCGGTGAAGTGCGAAGCGATTTTTGCGGTGAGTGATGAAGTGTCTGAAGATCCAATCCGCCGTGATTTGCTCTTGCAAGTTGCGCCAGAACATTTGAAATCCTATGTGATCCCCGTAGAAAAAGCCATTAAGGTTTACCACAATCCGAAATACGCAGGGAAGAATATTCTGTGGCTAGTAACCAATCCAACAGATATTGTTCGCCTAATTGAAGGGGGCGTGAAAGTGGATAAAGTGAATGTAGGCGGTATGACTTATAAAGAAGGCAATCAACAGCTTTCACAAGCGGTTACGGTTAATCAACAAGATGTGGAAGCCTTCCGCAAATTATTAGATTTAGGGGTTGATCTGAGCTTGCAACAAGTAGCAAGCAGTCCGAAAGAGCCATTAACCAAACAAAAACTTGACGCATTAAAATTTTAATTAAGAGGACTTATTTATGACAACGATGGAAATTATCCTCGTAACCCTTGTTGCTGCGATTTGCGGTATGGGGAGCGTGTTAGATGAAAGACAAACTCACCGTCCACTAGTGGCTTGTACGCTGATTGGTTTAGTGCTAGGTGATATTACTTCTGGCATTATTATTGGCGGTACGCTTGAAATGCTTGCCCTTGGCTGGATGAACGTTGGGGCAGCAATGGCGCCTGATGCAGCCTTAGCCTCGGTGATCGCAGCTATTTTGGTGATCAAAGGTGGGCAAGATAAAGGCACGGCGATCGCTATCGCTATTCCTGTGGCAGCGGCAGGGCAGGTGCTAACCATTTTTGTACGAACCCTCACGATTTTCTTACAACATAAAGCCAATGATTTTGCTAAACAGGCGAATTTCAGAGGTATTGAATTGTGCCATTTTTCAGGACTAGCCTTACAAGCGTTAAGGGTGGCTATTCCAACTTTCTTCGTGGCATTAGTGGCAGGCACAGATACCGTAACCACAGCTTTAAATGCGATTCCTGAAGTGGTAACTCGTGGCTTGCAAATTGCAGGGGGCTTCATCGTGGTTGTGGGTTATGCAATGGTGATTAATATGATGCGTGCTGGCGCATTAATGCCGTTCTTCTTCGTGGGCTTTGTGATTGCTTCATTCTCTAACTATAACCTTGTTGGCTTAGGTTTATTAGGGGCTTGTTTAGCATTAATTTATATTCAATTAAACCCACGTTTTAATCAGGCAACCTTGCCTGCTGCAAGTGCGAAAAAAGAACTTGCCGATGATGAACTTGAAGGTCTATAAGAGAAGGAATTGATTATGTCAGAGAAAAAACAATTAACGAAAGCCGATATTCGTAGCACTTACTGGCGTTCGACATTTTTATTAGGCTCATTTAACTTTGAGCGTATGCAAGCAATGGGTTTTTGTGTATCGATGATCCCCGCAATCAAACGCTTATATAGCAAAAAAGAAGATCAAGCCGATGCATTAAAACGCCACCTTGAATTTTTTAATACCCAGCCTTGGGTTGCATCATCAATCATTGGTGTAACCGCTGCAATGGAGCAAGAGCGTGCTAACGGTGCGACAGACATTGATGATGCGGCGATTAGTGGTGTAAAAGTGGGGTTAATGGGGCCATTAGCTGGCGTTGGCGATCCAATTTTCTGGGGAACATTACGCCCCGTTCTTGCAGCCTTAGGGGCAGGGTTAGCCATTAGCGGAAGCCTATTAGGGCCATTGCTATTCTTTATCGGCATTAACATTTTCCGTGCTTTAACCCGTTGGTATGGTTTCCATTATGGTTATGCAAAAGGCACGGAAATCGTGCAAGATATGGGCGGTGGTCGCTTACAAAAATTAACCCAAGGGGCCTCTATTTTGGGGTTATTTGTAATGGGGGCGCTGGTATCCAAATGGACAACCATCAATATTCCACTTGAACTCTCGCGCTATGTCAACTCGCAAGGGCAAGAAGTGGTAACAACAGTACAAAGCGTGTTAAATGAATTGCTTCCGGGGCTTGCCGCATTAGGTTTAACTTTCTTGTGTATGTACTTATTACAGAAAAAAGTGAACGCAATGTACATTATTTTTGCCTTATTCGGTGTTGGCATCGTAGGATATTATTTTGGTATCTTAGCTTAATTTATCGGGCGGTTTAGTGAATAAACCGCTTTTTTATTATCAGTTGGCAAGAGAGCAAAAGAAGGAATATTTAATGAAGTTTAAAGATCTGATCAAAGCCCCCGAAAGTGAAGGGTACTTAAAAAATAGCTCCAAATTAATTACTGCACTTTTTATTATTGGCGGAATTGCCTACTATCCAACCAAAGGCTACGGCACGGTGATTGCCCTTGTGATTGCTCTGATGATATTAGTCGGACAAAAATTATTACTTTCACAAATTAATAAAGATTTTGCCGATATGTATTTTGCCAAAGAACAATTTGAAAAACTGGGCAATAAAACCTATTTAGAATTTATTGTCGCCCGTTCAAGCCAAATTTTACAAGATAATAAAGTGTTATCGGAAAAAGGAAAGCAAGAATTAAACGCATTGCAACAATACGCCACTTCAGCCTTAGCAAAGCGCCAATAAAATTATTTCAAGTATAAAAAATAGGCTTAAATTTTTAAGCCTATTTTTATTAAAATTTAGAAAAAAAGTACCGCGCTTTTAGTTATTTGTCAAAATTCTTGATTTAGGATTATGCAAACTTTTTATATATTGGGTAATTTTTTGTAATTCCAATCGTTGCATATAAATTTCCATTCCTTCCCAATCTGGTTGATTTAGATGATTTACTGGAAGTAGAATTTTTTGTTTAGCCATTCTAGTGGCATTAAATTTATAACCATATTGATACTTTTTCTTCTGTTTTAAAATGGCAGTTTTTAAAAATAAATAAGCATATTTACCCTGATAGTTCTTGATTTTTACGCGTTTTACATCATCTGAAAATAAAGCTTGATAGGGGTGATAGAAATTTTCTACCACACTACCATTATAATTTACCCCTAAAACATCGCTATCCACACTAGCATTATGGTTATTAATAAAAGCGGTTACCCCATTATTAGAATCGCTTGCACCAATAAAAGGGGTTTCCCCTTCATTCATATCTTGTTTAGTTAAGCGAACACCTGAAAAAATCTCACATATATCAGAAATTTTAAACGCAGACCACTTGTAATCTTTAAGAAGGTGTGCCACCCCCCCCCCGCTCGGATTTTTCATTATTTATCATAGTGTTATAGTATTTTAATATGGTTTCAATCTTATTTTTTTCTAACTGACGTATAAAATCTTCCATAAATTGCCAGTCGGGCTCGGTATTATCATTTATGGGCAATAATATTTTTTCTCGCTGAATGCGTTTATCATTAATTTCGCGATTGAAAGAGTATTTTTCTTCTAATCTTTTAATGATACTTGCTAAAAAGAGATAAACATATTTATTAGGTCGTTCAAGTTTTAATTCAGTAACATGGTCACTAGCAATAAATTGATAATGATGAAAAAAGGTAGCGCCTACACTGCCACTATTCGCGATAGTTAAACAATTTCCAAATTTCCTGACATTTTTTTCATTACTAATAAAATTGTCTACGCCATTTTGTGTTGCTGATGAAGAAATATAGGGAATATCTCCCTCTATTTGATTACTTTTTGTTAGGCGTTTTCCCCTTTGAATTTCTTCAAAAATTTCATTAAAAGGAAAGGCTTTCCATTCTCTATCGGTAATGGAAGCCGTTTGTATTAGAATGTCGGTCGCTTGTTGGGTATAGTAATCAATAAGCTGTTTTATTTTCTCTTCCTCTTTTTGCTTTATATAGTCTTCCATAAATTGCCAGTCTGGTTGATAATCTGAATAGATTGGAAGCATTATTTGGGTTCTATTTAGCCTGCCTAATGTAGCACCATTCCCTCCCCAAGAAAATTTTTCCATTTGTATTTTTAATAACGGAATAAGAAACATTGCGACCCAGTAATTCAAATTATCATTTTTCAATATTTGAATATTTTGCCCCGTCCAGAAACTATTTTTTTGATAAAACACTGTTTGAGTATCTAATCCAATAGTAATAACATTACCATCGTCTTTTTTATATTTTCTCATTTGTTCATCAGGAACAAATAGATTTATACCATTATCTGTCTCACTTCTTGTGATATAAGGTGTTTTTCCATCTTTGGCTGTTTTTAATTTGTTCTTATCAATTCCACTTTGAGTTGCTTCTATATTAAAAATTCCATTTTCACCACCAATAAAGAAGCTAGCCCACTCTCTATCCGTTAATTTTAACTTTGCCATTTTATTATTCCTCATTTTCTTTTAAGCCAAATAAATATCCTCGCCCATGGGTAATCATATTTACTTCAAAAGTGAGATAATCCGCAATGGTTTTCTCAAAATCTACTTCACTAGGGATTTCATCATTGAAATAATAAAAAGAATGCAGCCATTCATCTTCGGCTTCAATGGTAGTTTTTACACAGAATTTATTTTCTGCTTCAATGCGATCAAACCATACATCTAAAAGATGGCTCTTTTTATCTTTAGCATAAGGGGTTTCTACCAAGCCAATATGCTTTTGTACTTCAAAACCATCATTTTCAAAATTGATAAATTTCACAATTTTATCTTTATTATGTGGAACGCCTGTAGTAAAAATTGCAATACAAGGATTAGTACCCACTCCATAAAAAGTATTTTTATTAAGAGTAATAACACCTTCTAAAGTATGATTTTTTAAGATATTAGTTTTTATTGCCTGCTCTTCTTTGCTTTTGCCTGTCATAGAAGATTGAGGAACAATTACGATAGCTTTTCCATCTTCTACAATGCTATCTAATAATTGTTCAGTAAAGGCAATTTCATAAAGATTAGGATTGGTTTTTGAGCCTTGTGAATAAGGTGGATTCATCATTCCGACATTACAGCCTTTAAGTTGTAGCTGTGCAGGATTTTGTTTAATGAAGTCCTCTTGCTCTAAATTACTCTTTCCATCACCGCGTAAAATCATATTGGTTGTGGCGATGGTGAACATATAAGGCTGTAATTCAATGCCATGTAATTGTTCTTTTTTGATTTTTCGTTTCTGTGCGTCACTGTCTGCTTGCTGTAGCATATGGTGCATGGCGGCAATTAAAAAGCCACCTGTGCCGCAGCAAGGATCAAAGACCTTATCTTGTGGCTTCAAATCTGCTAAATCACAAAAAAGTTCTACAATATGCTTTGGTGTTAAAACAATGCCTAAGGTTTGCCCATCACCACCCGAGTAAGACATAAATTCGCCGTAAAAACGCCCTAAATAATCTTCTGCAGACTGAATATATTTAATATTGTGATAAATATGTTTATCAATAAATTCTGCGTAATGTTTAAGTGGGGTTTTTCCCAGATTTTCATTGATTTCATTAATCACTTTTGTATCTTTAATGACTGAAAATTGACTGAGTAACTTATCTTTTTTAACTTCTGGCTGAACTTGGGCGCGATTTAAATTATCTTGTATCGCTTTATAAATTTTATCACCATCAGTAACTAAATCATCTCCATTTAAGTTATCAAGTGAGAAGTTTTTAAAATCAATTTCTCTTAAAGCAAGTAAAATCCCTGAAACAATGAGTGGCTTATCTTTATCTTGAATACTGCCGTAGTTGCGTAAATCTTCGTGCAGCTGCTTAGCATCTTTTAATATTTCTTCGGTAGTCTTATCTTCATTAGTGGGTTCTTTTAAAATATTTCTAAAATAATATTCATCAATATTATCTGCACTAAACAAAGTAAAGGTTTCTAAATTTTCTAGTTCTTTATATTCGCCACATTCATTAATAAAGAGCGGTGTAATTTTGTGGCGTTTTTCATCACCAGAAACCCCAATAGCAATAATTTTTTTATAGCTGGTATGTTTGGCAAGGTGTAAGCCATAATGCAAGGCACCATTAACCGCATAATCTTTAATACTTGCTGTATCTTGCGCGATTAAGCCATTTTCGTCTTTTTTGCTATGCTTTGCGATGTCTGCTTTATCTTCAATCACGATTAAAAAATCTTTTACAACACCACAAAACTCTGGATAACCGACATTGCCTGTCCTTGATTTTGAAGCGGTTTTTAAGGCATCATCAATCTCTTTGATTTCACTGCCTTGTGCTGATAGGTTTAATCCTGCTTCTGTAAGCTGACTATGAACCCATAAATCTGTTTTTATTTCTTTTTTTGCCATTTTTCAATTTGGAAGTATTTAGAGTGATAAGAATGTAGTGATTGTATAGTGATTATTAGGAATAGCAAGTTTCAAGAATTGATATAAGCAAGGATAATTTCTAAAAGTGTAATTAACTTAGCTAATTAGAGGATAAAATAATAGGCTTAAAAAATTTAAGCCTATTTTTATTAAAATTTAGAAAAAAGCACCGCACTTTTAGTTTGGTAATTCTGGGAATAACATTTTAATCACGTCCAAAGTGAGACGGCGTGATTTTCCTGAGTAAGGGAAAATGTGCATCATCATCATTGGATTAAAGTTGGCTTCGATCACGCCCCAAGATTGTAGGCTTGGTTCAGCAGGTTTGTGGAGATCTGGAATGATGAGATCCACGCCACACACCGCAGCCCCCATTGCTTTGGTGATGCCCACCGCGAGGGCTTTATAGCTCGGGTGCATTTCATCTGTCATATCAATACTATCGCCGCCTGTGCTGATGTTTGAATTGGCACGCAGTTGCACGATACGCCCCGCATCGGGAATGCTGTCCACGGTTAAACCTTGCTCTTTGAGCTGGAGTTTTTCAATATCGCCAAGAGCGATTTTTTTCAGTGGGGTACGGCTGCCGTCGCCACGCAATGGGTGATCGTTTTTTGCCGCGACTAATTCTGCAACGCTGTGTTTGCCATCACCCACCACATTCGCTGACACACGCAATAATACGGCAAGTGTTTCTTCACCCAACACAAAGAAACGATATTCCGTACCACTTAAATAATCTTCCACCATCACTTCTTTATCTTCACGGAAAGCAATTTCAATGGCTTTGGCAAAATCTTCACGGTTGCTGACGCCTTGTTGGAAAATAGTAATGCCTAAGCCGTAATTGGTGGATTTGGGTTTAATTACCACCGCACGCCCTTCAAATAAACCGTAGTTCGCCACCGCTTGTTCGGCGGAGGTAAATTCCATACTCTGTGGCACGTTAAAGCCTGCTTTGTGCAACACTTTTTTGGTTACCACTTTGTTTTCCATAATTAATGGTGAAATGTAGCTGTCTTTTGAGGTCATATTGCCGTTTTTCACATACTCAATATGATCGCCCACTTGCAAGCAAAGGAACTGATCTTGCTCGTCCAAAATTTCCGTTTTGATCCCTTTTTGGATCAAATCAAACAATAACGCTTGGGTGGATAATTCCATATTATCGAAGGCTTCCAATGCATAAAAACGCTCAAAAGCATTAGCTTTATATTGTTGTGCTAACTTCGCCCCTAAGCGTTGATAATCGCCCGCTTTTTCAATGGCTTGCACTAAACGTCCGCCAAGGGTTAAAGCCGGATCAGCAAACTGTTGTAATTTTTGCTGCACGATTTCACTGATTTCTTGCGGTGCGTGAATTTCTTCCAACATTGCAAGCAGTTGATGGAGCAGGGCTTCTCCCTCTTGGCGATATTGGGTTGGTGAAAGCGGATTTTCTAATGCCACTTCAGCCAATCTGGCTTTACCGAGTTCCACACCATTTTGATCCACTGTTTCATCAAGCCAAATCATTAATAAGACGAAATAATGGATAAATTTCGCATCGCTGAGGGTGATACCGTATTGCTCGAACGGGTTAAGATCGAACAAGCGAAACTCTAAATATTGAATACCGTTGTTGAGCAATTCGCGAGCTTTTTTCGCACCACGCAAACGCACATTGGAATAAAACTCTTTTTCGGCGATCAGCTTTCCGCTGTTTACCCAATGCTCAAGGCTTTCTACATATTGCTCAATGCTGTCGAAAGACACTTTGATTTCAGGAGCATTCACATAGCCATATTGGCTCGAACGCAGGCTTCGCACATATTGCCCCGCTTTTAATGGGTTGCCTTGTTTGAAATAATTATCTTGCACCGTTGGCGTAGCTGCTAGTAGATAGAGCAGAACCCATTGATAGCGAAGGAAATTTTTCGCCATTTTGAGGTATAAATCGTTCTGAAATCTGACCGCACTTTGTTCTTTGTCTTGCAACTTAAACAGGGCCTGAATAAATTCAGGATCAAGCTGGAAGTTGTAGTGAATGCCACTCACCATTTGCTTATTTTTGCCGTAAGATTTCACCAAATGCTCACGATATGCCACATCTTCGGGGTTATCTAATTGAGCGACCTGAATTTTATCTTCAGGCGGCAACCCTGCTGGCATACTTAGCGGAAACAAATATTCATCTTCAGGAATGGAACGTAACACCACTTGATGAATGGCAGAAAGCCAACGCAGGCTATCTTCCAATTTATGCTGTGGCGGGGTGATCATTTCCACTTGGCTTTCAGCAAAATCCGTTTGAATATAAGGGTGATACGATCGATTGCCAAAAACCTTAGGGTGTTCAGTGGTTACGATAGAACCGTCTGCGTGTACACGCTGGCTCTCTTTTTCAATCCCAAATGAGCCTTGTTGGAATAACAGCCCAAGATGGTTTTGCTTAATGGTTTGTTGGATTTTCATATTTTTCCTTCTATTCAAGGTCAGGACAATGCTGACTATTATCTAAGCTCATTACTAAAAAGGCAAAAACTAAATCTTTATGAGTTATAGCGATTTGATCTTAAACAAATCACGACATATTTCACCATAAAATAGATAGGCGGATTTTACTCCGCCCCAATTAGAACCTTAGTTAGTTTTTGCTTAGCGATGCTTAATGCTCTTCTCTTGCATGGTTTAAGCTGTATTTTGGAATTTCCACCACAAGATCTTCATTACCAATTTGGCATTGGCAGCTTAAACGGCTATCTACTTCTAAGCCCCAAGCCTTATCTAGCATATCGTCTTCCGCTTCGCTGCTTTCATTTAAACTATCAAAGCCTTCGCGAATAATCACGTGGCAAGTGGTGCAAGCACAGGATTTATCGCAAGCGTGTTCAATTTCGATGCCTGCATCTAATGCCACATCTAATAAATTATCCCCTTCGGCAGCGTCCACCACCATTCCTTCCGGACAAAGGGTTTCGTGAGGTAAAAAAATCACTTTAGCCATAATCACTATTCCTTAAAATTCTCAATTTCATCAATAGAATGCCCTGAAAGTGCCGTTCTGATGGATTTATCCATACGGCGTGCGGCAAATTCTTGCGTGGCACGATCCAAGGCTTTAATGCCTTGCTTAATGGCAAGGCTATCTTCTTGTTGTACTAATTCTTGCAGCGAAATTAACGCATTTTTCACCGCACTTAATTCTTCATCATTCAGCAGACTTTCGTCCTGTTGCAAGGCAGAATGCACGCTTTCAATCACACGGGTTGCTTCCACGCGCTGTTCCGCTAATAAACGCGCTTGAATGTCTTCTTTGGCGTTTTCCATTGAGGCTTTTAGCATCGCGGCAATTTCTTCATCGCTCAAGCCATAGGACGGCTTCACCTGAATGGAAGATTGCACACCCGTAGATTTTTCCATTGCAGTAACGCTAAGCAGACCGTCCGCGTCCACTTGATAGGTAACGCGAATATGTGCTGCCCCTGCTGCCATTGGGGGAATGCCTCGCAAGGTGAAACGAGCGAGCGAACGACAATCTGCCACCATTTCACGCTCCCCTTGTACGATATGCACGCTCATCGCGGTTTGCCCGTCTTTAAAGGTGGTAAATTCTTGCGCTCTTGCCACAGGGATTGTGGTGTTGCGTGGAATGATTTTTTCCACCAAACCGCCCATTGTTTCAATGCCTAAAGAGAGCGGAATTACATCAAGTAGCAACATTTCGCTATCAGGCTTATTGCCGACTAAAATATCCGCTTGAATTGCTGCCCCCAGTGCCACCACTTTATCGGGATCGATAGAGGTTAATGGCTCACGTTGGAAAAATTCGCCCACTTTTTCACGCACAAACGGCACACGGGTTGAGCCGCCAACCATCACCACTTCTCGCACCTCTTGCGGGCTGATGCCTGCGTCTTTTAAGGCACGGCGACACGCCATTAAAGAGCGTTTGAGCAACGGCTCAATCAGCTGATTAAATTCATCACGACTGAGTTCCCCTTGCCAATTTTGATATTGAATAGCCGTACTTGGCTCATCAGATAAATGGGTTTTTGCCTGTTTTGCTAACTGCCAAAGCTCGCGAGTTTGCTGATCGTTTTGTGGACTAATACCAGACTGTGCCACGATCCAATCAGCAAGCAAATGATCGAAATCATCACCACCCAGTGCGGTATCGCCGCCTGTTGCCAGCACTTCAAACACACCTTTGGATAAACGCAAAATGGAAATATCGAACGTGCCGCCGCCCAAATCATACACCGCGATCACGCCCTCTTGTTCGCTATCCAAGCCATAAGCAATAGCAGCGGCAGTGGGTTCGTTGAGTAAACGCAACACGTTTAAGCCCGCGAGGGCTGCCGCATCTTTGGTGCTTTGGCGTTGAGCATCGTCAAAGTAAGCGGGAACGGTAATCACCGCCCCTTGTAATTCACCGCCAAGACGTTTTTCTGCAAGTGCGGTCAGTTTTTTCAGAATTTCGCTTGAAACTTCAATGGGGCTACGCAACCCCTGTGCGGTTTCAAACACGGGTAAGCCGTTTTCACTTTGCTGAAAGCGGTAGGGCAAATTCGGGTAGCGATGTTGCACATCTGCTAAGGATCGCCCGATTAAACGTTTCACCGAAATAATAGTATTTTGTGGATCAAGGCTAGCAAGTTCCCCCGCTTCATAACCTACGATAACAGGCTGATTGGCGGGAAAATGCACGATAGAGGGGGTTAAGGCACGCTCTTTTTCGTCAAGCAAAATTTCTGCCATTCCGCTTCGTACGGTGGCAACCAGTGAATTGGTCGTGCCAAGATCAATTCCTACGGCTAATTTATGTTGGTGCGGTGCGGCACTTTGCCCCGGCTCAGCAATTTGTAATAATGCCATTCTCTTTCTCTTTAAAAATCCATTAAGTTATCTTCAATGCGTTCCACTTCAAGCAATAATTTTTTGATAAAACGCAGTCGATCGGTGAGCTGTTGTGCCTGTTCCCAATTTTGATCGGAAAGTGCGGTGCTTAATTGAGCCAGAATTTCACGCTGATGTTGTTCGATCTCATCGCGAAAGGCTTCAAGCTCGGTGGTGTTTTGGGCTTGCTCGATGTCTTCAAGTTGCTCTCGCCATTGCATTTGTTGCATTAGAAATGCCATATCCTGATTGGTTTTTTCTTCCCCATTTTGGTTGCCCAAATGGAGGGCGATAATGCAGTCAGCACGGGCGATAGGATCTTTTAAGATCTGCAAGGCATCGTTCACTTCCGCCGATTTTTGCATTGCCAAACGCTGTTCTTGTGTGGAACGATGAGCAAAATTATCGGGGTGCAAAGATTTTTGCAATGCCAAATAACGGGTATTCAGTTGGGCTTGATCGAGAGAAAATGCCACAGGCAAATCAAAGAGTGCAAAAGGATTATTCATTGCTGGCTTCTCTTAAACGTTGAAACTTTCGCCACAGCCACATTCATCTTTAACGTTCGGATTGCTGAATTTAAAGCCTTCATTTAATCCTTCTTTGACGAAATCCAACTGCGTTCCCTCGAGATAAACTAAACTTTTGGCATCAACGATCACTTTTACACCGTGATCTTCAAACACCTGATCGTCTTCGTTGAGAGTATCGACAAATTCAAGAACATAAGCTAAGCCTGAACAGCCTGAAGTTTTGATACCTAACCGTAAACCAATACCTTTTCCACGATTGGCTAAAAAGGTTTTCACCCGATTGGCTGCACTTTCTGTTAATGTTACGCCCATAACTTTCTCCACAAAATGATGAAAAGTGCGGTCAGCTTTTACCGCACTTTTATTTGCCTAAATTATTCGCCGCGTTTGGCTTTGTAGTCGGTGATGGCGGCTTTAATGGCATCTTCTGCCAAAATTGAGCAATGCACTTTCACTGGCGGCAACTCTAATTCTTCCGCAATTTGGCTATTTTTGATGGCTTGGGCTTCATCAAGAGATTTGCCTTTCACCCATTCAGTGATAAGTGAGCTTGAAGCAATGGCTGAACCGCAGCCGTAAGTTTTGAATTTGGCATCTTCAATAATGCCGTCATCGTTTACTTTGATTTGCAGTTGCATTACATCGCCACAAGCAGGCGCACCCACCATTCCGCTGCCAACGGTGGGATCTTTTTTGTCAAACGAACCCACGTTGCGAGGGTTTTCATAATGATCAATTACTTTTTCGCTATATGCCATTTTTTTGTTCCTTTTGCTAAATTAATGGTGAGTCCACTCAATGGAGTTAAGATCAATGCCTTCTTTGAACATATCCCATAATGGCGATAATGCTCTTAATTTTTCCACCGCACCTTTCACCAGATTGATGGTGTAATCAATTTCTTCTTCAGTGGTGTAACGTCCCACAGTAAAGCGGATTGAGCTGTGTGCAAGCTCATCGTTTAATCCTAAAGCACGCAACACATAAGACGGCTCAAGGCTGGCTGAAGTACAAGCTGAACCTGATGAAACAGCAATATCACGCAATGCCATCATTAAACTTTCACCTTCCACATAGTTGAAGCTGATGTTTAGGTTGTTGTCCACACGGTGTTCCATTGAACCGTTCACATAGGTTTCTTCAATATCTTTTAAGCCGTTATACAAACGATCACGCAATGCTTTTAAGCGTGGCATTTCAGTTGCCATTTCTTCTTTACAAATGCGATAGGCTTCGCCCATTCCCACGATTTGGTGAACAGGCAATGTACCTGAACGCATACCACGTTCGTGGCCACCACCGTGAATGATCGCTTCTAAACGCACACGCGGTTTACGGCGAACATATAATGCCCCGATACCTTTTGGCCCGTAAAGTTTGTGGCTCGACATTGACATTAAATCCACGTTCAGTTCCGCTAAATTGATCGGTAATTTACCTACGCTTTGGGTGGCATCAGTGTGGAAAATAATTTTGCGTTCACGGCATAGATCGCCAATGGCTTTAATATCTTGGATCACGCCGATTTCATTATTCACGTGCATAATCGACACTAAAATGGTGTCATCACGCATTGCATTTTTTAATTCTTCTAAGTTGATTAAACCGTCTGATTTTGGTGTTAAGTAGGTAACTTCAAAGCCTTCACGGTCTAATTGACGGCAAGTATCCAACACCGCTTTATGCTCGGTTTTGCAAGTGATAATGTGTTTGCCTTTGGTTTGATAAAAATGGGCAGCCCCTTTAATGGCAAGGTTGTCGGCTTCTGTTGCGCCTGACGTAAACACGATTTCACGGCTATCCGCACCGATTAAATCCGCAATGTGATTACGCGCCACATCAACGGCTTCTTCTGCTTGCCAGCCGAATTTATGAGAACGGGACGCGGGGTTCCCAAAGGTGCCTTCGATGGTTAAAAATTCCATCATTTTTTTCGCGACACGCTCGTCCACAGGGCAAGTTGCCGCATAATCCAAATAAATAGGTAATTTCATTCTACACTCCTAAAAAATACATAAAATTTATACCGCACTTTGATTGCCATCAGCGGCAAATCTTGCGTTATAGTTTGTCATTCAGCATCACTAAATTGTCGAAATCTTTATGGCGATGATGCCGTTTATGATGTTTTTCAACAAGCTCGGCAATAGTGATCTCATTTAGAAAATCTTCAATTCGATTGCTTAGTTCTTCCCATAAAGAGTGGGTCAAACATTCTTTGCCACCTTTGCAATCTGCTTGGCCAAGGCAACGGGTAACGGTGATATTTTCATTCACGGCGGCAATGATCATCGCAATGGAAATTTGACTGCTGGGTTGCCCAAGCTGATAACCCCCACCCGGTCCTCGTACACTTTTAACTAAACCGTGGCGGCGGAGCTTGGCGAATAATTGCTCTAAATAGGAAAGGGAAATATGTTGTCTTTCCGAAATATCGGCGAGGCTAACGGGGCCATTTTCCGCGTTTAATGCAATGTCTAAAATCGCAGTAACCGCATAACGCCCTTTTGATGTTAATTTCATCTTCCTTTTCCTTGTCAAAAAATAATGGGGCTATCTTACATAACCATCTAAATTAGTCAACTATTCCACGCTCAGATCCGAACTTTTTTTCTACCGCACTTAGCATTCCGCGTAGGATATTTAATTCATTTTTTTCCACTTCGGCACGCAGATATAAACGTCTTAATTTTTGCATAACACCTTGATTTTGAATAAATCCTAGTTGCTGATAGAGGAGTTCTGTATGGGTAAAAAAGTATTCTAATTCCTGTGCAGTTGGATAGGTGCTTTCTATTGATGAAAGTGATAAATCCACGTCTTTTTTATGTTCTTCCAACCAAGCCATCCGCAATTCATAGCATATCAATTGCACTGCCATTGCTAAGTTCAGCGAAGAATAATCAGGATTAGCAGGAATGGTTAAATGATAGTGGCATTTTAATAATTCATCGTTGGTTAACCCAATACGTTCACGCCCGAAAACGATAGCAACTTGACGTTGTGCCGTCGCGTAGCTCATCGCTTTTTCCGCACAGGCACGCGGCTCAAGCAAAGTATTTTGCAAATGGCGTAAACGGGCGCTTGTGCCGATAACTAATTCGCAATCTGCTACCGCTTCATCAAAACTTTCTACGATTACCGCATTGTTCACCACATCATCCGCCCCCGCGGCAAGGGCAAGTGCCTGCTCATCAATGCCTTGTTTTGGTGAAACCAAATAGAGCCGATTTAGCCCCATTGTTTTCATTGCTCGTGCGGCTGAACCGATATTTCCACTGTGAGAAGTTTCGATTAGCACAATGCGAAAACGATCTAACATCTTATCTTCTAAATTAACTGACTATAAATTGTGGATATTCTAACACAATACCCACAAGGTGCGGTCAGAAATAGGAAAATTTTTCACGCCTAACAGGGTTTTTCTCGCTTTTTGCTTAAAAAATCACTATAATTCCCGCCCTTAAATGATGTTCTTTAAAATCTGGTGGAAATATGAATCCAATGTTAAATATCGCTATTCGTGCGGCACGAAAAGCGGGCAATATTATTGTTAAAGGCTATGAACGCCGTGATGATATTCAAACTGTCGCAAAAAGTACCAATGATTTTGTTACTAATATTGATAAAGCCTCAGAAGCGGCGATTATCGATGTGATTAGAAAAGCCTACCCCGACCATACGATTATTACCGAAGAAAGTGGGGCATTAGAGGGCAAAGATAGTGATGTACAATGGGTGATTGATCCACTAGATGGTACGACAAACTTCGTGAAAGGGTTACCGCACTTTGCTGTGTCTATTGCCGTTCGTGTGAAAGGCAGAACAGAAGTGGGCGTGGTGTATGATCCTATCCGCAACGAACTGTTCACCGCATCACGCGGACAGGGTGCGAAAATTAACGAGCTTCGCCTGCGTGCAGAAAACATCAAGCGTGAATTACAAGGCATAATCTTAGCCACTGGTTTCCCATTCAAAAAAACAACCGCAATGCCAACCCAATTTGCTATTATGAACACCTTAGTGAGTGAAGGGGGTGTCGCTGATTTCCGCCGCACAGGTTCAGCAGCGTTAGATATGTGCTATGTGGCAGCCAACCGTGTTGATGGCTACTTTGAAATGGGCGTGAAAGCTTGGGATATTGCAGCAGGTGATCTTATCGCCCGCGAAGCAGGTTGTTTAGTCACTGATTTTGAAGGCGGACACAGCTATTTAACTTCAGGCAACGTGGTCGCCGCTCCTGCACGTTTAGTGAAAGAAATGCTAAATAAAATTCAGCCTTGTTTAGATATTTCTCGTTAAATAAAAACCTTTTATCGTTTAATTACTAAATTGGAACGTAGGTGAGCTAATTGCTTGCCTATTTTACTTTAAGCCATATCTAAAAGTATAAAAAACCATTCAGAGAGGCTTTGATTCTCTCATCATAAAAACATTGTGGCTGTAGTAGATAGTCAGGTATGATAAACTGGAAAAATGAAGATAGCTTAGCTCATAGTAAATTCAATTAATCTATACAAGAAATTATTTAACTTTTTATAACATAAGAATATGAATGCGAGGCAATTAAATGTCTATCCCAAACTATCAACAACAGATAAAAGCCGTATTTTTTGATATTGACGAAACGCTATTTTCAAAAAATACGAATTATCTTCCCGAAAGCACCCAACTTGCGATAAAAAAACTCCGAGAAAACAATATATTAGTTGGTATAGCAACAGGAAGAGCCCGCTGTAGTTTCCCAGAAAAAATTAATAAACTTATAAAGTTAGAAAACCTTAATACTTTTATTACAATGAATGGGCAATATGTCGAATATCAAAATCAACTCATTGAAAAACATCCCATTTCTACAGCAAAAATACAAAATTTAACGCATTTTCTTGAAAAAAATAACATTGTTTATGCTTTTGTATCGAATAATAAAATTTGTGTATCAGACATTACATCTGAGTTAAAAGAAGCTCTCGATCCCATTACAACGAATTATCACGTAGAAAAAGATTATTTTAAAAACAATGAAGTCTTCCAAATTTTAGCATTCTATTCTAATACTCAAGATAACCTTATTGAGAATGCACATATCTTAGATAATTTAAAAACTGTACGCTGGCATCCTAACTCCGTAGATATTTTTGATTCTGAAGGCTCAAAAGCCAGAGGAATTAAAGCAATTATTCATCACTTAGGTTTAACAATGGAAAATGTTATGGCTTTTGGTGATGGTCTTAACGATATAGAAATGTTAAATTCAGTAGGTGTTGGCGTTGCAATGGGAAATGGACATACCTCATTGAAAAAGGTCGCCTCTCACATTACCGATCGTATAGAGGAAGATGGTATTTATAATTTTCTTATAAAATCAAAACTTATAGATAACAAATAAACACACTCTCAACAAATAGAAAGGAAATATTATGGCTGCTTTACAAAATGTTCTTGATGAACCAAACAAAAACACCATTTTTATGGTGTGGAATTTTCACGATAATATCGACGTAAAACCCGTATTCCAACAACTTTGCGGATTAATTGGCAATCTTAATAACTCAGCAAAAACCCGTTTTCCTGATGCCAAAGCCAGCGTAGTAATGGGCATTGGACACGATGCGTGGTTACGCCTTGATTTACCACAGCCGTTGCCAAAAGAGCTTGCCCCTTTTGAGCCAATTAAAGGGGCAAAATATACTGCTGTGGCAACCCGTGGCGATTTGCATTTCCATATCCGTTGCGATCAACCAAGCTACTGCTTTGATATTGCACAAAACATCACCGATGTATTACACGATGTGGCAAAATGTGTGGTGGATATTCAAGGCTTCCGCTACTGGGACGGACGCAGTATTCTTGGCTTTGTGGACGGCACAGAAAATCCGCACGATCCAGAAGACCGCATCTTATTCGGTACTGTAGGGGAAGAAGACCCAGCTTACCAAGGCGGTAGCTATTTATTCGTACAAAAATATGTTCACGATATGCAAGCGTGGCGCGCGCTGCCATTAAGCGAGCAAGAAAAAGTGTTCGGCCGCTCTAAAGCAGATGACATTGAAATGGACGACGACACCAAGCCAGCTAACAGCCACAGTGCCTTAGCCAATGTGGGCGATGATCGTAAAGTCATTCGCGACAATATGCCATTTTCTGCTAACGGCGAAGTGGGAACTTATTTCATTGCCTATTCCAACACCTTTAGCACCGTGCAAGCAATGTTAAATAATATGTTTATCGGCAATCCAGCAGGCAATTACGACCGCTTGCTTGATTTCAGCCGCACCCGCACCGGCACGCTTTTCTTCGTCCCAACCTTAGATATGTTGGACGAATTTGCGGAGTAATCTCTCCAACCTAGCACGTTTGTGCTAGGTTTTTTATTCAAAACTTCAAATAAAACCCTTTCGTCAGTGCCACAAAGTCAGGGTGATATTGATTATTTTCGTCATAAATAATCAGTTGTGAATATTGCATAGGTTCAGCTAGTTTACGAAAAGTGAGTAACATTCGTTGTGGTGGCTTGCCAATTTTTGTGATCACATCGCATTGCTCCGTGCAATAAAGTGCGGTGGTTTTTTGCAAGATTTTTCCAGCTTCATAAGGCAGGATAAATTGAATTTTACCCTGTTCATTTAAGCATTGTGCTGCCACATTGAGCCAGTCATTATGGCTTTGTTCAAGGGTATAGCGCGCCAGATCACGTTGTGCGTTTTTGCAAGCCTGTGCAGGTTCAAAATAGGGCGGATTAGCCACAATTAAATCAAAAAAGTGCGGTGGATTTTGTGCGAATTTTTCGATGTCCATTTGATATAGCGAGATTTTCTCAGCCCAAGGGGAAGCCTGAATATTTTCTTGCGCCTGTTCTGCCGCGGCATTATCAAGTTCTACCGCACTAATATGGCAATCTTGTGCCGTGCGTTGTGCCAACATTAACGCAATTAACCTCGTGCCAGTGCCGAGATCCAAAAGGTTTTTTGCCCCTTGAATATCTGCCCAAGCGCCAAGCAAAATGCCATCTGTTCCCACTTTCATCGCACAGCGATGATGATTAACCTGAAACTGCTTAAAGTGAAAGCCTTGATTTTTCTTTGCCATAAACTTCCCAAAAATTGACCGCACTTTGCCCTCAAAGTGCGGTATAATCTGCACTAATTTTTTCCTAATAGTAACAATAAATATGAACTTAGCACAATTTGAAGAATTGGATCTCGCCCCAGAATTATTAAAAGCCTTAGCGAAAAAAGGCTACCAACGCCCCACCGCCATTCAGTTGGAAAGCATTCCAGCGGCAATGGCGGAGCGAGATGTGCTAGGTTCAGCCCCAACGGGTACGGGGAAAACCGCCGCTTTCTTATTGCCTGCCTTGCAACATTTGCTAGATAATCCACGCCGTAAACTCGGTACGCCAAGAGTGTTGGTTCTCACCCCAACCCGTGAGTTAGCGATGCAAGTGGCGGAGCAAGCGGAGCAATTAGCGCAATTTACCAACCTTGATATTACCACCATCACAGGCGGTGTGGCCTATCAAAACCACGGTGAAGTGTTTAACAGCAACCAAGATTTAGTGGTCGCCACGCCGGGGCGTTTGCTGCAATATATTCAAGAAGAAAATTTTGATTGTCGCGCGGTAGAAATTCTGATTTTTGACGAAGCGGATCGTATGCTGCAAATGGGCTTTGGGCAAGATGCGGAAAAAATCGCTGCCGAAACGCGCTGGCGTAAACAGACCTTGCTGTTTTCTGCCACATTGGAAGGGGAATTGCTAATGGATTTTGCAGGGCGATTACTCAATGACCCTGTGCAAATTGATGCAGAGCCAAGTCGCCGTGAGCGTAAAAAAATCCAACAATGGTACTATCACGCAGACAGCGATGAGCATAAAGTGAAATTGCTCGCTCGTTTTATTGAGCAGGAAAAGGTGAGCAAGGGCATCATTTTCGTTCGCCGCCGTGAAACCGTGCGAGAGCTTTCCGACATCTTGCGTAAACGTGGCATTCGCAGTACCTATTTAGAAGGGGAAATGGCACAAACGCAACGCAATAATGCTATTGATAAACTCAAAAACGGTGTGGTAACCGTGCTAGTTGCCACCGATGTGGCGGCGCGTGGGATTGATATTGATGACATCAGCCACGTGATGAATATGGATTTGCCTTACAGCGCAGACACTTATTTACACCGCATCGGACGCACCGCCCGCGCTGGCAAAAAAGGGGTGGCGGTGTCTTTCGTAGAAGCCCACGATTATAAACTGCTCGGCAAAATTAAGCGTTATACTGAGGAATTGCTTAAACCTCGCATTATTGAAGGCTTAGAACCAAGAACAAAAGCCCCTAAAGACGGTGAAGTAAAAAAAGTGAGTAAAAAGCAAAAAGCTCGTCTCAAAAAAATACGCGATGATAAGAAAAAAAATGAACAACAGAAAAAAGCTAAACTACGTCATAAAGATCAAAAAAATATTGGAAAACGTCGCCAACCAAAGAATAAATTGTAGATGAAATATCCTATTTTTATAAAAAGATCAATATCACTCAACTTTTTTTAGAAAAAGGCTTGCTTTTGGAGAAGCTATCTTGTAGGTTTTTTCCTACGATTTAACGTAATAAATCCTTTGCGAATAGTTGGTGTAATGAGCTAGCAAGTGAGCATCATTAATCATAAAATTGCTCACCTCATTTCACCAGTATTCTCTTTTCAACACAACATTATCTATAAGGAAAAATTTATGCAAAACGTAGGTTTTATCGGTTGGCGTGGAATGGTTGGCTCAGTGCTAATGGATCGTATGCAACAAGAAAATGATTTCGCTAACATCAACCCTATCTTTTTCACCACTTCACAAGCAGGTCAAAAAGCGCCTGTATTTGCTGGTAAAGATGCTGGCGTGTTAAAAGATGCCTTTGACATCGCTGAATTACAAAAATTAGATATTATCGTTACCTGTCAAGGTGGTGATTACACCAACGAAGTCTATCCAAAATTAAAAGCCACAGGCTGGAATGGCTATTGGATAGATGCTGCTTCTGCATTGCGTATGGATAAAGACGCGATCATCGTGCTTGACCCCGTAAACCAAAATGTGATTAGCGAAGGGCTAAAAAATGGCGTGAAAACCTTCGTTGGCGGTAACTGCACCGTTAGCTTAATGTTAATGGCATTGGGTGGCTTATTTGAGCGTGATTTAGTGGAATGGGTGTCCGTTGCAACTTACCAAGCCGCATCAGGTGCAGGTGCGAAAAATATGCGTGAATTATTGGTGCAAATGGGCGAATTGGAAGCGTCTGTAAACGCTGAATTGAGCAACCCTGCCTCATCAATTTTAGACATTGAACGCAAAGTAACAGCAAAAATGCGTGATGCTTCTTTCCCAATCGATAACTTTGGCACCCCACTTGCTGGTAGCTTAATCCCTTGGATTGACAAATTATTGCCAGAAACAGGGCAAACCAAAGAGGAACGGAAAGGCTACGCAGAAACCAACAAAATTTTAGGTTTAAGCGACAATCCAATCCCAGTGGACGGTTTATGCGTGCGTATCGGTGCATTACGTTGCCACAGCCAAGCTTTCACTATTAAGTTGAAAAAAGATTTACCATTAGACGAAATTGAGCAAATTTTGGCTTCTCACAACGAATGGGTGAAAGTGATTCCAAATGATAAAGAAACCACCTTACGTGAATTAACGCCTGCTAAAGTAACAGGCACATTAAGCGTGCCAGTAGGGCGTTTACGCAAATTAGCGATGGGACCTGAATATCTCGCAGCCTTTACTGTAGGTGATCAATTATTGTGGGGTGCGGCTGAGCCAGTACGCCGTATTTTAAAACAATTAACCGCATAATAAAAAAGTGATCTGCACCCCAAAAGTTGGACTAAATAACCAACTGATTAAGGTGCAGATTTTTTATGACTAAATATACTCAACGTTTCAAACAACAAGTGCTCGACTTTTATCATCAAAATGGAAAAAACCGTTCGCTTACTCGCCAGTATTTTCAGCTTCCCCAAAGCACGTTAGCACGTTGGATTGCGAAATTTAATCATAATGGAATCAATGGATTAGCTGTGTTAGGTAAAAAACGATGTTATTCTGTTGAGTTTAAATTAAAGGTTATTCAAGCTATCAAAAAAGGCCAGTGCTCCGCTGAAGCCGCCTGCTTTCGCTTTGATATCCCCAGTTCAGGGATAATTAGTCAATGGTTGCAACGCTTTGAAAAACAAGGTATAGATGGGTTATTACTCAAACCTAAAGGTCGTCCAAGTATGAAACTCAACTCACCTAAAATGCCACCAACGCCCAAAACAGAAGAAGAACGCTTGCGTTACCGAATTTTGGAATTAGAAGCGGAGAATGCAATGCTAAAAAAGTTGCAGGAACTCAACCAACAAAAAATGCAGAAAAAGCCGTCATCGTAAATGCCTTACGCTCGCGTTTCCCGTTGGAATTGTTACTCAGGCTAATCGGATTGGCACGCAGTTCGTTCTTTTATCATCTCAAGCCAAAGTCGGATAAAAATGTAGCGATTTCACAGAAAATAGAGGAAATTTATCGCAAAAATGACGAAAATTATGGTTATCGTCGAATTACCTTGGAATTAAGGAAATACTTGATTATCAACCACAAAAGGGGGCAAGCGATAATGCAACGTTTGGGGTTAAAAGGAAAAAGTAAGCAGAAAAAATATCGTTCTTACCAAGGCAAAGTGGGACACATTGCCGATAATCTGTTGCAACGGGATTTTACGGCAACGATGCCGAATGAGAAGTGGGTAACGGATATCACCGAGTTCAAATGTGCGGAAGGCAAAGTGTATTTATCGCCGATTAAAGACTTGTTTAATAACGAAATTATTGCTTATGATGTGGCGAGAAGTCCGAATTTTGAGCAGATAACCAGAATGTTGACCCAGGCGGTGAACCGATTAGCGGGGGAAAAACCGATACTGCATTCCGACCAAGGGTGGCAGTATCAAATGATGGGTTATCGAGAGATATTGAAAAAACACGGTATTACGCAAAGTATGTCGAGAAAAGGCAATTGCCTTGATAATGGTGCGATGGAAAGATTTTTCGGGCGATTGAAGACGGAATGTTACTTTGGCAAGCGGTTTGAAACCTTTGAACAGCTTGAAAAAGTGATTCACGAGTACATTCATTACTACAACAATGAGCGTATTCAAGTGAAGCTCAAAGGACTAAGCCCTGTGGAATACAGAACTCAGTCCTTGAATGAAATTAGAATATAGTCTAACTTTTTGGGGGCAGATCATTCAACCGCACTTTTTTTATGAAAAAAATTTGCATTTTTATTTAATAATGCGTTTTTCCTCTGTTGAAATTTCAAATTTAATTCCTATATAACATTTCATCTAAATTAAGAGGACAAGAATATGAACAAAAATCAAGAAACCCGTGGTTTTCAGTCTGAAGTAAAGCAGTTGCTTCAATTAATGATCCATTCCCTTTATTCCAACAAAGAAATCTTTTTGCGTGAGCTAATTTCTAATGCTTCTGACGCAGCTGATAAATTACGTTTTAAAGCCCTTTCTGTCCCTGAATTGTATGAGGGTGATGGGGATTTAAAAGTTCGCATCAGTTTTGATGAAGAAAAAGGCACAATCACCATCAGTGATAATGGCATTGGTATGACGCGTGAGCAGGTGATCGATCATTTAGGGACGATTGCGAAATCAGGAACAAAAGAATTTTTGACCGCACTTGGGGCGGAGCAAGCGAAAGACAGCCATCTTATCGGGCAGTTTGGGGTGGGCTTTTATTCCGCTTTTATTGTGGCGGATAAAGTTACGGTGAAAACCCGTGCGGCTGGTGTGCCAGCCGATCAAGGCGTGTTGTGGGAATCTAATGGCGATGGTGAATATACCGTAGCCGATATTGAGAAGAAAGATCGTGGTACAGAAATCACCTTGCATTTGCGTGATGAGGAAAAAGAATTTGCCAACGCGTGGCGTTTGCGTGAAATCATCAGCAAATATTCCGATCATATTGGCTTGCCAGTAGAAATTTTGAGCAAGGAATACGATGATGAGGGCAAAGAAACAGGCGTGAAATGGGAAAAAATTAATAAAGCCCAAGCCCTGTGGACGCGTTCAAAAGGCGAAATTTCTGATGAAGAATATAAAGAGTTTTACAAACATTTAAGCCACGATTTTGCTGATCCGCTACTGTGGGCACACAATAAAGTGGAAGGAAATCAAGAATATACCAGCTTGCTTTATGTACCGTCAAAAGCCCCTTGGGATCTGTTTAACCGCGATCACAAAAAAGGCTTAAAACTCTATGTGCAACGCGTGTTTATTATGGACGATGCCGAGCAGTTTATGCCGAATTATCTGCGTTTTATGCGTGGTTTAATTGATAGCAATGATTTACCGCTCAATGTTTCGCGTGAAATTTTGCAAGATAACAAAGTTACTGCGGCGTTGCGTAAAGCCTTAACCAAACGTTCGTTGCAAATGTTGGAAAAATTAGCCAAAGACAATCCAGAGCAATATTTACAATTCTGGAAAGAATTTGGCTTGGCGTTGAAAGAGGGCGTTGGAGAAGATTTCGCGAACCGTGAACAAATTGCGGGCTTGTATCGTTTCGCCTCAACTCATACGGACAGCAGTGAACAAACCGTTTCATTGGCAGACTATGTGGCACGAATGAAAGAGGGGCAAAAAGCTATTTATTACATCACCGCAGACAGCTACATTGCGGCGAAAAACAGTCCGCACTTAGAGCTATTTAATAAGAAAGGTATCGAGGTATTGTTGCTTTCTGATCGTATTGATGAATGGATGTTGAGCTATCTCAGCGAATTTGATGGCAAACCATTGCAGCCTATCACCAAGTCCGATCTAGATTTAGGCGACTTAGCGGACAAAGAAGCGGAAGAAGAGCAAAAAGCACAAGATGAAGCCTTTGGCTCATTCATTGAACGCGTAAGCAGTTTGCTCGGTGAGCGAGTGAAAGCAGTGCGTTTAACTCATCGTTTAACGGATACACCAGCGGTGGTTTCAACGGATAACGATCAAATGACTACGCAAATGGCGAAATTATTCGCGATGAGCGGACAGCCTGTGCCTGAGGTGAAATACACCTTTGAACTCAATCCAAACCACCCATTGGTGAAAAAAGTGGCAGATATGGCAGATGAAGATCAGTTTGCCAACTGGATTGAGCTTCTGTTGGAGCAGGCGATGTTAGCAGAGCGAGGTTCCTTAGAAAACCCAACCGCCTTTATTAAGCGTGTAAATGAGTTGTTATCTTAATAAATTCAGTTAGAATAGAAAGCGTTGTCTGTGGGCAACGCTTATTTTTTATTCAAAGAAGGAAGGGTATGAAAAAATTTATTGTCGTCATCAGCTTATTGTTATCGGCGTGTAGCTCAGTGGTTAATCAGCCGAAATTGGCGAATAGCTGCCAAACGTATTTTCAGATTTTAGACGTAAATGTTGCCACTGCTAGCTTACCAGCGGAAAAATTGCAAGCATTGCAACAAGATTTTTTTCAATATCAAAAAGAATTTACAGGACGTTCTTTAGAAAAACAAGAACAGTTTTGCCGCTCACGTTTAACCCGTTTTCTGCAATAGGGCTTTCCCCGCGTAATCCAAAGACAGAGTCATATCCGAATGAGTATTTTTATTGCGTGGGGAAATAGCCAACAGTCTTACCCTTTCCCACATCTTCCCGCTGAATTATTAACGGAAAAATTGCGTCAAGCCCCGCCCGCTCAACCGCGTTTGCAACAACGTTATTGCTGTCGTTGGGTGGCACATTTTCTATTATGGCAATTAGCAAAAATGGCGAAAATTCCTACCGCACTTTTAGCGGACATCCAATACAGCTCAACGCAACGACCGCACTTTGCAACACCGAATATTGATTTTAATCTCAGTCATTCTGGCGAGTGGGTAGCCGTGATCTTGAAAGTCGGGGAAGGCACAAAAGAAAGTGCGGTGGGAATTGACATCGAATTTCCACAGCGAGAACGGGACTATACCGCCTTGCTCGCCCATTTTGCTTCCCCACAAGAACAGCAATGGTTCAGCCAACAGCCTGATAAGAAAACAGCGTTCTATCAAATTTGGTGCTTACGCGAAGCCTTGTTGAAATCACAGGGCGTGGGCATTGCGAAATTATCGGAAGTGGAGCATCTCGCCGATGAATACCGTTTGCACACCCTCCACGCACCACAGGGCGAAGCATTCTTCACCGCAGAATTGCCTTTTTATCTGGCTTGCTTCGCTAATGACCGCCTTGAGCCAAATCACACTTTTTGCTGGAATGGCGAAGCCTTGCAACCCAGCCAATTGCGACAAAAAATATCCTATCAAACCTACCACAAAGTGGTAAAACTGCCCTAGACTTCATTCGCTATTTTGTTTAGACTGGTAACTATCTTTTAACAAATGGAGAATAAAATGTCCTTTAACGGCTCAGATCAAGATCCTTGGGCAAAGCCAGGGAGTAACAGCAATCAGGCTGGTAACAAATCCGATCCTAATCATCAATGGAATGATCCCGCAAAGAAGAAAGAACAAACGCCCCCAGACCTTGAGGAAGTGTTCAGTAACCTATTGAAAAAGCTCGGTGGAAGCCAAAACGGTGGCAATCACAATGGCGGCAAAGGGCTATCAATGGGCTTTGGCAAACTGCTCCCTATTGCTGCGGTGATTGGGGCGATTATTTGGGGTGTGAGCGGTTTTTACACGGTGAAAGAAGCAGAGCGTGGCGTGGTGTTGCGTTTCGGCGAGCTAGAAAAAATCGTGCAACCTGGGTTGAACTGGAAACCGACTTTTGTAGATAAAATGATCCCCGTGAATGTGGAACAAGTGAAAGAGCTGAAAACCCAAGGGGCAATGCTCACCCGCGATGAAAATATGGTGAAAGTGGAAATGACCGTACAATATCGCGTGAGTGATCCCGCGAAATACTTGTTCAGCGTTACCAATGCCGATGACAGCTTAAACCAAGCCACCGACAGTGCGTTGCGTTATGTGATCGGCCATATGTCTATGGACGACATTTTAACCACAGGACGTTCTATTGTGCGTGAAGACACTTGGAAAGCCTTGAATAGCATTATCCAGCCTTATGATATGGGGTTAGAAGTGCTTGATGTGAACTTCCAATCTGCACGTCCACCAGAAGAAGTGAAAGCCGCCTTTGATGATGCGATCAAAGCCCAAGAAGATGAGCAACGTTATATCCGTGAAGCCGAAGCCTATGCCCGCGAGCAAGAGCCGATTGCACGGGGGAACGCACAACGCATCATTGAAGAAGCCACTGCTTATAAAGAGCAAGTGGTGTTAAATGCGAAAGGGGAAGTGGAGCGTTTCCAACAACTCTTACCTGAGTTTAAAGCTGCCCCGCAACTGTTGCGTGAGCGTTTATACATTCAAACAATGGAAAAAGTGATGTCGAACACGCCGAAAGTCTTGTTGGATAGTAATGGAAATAATTTGAGCGTATTGCCGTTAGATAAAATACTTTCGCAAAATAACGCGGCGAAAGCGGGGCAAACCAGCTCATCGCCAAATCAAAGTGCGGTCAATAATAAAGCCGTTTTTTCTGACAACCGCAGTTCTGGCAATAAAACTGCGAGCGAGAGTTATTTGGAATCATCAGAAAATCGTCAAGGGAGATTTAACTAATGCGTAAAATTTTAACCCCTATTTTGCTGATCGCTATTTTGGTGATTTACTCAAGCCTTGTGGTGGTGAATGAGGGTTCACGCGGCATAATGTTGCGTTTTGGCAAGGTTCACCGTGATGTGGAGAATAAAGTGGTGGTGTACGAACCGGGTTTGCACTTCAAAATCCCATTCATTGACTCAATGAAAGTGCTAGACGCACGTATTCGCACGCTAGACGGCGCACCAGATCGCTTTGTAACCGTTGAGAAAAAAGATCTCTTGGTGGATTCTTATGTGAAATGGCGGATCAGCGATTTTGGACGCTTCTTCACTGCAACGGGCGGTGGCGATTACACCCAAGCCTCGAATTTATTACGTCGTAAAGTAAACGACCGCTTACGTTCTGAAGTGGGTTCTCGCACTATTAAAGACATTGTGTCTGGCACGCGTGGCGAGCTGATGGTTGGGGCGAGAAAAGCCTTGAATACTGGGCAAGATAGCACCTCAGAGCTAGGGATTGAAGTGGTTGATGTTCGGGTAAAACAAATCAACTTGCCTGATGAAGTGTCCTCTTCCATTTATCAGCGTATGCGTGCAGAACGTGATGCCGTGGCACGTGAACATCGCTCACAAGGTAAAGAAAAAGCCGCATTTATTCAAGCCGATGTGGATCGCAAAGTTACTGTAATCCTCGCCACTGCGAATAAAACCGCACAAGAATTACGCGGAAACGGCGATGCGGCAGCGGCAAAACTTTACACTGACGCATTCAGCCAAGAACCTGAATTTTACAGCTTCATACGCAGTCTTAAAGCCTATGAAAAAAGCTTTGCAGAATCAAATAATATGTTGATCCTAAAACCCGACAGCGATTTCTTCCGTTTTATGAAGTCTTCTTCAAAATAAAAAATTTACAAAATGGCACATTCAATATGTGCCATTTTGTTTTTACTTAATTAATTCATTGAATGTTAATTCATAATGATCCCCATCCTTATCGTAGGAAATATAACGAGGAAATTGTTCGCCTAGATACTTTTTTACCACAAAAGATTTTTCGCCTGTGCGGAATTGATAAGTGATTTCTGTTTGATTTCGATTATTTTCCTTGACCTGCTTCTCACTTTTTTTCACAAATACATTTTCCATTAGATAAAGTTTCCTGCCATTTGTAATTTGAAAGTTGTGTGGTAGTTTTCCGTAATAACTTAGTTGAAATGCTACAGTGAATAAATCAAAAATAGGCATAGTAAATGGCATATTATCTAAGCTATTTTTTACTTTTCCATAAAGGATTTCATTGCCATTAATCAGGGTTTTTGCATAGAGCTTGCCGTTACGTATATCTTGGTAGTCTAACATTGCAAATGTATTGTTCGTTTGTGTTCCTGAAGATTTAAATTCAATATTGTAGAAAGGGATATTAATGTTTGCAGTGATAGTATATTGTGAGCCATTAGCATTAAAATGCACATAAGCAGGCATTAGATAATTTGAGCTGTATTTGATTTGAGCATTTAAGTTTGCCCACGCATTTGGTAATGCAAAAAGGCTGACAAAAATCACTTTGAGTAACTTCATTACAATTCCTTAATAGTAAAATTCATAGTTTAATTGGCTTGTATTGTACAGTAATAATGTATATTGCTAAATGCCTTTATTGTTAGGGGCGTTAGCTTTCGAAATAAGCTATTATCTATTTTCTTGTTTCCAGCGATTTTCTAAAACTAAACTCAATTCATATGATAGGGCTTGTATCTTCTTGTGATTAGCATTAAAGTATGAAGCTCGTTCGCAAACGTTTACCTCCCATCATATTTCAATATCAGACTGATAAAAATAAGGAAAAAATATGGATCAACTCGCAATGAAAAAGCAAGCAGCACAAGCAGCATTGCAATATGTAAAACCCGATACGATTGTAGGCGTGGGCAGTGGCTCAACGGTGAATTGCTTTATTGAAGCTCTCGGTGCAATGAAAGATGAAATTAAAGGGGCGGTAGCGGCCTCTAAAGCCTCTGAAGAATTATTACGCCAGCAAGGAATAGAGGTGTTCAGTGCCAATGAAGTGTCAAGTTTGGATATTTATGTTGATGGTGCTGATGAAATCAACCCACAAAAAATGATGATCAAAGGTGGCGGGGCAGCCTTAACCAGAGAAAAAATTGTCGCCGCACTCGCGAAAAAATTTATCTGCATTGTGGATCAAAGCAAACAAGTGGATGTGCTAGGTTCAACCTTTGCCTTGCCAGTGGAAGTGATCCCAATGGCACGTTCACAAGTGGGGCGTAAATTAGTGAGTTTAGGCGGATCGCCAGAATATCGCGAAGGGGTGGTAACGGATAACGGCAACGTGATTTTAGATGTGTATAATTTCCCAATTTTAAATCCAATCGAAATGGAAAAAACCTTAAATAACGTGGCAGGGGTGGTTACCAACGGAATTTTTGCCTTGCGTGGTGCGGATATTGTGATTGTTGGCACACCACAAGGTACAGAAATTATTGAATAATTTTTGATTATGGAGAGCAAAATGACAACCAAAGTTTCACTGGATAAATCTAAAATTAAATTTGTATTGCTCGAAGGCGTACATAAAAATGCCATTGAGGTGCTAAATGCCGCAGGCTACACTAATATTGAGTATCACAAAAAAGCCCTTGAGCCAGAAGAATTAAAAGAAGTGATCAAAGATGCTCACTTCTTAGGCATTCGCTCACGCACGCATTTAACCGCTGATGTATTGGAATGTGCCAACAAACTTATTGCTGTGGGCTGTTTTTGTATCGGCACAAACCAAGTGGATCTTGAAGTAGCAAAAATGCGTGGTATCCCCGTGTTCAATGCACCATTTTCTAATACTCGCTCGGTGGCAGAATTGGTGCTAGGCGAAATTTTGTTCTTAATGCGTAATGTACCGCAAGCCAATGCGGAAGTGCATCGTGGTTTATGGAACAAATCTGCATCAGGTTCTAACGAAGTGCGGGGCAAAAAATTAGGGATTGTTGGCTATGGACATATTGGCTCACAGCTCAGTATCATTGCGGAATCGCTAGGTATGAATGTCTATTTTTATGATGTTGAAACCAAATTGCCATTGGGTAACGCACAGCAGGTAGGCTCATTAAAAGAATTACTTGCCAGCTGCGATGTGATTTCTTTGCACGTGCCTGAAAATGCTTCTACGAAAAATTTAATGAATGCCGAGCGTATCGCCCAGCTTAAAGAGGGAAGTATTTTAATTAACGCCGCCCGTGGTACGGTGGTGGACATTGATGCCCTAGCACAAGCTCTAAAAGCGGGCAAGTTGCGAGGGGCGGCGTTAGATGTGTTCCCTGTTGAACCCGCTTCTATCAATGAAGAATTTGTATCACCGTTACGCGGTTTAGATAACGTAATTCTCACCCCACATATTGGTGGCTCAACGGCGGAAGCCCAAGAAAATATCGGCACTGAAGTGGCGAGCAAATTCGTGAAATATTCCGACAACGGTTCAACACTTTCTGCGGTGAATTTCCCTGAAGTGTCCTTGCCTGAGCATAGCGGAACAAAACGCTTGTTGCACATTCACGAAAACCGCCCAGGTGTGTTAAACCAAATCAACCAAATTTTTGTCGGTGCAAATATCAACATCGCCGCCCAATACCTACAAACCGATCCGAAAATTGGTTATGTGGTTATTGACGTGGAAACCGATGATTGCTCCGAGTTGTTACAACAACTGCGTGAAATCGACGGCACGATTCGTGCGAGGGTGTTGTATTAAAACGCGTGAGTTTTTCAGCAATAAGTAAATATAAAGTGCGGTCAGAAAATAGCGTGTTTTTTGACCGCACTTTTACTTTTCTGTAAAAATATATGTTATCTAATTAGATTGATTTTTAGTAATTTTCACTTCTATATTCTTTGATCTGCACCCCAAAAGTTAGACTAAACAACCAACTGATTAAGGTGCAGATTTTTTATGACTAAATATACTCAACGTTTCAAACAACAAGTGCTCGACTTTTATCATCAAAATGGAAAAAACCGTTCGCTTACTCGCCAGTATTTTCAGCTTCCCCAAAGCACGTTAGCACGTTGGATTGCGAAATTTAATCATAATGGAATCAATGGATTAGCTGTGTTAGGTAAAAAACGATGTTATTCTGTTGAGTTTAAATTAAAGGTTATTCAAGCTATCAAAAAAGGCCAGTGCTCCGCTGAAGCCGCCTGCTTTCGCTTTGATATCCCCAGTTCAGGGATAATTAGTCAATGGTTGCAACGCTTTGAAAAACAAGGTATAGATGGGTTATTACTCAAACCTAAAGGTCGTCCAAGTATGAAACTCAACTCACCTAAAATGCCACCAACGCCCAAAACAGAAGAAGAACGCTTGCGTTACCGAATTTTGGAATTAGAAGCGGAGAATGCAATGCTAAAAAAGTTGCAGGAACTCAACCAACAAAAAATGCAGAAAAAGCCGTCATCGTAAATGCCTTACGCTCGCGTTTCCCGTTGGAATTGTTACTCAGGCTAATCGGATTGGCACGCAGTTCGTTCTTTTATCATCTCAAGCCAAAGTCGGATAAAAATGTAGCGATTTCACAGAAAATAGAGGAAATTTATCGCAAAAATGACGAAAATTATGGTTATCGTCGAATTACCTTGGAATTAAGGAAATACTTGATTATCAACCACAAAAGGGGGCAAGCGATAATGCAACGTTTGGGGTTAAAAGGAAAAAGTAAGCAGAAAAAATATCGTTCTTACCAAGGCAAAGTGGGACACATTGCCGATAATCTGTTGCAACGGGATTTTACGGCAACGATGCCGAATGAGAAGTGGGTAACGGATATCACCGAGTTCAAATGTGCGGAAGGCAAAGTGTATTTATCGCCGATTAAAGACTTGTTTAATAACGAAATTATTGCTTATGATGTGGCGAGAAGTCCGAGTTTTGAGCAGATAACCAGAATGCTGACCCAGGCGGTGAACCGATTAGCGGGGGAAAAACCGATACTGCATTCCGACCAAGGGTGGCAGTATCAAATGATGGGTTATCGAGAGATATTGAAAAAACACGGTATTACGCAAAGTATGTCGAGAAAAGGCAATTGCCTTGATAATGGTGCGATGGAAAGCTTTTTCGGGCGATTGAAGACGGAATGTTACTTTGGCAAGCGGTTTGAAACCTTTGAACAGCTTGAAAAAGTGATTCACGAGTACATTCATTACTACAACAATGAGCGTATTCAAGTGAAGCTCAAAGGACTAAGCCCTGTGGAATACAGAACTCAGTCCTTGAATGAAATTAGAATATAGTCTAACTTTTTGGGGGCAGATCATCCACCACAGCAAAGCCCATTAGCAATGGATACAGCAAAAGCGATTTTTAATGAATCTTCACTCAAACAATCTTATGACCAGAATATTTTAGAGGCTTATTTGAAATATATTGAAATGCCATCTGAAACTTATCATAAATTGCGTCAAAGACAATTAACTTGGCAAGAAATACAAGAGGCACAAAATGAATACCTTGTTGCTTATCGCACAACAATATTAGATAAAATCAGCCTCAATAGAACGGAAGAGAAACAAAATCCAGAAACAACACAGCAGCAAAACTTAAAAATGCGCAAATTCTTTGATGAATTTAGCAAGCTAGAGCAAGAAAAAATCGCCCTATTTACATGTTATATCAACAAAAAACTTTAGTCATTACTGCACCAAGCGACAATGCGAAACAAAAAATATTTTTAGGTTATGACTGGAGCAACCGCAAAGGTGCAGAGGGCATTCAAATACAAACAGCAGGCGGAAAACTTTATAACGACCAAGACCGCTTTGCGTCCAATACATTAGCCGCTTGCGTGCGTGAAATGTTTACGGAAAACAATGCAAGCATTGGCGAAGAACAAAAAGAATATGCAACAATTTTAAATACTGTAGATATGCTGGATTTCAGTAATATCAATTTTAATTACGCTATTCGCACCAGCATGCAGAAAAAAGTAGAAGTGGTGAGTAAATATCCGCTGGTAAGATTGGGAGAAGTTGCGGAAATTATTTCAGGGCAATCTCCCGAATCTCGTTATTATAATGAATTGGGAGAAGGCTTACTATTTTATCAGGGAAAAAAGGATTTTGGGTTCATTTATTTAGAAAAAATAAATATCTATACATCATCAATTACAAAACGATCTACTAAAGATGATATTTTGATGAGTGTTCGCGCTCCTGTTGGAGATGTAAATATCAATCCATTTGACGAAATTTGTATCGGTCGAGGTTTGGCTGCGATTAGGCCTAAATTAGATGTTATCAAGCAACGTTATTTATTTGCATTTATTCAAGGAAATAAAGATTTATTTCAAGGTAAACAAGGAATGGCTTTTTCTTCAATTTCTCGTTCAGAATTAGAAAATCAAAAAATCCCCCTGCCTTCCCTTGAAATCCAACAACAAATCGTTACCGAATGCGAAAAAATTAATGAAGAATACGAAAACAGCCGTATGAAAATTGAAGAATATCGCGCCAAAATTGCTAAGATATTCAATGAGTTAGAAATCGTGCGGGGGGGGGTAAAACGCTTTAAAATCAATGAGTTATCAAATATTTTGATGTGTAGGCGTGTTATGAAACATCAGACAAATTCGGTTTCAGGTGTGCCATTTTATAAAATTGGAACATTTGGAAGTAAAGCTAATGCTTTTATTTCATTAGAATTATATGAAGAATATAAAGAAAAATATCCGTATCCAAAGAAGGGGCAGGTTTTAATTTCTGCTGCTGGTACACTTGGGAAAACGGTTATATTTGATGGAAAACCTGCGTATTTCCAAGATTCAAATATTGTCTGGCTGGATAGCAATGAAAACATTATTAATAATTTATTTTTATACTATGCTTTGCAAACTGTTGATTGGAAAAAATACTCAACAGAAGGAAGCGTTATTCCAAGAATTTACAATAATAATTTGGGAAATGTAGAAATCCCCGTCCCTGACCTCGCCACCCAAGAAAAAATCATTTCTGAAGTGAGCGAAATTGAGGCAAAAATCGCCGAACTGCAAACGCAAATGGCAGACACGGAAGCGAAGAAAAAAGCAATACTTAATCAATATTTATTGTAAAAAAAGTGCGGTGGAAATTTTTTGAATTTTTCCACCGCACTTTGTTTTTACCCTATTCTTGTTTTTTCATAACATTCTGAAAATTTTCCTGTCTGTGATACACTTGCCCTCAATTTTTTGATGATGGATCGATGATGAAAAAATTTTTCCTTTTTCTTTTGTTTTTGTTGCTCTTGATTGGTGGGGCGGCGCTTTGGGGTTATCAGCATTTAACGCAATGGGTGCAGCACCCTGTGAATGTGCAGGCGGAGCAGTTGTTAACGGTGGAACGTGGAACAACGGGGGCGAAATTAGCGAAGCTGTTGGAGCAAGAAAAGCTGGTTGATGATGCCACCTATTTGCCGTGGTTGTTAAAGCTCAAGCCCGAGTTAAACAAAATCAAGGCAGGGACATATTCCCTTGAGGGCGTGAAGACGGTGGCGGATTTGTTGCAACGTTTAAATAGCGGTAAAGAAGTGCAACTGAATGTGCGTTTTTTAGAAGGGGATACCTTCAAAACGTGGCGTAAAACGCTGGCGAAAGCCCCTTATTTGCAACAAACTTTGGTAGATAAAACGGAAGAAGAAATTTATCAATTATTGAATTTACCCGCGGATTTACCGCATAAAATTGAGGGCTGGTTGTATCCTGATACATACAGCTATACGCCGAAGTCGAGCGATTTAGCCTTATTGAAACGGGCTGCGGATCGAATGAAAACGCTATTAGAAAAAATTTGGGCGGAGCGAGAGGCTGATTTACCGCTAAAAAATGCCTATGAAATGCTGATTTTAGCTTCTATTGTTGAGCGTGAAACCGCGTTAAATGATGAGCGAGCGAAAGTAGCATCGGTGTTCATTAACCGCTTGAATAAAAAGATGAAATTGCAAACTGACCCGACAGTGATTTATGGAATGGGGGAGCGTTATCAGGGCAATATTCGGCGTAAAGATCTAGAAGAAGCCACCGCCTATAACACCTATGTGATCGAGGGCTTGCCGCCAACCCCTATCGCAATGCCGACAGAAAGTGCGTTGCGAGCAGTGGCTCACCCTGAGAAAACCACATTCCTCTATTTCGTTGCGGACGGCACGGGCGGGCATAAATTTAGCCAAACCTTGCAACAACATAATCAAGCGGTGCAAGAATATTTGCGTTGGTATCGCCAACAAAAAAATGGGAAATAAAATGAAAGGAAAATTTATTGTCATTGAGGGCTTAGAGGGGGCGGGGAAAACCACCGCCCGCGAGGCAATTTTGGCAACCCTACAGCAATCGGGCATTGATGATGTGGTGTTCACCCGTGAACCAGGCGGTACGCCCTTAGCGGAGAAATTACGCCAATTAATTAAATATGAAACGGAAGAACCCGTGAGCGATAAGGCGGAATTATTAATGCTCTATGCCGCCCGCATTCAGCTGGTGGAGAACGTGATAAAACCCGCATTGGAAGCGGGGAAGTGGGTGATCGGTGATCGCCACGATTTATCTTCCCAGGCTTATCAAGGGGGCGGGCGACAAATTGATGCACAATTGTTGCAATCCTTAAAGCAAACGGTGTTAGGGGATTTTGCCCCTGATCTCACGCTATATTTAGATCTCGATCCTGAAATCGGTTTGGCTCGAGCCAGAGGGCGTGGCGAGTTGGATCGTATTGAGCAGCAGGAAATCGCTTTTTTCCAACGCACTCGCTGCCGTTATTTGGAATTGGTACAGCAAGATCCGAATGCGGTTGTCATCAACGCCGAACAGCCCATTGAGCAAGTGCGTGCCGATATTCAAAGTGCGGTGCTAAATTTCGTTAAAAATCATCAATAATGCTTATGTTACGCTATCCTTGGTTGCAACCTTATTATGACAAAATCATCAACGCCTTTGAACAGGGCTATGGTCATCACGCCTTGCTATTTAAGACTGAGCAAGGCATTGGTGGTGATGAGTTGGTTCATCAGGTGGCAGGCTGGTTGATGTGCCAATCGCCAGAAGATTATCAACCTTGTGGGCATTGCCATAGTTGCCAGCTTTTTAATGCGGGCAATCACCCTGATTTTTATGTCCTTGAATCCATTGAAAATAAAGACATCGGCATCGATCAAATTCGTGAGGTGAATGAAAAGGTTAGCCAACGCTCACAGCAAAACGGCAATAAGGTGGTGTGGATTAAACAAGCGGATCGCCTAACCGAAGCCGCCGCGAATGCTTTGCTTAAAACCTTGGAAGAACCCACAGACAGCACCTATTTTCTATTGCAAGTGGATCTCTCCGCTCGCTTGTTGGCGACCATTTACAGCCGCAGTCAGCCTTGGCTCATTTCATTACCCTGTGAAGCCGAAGCGATGGCTTGGCTCGCGACGCAGGTAGCGGAAAAGACAGAGGAAAAAACAGCAGAAATTCGCACCGCACTTCAAGTTAGCCACGGTCGCCCGTTAGAAGCCTTGGCGATGTTGGAGCAAGGGCTATTGGAAAACCGCAAACGGCTATTACGCCAATTTTGGCTGTTTTATACTCGCCGTTCACCACTAGAATTATTACCGCACTTTGAAAAAGAGCGGGTATTTCAGCAGTTAGATTGGCTTTGTGCGTTTTTGGCTGATGCGTTAAAAATAAAATTAAACGTGCCAGCCACTTGGGTTCAAGCAGATTTTTTACAAGCCATTAAACAGTTTAACCAAAAACAAACCGCACAGGGGCTACTCAAAGCCAACCAAATTATGCAACAAGTGCGGTCAGATTTAATGCAAATTAATGCGGTCAATCAAGAATTAATCTTGCTTGATGGCTTAACCCGTTTAATTACTGAGGTGTTTGAACCTCAACAAAATCATTAGGAAAGTCAAATGTTTATTGTAGATAGTCATTGTCATTTAGACGCGTTAGATTACGAAAACTTACATAAAAATGTTGCCGATGTGGTGGAAAAAGCCAAGCAACGTGGCGTGCAACATTTGCTTGCGGTGGGCGTAACCTTGCAACGTTTTGAACAGGTGTATGACAGCCTCGCCCCGTTCCCGCAAATTTCCTTAGCTTGCGGTGTTCACCCTTTGAATTTGGAAGATGAGCCCTTTGATTATGAGCGTCTGCTCAAACTCGCACACGATGATAAAGTTATCGCCATTGGGGAAATGGGGTTAGATTATTATTACAGCGAGGAAAATAAAGCGGAGCAACAATCTGTTTTCGCACAACAAATTGCCATCGCCAATGAGTTGGCGAAACCGATTATTGTGCATACTCGCTCGGCAAGGGAAGACACTATCGCCCTGCTGAAAGCCCATAATGCAGAAAAGTGCGGTGGGATTTTGCACTGTTTTACCGAAAATTGGGAAATGGCGAAACAAGCCCTTGATTTAGGCTTCTATATTTCTATTTCGGGCATTATTACTTTTAAAAATGCGGAAGCATTGCGTGATGTGGTGCGAAAAGTGCCGTTAGATCGCCTGCTGGTGGAAACGGACAGCCCTTATCTTGCCCCTGTGCCTTATCGTGGAAAACAAAATCAGCCCGCTTACACCCGCGAAGTGTGCGACTATGTGGCGACCTTGAAAGGGCTAACGAGCGAGGAATTTGCTCAAATCACCACGCAAAATTTCGAGCGTTTATTTAAAATTCAGGTACAATAACTCACCACTTTAGCAGGAGAAAGAAACAATGCGACGTTTTTTTAACTATTTTTTCATCTTGGTGATTTTGCTTTTTCACGGGTTTTTGTTCGCACTGGTGAACTATGTAACCCCGCATTATGACGTTACCCGCGTAACGGGCGTGGAAGTGAAACGGGTGGATAAAGATGGCCCAATCACCAAATCCAACCCCGCTGACGGACCAACCCGCGATGTGTATTATATTTACACGCAAAAGCCGAATGAGGATAAAGTGATGGTGTATCGCAATGAAGATACCCGCTGGAGCTTTCCATTTTATTTCAAATTTGGCTCGGCAGATTTACAAGCCAAAGCACAAAGTTTTGCGGTAGAGCATAAATTGGTGCAAGTGAAATATTACGGCTGGCGTTTAGTACTATTTGACGAGTTCCGCAACGCCACTTCAATTAAAGAAGTTACGTTAGACGAAGGGGCATCTTACCCGATTTTGTCTTACATTTTTTACTTCTTCTTGCTGATTACTTTATTTTTCTCAATCCAATTCGTGCGTGGTTGGTTTGATAGCGAACGATAAGCATCAAAAATAAGGTGAAAGTGGTGTATCTTGTGATGCACCATTTTTTGTCTAAGGATAATAAAAATGGGATTATTTGAAGCAATATTAAGTTTGGCTGCCTTAATTGGCATAAGTGCGGTGATTTCTTCCGCAGAAATTTCCCTCGCAGGGGCAAGAAAATTAAAGCTACAAAGTTTAGAAAATGAGGGCGATGAGCGGGCAAAATTAGTGCTACAACTGCAAGCCCAACCAGGGCGATTTATCACTGTGGTGCAAATTGGCTTAAATATGGTGGCGATTTTAGGTGGGGTGATCGGCGAGCGTGCCATTAGCCCTGCGATTGAAGCCTTGCTCACAACCTATCATCAAGCAGAATGGTTGCCGACAGCCGCCTCTTGGCTGTCTTTCGCCGTGGTTACCATCGCCTTTATTTTGCTGGCGGATTTAATTCCAAAACGCCTTGCCCTCACCAATCCCGAAAAAGTCGCGTTGCGAACAGTGCGGATTATGCTGTTTTGTATCGCCATTTTCAAGCCGATTGTTTGGCTGTTTGACACTATCGCCAACGGCATTTTCCGCCTATTTCGCGTTTCAACGGTTAGGGAAGATAATCTCACCTCAGAAGATATCGTGGCATTGGTTGATGTGGGGGCAGAGGCGGGTGTGCTGAAAGCCCAAGAGCATTATTTGATCGAAAATATTTTCGATATGCAACAACGCACCGTAACTTCCACAATGACGACGCGAGAAAATATCGTTTTTTTAGACCGCACTTTTGATCGCGAGAAAGTGTTGGCAACCATCAAAGCCAATCCCCATTCTAAATTGCTCATTTGCGATAACGGGCTAGATAAAATTTTGGGCTATATTGAATCGCATAACTTGCTCACCTTGTATTTGCAAGAACAGCAAGTATCCCTCACGGATCAGCGAATTTTACGCAAACCGCTGTTTATTCCTGATACGTTATCCCTTTTTGAAGTGCTGGAATTGTTTAAATCCGCAGGGGAAGATTTTGCCGTAATCGTGAATGAATACGCTCTTGTGGTGGGCATTGTTACCCTCAATGATGTGATGAGCATTGTAATGGGCGAGTTGGTTTCGAGCGAAGAAGAACAAATCGTCCGCCGTGATGAAAGCTCGTGGTTGATTGACGGAGCAACGCCACTGGAAGATGTAATGCGAGCCTTAGACATTGAAGCCTTTCCTGATGCGGAAAACTACGAAACTATCGGCGGATTTATGATGTATATGCTACGCAAAATTCCGAAAAAAACCGATTTTGTGCTATACGACAAATATAAATTTGAAATTATTGATACCGAGAATTTTAAAATTGACCAGTTAATGGTGTCCTTGAGAAAAGAGTAATCTTCGCCAACAAAAAACCCTACCGAAGTAGGGTTTCTATCAATAATTTCGTTTTTCGCAATAATCTTGTTTTTCGCAACAATCTTATTTTGTGCTTGGAATGCTGAAACGTTTGTTGAAGCGTTCAACACGACCACCAGTATCAACAACACGTTGTTTACCAGTGTAGAATGGGTGGCAGTTGCTGCACACATCTAGGTTTAAGTCTTTACCTAACGTTGAACGAGTTTTGATTACATTACCGCAAGAACAAGTTGCCGTAATTTCTTTATATTCTAGGTGAATACCTTGTTTCATAGAAAACCTCAATTTGAAGCCACTCCGCTCTCTAAAACTGAATTTAGCACCGAGTGTGGTTAATATTACGTTTATAGTGAATCACCATAAACAGGATCGTTTATTCAAGCCGCGAATTATACCGAAAAAAAAGGAATATTCAAGGGGCGTGAGAATTTCGCTATAATAGCCACAAGAAAACGAATAAAGGCTTAGCAATTAATGAATCTTGTCCGTGTCGCATTGGCAGTGCCGTTGTTTCAATTTTTTGATTATTTACTCCCCGAAGAGATGCAACCCGTGCGTGGTGGGCGGGTGCTTGTGCCTTTTGGACGACAACAACGGGTTGGCATTGTGGTGGATTTCCCCGCACAAAGTGAGGTCGCCTCTGAACAGCTCAAACCCATTTGCCAAGTGCTAGATGAAGAAAATCTCTTTAATGAACCCCTGTGGCAGTTGATCCATTGGGCAGCGAATTATTATCAAGCCCCACTGGGTGAGGCGTTATTTCAAGCCTTGCCAGTGAAATTGCGACAGGGAGAAAGTGCGGTGGAAAATGACCGCACTTTTTTACGCATTACCCCGCAGGGGGAGCAGGCATTGCGGGAGAATTTGCTGAAACGGGCGAAAAAACAACAAGAAGCCTTGCAGTTGCTCGCTCAATCCTCGCAGGAAAAAGGGCAAACGCCGTTTGCTTCTAACATTTGGCATAGCCTCAAGGAAAAGGGCTATGTGGAGGAATACGAGCAAGCTAACCTTATTCGTCCTTGGCAAGCCCTTGAACAGCCGATCGTCAATGAAGAAAACAAACACCGCCTAAACAAAGAGCAAGCCCTCGCACTGGGTCGAATTTTGTTTCATCAAGGTTTTGCCGTGTGGTTGATTGATGGGGTTACGGGATCGGGCAAAACGGAAATCTATTTACAAACCATTGAAGAAACCTTGAAAAAGGGGCAGCAAGTGCTGGTACTTGTGCCTGAAATTGGCTTAACGCCGCAAACGGTACAACGTTTTCAAGCACGCTTCAATGTGGAAATTGATGTGCTTCACTCCAATTTGAACGATACTCAGCGGTTGCGTGCGTGGCAGCGAGCGAAATCGGGGCAAAGTGCGGTGGTGATCGGCACAAGATCGGCGTTGTTCACCCAATTTTCCAATTTGGGTTTGCTCGTGATCGATGAGGAACACGACGGTTCATTCAAACAACAAGAAGGCTGGCGTTATCACGCGAGGGATCTGGCAGTGGTGTATGCCAAATTGCTGAATATTCCGATTTTATTGGGATCGGCAACGCCAAGTTTGGAAAGCCTGAATAATGTGAAGCTGGGCAAATATCAGCACCTTATTTTGCAAAAACGGGCAGGAAATAGCACCGCACTTCAACAATTTGTCATTGATTTGAAACATCAGCGGATTCAAAATGGGCTGTCTGATGCCTTGGCAAATAAAATGCAAGAACATTTGCAACAGGGCAATCAAGTGCTGTTATTCCTTAATCGGCGTGGCTTTGCCCCCGTTTTGTTTTGCCACGAATGCGGTTGGATCGCGACCTGCCAGCATTGTGAAAAGCCCTATACTTATCATCAACATCAGCGGGTGTTGCGTTGCCATCATTGCAGTTCACAAAAGCCGATCCCAATGCAATGCGGGCATTGTGGCTCAACCCATTTGATGACCACAGGGCTTGGCACGGAACAGCTTGAAGACACTCTCAAACAGCGTTTTCCTGATTATGTGGTTACAAGAATCGATCGCGATAGCACCGCTCGTAAAGGCACATTGGAGAAGCATTTGCAAGATATTCAACAAGGAAAAAGCCAAATTCTCATCGGCACGCAAATGCTGGCGAAAGGACATCATTTCCCCAATGTTACCCTCGTAGGGCTTTTGAATGTAGATAATGCCTTATTTTCGTTAGATTTTCGTGCGGAAGAACGGCTTGCTCAGCTTTATGTACAAGTGGCAGGGCGTGCGGGGCGAAGCGAAAAACACGGGCAAGTGGTGCTACAAACCCATTATCCCGATCACCCTTTATTACGCTCATTATTGAAAGAAGGCTATGGCGAGTTTGCTCAGCAAGCCTTGCATTTACGCGAACAAATGGGGTTGCCACCGTACAGCTCGCAGGCGTTATTTTGCACACAAAGCCGTCATTCGGAGCAAGCAGAGCAGTTTTTGCAACAGATCGCCGCGACATTACAGCATTTATCCATTGAGGGCTTGCAAATTTATGGTCCAATGCCTGCCCCATTCAGCAAAAAGGCAGGGGCGTATCGTTGGCAATTATTGGTGCAACACTCATCAAGAGCGGTGTTACATCAGGCATTAAGCCAATTCCAAGCCAATATGCCGCAAAAATCCCACCAAGTTCGCTGGATTTTAGATGTCGATCCCCTTGATTTAACCTAATTACTAGCCAATTCAAGGATTTTTCAGTAGAATTGGGGCAATTTTTACTGTTTAATGCGGTGCGATGGCGAGGCGGTTTAGCAATCGAATGAAAGCAAAAGGGGCGTAAAGTCAGTGTGCTGTTACGCGTAACGATTGAAAAAACGCTCAACATTCACACCGCACTTTTAACTAATAGGATTTTCGATTGTGGCTCAACGAGATTATGCAACTCGCCGTACGGGGAAAGCGAAGAAGAAAAAAAACAATACACCGCTGATTTTAACCGCGGTGTTAGTTATCATTGCCTTGTTTGCAGGCGGGCTTTATTTCTTGAAAGAAAAATCAACGGAAATCGCTCCAGTGGTGATCCCACAAGAGAAAAAAACGCCTAAAAGCGTTTTACCAAGCCCTCCAGAAGAAGTATGGAGTTATATTAAAGCCTTGGAAACACGGACAGTGCCAATTGATAATGATCCCAAATCTTTAGAAAAAAATATGCGTTTGACTGCTGAGCAAAAAAAAGTATTACTAGAGATGGAAAAGGAACAAAAAGCTAACCATTTAAAACAAATAGAAGAACAAACTAAAGTTAGGGCAGTTGATGTCGCAGATAATATGCAGACTAATTCTTTAGCGAATAAAGCTTCTTCAAATGAAAAAAAATTTGGTTTGCAATGTGGTGCGTTCAAAAGCCGACAACAAGCCGAAAACATTCAAGCTAATTTAATTATGTCAGGGTTGAATGCACGAATTAATAGTACAGATAATTGGAATAGAGTTATGGTTGGTCCTGTTGGCAATAGGGATGAGGCTCAAGCAGTACTATCAAAAGTAAAAGCAATTACTCCTTGTGTTATTATTGGAATGTAAATAATGTCTATATATTTCATTATTCAGTACTGAGGCAATGTAGTAATAGCATAGTTGTTCTATTCCAAAATGATTTGGTGTTGTTCCGTATTAGCTTCTCCTAACTGAACGTGAGAAAACAATAGCAAGATCATCGGACCTCTTTTATTTTCACAACTATTGCCAAAAAAAGTTGTCTACCAATAAAATCATTATTTATTTTTCCAACAAATAAAAGAGGTCACCGAAAATGAGAAAACGCATTTTAACTGAGAATGACATTACTCCCGAAGATATTTTTCTCAACCGTAGAAAATTTCTCATTGGAATGAGTGTGGTGGGAGGTAGTGCCTTGTTGCCACACCTTAGCCACGCCGAAGAAACCTCTGACAGTCGCAAAGCATTGCATTTCACACCAAACACGCAAACGGATCTCAATACTACCCCAGAGAATAAGGTGCTTGGCTACAACAATTTTTATGAATTTGGCGTGGATAAAGGCTCGCCCGCACAATATGCCAAGCATTTTAAAACGGATCCTTGGAAGGTGGAAATTACGGGGGAAGTGGAGAATCCTTTAACCTTGGATTTAGATGACCTTTATAAGCGTTACCCGCTACAAGAGCGGATCTATCGCTTTCGTTGTGTAGAGGCGTGGTCAATGGTTATTCCTTGGATTGGCTTTGAATTAAATGCACTTCTCAAGGAAGTGAAGCCTACCAGCCGAGCAAAATATGTCGTGTTTGAAACCCTTTATGACCCTGAACAAATGCCGGGGCAAAAAAATTATTTTTTCGGTGGCGGTATTGCGTATCCTTATGTGGAGGGCTTAACCCTCGCCGAAGCAATGCACCCGCTAACATTACTTTCCGTTGGGCTATATGGGAAAACACTTTCACCGCAAAATGGTGCGCCAATCCGTCTTGTTGTGCCGTGGAAATATGGCTTCAAAAGTATTAAATCCATTGTGAAAATTCACCTTAGCGAAACACGTCCTTTAACGACGTGGCACAAACTAGCCCCGCAGGAATATGGTTTTTATGCCAATGTAAACCCCGATGTTGCTCACCCTCGTTGGTCGCAAGCCAGTGAACGCGTTATCGGTAGCGGTGGTTTATTTGATAACAAACGCCAACCCACCTTATTATTCAATGGCTATGATGAAGTCGCTTCGCTGTATAGTGGCTTAGATCTCAGGGTAAATTACTAATGAAAATGCTTCGTTTCGCCGTACATTTCAGTGCATTCTGCCCATTTTTATGGCTGATTTATGAGATCCGCATAAATAATGGGGCTTATTTTGGTGCTGATCCCGTAAAAGAAATGATCCATTTCTTAGGCTGGTTATCGCTCAGTTTCTTTCTTGTGCTCTTCATTTTTCGGCTGATTACCCAATGGACGAATGCCAATTCGCTCCGTTGGTTACATCAGCCTTTAGGATTATGGGCGATCACTTGGGCATTTCTGCATATTTTAGCGTATTTATATCTTGAACTTGGCTTTGATGTGGGTTTATTTTTTAACGAACTGGCTACCCGCCCTTATTTATTATTCGGGGCGAGTGCATTTTTCTTATTTTGTCTTGCCGCAGGGGTGATGATCCCTGCTATCCGCCAACAATTACGGAAAAAAACCTTGCTTATTCATCAAGTTAGCTATTTTGCACTTGTTTTCGCCGCAATCCATTATTATTGGTCGACAAAAAGCTATGATCTCAATGCGGTTATTTATCTGTTACTCAGCATCTTAATTTTTGGTTATTGGAAATATCAAAAACATCATTAAGTGAGCTTGAAGTGAGCTTGAGCAAGGTTAAAACCTCATAATGCGAAGTATGCGGGAACATATCAAAAAGCTGGATTTTTTCCGCTTGGTAGTGGTGAAGCTCTGTTAAATCACGCCCCATTGATTCCGCGTTGCAACTGGAATACAAAATAAAGTGCGGTTGTAATTGGTTGAGAAATTGGGTGAGGGCTTTACCAATGCCACGACGGGGTGGATTGACAATCAGTAAATCGGGCTTTTCCTCTTGAGCGAGAGCGAAATTCGCCGCATCTAAAGATTTAAATATGATTTGAGGTAAGCCTAATTTTTCGGCGGATAGCGTGGCACAGGCAATGGCGGAGGGGGAGATTTCAATGCCCGTTAAGGCGACACTCTTTCCTTGCTCTTGCAAGATTTTTGCACAATGCAAACCAAAGCCACCCACGCCACAAAAGAGATCCCAAATTTTTTCAATCGGGAGATCCTTGATCTATTGCTGAGCTGTGCCGTATAAGGCTTCTGCCACTTTGGGATTCGTTTGGAAAAAGCCTTGCGGACGGATAAATAACGGAATTTGATTAAAATTTTCGGCGAGCTGTTTTTGCTCAGTGAGGAAAATTTCCTCTTCGCCCTCTAAAATCGCCGCGTGTTTAGGCTGAATATTCAGGCTCACTACCTTAATTTTTGGTAATCTGGCTAATAATTGTGGCAATTCTCGCTCAATCAGCGGTAATTTTACGCTGGAACGCAACACAAAACGTAACATTAATGTGCCGTTACTTTGGCTTTCCGTGAGCAAAATATACTTTAACTCGCCTTTGCGTTTGGCGATGTTGTAAGGCACAAGCCCCGCACGCCCGATAAATCGCTTCAATTCGGTAAAAATCTCGCCAAAATGGGGTGGGTACAGAAAGCAGTCTGATAAATCCACCGCACTTTGTGGATCATCAGGATCACGAAGAATGCCTAAAATTGGGCGTTCCACCGAACCACTTACTACCATTTTGGCTTTATTACGAAAATGTTGTAACGCCGATGTGTAGGGTGGTTGCCATTCCAATTTTTCTAAATTCAGCCCGTTAAGTTGCTGAATTAAATGGGCTTTTTTCGCCTCTAATTGCTCAGCATAGGGCATTTCTAACCACTGGCAAGAACGGCACTGATTTTGGCTAAAATGTGGGCAAAAAGGTTGGGCTGACATTACGCGTTACTCGCTAGCCAAGTTTGTTGAAGTGCGGTCAGTTTTTGCTGATTTTTTTGCCAACGGCTTGAGCGTTCAAGGCGTTGCCAATCAGACTTGCTACGCTTAAACAGGCGTTGCAAACGTTGTTGGCGAAGGGCATATTGCTCAGGGGATTCTTGCGGTTGGAAATGATCTAGCACTTGGAGCACGCCCTCACGCTCATTACAAAGCAATAATAAATCACAGCCCGCATTAAGGGATTGCTGACAACGCGCGACAAAATCGCCCATAAAACCCGCACCTTTCATTCCCAAATCATCAGAGAAAATCGCCCCTTGAAAGCCGAGTTGTTGGCGTAACACCTGTTGTAACCAATAGCTTGATCCGCTTGCAGGTTGCGGATCACATTGCGTATAAATGACGTGTGCGGGCATTACCGCATTAAGATAATTTTCCGCGATTAAACGCTGAAACGGCACAATATCTTGCGTGAAAATATCGGCTTTGGGGCGTTCATCATAAGGGGTTTCAAGATGAGAATCAGCCAAAACCCGTCCGTGTCCAGGGAAATGTTTGCCCGTGCTTGCCATTCCTGCCTCACGCATTCCAAGAATAAATTGGCGAGCCAGTTCAACAGTTTGCTCTGCTTCATCGTGGAAACTACGATCGCCAATGGCACGGCATTGATGACCTAAATCCAACACTGGAGCAAAGCTTAAATCAATATCAAGTGCGGTCATTTCTGCAGCCATTTGCCAGCCCGCTTCTAATGCCATTGCTTTTTGTTCAGCGGGATCGCGGATAAGCTGTGCGAAACTTTGCATTGCGGGCAGTTGGGTAAACCCCTCACGAAAGCGTTGTACCCGCCCGCCTTCTTGATCCACCGTAATAAGCAGCGGTTTCTTGACCTTGTGGCGTAAAGTGGCGATAAGATGTTGAATTTGCTCACGATCATAAAAGTTGCGGGTAAATAAAATCACGCCAGCGACTAAGGGGTGTGCAAGCAATTCTAATTCTTCTTGGCTAACGTCTTGTCCAGTAAGATCGATAAGTAAGGCTGACATTGAAATCCTTATTGCAATTTATTCAAACGAAGATATAAACGGTAATTGACGCTTTGTTCTGTTGGCGGAACAGGCGTTAAGTTGGTTTGTTGGCTTGGTTGCAGCAGCAAACTAGAAGGTGCGTTTAAATTCGGCTCTTCCCCTTGGGTTACGCCATTTTTGTCATACCAAAAGAAATAATAAGCCACATCAAGCTGCTGCTGACTTTTGTTTTTCAACCAAACATTGTTGTGGCGTAATTTTGTTTCAATCAACGGCGCGAGATTGGCCTCTACATTTAAAATAGGCTCATTTTCGCTCACAATATTTTGCGAAGGTGTGGAACTACAAGCCGCAAGAAATAGGCTTAATCCGCACAGAAAAAACAGTTTTTTCATTATTTTGCCAACATTTTTCCTAAAGCTTCACCACCAAGTAAGTGCATATGTAAATGATACACTTCTTGTCCACCGTGTTTGTTGCAGTTTACGATTAAGCGATAGCCATCTTGAGCAATTCCTTCTTGCTCAGCCAGCTTAGCCGCCACAGTAAATAAACGCCCTAATGCCACCTCATCTTGTTCGGTAACCTCATTCACGGTTGGGATCAGTTTATTCGGAATAATCAAAATATGCGTAGGGGCTTGCGGTGAAATATCACGAAATGCGGTAACCAGTTCATCTTGGTAAACAATAGTAGCGGGGATTTCTTTACGAATAATTTTGCTGAAAATGGTTTCTTCTGCCATAGGATAATCCTTCGTTTTCAAGGGAATGACAACGGAAAAATGAGAGTTTAGCACAAGGACTTTTGTGATAAACAGCAACTTATTTTTCCATTCAATAAAGTGCGGTTAGTTTTATCAGAAAAGGGAAAAAATAGCAATTCAGATTATTTTTGTTAAATTTATGCTAACAAAAAGTTCTTTTTTATTTCAATATATTACTTCTCTGTTACAAAGATTGATCTTGAACAAATTTTATAAAAAATAAACTTTTTTTTAGTTTAAAGTTGGATTTTTATCCCTTAGAATAAAGCCAGTTAATTTCCTTAGGGTGAATAATGAAAAAAGACGATTCAATCCGCCTTATGGCAACGCCAACAGAAATGGCTCAATTTGCCGAAGATGTCGGTACATATAAAGCAACGAAAAATCAATTCTATTCTTTTCTTTCCGCAATTTCAGCAGGGGCGTTTATTGCACTTGCTTTTGTCTTTTATACCACCACGCAAACAGGGCTAGCGAATGTGTCTTGGGGATTGGCTAAACTGGTTGGCGGTTTAGTATTCTCTGTGGGCGTGATTATGGTGGTTGTCTGTGGTTCTGAATTATTCACTTCATCAACAATGACGTTGGTGGCACGCGTAGGTCAACGAATTCATACCATTCAAATGTTACGCAACTGGGTTGCCGTTTATGCAGGCAATTTTGTGGGCGCGATCATCATTGCGGGCTTAATTTGGTTTGCAGGGCAAACAATGGCGGTGAATGGACAATGGGGCTTGACCATTTTAAAAACCGCACAGCACAAAATTCATCATAGCTGGTTTGAAGCCTTTAGCTTAGGCATTTTATGTAACATTATGGTGTGCATTGCGGTGTGGATGAGCTATGCAGGAAAAACCTTAACAGACAAAGCATTGATTATGATTTTACCGATCGGCTTGTTTGTTTCTTCAGGCTTTGAGCATAGCGTGGCGAATATGTTTATGATTCCCCTTGGGATCATTACAGCCCATTGCAGTTCAGCCGAGTTTTGGCAATCCCTTGGGCTAAATGCTGCACAATTTGCTGATTTAGATGTTTATCATTTTGTCGTAAAAAATCTTATTCCTGTTACGCTTGGTAATATCGTAGGTGGCGGGGTATGTATTGCATTAATGCAGTGGTTTACTAACAGACCACATTCACATTAGTTTGGCGTAAGAGCGGTTGTTTTTTCGCCGTTTTTACATAGTTAAAATTTTATTTACGTTAAAGGAAAATAGTAATGACTCAACTAACAGAAGCGCAAAAAAAAGCGTGGGAAGGTTTTACTCCAGGTGACTGGCAAACCGAAGTAAACGTACGCGATTTTATTCAAAAAAACTACACCCCTTATGAAGGTGATGAATCATTCCTTGCTGGCGCAACAGAAGCGACCACGAAATTATGGAATGATGTAATGGAAAAAATTAAGGTTGAGAACAAAACTCACGAACCTTATGACATTGATACAGATACGCCATCAACCATTACTTCTCACAAACCAGGTTACATTGAAAAAGACTTGGAAAAAATCGTCGGCTTACAAACTGATGCACCATTAAAACGTGCCATTATGCCTTACGGTGGGATCAAAATGGTGAAAGGTTCGTGCCAAGTTTATCGCCGCGAATTAAAACCTGAAATTGAACATATCTTTACAGAATATCGTAAAACCCATAACCAAGGGGTATTTGATGTTTACACCCCAGATATTTTACGTTGCCGTAAATCAGGCGTAATCACAGGTTTACCAGATGCTTATGGCCGTGGCCGTATCATCGGGGATTATCGCCGTTTAGCCCTTTACGGTGCAGATTTCTTAATGAAAGATAAATTCAACCAATTTAATTCATTACAAGAAAAATTAGAGCGTGGTGAAGATATTCAAGCGACAATTCAATTACGCGAAGAAATTGCTGAACAACACCGTGCATTGGGTAAAATTAAAGAAATGGCAGCCTCTTACGGTTTTGATGTTTCTAACCCAGCAACTAACGCACAAGAAGCGGTACAATGGACTTATTTCGCTTATCTTGCAGCGGTAAAATCACAAAATGGTGCGGCGATGTCTTTCGGTCGTGTTTCTACTTTCTTAGATATTTACATTGAACGTGATCTTAAAGCGGGCAAAATCACCGAGCAAGAAGCACAAGAATTAATAGACCACCTTGTAATGAAATTGCGTATGGTGCGTTTCTTGCGTACTCCAGAATACGATCAATTATTCTCTGGCGACCCAATGTGGGCAACTGAAACCTTAGCGGGTATGGGCTTAGACGGTCGTACATTAGTAACCAAAAACAGCTTCCGTATCTTACACACCCTTTACACAATGGGGCCTTCACCAGAGCCAAACTTAACCATTCTTTGGTCTGAACAGTTACCAGAAGCGTTCAAACGTTATTGTGCGAAAGTATCTATTGATACATCATCTGTACAATACGAAAACGATGACTTAATGCGTCCAGACTTCAACAGTGATGACTATGCGATCGCTTGTTGTGTAAGCCCGATGGTTGTGGGTAAACAAATGCAATTCTTCGGTGCGCGTGCGAACCTTGCAAAAACCTTGTTATACGCAATCAATGGCGGTATTGATGAAAAATCAGGGATGCAAGTTGGGCCTAAATCAGCGCCAATTACTGATGAAGTGTTAGATTTCGATACCGTAATGGCGCGTATGGACAGCTTTATGGATTGGCTTGCTACCCAATACGTTACTGCATTGAACATCATTCACTTTATGCACGATAAATATGCCTATGAAGCGGCATTAATGGCATTCCACGATCGTGATGTATTCCGCACAATGGCTTGCGGTATTGCAGGGCTTTCTGTGGCGGCAGACTCATTAGCTGCGATCAAATACGCTAAAGTGAAACCAATTCGTGGCGACATCAAAGATAAAGACGGCAACGTAGTGGCATCTAACGTGGCTATCGACTTTGAAATCGAAGGGGAATATCCACAATTCGGTAACAACGACAGCCGTGTTGATGATTTAGCGGTAGATCTAGTTGAACGCTTTATGAAGAAAATTCAAACGCATAATACCTATCGTAACGCAACCCCAACACAATCTGTACTTACTATTACTTCTAATGTGGTTTATGGTAAGAAAACAGGTAACACCCCAGATGGTCGCCGTGCTGGTGCGCCATTCGGGCCAGGTGCAAACCCAATGCACGGACGCGATCAAAAAGGTGCGGTAGCTTCATTAACTTCTGTGGCAAAATTACCATTTGCTTACGCAAAAGACGGGATTTCTTACACCTTCTCCATCGTACCAAATGCGTTAGGTAAAGATTATGAAGCACAAAAACGCAACCTTGCAGGCTTAATGGACGGTTACTTCCACCACGAAGCCACGGTTGAGGGCGGACAACACTTAAACGTGAACGTAATGAACCGTGAAATGTTGTTAGATGCAATGGAAAACCCAGAAAAATACCCACAATTAACTATTCGTGTTTCTGGTTACGCCGTGCGTTTCAACTCTTTAACTAAAGAGCAACAACAAGACGTGATTACGCGTACTTTCACGCAAGCAATGTAATTATGTTGTAGCATAAAAAGAAATTAAGGGAACATAGAGGAAATCTATTGTTCCCTTAAATTTATCTGTCATATAATAAGTGCGGTAGTTTTTTATCTTATTCCACTTTTCAACAGGAGGTGTTATGAAACACACAAAATCCAAATTAGCCGTATTGACGCTTTCCGCTCTTTTTGTACTCACAGCTTGTACCTCAAATCAACAACATGCTGAACAGCAATTACAAGAGCAAGCCGTGCTAGGCTTAAACTGGGTACAACAATCTGGTGAATATCAAGCCTTAGCCTATCAAGCCTTTAATATGGCAAAAATTGCCTTTGACCAAGCGAAAGCTACCAAAGGTAAAAAGAAAGCGGTTGTAGTGGATCTTGATGAAACAATGATGGACAACAGTGCTTATGCGGGTTGGCAAGTGCAAACAGGTCGCAGTTTTAATGGTGATGACTGGACACGTTGGGTGAATGCACGGCAGACCGCGGCTGTACCGGGCGCAGTTGAATTTAATAACTATGTAAACAGCCACAACGGTAAAGTTTTCTATGTTTCTAATCGCAAAGATGCCATAGAGAAAGCGGCAACCCTTGACGACCTGAAAACCCTTGGCTTTGTAGGTGCAAGTGAAGATGTGCTTTATTTGAAAAAAGAGAAATCAAATAAATCAGCACGTTTTGCTGAAATCGAAAAATTAGGCTACGACATCGTACTTTATGTGGGGGATAACCTGAATGATTTCGGTGATGCCACTTATCATAAATTGAATGCTGAACGTCGTGCTTTTGTACAACAAAACAGAAAACAATTTGGTAACACATTCATCATCTTACCAAATCCAAACTATGGCGATTGGGAAGGCGGTTTAGCCAAAGATTATTATAAAGGGGATTACCAAAACCGTATCAAAATCCGCCACGATGCGATTAAAGCGTGGAATGGAAAATAAATTTTTTCACCAAGATTAAGCGATAATATGAACAATCTGCCTATTCCCCAATAGGCAGATTAATTTCTATTTAATTCTCGCAGGGCGAGCTAAATGCTCAAGAGCATTAAATAGAAATTAACGAATTTACATTTTCTCTAACGAAGGAATATTATGTCTGTTTTAGCACGCTACCATTCTTATGAATCTTGTGGGACGGTTGATGGTCCGGGGATTCGTTTTATTCTTTTCTTGCAGGGCTGTCTGATGCGTTGCAAGTATTGCCACAACCGCGATACTTGGGATTTACACGGCGGAAAAGAAATTTCTGTAGAAGATTTAATGAAAGAAGTGGTGTCTTACCGCCATTTTATGAATGCCTCGGGCGGCGGGGTTACCGCTTCTGGCGGAGAGGCAGTGTTACAAGCGGAATTTGTGCGGGATTGGTTTCGTGCCTGTAAAAAAGAGGGGATTAACACCTGTTTAGATACCAACGGTTTCGTGCGTCATTATGATGAAGTCATTGATGAATTGTTAGAGGTTACCGATCTTGTTTTGTTGGATTTGAAAGAATTAAATGATCGCGTACATCAAAATTTAATTGGCGTACCGAATAAACGTACCCTTGAATTTGCCAGATATTTGCAAAAACGCAATCAACGTGTTTGGGTTCGCTACGTTGTTGTACCAGGCTGGACGGACAGTGATGAAGACGTGCATTTGCTCGGGCAATTTATTCAAGATATGAAAAATATTGAAAAAGTCGAACTGCTTCCTTACCACCGCCTTGGTGCACATAAATGGGAAGCGATGGGGGAAAAATATGAACTTGAAGATGTTAAACCCCCGACAAAAGAATCTCTTGAGCATATAAAGCATATTTTACAAGGATATGGATTAGTAGTGAGCTATTAACTTATCACTCACTAGTTTTAAAGCGTAGCTTAATTTATAAAAAAACAGCCATTCTTGATTAAGAATGGCTGAGAATGACATAGTATGAATTAAAAATAATAACCTAACTGCACGGCTAGGCTTTTATCTACGATATCGTTATGTTGGCTAAATTGCCATTTTACTCCTGTTTGAGTTAAAAATAGACATTGACAATGCACTTATCGCTAAACAGAATTTTTTGTGCTGCGTTGTGTTTTCATTGTATTCTTCTCATAAATAAAATCGGATTTTGGGCGTGATGTTAAAATTTTCCACATATTATTATAATGCTCTACTCATATCTAGTTAATATCACTATAGGTATCTTTTCAGTTTAACTTTAACTTGTTATTTCTTGCGGACACACTGAAATTTGTAATTAATCCACTGTTTATACGGTTGATGAGCTTTAGTAATGCCTCCATAGCAATACCATTCTGGGTGATTTGGGGTGTCGGGCAAACATTCTGGTTCAAGGGCGATGCCTTGATAATGCTGATAACAACCACCAATGCGATTTGGCGTGCCAGCGAGGAAATTTCCTGTATAAACCTGCAATGCAGGGTGAGAGGTGGAAACCTCAAGGGAAAGTTGCTGGTTAGCGGAAGTTAGCACAGCACAAGGTTGCGATTGTGAAGCTTGCGTTCGGTTGAGTAAGAAAGCGTGATCGTAACCCTGAGTGAGGTGTTGCTCTTGTTGTAAGAAATCCTGAGCGATCCGTTTCGCTTGGCGGAAATCAAAACTGGTTTTTTGCACCGCTTTGAGCGGTGCGTTGGGAATGCCTTGTTGATCCACTGGCAAAAACTGATCCGCGTTGATTTTTAACCAATGTTGGCGAATATCCGTGCCTTGTGTGGCATTATCCAAATTAAAATAGGCGTGGTTGGTTAAGTTTAGTGGCGTGTCTTCATCACATAGGGCATCAAATTCAATGCGAACTGTATTATTTTCCATTAAACGATAAGTTACGCGAGTTTGTAAATTCCCCGTAAATCCTTGATCGCCATCGGGGGAAAAAAGAAAAAATTGTACAAAATTATCACCGCACTTTTCAATCTGCCAACGGCGTTTGTCAAAGCCATTACCACCGTGAAGTTGATGCTTCCCTTGATTGGCATTTAAATAAACCGTTTTTCCATTAATGCGAAAGCGACTATTGGCAATGCGATTGGCATAACGCCCCACCGTTACGCCAAGATAGGCTTGTTGTTCGGGGTAATCTTGCACTTTACAGCCCAGTAGCACTTCTTGTAAGTTGCCTTTACTGGCACTTGGCAAGAAAGCCACGTTGCCCCCCAATCCATAATGTCGATACACATTCCATTGCGATTGGTGAGCCTAAAACAGTGGAAGGGTTCACCATCAGGGGCAAGTCCTTGTTGATATTGTCTTAACATAGACTTACCCCCTCAGAAGCCTTGCAAACATAGAAATCTTCTTTTAAGCCGGTGGTTTTTTCGTAATTTTCAACGATGATGCTTCGCACCGCTTCGACTTTTTCCGTTGGGGCAACCACCACAACACAGCCACCGAAACCGCCGCCAGTCATTCTTGCCCCTCCTGTATTGCCGATGGCAAGTTGAGCCAATCCCACCAAATAATCAATTTGTGGCACGGTGATTTCAAAATCCTCTCGCATTGATTCGTGAGATTGTGCCATCAGTTTTCCAAGCCCTGCCAGATCGCCCTGTTTTAACGCTTCCACTGCAGCAAGCACGCGTGCATTTTCTGTGATGACGTGTCTGGCACGTTTCGCCACAATAGGATCAAGTGCGGTCAGTTCTTCCTCTCTTTTTTTGAATTGTTCTAGCGACACATCACGCAAGGCTTTTGCCCCAAAAAATGCTGCCGCTTGTTCGCATTGTTGGCGGCGGGTGTTGTATTCCCCTGCCACAAGATCGTGTTTTACTTTTGAATTGATGATCATCACTGCAACCTTGTCTGGCACGGGGGTCGGTTGGGTTTCAAGGGTGCGACAATCGATCATCAATAAATGATCTTTTTGTCCTAAAGCAGAAATGAGCTGATCCATATTGCCACAATTTGCCCCGACAAATTGATTTTCCGCTTGCTGACCGATTAAAGCGATCTGGGTATCAGTTAGTGGAAGCTGGGCGAGCTGTTGGCAAAATTTCCCTACTGCCACTTCAAGGGAGGCGGAAGAGCTTAAGCCCGCCGAAAGTGGTACATTACCGCTGATGACAAGATCTGCCCCTTGACGAAATTCTGGGCATTGCATTTGAATAAATTTCACCACGCCACGCACATAGCCCGTCCATTTATGAGCGGGGTTTGGCACAATGGGATCGGCAAGATCAAACTCGTCAAACGCATCAAGATCCGCCGCATAAACACGGAAAAGGCTATCATCACGCTTCGCTCCACACACAGCTGTACCATAATCAATAGCACAGGGCATTACAAAACCGTCATTGTAATCGGTATGTTCACCGATGATATTGACTCGCCCTGGTGCATAAACGCAGAGATCAAAAGTGCGGTGGTATTTTTCGTTAAATTTCTGCGTGGCGTGTTGTTGTGGGAGCATTCGTGTTCTCCTTTATTGAATTAGCGTAATTGGTAATGAATGTCGCTTAACGCACGCAATCTTTCCGCCGCCTGTTCGGCGGTGAGATCACGTTGGTTTTCAGCCAACATTTCATAGCCCACCATAAATTTTCGCACCGTAGCTGAACGTAATAATGGCGGGTAAAAATGGGCGTGTAGTTGCCAATGAGTGTTCTCTTTTCCATTAAAGGGAGCAAAATGAAAGCCCATTGAATAAGGGAAGCTGGTTTCAAATAAGTTGTCGTATTTGGTGGTTAGCTGTTTCAATGCTAATGCGAGATCCTGCTGTTGGGCTGGGGTGAGCTGAGAAAAATTCTTGCTATGGGCTTTGGGTAACAGCAAGGTTTCAAAAGGCCAAACCGCCCAATAAGGCACAAGGGCAACCCAATGTTCTGTTTCCACCACAAGGCGTTCTTTTAGGGCAAGCTCACGTTGTACATAATCCACCAGTAGCACAGTACCATATTTTTCAAAATAGCGTTGCTGAGCTTGATCTTCTTGGGCTACTTCATTGGGCAGAAAACTGCTAGCCCAAATTTGCCCGTGCGGGTGAGGGTTGGAACAGCCCATTACCGCACCTTTATTTTCAAAAATTTGTACCCAAGGATAATGTTGCCCTAGCTCATTAAGTTGTTGTTGCCACACTTCGATCACCGATGTAATTTCTTCAATACTGAGTAGCGGTAAGGTTTTGCTGTGATCAGGTGAAAAGCAAATTACACGGCTTTCCCCCTGTGCGGGAGCAGTTTTGAATAGGGGATCATCGGAAAGTTCTGGGCTGGGCGTATTGTTGAGTAAGGCAGAAAAATCATTTTTAAATACGAAAGGTTTGCGGTAATTGGGATTTTGTTCACCGGTAATGCGTTTATTTGTTGGACAAAGATAGCATTGAGGATCATAACTTGGCTTTTGAACTGTTTCATTTTTCTCTTGTTGCCCTTGCCACGGACGTTTTGCTCGGTGAGGGGAAACCAGTATCCATTGTTCAGTTAGCGGATTGTAGCGACGGTGTGGGTGTTCTGTGGTGATGAATGATTCGAACATGATTGGCTCTCTTTTCAAACAGTGATAAAAATGAATCTTTCTATTTATTGCTTTCTGCGTAATGTGCTGTTTTATTTTTCACTTAAATGAGTATAACAGATTGCTAAAGATAAACTATTAACTTGATCACAAATTGAAAAAGAAAATCGAGTAAATGGAACTTCGCTTCGTCTTTTTTCGGTTAGATTTTGCATAGCCGTTCTCATTTATTTATGATCATTATCACATTTTCAATGATCTTCTTATGGATTCTTTTTCTAAATGTGAAAAGGATCACAGTCTTTCTCTGATTTTTTCGTTATACTCAAATTTTAAATGAACATATGTATAGCGTCGTATCTTTTCTTTTATCTCACGTTAAGTTACTAAGGAGCAAGCTTATGAAAAAATCCCTACTAAAAAGTACCGCACTTACAATAGGTTTAGGTTTGGTAATATCTGCACAAGCATCAAATCGCATTGGCGTGACTATTTATAAATATGACGATAATTTTATGTCTTTAATGAGACAAGCTATTGAAAAAGAAGCTAAGCAGTTCCTAGATGTAGAGCTATTAATGAATGATTCGCAAAATGCTCAATCGGTGCAAAATGATCAAGTGGATGTGCTGATTTCTAAGGGAGTGAAAGCACTTGCGATTAATCTTGTTGATCCCGCAGCAGCTTCAACAATTATTGGTAAGGCAAAATTAGAAGAAGTACCCGTAATATTCTTTAATAAAGATCCAGGTGCAAAAGCCATAGGTAGTTATGAACAGGCTTACTATGTAGGCACAGATCCGAAAGAATCGGGGATTATTCAAGGGCAACTTATTACGAAACATTGGAAAGCCAATCCTGATTTTGATTTAAATAAAGATCACAAAATCCAATATGTGTTGCTGAAAGGTGAACCAGGACATCCAGATGCTGAGGCACGAACAAAATATGTCATTGAAGAGCTAAACAAAAGTGGTATTGAAACCGAACAGCTTTTTATTGATACAGCAATGTGGGACGCTGCAATGGCAAAAGATAAAATGGATGCTTGGTTATCAAGCTCAAAAGCGAATGAAATAGAAGTTGTTATTGCAAATAACGATGGTATGGCAATGGGCGCTTTAGAAGCGGCTAAAGCTCACGGTAAAAAGTTACCTATCTTTGGGGTAGATGCTTTACCTGAGGTTTTACAGCTCATTAAAAAAGGGGATATTACAGGGACAGTATTACAAGATGGGGTAACGCAAGGTAAAGTTATCGTTCAATTTGCAGATAATCTTGCGAAAGGAAAAGAGATTACTCAAGGAACAAATTGGAAGCTTGAAAAGAAAGTATTGCGAATCCCCTATGTTGGTATTGATTCTGATAACTTAGCCACATTTTTAAAATAATAGCCATATCAGTGGGGAAACAATATTGTTTCCCCAAAGAATCAAGGGATAACATTGTGCAAGCTCAAACTGAAAAGAATAAAAAAGTTTTGCTTACAATGACAAATGTCAGCAAAACCTTTCTTGGTGTTAAAGCCTTGGATCGAGCAAATCTCACCGTTCATTCTCATTCTGTTCACGCCTTAATGGGGGAAAATGGAGCAGGAAAATCCACCTTGCTGAAATGTTTATTTGGTATTTATACAAAAGATGGAGGGGAAATTCACTTTTTAAATCAGCCTGTTAATTTTAAGACCTCAAAAGAAGCCTTAGAAAATGGTATTTCTATGGTTCACCAAGAGTTAAACCTCGTGCGGCAGCGTAATGTGATGGATAATCTTTGGCTTGGACGTTATCCGTTAAAAGGTATTTTTGTTGATCACGCTAAAATGTATCGTGATACTCAAGCCATTTTTGATGAACTCGATATCGATGTTGATCCAAAAGAAAAAGTGGCGAATTTATCCGTTTCACAAATGCAAATGATTGAAATTGCAAAGGCGTTTTCTTACAACGCGAAAATTGTGATTATGGACGAGCCCACTTCGTCCCTTTCAGAAAAAGAAGTGGAACATTTGTTTAAAATCATCGAAAAACTGAAAAATCGTGGCTGTGGGATCATTTATATTTCGCATAAAATGGACGAAATATTCAAAATTTGTGATGAAATTACCATTTTGCGTGATGGAAAATGGATCAACACCGTTGCTGTCAAAGACACCACGATGGACGATATTGTCGCAATGATGGTGGGGCGTGAACTTACCCAACGTTTTCCAAAAAAAACCAATACACCACAAGAGGTGATCCTTGAAGTAGAAAATTTAACCGCACTTAATCAACCCTCTATTCAAGCGATCAGTTTTCAATTACGCAAAGGAGAAATTTTAGGTATCGCAGGCTTGGTTGGGGCGAAACGCACGGACATTGTCGAAACACTGTTTGGTGTGCGAGAACGCAAATCGGGGACAATTAAACTGCACGGAAAAACAATGAAAAATCGTACCGCACTTGAGGCGATTAACAATGGCTTTGCCTTGGTTACAGAAGAACGGCGTTCAACGGGTATTTATGCTAACTTAAATATTGAGTTTAACTCATTGATCTCAAATATGAAATCTTATCTTGGAAAATTAGGTTTACTAAGTGGAAGCAAAATGAAAAGTGATACGCAGTGGGTGATCGATGCGATGAATGTCAAAACCCCATCGCATAAAACCACCATTGGTTCACTTTCAGGCGGTAACCAACAAAAAGTGGTAATTGGACGTTGGCTACTCACTCAACCTGAAATTTTGATGCTTGATGAACCCACTCGAGGCATTGATATTGGGGCAAAATTTGAAATTTATCAGCTCATTATGGAACTCGCCAACAAAGGGAAAGGCATTATTATGATTTCCTCCGAAATGCCAGAACTTTTAGGTGTAACTGATCGTATTTTGGTAATGAGTAATGGGAAAATGGCAGGCATTGTGGAAACTGCCAACACTTCGCAAGAAGAAATTTTACAACTTGCCGCGAAATATCTCTAATTTGGAAGGAAATAAATTATGTCTGCTTTAAAACAAAATAAATCGCTGGATTTCCTGAAACAGAACGCCATTTACTTCGTACTGCTCGTGTTACTTGGCATTATCATTATGCAAGATCCAAGTTTTCTCAGTTTAAGAAATTTTAGCAATATTCTTACCCAATCTTCTGTGCGTTTGATTATCGCTCTTGGGGTTGCGGGTTTACTGGTAACGCAAGGTACAGATTTATCTGCGGGTCGTCAAGTGGGATTGGCCGCGGTGATCTCCGCAACATTACTGCAAGCGATGGATAATATGAACCGTGTTTTTCCAAATTTGGGGGAAATCCCTATTCCTGTTGTCATTCTTATTGTTTGTGCTGTAGGGGCTGTGATTGGTTTAGTCAATGGGGTCGTGATTGCCTATTTAAATGTAACGCCATTTATCGCCACAATGGGAACAATGATCATCGTTTATGGTATTAATTCACTCTATTACGATGCAGTAGGTTCTTCACCCATTGCAGGTTTTAATGAACAATTCTCCAGTTTTGCACAAGGCTTTTTCCGTTTAGGCAACTTTAAACTTTCCTATATCACTATTTATGCGGCAATTTGTGCTCTTTTTGTTTGGATATTATGGAATAAAACCCGTTTTGGAAAAAATATCTTCGCCATTGGTGGAAACCCTGAAGCCGCTCGTGTGTCAGGGGTGAATGTAACGCGGAATTTAGTCGCCATCTATATGATCGCCGGCATATTCTATGCGTTCGGCGGAATGCTAGAAGCTGGGCGTATCGGCAGTGCCACGAATAATCTCGGCTTTATGTATGAACTTGATGCAATTGCTGCTTGTGTCGTCGGTGGAGTTTCGTTTGCTGGAGGTGTAGGAACGGTAATGGGGGTGATTACTGGGGTACTAATCTTCACCGTGATCAACTATGGTTTAACCTACATCGGTGTAAATCCTTATTGGCAATATATCATCAAAGGCAGCATTATCATTTTTGCCGTTGCCATTGATTCCCTCAAATATGCTAAGAAGAAGTGATTAAGAGGGATTTTTTGCAACAGTAAGAGATAAGTCAATATTATAGTCCTTTGATTTCAAAATAATACGGCGTTACATTGCCTTGCCGTACTATCTGTACTATCTACGGTGCGTTGTTTAGTCTTATTTTGAACTTAAATGACTATACAATGAGGAGCTCCAAATAAAAGTCGATGAATGAAATCATCGACTTTTATTTAGTTGATAAACACCTTATGAAGTTTGTTTTAATAAGGAGCTATGCTTGGTTTGACCACCTAAGACTGTTAAAATCATTGCTTCGCCTCCGCATTTTATTTCTCGCTTTTTTCTTTTTCAGCTTGTGCATCACGAGTGGCACGGATACTTTTTTCTAGCAAGCCAACCCGTGGATCATTTTCAGGAATAAGGCGTAGCATCATCGCCCAAGTTACCGCTGCCATTTTGTATTCTTCATTTTCAAAATATTGAAAGGCTAACAAGCCTAAGGCTTGTAGATTGCTGTGATCTTTGCGTAACACGCCACGCAGCAACTCCATTCCTTTGTTCTTGTCGCTTTGATCTTCTGAGAACATTAATACTCTCGCATAGGAAAGCTGATATTCAATATTTTCAGGATCTAATTTCACCGCTCTTGCATAGCTGTCATAGGCTAAACGGGCGTTATCCAAATTCATTGCGATTTGCCCAAGCGTCCACCAATCGGCTGGATTATTCGGCGATTGTTGCAATTTTAAACGCAAGGCGACGGCGAATTGTTGCAATTCCTGATCGCTCATCGGCTTGCTGTCTTCTTCTTTTAAGCGTTCATAAAAGTGCGGTAGTTTTTGCAAGGTGTTTTCCATCATTGCTTCTTGTTGCCACGCCCCCGCTTTCATATAGCCCAAGCCCGCTAAAATCGCCAATGTCAAGAAGCCCGATACAAACCAAATTTTGCCGTATTGCTTGCGATCTTGTGGCTGCGGTTCGCTTTCGGGAATATCTTGTAATAAGGCTTGTTGTAATTCCGTGCGTAACGGGGCAGCATTTTCAATCAGCCCTTGTTGCTCATCATTTTCCAATTCCTTTAATCGATTGAAATAAAAGGCTTTGTTGAGTTTATCCCGCTTATGATTATCAAGAGTTTGGCGAGTAGAAAATAATAAGGGATAAAAACAAATCACCGCTACCACTAAGGTGATCCCCAAACTTGCGAGCCAAAAATTCATTGTTTATTCCTTATCTTTTAGCAACTGTGCCAAGCGTTGTTGCTCCGCTTGGGTTAAATTTTCATCATTTTTTTGCACCGCACTTTGTTCCCACACATTGGTTTTTTCCTGCGTTTTAGGCTTACGGCGTAGCACTAAAATGATCCCCAGTAAAATCAAGCCAATCGGCATCGCCCATAGGAAAAGGGTGGCAGGGGTCAATGGCGGGTTGTAGGTAACAAAATTGCCGTAACGTTGCACCATATAATCCACAATTTGCGATTTGCTTTGCCCTTGTTGCAAGAGTTCATACACCTTTTCTCGCATATCCACCGCAATGGTGGCGTTGGAATCCGCAATGTTGTTATTTTGACATTGCGGGCAACGCAATTCTTGCGTGAGGGATTGGTAATCCTTTTCTTGTTGCTCAGAGGCAAAATTTCGCACTTCGATCGCCCCATTGCTGTTCAGGGCAAAAAAGAAAAGTGCGGTCAGAAAATAAGCACGTTTTTGCATTATTGTTGTTCCATTAATTTTTGATAAATCGGCTGTAAGGTGGTTTTCCACACTTTTTCATTCACATCGCCAGCATAGCGATAATGAATGATCCCTTTGCCATCAATAATGAAGGTTTCTGGCGCACCATAAACCCCGAGATCTAGCCCGAACGAGCCTTTTTCGTCTTTAATCACGAGCTGATAAGGGTTGCCGAGATCCTTAAGCCATTTGATCGCTTTGTCGCTTTTATCTTTATAATCCACGCCAATAATGGTTACGCCTTGCGAATGAAGCTGGTTCAAATATTGATGTTCCGCATAGCAAGTGGGACACCACGTCGCCCACACATTCAACAAAATGGGTTTGCCTTGTTGGAAAATGCTTTGATCGTACGTTTTGTTTTCAAACAAATCTTGCAAGTTCGCTTGTGGCACAGGTTTTCCCACCAAGGCACTTTCCAATGCTTTTGGATCATCGCCGTTAGCGTTGCGTTGCAACTGTACGAAAAAAGCGAGGATCAACACTAAAAAAAGGATTAACGGAATGGCATATTTTTTCTTCATTATGACCTTCTTATTCTGCCTGAGTTTTGTTTAAAAGTTGTTTGAAACGATAGCGTCGGTCGAGCATACAGAGCAATCCGCCCAATGCCATCAATACGCCGCCGAACCAAATCCAGCGAATGAACGGTTTGTAATATAAACGCAACGCCCACGCCCCATTGCCGAGGCTTTCGCCTAAGGCGACATAGAGATCGCGACTAAAGCCCCAATCAATCGCGGCTTCGGTCATCGACATTTTGCTCACGGTGTAAAAGCGTTTTTCGGCGTATAAGGTGGTTTCGTATTTGCCGTTTTTGCTGATTTCAATTTCCGCTTTGCCGCCGAGATAGTTCGGCCCGTTGGCATCGCTAATGCCTTGAAATTTAAAGTCATAGCCTGCAATATCAATACTGTCGCCTACGTTCATTCGTACATCACGTTCAATGCTGTAGTTTTGGCTAAAGGCAATACCCCAAACAGTCATCGCTACGCCAAAATGTGCCAACACCATTCCCCAGTGAGAGCGAGAAAGTTTTGTCAGCCCAACTAAAAAGTGGTGGCGGTGGGTGGCACGTTGTTGCAATTCATACAACGCTAGCACGCTGATAATCACTGCCATCATCACGCCAAGCACTGAGGTGAGTGTAATGCGATCTTGAAGCCAATAAGGCAAGGCAAAGCCCGCAATCATCATCACTACAAGGCTGATAATGACAGGCTTTCTAATGGCAGAAAACTGATCACGTCGCCATTTCACTAAAGGCCCAATGCCGAGTAACAAGGCAAAAGGGATCATAATGTAGAGGAACATTTGATCGAAAAACGGCGCACCAATGGAAATGCTTCCCAAGCCGAGCTGTTTATGCACTAACGGCAATAATGTACCCAAAAACACCACGGAAAGTGCGGTCATTAAAAGAATATTATTGAGCAACAACATTGTTTCGCGGGAATAGCGTTCGGCATTATCGCGTGAGCGAATTTGATTGCCTTTGTAGGCATATAATGCCAGTGAGCCACCAATCACTACAATGAGATAGGCGAGAATATACAGCCCACGAGTAGGATCGGAAGCAAAGGCGTGTACCGAAACTAAAATCCCTGAACGCACAAGGAACGTGCCGAGCAAACACAGCGAGAAAGCTAAAATTGCCAGTAACACTGTCCACGCTTTGAACGAGCCACGTTTTTCCGTTACCGCCAGCGAGTGCAATAACGCCGTGCCTGCTAGCCAAGGCATTAAAGACGCGTTTTCTACAGGATCCCAGAACCACCAGCCGCCCCAGCCCAATTCGTAGTATGCCCACCAAGATCCAAGCACGATGCCGAGGGTTAAGAAAATCCACGCTGCCATTGTCCAAGGACGCGACCATCTCGCCCACGCGGTGTCGAGTTTTCCTGTCATTAATGAAGCGATCGAAAAGGCAAATGCCACCGAGAAGCCCACATAGCCCATATAAAGCAATGGCGGGTGGAAAATCAGCCCCACATCTTGCAATAACGGGTTAAGTTCACGCCCCTCCACAGGGAAATCAGGAAAAGTACGGTCAAAAGGGTTGGAAGTAAACAAAACAAAAATTAAAAAGCCAATGGTAATCACGCCCATTACGCCCAACACCCGAGCCACCGCTTCTTGCGGTAAGGGTTTGCTGAAAAAGGCAACTGCCGCACTCCATAGGCTCAGTAACCAAATCCATAATAATAGCGATCCCTCGTGCGATCCCCACACTGCCGATAAGCGATACGCTAGCGGTAAATTCGTGTTGGAATTATTCACCACATATTGCACAGAAAAATCATTGGTGGCGAATAAATAAAACAAGCACGCAAAGGCAAAACTGAGGGTAAAAAACAGCCCGTAGGTCATTGGGCGAGCCAGTGCCATTAGCTGAGGATTATTTTTTTCAGCCCCATAAAGCGGGAAAAAGGCTAATAATAGCGACACGCCGAACCCCAGTGCTAAGGCATAATTTCCTAATTCGGCGATCATTGTTTACCTTCTTGTTTTTCTTGGCGATCACGCTCGCTTTCGCCCGTTAAATCCGAAATTCCCATCGGTTTATGCACCTTTTTCATTTGCTCGCCTAGCTCTGGCGGCACATAGTTTTCATCGTGTTTCGCTAGCACTTCGCTCGCCTCTAACACGGTCGGTGCTTTCAACACACCTTGTGCCACAATCCCCTGTCCTTCGCGGAATAAATCAGGCAAAATGCCCTCATATTCTACGGTGATCGCAGGCCCAATATCGTTGAGATCAAACACCACTTTGAGGCTTTTATCATCACGTTTCACCGTACCAGCCACCACCATTCCGCCTACTCGGATACGTTGCCCCACTTTCGGCTTCGTATCGGCATCATCATTTTTGCCGTAGATCACTTCCGTTGGGGTATAAAACAAATCAATGTTTTGTCGCAACGCGTAAAGCACGAGGGAAAACGCCACTGCCACGCCAAACAGCACAAATAGCACGATTTTAAGGCGAGATTTACGTCTTGGGTTCATAGGCTTTCCCCCTGTGAAGATTGATATTTCACGCGTTGTTGCTCACGCTGAATTTCTTTGATGAGCGTTTTTTTGCGTAACATTCCTTGCACAATCAAGCCAGCCAAAGCCAAAAACGACAACCCGTAGGATAGCCACACATAAAAGCCATAGCCCCCCATATTGAGAAAATCACTCACAGATTCAAAAAACATTTTCTTATCCTTCTAAAATCAAAAAATACGTTAAAAAACCACCGCACTTTATTTCAGCCGAACTCAATTTCAAACAATCTCAAAGTGCGGTGCTAATTTTAGCTAAATTTATTTCCCATTCACAAGGGCTTTAACCCAAGGGCGTTTTTTCTCATCATTCAGCAATGCCAAGCGATAACGCACGAGGGTTAAGCAAATGCTCAATGCCATAAAGCCAAAAATCGACAAAATCAGCGGGATTAACATCGGCGTGGCGATAGAGGGCTTTTCAAATTTGGTAATGCTCGCCCCTTGATGCAGGGTGTTCCACCATTCCACCGAGAAATGAATAATCGGAATGTTGATCACGCCCACGATAGCCAAAATCGCTGCGGCTTTCATTCCTGTGGTGCGATCTTGGAACGCGGAATACAGGGCGATCACCCCTAAGTATAAGAAAAATAAGATTAATGATGCGGTGAGGCGTGCGTCCCACACCCACCACGTTCCCCACATTGGCTTGCCCCAGATCGCCCCTGTAATCAAGGCGATAAAGGTAAATACCGTGCCGATCGGTGCCATTGCGATAATGGAAAGATAGGCTTGGCGAATTTGCCACACAAGCCCAACCACGCCAGCCACAGCCATCGACACATAAAGGCCCATCGACCAAATAGCGGCAGGAACGTGAATGTACATAATGCGAAAGCTGTTGCCTTGCTGATAATCCGCAGGGGCATAAGCCAGCCCCCACACCAGTGCTGTGCCGATTAACAAGGTTGAAAGCAGCACAAACCAAGGGATAAATTTACCGCATAAATGATACTGCGTTTCTGGTTTGGCATAAGGATGAAGCCATTTCCACATAAGATTGTTTTCCTTTAAAAATAAATTAAAAATCCTTCAATATTATTCAATACTAATGCGTAATGCCGCCGCAATCGCAAAAGGCGATAGGGTTAAAGCCGCACATAACATCGCACCTAAAATCGCCAACTGTCCGTTGTAAGGAAGGGACAACTCGGCAGCTTCTAGCACGGAAGCAGAAAAAATCAGCACGGGGATAAACAAAGGCAACACGAGCAAACTCAGCAACACGCCCCCTTTGCGTAACCCCACCGTTAAAGCTACCCCAATCGCCCCAAGACAGCTTAAAATTGGTGTGCCAATCAACAAGGTTAGCACCAACGCCCACCAAATATGGCTATCCAAAGAAAGCAATAATGCCGCAATGGGTGAAAGCAAAATCAGCGGAAAGCCCGTTAAAAGCCAGTGAGCCACCACTTTCGCCAATGCGGTAAGGGCTAAAGGCTGCGAGCTGAGCATTAATTGCTCCAACGAGCCATCAATGAAATCATCACGAAATAGGCGTTCAAAAGACAGCAAGGCAGAAAGCAAGGCCGCTACCCAAGCCACTCCAGGGGCAATTTCCGCGAGCAATTTTGGCTCTGGCCCGATAACCAGCGGAAACAGGGTGATGATAATCAAAAAGAACCACAACGGATTAAGAATTTCCGTTTGTTTTCGCATTGCAATGCGAAGTTCTCGTTTGATGATTTGGCTAAATATTCCCATAAAAACTACTCTATTTTTCTACCGCACTTTTATCGCACTGTTGTTCTACTCGGCTGCGTTGGCTTTGTATTTTTCTAAATCAAGGCGTTGCAAGGCTTGGCTTGGGATTTCCTGATGGCTGGTTAAAATCACCATTCCCCCATTGGCAACGTGCCGTTCAAACAGTTGGGTTAAAACGCCCACGCCTTTTTTATCAATGGCAGTGAAAGGCTCGTCTAAAATCCATAGTGGTGCTTGCGACAGCCATAAACGAGCAAGGGCGATGCGTCGTTGCTGCCCTGCGGAAAGTTGCCCTGCAACAATGTCCTCACGCCCGATTAATCCCACTTTCTCTAACGCCTGCCATAATGCCTCATCGCCTTGCTGACATTGGCTAATGGCTTGATAAAACTGCAAATTTTCCCACGCGGTTAGCTCAGGTTTAATGCCCGCCTGATGTCCCAAATACAATAGCTGATAATAATATTCTTCACGGCATTGGGTGATCGGCTCACCATTCCAACACACCTGCCCCACAAGCGGTGAAGCTAAACCCACTAAAATGCGTAATAAACTGGTTTTACCGATGCCATTATGCCCTTCAATCTGCACAAAATCACCACTTTGCCAAGAGTGAGATAAATCCGTAAATAAGGTTTTATCCCCCCGCTGACAAGTGATTTCTTTGAGTTGTAATTGATTGATTATTGACATAAAAATCCACTCCGTGCCGAAAATTCCCGAATTTTACCATAAAGCCGCGAATGAAGCGTAACGATTAACCCAAGAAATCATACTACTTTAGAAGTATTTGCGGCGATTATTGATTTAACGCAAAAACCTCTTTTATTTTACGCATAAGAATAAATTTTATAACAGGAATTTTACGAAAAGTGCAGTATAAAAAAATACCATTTTTTATCAATAAAGAATAAAACACTAACTATAATAAAAAATGGGGCTGTAGTAGATTAGCAACAATGATATACTACAAAAATGAAGATAACATATTGTAAATTAAAGCAATCCATACAGAAAAAACTGCTTGAGTTTTTTGTCGCAGAAGTTACTGCAAGAACAGCAGCAAATTTGCTAGATATTCAACCGAATACAGCCGCTTTGTTCTACCATAAAATCAGGCTTGTGATTGGCTATCATTTATCCCTTGAAGTTAACGAGATTTTTGAGGGGGAAATTGAACTAGACGAAAGCTATTTTGGTGGTCATCGAAAGGGAAAACGAGGACGAGGACGAGGAGCGGCTGGAAAAGTTGCTGTTTTTGGGTTACTAAAACGACAAGGAAAGGTATTTACTGTTGTGGTTGAAAACACCAAGAGTGAAACATTACTCCCTGTTATTAAAAGAAAAATCAAGCCTGATAGCTGGGTTTATACGGACACTTATCGCAGTTATGATGCACTTGATGTGAGTGAATTTCACCACGAACGAATCAATCATTCCGAGCTATTTGCGGTGAAACAAAATCATATTAATGGCATTGAAAATTTTTGGAATCAGGCGAAGCGGATACTGCGAAAATATAATGGAATTAACCGAAAAAACTTTCCTTTATTCTTGAAGGAATGTGAATTTCGGTTTAACTTTGGGACACCAAAAGAGCAGTTAAAAATATTGCGAAAATGGTGTGAAATTTAGGGCTAATCTACTACAGCCCCTAAAAAATTCAAATTTTTCTGCTTTTTAAATCTTTCAGCAATCGTTTAATTAGGCATAAAATGCTAAAAAAGTATTTGACAGTACATTTTTAACAGGTAAGATAAACAGCCTTTTTAAGAAGGATTATGTTTTATGTTTATTCGTGTTTTGCTCTCACTCCGCCTGCTCCTCTCACATTTTTTGTGCGGCTAGCTTGTGGATGAAAAACACGCAATGTAACAGTTTCCCAAATTTTGCCCGCACTTTATAGTCGGGCTTTTTTTTATTTCAAATTAACGAAAGGATAAATTATGACAGATCAAGTGATTATCTTTGACACCACATTACGCGATGGCGAGCAGGCATTGAAAGCCAGTTTAACAGTAAAAGAAAAGTTGCAAATCGCACTTGCCCTTGAGCGTCTTGGCGTTGATGTGATGGAAGTGGGCTTCCCTGTATCTTCAGCGGGGGATTTTGAATCTGTCCGAACCATTGCACAACAGGTTAAAAATAGTCGCGTTTGTGCCTTATCTCGTGCGGTGGATAAAGACATTGATGTGGCTGCGGAAGCTTTGAAAGTGGCTGAAGCCTTTCGTATTCATACTTTTATCGCCACCTCCGCCTTGCACGTTGAAGCCAAATTACGCCGCACTTTTGACGATGTGGTAGAAATGGCGATCAACGCGGTGAAACGTGCCAGACGTTATACTGATGATGTGGAATTTTCTTGCGAGGACGCAGGGCGTACGGGGATTGACAATATTTGCCGTATCGTAGAAGCGGCGATTAATGCGGGGGCAACCACCGTGAACATTCCCGACACCGTGGGCTATTGCTTACCGATGGAATACGGCAACATTATCGCCAATGTAATGAACCGCGTGCCGAATATTGATAAGGCGGTGATTTCTGTGCATTGCCATAACGATTTGGGTATGGCGACTGCCAATTCTTTAACTGCCGTACAAAACGGGGCAAGACAGATTGAATGTACCATCAACGGTATCGGCGAGCGTGCGGGCAACACCGCATTAGAAGAAGTGGTGATGGCGATCAAAACCCGCCAAGCCTTGTTCGGCGTGGACACTCGCATTAATACGCAAGAAATTCATCGCGTTAGTCAAATGGTGAGCCAATTATGCAATATGCCGATTCAGCCGAATAAAGCCATTGTGGGATCAAACGCCTTCGCCCATTCTTCAGGAATCCACCAAGATGGTATGGTGAAAAATAAAAACACCTATGAAATTATGTCGCCAGAAACCATCGGCTTGAAAAAAGAAAAATTGAATTTGACCGCAAGATCTGGTCGTGCGGCGGTGAAAAACCATATGGATTCAATGGGTTATCAAGAAAATGAATATGATTTGGATAAATTATACGAAGCCTTTTTGAAATTAGCGGATAAAAAAGGGCAAGTCTTTGACTACGATTTAGAAGCCCTTGCCTTTATTGATATGCAACAGGGTGATGAATATCGCTTAACCCTTGACGTGATCACCTCGCAAATGATTAGCCATTTGCCCGCTTCCGCTTTCGTACAAGTGGAATTGGACGGCGAGAAATTAAGCCAAGTGTCGAGCGGTGGGAATGGGCCTGTTGATGCGGTGTTCAATGCCATTTTGAAAATCACGGGTATCGAACTAAAAATGTTGAACTACAACTTAACTGCCAAAGGCGAGGGGGCGGAAGCACTCGGGCAAGTGGATATTGTGGTGGAGCATAAAGGTCGCCGCTTCCACGGCGTGGGCTTGGCAACGGATATTGTGGAATCCTCTGCACGGGCGTTAATCCACGCAATCAATGCGATCTACCGTTCGCATAAAGTAGAAAATTTAAAATTACATAAAAATTCGGTGAATTAAGGAGTGTTGTGATGAAAAATTATAATGTTGCCGTATTAAGTGGCGATGGCATTGGCCCAGAAATTATGGCTGAAGCCCTTAAAGTGCTTGATGCCGTACAGCAAAAATACGGTTTTCAACTTAACTTTCGCCATTTTGATGTAGGCGGTATCGCCATTGATAAACACGGCACGCCATTACCAGCAGAAACCTTAAAGGGCTGCGAAGAAAGCGATGCAATTTTATTTGGTTCAGTGGGTGGGCCAAAATGGGAAAACTTACCGCCAAATCAACAACCTGAACGCGGCGCATTATTACCGTTGCGTAAACACTTTGCTCTATTTTGCAACTTACGCCCTGCAACCCTATACAAAGGTTTAGAAAAATTCTGCCCATTGCGTGCAGATATTGCGGCGAAAGGCTTTGATATGGTAACAGTGCGTGAATTAACAGGCGGGATCTATTTCGGTCAGCCTAAAGGCCGTGAGGGCGAAGGAAAAAACGAAAAAGCCTATGATACGGAAATCTATCACCGCTATGAAATTGAACGCATTGCCAAAGTCGCCTTTGAAACAGCAATGAAACGCAAAAAACATCTCACTTCGGTGGATAAAGCCAATGTGTTGATGAGTTCTGTGCTATGGCGTGAAGTGGTGGAAGAAATGGCGAAAGCCTACCCTGAAGTCAAGGTGGATCATATTTATATCGACAATGCCACAATGCAGCTGATCAAACAACCTGAGTTTTTTGATGTGTTGCTCTGCTCAAATATTTTCGGCGACATTATTTCTGATGAATGTGCAATGATCACAGGATCAATGGGAATGCTTCCTTCCGCCAGTCTAAACGAACAAGGCTTCGGTTTATACGAACCCGCAGGTGGCTCAGCCCCTGACATCGCAGGCAAAGGCATCGCTAACCCAATCGCCCAAATTTTGTCTGCGGCAATGATGTTGCGTTACAGCTTCAACCTCAACGAGGCGGCCCGTGAAATTGAAAGTGCGGTGCAAAAAGTGCTTGAAAATGGCTACCGTACCGCAGATCTTGCAGATGAAAGTGCGCCTGTTTCAACAGAAGAAATGGGGGAGCTGATTGTGACTGAGATTAAAGCTTAGCAATTTATTTAAGAAGCCTGATTAATTTTCATTATTAGGTTTCGACTGAGGCGCCCTACTTTTCTTTGCTCGTGCAAAGAAAAGTAGGCAAAAGAAAACACGCCCTGCTGTTTTGCTTATCCTCACTTAGAATGAATTTTCTTAACGGAAAATTTAGAACTCGGCACTTAGTGCCTCAAACAAACTAAATTTTCCTAAAAATTCATTCACATTCGGGCAAAACAGAAGGGATAAAAGGAGCAAACAAAAAGCATCTGGCGCTCCATTCCCCCTTTACGACTTGCCCGAATGAGTGGTTAAGTGGCTAGGTGAATTTTTCTTGTTTGAGCCTGCTTGCAGGCGAGTTAAAAATTCACCGTCCGCCACTCCACGAAATGAGGATAAGCAAGTTGTCAGGGGTGTGTTTCTTTTGCTTCGTTTTCTTTGCACAAGCAAAGAAAATGAAGTCGCTATTAGGCGAAAGCAAATACAAAATAACGAGAGAAATATGAAAAAAACCCTATACGATAAATTATTTGACGCTCACGTCGTCTATGAAGCAGCAGGCGAAACGCCAATTTTGTATATCAACCGCCATTTGATTCACGAAGTAACCAGCCCGCAAGCCTTTGACGGATTGCGAGTGGCGAATCGCCAAGTTCGCCAAGTGGGGAAAACCTTCGGCACAATGGATCACAGCATTTCAACCCAAGTGCGTGATGTAAATAAATTAGAAGGACAAGCCAAAATCCAAGTATTAGAACTTGCCAAAAACTGTGCCAATACAGGCATTGAATTGTTTGATATGAACACCAAACAGCAAGGTATCGTTCACGTTATGGGGCCAGAGCAGGGGCTAACGTTGCCAGGAATGACGATTGTCTGTGGCGATTCCCACACCGCTACCCACGGTGCATTTGGTGCGTTGGCATTTGGTATCGGCACATCTGAAGTGGAACACGTTTTAGCTACCCAAACCTTAAAGCAAAGCCGTGCGAAAAATATGAAAATCGAAGTGCGAGGCAAAGTCGCCCCAGGGATTACGGCTAAAGATATTGTGCTTGCCATTATCGGCAAAACCACAATGGCAGGCGGCACGGGACACGTTGTGGAATTTTGCGGTGAAGCCATTCGTGATCTTTCAATGGAAGGGCGTATGACCGTGTGCAATATGGCGATCGAACTCGGTGCGAAAGCGGGCTTAATCGCCCCAGATGAAACGACCTTTGAATACTTGAAAGGTCGCCCTTATGCACCGAAAGGCAAAGATTGGGACGATGCGGTGGCTTATTGGAAAACCTTAAAAACCGATGATGATGCCCATTTTGATACCGTAGTGGTGTTAGACGCGAAAGAGATTTCGCCGCAAGTAACTTGGGGAACGAATCCAGGACAGGTGATCGGCATTGATCAAACCGTGCCAAATCCTGCGGAGATGAGCGATCCTGTGGTGCGAGCTTCCGCCGAAAAAGCACTGGCTTACATTGGCCTAGCCGCCAACACCGATTTAACCCAAGTGCCTGTAGATCAAGTGTTTATCGGCTCTTGTACCAACTCCCGCATTGAAGATTTGCGTGCTGCCGCAGCGGTAATGAAAGGACGCAAAGTGGCTGAAAATGTGAAACGGGTGCTAGTTGTGCCAGGTTCGGGCTTAGTTAAAGAGCAAGCGGAAAAAGAAGGCTTAGATAAAATTTTTATCGAAGCAGGGGCGCAGTGGCGTAACCCAGGCTGTTCAATGTGTTTAGGAATGAACGACGATCAACTTGGCGAGTGGGAACGTTGTGCCTCCACCAGTAACCGCAACTTTGAAGGTCGTCAAGGGCGTAACGGACGCACACACTTAGTCAGCCCCGCAATGGCAGCGGCGGCGGCAGTGTTCGGCAAATTTGTTGATATTCGTCAAGTGGAATTACTTTAAGGAGAAATTATGGCAGGCTTTAAACAGCATTCAGGTATTGTCGTGCCTTTAGATGTGGCAAATGTAGATACCGATGCCATTATCCCAAAACAATTTTTGCAAGCTATCACCCGTGTGGGCTTTGGTAAACATTTATTCCACGAATGGCGTTATCTCGATGCGGCAGGCACACAGCCTAACCCTGATTTCGTGTTGAACTATCCGCAATATCAAGGGGCAAGCATTTTATTAGCACGCAAAAATCTTGGCTGTGGTTCTTCCCGTGAACACGCTCCTTGGGCATTGGCAGATTATGGCTTCAAAGTGATGATCGCCCCGAGCTTTGCGGATATTTTCTACAACAACAGCCTAAACAATCATATGTTGCCAATCCATTTAAGCGAAGAAGAAGTGGAAGAAATCTTCCAATGGGTGGCTGAAAATCAAGGGAAAACCATTGATGTGGATTTAGAAAAAATGACCGTTCGCGTCGGCACAAAAGTTTATCCGTTTGAACTGGACGAATTTCGCCGTCATTGCCTATTAAACGGCTTAGACAACATCGGCTTAACCCTACAACACGAAAACGCCATTGCGGAATATGAGAAAAATATTCCCGCGTTCTTACGTTAATTGAATCTAAGCTAGCATTATTTTATGCTAGCTTGTTTTCTCCTGTTCGTGGGATTGTGTAAGTTAAATATATGATAATGAATTGAGGATAATATGGGGAATATGTAATGTAGCGAAATGTGTTTTTCGAAATTAAAGAACGATAAGTTTTTGGATGATAGCATTACACGCTGTAGAACATAATAATTTGCTTTATTATCTTTAAAGATTAAATGATTTAGAGCTGTAAAATCTCTTTCACAAAAGGGATTGTGAGTTTTCGTTGTGCTTGCAAGGACGCCTTATCTAAATCAGCTAGCACTTGAAATAAAGTGTGCATATCACGATCGAGGCGTTTAAGAAGAAAATTCGCCGTTTCTTCTGGCAACTCAATGCCACGAGAATAAGCCTTTTGTTGTAGCACTTGGATTTTTTGTTCATCGCCTAAGGGCAGTAATTGATAGCTCTCTCCCCAAGATAAACGGGAGGCTAAATCGGGCAGTTTTACCGCTAAGGCATTCGGCGATTGGTTCGCACTGATTAACAAAATCCCCCTCCCTTGTTCTCGCATTCGATTGATTAAATCAAAAATCGCCAGTTCCCATTCATCATTCCCGATCACGGCTTGAATATCGTCTAGGCAGACTAAATCTTGCTGCTCCAAATTCTCTAACACAGCAGGAGAAAAATATTGCGATTTACTTAACGGCACATAAATAGAAAGCCGTTGTTGTTCTAAAAAGGCATTGGAACAGGCTTTCAAAAGGTGGGTTTTGCCGCTACTTTCCGCACCCCAAACATAGAAAAATTGCTGCTTTAACTCGGCAAAATTTTTATGCAAGGAATCGAGCAACAATAAATTATTGTCGGCATAAAAATTGTCTAAGGTTTCTTCATCAATTTGATGAATGGGAAGCGGTAACTGCAAATCTAATAACCAATGTGTTCGTAAATTAAAGTGCGGTAAGAATATACAAAAAAAATAGGGATAAATAAAGCCTACCCCTATTTTCTGCATTGAATTTGGTGGAATTTTATTCTTGAATTTCGACCTGATCTTTTGCTTTCGGTAAAATCAAGTTAAGAATAATCGCCACAACGGCACAGAGGCTAATCCCTTTGAGCGACACTTCGCCGAAATTCACGAACATTCCGCCGATACCGAACGTCATCACCACAGAAATAATGCACAAATTGCGTGCTTCCGTTACATCAACTTTGCCACGAATTAATGTACTCATTCCCACCACGGCGATAGAGCCAAACACCAACATCATAATACCGCCCATCACGATGGTTGGAATGGTGGAAAGGAACGCACCCACTTTACCGCAGAAGGAAATGGCAATCGCCCACACTGCTGCCCACGTCATAATGTTTGGATTGAAGTTGCGAGTGAGCATTACCGCACCTGTTACTTCGGCATAAGTGGTATTTGGCGGCCCGCCTAATAATGAAGCGGCGGTAGTTGCCACGCCATCACCTAATAAAGTGCGGTGTAATCCTAGTTTTTTTAAGAAATCTTTACCCGTAACGGAGCTGATTGCCATAATCCCGCCAACGTGTTCCACCGCTGGGGCGATGGCAATCGGCAGCAAATATAAAATGGCTTCGAGCTTAAATTCTGGTGTGGTGAGTTTCGGCAGGCTGAACCAAGGTGCGTCATACACGGGTTGGAAATCAATTAAGCCCAAAAATAAGCACAGTACATAGCCAACGGTAATGCCGAACATAATCGGGATCAGTTTCATTATGCCTTTCGCAAACACTGCAACCGCAAGGGTTGTTAGCAAGGTTGCCATTGAAACCAACACCGCTTCATTGTATTGATACGCCGAGTTTTTGCCTAATGCCATATCCACTGCGACAGGGGCTAGCCCCATACCGATGATAATAATCACCGGCCCCACCACCACAGGCGGAAAAATGCGTTGCAAGGCTTCCGCCCCTTTCAATTTTACGAGGGTACTCAGGGCGAGATACACCAAGCCCGTACAAGCCAAGCCCCCCATTGTTACCGCAATGCCCCAAGTGGCAACGCCGTATTGGATCGGGGCGATAAAGGCGAATGACGAAGCGAGGAAAATCGGCACTTGTTTTCCCGTGCATAATTGGAAAAGTAATGTCCCTACGCCTGCGGTTAAAAGTGCGGTGTTGCTATCTAACCCCGTGATCAACGGCACGAGAACTAACGCTCCAAAGGCAACGAATAACATTTGCAAGCCCACAAAGGCTTGTTTGGCTTTGCTTTGCACCTCAGGTGCGGTTTGATTTTTTGTCATTTAAGTTTCAACTCTCTGTCTGAATTAACTTGAAAGTGCGGTCTGTTTTTTAGGCAAAAACGCACGGAAAAAAACGGCATTACTGCCGTTGCGGTAAAAATTATTTTGTTCCAAAGATCTTATCACCCGCATCGCCTAAGCCCAGAATGATATAGCCCTGCTCATTGAGTTTTTGATCGATTGACGCGGTGTAAAGCTCCACATCTGGGTGGGCTTTTTCTAATGCTGCAATTCCTTCAGGAGCAGCTACAAGAACTAATACTTTAATTTGGTTACAGCCTTTTTCTTTCAAAAGATCAATGGTGGCAATCATCGAACCACCTGTCGCCAACATTGGATCAACCACAATGGCTAAACGTTCTTCTAAATCACTGGCTAATTTTTGGAAGTATGGCACTGGCTCAAGGGTTTCTTCATTGCGATACATACCTACTACGCTAATTCTAGCACTTGGAATATGCTCTAACACGCCATCCATCATTCCCAGCCCAGCACGCAAAATAGGCACAACGGTTACTTTTTTACCTTTAATGCGATCCACTTCCACTGGTCCGCACCAGCCATCAATAATCACTTTTTCCGTTTCTAAATCTGCCGTTGCCTCATAAGTCAGCAAACTACCCACTTCAGTTGCCAGCTCACGGAAATGTTTCGTGCTAATATCTGCTGCACGCATTAGACCTAATTTGTGTTTGACTAATGGATGTTTGACTTCAACAATTTTCATCTGTAACCCCTTATCTTGACCCAATAAAATAAAATCGGCAAATTTTAAATCAAAGTAACCGAAATGAACAGCAAATTTTAGATAAAATATAGTCATTTGCTCTCAAAATAATCTAGCATTCTTTTATTTTGCCGTACTATTTATACTATCTTCATCTTGTTACTCTATCTTACTTATTTCGCACTTAAACTAAGATGACAAAAAAGTGCGGTACTTTTTTCAGTTATTTTTTACTAAAATCATTTGTTTAAATGTTTGAATTATGACGGAAAAGAAAAATATGGTAAAAATAACTCTTTGATTTGTAAAGGATAGCCCTTAAGCTCAAAGCTGGAATTACGAGCATAAAGCCCCGTTATGGGATCTTGTCGCCAAAAGAGGGTGGTGCGTTGCATTGGTTGTTTAAATAGCCAAAGCCCAATAGGCTCATTGCCGAGTTGGAGTACATATTGAGCGGCATTCTCTACGGTGTGTTGCGGAAGCTCAGTTTGGGCAAAGATCCAAGCCTGCCCATCGCCTTTTAGCACCACTTCTCGCCGCCATATTTTGGCAGTTGGATTGTTAGAAAGATCGCAAAGTGCGGTGCTTTTTGACGGCAGTTTTTCTTGCCAGTCTTGCTCGATCACTTCCACACTCAACGTCTGGCAAACCTGCTGTAATTTTCGCGTTAATGAGCCTTGATGCTCCAGCCATTGCTGAATATGAGGGGCGACAAAATGCCCTGAATGCTGCCAATCAGGGCTGGCGAGTAATTGACGATAATGCTCAAAATCCATTTTTTAAACTTATTTTTGATGGCGTTCTTTGAGCTTGCCGATCACATCAGCCCAGCTTAAATTCGCATCTTGCAATAACACGGTTAAATGATAGGCTAAATCCGCCGCCTCGCAAATGGTTTCTTCGCGATCTTTCACGGTTGCCGCCAATGCAGTTTCTCCCCCCTCTTCGCCGACTTTTTGTGCAATACGTTTTGTGCCTCGTGCATAAAGTGAAGCGGTATAAGAACTCTTCGGATCAGCATTTTTACGCGCATTCAACAGTTTTTCCAATTTACTCAAGAAAATCCAATTCGGTGTTTCAGAAACCGGTGAAAAACAGCTATCAGTACCTTCGTGACAGGTTGCACCAATCGGATTTGCCAAGATCAACAAAGTATCACAATCACAATCTAATGTATAATCAACAACATTTAAAAAGTTGCCAGAAGTTTCCCCCTTTGTCCATAAGCGTTGCTTGGTGCGTGAATAAAAGGTAACTTTCCGCTCCACAAGGGTTTTCTCAAGGGCTTCCGCATTCATATAGCCCAGCATTAACACTTCGCAGGTGGTTGCATTTTGTACGATAACAGGGAGCAAACCGTTCACTTTTTGCCAATCAATACTATTTTTCATTTTTTATTACTCCGATTAATTCCTTTGATAATAGCTTAAAATCTACGTCATCATAGTTTTCTTTAAATTCAATAAATGTAATGCCAGCTTTATCACATACTGTTTTTTTAACTGCATCTCTTTCATACGAGGTATTATCTTTATTGTGATTTCTCCCTTGAAACTCAATGACTGCGATAGGTGAATAAACTTCAAACAGATTATTTTCCTTATCTCGCCCTTTTTGTTTTTGAGCAATTAAAAAATCCACTCGTTTTGCGGCAATTGTGGGATAAGTAGAAGGATTTTTACACCAAATAAATTCACCTACCGAAACTTGAGCAAAAACCGCCAAGGATTGTCCTTGATGATGTTTTCTTATATGCTCAATTAATGCCCAATAAAGTGCAGTTTCGTCACCGTGCATTAACCACCTTTTTCTGAATTCATTATTAGCCACAGTGTGTAAATCACTTTCACTATTCACACACTTATTCGCTTGTAATACTTCATTAAATCTATTAATACGCGTTGCTTGTTTTGAAATAGAGCGTTCCTTATTTCTGTTCCCCAAAAACCAAAACACGCTAGCAACAACCAACAATAAAATAAGGTATTTCATAGATCTCCCTAAAGTGAATTTCTAATAATAATATCGCAATTTGCAAGATAAGTTTTCAATTCACCCATATCAATAATCCGCTTATGAAACACGCTAGCGGCTAATGCACCGTCCACATTGGCTTCAATAAAGGCATCACGGAAATGCACCATTTCACCCGCTCCACCTGAAGCGATCAGTGGCACGTTGCATACTTCTCGCACTTTTTTCAGTTGGACTAAATCATAGCCTTGACGCACGCCGTCTTGGTTCATCATATTTAGCACGATTTCACCTGCCCCGCGTTTTTGTACTTCTTGCACCCAATCTAGGGTTTGCCAGTGGGTTTGGCGGGTGCGTTTTTCATCGCCTGTGTATTGGTTCACCCAATATTTATCTTGTTCGGCATCATACCAAGTGTCGATCCCCACCACAATGGCTTGCACTCCAAAACGATCCGCCAAGCGAGAGATTAAATCAGGATCAGCAAGTGCGGGGGAATTTATGGAAATTTTATCCGCGCCAAAAGTGAAAATTTGCTCCGCATCGGCAATAGTCTTGATTCCCCCAGCCACACAGAACGGAATATTGATCTCTTTCGCCACACGTTCCACCCAGCTTTTATCTACGGTGCGGCCGTCTGACGAGGCGGTGATGTCATAAAACACCAACTCGTCCGCCCCTTCTTCCGCATAACGTTTTGCTAGCGGCACAATATCGCCGATAATCTCGTGGTTGCGGAATTGCACGCCTTTCACAACCTGCCCATCACGAACGTCTAAACAAGGGATTATGCGTTTTGCCAACATTGGATTGCCTCCGCTACGTCAAATTTTCCTTCTAGTAATGCACGACCCACAATCACGCCCGCCACGCCTGTATTTTTTAACGCAGCGATGTCGGCTAATGAGCCGATACCACCTGAGGATTGAAATTCAATCTGTGGAAAGGCGGTACAGATTTCTTGGTATAACGCCACATTTGAGCCTTGCAACGTGCCATCGCGAGAAATGTCAGTGCATAGCACGTGCTGTAAGCCCACTTGGCTGAAATCTTCAATCACTTGCTCCAAAGTGAGCGAGCTAGTTTCTTGCCAACCGTGAATGGCGATGCGTTTTTCACCGTCCACGATATGAATATCTAAGGCTAAAACGAATTTTTCCGCACCGTATTTTTGAAACCATTGCTTCACCATTTCAGGCTGTTTGATCGCTGTTGAACCAATGACCACACGGTTCGCCCCAACACGCAATAGATCCGCCACATCTTGTTCTGTACGAATGCCCCCGCCCACTTGAATATGGGCTTGCGTTGCGGCAATGATTTCGCCAATAAGTTTAGTTTGGCGTTGGCTTGGATCTTTTGCCCCTGTTAAATCCACCAAATGGAGTTGTTTCGCCCCTTGCGATAAATAATGCTGAAATTGGGCAATGGGATTGTCGCTATATTGGGTTTGCTGGGCATAATCCCCTTGATACAACCGCACAACCTTGCCGTTAATAAGGTCAAGTGCGGGGATAATTTGTGATGTTTTTTTCATTGTTGTGTTCTCTTTTGTTTTTATTAACTAAGCCATAAACGTAATTTCAACCCCCATGGGCTGCTTAAGCCTGTGGTAGTGTGAACGATTTTGCCGTTTTTAATAATGATAATACTTGGCGTAACCTGAATGTGCCATTGGGCGGAAAGTGTCCCCTGTGGATCATTTACGGTCAAAAAATCATATTGATGTTGCTGTAAATAGTCTTGTACCGCCTGATCATTGCCTGATTTTAACGCCACGCTCACCACTTGCACGCCATCGTTGGCAAGGCTTGCAATGCTTGGCGAAGTGAGCGAGCAAATGCTGCACCAACTGCCCCAAAAGTAGAGTAGGACAGGTTTCTCTTTGCTGAGCTTGGCTAACTGAACGCTTTCCCCATTCAATGCAAGCAAAGTCTGTTGCAAAGCACTTTCTGGGGCATTAGGTCGCCGCCAATAATCCATCGCGAAAGAGATCGTGCTAAACAATAAGGCAAAAACGAGCAGATTTTTCACCGCACTTTTGATTTTATTCATTACAGATTTTCCATAAAATTCCGCAATAATTGCTCGCCCCCCTTGCCTGAACGCTCTGGGTGGAATTGCACGCCGTAGAAGTTATCTCTTGCAATCGCCGCAGAAAATGGCACACCATAATCGCAGGTGGCAATCGTATTTTCATTCGGCAGCACCGCATAACTATGCACGAAATAGAAATAACTATCTTGCGGAATATCGCTAAAGAGCGGGTGATTATTCTGATAATGCACCTTATTCCAGCCCATATGCGGTAGCGGCAAGCCTTTGTTTGGCAATAATTCCGTCTTTCCCTGAATGAGTTTGAGCGTGCTGATCTCACCCTCCGCTGAATAATCGGTCATTAATTGCATTCCCAAACAAATGCCTAAAACGGGCTGGCTGAGCTGGGTTAAAATGTCCGTTAATTGGCGAGCTTGCATACTTTGCATTGCCGCCAGTGCTGTGCCAACACCGGGTAAAACCAGTTTTTCCGCTTGCTGAATTGTGGTGTGATTGTCCGTAATTTCCGCCTGATAGCCCAAGCGCTCAAACGCAAATTTCACCGAAGAAAGATTAGCACAGCCTGTGTTGATGATGGTGATGTTTTGCATTTTATTCCTTAATTTGTTGTTTTTGTTCAAAATTCTCAATTTCTTTTTGGATTTCTTGTCGCAGTAATTCTTCCGACGGCAAATAAAGTTGATATTGGCTGGCGAAAATTTGCTGTTGATTTTCGGGTAAAGAAAATTTCACCACGCTATCATTTTTATCTGCACATAATAAGATGCCAATGGTTGGATTTTCTCGTGGCAGTTTTTCAACCCGATCAAAATAATTCACATACATTTGCAACTGCCCCAAATCCTGATGGGTTAATTTGTGGGTTTTGATTTCTATAATCACAAAGCATTGCAGCAAGCGATTGTATAAAACGAGATCGACAAAAAAATCATCGCCATCAAGATGTAAACGTTTCTGACGAGCCACAAAAGAGAAGCCGTTGCCTAATTCAAGTAAAAATTCTTGTAAGTGAGTAATAATGGCTTGTTCAAGATCTTTTTCGTAATAGGCACTTTCACGCTGTAACCCCAAAAATTCAAGCACCATTGGATCTTTAATAATTTGTTTTGGATCGCTTGGGATCAGTTCATTATTCGCCACAGCGAGTACGCTGGCTTTATCGTTACTGAGCAATAAACGTTCATATAAACTGCTGTTAATTTGCCGCTCAAGTTGGCGAGAACTCCAGTGATTTTTAATGCTCTCTGCAATATAAAATTCGCGTTTATCAGGATCATTGATGGAAATTAGACTTTTATATTGTGTCCAATTTAATTGCGTCCGCAGTGCAGACGCAATTGGAAATGTACGATAAAACTGGCGGTAACGCTCTAATTGACGAGCAGAAAAGCCGCTACCAAACTCGGGCTGTAACTGCTGAGCAAGTGATTTAATCAAATAAGCACCATAATCCGCTCGCTCTTGCCCTTGCTGTTCTTCCTCAAAAATACGTTTGCCAATGTGCCAGTACATCAAAACACGCTGAAAATCCACCGCTCTCACCGCATTTTCACGGGATTGAGCGATGATTTGTTTGATGTCGGTGATGATATGGGTATCAGTTAGCATTTTATCTTCCTTGTTAAATTTGATTTCGATGTATTAAAAACATTCAAAAATCGCACCGCACTTTTAAATGCAGTGATTACAACACACCTTTACTACTCGGCATTTCATTGCCTTCAATACGAATGGCTTGTCTTAAGGTTCGTCCGAACACTTTAAATAGGCTTTCGATTTTGTGGTGATCGTTGTCGCCACTGGTTTTTAAGTGTAAAGTGGCGAGCATTGTAAAGGCGAGGGATTGGAAGAAATGTTCTGTCATTTCCGTGCTGAAATCGCCTACTTTTTCTCGTTTAAATTTGGCTTTAAATTTGAAATAAGGGCGACCAGAAAGATCCAACGCACATTCCGCTTTACATTCGTCCATTGGTAACATGAAACCAAAGCGGGCGATGCCACGTTTATCACCGATAGCTTGTTTTAACGCTGTGCCGAGTGCAAGAGCGGTGTCTTCCACCGTGTGGTGTTCGTCAATATGCAAATCCCCTTTGCAACTGATGTTCATTCTAAAACCGCCGTGAGTGGCGATTTGGTCGAGCATATGATCGAAAAAGCCCACGCCCGTGTGAATGTGGTTTACGCCCGTTTCATCTAGCCACACTTGCACTTTGATGTCTGTTTCTTTGGTTTTGCGTTCCACTTCGGCATAACGTGGCGTGCGTTCGCCGATATTGGTAACGGGTTCAGCCAATAATTTTTCTGCGATCAAATCCCAATTCAACTTTTCGGGGTGATATTGCAGGGCTTGAATACCCAGATTTTCAGCTAACTGCACATCTGTGGCACGATCGCCAATCACAAAGCTGGTAGCAGGATCAAACAGCTGTTTTTCAATATATTTTTTCAGCAATTTCGTTTTTGGCTTACGGCATTGGCAATTGTCTTCAGGTTTATGCGAACAAATTAAAATATCATCAAATTCAATGCCTTGTGAGCGAAAAACTGCCAACATCGCATTATGCGGTTTGTCAAAATCTTCCTGCGGAAATGAAGCCGTTCCAAGCCCATCTTGGTTAGAAACCATTACAAAGCGATATTTCTTTTGCAGTTTCAACAACGCGGGAATAACATTTTTTTCAAATTTGAGCTTTTCCAAGCTGTCAATTTGAAAATCCGTTTTCGGCTCGTCAATTAATGTGCCATCGCGATCGATAAATAAGATTGATTGTTGTGTCATTGTTTTTTTCCTCTTTCCTCAAACGATAAATCGTATGAGGTTATGTATTATTTAGGGGCTTTGTCCCTAGGTTAAATATTTCTTTCAAAAAAATCATCAATAGAGCAGTTGCCATTTAATAACGTTTTTACTTTATTCTCAAAGGTTATTGCTTGATGATGTTTTTTCTGATTTTTAATGTATTGAATAATTTTATCTTTTTCATTATTGCTATAAGTTAAAGCACAGTAGCCCTTTGACCAAGCATAGAAATCAGGAAAAAATTCGGGGTTATTTTCCAGAAATAAATGTGTTGCATTTTTTAATTCTTTCACAAAACTTGCAATACAAGTTGTTGGGTGAAGTTCTACAAATAGATGAATATGATCTGGCATTCCGTTAATACGATAGAGTACACCGCGTTTTTCTTTTATAAATCCCCAGATATAGCGATATAGTTTATCCTCATATTGCTCGCAAATTGTGGGTACGCCATATTTTGTTCTAAAAATAATATGATATAACAATTTTGTATAGCTCATATCCATTCCTATTTGAGAGAACCGCAAAGCGGTTCAATGATACTTAACTTAGTACGCTTCAGCGTGCTAAGGGATTAACGCAATACTTTCAACCACCCGTAAATTTTCCTCTGCTGTTCCCACTGTAATGCGAATGCAGTTTTCTAACCCTAAGGCATTGTTTTGATTGCGTAAAATAATGCCTTGCTCCCACAGGGTTTTGAATATCTTTTGTCCATCTTTAAATTTCACTAAAAGATAGTTGGCTTCGCTGGTAAAAACGCGTTCCACTTGAGGCAAGGCTTGCAGTGCGTTAATCAAAAATTGGCGTTGCGATTTCACCTTTTCCACTTGTGCTTGCATTTGGTATAAGCCTTGTTCAGATAAGGCTTGGGCAGCGAGATCTAAAACGGGTACGGGGATTGGGTAAGGGGCGATGACTTTTTGCAATACGCCGATAAGTTCCGCATTTGCTAGCGTGAAGCCACAACGCAAGCCCGCTAAAGCAAAGGCTTTAGAGAGGGTGCGAATGATGGCAAGGTGTGGATACTTCGCTAACTCCGTTACCATTGTGCTATCAGGGCAAAACTCGATATAGGCTTCGTCCACCACCACAATGGCACGGTCGCGGGTCATTTCTAATAATTGAATGAGATCCTCTCGGCGTAACACATTGCCCGTTGGGTTGTTAGGGCTACACACGAAAATAACTTTTACGCCAGCAAGATTTTGTTCGATCTTGGCGAGATCGAGCTGAAAATCGGTGGTTAATGGCACGGTTTTGCACGCAATGCCACAGGTTTCCGCACTCACCGCATACATTCCATAGGTTGGCGGGCAGTACAGCACGCTGTCGCCATTTTCGCAAAAGGCACGGATAATCAGCTCAATTCCCTCATCGCCCCCACGCGTAATCAGCACGTTTTCAGGTTGAACACCCGCATAGGTAGCATAAGCCTTCACCACGTTTTCGGGCTGAGCTTCGGGGTAGCGGTTAAATTGATGCTGGGTTAAATTGAAATCTGGTGAAAGCGGATATTCATTGGCATTCAGCCACACATCACCACTCCCCCCTAAACGGCGCGCGGATTGATAGGGCGTGAGTGCTTGAATGTTTTTGCGTGATAAGGTTGTGATTGTCATTTTTGTTCTCTCTAAAAATTTTTGTTTTTTTGACCGCACTTTTATTTAAGCAAAATAAAATGCTCGATCAGTTTTATCATTAATTCTTTTTGTTCGGGTAAACTTTCCGCGACTAATAATGCCAGTGCAACGAGTGTATTATCGTTAATTAATTGTTCTACTGACTTGGCAAGCAAATGCTGATTTAATCTCAAATACCAAAGGAATAGAAACGCTCCCGTTCGTTTGTTGCCATCAGTTAAAGGGTGGTTTTTAATGATGAAATACAACAAATGAGCAGCACGGCTGGCGATATTCGGATAAAATAGCTCATCACCAAAACCTTGTTCGATAGTATTTATGGCAGAAATCAATCCATCATTGCGTGGGTTGGCGAAAAGTGGCGTGGCTTCTCCTTTTTCAATGAGTGTTTGCTTTAATTGTGCAATCGCTTTTTCTACGTCTTGTATTAATAATGGACGCATTTCATTTTGTTTTTGCTGTTTAGAATTTAGGCTTTGTTCGTCATAAGCCTGTAATAAGCTCCAGCTGCGTGCATATTCCTGTACGACATTAAGAACGGCTTTTCCTTCCTCATTTACTAAGGTTTGGTTGCTTAATGTGCGATCCAGTAAGGCGATCACTTGGCTAAATTCTACGCCCTTTTCTGTTAAACGTTTTTGGTTCAGCGTATAACCTTGAACAAGATATTCTTTAAGGCGTTGGGTTGCCCAGATACGAAATTGCGTCCCTGCTTTTGAATTAACTCGGTAGCCTACAGAAATAATTGCATCAAGGTTGTAAAATTCAACTTGATAGGTTTTTCCATCAGAAGCAGTTGTTGCATTTTTTGCAACAACTGAATTTTTTATAAGTTCACCCTCATTAAAAATATTACGCAAATGACGTGAAATAACGGATTTATCACGCCCGAATATATCCGCCATCTGTTGTAAGCTAAGCCAAACGGTATCTTGATTAAATTGCACCTCAACCTGTGTTGAACCATCTTGCGATTGATAAATTTCAATTTGATTTTGCATATTCTCTCCGATATTTAACTGTATATAAAACCAGTCAATTATTCGTTATTTATACAAATTTTGCAACTTTTCTAACCGCACTAATACCGCATTTTTATGTGCATCAAGCTGTTCTGCCGCAGCCATTTGAATGACGGTTGGGGCAAGATCGCGAAAACCTTGTGGGCTAAGTTCCTGCACAGTCATTCGTTTGCTGAAATCTGCTAAGCCGAGGCTTGAGGTGGTGCGGGTGTAGCCATAAGTGGGAAGAACGTGATTTGTGCCGCTGGCGTAATCCCCCATACTTTCAGGGCTGTATGCACCAAGGAAGAGCGATCCTGCATTGTCGAGTTGATCCAATATGCCACGTGCGTTTTCCACTTGCACCACCAAATGCTCTGGGGCGTATTCATTGCTGATTTCAATGGCTTGGCTCAAGTTTTCTGCGATAAAAATACGGCTGTGGCTAAGGGCTTGGCGAGCGGTTTCTGCACGCGGGAGCATTGCCAGTTGGCGTTCAATAGCAAGTGCGGTGTTTTTGGCTAAGGTTTCACTTGGGGTAACCAAAATCACTTGGCTGTCCGCCCCGTGTTCCGCTTGGGAAAGTAAATCGCTGGTGACAAAATCGGGATCAGCATTTTCATCTGCTAAGACCAGCACTTCAGAAGGGCCAGCTTGCATATCAATAGCTGCGCCGTTCAGTGCTTGGCTCACTTGACGTTTGGCTTCAGTAACAAAGGTATTGCCGGGGCCGAAGATTTTATCCACTTTAGCAACGGTTTCTGTGCCGAATGCCATTGCGACAATAGCTTGTGCGCCGCCAACAGGGTAAATGGTTTCGACCCCGCAGAGATCTGCCGCATATAAAATTGCATCAGCGATAGGCGGCGGAGAGCAAAGTACGATTTTTTTACAGCCGGCAATTTTGGCTGGAATAGCAAGCATTAACACGGTGGAAAAAAGCGGGGCAGAGCCACCGGGGATATACAAGCCCACCCGATTAATCGGGCGAGTTACCACTTGGCAACGCACTCCCGCTTGGGTTTCAATGTCCACCGCTTGGGGGATTTGAGCTTGGTGAAAGCGTTCGATATTGGTTTTGGCATTTTGAATGGCGGTTCTTAATTCATCGGGTAAGCGAGCCGCTGCCGCTTGAATTTCCGTTTGCGAGATAACGAGACTGTCTAGTTTGACCTTGTCGAATTTTTCGCCTAGTTCAAATAACGCCTTATCGCCTTCACCTTGCACTTTTTCACGAATGGCGTCCACGGCGTCTTTAATGGACTGTGCTGCCGAAATGGCAGGTCGCATTAAGGCTTGTTGTTTTTCTTGTTGGGTTAAGTTTTTCCAGATTAGGGTTTGCATTGTGTTCTTCCTTAAAATTTGTTGCAAAATTTCACCGCACTTTAAGCGAGCATTTTTTCAATGGGTAGCACTAAAACCGAGCTTGCACCCTGTGCTTTCAATTCTTCCATTGTTTCCCAGAACAGGGTTTCTTGGCTAACGGCGTGTAGTGCTACTTTGCTTTCATCGTGAGCGAGAGGCAAAATGGTTGGGTTTTCCACCCCAGGAAGCAGGGAAATAATGGTTTCCAGTTGGGCTTTTGGCGCGTGTAGCATAATGTATTTGGATTCACCTGCTTGTTGAATGCCTTGAATGCGGGTTAAGAGCTTATCCACAAGGGCTTGTTTTTCATCGCTTAATGGCTCTTGACGCTGAATTAAGCACGCTGTCGAGCGGTAGATCACTTCCACTTCTTTTAAGCCATTGGCTTCAAGAGTTGCCCCTGAAGACACCAAATCGCAAATGGCATCGGCTAAGCCCGCAGAGGGGGCGACTTCCACCGAGCCGTTCAATAAAGTGCTTTTGAATGGCACGCCTTGCTCCGCCATATAGCGTTTTAATAAATTGGGATAGGAGGTGGCAATGCGAGAGTTGGCAAAGTCTTGCACGCCGTTGTAAGCCCGATCGCGATCAATGGCTAAGGATAAACGACAGCCACCGAAATCTAAGGTACGTAATTTCTTGTAAGCTACGCTTTCGCCTGTAGCAAGGCGACCGAGTTCTTCCTCTTCCAACACGTTTTCGCCAATAATGCCGAGATCCACCACGCCATCAAAAACTAGACCAGGAATATCGTCATCACGCACACGCAAAATTTCAATGGGCATATTTTCCGCATAGGCGATCAAACGCTGTTCGTTCCAGTTAATTTTTACCCCGCATTGTTTCAGCAACTCCGCACAGTCTTTGCTTAGACGACCTTTTTTTTGTAACGCAATGCGTAATCTTGTTGTGTTTGCCATTTGTTTTTCCTTTATTAATGTTATTAAAATTAAGCTATAAAAAAACCTCTCGAAAGTTGGCTTCCGAGAGGTTTTTAGGGTTGTGATTTGCAGTACTCACTCGGAAGTCTTATCTTCCAAGCAATCGCCATCGCCCGAAAGATTATTCAGGGTGATGGTGGTGATGAGTATTGCAATTAAAATTCATTTAAGTTTCTCCAAAATTGATTGCTTATTAATTTACGCAAAAAATTTTTTTATGCAAGCAAATTTTTAGCTTTTTTTCGCTTTAATTAACAGCAGCACGGGGCGATGTTGTAAATCTTTAAATTCTTGCTGCCATTCGGGCTGATCTGCCAGCATTGGTTCAAGCATTTTTTCCACTTGAAAGCCCGCATTGATGAGATCGTTTACAATGGTGGACAAGGTGCGGTGATAGGTTTTAAAAGGCTGTTTAAACCAATTTCGCTGCCGTTCGCCCTCATCGCGATAATAATTCAGACGATAGGCAAGTTGCTGTTTGTTTTGATCTTTTCCCCATCGCTCCCCGCCTTGATAGCAAGTTACAATGGGGTGTTCTTGTGAAAAAATCAGCCAGCCATTGGGGTTCAATTTGGCATAAATCTGAGCCAACAACTGCGGGAAATCTTGCACATAATGAAAGGCGAAAGAGCTGGTAATCACATCAAAATTGTCATCAGGCAGGGCGTTGAGTTGTTCCATTGCCAGTTGATATAACGCAAAGTGCGGTTGTTTTTCGGCGAGATTTTTTGCCGCTTGTTGCAACATTGCTTGCGATAAATCCATTCCCACTACAAACTTCGCCCCTTTTTCTAAATAAAGCTGTAAATGTTCGCCCATTCCACAGCCGAGATCGAGCAATTTTTTGCCTTGCAAATCGGGCAACAAACTGAGCATTGTGGGCTTCTCCACAATTTCATTGAGGCTAATGGGGTTTTGGCGTAATTTTTGATACAGCTCGAAAAAGCCTTCTTTGTCGTAAACAGAGGTTTTCATTTTGTTTTCTATAGAAAAAATTAGCACGGGAAATCCCGTGCTAAAACGAGAAATAATGTGGCTTATTTTATGCCATTTGCGACTATCTGCCAAATACGGGCAACCAGCCCACAAGATCGGCAAGCTGTACCAAAATATTGATCACGCCGAATAAAATCACGAAATAAATCATTCCGCTGCCGCCATAAACTTGATAGCGTTCGTCTGGAAACCGCTTGCGACTTGCTTTTGCTAGCAGTGCAGGGGTAATCACCGCCCAAATGGTGGCAGCAAGCCCCGCGTAGCCAATGGCGATTACAAAGCCATAAGGGAAAAGTAGGCTTAAAATCAACGGCGGTAAGAAGGTGAGCAAGGCGGTTTTGGTTCTGCCTGCTCCGCTGTTATCAAATTTGCACAGATCCGCGAGGTAATCAAATAAACCAAGGGTTACACCGAGGAACGAGCTTGCGATCGCCATATAGGTGAAGAAGCGTAGCATTAAGCCAATATAATCCGTTTGAATTTGAGCATTAAGGGCTTCCAATAAGAGAGCAATGTCGCCACCTTTTTGGATCACAGGGATAAACTCATTGCGTGGCAAATTCCCTTGAATGGCTAACTGCCACAGCATATAGATGATGAGGGCAATGAATGTGCCGTAAATAATGGATTTGGTGACTTTGCCGCTATTGCGATCGTAATATTTCACTAAACTCGGGACATTTTGATGAAAGCCAAAGGACACCAAGCACACGGGCAACGCGGCGAGAGCGTAAGGCAAATATTGCTGTTCTCCTTGCGAGAGGCTATTGAGCAAAATATCTGTCTGCACTAAGCCGAGCAAATTGGTGATAGATAGGAAAAACGCCACCACCATTCCCGCGATCAAAATCGCACTTAAACGATCAACGGCTTTGGTGGAAAACCACACGAAAAACGCCAGCACCGCACAGAAAATCAGCGAGCCAAAAGTGCGTCCAATTTGCACCGCACTTTGATCTTGGCTGAAAAGTTGGTTGAGGAAACTTTCCGTTAAACCACCGCCAGAGGTGATATAGGCATAGGTGAGAATGTACAACACAAAGGCAACGGACAGCCCATTAATCACGTTCCAGCCTTTGCCGAGCAAATCTTTAACGATGGTGTCAAAACTTGCCCCAGTGGGGTAATGCAAATTGGCTTCCAACAGCATTAAGCCGGAGGTGGTCATACAAAACCAAGTGTAGCAAAGAATCAACATTGAGCCGATAAACCAAATACCCGCTGTGGAAATCGGATTGGCGAGCATACCTGCCCCAATCGTACCGCCTGCGATAATCATCGCCCCGCCAAATAATGAAGGATTTTTTTTCATAATCTTGCCCTAATCAAAGATAAACATATTGAACTATTATAATAGTACAGTAATAAAAAACAATGGCTAAAAAACGCCACCGCGAAAAAAATCCTAAACTCGACAATTCGCAATGAATAAGGCTATAATGACACTGATTATTTGTGATTGTTTGGGTTTAAACTCGAACAACAATACCATTCATAAACTAAGAAGGAATACAAAATGGGTTTAGAAACCGTTCCAGCAGGAAAAGAACTTCCTGATGATATTTATGTTGTGATTGAAATTCCAGCCAACTCTGATCCAATCAAATATGAAGTGGATAAAGAAACGGGAACATTATTCGTCGATCGCTTTATGGCGACAGCGATGTTCTATCCAGCAAACTACGGCTACATTAACCACACCCTCTCGCTTGATGGCGACCCAGTTGATGTACTCGTGCCAACCCCTTATCCATTACAACCGGGTTCTGTTATCCGTTGCCGCCCAGTGGGTGTGTTAAAAATGACGGACGAATCAGGTCAAGATGCCAAAGTGATCGCCGTGCCACATAGCAAATTAAGCAAAGAGTACGATCACATCAAAGACGTGAATGATTTACCCGCACTCTTAAAAGCCCAAATCCAGCATTTCTTTGAAAGCTACAAAGCTCTCGAAGCTGGCAAATGGGTGAAAGTTGATGGCTGGGAAGACGTGGAAGCCGCGCGTAAAGAAATCTTAGATTCTTTCGAGCGTGCGAAAAAATAATCCACCATTTAACTACCAAATACCGCATTAAAAGTGCGGTATTTTTCTAGGGGGAAATTTATCACCGTTTCCGTTCAAGCGAAGGCAAGGCTTCGATCCGCAAACCGAAAAAATAACAAAATCACGCGGTATAATATTGAACACCAACAGCGATATTTTTCTGATAGGGCTAAACCTAAGGAATTACGATGCTAAAAACACTCAAAAAACTCACCGCACTTTCGTTTCTCGCCTTATTTTTGAATGCCTGTGCGGATTCTGCTAGCATAAACCAACAATCCGCCGCGAGCTATATGCAAACGGTGAATAAAGCCAAACAGCAAGGAGTTGTGGACACCACCTCCCCCACCGCAAAACGCATTCACAACGTGTTTAACCAAATGCGTCCCTATGCGGATCAAGAAAATCACACGGGGCAACCTTTTAATTGGCAACTCACCGTCATCAAATCTAACGAACTCAATGCGTGGGCAATGCCAGGGGGCAAAATGGCATTTTACACAGGGCTAGTGGATAAACTTCAGCTCAGCGATGATGAAATCGCCACCGTAATGGGACACGAAATGGCTCACGCCCTCAAAGAACACAGCAAGAAACAAGCAAACTTAGGTGTATTTACTAATGTGATGGCTCAAGTTGCTCAGGTTGCTCTTGCAACTCAAATTGGCTCAGAAGGAAGTGGATTCGTTGTTGGATTAACTAAAGATTGGGCATTGGACAAACCTTATTCCCGAAGTGCCGAAACGGAAGCAGACGAAGTAGGGCTATTTTTAATGGCAAGGGCGGGCTATAACCCACAAGCTGCTCCTAAATTATGGGAAAAAATGCAAAAAGTTTCATCTGGTTCACAAGGTGTGCTTGCTGCACTTTCTTCCACCCATCCAAGCGATAAAGATCGCCAACAAAATCTACTTCGACTAATGCCAGAGGCAGTGGCGATTTATAAAGCGAGTAAATAATTATTTATAAATAGACAAAATAAAGTGCGGTGGAAAATTCGGAGATTTTACACCGCACTTATTTTTTACGTTTTCTAAGAACGAGTTGGTTTTCTCAGTTCCCAGCCTGTTTGGGTTTTGATTAAATACAAGTTTTTATCTTTTGCCGCATAGCCGCCTTTTACCGCCTCTAAAATTAAATTTTTCGGTAAATTTGCTGAGAAAACTTCGGCTTTGCCTTGTTCTTCGGCAAGAATGACATATACCGCAAGAGGGGGATTTTCTGGATCGGTTAAACGAATGTCGGCAATTTCAAAAGGTTGTACGCATTGCTGTTTCAGTTCTGACCAAGTGTAGCCAGCAGAAGGAATACAACCTTTTTCATCACGGTCTGTACCAACTAAAGGCATTGGCGAAGGGGAAATATAGCCCATAAGCAGGGCTGTACTAAGCAGGGATAACGTTATGCGTTTTTTCATCTTAGCGTCTTGGTAAATAGTTTACAGGATCAACAGATTTACCTTTGTAGCGAATTTCAAAATGCAGTTTTACACTATTTGTGCCAGAGCTTCCCATTTTGGCAATTTGCTGACCTGCTTTTACTTCTTGTTGATCTTTCACCAAAATACTTTCATTGTGAGCATAAGCACTGAGGAAATCATCATTATGTTTGATGATGATGAGGTTTCCATAACCACGTAAAGCGTTTCCAGCATAAACTACACGGCCTGCAGCAGCAGCATTAATTGCTTGACCACGTGAACCACTGATGTCGATCCCTTTGTTGCCACCATCGGCGTTAGAGAAGCTTTGCACAATATTACCGCGGGTTGGCCATCGCCAAACAATATTATTAACTCCAGTAGTTTGCTGTGTTTTGGTGATAACAGGTACGCTTGATTTTACTTTTTCTTGAACTTGATTATTCATTTGCGTAGGCATAGTTATGGATGGCTCAGAAATATAGGAACTGTTATTTGAGCGTTGATTGTAGGTGCTTTGTGTTGTTTGAGTAGTAGAAGCTGTTGCTATTTTATTTGATACTTTCAAGACTTGACCAACGCTTAAATTATAAGGTTCACTCATATGATTCATTGTTGCAAGTTCTTTAACATCAAGCCCACAAATGTAGGCGATTAAAAACATTGTATCGCCTTTACGTACGGTATATGTGCTACCTTTATAGAACCCTTTGCTAATCTTGCTATAATCGGGCGCGTTTGTTTGTGGATTGCGTGGAATAACAAAGTCTTGTGATACTTTTTCCATAGCGACAACGGGTTGATTTTGTTGTAACTGTTGTGCGTTCCCTTGATATGTTTGGTAAGTTTGATGGGGTTGTGGGGTTACCATCGAAGCAGGCATATTCTGTTTTTGAATTTGAGGCTCCCAAGTAGTAGATAAATTATTATCTACAGCTCGCATCATTCCCGCAGGTAAAGCATTATTTGCTTCTTCTACAGGAGCAGGGCTGGTTGATGAACAAGCCGCTAATACAGAGATTGCAATGGGTAACATAAAAAAAGATTTTTTCATAATGTATTCCTTATTATTTATTAATTCATTGATTCTGGCATAGGTATTGATTTGATTTTAGGTTGCCATTCTGCTCCGTCCGCTGCCCCAGAACTGGCCACAGGTTGCATTACCCCAGGCGAGAGTGCATTTTCATCGTTAGGCGATGGCGTGGTTGCACAGGCTGGCAAGAGCAAAATAATAGACAATAATGAAAGCCATTTATTCATAGTAAAACCCAATTATCTCATAATTAAGTAAATAATCGCAGCCAAGAGGAGTACCGCCCAGCCAATCCACTCAATGGATTGACGTAGCCGATGGGCAAATTTCTGCCCGCCCCAAGCGGATAATTTCGCCACCAAGATAAACCTTGCCAGCCGTGAAACGAGGGAAATGAGCAAAAAAGGCACAAATGCCATATTCATTACACCTGCACAGATAGTAAAAAGTTTATAGGGTAACGGCGTAAAGCCCGCAAGAAACATCACCATAACGCCCCAACGTTGAAACCAACTGAGCAGGGTGTCAAATTGTGCTTGATAACCAAGGCTAACGAGATAATGCTGAATACTATCAAAGGCATAATAGCCCAGTGCGTAGCCTACAATCCCGCCAATTGCGGAAGCGACTCCCGCATAAACGCCAAAACGCACAGCACGTTTGGGTTGAGATATTGCCATTGGGATTAACATCACATCAGTGGGAACAGGGAAAAAAATGGATTCAATAAAGCTAGTAAAAATCAACCAACCCGTTGCATAGCGGTGGGTTGACCATTGCATTACTTTATCGTACAGCGTACCAAAAATTTTCAATCGACTATCCTCAAACTGTTGTAAAACATTGCATTATTCACTTTTTAACCAATCTTGTAAAGATTGAAGTGAGTGATAAGCGGTCATATCTGCTTGGATTGGCGTAATGGAAACATAACCATTTTTCACCGCGTGAAAATCCGTGCCTTCTTGCTCATATTCCGCCAAGCCTGCAGGGCCAATCCAATAGATTGTGTCGCCACGGGGATCTTGCTGTTTAATCACCTCAGCGGCAGCCGCACGATAACCCAAATGACAAACTTTGATGCCTTTAATTTCTTCATAAGGCAAGTCTGGCACGTTAATGTTCAAAATTTCACGGCTTTTTAATAGCTGGCTATGCAATTTGGGGATTAGTTCGCACACAATGCGAGCGGCAGTTTCGTAGTATTGGCGACCATCAAGGGAAACCGCAACCGCTGGCAAGCCAAGATGACGACCTTCAAACGCCGCGGCAACCGTGCCAGAATACAGCACATCATCACCTAAATTGACCCCTGCGTTAATGCCAGACACCACCAAATCCACTTGCCCAGACAGAAAACCATTCAAGGCTAAATGCACGCAATCGGCAGGCGTGCCATTAATGCAATAATCGCCATTATCCAATTTCATTGGGCGTAAAGGCTCAACTAAGGTGAGCGAGCTTGAGGCGGCACTACGATTGCGATCGGGGGCGACCACCGTAACTTGTGCGATTTTACGCAATTCTTTGGCAAGGGCTTTGATGCCTTCGGCGTGAATGCCATCATCATTAGAGAGTAAAATATTCATTATGTTTCCTATTCAATAATCATAACTAATTCGCGAACCAATGCGGTGGCATAGCTACCCGCGGGGAGCGAAAAAGACAGTTTTAGCCCTTCGGGTAAAAATGTCCATTGCAAATCTTGCGGATGCATCATTAAAGGGCGGCGGCTGGGTTTCATTCGTTCTTTTTGCATTAAGGCGAGAATGGCTTGGTGCTGTTGCACAACCGCGTTTTCATATTCATTCGCAGGCTGCGGCACTTCCCCCACCAAAGGGGCGGTGAGAAAAATATCGTGATTTTCTAACCGCACTTTTAATTCATTGCGATCTTCATTTTCATCAACGCTAAACCAACTTTGCGAACCACTTAACTGAACAATATCGCCGAGTAAAACGGTTTGCGAAAGTTGTCGCGAGAGGCGATCAGACACCACCAAATTAAACATTTCACTGCGTGCGGCAGAAAGGTAAAAACTGCGTTTTTTGCGATCTTTCACCTTAATTTCTCCCTCAGCCCAACGCATTGCTTGGGTGAGATTATGCCCATCACGCCCGAAACGTTGTTCGGTGAAATAATTGGGAAAGCCAAAATTTGCTAAATTTTCTAACCGCACTTTCAGATCGGCTGTTTCCGTTGCACCGCGTAGCAAAATCTCAAAATGATTGCCATCTAGGCTGCCTGTACGAATTTTGCGATTATGGCGGGTAACCTTGAGGAGCTCTACCCCCTCCAAATGGAATTGGCTGAAATCAGGCGTGGGCTTACCTGCCATATGCAAACAGAACCACTGTTCAGTAACCGCCTTGCGATCTTTTAATCCAGCATAACTCATATTACGCGCTGGAACGCCCGCAAACTCTGCCAATTTTTCCCCCACGAAAAGGGTGTTAGCATCGGTTTTCCGCACATACAGGGCAACAAATTCCCCTTCGCCTGTCATCTCATAGCCCAAATTTTCTTTAACGATAAAATCCGCACATTCCGCTTTCAAATGGGCTTGTTGAGTAGGCGGGGATTGCAAATAAGCCAGCTCAAGCATTGATTACCCCTTAACCAACAGAGCAACCGCTTCGCACGCAATGCCCTCGCCCCGTCCCGTAAAACCGAGTTTTTCGCTGGTGGTGGCTTTCACATTCACTTGCTCCATATCGCAAGCCAAGACCTGAGCAATGGCAGCCCGCATCGCATCAATGTGCGGACGCATTTTCGGTGCTTGCGCAATGATCGTAATGTCCACATTGCCGATTTTATAGCCCTTGTCTTGTACTTGATGATAAGCCTCTTGTAGCAAAACTTTACTATCCGCCCCTTTGTATTGCGGATCGGTGTCTGGGAATAATTTACCAATATCCCCCAACGCCGCCGCACCTAACAAGGCATCAGTTAGAGCGTGCAACGCCACATCACCATCACTATGCGCCAGCAAACCTTTCTCATAAGGCACTGCCACCCCGCCAATAATAATCGGCCCATTACCACCAAATGCGTGTACATCAAACCCGTGCCCAATTCGTATCATATTCTTTCCTATTATTAATAAAATGTTATTAATGAAATGGTCGAAAATTATAGCACCAATGCGGGTATTCAAAAATGAATAATTAACGCTATAGTGTTTCTCATTTTTAAGCCTATAGTGCAGAGCCTGATTTTAAAATGAATCTAAAATATGCGGTTGTGTAAGTGAAAGGGCGTAAATATTTGCAATAAGATGCGTTTGTTCATTCTCAGGTATTATTAAGGGGATAAGTGCTAGCAACTCAGAATGACGTTGAAAAATTTGGGGAAAAGAAACCGCACTTTGTATTTCTGATAATATTTCAGCATCTAATGGATTGGCGATATATCCTCGTTTAATACGTCCTAATGCCATGGCTAAATGATTAAAGAGCATAAAAACTTGGCGATTATCTACATCAGCGTGCCATTGTGTAATCAAATGTTCCTGAATGTGCAAGATCCATTGTACAATTTCTTCATCTATGAGTTTTCTCTGTAATAAAAACGTTAATTGTTGCTGTAATTCCATTTTTACCTTCTGTTATTTATTCGAAGATTTGGACGTAGTGATTATAATTCTATATATGCTAACTTTACTGGAATCTCAGAAAATAAAACAGTGCAGAGATCACAAATTTGTATCAAAATAATAAAATTTTAGGGGGGTAAAAATGATAGATTTTGAGTGTTTTTCAGACTATGAAGGATTAATTTTTGATATGGATGGCACAGTGATTGATACTATGCCGAGCCATAAAAGTGCGTGGGATAAGGTGGGAGAGACTTTGGGATATCCTATTGATGGGCAAATGCTTTATGAATTAGGCGGTGCTTCGGTAAGAGAAATCGCGAAAGTAATGATGCAAAAAGCAGCGATGCCAATGAGTTTATTTGATGATGTTATAAGATTAAAACGACAATATGGTATTGAGTTAATTATGCAACATTCAAGCCTACTTCCTACTTTTGATGTTGTGCGATATTTTTCTGATAAAAAGCCTTTAGCACTGGGTACAGGTTCTCATCAAGCAATAGTAAATTTATTATTAACAAAATTTGATCTTTATTCTTATTTTGATGCTATTGTTACAGCTGATGATGTAGAAAAACATAAACCTGCTCCAGATACATTTTTACGTTGTGCGGAGTTACTCCACGTTAATCCAAAAAATTGCTTGGTATTTGAAGATGCTGATCTTGGTATAAAAGCGGGACTTGCAGCCGGAATGGACGTATTTGATGTGCGTATCAATCAGCTAGTAAAGGGGAAATAAATGTTATCCAATAAACAAAAAATGCTAGCGGGATTTGCTCATAAGCCAAATGATCGTGAATTAGCCCAGCTTCGTTTAGAAAATAAAAAACGTCTTTTCCAATATAACACACAAATTTGTCCTTCCGAAATAGAAAAAAGGACAGCATTGATTCAACAGATTTTAGGTAAATCCAAAGGGATTCCACATATTAATGCACCATTTTTTTGTGATTATGGTTGTTTTATTGAAGTGGGAGAAAATTTCTTTGCCAATTACCACTGTACGCTGTTAGACAGTGGAGGGATTAAGATTGGGGATAATGTGATGTTTGCTCCAAATGTGAGTCTTTATACCGTTGGGCATCCCCTTGATCCAGAATTACGTCAGCAAGATTGGGAGCAAGCTTTACCTATTATCATTGGTAATAATGTTTGGATTGGAGGAAATACGATTATTTTGGGCGGTGTAACTATTGGAGATAATTCAGTCATTGGGGCGGGTTCTTTGGTTAATAAAAATATTCCAGCCAATAGTTTGGCTATGGGAAGCCCTGCCAAAGTAATTCGACAAATCAACGAACAAGATCGAATTAATTATATGAATAAATATATGACAGATTATGTTTGATTTGGTTGATTACAAGTTGTTTGACCAACAAAATAATAGCCTGTGGATAATGTTTATTAGTGCGTTTTTAAGCTCAACAGTATTGCTAGGCAATTCAGAAATTATGTTTCTCTTTTTGACCGCACCTTTTGATGAGACATTTTTTTCTGTTGATATTTTTAAATTAGTTATTGTTGCAGTAATAGGGAATACCCTAGGGGGGATGACAACTTATATTATTGGACGATGTTTCCCTCATTTAGAACAACGAAATTTGCAACATAGCTGGGCATTAAAGAAAATCCAACGTTATGGTATTTGGACATTATTGTTCAGTTGGTTTCCTATTGTAGGTGATGCGTTTTGTGCATTGGCAGGTTGGCTAAGATTAAATTAGTTTAACTCATTGCTATTAATACTGATAGGAAAATTATTTCGCTATTTGCTACTACTTATCTTTAACCAAGTTTAGGTGTAGCCATTTTAATAAACAGTAAAGGTTCGCAATGTCTATATTGATTGTGGACAACTAGCCATAAAAAAGCCATTCTAGATAAGAATGGCGAAATAATTAAGGAATCAAATTTATTAAAACAACTGCAAGTTGCTATATCATATGACTCTTTAATAGCAAGAAAGTTCAAAAATACAGAGATTTTTTTACATAAATTTACATTTTATAAGGAAGGATATTATGCCGTTACTTGATAGTTTTAAAGTCGATCATACGAAGATGAATGCTCCCGCCGTGCGTGTTGCAAAAATAATGCGTACACCAAAAGGTGATGACATTACTATTTTCGATTTACGTTTTTGTATTCCAAATAAAGAAATTTTACCGCCGAAAGGGATTCATACTCTTGAACATCTTTTTGCAGGTTTTATGCGGGATCACTTGAATAGTGAGCAAGTTGAGATTATTGACATTTCTCCAATGGGGTGCCGTACAGGGTTTTATATGTCATTAATTGGTAGACCGAATGAGCAACAAGTCGTAACAGCTTGGCTTGCGGCAATGAAAGATATTCTACAAGTGCAAAATCAAAATGATATTCCTGAATTAAATGAATACCAATGTGGCACTTATACAGAGCATTCCTTAGATGAAGCTTATCAGATTGCACGCAATATTCTTGCTCGTGGTGTTGGTGTGAATAGAAATGACGATTTATTGTTAGATGAGCGTTTGCTTGCACAATAATTCGTTATCACTAAATGAGTTCTACTTTCATACAAGCTGGTTGCTCCTGTATGAAAGTGGACTGGATTTAGTGATCTTCAGATAAAAATTCTGTTAATAACTCATTGAGAAATAATTTGCCTTGTTGCGTAATTTGCCAAGTGCGGTCAGTTTCTTGAACATATTTTTTCCTTTTTGCCCAATTCATTGGCTCTCTGATAACATCGGAGGAAAGCCCCGTTAATTGTTGAAATTCCGTTTTGGGAAAGGCTTCCAGCAAGCGAAAACGGTTCATAAAAAATTCAAAAGGACGATCCGTAAGTGTGATCGGTTTTTCTTCATATAAATATTCCCCTCGCATATAGCCTTTAGGGTGCTTGGTTTTACTAAAACGTATAATATCGCCATTTGTAAAGCTCAGTTTGCCGTGAGCCCCACAGCCTATCGCCAAATAATCGCCAAATCGCCAGTAATTCAAATTATGCCGACACTGATCGCCCGCTTTGGCATAGGTAGAGGTTTCGTATTGCTGGTAGCCTGCGGTGGTTAAAAGCTGATGGCCTTGCTCGAAAATATCCCATAAGGCATCATCATTAGGCAAAGCCGGCGGACGGTAGGCGAACATTGTATTGGGTTCAATGGTGAGCTGATACCAAGAGAGATGGCTTGGTTCAAGGGCGATGGCTTGGCGTAAATCCTCAAGGGCTTGGGGTAAAGTTTGCTCAGGCAAGCCGTGCATTAAATCCAAATTAATGCGGTGAAATCCTGAATCTTTCGCCATTTGCACCGCACTTTGGGCTTCTCGAGAATTATGAATACGCCCTAAGCGTTGCAATTTTTCATCATCAAAACTTTGTATGCCTAAAGAAAGGCGATTTACTCCCGCCTCTACATAACCTGAAAAACGGCTCGCTTCTGCCGTACCAGGGTTAGCTTCAAGGGTGATTTCAATCTCAGGTTCAAAAGGAATTTGTTGTTCAATACCTTGTAAAAGCTGAGAAATCGCTGTTGCTGAGAACAAGCTTGGCGTACCGCCGCCGATAAAAATCGAATGCAGAGAGCGATGAGCAATGCTTTCTTGATAGCGTTCAAGATCTTGACGTAAATCTGCTAGCAAATGCTGGACATAGTCTTGCTCGGGAATATTGCCTTTTTGAGCGTGCGAGTTGAAATCGCAGTAAGGGCATTTTTGCACGCACCAAGGGATATGGATATACAAACTTAACGGAGGCAATACGAGCATTATTTTAACCGCTCTTTTAATACTGCTAACGCCCTTGCACGGTGCGAGATTTTTTTCTTTTCTGCGGTGTCTAGCTCGGCAAAAGTGCGGTCTTTTTCTGGATAGAAAAAGAGGCTGTCATAACCAAAACCATTTTCTCCCTTTTCAGCAAAGGTGATTTCTCCGACACATTCCCCCTCCGCAATAATCGGAGAAGGATCGGTTTCGTGTTGCAATAATACAATACAACTAACAAATTTAGCTTGCCGTTCTTTAGCTGGCACGTTAGCTAATTTTTGTAATAACTTTTTACGATTTTCGGCATCGGCTTGCTCGCTATCAACCCCAGCATAACGTGCTGAATATAAACCCGGTTCACCATTCAATGCGTTTACCACTAATCCGCTATCATCAGCAATCGCTGGCAAGCCAGACATTTTTGCCGCATAACGAGCTTTTAATAAGGCATTTTCCACAAAAGTTAAGCCTGTTTCTTCGGGGCTTTCAATGCCTAAATCAGTCTGTGCAATGACATCGAAACCAAATTCCGCAAGCACATCAGCCATTTCTTTCACTTTACCTTGGTTGCCCGTAGCAAGCACAATTTTTTGTTTCATTTTTCAATCCTGTAATATGAAAAAGGTAGCTTGCACTAAGCTACCTTATAAGGATAAAACAGAAAGTTATCGTTAAAATGCTCTGACGATAATCTTTGACTTAGCTCAAGTAGTATAGTGCATTTTTCAATTTGTCTCTATTGGCTATTACTATTAAATGAAGATAAATCTATGCGATCTTTATTTTTTTCAAAAATCGCTTTTCCGATCCCCTTTACTTCTAATAGTTGTTCTGGAGCGATAAATTTACCGTGTTGTTCTCGATATTCCACGATAGCTTCTGCTTTCTTCGCCCCAATGCCTACTAAGGCTTTTTGAATTTCACTTGCACTTGCCGTATTAATATTGAGCTTTTCGCCAATAAATGTGGTGTCGATAGTTTTATTATCCGTCACTTGTGTCGTGGCTGGCGGATTCACTGTTTCATCAGCATAAACCGAACCAATAAATGTTATTGCCAAAATGAGAGAAGATAAAATCGTTTTAATTTTCATTGTGAGTTTCCTTTTTCATTCCATATTAAAGTATGTTTACTGAACAATTCAGTATTTCCTACTTTGCATTGTAAGGAAAAAATAGACAAGAAACACGCCGCACTTTTGCGATCGAGATCGTAAAATATTCGTGACTGAAGTATTCAGTCTGTCGGTGAGGAGTTTGTTTAAAGGTTGTTTTAAGAACAATTTGAAATGATAAAAAAATCCTACGATAACTATCGTAGGATTGCCTGTATTTCGAATGCTATTGTCGTGTTTTTAAATATTCCACCCACCCAAATAAAAAGCGATTAACGCAATCGCGATTAGCACTGTACCGAGGTTGAGTTTTTTCACATCACCGCTGATGAGTCGTCCGATGACAAGGCAAGCGAAACCAAGCATAATGCCAGTTACGATATTGGCGGTTAGCACGATGAATACCGCACAAACCAAGCCACTCATAGCACCGATAAAGTCGTTGAAATCTAATTTGCTGACATTGCTGAGCATTAATAACCCCACATACATCAAGGCAGGTGCAGTGGCGTAGTTTGGTACGAGAGTAGCGAGTGGTTGGAAGAAGATCATTAATAAGAATAATACGCCCACGACAATGGCGGTGATACCCGTTTTCCCGCCCGCAGCCGTACCCGCAGCAGATTCGATATACACCGCCGCAGGGGCTGTGCCGAATAGACCTGAGAAAAGGCTACTGACAGAATCGGAAGTTAAGGCTTTGCCGCCGTTGATGATTTGCCCGTCTTTATCCAGCAAATTGGCTTGCCCTGCAACGGCTCGGATTGTGCCTGTGGCATCGAAAACGGCAGTCATCACTAAGGCGAAAACAACGGGCAGAATGGCAGGTTGCAATGCTCCTGTGAGGTCTAATTGTAAGAACAGCGATTGCTCGCCGAAACTTGGCATTTTGAACAATTCACCGTTGAAGGTAACGTTCGGATCAACCGCTAAGCCGATCAGCGTGATCGCGATAATCACCCACAAAATGCCGCCTTTGATTTGCATTTTTTCTAGCCCGATAATCGCCGCAAGCCCAGCAAGGGAAATCAACACGGGGAAGCTGGTGAAATCGCCGAGTTTAATCGGCAGCCCTGCTTGGTTGCCTACCACAATACCTACGCCGTTGGTGGCGATTAATAATAAGAATAAGCCGATGCCGATACCTGCCCCTTGTGCAATGCTAGCCGGGAGGTTGCGTAAAATCCACGCTCGCACGCCAGTAGCAGAAATTAGGCTAAACACGATTCCCATTAAAAACACTGCCCCTAAGGCGACGGGAATGCTCACCCCTTGCCCTAAAACGAGGCTGAAGGCGGTGAAAGCGGTGAGGGAAATGGCACAGCCGATCGCCATTGGGGCGTTTGCCCATAAGCCGATTAAAATTGAGCCAAGCCCTGAAACTAAACAGGTGGCGATAAACACGCTTTCAGGCGGAAAACCTGCCGCCGCGAGCATATTCGGCACGACAATCACGGAATACACCATCGCTAAAAAGGTGGTTAAGCCCGCGATAATTTCTTGACGTAAGGTTGAGCCACGCTGAGTGATCTCGAAAAGTTTTTCTGTAAGCATAGATGTCCTTTACAAATTAGGGAAAGAAAAATGGCGTTATTTTACAGAAAAGTACGCAATAGTAAACGTTTGCGGTGTCAGGAAAATCGGGATTGGCGAAAAAGTGCGGTGTTTTCTGGACGAGTTTTTTCGCGATGATGAAAATCTGGCGAAAAAATGGTTTATACTAGCCAAATTTATGACAAGTAAGAAACTGAGGAACAAAATGACTATTTTAGTAACAGGCGGAGCAGGCTATATTGGATCGCATACGGTAGTGGAATTAGTAAACGCAGGATTTAACGTGGTGGTGTTGGATAATTTAAGCAATTCCTCACCAAAATCTTTGCAACGCGTAGAGCAAATTACCGGTAAAGCGGTGAAGTTTTATCAAGGCAATGTGTTAGATCGTGCGATGTTACAGCAAATTTTTGCTGAAAATGCGATCAAATCAGTCATTCACTTCGCGGGCTTAAAAGCGGTGGGCGAAAGCGTGCAAAAGCCAATGGCGTATTATCAAAATAACGTGGTGGGATCGCTAGTTTTAGTGGAAGAAATGAAAAAAGCGGGCGTGTGGAATTTGGTGTTTAGCTCTTCTGCCACCGTGTATGGCGATCCTGAAATCGTGCCAATCACCGAGCAATGCAAAGTGGGCGGCACAACTAACCCTTACGGCACATCAAAATTAATGGTTGAGCAAATTCTCTCCGATGTCGCAAAAGCTGAACCACAATTTAGCTTCACCATTTTGCGTTATTTCAATCCTGTTGGTGCTCATCACAGCGGTTTGATTGGCGAAGATCCAACAGGCATTCCGAACAATTTATTGCCTTACATCAGCCAAGTGGCGATCGGCAAATTACCGCAACTTTCTGTGTTCGGCAGTGATTATGATACCCACGACGGCACGGGCGTGCGTGATTATATCCACGTTGTGGATCTCGCCATTGGGCATTTAAAAGCCTTAGAACGTCATCAAAATGACGTGGGCTTGCACATTTACAATCTTGGTACGGGTGTAGGTTATTCGGTGTTGGATATGGTGAGTGCCTTTGAGAAAACGAATGGCATTCAGATCCCTTACAAACTGGTGGACCGTCGTCCAGGGGACATTGCCACTTGCTATTCCGATCCGTCCCTTGCCGCTAAAGAATTAGGCTGGAAAGCGAAGTGGGGCTTGAACGAAATGATGCAAGATACGTGGAACTGGCAAAAAAATAATCCTAAAGGCTATCGGGATTAGGCGTTTATGCGGTGGCATTGGCTGCCGCATAAATTTATCTGTTTTTCTCACCGCACTTTTATCGCTATGACAACGACACCACCCCTCTGGCAGCAGATTTTTAGTCGCAATATGCTCATTTGCGTGTTCACGGGCTTTAGCTCAGGGTTGCCGCTGTATATTTTGATTTCCCTGCTGCCAATTTGGCTGCGTTCTGAGCAAATCGACCTCAAGGCCCTCGGCTATCTCACCCTCATCACCTTGCCGTTTTCGTGGAAATTTCTCTGGTCGCCATTGCTTGATCGTTTTGTGCCACCGTTTTTAGGACGGCGGCGGGGCTGGATTTTTATCTCGCAAATTCTCTTACTCGTGAGCCTTGCCTTATTTGGCTTTATCGATCCCAAACAGCAAGGGGGCTTGAGTTTAGTCGCGGGGCTAGGCACGCTTTGTGCGTTTTTTTCCGCCACGCAAGATATTGTGCTTGATGCCTATCGGCGGGAAATTTTATCCGATCAAGAACTCGGGCTAGGCAATTCCATTCACGTCAATGCGTATCGCGTAGCGGGCTTAGTGCCAGGGTCGCTATCGCTGATTTTATCCGATCATTTTGCTTGGCAAACTGTGTTTATCATCACCGCACTGTTTATGTTGCCGGGCATTTTTATGTGCCTATTTTTAAGCACTGAGCCAAAAATTGAGCTGAAAAAACACCGCACTTTACAAGATAGCGTAGTCGAGCCGTTTCGTGAATTTTTTCAACGTAAAGGGATTTGGTCGGCATTGGGGATTTTGGCATTTATTTTCCTTTACAAACTTGGCGACAGTATGGCAACGGCGTTGATTTCGCCATTCTATTTGGATATGGGGTTCAGTAATACACAAATTGGCGTGGTGGTGAAAAATGCTTCCCTTTGGCCGATGATCGCCGCCAGTATCCTAGGCGGGGTGATAATGCTGAAAATCGGTATTAACCGTGCTTTATGGCTGTTCGGCGTGGTGCAAATGATCACCATTTTGGGCTTTGCGTGGCTAGCAAGCCAAGGGCCTTTTACGGAGGTGGACAGCACCGCGTTGTGGTCGCTTGGCGTGGTAGTGGCGGCAGAATATATCGGCATCGGCTTAGGTACAGCCGCCTTTGTCGCCTTTATGGCACGCGAAACCAACCCGCTTTACACTGCCACCCAACTCGCCTTATTCACCAGCCTCGCCGCCTTACCCCGTGCCACCTTAAACACCCAAGCGGGCACATTAATTGACTGGCTCGGCTACTATGAGTATTTCTGGCTTTGCTTCTGGCTCGCGATTCCCGGAATGTTATGCTTATTTAAAGTTGCCCCTTGGAAGCAAGCAAAGTAGCACGTTTATTGACGAAAAAATTAGGAGAAAGTAATGCAATTTCTGAAAAAACTCAGTTTTTTATTAGCAAAATTCACCGCACTTTTTATTATCGTGCTGGCGTTAATCACCTTTTATAAACCTGAATTATTCACTTGGGTAAAAGGCGATACGCAAGTGTTCATCATCAGCATTATTATGCTTTCAATGGGAATGACTTTAGGTAAAAAAGATTACCAAGTGTTAGCACAACGTCCGTTAGATATTCTTATTGGTACGATTGTGCAATATACCGTAATGCCTTTTGTGGCGATTGCGATTGCAAAAAGTTTTGAGCTTTCTCCAGCACTTACCCTTGGTTTGGTCTTAGTTGGTTCTTGCCCTGGTGGCGTAGCGTCTAACATTATGGCGTTTCTATGTAAAGGCGATGTGGCGTTTAAAGGCGATGTGGCGTTTTCAGTGGGAATGACTACTGTGTCCACCCTGATCGCACCCGTGATGACCCCGCTCTTGCTCAATTATTTAGTTGGACAAAGTATCGAAATGAACGGCTGGGCGATGTTTAAATTTATGTTGCTTGTAACCGTCTTGCCTGTTGCTGTGGGGTCAATTTTGAATATGGCATTTCACCGCAAACAATGGTTTCAAGATATTAAAGCCTTAATGCCTGGTGTGGCAGTGATTAACTTTGCCTTTATTGTTGGTGGTGTGGTGGCGATTTATGGCAACTATTTTTTGCAATCTGGGCTGGTGATTTTGCTGTGTATTGTTGTGCATAATGTGATTGGCTATGCCTTGGGCTATTTAGCAGGCAAAGGCGTTGGAATGAGCCTTGCGAAAAAGAAAACCCTTTCGCTCGAAGTGGGCGTACAAAACGCAGGGCTTGCTACAGGGCTAAGTATGAAATTTTTCCCCGCGATTCCTGAATCTGCCGTAGTGTGTGCAGTGGCTTGCGTATGGCATTCTGTAGCAGGAACAGTGTATGCGAATTTTTTATTGTGGATCGATAAATATCGGCAAGCAGAGTAATAATGAAAATATCGATTTAATCAAAACAAAATTATGTTGATACTTGTAGGGAGATGTGTTCACCTGAAAAATACAATATAGCGAAACTTCTTTCACTTTCCTACGGCGTTATAGTCGTTTGATTTCAAAATAATACGGTGTTATTTCGCCTTGCCGTGCTATTTGTACTGTCTGAGACTTGTTGCCTTGTCTTATTTTGAACTTAAACGACTATATTTCTCCTCTCCGTATGCTTGTGTCATCGGAGCAGAGTGTTGTATAAAAGTGAACTCAATTGAGCTATATAAGCGAAAAAACGTAGATTAGTAAAATAGTAAAAAGTGGGAAGGCAACGCTATTCATATTCTCTTAGGCGTTTCCCTAAAAGGCAATGCAAGGAGCCCAAATAATTGTCAAGCGACATCAGCATTACTTAACCAATCCATTAATGTTTTCAAATCTTGTTGCCAATATTCATTCAGTTGTGCGATCCAATCATCAATCTTCGCCTCCCAATCTGGAGATTGCCATTCTTGCACTGACGCGGCGAGGTGTTGAATGCGTTTTAAGCCCACAGACCCTGCGGCTCCTTTGATTTTGTGGGCAAGGTAGGCTAGGGGTTCTTTAGGGTAAGGAGCGTTTTTGTATGCCTTGTATGCGATGTTCAGTTCTGCAATATAATCAGGCATTTGCTGTTCAAACAGTGCGGTGTTATTTTTCACTGTTTTTTTGCCTAAGAGTGCCATAAGCTCATTCAAAAATGGGAAATCCAGCGGGCTATCGTACGATGCGGATAGCCTTTCTGCCTGATGAGGCACAAAGCTCGGAGGCGGTGAGCTTTGCGTGAGGTCATCAGCAAAATACTGATACAAACATTGCGTTAGTTCGTCCAAGGAGAGAGGTTTGCGGAGAATGTCGTCCATTCCCTGTTGCAAATAATCTTGCTTATCGTGCATTACATTAGCAGTTAAGGCGATCAGCGGCGGGAGATAATCATAGTGATCATTTTCATAATTTTGACGCAACTGTTGGGCAATGTCGAAGCCTGACATATCAGGCAGTTGAATGTCGATTAACAATAAGTCGTAGTCATTTTGTTCAAATTTCTCAATGGCTTGCTTGCCCGTCATTGCCACATCAACCTGATAGCCCAATTTTTCTAAAATAGATTTCGCCACCACGATATTCACTTCAATATCTTCAATCAACAAAATGCGTAGCTGATGAGGTAAATAATGCTGATATTCTAAAGGTTTACTCACAATTTCCGCTTGGATCTGTAATGTAAAAACAGAGCCTTTTCCCACCGCACTTTGCACGGTGAGATCGCCGCCCATTAGGTTGGCGATGGTTTTGGAAACTGCCAAGCCAATGCCACTGCCCGCGTGCTGATATTGTTTGGATTTCACGCGGTAATACATCGCGAAAATATGTTCTAGCTCGGCTTGTGCAATGCCAATGCCCGTATCAGAAATCGCAAAAGCGAAAGTTTGTTCTCCTACTTGTGAAACACGGAGGCGAATCACGCCTTTTTCGGTGAATTTCACCGCATTATTAATTAAATTCCACAGAATTTGGCTTAATCTGGCGTTGTCGATGTAAATCCATTGCGGTAAGTTTGGCTCATATTGCAATTCAAATTTCAGGTGGTTTTGCTCTGCCATTAAGGTGGCAAAATTGGCGATGTCATTGAGAAAGGCATAAAAATCCGTTTCTTTACGGTTTAATTCAATTTTGTGCGCATCAATTTTTTCTAAATCGATAATATCGCTAAAAATATGCCCTAAAGACACTGCACTCATATTGATGGTTTTGAGATAATTTTGTTGTTCGGGATTCAAGGGGCTGTCTAGCAAAATGCGACTTAAGCCGATAATGCCATTGAGCGGCGTGCGTAGTTCGTGGCTGATGGTGGTCATTAAAGCGGTTTTGTTACGGCTACTTTGTTCTAAATCATTTAACGCAACAGATAATTTTCGTTCCGCAATCATTCTTTCTGATACTTCACGACGTAAATTATCTACCAATTTTGCCAGTTCAAGGCGAGATTTTTCTAGTTTTTCTACTAATAAGGTGAAGAAATAAATCACAAATGGGGCGGAAATTAAGCCAAAAAATACAGAACGCCCTACATCGTGCCAATATACTGTGCCGACTACACATAAGCTCAACAAAAATTGCGTGCAAAGGGCAAGCACCGCCAAAATGACTACACCAAGCAAGGAAAATTTTACCCTACCTAAGCGGATCACCCAATCTACATAGCGTTGTGCAAAGTGTTTGATATTCTTCATTTTATCGCCTTATTGTTAGCTAGAAATAACCGAACTATAATGAGAAATGGCAGAAAAAGGAAGTCAGAAAAGAAAAAATCTGCTTCATTTCGAAGCAGATCCTTAAGAAGGAAGCTAAATTAACGACTGCGGAAAATAATACGCCCTTTACTTAAATCGTAAGGTGTCATTTCCACCGTTACTTTATCGCCCGTTAAGATACGGATATAATTTTTACGCATTTTTCCTGAAATATGTGCAGTAACAACGTGTCCATTTTCTAATTCAACGCGGAACATCGTGTTCGGCAAGGTTTCTAAAATCGTGCCTTGCATTTCAATACAATCTTCTTTTGCCATTAATTCCTCTAATGTTAATAAAGTAAGTCAAAAAACGGGCGAATTATACTCTTTTCACCCGCATTCACCAAGTTTTTTATAGAAATTTAGTGAACTACTCAGAAAATCAAAAATTGTGATAGAATCCCCGCTGAAATTTTGCACCACAGGTTAATAGCTAAATTATTTTTCAACTTGGTTAAGTTTTGGGGCTGTAGTAGATTAGCCCTAAATTTCACACCATTTTCGCAATATTTTTAACTGCTCTTTTGGTGTCCCAAAGTTAAACCGAAATTCACATTCCTTCAAGAATAAAGGAAAGTTTTTTCGGTTAATTCCATTATATTTTCGCAGTATCCGCTTCGCCTGATTCCAAAAATTTTCAATGCCATTAATATGATTTTGTTTCACCGCAAATAGCTCGGAATGATTGATTCGTTCGTGGTGAAATTCACTCACATCAAGCGCATCATAACTGCGATAAGTGTCCGTATAAACCCAGCTATCAGGCTTGATTTTTCTTTTAATAACAGGGAGTAATGTTTCACTCTTGGTGTTTTCAACCACAACAGTAAATACCTTTCCTTGTCGTTTTAGTAACCCAAAAACAGCAACTTTTCCAGCCGCTCCTCGTCCTCGTCCTCGTTTTCCCTTTCGATGACCACCAAAATAGCTTTCGTCTAGTTCAATTTCCCCTCAAAAATCTCGTTAACTTCAAGGGATAAATGATAGCCAATCACAAGCCTGATTTTATGGTAGAACAAAGCGGCTGTATTCGGTTGAATATCTAGCAAATTTGCTGCTGTTCTTGCAGTAACTTCTGCGACAAAAAACTCAAGCAGTTTTTTCTGTATGGATTGCTTTAATTTACAATATGTTATCTTCATTTTTGTAGTATAGCATTGTTGCTAATCTACTACAGCCCCTAAGTTTTTATTTGTATTCGGAGTTTTTAATGATTCATAAAATAATGCGTTCCCGCGACCACCACGAACCGCACCGTGTCGCTACCACCTTGGAGCTTTATTTTGATTTAGTTTTTGTTATCGCCATTGCTGCCACCGCGAGCGGTTTACACCACGCTTTAGCAGCTCATCATTTCAGTGACGGATTAATTCGTTTTGCCACCTCGTTTTTCTGCGTATGGTGGGCGTGGATGAATTTCACTTGGTTTGCTTCGGCTTATGATAACGACGACTTTAGTTACCGCATTGTTACAATGGTGCAAATGTTCGGGGCGATTATTTTAGCCATTGGCATTAATAATGTGTTTGAGCATAATGATTACACAATGATCCTCATTGGTTATATCGTAATGCGTATTGCTATGGCATATCAGTGGTTTCGTGCTGCCAAAAGCGATTCTGAGCGTCGAACGACCTGTTTACGCTATGCGTTCGGTATTATTATTGCACAGCTTTTTTGGGCAATTATTGTTATCTATATTCCTCATTTGTTTAATCAAATCTTCCTATTTGGTGCTTTACTCGAATTATCTGTTCCCGTTTGGGCGGAAAGTGCCAATAAAACTGCGTGGCATCCGCATCACATTGCCGAGCGTTATGGTTTATTGGTGATTATCGTACTCGGCGAAGGCATTCTAGGGGCGACCAACGCCATCACGCCATTATTCCACAGTAATGAAGCGATACTTACCGAAGCATTCCCTTTAGGCTTAGGGATTTCAGCACTAATGTTCTCTCTTTGGTGGCTATATTTCAAAATGCCGTGGGGGGAATTTTTGCATTCACAACGCACCTTAAATAACGCGTTAGTCTATGGCTACGGACATTTGCTAATTTTCATCGCCCTCACCGCCTTAGGTTCAGGCTTAGAATTGCTCGCCGATTCAGTAAAAGAATTTGGCACAATGGCGGAAGTCGCCGAACACAGCACAAACGCCCATTCGGTTTCGCCTTTATTTGCAATGACCGCGTTAAGCCTCTGCACCGCGATTTATCTCATCGCCTTAGCATTCTTGCGTTGGTATTTAGATAAAGACACCAATTACAGCGTAATTGGCTTTACCCTCGCTATTGCTGCCACTTTCCTCGGCGTGCTATGCGTATATTTAGGAATGCCATTGCAATGGTCGATTTGGTTCACCGTGATCGCCCCGATTGCGATGATTTCTTTTTATAAAACCAAGCCCATTCATTTAGACTAAATCACTTCTCGGGCGGGCAACTTGTCCGCCCTTTTCATTTGTGATAAAAACACACCTCTCATCATTATTCCGTTGGATTTTTCCTTTTATTATATTAGGATACAGAAACCACTTTTTATAAAGGATAATCATTATGTTAGTTCATCTTTCAACACAACCCGCGTCCCCCGTTTGGGGAGAAAATGCGTTGCTTAGCTTTGCCAATGAGGAAAGCATTATCCATCTGCAAAAAAATGCCTCAAATTCTGACCGCACTTTGATCCAACAAGCGGCACGCAAATTACGCAATCAAGGCATTCACAACGTGGAACTCAGCGGCGAGGGCTGGGATTTAGAAAACTGCTGGGCGTTTTATCAAGGCTTTTATTCCGCGAAACAAGATTATGCTATTGAATTTCCTCATCTTGACGATGAGCCACAGGCGGAATTATTTGCACGTATTCAATGTGGTGACTTTGTGAGAGAAATCATTAACTTACCTTCTGATGTGATTACTCCGAAAAAATTAGCTGAGCGTGCGGCTCAATTTATTGCCGAGCTTTCAGCCGACTACGCCAGTGAAAGTGCGGTCAGTTTTGACATCATTTCTGGCGAAGAATTGCTCGCACAAAATTATCAAGGTATTTGGCAAGTGGGGAAAGGCTCAGTAAATCCCCCTGCGATGTTGCAACTCGATTTCAATCCAAGCCAAGATCCCAATGCCCCTGTATTGGCTTGTTTAGTAGGCAAAGGGATCACCTTTGACAGTGGCGGATACAGCATTAAACCAAGCGATTCAATGTCCACAATGCGAACGGATATGGGCGGGGCGGCGTTGCTCACGGGTGCATTGGGAATGGCAATCGCAGGTGGGTTAAATCAACGCGTAAAACTTTATCTATGCTGTGCGGAAAATATGGTGAGTGCCAACGCCTTAAAACTGGGCGACATCATCACCTATCGCAATGGCGTAACGGCGGAAGTGTTAAACACGGACGCAGAGGGTCGCCTTGTGTTGGCGGACGGTTTGATCGAAGCGGATAAACAAAACCCGCAGTTTATTATCGACTGTGCCACCCTAACAGGGGCGGCGAAAGTGGCAGTGGGGAACGATTATCACAGCGTGCTTTCAATGGATAACGAATTGGTTACCGCCTTATTGAATGCAGCACAGACCGCCAATGAGCCTTTCTGGCGTTTACCTTTTGAAGAATTTCATCGCGGGCAGATTGCTTCGCAATTTGCTCAAATCGCCAATATCGGCACCGTGCCAGTAGGGGCGGGGGCAAGCACTGCAACGGCGTTTTTGTCCTATTTTGTCAAAAATTATCAACAACATTGGTTGCACATTGATTGCTCAGCCACCTATCGCAAATCCGCTAGCAATTTATGGGCGGCAGGGGCGACAGGTATCGGCGTGCAAACACTGGCTCATCTTTTACTTAATCAAGCCAACTCATAGGAGGAAAATATGGAACGGACGTTGTCAATTATCAAGCCCGATGCGGTGGAGCGTAACCTTATCGGCAAAATCCTAACTTGTTTGGAAAATGAAGGCTTTCGCATTGTGGCGATGAAAATGGTTCATCTCACCCAAGAGCAAGCGGAGGGTTTTTACGCTGAACATCAAGGCAAACCTTTCTTTGCGGGCTTGGTGGAATATATGACTTCTGCCCCTGTGGTGGTTTCCGTTTTGGAAAAAGAAAATGCGATAAAAAACTACCGCACTTTAATGGGGGCAACGGATCCAGAACAAGCCGAAGCTGGCACAATTCGCAAACAATTTGCCTTAAGCAAGCGACAAAATTGCGTACACGGTTCGGACAGCCCTGAAAGTGCAGAACGCGAAATTGCGTATTTTTTTAGTGAAAATGAGCTTTGTCCAAGAAAATAGTCAATAAAAATGCCAATTATAAAAAATTGGCATTTTTATCATATGTTACTTGTTTGATTTTAGAACATTCAATATCACAAAAATTAATCTAAACGCTTAGCAACTTCTAACCATTCAGCTTTAAATTCGCGACGCATATTATTGATTGCATCAATAATATCATGATGAACAAGATGCTCATTTTGAATTCCTACGCAGTATCCACCTTTACCTTGTAATAAGAGATCTACCGCATAAACACCCATACGAGAAGCTAAAATACGATCAAACGCACAAGGTGTACCACCACGTTGAATATGCCCTAAAATCGTTGCTCGAGTTTCGTGTTTCACGCGAGCTTCAATTTCTTTAGCTAATTCATTTACATCACAAATATGTTCTGTGATAGCGATAATAGCGTGACGTTTACCTTTAATAATACTACGTTCAATTTGCTGAATTAATTCTTCTCGGTTAAATTCTACTTCGGAGGCGACAATATATTCACAACCACCTGCAATACCTGCTGAAATAGTTAAGTCACTACAATGTCTGCCCATTAATTCCACGATTGAAATACGTTGGTGCGAGCTTGAAGTATCACGCAAACGGTCAATGGCAGTTACAGCAGTTTCTAACGCGGTTTGATAACCGATAGTGTAATCCGTTCCAGCTACATCATTATCAATTGTGCCAGGAATCCCCACACAAGGGAAGCCGTGTTCTTCGGTAAGCAATTTCGCTCCCATATAAGAACCGTCCCCGCCGATAACTACAAGTGCATCAATGCCGTGTGAACGTAAAATTTCCGCACATTTCGCCCGCACTTCAGGTTTTTTAAATTCTGGGAAACGTGCTGAACCAAGGAATGTACCGCCACGATTGATTATATCTGATACGCTATAACGCGTTAATTGTTTGATTTTATTATGATAAAGCCCGTGATAGCCATCATAAATGCCATAAACTTCTAAGCCTTCTCCTAATGCAGCACGGACTACTCCACGAATTGCTGCGTTCATTCCTGGTGCATCACCACCACTGGTTAATACGGCAATTTTTTTGATCATAATGCAAATACCTTTATTGAAAGTTAGTAATATAGAAATTGTGCGTAGCTTACACTATTCCCAATTATCGCTCTAGAAAAATTTTGTGAATTACTTCACATTTTGATTTAGGTCTAAGTATTTTTTGATAAGTTACCCATTATTACTTTATCTTGCTCTTCATTTTTCACTACACTAGTAGGTTCGTGGTGAATCACAATATCGACTCGAGGAAAACATTGACGTAAACGCTGTTCAAGATGATCGGTGATTTGATGAGCTTCAATAAAAGAAAGGTGATCATCAAGTTCCAAATGAAATTGAATAAAGCGGATAGCCCCCGAGCGTCGAGTGCGGAGATCGTGAAAGCCTAAAATATTGGGTTGCGATTGGATAACTTGTTCAATTTGTTCGATTTCCTCTAGAGGCAAGGCTTGATCGAGCAATAATTGAATAGCATCGTAAAACATCTGCCCTGCATTAAACAAAATATATAAAGCGATCAAAATAGCAAAAATCGCATCAGCCCAAAGCACGCCCCATAGGGTTAGCCCGAGCGAGCATAAAATCGCGATGTTCATCAGCAAATCGGTTTGATAATGCAGGCGATCCGCTTTGATTGCGGGGCTGTCCGTTTGCTTGATAATGTGGCTTTGATACAGCACCAATAGTAACGTCGCTGCAATGGAAATCAGGGTAACGATCACGCCTAAATAAGTTTGCGTTAAAGGCTGCGGGGCAGTGAGGCGATAAATGCCTTGAAGCAACAGGAAAATGGCACTGCCCGAAATAAACGCACTTTGAATTAAGGAAGCCAAAGACTCCGCTTTACCGTGTCCAAAGGAATGGTTGTGATCCGCAGGCATTAGGGCAAAACGCAAAATCAGCATATTCATAAAAGAGGCTAATAAATCCAGCGTGGAATCGGTGATTGAGGCGAGCATACTGACGGAATCGGTTTTCCACCACGCAAAGCCTTTAATTAAAATTAAAATAAAGGCGGTGGCAATCGCCAAATTCGCCGCACTTTTGACTTGTTTGGAATAGACTTCTTGCATTATTTTTTACAATTCCAAGAAAAATGGCTGTTACTCAAATTTTGTATTTCTTTATTTACCACATATTTTTGCAAATATTTGATAATCTTCTCTTTTTTCATATTCATTAATTTTTTGTTTTTGGCGATTTTTAAAGAATATTGGTATTGCACAAAGCCACAAAAGGGAAGATCTTTGCCTCTGGCAACATTCACTTGCCAATCTTTATTTTGTTCGGTTGGCTCGTAGATAACAAAAGCGACCAATTCATTGTTGTGTGGATAAAGATCAAAATGAGTAACGCCCGTGTTTTGATACACTCGCTTACGCAAGGCGATCCGATCCGCTAACGTGCGTTGCTGCCAATTTCTATCTTGCAACAGCTCGATTGCACTATGCCAATGCTCAGCACTTTCCCCTTTTGGCACATAAAAATAACGTGCCACGCTGCCTAAATCCTGTTGCGAAATCAGATAATAAGAGCTGTTATTATGCGTAATGGCTTCAGGCACGCTGAGTTGTGGCGAGGATACGCAAGCCGTTAATAAAAGTGCGGTGCTAAAAAATAACGTTTTTTTGATGTTGTGAAAAAAGGCTAACAAAGGCTTCATTTTATTCGCTCACCTCTCGTTTAAACACAAATTCTTTCTCGCTTGAAGCGGCTTCATCAAACCAATATCCGCCAAGATCAAAGGCTTTTAATTGCTCAACGTGAGTGAGTCGATTTTGAATGAGGTAACGACACATTAAGCCACGGGCTTTTTTCGCATAAAAACTGATAACTTTATATTTGCCATTTTTGTAATCTAAAAAGACGGGCTTAACAATATGTGCCTTGAGCTGGCTTTCTTTCACAGATTTGTAATATTCGTCAGAGGCTAAATTCACCAGCACGTTATCCCCTTGCTCGTCTAAGGCTTGCTGTAAGGTTTGGGTGATCACATTGCCCCAAAACGCGTAGAGATCCTTGCCTTTCGGGTTGGCTAATTTTGTCCCCATTTCCAAACGATAAGGCTGCATTAAATCTAGCGGGCGTAACAAACCATAGAGTCCCGATAACATTCTTAAATGCTGTTGAGCGAATAAAATGTCTTCGCGAGATAAATGCTCCGCGTCTAAGCCCGTGTAAACATCGCCTTTAAAAGCAAAAATGGCTGGGCGTGCGTTTTGTTCATTATGATCTGCCGTCCATTGGGCGAAGCGTGCCACGTTGAGCGAGGCTAATTTATCGCTGATCGACATTAACGAGGCGACATCTTGCGGGGCGAGGGTGCGGCAAATGTCGATTAATTGCTGACTGTAGTCAGTTAAAGCAGGCTGAAAAACCTCAAATTTTTCTACCGCACTTTCAAAATCAAGAGTTTTGGCAGGTGAGATAATTGCTAACATTTTGAAATCCTTAAAATTTGTTAAACCGTTAAAGGCAATTGCCATTCAATCGGCAAAATGCGGTGCTGCTGTAAATACTGGTTGGTTTGAGAAAAATGCTGACAACCAAAAAAACCGCGATGTGCCGAAAGTGGCGAAGGGTGTGGTGCGGTGAGAACGCAATGTTTTGTGCGGTCGATAAACTGCCCTTTTTTCTGGGCGTGGCTTCCCCACAGCAAAAAGACGAGATGCTCTCGTTGCTCGTTTAATGCGGCGATAACTCGATCAGTGAAGGTTTCCCAACCAAATTGCGAATGGGAATGGGCTTTGCCTTGTTCTACAGTGAGGACGGTGTTGAGAAGCAACACGCCTTGCTCAGCCCAAGACAATAAATAGCCATGCGATGGAATTTGGAAGCCCACATCAGCAGCCAGTTCTTTATAAATATTGACGAGCGAGGGCGGCGGTGCAATGCCAGGTTTAACAGAAAATGATAAGCCGTGGGCTTGGTTTGGACCGTGATAAGGATCTTGCCCTAAAATCACCACTTTCACTTGATCAAATTCGGTTAATTTGAAGGCATTAAATACTTCATTACTGGGCGGATAGACAATTTTACCAGCTGCTTTTTCACGCTGGACTTGTTGTAAGATTTGCTGAAAATAGGGTTGGCTTTTTTCGTTGCCAATCACATCTTTCCACGTTTTCATTTTGTTATCCTCTGCACTCATTCGCACTAAAAATAGTGTCGAGATTATAAAGAACCTCGCCATAAATGAACAGCTTCAATGCGGATTTAATTTTTAATTATTTTTTAATTAAAAGTTAAGAAAATGTTAAATTCAAATTTTTAAAATAGATTTATTTTGATATGTATCAATTTCATTATTTTTATTTGTTAAATTCAATCTGACCTATATCAAAATAATTGAATTGATCAAATTTTTTGATAGAATCTTCTTCAATCCGTGATTAATTAACAAACAAATTTAGGAGTTTTTTTATGATAAAGGGTATCCAAATTACACAAGCTGCCAATGACAATCTTTTAAATTCATTTTGGTTATTAGACAGTGAAAAAGGCGAAGCGCGTTGCTTATGTGCAAAAGGCGATTTCACCGAAGATCAAATCGTTGCAGTAAGCGAACTTGGTCAAATCGAATATCGTGAATTGCCAGTTGATGTTGCCCCAACAGTAAAAGTAGAAGGTGGTCAGCACTTAAACGTGAACGTATTACGCCGTGAAACCTTAGAAGATGCGGTGAAACACCCTGAAAAATATCCACAATTAACAATCCGTGTTTCTGGGTATGCTGTGCGTTTTAATTCATTAACGCCAGAACAACAACGTGATGTAATTACCCGTACTTTCACTGAAAGCTTATAATGCATTCTAAAACCCTAAGGTAAGTGCCTTAGGGTTTTCTTTGCCCCTTTCTAAATAAATACGCCTATTTATTTCACCGCACTTGTTCGCTATTGCTAGCGAATAGCACAAGATTCAGGTAAAATCGTGAGATTAATCTTATAAATATATTCACCTTGAATTTTATTATTACTTATGAAAAATATTCGCAACTTTTCAATTATTGCTCATATTGACCACGGGAAATCCACCCTTTCCGATCGTTTAATTCAAACCTGTGGTGGGCTTTCTGACCGTGAAATGGCGGAACAGGTTTTGGATTCAATGGATTTAGAGCGTGAACGTGGGATTACCATTAAAGCACAAAGCGTTACGCTCAATTACAAAGCCAAAGATGGCGAAACTTATCAGCTTAATTTTATTGACACACCGGGACACGTTGATTTTTCTTATGAAGTATCCCGTTCTTTAGCCGCTTGTGAGGGGGCGTTATTGGTGGTGGACGCAGGGCAAGGGGTGGAAGCTCAAACCTTGGCAAACTGTTACACCGCTATTGAAATGGATTTAGAAGTTGTTCCTATCCTGAATAAAATTGACTTACCCGCCGCTGAACCTGAGCGTGTTGCGGAAGAAATTGAGGAGATTGTCGGAATTGATGCCATTGATGCGGTGCGTTGTTCTGCTAAAACAGGACAGGGCATTGAAGATGTGCTAGAAGAAATTGTGCATAAAATCCCCGCACCTGAAGGCGATCCTGATGCCCCATTACAAGCCTTGATTATTGATTCTTGGTTTGATAACTATCTCGGCGTGGTTTCTCTTGTGCGTATTAAAAACGGCACGTTACGCAAGGGCGACAAAATCAAAGTGATGTCCACAGGGCAATCTTATAATGTAGATCGTTTGGGGATTTTTACACCGAAGCAAGTGGATACCCAAGTGCTGAACTGTGGCGAAGTGGGCTGGGTGGTGTGTGCCATTAAAGATATTTTAGGTGCACCTGTGGGGGATACGCTCACCTTGCATAATAACCCCGCCACCACCGCATTACCAGGCTTTAAAAAAGTGAAACCTCAGGTTTATGCGGGGCTGTTCCCGATTAGTTCGGATGATTACGAAGCCTTCCGTGATGCCTTAGGTAAATTGAGCCTAAACGATGCGTCATTATTCTATGAGCCTGAAAATTCCACCGCACTGGGCTTTGGTTTCCGCTGTGGTTTCTTGGGCTTATTGCATATGGAGATTATTCAAGAGCGTTTAGAACGTGAATATAATCTTGATTTAATCACCACCGCCCCAACCGTAGTCTATGAAGTGTTACAAACCAATGGCGAAGTGATTTATGTGGATAGCCCGTCAAAATTGCCACTATTGAATAATATTAGCGAAATTCGCGAGCCAATCGCCGAATGTAATATGCTGTTACCGCAAACCTATTTAGGCAATGTGATTACGCTATGCGTTGAAAAACGTGGTGTGCAAACCAATATGGTATATCACGGCAACCAAGTCGCACTGACCTATGAAATCCCGATGGGGGAAGTGGTGCTTGATTTCTTCGATCGTTTGAAATCTACCTCACGCGGTTATGCTTCATTGGATTACGGTTTTAAACGTTTCCAAGCGGCAGATATGGTTCGCGTAGATATTATGATTAACGGCGAGCGGGTTGATGCCCTTGCTTTGATCGTACACAAAGATAACGCCCCATATCGGGGACGGGAATTGGTGGAAAAAATGCGTGAACTCATTCCTCGCCAACAATTTGATATTGCGATTCAAGCGGCGATCGGCAATCACATTATCGCACGATCAACTGTCAAACAGTTACGCAAAAACGTATTGGCGAAATGTTACGGTGGGGACGTGAGCCGTAAGAAAAAACTGTTACAGAAACAAAAAGAGGGTAAAAAACGAATGAAATCTTTAGGTAACGTTGAAGTGCCACAAGAAGCGTTTTTAGCCATCTTACACGTTGGCAAAGACAAATAAAAGGAAAGCTTATGTCAAAATCAAACTTATTTTTTATTCTACTGATTGCTGTCGGATACGGTATTTGGAAATGGTTAGATCATTTAGGCTTGCCTAACACCTTTACCATTGTGTTGATTTTATTGACCGCACTTTGTGGGGTGTTATGGTGCTACTATCGCTTTTCTGCTTTGCCAAAACGCGAACGCCAAATTGCACGAGCAGAACAACGCAGTGGCAAGCCTTTGACGGAAGAAGAAAAAGCCAAAATCGAGCCGATTTCAGAAAGTGGCGAGTTTTTATCTTCTCTCTTCCCTGTTCTCGCTTTTGTGCTAATTTTACGTTCCTTTTTCTTTGAGCCATTCCAAATTCCATCAGGCTCAATGGAACCCACATTGCGAGTTGGTGATTTCTTGTTAGTGGAAAAATATGCTTATGGCATTAAAGATCCCGTTTTCCAAAACACCTTAATTGAAACAGGCAAACCGCAACGTGGCGATATTATCGTGTTTAAAGCCCCGCCTGAGCCAAATGTGGATTACATTAAACGCGTGATCGGCATTCCCGGTGATCGCATTCAATATAACGAGGCGGATCGCCATCTCACCATCACCTACGGAAAAGACGGCAAAGAATGCACAGAAGATTGCGTAACCAAAGAATTTACTTACAGCACGCCAGAGGCGGATAAAAACTTCAACATTATCATTGGGCAAGATCGTGCGGGCAAACCGATTTATAGCAATCAAAACCCATTAGTGCTTACTGAAAGTGGTGATGTTACCCACCAAATTCATTGGGATCCGCAACCGCCTAATGCCACTTATTTATATCAAGGCTACCGCCAACAGCACAATTACATCACCGAGTGGGTTGTGCCACTGGGCGAATATTTTGTGATGGGCGACAACCGCAACCACAGTGCTGACAGCCGTTTTTGGGGCTTTGTGCCAGAGAAAAATATTGTCGGCAAAGCGAAATATATTTGGCTAAGCCTTGATAAAAAACAAGGCGAATGGCCAACGGGTCTGCGTTTTGACCGAATGTTTAGCAAAATTCAATAATGACAATGAATAATTTAGATCGCTTACAGCGTAAAATCGGCTATCAATTCCAAGAGGTAAAATGGCTAAAGCAAGCCCTCACTCATCGCAGTGCGGCAAAAAATCATAATGAACGCTTGGAATTTTTAGGCGATGCCATTTTGAACTACACCATTGCTGATGCGTTGTATCAGCAATTTCCTAAATGTAACGAGGGCGAGCTAAGCCGAATGCGTGCTACCCTCGTGCGTGAACCCACCCTTGCTCAGCTTGCCAGAGCTTTCGAGCTTGGCGACTATATGCAGCTTGGTCCTGGGGAACTCAAAAGTGGCGGTTTTCGCCGTGAGTCCATTCTTGCCGACTGTGTGGAAGCCATCATTGGAGCGATCTCATTAGATCGCGATCTGCCTACCAGTACCGCCGTTGTCCGTAACTGGTATCAAACCCTGCTCAGCCAAATTAAACCGGGTGAAAATCAAAAAGATCCGAAAACCCGTTTACAAGAATATTTGCAAGGTGCTTGCCTCCCTCTCCCAAGCTATGAAGTGATAAACATCAAGGGGGAAGCCCATAATCAAACCTTCACCGTAGAATGTCGTGTGGAAAACATCAAAAAAATTGACCGCACTTTTATCGGCGTAGGTTCAAGCCGCCGTAAAGCGGAACAAGCAGCCGCAGAACAAATCTTAAAACTATTGGATATAAAATGACACAAACAACAGAACATCACCAAGAACAGCCAACCTACTGTGGATTTATTGCCATTGTAGGTCGTCCAAATGTGGGGAAATCTACCTTATTAAACAAAATATTAGGACAAAAAATTTCCATTACATCAAGAAAAGCACAAACGACTCGCCACCGCATTTTAGGGATTCAAACAGACGGCCCTTATCAAGCCATTTATGTGGACACCCCGGGGCTGCATATTGAAGAAAAACGTGCCATTAACCGCTTAATGAACCGCGCAGCAAGCAGTGCCATTGGTGATGTCGATCTCATCATTTTTGTGGTTGATGGCACGCATTGGAATGAAGATGATGAAATGGTGCTAAATAAACTGCGCCGAGCCAAAGCCCCTGTAGTTCTAGCAATTAACAAAATTGATAATATCAAAGACAAAGAAGCGCTTTTGCCGTTCATCACTGAAATTAGCCAAAAATTTGAGTTTAAAGCCATCGTCCCAATTTCTGCACAGCGTGGAAATAACGTTCAAGAACTGGAAAAAATCGTGCGTCAATCCTTGTGTAAAGGCGTGCATCATTTCCCTGAAGATTACGTTACCGACCGCTCACAACGCTTTATGGCATCGGAAATCATTCGCGAAAAATTAATGCGTTTTATGGGCGAAGAGCTTCCTTATTCGGTTACCGTAGAAATTGAACAATTTAAAACCAACGAACGTGGCACTTATGAAGTCAACGGCTTAATCCTCGTTGAACGCGAAGGGCAGAAAAAAATGGTCATCGGTCATCAAGGACAAAAAATCAAAGTCATCGGCACAGAAGCCCGTGCCGATATGGAACGCCTCTTTGATAACAAAGTCCATTTAGAACTTTGGGTAAAAGTCAAATCAGGCTGGGCTGACGATGAAAGGGCTTTGCGTAGTTTAGGGTATATGGACGATTAGGCTAACGTACCTATATGTAAGTACGAAACTTAAAGCGTGTATTTGTACCGTGTTTCGTAAGGACATCTCGTTTGGTTTTGGAGATAAACAATGATATTGCTAAATCAATTTCACTTTCATATAAGGCGTTGCTTCTAAGGCAGGACAAGCAGTACGGTGAGGCGAAGTAACGCCGTAGGAAAGTGAAAGAGTTTAGCGATATTTTGGAAACTTTCATACCTATCTAATAATAACGAAGCTGTTTGGTTACAACCAGATACGAATTTCAAGAAGTTTCTCATTGTTCCTAAAATCCGCTATAATTAGGTTATTTTAAAAAGCACTTCATTTTACACCGCACTTTATTTTCGCGTTGTACAAAAAACGATTTAAACAGAGGTTTTTTATGACAACTCCCGTAGTTGCCCTTGTGGGTCGCCCAAATGTGGGGAAATCCACCTTATTCAATCGCCTTACCAGAACCCGAGATGCCCTTGTTGCCGACTTTCCTGGCTTAACCCGCGATCGCAAATATGGTCAAGCACATATTGCTGGCTATGATTTTATTGTCATTGACACCGGCGGAATTGACGGCTCCGAAGAGGGGGTAGAAGAAAAAATGGCAGAGCAATCTTTGCTTGCCATTGAAGAAGCGGACATCGTGTTATTCCTTGTGGACGCACGTGCTGGGCTAACTTCCGCAGATATTGGCATCGCTCAATATTTACGCCAACGCCAGCACAAAACCACCGTATTAGTCGCAAACAAAACGGACGGTATTGATGCAGATTCCCACTGTGCCGAATTTTACCAACTTGGTTTAGGGGAAATCGTGCAAATCGCAGCTTCTCAAGGGCGTGGTGTGAATGCGTTAATGGAGCAGGTATTAGCTCCACTCGCAGAACAGCAAGCCGTTGAGTCAGAAAATGAAAGTGCGGTGCAAAATCACGATGAAAATTCGCAAGATGAATGGGATCACGAGTTTGATTTCAACAACGAAGAAGACACTCAACTTTTAGACGAAGCTCTTGCGGAAGAAGAAAGTGAGCAAGAGCAAAATATCAAAATCGCCATTGTGGGGCGACCAAATGTTGGCAAATCTACCCTCACTAACCGCATTTTGGGCGAAGAACGCGTGGTGGTTTACGATCTCCCTGGTACAACGCGTGATAGCATTGCTATTCCAATGGAACGTGATGGTCAGCACTATACCATCATCGACACCGCAGGCGTGCGTAAGCGTGGCAAAGTGCATTTGACGGTGGAAAAATTCTCCGTTATCAAAACCTTACAAGCCATTCAAGAAGCCAATGTGGTATTACTCACCATTGATGCCCGCGAGGGAATTTCCGATCAAGATCTCTCGCTCTTAGGCTTTATTTTGAATGCTGGACGTTCTTTAGTGATCGTGGTGAACAAGTGGGACGGCTTAGATCAAGAAGTGAAAGATCGCGTTAAATCAGAATTAGATCGTCGTTTAGACTTCATTGATTTTGCTCGCGTGCATTTTATCTCGGCATTACACGGCAGTGGTGTAGGCAATCTATTTGATTCAATCAAAGAAGCCTATGCTTGTGCGACGCAAAAAATGACAACCTCATTGCTCACCCGCATTTTGCAGATGGCAACGGACGAACATCAACCGCCAATGATGAGCGGTCGCCGAATTAAACTGAAATATGCTCACCCAGGTGGCTACAACCCGCCAATTATTGTGGTACACGGCAACCAAATCGACCGCCTGCCCGATAGCTACAAGCGTTACCTATCCAACTACTACCGCCGTAGTTTAAAAATTATCGGCTCGCCAATCCGCTTGCTTTTCCAAGAGGGAAGCAACCCATTTGCTGGCAAACGCAACAAACTCACCCCAAATCAATTGCGTAAACGCAAGCGTTTGATGAAGTTTATTAAGAAATCGAAAAAATAATCCAACATAAAGCTTAACTAAAGATCACTGAATGATTAGTGATAAACAAACAATTAGTTTAATCTTTTGGCAACAAGCAAAACCCAGCATTTGCTGGGCTTTTGTTTTAATGGCATTAAATGTTTTTAGTATCTACTATTTGATGCCCGTTTTCCACATTGAGAACCATCTTTAGCTCTTTGCCAAGAGTAATCACAATTTCCTGCATAAGCTGTACTTACAGTACCTAACAAGAACGTAGACAAAAGTAATAATGCAATTTTCTTCATTTTTTCTCCTGAATGTTAGTTTATGGATTAAATCCAATGCTGATTATACATTTTTTTTACTAAAATAAAACCGCTTTGGTTTTTATTTAAACTGATTAGGTTTAAAAATATTTTGAGATCAGCATAATTTACTCCATGAAAATAAAAACAGAACGAGAAAAGTTTGGTGAGCGTATTAAGTTGGCTCTAACTGGTGCTAATCTTTCTCAATTAAAGAATAGGGATCTTGCAACTAAATTTAATCTCCTCCATCCGCTTTAGCCTACTACTCCACAAGCTGTCTATAAATAGGCGAACGGTTTGTCTGTCCCCTCTCCAGATAAAATATCAACACTCTCAAATTTGCTTAATGTTTCAACAGATTGGCTAAGATATGGGATTGATGAGAATGATAGAATGGCTAATTTATCTGAATTAGATGATATATTTATCAGTATGTTTCTCAATTTAACCAATGAACAAAAAAAGATTATTGTTGATGTGATAAGAAATTTTAAATAAATCCATTTCTTGTTTTTTTCTTCTTCAAATGTCAAACTTACCCATCTCCGCCACATTAAGGAAACCACTATGGCTCGAAAAATAACAAAAAAAACAACCGCACTTTCTGATCCAAATTATCAGAAAGAACTCAAAAAATATGGAAATCCCGTGCCAAGCCGTGAGTTTATTCTTAGTATTATCCGCGATCACAACGCCCCGATGTCCAAAGAAGAACTCCTCTCCGCTTTAGACATTCGTGATGAAGAGCGGCAAGAGGCAATGCGTCGCCGATTGAGAGCGATGGAAAATGACGGGCAGCTCATTTTTACCAAACGCAAACGCTATGCCTTGCCGAAGAAATTAGATTTGCTGAAAGGTAGTGTCATCGGGCATAAAGAGGGTTATGGTTTTCTCCAAGTGGAGGGGGCGAAACAAGATTGGTTTATCCCAAATGCACAAATGCGTCAAGTAATGCACGGTGATTATGTGCTGGCTCAGCCCAATGGTTTTGATCGCAAAGGTCGCCAAGAAGTGCGAATCGTGCGTTTATTGGAGGGGCGTAAAAAACATATTGTCGGCCGTTTCTTTTTGGAAGAAGGGATCGGCTATGTTGTGCCTGATGACAGCCGTATCCATCAAGATATTTTGATCCCCAATGAACATCGACACGGAGTAAGAATGGGACAAGTGGTCGTGGTGGAACTCAAGCCCCGCACTGCAATGTTCACGCGTCCAGTAGGAATGATTATTGAAGTACTCGGCGAAAATATGGCAAAAGGAATGGAAACCGAAATTGCTATTCGCAATCACGATATTCCGCACGTTTTCCCAAGTGCGGTGCAAAAACAAGCCAAAAAATTCACCGAAGAAGTGCCGGAAGTGGCGAAAAAAGGGCGGGTGGATTTACGCCAACTTCCTTTAGTTACCATTGATGGTGAAGACGCACGAGATTTTGATGACGCGGTGTATTGCGAACGCACCAGCAAAGGGGGCTGGAAGCTTTGGGTTGCCATTGCCGATGTGAGCTATTATGTTCGGCTACGCACCGCCTTAGATAATGAAGCCTATAATCGCGGCAATTCCGTCTATTTCCCTACGCGAGTTGTGCCGATGCTGCCAGAAGTGTTATCCAATGGCTTATGCTCGCTCAATCCCCAAGTGGATCGCCTTTGTATGGTCTGTGAGCTGTCAATTTCTGCCAAAGGAAAAATGACGGGCTACCAATTTTATGAAGCGGTGATGAACTCCCACGCACGCCTCACTTACACCAAAGTGGCAGCCATTTTAGCTGGTGATGACGAACTGCAACAGCGTTATGCCCCCCTTGTTCCCCATTTGCAAGAATTACATCATCTCTATCAAGCCTTAGTAAACGCTCGCCAGCAACGTGGTGCGATTGATTTTGAAACCATTGAGAGTAAATTTATTTTTAATGAAATGGGGCGGATCGAACGCATTGAACCCGTCGTTCGCAATGATGCCCATAAAATCATCGAAGAATGTATGATTTTAGCCAACATCGCCGCGGCGAATTTTATGGAAACCCACAACGAACCTGCGTTATACCGTGTTCACGCCACGCCAAGTGAAGAAAAACTCAGTGCTTTCCGTGCTTACCTCGCAGAGCAAGGGTTAAGTTTAGGCGGTGGTGCGAAACCAAGCACAGAAGATTATGCCAAATTATTGGCACAAGTGAAAGAACGCCCCGATCACGAGCTGATTCAAACAATGCTCCTGCGTTCGCTCAGCCAAGCCATTTATTCCGCCGACAACATCGGACATTTTGGCTTAGCCCTTACGCAATACGCCCATTTCACCTCCCCAATTCGCCGTTATCCCGATTTAACCTTACATCGTGGAATCAAATACTTACTGGCTAAATTGCAAGGCTCAAAACGCAAAACCACCGATTCAGGCGGTTATCATTATAGCCTTGAAGAAATGGACACGCTTGGCGAACATTGTTCAATGACCGAACGCCGAGCCGACGATGCAACGCGAGAAGTGGCAGATTGGCTCAAATGTGAATATATGCAAGATCACGTTGGCGAAGAATTTACTGGCGTAATTTCCGCCGTAACAGGATTCGGCTTATTTGTGCGTTTAGATGATTTGTTCATTGATGGCCTTGTGCATATTTCAACCTTGGATAATGATTATTACCAATTTGATGTCAATCGCCAGCAATTAATCGGTGAAAACAGCGGACGGATTTATCGTTTAGGTGATAAAGTGGAAGTGCGTGTAGAAGCCGTTAGCCTTGAACAACGGCAAGTGGATTTCTCACTTATCCGCACGGAACGCAAGTCACGACGCAAAGGCAAAACCGCCAAGGATAAAGCGAAAAAAAGCTTCCGCTATGCTGAAAGTGCGAAAAAACAAAAGGGAAGTCTGCCACTCAATCAATGAAAAAAACGAAAAACAAAAGTGCGGTGAAAAAATCAGAAATTTCTGCTCAGAAAAATAAGCGTAAATCGCGCACCGCACTTAGTTAAAATGCACTTGTGAAAAACTGGCGGAAGGACGGCAAACAAGCGTATAATTCCGCCTTATTTTAGGTATCAATTAAAGGATAACAATGTCTGAAAATATTTATGGAATCCACGCGGTTAATGCGTTTTTGGCAAATGCACCTGAACGGCTAATTGAAGTTTATGTGCTAAAAGGGCGTGAGGATAAACGCTTACAGCCTGTTCTCAATATGCTTTATCAGCTTGGCATTTCTGTGCAATTTCTTAACCGCGAAACGTTGGATAAAAAAGCTAACGGTGAAGTGCATCAAGGGATTATTGCACGCGTGCAAGCTGCAAAAGAATTAAATGAAAATCATCTGGATCGTATTTTACGCGATCAGCAAAATCCTCTTGTATTGGTGTTAGATGGCGTAACCGATCCGCATAATCTGGGGGCCTGTTTGCGTACCGCCGATGCGGCTGGCGTGTGTGCGGTGATCGTGCCAAAAGATAAATCGGCACAGCTTAATGCCACCGCACGCAAAGTGGCGTGTGGGGCGGCGGAAGTCGTGCCACTTATTCGCGTAACCAACTTAGCACGCACGCTTCGCGATTTGCAACAAAGCTATAATATGTGGGTTATCGGCACAGCAGGCGAAGCCACAGAAACCCTTTATCAAGCCCAATTAACGGGGGCATTAGCCTTAGTAATGGGCGCTGAGGGGGACGGAATGCGACGCTTAACCCGTGAAACCTGCGACCAATTAGTTAGCATACCAATGGCGGGATCGGTTTCTTCCCTGAATGTGTCGGTTGCCACTGGTGTATGCTTATTTGAAATTGCAAGACAGCGTCTAATGGAATAAAGTCTAATATAGTAGTCTTCATTTTTTATATCTTGTAAAAACTTGATTGAAAAAATCTATGATTGACTTGATTAATGAGAACTCCCAAAAGGTGGCTTTGCGAACCACACCACGACAAAAAGTAGCATAAACATTACGCCAGATAGCCAAAAAATTTCATTTGCCCCGATAATGAAGCCCTGAGCGGTAATGTTTCTTGCTAAAGACATTGACGTTTGCGTATCGCTCAAGCCAAGCTGTGCCATTGTTTCGTAATAGGCTTGTGCATTGGGATTATAAGGATTAATTGCCTCAGTAAATTGAGTATGGTGCATTGCTTCACGGTTATACCATAAAAAGGTGGTGAGCGATGTACCGATTGAGCCTGCTAGGGTTCGTAGAAAGTTAAATAAACTTGAAGCAGATGCCATTTTCTCTGCGGGTAAGCCTGAGAGGGTAATGGTCGTTAGTGGCATAAAGAAGCAGGCTACGGCGATCCCTTGAATGAGCTGTGGCAATGCGACATCGGTGAAAGTCATTGCGGGTTCAAAGGTTACCGCTCGCCAATGGAAGGTAAGGGCATAGACCATAAAGCTGATGGTTACTAAAATTCGCATATCAATTTTATAGCCAAAACGCCCGATAATTGGCGATAGCAAAATCGGAAATAAGCCCACTGGAGCGGCGGCAAGCCCAGCCCAAGTTGCGGTGTAGCCGTAAACTTGCTGGAGCAATAGCGGAATGAGGACGACCGAGCCTAAATAAATCAGAAATGCCAAGCTGGTACACAGGCAACCCACACTGAAATTACGCGATTTGAATAGGGAAATATCTACTACGGGATTGTCGTCGGTGAGTTCCCAAATAATCAGGGCAACTAACGCGATTGCGGAAACTACTGTTAGCACCACAATTTCAGTGGAGTTAAACCAGTCTTGTTCACGCCCTTGATCGAGCATTAATTGCAAGCAGCCCACACCAATCACAAGCAAGATTAAGCCAATAGTATCAATGGGTTGCTGAGAAATCTTGGTTTCCCGCTTATCTAAAATTTTCCAACTGAGGAAAATCACGCTCAGCCCGATAGGTACGTTAATAAAGAAAATCCAGCCCCAATGTAAATTATCACTGATCCAGCCGCCTAAAATCGGCCCAAAAATCGGGGCGACCACCACCGTCATCGACCAAAATGCCAGAGCCATACTCCGTCTTTCAGGCGGATAATTATTCAATAATAAACTTTGTGAAAGGGGAATAATCGGCCCTGCCGCTAGCCCTTGAAAAATACGGCATAAAATCAGCATTTCCAAGCTATGGGAAATTCCACATAGCCACGAGGCAAGCACAAACAATCCCGTTGCAATCAAAAACAACCGCACTTCGCCAAAACGTTTGGCAAGCCAGCCTGTGATGGGGATCGAAACCGCATTCGCCACACCAAACGACGTGATCACCCAAGTGCCTTGACTGGAGGAAGCCCCAAGATCTCCCTCGATGGTTGGAATAGCAACGTTCGCGATGGTGGAATCCAGCACTTGCATAAAGGTTGCCAGAGATAACGCAATCGTCATTACGGCTAATGCTGCCCCTTGCACGGGTTTTTGTGTACTATTCATCGGCGTTATTGCTATTTTCTTGGATAATTTTTTCTGCTAATTCATTGACTGGGCGAAGGTCGTAATCCAATGTTTGTGTTTGATACAGCACGTCATTTGGACGCGGTTTGCGTAGCACCTCCCCTTGCGTTTCAGCCACATTCACTTCCACATTGGCTGAAAGCCCAATCCGTAGCGGGTATTTTTTCATTTGTTCAGGATCGAGATCAATCCGCACTGGCACGCGTTGCACCACTTTGATCCAGTTTCCTGTAGCATTTTGTGCTGGCAGAAGAGAAAACGCACTCCCTGTTCCCATTTCAATCCCGCTCACTTTGCCATCAAATTTCACATCATCGCCATAAAGATCAAAAAACACTTTCACAGGCTGACCGATCCGCATTTTGCGTAACTGCGTTTCTTTGAAATTCGCATCAAGCCACATCTGTTGCGTAGAAATCACCGCCATCAGCGGGCTGCCCGCTGCCACTTTTTGCCCCACCTGCACGCTACGCCGTGCCACATAGCCCTCAACTGGGCTGAGGATTTGACTGCGTTGCAAATTTAACCAAGCTAGGATTAAAGCACTCACTGCCTTTTTCACCTCGGGTTGCTCTCGCAACGGTAGCCCTTTTAGCAAGGCTTGATTTGCCGCAAGCTGATTTTGCGTGGCTTGCCAATCCGCTTCGGCAAGTGCCACCGCCTCTTTAGCGTGTTGCAAACTTTCTTTATCGATCGATCCCGTTTTTGCCAGCTGCTCGCGGCGTTGCAAATCCCCTTTGGCTTTATTAAGTGCGGTCAGTTTTGCATTCAATATTGCTTGTAGCTGCTTTACCGTAAAGCCTAATTGCTCAATTTGACGCACGGCACTGGCGAGATTGTCCTGTGCTTGGGCAAAATTGAGCTTGAGATCCGTATCATCAAGCACCAGCAACACATCGCCCGCGTGGACAAAATCCATATTATCCACCTTGATTTGACGCACATTGCCGCTTACCTGTGCCGAGATCATCACCTGATTGCCTGCCACATAAGCATCTTCCGTTTCTTCATAATTTCGTACGAAGAAGAACCAATATAGCCCCGCAATAACGGCAAGGATTAACAAAATCGTAACAAAATAAGCCAAGGCTTTTTTGCGTTTTTTATTCGTTTTATGCTCAGTTTCTGTCATCATATTCACCATTAAAGATGTTCTAAACGCGTTACCAATTTCAGCAACAGTTGTTTCAATGTGATTTGTTCTTGCTCATCAAGGACGGAAAAAAGTTGCTCCACCTGTTTCCACTGATTTGGCAACAAGGTTTCTAAAAATTGCACCCCCTGCGGCGTTAATTTCAATAAAAAACTTCGTCGATCGCCCGCAATCTCGCTCCGCTCCAACCATTGACGCTTCACCAATTCATCGGCAATTCGCGTTGCATTGGTCTTGGAATAACCGAAAATTTCACTCAATTTACTCGGCTGCAAGGTGTGGTTTGGCTGGCAATACAGCACCACTAACGTCATAAACAGCGTATCGTTAAGCTGATAGGCTTTTAATAGCTGATTCCGTTTTTCCAAATAACGGCTGCTATTGTGCAACAACAAACGAGCCAGCAAAATTTGCTCCACTGGCATCGCAGGATTATTCTGGGCTGAATGACGAATCAGCCTTTCTTGTTCTGAAAAAGAGAGTGGCATAATTGTTGTATTAAAGGGAGAAAGTAAACTGGTGAATAATAACTCAGGTTACTATTTGAGTCAAAAAAATACCGCACTTTAATTTTTACTCCGTTTGATTTCAACACCGCATCGCCCTGCTGTATTTGAAACCCGATTAAAGTGCGGTGTTTTTCAATGATGTTTTTTTACTTATTACAAGGCGGCTAGGTGGCACAATACGCCATAAACCAATTCACGCCAAAGCCGCCGATTACAAGCCATAGCCAAATTATCGCCCCCAATAAAAGCGGTTTTGTTCCAGCTTGCTTGAGGGATTTCATATGAGTGAATGCCAATAATAATGGTGCGAGCATCATCACTCGTATCATTTTAGAAATAACTGCGGTATCTGCCACTTGCGGGCTAATATTTGCCCCTGCAGCATAAACTTGAGCCACTTCGTGGACGGTTGAGCCGATATAAATACCAAACGCCTGCTCTGGCAAATAGGCTTGCAAATAAGGATACAACACAGGGTAAAGAAACATACTCAGCGTACCGAAAATTACGATCAACGCCACCGCAACGGATACTTTGTAAGATGGTGCTTTTACAATTGGCTCTGTCGCCATAATTGCCGCTGCCCCACAAATACTACAGCCTGCCGCCGTGAGTTGGACGATCTGACGATCGATTTTCAGCCATTTAATCCCTACCCAACAAGTAAGCAAAAAGGTCAAAATCAGCACGCTAGCATCGGCAAATAACGCACTGAATCCCACTTGACTAATATCCTGAAAGGTTAAACGAAAGCCAAATAACACAATCCCACAACGCAACAAAAAGCCTTTGGCAAACAACACGCCCGTTTTCACCCGCGCTTCAATCATTGGATAAATGCTATTGCCACACACAATTCCCAACACAATCGCCAAGGTTAAGGCACTAATGTGCCATTGTGTAGCGATGTGGGTTTGAGCGAGAAACATTGCGGCTGCACTCAGAACGAACGTAATACATAATCCTGCAATCAAGGAAAAATATTTCATCATATTTTCTCTCATTAGAAATTTTATAACTACATTACCCTATTTTTAAGACAAATAAAACTGAATAAATTTTATCGATAATCTAGGGTAACGAGTGATAACACATTGAGAATATACATAGTAAAATTTGACATAATTTTTAATTTTATCTTGCTAAAAATTTGCCTATCCGTTAGGCTTTGAAATATGCTGTTATCATTTGTAGAACAATAAATTATGATGAAGTTTTCCCGTTTATTGCTTTTAGGAATAGTTTGTTTCCCTTTATTTCTTCGGGCAGAAGTTGAACGCCTAGCAACCCCTGAAGAGCAACAAATTAATAATCGGCAACGGCAACAGCAAGCAAAATGCACTTAATTCGTCAATTCAGGCTCAGCAAGTGAAATCGCCTGATATTCATTTGCAAAGCGAGAAATTACAATCTCGTGATTTTCCCCGTAACGAAGCCCAATGTTTCCCTATTCAGCAAATTGTTCTCACTGATATTCATCGCAACGAAGCTAATCCCTCCCTCATTCAACCAAGCCGTTTTTCTTGGGCATTAAGTGCGGTCTATTCGGCAGGGGATTTTTCACTGCCTGCTTGTATTGGCTCGCAAGGCATTAATGTGTTACTACGCCGCATTCAAAATCGTTTGATTGATTTTGGTTATATCACCACAAGGGTGGTGGTTGAACCGCAAGATTTACGCTCGGGAATGCTCATTCTCACCGTTATTCCTGGTCGAGTTGGGCATATTCAGCTTCAAGATCACAGTGCGATCCCCTTCGCCACGCGTGGAACGCTTTGGTTTGCAATGCCAATGGCACAGGGGGAGATTTTGAATGTGCGAGATTTAGAGCAAGGTTTAGAGAACCTTAAACGAATTCCTAGTGCCGATGCGAATATGGAGCTACAAGCCACGGAAAATATTGGCGAATCTGACATTATTATTCAATATAAACAGAGCTTGCCGTTTCATTTAACCTTAGGATTAGATGATGCGGGTTCAAAAGCGACAGGGCGTTTGCAAGGCTCGGCGACGTTTTCTTGGGATAATGTAACAACGCTAAATGATCTGTTCTACTTCAGTGCGAGCCGAAGTTTTAAACGTCATAGCGATAATGCTCAAGGAGATTATGGCAGTAAAAATTACAGCCTTTACTATTCTATTCCTTGGAAAAACACGCTACTGACCTTATCAGGGTCAAAATATCAATATCACCAAACTATTGGGGGAGCGTTTGAATCCTATGATTATTCGGGTGAAAGCCGTCAAATGAATGCGACGCTCAAGCGTTTATTATGGCGAAATAGTCGCTCGAAAACCTATTTGAATTTTACCCTGTGGACAAGGCAGTCATCTAATTTCATTAATGATACAGAAGTTCAAGTACAACGCCGCCGTACAGCTGGTTGGGAAGCGGGGCTTCAGCACACGCACTACATCGGCAATGCCACACTACAACTTTCTGCCAATTACAAACGTGGCACAGGGGCAAATTGCCCCTGAGGAAAAATTTGACGAAGGCACGTCAAGAATGCAAATTATCACTGCCTCAGTGGATTTAGCTTACCCTTTTATGCTAGGTAAACAACCATTCCGTTTTACCACCCATTGGAACGCTCAATGGAATCAAACGCCCCTTGTTCAACAAGATAAGCTGAGCATTGGCGGACGTTATACGGTACGCGGTTTTGATGGCGAATTATCCCTTTCTGGCGAACGGGGCTGGGTGTGGCGAAACGAGCTGGTGTGGAATATTGCGAACAAAGGGCAAGAACTCTATCTCGGGATTGATAAAGGCATTGTTCGCTCATCACAAGAAGAATTACAACTTGGTGATAGCTTAACAGGCGGCGTGCTGGGGCTACGCGGTGAACTATGGGGATTAAATTATGATTATTTCATTGGAATCCCGATCAAAAAACCTGAAGGCTTCCGAACCAGCCATTTAACCACGGGTTTTTCTTTTAGCTACCGTTTTTAAACATGAATTTCGCATTGAACGCAGAGAATTAAGGAAACAACGATGAACAAACAAACTTATCGCGTGATTTTTAGCAAAACATTGAACCGAATGATTGTGGTTTCTGAGCTAGCAAAAACCTGTGGTAAAGCGGCGAGTGAAAATCTTGGCATAGAAAAAACCTTGCAAAATCTGACCGCACTTTATTCATCGTTGAACCGCCATTCCTCATTGCACTGGACAATCAAACCGCTACAATTCAGCCTTTTCCTTGCTTTAGGCTATGTCTCTTTTTTGCCTGTCGCAATGGCGGATGAAATGGCGATTCGAGCGGATAAATCAGCCCCAGCCACGCAACAAGCCACCATTTTAAAAACCGCCAATGGCTTGCCACAAGTGAATATTCAAACCCCAAGCCCAGCAGGCGTTTCTCGCAATACCTATTCGCAATTTGATGTGGCAGAAAAAGGGGCGGTGTTAAATAACGCTCGTAAAGCTACGCAAACCCAAATTGCAGGCTGGGTGCAAGGCAACCCAAATCTTGCCACAGGCGAAGCCAAAGTGATTCTCAATGAGGTTAATTCAACCAACCCAAGCCGTTTGAAAGGTTATATTGAAGTGGCTGGCAAGAAAGCCAATGTAGTGATCGCCAACCCCTCGGGCATTCATTGTGATGGCTGTGGCGTGATAAATGCGGGGCGTTCCACCTTAACCACGGGTAAACCTGAAATAGAAAACGGAGAGCTTAAAGGCTATCACGTCAAAGGCGGTAAGGTGAACATTGCGGGCAAAGGGTTAGATAACCGTCAGGCGGATTACACCGATATTATCGCCGAGAAAGTGAAGGTTGAGGGGGGGGCGTTTGGGCGAAAAACTTAAAAGTAACCACAGGGAAAAACAAGGTCAATCGCACCAATGACGCGGTGGTCTATGTTGGCGACAAAAATAATGAAAAAAACGACCGCACTTCAACAACGCCTGAAACAGCAGAAGCCACGCAAACCTATCGTGTTGATGTGAGTGAGCTAGGCGGAATGTACGCCGAACGTATCCAATTAGTGGATAACGGCACGGGGCTTGGTGTGCGTAATGCGGGACATATCGGAGCTTCAGTGGGCGAAGTGCAGATTGACAGTCAAGGAAGGATTGTTAATCAAGGGCAGGTACAAGCTAAACAGCAAATCGGGATAACAAGCGATGATAATATTGACAATCGAGTCGCTGCTAAAGTGGTGTCACAAGAAAATCATATACAATTAAAAAGTAAACAAACTATAAATCAATCTGGTGTAGTCGCCACACGAGCCGCAGTAAAGATTAATGCCCGATCTATTGAACAAACTAAGCAAGGTGAAATACAAGGAGGACAGGTTACGTTTGATGTGAGTGAACACCTTGTCAATAGAGGATTAATTAATGGACTAAGCACCGGCGATACGGCGGCTGAAATCCTGATTAAAGCAGGCACAATCACGAATGTTGGAACAGGACGTATTTATGGCGGTCATACCGCACTACAAGCTAATAAAATTATCAACAGCGATGAATTACAAGATGATGGCACAATAAATTCAGCGGTGATTGCAGCTACCCAACGCTTAGATATTGCAGCCCCTCAGATTGAAAATAGCAAAACAATCTTTACTCAAGATTGGGCGTTTAACGGCATTGGTGGCACGCTGGCATCTGAGGGAAAAATTGTCTTTGGGAAAACCCTTGATGCCAATCATCAGGCTCAAGGATTAAGTGATATCTTAATCAACCGCGGTGGCTTGATTGAAGGAAATGGGATTCAGTTTGGTGTAAAACAGCTGAATAATGAAAATGCACGTTTACGCACTAATCTTGAGGAAGTCAGCAATCAAGCGGTTAATAAACATTACTTAATTGTTGATGACCCTAAAATTGGAGAGCGTATTGATTTTGATCAACTTCGTTGGATTTCCTTTAGTCGAGCAGGCAAAGTGATTTATAAAAATAAAACCATTCCACTTCGTCCGCAAGATGGCAATATTACAGGCTATATTTTGCCAACCCCAAATGAAGAAACCTGTGTGGATGAACAAACGCGTACGGGGTGCGTTCCTGTTCCGCAAGGGATCTATACTAATCAAGATCCTGTTTGGGCAGCATTTCATATTAATCCACCAGAAACGCCAGCTCCTAAATTGCCTGATTTATCAGGGCTTGCTTCAACGCTAACAGAACCCGTAGAGCCGACTAAGCCGATCAGGCGTTTTTCTAATCGCAATGGATACGAGCAAGAACTTAAAGATTATGAAGCGAAAATGGTGGAATATCGTAAAGCAATGGCGGAATATAAAGCCAAACTTATTGCTTATTCTGCTGAGATGAAACCTTATCTTGATTGGGTCAATGCCAATGCGGAAAAATTTGAACAACTCGATGCGGCAATTCAAAAACATAATGCTCGCCTACTTGGGCGAGAGTTTTCTCGATTTTGGGATGTTTATGTCACACAACGTATTGAACGGCAAACTAAAGTGAAAGAAACGCATCCTGGAAAAATTCTCAGTGGTGGTGATATTGATTTTTCAGGCGAGGTGGAAAATAACCGTAGCCAAATCATTGCAGCAGGTGTGATCCACAACACCGCTGATCCCGCAAAACGAATTAACAATATTGAAGAAATAGGGATGACCCAAATTGATGATATTGGTAATCAAGAATGGACCTATTCTCGCTGGCGTGGTGGATTTAAACGTTACCACCAAAGAGAGTGGACAGGACGACACGCACATAGGCGACGCACAGAAACTCCATTGCCGTTAAACCAAGCTCAAGTAGAAAGTTATTCGGCATTATATGCCTCAATGCAACAAAACGAGAATGAAATTCGACATATTCAAGCTAATATAAGCTTGCCAATCTCAAGCTTGTATCGAATTCATCCAGAGGGGCAAAAACCATTAATTGAAACTGATCCGCAATTTACCGATCGCAAAAAATGGTTGAGCTCAGATTATATGTTCGATGCCCTACGCAGTGAGCCACAAAATATCTTGAAACGCTTAGGTGATGGGTATTATGAGCAACGTGTAGTTCGTGATCAAATTAACCAGCTCACAGGGCGAATGTTCTTGGATAACCAACAAGATCTTGAAACGCAATACAAAGCTTTGATGGATAAAGGCATTTCCTTTGCAAAACAATTTCATTTAACCCCTGGTATTGCCCTGAATGCTGAGCAAGTTGCTGCTCTCACCTCAGATATTGTTTGGTTTGAACCTCAAACCGTCACCCTACCAAGTGGCAAAACTGTTGAAGTGATTGCCCCGCGTGTTTATGTGGTGGCGAACAAAGGCGATTTAAACGGCGAAGGGGCGTTAATCTCCGCCAATGTGATTGATTTACGCACCGCCCATTTAAACAACCTTGGCACGATTGCAGGGCGAAAAATCGCCTTGTTAAACACGGACACATTACGCAATGAGGGAACGATTCAAGGCAACAAAGTTGGCATTAAAACCACAAGGAATTTTGATAACATCGGCGGAAAAGTGGAAGCCGAACGAGGGTTATTTATTGATGTCGGCGGCGATTTCACCCACCAAAGCACCACCCATAGGACAGAGGTGGATCTTTCCCATTTCAAACGCAGTGAAACCACCCTCGCCCGCAAAGCCTTGCTTTATGTGAAAGGCAAAGAGGGGGAATTGCGTTTAAGTGCCAATACTATCCTCAGCCAAGGGGCAGACATCATTAACGAGGGGCAAGGGGATACGCTCGTTAATGCAAAAACAGGGCTAAATCTAACCGCACTTTCTGTCGGTTTTGATGAAAAAATGGGTAAAGGCGACCATTACCGCAATGAAAAAGTTCAAGAGGCGGTGGTAAGCCACATCAAAGGCAACGGTGATGTGCTATTAAGTGGACGAGATATTACTGCCGAAGGGGCGAACCTTGAAAGTGCGGCACATTTAAAAGCAGTGGCAGAAAATGACATTGTGTTGAATGGGGCAAAAGAAAGTCGCCATTTTGAAGCCTTCCATAAAACGAAAAGTGGTAGTGTTGCAAAAGTGACTAAAACCCGTTTTGACCAACCGCAATCTGAAACGCGCGTGGGAACACAAGTAAGTGGAAATCAGGTGTTGCTGGCAGCCGGTAACGATGCTAAAGCCAAAGGCGTGCAAGCGATTGCTGAGAATGATTTGCAGGTTCAGGCAGGTCACGATGTGGATATTGCCGCAGACACCAATCACTTCAAGAATATTCATAAGGAAACCAAAAAAAACTCAGGGGTGTTTACCAGTGGGGCGGGATAACCTTTGGCTCTATATCAGAAAAGCATGATTATCAAACAGAGGGTTGGACACAATCCGATGCCCGTAGCACATTAGGTTCGATGAATGGCAACATTCGCATTGATGCGGGAAACCACGCCAATGTCTTAGGCACAGATATAATAACCTCGCGTTCTCATCAAATTGACCTTGCAGGGGCAAGTGCGAAAGTCGAAGCGGGGAAAGACATTATTGAGACTAACACGAAGCATGAGTATAAACAATCGGGGGTAACCCTTTCGGTAAGCACACCGGTAACGGATATGGCACAAGCCGCGTATAACAGCCTCAAACGCAGCCAACAAGTGAGCAATCCTAAACTCAAAGCCTTTTATGCAATGAAAGCGGCAGAAGAAACCGTGATGGCAGCACAAAATGTGAGTAAAGGGGCAGAAACGGTTGATGCCTTACGCAACGGTAATATGCAAGGGACTGGCACAACCGCTAGCCCAAGTGTAAAAATAAGCATTGGCTACGGTAGCCAAAAACAAACGCAAACGAGCGAAACACAACAGATTGAGCATCAAAAATCCACGATAAACACAGGTACCTTCAATGCCACTGCACGCAGTGAAAAACTCCGCTTTGAAGGCGTAGAGGCAAACGCCGCCCTGATGTCGCTGTCAGGTAAGCAAGGTATTGAAGTTAAAGGGGTGAAAGATGAAGAGCACCAACGCACAGAAAATAAATCTGTTGGGGGCAGTGTGGAGGTATTTGTTGGTACCAATGGCAACAGCTATGGTTTTGGCATTGAAGGCTCAGTGAATGTAGCGAAAGGCAAATCCAACTCAGATAGCGAGCGTTGGCAAAATAGCCATTTGACAGCGGATAAGGTCATCATTCATAGTGAAGCGGGTGAGCTTACGCTTGATACGGCTAACCTCAAGGCCAAACGTCTTGAGGCAGAGGTGCAACATCTCAACATTACCAGCCGACAAGACCGTGAAAAATACGAATCAAAACAAGTGAGTGCAGGGGCAAGTGGCTCGGTTGCATATGGTTCAGGTGGCGGGGCTTCCGTGAATACGGCTTACAGCAAGGCGAAAGTGGATTATGCCCAAGTCAATGAACAAGCAGGGATTTCAGTGGGTGAAGGGGGAATGAATGTTAAGGGTCATCAGCACACCCAACTGAATGGCGGGGTGATTGAAAGCGAGGCGGAAACAAGTAAAAACCGTTTACAAACGCACTCGATTTCAAGCACGGATATTGAAAACCACAGCGAGATAAAAACGGAAGGGGCTGTCCTAGATAACTAGACTAAACTCCCTTTAACCAATTGTTTTAAAATAGAAATTTGACTTTTTATGTTGCTGTAATTAAAACGCCATTCACATTCCTTTAAATAAAGCTCAAAATGCGCTTTTGGGATACCATTAAATTTGCGTAAATGGCGTTTTGCTTGGCTCCAAAAATTCTCAATTCCGTTAATGTGGTTATGATTTTCAGCAAAATGTGTGCTGTGATTGATACGAAAATGACTAAATTCACTCACATCAAGCACGTCATAACTACGATAATTATCGGTGTAAACAATACTATCAGGCTTTACCTGCTCCCGAATAATGGGTAACAAGGTGGCAGATTGCGTATTTGGAACCGCAACGGTATAAACCTTGCCATTGCGCTTGAGAAGCCCGAATACCGCAATTTTCCCTGCCGCACCACGACCACGTTTGCCTTTGCGAGCACCGCCAAAATAACTTTCATCGGCTTCAATTTCACCTTCAAACATCTCTAAGTGAAGGCTGTTTTGATAGATGAGTTGGCGTAAACGATGAAAGTAATATGCGGCAGTCGTTTTGTTTACATTGACTAACTCTGCTGCTGTCCTTGCAGTAACACCTGCAACAAATAGCTCAATGAGTTTATTTTGTTTGTGCTGACTTAGACGACTTTTTCTCATTGGTTCATTCTAACCTAAATAGATTTTTTAGTTGTTATCTAGGACAGCCCCAAACGGAAAGTGCGAGCATCAGTGCGGGAAGTGGCGGCATCAACCCAATGCAAGCCCTTAGCAGTGCCTTGAGTTTATTGGGGAATAGGCACGAGAGCAGTCGAAGCCACACGAAATCAGCCATAAGCCAAAACATCGCAATCCAAACAAAAACGCGAAGCGTTGAATAAACTGAGTTTAGAAAAATTCCAAGCGGAAGAAAGATACGGCAAAGACAGCCCACAAGCGAAAGCCTTAAGCAACCAAATGCAAGCCTTACAACAGCAGTTAGACCAAGAATTTGGGCTAGGCAGTGAAAAAGGGATGGCGATTCGGGCAGTCACGGCGGCATTACAAAGTGCGGTGCAACAGGACAAAGCAGGGGCAATCACCGCTCTTGCCTCGCCTTACCTCAACCGAGAAATTCACAAGCTCACAGAGGGCGACAGCACAAAAGAAAAAGCCGCCAACCTCATGGCTCACGCGTTGCTTTCTGCGGTGGAATTTCAAGTTACGGGGAAAGACCCTCTCACCGGTGCGATGGCGGGCGTAACAGGGGAAGCGACAGCACAATATCTCACCAAAGCCCTATACAACAAAGCCCCGAGTGAACTCACGGCAAGTGAAAAAGAAACCATCAGCAGCCTAAGCCAACTGGCAGGCGGCTTAGCGGGGGCATTTACGGCTAACGCAAACGGCAGTAGTGAAAAGCAAGGCGGAAGTTTCCTTAGTGGTGTGGCTGGAGCTGAGACGGCTAAGAGGGCGGTGGAAAATAATAATTTCTTTAATTATACCCCAACTCAACTAAATGATATGGCAGAAAGAGCTAAAGGAAAAGATCTGGCTGATGAATTGGATGCAGAAGCTAAAGAAGCTGCTATTCCTCATTATGTTGCAATAGAGGGAGGGATCTATAAATTTGGTGGAAAAATTGCCATAAATACAAGAACAGGAGATCTTTTTTATTCTCAAACTCCAACACTATCTATTATTTCGGATCCAATATCTAATTTTAAATTAGGTTTGGGGGTTGAGCTAGGCTGGATCCCAACTTTAAGTTCTAATGAAATTAGGAATATTGGTTCTTCAATTAATAATGTTCTTGAAGGAGCTAGTATTGGTGGAAAGGCTTGTTATAGTATTTATTGTGTTAGTGGTGGTTCAACTTTACCTACAAGTGTTACTACAGAAACTCACCAAACAATAGGAATTGGTTTAGGAGGTGGATATTCTTTTGGTGGAGAGGTAATGAAAAAATGGTAAAGATAAATGGCTTTATGGGATTATTTTTTCTAATAGTATTTTTTATGATTACTTCATTTCATTCTTGTAGTCAAGAAAGTAGAAGTCTAGAATATAAATCTCAAGCAGGTCAAAGACTACTATATCAACTTAACAAAGAGGGATTATCAAAGAATATAATAGATATAGATGGGTTTAAATATTATAAAATAGTTATCACTTTCTCAGGGGATAAAGAAAGATATGAAGAATTCTTAGAAAAGTATAATTATTTAAAAGTTAATTCTAATTATTACTGCAAAGATGGCAATTTAATTGAGATATATAATAATGATATTAATACTGTTTTAAAATATACATATAACTCACATCAATGCTCTAGTTAGGTAAAATTTTGATTATTGTGTATTCGCAGATGCTATTATTTCTCCACAATGACGAATGCCAAACTGTAACTGCCCTTATGGGGCAGTGGCTTCAGGCTTAACCGCTCAACAAACAGGCTCAAGGAATAATACAGTTGGCATTCTCAACGCCGCATCATTAGGGGGGATTGGGAAGAGGGCGGTGGGGAATAACTACCTTAGTAGCCTAGATGTAGAGCATTTTATTCAAGAATTGGAGAAGGCCCAAAAAGAAGGGCGAGATACAAAACCGATTATTGAGAAATACCAAAAAATCAGTGCGGAAAATCGTCAGAAATTGCTAGCTTGTAACGGAAATGTTCTCTGCGAGTCAGGGCATTTATATCAAATGAATGCGGGAGCAGAAGAAGTTGAACGCAACCTAGGTTTCTTTAGTCGAATGACAGTACCTTATCCAAATAATCTGAATGAGAATAATCGAATTCTATTATCAACACTAGTTGAGCAAGAAAATGCAAACAGCTTTAATCAGTTGTCAAGTGGCACAAAAATTGGATTGAGTGCAATAGAATTAGGTGCAGCAATAGGCGGAACAGGTTTAATAACAAAAGATAGTTTAGGTAAATTTAAATTATCCAACGCGAATGCGAATAGTAAATTGCCTGTTGTTGGTAATGTTACGGAATATGGAGATATTAAAGTCAATGGTATTATTACGGTTTCAAAAGCTAAATATCCAGAAACTGCAACACATATTAATGATGCTATAAATAAAGGGCACCCTAATATTCTTACCATAGATCGTAAGGGGGCTGCTAAGAGAAGAAGAGAAGCATTATCAAATATTCCTGCCAAAAAAGGATTTGATAGAGATGAATATCCACCTGCAATGTTTGCTGAAGGAGGAAAAAATTCTTCTATACGCTATATTTCTCCATCTGATAATAGAGGTACAGGAAGCTGTATTGGTATTCAATGTAGAAAATTTAACGATGGTGATAAAATCAAAATAGAAATTAGGGAGTAATATGAATTACACTAAAAAATTATTAGAAATATCTAAACCTATAAGTAATAAACCAGATATTTCACTAAATATCCCACAAAAAATCAAAATGCTATTTAATGAGTTTAATAGCTATCAGTCTTTTGAAGGGGCATTAAGGATTTGCTGCTGGAAAGAAATTGGTTTTAGAAATATATTAGGATGGGATGATTTTATGAGGAGAAATATAGACAAAGATACTTTTTTCTTTGCAGACAATATAATTGGAGACGGTTTTTGCTTGAAGAACGACTTATTCTTTAAATATGATTTTGAAACAGGGAATTTTGAGTTTATGGGAGAGGATTTAGAACAATTCGCTAAAACTCTCCTACTAGATTATAACTATTTTACTGCTTATTCTTTAGCAAAAGAATGGCAAATAAAAAATGGAGTAATTACTTCAAAAGAAATACTCCTTCCTAAAATTCCATTTATTTTAGGAGGAGAGTATAAGCATGAAAACTTAGTAAAAAAAACTATGAAATATGGATTAGAGAAGAAAATAGAAATAAAAAAAACATTAGAAAATATACCTGATGGAGAAAAAATAATATTTGAAAATTGATATTGAAATTTTTAAATATTATTAGATATAAAAATGCGATGGCAAAATGTGGGTGTTGAAGTGGGCATGTTCGCTCAAGCGGGTCCACAAACGGGCGTGGGGGTGTATGCTACCGTGGGCGGCGGTAGTCAAAAAATGGACGCGGAACGCACCATTTACCACAACAGCCATTTAGACAGTGAACAGATAACCTTCAACACGCAGAACAATTTAACCCTGCAAGGGGCAACCGCCAAAGCAAACCGCATTGATGCCAATGTAGGCGGAAAACTACATATTGAAAGCCTGCAAGATGTGCAAACACTCAAAAGCAAAAGCAGCCAAGCAGGCTTGAGTGTGAGTATCAGCATCGGCAATGCGTGGGGTGGCAATTTGGGCTTCAGTGCTGACCGAGCCAGCGAAAACTATCGCCAAGTGAGCGAACAATCAGGCTTGTTTGCGGAAGAAGGCGGCTATCACATCAATGCCAATCAGGTTCACCTCAAAGGCGGGGCGATTGCAAGCCAAAACGGAGAGAACAGCGAACTTGCCACCAATCAGCTCACAGCGGAAGACATTCAAAACCGCTCTTCAAGCCAAGCGATGAGCGGTGCGGCGAGTTTTGGAATGAGCCATCAAGAAGGGCATTTTGAGGAAGAAGGCATGGGCAAGGTGGTGAAAAATCCTGAAAACTCGAACCTTGATACCAGCAATCTTAAATGGGTAAAGGAAAGCACTTCCCCAAGCGTTATATAGTTTAGAGATGAAAGAATGGTATCACAGAATTAATTATGCCATTTTATTGCGGATATATTTAACCAATACTTAGAAGCAGAAGTGCCGAAAGATATTCATGCAGATATGAAATCACGGAATAAAAATGCTTTTGGTATGATAGGATATAATGATGAGATATTGTTAGAATAAAACTTGAGCGTTTCCTTTTTTGTTTAGATTGATTTGAACATTCATATTCTAAACGGGGAAACGCTCACTTTTTATAGTGAATTGTCAGATTAAGTCTGATCTTTTACGGTTAAGGTTTATAGATAATTTCTACCCCTTCCTCATCGTCTTCCGACCAATCATCCCAATCTTCATCGTCTTCATCAAATTGATGTTCAGCAAGTTGTTCTTGATGATAGTCATCCCATTTGAACTTCACTTCTTCTGGGTTCTCTGGTTGCTTTTCTTCCTCTCTTGGGTGAGCGTCTAAATAATCCATAATATCACGGCAGAGTGCTGGCACATTTTTTCCTGTCGCAGCGGAAATGAGGTAATAATCGCCCTCCCAACCTAAACGTTCAAGGATTTCTTTTGCTCGCTCGTGCGCTTCTTCATCGGACATTGTGTCGATTTTGTTAAACACGAGCCATTGGGTTTTATCGGCAAGTTTTTCGCTATATTGGAAAAGCTCGCTTTCAATAATGGCAATGTTATCCGCAGGATCGCTACCATCAATTGGGTTGATGTCCACAAGGTGAATGAGGACGCGACAACGCTCTAAATGTTTTAAGAAACGAATACCTAAGCCAGCCCCTTCAGACGCACCTTCTATTAAACCCGGAATATCCGCAATCACAAAGCTGCGGTTTTCATCAACCCGAGCTACGCCCAAACTTGGCACAAGGGTGGTGAATGGGTAATCTGCCACTTTCGGCTTGGCTGCGGAAACAGCACGAATAAAGGTAGATTTTCCTGCATTCGGCAAGCCAAGCATACCCACATCAGCGAGCAACATTAATTCCAATAACAAATCACGTTTTTCGCCCGCTGTGCCGTTGGTTTTTTGCCGTGGTGCTCGGTTTACGGAAGATTTAAAACGGGCATTGCCTAAACCGTGATAGCCACCTTTGGCAATCAACATTTTTGCCCCGTGTTTGGTTAAATCGCCCAACACTTCTTTGGTATCGTTATCAATGGCTCTTGTTCCCACTGGTACGCGTAGGGTGATGTCTTTACCGCGGCGACCTGTGCAATCTGAGCTGCGACCATTTTCACCACGTTCAGCGGCAAAACGCTTTTCAAAACGGTAGTCCACGAGGGTATTCAGATTTTCATCGGCGATTAAATACACATCGCCACCATCTCCGCCATCACCACCGTCAGGTCCCCCTTTAGGGATAAATTTTTCGCGGCGGAAGCTCACACAGCCATTCCCGCCATCGCCCGCCTCAACGCGAATTAAGGCTTCATCAATAAATTTCATTGTTTCTCCTAGTTATGATTCTTTATAAATTTGTGTCCAATTGCTGAGAACATCGCACCAAGCACGACGACCAACGCTCCGATATAGCTTAGGCTATTAAGTTCTGGTGCGGCAAAATCTTGTGCGTCAAGAAGATGCAGCAAATGGGAAAATAAAATAGTAAATAAAGGGACGAGGGTTACCACCACACTGACTTTCGCCACTTCCCAACGATTTAAGGCTTCGGCGTAAGCACCGTAGCCGATTAATGTGTTTAAACAACAGTAAATAAAGCAAATTAGCGTTAAGCCGTTTAGTTCTTTCACTTGATTAAATTCAGCGAAAGGCGTAAAGAGGACGGCACAGCCGAAATAAAACATCAACAGAATTTGTTGTGCAGTGAATTTGCGTAACATCAGTTTTTGTGCAAGCCCATAAGCTACCCAAATGAGTGCGGCACAAATGCTCAGTAAAATCCCAATTAGGTAATTATTCAGATGAGTAAACTGATCAAATTTATTATTAAAAAACAGCCCCAGTCCGACGATTAAAATTCCTAAACCGATTTTTTGGTGCAAGCCCAGCCTTTCTTTGAAAATCACCACACCGCAAAGTAACATTGCAAAGGAAGACAAATGGATAAATATTTGCGTTACTGAGGGTTCGGCAAATTTAAGTGCGGTGTTAAATAATGAGAAATTTCCCGCTAGCCCAATAATGCCAAACACGAGCAGCCCGACATAGTATTTATTAAATTCGGATAATTTCGGTAATTTTTTCGTTACGCCAAGCAAAAGGACTAAAGCAAGGCTTGCCACAATAAAGCGATACCAAACAATGGTTTGTGGACTCATTACACTCACCACTTGTTTTAGTGCAATGGGTAATGATCCCCACGCCATCGCGGTGATTAAGGCAAATGTAAATCCAAGTAAGGGCTGTTGTTTCATTACATTTCCTCCTTAATATGGGATCTTTGCGTAATTTCAAGTTGCTATGCCAAGTATGCCAGCACGTTGAATAGGTTAAATTAGGATTTCATTAAGATTGAATGAGTATAAATAAAAAAAAGCCTCACGAAACTGTGAGGCATTTTATTCTGTCTATTTGTAAAATTAGTCAGCGATGATACTAACGTATTTGCGATTTTTCTCGCCTTTCACTTCAAATTTTACTTTACCATCAGCAGTTGCGAATAAAGTGTGGTCTCTACCCATACCTACGTTAGCACCAGCGTGGAATTTTGTACCACGCTGACGAACGATAATGCTACCTGCTAATACTGATTCGCCACCGAAGCGTTTAACACCAAGGCGTTTAGCTTCAGAATCACGACCGTTACGAGTTGAACCACCAGCTTTTTTAGTTGCCATCTACTTGATCTCCTCTGAAATTATGCTTGAATCCCAGTGATTTTCACTTCTGTGAACCACTGACGATGACCTTGTTGTTTACGACTGTGTTTACGACGACGGAATTTAACGATTTTTACTTTATCGCCACGACCGTGTGAAACCACTTCAGCCACTACTTTCGTACCAGCTACAACTGGCGCACCAATTTTAACATCTTCACCATTAACGACCATTAACACTGAGTGGAATTCAACGCTTTCGCCAGTTGAAATTTCAAGTTTTTCTAAACGAACAACTTGACCTTCGCTTACTCGGTGTTGTTTACCGCCACTTTGGAAAACTGCGTACATAAATACTCCGCTAGATATTGTGCTTTAATGTTTAAGTCATTTCGCACATCAAAATTCATATAAATAGGTCGCGAATTCTACGGAAAAACAATGCCGATAGCAAGAATTTATTTGCAATAAAATAAAAAAAGTTAGATTTATGCGTGATTGATTTCAGAAAGCGAAGAAAATCAGGTAAAATCAACCGCACTTTTAAGATAATAATGAACGTTCGCAATGATAGAGAAAAGCAAACTTATGGATATTAAGGCAATCCAAGCGTTAATTAGCGAGGATATGCAACAAGTGAATGCCACCATTTTGGCACAATTAAACTCCGATGTTTCGTTGATTAATCAGTTAGGCTACTACCTCATTCAAAGCGGTGGGAAACGCATTCGGCCAATGCTCTCTGTGCTTGCGGCAAAAGCGTTGGGGTATCAGGGGACACAGCATATCACCTGTGCAACGTTCATTGAATTTACCCATACCGCCACCTTATTACACGATGATGTGGTTGATGAATCAGAAATGCGTCGTGGCAAGCCAACCGCCAATAGTGAATTTGGCAATGCGGCCAGCGTGTTAGTAGGTGATTACATTTATACTCGCTCTTTTCAGCTAATGACGGATACTAACTCGCTGAAAATTCTAAAAATAATGTCCGATGCTACCAATGTGATTGCGGAAGGGGAAGTGCAACAATTAATGAATATGAACGACCCTGACACCACAGAAGAAAGCTATATGCGTGTTATTTATAGCAAAACCGCACGTTTATTTGAGGCTGCTACCCAATGTTCCGCCATTGTGGCAGGGGCGAGCGAAGCGCAAGAGTTTGCATTACAACAGTACGGACGCTATTTAGGCACAGCGTTTCAACTTATTGATGATGTGCTGGATTATCAAGCCAATGCCCAAACCTTAGGCAAAAATATCGGCGATGATTTAGCCGAAGGCAAACCAACCTTGCCTTTATTACACGCAATGCACAACGGCGATGAAACCCAGCGTCAGCTCATTCGCAATGCTATTGAACAAGGTGGGCAACGTGATATTTTAAATGACGTGCTTGCCATAATGGCACAACAAGGCTCGCTCACCTACACTATCAAAAGAGCAGAACAAGAGGCACAAAAAGCCATTGATGCCATTGCTATTTTGCCTGAAAGTGAGTATAAACAAGCACTGATTTCTTTGGCTTATTTATCAGTGGATAGAACAACCTAATTTTATTTTTAGCTATTATTTATTATGGAACAACAAACTAATCACGAAACCAACAAAAGTGCGGTGGAATTTTCGCAAAAATCGCACCGCACTTCACGTAAAGCACAAAAAGATCCGAATGCCCCTTTTGTGCGTGAAAAATTAACCCTACCAAACGGACACCAAAAACTATTGCTCCATTCTTGCTGTGCCCCTTGTTCGGGGGAAGTGATGGAAGCGATTTTGGCCTCTGGCATTGAATTTACCATTTATTTTTACAATCCCAACATTCATCCGCTGAAAGAATATTTAATCCGCAAAGAAGAAAACATTCGTTTTGCGGAAAAATTTGGTATTCCATTTATTGATGCTGACTACGACCGCCAAAATTGGTTCGACCGAGCTAAAGGAATGGAAGATGAGCCAGAACGTGGCATTCGTTGCACAATGTGCTTTGATATGCGTTTTGAAAAAGCCGCACAATACGCACACGAAAACGGCTTCCCCGTATTTACCAGTTGCTTAGGCATTTCACGCTGGAAAGATATGAACCAAATTAACGGCTGCGGACACCGTGCCGCAGCGAAATATGACGATGTAGAATATTGGGACTACAACTGGCGTAAAGGCGGTGGTTCACAGCGAATGATCGAAATCAGCAAACGCGAACGTTTCTACCAACAAGAATATTGTGGCTGTGTGTACTCTTTACGCGATACCAACCGCTGGCGGGAAGCCAACGGTAGGCAAAAAATCGAGATTGGGAAGTTGTATTATTCCAATGATTAATTAAGAAAAAAATCCTTAAAAAATGATCTGCCCCCAAAAGTTGGACTAAACAACCAACTGATTAAGGGCAGATTTTTTTATGACTAATGTACTCAACGTTTCAAACAGTAACTGCTCGACTTTTATCTTCAAAATGGAAAAAATCGTTCACTTACTCGCCAGTATTTTCAACTTACCGAAAAAATGTTAAATCGCTGGATTGCCAAATTTAATCATATGAACAGCCTTAATAAGTGATTCACGAGTGGATTCGCGACTACAATAATGAGTGTATTCAAATGAAGTGAAAAGGACTGAGTCCGCTGGAATATAGAACTCAGTCCTTGAATTAAAATGTCATCTAACTTTTTAGGGACAGATCACATATTAGACTTAACTATTTTGAGCAATGAATGTGGCTAATTGATTTTTAGGTAATGCACCCACTTGGGTTGCTACGGCTTTTCCTTCTTTAAACATCATTAAAGTTGGAATACTACGAACACCAAACTGTGCAGGCGTGGATTGATTTTCGTCAATGTTGATTTTTACAATCTTCACATTGTCGCCAAGTTCTGTTGCAAGTTCGTCTAAGATAGGACCGATCATACGGCAAGGACCACACCAAGGGGCCCAGAAATCTAATAATACAGGGACATCAGATCTTAACACGTCAGCATCAAAAGTTGCATCGGTGGTATGTAATACTTCACTCATTTTATTTTCCTTATTTTTATAGTTTGCCATTTTGGCGATTTCACTAATATGTGGTTATCATAGCATAAAATCAAGGTTACAACACTAATCGGTACAATTGCTAAAAGTTAAGAGGGCTGTACCAAGTTTGGACAAGGTTTGCCTGTTTTTAGGCTGTAAATATTTTCTAAGGTTACGTTAGAAATACTGGTTAGTGCTTCCTCCGTTAAGAAGGCTTGATGTCCTGTAAGCAACACGTTATGGCACGAAGATAAACGGCGGAAAACATCATCTTGAATTACTTCATTTGACTTGTCTTCAAAGAAAAGATCCCGCTCGTTTTCGTACACGTCCATTCCTAACGCCCCGATTTTACGCTGTTTTAAGGCATCAATAGCCGCTTGGGTATCAATAAGCGTACCGCGGCTGGTGTTAATAATCATCACCCCATCACGCATTTTGGCAAAAGCATCGCGATTAAGCAGATGATAGTTTTCAGGCGTAGCAGGGCAGTGCAGAGTAATAATTTGCGATCTGGCATATAATTCATCAAGCGAAACATATTCTGTACCCAATTCTTCCGCAACAGGATTTTTAAATGGATCGTAAGCCAAAATATGCATTCCAAAGCCTTTTAATATACGCATTACGGCAATGCCGATTTTCCCTGTGCCGATCACGCCAACTGTTCGCCCGTGCATATTGAAGCCAGATAATCCCTCAAGGGAAAAATTCGCTTCACGAGTGCGTTGATAAGCACGGTGGATTTTGCGGTTTAGGGTGAGCATTAAGCCAACGGTATGTTCTGCTACCGCTTCAGGGGAATAGGCGGGTACACGCACCACTTTAATACCAAGATCTTGTGCGGCTTTTAAATCCACATTATTAAAGCCCGCACAACGCAATGCCACCATTTTGACGCCAAGTGCGGCAAGTTTTTCCAACACTTTTCGGCTGCCGTCATCATTCACGAAAATACACACCACATCGCAATGCTCTGCCATTTTTGCGGTGGATTCGTTGAGCATAAAATCGAAAAACTCCAGATCAAAGCCGTATTTCACATTCACCAGTTCAAAATATTTGCGATCGTAATTTTTCGTACTATATACTGCAATTTTCATCGTTGCCTCTCATTTCACTATTTTAATTGAGCAAAGGCTTGGCGGAGATCGGCTTTCAGATCTTCCACGTCTTCCAAGCCTACAGAAAAACGCAACAGACAGTTGCACACGCCACGGGCAATACGCTCCGCTTCGGGAATATCCATATGGGTTTGCGTAGCTGGATAGGTGATGAAACTTTCTGTGCCACCTAAACTTTCCGCAAAAGTAATCAATTTAATGGCTTTTAAGAACGGATTTACCCAAGCCTCATCTTGCAAACGGAAAGAGAGCATTCCCCCTTTATTTGGATAAAGTACATCTTTCACTTGTGGCTGTTCAGCAAGGAATTTCGCGAGTTCTTGTGCATTTTTTTGATGACGTTCCATACGCAATGCCAAGGTTTTCATTCCACGAATCGTCAAAAAGCTATCAAATGGCGAAAGCACTGCACCCGCACCATTTTGAATATAGAATAGACGATCACAAAGTTCCTGCCCATTAGCAACCACCAAGCCCACTAAGGCATCATTATGCCCTGCGATATATTTTGTTCCGCTGTGGATCACAATATCCGCGCCACATTCCAAAGGACGGAATAGCACCGGCGTTAAGAATGTATTATCTACAATGAGTAATAAATTGTGCTTTTTCGCCAATTTTGCAATGGCTGGCACATCACATTCTTCCATTAACGGATTTGATGGCGTTTCCACAAAAATCGCTTTGGTATTTGGTGTGATCGCTTGCTCGATCGCTTCTAATGAAGCAGTATTCACGTAAACGGGTTTTACTCCGTGGGTATTTTTATAAGCAAAATCCAATAAACGATAAGTACCACCATATACATCGCTCGATACAATCCATTCATCGGGGGAAGCAAATAATTGCATAATCAATTGAATTGACGCCATTCCTGAGGCACAAGCAAAACCGCGTTCACCTCCTTCTAATTTGGCGATGGTTTCTTCTAAAACTGTGCGTGTTGGATTTTTCGTTCTGGTGTAATCAAAACCTGTACTTTCTCCGATACCGTGATGCCCGTAAGCAGTGGAAAGGAAAATAGGCGTGGAAACCGCGCCAGTGCGTTCATCTGTGCGATTTCCTGCTTGTGCGAGTAGAGTTTCGATATGGTATTGTTGTGTCATAAAATCCTCAAAAAATACAAAAAAACTGACCGCACTTTTAATCTCAATGAAATAGAAAGTACGGATAGAAATTAGTTTCATTTTGGCATAAAGCGATAAGGCTTTAAAGTAGATTTTATCTTTAAACAAATTAAGAGGCGAGCGTGAAAAAATATGTTGCATTAAAAATAAACGCAAAACGCCATTATTTTAGCAGAATGATTTCGTTGTGAGCTTTTTTTGTGCGATTAAATAAAATTTTTAATTTACAGCATTGACAGATTTTTATAAGTCAGTAAAATGCACGCCACTGACAGCGAATGTGTTGCAGCGAAAGCGGGAATAGCTCAGTTGGTAGAGCACGACCTTGCCAAGGTCGGGGTCGCGAGTTCGAGCCTCGTTTCCCGCTCCAATTTACGCTACGGCGTGTTAGCAAAGCGGTTATGCACTGGATTGCAAATCCATGTAGCTCGGTTCGACTCCGGGACACGCCTCCATAATGCAACCGCAGTCAGCAATATCACTCAGCCCGAGTGGTGAAATCGGTAGACACAAGGGATTTAAAATCCCTCGACTTTCGAGTCGTGGCGGTTCAAGTCCGCCCTCGGGCACCATTAAGGATTTAGTATTAAGTCGTAAGTTAATCCTTTCAAATCAGTAACTTACGGCTTTTTTCTTTTCTGGCTCTCCCTCCAAAATATCATTTTCAGCGTCAAGTTTTGTAGTGTCTAAAATGCACTTTGACGTAAGTTTGACGTGATTTGCGTAGCTCAGTAAATGGTCGGCATTAAGATGGGCATAGCGTTTTACCATCTCAAGTGTTTCCCAACCGCCTAGCTCTTTTAAAACCATCAATGGTGTGCCATTTTGAACGTGCCAACTTGCCCAAGTGTGGCGTAAATCGTGAAATCGAAAATCACTGATGTTGCACTTTTTAAGTGCCTGATTAAAATCAGGATAGCTAATTTCTTTGATTTGCTTATCTCGTCCACGGTGGAACACATAACGAGAGAGGCGTTGGGATTGCCGTTTTTCGATTACGGCTAAGGCATCTTTGCCGAGCAATAAGGATCTTGCACGCCCTGATTTGGCAACATCGCTACTGACAATGGCAATATTGCGAGAAAGATCTATTTTATCCCAGGTCAGCGATAAAATTTCAGTCATTCTTGCTCCTGTTGCTAATGCAAAAGTGCAAACGTCTTTCATCCACTCTAATTGCAATGCGTTGATCAAGTTCAGGGCTTGCGTTTGTGTGATCCATCTTACCCTGACTTTTGGCTCTGCATTGCGTGGTACATAAGGGATATGGTCGATCCAGCCTGCTTTTTGTGCAAGCGATAACACTCGCATTATAGAGCTACGGTAGCGGTTTTGTGTGGATAATGATAGTTTTTCTCCCGTACTGATTTTGTGGGTGGGGAGATTATTGACAATATCATCAGTTGTTAAAGAGCTAAGCGTTCGCCCTGCCAGCACAGATCGCCAATATTCCGTATGGCGGATTTTGGCATTGAGATTTTTTTGCCCTTTTGACGACTCAAGAAACCGCACAAGGGCTTCCTCGATGGTTCTTTCAGGCTTTTTATTGAGCTGTTCGACTTGCCAATATTCGTGTTTTAGCTTGTCGTGTAGCTCTTGGGCTAATTGTTTTTTAGTTGTTTGAGCAGAGCGTCTAATTCTCTGGCCGCTCGGTGTGGTAATATCGATCTGCCATACACCGAATTCATTTTTTCTGATCGGCATAATTTCTCCTTATCGCCGACCTGATCGTCTAATCGGCAAACATTGTGCGTTTTTTGCCGTTTTTGATCAAGCGTTGTTTTACTGACTCGCCATACCCGTGATCCTTCCATTTGAAAAAATCCCCAATGAAAGCGATGAGCATAAACTGCTCCATAGCTCATTTTGAGTTTACTGGCGACCTCTGAAATTGTTAGGGTTTCTTCCATATTCCCTCCAATAAAATAGGCTTTTTAGCCTTAGGTTGCATTTCTGGTAATCCCTATCTCATCTTCAAATGCCAGCAATCGCACGGCTTGGAGTTGAGAGGTGTTCTGTTGCAAATGGCATTCATATTCGCTAAGCAAAAAACTATCTTTCTCTACCTTAATGCCAATATCACGACCTTTGAAAACGATCTCGACATCAATAAAGGTGAATGCGTCCTCAAGGGCGTTTCCTAGTCTGATGTTGTTAATTAAGACGTGATCGACAAAATAGTCAAAGGGCTTAACGTGCAACATTGCGAGGCATTCGTAAAATAGGGATTTGAGGCGAGATTGGCATTCAATCACGTTATCAAGTTGAATATCTACGCCGTAAACGCTCGCTAGTGCTTGATACATATTCAGCACTTTGTAATAAGGGTGCTTTGGACCTACGAGGATTTTGCACAGCTTGCGGTTTAGAATGTCGTATAAAAAATTCCCCGTGCCACAGCTGGGTTCGAGGATTTTCTTTTCAGGCTCAAAGCTCTCTTCGGGTAAAAGTGCGGTCATTTTTTGCACCAGTTTTTGAGGTGTGTACACCTCGCCAAACGCTCTTACCCTCGCTTTGGATTTGGTGAGTTTTTCCATAGGGTTTCCTAATAAAAAAGCCTACAACGTAGGCTTGGGTTGAGTTAATTTTTTGTGATTAAATCTGTGGCTGTTCCGCAATAATGCCCATCGCAGTCAGCCCTCAAATCAAGTTCATACGCACACCACAACAAGCCGATAATCATTAAAATTCTGAACATATTTTCACCTTTTTGCTGAATTTGAGGTAAGCAAAACCGCCACACGGTTCACAGGGAAGTGCGGTCGGTTTTGGTTAAATTTTAGAAATCGAGATAATTTCTTGTTGGGGTGATTTTGGGTATCACTCTTTGCCAGTTGAGTTTGGTGGATTGTTTGAATGGCTCAATCAAGCGTTGCATTGTGGCTTGGCTTTCTTTGTGGTGGCGGTGATATTCGTGAGCGTGGCTGTACACGCTGCTGCTGAAAGTTGATCCAAGTGCATTGAGCGGTTCGTAAAGGTCAGCAAGTAAGGTGTTCATTCGTTCGTGGCTGAACCAAAGCCAAGCGAGTTGTTCGAGTTCGTACTCGGTGAACTCAAAGGTGTATGTTTTCTCTGGTTCGGGTAGGGCGAGTTGTTGCTGTTCTAAACTGTACTTACCTGTTTTTCTAATCTGCGGTAAGACTTCTTCAAATACCCAGTTTTGGAACTCGATCGCTTCGGCTTTATTTGATCTGAAAATGATCCGATATAAATTAGGTTCATTGATGAAAGTTACTTCTTTTTTGCCACTTGGAAAGCTGATATACATTTTATGTACACCAGCTTCATTAAATTTAAAACGGCTTGCATTTGCGTTACTTATGTTAAGGGCAAGGCATACATCAGTTAAGCAAAAGTGCGGTTCATTTTTGAAAAGTTCTATACGAACAGGGGTTGATTTGAAATCGAAAGTTGAGGTTTGATTTGACATAATTTTTTTATCCTTTAGGTATTTTATATTTCCCTACTGTTGAGATAGGGCGATCGGGTGCTTCAACACTGCCTAAAGTCAGCCTTTCGTTTTTCCTTACGGTATTGTATGTACGAAACGCCACCCGATCATAAAATCAGGATAAAAAAATACCGCACTTTAAATGCGGTTCATTCCGCTTTAGGTCAAGGTGTGTTGAGCACCGTTAGCGGAATAGTAAAATAAAAATCCCACCTTGTAAAGTGGGATTTAGGGATTATTTTTTGATGCTTGTGATAAAACTTGAAAAAATGTTGGGTAAAGTCGTTCGATAAGCTGGCGAACTTCTCGCATTTGTTCAAAATTTAAATTTGGCAGTCTTTCAATGATTTCCTTTTGCATATTTTGGCGCGCTGTTTCTTGTGTATCACGCACTTCACCAATTAATTTATTCACAGCTTCTTCTTCGGTGAGTTGGTGAATTTGGGCGTATTGTTTAATCCATTCCTGATTTTCTTTGCTCACTTTCATATTCTATCCCTTTAGATACAAAAAAAGCCGCTAACGTGCGACCAATCCCGACTTTCGTTTGAAAGTGGGGATATCCTAAATTAAAGGGCGGTGGTTGTCAATTAGATTGTAAAAGTTTTCATAACAAGTTGTTTATAAGCCTCAATAACTACTGAAAACTTACTTTGCTTGTCATCATCAATATTAATTCCGAAAGCTGGTGTGTCGTCAATATTCGGAAAAACAAATCTTATGGTATTTTCTGAAAGATAATAGGCTGTAATAACCAATCTAACAGGCTTCTTCGGGTAGGTTATTGCACTTTCTTCGAGCGCTAAAGATAAACCAAAAGTAATGCTTGGATTATGTAATTCATCATATTCTGCTTTAAGTTGATGTGACTCAGTTGGGGCTCCATCGCTATCGGTTACTCTGACGTAAGGTTCTGTTGGGCTTGGGTCGTTAAGTTGTTTTTTATAATATTTTTCTGTTAGCCCTAAATCCATTGCTAAGGCTAAACGTAATTGCCGAATTTGTTCTCTTAATATCGCGCGACGTTCAATCAAAATATGGTTGAATTGTTGGTGCTGTTTGCACAGATCTTGATATGTAATCATTAGTGCTCTCCTATTTTTTATCATTTTAAGGTACAAAAAAAGCCGTTAAAAAACGGCTTGGAAGTGCGGTTATCTTAATCTGAAGTTTGGGCGGTGTCAAATAAAAAGCCTAACTTGCTAGGTTAGGCTTGTGGTAGTTTTGGTAGTGGCTGCCAGTGCGTGACATCAACCGCTTTATCATCAAATGTACCGTAAATATTAACGGGTGAAAACCAATACTCACTACCGACAAGCTTTTTTACAATAATAAGTATTAACACTTTACCATCTATAACACATCTACCAATCACTTTGGTTCCTAGTGGTGGGAGTTGTTTATTTATATCAATCCAACCATTATTAGCATAGGCGTTATCATCATTTTTATACTCTACGTTATAATTTAACAATGCTTTAGCCATTGCTGTTGCACCTTTCTTAGTTTTAAAAACTACCCCTTGTGAAATCATTCGCTCATCTCTTTTACTGTATTTATAAAATGGGTCATCTTGCACACATTCAGGTGCGGTAAACCTTACATACCAGTATTTTCTACCATTTTCCCAAGTATTTAACGTTACTGGTTCAGGAACTTCGATACCGTTCACATAACGTTTCGGATCTTCCCACATTCCCGCAATAGTTAATCCTGCTTCGTCTGTACTCGCATTCAGAGTATCTGAATACCATCTACAAGGGATAATAATATTTTCGTGTGTGTAATATCCGAATAAATCTAATAACCCAATATAAGATTTATCTATATTTTTAGCTTCACTGTTTAAATCCAGTTTAATAAATGCTTTATATCCATTTTTTAATTTAACTGGCTCGCCTGCTAAGGCTTTTTCTAAATCAAATGGTTTCATCTTTATTACTCCTATAATTAATAAAGCATTTCTGAATATAATTTATCTGGTTCATAACCAATATCAAATTTAATTTGATTATTATTTTTTGCGATTTTTAATGCTTCTTTTCTATCTACAAACCGACTTTTATTAGTAAGAAATCCTTGTTCAACTTCTGCAAGTTCTTTATTTTCAAGGATTTCAATAACATCTCTGCCATCAGGTGAATAATGACGAACCATAGGAATAATTAATTCAGTACCTTTTCTACCTAAGTTAATCTCTTTTTGGTTTCGCTCAATAAATTTAATGGCAGCACAAACAATAAGCTCTGGGTGCATTTTATTTCTCCACTTGCTTTCCTGTGAAATGTTCAGTGTGTTTTTTATGAGCTTCTTGTATTTCTTTCTCTGGCTTGTGTGAACTTATCTCAACGCGATACCCAAATACAGAAGCGCAAAAAAATAAGAGAGCAAGCCAGCCTAATAGCCTCGTTAAGTAATCAAAAATAAAGGCAACCACATAATAAGCCCAAGCAAAAATAAGGCCGAAATTATCTTTACCAGCCTTGGCTTGCTTAATATAAGCATTACCTATATCCAAAGAATTAACAGTTAGAAAAACAAGTGATGTAGCAATTAAAAGTAAAGCTAATAAAAACCACCCTGATTCAATTTTAAAAGTCATTGTTTATTCTCCTTGTTATGTTTTTTTGCTTAAAATACGGTCTTTTTTTTACTTTCTTTCTTAATTTAAGAATATCTGCTTTTTGATTTTCGATAATTGTTCGCAAGCCAACAATAGTTTTATCTCGCTCTTCAATTATCTTCTGATATTCTTTACTTAATTCACTAACTTTTTCTGCAACTTTTCTTTCGAGGTAAATAAAATCATCTCTAAGCACTCGTTCAGCTAATCGTTTTATAATCTTCATATGCTTTCCTTTTCTCCACCAAATTCATTGAGCAATCTCTTAGTTAATTCTGAAATGGTTGCAGCCATTAATAAAAAATCCGCGTCAAAGCATTGAGCAATATCTTCTTTGGCAATGTCATCATTTTTCTCTTTGATTTCATCAGCAAATTTAAGGCGTTTGAGTGTGCCATCATCACAAAGTACAAAACTTAAATTCCCTTCCCATTCTAGAGCGATTTTTGTTACCACTTTTCCCGCCTCAAGTAATGAGTAAATTTCGTTGCTATCTAAATATTGTCGCTTAAATTTAGCTATGCCATCTTCTTTTAACCCCGTCAATTCGGCTTCTTCCAGCACGGTTAGCCAATCAGGTGCTTCATTTACCCAGTTTGTCATAACTAGCGATGCGTCATTTGCAAAGGCGAGTGGAATAACTGGCAATGAGCCTAGGGATTTACGTAGTAACGCTAATGCATCTTCGGCTCGTTTAGCGGAAGCCGCGTCCACATAAATCAACTGGTTTTGCGTATCAATCCAAAGTGCGGTGTAGGTGCTACGGGTAAAGGCTTGAGGCAAAAGAGAGGCAACCACATCATCTTTAATAGACAGCCTTTCGACTTTTTTGAGTTTACGCCCTTCTTTTTCTTCTAACGCTTTTACTCGGTTAGTTAGCTCTTTGGTTACGACATAATTTGGCAAGATTTTTTCTTCTCGCTGGGCCACAAGTAGGATTTGCCCATTTGCCTCAAAGCAGAGCTGTTCACTCGTGCTAAGTGGTGCAATCCAGCCAAATTTACTTGCCTCACTACTACCGCAAGGCGTAAATTCACACGCCTCAAGTTGGCTTGAGAGGTTGGAAAAATCCATCGCTTTTGTTAAGCGGTAAATCATTGCATTTTTAAACCAAAACATTTTCTTTTCTCCAATAAAAACCGCTATTTAGCGGTTCGCTGTCATATTCTGAGTTTTTATATAATCCACAACTGGCACACTTACCGCTTGCTGTGGTTCAAATTGCTTACCAGTGGCTAATTGAGCATAGCCGATAATGTCGTCCCAGTGGTCGGGGAAGTTTTCATCACCGTTGCAAATTCGGGTGAGTTTGGCGGCAATCATTGTGGCGGCATAGGCTTTGACTTTGTTGCGTTCAAAAAGCTGGCTTTCGATGATCGGTTTCATCAGGTGATAAAAGGTTTCTGCACCGCTGATAAAATCGCCGTGCGTTTTGGCCCGTTCGTTGAGTAGGTCTGTGTTCATTTTTGCCTCATAAAAAAGCCCTCATTTGAGGGCTATCATCTAAAAATAATCAGGAATCGTCTAATTTAAACAATACTATCTATTTGATTTTAAATGCTAAATATGTTTTTAATTGTCTAAAATCGTTTAGATATTGTTTAAATTGTCTAGACAACTCAGAACGGAATATCATCATCTAGCTCATCACCATTATTCTGCGGTGGTGGCGTGTAGTTGCCACTTTTAGCGTTAGCATAAGCATTGGATTTTGTTGATTGCGTTTGACGCGGTGGTGCGTTTGTTTGTGCACTTTGTCCATCTTGGCGGCTATCTAACATCTGCAAGCTGTCGCCTTGAATTTCGGTGGTGTAACGCTCAACGCCGTGCTGGTCTTGCCATTTTCGGGTTCTGATACGCCCCTCAATATAGACTTTTGAGCCTTTTTTGAGGTATTGCCCTGCAATTTCCGCTAACCGCCGATAAAGTACAATTCTGTGCCATTCGGTGAGTTCTCGCCGTTCGCCTGTTTGCTTATCCGTCCAGCTTTCTGAGGTTGCCACGCTGATTGTTGCAACCTGATCGCCATTTTGCATTGTGCGGATTTCTGGATCGTTGCCTAAATTGCCGACGATGATGGCTTTGTTTATGCCTGCCATTGGTTTTCTCCTTTAAGTGCCTTAAGTGCGGTCAAAAATTCGGGAATATATTTATCAAATGCCTTCATTAATATTTCATCACGTTGCACGGTGTAAAGATAAAAAGGCTGCTTTTGATATTCTGGGCAATAACTGACAAAATCCCACGTCTCATAGCCTGTTACCCATAAAGCGGATTGCACTTGAATAACGTACTCACTCGGCACACCACCTTCGAGCAAATATTTGATATGAGTTTTCATTTTTGGGCATTTGATTTCCAGCCCTTTTCTAAGGGTAGGAATGAGTCCATCAGGGCTAATCATTAGCTCTTTGTCGGCATTAAGATAGACACCGCCAACCTGTACAACATCATTGCCTGTTTCAAACTCATACGCCATTCTTGCCAGTGGCTCAAGCTGATTGCCGCGTTCCATTGCAGCGGTTTTTACATTTTCTTTTCCGCCCTCAATACTTTCGGCAACCAGTTCAGCGAGATAACTCACCCAGCTAGCAGACTTTTGCCCACTGTTAGACACGATATTTTTAATGCCCGTGCCAGTGGGAATGCCTAGCCGTGCGGCTAGCCATTCTTCCGAGCCTTGTTCACAATCAAGTGTGATTAAGCCATCTATCATAGTGGGATTCCTTCATCTGCGTTATTGGCTTGATTTTGTGCATTTTGTTTATCAAGCGTAAGATGCAGTTTTTTCAATACGCCTTCTGCACGTTCTGCCGTTATCAGCTCTAATTCATTCACTCCGGCAGATGCCAATACTTTTTCAAGCGGTGTGCCAGTGAGTTCAATTAACTGACGAATTTCTGCTACTTTTTCAGGCGTGGCGTGAATGATAGTTGTCGCAGTGGTGTCAATGACCGTTGGTTTTGGCGTTACATTTAACGGTTCTTTTTGATTTTCTACAATGCGTTCAGCTTCGTCTTGGTCGTAAATACCTGTAAAGCCAAAAGCTAACCTTGCACATTGAATCATTGCCTTGTGGCGTAACATCCTTTTAGGGTGCGTTCTCCAAGGGCCTTGTATATCACGATAGCATTCACTCATATATTCTGTAATGCTAATCGGTCTTGATCTATCTTTACGATAAATACGACAAGTACACTTTTCTTCGTCTAAATCGAATTCAATACCGTCAAATTGAGGGTTTTCATTTAAAATCCTTGCCCATCCATCAATACCAACAATTGGTGTAATACCGCCCCCTTTATCAGGGAAGGCATAAATTTCTTTTGTCCAAGGATTTAAGCCATATTGATTGGCTACAATTAAAAGTGCGGCCATCTGGCTGTCATTTACATCGCCTTTGAATGCCGTGTTTTTCAGGGTTTGTATTAAACCTGAACTGTCTGCAATTTCAAAGCGTTCAGCGAGTTTTTGGGTTAAAGTTTGAAGTGCTGTTGTCATTTTATTTTCCTTTGTTTGCTATTAAATCTGTTGTTATTCCACAATAATGCCCGTCGCAGTCTGAGCCTAAATCGAGTTCGTACGCACACCACAACAAGCCGATAATCATTAAAATTTTGAACATAATTTCACCTTTTGGCTGAATTTAGGTTGAGCAAAACCGCCACACGTTTTTTAAAGTGCGGTCGGTTTTGGATTAGATGTTAAAACTCGGTTCGTTTTTTATGTTGGGCTTTAACGTGTCGATTGATGATTTCTCTTGCTTGTTGCAGGTCTTTCTCTATATTCGGTGTGAAGACAAATAAGTAGCCCTGTTGAGCTGGCTCTCCCTCTGTGCAGAAATCCCCAATCAGCTTGCTTTTGCCTATGAAATCATTGTGGGCCGTGCCGAGTGCCGCTCGTTGGTAATCGGCGTATTGTGTGCCGTAGCAGTAGATCCGCATTAATAGTTGCAAGAGTTCGTTATCTTGTGGTTCGGGCAGGGCGAGTTGTTGCTGTTCTGAACTGTACTTACCTGTTTTTCTAATCTGCGGTAAGACTTCTTCAAATACCCACGCTTCAAATGGTTCTGCCTCTGGTTTGCGTGATTTGATGATTAGGCGGTATAGGTTTGGTTCGTTGATATAAACCATTTCTTGCTTACCGCCTTTGGTAAGGGTGTCTCTAATAGATACACCCTTTGGGTTGCAATTTTTTTGAACTGCTTGTCTAGGATTTGCATATTCTAAAATTGCACAAACATCATTTGCACAAAACCAAGGTTCTTGATGAATATCGGTGATTACACGAACTTGATTAGATTTGAAACTGTAAGCATTAAATTGAATTTGATTAGACATAATTTTTTTATCCTATTGGTATTTTATATTTCCCTACTGTTGAGATAGGGCGATCGGGTGCTTCAACACTGCCAATAGTCAGCCTTTCGTTTTTCCTTGCGGTATTGTATGTACGAAACGCCACCCGATCATAAAATCAGGATAAAAAAATACCGCACTTTAATGCGGTTCATTCCGCTATTGGTCAAGGTGTGTTGAGCACCGTTAGCGGAATAGTAAAATAAAAATCCCACCTTGTAAAGTGGGATTTAGGGATTATTTTTTTGATGCTTGTGATAAAACTTGAAAAAATGTTGGGTAAAGTCGTTCGATAAGCTGGCGAACTTCTCGCATTTGTTCAAAATTTAAATTTGGCAGTCTTTCAATGATTTCCTTTTGCATATTTTGGCGTGCTGTTTCTTGTGTATCACGCACTTCACCAATTAATTTATTCACAGCTTCTTCTTCGGTGAGTTGGTGAATTTGGGCGTATTGTTTAATCCATTCCTGATTTTCTTTGCTCACTTTCATATTCTATCCCTTTAGATACAAAAAAAGCCGCTAACGTGCGACCAATCCCGACTTTCGTTTGAAAGTGGGGATATCCTAAATTAAAGGGAGGTGGTTGTCAATTAGATTGTAAAAGTTTTCATAACAAGTTGTTTATAAGCCTCAATAACTACTGAAAACTTACTTTGCTTGTCATCATCAATATTAATTCCGAAAGCTGGTGTGTCGTCAATATTCGGAAAAACAAATCTTATGGTATTTTCTGAAAGATAATAGGCTGTAATAACCAATCTAACAGGCTTCTTCGGGTAGGTTATTGCACTTTCTTCGAGCGCTAAAGATAAACCAAAAGTAATGCTTGGATTATGTAATTCATCATATTCTGCTTTAAGTTGATGTGACTCAGTTGGGGCTCCATCGCTATCGGTTACTCTGACGTAAGGTTCTGTTGGGCTTGGGTCGTTAAGTTGTTTTTTATAATATTTTTCTGTTAGCCCTAAATCCATTGCTAAAGCTAAACGTAATTGCCGAATTTGTTCTCTTAATATCGCGCGACGTTCAATCAAAATATGGTTGAATTATTGGTGCTGTTTGCACAGATCTTGATATGTAATCATTAGTGCTCTCCTATTTTTTATCATTTTAAGGTACAAAAAAAGCCGTTAAAAAACGGCTTGAAAGTGCGGTTATCTTAATCCGAAGTAGGGCGGTTGTAAAGTCTTATTTTTTCACAATCGTTGCCGTAATTCCCAACGCTTTAACTGGAGCGAAATATTCTCTTAATTGTTCAAGCGTTCCTGTAAATGGGATTTCTTGAGCAGGGATTTTAAGAATAAATTGCGTTGTCGCTGGTGGCGTTGCTTGGCTTGGCGTTTGCGGTCCACTATTCGCCGTATTTTCATTGATGTTTTCCTGTTGGCTGTGGGCGTTTTCTTGTAACTTCGCTTCCGCACGGGCTTTTGCCTCTTGCTCCGCTTTGGCTTTGATTTCCGCTTCGCGTTTTTCTTCTTCGGCAATTCGTGCTTGAATGATGGGTTCAAGCTCGTCATCGCCAGTAATCAGATTGAGCCAATCCTTAAAGAGATACTCATAAGAGATAGGGATTAGCTTACGACGCGCAGAAAGTCGAGCAGCTTCGGTTGCAATTTCTGCCCCGATAAGGGTTTCTTCGGCATTTACAGCTTTCGTGAGAGTGGCAAGAGTGCTACGGCGTTTGGTTGCTTCGTCTAAGCGTTTTTTAATCGTGGCTTTTGAGATAACCTGTTCAAGTGCAATGCACACATCGTTTTCAAAGCCTGATTTGACGACGGCAAGTCGTTCAAATGCGTCATTAACAATGCTCGCTTTGATTTCCGCTTCTTTGGTTTTCACCAGCTTTTCACGCTCTAAACGAGCTTGGCGGAAACGTTCTGCTATCGCTTGAGCCTGTTCAATAAGCTGTTTAATTTCGCCATTTTGAGCATTGGCAATGGCTTCTTTAGTGCGTTTTTCTAGCTCGGTTAAATCTTTAATGTCTTGCTTTGCTTGGGCGAAGTCGTCATCCGTTTCAAATCTGTTGCTAAGCCCGGCAAGATAGTTTTCGGCTTGTTGTTGGAAGGTGGAAATGTTGGTAGAAAGCACTTTGCTTTCGGTGGATAAAATTAAATTGAATTCCATTATTAAATCCTCTGAATGATTTTTTGCTTGGCTAATTTCTCGATGGCTTGTTGTCGGTAGGGGAGGTAATCCGCCCCGCTTCCTACGGCAAGCCAAAATAAATCGTTGTCGCACAGGGTTTGGGTGAACTCGTCAAAGAGCGTTTCATCGCCCTTTCTGATTTGCTCGTCAATGCGTTGGATTTCTGCTTGTAACCGTTCTTCAAAGGCATCTTCAGCGTAATGGGCTTCACACTGACGATCGCGTTTGGTATCCACCGCTCGGGCAAGTTCGCTATCGTTCATTGGTTATCTCCTGTTGCAAAAGTGCGGTGTAATTTTTGAGGTATTTTTCAGCCTCAACGGTTAAATTGGGCGGTAAGTCGCCTTGTTCTTGTTGCCACTCAAGGTTGGCTTGGCGTTCCATTTCGGCGAGTTGTTCTAATGTGAAGCCTTGGTTTGTGTAGTAATCTTCCGCCGTTTGTGCGTAGGCATCGGCAAGGCTTAGAGCAGAGATAACGACAAATAAAATGAGTAGGGCTTGTAGTGTATGTTTGATAAGTGCGTTCATTTTTGTTTCCTTTTTAATTGCTTTGTGATGGTTTGAGCAAATTGCTTTGCCCACTGATAAGCCTCTTCTTTATTTGTAAAACGTTTCCGCTTCCGTGAGATTTGATGTGGATATCCATCAATGATTTGAAATATCCTCACATCACCACGAAAACAGTCGTGCCGTTTATGTTTAATGTCGTGGCGAAATCCTTTAGTTGAGCCATCGTGGTAAGCACTGCTATGTACGCGATAAATTGGCATTGTTCTTCTCCATCTGTTTTAGATGTCTGAGTAAATAACTTACTTCCGGTTTTAGTAAGCGTTGAGTTTCAAAGGTCAGTAGTTTTCGTCCCGTTCGATAAATTAGTTCATGCGTGAAATGTACTGCGAAGAGTTGGCGATTAATGTCGTCTATCTGTAGGGTGGTTGGATTATCAAACACGGCGATATACAGTTTATTGTTGTGATAAAGGCTAACCTCACCATATTGCGTTGCAATCTGACTTGTGGTGATGTTCTCACCTAATTTTGATTTAACGTAATCTGCCACCAATGTTTCATAACCACGCTGTTTCATCTCTGTTTCCTTTTTAATCAAATTACTGAATTTAGGGTGTAGAAAACCGCCACACGCTTCAAAGTGAAGTGCGGTCGGTTTTTGTTGAGTTTTTAGCGTAAGTAATTTACGGTTTTTGTGGGGCTTTGCTCTGTTCTTGGGCTGTTAAAAATCCAGCTTTCGATTTCTTGCTGTATTTTTTTATCTTTAAGCGATTGGGTGTGCTTGGCGATAAAACTTTCTAGGGTTTGTGCAAGTCGATTGCTAGCAGTACCAAGGTTGAAAGCGGTTTTGTAGTTTTTATGGCTTTCTAAATCAGAAAATAGCTCCTCTAAACGCTCCCAAGCGGCAACAGAATGATTGATGTAATTCATTGCTTTAGCTAGCATATAGAAATTTTCCATATCTAACGCAAGGCTATTGGGTGGCAATTCTTGCATTGAGTGCATTGAAGCAATGTAAATCATTACAGCACGATGATCTTTGCGTTTGATTTGCTCATATTTCGCCACCGCAAATTTATTTTTCACTCTTGCCCAGATTTCGCCATAACTCATTTTTGTGCGTTGATGGGTTGCAGCAACGGCGTTTTGAATAAGGCGTTGTTCTTCGGGGGTGATGGTGTCATTTTCTGTTACTGCTAAGTTTTGGTGCTCTTGCCGTTCGACTTCTTGATCGAGAATATCCAGCACCCATTTTCTAAACTCTTTGGCAACTTTGGTGTGAGAAAGCATTCCGATTAGGTGAGCACCACGCAAGCTGAAAATTCGCACTTTTTGCATTCCGCCGTTGGTTTGCATATTAATCAGTGCGGTCATATTTGGGGTAAATTCGTCAGCGTGGCGTTCGTAAATAGATTTTACATTTCTACTATGATCAGAATAGCCTAAAGCTTTTCCTAGCTCGAAAACTGTGAACCAAATTTGATTTTGATAATGAGTAACTAAAATAGGTTTATTTTGAAAAGTTAAAGTTGTCATATAAGACTCCGCTCAAATAAGTTTTATAAAACTCATCACAAGCAACGCCAATTACTGGTGATGAACTAGATAGGATTGGCGTTACAGTTGAGCGGTGCTTACTGCAGTTCTTTTCAGAACTCCTATCTAGCCCATCATTGACAACGTTTGAAAGGGTGGATCAATTTGATCCTACCTTTAAAAGGTCTTAATTTTACTAGATTTTAGTTACAAAAAAAGTCGCTTAGGCGACTCTCCATTTATAACCGCCACTCAATTCAGGAACGCCAATTCCCGACTTTCGTTTGAAAGTGGATATATCCTAGATCAAAGGGCGGTGGTTGTCAATTACTTTATAGTTATCTTTGGCTTAGAGCATTTCTCAGCCCATTTATTTACTTGTTCTATTTTTATCGCAATTTTTTTATTTAAAATTCTTTGCTCTTCTAGCAATAAATCTAATGCTTCTTTTTCTTCAAAATATTTTTCTAATCTCTCTTTTTGTGAAAGAAGGTTTTCCAACCAATCGTCATCAGGTTGGCCTTTATTAAAAAATCGATAATATCTGTTCATGAGCGATCTCCATTGTTAAAACCCATTCTGAAATCCCCTTAGTGCTGTGCTAGAATGTAAATGTCTAATTTATATTCATCAACAAAAGGAGATTTCAGAATGGATAAATCGTTATCAAAATTTTTACTTGATGATTGGGAATGGTACAAAATGGGTATTTTAATTGGTTTTATTTTATTCTGTCTTATTGCTGCTGGGCAAATGCCAAATTTACCGACTACACCGTCTTTATTGGCTTCAATGGGTTTATTTTGGTTAAGTCTCGGGGAGTATGTTAATCACCCACGACAAGAGCGGTTAGTTGAACGAAATGGTAAGACAGTGCTTGAAATTGCTTACCCACGAGTGAATAGCTTAATTGGTTATTTCTTTACACTGTTAGGCATTGTTTTTAGTGGACTGAGTATATATTTTTTCTATCAAATCATCTATTTTTAGATATTAAAATAGCCGTTAAAAACGGCTTACTACTCAGATTACCTTAATCCGAAGTAGGGCGGTTTGTTAACGCTGTTTTTTAACGAGAACAGCAAAACTCGCCTTACTTGTTACCACAACTTATAAGGATTATAATTGTTGCAACCACAACTTATAAATTAGGATTTGTTATGTCTAATCAAAAATCATCTCAATCAAAACCACAGCCAGCTCCTACTAAACCAACACAAACTGTTTATAGAAAACCTGAACCTGTTTTTATTGGTGATAGTGCAGATAAGCCAAGACCTAAAGGAAAGCCAATCTTAGGCTGATATGCCAACAATAAGAGCCGTTGCAACAGGTATACTAAACGATAACATTATTGCTTTGTCAGTGTGGCGGCGATATTCATTATTAAGATGAAGTAATTGAATAATATACTGGTTTGCATTATGTAATTCATATCGCCTTAATATGCCCAGTTTATTTTTATCTTGACTTGATTTAAATGTGTCATTATAGAGATTTTGTGGCATATTTGTTGTCAATGGTCTTTTTTTGCTTAGAATAATGTAATGCAATAACATTACTGCGGAAATAGACCACCCAGCGATACAAATGATACTAGCCAAAATAAAGTATATGTGTAATTTTTCGATATGATTAAGTAGTATTAATGTTACAGCACCGATACCTGCAATGAGATAATTCAGTAATCTATATGCTTTTTCTCGGTTTTGTTCATTGGATTTTTGTATTTCTGCAATGCTTTGTTTGGCTTGGTCTTCGAGGTACTCAAGCATTTCATCATCGGTATCTAAGAAATAATCATCGGGTAGGCTCATTAGTTTCTCCAATATAGGTAGCAAGGCGTATTATTTTAATGTTAATTTTGTTTATAAAAAAGCCCACCTGTTACAGTGGGCAAAGTTAGGAGTATGTATGTCTGCACGGGGTTTAACGCCTTCCGTGTGGGCGTATTAGCTGTTCAACCTTGATTTAGCGACTTCAATCAAGAGCTGATATTCTCTTTTTATCTTTTCATCGTGGACTTCCGCGGATTTTTTCAAAAACTCCTCAACAGAGCCACTAAAACAGCCTCTAGTAGCCCACAATACTCCTTGTTTAGTTTTAAATATGGTTAATGTACCGTACTCCGTACCCACGTTTGAAAACCAGACAATATCAGATCTTTCACACACCACGGCATCACCGGACACCACGGCATCGCCGGACACCTTGGCATCACCGGACACCACGGCATCGCCGTACACCTTGGCATTACCGTACACCTTGGCATTACCGTACACCACGGCATCACCGCACACCACGGCATCACCGTACACCTTGGCATTACCGTACACCTTGGCATTACCGCACACCACGGCATCACCGCACACCACGGCATCACCGTACACCACGGCATCGCCGTACACCTTGGCATTACCGTACACCTTGGCATTACCGCACACCACGGCATCACCGGACACCACGCCATCACCGGACACCACGGCATCGCCGTACACCTTGGCATCACCGTACACCTCGGCATCACCGGACACCACGGCATCGCCGTACACCACGGCATCGCCGTACACCTTGGCATCGCCGGACACCTTGGCATTACCGTACACCTCGGCATCGCCGTACACCTTGGCATTATCGTACACCACGGCATCACCGGACACCACGGCATCGCCGTACACCACGGCATCACCGGACACCACGGCATTATCGTACACCTTGGCATTACCGTACACCCAGGCATCACCACTCTGATCTAAGTTTGACTCTTTCTCGACATATCCACCCAAATCACCAGCACTAACGCCGATTGATGCGATTACTACTAAAGCTTTTATGCGATAGAGTTTAATTTTAGTTGTAAATCCGATCTCAATATATTCATCGGTTAATTCATATTTTTTCACTGCGTTTCTCCTATTTCTCATCTCATTCAGAACCGCACGCAAAGCCACGATGAAAAAGACTAAAAACGAGCGGCTAAGAATGCGGTTTTGAATGAAAGTTATGACAAGGCACACTAACTACGGCAAGAAGATTGGTCTAAAATAATCCGTAGATAATGACTCAGTGTGCCTTGTGATAAATTGGCGACCGCAGTAGGACTTGAACCTACAATCTCAGGTGGTGACAGCACCTTAGCTTATCCTTTTGCTATGCGGTCCTTTTGTTGCTGTTGCTTTTTGAGTTTTATCAATTTTTCTCGTAGTTGAATAAACACATTAAAAGTTTGTTTCACACTGCTGTCTAATTCGTGGTAATTCAGCTTATGTCGCCATAGCATTTCATTACGACTGATTAGTTCTAAATTAGATAACTCACAATTTTGAATATTGCCGTCTTTAAACCACAAAACAAATCCTTGAGGGATTTTGCCAAAGGCTTGCTCCCAGATAACACGTGATTTTCTTTCATAACGCTTAACTCCTGTTTTTATCAACACGGCTTTTGCCATAGGGCAAAATCGCTCGTAACCAATAGGCTTTAAATGTTCTCCTTTTTTAAATCGCCCATTTCTACCAGTCAGCCAACCTCTTTTAGCACACAGTACCCTAATTACTTGTGCGGTCTGATTACGGTTAAACTTTTGATTAAATAGTTTGGTTAATTCCGCTTGCGGTAAAGTGCAATTTTCTTTGATAAAGGCTAACTCTTCTTTGGTATATCGATTGCAATGTTGAACCGTTGAGATAATTCCTAATCGTTTTTTTAGCTTTCTAAAAACCTGCCTATTCTTTAGCAAACCAAATTGTTGATAAAAGACCTGAATGAGATCTTTAGGAGCTAAATCTTTATGTTCACGGATAAAAGCAATATGTTCATCAGTAAACCTAAAGCGTTTTTTTGTCATTTTGTGCCTTTGATATTCTTAAAAAATCGGGTGCATCTGCCTCAATAGTGCGGTCACCGAAAAGCTGCATTGCTTTAATGGCTGTATTAGAATTTTGAATGATATTCGATGCAATACCAGATACCGCATTCGCTCTAGCAATTTCCCTTTTTAATTCTTCATCTGTTAAATCTTCATCTAACAATTTTTCTAATTGACTAAAAAGATGGTTGTTTAAATCAGTAATTTTATTTTTCATCGTCTAAATCCTCATTAACTCCTGACAACCACGGCGGATTTTTTGTGTGGCCCGCACGGTATTTACGCCGATTTCGCCTTTGTGGTAATTCGGTTTGACGGCTTGAAATTGAGCCGCCGCTTTTTCAATTTGGGATTTTGACGGAATCGGCAACATTACAAGTGCGGTCTTAATTCGGTCAGGTTTTCCCGTTTTGATTTTTTTCTGGCGAGATTTGGCAAACATTCTTGCTAATCTGCCAGCCTTGCCCATTGAGCGAATTTCTGCCTTTTCGCAGTATTTTTTGCTCACTGGGTTACGTTCAATGACGATATTCATCATTCACCTCCGTTGTTGTTATTTATTCAATGCCGCACTTGTCTAACGTTCATCTCGGCTCGGTATCACGGTTGATTCTTTGCATTTCATTCCTCTCGGTTCTGCTGCCTTGGTTCTCCGTAAATACGGCATTGAATAAATAAGCCTGTTTGCCTCAGCCCCACTGGCACAGACTTGCCAACCTTTCGGCTTCCTTTTGTAAAAAGGGGAGTGGGTTCTAAATTGTTAAAGAGCATCATCACCAAGATGAAATATTGAATTAGCTAAATTTATGTAGTAGCTTTAAAAGCAACCTTGCAATGCGTGATTGTGGCTTGACTGGAACATATATTGAACAGTAAAGCTCACCATCAATAGTTGCTTGGGACATTGCTTTGACTTTTTCTTGTGCTTCTTCAAATGAGTTGGCGTAGACATCTGAACACCACTTCTTCCCTTTGAAGAAGTAAGAAATTGCATAGCGTTTCATTTCATTTTGCATAAGGAGTTACCTCTATGTATTTTGAAATTTTCAAAGGTGTTAATGGTCAGTGGTATTGGCGACTAAAAGCCGCCAATCACGAACCTATAGCTCAAAGTGAAGGTTATACGACCAAACAAAACTGCTTACATTGTATCGGGCTTGTTATGGACACTAACCGACAAACACCTGTTCGCGAAGTTTAATTATCCAAGCCCTGTTACCGCAGGGCTTTTTATTTCATCTTGATTGTTAAAGAGCATTAAACGTTGTTTCGTTTTGATGGGTGTATAATATAGCTAAAGTTTTAATATGTAAATAGCTTTAGTTTTATTTTTCGCTATTTATTTATAGCTTTTTGTTTAAATGGTTGTTTTATAAGTGAAAATAAATTTATAAAATTTGTTTGACTGATTGTTTTTTAGTCAAAGAAGAGATGAGAAAGAGTTTTTCTAAAATTTCAGGGGAAAATGAGCAGATAAAAGTCAACTGACAGCCATTACAGTTAACAAAATGACTGCATTCAAGATAATTAGTGTTGTTTGATACCATTTTCGTGGCGTCACGAAAATGGTTCTAAGGGATTTGAGGCAAAAGAAAACCGCCGTGGGGGCGGTTTGATGTTTTAAGCGGCGAGTTTTTCAAGCCAAATATCTTTTTTATCATAAGGCAGAATCTTTGCCGGAGATTGATTAAAGAGCAGAATAAGTTTATTTAATTGATCACCTACTGCTTTATCATCAATGACCACATAAGATTCATCATTTGTTTGTGCTGTTGGATTGGTCAGATCCATTATTTTACCTAGAACGCCATAAGCACTGCTCCAACTGCCTTTTGCTTTTACACTCGTTGTAAAAATCTGTTTGGTGTGTCGCTCTCCGCCGGTTAATGAAATTGGGATTGTAATTTGATGACCGCTCAATCCTGATTTTTTCACATCAAATCCGATATTTTGAGGGAATTGATGATGGCGAAAATCAGACTTTACCATCATCTCGAATTTATCTATTGGCACGTTGTACCAATCCATAGCAAGCGTATCTGTGATAATTGCCGCTTGAATGATGCGTTGCAAATTATGTGTAAGCATTTCACCGCTTGTTGTCGTGTTGATTTCCGCTCGATCGTTCAAGTTTAATCCGTAACGTTTTAACGTGCTTTTTATTTGGTCGATACGGTTAGTGGTTAGATTGATTCCTCGAGCGTTCATTTCCCACAAAGTTTGAGCATCGTCAGTGACAGTAAAACGATTTTCTCCCACTTGTTCAATGTATGCCTGAATAACGCTACCATCTTCAAGAGTGAAAGGGGTATTAATTAAAATCAAATCATCGGCAATAGAATGACATTCATAGCCTAGATTGGATAAGACTGTGCTGCATATCATAATAGCTCCATTTGTCCGTTGTTTGATAAGATTGGGTGAGGAATTTGCCCCACTGCGACAGTATTAAATTTTGCTAGAAAATAGCACATCAATTCAAAAAAATCATTTGATTTTTGATATTTTCATCTAGTAAATAGCCCGTTTCTTGGTTTTCTTTACCGTGTAGAATGTGGTAGTGAGCACCACAAATACGGCTTTCGGCTATGGGCTTTACATGAGTTATTTTATTTACATGAACTAACTTTTCACCTTGATCAATAGCAAATAACCGTCTGTTTTTATAAAAAGCAATAAAGTTCATCGATGGCATTAAATTTTCTCTACGAGCAGGACGATAGGCAAAATAGGCCCTAAGCTGAGGTATAGGTAATCCATCACTATCGAAGAACGGAAGCTTTAACTCAAGCCAATAAGGATAAGGCTGAGTTTTTTGTTTTTTCCCCCATGTGGCTCCTTTAAAATGAATTTGTTTTTCTATCGCCATGATATGATTGATTTCTTGCTGGGGAATAATAATATCTTCAATACTTGCCATATCGTTCCTTTAAACTTTATATCATTGATATTCGCCCTTCTAGTTGCTACAAAGCTCTATTCGTTCTTTTACCTAGCCCACAAAATTCAACTTCTGGCTTTGGTGGACTATTGTTACAGCTCCAGCCTATGCTCAACCGCCACACCCAATAAAATTCAATTACTGGTTTGGTGGTTACAAATAACTCCTATGCTCAACCGCTACGCCCATTATGTTTGAGTTTATAGATCAATCATATGTAATGGCAGTGCTTTGACCAATTTTCCCATAATGTAACAACGTTCCAATTCCTCTTGAGTAAAATCTAATGGGGCGTAGTGAGGATTGTCCGATAAAATTTTTATTCCGCCATTCGGCACTTTTTGTAGGCGTTTAATGAATAATTCTCCATGTTCATCAACAAAAGCAAACTCGCTGATTAAGTCAGTAGATAATTTTGTTAATCCCTCTTCATAACCGATCAACGTTTCTACAGATAAATGTAGGTTATCAGCAAGATCTTCTCTTGATATACCTTTTCGTTCTCTGATTTCTTTGATACGCCTAGCGATGTTTTTCATATCGTCTATAAATCCTTTACATCAATTCTCCAGCGACGGATAAATTTACCCACAAACTTAGCATTTCTATAAATTTCATTATTCATTTCTTCGGGATCATATTTTTCTTTGTTATCTGATATGACTTTGAAACTTCCGCTAATCATTTTCTGAAGACGTTTGATAAATAACTCTCCGTCAATCGCAAAGGCATAGATACCTTCCCCATTGTAGTCGTTGATGTTCATATCAATCAAAACTACATCACCTTTCTGAATAGTTGGTTCCATTGAGTCCGTAGGCACATTGATCAAGCAAATTCCATTAGTGTTTTTTCGCCCAACAAGCTCCCTAAGCCCCTCTTCTGATAAATAGATTTGATTGATGATTTCTGGGTAATCGGAATTTACAAACCCTGTCATTCCTGCAGCAGCTCTAACATCTAAGTAATCAATGCGATAGCGATGCTCATCATCTAGCTCAGATTGAGCTAATGGGAGTTTTTCGGCAAGATGCCTTGTCTCATAAGTTACAGTGTTTGTAATAGGAGAATTATTGATCCTAGAATTTTCCCCTATCATTATTCCATTACCTGTTTGTAGCAAGCAGGATTAATACCTAAGACAGAGGCTAATGCGATGATGTGTTTGGTTTCTCCGCCAGCTTCTATTTTTTGGATAGCATTTTGCGTAACTCCTATGCGCTCAGCTAATTGTGTTTGGGTTAGTCCTGCTTTTTTTCTCGCTGTTTTCAATCTTTGACCTAATGATTCCATTGTCATCTCCATTATTTTTAATAATTTTAAAACTACAGTTGTAAGGTTTCAAATAACCAAAGCAATATTTTCCTTTACAAAAACAACTTAAGCTATAATATATTGGTTATTTTGTTTAAGGATACAAACAAAGCGATGAACGAATCTATAAAAAAAGCCATTAATGTATTAGGCACACAGCAGCTATTAGCTGAAGCTTGCGGCGTAAGCCAAAATGCAGTGAGTAAATGGCTAAATGGAGGATCTGCTATATCTCTTGAAAATGCCTTACGAATCGAGAAAGCGACTCAAGGGAAAGTTAAAGCAGAAGATATTTCACCTGATTTTTCTCATTTGTTATCACGAGATTAATTTACCAAACCTACTCAAAAAGTAACCATAAAAAAACGAGAGAATTTTATGAAAGAAGAATCACCGTTTTTGTACATACAAAAAGCACTGCATACGCAGTTATCCCGTAGTCGCGAAATCTCAAATTTCGCGCCAGCAATGGGGAAAACGACAACCCAGCTAGCGAAAGAGCTAAAGACAGATTATGACCGCAACAAACTTGGTTTTGCCGATGCTATTCATCTGATTGCTCTCACCGATTCGATCAACATTGTTGAAATGATTGCTCAGGCAGTCGATCACACACTAATGCCTAGCCCGAAAGAATGCAAAGGATCGTTAGATTTATTGCGCGAAGTCGTCGTGCTGTCTGAATCAGTGGGGAAATTATGTGGGGAAAGTGCAAATGCCTTGTCTGATAACTCAGATTTAGGGCAAGAGCTATCCGCAAAAGAGCGTGAGAAATTAACAGGATTGATAAATCAGCTACTTTCTCAGCTGGTTTGTCTGAAATGGGAATTAAAGCAATAAAAAACACGACAAATCAAAGTTGTTAATCCTTTTTGAAGAATTTTTTAGTGCAATCGGTAGCAATACAATAGCCCAAATATGAAAGTAAATTTTAAACATAGTAAATGTACTAATTTTTTCGACTTTAAACCCTAGAGAAATTAATTCTAACTGGCTGAATGAGCCGAGTGCGGCAATATAGCAACGCCAAAATCGCTGAAAAGTATGCAAATCTATCCAGATCTTGCTTGAACTTACGCTGAATAGTGATGTTGAACATAACAAAAAGTGCTGGGGTTAACAAAATAATGAGCTGCTGCATATTAACGCCGAACTTACCAATATAGGAAAGTAAAAATAGGCTAGACAGCAAAATAGAATAAGCAAATAAATCCCGAACGATAGCAAATAACATAAGGAAATCCTAATGAAAAAATGGCTAGAAAAATTGAAAGTCTTTTATTTGAGTAATGATTTTATCATTGTCCACTTGATTATCGCAATGTGTCTAATCTGGTGGGTTTTAGGGCAATAAAAAACCACCATTACAGCGGTGGTAATTCATTAGAAAGGAATTATCTATGAACGGATTATCAATGATTTCGGAACAAAATGCAAGCATAAAAATGAGCAGTCGTGAGATTGCGGAGTTATGCGGAAAACAACATAACCACGTATTAAGAGATATTAGAGCTTATGTTGGAGCTATTTTACAAATAGAACGAGGTATCAATGTTAAATCTCTTGATTGGAGTGAGAAAGAGGGTGTAGAACTTTTTGGACATACCCCCATTGGCGGTGTTGTGTGCCAGTATGAAGTTAATTCTCAAAATAATCAACGCTATCCAATCTATTATTTAGACAAATCTGCAACGTTAACAGTTATTTCTGGTTATAACGTCATTCTGCGTAAGAGAATTATTGATCGCTGGCTTGAACTAGAAAATCAGCAACAAAGCACCGCACTTTTGCCTCAAAACTATTTGCAGGCATTAGAGGCGTTGGTTGAGAAAGAACGACAAATCAAGCTCTTGCATTAGAAAACAAGGAGCTAAAACCTAAAGCAGCATTTGTTGATCATTATGTTGACGTTGGCACAAGCAAATCCCTGCGAGAAACCGCCAAAATTTAAATATGCCGGAGAAAGCAATGATTATCCGCCTTATTGAAGATAAGGCGTATATCGTCAATCTGGCAACCTCTTACCTTATGCAGATAAACAGCAACAAGGTTTATTTACCGTGAAAACGGGGACAACTGATCACGATCACAATTACACGCAAACGCGAGTAACGGGCAAGGTATTGAGTGGATCGCACAACGTTATGCTTCGGAGTTAATGCTATGAGTATGTTACTAATGGTTAAAGCAATGCAGTGCAAAGTGGGTAACCCTACCCGCAATTAGTATTATTGAAATTAGCGGACAACGCTAATGATGAGGGCATTTGTTTTCCGTCTTACCAAAACATTGCGGATCAGTGTGAAATTACCCGTCGCAGTGCGATCTCGCATATTGAGGCATTGATAGAAACAGGCTTTGTTGAGAAAAAAACACGCAAAACACCAGAGGGTAACACCTCAAATTTATATGTGTTACACCTTGATCGAGATGGTGAAAATTCTGCACTACCTAGTGAAAATGATTCACTAAGGGTAGTGAAAAATTTACACCACCCTAGTGAAAATATTTCACCAACCCCTAGTGAAAATATTTCACCCAGAACCAGTCACTCTATTAACCAGTCAATTAACCTTCCTTCTTCGTCCGAAAAAAATTCGGACGGCGGCGAGAGCAAAAAATCTCGATTTAAATTTTCCGATGATGATATGACTGCCGCACAGTGGATTTTTGGATTAGTTCAAAAACTTAACCCCGACGTCAAACCGCCGTCTTTCGACAGCTGGGCGAATGAGATCCGCCTGATGCGTGAGCGTGATAAGCGAACGCATAGGGAAATTTGCGGACTGTTTCAGTGGGCAAACCAAGACTTGTTCTGGAAAACCAATATTCTTAGCCCTGCCAAGCTGCGGGAGAAATGGGATCAGCTCACGGTGAAGAAAAATAACGCAAAACCACAGCGCAAAACAGTTTCAGAGCTGAATGCGATTGAATGGAACACTGACGAGGGTTGGAGGGGAATGCTGTGATCACTCAAGTTAATCCACACACAATGCAAAACGCAATGGCAATGCAATCTCAATTGCCTACGACGCAGCGAAAATCTCAACGCTTGCCAAGCGAGATTGAAAACTGGTCGATCAAATTTTTTCGCAGTTATTCGCCGCTTGCCCAGCAATGCGTAGTCAATTTGACGAAGTGCAGCTACCCATCACCAAGCGCACTTGGGTTTTAGGCTTTGCGGAAAACAATATTCGCACCATTGAGCAAGTTCGTGCGGAATGCGTAAAGTGCGGTCGAAACCGGATGATTATTTCCCAAGTGTGGGCAAGTTTATTTCTTGGTGCAAGCAAGATCGCTTTGAAGCGTTAGGCTTGCCGAACGAAGACGAACTTTACGACCGCCTGAAAAAATTCAAGGTTACGGAATGTTGGAAATTCACAAATTCCACTTTGAGAGCGATGCGGAATATTGGTGCTGACGGATTTGTATTGCAACAACCGAGAAGCCACGGGAAGAAAAATTGTGCAAAGCAGTGAGCAAAGCGTTGAAAGCGATGGCAGCACGCTTGGAAGCGGGCGAAACGTTGCCTAAACCGCAAATCACCCTGCCAGCGAAACCGAGCTTTGTTCCGCCTGAAGTGCAAAGAAAAATTAATCACACGGCATTGAAAAATGCAAAGCGATTTTAGGGATGAAATGATGACCGAACAACAATTCGACAAAGACACGTGGTGCACGCCGAAATATGTTTTTGACTGGCTCTTACAGCGTTCGGTTACGTTAGATTTTGTGAAGAAGTGCGGTGGGTATGGAAACTAAACAACGCTTTTTCTTGCGTAACGCTCGCATACAGGCGAATGCGATTGGGGTAATACATTCCCTTGCCCTAGATGATAAAAACCCCGTAGTGGTGGAAATAAAGCCCTTAACGCGTACGTTGGCACAGAATGCAAAACTCCACGCAATGCTTGGCGATATTGCCAAACAATGCGAGTTTCAGGGCAAAAAGCGAGATATTGAAACGTGGAAAATGATTATGGTGTCCGCTCACAAAATCGCAACGGGCGGACAAGCTGAAATGGCGATTGGGCTAGAGGGCGAAGTGTTGAACTTACGTGAAAGCACGGCACAAATGGGCGTGAAACGGTTAGCGA
>NZ_UGHK01000001.1 GCF_900450705.1 Avibacterium paragallinarum
CCTGAGGGCTTCGCTAATCTATCCCAAGATATTCTCAATCTTACCCGCATACTACCAATGACCGCCGAAGAGCTTGCTGCTGCTCTTCAGGTGGTCAGCTTGGTATAGCTGAAGAAGATCTCAAAGATTTCACCACAACTATTGCAAAAATGTCGGTGGCATTTGATATGTCTGCCGAAGATAGCGGTGATGCAATGGCGAAACTTGCCAACGTGTACAAAATCCCGATTAAAGAGATTGAAAAGTTAGGTGATGCGATCAACGAACTCTCCAACTCAAGCCCCGCAAAAGCCAGCGACATAGTGAGTACGCTTGGACGAATTGGTGGCGTGGCAAAAAATTCGGCTTAACCGAAAATGCGGCAGCTGCTTTATCTAGTAGCTTTATTTCATTAGGTAAAGCACCTGAAGTAGCAGGAACGGCAATTAATGGAATGCTCACAAAATTGATGACAGCTGATAAAGGCGGCAAGAAATTCCAAAACGCTTTGAAATCAATGGGGCTTAATGCCAAAGATCTAAAAAATTCAATTGGACAAGATGCAGAAGGTGCTTTAACCGACTTCTTAAAAAAAATTCAAAAACTGCCGAAAGAAAAACAAATGGGAGTATTAGTTGATTTATTCGGCTTAGACTATGCCGATGATGTGGCAGTGCTTGCAGGTAATGTGGAAGTGTTAGAAAACAGCTTGAAAACATTACAAGATACGGACTCAAATGGTAAAGCAAAGTATCTTGGTTCAATGGAAAAAGAATTTGCTGCTCGAGCTGCCACAACAGAAAACAGTCTGAAGTTACTCAAAAATAGCTTTATGGAAGTGGGCGTTACGCTTGGCTCATCACTTTTGCCGATTATCAATAATTTTGTGCAAGGGCTTATGCCTATGGTGCATTGGGTATCAGATTTAATTAGCAATAACCAAGAACTCGTTGCCTCTTTACTTAAAGTGGGAATTGGTGCAATAGCAGGTTTTTGGGCTGTCTTTTGTCATTGGGATTTTTAGTACCATCACAGGAACATTCTTAAAACTAAAAAGCGGTGCGGGATTTGTGTCAAAAGCATTTTCATTCATTAAACCGTTTGTTTCAGGTTTTGGCAGCACACTATTGAACATTGTTAAAATTATTGCACTTTCTTTGTTGCCGATATTCGACAAATTAGTCACCATTTTAGGGGTTGTTAAAACTGCTATTTTTTCAATGGGCAGAGCTCTGCTTACCAACCCCTCGGCTTAACTATTACTGCCATCACTGTCGCTGCTTATCTCATCTATGACAACTGGGAACCTATTTCAGCGTGGTTTTCTAATCTTTGGACGAAAGTCACGGGTTATTTCCAAAACTTCTGCAACTGGGTGCAAGGTATTGGACGAGAGCAACTGAATGGGTATCGAGTGCGTGGGCAGGGGTGTCAGATTACTTTGGACAGCTTTGGAATAACATCACCAACTTTTTCAACTCAGGCATCGGCAACATTACCGCCACCATTCTTAACTGGTCGCCGCTGGGGTTGTTTCATCAAGTTTTTTCCACTGTGCTGTCTTGGTTTGGCATTGATATTCCGAGCAAGTTTTCTGAATTTGGGAAAAATGATTGATGGTTTAGTGGGTGGTATTCGCAATGCGTGGGAAGGTGCGAAAGAAATCGTTTCTGGGTTAGGTAATGGCATCAAAGGTTGGTTTGCTGAAAAACTCGGTATTCACAGCCCAAGTCGCGTATTTAAGGGCTATGGCGTGAATGTGGTTGAAGGCTTGGCAATTGGTATGGATAAGGCTCAGCCTCTTGCTACACAAGCCAGTCAAAACCTCTCAAGTGCGGTAAAATTCGCCTGTTTTAAATGATGCTGAAACGCTCTTTAAACCACTATTCAACGAGAAAAAAGGCATTTTGGAAACACTTTGGGACGATGTGAAACTTGGCGTGAGTGCTGTTGGCAATCTCTTAGGGCAAAATCAACCTGCGAATTTCTCCACGCCTGATTTTGACTCGAATGCACAACACACCGCTCCATCTTCGCCTTTTGCGGATTATCAACCCTTAAATCGACATGCAGTAGTAGGGCAAGAGGGAGCATCAGCAGGTCATTCGTTTGTGGTGAATTTTAACCCAACGATTAATGTTAATGCTAATCAAAATCAAGGGTGTTAGACCAAGTACAACAAGGCTGAACCTCTCTTTAACGGAATTTGAACGCCTATTAGATCATGTGATAGATCAAAAAATGCGGAGGGCTTACTGATGTATTGTTTACTTGGTGACATTGTTTTTGAACCTATTGATTTAACAGAATTTTCCGAAACTCAGCAAGCCAGTTTTGCTGAACATGCTGTAATGCGTGGTAAACCCAGACTACAAGCCACAGGTGATGGACTAACTACATTACAGTTTGCAGCAAGATTACACCACCAACTCGGTAACGTGGAAAGTCGCTGGCGTGCGTTAAGTGCAGCAAAATCTACACAAAAACCATTGGCTTTAGTATGGGGGCGTAATGGGCTTAAAGGTATTATGTGATCACTAATCTAAGCTCAACTACGCTCTTTACTGATGATAAAGGTAATGTGTTGTGCCGAGAGATTAACGTTAGTCTTACCGAATATATAGGTAAATTAGAGCGACATTACAAGGAGCAGCATTACAGTTAGGTAATAATCGCATTTTAGGCTCAATTTTGCCTAAAAATCTTACGAATGCACTAAGTGAAATAAAAAGTCTAGTCAATAAAGGAGTACAGCTTTATCAAGCAGGTAAGCGTGCTGTTGATGATGTGAAAAATATCGTGGCGGTGATGCGACAGTTAAAAACAGATCCTCTATCAGCTCTCAATCACTTACCTCAAGCCTTATCTGGTCTAGATCAATCTTTAGGGGCATTTAGTGATCTTGTTGGTATGCGTTCAGTTTTGGATAGTGTGTCACCTTATTTGAATGCTGTAGGAGAATTTGTGCAGTCAGGGCAAGCTATTTACGATACGCTATCATTTGCTAAAACGAGCTTTGAACAATTGGATATCGCTGATTGGGATAAAGGATTTGCGATTGCTGATAATGCTTTAAATGAAGTGATTGAACATATTGATAACCTCGCCACAACTACTGCCGAAATGACAGCTTGGGTGGTATTACGCAATGATGAGGAAGAAAATAATGAGAACCGTGATTAAGCATACTGTGAAACTGGGTGAGCGTTGGGACAACCTTGCCTACTATTACTATGGTGATCCTTTAGCCTATAGTCGTATTATTGATGCCAATCAGCAACTCAGTTTTTACGAAGTGTTGCCAATGGGGGTGACGGTTTATATCCCTGTCTTACAAGTACAACCCACCAATAATGAACAGATGCCACCTTGGCTAAGGGGAAACAATGACTAATGTCGCTCAATATGATTTTTCGCTGTTTATGAAAAAACTAATATTTCCGCCGAAATTGAACCGCACTTAATTGAACTGAGCTATACCGATTATCTAGAAGGGCAAAGTGATGAATTAAGCGTAACCTTTGAAGATATCCAAGGAAAATGGATACGCCAGTGGTTTCCAACTCAAGGAGATAAATTAATTGCAGCGATTGGTTATAAAGGCTCGCCGTTAGTAGAAATTGGCGGCTTTGAAATTGATGAGGTGGAATATGCAGCCCGCCCTTCAACTATTACGCTACGGGCTTTAAGTAGCGGTATCAGCAAAAATTACCGCACTTTAAAACCCAAAGCCTATGAAAACACTACCCTTGCACAGATTGTGGCACAAGTAGCAGGACATTTAAAACTTAAGGTGGTAGGAACTATTAAGCCTATTCCGATTAAACGGGTTACTCAGTACCAAGAACGTGATGTGGAGTTTTTATCACGTCTTGCCCGTGAATATCATCACAGTTTTAAGATTGTAGGTGAACAATTAGTCTTTACCCATAAAGACGAATTAGGACAAAGTAATCCTGTCGCAGTCCTTGATGAGCAAGATGTCATCAGCCTACGATTGCGTGATCGCATTAAAGATACCGCAAAAGCGGTGGAAATTAAGGGCTTTGATGCCAATGGCAAACAGGTCATCAAGCAACGCAAGAACGCCTCAAAACGCCGTCAGAGCATTCAGCAATCAGCGGAAGCAAGCGGTGATACGCTACGCATTGTTACCCGTGGCGAGACCCAAGAGCAAATTGATGCCCGAACTGATGCCGCGTTAGCGGAACAAAATGATGACCAGCAAGCGGGTAATATCACGCTTTGGGGCAATCCTAAACTGGTGGCTGGCAATACGATTTTGTTGCGTAATTTGGGCGTGTTTAGTGGCAAGTATCTGATTAAAAGCACAAGGCATAGTTTAAATCGTTTTAGCGGCTATCAAACCGAAATTGAAGTAAGAATGCTTGAATTTATCCCTGATGATTTGATTACCTTAGGTATGGAGGCAACCTATGCAAACCCATAATTTTACCGCGACCTATCAAGAGGGCATTGTTTCTGCGGTTGATGTTAATACCCATAAAGTGCGGTGCAAAATCCCTGCCCTTGATGACTTAGAAACCGCATGGTTACATTACCCTGTGCCTAATGCAGGCGGAAATCAATTTTATTGCTTGCCTGATGTCGGCGAATTGTTGGCGTTGATTTTAGACGCTCGCGGTGAAGGTGGCTGTGTGCTAGGGGCAATCTATAACCAACAAGACCCTGTGCCTGTGGCGAATGGCGAGATGTTTATGCTCAAATTTAAAAACGGCACAACCATTTCACACAATAGGGCAACAGGTGATGTAGTGATTGATGCGGTAGGAACGGTATTAGTTAAATCCCCAAGCCTTATCACGCTTGATAGCCCTGAAACCAAAACTGCGGGTAATTTACTTGTAGAAGGGAAATTAACCTATATGCAAGGAATGACAGGATATGGCGGAGAAGGTGGTGCTGCGGCGGTGATTAATGGCACGTTAGCGACAAAAGGTGGGGATATTAAAGCCGATAATATCAGCCTGAAAAACCACGTGCATACGGAGCAAGGAGATGGCAACGATACAAGTGCCGCCAAATAAAAATCTTTAAACGACTTTAAAACCAATTTTCCTCTCAGCCCTGTATCCTCAGGGCTATGAATACACAATTAACTACTCATTGGCAACTTGCCCCTGAATTAGACAATCCACAGCCTTTACAAGGAATTGAAGATATTCATCAGTGCATTTCCAATATTCTCAATACAATTAAAGGTTCGGATATTTTGCGACCGCACTTTGGCAGCGATCATTTCAATTATTTAGATCAGCCTGAAGACATTGCTGTCCCTCATATCGTGCGTGAAATAAGCTACGCCTTAGTACAATGGGAACCTCGTATCAGGGTTGAACGAGTTAATATCACTGGTGAAGCTCCTCATTTTGAATGTCTAATTGAGTGGCATTTAAAAGACGAAATATATCGAGAAATTTATCAAACGGCGGTGAAGTTATGAGTTGGCAAAAAGACGATGTGAAAATTGTCCATGAGGACGTGAAACAAATTTTAAGTGATGCCATTGTAGATTATGAACAACGTACAGGCAAAACCTTACAACCTGCTCATATTGAGCGTTCAATTATTCAAACCTATGCTTACCGAGAATTATTGGTACGCAAAGGGATTAATGAGGCATTCTTACAAACCTTTCCACAATTTGCAGTAGGACTAGCGTTGGATTTATGTGGTGAACCTTTTGGCTGTTACCGTCTGCGTGATAAGGCAGCTCGTTGTGTGTTGCGTTTTAGTGTAGAGGGTGAACACAGCAGTATTTTAGTACCGAAAGGCACAGAAGTGGTAGTTACTCCAGAACTCAGTTTTATCACCCTTGCCGATGATGTCATCACCCCGTTAATTAGTTATGTAGAAATTGAAGCAGAAGCCAATAAAACAGGCTCTATTGGCAATGGTTGGGAAATTGGGCGGGTAAAACAATTAAAACAGCCATTAAATACCGATAAAACCATTATGGTTAGCAATATTGATACGACAAGCGGTGGCATTGCCGAAGAAGATGATGAGGCTTACCGTGAGCGTATTTTGCAAGCACCTGAAGCCTTTAGCACTTGCGGTTCTATTGCGGCTTATCAATACCATACTCGCACAGTATCACAAGCAATTGTCGATGTACAGGTGATTAATGGTGGAGGAGGTAAGGTAAATATCTACCCACTTACCGTAACAGGTGTGCCTGATGAACGACTTAAACAGGCGATTATAGACGCTTTAAGTCCAGAGCATCGCCGTCCGCTTTGTGATGTAGTTATTGTCAAAGATCCGATTGTGCAAAGCTACCAAATCGTGGCAGAACTTACCTTACTTGAGGGGTATCGTGAAGATATTGTGAAAACCAAAGCTCTTGATGCCTTGCAGGATTATTTAGCGAAACGTACTAAAAAACTCGGTATGGATGTTGTCCCCTCTGCATTAATGCAGGTGTTACGCGTTGAGGGCGTGTATGACGTAGCTATTCAACAGCCGACCAAAATGATCCTCAATGCGACCGAATGGGCGAACTGCACCAAAATAACCCTAAATATCAATGGGGTACGACAAAATGGCTAAACTACAATATCCGAGCATCATAAAAACCTCTGAAAAATATACCGCACTTGCAGAGCTAGGTAAGAAATTAGATTTGCAAGCAAAACGTCAAATTATGACCAGCCTTGTAGAATTGCTTGATGATAAATGGATAGAGCTTTTAGCGGAAAAATGGAGTGTCACAGGTTATGACGGCTTATTTGTGGCAGAAAGCGAAAGCTCTAAACGTCAGCTTGTCCGCAATGCGGTAAAACTGCATCGTTATAAAGGCACTCCTTGGGCAATTCGTGACGTGTTGCGTCAATTAGGTTTTGGCGAAATTGAAATAGATGAGGGATTAAAAGCCCGAAATTATGACTCTCACCAAGAAGTGACTCGCATACCGCAAGACGAACGTTGGGCGGCTTATGCTATCCGCTTAAATCAACCCATCACGAACGAACAATCAGCAGAAATTCGCAAAGTATTGCTGAATTTTGCCCCCGCACGTTGCATTTTGGCTGTGCTGGATTATAAAGCAACGCCCATTCGCTATAACAACAAAGCGACTTATAACGGGGCATACAATCATGGCTCAGCATAATTTTAATGTCTATTTAAACTGCATTTAAAGATAATTTAAGGATAGGAAATGGCAAATCTAACAGAGCAAGAAAAATGGGAAAAAGGCATTTATCAAATTGAGGAAAATGACCCTGTACATGGTGGTGAAGATGGTATCACCAACAAACCTATTAAACAGCTGGCTAACCGTACCTCTTGGCTTAAAAATCAGCTAGAAACGACAAAACAGCAAGGGCGACCTAAGCCATTAAGTGCTACTACAACCGAAGCCGTGGAAAGTGATGGACATACACATAGCCTTCCGCAAGGCTCAACTACGCAAAAAGGGCTGATCCAACTTACTGATAGCATTAATATGGCATCAAGCGTGTTTGGGGCAAGTGCGTTGGCGGTGAAAACGGCGTTTGATAAAGCCGAAAGTGCTTACAATTTGGCTGAAAGCAAACAATCACCAGCCACAACCTTAGCAGGCTATAAGATTGCGGATTTTGCCCAACGTGCCTTGACCGCAAGCGATAATCTCAATGACATCACTGTAAAAGGCATCTATCACAACTCAACTTATCGCAACACGCCAAATAACAATTATCCCGAAGAACAATCCGGGGTGTTGCTTGTACTGTCAGCAGATGAGCAAATCTATTTTGCCTCTAACGGTAAGATGTTTAAACGCCTTAAAAGCAACAACAATTGGGCGAATGGCTGGGTGAGACTGGATAATTTGACTACCCCCATCGGTGCTGACCAAAATCTTGATGAGATAACCACAGACGGCAATTATTATATTGTTGGCTCGTCTAAAGCAACGCTAGCAAAAAATTACCCCGTTGAGAGAGGTGATGGGGCTTTAGAGGTCTTTGGCAACGGATATTTTCAGCGGTTTACCACGTTTCATTCGTGCCAAGTTTTCAACCGTCGTAAAGTCGGCGGCAATTGGACAAATTGGGTAATGAGTGCTGATGATAAGAGTGAGATACGCCAAAAGACCATTGATTACACCAAGGCAGAGGGTTATGCCTACAGCGGTTTTTACCGACCAAACGGCGATAAACTTAACAACCTGCCGCTTGCCAGTTTGATGGTGCACATCACACACCCATCCTACACCACCAACGCCCACGCAAGAGGGATTGGTTTTAGTTATGGTAGTTATAACGGCAATCAGGCTTGGGATATATTTACCACGGCATTTGACGCAAATGGCACTTATCTCGGACAAAAACAGATTATGACCGAGTTAGGAGGGATATTTAGAGGTGACATTAACCTTAATAATAACATGCTGGGATTTAGTGCAGATACAAAAGATTTTATCAATAGCAAGAATATTGATGGTATTTGGCACGATGACAACAGCAACACCTTTCATTTTCAGTCTGACAGCACTTACAAAAAAACAGGCGACGCAGGTAACGCAAGTTTATCGGCTGTTAATTATTTTGCCAGTGGACGAGTAGAGATTAAAAGTAACACCTGGGGGCGCATCCGTGCCATCCTACCCGATGGTGGTTATTGGCAGTGGGAAGTCAATCCTGCCTCAGCAACCGACCCACGCTTTAATTTTGTCTACCGCTATCCAAACCAGGAAAACCCTGACCGCTACGTGAGGTTCCCGACCGTTCAGCAAGGCGGTGAGACGGTTGCCTATCAAAGTTGGGTGAATGGGAAAGTGGCGGTGTTAACGGGTGTAGTTGAACACGGAGCCACTTTGCCATTACCTCCATCATTTAGCGAAGGACAATGTAAGTTTTTTGTCTCAATGAATTTTGACGATCCAAGGACACAACCATGGGATATTCAGGAATCAGGCAGAAGCAAATCTTACTATCAACGTTGTTTTGTTACAGGGCGAACAGTTACAGCTCAAGCTTGGCACGGTGAGGGGCGAGGTATGGACGTAGGCTCCTGGACAAACGGTAGAGCCAACTATCTTGTTATTGGAATTAAATAGGAGCAAATATGTTTTATGTTTTTAATAAATTGGGGGATTTCCTTTACAGTTGCGATAATCGGATGAACGAGGAAGATTTGGCGCAACGTGGCGAAACGGCGGTAGCGAGCGAAAAGGTTTTTATCAATCCCGTGCTGGTGAATGGAAACATTATCGATAAAGGCAATGCCCCGAGCGAATATCACCGTTGGAACGGGGCGGAATGGGTATTATCAACGGAAAAACAAGCCGAACTGCTTACCGACCAACGCAACCAAATCCGCTTACAAATCAACGCCAAACGCGATGCGTGCGTAAACGGCGGTGTATATGTACCAGAAATCGGCAAATGGGTGGATACGGACGAAAAAGGGCGTGCCACGTTGGTTGAAATCAAAGCGGATTTTGACTTAAACGGCAAAACGGAAGAAAACGGCGAGCCGCGTATTTTCACCCTGATTTGTGCGGATAACACCGCAGAGCCACTGGATTTTGACAAATTCAAAGCGGTGTGGAACGCGGCGAAAACGCTCAAAGAAAAAATGTTTGAAAACGCCTATATGCACAAGATTTTGTTAGAACAAGCGGAAAATCCGCTTGAGTATGACTGGTCAATCGGCTGGTCGCAAACCTATGAGGAATACCAAAATGAGCAAGAAAAATCCCTTTAAAACGTGGGGCTATCACGTTTTGATTGCCCTCGACCAACTTTGCAACGCCTTAACGGGCGGTGGGGCAGATGAAACCTTTTCCAGCCGTTGTTACCGCCGAGCCGTGTTAGAGAGCAAGCCCAAAGCCCGCTGGCGGTTTTGGTTTCGGCTGGTGAATGGGCTGTTTTTCGACAAAGACCATTGCAAAACCGCCTATGAAAGCGAGGTGAAACGGCGGCAATATCCTACAGATTTTTCAGAGGTGATCTACATTAAGAAACGGCAATTACGCTGAAATTGTTTATGAAAGCCCATTTGGCAAGCTATTAGTGGTTGAGCAAACAGACTCGGAGCTGCCCGCAGTGCATTGGCATAATGCCGATGGCTCTTACCATAAAGACGAGGATAATCAGGTTATTTCAAATGAGTTAGATATTATTTGGGAGGGGCAAAATGAAGTAAACGTTTAGAGCAAAAGAAGAAGCGGCGATGTGGTAGGCTCTGACCTCTACCACATCAGCCTAAGCAGATAGCACCTGCATAGACCCGAGACCGCTTTGTCTGACCAGACGGGCGGATTGTAACAAAACCGCGTAAAGTGAGAAAGTTTATGCAAAAAGATTTGCAAGAAATGCGGTGCAAGTGCTGTAAAAAGCTCCTTGCACGCACAAAAGATAATCAATATTTAGAAATTAAATGTGTGCGGTGTAAAACCTTAAACACATTTAAACCTACTCGTTAAACAACTTAAACAACTCAGAGTGTCCGAACGCCTTGAGCGTCAGAACGCCATAATTTAAGGATAAATTATGGCAAATCAAACAAATCCTACTCACTATAAACAAGCACCACTGCCTTTCGTTGGGCAAAAACGGCTGTTTTTAAACGCCTTTAAACAGGTTTTAAATGAGCATATTTCTGATGATGGGGAGGGGTGGACGATTGTCGATGCTTTTGGAGGAAGTGGTTTATTAAGCCATGTGGCAAAGCGTATCAAGTCCAAAGCACGGGTGATTTATAATGATTTTGATGGCTATGCCGACAGGTTAAAACACATAAGCGATACAAATCGTTTACGAGCTGAACTGCTTCAAATTGTTGGCGATATTGTACCCAAAAACAAGCGATTAGATAACAATAAAAAGCAAGAAATCATCAATAAAATCAATGATTTTAAGGGATTTAAAGACCTCAACACCATTGCAAGTTGGTTGCTTTTCAGTGGGCAACAAGTCAGCTCATTTGAGGAGCTATTTAGCAAGACATTTTGGAATGGAATAAAGCTGGCTGATTATCCTAGTGCAGAGGATTACCTTGATGGGCTTGAGATAGTCAGCGAGCCATTTCAACAGCTTCTGCCTAAGTTTGCCGACAACCCTAAAGCCCTGTTTGTGTTAGACTCGCCTTATCTTTGCACCAAGCAAAACAGCTATAAAATGGCAAATTATTTTGATTTGATTGATTTCTTGCAGCTTATTGACCGAACACGACCGCCTTATGTGTTTTTTAGCTCCACTAAGTCAGAGTTTGTGCGGTTTATTGCGTATATGGTGCAGGCGAAAAAGGATAACTGGCAAGCCTTTGATGGAGCTGAGCGGATAGTCCTTCAAACATCGTTAAACTATCAGGTTAGCTATGAGGATAATTTGGTGTTTAAATTCTAAAAATTAAGGGGCTAACGCCCCTATTTTTCAACGCCCGCCTTATAGCCTGCCTCATAAGCCGCACGCATAAGGCGTTTGATATTCCACACGCCCATATCATAAAAATCTAGGGGCTGTCCTAGATAACAACTAAAAAATCTATTTAGGTTAGAATGAACCAATGAGAAAAAGTCGTCTAAGTCAGCACAAACAAAATAAACTCATTGAGCTATTTGTTGCAGGTGTTACTGCAAGGACAGCAGCAGAGTTAGTCAATGTAAACAAAACGACTGCCGCATATTACTTTCATCGTTTATGCCAACTCATCTATCAAAACAGCCTTCACTTAGAGATGTTTGAAGGTGAAATTGAAGCCGATGAAAGTTATTTTGGCGGTGCTCGCAAAGGCAAACGTGGTCGTGGTGCGGCAGGGAAAATTGCGGTATTCGGGCTTCTCAAGCGCAATGGCAAGGTTTATACCGTTGCGGTTCCAAATACGCAATCTGCCACCTTGTTACCCATTATTCGGGAGCAGGTAAAGCCTGATAGTATTGTTTACACCGATAATTATCGTAGTTATGACGTGCTTGATGTGAGTGAATTTAGTCATTTTCGTATCAATCACAGCACACATTTTGCTGAAAATCATAACCACATTAACGGAATTGAGAATTTTTGGAGCCAAGCAAAACGCCATTTACGAAAATTTAATGGTATCCCAAAAGCGCATTTTGAGCTTTATTTAAAGGAATGTGAATGGCGTTTTAATTACAGCAACATAAAAAGTCAAATTTCTATTTTAAAACAATTGGTTAAAGGGAGTTTAGTCTAGTTATCTAGGACAGCCCCAAAATCTAAATGGTCGCTCATTCGGGTTTCTAATGTTTCAATATCCCCCACCTCTTTTGCAATGGTTTCTAATATTTTTGCGATGGTTTTTTCAGTTGGTTTTTTCATTGTTTATTTCCCTCTTAAAATGTTTGCGATTTTGTCAGCGATTTGCTGGGCGACAATGTCAAAGTTAGTCTCGATTGAAACGCGTTGGCGACAATGTTCAGAGTGTTCAACCAGCGTGCCTTGTGGCATATAAAGTAAATAAATTGTTGGCTCATTTTGATAACTATCTTGACGGACTTGAAAGCGGCGTTTCCCTTGCACAAATTCCCTATTTTTAAAGCCGTGATGGTTTTCAAGTCTGGTGGTTAAGTGTTGAATAAATTCTCGTGTATTAAATTTCATTTTTATGTCCCTGTTGTTTTATGTTGGGGGCATCATTGCTCGTTGGGGACGAGGAGTAAAGGGGAAATAAGCGGGTAATTAAGCTGGCTGGCTAACAATGTAGCTGGGGAGGTATGGAGGTCTATTTCAGCATCGTTTAAAAGCGGTTTAAATAGCGTTTAAATATCATAAAAAAATCCACATAACGTGGGAAATTTTTTTCTCAAGTTATGTGGATGCTTTTCTCATTTTTCGCGGACGGCTTCAATCAGGCGAGGCAACGCCCTTGAGGACGCATTCACCTTTATTGATGTCTAGATCGTTTTCAAAGATCGTGATATTGGTATTAAGGTAGAGAAAGATAGCTTTTTGCTTAGCGAATATGAATGCCATTTGCAACAGAACACCTTTCAACTTCAAGCCGTGCGATTGCTGGCATTTGAAGATGAGATAGGGATTACCAGAAATGCAACCTAAGGCTAAAAAGCCTATTTTATTGGAGGGAATATGGAAGAAACCCTAACAATTTCAGAGGTCGCCAGTAAACTCAAAATGAGCTATGGAGCAGTTTATGCTCATCGCTTTCATTGGGGATTTTTTCAAATGGAAGGATCACGGGTATGGCGAGTCAGTAAAACAACGCTTGATCAAAAACGGCAAAAAACGCACAATGTTTGCCGATTAGACGATCAGGTCGGCGATAAGGAGAAATTATGCCGATCAGAAAAAATGAATTCGGTGTATGGCAAATCGATATTACCACACCGAGCGGCCAGAGAATTAGACGCTCTGCTCAAACAACTAAAAAACAATTAGCCCAAGAGCTACACGACAAGCTAAAACACGAATATTGGCAAGTCGAACAGCTCAATAAAAAGCCTGAAAGAACCATCGAGGAAGCCCTTGTGCGGTTTCTTGAGTCGTCAAAAGGGCAAAAAAATCTCAATGCCAAAATCCGCCATACGGAATATTGGCGATCTGTGCTGGCAGGGCGAACGCTTAGCTCTTTAACAACTGATGATATTGTCAATAATCTCCCCACCCACAAAATCAGTACGGGAGAAAAACTATCATTATCCACACAAAACCGCTACCGTAGCTCTATAATGCGAGTGTTATCGCTTGCACAAAAAGCAGGCTGGATCGACCATATCCCTTATGTACCACGCAATGCAGAGCCAAAAGTCAGGGTAAGATGGATCACACAAACGCAAGCCCTGAACTTGATCAACGCATTGCAATTAGAGTGGATGAAAGACGTTTGCACTTTTGCATTAGCAACAGGAGCAAGAATGACTGAAATTTTATCGCTGACCTGGGATAAAATAGATCTTTCTCGCAATATTGCCATTGTCAGTAGCGATGTTGCCAAATCAGGGCGTGCAAGATCCTTATTGCTCGGCAAAGATGCCTTAGCCGTAATCGAAAAACGGCAATCCCAACGCCTCTCTCGTTATGTGTTCCACCGTGGACGAGATAAGCAAATCAAAGAAATTAGCTATCCTGATTTTAATCAGGCACTTAAAAAGTGCAACATCAGTGATTTTCGATTTCACGATTTACGCCACACTTGGGCAAGTTGGCACGTTCAAAATGGCACACCATTGATGGTTTTAAAAGAGCTAGGCGGTTGGGAAACACTTGAGATGGTAAAACGCTATGCCCATCTTAATGCCGACCATTTACTGAGCTACGCAAATCACGTCAAACTTACGTCAAAGTGCATTTTAGACACTACAAAACTTGACGCTGAAAATGATATTTTGGAGGGAGAGCCAGAAAAGAAAAAAGCCGTAAGTTACTGATTTGAAAGGATTAACTTACGACTTAATACTAAATCCTTAATGGTGCCCGAGGGCGGACTTGAACCGCCACGACTCGAAAGTCGAGGGATTTTAAATCCTTTTTAAAAACAAATAAAATCAATAAGTTATTGATAAATCGATAAATTAAATAAACAATCTTAAACAAAGATAAACAATCTTACACAAAAATAGACACCAATAGACACCAAAAAGAACAAGGGATTTTGAAAAAATCAATCCCTTTTTAGGTTAGACAATGGGTTGAGTGCTACTGCACTTTCTAAGTGAGATGGGGCGAAATGAGCGTAACGCATCGTCATTTCAACAGTGGAATGCCCTAGTATTTCTTTTAGTACAAGGATATTACCCCCGTTCATCATAAAATGACTGGCGAAACTATGGCGTAAAACGTGGGTAGATTGCCCCTTTGGTAAGTCAATGTTGGCACGCTCCACCGCATTTTCAAATGCTTCATAAGCGTCATTAAATAAACGCCCACGTTTTTTAGGCAACATATCATAAAGTTCTTTGCTAATTGGGATTGTGCGATTTTTCTTAGATTTTGTGTTGGTATAAGTAATTTTACAAGGCATTATTTGCGATTGCGTAAGCTGTTCTGCTTCGCTCCATCTTGCCCCCGTTGCAAGGCAAATTCTCACAATTAGCCCTAAATCTTTATTACGGGAATTATCGCATTCAATCAATAACCGCTCGATCTCATCGCTATACAAAAAAGCAAGTTCCGTTTCAGCCTCTTTGAATAAGCGTACGCCCTCCAACGGATTTCCCGCTTTCCATTTACCTAGATTACGCATTTCATTAAAAACGGCACGCAGATAGGCGTGTTCACGGTTTACCGTGGCTTCTTTCGGTGGGCGTTTTGGGTTTTTAGAAAATTTCCCCGCAAGGCGTTGTTTACGATATTCCGCAAAAGTTTCTTTGCTTAGGGCGTTGGCTTTTAAATCGCCTAAGTTTGTGGCAAGGTTAAGCAACTTATTTAAACGATTTTCACCGTCTGATAAAGTTTGCCCGTGTAGCTCATACCATTCTTTGATTAACTCTTTCAGTGTAGGGCTATCATCGTCTGGCGTTACCAGCTCAATATCCGCTAGCTCATCATTTTCTTGGCTGTGCTGATTTTGATAACGTAACGCCTCGCCCTTGGTTAAAAACCATTTGCGAATGCGTTTACCGTTTTGGTAAAAGTCAGCTAGCCACTTGCTGCCTTTGCTTAAATCCTTACGAACTGCCATTTTTAACTATTCATCTTGCGGATATCTACGGCGTGAATGAATCACGGTAATAATTTCAATGCAATCATCAGATTCACGGTAAACAATACGATAATGGCGGCAAAATGTTTCTCTTGTGCCGTCATCTCGACGTTTCCCCGCTTTGGGAAAAGAGGCGATCAAATTAAACCGCTCAATAAAGGCATTTTTTAATTTGATAAGGCTTGGGATTGAACCCGTGTACGCCTGAACATCAGCCAAAATAGATTTAATTTCATTATCCGCTTTGGGGGTAACAATCAATCTTTTAGCTGGCATACAATAAACTATTCTCTTCTTGTGCTGCCTCCTCAAGTTCCATAATTAACTGATCGGTAAATTGATTAATACCAGCCAACCAATCACTATGCTCAATCACATTGCCCGCTTCAATCTCCGCAATGCCTTTAGCAATTTGTTCAGCTAAAAATTCATCGTAGCCCTCTTCTTTTATTGCAAGGGACATTAATTTTTTCATTACATCTTCTCCATTTTTAAAATTGCTTTGCCGATGATTTCAATTTCATCACGACGGCACGAGGTGAAAAATTGCTCAAAATCGATCATCACTTTATCATCTGGTAAAAGGGTTAAATGACGAATGGCATAAACGCCACCTATTTTTATCAAATAACACCCATCAATGAGATTGCCTAAAGGCGGCACAAGAAAAAAAGTTTGATTTCGATCAAAAAGACAAAAAACCTGCTGATAATCATCAACGGATTTAAGCGAGGGAAGAAAAGCCCTGTTAAACAGCTGGCTCGGTATTGGCAAAAGTTCACCACCCACCAATTTCAGGGCTTCGCACTGAATAATATCAGCAAGAAAATCTATGCTTGGTAAGCCTCGCTCTGCCTTGTTTGACATCTTCAAACTCCTTACGTTTTTTGCACCAAACGGCGTTCTGTTTCATAAAGATGCAACGCTGCCGCTTGGTAAAGCGCTTTCTCTTGTGTTTTTTCAAATTTTAAGAACTAATTGTTCTTCTAAATCTTAACTTGACTGGGGAATAAAGTATTTTTTCACGCCTTCTAACAACACCATTAATTGGCTCTGATCCTATTAATTCCCATCCATTTTTTAAGTAATACTCAATTTCACTACTGACATCTATACTATCAACGCAAGTATTCTGAAATTCATAAAAAATAGGAACCTTTACTGGAGAACGAATTACTTTTATATCTCCATTCTTGCCAAGGATATTGTTATTATTTCCTTGCACTTTTTGCTCAATTTTGTCAGACATTTTTATTCTTCCCTCATAATATGAATATTTCCAGTGCCAACCACATTATTAGAAGATCCTTGTACTATTTGAGAAATTGAAGTCGCCTTATTGCGAATGCCCGACATATACGCAATCGCCTCCACTTTCCCCCTTTCATCCAAATCATTAAACGCAATCAACGCCATTTTTTCTTGGGTTGAGAGTTCTTGGTCTTTTTTCTGCCCAGTCAATAACCAATTCAAATCAGCATCGTATTTCTGTGAAAGAAAAGAAAAATAAGCAATAGATATTGCAGTACCTCGTTTCCAGTTGGATATAGTGGATTTTTTAATATTTAGAATTTCAGCTAATTCCTGATCTTCTTTCACAGCAGCAATAATTTTCATTCTTTCGATGATTTCTGTGTTGTTCATTTTTTAATCTCTCAGTAAAAGGTTCATAGATTAATGTTTACAGTTCATCAAAACACATTTAGAATGTAAATAAATAAACCAAAGCAACCAAATAAATACTTGGTTACAACAGTAACAACATAGCACAAAAAGGGAGTGTTTCCAATGGAAAGACCAGCAAAAAGAACGCCGTTAATTCGGCTAACCCGTGCGGTGAACGAGCAAGTGCAACGCCTTGCAACAGAAGAACGCCGCAAAGTCACCAATATGGTGAACATCTTGCTTGAAGATGCCCTAAAAGCCCGAGGCATTGAGTTAAACCCAGTGCAGGAATAGGAGGGGGCAATGGGAAGACGTAAAGAAGAATTGGTACTGACCCCAGAACTTGAAGCCAATTTAAGGGCAAGACGGTTTTTAACAGTGAGGGAGTTCGCCGCACTTTATCACAAATCAGAGCGTCAAGTAACTTATGCCATTGAGAAGAAAAGGTTAAAAATCCGTGAACGCGAAACGGGAAGAAGTATGTTTTTTATCGATATGGTCGCCAGTCAGCGACTAGGCGGCACGGTATAGACCGCACTCATCAAAGTGCGGTGGGATTTTTTGATAATTTTATAGGTGGAGAAAATGGAAAAATTAAACGTTAAAACACATCATCAGCAAACCCATTCTTACGCTGATAATAATCGTTGCTTGCTAACCTTTTCGCACGGGCGTTACGAATTTGCTGATTTAGCGGTATATCCCGTTCTAGCCTTGGATCTATTGCAAGTGCAAGCACGGCGAGTTGATCGGCTTGTTGGGATCGGTGCAACTGATTTAACAAGCCCGTTAAACGGCGAAGATGAAACGCAAAATCCGCAGGCTGAAATAATTTCAGTTCAAGCCCTAATTGGTAAAGTTGCTGAATGTTATTTTCAGAAAGCCGATCCGCTTGCGAGCTTGCAAGGCAACTCTTGCAAAAACATTCCAACAAGCAGTAGCCGTTGTCGGGGTGAATATCCTGTTGCTTTTTTTCCTCTTGTGTCGGTTGTTGGCTCTCTTGGTCTGCCATTGCAGGGTGAAATCTCTCCATATCGTCATATTGCATTATTTGTCCCTCTACTTGATGCGTTAAATGTAAAAACAACGAATGTGATTGTTGAGCTGTTGCAATTACTTATCTTAACGGAGGCGGCACAACGTTTTCAAGTGATTAAAAAACCGAGAAGGCAGGAGCTGTTGGTTAGGTTGAGAGGCATTATTGAATTTTATGTCGATCAATTAGGTTAATAGAATGGAAAAACCGCACTCATCAAAGTGCGGTGGGATTTTAAAGAAAATTTATAAGGTGGAGAAAATGAAAAAATTAAATCAACGTGAAATTTATATTAAATTAGAAGCATCAAGCTACACCCTGACAACATTAACCATTATTAATCAAAAAACGGGTAATGAGCTTTCCGCAGTGAGAAAAGCCATTGAGGAAGTTAAGCAAGCGATTAATCCTGTTTCTTCTCACCCAACACCCCAGCCAAGTAGCGATCAAAGATTTCCGCTAACAAAACATCTTTTTCGTGAACTTCGCCGAGAGCGTGCAGCATCTCTTGCTCAAAAACGTCAAACACGTCATCAAGAGATTCAGAACGAACCAACGCCCGCACCAGTGAGCGATTCAGCGTTTCCAAAAATGCCACTTTCATCTCAAGCTCGTTTAGACGTACTTGCTGTGTTTGAGCGTTTTGCTTTTGGGGAACAGACATATGATGACCTCTTTAAGTTAAGTTGTGAGTTAGTTGAAATTTATACGCAAGGATACAGTAAAACCAAAGGGGCTGACAATGAAAAAACGCACCCAATCCACTCAGACTAAAGGAAAAATAGAAATCACCCCGTTAGGGAAACGGCTTATTACCACTTGCCCTAACGGGCAGAAAGCGAGGTTTGTCGCTGTGCAAATTTGGAGAATTGAGAATGGCATTTACTGAATTTCCTACGATTATCCCAACCCCGAAAGAAGTCAATCAAAGGGGGATCGCCTATTGCCGTAACGTGTTAGGAGATAAAGATCCGATAACCAAAGCCTTTAATCGCCTTTCTCAACCCGAAAAGGGTTGTGTGATTGCCCTTGCAGGCACAGAGAGCGGGGATTTAAAAACGCCTTTTTTGTCTGATTTACGCTTAGAAAATTACACTCACGAAGGCTATAGAAAAATTGCAAGGGCAATGTGGCGAATACGGACGTTAGCCAATCAGTTACCCGATTTCAGCACGTTAAAAACCTACACCACACAAGATCAGTTAATGACAAGGGAAAAATACAATGCAACACACAATTAATTTGAGCCGTTTGAATATCAATGTGGCAAAAGGGGCGATGTTTTATTGGGTAGATAGCCATAACGCCTTTTTAACTTATGCAAAACGCGATAAAGCGAGAAAGCAATACTTTTTAAACAAAGCGGCACAATGCCGAAGACAAGCGGCGGATTTAGTCAGCCTAATACGTTTAGCACGCGTTATTCATTAAGGAGAAACCACAATGACAATTCAACATCAACACATTATTGAGCTTTCCAACCGTTATCAAATCGTCTTTAGTGATAATGGCTTTATTTTGTATCAGCTTGATTTAACCGATGAAGGCGTGTGGAAACGGTCAAAAGTGCAACTTTGCCGTAACTTTGAAGCGGTGGTTGAAACCCTTGAACATTGCGAGTTAAACAATGAGGACGTGAATAGCTTGCGTGATTGTGCAAGCACGTTACAAGCCATTTTAGGCGAAATTAAAGAAATCAAAGCGTTATCAGTTAGTCAATAATCTATTTTCAGGGCGGTTGTGATGTCATTACTTCCTTCTAACAATTCTACCGCGAGCAATCGCCCTGAACCTTTCTTTCAGGTGTCGCCACCTATTCCCTATAAACCGCAACGCGATCCCGATGAACAGCTTACCGCTGCACAGTTAGATCTGTTTGAAACCGTGCCAGAAGACTATGAATTTGTCGAAGCCTTTTTAAAACAATTCCCCCGAGCAAGGTTGCGTGAGCATTTTCGCCATTTGTATTTGCGGGAATATCGCAGTGTAAAAGATGATGGGTCGATTGCCTTTGCTTGTGGCAATAAGCAACGTTATCACGCCAATACTTGGCTGCGTGCTTTGGGCGGGCGGTTGGAGTTGGTGTTTGGCCAATACCCTATTCACCTTGAGGGGTTGCTTGCCTTTCAGGGGAAAAACCCGAAATGGTTAGAAGATTTGCTGTTTGATCTCAAGGTAAGTGCAGCAAACGAGAAATACAAAAAAGCCTTTGAAGCAGACTATGACAGCGAGAAAACCGCTCAAAACTATGCTCGCTGGTATGCTCAACAACGCAATAAAGCCAGTGTGCCGTTTTATTTGCTCACAGAAACCAAGTTAAAAACCCTTGCCGACCAGTTAGCCCGTGCCTTTAGCCAACATCATTATGACTATGTGCAACGCATTGCGAAACAGCACCAAGGCGAGCCATTAAGTGCGGTGGAAATTCAGCAACATTTTTTTAAGCTCTACCAACAATGCGGCGAACTCTGCGAAAAAATCGGCTTCCCGATGAACCATTGGGAAAGTCACAAAAACGCTAAGAAACTGAAAGGGGAAATTATTGATGCCGCTCTTTGCCGTATGGCGTGCGAAAAATATTGGTTTAAACGTATGCGAACCACCCAAAAGCAAATGGTAGAACATATCGCCATTGCGTGCGGTGGCGTGCGTCGTGGGTTGGCTCAATATATTTCTAACGAGGGCTTCAAAGAGTGGACGTATCAAATCAAGAAAAATCACGATTTTTTGAAGCAAATGATCGTAGAAAATATTGACGACCCCGCCGAACAAGCCGAGCTGTTCGATATGTATTTCAAAAGTTCCAGTAATCCCGCGTTACGTCGTAAAGAGCTGATGAACCGTTTACGCGGCATTGAAGAGTGGGCGGAGGAAAAAGGGCATATGGCGTTATTTTTAACCTTAACCGCCCCGAGCAAATACCATTCACACCACGAAAGCGGAGCGAAAAATAAAAAATATAACGGAGCAACACCAAAGACAACGCAGAGCTATTTGAATAAGGTATGGAAACGCTTCCGTGCCTTACTCAAAAAGCGTCGCATTGCCTTTTACGGTATGCGTGTCGCCGAGCCACACCACGACGGCACGCCGCACTGGCATTTGTTGCTTTATATCCAACCGAAGCATAAAGACGAAGTGATCCGCCTGTTTCGCTTGAAAGCCCTTGAGGAAGATGGGGACGAGCGAGGGGCAGACGAACACCGCTGTAAGGTGGAAGAATGCGATCCCGCGAAAGGTACGCCAACGGGCTATATTGCCAAATACATTTCAAAAAATATCAACGGCTTTGCCCTTGATGATGAATATTCAGATGAAGATCCAGAAATGCGATTAAAAGATAATGCCGCCCGTGCGAGAGCGTGGGCGAGCTGTTGGCATTTACGTCAATTCCAATTCTACGGCGATAAGTTCGTTACGTTATGGCGTGAATTACGTCGCCTTGCGAGCCAAGTAACGAAAGAAGAACGCAACCAAAAAGCCCAAGGTTACAGCAATCAGTTAAGCCTTGAGTTATCCCACTCACAAGCAAAGCCTTATCCGAAAGCGTGGCAATTTGACGATCGCACCCTTGCTCGTGCGGTAACTTGTGCCGACGTGGCGATTATGCGGCGTTTGTCGATTGCTTAACGCCAAACGGTTTTTTAAGTGAGCGGAAAGATAACCCGCTCAAAATGCACTATGAAACCAGCGAGCCGAACCATTACAACGAAACACGGAAAATAATTAAGGGGGTAAAAAATGCCTTTTCCTTAGCTGAACCGATTTTAACCCGTCTTAAAAAATGGGTGATTAAGAAAGGTGATCCAAATCGCCACACCAAACCCCACGAGCGTAGCTAGGCTAACTTAGGCGGGCTTGCCCGCCCTTGGACTTGTGTCAGTAACTGTAACCTTAAAGAACGGTCAAATTTAGAGCAAAGGATCAAAGAAGTAGTAAGACCGATAGCAAAACCACTCAATGATCGACAAATAAATTGGATATTGAAAGGTAATAGGCAAATTTTAAACCGTAAATATTCGATAGAACTTATCAATGATGAAATAAACCTCATTGAAACGAAGCAACCTGTTCAGGCTGTTACGTCTGACACGAGTGGCGTTTTACAAAAAATTTGGGATATATTTTCTTGATATTAATCAAATTCAACTAATAGGAAATAATTATGAATAAATCTAATACAAAGAAGCAAGATAAATACCTATGGGCAACACCCTGGTGGGTGTTTTGGTTTGCCGAAGCCTACTTCGGGATCAAGTTTGATCTTGATGTGTGTGCAATGGCACATAACAAGAAAGTGAAAAAATACATCAGCCCTGAACAAAACACCCTACTTACAGACTGGAACGGGTGTTTTTGTTGGTGCAATCCGCCTTATTCCAATCCCTTGCCGTTTGTTGAGCGTGCTATTGAGCAAAGCCAACAACATAATAAAGTGGTGGTGATGTTACTCAATGCGGACAATTCAACAAAATGGTTTGAACGTTGCGTCAAGTATGCAAGTTGGGTGGTATTTATCACACGCGGAAGAATCCCATTTATTCACAATGGCACAGGAAAAGAAACCAAAGGCAACAGCAAAGGGCAAATGTTGGTGCTATTTACCCCAAACACCAATCGTCTTGCACCAAGAACTACTACTTATGTTCCAATGCAAGAAATCCGTGAAATTGGGAATCAATGGGCGACTGAACAGGGGTATCGCCAATGAGTTATCAAGATTTTTATCAATGTGCCGATCGCCCAATTACACAACACAGCGAATTTGAAAGCTACTTGAAAGAATTATTGTTCAAGAAATCCGAAAGAGAAGATTTTTACCGCCGATTATTGGCAAAAAATCACGATGTTTCTTGCGATACCTTTAAGGATTATTTTGAACAATATGCCGCCGAGCGAAAAAGCAATAAACAAGATTACACACCCAATGCTGTTGCGGAATTATTGAGCATTCTCACTAATGGAGAAATGTCAGAACCTAACGGCTACACTGCTTATGATCCCACTGCTGGCACAGGCTCTTTAATTATTAAAAAATGGTATTCCGATATGATGCAAGAAACGATTTTCAGCTATGCCCCGCATCGTTATTTTTATCTGTGCGAAGAGCTTGCGGACAATGCTATCCCCTATCTTTTACATAATCTTGCCTTGCGGGGAATGAATGCCATCGTGATTCACGGTAACACGTTAGAACGTGAGGCAAAGCAAATATATTTTATACAAAACAGCAAAGATGACTGTATGTGCTTTTCAGATATTAACGTAATGCCGCACTCTGAAGATATTGCCAAGGAATTTAATATTCAAAATTGGCTTGAACCTGAAATTAAGCACATTGAAAGTGGTCTTGTTATTGGCAAACACACTTTACCAATGCAACGCCAACCACTGATTATTAATACAGAATATAAAGAACAACCGCAAAAGGAAATCAAACCTCACGAAGGGGCAAAATTGGAAGATGTCGCCACGATAGAACGCGTAAAAAAAAAAACAAAATTTACCGCAAGGGGACAATAATTGTTCAGCTATCAGCGACCAAGGGGCAAGTGGGTTTGCTCGAATCCGATGGTAAAGTTGGTACACAATACGCCGCAATAGATAGCCAGTTTTTTGATGATGACTATTTATTTTTGAAACTACAAAGAGATTTGCCCCGCTGGGTGCATCGTGCGCAAGAGGGGCGCTGAATATTAAATTAGAAGATTTAGCGGCAATGCCGTTATAGGAGGAATAATGAAAGAACGTTTCACGAAACTATTAAATAAATTATTAAATCTATTCGCTGCTATGCTTGCTCTCTCTTTATTAATTTTATTTCATATAATCATTTTTTGCCAAATTCCTGTAGATTTATTAATGGGGAATAAATCAGATTTCTTGAAATGGTTTATTGCTTATAAATATTGGTGGCACTTGTTATTAAATGAATTTGGCTTAATCAGTGGAGATAAATTTCAAGAAACGCAATTAGCTTTTAATAATTTATTTAAAGATTAATCAATCATAATAAATGCGAGTGGAAATATGCTCAAGAAATTAAAATATTTTTTATTCGGACTATGGTATCCCGTTTCTTATGAAAATTATCGGGATATTAGTTACAGCAAGATAGGATCAGAAAGCCATAGAATTTATTGGATTAATTTAAAAACGGGTAAACACAAAACAACCTACTATTTTAATAAAGGGTTTATGTCAGATTATCGTTTTAATATTATGCAAAATATTTATAAAAAGAATTATATTATTAGGGAAAAGAAATAATGTATAAGATTAAAAATATCATTAAATTTATAGTGACTATATTAAAATTTATTTTTGGTGTGTTACTTTTATTATGTACTATTTATCTAGCTATGAAATATGAAAATAGTTTACAAGTAATTCCTATCAGAGAATGCAGCCCTTTCTCTTTTTGTGATTATAGAAAATAAAATCAGTACGACGCTCATAAAAAAGCAAAACCGCTTAGACAATTTTTATGATCTATATCTCATTTCTATAAAAAATAACCCTAATGACCCTAGAAATTCTTGCAAAACCCCTCACTTAGGGTTATAATAACCCCATAAAATAACAAAGAGGGAGAAACGTGAACAGTGCAAATTTGATAAAACAGGTTGAAAAGGATGGTTGGGTGCTTGTATCAGTGAAAGGAAGCCATCACCAATTTAAGCATCCCACGAAGAAAGGACGCGTTACCATCCCACACCCGAAAAAAGATTTACACATAAAAACAGTAAATTCAATCTTAAAACAAGCGGGGCTAAAATAGCCCCCTTTCAGAACAATATTAAATAACGGAGTAAATATGCTATATCCAATCGGAATTGAAATGGGCGATGAAAAACACGCTTACGGCGTTGTTGTGCCTGATGTACCAGGTTGCTTCTCTGCGGGTGATACGTTAGAAGAAGCCTTTACTAACGCAAAAGAAGCCATTGCATTTCATATTGAGGGAATGCTTGAAGATGGCGAAGAAATTCCTTTGCCAACCGATTTACAAAGACATATGCAAAATAAAGAGTATGAGGGATTTACCTTTACTGTGGTTGATGTTGATCTTACCCACTTGATGGGGAAAGCTGAAAAAATTAATGTTACTCTACCAAAAATTTTAATCAACAAGATTGATAACTACGTTTCAACTCATCCACAATACAAAAGCCGTAGCGGTTTCCTCGCTCAAATCGCTACAGATAAATTATTATCCGCATAAAAACAAAACCGCTTAAGCGGTTTTATTTTTGTAAGTGCGGTAGATTTCACAAAGGGCTTTTATTCCTTGCGGGCGTGAATTGCCAAGTTCGGCAAGAATTTCATCAAATTCATTGGCTAGGTCTGTTGGCATTTGTAGCATAATTCGGCGAACTTTCCCTTCTTCAAGGGCTTTTTTGGTGTGGGCGGCTGCGGTTTTGGCTCTTAATTTTTTGCTGTGTTCTGTCATTGCGTTTGCCATAAGTCTTCCTCTATTACATCAAAACTTGATTTTTATCTGAATCTTCATTAAGATTGGAGTCATCGGAAGGTTGCCCCCTCCCGATGGATTATCTTAGAACGCTGGCATAGCCACCATTAGCAAGATAATTAGGATAATCACTTTACTAGCATAATATCCTAAACTCCATTTTAGCCCCACTCTGAACAGCGTGGGGTTTGCTGTATCTAGCCCTTGCTAGATGTTTTGTATTATATTATATAAAATAATAAACGCAAGTATTTTTTTATTTTTTTCTCAATAAAAAAGCCGCTTTCGCGACTTTATTATCATTCTAATTCTTGCTTCAGTTTTTCCTTATCTTCTTCCGACAACTGCCCGATTAGTAATTTTAGTAATCTCTCTTTCGTTAATAGGCTTGTTTTAGTTGTATGACTAAATTCTTGGTTAATCACAAATTTATGCCCGCACTTGGAATTACGGCAAGAACAGTATAATTTACTAAAATTACTGTGTATTCGATCAGTTCTTGTGATCATTGCTTTTGAGTTACATACATTGCAATAAATATCTGCTGTCCTTGCCATTTTTAACAACCCCTATTTACCTACACAATGGTAGTAATATATCAAATTACTGTTAATTTATACATATAAAAAATAAAAATTTATTCCACTTTTTTTGTGTCTAAAAACTTGACTTTTAACACATTTCCAATCTCGGGATCGCTATTAATCGCTTGGCTAATAATGGACTGCATTGGCAACACTTCATCTTGTCGATAAGTATCACGTAATTTGATTGGGTCGCCCAATCCGCCTGCATTACTTGGGATAATTCCCCCTAAGCCGGGTGGGAATCGGTGAGCGGTTAAAATATCCTGGGCGGATATGTTTTTGATGTTGGCAAATTCATCTTTCGTGCCAGTATCGCCAATTGGAATAATTTTCACACCATCGGGCGAACCATTGGGAATATTGATAAACATACTTTTAAAATTCCCCACCCCGCGGCTTTGCTCAATTTTTTTCGCGAGTTCTTCTTCCATTTCCTCGTTGAGATCGGGATCGGTCGCGTACAAAATAAAGCCCATATGTGCCCCATTGCTAAAATAACGGCGGCGGAATATGGTTGCATCTGAATTGAGCAAAGCGGATTGAATCCCGCCCACATAATCGGGTGAGCCGTAAACTTGCTGCATTGGATCATAGAGCTTAATAAAAATGATGTCTTTCGCGTCAAATTGATACACCTCGTTATCTTCATTCAGCAAGGATTTACGCAGCAAATAGGTATAGCCGCCATCTTTACGCACTCGCAAATAAAGAGAAGATAACACGTGCAACCGTACCACTTGCCCAAAGCCATTGCGGATTTTGAGCAAGCCCACGTCGCCAAACTGAATGAGATTTAAACATAACGCCCGCATATCCATTTTTGACAATGCCCCGCCCGCATAATCACTACTGATCATATTGGCACGGCTATTTAAAATGCCGCAATGTTGGGCGTTTTGGTGCGGCAATTTTGCCAACACTTGGCGATTAATCGGTGGAAGATAGCAGTTGTAAGTGTTATCAAAGCCCAAGCCCATATAATCCAACGCGGGGGAACCCGTTAGGCTGTTTTTGTCCAATTCATTCCAGCTAAAGGCTTTCACTTGTGCGCTTTTTTGTTTTTTAAGTGCGGTCTTTTTTTTCGTCATTTTTACATTCTCCAAACGCTGCGGCGTTTTTTGTTTTCATTAAGAGGTTTGTGATCAACAGCATTACAAATCGCCCAAAACACATCAGCGTGCTGGTTTTGGCTAGTGCGGTCAGCGATATAAGTCATTTGCCCACCGCTTCGGGTGGTGGTCTGTTTAATCATTAAGAAACTAGCTGGAATATCCGTTTCTTGCTCCGACCATTCGATCAAGCCGTTTTCAACTAAATCATAGACTTTCAGCACCATTGAGGCTTTCACATCAGGGCTATAATTAATGGCAGTGGTTGCACGTGGGGCGAAATCTTTCACCATTTCATACACCCCCACACCTACGCCCGTGGCATCAATGCCGATATGGGTAAAATGGTATTTTTCAGCCAGTTCTTTAATTTGTTCTGATTGATACTTATAGCTAAGCCCGTGCCACTGGTGGCGTTCCAATACACGGAATTTTTCTTTTGGCAAAATGGGCGGAGCAATGACAACAAAACTCGCTCCGTCCACACTGTGAGCGGGATCATACCCGCCCCATACTTCACGCCCTCCGATCGGGTTCGGATCGTTAAAATTAACGTCTTTCCATTTGTGCGTTTCTACCGCACATTTGAGCAATTTAGAAATAGTGAAAATGGAATCGGCATCATCAACCCACTTACACATAAAAAGCTGTTCAAACGCAGCACGGCTATATTTTTGGCGTAGTGCGTCAATATCAAATAGCACGCCTGCCCCGCCCGCAATGGCATCTTCAATAGTGATGACATAACGCCATTGCCCATCAGGGCAAACGCAGCCGCCTTTTCGCATTGCTTCAAAAGTGGGGAAAACAACTTCTTTACGTTCAGCCGATCCTTGTTTCCAAAGCTCACCACTCCAGAACTTATAAGCTCCGTGAAATTTTGAAGAAGGGGTAGTAAAATAGGTTTCACGCCATTTTTTGTGCGTTGCCATTGCCGAAGATACGGTATTAAATTCTTCAAAATTGCGTAACCACGCGTATTCATCGCCGTAAACGTGTCCGTGATAACCTTGTGCCATGGATTTATTGGTGGATAAAAAATGGAGTTCCGCCCCATTGCTTAAAATAATCGGATTGCCTTTAAGTTCTACCTCAAAATATTCTTTCGCCATTTTGATGATGTAGGTTTTGAAGATTTCCGCTTGGCGTTTGGAGGCTGATAAAAAGAGTTGGTTATCCCCTGTTAAAATGGCATCTTCCAAGGCTTCAAAAGCAAAATAGTAGGTCATACCCACTTGGCGAGATTTTAGAATATTGCGGACTTTGTGATGCTTGTTGTCGCGACAAGTGAGCTGATAACTAAAAAGCGTATCAAGAAACGGCTTAAACATTTCGGGCGTAATGTGCGAAACGTCATTTTTCGCTTTTTTCGGCTTTTTCTTGCGATCTTCTGTTTCGGAAAAATGGGCTTCAGATAACACCGCACTTTGATTTTCCGAAATCGGCTTTTGTTTTTGTGTTGCCCGTTGCTTTTTATATTGCAGATTCTTATCAATCAAGGCTTCTAATTCCTTGATTTCTTGATCTGTTTTGCCCTCTCTTTCCGTGAGCGTGATAATCTGCAAGGCAATCAATTCTTCTATGCCTTGTTCGTTGATTAAATTTCGCCAATTGTACTTCTCCGCCCAATAATAAATCGGGCGGGCAGAATTTAGCCCCAGTTCTTGAGCGATTTCGGAGGGTGTCCATTTTTTCAAATATAAATGTCTTGCCCCGTAAATCACTTCATCAGAATAACGTTGGGATTTTCGCTTGCGTAATGTTTTGATCGTATCCATACCGCTATTTTTCGCCATTTCAACGGAAAAAATAGCAGAGAAATTAGGATATGTTCGGATATGGCTCGTTTTTGCGGTATATCCGAACATATCCGAATTTTACACAGTGATTTTTTGCCAAAGATGGGAAAGAATGCCCGAAGTAATGATTGAAACCTTGCAACCAAAAGGCAGAAAAAATGAAGAACGAAAGCAAAATCAAAACAGGGTTTATTTGTGTGGCGACATCGGGTTATTCCGTGGACGGTCGTCAGATTACTGCCGCCGAATTGCACGAAATGGCAGAAAGCTATGATCCTGAATTGTACACTGCGAATTTATGGCTAGAACATCGCCGCTTTATGAGTTTCGGGCAAGTGCTAGAACTCAAAGCTGAAGATCAACCTAACGGCGAAACCAAACTTTATGCCGTAATCGCCCCAAATCAACATCTTGTTAGTCTCAATGCTGAAGGGCAAGGCTTATTTTCTAGCGTTGAAATTATGCCGAATTTCCGAAATACGGGAAAAGCCTATTTATTCGGTTTAGGGGTAACGAATTACCCAGCTTCCGCAGGAACAACAAAACTTGATTTTTTCAATGTAAATCAAAATGGTAGCGAATTTGGCGAATTTGTAAGAATTGATTTTGCTATTCCCACAGAAAACGAAGAAGAAAAAATTAAGCGCGGGTTTCTTGGGGCGTTAAAGGAATTTTTTGTAAAACCAGCTCAAACCAATGAGCAAACTCAATCCGATAATAACAATAACAAAGAGGAAAACCTTATGACCGATGAACAACTTGCCAAATTTGGTGCTGTGATCGCTACCGTTGTGGCTTCCGCTTTTAGTGCCAAGCAAGAGCCTGAAAAGCCCGCTGAGCCAAAGGCAGAGCAACCAAAAGAAGCCCCTGCTGCGGAAAATCAAGGCGTAACCAAAGAAGAATTTAACCAGCTTTTAAGTGCTTACCAAGAACTAGAGCAAAAATTCAACACATTAGCACAAGAAGCTACGCCAATCCCTCACGGTGTGCCAGTACAAGGCAAAGAAAACGTGTATTCCGTGAATGGCTATAACATTGATTTAAGCAAAGGATTTTAATAATGAATCGTCAAGCATATTACTCCCTAGCGGCGGCATTATCCGCACATTTTAATGTGCCAATGGACGCAGTGTTACGTGGTGAGAGTTTTTCACTCAAAGCCCCAGAAGCAGCGTTATTGGGTTCAAATATTCAGCAACGTTCTGACTTTTTGAAACAGATCAATATGGTGCAAGTAGCTACTTTAAAAGGTAACAAACTCTTCGGTGCCACTGAAAAAGGGGTAACAGGACGAAAAACAAACGGACGTAACCTTGCCTCATTGGATCACACTCAAAACGGCTTTGAATTAGCAGAAACCGATAGCGGTATTCTCATTCCTTGGGCGTTATTTGATTCTTTTGCATTGTTCAAAGATCGCCTTGTTGAGCTTTATAGCGAATATTTCCAAAATCAAGTGGCATTAGATATTTTGCAAATTGGTTGGAATGGTCAAAGTGTGGCAGCAAATACCACAAAATCAGATTTATCTGATGTAAATAAAGGTTGGTTAAAGCTGCTTGCGGAACAAAAAGCCGCTAACTTTATGACAGAAGCAGAGGCTTCAAGTGGAAAAATCACGATTTTTGGCGAAGGTTCCTATTACGCTAACCTTGATGAATTAGCCTTCGATTTACGCCAAGGCTTAGACTATCGCCACCAAAACCGAAACGACTTAGTGTTCTTGGTGGGGGCGGATTTAGTCAGCAAAGAAACCAAACTCATCCAGAAACAACACGGCTTAACCCCAACAGAAAAAGCCGTTTTATGCTCGCATAATTTAATGGGTAGCTTTGGCGGTATGAATGCCATCACTCCGCCTAACTTCCCTGCTCGTGGTGCGGTGGTAACGGCATTAAGTAATTTGAGTGTGTACACCGAAGCGGAAAGCGTACGCCGTGCATTGCGTAGTGATGAAGATCGTAAAGGGGTGATTACCTCTTACTATCGCCAAGAAGGCTATGTGGTTGAGGATTTAGGCTTAATGACCGCAATCGATCACACTAAAGTCAAATTTGCAGGTGAAAGCTAAGGGGTAAAAAATGGGAATGCGTGAATTTCAAAAGCGAATGGAAAAACTGACCGCACTTGAAAACCAAGAGGCGGTAAAAATGGCTGATGTGGTTTCTCACAGTCAGCAAGAGGTGATTGATATTGCCTTAAAAAATGACGTTGAGAAAATTCGCTCACTCCCTAACCTTGCAGACCGTGCAGAATACAAACGCAATCACTTTTTGCCAAAGTGGTTGCCGTTAGTCGATGACTATTTTGCCAAAGGAGAAATTTATCAAAATGATGTTATTGCCTATTGCATTATCTATTCTTTTGATGTTGGCGATTTGGGCGGTGCTACACGATTGGCGAGAATGGCTATTGCCCAAAACCAAGCAATGCCAGCCTATTTTCGCAGTACCTTGCCGACCTTTGTGGCTAACCAAGTGTTGGCGTGGGCTGAAAGAATGGCTCACCAAGGTCAAAGTGTGGAGCCTTATTTTTCTGACACATTTGAAGCGGTGGCGACAGCGTGGAAACTCCACGAAATCGTAACGGCGAAATGGTACAAATTCGCCGCAACGCTCTTTTTACGCAACGCACAAGGCGAAGTTCACGCAGCTAGCGTTGCAGACATTGAAAGCCTTGAAATGGCGTTATTTTTGGCACAAAAAGCCAATGAATACAACCATAAAGCGGGCGTAAATTCAATGATTGACCGCATTATTATGCGACTAAAAAAACTCCACCAAAATGCGGATCTTAACTTGGATATTCGCCATCTTACTGTAGAAGACGCAATAGAAAAGTTACGATCCCCACTTCTTTAGTAACTCACCCCCTAGCCGACAAGGAGCAAGCCGATGTTTAACGGGGTGGCGATTGAATACGATGATAGCGTAATCAGTTCTAACGGCTTTTGGGGCGATATTGAAGTGAGCGAATTTCAAAAACAACGTGCGATCCCCGTTCAAGTGCCAATCGAAATGATAAAGGCTTCACTGATTCAGGCAATGCAAGAAGTTGAATTGGAGCTTGAGGAAGTGGCACAGCATTATCAATCCAAGGGCATTTTGCACGTTCGCGAGATTACCACCGTACAAATTGGCGGGGAAAACTTCGCTCAAACGCAATATAAAAAAGCGGTATTCGCCCGTGCCAAAGCGGATTTATTACCCGAGTTCCTCACGCTATCCGCAAGGGAAATCCACGAGGGGCGGGAGCTGGTACAAGCACAAAAAAGCCTGTTGGCTGAATCCTCTTTCGCAATTCGTCGCTTGAAAGGGAAAAAACGGGGGAAGGTATGGCTACTTTAATGCTGTATCAGCAATTAACGGAATTTTTAAAAAAGCAACTGCCCGAAAGTTATCGGAAGAACCTTTATTCTTGGATTGAAAAAGGGTCATTGATTAATCAAGGTGGCGATATTACCCCAACAGGAATTGAGGTTGCTCATATTCGCTATTCAGCTACGTTGCTTTTTAATGAGTTTCCTTATCGTAAATTATCCGCCGCGTTGGTTATGGCTCAAATTCAAACGTGGCTTAATGAACACGATGAATTACGTTGCCAATTAGATTTTGCGGATTGTGATTTTAGCTTAGATATTTATGACGATGACACGGCAGATTTAACCTTTGATATTGAATTTCAAGAGCCAATTACCGCCGTTATTGATCCAAAAGGCACGTTAGAAATTGACGGTCAGCGGTACAAACTTGATGACATTGAAATTATTACCGCAGAAAAAATAGAGCTAATTATTAATGAATGACATTATTTTGAAATTATCAAAAGAAAGTTTAAAACGCTTCCGCCGTGATATGCGGTTACTAACTCTTTCCCCCGATAAGAAGAAACAAGTTATTCAGCGTACAGCTTGGCGAATTAAAGATAACGCGAAAAAAGCCGTTAATCAACAGCGAAGCCCTGATGGTAAACCGTGGGAAAAGCGAAAAGTTGGCAAAGGGAAAATGCTTAAACGCCGTGCAAAATTTTTGAATACAAAAATACAAGGCAATAACACGGGCGTATTAGGCTATAAAAATAAAAAAAGTTCGGAGTTATCCGCAGAACATCAATACGGCTTAGAAGTTGAGTTAGCGAAAAATCAAAAATTGACGTTAGGCGACAAAATTCAACTTATCAAAAATAAAAATAATCCTTGCTCTGATAGCCAAGCTAAAAAATTAAAAGATTTAGGCTACCAAATTAGGCTTAAAGGTGGGCGAAGAAAAAATGCCAGTTTACGGGAAATCAAAGCACGCTTAACAATGGGGCAAGCTGGGCTAATTATCCGCCTAATGAGTAAAGCATTAAATCAAAATAAGCAAAATGCGGTAAATGGAAAAATAAAACTACCTGCACGCCCATTTTTAGATGAAAACACGCAGCACAATGCTGAAATAATGGCTGCCGAATTAGCTAAAGTTTTGACACTAAAATAACAACAATAACAAGAGGTCAATCACTATGTACCCTTATGTACGAATTAACGCCCTTAATCAATTAAGTGGCCCGACAAAAGAAGTTGAACGCCACGCCCTATTTGTTGGCGTGGGTGAAACCAATAAAGAGAAATTGATTGCGATCACCCCTGACAGTGATTTAGACAAGGTTTTTGGCACAACTGAAACCGAGTTAAAAAAACAGGTGCATACCGCGATGGTCAATGCCAATTCGGATTGATACGCCCACGTGTATATTGCTGATGAAAGCGGTTATGACTTTGTCGAGTGCGTGAAAGCGGCTCAAAGTGTGGCAAGTTTTGAATTTTGCGTCAATACCTACACCACGGGCATTGATAAAAGCAAAATCAACGCGTTGCAAACCTTATATAAAGAATTGCTTAATTCCCTTTCTCGTCGCACCTTTTTTATTCAGTCAATCGGCGGAATTAACGCTGATCCAAGCGAGGGAGAAACGTGGGACGAATATGTTGCAAAACTCGTTACCCTACAACAAGAGATCGTAGCCGAACACGTTATGCTTGTGCCTAATTTAATGGGCAATGATGTTGGTGCGTTGGCTGGACGTTTAGCCAATTCTGCCGTTTCCGTCGCGGATAGCCCCGCTCGCGTTAAAACAGGGGCGTTGGTGAATATTGGTGATAACAAACCGAAAGACAAAGACGGCAATGAAATCACCATTGCACACCTAAAAAGCCTTGAGCAAGCCCGCTATTCCACGTTTATGTGGTATCCCGACTATGATGGCTACTATTGGTCTGATGGGCGAACCCTTGATGTAGAAGGTGGTGATTATCAAGCGATCGAAAATGTGCGGGTAATTGATAAAGCGGCTCGTAAAGTGCGATTACTTGCCATTGCGAAAATTGCCGATCGTTCATTTAACTCAACCTCATCAAGTACTGAGTTTCACCAAACTTATTTCGCAACCCCTTTACGCGAAATGAGTAAATCCACCCAAATTGCAGGGATCACCTTCCCTAGAGAATGTATGCCACCGAAAGAAGGCGATATCGTGATTAACTGGATGAATAAAAACGAAGTCAAGATTTATATGAAAGTGCGAACTTATGATTGCCCGAAAGGCATCGAAGTCAATATTTTCTTAGATTTAACCACCTTAGGAGATTAAGGCAATGAGTGCAAGAATTTCAGGAATGAACTTTGATATTTATATGTTAGGTCAGCCGATCCACGTGGAGGCGGTGAGCTTATCCATTTCCGACAACAGTGCAGCGGCGACAAGCCGCGGTGTGCCAGATGGTTTTGTTGATGGTGATGTATCCGCCGAAGGTGAGCTTGAAGTAGATACAAAAAACTTCGGCAAAATCAAAATGGTTGCGGCTGCCGTAGGCAGTTATCGGGATTTACCCGAAACTGATCTTGTGTTTTTTGCCAAACGAGGCAGCGAACGCCAAAAAGTGGAAGCCTTCGGCTGTAAATTACTGATTACCGATCTGTTAGATATTGATCCTAAAGGTGGTAGTAAATCCACCCGTAAAATCAAATATTTTGTAACTAGCCCCGATTTTGTTCGCATTGATGGCGTGCCGTATCTCTCTAGCTACGACACCCGCGATTTAATCGGCTAACCCTATTTGGCGACCGTTTGGCATTAACATAACAATAATAATAAACACAAGAGAAACGAGTTCGCCAATCTTTTTGAGGTGTACCAATGTTTAACGACATTATCAATTTTTTCAAAACCAATACTGCTCCGATTTCAGGATCGGTTGCCGTGGCTTTTGGCAGCTTATCGCCAAATGAAGCCGCAGCGATTGCCAGTATTGTTTTTGGTTTTTGCACTATCGCAATGAATTTTTATTTTAAACATCGTGAGCTGAAACTACGTAAACAAGAAATCGAAAGGAAATATCGCAATGAAAATGAGCCAAAAAACAAACCATAAAGGATTATTAATGTGTGCGGTTTTCGCTGTGCTTGCCCTTGTTGGAGCGAAATATAGCCAAGATTTACGCACCAGCCCGCAAGGTTTGCAACTGATTGCCAACGCAGAAGGCTGTGTACGCAATCCTTATCAATGCCCAAGTGATGTGCTAACGGTAGGTATCGGCACAACGGACAACGTAGAAAAAATTAAGCCGAATAAAATTTATTCCCCTGATGAGATCGCCCGCTTGTATGCCAAAGGGATTAAACAAGCAGAACAATGCGTAAACCAACACGCCAACGGGCAAGCAATGCCACAAGGGGCATTTGATGCCTTGGTAAGCATTACTTACAACGTAGGCTGCGGAAAAATGCAAAAAAGTACCCTGTTTAAACTCGCCAAACAAGGTTACAGCCCCGCAATGTGCGATCAGTTTTCCCGCTGGGTTTATAGCAATGGGAAACCACTCAAAGGGCTTGTGGAACGCAGAAAACAGGAGCGTGATTTATGTTTGGGCGTTTAAGTTTCGCAGATATTGGCTTGTTTGTTGTGATGTTATTTGGCGTGTTACTGACGGCATTTTTAAGCAGCCAAAACAGCCGCTTAAAACAAGAAAATAGTGTGCTTAGCCAACAAGTTAGCCAATTTGAAAAACAAGCCATTGCTACAAATCAACGCTTGTTAAAACTGCAAGAAATGGCTGAACTTGCCACAAAAAAAGCAGAAAAAAACACCGCACTTTATCAACAACAAAAAAACGCATTAAAGGTGGCAAATGAAAAACATAAAAACTGGGCTAATCAGCCTGTGCCTGATGATGTTATTCGGGTGTTCAACACAATCCATTAACACGGCTCAAGCGATTATTTGCCCGATTGTAGCAAGTTGCGATCGCCCGACGTTTTCAATTAGAACCAATGGCGATTTAGTCAATGCCTTAATAGATTATCAGCACAATTTGAGCCAATGCCAATTAGCTAACCGTACATTAAAGCAGTGTATTAGCGACTACAACCAATTTTTACAACAACAATAAGAAACCAAAAGGAAAAACACAATGAAAAATGAAGCAACCCAATTACTTGAAAAATTCGGCATTAAAAATACGCTTACCGTTGAAATTAACGGCATTGAATTAACTTTTAATCGTGATGATGCCGCGTTTGACGCGTTTACGAACGAAGTCGAAAAAGACAACCGTATCACGCCGATCAAAGATTATCTGCTTGCGACAATCAGCAAGGAACACAAAGAAACCTTGTTGCAAATTATTCATTTGCCGGGTGTGGCGTTGGCGTTAAATGAAAAAGTGGGTCAAGCCTTTATCGCTGACATTGAAGTTAAAGTAAAAAACTAATTGAGAGGGTGGAACGGTTGGAGCAAAACGGCTACGCACAAGCGATCGCCTTGCGTATGCACTATTTACCGCACGCCGATAACCACCCTCAAAATTTAGCCCGTGCCTTATGGCTAGACAAAAGGCACTGGGAGAATATGGCGAACACCGTCGCAAATGGGATAAGCAAATGTTTTTAGGGTAAAAGATGGCAATTAAAGGCTTGGATTATGTAATCCATTTAACCGACAAAATGACTGGTCCACTCAAAGGCGTAAGCAAAGGCGTTGATAATTTTGTTAGCAAAACAAAATCCGCAATGAGCAATATTGCAATGGGTGGGGCGGGGCTTTTTGCGGTGGGTAAAAGTATGCAAGCCGCCTTAATGCCCGCAATCGAGATGGATAGGGCTTTAGGTGAGGTGGCTTCTCTTGGTGTGGCTGATAGTGCGATTGAGAAACTTCGCAATACAGCCACCGAATTTGCCGTGGAGTATGGCAAAGATTCCGTTGAAGTGGTGAAATCTGCCTATGGCATTAAACAAGCCTTCGGAGAACTTTCCGATCTTGAATTAAGCGGTTTAACCAAAACCACAAATGTAATGGCAGCAGCAATCAAAACCGACGCGAATAGTGCCAAAGATTACCTTTCCCGCCTTTACAGCATTTACAAAAACGAAGCAGACAGTGTGGGCAAAGTGCAATGGGCCGAAAAAGTCGCCTCACAAACAGCGATCGCTACAACCCTATTTAAATCCAGTGTTACTGATATTGAAGCGGGTTTTAAAACCGTTTCAGGCACAGCCCAAAAAATGGGCGTTTCTCTTGGTGAACAAATGGCGGTGATCGGTCAGTTAGGCGATAAAGTGGATACCACAAAAGCAGGAAAACAATTTGAAAGTTTCTTACTAGGGCTTGATTCCGCCGAGAAGAAACTTGGAATGAGCTTTCACGACAACAACGGCAAACTACTTAGCACCGACAAAATTTTACGCAAATTAAAAGCCAAGTTTGGCGATGTAACCAAACATCGGGACATTTTGAAAAAAGCCTTTGGCGGTGATGGAGCTTACAAGTTTATTGCCAATATGATCGACGAAAGCGATCGACTTGGATCAAACATTGACAAACTCGCCAACGTGAAGGGAATGGACGCAGTGAGTGCTCAAGCTCATAAGATGACGGACGTATGGGAACAGCTAGAAGCCTTAACCAAGGGGATCGCGATTTCTCTTGGTTCATCACTTCAGCCCGTACTCTACCCTATCTTAAGTAAAATTGTTGGAATTGGTAAAGGCTTTTTAGAATGGCTTAATACTTATCGCAATATTGCCCGTTGGATTGGTTATTTATTCAGTGCCTTAATAGGGTTTGCCGCGGTTGGACCTGTGATTATGACCTTAAAAGGTATTTTCGGGCTTTGGTGGGGATCAATGAAAGGGGCTTGGGCAATCATTACAAAACTCGCACAAGCGACAAAACTCAATATTGTGCTTAATAAACTTTGGGCGGCGACAATGTGGGTAATTAACACTGTAATGAAAGTGATCTCCATTGGTGCACGCTTAATGTGGGCGGCGGTAACGGGCCCTATTGGTTTGGTGATTGCGGCGATTGCCTTAATTGGTTATGCCATCTATGCCAACTGGGACAAAATCAAAGCCGCTTGTTTAGCAGGCTGGGAATGGCTCACGGCACAATGGAACGCCTTTACGCAGTGGCTTTCTGAACTTTGGGGAAGTTTCAGCGGTGTGCTAGCGGAATTGTGGGATGGTATTTCTGCCGTATTTACGGATTTATGGGCGGGTATTCAAAACGGTTGGGATCAAGTGGTGGCGTTTTTCTCCAACATCAGCCCGTTAGAGAGTTTTAAAAAATTAGGCAAAGGGCTAATTGATATTTTTACGAACGCGTATAACAGCCTAAAAAATAGCCTCATCGAAATGGTGAATTGGCTGATTGAGAAGCTGAATAAATTGCCGGGCGTGAATATTGATTTAATCCCAACTGTTAGCACGGAAAGCACAAATAGCCCGCTAACAGGTGCAGAAAAAATGGCGAGCTTAAGCCATTCACTGAACGCGGCAAACCTTGCCGCAAATGCAGGCAATACCGCGGTCTTGCCGTCACTTCCTGACGCGGTGAAACCGAAAACCGAATTTAAGCAAGGCTTTTTGGCAAACAAAAACATTTCAAATCAAACCTCGCACACCGTGAATTACGGTGGAGTAAATGTGTATGCCAATGATCCAAAGGCATTTGAAAAACAAATGCAGGATAGAACCGCACTTGGAGCTGCTTAATATGGATAAGCTGTATTTTGACTTATTGATCAAAAACGAAGATTTAACCTTAGATAGCGGCGGCTTGCCGATATTATGCTACAACCAGCAATCTATCGCCCAAGATATTAAGCACGCGATTTTGGAAAGTGGCTTGGCGACGCAATTAATCGCGGAACGGAGCAAAATTTTACGCCGCGATATTATTTTGCAAATGATTTTTTTAGCTGAAGATGATGAACGGCTTATCCCTGGAACTATCACGATTAAGGAAGAAAGCCCGAACCGCTTATTTTTAACCGCAGAAACCTATGATTTTGGTTCGATCAATTTAGGAATTAACGTCAATGAGTAATGAATTTAAACAAATCCTTGTTGATTCAGGATTACCCACAGAAGAAAGCGAAATTCGCCAAGAATTTGAACGGCTCACACAGCAAGAGGGGCTAATCACTAACACTAGCCGAATGTCGCCTTTTTGGCGTTTAATCTCCGCAGTTGCTATTCAGCCTGTGAAATGGCTTACTCATCATTTAATCAGTGAAATTTTGCCGAATTTATTTGTAAAAACCGCAAAGGGAAAATGGTTACAGATTCAGGCTTGGGCGGTGGGATTGGATTTTAAAGAAGCAACCAAAGCCGAGGGGGAAATCACCTTTTACAAACAAAGCGATCTCACGCCGATCATTATTCCACAAGGCACAATCGTACAAACCGAGCGAATTAATGGGGTGATTTTTAGAGTTATCACCACGGCGGCAACGGAGATCCCCAAAGGCTCAATCAGCGGAAAAGTTCCCGTTATTGCGGAAGCTGCAGGCAGCGATTATAACCTTGCGTCAGGCTACTATCGCATTTTACCCGAACCCATTAACGGCATTGAAAGCGTACTCAATGAAGCCGAATGGTTGCTTACACCGGGATCAGATAAAGAAACCGACGAAGAGTTACGCCAACGCTATCGCACGCAGTTTTCTAGTGTGGGACAACATCATATTGATAGCGTTTATCGCGGAATGATAGCCAAAATTGCTGGGTTATCTGTGGATCGTATTTACTTTAAACACGACGCACCAAGAGGACCGGGAACAGCGAACGCCTATCTTTTATTAGATACGGGGGTAACCAGTCAGCCTTTTGTCGATCGCGTTAATCACTATGTTCGTGATGAGGGATATCACGGACACGGGGACGATTTACTTTGCTTTGCAATGCCTGAAACGCAACATCGTTTAACCTGTAAACTTTATTTTGCTCCTAGCCAAAATGTGAGCGAATTAAAACAAACTGAAATTAAAACCCAAGTAGAAAATATGATCCGCTGTGCATTCCGCGAAAATAATAATTATGCGGTAACTAAAACCTATCCGCACAGCCGCTTTTCTTGGTCGCGGTTAGGTGAAGAAATTCACGAAGCTCAACCGTTGATTTCCTCAATTATTTGGGGACAACAGGATATTTTGAGCGATCTCGCTATTCCACGCATTCAATCTTTAACGGTGAGTATAGAACAATGATAAAAATAACCTTGCCTTTTTGGTTGGATAAAGGCGAATTAAATAAAATCGCCCGACTTTTTGAAAAATGGTGGGCTTATAGTTTAAGGATGTTATCCACGCCATTTTCAATCTTTGACGAAGAAAAATGCAGTGAAACTATTTTAAATTTCATTGCGTATTCTCGTGATATTGAACGTTTCAAGGGTGAACCCTTAGCCCTTTATCGTAAGCGGGTCAAATATGCCTTTTTAAATGCCAAAGACGCAGGCAGCAAAATGGGATTTATCCGTATTTTTGACCGTTTAGGAATTGGATACGTTGAAATTGAAGAGCGTTTTGATTTAGAAAATTGGGATGTCATTAAAATTAAACTTAATGACTCACAACTTGCAAAAAATCCCGAATTATTAATGTTAATTATTCGCAAATATGGGCGAACTTGTCGCCGATATACGTTTGAAGTAATGACAAATAATAAACTCACCATTTATCACGGTGAATTTGATTGTGATTATCGTGCGTATCATTTTAAAGCCAACGTATAACAATAATAAAAATAAGAGGTGAAAAATGGCTAATTTATTAACGCCTGAATTTGAACAATATATTACACAGCAGACCGTCAATAATGGCACAGTTATTTTTGATGAATTTATTTTTGCCAATATTCCCGCACTGAATGAGCATAATTTAACGGATTATTTAACCTTATCTGCGGTGAATGATCATATTGTTCATCGACAAGCGGTTTCAAAAGCGGGTGTAGTCAATCAAAATTCGGTGGTTTATTCCGTAACCCTTGGCACTGAAATTGGCGATTGGGATTACAATTTTATTGGCTTAATCAATAAAAGCAAAAAATTGCTTGCTTGTGCTATTCAATTTGAACCCATTAAAAAAATCAAAAATAAAGCGGGCGTACAAGGTAACAGCATTACACGCTCCGTCTTGTTGGAATTTAGCAATGCCAAAACTTTAACCAATATCAATGTGAATACCCAAACGTGGCAAATTGATTTCACCCTTCGCTTATCAGGGCTTGATGAAAAAATTCGCCTGACAAACAGAGATATGTATGGAAGAGCGGTCTTTTTTGATGATGGTTTTTTAGTAAGTCGAAAAACAGGCAATATTTACAACATCAATGCAGGTACAGCATATATTGAGGGCGTGCGAGCAAATTTACCCCAACACACTGAAATTAATGCGACTAACCTCCCCTGTTCTATTTATGTTGATGTCGTACATCATTGCACTGTAACGGGTGCTTATGAAACGGAAATTCAGTTTTTAACGCGTAATAAAACCGATTATTTAGATCAAGCTGCTCATCAGCATTATGTACAAATTATTGCTGATATTGACAGCCAAGGACAAATCACAGATCGAAGATTACTTGATGGGCGGTTTATCCCCAATAGCAAAAAATCCAGTGCCACCGACAGCGAAAGTGAAGACACCGTAGCCACAAGTAAGGCAGTGTATGACCTTAACGGCATCAAGCTAGATAAGGTTGGTGGCGAGGCATTTTTGAAGACCATCGACTACACCAAGGCTAATGGCTATACCTACAGCGGCTTTTACCGCCCTAATGGCGATAGACTTAATAATCTCCCGCTCAATGGGTTGATGATGCACATTACCCACCCACACTACAGCACCAATGCTCACGCAAGGGGGATTTGCTTTGCTTATGGTGGCTTAACGGGCAATACTGCTTGGGATATCTTTACAACAGCCTTTGACGCCAATGGCAATCACCTTGGCCAAAAGCGCATTATGACCGAACTTGGCGGGACGTTTACGGGCAATGTTACCGCACCAAATCTCACTGCAACAGGTCTTATTAATATTACTGGCAACAGATGGGAGCGTGTCCGCGCCACCCTACCCGATGGCGGTTATTGGCGATGGGAAGTTAATCCTGCATCTAAAGATGATCCGCGCTTTAACTTTATGTATCGCTTTGCTAATGGGGATACTCGTTATGTTGCTTTCCCCCGAGTAGATAAAAACGAAACAGTCGCGTATCAGAGCTGGGTTGAGGATAAAGCGAAAAACCTCATCCCTGTTGGTGCTGTAATGGCATTCCCAAGTGCGGTACAAAATCCGCACGGATTTTTACGCTGTGACGGCTCAACCTTTGGGAGAACAACTTATCCCGCCCTTTATCAAGCCTTAGGGGTGAACACATTGCCCGACCTGCGTCGCTCTGATGTGGGAATGACCGCCTATTTTGCCACCGACAATATCCCCGAAGGCTGGATTGCCTTTGATGACATTGAAGAGCAAGTTAGCGAACAGGCTTATCCCGAACTGTATCGCCATCTTGTGGCGAAATATGGCAGCCTTTCCGCCGTGCCGAAAGCGAAAGACCGCTTTATTCGTAACGCGGGAGCATTGCTTGCGGTGGGTGAGGTGCAACAAGACGCCCTTCAAGACCACTTTCACTATATTCCTACCGAAGCCGGGGGCGATTATCAAGCCGAGAAAGGTATCACTATCGTCATTCATGATAGTGATACCACCAATGTAGTGCCGGGTGCGTTTAAGCCCGCACAAAAAGGCAGGGTGCAGGCAAACAACGTGGCGGTCGCCGATGGGGCAAGGGCAAAAACCTACCTTGCTTCTACGAAGGATAGGACAGAGAAAGATACGCGAACTGCGGAAGAAACGCGCCCGAAATCCCTTGTTCTCAAACTCTGCATTAAAGCACAAAACACGCTCGATGGGGTGCAGTTTTGGATTAAGGCGTTTGGAGAGATTGCTAATGCTGGGCAACTTGATGCAAGTAGATTGGCACAAGATATTCAAGAAGTGAAGGCAAAAAAAGCGGACGTGTTACATACGCATAGGGTGAGTGAAATAACGGATTTTGAACGAAGCGTAGAGCAATACCTTAACAATCTTTTTAGCCAACAGTTTACAGAAAATGGCTGGAGCAAATTGCCCAATGGATTAATTATTCAATGGGGTAAGTTTAGAGCAGGGTGGGAAGCAACCACACAACGGCGAGTAACATTTCCAATAACCTTTCCTAATCAAGTATTTTTTATTGGACTCACAGAGTTTACTAAGATGTGGAGCTACACAAGTACCGTACAAAGCCGTGGACAGATGGATAATAGTGGTTTTGAGGTAGTCAGCCAGCGAAATGACACGATGTTTTTAGCAATAGGTTATTAAGGGGGAACAATGTATTTTTTTAACAGACTCACACAAGGTTTTTTCCTAGCGGGGATACATGTTATCCCCGAGGGTTCAGTAGAAATTAGCGAAGAAACCTACCGCACTTTACTTATCGGGCAAAGTGAGGGAAAACAGATTATCCCCGATGAGCGGGGCTATCCCGTTTTGATTGAGCCCCAGCCAAGCCCTTATCACAGATTGCAAGGGGGAAAATGGGTGATGGATGAGGAGCAAAAAGCCGCTTGGTTAGCTGCACAACAAGCCGAAGTATGGAAAAAAATTAAAGAAGAACGTTATCGTCGCACGCATAGTGGGGTGTATGTTGCGAGTGTGAATAAATGGTTTCACACCGATGAGGTAAGTCGCCAACAATATACCTTTATGCGGACATTACCCAGTTTTCCTGAAACGCAATGGAAAACAATGGATAACAGTTTTGTATTGATGAATGAGGCATTATTAGACCAGCTAGCATTAACGCTAATGCAACAAGAGCAAGCCAATTTTGACAACGCTGAAAAGCACCGCTTGGCGATGTTGGCGGTGGATAACCCGTTAGATTATGACTACAGCACAGGCTGGCAGGAGGTTTATCATGGATAATCGAGTTTATTTAGCTCTCTATAAAGGCAACCGCAGTGGCAAAGGTTTTGCCGTGCTTAAAGCCAAATTAGGTGACTGGCTCACTCGTAAGCTCACTAAAGGCCAATACTCCCATTGTGAGATTGCCGTTGCTCGGCGTGAGTGGCTAAGTGGTCATCATTATGACCACGAGATTGTTTACGACTGTTACAGCTCATCAATCCGAGATGGTGGGGTGCGTTGCAAGCAGATTGACCTTGATAACGGCAAGTGGGATTTAATTCCGCTTTATGGGGTCGATGAGGCTAAAGTTAAGGGATATTTTTGGCAAACTAAAGATAAAAAATACGACTGGTTAGGGGCGTTAGGGATTGTGTTATTTACCCCGCAAGCACGCGACAAATTTTTTTTGCAGTGAGTGGTGTGCAAATGCGATTAATGGCGGTGATGAGGGCTGGCGGTTTAGTCCAAATCATTTAGCGGCAATTTTTAAATTAAAACATAAGGAGTAAATTGTAGATGAAAGGAAATCTAACATTTGGACAAAAAGCAGTAGGATTAACTTTTAATCCTGATAATAACGATGAAGTGACAAAGTGCAAACGGCTTTATGCGGATATCATTGATCAACTTAATGAGTTACGTAACTCAACAAATATACTAGAGGTTAAGCGTTTAGCCAGCGTGGCAATCACTGAAGCACAAACCGCTCAAATGTGGAGTGTAAAAGCGATTACTTACAAAGATTGAGAATGTAACAAGTAAACATAAAGAAGCGGCGATGTGGTAGGCTCTGACCTCTACCACATCAGCCTAAGCAGATAGCACCTGCATAGACCCGAGACCGCTTTGTCTGACCAGACGGACGGATTGTAACAAAACCGCGTAAAGTGAGAAAGTCTATGCAAAAAGATTTGCAAGAAATGCGGTGCAAGTGCTGTAAAAAGCTCCTTGCACGCACAAAAGATAATCAATATTTAGAAATTAAATGTGTGCGGTGTAAAACCTTAAACACATTTAAACCTACTCGTTAAACAACTCAGAGTGTCCGAATGCCTTGAGCGTCAGAACGCCATAATTTAAGGATAAATTATGGCAAACAAGAAAATCATTGTTTGGGCGTTATTTGATAGCGGCAACGGCTGCTATACCCAAGCAGCAAAAGCATTTCGCAATATTAAAATCTATCCTATCGGCATTGATATTGAGCGTAAAAATCGGCATTTTCTACCGCTGAATTTAGCGGATTTTGGGCGGTTGTTTGGTGATAAAACCCTGTTTAATAAGCTAGATAGCCTCCCTAAACCCGATGTCATTTTAGCCAGTCCGCCTTGTGAGAGTTTTTCCGTTGCCAACTCTATTAAGGGCGGGAATGTCTGTTGGCAATGGCAGGGAAATACACGCTTTGCTATTCGTCGTCGCAAAGATTTTGACGCGGCAGCGGTTAAAAAGCGACGTTATCGTTATGAGACCTCTTTTTTAAATCGAATTAATGGTGAGCTTTGCATTTATAACACCATTGAGATTATTAAACGGTATCAGCCGAAAATTTATGTGATTGAAAACCCTTATGCGAGCCGCCTTTGGCACTATCTTGATGAGATTTTAGCCTTTCCTCTTCCTTATGCGAACCCTACCTATTATGGGAATTATGGCTGGCCCTGCAAAAAGGCGACTAAGTTTAAAAGCAATATTCCGCTAAATTTGCGTTATCAGCATTATATTTCGGGCAAAACGATGTTTGACTGTTTACACAGTTATAACGCCCGTTCAGCCATTCCGTTGCCGCTTATCCACGATATTTATCGTCGTATTATTGAGGTATTAGGGGGTAACGATGCGTCATTTTAATCAAGCACCGTTGCCGTTTGTCGGGCAAAAACGGCTGTTTTTAAACGCCTTTAAACAGGTTTTAAATGAGCATATTTCTGATGATGGGGAGGGGTGGACGATTGTCGATGCTTTTGGAGGAAGTGGTTTATTAAGCCATGTGGCAAAGCGTATCAAGTCCAAAGCACGGGTGATTTATAATGATTTTGATGGCTATGCCGACAGGTTAAAACACATAAGCGATACAAATCGTTTACGAGCTGAACTGCTTCAAATTGTTGGCGATATTGTACCCAAAAACAAGCGATTAGATAACAATAAAAAGCAAGAAATCATCAATAAAATCAATGATTTTAAGGGATTTAAAGACCTCAACACCATTGCAAGTTGGTTGCTTTTCAGTGGGCAACAAGTCAGCTCATTTGAGGAGCTATTTAGCAAGACATTTTGGAATGGAATAAAGCTGGCTGATTATCCTAGTGCAGAGGATTACCTTGATGGGCTTGAGATAGTCAGCGAGCCATTTCAACAGCTTCTGCCTAAGTTTGCCGACAACCCTAAAGCCCTGTTTGTGTTAGACTCGCCTTATCTTTGCACCAAGCAAAACAGCTATAAAATGGCAAATTATTTTGATTTGATTGATTTCTTGCAGCTTATTGACCGAACACGACCGCCTTATGTGTTTTTTAGCTCCACTAAGTCAGAGTTTGTGCGGTTTATTGCGTATATGGTGCAGGCGAAAAAGGATAACTGGCAAGCCTTTGATGGAGCTGAGCGGATAGTCCTTCAAACATCGTTAAACTATCAGGTTAGCTATGAGGATAATTTGGTGCTTAAATTCTAAAAATTAAGGGGCTAACGCCCCTATTTTTCAATGCCCGCCTTATAGCCTGCCTCATAAGCCGCACGCATAAGGCGTTTGATATTCCACACGCCCATATCATAAAAATCTAAATGGTCGCTCATTCGGGTTTCTAATGTTTCAATATCCCCCACCTCTTTTGCAATGGTTTCTAATATTTTTGCGATGGTTTTTTCAGTTGGTTTTTTCATTGTTTATTTCCCTCTTAAAATGTTTGCGATTTTGTCAGCGATTTGCTGGGCGACAATGTCAAAGTTAGTCTCGATTGAAACGCGTTGGCGACAATGTTCAGAGTGTTCAACCAGCGTGCCTTGTGGCATATAAAGTAAATAAATTGTTGGCTCATTTTGATAACTATCTTGACGGACTTGAAAGCGGCGTTTCCCTTGCACAAATTCCCCATTTTTAAAGCCGTGATGGTTTTCAAGTCTGGTGGTTAAGTGTTGAATAAATTCTCGTGTATTAAATTTCATTTTTATGTCCCTGTTGTTTTGTGTTGGGGGCATCATTGCTCGTTGGGGACGAGGAGTAAAGGGGAAATAAGCAGTAGTTAAGCCGACTGACTAACAATGTAGCTGGGGAGGTATGGAGGTCTAAATGATAAAAAATTTGAAATAATTTTGCATAATCTGAGACTCAATAGCTATGCAAAATAAATTTAAATTTTATGCGAAATGTTTTGCGATTTTATATATTTCCTATGATACAGAATCAGTAATACTAACTTATTCTGACTTGGTATATAATAAACGGGAAAGATATTATGTTTTATCACTCGCTATTACTTACAGTGTTCACTGGTTAAGTCGATGTTTGTTTTAGCATTTGAATGTAGCGGGTGCTAGATTTAAATGTGCATTATCTAACGTATTGTTATTCAATTCCCTCAAAAAGTGCAGTGCTTAAATAACGTTCTGATGCGGAGGGAAGAATAGCGACAATCAGTTTATCGGCAAATTCAGGGAGTTTGGCAAGGCGATCAGCCGCCGCGATCGCCGCACCAGATGAAATACCCGCTAAGATACCTTCTTCTGTCATTAAGCGTCTGGCAGTTTCAATGGCGGTGTCGCTATTCACCTGCTCTACGCGATCTACCAAGGAAAGATCGAGATTTTTTGGGATAAATCCTGCACCGATACCTTGAATTTTATGCGGGCCGGGTTTCACCTCTTCACCATTTAAGGTTTGTGTGATAACTGGGCTTTCTTCAGGTTCAACGGCAACAGAAAGAATAGGTTTGCCTTTATCTTGTTTGATTGCACGGGAAACGCCCGTGATTGTGCCGCCTGTGCCCACGCCTGCGACCAACACATCGATTTTTCCGTCCGTATCATTCCAAATTTCTACCCCAGTAGTTTGGCGGTGAATATCTGGGTTGGCGGGGTTTTCAAATTGTTTGAGCATCACATAACGATTCGGATCGCTCGCAAGGATTTCTTCGGCTTTCGCGATTGCCCCTTTCATTCCTTTTGCACCCTCTGTTAGCACAAGATTAACGCCCAAGCCTCTCAATAAACGCTTACGCTCGGAACTCATTGTTTCAGGCATTGTAAGGGTCAATTTGTAGCCTCGGGCCGCTGCCACATAGGCTAAGGCAATCCCTGTGTTACCGCTGGTGGCATCAACAATTTCTTTCTCTTTGGTGAGAATGCCGTCTTTTTCCGCTTGCCAAATCATATTCGCACCAATTCGGCATTTCACGCTGAAACTCGGGTTACGCCCTTCAATTTTCACTACAAGATTGCCATTATTGCCAAAATGTTTTAGGCGGACTAAAGGAGTGCGTCCGATAGAATAAGAGTTGTCGCTGTAAATCGTCATTGTGTTCACCTACTTAATTTGATTAAAAGTGCGGTCATTTTTAGCATAGTTTTTCGGCAATAAAAAATAGCCGTTTGCTATATTTTATAACCAACGGCTATTTAGGCTTTAATTTCAACTAGTTAATAAAGCGATTTGATTGATGTTTGACACCATCTCGCTGATGATTAACCCTTTTCTCTTTGCTATTTTGCGGCGATTTTTTCTGCGATTTAAATTCAAATAACGCACTATCGCGATATTGCTCCACCCACATTGCCGTTGCCCCACATACCGCAACGGGGATAATCACCAAATTCATTAGCGGAATAAAGGTGCAAAAGGTAATCAAGCTCCCAAAGGTTAAATTCATCGTGCGTTTTTCACTCAATTCATTCCGCATTATATGGGATGGGATTTTGTGGTTATCAAACGGATAATCGCAATATTGAATCGCCATCAGCCACGCGGTGAATAGAAAAGTGAGTATCGGCACGACAGTCTGCCCAATCATCGGAATAAATCCCAATAAAAACAAGCCGATAAGTTTAGGCAAGCTATAACATAGCTTTTGCCATTCACGCCCTAGCATTCGTGGAATATCTTTGATGAAATCCATTGTACTCATTTCAATGAGATTTTCGCCCGTGAGCATTTGCTCCACTTTTTCCGCTAACAAGCCATTAAACGGAGCGGCGATAAAGCCCGAAAGTGTAGTAAACGCAAAATAAAACACTAATAAAATCATAAAGATAGAAAAGGCGAACAGCACGCCATTGAGCCACGCCAACCAATCTGGCACATAGCTGATTAGCCCATCAATCACCCCACCAATATTGGCCATAAACAGCCAAAACAACCCACAGAGCAGCAAACTATTAAGCAAAATCGGCATAATCACAAAATCTCTTACCCCTTTTCGCCCAATCAAATGCCAACCCATCACAAAATAATGAAAACCTTGGCTAAGTTCTTTCGCGTGCAACATTTTTTCTTCCTATCTAACGCCTCATTGCTAAAAACGGGCTAAGAATACAAAGTGCGGTGAAAAAAATCAATTTTTGCATATCACCGAATTTGCAAAATATGATAAGCTAGCAGCCAATTTGTCGCCCTTGTGCTATCAATGATGGGAGAATATAACAGATGGATTTAAATACGATTTTAATTATTTTGGGTGTCATCGCGTTAATCGCTTTAGTGGTACACGGCGTGTGGTCGAATCGCCGTGAAAAATCACAAATTTTTGAAAATGACAATAGACTCAATAAAGATCAGCCAGTACGCCAGCCACAAGAAAATCATCACTATATGGCACAACCTGATACAGCATCACCTACACAACAGCGAGAGGTAACCCCATCGTTAACTCAGCAATCAGGCTCTTCTGACACGCTACAGGCTTCGCATACGACTTATCAACAAGAAGAACAGCAAAACGTAGAACAAGCAATCAACCAAATTAAAATTAGCTTGCCGAACGATCCTCAACCCGGTCAGCATAGTGTTGAGCCAGTCGCGTCTTATCAAGCACCGCAACATTTTGCTAGTGCGACTATTTCAGAAATTGAAGCCAATTTAAATGAGGAAGAGGGCATTTACGCACAACCGCACTTTGCAGAGACTAGCTCGATGAACAGCGGAATCACCATTGAATACGAACGTCCAACGGTAGAATTTACCGAAGTGGAGCAAACCGCACAAGCCACGGCGGAACAGCCGACGCAACAACGCAATGAAACGCCACAAGATTTCTTAATGCTCTACATCGTTTCTCCTGAAGATCGCGAGTTTAACGGCGTGACATTAGCCAAAGTGCTTGATGATCTTGGCTTTATTTTTGGTCATCAACACATTTATCACCGACATTTAGATCTCAATAGCACTAGTCCTGTGCTGTTTAGTGCCGCGAATATTCAACAGCCGGGAACTTTTGAGCCTAACACAATGGCAGATTTCTACACCGTAGGAATCGCATTATTTATGCAATTGCCATCGCCTGGTAACGACTTAGTGAATTTACGTATGATGATTCGTGCGGCGAAAACTATTGCTGAGGAATTAGGTGGCTTCGTACTCACTGATCAACAAGAAATTTTCGATGAGAATGCAGAAAAAGCCTATTTAGCAAAAGTGAGTATGTAATCACGCCCAAAATCAGGAGGAAAAAGCACCGCACTTTTCTTTTTTCAGCTTACGGGCGGGCAGTGATGTCCGCCTTTATTATCGCCGTTTCCATTTGAAATAAGAAAACGAATAACCTACAAAATCACCGCAATTGGCTGAAACCTAAAAATAAATTTCAGCTCATAATAAAAGTGCGGTCAGTTTTTCACAAGGATTTTATAATGATAGAACAATCGCCTGCTCAGCAAATTGAGCAATTACGCCAAACGCTTAGACATCACGAATACCAATATCACGTTTTAGATAATCAGCAAATTCCAGATGCGGAATACGATCGTCTGTTTAATCAATTAAAAGCTTTAGAGCAAGCCTACCCAGAGTTTGCCGATCCACACTCGCCTACGCAACGGGTTGGAGCGAAACCCCTTGCGGGCTTTGCACAAGTAACCCACGAAATCCCGATGCTCTCGTTGGATAATGCCTTTTCCGATGAAGATTTTGCCGCTTTCGTGAAACGCATTCAGGATCGCCTTGGTATATTGCCTGACCCGCTCACCTTCTGTTGTGAACCGAAATTGGACGGCTTAGCCGTGAGTATTTTGTATGAAAATGGCGTGCTAACTCAAGCGGCGACCCGTGGCGACGGAACAACAGGCGAGGACATTACAGCCAATATTCGCACTATTCGCAATATTCCGTTGCAACTTTTAACCGACAATCCACCCGATCGTTTAGAAGTACGCGGCGAAGTGTTTATGCCACAAGCGGGCTTTGAAAAACTCAATGAAACCGCTCTTGCGAAAGGAGAAAAGACTTTTGCTAACCCTCGCAATGCGGCGGCGGGATCGTTACGTCAGCTTGATCCGAAAATTACCCGCCAGCGTCCGTTAATGCTCAATGCCTATGGGATTGGTGTGGCAGACGGTATGCAGTTACCCAACACGCATTTCGCACGATTGCAATGGCTGAAATCCCTCGGTATCCCCGTGAATAAAGAAATTGAGCTGTGCAATGGTGTAGAAAACGTGCTGAAATTCTACCACACTATGGCAGAGAAACGCCCGCACTTGGGTTATGACATTGATGGTACAGTGCTGAAAATTAACGACATAGCACTACAAGATCGATTGGGCTTTATATCCAAAGCCCCTCGTTGGGCAATCGCTTACAAATTCCCAGCACAAGAGGAATTGACCATTCTCAATGATGTGGAATTTCAAGTGGGCAGAACAGGTGCAATCACACCCGTTGCAAAACTCGAACCGGTGTTTGTGGCAGGCGTAACCGTGAGCAACGCCACTTTGCATAATGGCGATGAAATCGAACGCCTGAATATCGCTATTGGCGATACGGTGATTATCCGTCGTGCAGGTGATGTGATCCCGCAAATTATTGGTGTTGTCGCCGATCGTCGTCCTGCTGATGCCAAGCCGATTATCTTCCCAACCCGCTGCCCTGTGTGTGGTTCGCTTATCACCCGCATTGAGGGTGAAGCGGTAGCACGTTGCACGGGGGGGCTATTTTGTGAAGCACAACGGAAAGAGGCTCTCAAGCATTTTGTTTCCCGCAAGGCAATGGACATTGATGGCGTGGGGGCAAAGCTCATTGAACAGTTAGTAGATCGCGAACTCATTCACACCCCTGCGGATCTCTTCAAATTAGACGAGGTCACCCTAATGCGTTTAGAGCGAATGGGGCCGAAATCCGCCGAAAATGCGTTAAATAGCCTAGAAAAAGCGAAAAAAACCACACTCGCCCGTTTCATTTTCGCATTGGGTATTCGTGATGTGGGCGAAGCCACCGCGTTAAATTTAGCCAATCATTTCAAAAACTTAGACGCGGTGAAGCAAGCGACCATTGAACAATTGCAAGAAGTGCCAGATGTGGGCGAAGTGGTGGCAAATCGCATTTATGTGTTTTGGCGTGAAGCCCATAATGTCGAAGTGGTTGAAGATCTTCTTGCACAAGGTATTCATTGGGATGATGTGGAAATCAAAGAAGTCAGTGAAAACCCGCTGAAAGGCAAAACTGTTGTGCTAACAGGCACACTTACCCAAATGACTCGTAACGATGCTAAAGCTTTATTACAACAACTTGGCAGTAAAGTAACGGGCAGTATTTCCGCCAAAACTGATTATTTAATCGCAGGGGATAATGCAGGCTCAAAACTTAATAAAGCACTCGAATTGAATGTTAAGATTTTAACGGAAGACGAATTTTTATTAATTGTACAAAAATCGATAGCGTAAGAACAAATTATCGTTTATTTGATCTATGTCAAGTAAATTGTTGTTTGTGATAATTATTCTCAAAAAATTAATATTAATAATATTGTATAAAATCAAAGAGCTAAAAAATATTGCTTATAATATGGTCAGTATGCTTGGGCTTCTTCACATTGAATTCTAAAAAATATCAATATATAGTGTTCTTTATTATATAAATACACAATATATAGGAATGATGTAATGAAGACACTTATTGTGATTAAGCGTGATAACTCTCCAGTTCCATTTGATATCCAACGTATCATAAATGCAGTCAGAAAAGCGGCTTATGCTGCAAATGTTGATGATGAGAATTATTGTCACCATATTGCTCAAAAGGTATGTGAGGTGATTTTTGCAAAACATCTAGAGAAAATTGATATTGATGATATCCAAAATGCTGTAGAAAATCGATTAATGGCGAGTGATTATCCGCAAGTCGCCCGTGCTTATATTGAATACCGCCACGATCGCGATGTGGCACGGGAAAAACGTAGTCATCTCACGCGTGAAATTGAGGGGCTGATTGAGCAAAATAATGTGGAATTGCTCAATGAAAATGCCAATAAAGATGCCAAAGTGATCCCCACACAGCGGGATTTGCTCGCAGGCATTGTGGCGAAGCACTACGCGAAACGCTATATATTGCCGTCTGATGTGGTGGAAGCCCACGAAAAAGGAGAAATTCATTACCACGATTTAGACTACGCACCGTTTTTCCCAATGTTTAACTGTATGCTGGTGGATTTGAAAGGAATGCTCACTCAGGGCTTTAAAATGGGCAATGCAGAAATTGAGCCGCCGAAATCCATTGGCACAGCCGCAGCCGTTACCGCCCAAATCATCGCCCAAGTGGCAAGCCATATTTACGGCGGCACAACTATTAATCGCATTGATGAAGTGCTTGCCCCCTATGTGCAACTGAGCTATGAAAAGCACTTACACAATGCTCACCAATGGCAAGTACCTGAACCCGAAGCCTATGCAAAGGCGATGATCGAAAAAGACTGTTTCGATGCGTTCCAGTCCTTAGAATATGAAGTCAATACGCTACACACTGCCAACGGGCAAACGCCCTTCGTTACCTTTGGTTTTGGTTTAGGCACAAGCTGGCAAGCTCGCTTAATCCAGCAATCGATTTTACGCAACCGTATTCGAGGCTTAGGGAAGAACCACAAAACGCCTGTGTTCCCGAAACTCGTTTTCACCATAAAAAAAGGGGTAAACCAGCAAGCGGGCGATCCCAATTATGACATCAAACAGCTCGCTCTCGAATGTGCTGCGAAACGAATGTACCCTGACATTCTCAACTACGATCAAGTGGTGAAAGTAACGGGATCTTTCAAAGCCCCAATGGGTTGCCGTAGCTTTTTGGGGGCTTATGAGCAGGCAGGCGAGCTTATTCACGATGGACGCAACAATCTCGGTGTGGTGAGCCTCAATTTACCTCGCATTGCCCTAGAAGCCAAAGGCGATGAACAACGCTTTTATGCCTTGCTTGATGAACGCCTTGCCATTGCGAAAAAAGCCTTGCTGACCCGTATTGCTCGCCTCGAAAACACCAAAGCGCGGGTTGCCCCCATTCTTTATATGGAGGGAGCGTGCGGCGTGCGGTTAAAAGCAGACGACAACGTCGCCGAAATTTTCAAAAACGGACGTGCGTCAATTTCACTTGGCTACATCGGCATTCACGAAACCATCAACGCCTTATATCAACAAAATCACATTTACGACGACGAACAACTCCGCCAAAAAGGCATCGCCATTGTCGCCCATTTAGCCAATGCAGCCAAAAGCTGGCGACAAGAAATGGGCTACGCATTTAGCCTTTATTCCACCCCGAGCGAAAATTTATGCGACCGTTTCTGTCGCTTAGACACCAAACAATTCGGCATCATCGCTGGCGTAACAGATAAAGGTTATTACACCAACAGCTATCATTTAGATGTGGAAAAGAAAGTCAATCCTTACGACAAACTGGATTTTGAAATGCCCTACCCACCATTGGCAAACGGTGGATTTATTTGCTACGGTGAATACCCTAACATTCAACACAATCTCAAAGCCTTAGAAGATGTGTGGGATTACAGCTACGACCGCGTTCCTTACTACGGTACAAACACCCCGATAGATGAATGCTATGAATGTGGTTTCACAGGCGAGTTTCACTGCACTAGCAAAGGCTTCACCTGCCCGAAATGCGGCAATCACGACAGCGAAAAAGTGTCCGTAACCCGCCGTGTTTGTGGCTATTTAGGCAGCCCAGACGCCAGACCGTTTAATGCCGGCAAACAAGAAGAAGTGAAACGCAGGGTGAAGCATTTATGATGAAAATTGGTTGAGGAAATAGTTTGTGGTGCTTCTTTTTTCGTTGGGATTAATAATGGGTTTCGCCGTTGGCGATTTGCTTACTTTCTGTTTATCCAACCCCGTAGGGGCATATCGCATACGCCCCTTATGGCTGATAACTTTTTTCTTTGGGAAATATAACGGGTTTCGCTCGTTGAGCGACTTCCTCTCTTTTGCGTTCCCAAAAGAAAGGAAGCAAAGAAAAGGGCCCCCCGATCAAACCGCTTTTTCCTCACTCCAATAAAATTTTCTTAACGAAAAATCAGCCTGATGTTCGCTACGCTCTCGCTCGGCGTGATTTTTCTAAAAATTTTATTTCCATTCGGGCGGTTTGGACGGGGAAATTCGGTTAGGGCTAATTTTAAAGTGCGGTGGGAATTTTGGGATTTTTTAAAATTCTGCGGAAAAAGACCGCACTTTTTATTTTATAAAATAGGAAAATTCTACTTTGCTCTAATTTTCAAACAAAATGTAGAAGAGAGAAAGGATTAATTTCCCGTGTAAATTGCCTTCATTTTTAACAAATTTTTAGAAAAGTAACGCCTGAACGCAGCGCAGCGAGTATGGGCTTACTTTTCGTTAAGAAAATTTGTTAAAAATGAAGATCAGCAATTTAGTCGGGTGCTTTTTTCTTTGCCTACTTTCTTTTGAGCAAGCAAAAGAAAGTAGGTCGCTCAACGAGCGAAACTCGTTATTAACTCTAAAGAAAAACGCAATTTAACGGCGACATAAAAACTTTACTTTTCTTCATTCGGGAACGCAAAAGAAAGGAAGTCGCTCAACGAGCGAAACCCGTTATTAATCACAAAGAAATAAGAAATTAACCTGAATAAAAAATAAACACTATGAACTACCTCCAATATTACCCTGTTGACATCGTTAACGGTGAAGGCACGCGTTGCACTTTGTTTGTTAGTGGCTGTGAACACGCGTGCAAAGGTTGTTACAACCAAAAAAGCTGGTCGTTTAGTGCGGGCGTGCATTTTGATCAAGCGATGGAAGATCAAATTATCCGCGATCTGCAAGATCAACGGATTAAACGCCAAGGCTTAAGCCTATCAGGCGGCGACCCTCTACACCCTCGCAATGTGCCAACCTTACTTGCCTTAGTTAAACGGGTAAAAACCGAATGCCCTGACAAAGACATTTGGCTGTGGACAGGCTATAAACTTTCCGAACTCAATGAATTACAACAGCAAATGCTCCCTTATATTGATGTGTTAATTGACGGGAAATTCGTGAAAGAACAAGCAGATCCCTCGCTTGCGTGGCGGGGTTCGGCAAATCAGGTGATATATAGGTTTAAGGTGAGTTAATATCATTTTGAACTCATTATAATCGTTTGATTTCAAAATAATTTGGCATTACACGTTTAAAAATAAAAACAAGCTACACGGAAAATTGCGTTATTTAAAAGTGCGGTGTAAATTTTTTACATTTTTAATGTATAAAAGCTCCGAAAACACATTAGGCGAATGCTCACCCAAACATCTTACAACTACTCCCCCAAACCCTTTCTTCAATCTCCACCGCACTTTCCGTTCTTAACTCACAAAGTGCGTTAAAGGTTTCTCGCAATCGCATTGGTCTGTTTGGTTGTCCTTGAAAGCCTGACACGGGCATATCGGGGCTGTCGGTTTCGAGCAGGAGGCTGTCTAGGGGGAGGTGTTTGATGGTTTGTCGGGTTTTGTTTGCACGTTCATAGGTGATGACTCCGCCTACGCCTATTTTGTAGCCTAAATCCACAAAGCGTTTGGCTTGTTCGTAGCTGCCTGAGAAGCCGTGAACAACGCCTGTGGTATCAAGCTGAGCGGCTTTTAAAAATGGATAAAGGGCTTCGTGGGCTTTACGCGAATGTAGATTGACGGGCAGTTTGTTTGCTTTTGCGAGGTTGAGTTGTGCTTCTAAAAACTCGCATTGCTTTTTCCATAAATTGGCTTCCAGTAAGGCTGGCACGCCTCGCTCTAAGCCAATTTCTGCAACTGCGGTGCAATTTTTCGGGCGGTGGGCTAAGCATTCCGATAACAAATCCAGATCCGCTAAGCGATGTTGTGCGATGTATAAGGGGTGTAAGCCTAAGCCGTAATAGAGATTGTCGGGATAAAGTGCGGTGAGTTTTTCAATCCTTGTAAAATCCTTAGCTTGCACAGCGACAATAAGCATTTTCTCCACGCCAGCTTGCTGGCTTTCTGCTATTAATTCAGACAGAGATTGTTGCGTCATTTCTAGCAAATAATCAAGGTGGGTGTGAGTATCAAAAAAACGCATAGACATTCCTGTTAATTAAAAGGTTGTATCTTTTGATGACTTAACTTACCAACGCGTTCTCTATTATATTAATGTCAATTTTAACATAATATTAGTAAACCATTAGTTATCTAGCGTTATACGCATAAAATGCGGTTTGTTGTATTTTTCTATTTTTCTTCATAGAGCCACTGAGCAACTTGTTTGGCAAAATAGGTGAGAATGCCGTCTGCCCCTGCACGTTTAAAGCAGAGCAGGCTTTCCATAATACATTCTTTTTCTTTCAGCCAGCCGTTTTGAATCGCTGCCATATGCATTGCGTATTCCCCCGATACTTGGTAAGCAAAAGTTGGCACGCCGAAATGTTGTTTTACGCGATATACCATATCCAAATAAGGCATTCCCGGTTTCACCATCACCATATCCGCACCTTCTTGAATGTCCAATGCCACTTCTTGCAAGCCTTCATCGCTGTTGGCTGGATCGAGCTGGTAGGTTTTCTTATCGCCCCCTTTCAGATTGGCTGAAGATCCCACTGCATCACGGAATGGGCCATAATAATTCGAGGCATATTTGGCGGAATACGCCATAATTTGCGTGTTGATAAAACCGCTATCTTCAAGTGCGGTGCGAATTTTGCCAATTCTGCCGTCCATCATATCACTTGGCGCGACAATATCAGCCCCTGCTTCGGCGTGGGAGAGGGCTTGTTTCACCAGCACTTCGGTCGTGATGTCGTTTAGCACATAGCCGTCATCATCAATAATGCCGTCTTGACCGTGTACGGTGTAAGGATCTAACGCCACATCGGTTAAAACCCCTAGCTCAGGATAATGAGATTTCAACGCTTTCACTGCACGTTGCACTAAGCCGTTAGGATTGTAGGCTTCTTCCGCCATCAGGGATTTTTTACTTTGATCAATCACAGGGAACAAGGCGATCACGGGAACGCCATATTTGACTAACAATCCCGCTTCAATAAGTAACTGATCTAAGGTTAAACGCTCCACGTTAGGCATTGAAGGCACGGGTTCGCGATAGTTTTCCCCTTCAATAATAAACACAGGATAAATAAGATCATCAACGGATAATTTGTGTTCTGCCATTAAACGGCGACTAAAATCGTGTTTACGCATACGGCGTAAACGGCGTGCTGGAAAGCCAGTGAAAATTTGTTGAGTCATCATTATTCTCCAAAATCTTTTCGTTATAAGGATAAGGGGCGAACACATTGGTTCGCCCTAAAACTGGTTGGAAAGAAATTATTCTTTGTGTTGTTGTGCTTCACTCTCGCTATTATTGCTATCGGTGTTGCCTTTGTCTTCTTTCGGACGATAAAAACGTGCAAATAATAACCCCACTTCAAACAATAAACACATTGGAATGGCAAGTAAGGTTTGTGAAAAAATATCTGGCGGGGTGAGTAGCATCCCAATTACGAAAGAAGCAACAATAATATAAGGGCGTTTTTTCTTCAAGTCATCAATGGTGGTAACGCCAGACCAACAAAGCAAAATAATCGCCACGGGCACTTCAAAACATACGCCGAAAGCTAAAAATAAGGTCAGTACGAAATCTAAATAACTGCTAATATCCGTTGCGATCGCCACGCCTACGGGGGCGGTTTTGGTTAAAAAGCCAAAAACAAGGGGGAAGACCACATAATAAGCAAATGCCACGCCTAAATAAAACAGTACAGTGCTGGAAAATAACAGCGGATAAATTAAGCGTTTTTCGTGCTGATATAGTGCTGGTGCGATAAATGCCCAAGCCTGATACAGCAAAAATGGTACCGCAATAAACACCGATACCACGCCCGTTAATTTCAGCGGGGTGAAAAAGGGAGTGGCGATATTGGTGGCGATCATACTTGTGCCTGCGGGCATTACATTGAGCAAAGGCGAGGCGACAAAATTATAAATATCATTGGCGAAATAGACTAAGCCTAAGAAAATAATCGCCACGATCAGCACGCAACGCAATAAGCGATCGCGTAATTCAAGCAAATGGCTAATTAAAGGTTGGGTTTCTTCAACGGTCATAATTATCCTTTTTCGGCTTGATGGGCTGGCGTAGGTTTTGCAGTTTCGCTCACCTCACCTACATCGGCAAGTACATCATCTTCGGGATAATAGGCACTGGTTAGTTCAAGCTGTGATTCATCTTGTTCTGCCAGCTCAGCGATGTCGGCAGGCGAAAGATCTTGCTCCTCTGTTGATAGTGAAGCATTATTTGGTGAAATTTCTTGCGAATTTTGCACCGCATTTTTTAATTCTTGCACTTGTTGCTCAAAGGTAGTGTTGGTGATAGCTGCTTTCTCTTCTAAATTGGCTTTAATTTTTTCAGCAGAGGCCTTTAGCTCTTCCAATGTTTGGCTTAACTCTGGGGAAAGTTGTTGCAAATTGAGATGTTCGGCTTTTTTGATACTTTCTTGCAATTCCTGCAATTTCAACTCTTGGCTCAGCTCATTTTGCACGTTTGCTGCCAAGCCTCGAATGGTGCGAACCCAGCCCATCACGGTACGAATCGCCACGGGCAAGCGTTGTGGGCCTAGCACCACTAAGCCCACAATGGAAATCAATAATAATTCCGAAAAACCAATATCAAACACAGATTATGCCTGCTCTTTGTCTTTCACGCTTTCCGTTTTGGCTTGCTGAGCCTCATCAGCAATTTCTTTCGGCTCTGCGGGTGCTTCATCATCTTTCATTGCGTTTTTGAAGCCTTTCACTGCCGTGCCTAAATCTGACCCCACGTTACGTAATTTTTTTGTGCCGAAAAAGACTAATACGATTAACAAAACAATGAGTAATTGCCAAATACTTACGCCACCTAAACCCATTTTTTACTCCTATAACTAACTTAATGAAATCGTGCCAAAATATAACTTTTTTATTCATCTTGAACAATAGACAATTTGCATTATTTCACATTTTATTGATTTATCGCTAACTTTCTGTTTTTTCTTGTGCTATTGGCTAAGTAGGGCGGTAAGCCAAAGGATACTGCCAGCGGTAAGAAGTCCAATATTTGCCCACAGCGGTAAAGTGGAAAATTGCCATAATGTGCCTAAAAAAAGCACTGTCCCCATTACTAAGGCGAAGGCTTTTTTCTGCCAGCGTTGCTGTTTTGCTAACTTTTTATTGATTTCGTGTAACTGCTGGCGAATTTGCGTTTGCTGTTTCAAGGCGTCCATTAATGTCGCGGGGAATTGGGGTAAATGCTCGGTAATATAAGGCAAACTGGCTTTTAAATTTTTGGCGAACGCTTTAATGCCCATTTGTTCATCTAGCCAATTTTGTAAAAAAGGTTTTGCCGTATCCCATAAATCCAACTGTGGATAAAGTTGTCGCCCCAAGCCCTCAATATAAAGCAAGGTTTTTTGCAACAACACCAGTTGCGGTTGCACCTGCATATTAAATTCACGTGCCACATTGAATAAGTTGAGCAATACCTGACCGAAAGAAATTTCTGATAAAGGCTTAGCAAAAATTGGTTCGCACACTTCGCGGAACGCCTGTTCAAATTCATCAATATTGGTATCTTGCGGTGTCCAGCCTGCATCAACGTGCATTTGTGCTACGCGGCGATAATCGCGGTTAAAAAATGCCACGAAACTTTCTGCTAAATAGCGTTTGTCGTTGTCATTTAACCGTCCGACAATCCCGCAATCAATGCCGATGTATTGCGGATTTTCAGGGTGATTTGGGTTAACAAAAATATTGCCTGGGTGCATATCGGCGTGGAAAAAGCTATCACGGAACACTTGGGTGAAAAACACTTGTACGCCACGTTCTGCCAGCAATTTCATATCCGTGCCGTTAGCTTTTAGGCTTTCCACATCAGACACGGGAATGCCGTAAATGCGTTCCATTGTGATGACATTTTGGTAGCAAAATTCTTGATACATTTCAGGAATATACAACATTGGGCTGTCGGCAAAATTGGCTTTCAGCTTGATAGCGTTCGCCATTTCGATGCGTAAATCCAGCTCATCACGCAAGGTTTTTTCATATTCGCGGATCACCTCCACCGCCCGCAATCGATAGCCTTCACTTGATAAACGGGGAATCCAACTCGCCAGCTTGTACATCCAGCTCAAATCCGCATCAATTTGTGGCTGAATATTTGGGCGTAACACTTTCAGTACGACTTCTTTGCCCGCAAGGGGTTGTTCGGCGTTAAAGCGAGCGGTATGCACCTGTGCAATGGAAGCGGAAGCGAGCGCGGTTTCATCAAAATCTTCAAACCAAGTTTCTAATTTTCCGCCAAAGGTTTGTTCAATTTGTTCGCGAGCGGTTTTGCCGTCAAATGGCTCAACTTGATCTTGCAATAATGCCAATTCATCAGCGATTTCAGGCGGAAACAGATCCCGTCTTGTGGAAAGCATTTGCCCGAGCTTGATCCAAACGGGCCCGAGTTCTTGCAAGGCAAGGCGTAAACGCAAGCCAAACGCCTGTTCTTTATGCTGATTGCGAAGCCAAAATAGGGTTTTCCGCCAGCAACGCAAGGGGCGAGTATAGGCATTGCGAGGCAGGGCTTCATCAATGCCATAAATGAGAAAGGTACGGATAATTTTGTATAAACGTTTGAAATTTTTAAAAGTCATTGGCTTATTTTCGTGATTGCTGAAGCTGATTGAGTTTTTGTTCTAAAAGTGCGGTCTGTTTTTCCAGTGTTTTTACTTGCTCGCAAAAATCTGCAATGGCAAGGCTTGGCGAGATCACCGCCCATTCTTCCGTTAAACGCTCGCCCCAATATTGCTGGCTTTCGCTCAATTTGCGTTTTGCGATTTGACAAAAACCACGCAAAAAATCCACCGCACTTTGTGCGATCACATCGCCGACAAAAGGAGAAAGCAGTTCGGCAGGATCTTTTTCTAAAAATTCTAGCAGAGCGGTGAAGTCTTGCAACACTTGCAGATCCCCTTGAAGCTGAATAGATTGCTCATTCAGATAGCGGGATAATTGCTGTTTGCTCGGCATTTTGAATAATAATTGAGCGTTCAGGCTGACCGCACAATCTACCTCACCCTCATAGCGGTTGAGCAGGTCGATACGTTGCGGTGAAAATACAAAATATATCGGAAAATCAAACTGTTGTGGCTGAACTTTCAGCACCTTGCCGTTAAGTTTGCGTAAATAGATTTCGCTATGTGCGGTGCGTTTTAACAAATAATTGAGTAAGGATTCCAACGCACCGTTGAGCCATTGTGGTAGCATTAATTGTTGCAGAAAATTCATTGGCTCACTCGCTTAAAATTTATAACCTCGATGCAATGCTACAATGCCCGCACTCAAGTTGTAATAGTTCACTTGCTCAAATCCCGCCTCTTCCATCATTGTTTTGAGATCCTCTTGCTTAGGGTGCATTCGGATTGATTCCGCTAAATAACGGTAACTATCGCCGTCATTCACCACCACTTCGCCGATTTTCGGCAAAATATTGAAGGAATAGAAATTATAAATTTTGCTGAGTGGATCTAGGATCGGCTTAGAAAATTCCAACACCAACAAACGCCCACTAGGTTTTAATACGCGGAACATTGACCGCAGAGCTTTGTCTTTATCGGTAACATTGCGTAAGCCGAAGCTGATAATTACGCAGTCAAAGGTGTTATCGGCAAAGGGCAGGGTTTCCGCGTTGGCTTGCACATAGTCAATATTGCCCACCACGCCAAGATTGCGTAATTTATCCCGCCCCACGTTGAGCATTGAGGAATTGATGTCAGCCAAAATCACTTGCCCCGTTTCCCCCACAAGACGAGAAAACTTGGCACTGAAATCGCCCGTTCCGCCTGCCAGATCTAGCACTTTTTGCCCTTTCCGCACGCCACTGCAATCGATCGTAAATCGTTTCCAAACGCGATGAATACCGAAAGAAAGCAAATCATTCATTAAATCATATTTATCGGCTACGGAATGAAACACGTTGGCAACGAGTTTTTGCTTTTCCGCTTTCGCCACAGTTTGAAAGCCAAAATGGGTGGTTTCTTGCTCATTGTCAAAGTGCGGTTGGTTTTTTTGCTGTTTTTCTGGGGAAGTCATTGTTTTGTCCGTGCGTCATTTTGATAGGCGATAGAATAACAAAAAATAGCAAAATTTTCTTTGCTATTTGATTAAAGTGTGATGTTTTCTCACGGAAAAATGGCGGGCGATCCTACACCCGCCAATTTTTTATTTAGAACCAGAAAATATAGCCGAATGTCGCGATCACAAAGATACTGATGATATTAAGTAAAATCCCCGCTCGGATCATTTCTCGCTGTTTCACTTCACCCGTACCGAACACAATGGCATTCGGTGGGGTTGCCACAGGGAGCATAAAGGCACAAGATGCCCCTAAGCCGATGATTAAGGCAAGCCCGAGTTCTGGCATTCCAAGCAATTGTGCGATGGAAATAAAAATTGGTACTAATAACGCCGCACTGGCGGTATTTGAGGTAAATTCCGTTAAGAAGATGATAAAGGCTGCCACCAACAAGCCAATAAGATAGAAATGCCCGCCTTCAATTAAGAATACGATACCATCAGCTAAAATGCGACTCGCACCTGAATCACGCAATACAGAACTTAGAGTTAAACCGCCTCCAAAAAGCATTAATACGCCCCAATCGGTGTTAGCTTGTAACTGTTTCCACGAGGCGACACCCGTGGAGCAAATTACTACGGCGGCAAGTAATGCGATGACACTATCAAAGCTGGCGATTTTTTTCTCCAAGCCAAGCAAAGAGGAAAGCATCGGGTTAATTTTGCTACTGAATATCCAGCACAACGCAATTGCCACAAAAATAATCAGGGTGATGATGCGTTTAGAATTAAACTCAATTTTTTCAAACTGTTGAGTGAAATTAAGATTTAATTTCGGGCGGAAAACTATATAAAGCGTACCAATCATAATTGGCATTAAAATGATCATTACAGGTAGCCCATAACTTAGTCAATCGGAAAAGGTGAGTTTGAGTTGGGTGGCGACAATGTTATTTGGTGGGCTACCTACTAGCGTTCCCATTCCGCCAATACTTGCACTATAAGCAATCCCTAATAACACGAAAACATAGGTATTATGCTCACGCTCTTTATCCATTTGGCTCAAAATCCCCATTGCCAATGGCAACATCATTGCAGCGGTGGCGGTATTGCTCATCCACATTGACAAAAAGGCGGTAATGCTAAATAGATATATCACTGCAACAAATAACCGTCCGCCCGCTAGTGCCATTATTTTATTGGCGATCATTCGATCGATATTTTGCTGGTGCAATGCTGTAGCCAATGCAAAGCCACCGAAGAAGAGGAAAATATTAGGATCAGCAAAGGCAACTAAAGCTTGCTTGGTGCTGACTAAATCTAATGCGATGGCGAGTAACGGCACTAATAATGCCGTGATAGTAACGTGTAAGGCTTCGGTAAGCCATAGCACAGCAATAAATGCTAACATTGCTAAGCCTTTGTTGGCTTTAGCATCAAAGGGAAGAAAATTCAATAATAAAAAGAACAGGATCACATCGGCAATCAGGATAATACCATTGCGATGTGAAGTAAGATTGGTTGATGTTGTATTCATAATGATTTCCTCTTTCTTTATGGTCATAGGTAATGCTAACAACTGAGTTAGCCATAAAGATAAGACAACGTTAGCAAGTTGTTAATAAAAAGCAACAAAAATTTTGTGGTTTTGTGAGGTAGCTCAGAAAAATAATGGAATGTATGGCAAAAAAGTTTTGCCATACATTTAAATGTGGTGATTATTCCGTTAAATCTTCTAGATCAAGCGGTTCTTGCGATAAAATGATGCCGGTGAGATCAGCGTAAACATAATCTTCAGGGAAAAAAGTGACGCCGCCAAAATTTACAGGAATATCCACTTCGCCTTGCGTGTCGCTATTTGCCCCAACAGGGATCGGAGCAAGGGCTTGAATACCAATATCAATGTTTTCTAATTGCTGGATTTGGCGAACCGCCCCATAAACAATAATGCCCTCCCAGCCATTGTCTGCCGCAAGCTGAGCCAGTTCAGCATCAAGGAGAGCTTGGCGTACTGCCCCACCACCATCTACTAGAAGCACGCGTCCCTCGCCATTTTCTTCTAAAATCTCAGCGATTAAGCCATTGTTTTCAAAGCATTTTACTGTGGTTACTTTGCCGTGAAATGAGGTTAATCCTCCAAAGTTGGAAAAAATGGGTTCAACAACATCAACTTGATCTAAATAAATATCGCAGAGCGTGGAAGTATCAATACACATAAGTTCACCTTTTTAAGCTGAAAATAATTGCTTAGTATATGCCGATTGCTAGCCCACTAGCAAGCCGAAACTAAAGAGCAAATTGGTTAAAAGGGCCAACATCGACATTTGCCCCAACATTGGACGCAATAACAGCGGATCTCGGTTGCGGTAAACATACAAAGCGTGTTTCACTAATAAAGGATATGCTAAAAGGAAAATAAAGCTTACTAGATGGTGGAAATTCAGCAATGCAAAAATCACATTGCACAACGCCGCGACGGCTAATAACAGGCAATGATAAATTCGCCCATTTTTTGCACCAAAACGAACGGCAAGGGTGTTTTTGCCCGCTTTTCTATCTTGTTCAATATCACGTAAGTTATTGATATTTAAAACTGCTGTGGAGAGTAACCCTGTAGAAAGTGCGGGTAGAAAAATCATCAAATTTAACTGGTGGGTTTGTAAATAATAAGTGCCGCACACGCCCAAAATACCGAAAAAAAGCAACACGGAAATATCGCCCAATCCCATATATCCATAGGGTTTTGCTCCGACGGTGTAAGTGATGGCAGCGAGAATGGCTAGCCCGCCGAGTAGCGAAAATGCGAAAAGATCGGCATAGGTTTGATAGGCGAGGGCGATCAGCCAGAAGCCAAAAAATAAGCTGGCTAAACTCATCAAAATCAGCCCTTTTTTGAGCTGTGCCGCACTGATTACGCCGTGCTGAATGCCTCGCAATGGCCCAATACGCTCTGCGGTATCGCTGCCTTTTTGGTGATCGCCATAATCATTGGCAAAGTTGGATAAAATCTGCAATAACAAGGTGGTAATTAAGCATAACAGACTGATTTGCCAGCTAAATTGCTTATCCCAATAGGCAAGTGCTGCTCCCATTATAATTGAGGCAGCCGCAAGGGGAAGGGTTTTCGGTCTGGCGGTTTCCACCCACATTTTTACGCTATTTTTATTCATACAACTCACTTATATTTTAAAATTTGCTTTTTTTAACGTATTTTTGCGTACAATAATGGCATATTTTACGCATTTATCCATTGTATTTTAACTGTTTTAAGGAAAATATGTTTGCACAGCCTCTAACGCTCTCTCCGATCGGCATTGTTCATAGCCCTTATAAGGAAAAATTTTCTGTTCCACGTCAGCCTAATCTCGTGCAAGATGGCGTGGGAACGCTCAATTTATTGCCACCTTATAATCAACCTGAAGCTGTGCGAGGGCTGGAAGCCTTTTCTCATTTATGGCTAATTTTTCAGTTTGATAAAATCCCACAGGGGAAATGGCAACCAACCGTTCGCCCCCCGCGTCTTGGCGGAAATCAACGGGTGGGCGTATTTGCCTCGCGTGCCACCCATCGCCCCAATCCTTTAGGGCTGTCGAAAGTTGCCTTGCGGAACATCGAAATTGATAAAGGTGAAGTATTGCTTCATTTAGGTGCGGTGGATTTAGTGGACGGCACGCCAATTTTCGACATTAAGCCCTATATCGCCTATGCAGACAGCGAACCCAATGCCTATTCCAGCTTTGCTCAGCAAGCACCTGAGAAAACATTGGCAGTGGTTTTTTCACTGCAAGCGATGTGTGAGTTAAAAAAGTGCGGTGAAAAACGACCGCACTTTCAACGGTTTATTACCGAAGTCTTGCAACAAGATCCTCGTCCTGCCTATCACCAAAACAGCCAAGCAGAACGCATTTACGGAATGCGTCTTTATGATTTCAACATTCGCTGGCAAGTGCGAGGGGAATTGGTGGAAGTGTTGGAGCTGGAGCGGGTTTAAATGATGGGGCGTTTCATTTCAAGCATCGAACGCCCCACAACCATTACATTAAAAGGTTATACGCGATGCCCGCGAGCAATGCCCCAGTGATAGGGCCGAGGACGGGTATCCAACTATATTGCCAATCGGCAGAGGTTTTTAAGGTGTTGCCAAGTAATGCGAGCGTGATCCGAGGAGCAAGATCGCGAGCAGGGTTGATGGCATAGCCCGTTGTGCCGCCAAGGCTTAACCCAATCGCCCAAACCAAAATGGCAACGGGTAATGCACCGAGTGAGCCTAAGCCGATTGGGACTGATGAGCCTTCGGATAGCTCTACGCTAGCCCCTGTAATGTAGAAGATGACGAAAAGTAGCACAAAAGTGCCGATTAATTCGTTGATAAAATTACTTGAATAACGACGAATTGCGGGTTCAGTGCAAAAACAAGCTCGTTTTATGCCTTGATCTTCGGTGGCAGCGAAATGATCGCGATAGAAAATATAGACCAATAACGCCCCGAACATTCCGCCTAAGAGTTGAGCGGTAATATAGCCCAATGCCATTGTGCTGTCGAAAGCCCCAATCACCACCAAGCCGAGGGTTACCGCAGGGTTCAAATGTGCCCCACTATAAGGACCAGCCACGATCACGGCGACATAAACCGCAAATGCCCAAGCGGTGGTAATCACAATCCAACCCGCATTTTGTGCTTTGGTTTTGTTTAAACAAACATTGGCAACGACGCCATTCCCCATCAAAATAAGCAGAGCGGTTCCAATAAATTCAGCTAGATAAGCATTCATAATGCACTCCTTTTAATCCATTTTATTAGAGTTATAATTTCCGTTCGTTTAGAATCAAAAGTGTTCTTTTGAATATTATGGGTGCGTATTTCATTATTAATAGAAAAAGATTGAAAGCAATATTTTTTGTAAGGATTTATCTACTTTTTCTCCAATTTGCTATCTTGATCACATTTTTAATTTATTGATTACTATTGAAATCTAGCAAATAACTAATCATAGGGAGTGGGAAAAATATTTTGTGAAGTGGATCAAAAATTTGAATATTGCTCATTTTAAACTTGAGTGTTTTCGATTATTTTCTTTTAGGTAATTCTTTCGTTTTAGCTCAAAACTAATGTTCTCGTGAGTAAAAAGGTGCAACATTTTACTTATCTAACAGACAAAAGAGGATCGGTTATGACAGAGAAAAAATATATCATCGCCTTAGATCAAGGCACAACCAGCTCCAGAGCGGTATTGCTTGATCATAATGCCAATGTAGTTGAAATTGCACAGCGTGAATTTACCCAAATTTACCCACAAGCAGGCTGGGTAGAGCATAATCCAATGGAAATTTGGGCGACACAAAGTTCCACCTTAAACGAAGTGGTGGCGAAAGCCGGTATTTCTTCTGATAGCATTGCCGCAATAGGGATCACGAATCAGCGTGAAACCACTATTGTATGGGAAAAAGAAACGGGTAAACCTGTGTATAATGCCATTGTGTGGCAATGCCGCCGCACTGCGGATATTACCGATAAACTCAAAGCTGACGGCCACGAAGATTATATTCGCAAAACCACAGGATTGGTGGTAGATCCTTACTTTTCTGGCACTAAAGTGAAATGGATTTTGGATAATGTAGAAGGTGCGAGAGAAAAAGCTGAACGTGGTGAATTGCTTTTTGGTACAGTGGATACTTGGCTGGTGTGGAAACTCACGCAAGGGCGGGTACACGTTACGGATTACACCAATGCTTCCCGCACAATGTTATTTAACATTCATACCAAACAATGGGATGACAAAATGCTCGAAATTTTGGACATTCCAAAATCAATGTTGCCAGAAGTGCGAAATTCTTCCGAAATTTACGGGCAAACCAATATCGGCGGCAAAGGCGGGGTGCGTATCCCCGTGGCAGGGATTGCAGGCGACCAACAAGCAGCCCTTTATGGACATTTATGCGTACAAGCAGGGCAAGCGAAAAATACCTATGGCACAGGCTGTTTTATGCTAATGCACACAGGCGATAAAGCGGTGCAATCGCAAAATGGCTTGTTCACCACCATCGCTTGTAATGCCAAAGGCGAACCTGAGTATGCTTTGGAGGGTTCAATTTTTATGGGCGGGGCTTCCATTCAATGGTTGCGTGATGAACTGAAAATTGTTCACGATAGTTTCGACAGCGAATATTTCGCACAGAAAGTGCCTGATTGTAACGGCGTTTATGTTGTTCCTGCTTTTACTGGGCTTGGTGCACCTTATTGGGATCCTTATGCCAGAGGAGCAATTTTCGGTTTATCTCGAGGAGCGAACCGTAATCATATTGTGCGAGCAACCCTAGAATCTATCGCTTACCAAACCCGTGATGTGCTTGAAGCAATGCAATCTGATTCAGGGGAAAAACTTAAATCTTTACGCGTGGACGGTGGTGCGACAGCCAACAATTTCCTAATGCAATTCCAAGCAGACATTCTCAACACCCCTGTTGAACGCCCAGTGGTGAAAGAAGTTACCGCACTGGGGGCTGCTTATCTTGCTGGGCTTGCCACCGGATTCTGGAAAGATCTCGACGAATTGCGAGATAAAGCCGCCGTCGAACGCACATTCACGCCAGATGGCGATGAAGAAAAACGCATAAAACGCTACAAAGGCTGGAAAAAAGCGGTAAAACGTGCGTTGGAATGGGAGAAAGATGAAGGATAGTTTTATATTTTAGAAAGTGCGGGAGTTTTTCTCGGTATTTTTCCTATTCTTTTCTACAAAGAACTGAAACTGATATTTCATCAGAATCAGTTCTTTTTATTAAGTATATTTTTCTTTATCGTTATAGTGCGTTAAGTTCAAAATAGCGTATTGTGAGGAAGCGTTATATCTTGGAGTTTTTTCATTAATGATGATAATTTACCTTGAAAATAACAGGCTATTTCTTATTTAAATTTCTTTTCGTTGATTTTGTTGAGTAGAGCGGTAATGTTTAAACTATTTTTAGCTAAACTACAAATTTGCAACATAAACGTTATAATTAAGAGATAACAGTTAATTTAAATTTTAAAAATGCAATCACAACTCAATAAATATTGGAATTATCTTAGAATAGAACGTCAAGTTAGCCCACATACCTTGGTGAATTATCAGCGTCAGCTTGATGCGGTGGTGGCATTATTGCAGCAAAATGGGGTTTCTCAGTGGCAAGAGGTTACACCGAGTGTGGTGCGGTTTATTTTGGCTCAAAGTAAAAAATTGGGGCTGCACGAGAAAAGCCTTGCTTTGCGGTTGTCAGCGTTTCGTCAATTCTTGCATTTTTTGGTTCAACAGGGGGAGTTGGCGGTCAATCCTGCGGTGGGGGTATCTGCCCCTAAACAAGGGAAGCACTTACCTAAAAATTTAGATGGCGAGCAGGTTCAGCAACTGCTTGCTAACGATAGCAAAGAGCCGATCGACCTGCGTGATAAAGCGATGATTGAATTGATGTATAGTTCGGGGTTACGTTTATCAGAGCTACAAGGCTTAAACTTGAATAGTATCAATACGCGTGTGCGAGAGGTTCGCGTAATAGGAAAGGGGAATAAGGAACGTATTCTGCCCTTCGGACGTTATGCTTCACACGCTCTTCAACAATGGTTAAAAGTGCGGTTGCTATTTAATCCAAAAGATGAGGCGTTGTTCGTGAGCCAGCTTGGTAATCGAATGAGCCACCGTTCTATTCAAAAACGAATGGAGGTTTGGGGTATAAAACAGGGGCTGTCTAGCCATTTAAATCCGCATAAATTGCGTCATTCTTTCGCTACTCATATGCTAGAAAGCAGTTCTGATTTGCGTGTTGTGCAAGAGTTATTAGGACATAGTAACCTTTCGACAACGCAAATATATACTCATCTCGATTTCCAGCATTTAGCTCAGGTATATGATTCTGCTCATCCAAGGGCAAAGAGAAAGAAAGCATAAAAATGGACAGTGCGGTGTAAAAAAATAGGTGTTTTTTATACGTTATATGAAGTATATCGTTCTAGGCAACCAAGATTTTGAATAAAGGAATATCCCAGCTTTCCACAGGTAATTCTTCTACTTGTTGGCATTGATGGGCGAGGCCTATTGGTAAAAAATTTTTTGTCTGCCAATTTTGTAAGGTTCGATCATAAAAACCACCGCCCATTCCAAGGCGGTTTCCTTGCTGATCGAAGGCAACTAAGGGAGTGAAAATAATATCAAGTTTATTGGTTGGAATGACATTTCTGACATCAAGCTGAGGTTCTAAAATATTAAATTTATTTTTTCGTAATATCGTATCTGGTTGATAACGCAGAAATAATAAATTATTGGCAGAAAATGGGTGAAGAATGGGAAGATAAACGGCAAGATTTTTATTCCATAGTTGCTGTATAAGTTGCTTTGTAGAAATTTCGCCATCAAAAGAGAGATAAATCCCAATATGTTTAGCCTGCCTTTTTTCAATAAAGCGGAGAGATTGCTCGGTAATTTTTTGTTCAGCGAGATGTTGCTGCTGTGGTGTTAGCATTTGTCGTAAATGCCGAACTCTTTGACGAATAACTTTACGTTGTTGGAAAGAAATAATATCGTTCATGAGGAATTTTAGGAAGAACCCGAGATGCCGTTGTGGGTGTTCGGTCCTTGAACCCTACGGTTCAAGGGAATCGGTGATTATTGTTTTTAGGCTTCTTAATCAAGTTAAGCTTGCACACCAACAATAGGAAACCAATTCATAAGATGTTAAGTATCGGCTCAGGGACGTAACCCACTCGCGAACATCTCAGGTAATTTTTAAAATTGCGGTAATACTAACGCAATTTCACCGCCTTGACTAGCTTAATTTTTCTAATTCTTCGACTAGCTTATATTATTTCATCAAGCTGTTGCTTTTTGAGCTAAAAAACTTTCTAAAGAGCTATCAAGTTGTTTAATTTGTGTACTTACCATATTCTCAATTTTTTGAGCGACTTGTTGCTGCTGGATAAGTTCATAGCTCAAATTTAGGGCAACGATAGAAAGTACTTTATCTAACTGTAAAATCCCAGTGCGTTCTTTCATTTCTGAAACTCGTTGATCTAATGCCCGAGCCGCCTGACGAAGAGCATCAACTTGATCTTCTTGGCAATTTAAACGTAAAACCTGTCCTAACACGGACAATTCAATACTTTGCGATGACATACTTATCCTCAAAAAATAAATTTGGCATTATTATGCCATAGCAAACATTTTTCGTCATAAAAATCCTCTTGATAAGTGGTTGCTTAAAGCTAACAGTGCTAAACTACGCCTATCTTTAGCAAAAGGAAAAAATTATGTCTGATATTCTCTCATATGATGAGTTAGCTCTAAAATTACGTCAAGCCTCTATTCCTGTTAGTGCCGCTGAATTACACGGTTTTCTTACGGGATTAATTTGTGGCGGTGCAAGTGAACAAAAGTGGCCAATTTTAATGAATGAATTTACCAATAATGGGGAGGCTTATCCCACAGCTTTGTTAAAAGAGATCTCAGCCCTCTACCACGATATTCATCATAGTTTAGAAGAAATTGACAGCTTTAATTTTCACTTATATTTACCAGAAAGTGATGTTTTTGATGAAATTGATGCGTTAGCCGAATGGACTAGCCATTTTTTGCTTGGGCTAGGATTACTCCAAACTGGATTAGATAAAGAAAAAGGAGAAATTGGCGAAGCATTAGATGATTTACAAAATATTGCCGTGCTAACCTATCAAGAAGAGGACGCTCCCGAAGAACTGGCTGATTCCTTAGAACAAGTCGCCGAATATGTTCGTACCCTCGTCGCGGTACTTTACGCACATTACCGCCCTTACCAAGTGCCACAAAAAACCGTTTTACACTAAAAGGAGAAGAGGATGGATCTCGCTTATTTAGCCCAAATTCCTGCCGAAGAGTTTGCTCAACGCCGTGCAAAAATGTTCGCCCAAATGCAGGATAATTCCTTAGCGATTGTTTTTTCTGCTCAAGAACAAGTTCGCAATAAAGATTGCCATTACCCTTTCCGTCAAGACAGCTATTTTTGGTATTTAACTGGTTTTAATGAGCCTGATGCGATCCTCGTGTTAGCCAAAACTGCACAGCAATCTCGCACCATTTTATTTTTACGCCCTTCCGATCCGCTTATGGAAACTTGGAATGGTCGCCGTTTGGGCGTAGAAAAGGCAGCAGAAACATTAAATATCGATCAAGCTTACGCCATTGAAGATTTCGCTCAACAATGGAAAAATTTGAGCCAAAATTACACCGCACTTTATTACAATTCTGATCAACAGGCTTGGGGAAACAGCCTGCTAGAACAAAGTGCGGTGCAATTTTCGCAGGTTTTTGATTGGGCGGAAATTGTTGATGAAATGCGATTGTTCAAATCCCCTAATGAAATTACCTTACTCCAACAAGCAGGGCAAATCACTGCGTTAGGGCATTTGCTAGCAATGAAACAAACTCGTCCAAACCGCTTAGAATTTGAACTTGAGGGCGAGCTTCTCTATGAATTTAATCGCTTTGGGGCTCGTTTTCCCTCTTTTAATTGCATTGTCGCGGGGGGCAATAACGCTTGTATTCTTCATTATAATGAAAACGATCAACCTCTTAAGGCTGGCGAATTAGTGCTAGTGGACGCGGGTTGCGAATTTGCTTATTACGCGGGGGATATTACGCGTACTTATCCCGTAAATGGAAAATTTAGCCAAGCACAACGTGAGATCTATGAAATCGTATTGGCAGCACAAAAACACGCTATTAACACCTTAGTCGCTGGAGCAACCATTCATCAAGCCAATCAAGAAGTGATTCGCATTAAAGTTGAGGGCTTGGTGCGTTTAGGCATTTTGCAAGGCGAAGTAGAAAATCTTATCCAGCAAGAAGCCTACAAAGCCTTTTATATGCACGGTTTAGGGCATTGGCTTGGGCTTGATGTGCACGATGTGGGGCGTTATAGCCTTGAAAAAGACAGCAAATTACGCGATCGTCCGTTAGAAGTCGGAATGGTATTAACCGTTGAACCAGGTTTATATATTCCAGAAACAGCCAATGTTCCTGAACAATATAAAGGCATCGGGGTACGCATTGAAGATGATATTGTCATCACCGAATACGGTAATAAGGTGCTAACTAGTGCGGTGCCGAAAGAAATTGATGACATTGAACGGGTTATGGCAAATAACAGCTAACGCTCAAAGGGTGTGAAAATGGAACAGATTGTGCATTATGATGTGATTATCGTAGGGGGGGCAATGGCAGGTTGCACGCTGGCATTGGCGTTAAGCGAGCAAACGCAAGGCAAAATTCGTATTGCCTTGTTGGAAAAACAAGCACCACAAAACCATCATCAAACGGGTTTTGATGCACGTTGTATTGCACTTTCAGCGGGATCTTGCCAACAACTTGATCGGATCACGCTACCAAACCAGCAATCTTTATGGCAACAACTTTCCCCTCTTGCTTCTCCCATTGAGCATATTCACGTTTCAGACAAAGGGCATAGTGGCTTGCTGGAATTTCACGCCCAAGATGTTCCGTTATCCCAACTGGGGGCGGTGGTGGAATTACAGCAGGTGGGCGAGGTGTTGCTCAATGCTATGGCACAATATCCGAATATTGACTATTTCGCCCCGGTGGAGATTGAACAAATTCTATTTGAAAAAGAGCGGGTGAAAATTTCGCTGAAAAATCACCGCACTTTGTTTTGCCAACTGATTATCGGTGCTGATGGCACACAATCATTGGTGGCAAAATCGGCACAAATTCGCATTACAAAACAGCGGGATTACCAACAAACCGCCATCATCACCAATATTCAAGTGCAACAGCCACATCAACAACGTGCATTCGAGCGTTTCACCGCAGAAGGCCCCCTCGCCTTGCTACCAATGCGGGATAGATTAATGTCTTTGGTTTGGTGTGTAAAAGATCCTAGCGAATTAATGACGCTATCCGATGGGGTATTTTTGACCCGCTTGCAACAACAGTTTGGTTGGCGGTTAGGAAAATTACAACAATGCGGTAAACGATTCGCTTATCCTTTAGCCCTATATCAAGCCGATCGACATATTTATCATCGTACAGCGTTAGTAGGTAATGCAGCCCAAACCTTGCATCCTATTGCAGGTCAAGGCTTTAACCTCGGAATGCGTGATGTAATTTGCCTCGCTAAATTATTAAGCCAAGCTTTTATGGCAGAGCAAGATCTCGGTGCATATTCCTTATTATCACAATATGAAACGGCACGCCAAGCGGATCAATCTCGCTTAATCCATTTAACTAACGGGTTAGTTTCGATCTTCGCAAACGAATTACTTCCTTTACAAATCGGCAGAAATCTTGGCTTAATGGCGTTGGCACAATCTCATTTACTCAAACAACAATTTATCAAACCCACATTAGGGTGGTGAACAGAATGAAAAATTTTGATCTGATTATTATCGGTGGCGGAATGGTGGGGCTAGCACTCGCAGCCAAATTGAAGAATACCGCAATGCGTATTGCGTTGGTTGAACGCAACCCACCAAACCAATCTTTAGCGGAGATTGGCTATCGCGTTAGTGCGATAAATCTTGCCAGCGAGCAGTTATTACAAACACTTGGGGCTTGGCATCACATTCAGAATTTGCGTGCCACCGCTTATGATCAAATGAAGGTTTGGGAAAAAGACAGCTTTGCCAAAATTGAATTTGATACCAAAGGCTTAGGTATCGATCACCTTGGACATATTGTTGAAAACCACCTTATTCAGCACAGCCTATGGCAACAGGTCGCCACACAAAAAAATGTGGAAATTTTCACCGCACTTGTGCAAAACCTTGGCATCAATGAAAGTGCAGCGATTCTCACGTTGAACGACGGACAAATGCTAACTGGGAAATTAATTGTTGGAGCAGATGGAGCAAATTCTTGGCTACGTCAGCAAGCGAATATTCCACTGATTTTCCGTGATTATGGGCAATATGCCCTCGTATGTAATGTGAAAACCGCTGAGCCACATCAGCATTGTGCGAGACAGATTTTCTCTCCTGATAGCATTTTGGCATTCTTACCCTTACACCAAGAAAATCTTTGTTCCATTGTATGGTCGCTCCCACCTGAGAGAGCAAAAACGCTCACCCAATGTGAGCCAGATGTGTTTAATAAGCAACTGAATATTGCTTTTGATAATCAACTGGGTTTATGCGAGGTGCAAAGTGAACGCCAAGCCATTCCACTCACCGCTCGCTATGCCCGCAATTTTGCTCAGCCACGCATCGCATTAATCGGCGATGCTGCCCACACCATTCATCCATTGGCAGGGCTTGGGGTTAATTTAGGCTTTCAAGATGCCCAATTACTCGCCCAAGAAATCGAAAAACATTTTTCATTAGGTTTGGATATTGGGGAATATCGTTATCTTCGTTATTACGAGCGTTCTCGCAAAGCGGAAGCAGTGAAAATGTTGATTGCGATGCAGGGGATTAAAGAGCTATTTGCGGGTCATCACCCTCTTAAAAAGCTCGCACGAGGCATTGGATTGACGGCAACCCACCACTTTGGATTGCTAAAAGAGCAGTTTATTCGGCAAGGATTGGGAATTTAATTCCCTTCCCTGTTGCTATCTCTGATGACGTAACATCAACATTATGCCCTATTTTAAACTTATACGGTAATAAATTTCTCTTTTATTTAGAAAAATAATTCTATTTTTATATATTACAGAGATAAAAATTTTATCTGTATTGTTGCGAAAAATATTCGCTTATTCTTTTCTTTGTCTTTTTTTCATAAAAAAAAAACACGATCTAATTCACAAATTTTTAACTTGGTGATTGCGTCACTTTCTTCTCAATGCTATACATAAAATAGATAATTTATTTCAAATTATCATAAATTGAAACTTATATTCACAAATAAGCCTTGTGCAATATAGTGGTATTTCAGATTTTTAGATCTCTCACTTTGAAACTAGGAGTAGAAAATGAAAAAAACACTATTCGCAATGTTATGTGGCGGGTTGTTATTCACCTCGCAAATGGCAATGAGCAAACAGCTTATCATCGGTGCCCCAATGAACTCATTCGCTGATAAATGGCAAACCTATTTACAAGATTCAATTCGTGATTTTGACGCAAAGCACGATGATGTTGAAATTAAATTATCCGATGCAAATGGTGATCCCGCTCGTTTATTAAATGACGTAGAGACTTTTATTGATCAGAAAGTTAATGCTTTATTGGTTGTCCCAACTGATCCGAATATCGTTAAAGTTATTGGTCGCAAAGCACAAAAAGCTAAAATCCCTTTGATTATTGTGAACCGTAAACCCAATGATGAAGATATGAAATATGTAACGAGCTATGTGGGTTCTGATGAAATTGAGGGGGGACGTATTCAAGCTGATTTTATCGTCAATACCCTAGATGGAAAAACAGGAAATGCACTCGTTCTGCTAGGTCCTTTAGGGCAAGATGCGGTAACCAAACGCACTCAAGGCAACAAAGAATTTTTCGCTCAACATAAAAATATCAACATAGCCACAGAGCAGGAAGGAAAGTGGGAGCGTGATCGAGGCTTGAGCATTGCGGAAAATATTTTTTCTGCGAATAAAAACATTAATGTCGTGGTGAGTAATAATGACGAAATGGCGATTGGTGCAGTACTAGCAGCACGTAAACAAGGAATAAAAGACGAAGATGTTTTGATTGTAGGGCTAGATGCAACGCCTGATGCCTTAGAGTATCTAGGCAAAGGCTTAGATGCCACCGTTTATCAGTCCGCAAAAGGGCAAGGAGAAACGGGGGCTGAAATGGCGTATCTAGCGGCCAAAGGAGAGAAAGTACCTTCCATCAAATGGATTCCTTTTGAATTAGTCATACCAGATAAAAAAGAGGTTTATCAAGCGAAATATAAATAAATTTTCAAGTCAAGGGCAAAGGCTTTTGCCCTTATTTCACCGTTTATCACATTAAAGGCTACGACAAAAGTGCGGTTCATTTTTGTAGCGATTTTGGAGTATAAATTATGTTGAAGAAAATAGGTGTATTACTGTTGGGTGTTCTATTTATTCCTGCCTTATTTGCCAAACCTGTTGTTATCGGTGTCGCAATGTATAGTTTAGCCGATAAATACCCGACTTATTTACAAGAAGCTATGCAAAAATTTGAGGCTGAACATCAAGATGTCAAACTTAAATTTGCCGATGCCAATGGCGATCCCGCGAAAATGTTGAACGATGTTGAAAATTTTATTGGCTCAAATGTCAATGCCATCATTGTTATGCTGACCGACCCCAAAATAGCCAAATCTATTGGCATTAAAGCACGAAAAGCCAAAATTCCTCTCATTGCCGTTACTGTGAAACCGAATGATGAAGATATGAAATATTTGACTAGCTATGTCGGTTCAGAGGAAATCACGAGCGGAAAAATGCAAGCAGAGTTTGTGTTACAAACGCTCAATGGTAAACCTGCTAATGCCATTATTTTGTTGGGCCCTTTAGGACTAGATGCTCAAATTAAACGAACTGAAGGAAACAAAGCTGCCCTCTCTTCCCACCCAGAAATTCATATCATCGCCGAGCAAGAAGCTAAATGGGATCGAGCCAAAGCGATGGAAGTGGCAGAAAACTTATTTGCAGCACATAAAAAGATCAATGTGGTATTTGCCAATAATGATGAAATGGCAATCGGTGCGTTATTAGCCGCACGAAAAATGGGTATCAAAGATGAAGAGATGATTATCGTGGGCATTGATGCAACACCCGATGCCCTCGCCTATTTAGGCAACGGATTAGATGCAACTGTATTTCAATCTGCTTCAGATCAAGGTCGCACAAGTGTTGAACTAGCTTATCGAGCAGCAAAAGGAGAAAGCGTTCCACTTTATAACTGGATTCCTTTTGAATTAGTTACACCAGAGAAAAAAGTACAATATATCAATAAATATTATCGTTCTAGTTCAAACTAAGGTAAGGCGTGATGCAAATGATTTTGGCATCAAACGACAATATAACAAATCCTTCTAAAACGATTGGTATAAAGGAGCAAATAATGAACGCAGTTACACAATCCCCTTACATTTTAGAAATGCGTAATGTTTCTAAAACATTCCCCGGCGTAAAGGCGTTGGATGGCATTAATTTAAACGTTAAACGAGGATCTATTCACGCCTTAATGGGTGAAAATGGTGCGGGAAAATCAACATTAATGAAAGTCCTTTATGGTATCTACACCCCTGATGCGGGGAGTGAACTTATTTTAGACGACAAACCTTTTAAACCCACTCGCCCGATTGATGCCATTCGTCACGGCTTAACGATGGTTCCACAAGAAATTTCCCCTGCGGCAAATTTAACCATTGCTGATAATTTTTATCTCGGGCGAGAAATGACCAAGGGACACTTTTTATTAGACCAAAAAGCTATGAATGAAAGTGCGGTCAAAATTTTGACGGATTTAGGCGTGCCAATGGATGTTACTGTTAAAATGTCAGAGGTTTCCGTTGCTAAAGCACAGCTAGTTGCCATCGCCACTGCCGTGTCTAATGATGCGAAAGTCATCATTATGGACGAACCCACCACCGCATTAACAGAAACGGAAGTGGAACAGCTTTATCGCATTATTGAAATTGTGAAAAATCGCGGTATTGCCATTATTTTTATCTCTCACAAACTTGACGAAGTGTTTAGGGTTTCCGATGAAATTACCGTTATTCGTGATGGTCAATATGTTGGCACCAAGCCCACCTCAGAACTCACCAAAGATCAATTAATTGCGATGATGGTTGGGCGAGATATGTCAGAAATGTTCCAACGAGAGCGTTTTGACCTTTCTGATGAAATCGTTATTGAGGTGAAAGATTTCTCCCGTGCCGGAAAATACCAAAATATCAATTTCAAAGTGCGAAAAGGGGAAATTTTCGGTATCGCCGGTTTAGTGGGGGCAGGGCGTTCCGAAATTGTCGAGGGATTATTTGGTTATAAACCTGCTGAAAGTGGTGAAATCTATATTCACGGAGAAAAAGCCGAGATCCACAATCCTCTTGATGCTATGAAATACAAAATTGGCTTTGTTACAGAAGATCGAAAATTATAAAATCGCAAAACATTTCGCATAAAATTTAAATTTATTTTGCATAGCTATTGAGTCTCAGATTATGCAAAATTATTTCAAATTTTTTATCATTTAGACCTCCATACCTCCCCAGCTACATTGTTAGTCAGTCGGCTTAACTACTGCTTATTTCCCCTTTACTCCTCGTCCCCAACGAGCAATGATGCCCCCAACACAAAACAACAGGGACATAAAAATGAAATTTAATACACGAGAATTTATTCAACACTTAACCACCAGACTTGAAAACCATCACGGCTTTAAAAATGGGGAATTTGTGCAAGGGAAACGCCGCTTTCAAGTCCGTCAAGATAGTTATCAAAATGAGCCAACAATTTATTTACTTTATATGCCACAAGGCACGCTGGTTGAACACTCTGAACATTGTCGCCAACGCGTTTCAATCGAGACTAACTTTGACATTGTCGCCCAGCAAATCGCTGACAAAATCGCAAACATTTTAAGAGGGAAATAAACAATGAAAAAACCAACTGAAAAAACCATCGCAAAAATATTAGAAACCATTGCAAAAGAGGTGGGGGATATTGAAACATTAGAAACCCGAATGAGCGACCATTTAGATTTTTATGATATGGGCGTGTGGAATATCAAACGCCTTATGCGTGCGGCTTATGAGGCAGGCTATAAGGCGGGCATTGAAAAATAGGGGCGTTAGCCCCTTAATTTTTAGAATTTAAGCACCAAATTATCCTCATAGCTAACCTGATAGTTTAACGATGTTTGAAGGACTATCCGCTCAGCTCCATCAAAGGCTTGCCAGTTATCCTTTTTCGCCTGCACCATATACGCAATAAACCGCACAAACTCTGACTTAGTGGAGCTAAAAAACACATAAGGCGGTCGTGTTCGGTCAATAAGCTGCAAGAAATCAATCAAATCAAAATAATTTGCCATTTTATAGCTGTTTTGCTTGGTGCAAAGATAAGGCGAGTCTAACACAAACAGGGCTTTAGGGTTGTCGGCAAACTTAGGCAGAAGCTGTTGAAATGGCTCGCTGACTATCTCAAGCCCATCAAGGTAATCCTCTGCACTAGGATAATCAGCCAGCTTTATTCCATTCCAAAATGTCTTGCTAAATAGCTCCTCAAATGAGCTGACTTGTTGCCCACTGAAAAGCAACCAACTTGCAATGGTGTTGAGGTCTTTAAATCCCTTAAAATCATTGATTTTATTGATGATTTCTTGCTTTTTATTGTTATCTAATCGCTTGTTTTTGGGTACAATATCGCCAACAATTTGAAGCAGTTCAGCTCGTAAACGATTTGTATCGCTTATGTGTTTTAACCTGTCGGCATAGCCATCAAAATCATTATAAATCACCCGTGCTTTGGACTTGATACGCTTTGCCACATGGCTTAATAAACCACTTCCTCCAAAAGCATCGACAATCGTCCACCCCTCCCCATCATCAGAAATATGCTCATTTAAAACCTGTTTAAAGGCGTTTAAAAACAGCCGTTTTTGCCCGACAAACGGCAACGGTGCTTGATTAAAATGACGCATCGTTACCCCCTAATACCTCAATAATACGACGATAAATATCGTGGATAAGCGGCAACGGAATGGCTGAACGGGCGTTATAACTGTGTAAACAGTCAAACATCGTTTTGCCCGAAATATAATGCTGATAACGCAAATTTAGCGGAATATTGCTTTTAAACTTAGTCGCCTTTTTGCAGGGCCAGCCATAATTCCCATAATAGGTAGGGTTCGCATAAGGAAGAGGAAAGGCTAAAATCTCATCAAGATAGTGCCAAAGGCGGCTCGCATAAGGGTTTTCAATCACATAAATTTTCGGCTGATACCGTTTAATAATCTCAATGGTGTTATAAATGCAAAGCTCACCATTAATTCGATTTAAAAAAGAGGTCTCATAACGATAACGTCGCTTTTTAACCGCTGCCGCGTCAAAATCTTTGCGACGACGAATAGCAAAGCGTGTATTTCCCTGCCATTGCCAACAGACATTCCCGCCCTTAATAGAGTTGGCAACGGAAAAACTCTCACAAGGCGGACTGGCTAAAATGACATCGGGTTTAGGGAGGCTATCTAGCTTATTAAACAGGGTTTTATCACCAAACAACCGCCCAAAATCCGCTAAATTCAGCGGTAGAAAATGCCGATTTTTACGCTCAATATCAATGCCGATAGGATAGATTTTAATATTGCGAAATGCTTTTGCTGCTTGGGTATAGCAGCCGTTGCCGCTATCAAATAACGCCCAAACAATGATTTTCTTGTTTGCCATAATTTATCCTTAAATTATGGCGTTCTGACGCTCAAGGCATTCGGACACTCTGAGTTGTTTAACGAGTAGGTTTAAATGTGTTTAAGGTTTTACACCGCACACATTTAATTTCTAAATATTGATTATCTTTTGTGCGTGCAAGGAGCTTTTTACAGCACTTGCACCGCATTTCTTGCAAATCTTTTTGCATAGACTTTCTCACTTTACGCGGTTTTGTTACAATCCGTCCGTCTGGTCAGACAAAGCGGTCTCGGGTCTATGCAGGTGCTATCTGCTTAGGCTGATGTGGTAGAGGTCAGAGCCTACCACATCGCCGCTTCTTTATGTTTACTTGTTACATTCTCAATCTTTGTAAGTAATCGCTTTTACACTCCACATTTGAGCGGTTTGTGCTTCAGTGATTGCCACGCTGGCTAAACGCTTAACCTCTAGTATATTTGTTGAGTTACGTAACTCATTAAGTTGATCAATGATATCCGCATAAAGCCGTTTGCACTTTGTCACTTCATCGTTATTATCAGGATTAAAAGTTAATCCTACTGCTTTTTGTCCAAATGTTAGATTTCCTTTCATCTACAATTTACTCCTTATGTTTTAATTTAAAAATTGCCGCTAAATGATTTGGACTAAACCGCCAGCCCTCATCACCGCCATTAATCGCATTTGCACACCACTCACTGCAAAAAAAATTTGTCGCGTGCTTGCGGGGTAAATAACACAATCCCTAACGCCCCTAACCAGTCGTATTTTTTATCTTTAGTTTGCCAAAAATATCCCTTAACTTTAGCCTCATCGACCCCATAAAGCGGAATTAAATCCCACTTGCCGTTATCAAGGTCAATCTGCTTGCAACGCACCCCACCATCTCGGATTGATGAGCTGTAACAGTCGTAAACAATCTCGTGGTCATAATGATGACCACTTAGCCACTCACGCCGAGCAACGGCAATCTCACAATGGGAGTATTGGCCTTTAGTGAGCTTACGAGTGAGCCAGTCACCTAATTTGGCTTTAAGCACGGCAAAACCTTTGCCACTGCGGTTGCCTTTATAGAGAGCTAAATAAACTCGATTATCCATGATAAACCTCCTGCCAGCCTGTGCTGTAGTCATAATCTAACGGGTTATCCACCGCCAACATCGCCAAGCGGTGCTTTTCAGCGTTGTCAAAATTGGCTTGCTCTTGTTGCATTAGCGTTAATGCTAGCTGGTCTAATAATGCCTCATTCATCAATACAAAACTGTTATCCATTGTTTTCCATTGCGTTTCAGGAAAACTGGGTAATGTCCGCATAAAGGTATATTGTTGGCGACTTACCTCATCGGTGTGAAACCATTTATTCACACTCGCAACATACACCCCACTATGCGTGCGACGATAACGTTCTTCTTTAATTTTTTTCCATACTTCGGCTTGTTGTGCAGCTAACCAAGCGGCTTTTTGCTCCTCATCCATCACCCATTTTCCCCCTTGCAATCTGTGATAAGGGCTTGGCTGGGGCTCAATCAAAACGGGATAGCCCCGCTCATCGGGGATAATCTGTTTTCCCTCACTTTGCCCGATAAGTAAAGTGCGGTAGGTTTCTTCGCTGATTTTTACCGCACCTTCAGGTGCTTGTGTTAAATCTAGGTAAAATCCCGCTTTGTAATACATTGTCATTATTTCCATCTCCCGATTGCTAAAAATTGTATGCGAACATTGCCTTGATTAGAGCCACCGTGCTCATACTCGTGATAATAACAAGTTGCATTATTAGATTTTGTTAATATATTTACACCTGCATTGTGAGAACCTCCGATAGAAGTTGTTACCTTTGAAAAAATTAATGGTGTATCAACAAAAGCTATAGCCCAGTTAAATGATTTTTCAAACCATTCATACAAATCATTCTGCCTGATTGTATAAGTTTGTATCATTGTCCCATCGGGATATTTGCGCACCTCAAAATCACCTATTTTTTGATAAGTAAATAATTGTGCGATACGGTTATCCACCCCTGTATCAAAATCCGTTATATCACTTGCGGTATGCGTATGTAACACGTCCGCTTTTTTTGCCTTCACTTCTTGAATATCTTGTGCCAATCTACTTGCATCAAGTTGCCCAGCATTAGCAATCTCTCCAAACGCCTTAATCCAAAACTGCACCCCATCGAGCGTGTTTTGTGCTTTAATGCAGAGTTTGAGAACAAGGGATTTCGGGCGCGTTTCTTCCGCAGTTCGCGTATCTTTCTCTGTCGTATCCTTCGTAGAAGCAAGGTAGGTTTTTGCCCTTGCCCCATCGGCGACCGCCACGTTGTTCGCCTGCACCCTGCCTTTTTGTGCGGGCTTAAACGCACCCGGCACTACATTGGTGGTATCACTATCATGAATGACGATAGTGATACCTTTCTCGGCTTGATAATCGCCCCCGGCTTCGGTAGGAATATAGTGAAAGTGGTCTTGAAGGGCGTCTTGTTGCACCTCACCCACCGCAAGCAATGCCCCCGCGTTACGAATAAAGCGGTCTTTCGCTTTCGGCACGGCAGAAAGGCTGCCATATTTCGCCACAAGATGGCGATACAGTTCGGGATAAGCCTGCTCGCTAACTTGCTCTTCAATGTCATCAAAGGCAATCCAGCCTTCGGGGATATTGTCGGTGGCAAAATAGGCGGTCATACCCACATCTGAGCGGCGTAAATCAGGCAGTTTGTTGCTATTGCCTAACGCTCGATATAAATCGGGGTAAGTGCTACTGCCAAAGGTTGAGCCATCAGCTAGTAAAAAGCCTTGTGGGTGAGTAATGGCGCGCGGAAAAGCCAGCACTGCGCCCACTGGCAAGCTATCTCCACCAACGCGCACCCACTCGCTCCAACCGCCACCACTGCGCCGATTGCGAGCATAGTAGATTTGCTTATCGTGCGTCACATACTCCTGCATCACGCCATACGCCGAGGGCTTAACCGTCAATGCCCCCGCGCGCGCCTCAGGATAATGACGCACACTTGTGGCCAGACTATCATGCACTTGCCCGTAAATCCCCACGGTGGTGAGTTGATTAAGGTCTTGTGTACCTAGATTAGCCTGTACCTTAAAATCTTTGATGCCATAGCCGGCAAGGGTGGTTGCTGGGGATTGTTTAGATTGAGCGAGAGTATAAGCACTATCTGCTCTATTTTTTGCTTCAACACCTTTGTCATAGGCGGTTTTAACGGCGTTGCTCGTTGCCACGGTGTCGCTACTTGCCGAATTAATTGCATTAGATTTTTTGCTGTTGGGGATATAGTTACCTAGATTGCAAGTGAGCGCGTCAATTAACCCCTTGAGCTTTTTAACTACTTTAGGGGTGGCTGCTTCAGTTTCGCTGTCGCTATTATCACTGCTATTTAATTTCACCGTCCCTGTTTGGGCGGTGGTTGCAGCCTGCTCCACATAGCGTCTTTCCACCTCTTTTTTTAGGTATTTTGTGCGGTTTGCTAGCTGTTTAATGGGTTTATTGGTAACCCCATCTGCACCACCGTGAACAGGATCATTTTCTTCAATTTGATAAATCCCCGTTTCCCACTTTTCTTGTTCTTCTAGGTTTGCCATTTTTTGTCCTTAAATTGCCTTTAAATACGGTTTAAACTCACTTTAAAATTACGCCGACCCGTGGTTATAAGCACCGTTATAAGTCGCTTTGTTGTTATAACGGATAGGAGCAGCTTTATAATCGAGTACAGCCAGCACACAACGTGCTGGAGCAAAGCTAAGCAATACCTTACGGATTTCAGCGGATTGCTCATTGGTGATGGGTTGATTTAGCCGAATGGCATAAGCTGCCCATCGTTCGTCTGGCGGTATGCTTGCCACACCTTGGTGAGACTCGTAATTACGGGCTTTTAGCCCTTCATCAATTTCAATTTCGCCAAAACCTAACTGACGCAATACATCACGAATTGCCCAAGGGGTGCCTTTATAACGATGCAGTTTTACTGCATTGCGTACCAGTTGGCGCTTAGACTCATTATTTTCAGCAACAAAAAGCCCGTCATAGCCTGTGACACTCCATTTCTCGGCTAGTAGCTCAATCCATTTATCATCGAGTAATTCCACGAGACTAGTCATAATCTGACGCTTTGAACTTAGATCTAGCCTGTTACCAAGTTCAGCAAGTGCGGTGTATTTTTCCGAACTTTCAATAATGCTTGGATACTGTAATTTAGCCATCTTGTCGCACTCCATTGACATTTATCGTCACTTTTGTGCAGTTAGCCCATTCGGTGGCATTTAGCACCATTTTCGCGGGTTGCTGGATTGCCACATCATATACCCCCTCAACACGCAACACTTGCATTAATGCGGAAGGGACGACATCCATACCGAGCTTTTTGGTACGGCTGGATAAATAATCTAGCAAAGCATCGCGAGCTTTAGTTTTAACAATATCTTCACGATAGCCCTCAAGTAGGGTTAGTTCTGCCACAATTTGATAAGTGCGGATTATTGGGTCTTTAACACTAACCACATCACATAGCGGACGGCGATGCTCTGGACTTAAATAAGCCTGAATGGCTTGTTTTAAGCGTCTATCAGGCACGCCTGTAACTGCAAGTGGGTAAATATTTACCTTGCCACCGCCACCATTAATCACTTGCACATCCACAATCTCTTGCGATACGGCTCTAGTGTGGTATTGATAAGCAGCAATAGAGCCACAGGTATTAAAGGCTTCAGGGGCTTGCAAGATACGCTCACGGTAAGCCTCATCATCTTCTTCTGCGATACCGCCACTGGTGACATCAATATTGCTAACCGTAATAGTTTTGTCGGTATTTAATGAGCGTTTTAATTGCTTCACACGCCCAATTTCCCAGCCATTACCCACAACACCTGTCTGATTTGCTTCAGCTTCAATCTCGACGTAGCTAATCAGTGGCGTAATGACATCATCAGTCAGGGTAATAAAGCTCAATTCAGGGGTTACCATTACTTCGGTGCCTTTGGGGACTAAAATACTGCTATGCTCGCCCTCTACGCTAAAACGCAACACACAGCGCGCTGCTTTATCACGCAGGCGGTAACAACCAAATGGCTCCCCACATAAATCCAATGCTAGCCCCACAGCGAACTGGGGAAAGGTTTGTAAAAAGACTTCGTTAATGCCTTTGCGCACGAGTAATTCGCGGTAGGCATAGGTCTGGATAATAGAGCGTTCAATATGCGCAGGTTGTAAGGTTTTGCCTGTGCGCTGCTCATAATCCTCAATGGCATCACTTAAAATTTGTTTTACGTCTTCGTGGACAATTTTTACGTCATCTTTTAACCAGCTCATAACTTGACCACCGTTTGATAAATTTCTCGGTACACTGCAGTTTTTAAATGCCAGTAAATCAGGCATTCAAATTGTGGTGCAGTGCCTGTTATCTCTATGCGCTCAACCTCAATGCGAGGCTCCCACTTGCTTAATGCGTGGCTAATTTCACGCACGATATTGGGGATAGCAATATCTTCGGGCCGATCTAAATAGTTAAAATGATCGCTGCCAAACTGTGGGCGTAAAATATCTGTGCCTTTGATTGTGTTGAGTATATTGGCAACGCACAGATGAATATCATCAAGTCCTTGTTGAGGCGCGTTGTTATCTAATTCTGGGGCAAGTTGCCAATGTGTCGTGAGTTGTGTATTCATAGCCCTGAGATTACAGGGCTGAAAGGGAAATTGATTTTAAAGTGCTTTAAAGATTTTATTTGGCTGTACTGGTGTCGTTACCATCACCTTGCTCAGTATGCACGTGGTTTTTAAGACTAATATTATCCGCAGTAATATCCCCACCTTGGGTTTTAAGCGTACCATTGATCACCGCTGTAGCCCCGCCCTTGCCACCGTTACCTGTCATGCCTTGCATATAGGTTAATGAGCCCTCCACGAGCAAGTTACCTGTGGTTTTGGTTTCAGAGCAATCAAGGGTTATAAGGCTTGGGGATTTGACTAACACCGTTCCCACTGCATCAATCACGACATCACCTGTCGCTCGATTGTGCGAGATGGTTGTGCCATTTTTAAATTTGAGCATAAACATCTCGCCATTCGCCACAGGCACTGGGTCTTGCTGGTTATAGATTGCGCCTAGCACACAGCCGCCTTCGCCACGAGCATCTAAAATCAATGCCACAAGCTCTCCCACATCAGGCAAACAATAAAACTGATTTCCACCCGCATTAGGTACAAGATAATGCAACCACGCTGTTTCTAGGTCATCAAGGGCAGGGATTTTACACCGCACTTTGTGGGTATTCACATCAACTGCAGATACAATACCTTCTTGATAGGTGGCGGTAAAATTATGAGTTTGCATGAGTTGCCTCCATACCTAAAGTAATCAAGTCATCAGGGATAAATTCAAGCATTCGTACCTCAATTTCGGTTTGATAGCCGCTAAAACGACTAAAACTATGCCTTGCGCTTTTAATCAGATATTTGCCACTAAACACGCCCAAATTACGCAATAAAATTGTATTGCCTGCCACCAGTTTCGGATTACCCCAAAGGACGATATTGCCTGCTTGCTGGTCATCATTTTGTTCCGCGAGTGCCGCATCAGCTCTGGCATCAATTTGCTCTTGACTTTCACCACGGGTCACAATGCGTAAGGTGTCCCCGCTAGCTTCGGCTGATTGCTTGATATTTTTGCGCCGTTTTTTAGCATTTTTGCGTTGCTTAATTACCTTTGGGGCTGTCCTAGATAACAACTAAAAAATCTATTTAGGTTAGAATGAACCAATGAGAAAAAGTCGTCTAAGTCAGCACAAACAAAATAAACTCATTGAGCTATTTGTTGCAGGTGTTACTGCAAGGACAGCAGCAGAGTTAGTCAATGTAAACAAAACGACTGCCGCATATTACTTTCATCGTTTACGCCAACTCATCTATCAAAACAGCCTTCACTTAGAGATGTTTGAAGGTGAAATTGAAGCCGATGAAAGTTATTTTGGCGGTGCTCGCAAAGGCAAACGTGGTCGTGGTGCGGCAGGGAAAATTGCGGTATTCGGGCTTCTCAAGCGCAATGGCAAGGTTTATACCGTTGCGGTTCCAAATACGCAATCTGCCACCTTGTTACCCATTATTCGGGAGCAGGTAAAGCCTGATAGTATTGTTTACACCGATAATTATCGTAGTTATGACGTGCTTGATGTGAGTGAATTTAGTCATTTTCGTATCAATCACAGCACACATTTTGCTGAAAATCATAACCACATTAACGGAATTGAGAATTTTTGGAGCCAAGCAAAACGCCATTTACGCAAATTTAATGGTATCCCAAAAGCGCATTTTGAGCTTTATTTAAAGGAATGTGAATGGCGTTTTAATTACAGCAACATAAAAAGTCAAATTTCTATTTTAAAACAATTGGTTAAAGGGAGTTTAGTCTAGTTATCTAGGACAGCCCCAAAAACAAAGTGCGGTAGAAATTTTCTGTGATTTTTATCACATTTTTAAGAATTGGGAGTTTTAGATTTTTGTTAGATCGGTTATTTTTTATTTATCGAAACGTTTCGATAGGATTTTGGTAAGGTTTAGGGAGGTAATATGAAGAAAACAGGAATTTTAAATGCGCCGCTGTCATTGCAAATAGCGCAGCTTGGGCATACGGATTTTTTAACGATTTGTGATGCAGGCTTACCCATTCCAGTGGGAATGGAAACCGTAGATCTTGCCTTGAGTGCAGGGATTCCAAGTTTTTTATCGGTTTTTGATGCCGTAGTGGGTGAATGTTTTGTGGAACGAGTGATTTTAGCCAAAGAAATTGAACGCCAAAATCCGAGCATTCATCAAGCGTTATTGCAGAAACTTGAGCAATTAGCGCGACAACAAAACAACGAAATTACCGTGGATTATGTCTTTCACGAAGAATTTAAAGCTTTGAGCCAAGAGAGTAAAGCTATTGTGCGTTCGGGCGAATGTACGCCTTATGCCAATATCATTCTTGTTTCAGGTGTACCATTTTAAGGGGGCGTGATGAAACCCATTTTAAGATTAGACAACATTTGTAAATCCTTTCCCGGCGTGCGGGCATTGCATAATGCTGGTCTGTCCGTTTATGCGGGGCGAGTGATGGCATTAATGGGCGAAAATGGCGCAGGCAAATCAACCTTGATGAAAATTCTCACCGGGATTTATCAGCAAGATAGCGGAGAGATTTATTTTCACGGAGAGAAAGTGCGGTATAAAAATCCGAAATTTTCTCAGTTAGCGGGAATCAGTATTATTCATCAAGAACTCAATATTATTCCTAATTTAACCATTGCCGAAAATATTTTCTTAGGGCGAGAGTTTACCCATAAATTTGGCGGTATTGATTGGGCTAAAATGACGGAAGAATCCGCAAAACTGCTGCAACGTTTGAAAGTCAAACATCACCCTTCAACACCTGTCGCAAAACTTTCCTTAGGTGAGTTGCAAATGATTGAAATCGCCAAAGCATTAAGTTTTGATGCCAAGGTGATTATTATGGACGAGCCAACCGATGCTTTAACCGATTCTGAAACTCAAGCCCTGTTTGACGTCATTCGAGAATTGAAAGCGGAAGGTTGTGGGATCGTATTTATCTCTCACCGTATGCAAGATATTTTTACTATTTGTGATGATGTCACCATTTTACGCGATGGCGAGTTTATTGCAGAAAGTGAGCTTTCCGACATTAATGAAGAACAGCTTATTGAACTCATGGTGGGCAGAAAGCTGGAAGAACAATATCCCCATCTTGATAGCCCTATTGGTGAGCCAGTATTACGCGTGCAAAATTTGACTGGGCAGGGCGTTAATAACGTGTCTTTTCAATTAAACCGCGGTGAAATTCTTGGCGTGTCAGGTTTAATGGGGGCAGGCAGAACAGAATTGATGAAACTTATTTATGGTGCGTTACCGAAAAAGCGCGGTGAGATTTTTCTACATAATCGTGCTTTGACGATTCGTTCCCCGCAAGATGGCTTAAATAATGGCATTGTGTATATTTCTGAAGATCGTAAAGGTGATGGCTTGGTGTTGGGAATGTCAATTAAAGAAAATATGACGCTCACCGCATTAAGACAGCTCACTAAAAATTGGACGATTGATCACCGTGCTGAAAAAATGACCGTCAATGATTTTATTCTGCTGTTTAATGTGAAAACCCCTTCAATGGATCAAACGATCGGCTTGTTATCAGGCGGTAATCAGCAAAAAGTGGCAATTGCCAAAGGGTTGATGACACGGCCTGACGTCTTAATTTTAGATGAGCCAACCCGTGGTATTGATGTGGGAGCAAAAAAGGAAATTTATCAGTTAATCAATAAGTTTAAAGAAGAAGGAATGAGCATTATCGTGGTTTCTTCCGATATGCCAGAAATTATTGGTATGAGTGATCGTGTTTTGGTGATGAATAATGGTGAAATTCGTGGTGAATTCTTGCGTGAAGAAGTGAGTCAAGAAAAGCTCTTAACCGCCGCTATCACACAACAGCATTAAAAGGATAAATTATGACAACAACAAAATTAAAAAATTTCCTGATTGAGCAACGTTCAATTTTGGCTTTAATTGTCTTGATTGTAATTGTTTCTAGCATTAATCCGAATTTTTTCACAATGGATAATTTGCTGAATATTTTGCGTCAAACCTCAGTCAATGCCATTATCGCAGTGGGAATGACCTTTGTGATTTTAACTGCTGGGATCGATCTTTCAGTGGGATCGGTATTGGCATTAACTGGCGCGATTGCAGCCTCACTGGTGAGCCTTGATTTATCTATTTTCATTGTGATTCCCCTTGTTTTACTCTGTGGCACATTATTAGGCGGCATCAGCGGAGTGATTATCGCGAAAGGTAAAGTTCAGGCTTTCATCGCTACCTTGGTAACAATGACCTTATTGCGTGGCGTAACAATGGTTTATACCGATGGACGACCAATCAGTCTGGGTTTTTCTGATGTGGCAGATCAATTTTCTTTCCTTGGAACAGGGTATTTATTCAATATTCCTTTCCCAATTTGGTTAATGGCAATTATTTTCCTTGTTACTTGGTATATCTTAAAACATACCCCAATGGGACGTTATATTTATGCCCTAGGTGGCAATGAATCGGCAACCCGTTTATCAGGCATTAATGTGGATAAAGTAAAAATATTCGTGTATTCAGTAAGCGGATTTTTAGCTACCGTTGCAGGATTGATTGTGACTTCAAGATTATCTTCTGCACAGCCAACCGCGGGTGTCTCCTATGAGCTTGATGCGATTGCCGCAGTTGTTGTCGGTGGCACAAGTTTAATGGGTGGAAAAGGGCGTATCTTTGGCACATTAATTGGTGCGCTGATTATTGGATTCTTAAATAATGCATTGAATTTATTGGATATTTCTTCTTACTATCAAATGATTGCAAAATCAATTGTTATTTTGGCAGCTGTACTTACCGATCATTTTTTCAGTCGAAAAAATGCTTAACTTAAACTCACCTAATGAAAGGAGATGTGTATGAAAAAATTAACGTTACTGGCGTCCGCAGTGATTCTTGGTTCGGCTGTTAGCCAAGCGGTGGTGGCAAAAGAGACCATTGCATTAGCCGTTTCAACTTTAGATAATCCGTTTTTCGTTACCCTAAAAGAGGGGGCTGAAAAAGAAGCGGATAAATTGGGCTATAATCTTGTAGTCTTAGATTCACAAAATGATCCAGCGAAAGAGCTGGCGAATGTTGAAGATGTTACCGTACGCGGTGCAAAAGTATTACTGATTAACCCAACGGATTCTACTGCAGTAGCGAGTGCCGTGCGAATGGCAAATCAAAAAAATATTCCTGTGATTACCTTAGACCGTGGCGCGGCGCAAGGCAAAGTGGTGAGTCATATTGCTTCTGATAATGTGGCTGGTGGCAAAATGGCAGGGGATTTCATCGCAGAAAAATTGGGAGATAATGCGAAAGTCATTCAATTAGAAGGCATTGCTGGAACGTCTGCCGCACGTGAACGTGGTGAAGGCTTTAAGCAAGCGGTAGAAGCACATAAATTTGACGTATTAGCCAGTCAGCCTGCAGATTTTGATCGTACCAAAGGCTTAAATGTAATGGAAAACTTACTCACTGCGCAACCAAATGTACAAGCCGTATTTGCTCAAAATGATGAAATGGCGCTCGGTGCAATTCGAGCTGTTCAAGCGGCGAATAAATCTGTGTTAATTGTTGGGTTTGATGGCACAGATGATGGTGTAAAAGCAGTAAAAAGTGGCAAGTTGGCTGCGACTATTGCCCAACAACCAGCGTTGATCGGTGCATTAGGCGTGCAGACGGCTGACAAGGTGATTAAAGGTGAAGCTGTTGAAGCACAAATCCCTGTGCCATTAAAAGTGATCAGTCAATAATCCTTTAATTATTCAAGGTGGATTTTCTATTCGCCTTGAATTTCACTTTCGTATATTGAGTGTATTGCCAAATATTTTTCGTGTAATCAGGTTTCGTCAATGTATTTCGCAATATGCACAAAATATAAGTGCGGTGCTTTTTTTCGTGATTTTTATTAAGGAATAACTATGCACAATTCAACCCTAACCATTCTCGGTAGTATTAACGCAGATCATCTTATTCAAGTGTCACATTTTCCACAGCCGGGGGAAACCTTGTCGGGACGTAATTATCAAGTGGTGTACGGCGGAAAGGGGGCAAATCAAGCGGTGGCGGCAGCACGTTTGGGTGCGAAGGTGAATTTTATCGCTTGTGTAGGAAATGACGATATTGGGCAGGAGATGAAAAAATCTTTCGCGCAAGCGGGAATGAATACGGCGGCAATTTCTGAAGTTACACAGGCTCGCACAGGGATCGCAATGATTCAAGTGGCAGACAGCGGAGAAAATAGCATTGTGATTTCCGCGGGGGCGAATGCATATTTGAATGCTGATATGGTGCAGTCTTTCGCCCATATTATTGAACAGAACGATGCCTTGCTGATGCAATTAGAAACCCCCTTGGACGGCGTGCTATGTGCCGCGAAATTAGCGAAACGAGCGGGTAAGCAGGTGGTGCTAAATCCCGCACCTGCACAGCCACTGGCAGATGAGTTGCTGGCTCAGCTAACAATGATTACGCCAAATGAAACAGAAGCGGAAATTCTTACAGGCGTGAAAGTGGTTGATTACCAAAGTGCGGTGCAATCTGTGCAAGTTTTTCATCGAAAAGGGGTAGAAACTGTCTTGATTACCTTAGGTGCGAAAGGGGTTTTCGTCAGCCATCAAAATCAACAAGAAATCGTGCAGGGTTTTGTGGTGCAGGCAACGGATACCACCGCCGCTGGAGATACCTTTAATGGAGCGTTGATGACGGCATTATTAGAGGGCAAATCGTTAAATCAAGCCATTCATTTTGCCCAAGCCGCCGCAGCAATAAGCGTTACCCGTTTAGGTGCACAAACCTCCATTCCTACTCGGCAAGAAACGCTCGATTTTTTGGCTCAGGCTCATTAGAATGACAAGCATTTAGTGATCAAAATTTGAGAAGTCATTATGGCAACAATGAAAGATATTGCACGCATCGCACAGGTTTCGACCTCCACCGTGTCGCACGTGATTAATAATACGGGCTATGTAAGCGATGCAATGCGAGAACGCATAATGAAGGTTGTCAAAGAACTGAATTATCGCCCTTCCGCCTTGGCGAGAAGCCTGAAAATCAAGCAAACTAAAACCTTGGGAATGTTGGTTACTGCAACCAACAACCCTTTTTTTGCGGAAGTGGTGAGTGGCGTTGAGCAGTATTGTAATCAGCACGATTATAATCTGATTATTTCAAGTCTAGATGGCAATGAAGATCGCTTAGAGCAAAATATTCAAACGCTCATTCAAAAACAGGTGGACGGCTTGTTGTTAATGTATTCTGATAGCCGTCATTCCTTTCTTAAGCAACTTGATGTTGCCTTGCCAATGGTGATTATGGACTGGTGGCCAACGGCATTAAGTGCGGATAAAATTTATGAAAATTCTGAACTTGGTGCATATCTTGCGACAAAATGCTTAATTGAGCAAGGGCATAAAGCGATTGCGATTATCACCGGAAATCTGAATAAATCCCTCGCACAAAATCGTTTGCAAGGCTATAAAAAAGCCTTAAACGAACATCAATTAGCCATTCGTGATGAATGGATTATCGAAAGCCATTTTGATTTTGAAGGTGGCGTGGAAGGAATGAAAAAGCTGTTACAAGCGGGCAAACGGCCTACGGCTGTGTTTGCGTGCAGCGACACGATTGCAGTGGGTGTTTATCAAGTGGCGTGGCAAAATGGTTTGCGTATTCCGCAAGATCTTTCTGTGATTGGCTATGATGATATTACCCTTGCCCAATATCTCGCCCCACCGCTCACCACCATTCACCAACCTAAAGCTGAATTAGGCAAGCTTGCGGTGGAAACGCTGTTAGAACGTATTAAAACCCCCCATAAAAGCGAACAATCTATTTTGCTAGAACCTAAATTAATTTGGCGGGATTCTGTGCAGTGTAGAAAATAAACATACCTCTTTTTCATTGGTATTGAGATTTACTTAGTAAAAAAGCACGCCTATAATCAAAGAAATTTTATCATCTATATTCAGGAGAAATTTATGGCAGAAATTGATACGCAAAGACGAAATTGGCTACAAAAAATTGAATATATCGGCAATAAATTACCTGACATTACAATGTTGTTTATTTATGCGTTAATTGTATGTTGGTTGCTTTCTTGGGGGCTTTCTTATTTTCATTTTGATTATATCCACCCTATTCAAAAAACACCGATTCAAATTACTAATCTTTTCCAGTCTTCTGAAATTGCAACCTTTTTCTCATCACTCACCAAAAATTTTGTGAATTTTCCACCCTTAGGTATCACTATTGTTGCGACTTTTGGTATTGGGATTGCTGAGGCGAGTGGTTTTATTAATGTAGGTTTGAGCCGTGCGTTAAGTATTATTCCAAAGAAAATAGTTACACCAGCCGTAATTATCATTTCTGTATTCGCTCATCTTGCAGCAGATTCTGCTTATGTTATTTTAATGCCTATTTCTGCATTGATTTTCTATTCCGTAGGTAAACATCCTTTAGCAGGAATTGCAGCTTCATTTGCTGGCTTAGCAGGAGGCTTTTCCGCCAGTTTTACACCTTCGATTATTGATCCTATTATGCAGAGTTTCACACAAAGTGCCGCACGCATTTTAGATCCGAGCTATGATGTGAATGTGCTGTGTAATTATTTTGTTAGTCTAGGTAGCACATTCTTTGTGATATTAACCTGCTGGTATATTACAGATAAAATTATCGATCCACATTTAAAACGCACAATGCCTATTGATAAGGATTTAGATAGCAACGACACCACAATTAACCCACCAACTGCACAAGACTTAAAAGCCTTTCTCTGGGCATCGTTGGTGCTGTTGTTAATGGTGGTGGGATTGTTTTTATTGGCGTATCCTGAAAACTCGTTATTGAGAGCGTCAGATGGTTCATTGACTAGTCCAAAATCGCCGATTATGCAAATGATTGTGCCATTATTGCTGATTTTCTTTGCTGTGCCTTCTTTGGTTCACGGCATTATTGCAGGCACATTTAAAGATACTCGCACAGTCACTAAAGCAATGGAGAAAATCACTTATACCCTTGTGCCATTTATTGTGTTTTCCTTTTTCTGTGCACAATTTTTGTATTCTTTTAACCGTTCAGGAATCGGCACATTGATTGCCTATCAGGTGCTGAATTTTTGAAAGCCTTGCAAATGCCTGCGGGTATTACCGTGTTTGGGGTGTTAGTATTAACTTTATTGCTTGAGAACATCCACATAAAATGAGAAAAAGAAGATAATATGGGAAGTGGTTGGAGTAAGTGGGAAGAGATGGGAAGGAAGTCTTATAGAATAAGGGATTGAGCTAAATCAGTCCCTTTTTTTATGGGTAAAAGTTAGAAAAGCCAAAATGAGAAAAAACTGTGAAAAGCCGTTAAAAAATCCACATAAAGTGAGAAAATTTAACGGCAATTAAAATTGTGTTTAAATGCCGTTTAAAACCTCTCATCGTTACTCGCTTGTTTATCGAGAGCCATTTGCAGCGATTGCGATGTTTTCATCCTTGTCATCATCGCTGGCATTACTAGCACAACCTGCCGCTACAGTATAAGAAAGCCCTAAAATAGCCTCTCTCCCTAAGTCCGTTGTTTTGCGATAATTCCTTATCACCGTCATTTCTTCCAGCTTTAGCGGCACGCCATCAAGTACAAGGTTATCTTTCGGCTTTTGCCTTGCTATGGCTTGTTGTAGGGCTTGTAAAGCCTCTTCTATTGAGAGTGAATTATGTGTATGGATATTTTGTTCTTTTTCGATATTAGGTTCTTCTCCTGTAGCTAACCATTCAACAGCTACGCCTGTAGCTTGGGCAATCTTGATTAAATTTGTTCTAGTTGGATCAGCTAACCCTTTCAGCCATCTGGTTACTGTTGGGGGAGATACATCTAACTTTAACGCGAAAGAATTGATGCTCCCGCCGTGTTCTTTTATTAATTTTTCTATTCTTTTTGAAAAGCCTAAATCGTAAATGTTTGGCTTACTCATCTTTTACGTTTCCTATTCTGATTAATTCAAAGTAAAAGATACATACAACTATTTGATTTTATTAAATAAACAAAATAAAAGTAATAATTTTTACAAAAATGAAACTTTTACTACTGACTAGGTTTAACTTTTACGTTTTAATACGCTCATAGGATACATAAACGGAGTACATCAAATGGTCGTATTAGAACACTTTAAAAAAACCGCAACAGATTGGGATCGTGCGGATATTGTTTATGCATTACAAAAAAAAGGCTGGACACTCCGCGCCCTTGCCAGAGAAAGTGGAGTGAGTTACAGCACTTTAAATTCAGCAATAACAAAGTCCTATCCTAAAATGGAAAATGTTATTGCTGCCGCAATTGGCGTTGAGCCTGAAGTTATTTGGGCGACACGCTATGCGAGACGTAATTTTAAACCAGAACTAAATCATAAACGATTTTAATTATAAGGTAAAACGTTTATGAAACAGCTGAACGTAAAACAATATTATTCCGCAGCAGAGATTGCTGTTTTAGAACTTAGTTCCGTGCCATCTGCTACTAAAAATATATTAGCCAAAGCTAAAAGAGAAAATTGGTCTCATCGTCCAAGGATGGGTAGAGGTGGAGGTATAGAATTTGAATTCTCCTCACTCCCAATAGACATCCAAGCCGAGATCTTGCTCAAGGAGAAAATAGCCAAAGATCCTGATTTTAAGAACACAAAAATCAAAAAAGTAAAAGCGCAAGAACGTGTAATGACCGAAAGCGCGTGGAATGTCCTCGCTTCGGCTACTAATGAACAAGAACGCCGTGCTGAACGTCGTTTTAATGCGGTGATGAAGCTAAAAGGGTTGCTGGATATGCGTCTTAAATTAATGGACGCCATGGATCGGGTGGTTGAGCATTTTGCGGGGCAAGAAGGTGAAGCGGTGAGCCGTGGAAGTCTGAAGCGTTGGTGGTACAAAGTGAAAAATCACCCACAAAGCAACTGGTTGCCGTTGTTGTTAGATAGAGTTGAGCGCGACACCACAAACCGCTATGCCAAGATTGACGAGCTTGCGTGGCAATTCTTTTTAGGGGAATACTGCCGTCAAGCCCAACCTAACTTTGCCATTTGTTATGAAGAACTGATGTATGCAGCGGAGGAAAACGGCTGGGCAGTGCCAAGCCTCAACACCTTAAAGCACAAGTTTAACAGAGAGATGACGCCCGCCCAAATTGCCTTAATGCGCGGCGGTGAACACGCCTTGCGTGAGCTGGTGAAACCGCAACGCCGTAGTGTGGCCCACCTCCAAGCCCTTGAGATTATCAATGGCGATGGTTATCAGCATAACGTGTTTGTGGATTGGTATGAAGACGGCTCGCGCCCTATCCGCCCAAAAACGTGGTTTTGGCAAGATGTCCGCACACGTCGCATTTTGGCTTATTGCGTGGACGACAGTGAAAACGGCGATCAAATCCGTCAAGCCACGCTGCGATTAATTAAGCAGTACGGTATTCCGAAAAAGATTTTAATGGATAACACCCGAGCCGCCTCTGATTTGCAGACCTCCACGCAAACCAAACGGGGCAAACGGAATAAAGACATTGTGGTGGACGGCTTGTTTGAACGCCTTGGTATCCAAGTGATCCGAACCCTTGTGTTTAAGGGGCGAGGCAATGGACGAGCCAAGCCGATAGAACGGGCGTTTAGACGTGATGGATTGCCCGCTTACATTGACCGAAACCGCTTATGTGAAGGCTTTTTTACTGGCGATAGCCCAACAGAAAAACCTGAAAACTACCAATACAAAAAAGGCTTAAACAAAGCGCAGTTTTTGCAACTGGTGGAAGAAGGTGTGCGTAAGTGGAACGCCAAAAAAGGACGCCAAAGTGAGCTAGGGCAAGGTATTTACAGTGCTGACGAGTTATGGGCAAGGGATTATGCCCAAGTTGAAGTGGTGAAGCCTACCGATGAACAACTACGCCAATTAATGATGCTCGGCGAAAGCACCAAAGTGGACAAATACGGCTGTTTTACCCTCAAAGCGGGCTACCGCCTAGACGGCGAGAAAAACACTTACTACGCCGAAGCCCTACAAGGTGGGCAATACCCTTATGTTGTAGTGCGTTTTGACCCCGACGACTTACACGGCACGGTGTATGTATATGACTTAAATGGGGTGTATTTGTGCGATGCCATTTGCGACAAACCACTTGCCTTTGACAGCGTGAAAGGTGCAGCAATGCAACGACGACTTGAGAGCCAAGAAGCGCGACAAACCAAAAAACAACTACAAACCATTGAGAAAATGGATAAACACCAACACGAACAATACCGCAAGCATTTTGACGAAACGCCAGCGGCCGAATTGGTTGAACCGAAGAAAGTCAAAACGCTGGAATTATTTGAAGGTAACCTGCAACGCAAAGTGCAAGACACCGACTGGCTGGCCGATGACAACACAACGACAGAAAGCGGCTTTGCCAAAGGTGTGGCGAAGTTTATTGAACAGAACAATGCCGATTAACCCAACAGGAGTAAACAATGAAACAACGAAATCTACAACGCAAAAAGAGCCTAAAAGTCGCAAACGTACTCAAAGCCCTTGAACGTGAAAATGCGGAGCAACTCAATCAAGCCAAAGAAAACGAGGAAGTTGTCGCTCAACTTGAAAAGCAAGCCTTGAGTAGCGTTGCAAGAAAGTGGGAATTGACTGAACAATTTCTTGCCGATACGACACTTCCCCACTCTTTGCAAGTCGCGTTGAAAGACTATCAAGCCGCGTTAAGTATCGCCATTTCGCAAAAAGTAAAAGTAAATAGACGTCTTTTGGGGGGATTTTGAAATGACGGCTAAACCAGTAAACCAAGTTGACTTGATGTTCTTTACTCTTTGCATAGGTAAATTCTTCAACGTAAGGCAAAAAACGCTGTTCAATCAGCGTGTAACGAGAAAAATCAATTTTATGCAAGATGAAATTTAATCGTTTTTTAAGCGATTTATGAATGCCTTTAAACACGGTTTTTTGATGTTTTTTGGCAAATTTAACAATCACAGGATCCATAAGTTACTCCAGTGGAACAAGAGGACAAAAAAATGACAGAAATTATTGAACAAATCAAGCAAATTATTGAAAGCGGTGAGATTGCTCAAGCGGCACTGGCGAGAGAGGTTGATTTAAGCGGTGGCGCGTTGTCTAGCTTTTTAAATGGCAAGTATAAAGGGGATAACCAGAAAATTCGTCAGGTTTTAGAAAATTGGTTAGAACAACGTGAAATCAAACGCAGCCAATTTATCTCTGCCCCTGATTTTATCGAAACGCCAACCGCGAAGCTGATCCACACCATCATTAGCTATGCGCACGCGTTAGGTTGTATCACCACCGTATTTGGAATGAGTGGCGCAGGCAAAACCGTCGCGGCGCGAGAATACCAAAAACGCCACCGTAATGTATGGCTGGTTACCGCTAGCCCAAGCCGTGCTAGCCTTGCGGAAATGCTCTACGAAATCGCTCTTGCTTTAGGCGTTGGTGAACCGCCGAAGCGAAAAGCCGCCCTTGTACGCTTAATCGAAGCACGAATGAAAGATACTAAAGGCTTGTTGATTATTGACGAAGCGGATCACCTTTCTTACGAAACCTTGGAGGAGCTCCGACTTATTAAGGAAGCCTGCGACATTGGAATGACCTTAATCGGCAACGACAAGGTTTACACCCGTATGCGTGGCGGCATTAACCAAAGCCACGATTTTGCCCGCCTTTGGTCGCGTAGTGCGAAAAACGAAAGCATTCAGCATTGCAAAAAAGAAGACATTGTCGCCATTGCCAATGCGTGGCAACTGGATACCACAGATAAAAAACTGATCAGCTTATTAGCAGAAACCGGCAAGCGAGGTGGTGGCTTACGCATTTTAACCCAAGTGCTACGCCTTGCGTGGTTTAGTGCCAACGGCGACAACAAACGCCTTGATTATGACTACATTTTAGCGGCGAAAAATGAATTGCAAGGGGGAACGGTATGAAACGCACCACATTAACCCACCCAAACCCTGTTTTACGAGGCAATAACGAGATGGTGTTGAACTACCTAAGCCAAGTGCAAAAGTGCATTAGAAAGCTGGAAGAAATGGGCTTGCACGTGATTAATGTGCATTTTGAACATATCAAACCAAAAGTGCGGGTGCAACCCAACCATAACACCAAAGAACTAGAAAAAACCGCTCGAGCGATGCGGTATATCCTCGGCAATGATGGACAACGCTTTGACGAGTGGCAAATGATGGTGGAAGGCATTAAGGTGGTTTGGAGGAGTTATGTCCAGTAAAAAGAAAGGAAAGGTCGTTTATGCCCTTTATCGCGGTGAAACCAACCTTGGTGATGGTACAGCCGCAGAATTGGCAAAACGGTTAAATAAAAACCGCAATTATATCCCGACGCTCGCCTGCAAAAGAACGCACAGGTTAGCAGAGAATAACCCAAACCGCTTAATGGCAATCAAAATCGGTTATACCACCGATGAACTATAAGGAGAAAAAAATGAAAAAACTCACCCTAATTTGCACCGCACTTTTATTGGCAGGGTGTGATGGACAAACCCGTGCCAAGTTTACCGACGTGCGAATTGCGGAAATTTGCAAAGGTGGCGTGGTGTATTTAGTTGTTAATAACGGCGGCATCACCCCAAAAATCAACGGCAATTATGACGTTTATACCTGTAATCAATCAGCTAACCCATAGGAGAAAACAATGAGTAAAACCAGACTAAAAAGCGACACCATCCGCTATCAAACCCGAGAAGAAGTGGAGATTGCGATTAAAGATATTGGCGATTTGCAACGTGAGTTACAACGCCTTGCAACCCACCAAAATGACGAATTGGCGGCGATTACCGAAAAATATGCCCCAAAAATCACCGCTCTTCAGGAGCAAATGAAGCCTTTACAAAAAGCTATCGAAGTGTGGTGTGAAGCCAACCGTGCGGAGCTGACACAAAACGGTAAAACGAAAACGGGCAGCTTTAACACGGGTGAGGTGCAATGGCGACAACGTCCACCGAGTGTATCAATCCGCAAAGCGGACGAAGTGTTGGCAAGATTGCGTGCGTTAGGATTAACTCAGTTTATCCGCACCAAAGAAGAGCCAAACAAAGAAGCCATGCTTGCCGAACCGAATATTGCTTCAACTATCGCGGACATTACGATTAAAACTGCGGTAGAAGATTTTGTGATTAAACCCTTTGAACAGGAGGTGTAAATGGACGATGTGATTGTAATGCTGGGGTATTTTGTCTTAATGGGGTGGCTGATGTGGCTGGTGTTTAAATCAATTTAAAGCCCTTTTCAACGCTCTTTAAACCTGATTAAGGGGCGTTTATAAAGTGTTTTAAATCAAAAAATAGGAGCAATGACAATGAATTATCACGCTGAAATAGACGTTAAATTGACTTTGGGTATTGAAGCTGAAACCAAAGACGATGCGATATGTTATATCCAAGAACGACTAGCAGAAATGAGTGAAAATTACGACATCAAAATGAGATATCGAATTAATTTTGTGAATGAGGAATGCGACGATGAAGAATAAATATCTTGTCAGAGTTTATGGAATGGTTGAAATCACCGTAGAAGCCGAAAGCATTGAGCAGGCGGCGGAAAAATGTGATTTAAACACCTTAGACCTGAATAAATTGCCTCATCAGATTACGGAAATTGACGAGGTTGTGGAGGTTGAAGAACTATGACAAAGCAAAAACAAAGCGAACTTGCACTCAAGCTGGAAATGATGATCGGACAGCTTCAACAAGCAATGCGAGCGATTAATAGCGGGAATTATATTGCGGCGGGGGTGTATATGGAAATGGTGCAAAACCAACTGCCAAAGGCGAGATGGCAGGTAAGGGGGTAAAGATGAAATCGTTTACATTAGTTTTAACAGCAACCTTTGATTTTTGTGATGATGACGGGGTGAATGATATCGGGTTGAAATGGTCTAGCACAGACGGAAAAACGTTATCAGATGCTCCCAAAGAGCTTAAGACTGATATTGCGGAATTAATGCGGCACAGTAATTATGCCTTGCCTATTTTATCTCCGCTTTTTGAGAAGTTTAGCCAAAACAATGAGCCTGTTATAGCAACTGCAAGGGTAAGCTTTATCGGGGAAAATAAGGATTGGAACCTGAATTTTTTCGCACCAGAGAAAACCGAAGCGAACAGATATATCTGCACATTGCTTTTTAGGTTGTTGACGGACAGAAAAGTCTTTTTGCGTGAAGTGAAAGAGCTTGAAAAGAAGTGGTATTAAAACACATTGAAGCAGTTATGCTCACAATTGATATAACAGAGAGAAATAAGGGGGAAAAATGAAAAAATTAGATCAACGAAAAATAATCCAAATTGCTGTGGGTGAATTTACTACCGCTCTATGTAATGATGGGACATTATGGCAATTTAATGCATCGAACCAAAGTTGGACGCGCTATCCAGAAATCCCTCAAGGTATAACGGATAGCGAATATTACCAAGAAGCCTTAGATAGCGAGATAGACAGCCTATCTTCGAAAGAGCGTCAGATGGGACTTAACAAAGATGAACGAGAGTACCTAATGGAAGCTCTCAAAAATTTACGAGAACTTAGGGGGCGGATGAGAATTTTATAGGAATAAGTAAAACCCATTTACCGCCCTTTGGTTCAGAGGGCGGAATAATGTGTTTTAAGGGAGGTCTAATGTACACTAAACCCAAATATATTCAGCTTATCCATATCGCCAAGCAAAAGCTCGGTATAGATGAGCTTAGCTATCGCACAATGCTAGAACGGCTCACGGGCAAAAGCTCAACGAAGCAAATGACTATTCCCGAGCTCACAAAAGTATACAACGAGCTAGAGAATAAAGGCTTTAAAAAAACGTCACGTAAAGGGAAATCACCAAGTACTACTCAACTAAAAACTAAAAGCAATATTGCCAAGAAAATCCTTGCACTTTGGATTGATATGGCACGTAAAGGCATTATTCGAGATGGTTCTGAAAAAGCATTAAATGTGTATATTATGAGGATTGTGAATGAAGTAACGCAAAGGCAACGTCCAGATCCCAAAATGCTGTATGTAGGCTTCTTACATACAATAGATAATACAATGGCAACAATTGTTGTCGAGCGACTCAAAAAATGGCAGCAACGGGTGGAGAGAAAAAATGGATAAACAAACCGATTTATTTGCAGATGATCACGAAGTGCTTGGTCAATTATTAGATAATTTAGACAAAATCCCCGTAGAGGAATTAGCAAGCCGCTGGCCGACGACGCTTGCTGAACTTTTAGATGTGATTGCCTGTGAATTGGTACGGCAAGGCGAGTCTAACGAAAATGCAACACGAATTGCCTCCAAAATAGCGGGGGCAATCGGTCATTATCTTGGCGGAAAATCCACTTATATCCCGACAGGTACAGTATTAAAAGATGCGTTGCGGGACTATTTAATTTATGAACAGTTTAACGGTAAAAATATCCCCGAATTAATCAGAGAGCATAAGTTGAGCGAAAGCCACATTTATGCGATTATCCGCAGACAGCGGGCGTTATTACAACGCCGTTATCAACGTGAGTTGCCCTTCGATAGCAAGGTGTGAAGTATCACAAACCCACCTTTTCACGCATTTCTTTAAACTCCCTTTAAAGTCAATTTAAAGGGAGTTTTTTTATGCCTTTTCCTATTACCAAAATTGTGATCCACTGTTCTGCCACACAGAACGGTAAACCCTTACGCAATGAAAGGCTAACCGCAGCCCAACGAATTAATCTTTGGCACGCACAGCGTGGTTTTAAGCGTAATCCTATCAACACCAAGCATTTTAACCCGCACTTGCCCCACATCGGCTATCACTTTGTGATTGATACGGACGGCACGATTGAAACAGCTCGTCAAGAGGGTGAGAACGGGGCGCACGTTAAAGGGCATAACGCCCATAGCCTAGGTATTTGCCTTGTAGGTGGTATCAGTATTGATGGTAAAAACTACGGACGCTACACCGCTAAACAATGGTATGCCTTGCATAAGTTACTGAGAGAACTCGAAGCAAAATATCCCGAAGCCCGTATTTGTGGGCATCGTGATTTATCGCCTGATTTGAATGGAGATGGCACGATTACCCCGAATGAGTGGCTAAAAGCCTGCCCGTGTTTTGATGTATGGACGTGGTTGGACGCTGAAGAAATTATTAACGTCGATCATTTGTTTAAGGAGTAATTATGGCATATCGCTACCCTAAACCTCGCTTACCTAAAAATCGTTTCAAAAAACACGGAGGTAAGTAATGAAATATCTATTTAGCTCTGTTTGTATGGGGGCATCAGCCTATTTATTAGGGATAGATAACCCTTGGGGATTTTGTTTTTTGGCTCTGGGTTTAGTTACCGTTTTGATAGCAAGCCTTTTTTGAGTAAGGAGTAAATAACAAGAATGAAACTTAGCGAATTAATTACCAACGACAACGGTCGTCTTAGCACCACCGCCTTTATCCAATTTTTCGGGGCGGTTTTAATGGCGTTCATTTTGGCTTATAGCGTCTATTTAGACCGCTCAAATGTTAGTGAGCTTTTTACGACCTTTGCCCTATTTTGTGGCGGTGGTGTGGCCACCAAAGGCTTTGCCAATGCCCTTAATCGCCGTAAATCTTCACTACCACAAGGAGAAGAACAATGATGTGGCAGATGTATGCCCTTGCGGGGCTAGGTGCAGTGTTTGTGGCTATTTATGCTCGGTTACATTGGCAAGGAAAAAAACTCGCTGAAAAGCAAAAAGAAATCGAAATGGTAAAGGCGGAAGCCCGAGCCGTTGCAGAGGAAATGGAAAATGCAGAAAAAAGCAAACAAATTGAGCAAGCTAATCGTCGTCTCACTGCTCACGGTGTTGATGACCAGTTGCAGTCAAAGGGTTACTTCCGTGAGGATTAGTGGTTGCACAGCCTTTGGGCTGATTTACCCCAACCGTCAAGATACCCTTGAGACCAAACGGCAGGTGTTAAACCATAATTTAGCCTATGAAAAAGTGTGTCAAACAGAGAAAAAACAGTAATGGATTTAGCTGATATTACCCAACAACGTGATGAGCAAGCCTATCAACGCTTTTTCGCTCGTCATAAACCCACAACGGTGGATATTCGTGCCGAACGTTTTTGCGTGGATTGTGGCGAGCTTATCCCAAAACAAAGAGTCATGGCTGTGCCGCATTGTTGTCGTTGTGTGCATTGTCAGACAAAGGCGGAACGAAGATGACAGAGATTTTAGAGGTGATCCAAAAGCATTGGGGCATTATTTTAACTATCTCGGGGCTGATTGCTTCGCTGTTTTGGTTAAAACTAGATAGTCGCTATGCAAAAAAACACGCTCTAACGGAGTTAAGTCAACGCGTTACCGACATTGAAAATGAAATGCGTCATTTGCCCAGTGCCAAAGATGTATCAGATTTACGTATTGCTTTAGTTGAAATGAAAGGTGAAGCTAAGGAGCTTCGAGCAGAAACCAAGATGCTTCGGCATTTGGTAGGATTATTGACAGAAAAAGAGGTAAAGAATGGATAAGTTTAATATTTTTGCCCAAGACCAGCGGCTTGTTATTTTACGCTCGCTGATTGAGGCGGACTACGATGCTAACGAAAGCATTTTGCAAGATTGTTTAAGTTTATATGGGCATGATATTAGCCGAGATAGCCTGCGTAATCACCTAAATTGGCTTGAAGAACAAGGCTTGGTGAGTATTCGCCGACTACTTGATGGCTATATGGTCGCCACCATTACCACTCGCGGCATTGATGTGGCAAAAGGACGCACAAAAGTTGAGGGCGTGAAACGTCCTGCACCACGTATTTAAACCCCATTTAACGCCAATTTAAACCGCACTTAGAGGATGTTTAAATGACAGACAAAATCAAACGTGGGCGTGCGAGTAAAGTGGATTTATTACCGCCGAACATTAAAACCCAGCTCGCTATGATGTTACGAGATAAGCAATACTCGCAAGCGGAAATTTTGGAAGAGATCAATGATTTGATCCGTGATTGTGGATTGCCTGAAACAGCCTTGTTAAGCAAAACAGGGCTTAATCGTTATGCCAGCCGAATGGAAAAAATGGGGGCAAAAATCCGTCAATCTCGCGAAATTGCAGAAATTTGGACGAAGCAATTTGGTGAGGCACCACAGTCTGATATTGGCAAAATGTTGATGGAAATTGTGAAAAACATTGCCTTTGAAACCTCGCTTGGAATGAGTGAGGACGGTACAGCCGACCCGAAATCTATTGCCCTACTCTCTGCGGCAGTACAACGCCTAGAACAAGCGGAAAGTTTAAGTTTTAAACGTGAGCAAGCTATCCGAAAAGAGGTGGCTCAACAAGCAGCCGAAACCGCTGAAAAAGTGGTGATGCAAGCGGGCGTTTCCAAAGCCACCGTAGATCAACTGAAAATGGAAATCTTGGGGATTGCGTAATGACAGCGTTACCTGATTTTATTCTTTTTGACAAAAATGAATTGCTGCTCGGTTATCAAAAACGTTGGATAGCCGATCAAAGTCAATTAAAAATCGCCGAAAAATCACGCCGTACTGGGCTGACATGGGCGGAGGCGGCAGATGATGTGTTGATCGCCAGTCTTGCCAAGTCAGAAGGTGGTTCAGATGTGTTTTATATCGGCTCAAATAAAGAGATGGCACGGGAATTTATTGACGCTTGTGCGATGTGGGCTTCGAAATTTAACCGTGCGGCAGGCGAAATTCAGCAAGAAATTTTTGAAGATGAAGACAAGGATATTCTCACTTATGTGATCTATTTTGCCAGCGGTTACAAAATCAAAGCCCTTTCCTCTAACCCGAAAAATTTACGGGGTATGCAAGGGATTGTGGTGATTGATGAGGCGGCATTCCACGAGCATTTGGCGGAAGTGTTGAAAGCCGCTCTTGCTCTAACAATGTGGGGAGCCAAAGTACGACTCATCTCCACCCATAACGGCGTGAATAATCTGTTTAATCAGCTTATCCAAGATAGCCGTGCAGGGTGTAAGGGCTATTCGATACATACCATTACCCTCGATGACGCTTGTCGTGAGGGGCTTTATCAACGCATTTGCCAAGTGAGCAAACAGACGTGGTCGCCAGAGAAAGAAGCCGAGTGGAAAGCGAAATTATTGCGAGAAACGGCGACCGAAGACGATGCCTTAGAAGAATATTACTGCGTCCCCAAAGCCAGCTCAGGGGCTTACATTCCTCGTCCGTTGGTTGAGCGTGCTTGCGATAAAAGCAAAATCAAAGTGCGGTTTGATTGCGATGCGAAATTTATGCAATGGACGGAAGCGGAACGCATTCTCTTAACGCTAGCCTTTTTGACGACCGAAGTGCAACCGCATTTGGCAGCTTTAAACCCTGATTTGCGGCATTGTTTTGGCGTGGACTTTGCTCGTAGTGGTGACTTAAGCGTGTTTGCGGTGGCGAGTATTCAGCCGAACACGGCTCGTCATATTGAACTCACGCTGGAACTTCGCAACTGCCCTTACAACCAACAACGGCAGATTATGCTCTTTATCCTCAAAGCCTTGCCACGCTTTATTGGGGCGGCATTTGATGCTACTGGTAACGGTGGCTATTTAGCGGAAGCGGCATTGGTGCGTTATGGCTCAACAATGATTGAGGCGGTGCAACTGAACGACAAATGGTATCGGGAGTGGATGCCAAAATACAAAGCATTATACGAAGTAGATTTGATTACCATACCGCAAGATGAAGACATTATTTTAGATCAGGGGCATATTGCCGTGATCAACGGCGTGCCAAAAATTAACCGCACTCGCAGCCAAGACCAAAGCGGCAAACGGCACGGCGATAGTGCGGTCGCCTATTGTATGGCGGTGCGAGCCAGTTATCTGACGGGAGGCGAAATCGACTATATCGCCCTGCCAAGCAAGCACAACGACAAACAGCAACAATCCGAACAGGCATTTTATTATGCGGACAACGCCTTCGATGATTTGCCAAGCCAATATCACTCAGACTGGGAGAACTATTAATGATGATCGTGGATATTCACGGCAACCCATTGCGATTTAATGATGACGTACAAACCGAAAATGATAGTCGGTTGGCAACACTCAAACGCCACTACTCTGAACATCCTGCCAGTGGGCTTTCGCCTGAGCGTGCCGCACAAATTTTACAAAGTGCGGAACAAGGCGACTTAATCGCTCAAAGCGAACTCGGCGAAGATATGGAAGAAAAAGATGCCCATATTCAATCGGAACTCGGCAAACGCCGTTCAGCGGTGCTAACGGTGGATTGGCAAATTCAGCCACCGCCGAACGCCTCCGCCCAAGAACAACGTGATGCGGAAATGTTGGAAGAAATTTTGCGTGATGCGGTTTGGCTTGATGATTGTCTGTTTGACGCAACCGATGCGATTTTAAAGGGCTTTAGTTGTCAAGAAATTGAATGGGAGCCGAATTTAATTGGGGGCTTAAAACTGATCCGCAATGTGCAATGGCGTGATCCAGCGTGGTTTATGACCCCAAGCACACAACGCAACCAACTGCGTCTGCGTGATGGCTCAATCAATGGGGTTGAGCTTCAGCCATTTGGTTGGGTGAAGCATATTGCCAAAGCCAAAACGGGTTATTTATCACGTATTGGTTTAGTGCGAGCCTTAGTTTTTCCTTTTATCTTTAAAAATTATTCCGTGCGTGATTTTGCGGAATTTTTGGAGATTTACGGCTTACCAATGCGACTTGGCAAATACCCCGAAGGGGCAACGCAAAGCGAGAAAACCACCCTACTGCGTGCAGTGATGGGCATTGGGCATAATGCTGGCGGCATTATCCCTCGTGGGATGGAGATCGAATTTCAAAACGCCGCCCAGGGCGACAGCGGCTCCTTTATGGCAATGGTCGAATGGGCAGAAAAATCCATGTCCAAAGCCATTCTAGGCGGCACACTCACCAGCCAAGCCGATGGTGCAACCTCCACAAACGCACTCGGCAATGTGCATAATGACGTACGGTTGGAGCTGCGAAATGCGGATTTAAAACGGCTGCAAGCCACCTTAACCCGTGATTTGGTTTATCCGTTATATGCCCTAAACTGTAAATCTTACAATGATGCACGTCGTATTCCACGCCTTGAATTTGATATTAGCGAAAGCGAAGATATTAATAGCTTTGCTGACGGTTTAAACAAACTCGTGGATATTGGCTTTAAAATTCCGACCCAGTGGGCTCACGAAAAACTGCAAGTGCCGATGGCGGCGGAAAACGAAGCGGTGTTAGAGCGAAAAACGCAGCCAAATATGACCGCACTTTTATCTGCCCAGCCGAGCCAAAAAATGGCAGTGTTAAGTGTGGGGCGAGATCCTGATGATTTGCTTGATGAGCTAGAGCCAACCGCCGAGCAATATCAAGCTATTCTTGACCCGATGCTAAAGCCCGTTGTCGAGGCAATAGAACAAGGCGGCTATGAATTTGCTCAACAGCGAATAGCCACCCTTTACGCCGATTTAGATGATACACAGCTTGAAGAAACGCTGACCCGTGCGATTTTTGTCAGCGATTTATGGGGGCGATTAAATGCCAACCGATAACACCGCACTGGATATGGGCTATATGCTACGCCTTGAGCCAAAATTGGCAGTGGATTACCTGAAAGCCAAAGGCTACAACATCACGTGGAACTGGCAAGAGCAACTGGAAGACGCTCACGCCCGTGCCTTTACCGTTGCCAAAGCAACCAGAGCGGAGATTTTAGAAACGCTCCATCAGGCAACTCTAGATGCCATTGAACAAGGCATACCCGAACGGGAGTTTATCAAAAATCTTGAACCTAAATTGCGTGAATTAGGTTGGTGGGGCAAGCAAGCCATCGTGGACAGTCAAGGTATTGTCGAGCTTTCTGAAATGGGATCGCCACGTCGATTACGAACCATTTTACGCACCAACAAAAGCACCGCTTACCACGCTGGGCGTTATGCCGAGCAAATGGCAAATGCTGATGAGCAACCTTATTGGCAATATGTGGTAGTGCGAGATAGCCGCACTCGAGCTAGCCATCTTGCGTTGCACGGCAAAATTTATCGTTATGACGACCCGATATGGGAGACATTTTACCCTCCGAATGATTGGGGGTGTCGTTGTCGTGTGCGAGCGTTAAGCGAATTTAGGCTAAAGAAACAAGGTTTAACGGTCAGCCAGAGTGATGGCAAGATTGAAACAGATTGGGCGTTAGCAGGCGTAGATAAACGCACCGGTGAAGAAACCCATACTAAAATTAGCCGATTTACAACGGAAAAAGGCACCATCAAAACGGGAGCAGGCTGGAATTACAATGTGGGGAAAGCGGCGGTAGGGAGTGATATTGCCGTCATTCGCAAAGTGCTAGGCTTTCAAAACCGCCAACTACGGCAAGAAACCATTCAGACGATCAATAACAGCCCCGCTCGCCACAAAGCTTTTGAAAGTTGGGTAAAAAGCCATTTAGGTAAACGTGGAGCGGGTGCACGTTATATGACAGCAGGAGTTGTTACTCCTGATGTTGCGGAAGCAGTAACCAAATTTTCTAATGGTGAGAAATATTCTGAGCGTGTTTTAGTAATGACAGAAAAACGATTAGAACACGCTAACAGCGATAAACATCATAAAGGCGGAATTGGTTTATCTGTTGATGAATATGCCAGTATTTCAAGAATTATTGCAAATCCTAGTGTAATTCTTTGGGATACAGAACACCGTAATTTAATCTATTTGGACAAAACACAAACAATAAAAGTTGTTGTGGACGCACCAAATAATGACAAACTGAAACCAAACGAGGGGCTAGACTCAATAATTAATGCGTATCGCATAAGTATTGAAAGTGTGAAAGCAGCAATAAATGGTGGGATATTTAAAATTGTGAAAGGTGAAATAAATTAAGAGCCTTACGAAAAGGCTCTTATTACGAGAAAGCCGGTGGGAGTCGAACCCACATACATAATTTCTTACTGGCTTACCATTAGCCGACACTTTCTCTATCAACATACTCCACGCAACTAAAAGTTGATCCGTCAGTATGCGATTGATTGAAATCTAGCTTGTTTTATAGGAAATGTCAAATGCATTTAGAGTTTAAAGCTGATACCAACGAAATCCAGAAGATGTTCAGCAAGTTAAGTAAGCTGGGCAAAACAGATGGCTTAACCCGAAAAATTGCTAATGTCCTTTGGAAAGATGCCGAAGATGCCTTTGATAATGAATGCTCGCCAGAGGGAGAAAAGTGGGCGACATTGAAAGAGCCGTATAAATCGCAACGTTATAAAAAGGGTTATACGGGTTCAATGTTGCAGGTAACAGGAACATTAGCAGCCAGTTTAACGTTAGATTATGGTGAAAACTTTGCGGTGATTGGAACTCAAGAGTCTTATGGGCAATATCATCAAGCAGGCACAATAAAAATGGCTGCTCGTCCATTTTTAGGGTTAAGTGATGATGGCGTGGAAGAAATTAAAGATATTTTACACCGCACTTTAAAACAAGCGACACAAAGCTAAACATGACCCCAATCAGAAAAACGCCTCAATCGCTTGTCATCGTGTTTTTTTATTTATGGCAACCTTTCATCATCTCAACTTTTTTGAACGCACTGTGAGGGTTTTGAACGGGGTTTGAATGACATCTTAACCTCAACGTTATCTTATTTTGAAAAAATGCGTCAGACGCTCACTGTGGCGTTTAATTTTGTAAGTAATGGAATTTATCCGCTGAAAAAATTTAAACGCACTTAAACGCATTTAAACGCCCTTTAAACGATATGCAACCTCTCTCCCTCATTGTCTTTTCCTCTTTCCCGCAAAAATCCCCCGTTTTAAGGTCTGAAGTTCCACAAACTCACTCTGCTCTCCGCTCGTTGCATTATGCACCTATGAAAACGATAACTTCCCCTTTGGCAGTCTTAACGGCTGCACTTAACCCCAATGCCGATGGTTGGCAGCAACTGTTACCGCGTGGCGAATTTCGCTCAAGGGACGGCAGTCCAACCGATGTGCCGCATTGGTTTATTGATAAAACCATCGCCGAACGCCTTATTGACAAAGTGCGAGGCTTAAATCAGGACGTGTTGATTGATTATGAACACGAAACGATTTTTAAAGCCAAGCGGGGTGAGGGTGCAGGTGCGGTGTTAGCCGCCGGTTGGTTTAATGCCGATGAAATTAAATGGTTTGAAGATGACGAGCGTCAAGGCTTGTTTATCAAACCTCGTTGGACGGAAAAAGCCTACCAGCATATCAAAAATGGGGAGTTTGCGTTTTTAAGTGCCGTTTTTCCTTACGATAAAAACGGTATCCCGTTAGAACTGCGAATGGCAGCACTCACCAACGACCCCGGCGTAACGGGAATGCAACGATTGGCCGTGCTTTCGGCAGTCATTAACCAACAAGAGGACAAACCAATGCCTGAAATTTTGCGAAAACTGTTAGCAAAACTCGGTGTGGATGTGGCGGAGGGAGCAGATGCAACGGATGAGCAACTGCAATCGGCGTTATCCACGTTAGAGAAGCTACAAAGCGATAAAACCGCCGCAGACGAACAAGTGGCGACATTGAGTGCCAAGAGTACCGAAGTGGATTTAAGCAAATATGTGCCTAAAGACGCTTATGACGCCACCGTTACCCAACTTGCCACCCTGTCAGCGAAAGCCTGCGAAACGGAAGTGGACAGTTTGATTGCGACAGCCCGCAATGAGGGGCGGGTGTTAGAAGCGGAAGTGAATTACCTCAAAGGCTTTGGCAAGCAACAAGGGGTGGCAGCGTTATCGGCAATGCTCGCACAACGTCCACAAATTGCGGTGTTAAGTGCCAAACAAACCGATACCACTAACGTGGACAAAGACGGGGAAAAAGAAAAAGGGCTTGCCGTGTTATCGGCAGCAGACAAAGAGGCTGCGAAGTTAGTGGGTATGAGCGAAGCGGACTTTGCAAAACAGAAAGCAGAATTGGAGGAAAGCAATGGCTAATGTCACCCCTGAACTGGTGAAATCGTTATTTACCGCTTTTGGTAAAAATTTCAAAGAGGGCTTAGCGAAAGCCCCCTCGCAATACAGCAAAATTGCCACCGTAGTGAAATCGACCACCGCAGGCAACACTTACGGCTGGTTGGGGCAAATGCCAAAACTCACTGAATGGATTGGCAAACGTACTATCACCGCCATTCAATCGCACGGTTATGCGATTAAAAACAAAAACTGGGCGAATGGGGTGGAGATTTTACGCACGGACATCGAAGACGACAATGTCGGCATTTACAGCCCATTAATCGAAGAATTAGGGCGTGCCGCTGGCGAACACCCTGATGAATTGGTATTTGGGGTGTTAAAAGCAGGCTTTACCACCGAATGCTATGACGGGCAATATTTCTTCGACACCGACCACCCTGTGGGGACGAATGTCGATGGCACAAGCCCTAAATCGGTGAGCAATATTACCGATGACAGCACTTCAACCAGTGTGGATGACAGTTGGTATTTGCTGGATTGTTCTCGTTCGCTTAAGCCGATTATTTTCCAAGAACGTAAAGCCCCAACACCGGCACAGATGACCGATGCCAACGCCCAAAAGGTGTTTGAGGAGAATGTTTACACCTACGGTGTGGATAGTCGCTGTAATGTGGGCTATGGCTTCTGGCAAATGGCTCACGCCGTGAAAGGCAAGCTGACCGCTGAAAACCTGTGGAAAGCGATTGAAGCAATGCGAGCGGTACGAGGCGACGGCGATAAACGTTTGGCGATTAAGCCAACCCATATTGTGGTGCCTCCGCATTTAGCCAAAGCAGCAACCCAGCTTCTAGAGCGTGAATTGCGGGCAGAAAATGGGGCGGTAATTGATAACGAGTTTAAGAAAATGAACTTGGAATTGGTGATTGCCGATTATCTGTAACCGCAAAAGTGCGGTCAAAACGCACCGCACTTTAAATTCTGTTTAAACCCAATTTAAACCAATAGGAAAACGATGCAATGTCAGACATTATTATTGTCAAAAATCGCATTAAAGAAGGCTATCGCCGTGCTGGTCTGGCATTGGCGAAGGGCGATAACCGCTTTGAACAGCACACCCTCACGCAGTCGCAATTGGATGCACTTCACGCGGATCCACGCTTATCCGTGGTATTGGAAACCCGTGAAGGAGGTCATCCAAAAGGGCTATCTGGAAACGGTGAGGATAACAAAACCCAATCGGAAATGGACAATCAGTTGGTTCCAGCCAATTTAACGGTGGAACAACTGAAAACCAAATTGAGCGAATTGGCTATTGAATTTAAAGCCTCAAGCAAGAAAGAGGAACTTGTTGCCTTGCTTGAAGCCGCCTTAGCCAATGGGCGTGGTAAATAAGATGTACGCCACCTTAGACAGTTTGATTAAACGCTATGGGCGGGAAGAAATCACTCAACTTGCTTGCGGTGAAGATCGTGAGCTTGATGTCGCAAAAGCCGAAGAAGCCCTTTTCGATGCGAGTGATACCATCAATAGCTATTTAGGTGGACGCTACACCCTGCCCCTTTCACAGGTGCCTGCTGTGCTTGAACGCCATTGTTGCTATATCGCTCGTTACTTTTTAGAGCGTAATCGTGCCACCGACCAAGCTCGCAAGGACTACGAAGACAGCATACGTTTTTTGGAAAAAGTGGCAGCGGGAACCATCTCACTGGGTATCGCTGAAAACGGGGAGACCGTCGAAAGCGAGAATGTGGCTATCATTGAGTCGGCAGGTTCGGTGTGGGCAAGGGGAAAATCGCGAGGGTTTATTTGATGAGTGTGATTGCCGAAACCTCTAACGCCTTAATCGCCAGAGTGCGTGAGCTTTGTGGTGATTATTTAAAAGAAATTGCCGAGCATCCGGGTCAGTGGGACGAAGCAAGTATTCGCCGCATTGTTCGCAATCCCCCTGCGGTGTATGTGGCATGGCTAGGGCAAGTGCCAAACCCTCGCCCTTATACGGTGACGGCTCGTTGGGGCATTTTTGTAGTATGTGATGTGCTTAATGGTAGGCGTAAAGACAGCGTAGGCATTTATCAAGTGGTTGAAATGCTCACAGCGGGGATTGATAAAAGCCAAATAGAGCCAAGCGGACTGTTTGAATTGCAATCAGTGCAAAATTTATGGTCAGACACGCAAAGTGGTATGGGTGTTGCAGTCTATGGAATGTATTTTAATGCGGTGCAACCGTTGCCTACAGAGTTTGATGATAGCTCACTTGATGACTTTATTACTTATCATCACCAATTTAATCAATCGCAAGATGAAAAATACATTGATGATAAAACCCAACTTACGATTGCTCTACCCAAACAAGGAGAATAGAAATGTTCAAAATTAAACCCTGTAAAGGGCTGATTATTCGTGATCCAGAAACCTTTGAGGTATTAGCGGAAAACGGCGAGGAAAAGCCACGCACCAGTTATTGGCTTAATCATTTAAAAAATGGCGATGTTGAACTCGTCGAAACAAAATCTCGTAGCAGAGGAGAAAAATAATGGCGATTTCTTACAATGAAATTCCTAATGCAATTCGTGTGCCGCTTGCCTACATCGAATTTGATAACACGCAAGCCACATCAGGCACGCCAGCTATTTTGCATAAGGTGTTAATGCTTGGCACTAAATTGGCTTCAGGCTCTGCCGTTGCTGGTCAGGCGGTGCGTGTACTCAATGTGTCGCAAGCAAAACAATTATTCGGGCGTGGTTCGCAACTAGCACGAATGGTTGAGGTATTTAAACAACACAATACTACCCTTGATTTATGGGTATTACCCCTTGATGAAAATAGTGCCGGATCGAAAGCGACAGGTAAAATCAAACTCACTGGCACAGCAACACAAGCAGGTGTGCTAAATGTGATGATCGCGGGGGGGGGTAAACTTTAAACAATCGGTTAATATCGGAGATACTGCCGCAGTATTAGCTAAAAAACTGCAAAAGCTTATTGCATTAAACCAAGATATTGTCGTGAGTGCTGAAGTAGATAGTAGTGCAGAGGATTCGATTAATTTAACTTGCCGCTTTAAAGGTGAGTGTGGAAATGAAATTGATATTCGCACGAACTATTATTCAGGCGAGACTTATCCAGCGGGGATTTCGGCGGAAATCACGAAAATGGCAGGTGGCTCAGTCAATCCTGATATGACAACAGCAATTACAGGATTTGGGGCGGAATGGTGGAACTATCTCATCAGCCATTTACAGACACTGAAAGTTTAAATGCATTGCGTACAGAATTGGTTAAACGCTGGGGACCATTACAACAAATTGACGGAATTTGTTTTATGGCGAAAGGTGGCACACATGCTCAAGTGACTACCTTTGCCGAGCATCGAAATGACCATTTATTTAGCGTAATGGCAACCAATGCGACCCCTCAACCTGCTTATGAATGGGCGACGGCATATTGTGCGGTAGCAGCTAATTCTCTTTCTATCGATCCTGCTCGCCCTGTGCAGACGTTAGTGATGGATTTGCTCCCTCCTACGATGTCGGATCGTTGGGATTTGGCCGCACGCAATACCTTGCTTTATAGTGGGCTAAGCACTTACACCGTGAATGCTAACAGTCAGCCCCAGATTGAAACGGCAATTACGATGTATCGTAAAAACAGTTTTGGTGAGATGGACGAAAGCTATTTGTATATTGAGACCATTGCGACATTAAGTTATCTCCGCTATGCCATTCGCAATCGTATTACCAGTAAGTTCCCTCGCTATAAATTGGCTGATGATGGCATTCGTGTTGCACTAGGTCAAAAAGTGGTAACCCCAAATGTGATCCGTAATGAGCTTTTAGCTCTTTTTACGGAACTGGAATATGTGGCATTAGTGGAAAATTTTGAAGCGTTTAAGAAAACACTTATTGTTGAACGTGATCAAAATAACCGTTGTCGTCTAAATGTGTTATCCGGTGAGGATTTGGTTAATCAATTCCGCATCTATGCACATGCTATTCAATATCGTTTATAGGAGTAAAAGATATGAAATATCACGGCATTGCTCGTATCCGTGTCAATGGTGCGGAATACCCTACAGGTGAAGACGCTACGCTTGATGTGGGTGGATTTACCCGCGAAACCGTTAAAGGTGCGAGAGTTTACGGCTATAGAAACCCCAACAGAAGCGACGGTAGAGTGCAAAATGTTTAACAAGGCTCAGATTGATGTGTTAGAAATTAAAAGCTGGACAAATGCGACAGTGGAATTTGAAACCGACGTAGGGCAAACCTATTTACTCGCCAATGCGTGGGTGGTTGATGCAGTAACCCTTTCTAGCAAAGGCGAGATTGCGGTGAAATTCGCTGCAGTGGAATGTAAACGAGCTTGAGGAAATCAATATGGAATTTAGCTTAAAACATGGCTTAATGTTTGGTGATGAGCCTCAATTAGACGTGGAAACCCGAGATTTAAACACTGGCGATCTCATTGAGGCTGAATGTGCAGCAGAACGTTTGCTAATGGATGGACAAGGCAACCCTGTTCTTGTGGTCAGTTCGGTGTTGTTTAATTACGAACTTGTTCGTCGCCAAATTAAACGCGTAGGCAAGATTAATGGACCACTCTCGTTAAAACAATTGGGCAGTTTGCATCGTGAAGATTTAGACATCATTAATGCGATGCTATCCGCACAAGAAATTGCAAAATCAACACAGGCGTTAGATCAGCGGGGGCGCTTGGAAGCAACAGATAAGGACATTTGAGAAAGCTTGTCTGTTGCTTGCGAAACATTATCAATGCACCCCAGAGTGGGTGCTTTCTCAACCTATTCTTACTCTGCCCCGTTTAATTAGTTATATCAACACCGATTAGAGGCTTTTATGGCAACCAACTCTACGTCATTTTATATCAATTTAGCGGGTAATATTTCGCAACAGGCTAACCGCTTTGGACGAGATGTCTCACAATTTTCCAACCAATCTACCGCCAGTTTAGCCAAGCTCTCATCAAGGATTAAAAGCACCGCTAGCCAGTTTAAAGGTTTAGGCAAAAGTATTGGTATGGTTTCTAACCGTATTAATGGCATTGGCAATATCACTATCCCTGTATTAGGTATTGGTGCGGTAGCGGGTGCAACCACCGTTGGTAAATCTTTACTGCGTACAGCGGCAGATTTTGAGATGGCTGGTATCCGTATGAAGCAAACTTTCGGTGAGCGAGGTGATGAAGCCACAGCGTGGTTAAAAGACTTTGCGACTAATACACCAATGGCATTTGGCGATGTACAAAATGCCATGATGCGTTTGCAAACAGCGGGAATTGATCCAATGAACGGCTCATTACAAGCCTTAGTGGACTACAACGCGAAAGTGGGCGGTGATGCGGCAAACCTTGATGGCTATATTTCTGCTATATCTAAGGGATTTATCAAGGGCAAGCTCTCAATGGAGGAAATCAATCCATTGCTTGAGCGTAACGTTAAAGTCTTTGAATTATTAGCCCAAGAAACAGGCGGAAAATACACAGCCGAACAAATGCAGAAAATGTTGCAAGAAGGCAAGTTAGGACGCCGTGCTATTAAAGCCCTTTTGCGAGCGATGGGAAAAGATGCTGCAGGCTCTGCCAAAGAGCAGATGAAAACCTGGGACGGCTTAGCCTCTAATCTTGGCGATACTTGGACTGCAATGCAAGCACGCTTTATGGAGCATGGAGCGTTTGATGCGTTAAAAAAAGAACTCGGAAATTTAATCACTTGGCTTAATGAAAACATGGAAGATGGTACGCTAGATGAGTTTGCGAAAACGGTTAGCGAGACGCTGATTACTGGCTTAAATGATCTGAAATCAATGGCAAAAGAAGTGAAACCTGTTTTGGAAAGTATTGGGTCAGTAATGAGCTGGCTATCTGAAAAAGCTGGGGGATATGGAAATATTGCCAAATTTGCTGCCGCACTTTATGGTGCAAACAAGATTGCACGCCTTGGATTTGGATTGGGTAAAGGGATGTATGGATTTGGCAAAGGCACTTATGGTGCAGGTTCAACCCTTTGGGCGGCTGGCAAAACCTTATTAGGTCGTGGCAATGTGGCGAACTTTGCAGCAAATGCCGTAGCTGGAGCGGAAGGGGTACAATCGGTTTATGTGGTAAATATGCCCGATATGGGTGGCTTTGGCGGTGGAAAGAAACGTCGTAATCGACGCAATCAAAGAAAAAATAGTCGACCAAATAGATCTATTAGCCCGCAAAAACAAATGAAAAAGGTTAATACGCCATCAAATAACGCAATGCCTAAGCCGAAGGTCTTCCCAACGGGGCAGAAGTTAGCCAATGGCGTAAAACAGGCAACCAGTGCGATGAAAAACACGAGTCTTAATGTCGCAAAATCTACCGCAAGTATTACTAAATCCGCCACCACTGCTATTGGTAAAACAGTGGGAAAAGCCTTGCCTTTGGTTAATACGGGCTTAGCCATTGCACAAGGGGCCGCCGTTTTATTAGATGATGAAGCCTCAACTAAAGAAAAAAGCGAATCAATTGGCTCTATTGCAGGAGCTACCGCTGGGGCATTTATTGGACAAGCATTGATTCCTATTCCCGTTGTTGGGGCAGCAATTGGCGGATTTTTAGGCGAAACTATTGGTGGCTGGCTTGGTGAAAAAGTGGGCGAGGTAATAGAAGATAAACCCACACAACCGCCTGCTGAAAAACTCTCAAGTGCGGTGCAAAATGTGGGGCAAGCGGTCGGTCATTTTGTCAGTGGTGAAGTGGGTGAGAAACTCGCTAGCATTAATCCAATTGACACTAAATTGAATGGTCTTATTGAGGTGAAAGTTAAAGCCAGTGAAGGGTTGGTGACCAGTGTGGCTAAATCGAACTTAAATACCAATCAAGCCAATAGCTCATTAGGACTCAGTGTGTTAATGGGTAATAGCGGACAAGGATTATACGGAGGGGCATAATGCGTAGGAAAAGTGGCAAGGGAAGCTTTCGCGGCATCCCTTTTTTAATCGAAGAGCAACAGGATATTTCTGGCGGTCGTCGTTTAGTGCAGTTTGAATATCCACTACGTGATGATGGATTAACTGAAGATTTAGGCTTGCGATTACGCAATTACCATGTGAGCTGTTTAGTCATTGGTGATGACTATATTAAACAAGCAGAAAAGCTGATTGAAGCCTTAGAAAAACCCGATGAAGGGGAATTAAAACACCCTTATTTTGGCACAAAAACAGTGCGGGTCGAAGATTATAAAACCAGTTACTCCACCTCCGAGCAACGTATTGCTCGCTTTGAAATTACGTTTATCCCGGCTATCAACGACATTGCTCCCTTAGCAAAAAAGGATACGCTTTTGGGAGCATTAAGTCAGTATGCTGATGCACTTAATGCATTAGCAGATGAATTTGCAGAGATGATTGAAGAGGCATTAGCTTTTTTAGACGAACTAACCGCCCCTATCTTTGAGCTTGTTGATGCGTTTGTCGGCTTAATCGAAACAGTTTTTGATGGAGGCTATATGCTTGTTGGGGCTGGCATGGAATTTAAAAACCGTTTAATAAGCGTTAAAAACCAAATTGGTGTTTTAATCCGTACACCAAAATTACTAGCAAAAGAATTACAAGCCTTAGTTAATTTCAGCACACAAATAGGCGTTTATCAATCAGGGCGTTATCGCCCCCAAACACAATATGGCAATTTAACCGTTAGCCAAAACATAGATAACAAAAAGCAAAGTGCGGTGGAAAGCAAACGTGTTTTTGTATGGCTTGATACGATGATTAATAGTGTACAGACACAACAGAACAAACTACACCACCACTATGGTGAATTACAGACATCTGATGTGTCAAGACTTGCACAAAGCCAATTACAACACCAGCCGTTAAGTTTGGCTCTTGCTCGGACTTTTCGTGGACAATCAAAGCAAAATATGGTTGCCCTGTTACAAGCAAAGACCCAGTTTATTTTCTTACGTCTTATACAAGCTAGCCTTGTAATGGAGTATGGCAATGCCATTATGCGTGAGGTGAGTTTATCAAGCCAAATGCGTAATATAAAAATCACCGAAGGCATTATCCCTAATGCGATCGAAAGCAAAGGAGATGTACAACGTTATATGAACGAAATAAATGAGCGATTAGAAACCTTAGTCTTTGCCCTAGCTGATAATGAGCAGTGGCAAAGCTATGATGCTTTAGAGCAATATCGCCTCGCTCTTTTGAGTGATTTACGCACACGCGGTGAATTATTGGCTCATAGTCAAACAATAACGCTTAATGATACACAACCCGCCCTTGTGGTTGAATTTAATACTAATGGCAATGCGAGAGGCTGGGAGAAATTAAGTTTACGTAACCATATTCGTCATCCGTTATTTTGTGTGGGTGGCAAGGAGATTGAAGTTTTATTATGACAACATCTTTAACCCAACCCCAAATTGAACTTTATCTTAACGGTCTGATTTTTTCAGGCTGGAAATCCCTTTCTGTCACCCGCTCGCTGGAAGCAATGAGTGGACATTTTGAGTTGGGGATAGCCGTACGCCCTGAAGATGATGTTAGTGCCTTACAAGTTGGCGGTAGTCTGGTTTTAAAAATGAATGGGCAAACTGTGATCACGGGGTATTTAGATGATCTGACACAAAATATTAGCGGTACAAATAAAGACATTCGTATTACTGGACGAGATAAAACAGCGGATTTAGTGGATTGTTCGGTTATTCATCACAGCTACCATTTCCGCAATCAGACGGTAAAACAAATAGCTCAAGTGCTTTGCCAGCCATTTAATATCAATGTGGTGTGGGAGGTATTAACCTCTAAAGCTAATGATGTGATCAAAGTATGGCAAGTTGAGCCAGGTGAGACGGTGTTTGATACCTTAACCAAATTAGCTCGCCATAAAGGGATATTAGTCACCTCTGATGTAGAGGGAAATTTAGTCTTTACTGAGCCAAGTACAGAATTAAAAGGCGAATTGATCTTAGGACAAAATATTTTAGAACTTGAAACCACTGACAGTTGGGCAAACCGTTTTTCCCTTTATCGGGTTATTGGTGATGCGGAGCAAGGTGGCGAAAAAGGGGGGAAAGGGAAAACCTCAGCTCCTGAAGATCCCGATATTTATGTGTAGGACAAGGAGAATAAACAATGACAGCGAGTGGTTTAAAAGTGGAAGTCAGCGATCAGGAAATTACACGCTATCGCCCAATGGTAATTATTGCTGATGATAACATGACAGGCTCAACGGGCTATCAACGAGGTATGTGGGAGCTTAAACGCAATAAAGCGGAAGCCAAAAAAGAAACGGTTACTGTGCAAGGTTGGCAAAAGCCAGATGGCTCACTTTGGTTACCCAATGAAGTGGTTTCTCTTACTGCACTTGAATTGGGATTTGAGCGGGCGGAGCGTTTAATTATTGAGGTAAATTTTATTCTTGATGATAGTAGTGGTACTCGCACAATTTTAACCTTAATGCATCGTGATGCCTTTAATGAGCCACCGCAAGCCTTAGATGAAGTACAGAAAAAAAGTAAAACAGCGAAAAAATCAAATAAAGACAATGTGAAAGAATTTACTGACTTTAAACAGGAATAAATACATTATGCAAGGTTTAAATCGTCTTTTAGCCCCACTTAAACGCAATTTAAAATCCCTGATAGCACGTGGTGTGGTTTCTATTGTAACAGACTCTTTTGCCCGTCAAAATCTGCAATTACGTCTGCAAGCTGATGAGGTGATTGATGAGGTGGAACGTTTTCAAAATTACGGACATTCCAGTGTGCCTTTTGGCGGTGAAGCCATAGTGTTATCTGTAGGCGGTAAACGCTCGCATCTCATTGCTATTGCGGTTGAGGATAAAAGCGTGCGTCCAACTAATCTAAAAGTGGGTGATTCAGTTTTATATCATGCCGAAGGGCATCGCTTACTCTTAACCGAAAATGGAGAGGCCATTCTTACATGCAAAAAATTTGTGATTGATGCGGAAGAACAAGTGAAGTTTGAAACTCCACAAACGCAATTTTCAGGTGATGTTGTTATTCTTGGAAAATCAACAGCAGAAGATCACATCTCCAACGGTAAAAGTGGTGCAAATCACGACCATGTAGTGGGGGTGGGGAAACCAGTATAGAGGATTTATGAGCGATTTAAGCATAATGTGGAAAAATGGCGAAGGAGATTTAGTTGCCCTTGATGACGCATTATTGCTTGATGATACCCTGACGACCTCTATCATTATTAGCCTTTTTACTGATATGCGTGTCGATAAGCAACGTGGTTGGTGGGGTAATACATTTGGGCAAGATGAATTAGGTTCTCGCCTTTGGACACTTACCCGCTCTAAGCAACTCAACACCGTATTAGATGATGCACAAGCCTTACAATGGTTGGTGCAAGATAAACAGGCTACCGCCCTTGAGGTGATCGCCACTAATCCTAACGATGGCGTGCTGTTATTAACCGTTGTAATTACTTTGCCCAATGGAACAACAGAGCAACGTACATTTTACAGCACTTGGAGTCTTTAATGCCTTATCAATCCCCGACATTATCACAACTTATCCAACAAGGCGAACAACAGTTTTTAAGCCGTTTTCCTGATCTTAAACGCCATTCGGTAATTTCCGTATTAAATCGCGTTAATGCCGCCCTTAGTGCTGGAGAGCATAAACATCTTGATTGGTTGGCTAAGCAAATCATCCCTACCACAGCCGATGAGGATTATTTGCTTGATTATTGCATGTATAAAGGGGTTTTCCGCAAACCTGCTATAGCAGCAACAGGCATTATCCGTATTGAAGCTGTAGATGCTGCTGAAATACCAAAAGGAACAACATGGCGTGATAGTCGTACTGAGTTGAGCTTTATTGCCACAGCCACGCAACAAATTGACGCGGGGACGGCAGAGATTGCTGTGCAATGTGAAGCAGTTGGTAATCAAGGTAATGTTGCTGTCAATACGCAAGTTAGCCTCACTAATGCGATTTTAAACGTTAAACCAAAAGCAACCATTATACAGATGAGCGGTGGAGCAGATCTGGAATCGTTATCAAGTCTGTTAAGTCGCTTAATCCAGCGTGTGCAATATCCTCCAGCAGGAGGAGCATCGCATGATTATGTCCGCTGGGCTTTAGAAGTTTCAGGGATTACACGGGCTTGGTGTTTCCCGCGTTATTATGGCGGTGGCACAGTTGGCGTGGCGATTGTGCTTGATGAGCAAGCCGATATTTTACCTACCTCACAAGATTGTGAGCGGGTGAAAAACTATATTAGCGGACATAAAAACAGCGTCACAGGATTGTGGGAAGGTATGCCTGCCAATGTGGAGCTCTTTGTCTTTGCACCAAAAGTTAGGCGTTTGGATTTAACGATTCGCTTGATGCCAAATACTGATGCTGTGCAAAGTGCGGTGAAATCTGCCTTAGTTTCTCTTTTTCGCGGATTACCACCAGGAGGCTTACTCTATCTCTCTCATTTGCGAGCCTGTATTTCAAATGTAGTAACCGAAATTGATAACAGCCTATTGTCTGTACAGTCAGACATTCAGCTTGCTCCTGATGAGATTTTGGTATTAGGGGAAATCCAATGGCAGGCATAAGCACCGAACAATATCTTGACGCGGGATTAAAGCTATTACCTGTAGGGCTGGCTTGGACTCGTCATCCAGACAGTAATTTTGCAAAAATACTTAGCATCCGGGCAGAACAGCTTAGTCAAGCCAATGAACTTGCTCATCAGCTCGTTAAAGAACGGATATTAGGTAATGCGTTTTTACTTTTAGATGAGTGGGAAGCCTTTTTAGGACTTCCTGAATGCAGTGAAATTAATACCATTGAGGCACGTCGAACCGCATTGGTCGCAAAAGATAATGAAATTGGATCGTTTAATAAACATTATCTTGAGGAGGTTGCAGCTCAAAATGGCTATCAAATCCGCGTTATTACTTATTACCCACATCATTGTTTGCGAGATTGCCGTTATCCGTTATATCCCCAAGAAAATGCGTGGCGTGTGTTTATTTATACCACTAGTCGAAACGTCAGAAATATGACGTGCTTAGACGATATAACAAACGAACTCACTATGATTGAACGCTCAAAAATTGAATGTTTTTTAAAGCGTTTTTGTTATTCCCACTTAGAAATGATTTTTATCTATGAGGATTAATTATGTATGCACTTGATAATGAGTCTGGTGTGGCGGTAATGCCACCTGTAAAAGCCCAGAAAAAAGCACCCAATGAACCACAATGGTTTACAGAAGGGGGAAATGGTGTAGCCCCTACTTATCCTGGTGCGGATTGGTTTAATATCATGCAAGCAGAGCTTCTGAATATTTTAACTGATGCAGGTATTACACCAGATAAAACGCAACTTAATCAACTCACCTTGGCGATACGTACTTTGGCACGTAATGAAATAGGTAACTTGCCAGCAGCAAGTGGCACGGTTGCAGGGATATTGCGGCTTACCGACAGCATCAATATGGCATCAAGTGTGTTTGGGGCAAGTGCGTTGGCGGTGAAAACGGCGTTTGATAAAGCCGAAAGGGCTTACCATTTGGCTGAAAGCAAACAATCCCCTGCCACAACCTTAGCGGGCTATGGGATTGGTGATTTTAAGGTGGGGACATCCACCGGTGATGCCAATGATTGCAAGATTGACGGCAATTATTATTTTGCCAGCGGGCAAAATTTACCGAGTGCAGGTGAGTGGCATATTGAGGTGATTAGCGGCGGGCAAAATAATGCTATCCGACAAATTGCCCGTAAAGCCAATGAGAGCAAGGTTCAAACCCGTTATTTTAACGGCACGTCTTGGAGTGCGTGGAAAGAGGTGGGCGGTGATGGGGTGCCTGTTGGCTCTGTTGTTGCGTTTCCAAGTGCGGTACAAAATCCGCACGGATTTTTACGCTGTGACGGCTCAACCTTTGGGAGAACAACTTATCCCGCCCTTTATCAAGCCTTAGGGGTGAACACATTGCCCGACCTGCGTCGCTCTGATGTGGGAATGACCGCCTATTTTGCCACCGACAATATCCCCGAAGGCTGGATTGCCTTTGATGACATTGAAGAGCAAGTTAGCGAACAGGCTTATCCCGAACTGTATCGCCATCTTGTGGCGAAATATGGCAGCCTTTCCGCCGTGCCGAAAGCGAAAGACCGCTTTATTCGTAACGCGGGAGCATTGCTTGCGGTGGGTGAGGTGCAACAAGACGCCCTTCAAGACCACTTTCACTATATTCCTACCGAAGCCGGGGGCGATTATCAAGCCGAGAAAGGTATCACTATCGTCATTCATGATAGTGATACCACCAATGTAGTGCCGGGTGCGTTTAAGCCCGCACAAAAAGGCAGGGTGCAGGCGAACAACGTGGCGGTCGCCGATGGGGCAAGGGCAAAAACCTACCTTGCTTCTACGAAGGATAGGACAGAGAAAGATACGCGAACTGCGGAAGAAACGCGCCCGAAATCCCTTGTTCTCAAACTCTGCATTAAAGCACAAAACACGCTCGATGGGGTGCAGTTTTGGATTAAGGCGTTTGGAGAGATTGCTAATGCTGGGCAACTTGATGCAAGTAGATTGGCACAAGATATTCAAGAAGTGAAGGCAAAAAAAGCGGACGTGTTACATACGCATAGGGTGAGTGAAATAACGGATTTTGAACGAAGCGTAGAGCAATACCTTAACAATCTTTTTAGCCAACAGTTTACAGAAAATGGCTGGAGCAAATTGCCCAATGGATTAATTATTCAATGGGGTAAGTTTAGAGCAGGGTGGGAAGCAACCACACAACGGCGAGTAACATTTCCAATAACCTTTCCTAATCAAGTATTTTTTATTGGACTCACAGAGTTTACTAAGATGTGGAGCTACACAAGTACCGTACAAAGCCGTGGACAGATGGATAATAGTGGTTTTGAGGTAGTCAGCCAGCGAAATGACACGATGTTTTTAGCAATAGGTTATTAAGGGGGAACAATGTATTTTTTTAACAGACTCACACAAGGTTTTTTCCTAGCGGGGATACATGTTATCCCCGAGGGTTCAGTAGAAATTAGCGAAGAAACCTACCGCACTTTACTTATCGGGCAAAGTGAGGGAAAACAGATTATCCCCGATGAGCGGGGCTATCCCGTTTTGATTGAGCCCCAGCCAAGCCCTTATCACAGATTGCAAGGGGGAAAATGGGTGATGGATGAGGAGCAAAAAGCCGCTTGGTTAGCTGCACAACAAGCCGAAGTATGGAAAAAAATTAAAGAAGAACGTTATCGTCGCACGCATAGTGGGGTGTATGTTGCGAGTGTGAATAAATGGTTTCACACCGATGAGGTAAGTCGCCAACAATATACCTTTATGCGGACATTACCCAGTTTTCCTGAAACGCAATGGAAAACAATGGATAACAGTTTTGTATTGATGAATGAGGCATTATTAGACCAGCTAGCATTAACGCTAATGCAACAAGAGCAAGCCAATTTTGACAACGCTGAAAAGCACCGCTTGGCGATGTTGGCGGTGGATAACCCGTTAGATTATGACTACAGCACAGGCTGGCAGGAGGTTTATCATGGATAATCGAGTTTATTTAGCTCTCTATAAAGGCAACCGCAGTGGCAAAGGTTTTGCCGTGCTTAAAGCCAAATTAGGTGACTGGCTCACTCGTAAGCTCACTAAAGGCCAATACTCCCATTGTGAGATTGCCGTTGCTCGGCGTGAGTGGCTAAGTGGTCATCATTATGACCACGAGATTGTTTACGACTGTTACAGCTCATCAATCCGAGATGGTGGGGTGCGTTGCAAGCAGATTGACCTTGATAACGGCAAGTGGGATTTAATTCCGCTTTATGGGGTCGATGAGGCTAAAGTTAAGGGATATTTTTGGCAAACTAAAGATAAAAAATACGACTGGTTAGGGGCGTTAGGGATTGTGTTATTTACCCCGCAAGCACGCGACAAATTTTTTTTGCAGTGAGTGGTGTGCAAATGCGATTAATGGCGGTGATGAGGGCTGGCGGTTTAGTCCAAATCATTTAGCGGCAATTTTTAAATTAAAACATAAGGAGTAAATTGTAGATGAAAGGAAATCTAACATTTGGACAAAAAGCAGTAGGATTAACTTTTAATCCTGATAATAACGATGAAGTGACAAAGTGCAAACGGCTTTATGCGGATATCATTGATCAACTTAATGAGTTACGTAACTCAACAAATATACTAGAGGTTAAGCGTTTAGCCAGCGTGGCAATCACTGAAGCACAAACCGCTCAAATGTGGAGTGTAAAAGCGATTACTTACAAAGATTGAGAATGTAACAAGTAAACATAAAGAAGCGGCGATGTGGTAGGCTCTGACCTCTACCACATCAGCCTAAGCAGATAGCACCTGCATAGACCCGAGACCGCTTTGTCTGACCAGACGGACGGATTGTAACAAAACCGCGTAAAGTGAGAAAGTCTATGCAAAAAGATTTGCAAGAAATGCGGTGCAAGTGCTGTAAAAAGCTCCTTGCACGCACAAAAGATAATCAATATTTAGAAATTAAATGTGTGCGGTGTAAAACCTTAAACACATTTAAACCTACTCGTTAAACAACTCAGAGTGTCCGAATGCCTTGAGCGTCAGAACGCCATAATTTAAGGATAAATTATGGCAAACAAGAAAATCATTGTTTGGGCGTTATTTGATAGCGGCAACGGCTGCTATACCCAAGCAGCAAAAGCATTTCGCAATATTAAAATCTATCCTATCGGCATTGATATTGAGCGTAAAAATCGGCATTTTCTACCGCTGAATTTAGCGGATTTTGGGCGGTTGTTTGGTGATAAAACCCTGTTTAATAAGCTAGATAGCCTCCCTAAACCCGATGTCATTTTAGCCAGTCCGCCTTGTGAGAGTTTTTCCGTTGCCAACTCTATTAAGGGCGGGAATGTCTGTTGGCAATGGCAGGGAAATACACGCTTTGCTATTCGTCGTCGCAAAGATTTTGACGCGGCAGCGGTTAAAAAGCGACGTTATCGTTATGAGACCTCTTTTTTAAATCGAATTAATGGTGAGCTTTGCATTTATAACACCATTGAGATTATTAAACGGTATCAGCCGAAAATTTATGTGATTGAAAACCCTTATGCGAGCCGCCTTTGGCACTATCTTGATGAGATTTTAGCCTTTCCTCTTCCTTATGCGAACCCTACCTATTATGGGAATTATGGCTGGCCCTGCAAAAAGGCGACTAAGTTTAAAAGCAATATTCCGCTAAATTTGCGTTATCAGCATTATATTTCGGGCAAAACGATGTTTGACTGTTTACACAGTTATAACGCCCGTTCAGCCATTCCGTTGCCGCTTATCCACGATATTTATCGTCGTATTATTGAGGTATTAGGGGGTAACGATGCGTCATTTTAATCAAGCACCGTTGCCGTTTGTCGGGCAAAAACGGCTGTTTTTAAATGCCTTTAAACAGGTTTTAAATGAGCATATTTCTGATGATGGGGAGGGGTGGACGATTGTCGATGCTTTTGGAGGAAGTGGTTTATTAAGCCATGTGGCAAAGCGTATCAAGTCCAAAGCACGGGTGATTTATAATGATTTTGATGGCTATGCCGACAGGTTAAAACACATAAGCGATACAAATCGTTTACGAGCTGAACTGCTTCAAATTGTTGGCGATATTGTACCCAAAAACAAGCGATTAGATAACAATAAAAAGCAAGAAATCATCAATAAAATCAATGATTTTAAGGGATTTAAAGACCTCAACACCATTGCAAGTTGGTTGCTTTTCAGTGGGCAACAAGTCAGCTCATTTGAGGAGCTATTTAGCAAGACATTTTGGAATGGAATAAAGCTGGCTGATTATCCTAGTGCAGAGGATTACCTTGATGGGCTTGAGATAGTCAGCGAGCCATTTCAACAGCTTCTGCCTAAGTTTGCCGACAACCCTAAAGCCCTGTTTGTGTTAGACTCGCCTTATCTTTGCACCAAGCAAAACAGCTATAAAATGGCAAATTATTTTGATTTGATTGATTTCTTGCAGCTTATTGACCGAACACGACCGCCTTATGTGTTTTTTAGCTCCACTAAGTCAGAGTTTGTGCGGTTTATTGCGTATATGGTGCAGGCGAAAAAGGATAACTGGCAAGCCTTTGATGGAGCTGAGCGGATAGTCCTTCAAACATCGTTAAACTATCAGGTTAGCTATGAGGATAATTTGGTGTTTAAATTCTAAAAATTAAGGGGCTAACGCCCCTATTTTTCAACGCCCGCCTTATAGCCTGCCTCATAAGCCGCACGCATAAGGCGTTTGATATTCCATACGCCCATATCATAAAAATCTAAATGGTCGCTCATTCGGGTCTCTAATGTTTCAATATCCCCCACCTCTTTTGCAATGGTTTCTAATACGTTGTTAATAGCTTTTTCAGTTGGTTTTTTCATTGCTTATTTCCCTCTTAAAATGTTTGCGATTTTGTCAGCGATTTGCTGGGCGACAATGTCAAAGTTAGTCTCGATTGAAACGCGTTGGCGACAATGTTCAGAGTGTTCAACCAGCGTGCCTTGTGGCATATAAAGTAAATAAATTGTTGGCTCATTTTGATAACTATCTTGACGGACTTGAAAGCGGCGTTTCCCTTGCACAAATTCCCCATTTTTAAAGCCGTGATGGTTTTCAAGTCTGGTGGTTAAGTGTTGAATAAATTCTCGTGTATTAAATTTCATTTTTATGTCCCTGTTGTTTTATGTTGGGGGCATCATTGCTCGTTGGGGACGAGGAGTAAAGGGGAAATAAGCGGGTAATTAAGCTGACTGGCTAACAATGTAGCTGGGGAGGTATGGAGGTCTATTTCAGCATCGTTTAAAAGCAGTTTAAATAGTGTTTAAATATCATAAAAAATCCACATAACGTGGGAAATTTTTTTCTCAAGTTATGTGGATGCTTTTCTCATTTTTCGCGGACGGCTTCAACGGATAAACTCAGGAACATCGGAAATAGTATGAGTTGAAATATTAAAATTTTCCATCGCTCTTAGTGTGTGTATTCCCCAATAAGCATCATTAGGTACTTCTCGTTTACCAAGTAAATCAACTTCAATGCGTACATTTGTCATAATTAGTTCCTTATATTTTGTTAAATATGACTCTATTATAGATATTTAATTTAGGGAAAAACTTGAAGTAGATCACATTGTTAAAAATGTATATAAGATATTAATTTATCGTTAGAATTAGATTTTTTGTGTGTAATGGAAGGAAGATGATATCTCGCTAATTAAACTAGAACACCTATCTATTAATAGCTGTTCTAGTTTTGAAACAAATAGTAAAAATTTTACGATTTATATATTATCTGTGGAGCTTGGTTTTTTGTTACCGTACTCTCTTCAATGATTACCTTCTCGACATTTTTCAATGAAGGAAGATCGTACATCGTATCAAGCAACAATCCCTCTACGATAGAACGCAATCCCCTCGCCCCCGTTTTTCTTTCCAACGCCTGTTTTGCCATTGCCACGAGGGCAGCGTGGGTAAATTCTAACTTCACATTTTCAAGGTTGAATAGCACTTGATATTGCTTAGTAAGTGCATTTTTCGGTTCGGTCAGAATTTGGATTAAGGCTTCTTCATCAAGATCGGCTAATGGTGCTATCACGGGTAAACGCCCAATAAATTCAGGGATTAAACCAAATTTCATTAAATCATCAGGTTCAACTTGGGCAAATAGTTCCGTCAAGGTAGCTTTATCTGATTCTCCTTTCACTTCTGCTCCAAAGCCGATACCACTACCTACATGTACGCGTTTTTCAATGATTCTATCTAACCCCGCGAAAGCTCCGCCGCAGATAAAGAGAATTTTTGATGTATCAAGGCGTAACATCTCTTGTTGTGGGTGTTTGCGTCCACCTTGTGGTGGGATTGACGCAATCGTTCCCTCTACTAATTTAAGTAAGGCTTGCTGAACACCCTCGCCTGATACATCACGGGTAATAGATGGGTTCTCTGATTTCCGCGTAATTTTGTCAATTTCATCAATGTAAATAATGCCTTTTTCTGCTTTTTCCACGTCATAATCGCAATTTTGCAAAAGTTTTTGTAGCACATTTTCTACATCTTCACCAACATAACCCGCTTCGGTGAGTGTGGTTGCATCAGCCATTGCAAAAGGCACATTCAGCATTCTAGCTAGGGTTTCTGCCAATAGGGTTTTTCCGCTTCCCGTTGGACCAATGAGCAAAATATTACTTTTGCCTAGTTCCACATCGTCAGCCTTATAGCCCGCCTGTTGGCGTTTGTAATGATTATACACCGCAACGGCAAGCACTTTTTTGGCATAGTTTTGCCCAATGACATAATCATCTAAATGCGCGCGAATTTGATGAGGCGTAGGTAATGCCACCTGTTCTGTTTGTTGCTCACTTTCTTCCTGAGTTTCCGCTGTTTGCTGCTCCGCTTCAACTAAAAAATTATGGCAACGTTCAATACATTCATTACAAATTGCACCTTCTACGCCAGAAATAAGTTTTTTTACTTGGCTACGGTCATTACCGCAAATAGAGCAATGGAGTTGTTGTTCTGTTGTCATAATTTATTCCGTTTCTCTTTTAATTAGGACTTCGTCAATTAAGCCGTAAGCTTTGGCTTCTTCGGCAGACATAAAATTGTCGCGATCAGTATCGTTTTCAATTTTTGCTAAAGGCTGCCCTGTGTGGAATGCCAATTTTTCATTCAATGTCTGCTTAATTTTTAAGATTTCTTGGGCGTGAATTTGAATATCGGAAGCCTGCCCACGGAATCCCCCTAGTGGTTGGTGAATCATCACCCGTGCATTTGGTAATGCCGCACGTTTGCCCGGTGTGCCACCCGCGAGTAAAAATGCTCCCATTGAACAAGCCTGTCCAATACAAAGGGTTCTCACATCAGGCTTAATGAATTGCATTGTGTCATAAATCGCCATTCCCGCGGTTACCGAGCCGCCCGGAGAGTTAATGTAAATACTAATATCTTTGTCTGGATTTTCCGATTCTAAAAAAAGCAGTTGTGCGACGATCAAATTCGCCATATTGTCTTCAACTTGCCCACTTAAAAAAATCACACGCTCTTTCAATAAACGTGAATAAATGTCATATGAACGCTCGCCTCTTGCAGTCTGTTCAACGACCATAGGGATTAAAGCCATAGAAATCTCCATTAATCTTTTCCGATAGGCGTGCTATCAGGAAATCAAATAATAAAAGTGCGGTCATTTTTCGCTTAAAAAAAACGACCGCACTTTAAAAGGGTAATAAAATCCGAAATTATGCTTGTGGATTCATCACTTCATCAAATGAAGCCGCTTTTTCACTCACTTGTGCTTTCGCTAAGACCGCATCAACGGCTTGTTCCTCTAACACTGCATTGCGAATATTATTCATTAACTCTTTGTTATTTTTATAATATTCCACCACTTCTGCTGGCTGCTCATAAGCTGACGCAATTTCGTCAATCATTGCGTTTACGCGATCTTCATCCACTTTTAATTCATTTGAAGCAATCACTTCTGCGAGTAATAAGCCAACTTGAACGCGACGTTTTGCTTGCTCTTCAAATAATTCGCGAGGTAATTGTGACGCTTGTTGTTGGTTGCCACCAAAACGTTGTGCCGCTTGTTGGCGTAACACATCAATTTCTTGTTCAACTGCTGCAGCTGGGACATCAATTGGGTTTTGTTCAATTAAACCTTCGATAACTTGATTTTTAACGCGTGCCGTTAAAGCATTTTTCAATTCACGTTGCATATTTTTAGCAATTTCTGCACGTAAATCTGCTACGGTTTTAGTGTTTGGACCAAATTTCGCCACAAACTCGTCGGTTAATTCAGGCAATACCATTACTTCCACTTTTTTCAAGGTAATGGCAAATTTCGCGGCTTTACCTTTTAAGTTCTCAGCGTGGTATTCTTCTGGGAAGGTTACACCAATATCAAACTGCTCACCTGCTTTATGTCCAACAATGCCTTCTTCAAAGCCAGGGATCATTCTGCCTTGCCCCATTGCTAATACGAAATCAGTGGCTTTGCCGCCTTCAAATTCTTCGCCATCAACACTTCCAACGAAGTCAATAGTTACACGATCATCAGCTTTTGCTGGCTCTTGAGTTTCTTCCCAAGTTGCTTGTTGTTTGCGTAACACATCAACCATTTTGTCAATGTCTGCTTCGCTGATTTCAACAACAGGTTTTTCAACTTTGATTTGATCTAAACCTTTTAATTCCACTTCTGGATACACTTCAAAGGTTGCGGTGAAAACAAGATCTTTACCCGCTTCAAATTGCTCAACGTTAAATGTTGGGCGACCCGCTAGATTCACTTTGCTTTCAACAAGCACGTTGAAGAAGTGTTTTTGTAATAGATCACCTAACACATCTTGACGCACAGACGCACCAAAGCGTTTTTCAATGATATGTGGTGGCACTTTACCTTTACGGAAACCATCTACGCGTGCATTTTTTGCTACACGTTTTAATTCTTCACGCACCGCTTGTTCTACGGTTTCAGCTGGAACGGTGAGAGTTACACGACGCTCAAGACCTTGAGTTGTTTCAATATTAAATGACATTATGTTACCTCAAAATGAATTTGCACTCGGCGAACACTAACACCGAACACGTTAGTAAATAAAAAGTTAAAAGACATCAGATTATAGCGATACAACACTCGCCCGTCGAGATATTGAGAAATAAAAAAATACAATTGGGCATTTTTTAACCTAAAAACTTCATTCTATAAGAATGATAATTTAGAAAAGATAATGTATTTAATTTTAAATACAAGGAAAATCGATCCTGACGATGCTTTGATACACTGGAGAGTGTAATAAATTGATGAATTGCTATCTTTTATCTTATTGATAAAAATGTCAAAAATCCCTTTTCTGGCAAAATTTAGATTTTTATGCTAAAATAGCAACTATTTTATATATTTAATTTTTATTTTTAAGCTATTTTATCCATTTTATGCTAACAAAATTTTGAGAGTAGGAGAAACTAAGAAGTTTAAAGTATAGCTCTCAGCCATAATACACAACCCTTAATAAATCATAAAACCTAGAGGAGAACCTTATTTTGTCTTTTTCAAATTTTATCCAGCAAAAATCCTCATTTAACCCCTTTGTGATTGGGGCAACTTTATTACTGGTTATTTTGTTGCTCGTTGCAACGTTAATTTTGCCAGAAAAAACCACCGCACTTTTAGATTGGGCGAAAGCGGGGGTGTTTGCTAATTTTAGCTGGTTTTATATTTTAGCTTTTTCCGTTTTCCTTTGTTTCTTATTCGAGTTGTCGGTCAGTAGCTTGGGTAATATTAAGCTCGGAACGAATGAAGAAGAACCTGAATTTTCTTTCCTTTCTTGGCTAGCGATGTTGTTTGCCGCTGGAATGGGGGTTGGGTTGATGTTCTTCGGCGTAGCAGAACCGCTCACCCATTATTTTTCCGCCATCACCACAGGATCGCCCGAACATAAACAGCAAGAAGCCTTGTTGCACACCTTTTTCCACTGGGGCATTCACGCTTGGGCAGTGTATGGGGTGATCGCCTTAGCACTCGCTTATTTTGGCTTCCGCTATAAATTGCCGTTGGCGTTGCGTTCTTGCTTTTATCCTTTATTGAAAGATCGCATTAACGGTAAAGTAGGCGATGTGATTGATATTATGGCGTTAGTGGCGACCCTTTTCGGGATTATCACTACCTTAGGATTTGGTGCGGCACAGCTCGGTGCAGGGCTAACTCAGCTTGGCGTGGTGGCTGAAAATAGTTTCGGCTTGCAAACGGTGATTATCGTTGTGGTGATGTCCATTGCGGTATTTTCCGCCATTTCAGGGGTGGGCAAAGGGGTGAAATTACTCAGCGAAATCAATCTCGGCTTAGCCCTCGCTTTAATGTTGTTTATTTTAATCGCAGGCCCAACCCTATATTTGCTCACCACATTTAGCGATAACATTGGCATTTATTTGAGCAATTTAGTACGCCTAAGTTTTAAAACCTATGCCTATGAAACGGAAAACACCTCGTGGTTTACGGGCTGGACGGTGCTTTATTGGGCGTGGTGGTGTTCGTGGGCGCCATTTGTGGGCTTGTTTATCGTGCGTATTTCCCGCGGACGCACCATTCGCGAATTTATTTTCGGCGTGCTAGCCGTGCCAAGTTTATTCTGCGTCTTGTGGTTCACCGTGTTTGGCAACAGTGCGATTTGGTTAGAGCTAAACGTGGCAGAGGGGGCATTGCACGCGTTCACCTCCGCACCAGAAAAATTGTTATTTAAATTCTTAGATTATCTTCCGCTTTCCGCATTAACGGGCACAATGGCGTTGGTGATTATTTCTTTATTTTTCATCACCTCCGCGGACTCGGGCATTTATGTGTTAAATAATATGGCATCACGGGATAAAAGCCTCTCCGCACCGCGTTGGCAAGCCATAATGTGGGGTGCGGTGATGATGGTGCTGGCTATCGTGTTAATGCGTGAGGGCGGTTTAGGCACGCTTCAAACAATGACTTTATTGGTCGCACTTCCCTTTGCAATGTTGATGTTAGTGATGTGCGTAAGTTTATGGAAAGGCTTGAACGCGGATCAAAAATATTTCGCCGCCAAAGTTACCCCAACCAGCCTGTTATGGACGGGGGAAAAATGGCGAGAGCGTTTGGGGCAAATGCTTAATCAAACGCAAGAAAAGGATATTTTAAAATTCCTTAACCGCACTGCTTTGCCTGCGATGCGTGAGTTGCGTCAAGAATTGGTTAATGTGCATAATTTGAACGTGGAGGTGGCGCAAGCCTTGGATTCTGACGAACCAAATGTGGAGCTTATCATCAAGAAAGAATCAATGCGTGATTTTATGTATGGAGTGAAATCCGTAAGCCACGAAATTGCCTCGCAGTTGGTTGATGATGAAAATCTCCCGCATATTCAGCATTCCGTCACTTACCAGCCGATGACTTACTTCGCTGACGGTCGTACGGGCTATGATGTGCAATATATGACACGTAACGAACTCATCGCCGATATTTTGCGTCAATATGAACGCTATCTCAGCTTGCTAGAAGACGTGGGGCAAGAGCTAATGTCGCACGAGCAAACGGAGCTGGCGGAATAATTTAAGCGATAGCAACGAATAAAAACAAAGTGCGGTCAAAAAAATGATAGAATTTTGCACCGCACTTTTTACGCGAGCTTTTCTCGCTTTTGATGTTTATGGAGAACTTTATGGATACCGCATTTATCTTATCTGCCATTGTTGGCTTGGGTATTGTGGCACAATGGCTGGCTTGGTATTTAAAACAGCCCTCAATTTTATTTTTATTGCTGATCGGCATTGTAGTCGGCCCCGTGTTGAATTTGTTCAACCCTGATGCCATTTTGGGCGATTTGCTCTTTCCTTTTATTTCCCTTGGCGTTGCTGTCATTCTCTTTGAGGGGGCATTAACCCTCGAATTTGACGAAATAAAACAACACGGCAAGGTGGTGCAGCTCTTGGTTTCACTCGGAATGCTCATCACCGTCAGCGTGATTTCTGTTGCCACTTATTTTCTGTTTGATGTGGATTGGCGCATCGCCTTGCTGTTCGGTACATTGGTGTGCGTAACGGGCCCAACGGTGATTGTGCCATTGTTGCGGAGCGTTCGCCCCAACAGCAATATCGCCAATATTCTTAAATGGGAAGGCATTATCATTGACCCCATCGGGGCGATCGCCGTGGTATTGGTGTATGAATACATCATTTCAGGCGGGCAAGCCAGTGAAATCGGCACGTTCGCTAAAATCATCGGTGTGGCGGGTGTCATTGGTTTAGTGGGTGCTTGGGTGCTGGCGAATTTAATCAAACGCCATATGATCCCTGAATATTTACGCAACGTCTTTGTACTGGCTTACATTTTGTTACTGTTCACCGCCTCCAACCACCTTGCTCACGAATCAGGGCTATTAACCGTTACCGTGCTGGGCGTGGCATTGGCAAACTGGAAAGGTTTCCCCAAAGATCATATTTTGGAATTTAAAGAATCCCTCACGGTGTTGCTGATTTCCACCTTGTTTATTATTCTTGCCGCACGGGTGAATTTAGCACATTTGGTCGGCGTAGGAATGGCAGGAATTTTGTTGTTATTCGTGGCGATGTTTATCGCTCGTCCACTTGCTATTTGGTTTTCGTCTATTGGCTCAAGTTTAACCTTAAATGAAAAGTTGATGATTAGTTGGATTGGCCCGCGCGGAATTGTCGCCGCAGCCATTTCTTCTCTGTTCGCGATTAAATTGCAAAACACCCAACTGCAAGGCGTGGAATTGCTCGTGCCATTGGTGTTTACCATTATTATCGGCACGGTGTTAATTCAAGGCTTGGGGGCGAAAGCCATTGCGAAATTGTTGAACGTGCAAGAAGCGGTGTATAAAGGCGTGTTGATTATCGGCTCAAACCCTGTTGCCTTGGCGATCGCCACCTCGCTGAAAGAACAAAATGTCGATGTGCTGGTTGCCAGCCGCCATTATAACGAAGTAGCAAAAGCCAGAATGCTCGGGCTTCGCACTTACTACGGCAACCCCGTGTCCACTCACGCAGATGGCCATTTGGATCTTATCGGATTAGGTAATATGTTTGCCATTAGTACAGATAAAGAACTCAACACTTTGTCAGAAATTCATTACCGCCACGAGTTCGATAAAAATAACATTTACCGCATTCGTTTCAGTGATGATAGCAATCAAACGGAGCGTTACGATATTCAAGATAACTACCGCTCCAACTGGCTATTCGGTAAAAACGTTACCTACGCGAAGCTCGCCAGTATGCTAGCAAAAAATGCCCGAATTAAAGTAACCAACCTCACTGATAGCTATACCTATCAAGACTATAAAGCGACCAATAAACAATTTGTCCCGCTCTATACCATTGATGATAAAGGCTTTATTTCTATTATCAATGAGGAAAATAGCGTACCAACAAATTGCCGTATTGTGGCATTGGTGGCAGAGCAATAAAGCACAGAAACCATCAAAAATAGCAGTTAAAAATATATCTCTAAAAAATTAGGTTATACATGAAGGTGTGAATTTATTGGAAAATATAATCAGTTTATTTAGATAACAAGCCCTTAGAAAAAATAACATAAATAACTTATTTACATTTTTTCTTATAATGAAAATTCAATCTTCTAAAGTATTCCTGAAATTTAAAACTTACGAAGCTAGAAAATGACTTGAGAATTTTAGATTTTATGTAAGAATATTATGTGGTATATAAATACGGATAATTAGGCTATAACAAATTTTTATTATTGATAGGTTTAATATGATAAAAATAATCAACTATATTAGAATGCATTTTCTAGTTTTAATCTTAGGATTACATGGTATATTAGCAATTTTAATGACTGGCACTGCATTAAAATGGTATAGCATTTTAGGTTATGTTGCTTTTTTTAGTTTAGGGTTTAATTATCTACGTTTAGGAAGTTATATACTATTTATAATTTGGAGCTTTATTAGCATTTCTTACCTTCCACAAGTCATATTATACGGTGATGTATCTTCAGGAATGATTGCTTCATTATTTGAAACAAATGCTAATGAAGCATTAGAATATTTAAAAGAAATACCTTTATATATTTATATAATAGCTATATGTTACTTATATTTTAGCTGTTATATCTTGTATACTGCAAGCAAGCAATATTCTATTGTCTAATCCTTATATTTTCAATAATTTATCGTCCAATCAAATATATTTATTCTGATAATCTTCCTTTTTCATTAGTAAACTCGAATTTTCCTATGATCTCTTTCTTCCTTGAGAATTATGCTCTTATTAAAGAGTATAAACAAGAGCGAATTTTATTAGAAAAAGCAAAATCTCAGCCTTCTACATGGAAGATAGAATCTGTAATACCCAATTACCCTTTATATATTTTAGTCATCGGGGAAAGTATGAGATTAGATTACTTATCTGTTTATGGATTCCCTTTAAATACAACGCCATTTTTAGATAAATCTAACGGTACTTTTTATCACGGATATATCTCAGCAGCACCAAATACACAGCCTTCTTTACTTCGTACGTTATATCAATTAGATAAGAATAATAAAATAATTGCTCAAAATAATCTTATTTCTTTAGCAAAGGATGCTGGGTTTAAAACATATTGGCTTTCTAATCAGGGGATGGTTGGAGAATATGATAATGCGGCATCTCGTGTTGGACGGCAAGCAGATTTTTCATTTTTTACAAAGAAAGGAGACTATAAATTCAAAAATACATTTGATACTGAATTGCTTCCACATTTTAAACAAATTATTAATGAACCATCAAATAAACCTAAATTAATTGTATTACATTTGATAGGCTCTCATCCTATTTTTTGCGAAAGATTATGGCAAAAAGTAGAATTCAGCTATATAAATGAGAACTTATCTTGTTATTTACAAAGTATAAAACAAACTGATTGGTTATTAGAAAATATTGTAGAGGAACTAAAATTACAAAACAAAAAATATTCTTTATTATATTTTTCTGATCATGGATTATCTTTACAAAATAAAAGTAGATTGGGGAAACTAACATTATCCGTTGGTAATGAGACCAAACAGAATTATTTAGTACCATTATTTATTTTGGCTAGCGACGCTAAAGAGCACCAAATTATTCCGATTAAACAAAGTGCGATAAATTTTTTATATGGATTTAGTCAGTGGCTTGGTATCACTTTAATTGATAAATCTTTAATACAATCATCATTCTGGCAAGGTAGTACAGACCCCATAAAAGTTTACGATTGGAATAACTGGGTTGAGTTTGATTTATTAAAGAATGAACCGGCTATTAAACCATAATAAGATAAGAATACATTGCCTATAAAATTTTTATAGGCAATGAATGAACTATTTTTAGTGGGCTTCATCCCAGTTATTGCCCACGCCCACATCAACAATCAGTGGAACGACGAGTTGGGCGGCGTTTTGCATTAGAGATTGGATTTGCGAGCGGTAGTGATCTACACGGTCGGTTTTCACTTCAAACACCAATTCATCGTGGACTTGCATAATCATTTTGATGTCGGGATCTTGGTGGATTGCCTGATCAATGGCGATCATCGCACGCTTAATAATGTCCGCTGCCGTGCCTTGCATTGGGGCGTTGATGGCGACACGTTCCGCCCCTTTACGCCGCATTGCGTTGCTAGATTGAATGTCTGGCAAGTATAAACGGCGACCGAATAGGGTTTCCACATAGCCTTGTGCTTTGGCTTTTTCGCGAATGTCCGTCATAAAGGTTTGCACGGAGGGGTAGCGTTGGAAATACAAATCCATATATTTTTGTGCGTCCGCACGTGGAATACCTAATTGGCGGGACAGCCCGAAAGCACTCATTCCGTAAATCAAGCCGAAGTTAATGGCTTTGGCACTGCGGCGTTGTTCGCTGGTTACCTCATCAAGGGGGACGCCAAAAATTTCCGCTGCGGTGGAGCGGTGAATGTCTTTGCCCTGTTGGAATGCGGTGATCAGCCCCTCATCTTGCGATAAATGTGCCATTATGCGAAGTTCGATTTGTGAGTAATCCGCCGCGATAATTTGATAGCCTTCGCGAGCAATAAAGGCTTGGCGAATACGGCGACCTTCTTCGTTGCGGATTGGGATATTTTGCAAATTGGGATCGCTGGAGGATAATCGCCCTGTTGCCGTTACCGCTTGATGATAAGAGGTGTGAATCCGCCCTGTGCGAGGGTTGATCATCAGCGGTAATTTATCCGTGTAAGTGGATTTTAATTTTGACAAGCCACGATGTTCAATCAGTAATTTCGGCACAATATGCCCCTGTTGTGCCAATTCTTCCAATACTTCTTCATTGGTAGAAGGTGCACCTTTTGGCGTTTTGGCGATAATCGGTAAACCGAGCTTTTCAAACAAGATTTCTTGTAATTGTTTGGTGGAGGCGAGGTTGAAAGTTTCCCCCGCCGCTTGGTGAACTTGGCTTTCAAGTGCGGTCAGTTTTTCGCTAATTTCTTGCGATTGGGCGAGCAAGGTTTGGCTGTCCACCAACACGCCGTTGCGTTCGATGCGAGAAAGCACGCCAACCAACGGCATTTCTATCTCGCTAAATAATTGCACTAAGCTTTCCGTTTGATCTAAGGTTTGCCATAGGGTTTGGTGCAATTTCATTGTGATTTCTGCATCTTCTGCCGCGTATTCGGTGGCTTGGGCGATGGCGATTTTGTCAAAGGTGAGTTGTTTTTTGCCCTTGCCTGCAATGGCTTCAAATTCGATGGTTTGATGCTCCAAATGACGTTTTGCCAGCTCGTCCATATTGTGTCGCCCCGTGCTGTTTAGCACATAGGATTCGAGCATTGTGTCAAATTTCACTCCTTGCAATTCAATGCCGTTGTTGGCGAATACGGTGAGATCATATTTGATATTTTGCCCCACTTTTTGGATCTCAGGGTTTTCCAAGAGAGGCTTGAGAGCGGCAAGGCAAGCCGTTTTATCCAATTGATTCGGCACAAGGGCAAAGTGCGTACTGGCAGGGGCTTCTGTTTCGCCGAATAATTCCCCTTGGGGCTGGCTTTCCGTTGCTACTTCTTCTTGGTGAGCCAGCGGAATGTAGCACGCTTCGCTATTTTCTAACGCGAAAGAAATGCCCACTAGATTGGCTTGCATTACGTCTAAATTATCGGTTTCCGTATCCACGGCGATGAATTTCGCTTGCTGAATTTTGCCGATCCACGCATCAAGTTTCTCTTGGCTATCCACTGTTTCATATAAAGTGCGGTCAATTTTGACGCGATTTTTTACCGCACTTTGTGTACTATCTGCCACCTCTGGCGAGCTGGCAAATTTCGCACTTTGCAAATCCCCTTTGGTTAAACCGCTTTCACCCTCCATCACTTCGTTGAGCCAGCGTTTAAATTCATAACGAGCAAAATATTCAATCAATTTATCCCGTTGATTTTCCCCCAGATGAAGTTCTTCGGGCTTCATATCGAGCGGCACATCGGTTTTAATCGTAGCGAGGGTGTAAGATAAGTCAGCATCCGCTTTGGCAGCGAGCAGTTTTTCCCCCAATTTTTTTGCTCCACGAATAGGCAAAGTGGCAACTTTATCCAAATTGGCATAGATTTCCGCCATACTGCCAATGCCTTGCAACAAGCCGAGTGCGGTTTTCTCCCCCACGCCTGCGACACCGGGGATATTGTCCGCACTGTCGCCCATTAAGGCGAGATAATCGATAATCAGCTCAGGGGGAATGCCGTATTTTTCAATCACCCCCTCACGATCAAGCAAACTGTTGTTCATCGTATTGATGAGCATAATGTTATCGTCCACCAGCTGAGCCATATCTTTATCACCCGTGCTGATTAACACTTTTTTGCCCGCTTGAGAGGCTTGCACCGCGAGCGTGCCGATCACATCATCGGCTTCCACGCCCTCAATGGATAATAGCGGAATGCCGAGGGCTTTGATAATGGCGTGCAACGGCTGAATTTGTTTGCGAAGATCATCAGGCATTGGCGGGCGGTGCGATTTGTATTGCTCAAACAATTCATCACGAAACGTCTTGCCTTTTGCGTCAAACACCACCGCAATATGGCTCGGCTGTACCTGTGCAATCAAACTTTTCAGCATATTCAACACGCCATACATCGCCCCCGTAGGCTCGCCGAGAGAGTTGGTGAGCGGTGGAAAAGCGTGAAACGCACGGTATAGATAAGAAGAACCATCAACTAAAACAAGGGGATTTTCTGCTATATTTGCCATTATATTCTCATTAAATCAGAGTGAAAATTGTCGGCTATTATAGTTGAAATAAGAAAAATAGCCTACTGCCTCGAAAAAGTGAGAAACACATAATGAGTAAACTATTTCAGGAGATCTTCACTTTTTTTGTGAATCCATTTTCCTTTCTTTTTATCCATATATTGGAAATATTCATTAGAAAAGGTACCTTGAACACAAGTTAATTTATCTTTTCGGCAATTAACGACTTTGTCTTTTAATGCATTATTTAATGTGACGGGACCTGTTAAACAAAATACGCCATTTTCTGTTCTACCCTGCTCAATATTCTCAACAATTAGTATGAGTGTATCTAATAAAAATGAATTTCCTTTTTTACTTGCAATAAAAAAATTTGTATAACTATCACGCCTTTTAATTAAAACCTCACTATCATTCGGCTTGATAATTTCTTCAAGCTTCCATACTAAATGACCATCTATATCAATATAAACTCCGCCCTCATTGTATAAAACAAATAAACGCCAAAAATCCGCTTGTGCAGCACCATCGTTTAGTCTTATATAAGCCTCATAAAAACGCTGAGGAGCATTTTGTTTAATGTATTTTTCTCGTTCTTCTGTTCCCATATAACGATAATTGAAAGAAGGTGAGAAAAAACGGTTAATTAAATAAGTACAGTAAATAGGTAACGTTACTTTATTAGTATAATTAGTTTGCCAAATTGTAGGGGATATTTGATAGTTTAAATTCTCTTTTCTAGCTGGACTAAACTCAGGTAGGGTGAAACGTTTTCTAGGAAAAAGGAAATGAAATGGATAGCTCAGCGTTTTAACAACATTACCAATTAATCTTAATACAGAATTTGTAACAAGAATTTTCTTTGAATTTAATCCGTATTTCATTTTATGACCCATTCCCCAAAAAATATAAGTTTTGAGAACAGTGTACCACATAAGCATTTAAAGATTAAACAGGGAAATAATGATACTTTTCAGCTTGAGTTTATAGCGGGCTTTCCACCTGTAATCGTTCGTAAATTTCACTTATGGTGAGTATTAGACAGGAACGCACGAGTTTTTCTTTGCGTTGGGTTTTGATTTGGTAGCTGAGGGAGTCGGGATCTTCCTTTTCTTCGGGGAAATTCAGCAGGCTTTTGTCTTGTTGCAAATGCAGGCTTTGCATAAACGCAATGATAAGGGGATCGAAAAAGCGGTGATCTTTTTCGTCATTATTGAGCTTTTCTTTGAATTTGATAAAGGCATTGAGATCTTCAAAAACGTCGTGTTCGATCACGCCAAGCCCAAGTAGAACTTTCAGGCGGATAGACAGCTCAAAAAGCGGGCCTGAAGTCATAAAAAGGGAGTCTACCACGGATTTCACTGCAAAATCCGTTTTGCGGAAAACGCGATTGATGAGGCTGTCCACCGCCTCATCAAAAAGGGCAACGCTCGCGGTAATGAAGCCACGAATGGAGGTGGCTTCGCTCAATTTTTCATAAACTGGATCGTCCAATGATAGCTTCCTAAAAATTGGGTAGACAAAGTGCGGTTAGAAAAATTCGTATTTTTTGCACCGCACTTTTGAATATTCGCAAATAGCCCAAGTTTATCACACTTGGGCGGTAAATTTACGCGAGTTTTTCATAGGCTTGGGCGATTTGTGAAATCACTTCGTGATCTGGCAATTCCGTGAATTTCTCAAGGCTTGGAATAACCCCTTGCTGAGCGAGGGCTTGTTGCAACTCTTGGGCTTGCGGATCGTTTTCATTGCGATAGCACAGGGCGGTGGCAACTGCTTGCATAAGGTGTTGATGAGGCAAATGGTATTCCAATGTGCCACGCAACGGCTTAATCAAACGATCGTTGTAGCTCAGTTTTCGCAACGGCTCACGCCCTACGCGATCCACATCATCAACCAAATAAGGGTTGGCGAAGCGGGCGAGAATTTTTTCAATATAAGCGGCGTGAGCTTGCGGATCGAAGCCGTAGCGTTTAATCAACACCGCCCCGCTTTCTTCCATTACCGCTTTTACAAAGGCTCGCACTTCAGGATCTTCAATGCTCTGCTTAACAAATTGATGCCCTTTTAGTTTGCCGTAATAAGCGGTAACGGCGTGGCCAGTGTTGAGGGTGAACAATTTGCGCTCCACAAATGCCATCAGATTATCCGTGAGTTCCATTCCCTCAATGTGCGGAATATCGCCTTTGAATTGGGTTTTATCCACGATCCATTCGCTAAATTCTTCCACCGTAACCAACAGCGGATCTTGCGGATCAAGTTGCACTGGCGGCACAATGCGATCCACCGCACTATCCACAAAGCCAACCAATGCGTCCACTTGTTGCTGCTGTTTTTCATCTAAATAGTGAAAAACCTGCTCTTTTAAGAAGGTTGTGCCACGCACCATATTTTCGCACGCAATGATATTGAGTGGCTGTTTGTTGCCTGCTTCAAGACGTGCCACCAAGCCTTTGGCAATGGTGCTAGCAATAATTTTTAGTACATTTGGCCCAACGGCAGTGGTGACTAAATCCACTTGTTTAAATAAGTCAATCAGGGCATTTTCATCTTTTGAATTAACGCCTGTTACATTAGACACCAGCTCAATTCGATTAACCGTTTCCCCCACCACTTTTACGTTGTAGCTTTTTTGTTCTTGTAATAATCGAATAACATCATCATTCACATCGGCAAAAATCACTTCAATACCACTGTCGGCGAGCAATTTTCCGATGAAACCACGCCCGATATTTCCTGCCCCAAAATGTAATGCTTTCATTTTTTTCTCCAATAACATCAATAATGAGAAATGGCATCGCAAAAACGATGCCATTTTTGACCGCACTTTAAGATTTAAGTAAGGCTAACACCTCTTCCACATTGTTTGTGGTGGTCAATGTTGCAATCGCTTCTTCGCTGTCTAAAGCGTTGGTGATAGCGGTTAGCACTTGAATATGTTCATTATTGCGTGCGGCGATACCAATCACTAATTTCGCTACGCCGTCTTCTTCCTCAGTAAAGCGTACGCCTTCAGGATATTGACATACTACGATACCTGTTTTCAATACGGCATCTTTGGCATCAACTGTACCGTGTGGCACGGCTAAGCCTTCGCCTAAGTAAGTGGAAACTAATTCTTCGCGTTCAAACATTGCGTCCACATAACTTGGTAACACAAAGCCTGCTTTCACTAATTGTTCACCCGCAAAACGAATGGCATCTTGTTTATTTTCTGCTTTCAATCCTAAGAAAATTTGATCCGCACTTAGGTTGAAGGTTGCACCGTCCATTTCTGCCACTTCTACGCTGTCTGCCGGTTTTGCGGCGGCGTCTGCAAAATGCACTTTTAATTCATTCACCAAATTATCATAGAATTTATTATCTAAGAAATTGGTTAAAGAAAGATGCATTGCATTTGGCACTTGTTTTTGTGCGCGTAAGGTTAGGTCTTGGTGCGTGATCACTAATCTTGCGTTATCTGGCAAGTCATTGATTGCACAGTTCGCCACCTTAATTGGCAAGCCAGCATCTTTCACTTTTTTGCGTAGCATACTTGCACCCATTGCGCTTGATCCCATTCCTGCATCGCAAGATACAAAGATTTTTTGCAAGCCTTTGTAATCGGTTACTGGTTTTGCCACACCGCCTTTCATTGCTTTTGATGCTGCTTGCGCTTCTTCTAATTTATCTGATGTGTCTTCTTTTTGAATTTTTAAGAAGAACGCGGCAATAAGGAAAGAAACCAATGTTGCTAATGCCACGGAACAAAGCACGCCAAAGATAGAATGGGCAGGAGTCATCGCCAATACGGCAATAATCGAACCGGGTGAAGCTGGTGCAATAAGCCCTGCATTAAATAACACTAAGGTAAATACGCCTGTCATTCCCCCTGCGGTAACCGCAATTAATAGACGTGGATTCATTAACACATAAGGGAAATAAATTTCGTGGATCCCACCGAAGAAGTGGATCACCGCCGCTCCACCTGCAGTTTGTTTGGCTGAGCCTTTACCGAATAAAATATAGGCTAATAAGATGCCTAATCCCGGGCCTGGGTTAGCTTCGATCAAGAAGAAAATAGATTGACCAACTTCTTGAGATTGTTGAATACCTAATGGCGAGAAAATTCCGTGATTGATGGCATTGTTAAGGAAAAGGATTTTTGCTGGCTCAACAAAAATAGAGGTTAAAGGCAACAAATGAGCTTGCACAAGCACATCAACCCCAGCCGCTAATGCAGTAGAAAGCACTTTCACCGCGGGGCCAACCACTAAGAAGAATAGAATGGCTAGTACCATTCCGATAATGCCTGATGAAAAATTATTCACCAACATTTCAAAACCGCTTTTGATTTTACCATCAGCCCAGCGGTCAAAACGTTTAATCGCCCAACCACCTGTTGGCCCTGCAATCATTGCACCAAGGAACATTGGAATATCTGTCCCAATGATTACCCCAGCGGTTGTGATCGCACCTACAACCGCACCACGATCGCCACCGACTAATTTCCCCCCAGTATAACCAATTAATAATGGCAATAAATAGGTGATCATCGGCCCAACGAGTTTCGCCAAGGTTTCATTCGGCACCCAGCCCGTTGGAATGAAAAGTGCGGTGATAAATCCCCACGCAATAAATGCCCCAATATTTGGCATTACCATATTCGATAAAAAGCGTCCAAAACTTTGAACCTTAAGCTTTGCATTTGCAGATAACATAATTTACCTCATTTATAGAGAAACGATTTGCGTCCATTTAATGAACGAAAGCATATCAAAGGCAAAATCAAAGCCAAAATTTTTTAAGTCAGAAATGTGAGTTAGATCACAATATATTTTGGAGTATAAAAATATAAAATGTGATACAGATCACAGTTTGTATAATAAGCTGTCAATTTTGCTCTTAATTACTATTTAGAACTATCTAGAGAGAAGGAAAGCTAAGTAAAGGATTATTTTTTATAGTATGGAAGAAAGTCGAGGGTCAGAAAAGCCTTTTTATTGCGATTTTATCCGAAGAAGGGTAACTCTTGAACTCGACTTTGAATATGAATGTAGCATCATAATAAATTTATGACTTTTTACATTTTAATAGCAACCTAACTGCATTTAATTGCTCAGCGTAAACCGTATTGGAACAACATTAATTTCCTGTAGCCCGAAAGGCTTTGGACCAACAGATTGTGCGTTTTTCACCGCATTCAACGCGGCATTATCTAAATCGGCATTGCCTGAGGATTGTGCCACTTTAATATTACCAATCGTTCCGTTATTTGCTACAGAAAAGGAAATCTTCACTATACCTTGCTTACGCATTAATTTTGCACGCTGTGGATAGCGTTTTTGCCGTTCAAATTCTCTGCGTAGAGCTAAAAGATAGGCTTTCACCTCATCTGTGCTGTTTCCTTTGCCCACCAAATTAGGGTTGTCCACCGTGGCTTTACCTAATCCTGTGGCGACAGAATCTATTTTCGCTGCAGAATCTACATTACGGTCACCCTTTGATAGATCTTTATTTTTTATCGCTTTATTTGATTTTTCTTTTGGCTTTTTCTTTTCTTTTGGTTTTTCTTTTTTCACTTCCGTGACTTTTTCAGGCTGTTGCGTCGGATCAGGCACATCTTCCTTCGCCACAGGTTGAGGTTCAGGCTTCACTTCTGGCTCAGGCTCAGGGACTGGAGCAGGCTCAGGTTCGACCATCATTCCTTGCAACATTTCCATTGAAATGCTGGTGTCGATCAAATCAGCCTGATAGCCATTAGCACTGTCATCAGATCGTAACGCATAAGCAATCCCGCCGAACAAAAAACAATGAAAGAGCAAAGAAGCTAAAAAGCCAAACCAAGAACGCTGTTTGTTCGTCATTTATTTGCCTTTTCTTTCATCGTCACAATGGCAACGTTTTTGATGTCATTTTTTGCCATTAAATCCGTTAGGGTTACGAAATCTTGAAATGTCGCTTTGGCATCCACTTTAAGGGTAACTTTTTGATCTTTTGCCCAGCTTGCCACTTCTTTTTCCATCTGAGCTAAATCCGTCGGCTTATCGTTAAAAAAGATTTCGCCCGTTTCTGTAACGGTTAATAATTTTGCCAAGTCATCCGACTTAAATGCCACTGTGCTACTGGCTTTTGGCACGTTCACTTGAATTTTACCTTGCGAAATAAAAGACGCGGTAATTAATACAATCGCCAACAGCACCAACATAATGTCAATGAAAGGGATAATGTTGATTTCATCAAATTTTTTCACGTTATGCCCCTAGCTGTTTTTCTCGTTTAAGGCTTTCCATTTTAGGCGATTAACTTCTACTTTGCGTTGCAAGCCGTTGTAAAACACCATTGACGGAATGGCAACCAAAATTCCCACCGCAGTAGCTTTTAGAGCAAGAGAAAGGTTGAGCATAATCGCCGCAGCATCAATATCACCGCCTGAATTTCGCAATTCATAGAAGGTTAATAAAATTCCGATTACCGTCCCCAATAATCCAACATAAGGAGCATTAGACCCGATGGTAGAAATAATGGTGAGATTGCGGTTGAGATCAATGTCTAGCTCGTGGATATTGGAGTATTTGGCAACATCAACACGGTTTAGGAAAACAAAGCGTTCAATCACAAACCATACCATAATAAAACTCATTAACCCGAGCAAACCAAGAATAATATAATCAATGTAATGTTGTAAAAATGCGAATAATTGTGGCATTGGAAAATCCTTAACGCTGACTTCAAAATAGAATTTAGGCAATCCGCCTATTAATTAGTATTGAGAATTAATTTCAATTAGATTACGAATTGTAACAAAGAAAAATTTATGGGTCAAAGCACCAATAAAAAAGTGCGATGAAAAATGACCGTACTTTTATTGATTTTTTAGCTACAAAAGAAAAAGACGAAAGCAAACACTTTCGTCTTTAAGAGGAACTGAAAAATAAGATTTTTTATTCCGCGTTTTTAGATTATGAAATTTTCTCCACCCTCGCCTGTTTCACCATATTATCTGCCACTTCTAAGATGGTGATTTTTAAGCCGTTAATCTCGCAAACCGTGCCTTCATCGGGGATTTCTTCTAAATGCTCTAGAATTAAGCCGTTGAAAGTGCGGGCTTCGTCGGTGTCTAGATGCCAGTCAAATAGTTTATTCAAATCACGGATATTAGCAGAACCTTCGATAATCATCGAGCCGTCCGATTGTTGAGTGACTTCTTCATCAATGGAAGGGGCGGTTGAGGTGGTAAATTCGCCGACAATTTCTTCTAAAATATCTTCCAGCGTTACTAAGCCTTTAATATCGCCATATTCGTCCACAACTAAACCAATACGCTCTTTTTTATTGCGGAAATTAACTAATTGTGCGTTTAGCGGTGTGCCTTCAGGGATAAAATAAGCCTCGTCCACCGCACGAATAAGGGTTTCTTTGCTAAATTCATTTTTGTCCAACATTAAGCGGTAAGCCTCACGCACCCGTAAGATACCCAGCACATTTTCGTCCATACTCTCTTTGTATAGCACCACTTTGCTATGTGCGGAATGGTTGAGCTGACGCATAATAGCTTTCCAATCATCATCAATATTAATACCGCCAATATCGTTACGCGGCACCATAATATCGTCCACCGTCACTTTTTCTAAATCTAAAATGGAAAGCAGCATATTTTGGTGGGCGGAGGGAATAAATTGCCCTGATTGGTTTACAATAGCACGCAATTCTTCGGTGCTTAGCGAGCTAGTTTTAACTTCATTTTTAACTCTAAATAATTTCATTAAGCCACGAATAATCACATTCATCACAAAAACGATCGGGCTAAAGAGCTTTAATAATGGCGTGAGAATATGGCTGGATAGAAATGCCACTTTTTCAGGATAAAGTGCTGCAATGGTTTTGGGGAAAATTTCAGCAAAAATCAGCATTGCAAAGGTTAATATTCCCGTGGCAATCGCCACGCCCATATCCCCATACAAACGCATACCAATAATGGTGGCGATGGCGGACGCGGAAATATTAACAAGGTTATTACAAATTAGGATCAGGCTGAGCAAAATATCCGTTTTTTTGAGCAATTTCTCGGCTTTTTTTGCTCCTTTATGCCCCTTTTCTGCCAAAAAACGCATACGGTAGCGGTTGGCAGATAACAGCCCCGTTTCAGAGCTAGAAAAATAAGCGGATAAAATCAATAAAATAATTAAGGTGATAAATAACGTACTAAGGGGAATACTATCCAAAATTAAATCCTTTCTTTAACTCATTATTCTTGGGAAAGCCTGAGATTAAAGGCTTAGCCCAAATGCGACGCGGCTGCCAAAATAGGCAAGCGAGAGCAAAATCATACCTGAAATGCAATAAATGATCATCTTTTTTCCTCGCCAATGCCATTTCCAATGTCCAATCAATGCGATGCCAATCTCAAGCCAAGCAAGAAAAGAAAACACCGCTTTTTGCACATTGTGCGGGGCAAAAAAATCTGGCAAATAAATCGCCCCTGAAATCAGCGTCAAGGTGAGCAAAATCTCACCACTAAACATTAGGCGGAAAAAATGGCGTTCCACCGTCATCAATGGTGGAATAATGGGCGATAACGCCAATTTTTTATTTTTCAAATTGCGATCAATCCACCAAAGTTGCACCGCATATAAAGTTGCAATAAAACACAAAGCATAAGCCAACAAAGCCAACCCAATATGCAAAAATAAGCCTAAGTTGTGGCTTAAATGCTGGATAATCGAAAATGGTAAAAATGCCTGTAAAATCAAATTGATAATGGCAAGGCAATACACGATCGGCAACAAAAACCACAGGGTATTGACGCGAAAACCGATGGCACAAGTGGCAAGCATTGCCACAATCACGCTAAGCAATGAGCTAATTTCGATCAAGGTGAAATCTTGCTCATTGAATAAATGCGAGAAAAGCAGGGTTAAGCTCAGCCCGTGCAACACAATGGCGAAAAGTGCGGTGCTAAAAAATAGCGTTTTATTCGGTTTCTTCGCCTGCTCCCCTGAATGGGCTTTCAGCAACATTGGCGTAATAAAGAGAATACTCGCCACATAAAATAACATTGAAAAGACGGCAAATCCCATTTTTATTCACCCTAAATCCAAATCAAGAATTATTTTTATTCTAGCCTCGCGGAGGTAAAATCGCTATAAATTTCTTTCAAATGATGAAAATCTGTGGGATTTCAGTATAATTGAAGCAATTTTTTCTTTACGTCGTTTCTCAAAATAACACAAGGCAAACCAACGTCGTATTATTTTGCAATCAAGCGACCACAATCCAACCAAATTTAGGATAAACAATGTTTGAAAACCTTTCTGACCGCCTGTCTAAAACCCTGCGTAACATTACGGGGAAAGGGCGTTTAACTGAAGACAATATTAAAGACACCCTGCGTGAAGTGCGAATGGCATTGCTCGAAGCGGACGTTGCCTTGCCTGTGGTGCGTGAGTTTATCAACAAAGTGAAAGAACGTGCGATTGGTGAAGAAGTCAATCGTAGCCTTACCCCTGGGCAAGAATTTCTCAAAATCGTGCAGTCTGAGCTTGAAAAAGCGATGGGTGAAGCGAATGAAAGCCTAAATCTTGCCACTCAGCCACCAGCGGTGATCCTAATGGCGGGTTTACAAGGGGCGGGGAAAACTACCAGCGTAGGGAAATTAGCCAAATTCTTGAGTGAACGTCAGAAAAAGAAAGTGATGGTGGTGTCGGCGGACGTGTATCGCCCTGCGGCGATCAAACAGCTTGAAACCCTTGCCCAAGCCGTAGGCGTGGATTTTTTCCCTTCAAGTAGCGAGCAAAATCCCGTTGAAATTACACAAGCCGCTCTTGCCGAAGCCAAGCTCAAGTTCTACGATGTGTTGATTGTGGATACCGCAGGTCGCTTGCACGTTGATAGCGAAATGATGGAAGAAATCCAAAAAATTCACACCGCACTTAACCCTGTGGAAACCCTTTTCACGGTGGACGCAATGACAGGGCAAGATGCAGCCAATACCGCAAAAGCCTTTAACGAAGCCCTCCCACTTACTGGCGTGATTCTCACCAAAGTGGACGGTGATGCGCGCGGCGGTGCGGCACTTTCTATTCGACAAATCACCGGCAAACCGATTAAATTCCTAGGGGTTGGGGAAAAAACTGACGCCCTTGAGCCTTTCCACCCTGATCGTGTGGCTTCACGCATTTTAGGAATGGGGGATGTGCTTTCGCTCATCGAAGATCTACAACGTTCTGTGGATCAAGAAAAAGCGGAAAAAATGGCGAAAAAATTCCAAAAAGGCGATGACTTCACTTTGGAAGATTTCCGCGATCAGCTCGTTGAAATGAAAAAAATGGGCGGAATGATGACTATGTTGGAAAAACTTCCAGGGGCGAAAAACCTCCCCGATCACGTTAAAAATCAAATGGACGATAAAATGTTCATCAAAATGGAAGCCATTATCAATTCAATGACCTTAAAAGAGCGTGCCAAACCTGAAATCATCAAAGGCTCACGCCGCCGCCGTATCTCCCTTGGCTCAGGTACGCAAGTGCAAGATGTTAATAAATTGCTCAAACAATTTGACGAAATGCAACGTATGATGAAAAAAATGCGTAAAGGTGGAATGGGTAAAATGATGCGAAGTATGAAAGGAATGATGGGCGGAATGGGCGGCTTAGGTGGTCTTGGGGGATTATTCAAGCGTTAGTGGGTAAATACTGATGATTCCAAATATAAGGAAGTAATATAATTGTTAGTATAGTTAACTAGAATAACCCTTTGTGAAATCTGCACATAATATAATGATAGTAGGTTATCTGTATCTTATTTGTGTGCAGATTGATGTTAGTGAATTATTTGAAACATTAAATATGCATATTTAGATGACCAATTCTTACGCCTAACATTCCCAAAGCTATAGGGTCAAGATAGTCGCCTAAAAATTTAAATAATTCTGTTAATTCACTGAATGTTCTATTTATTTTTACTTGATCTTCAACTTTACGCGTAAATTCATAAGTGATTTTTCCACCTTCAATATGGGCATCTAGGGTGATATAGATTTTTTCAAAAAAATGGCTATTTGCCCCTTCCTCACCGGGATCGCTAATTCGCACATTCCATTCGTTACTAAATAAACGCTCTGTTTTTATTGACATCATAATATCCTCTCATTACAACTTTAATTAAGAAAAACCCGATTATAAAACCTTTGTTATCAAAAATTTTATAATCGGGCTTTTCAAAAATTTTTCCTCGATGTTTTTCGTTACGTTGATAGCTACCTTTACCTTTTCGTTTTTTTTCAATTCGCTGACGAAATAATTTATCTGACAATAAAGCCTGAATTGCGTTATCTTGGATTACACCTTTATTGTGTAGATAGATGGTACACCCTTTTGCATCAGCAACGGGGGTAAAAGATTTTTTCTTTTTCATCATTGCCTCTCAATATCGTTAAAAATAATGCCCTATCTTGGGCGGGCATTATTATAGCTGAGAAATTATAAAATTGCTAAAACACTTTCTGGAGGGCGACCAATTTTAGCTTTTTCGCCATTTACCACAATCGGTCGTTCAAGCAAGGCAGAATGTTGTGAGATCGCTTCAAGTAGCTGTGTTTCCGTCAAGACAGGATTATCCAATTGTAAAGTGCGGTATAAATCATCTTTCGTTCTCATCATTTCTCGTACAGTATTGAGTTGCAGTTTTTGGGCTAACTGTTGCAAAAAATCTACGGAATATTGTTGCTCTAAATAAAGCTCAATTTCGGGATTTATGCCTTGTTGCTGTAATAGAGCAAGGGTTTCACGGCTTTTGGAGCAACGAGGATTGTGGTAAATTTTGATGGTCATAGAAAATTCCTTCTGTAAATATAAATTTGGCTAATTTTACCTTATAATCGGCACAAAATTGCTATCAAAAGGAAGTTTTATGTTTGAAATGTTAAAAAATTGGTATAAACGCCGATTTAGCGATCCGCAAGCAATGGCGTTGCTTGCTATTTTGTTATTCGGGTTTATTGCGATTTATTTTTTTAGTGATTTACTCGCACCATTATTAGTGGCTATTGTTTTAGCGTATTTATTAGAAATGCCAATTCGCCTGCTTAATGAGAAATTAAAATTTCCTCGATTACTTGCCACAATTTTTGTTTTGGGTGGCTTTGTTGGCATCGTACTCATTGTGGCTCTTGTGCTTATTCCGACGTTAATTAGCCAGACTATTAATTTGTTTAGCGAATTGCCTCATATGTTCAATTCCTTTAATGATTGGCTCCTTTCCTTGCCTGAGCATTATCCAGAAGTCGTGGATTATCAAATGATCGATGGCTTCTTTACCGGTGTAAAAAGTAAAATTTTAGGTTTTGGTGAATCAGCCCTAAAACTTTCAATTTCTTCCATTATTAGTTTGGTGAGTTTGGGGATTTACGCTTTCCTTGTACCACTGATGGTTTTTTTCCTTTTAAAAGATAAACAAGAATTAATGGCTTATATTAGTCGATTTTTACCACGCAATCGCAAACTCGCCGATCAAGTGTGGCAAGAGATGCAAAAACAAATTGCCAACTATATCCGCGGTAAAATTATTGAAATTGTTGTTGTGGGCGTGATTAGTTATGCAATTTTTCTCTTTTTTGATCTACGTTACGCTTTGTTACTCGCAGTTGCCGTAGGGCTTTCTGTATTAGTGCCTTATGTAGGTGCTGTGCTTGTTAGTATTCCTGTAGGACTTGTCGCGATGTCGCAATTTGGTATTGGCTCAACTTTTTGGTCATTAATGACAGCTTATGTGGTAAGCCAAATCCTAGATGGTAACTTATTAGTTCCATTCCTATTCTCTGAAGCAGTGAATCTCAATCCTTTAACAATCATCATCGCCGTTCTCATTTTTGGTGGGCTATGGGGATTTTGGGGCGTATTTTTTGCCATTCCGCTCGCAACGTTGGTGAAAGCCGTTGTTCACTCTTGGCCTTCTGATGAAAATGCGTAGAGATATCAGGGAATTTTTAAAGTGCGGTAGAAATTTTTAATCTTTTTATTTGCATATTTATGCAATAAACATTAATATTATTGCAATTTTACAAAGACAGAGATCTATCATAAAAATGACTATTAGTGTAAAAAATTTGAATTTTTTCTACGGTTCATCGCAAGCGTTGTTTGATATAAACCTCACAGCGGAAGATGGTGACACTGTGGTTTTATTGGGGCCAAGTGGAGCAGGAAAAAGTACATTAATTCGAACCTTAAATTTGTTAGAAGTGCCAAAATCAGGAGAACTCATCATCGCCAATAATAAATTCGATCTATCTCAAGCAAAGGCGAATCCAAAACAAATGCGTCAATTACGGCAAGATGTAGGAATGGTTTTCCAACAGTACAATTTATGGCCGCATCTAACAGTCATCGAAAATTTAATTGAAGCCCCAGTAAAAGTGTTAGGTTTAAATAAAGAAGCTGCGAAGAAGCAGGCACTTGAGCTGCTTTCTCGTTTACGTTTAGATACTTTTGCTGAGCGTTTTCCTCTTCATCTATCAGGGGGGCAACAACAACGCGTGGCGATTGCTCGTGCTTTAATGATGAAACCGCAAGTATTACTTTTTGATGAACCAACCGCCGCATTAGATCCAGAAATCACTGCTCAAGTTGTTGCTATTATTCAAGAATTACAACAAACAGGTATTACACAGGTGATCGTAACACACGAGGTTTCAGTAGCACAAAAAGTGGCGACTAAAGTAGTGTATATGGAAAAAGGCCGTATTATCGAAATGGGGGACGCAAATTGTTTCCTCCAACCCAAAACTGAACAATTTAAACAATATCTATCTCATTCACATTAAGGAACAATACAATGAAAAAATTATTTTTAACGACACTCTTAGCAAGTTCTGCAATGATGGTTCAAGCACAAGATATTACGTTTGCAATGGAGCCAAGTTACCCACCTTTTGAATCAACTGATGCAAAAGGGGATATTGTAGGCTTTGATGTAGATATTGCTAATGCAATTTGTAAGGAAATTGACGCAACTTGTCATTTTAAAAGCCAAGCTTTTGATGCGTTAATTCCAAGCTTAATTAAAGGCCGTGGCTTTGATGCAGCGATTTCTGCCATTGATATTACAGAGGCAAGAGCCAAACAAGTGGCATTTACTGTACCTTATTATGAAAGCTCAGCGAGCTTTATTGCCGTAAAAGGCAAAGCTGATCTCAGCACAGCAAAAACAATCGGTGTGCAAAATGGGACAACCTATCAACAATATGCCAATGCGGAAACAAAACAGTACACCACAAAATCTTATGCCAGCTTACAAGATGCCGTTCTTGATTTAAAAAATGGGCGTATTGATTTGATCTTTGGTGATACTGATGTATTGCGTGATATGTTTGAAAAAAATCCAGAACTCACTTTTATTGGCGAGCGTATTACCGATAAACGTTACTTTAATAACGGACTTGGTATTGCCGTAAATAAATCAAATACAGACTTGGTAAATAGCTTAAATAAAGGTATTGAAGCTATTAAAGCAAACGGCGAATATCAAAAAATTTATGACAAATGGATGACTAAATAATCCCTATGTTTGTTGATTATCTTCCTTTAATGTACACCGCAACCCTGATGACCTTAGGGTTGGCGGTGTGTTCATTATTACTTGGGCTAGTTTTAGCATTAATATTTGTCAGCCTAGAAATGAGTAAATGGCAATGCGTACATAAGCCAAGTGCCATCATAATTACGCTTTTGAGAGGATTGCCGGAGATCCTTGTTGTTTTCCTGATTTACTTTGGTATTCCTGAAGTATTGGAATTTATTACGGGTAAGTATTTAGAACTGAGTCCATTCTTTTGTGGCGTACTCGCATTATCCATTATTTTTGCCGCTTATGCCTCACAATCATTGCGTGGGGCCATTCAAGCAATTCCTTCAGGGCAATGGGAGTCTGGTGCGGCACTTGGTTTAAGTCGCAGTTATACCTTTATACATATCATTATGCCACAAGTATGGCGACACGCATTACCCGGCTTAAGTAATCAATGGTTAGTACTTTTAAAAGATACTGCATTAGTTTCTTTAATTGGTGTTCACGATCTAATGCGTCAAGCAGAACTTATCAATACTCGTACCCACGAACCTTTTACTTGGTATGGTTTTGCAGCGTTGATGTATTTGCTGATCACGCTTATTAGCCAAATATTAATTCGTAAATTAGAGTGGCGTTTTACCCGTTTTGAAAGAGGAGTGGAATAATGATTCACGATTATTTCATCACTATTGCTCAAGGGATACCAACTAGCTTATTACTCACTGTCGCAGCACTTCTTGTTGCTTTCATTCTCGCTATTGCTTTAACATTTATCTTAGCGATGGAAAATAAGGTATTAAAAAGTGCAGTCAATATCTTCCTTACTTTGTTTACAGGTACACCACTTTTAGTCCAGTTTTTTCTGATCTATTATGGACCTGGTCAGTTTCAATGGATAGTACAAAGCCCAGCTTGGTCACTTCTCTCTAATGCGTGGTTCTGTGCAATGCTCACACTTGCCTTAAATAGTGCGGCTTATTCTACACAATTATTTTATGGTGCGGTAAAAGCAATCCCCAAAGGACAGTGGGAAAGCTGTGCTGCCTTAGGAATGAGTCGATGGCAAACATTGAAAATCCTTATTCCTTATGCTTTAAAGCGTGCATTGCCTTCTTATAGTAATGAGATTATCTTGGTTTTTAAAGGGACCTCTCTTGCTTCAACGATCACACTCCTTGATATTATGGGGTATGCTCGACAACTTTATGGTACAGAATATGATGCTCTAACCATTTATGGGATTGCAGGTATAATTTATTTAGTTATCACTGGAATTACTACTTTATTACTCCGAAAATTAGAAAATAAAGTACTTGTTTTTGAACGATTAGAGAAATCCTAGAATAGACATAGACGGTAATGGCATTCTATTTGATGGCTTGATAGAATCAATTCTCTCATCGAGTGACTAACTTTTGATCTGATAGTCAAGATACTTTCTATTAACAGTAAATATAAGAGATACACAATGGGCGACGATAGCCAGAATTCGAGTTTAGAAACCTCGAGCAAAAAGAGCTTTTTGCAATCCCTATTTGGGCGATTTTTCCAAGGGGAGTTGAAAAATCGGGAGGAATTGGTGGAGGTGATCCGCGATTCCGAGCAGAATGAACTTATCGATCAAGACACCCGTGAGATGATCGAGGGCGTGATGGAGATCGCCGAGTTACGCGTACGGGATATTATGATCCCCCGCTCACAAATCGTTTTTATTGAAGCGGATCAGGATTTAGATTCTTGCTTGGAAACCATTATCGAAAGCGCTCACTCCCGCTTCCCCGTGATTACTGATGAAAAAGACAACATCGCGGGCATTTTGCACGCCAAAGATTTGCTGAAATTTTTGCGTTCTAATGCGGAAGAATTTGAACTTCTCGCTTTGCTTCGCCCTGTGGTGATCGTGCCTGAAAGTAAGCGGGTGGATCGAATGCTGAAAGATTTCCGCTCAGAGCGTTTTCATATGGCGATTGTGGTGGACGAATTTGGTGCAGTGTCGGGCTTGGTTACCATTGAAGATATTTTGGAGCAAATTGTCGGCGATATTGAAGACGAATTTGATGAAGAAGACATCGCGGATATTCGCCAGCTTTCCCGCCATACTTACGCAGTGCGAGCCTTAACAGATATTGAGGATTTCAACCAGCAATTCCATACCCATTTTGCCGATGAAGAAGTGGACACCATCGGCGGCGTAGTGATGCAAGCCTTCGGGCATTTGCCGAAACGTGGGGAAGAAATCACCCTTGAACATCTGCATTTTAAGGTTACCTCCGCCGACAGTCGTCGCGTGATTCAGTTGCGTGTTACCGTGCCTGATGAGTACCTTGAGCAGATCGAAAATCAGGAAGAAAATAACGAGAGCGTTCAATGAAGCCTTTCTTCACCTATCTCATTGCGATCTTATCGGGAAGCCTAGGCGTGCTTGCCTTTTCCCCCTTTAATTATTGGGGCGTTGCCTATGTTTCCTTGCTCGGCTTGCTGTGTGTAATAAAAACTTCGCCAAAACACACCGCACTTTTCGCCGCCTTTTTATGGGGGCTAAGCTTTTTCGCTATTGGCGTAAGCTGGTTGCACGTCAGCATTCACCAATTTGGCGGCTCACCGTTATGGCTCAGCTATGTTTTGGTAGGGCTGTTGGCAGCCTACTTAGCGTTATTTCCCACTCTGTTTGCCTACCTGATACAGCGTTTTCACGTTCAGCATCTCGCACTTTACCCTGTGCTTTGGACATTCACTGAATTTTTACGCGGCTGGCTGTTTACGGGGTTTCCGTGGTTACAATTTGGCTATACGCAAATCGACAGCCCATTCTCAGGACTTGCTCCGATTTTTGGTGTGCAAGGGCTAACATTTTTTGTGATGTGGGTAAGTGCGGTCATTTTTCAGCTTATTTTTACTGCGTTTCAAAAGCCCAAAAAATGGGCGTTGTTATTCAGCCACAGCGGTTTATTATTGTTGATTAGCGGATTGGCGATGTGGTCAAGTTCGGCGAATTATGTCAAAACCGAGCCAGAAAAAGCCCTCCGCATTACCTTGGTGCAGGGCAATGTACAACAAGAACTCAAATGGGACGCACAATATTTACAACAAATTATCGGTACTTATGTCAAGCTAATTAACCAGCATTTAGGCAAAACTGATTTAATTATTTTGCCCGAAGCCGCATTCCCCACGTTTGAAAATCAAATTCAGCCTTTTCTGCTTTCTTTGCAACAAGCAGCACGCGAAGCGGGGACAGAAGTAATGATCGGCACGATTTATCAAGATTGGCAAAAAGGCAAATTATTTAATTCGATCATTAACTTAGGCAATCCCGATTTGCCTTATAACGAGGAAACACCAAACCGTTATAATAAGCATCATCTCGTGCCATTTGGTGAATATGTGCCATTGGAAAGCCTGTTGCGACCATTGGGATCGGTGTTTAATTTGCCGATGTCCGCCTTTCAAGCGGGGGACGCGGTGCAGCCGCCTTTCCTTGCCAAACAGCGGAAATTCACCCCCGCGATTTGTTATGAAATTATTTTTGGTTCGCAAGTGCAAAAAAATCTCACCGCACAAACGGATTTTCTTCTGACTATCTCAAATGACGCGTGGTTCGGTGATAGCATTGGGCCTTGGCAACATTTGCAAATGGCGAGAATGCGAGCGTTAGAGCTAGGCAAACCCGAAATTCGGGCGACCAGCACGGGGATTACCGCCTTTATTGATGAAAAAGGCAAGATAATTGCACAAGCTCCACAATTCACCGAAACCACATTAACGCAACGCATCGCCCCGACAAAAGGCAAAACCCCTTACGCTCAATTTGGTGATATGCCATTATATTTATTGTGTCTTTTGTTGCTGTGCTTCCGTTTGGCACATTATGCTATTTGGCGTTGGGTGATAAAAGTTCGGTCATAAAATGACCCTATTTTTAAAATAAAGTGCGGTGGAAAAAACATTCAAATTTTACACCGCACTTTAACGTATTAGGAACGTATCAGGAAAATCTTCCCGCTTCGCTTGTATTCTAAACGAAAAAGTGTATTATAGCCGTCTAGACGCCAAAACATCTATCGCTCAACTTCTCTCACTTTCATCAGGGCTTCTTCGCTTAACCGTACGCGTTGTGATACTTTCGGAGCAATGTTGATATGGAATGAGAGCCATTCAGCGAGGCTGGCACGAATTTTAAACTGACGACAATCAATGAATTTATTTTGAGGAAAGCTATGTCATCATATTTATTTACTTCTGAATCCGTATCAGAAGGACACCCAGATAAAATTGCCGATCAGATTTCTGACGCGGTGTTAGACGAAATTTTAAAACAAGATCCGAAAGCCCGCGTGGCCTGTGAAACCTATGTAAAAACAGGTATGGCGCTTGTGGGCGGTGAAATCACCACTTCAGCTTGGGTGGACATTGAAAATCTTACCCGCCAAGTAATTTGTGATATTGGTTATAAGCACTCTGATATGGGCTTTGATGGCCATTCTTGTGCGGTGTTAAACGCCATTGGCAAACAATCTTCCGACATTAATCAAGGGGTGGATCGCGAAAGCCCACTCGATCAAGGGGCAGGCGATCAAGGCATTATGTTCGGCTATGCAACTAACGAAACCGAAGTGCTAATGCCTGCGGCGATTACTTACGCGCACCGCTTAATGGAACGTCAAGCACAAGTGCGTAAAAACGGCACATTGCCTTGGTTGCGTCCTGATGCGAAAAGCCAAGTAACGCTAAAATATGAGAACGACAAAATTGTGGGCATTGATGCAGTGGTGCTTTCCACTCAGCACGCCGACAACGTAAGCCAGCAAGAGATTTATGAAGGCGTGATGGAAGAAATCATCAAGCCTGTGTTGCCAAGCGAATGGCTCGGTAAAGACACCAAATATTTCATCAATCCAACAGGACGTTTTGTGATTGGCGGCCCAATGGGCGATTGTGGCTTAACAGGACGTAAAATTATTGTGGACACCTACGGCGGTGCAGCACGCCACGGCGGTGGTGCGTTCTCGGGTAAAGATCCGTCAAAAGTGGATCGCTCAGCCGCCTACGCTGCTCGCTATGTGGCGAAAAATATTGTTGCCGCTGGCTTGGCAGATCGTTGCGAAATCCAACTTTCTTATGCTATCGGCGTGGCAGAACCTACTTCAATTATGGTGGAAACCTTTGGCACGGGCAAAGTGAGCAACGAATTATTGGTAAATTTAGTTCGAGAGTTTTTCGATTTACGCCCTTATGGCTTAATCAAAATGTTAGATTTAATCCAACCGATTTACCGCCAAACCGCCGCCTACGGACACTTTGGCCGCGAACAATTCCCGTGGGAAAAAACCGATCGTGCCGCAGAATTGCGTTCGGCTGCTGGGTTAAAATAATTCTCAAATTCTCGCACCAAGAGCAGTACCTTGTATAAGGTATTCGCCAAACTACACATTTCCGAGGTTGATGATTGAGTTCATCAACTTCTGCTTGGGTTTCCGCATTGTTCCATTGATTTCTCTTTTGTCGTTTTGAAGAGCATCTTCGTAACAACCTATTTATTTCTTTATTCCCCACGGCTAAAACTGATAGAGCAAAGGAAAATCAATAATTTAGTCGCATTAAGTTGTAAACAAAAAGCGGTTTAAAACCTTCGAGAAACTTAAGGAAACGCTACATAAATACATTCATTATTACAACCATAAACGTATTCAAGTAAAATTGAAAGGACTAAGCCCCGCAGAATACAGCACTCAGTCCTTGAATTAAAAAACATCTAATTTTTTGAAGTCAGAGGATTTTCATCGCTCTTTTCATAGGCTAACTAGAAATTAGGCATAATACATTTCAAATTCCACTGGATGCGGAGTCATATTTAAGCGTTCAACTTCTTTTCGTTTCATTGCAATAAAAGCATCCACAAAATCTTTACTGAACACGCCGCCTTTAGTTAAGAATTCATAATCTTGTTCTAAGGCATTTAAGGCTTCTTCTAATGAGCCTGCCACTGCTGGAATTTCTTTTAATTCTTCTGGTGGTAAATCATAGAGGTTTTTATCCATTGCATCACCTGGGTGAATTTTGTTGATAATACCGTCTAAGCCTGCCATTAATAATGCAGAGAAAGCTAAATATGGGTTTGCCAATGGATCTGGGAAGCGTGCTTCGATACGGATCGCTTTCGGGCTAGTTACCGCTGGAATACGGATAGATGCTGAGCGGTTACTTGCTGAATAAGCCAATAACACTGGTGCTTCAAAACCCGGAACTAAACGTTTATACGAGTTTGTTGATGGGTTGGTAAAGGCATTTAACGCTTTTGCGTGTTTGATAATTCCGCCGATGTAGTAAAGTGCGGTTTCTGAAAGTCCTGCGTATTTATCCCCTTGGAAGATATTTTTGCCGTCTTTACTTAACGACATATTACAGTGCATTCCAGAGCCGTTATCGCCTGTGATTGGTTTTGGCATAAAGCACGCGGTTTTACCGTGTTCTAAGGCAACATTTTGTACTACATATTTGTAAATTTGGGTTTCATCCGCTTTTAAGGTGAGCGAGTTAAATCTCGTGGCGATTTCGTTTTGCCCAGCCGTTGCCACTTCGTGGTGATGTGCTTCAACCACTAAGCCTAGCTCTTCTAAGATTAAGCACATTTCAGAACGAATGTCGTGTGCGGTGTCATTTGGAGCAACGGCACAGTATCCCCCTTTAGTTAATGGGCGATAACCATTATTGCCGCCTTCGTAGGCTTTGTTGGTGTTCCAAGAGGCTTCGATGTCATCAACCACATAAGAGTTACCATTCATTGCTGAGCCAAAACGCACGTCATCAAATAAGAAAAACTCTGGTTCTGGACCAAAGAAAACATCATCAGCGACGCCCGTTGAACGCATATAATTTTCCGCACGAATTGCGATCGAACGCGGGTCGCGATCATAGCTTTGCATTGTGGTTGGTTCATAGATACTGCAACGGAGCGATAAGGTAGGAATTTGTGCGAAAGGATCAACAACAGCGGTTTCGGCGATTGGCATTAAAAGCATATCGGCTTTATTAATGGCTTTCCAACCTTCCACTGATGATCCATCGAACATTTTACCATCTTCAAATAAGTCTTCATCAATTAAGCTTACTGGGATAGACACACCATGTTCTTTACCTTTGATGTCGGTAAAGCGAAGAAGAACAAATTTAATATCATTCTCTTCAATAAGTTTAAATACATTCGCTACGGCTTCATTTGACATAAGATAATCCTCTTAAAATAATGATTGTTAGAATTTAGATGTTGTGTATGATAAAGCACAGAGTTAAAATATCACATCACTTACAAATTTCAAGGGTATTTTAAAAATTTTAATTTATATCAAACAAAAGAAAAAAAAACCTCAATTTTTAACACCGCACTTTATAAAATTTTTAATATATCGACCCTTTGAGTAAATAATTTCTAATGCAAGCTTGTCTTCTTCTATAATCATTATTAGTAGCGACCATCAGTAAAACGTTGTATAATCTGCGACCTTTCGAGTAGTCTTCGCACAAATGTGCCGACAATTACATTTACACAAATCACAAATTGACAAACAAATGACAGAAACCATTGATATAAATAAATTGCGTAATATCGCAATTATCGCTCACGTTGACCACGGAAAAACCACCCTCGTTGATAAACTTTTACAACAATCTGGCACGCTAGAAGCCAGCCGCTCAGACGCAGACGAACGCGTAATGGATTCCAACGATCTAGAAAAAGAGCGTGGCATTACTATTCTTGCAAAAAATACTGCCATTAACTGGAATGATTACCGCATAAATATTGTAGATACCCCCGGACACGCCGACTTCGGCGGGGAAGTTGAACGCGTACTTTCAATGGTGGACAGTGTGCTATTAGTGGTTGATGCCTTTGATGGCCCAATGCCACAAACCCGTTTTGTAACACAAAAAGCCTTTGCACACGGATTAAAACCGATCGTCGTCATTAATAAAGTGGACAGACTAGGTGCACGCCCTGACTGGGTGGTGGATCAAGTTTTCGATCTTTTCGTCAATCTTGGTGCAACTGATGAACAATTAGATTTCCCGATTATCTATGCTTCCGCCTTAAACGGCGTGGCAGGGCTTGAACACGAAGATCTCGCTGAAGATATGACTCCATTATTTGAAGCCATCGTAAAATACGTCGAGCCACCAAAAGTGGAATTAGATGCCCCATTCCAAATGCAAATTTCACAGCTTGATTACAGCAATTATGTAGGCGTAATCGGCATTGGACGCATTAAACGTGGCACAGTAAAACCAAATCAAACCGTTACTATTATTGATAGCGAAGGTAAAACCCGCAACGGTAAAATTGGACAAGTATTGGGGCATTTAGGTTTGCAACGTTACGAAGAAGATCTCGCACAAGCGGGTGATATTGTGGCAATCACAGGCTTAGGTGAACTCAATATTTCCGATACCATTTGCGATATTAATAACGTGGAGGCCTTACCTGCCTTGAGTGTTGATGAACCAACCGTAACCATGTTCTTCTGCGTAAACACCTCGCCATTCTGCGGTAAAGAAGGGAAATTCGTCACTTCACGCCAAATTTTAGAGCGTTTAAACAAAGAACTCGTGCATAACGTGGCATTGCGTGTGGAAGAAACGCAAAACCCTGATGAATTCCGCGTTTCAGGACGTGGTGAGCTTCACCTTTCCGTATTAATTGAAAATATGCGTCGTGAAGGCTATGAATTGGCGGTTTCTCGTCCGAAAGTTATTTTTAAAGAAGAAAACGGGCATAAACAAGAGCCGTTCGAGCAAGTTACCATTGATATTGAAGAACAACATCAAGGGGCGGTAATGGAAGCCTTAGGTATCCGCAAAGGAGAAGTGAAAGATATGATCCCTGATGGCAAAGGGCGTACCCGTTTAGAATACGTTATCCCAAGCCGTGGATTAATTGGCTTCCGTAATGAATTTATGACGATGACTTCAGGTACAGGGCTACTTTACTCCACATTCAGCCATTATGATGACGTTAAACTAGGTGAAATCGGTCAGCGTAAAAATGGCGTGCTGATTTCAAACGGCACTGGCAAAGCACTTGCTTATGCCCTTTGGGGATTACAAGAGCGTGGTAAATTAATGATCGATCACGGTGTAGAAGTGTATGAAGGGCAAATTATTGGTATTCACAGCCGTTCAAACGATTTAACAGTAAACTGTTTACAAGGGAAAAAACTCACCAATATGCGTGCTTCAGGAAAAGACGATGCCATTGCATTAACTCCCCCTGTACGTTTCACCCTTGAACAAGCTATTGAATTTATTGATGACGATGAATTAGTGGAAGTAACCCCAACTTCAGTGCGTATTCGTAAGAAACTACTCACTGAAATGGAACGCAAACGTGCAAATCGCACAACAAGTAATATATAATATTTATATATTCAACGCACCTCGGAGATTTTCTGGGGTGTAACTTCGCTAAAGTTATTTTATTAGACTTATTTATTAATGAGCAAAATAATAGATTTAGACTAAAAAATATCGAAGATATAATATCGATAATAGGCTATAAAAGAATGAAAAACATTACTGAACAATTATCTGAGGCTATAGATGACATTCGGTTGTCCTTAAAAAATAATTATTTTTGGCGTGCTTTAGCTTGGAATGATATCCTTAACCGGTATCGAAGATCGACCTTAGGTCCTTTGTGGATTACGTTAAGTATGACCATTACTATTGGTGCAATGGCACCTTTGTACGCTTCATTTTTCGGAATGCCGATTAATGATTTCTTCCCTAGACTAGCTTTAGGAATCATTACGTGGGGGTTACTTGCTTCATCGATCAATGAGTTTACAAATACGTTCCAAGAAAGTGCAAATTACTTGAAACAAATAAAAATTTCATTTTCTATTTTTATTTTTAGGGTTATTTATCGACAACTGATTGTTTTCTGCCATAATCTGATTATTTATCCATTAGTAATGTTAATATTTTGGAAGCCTATTAATATTAACTTTCTATTTGTAATACTTGGCATTTTTCTAGTCACTCTAAATTTATTTTGGATTGGCTTATGCCTATCTATATTCTGTGCTAGATTTAGAGATATGTCTCCGATTATTAACAGCATTGTACAGTTGTTGTTTTTTATTACACCAGTTATTTGGGATCCTTCTATGTTATCAGCATCTAAGCAATTACTCGTTCATCTTAACTTCCTAGCTACGCTATTAGATCTAATTAGACAACCTCTATTAGGTGTAATACCATCAACTTTCTATTGGGTAAGTGCTTTATTAACAGCAATTATTGGAAATGGAATTGCTTTACTTATTTTTGCCAAAAAACTTAAACGAATTACTTATTGGTTATAATTAATAGGGGGTGATATGCATATTATTTTAGATAATGTTTCCGTTAGATTTCCTATTTATGATGCCAAACAACGTTCTTTTAAGCAAAGTCTAATAAAAGCAGCCACTGGTGGAAATATAAAAAGGGGAAAAGTACCAGAAGTAGAAGCCTTAAGAAATATTTCCTTCGCATTGAAAGAAGGGCATAGAGTTTCTCTCATCGGACACAATGGCTCTGGTAAGACGACTTTATTACGAGTACTTGCCGGAGTATATGCTCCAATAGAAGGAAAAATTCATATAAAAGGTAAAGTGACATCTCTATTAGACTCAATGCTTGGTATGGATCAAGAAGCTACAGGAATAGAAAACATTAAACTTAGAAGTTTATTTTTAGGGATACACCCAAAAAAAATAAATTCACTTATAGATGATATCATTGAGTTTAGTGAACTTGGTGAGTTTATCCATATGCCAGTTCGAACATATTCGAGTGGAATGATCTTAAGACTCGCATTTTCAATTACAACGAGTATCTCTCCCGAAATATTACTAATGGATGAATGGATTAGTGTTGGAGATGAAAAGTTTAAAATGAAAGCGGAAGAACGTTTAAATAAATTTATCAACCAAGCCGGTATTTTAGTTATGGCAACCCATGATAAAAAACTGGCTGAACGGACTTGTTCTACCCATATACATTTAGAACACGGTGAAATCATTAAATCAGACCTTCTTTAACTTATTTTAATTTAAGATAATGAAAAATATTCAATACAAAGGTTTTGTCTTATCCTTACAAAAAGATGAACTTAGAAGAAAAAATTTTTATCAACAAGTGTCGAGCTTAGATAGTAATCATATTCAATTTGAAACTTTCTATGCTATTGATGCTAAAAAAGATGAAGATAAAGCCTATATTGATGAGCATTTTGATTTCGCTAAAGCAAAAAAGTTATATGGTCGTGATGTTAGTTATGGTGAAGCTGCTTGTTCGCTATCTCATATAAAAATATATGAACAAGCACTATCTCAACAATCTTATTTAATTGTTTGTGAAGACGATGCAAAATTCAATAAAGATTTCCCTAAATTAGAAAGGATTCTGAAACAATCTGATTTTGATATTATTATTTTTGGAGAATCCAAAGCCCCATCTTTTAAAGGAAGCCGGAAATATCGATTAGCTTATCCTTTACAATTTAAACCTTATAGGTTCGAAAATTATAAGCTAGGTTGTATTTATGGCTTCTATACTCCTGGTACTGTTGGTTATGCAATTAATGTTAATGCATTGAAATATATCATCCAACTTGTTCAAAAAACTAAAGTTTACTGGCTTGCTGATGATTTTCAAGAAATCATCAATCAAGTTAATGATGAATATAACTACAAGATATCTATCGCACATCTTTTTCCTCGATTAGTAATAGAAGACTTGAGTATTCAGTCTCATTTGGAAACTGAAAGAGTTCAATTACAAAAACAAATAGCGAATAATAATTTATCCTTATTTGCTTATTTAAAACATAATATATCTCTACTGAAAGCATATCTAAAGAAAAGACATATAGCTTATAATGATGCAAGGAAAACAAAATGAAATTTTCGATTATTATTCCGTTTTATCAAGCTGAACATCATATTTTGGTATCATTGACATCCTGCTTAAACCAAACATACCAGAATTTTGAAGCTATCTTTATAGATGATGGCTCAACGGATAATACTTCATCGATTATTGAAAGCTATATGGCATCTGAGCCGCGTATAAAATTATTCAAACATCCTAAGAATATGGGAACTTTTTGGGCTAGAAAAACGGGTATAGAAGCTGCTACCGGAGAATATATCCTTTTTTTAGATTCCGATGATGAGTTAACAAAGGATGCCTTAGCTTCTTTATTTTCTCACCCTAAATCAGATATTGTTATGTTTCAATATTTAAAAAAAAATTGTTTACAATCTCCAAAAATGATAGGGGGGGGGGTAGAAGAAGCCTTACCTTATTTAACTTCTTCTCAAGAAATCACAGATTTCACCAATATTCAATCACATAATGCCCTCTTAACGGCTCTACTACAAAATCGAAATATCATAAATTGGTCCGCCGCTGGAAAACTGTACAATGCAACCTGTTTGAAAACCGCAATCAAAAAATTGGCTTTTATTAATCGTAAATTTATTCTTGCCGAAGATTTGCTTATTTATATGGCTATGTTAATGGAAACAAACAGTTTTTCATTTATAGATAACGTGTTTTATATTTATCATTTCAATCCTTTATCTAGCACTCACGAAGGTAATAGCATCAGCCTTAAAATTAAGCAACTTTCCCTTGCTCAAACCTATCTATTGACCTATCAAAAGCAATTCAAGAATGAAATTACCTCTCAAGATAATAGGCTTATCGAATACTTTCTAGAATGCTCTTTCGTGGAAATTTATACTTACCTTCAAACCACGATAAAAAACAAAGCTAAATTTATTTTCTATTTATCAAAATATTTTCTTTCAATAACTAACGATATGAAGAAACGATTCATTGTTTTTTCATATCGAAAATGTAAACTGTCTAGAAAATAAAAAAGATTATATAAATTTTTGGGGCTGTCCTAGATAACAACTAAAAAATCTATTTAGGTTAGAATGAACCAATGAGAAAAAGTCGTCTAAGTCAGCACAAACAAAATAAACTCATTGAGCTATTTGTTGCAGGTGTTACTGCAAGGACAGCAGCAGAGTTAGTCAATGTAAACAAAACGACTGCCGCATATTACTTTCATCGTTTACGCCAACTCATCTATCAAAACAGCCTTCACTTAGAGATGTTTGAAGGTGAAATTGAAGCCGATGAAAGTTATTTTGGCGGTGCTCGCAAAGGCAAACGTGGTCGTGGTGCGGCAGGGAAAATTGCGGTATTCGGGCTTCTCAAGCGCAATGGCAAGGTTTATACCGTTGCGGTTCCAAATACGCAATCTGCCACCTTGTTACCCATTATTCGGGAGCAGGTAAAGCCTGATAGTATTGTTTACACCGATAATTATCGTAGTTATGACGTGCTTGATGTGAGTGAATTTAGTCATTTTCGTATCAATCACAGCACACATTTTGCTGAAAATCATAACCACATTAACGGAATTGAGAATTTTTGAAGCCAAGCAAAACGCCATTTACGCAAATTTAATGGTATCCCAAAAGCGCATTTTGAGCTTTATTTAAAGGAATGTGAATGGCGTTTTAATTACAGCAACATAAAAAGTCAAATTTCTATTTTAAAACAATTGGTTAAAGGGAGTTTAGTCTAGTTATCTAGGACAGCCCCAAATTTTTTAAAAATTTTCTTGAATATATTATTTGAAGTTGGTTCTTTTATATTCTCAATTTCTTTTAAAAATATACCTACTCGTCCATATTTCGTACGAAAAACAGGCATTCCATTATCAATAATATTATTAAAGAAATTACTTATAATTTCCTCATAATCTAGATAAGGATATCTATTGAGTAAGTTAGCCTTAAGATAACTAGTATATAATTCAGGATCATTATCTACCTTGATAACATAATCAACAGCACGATCTAAGCTATCAAAATCACTAATATCAATAAACGCCTCTGGGTTAAAATCTTTAGCTACTAATCTATTTCCCCAATAGATAGGTACTGTATTCACAATACAAGGTTCTATAATTTTCTCTGTGGTGTACCCACTTACCATACTATTCTCAAAGGCAATATTGAATTTATATCCTTTAATGAATTCTAATTTATCTTTTACTGGTTCTCCTACATTATTTTTATAACCGCCTCCTGAGGCGATTTCTTTATACTGATTGAGTAAATTCCAAAATCGATCTCGAATAGGATCGGCATACAGACTATTACTTACAACGATGCTACAAAATTTTCGTTGAATAAATGACTCTAAATGGGAATCTATATCAGCTTTACTTCTTTCTGCTGCTAGCATTCTAGCCTTTTGTAAATTAAATAAAGGCAATCTCAAATGGCGATTAGAGAACTCTAAGTAATGCTATGAAATAGCATAGTCACAAAAATTAAAATTAGGCACATCATTTTCACCACTACAATATAACTTAGTATAATTATTAAACTCGAAATGTTTATTACCAAAGCAAGAATAGATTAATAGATCAGGTTCGCCATTTTCAATAATTTCGATATCTCCTCTTCTAGTCAATATATCAGTGATAATATTATCATAACAATTAAACCCATTCCAAAAATCAACAAATCTTACTTTTATACTCATTTTCTTTCCTGTTATTTTCTATAACTATCCTGATTTAATAAGAACCATTCATATGTTTTCTTTATGCCTACCTCCAATGGCGTTTTATATTTCCAACCTAAATTAGATAAACAAGTGACATCTAATAATTTTCTAGGTGTACCATCAGGTTTACTTGTATCCCAAACAATATCGCCTTGATAACCTATGATTTTTGCGACTAGCTCTGTTAGATCCCTAATCGAGCAATCTTGCCCTGTTCCTACATTAATATGACTTAACATAGGGCTAGTATGATTTTGATATAAAGACTTATCCAAATTCATCACGAAAATACTCGCCTCAGCCATATCTTCAACATAAAGAAACTCCCGCATTGGCGTTCCCGTTCCCCAAGCCTCTACTATTGGTTTTTTCTGAATCTTAGCTTCATGAAAACGTCGAATCAATGCGGGTAAAACGTGGCTACTTTCTAGATGAAAATTATCATAAGGTCCGTATAAATTCGTTGGCATAACGCTACGATAATCTCTACCATATTGCCGGTTATAACTTTCACATAATTTTATTCCTGCAATTTTCGCAATGGCGTAAGGTTCATTCGTTGGCTCTAATCCACCTGTCAATAATTCATTTTCCTTAATCGGTTGATGAGCAAACTTAGGGTAAATACAGCTAGAACCTAAAAATAATAATTTCTGCACACCACATAAATGAGCAGAATGAATAACATTCGCTTCAATCATTAAATTCTCATAAATAAAATCTGCAGGAAAATTATTATTAGCCTGAATTCCTCCTACTTTAGCTGCTGCAAGATAAATTTCATCAATATAATTATCAGAAAAGAATTCTCTAACTTGAAGTTGATTTGTAAAATCAACTTCATTACGTGTACACGTAATGACGCTAATCTCGTTATTCTGCCTAAGGCTCCTATATATTGCGGAACCAACCATTCCATTATGACCAGCAACAAAAACCTTTTTCATCATTACCTCATTAAAGCTCTAAAGATACCGGACATTCAAAACCATTCTTACGCAAAAACGCCACTTTTCTTGCTATTTTCAAATCTTCTTCAACCATTTCTAAACACATTTCTTTGGCACTAATTTGCGGTTCCCAGCCAAGCAGTTCTTTAGCTTTCGTAGCATCCCCCAACAAAGTATCTACTTCTGTAGGTCTAAAATATCTCGCATCTATTTTAATAATGACATCCCCTACATTCACGGCAGGAGATAAGCTAGAATCAACGCCAGAAACAATACCAATTTCATTCACCCCTTCGCCTTCAAACCTTAAAGCAATTCCTAATGCTTGTGCAGCCCATAAAATAAATTCTCTAACACTATATTGTTTTCCTGTTGCGATAACAAAATCTCTAGGCTTATCTTGTTGTAACATCATCCATTGCATCCTAACATAATCTTTTGCGTGTCCCCAATCTCGCAATGAATCTAAATTTCCCATATATAAACAAGAATCTAATCCTTGAGAAATTGCTGCTAGACCTCTTGTAATCTTTCTTGTCACAAAAGTTTCGCCTCTTCTAGGTGATTCATGATTAAATAAAATTCCATTACAAGCATATATACCATATGCTTCTCGATAATTAACTGTAATCCAATAAGCATAAAGTTTTGCAACAGCATAAGGAGAGCGGGGATAAAAAGGCGTGGTTTCTTTTTGTGGTATTTCTTGAACCAAACCATATAATTCAGATGTACTTGCTTGATAAAAGCGAACTTTTTTCTCAAGCCCTAAAAAACGAATTGCTTCAAGCAACCGCAATGTCCCTATAGCATCAACATCTGCCGTATATTTTGGCGATTCAAAACTCACCGCAACGTGGCTCTGGGCCCCTAAATTATAAATCTCATCTGGACATATTTCGGCAATAAGTCGAGTTAAATTAGATGTATCCGTTAAATCGCCATAGTGAAGCTGTAAATTAATATTCTCAATGTGAGGATCCTGATAAATATGATCTATTCTTTGAGTATTAAAGGTTGATGACCGCCGTTTTATTCCATGTACTTCATATCCTTTTTCAAGCAAAAATTCTGCTAAATAACTACCATCTTGTCCCGTAATACCTGTAATTAATGCTTTCTTTTTCATAGAGCCTCATATAATAAAAAGTATATCCTAATTATACACTATTCTTATTCTCCAAAAAGAGGTAAAATAAGGAGAAATATAAGAATAATGCTTTATTGAAGAAATAATTAGAATGGATAGAATGGAACATTCAATCACTCAGATTCAGCCCGTCATTTTATGTGGTGGTGAAGGGAAAAGATTATGGCCCTTATCTACTATGGAAGTGCCTAAGCAATTTCTAGCATTACATAACCAATACAAAATACATATTTACGTTTAGAAAATTTAGCACAATCTTCATTAGGTAATGTACTGCCATCTCTCATAATAACAAGTGAAAAACACAGCCCTTTAATTCTCCCGCAATTAATGGAATTAGGGGATTTCATTAAAAATAATCAAGTTATTTTAGAACCTATAGGAAAAAATACCGCACCTGCTCTAACGCTAGCCGCACTCAATGCTAAAGCTAAAAATAATGATCCTATTCTAATTATCTGCCCAGCCGATCATTTAATTATAAATAATGAGAATTTTATACAAGCAGTTAATCAAGCAATTGACTTAGCAAAAGATGATCATATAGTCACTTTAGGCATTCGACCAACTAAGCCGGAAACAGCCTATGGCTATATTCAAGTGCATAAAAAAGCCTCTTCTTACTTTGATGTTCAACAATTCGTAGAAAAACCAAATATTGAACGAGCAAGACAATATTTATCTGCTGGTAACTATTTTTGGAACTCTGGAGTTTTCATTTTAAAAACATCAATCTGGTTGAAAGCAATTCGTCAATTTTGTCTCGGAATATATCATTTTGTTCGTGCTGCATATCAAAATAGAGTCGAGAAAAGCATAGAAAACATTACCTTTATTTATCCAAATCAAGCGGATTTTGAAAAATCTGAATCTCAATCTATCGATTATGCCGTCATAGAAAAATGTATTGAAGCTAATTTTTCTATGAAAATGATCGAATTAACATCTCAATGGGATGATCTCGGATTATTTGAATCAATTTGGAAAATTAGGGATAAAAATAGAGATGGGAATGTGTTAGAAGGGAATATCTTAGTAAAGAATTGTCATAATAACCTTGTTTTATCACAAAACACGAATATTCTTATAGAAAATATTGATGACCTAATTATAGTAGAAACATCAAACGGCATATTAATAAAAAGAATGAATGAGAATAATACAAAATAAACTGTGAAACAAAATTAGCTAAAATCCCCATCCTATTCCTAATTTATTAATAATAAGTTGTAGAAGATCGGCTTGCTCTTCTACATAACCATAATTCAAAATAAATTTTCTATTTCTACTCTTCCATCACTACCACTTTCAAATATTGAAAAATCTCTCGATAAGCTTTGGCTGGTTTTTCTTGGGCTTTTTCTTTTTGTGCAGCACGGATCAAATTGCGTAGATGCTGGCGATCCACAGCGGGGTAATCATTAACCACCGTATTTAAGAGAGCATCGTCTTTGCTGATAAGTTCATCGCGTAAATGTTCTAATTTGTGCAACAAGGCTTGTTGCTGGCTGTGTTTATTTTCAATTTTGTCTAAGGCTTCTTGGATTGGCTCGACATCAATTTGACGTAGTAATTTGCCTATATACTGTAATTGACGGCGTTTGGCTTCTTTTTGTAAACGTTGTGCCAATGTCACCGCATCGAGAATATTTTCTGCGAGAGGGATTTTCTCTAATTTTGCTGGCGTTAAATTGACTAATTTTTCGCCAAGTTGTTTCAGGGCTTCGGCATCGCGTTTAATTTCGCTTTTGCTGACCCAAATAATTTCTTCTTGTTCTTCCTCTTCCCAGTCAAATTGTTCTTTTCTGCGTTTTGCCATTATTTTTGTCCTAAATCACCATTGAAAGCCTGTAGTTTAGCACAATTTTTGCTGAATTAGCGAGATGAGGAAAAATGGGATAAAATACCGCAAATTTTGATAAGAGGTTAAAAAAATGCAACAAAATCCGACCGCACTTTTAACACAGCAAGAACAAGAATTACGTGAAGCGGTGAGCTATGCCATTGATATTGCAACAAAAGCGGGGGCAAGTGCCGAAGTTGCCGTAACAAAAGTGAATGGGCTTTCTGTTTCTACCCGTTTGCAAGAAATTGAAAATGTGGAATTTAATAATGACGGAGCATTGGGCATTTCCGTTTATTTGGGGCAGCAGAAAGGTAATGCGTCCACCTCTGATCTTCGCCCTGAAGCGATTAAAAATGCTGTCGATGCTGCCTTAACGATTGCAAAATATACTTCACCTGATGATTGTACGGGGCTAGCTGATCGCGAGTTAATGGCGTTTGATGCGCCCGATCTTTCGTTGTATCACCCCGCTGAGATTGACGTGGATCAAGCTGCCGCACTGGCATTGAAAGCAGAAAAAAGTGCGTTAGATTATGATCAACGCATTGTGAATAGCGAGGGGACAGCGTTTAATTCGCACATCGGCGTGCGAGTGTATGGCAATAGTTATGGAATGTTACAGAGCTATTTGTCTAGCCGTTATTCTCTTTCTTGCTCAATGATCGCGGGAGAGGATAATCAGCTTGAACGCGATTATGAATATACCATTTCCCGCTATCCTGATCAGTTATCCACGCCTGAATGGGTGGGGGAAAATGCGGCGAAGAAAGCCTTATCGCGTTTAAATCCGCAAAAAATTGCCACACAAGAAGTCCCCGTAGTGTTTCTCAATGATGTGGCAACGGGATTGATTAGCCATTTAGCCGCGGCGATCAGCGGTGGCAGTTTGTATCGCAAAGCCAGTTTTTTATTGGATTCTTTGGGGCATAAGATTTTGCCTGATTGGTTTCATATTAGCGAACGCCCACATCTTATCGGCAAGCTCGCCTCTTCCCCCTTTGATAGTGAGGGTGTGCGAACAAGGGATATGGAAATCATCGAACAGGGGATTTTGCAAACCTACCTTTTAACCAGTTATAGCGGAAAGAAATTGGGAATGCCAAGCACGGGACACGCGGGCGGGATTCATAATTGGCTAGTTAAGCCAAATTTACAAGGCGGATTGACCGCACTTTTAGAAAAAATGGGAACGGGCTTACTCGTTACTGATCTAATGGGGCAAGGCGTGAATTTAGTTACGGGGGATTATTCTCGTGGTGCTTCGGGCTTTTGGGTGGAAAACGGGAAAATTCAGTATCCCGTGGCGGAAATTACCATTGCAGGGCAATTACCCGAAATGTTCCAACAAATTGTTGCGGTGGCTGATGATGTGGAGCATCGTTCTAATATTCAAACGGGATCGATTTTACTGGAACGAATGAAAGTATCGGGAAATTAATTTTTACAAATGAGAATAATTCTTATTGACATTTATTTTTGATTTGCTAGAATGAACGCGTTTGTTAAGTATTACAGAAATGAATCTTCATTTTGAGATGCTCCAAACAAGTAGAGTAGAAAGTAAATTCGTTAGGGTATTTAAAAAGCTGAGACTTAAATCTCAGCTTTTTTTTGTTACAATCTTGCCGTTTTAAACGAAAATCACACCGCACTTTGTAACGTGTGGCGAAAGGTAAATTAATGATGAAAAAACATTATGTTGATGTGCTTATTTCAGAGCAAGAAGTACGTTCAAGAATTCTTGAATTGGGGAACGAAATCACGGGCTATTACCAACAGCAAAACGTAGAAAAACTCATTGTGGTTGGGCTGTTGCGTGGTTCATTTATGTTTATGGCGGATCTTGTGCGTGCGATTAATTTGCCTGTGGAAGTGGAATTTATGACCACTGCAAGCTATGGCAGCGGAATGACGACAAATCACGATGTGAAGATCAGCAAAGATCTTGACGGCGATATTAAAAACGAACAGGTGTTGATCATAGAAGACATTATTGATACGGGATACACCTTGCAGAAAGTGCGTGAAATCCTCAAATTACGCGATCCTGCATCATTAAGGATCTGTACATTATTAGATAAGCCTTCTCGCCGTGAAGTTGAAGTTCCCGTTGATTGGGTTGGTTTTACGATTCCGGACGAATTTGTAGTAGGCTACGGCATTGATTACGCTCAACGTTATCGAAATTTAAGCTATATTGGTAAAGTCATCCTACAAGAATAGTGCTAAACCAGCTTGTGTTCACCTCACAAGCTGGTTTTACATATCCGTATTTTTATGACCAAGTAGCTTCTCTAGACCAATTTCACAACTTTTAGCCTGTAATTCTTCCCCCATTTCCAAAATCTCTTTTTTGCCTTGCTCAAATTTATTCCTAATTACTCCTAACTGCATATGAGTACTTGGCTGCTTTTCTGCTTCAGTAATAAGATCCTCAATTTCTTGAAAAAATTTTACACATTGTTGTATAGGAGAATGAAAGTGTCCTGATTGCTGTATAGCAAAAAGAGGTTCCCCCAAAAAAAACGACATAATTCCTATTGTTCCAATTAAAAAACGTTTCATATTCAAACGACCTAATTTAACCCAAACATATAAATGCAAATAATGGCAAAATTTTATCTTAAAATCTAGTTCTCAATATTTTTCATTCCAAGAACACATATAAAAATGTTTACTTATCAAAACCAAAGAAAACCATAATTTGATTATGATCAAAAAATAATACAGTAATCCTCTACTCCCATTTTTGATATAAATCTAAAAATGTGATCCATCTTGCATTATTCACTATTTTTTATCCTCACTTTTAGTAGTAGAATACATAGCGACCTTGAGTTATCTATAATAATTCGCTAACTAAGCAAAAACCGATGAAGATAATTCAATTTCAGTAATAACTTAAAGGAATACCTTTAAGAAAATTGGGGGATGATTACTTAGTAATCATTAATAAAAAACTTGTAGCATTTACAAGGAGTCGAGATGTTAGACGTTGTTGAACTCTCTAGATTGCAGTTTGCATTAACTGCACTCTATCACTTTTTGTTTGTGCCATTGACTTTAGGGCTATCCTTTATCCTTGTGATTATGGAAACCCTTTATGTGGCAACAGGCAAAGAAATTTATAAAGATATGACAAAATTTTGGGGGAAGTTATTCGGTATTAACTTTGCTCTAGGGGTAACGACTGGGATTACAATGGAATTCCAGTTTGGGACAAACTGGTCGTATTATTCACACTATGTGGGTGACATTTTCGGTGCCCCATTAGCGATTGAAGCCTTATTAGCATTCTTCCTAGAATCAACATTTGTTGGATTGTTCTTCTTTGGTTGGGATCGTTTATCAAAAGGAAAACATTTACTTACAACTTATTGCGTAGCATTTGGTTCAAATCTCTCTGCAATGTGGATTTTAGTAGCCAACGGTTGGATGCAAGCACCAGTGGGATCAGAGTTTAACTTTGAAACAATGCGAATGGAAATGACTAGCTTTATGGATCTTTGGTTAAATCCTGTGGCTCAAAGTAAATTTTTACATACCCTATCCGCTGGTTATGTTTCAGGAGCATTCTTTGTCTTAGCCATTAGTGCTTATTATATTTTGAAAGGTCGTGATATTGGCTTTGCTAAACGCTCTTTCTCTGTCGCTTCCGTATTCGGTATTATCGCTGTAGTTTCTGTGCTAATTATGGGAGATGAATCTGGTTATGAAATCGGTCAAAAACAACCAATGAAATTAGCGGCAATGGAAGGTGAATGGCATACTGAACCTGCACCAGCTAACTGGAATATGATTGTTGTGCCAAATCAAGCAGAAAGACATAATGATTTTGCCTTACAAATTCCTTACGCTGCAGGGATTATCGTAACCCGCTCATTGGATAAAACCTTTGCAGGGATCAACGATATTTTAGTGGTGAATGAACAACGTGTTCGTCAAGGTATGGTGGCTTATGGTTTGCTTGAGCAATTAAGAGCAGAGAAAAAAGCAGGTCAAGTCAATGAAGAAACCAAAGCACAATTTGATGCAGTGCGTGGTGATCTTGGTTATGGCTTACTATTAAAACGCTATACAGACAAAGTCGTTGATGCAACAGAATCACAAATTAAACAAGCAGTAGCCGATACAGTACCTAATGTCGGACCCACTTTCTGGTCATTCCGTATAATGATGGCTGCTGGCGGTTTAATCTTAATTTTAATGCTTGCTGCAGTAATTCAAAATGCACGTAAAACTGTAGGACGTAGTCGATTATTATTAAAAGCCTTATTATGGGGGCTTCCACTACCTTGGTTTGCAATTGAAAGTGGCTGGTTCTTAGCCGAATACGGCCGACAACCTTGGGCGATTTACGATACATTACCAGTTGGCGTAGCCGCATCAAATTTAACCACAGGAGATCTTTGGTTCTCTATTGGTTTAATCTGCACTCTTTATACCATTTTCTTAATAGTAGAAATGTATTTAATGTTTAAATATGGTCGTCTTGGTCCAAGTGCATTAAAAACAGGCCGTTACTATTTTGAACAATCATCTAAATAATCAGGAGCCTAACTATGATTGATTACGAATTTCTACGTTTTATTTGGTGGGTTCTCGTTGGTGTATTACTAATTGGCTTTGTAGTAACCGATGGATTTGATATGGGAGTTTTGACACTTTTACCATTTGCTGGGAAAAAAGAAGTGGAAAAACGCATTATGATTAACTCCATTGCTCCTCATTGGGATGGAAACCAAGTATGGTTACTCACTGCTGGAGGAGCAATGTTTGCCGCTTGGCCATCAGTATATGCCACTTCTTTTTCTGGCTTTTATATTGCAATGATCCTTGTTTTAGGTGCACTATTTTTCCGTCCAGTAGGTTTAGAATACCGTGCTAAAATTGATAACCCTACATGGCGTAAAGCTTGGGATTGGGGCTTATTTATTGGCGGATTTGTGCCATCAGTCGTATTCGGCGTGGCTTTTGGTAACTTATTACAAGGTGTACCATTCTATTTCAATGATATGCACCAAATTTTCTATACTGGCTCATTCTTTGAATTACTTAATCCATTTGCTTTACTTTGTGGATTAATCAGCTTATCAATGTTAGTGACACAAGGTGGTGCGTGGTTGCAATTAAAAACCACTTCCGAATTGCGTGAGCGTGCTCGTGTGATTACCCAAGTGGGTGCAATGGCAACTTTAATCACCTTCGTGTTGGCGGGCATTTGGCTTTATTTCAAAGATGGCTATGTAGTAACCAGCGTGGTTGATCACAATGCACCATCATCACCACTCAATAAACAAGTGGCGATTGAAGCAGGCGCTTGGTTCAAAAATTATTTTGATGCCCCAGTGTTATTCCTCTTCCCAGCTTTAGCCGTTGGCGGTGCGTTATTGAATGTGCTTGCTTCTAAAGCAAATCGCTGTGGTTTTGCCTTCTTATTTTCTTCATTGACAATGGCTGGCGTGATTTTAACTTGCGGTATCGCAATGTTCCCATTTGTAATGCCGTCAAGCTCTCACCCTGATATGAGCCTCTTAATGTGGGATTCAACATCCAGTAAATTAACTCTCACATTAATGTTAGGCCTTGCCTTAGTGTTTGTAGTAATTTTACTGTCTTACACCATTTGGTCATATATCAAAATGTTTGGTCGCTTAGATAGCGATTACATTGAAGAAAATAAAAACTCATTATACTAAGGAGCAACATTATGTTTTATGTTTTATGGGTAGTGGGCGTTTTATTTGCCATTATGCTAAGTGTGGTGGTTACCATCAGTATTGAAAAGACTGGCAAATTTGATGAGTAAAGAATGATCCATCAAGCGTATTCTTTTGTTAATAAGGGCTCGTGGCGAGCCCTTTCATTCATTTTAGCGATTGGCTTAACCCTTTGCTTTTTCTTTAATGTGAATGAGTTTGCCACCGCATTAAGAAGTGCTTCGCCTTACTGGGTAATATTAATTTTGTGGGCAACCGTTATTTTATGGATTCACGGCATAGGCTTTGAAATCAAAGCGACAATTTGGCAATGTCTTTTTTTTCCTTATCTTGGTTATGCCGTCGCCCTTATCACGTTTGGGCAAAATCTTCTTCATTAAAACAAATTCACCAAAACGAAAGTGCGGTCAATTTTTGCAAGGTTTTTTCGCAATGAGAAAGCCATCGTATAAAACAAAATTGCCTCTCGTAGATTGGACAATACCACCGCAGTGGGGATTGGGCGATTATTTTGCATAGACGAGTAAATATCATACCCTTTCTACGGCGTATCAATCGCCATTGGCAATTTCTACCCAAGAACGGTTTTCTACAACATCATTGACGAAGCGATAAAATCCTTTTCTTTTATGACCGCACTTTATTGCTTGCTAATCCACCACAAGCACTCTACAATACGCCAATTTTCAACCCTAAAAATCGTCGTTAAAATTCACGATAACGCGGAGTTATGTTGAAATCTAACGGCAATAATATTGAGCCATAATGCAAGACAATTTAATGCCCATTCGAGTGTATTATGAAGATACTGATGCAGGCGGTGTGGTGTATCACGCACGCTATTTGCATTTTTTTGAACGTGCAAGAACAGAATATTTACGACAACTCGGCTTTTCGCAACAGCATTTGCTGAATGAACGGAATTACGCCTTTGTTGTCAAAACAATGCAAATTGATTATCGTCTTGCTGCCAAGCTAGATGATTTATTAATGGTGGAAACGAAAGTCAGTGGCATCAAAGGGGCAACGATTTTGTTTTCACAACAAATCAAACGAGATAACGTAGTGATTTGCACGGCTGAAGTGAAAGTGGCTTGTGTGGATCTCAGCAAAATGAAACCCGCGGCAATCCCTGAGGAAACCAAAGCCGCATTTAAGGCATAAATTTATTTTCTTTAGTTTTCAAAATGATAGGGGATTTGCTTACCTTATTTTGAACGCTAACGAGGATATATCCGTGTTTTTGGGAGCGATTTAATGACCAGTGAATTAAACTTTTTGGAACTTTTTTTGAAAGCAAGCGTTGTTGTTCAACTTGTAATTGTGATTTTAATTGCCTTTTCGATTATCTCGTGGGCGATCATTATTCAACGTAGCCGTGTATTAAGTAAAGCGTTGAAAGATTCTGCCACCTTTGAAGATCGCTTTTGGTCTGGCGAAGATCTCAACAAATTATATGAAGGGCTGTCTAATCGTCGTGATGGCTTAACGGGCAGCGAGCAAATTTTTTATGTGGGCTTTAAAGAGTTTTCACGCTTGCAAAAAGCGAATCCATACGTGCCAGAAGCCATTATTCAAGGAAGCTCACGAGCAATGAATTTGGCAATGAACCGCGAAGTAGAAGAAGTCGAAAATCGCATTCCTTTCCTCGCCACCGTGGCTTCACTTAGCCCTTATATCGGCTTATTTGGTACAGTTTGGGGGATTATGCACGCCTTTATGGCATTAAGCGGTGCAAAACAAGCCACCTTGCAGATGGTCGCCCCAGGGATTGCAGAAGCCTTGATCGCAACAGCGATTGGCTTATTTGCTGCCATTCCTGCGGTAATGGCTTACAACCGTTTAAGTTTACGCGTGAATAAACTTGAGCAAAATTATGGCAACTTCATTGACGAATTTACCACAATTTTACACCGTCAAGTTTTTGGCAAACATCAATAAGTTTCGCCGTAAAAGTGCGGTCAGTTTTTAACAAGTTTTTTAGAGGCAATTATGTCATACCGTCGTAAACGTCGTAAACGTCGTGATATTAAATCAGAAATCAACATCGTCCCTTTCTTGGACGTTTTGCTGGTTTTAGTGCTTATTTTTATGGCAACCGCCCCCATCATCTCGCAAAGCGTGCAAGTGGAATTGCCCGATGCGGTAGAAAGCCAAAGTGTTTCCAATGAAGATAAAATCCCCGTTATTTTAGAAGTATCGGGCATCGGGCAATATAGCCTTTCCATTAACGGCGAGCGGAGCGAAAACCTCAGTGAAGAGGCAGTTACGCAAATGGCTAAGCAAGAATATGACAAAGACAGTAATACAATGTTCTTGGTTGGCGGAGCGAAAGATGTGCCTTATGAAGAAGTGATTAAAGCACTGAATTTACTTCATCTAGCAGGGATCAAATCTGTTGGATTAATGACAAACCCAATTTAAGGTAAGTAGGTCTATTGTGCGTAATCATCAACGAAAGAACGATATTGGCTCAATTACCCTTTCTCTTATTCTGCACATTATTTTATTTGGTTTGCTGATATTTGGCTCGCTTTATTACAAAATGGATATAATGGGTGGCGGCGAAGGTGATGGCGAAGCAATCAGTGCCGTAATGGTGAACACGGGGGCAGCGGCTCAAGAATGGGGGCGTTTGCAACAGCAGAAAAAAGGGCAAGCAGAGAAGCCAACTCAGCCGAAACAACAAGAACCCGATCCGCAAGCACAAAAGCAAGCCTTATTGGAAGAGCAGAAACGCCAACAAGAGCTTGCTCGCCAGAAGCACCTTGAGGAACAGCGACAAAAACAAATTGAGCAACAAAAACAGCTTGAAGCTCAGAAGCAACAAGAGCGTCTAGCTGAACAGCAAAAACAACGCGAAGAACAAGCTCGCATTGCTTTAGAAAAGCAGCAAGAAGCTAAAGCCAAACAAGAGACGGAAGCCGCAAGATTAAAAGCCGAAGCAGAGGCAAAACGCCTAGCCGCACAGGCAAAAAAAGCGGAAGAAGAAGCCAAAGCAAAAGCGGTGGAAGAAGCCAAAAAAGCTCAGCAGAAAGCCGAACAAGAAGCGAAGCTAAAAGCGGCGGCGGAGGCTGACGCAAAAGCGAAAGCCGAAAAAGCAGCCGCAGAGGCGAAAGCGAAAGCCAAAGCCGAGGCAGACGCAAAGGCAAAAGCCGAAGCGAAAGCTAAGGCAGAAAAAGCCAAAGCAGAAGCGAAGGCAAAAGTGGAGGCGGAAAAACGTAAAGCTCAGCAAGCGGCATTAGATGATTTTCTTAATGGCGGTGATATTGGCGGAAGTGCAACGGTTGGCAGTAATACGAATAATGCAGGCAGTCAAGGTAACGGTGCTGCGTCAGGTGCCGGTGATGGTGTCAAAATTGGTGATCGTTATGCAGGCGTGATCAAAAAAGAAATCCAGCGTCGCTTTTTGACAGATCCTAGCTTTAGAGGAAAAGTTTGTCGAATTCGCATTCAACTGGAACGCGATGGTACGATTTCTAACTACCAGCGTGTTTCTGGACCTGATGATATTTGTTCCGCAGCAATGATTGCTGTCGCCAGAACGAAAAAAGTCCCCGCTGCTCCTTCAGAAGCTATTTATAGTAAATATAAAGCACCAATTATTGATTTTGATTGGAAATAATTGGCGTGAATAAGTAAACCCAAGGTGAATTAAATGAAAGTGATCCATAAAATGACAAAATTCATAATGATGGCGTACTTATTATTAGCAAAGGTTGCCGTTGCTAATGATGAAGTTCGTATCGTTATTGATGAAGGAGTGGATGGTGCTCGTCCAATCGCAGTTGTACCATTTAAGTGGAATGGTGTGGATTCAATGCCAACCGATGTAGCTGACATTATTTCAGCAGATTTACGCAATAGCGGAAAATTCAATCCGATTTCTGTATCAAAAATGCCACAGCTGCCTACTTCGGCTTCAGAGGTCAATCCTGAAGCTTGGTCATCTTTGGGCATTGATGCCATTGTTGTTGGTCAAGTTACACCAAATAGTAATGGGTATAGTATTGCTTACCAGCTTGTTGATACGATTGGTGCTTCGGGCATTGCTGGAGCTGTTTTAGCTCAAAATCAATATGCTGTACCTGCAAGTGCAATCCGTTTTGGTGCTCATACAGTGAGCGATGAAGTATTTGAAAAGCTCACGGGCATTCGGGGAGCATTTAGGACAAAAATTGCCTATATTGTACAAAAAAATGGAGGTTCAAAGCCTTATCAAGTGCGAGTTGCGGATTACGATGGATATAATCAATTTATCGTAACACAAAGTTCACAACCATTAATGTCACCAGCTTGGTCGCCAGATGGCAATAAATTAGCCTATGTTTCTTTTGAAAATCGCAAATCTCAACTCGTGGTGCAAGATTTGCTTTCTGGATCTCGCCGCGTGGTGGCATCTTTCAAAGGGCATAATGGTGCACCTGCTTTCTCTCCTGATGGTTCAAAACTAGCTTTTGCATCCTCAAAAGATGGAACATTGAATATTTATGTAATGGATTTAGCTAGCGGGCAAATTTCGCAATTAACCCGTAGTTCGGGAAACAATACAGAACCTTCTTGGTCACCCGATGGGCAGTCTATCATTTTTACCTCAGATAGAAGCGGTTCTCCACAAGTATATCAAATGAGTGCTAATGGTAGTGAAGTAATAATATTGAGTGATGGTACACGAACTTATAATGGACAGATTTCTTCTGATGGAAACATATTAATTATGATCTCCGCTGATCATATTATGAAGAAAGACCTTAAAACAGGTGAAACAACAATGCTAAGTTCAACATTTTTAGATGAAACGCCAAGCTTATCGCCTAACGGAACTATGATTATTTATAGTTCTACACAAGGCCTAGGAAAGGTGCTACAATTAGTTTCGGCTGATGGGCGTTTTAAAGCACGTCTACTAGGAAGTGATGGGCAAGTTAAATTTCCAGCTTGGTCCCCATATTTACATAAAAACTAGGAGAAGTTTAATGAAAAACTTTAAAAAATTATTGATTGTAGCTGGTAGTGTTGCTGTATTAGCTGCTTGTAGTTCATCAAAACATACCGAAACTGTTGCTCAAACTTTCGGTGGTTACTCTGTTCAAGATTTACAACAACGTTACAATACCGTTTACTTTGGTTTTGATAAATACAATATCGAAGGCGAATATCAACAAATTTTAGATGCCCACGCCGCTTATTTAACAGCGACTCCAGCATCTAAAGTATTAGTTGAAGGTAATACTGACGAACGTGGTACCCCAGAGTACAACATTGCATTAGGTCAACGTCGTGCCGATGCGGTAGCTAACTACTTATCTGCAAAAGGCGTTCAAGCTACTCAGCTTTCAACTGTTTCTTACGGTGAAGAAAAACCTGCTGAGCTAGGTCACACCGAAGCAGCCTATGCGAAAAACCGTCGTGCGGTACTTGCATACTAATTTCTTATTTTTCCCAAAAACCGAGTTTTAACACTCGGTTTTTTTATATCCATCACCACAATTAGGCTCGAACAATCTCATTTGTTGTTTATTCGTTCAAATAAACAAAAAACTAAAAATTTTTATTGATTATTAAAATAAAAACAGTATCATAAGCCCCCGTTACGCAACAAGAATGTTGGGTCGTTAGCTCAGTCGGTAGAGCAGCGGACTTTTAATCCGTTGGTCGAAGGTTCGAATCCTTCACGACCCACCAATCAAATGTGACTTCCTAAAAAATTAGGGTCGTTAGCTCAGTCGGTAGAGCAGCGGACTTTTAATCCGTTGGTCGAAGGTTCGAATCCTTCACGACCCACCAAATACTCCTATCGTATTAGTCTAAGAGTTTTGATAAATTATCTTCGGTGAAATAATTATTTTTACAAATTGTTTTTGCGATCTGTATCGCAATAATAGTTTATTTTCATATTTAAAAATCCCCGCACTTGCTAAAGTAGAATATATAAAAGTGCGGTATAAAACATTAGTATTTTAGGTATGAATGTAAAAGGTTTTACATTGCTTGAATCATTGATTTCATTATTAATTTTAAGCATATTACTATTAATGGCATTGCCAATTTGGCAACAAAATCATAATGAAGCGGTGCTTGAAAAAGAGCAGCATAGGCTTTATCTTTTTTTACGTTATATTCAAAGTAGAGTCGAAAACTCTAATGACATATGGTTTTTAGTTGCAAATCGTGATCTCCTTAGTAAGAAATGGTGTATTTCTGCTCAAATAAAACAAGATAAAATCTGTAATTGTTTACAGCCCCAATATTGTTCCAATGAATTAATGGTTAATATTTATACGCCGATGTTCCCGCAAGAAACAATGATTATAAGTAAAAACTATTATCCTAAAGAAATGGCAAGACTGAGCGGTATTCGGAATACCGTGCAATCAGATTGTTTCCTTTTGCAAGCTGGGGATAAACGAACGCTTTTTTCATTTTTTAATGTAGGAAGTTTAAAATTAAAAGATATCTCTTCTTTGAGTGCTTGTGGAGATAAGTAAATGTATCGTCGTTATGTTAAAGGGCAGAGTTTATTGTCTTTAATGCTTTCTATTTCTTTATCTTCTTTCTTATTAATCATTATTTTTTCTTTTTATACCTATAGCCAAAAGCAAAACCAAGAAATGCGAATGCAATTATATTTACAAAATGAAATTGAACGCGTTCTTCAATTAATGGCGAAAGATTTACGGCGTTCTGGATTTCGGGCGGTTACAGAAAAACTGCAAGTTTCCAATTTTCCTTTTTTTGAATTGGATGACAAAGGAACAAGCGTATTGATTAGCCAAGTTTCAGGGGAGCCACTGGGAAGTTGTGTACTTTTTTTCTATGATTTAGATAGTTCTGGCTGTATTGGCTCAACTTATACCAAAGGGCTTTGCATTCAAGATGGAAAAAATCAAGTAAGAGAGATTGAACGTGAGTTATTTGGTTATCGCTTAAATAAAAAAATGTTAGAAACCCGTTTAACTTATAAAAATACGGTAAATCAGGAATGTTCTCAAGAACAATGTCGAACTTATACTCAGCAACCTGCATGCGAAAAAGGAGGATGGGTGGATTTATTTGATAACAAAGAAATTGCCATTTCTCAGTTTTTCTTACAATGGATAAAAGAAGGAGAATTAATTGAAGCCCATCTTATGGGATATTTAGTCAAACAACCGCATATCCAGTATAAAAGCCATATTGTTATTCCATTGCTTAATCAAGGTCGCTGATATGATTGTTCAAAAAGGGATTGCAACGCTTAGTTTACTAATTTTAATTAGCTCATTATTAATGATTACTATGTTCTTTAATCAAGAAATCTTGCATTTGTACTTAGCAATGAATGTACAAAAACAGCACTATTTCAAAAATGATTTAACTTTAATTGAGATGAGTAGAACGCAGGCGAGCCAAACCTGTGAACAATTACCCATTGATTATCCAAGCAGTATTTATCATCTTGTTTTCAAAAATACTGAAAAAAATGACCGCACTTCACATTTTTCTTGGTGCGAACGCATCTCACTATTTAGGAATATCCCGAATAAATCAATGAATGAAGGAGATTTTAATGTTTATTTCTCCCCCTCATCTCTTTCACTTTTTGCCGATAAGCTAAAGCAATTCGATAAAAACCACCATTCATTATATTGGTTTTCAACGCCTATGAAAGAATGGGATATCACAGGAAATATTAAAGCGGTTATTGTGTCAGAAGGTGATCTTATTATCCGCGGGCAAGGTGAAATTCGAGGGGCGGTGATTACAAAAGGGAAATTAATTATCAGCGATGAGATTAAGTTAATCTATAATAAAAACGTGATTAATGAGGTCGTAGAGCATTATCGTTTCTGGCGTTTAGCAAAACGGAGTTGGAATGATTTTGAAACCTTATAGATTGTTAAAATATAAAGGAATGAATTTGTTTTCTTTGCTGGTGACTTTAACGTTGTTTAGTGGTATTTTTCTTTCCGTTAATCAGTGGCTTTCACATCAGCGACAAAGTGCGGTGAGAATTTTCCAAGATTTACAAGCTTGGTCTATTGCAAATAATCAACAGCAGCGTCGGCTTATGGGGCTAGATTGCCAGTCTCAAATTGAACAGAACCACATTATTTTCCATATTTCTTGCGATGGAAATCAAGTTACAGTGCATTATCCCACTGGGAATGTACGTTTATAAAAGGATTGTCCGTGTTTACCGTTTATTATTCCAATTTGCTAGAAGTGCAAAAAGAAATTCTTTTACATTTAATGACTAGGGAACCTCTGGCAGATCACTTGCAATCAGAAGTTATTCTGGTACAAAGCCCTGGTATGGCTCAGTGGCTACAATGGCAGATTGCGGATAAACAGGGAATTTCAGCAAATTTGCAATTTCCTATGCCTTCTACCTTTATTTGGCAGCTTTATCGCGATAATTTACTGGATATTAGCCAACAAAATCAATTTTCTAAAGAGCAAATGGTATGGCGTTTAATGAGATTAATTCCACAACATTTATCGCAACAAGCGTTTTCCCCTTTGCGTCATTATTTACGAGCCGCTCCGCAATCGGTACAACAAAAACAGTATCAACTGGCTGAAAAGGTCGCCGATTTATTTGACCAATATTTAGTCTATCGCCCCGATTGGATCAATGCTTGGGAACAAGGTGATAACAATAAAATCATTCAACAAATTCTTTCACAACATAACGAAAATCAGGGGCAATTAGTTGAGCAAATTGAGCAGCATATTGAATGGCAAGGGATCTTATGGCGTGCGTTAATCGCCGAAATTCAGCAAGAAAATCAGAATGAAACACGCTGGCATCGTGCTTCTTTGCATCAACGCTTTTTGCAATTATTAGCACAAAAAGCGGTGGTAAAATTGCCGAAGCGAATTTTTGTTTTTGGTATTTCAGCATTACCCAAAGTCTATTTAGAAATACTCAAAGGCATTAGCGAGTTTTGTGAGGTGCATCTCTTTTTCACCAATCCTTGCCGTGAATATTGGGGAGATATTGTGGATCGCCAATATTGGCAAAAATTGCAGTTGCGTTCCCGCATTGATCATCAAAGCAAACAATCAAGCCCTTTATTTTCTAGCCAACAGCTCACTCAACTGAATAATGCACAATATGAGTACACCGCTGAACAGGAATTGTTACAGGTTGGAAATCCTTTACTCGCATCTTGGGGAAAGCAGGGCAGGGATTTTCTTTATCTTTTAACCGAACTGCAGGGGAATGAAATCAATGCCTATGTTGAACGGAGAGAAGACAGTCTTTTGCATCAAATTCAGCAACGAATTTTAACGCTAACGCCAACAGGAACAGAAAAATTAGCCCTTATTCCGCAAGACGCTTCTTTTTCTCTTCACGCCTGTTATAGTGCGATGCGAGAAGTCGAAGTATTGCAAGATTATTTGTTGCATTTATTTAATCAAGATTCTAGCCTCACACCAAAAGATGTTGTCGTGATGGTTGCTGATATTGATAAATATACGCCATATATCCGAGCCGTGTTTGGGCAAGGGGAGCCTCATATTCCGTATTCTATTTCCGATAATAAAATCGTTGAAAATAATGTCATAGTGTCTGCATTTCTGAAATTACTCGCCTTAAAAGAAAGCCTTTTTACCGCACAAGATGTGCTAGATTTCCTTGATATTCCAAGTATTCGATCTCGTTTTAATATTGAGCTGGAAGATTTACCTTACATTCATCATTGGGTAAAGAACTCAGGAATACGTTTTGGTTTAGAAAAATATGTTGGTACACAACAAGACAATTACAACGCTTGGAAAGCTGGGCTTGAACGTATGCTACTTGGTTATGCTATGCGAGAGGAAAATGGTATTTGGCAAGATAGTCTTGGTTTTGATAATAGTTATGGGCTAAAAGGGCAATTAGCGGGGTATTTGGCAGAGTTGATTGAGCAACTTTATCAATGGCACCAAACCCTTTGTATGGATCATCCTATTGAAAAATGGCAGCAAGCATTATCACAGTTAGTCGAAACATTTTTTCATTTTGATGAAACTAGCCAAGAGACGCAATGGTATTTAACCGATTGCATTGAACGCTTTATTGAGCCTTTAATGAACGTGAAATTTACACAACCGCTTTGTGCTGAAGTTGTTGTGGAAGCGTTGGCGGATTACTTGCAGGAAAATCCAAATAACTTGCGTTTTTTAGCAGGAAAAGTAAATTTTTGCACCTTATTACCTATGCGTTCAATTCCTTTTCGGGTGGTATGCTTATTAGGAATGAATGAAGGAGAATACCCACGCCAAACTACACCAAATAGTTTTGATTTAATGCAATATCATCACCAAAAAGGGGATCGTTTTAAACGTGATGACGATCGTTATTTATTCCTTGAAGCGTTGGTATCTGCACAAGATTACTTTTATCTCAGCTATGTTGGGCATTCAATTATTGATGACGCCCCCAAAGAACCTTCCGTATTGGTTAATCAGCTTATTGATTATATTGCAGAAAATCTTGTTTCAGATGAAGAGCCATCACAGCCGGATTCCAATGAGTATTGGCGAAACAAACTGATTACCCATCACCCAATGACGGCATTTAGCGAGAAAAACTTCGAAAAAAATCACCGCACTTTCTCTCATAAATGGTTGCCATTAGTCAATAAAACAATTCAAGACGAGCTGGGGTTTATCCAACCATTAAATAATTTAACTCAAATAAAAGACGTAGAATTAACCCAGTTAATCCGTTTTGTTCAGCACCCAGTAAAATTCTTCTTAGAACAGGTGCTTGGCGTTTATTTAAAAAATGATGAGCTAGCTTTAGCTGAAACAGAAAATTTTAGTTTAGATCATTTGGAATTATTTCATATCAATCAAACCTTATTGTATTTGGCTGATGATGAACTAGCGGATTTCTTTGCTCAATTGAAAATAAAAGGCATTATGCCAAGAGGAAATTTTGCTCAAGTGTATGAGCAACAAATTAGCCAAAATATTTTGGGAATTAAAGAGCAAGTCGCCGAATATTTAACAAAAGAAAGCATAAGCGTACCTATCGATCTCAGCTTTAACTTATCTACACAAACATTAATCTTAAACGGCGTATTAGATAAACTTTATCCTCTAGCTAATGGTTTGATGGAACGCGTTACTTGGCGTGTGGGTGGGAAAATCCGCGATAAAGATCTGATTGAAAACTGGATCTATTATTTAGTGCAATGTGCTACACAAGAAAATGTCGCCCCCTCCCATAGTTATGCAAAAGGTGAACAAGTGCGGTTTAAAATTCTGCCAAAAAGCACCGCACTTACCCAATTACAATGTTATCTTGAAGCCTATGTTCAAGCCCAACAATCCCCTTGCTTAGTGCTAACAACGAATCTTAGCCATTATTTCAAAGCACTCAAAAATGAAAAAGGCACAGATGATGAAGAAGCCATTCAACAAAAATGCTTTGCCATCTTGTACGAAAGCATTTACGGTAACGATTATGGCTTTAAGCAAGAAGATAAATACTGGCAACGCGTGCTAAGCGAACAAGAATTAGTGCAATTGGACTTAAACGCGATGAGCAAAACAATGCAAGATTGGTTTGGGTTAATGTTAGAAAGTTGCGAATAAAGAAAACCGCTGAAAATATTCAGCGGTTTTATTAACGTTAAGCGTTGAAATATTGTTGTAATAGCTGTGCGATCCCCGCTTCATCATTGCTCGTTGTGGTAAGCTTGGCTTGATGTTTGACTTCCTCTTCCGCATTACCCATTGCAACACCTAACCCTACGGTGGTGAGCATACTGATGTCGTTGTGATTATCACCAAAGGCGATGACCTGTTGTGGGGAAATTTTCCATTGGTGTAGCACCTCTAGTAATCTTGATCCTTTGGTGTTGCCCGCGTTGGCAATATCCACTCGATCCACCCACGACCATTCACAGCTAAATTGTTCTACGGGTAAATCCGCGATGACGTTTTCCATAATGGCTCGATTTGGTGCGCTGATGACGCATTTCCAAATTGGTGTATCGTGATTGATAACCTCTTGAATACTCTCTACTTTTCGCACAAGTGGGCGAACATTCTCAGGGCAACTCGCCACCCATTTTAGGAATTTTTCCATATGCGGATTGAGTTCCGCATAGTTCATCGCATTGCGGGAATACATCAATAAATGGCAATGATGTTTCGTTGCGGTATCCAAAATTTGCTGGGCTTGTTGCTGAGAAAGTGGATTAGCTGCCAACACTTCATCATTTTGCACATCATAAACATAAGTGCCGTTACAACAAATAATTGGCGTGTCTAGCCCTAGCTCCACATAATAGGGAATCACCACCGTGTGATGTCGCCCCGTGACCAACATTACTTTGATCCCCTGTTGTTTTAACTGAGCAATGGCTTGCTTATTTTCCGCTAAAATTTGCCCTTGCGAATTGAGCAATGTACCATCGAGATCAAAAGCCACAACTTGATAATTCATTTTTCTATCCTTTTCTTCAATGAGTTTTCATTGCCCATAATACGCATTTTTGCCGTGTTTACGCAAATAATGTTTGTCTAATAATTCCTGTTGCATTGGGGCGAGGTTTGGGTTGAGTTGACGGCTGAAAAGGTTCATATAAGCAATTTCTTCCAACACCACGGCATTATGCACCGCATTATCGGCATCCGTTCCCCAAGCAAAAGGCCCGTGCGAATTGACTAACACCGCTGGCACATCTTTCGCTTCGATTTGACGAGTGCGGAAGGTTTCCACAATCACTTTGCCCGTTTCCAGTTCATAGTCACCTGCGATTTCTTGTGGGGTCATTTGTCTGGTACAAGGAATGCTGCCGTAGAAATAATCGGCGTGGGTTGTGCCGAGAGGGAGCAAATCAAGTCCCGCTTGCGCCCATAGGGTGGCATGGCGAGAATGAGTATGCACAATGCCGCCGATTTCGGGGAATTGGCGATATAACTCAAGGTGGGTGGCTGTGTCGGAAGAGGGCTTTTTCGTTCCCCACACTCGCTCGCCCGTGTTCACGTCCACAATCACGATGTCGTCTGCAGTCATTGTTTCATAATCCACGCCAGAGGGCTTGATGGCGACCAGCCCTAAAGTGCGGTCAATTTCGCTCACATTTCCCCAAGTAAAGGTAACCAAATGATGTGTTGGCAAGGCTAAGTTGGCTTGCAAGACTTTTTCGCGTAATTCGGCTAACATTGAAATCCTCCTTCTAACATTTTTTGTTCTATCCAACGGCGTGCGTTGATAATTTCAGCAATCGGTTCATCGGCTTTTTCTGTCCACATTTCAATCAAAAATGCACCGCGATAATTCAGCTCTGCTAAGGTTTTAAAACAGGCGACAAAATCCACGCAGCCCTCGCCAAATGGCACATCACGGAACTGCCCTGCACAGCTTGGGGTAACTTTGAAGGTATCTTTCAAGTGAATAGCAGAAATTTTGTCAATGCCAAGTTTCAGCTCTTCTGCTACGTTGTCATTCCACGCACTGAGATTGCCAAGGTCGGGATAAACGGTGAACCAAGGGGAACGAAGCAAGTCGTCCCATTTTTTCCAACGGGTGATGGAACTCATAAATTGGGTGTCCATAATTTCCACAGCGAGGGTAACTTGATTGCTGGCGGCGAGTTCTACCGCCCATTCTAGCCCTTGTTGGAAGCGTTCGATTGTGCCGGCGTCTTGCTCTTCGTAATACACATCATAGCCCGCCAGTTGAATGGTGCGAATGCCTAAATCTACCGCCAACTGAATGGCTTTTTCCATGATTTCATAGGCTTTTTGCCGAGTGGCTTCATCGTGGCTGCCAAAAGGAAAACGGCGATGCCCCGAAAGGCACATTGAAGGAATGGTGATGCCTGTGTTGAGAACCGCTTGTACCAGCTCGAGGCGTTGGGCTTTCGTCCAATCAAGACGGCTTAGACGTTCATCGGTTTCATCAATGGACATCTCCACAAAATCAAAGCCACAGGCTTTCGCGATAGACAGCCTGTCTTGCCAGCTAAGATTTTTCGGTAAGGCTTTTTCATAAATGCCGAGTTTGTGTTTTCTCATTTGATTTCTATTCCTATTGGCTCTGGCAAAGGAAAAAATCAGATGAAATTAAGACCGCACTTTATGCGAGAATAATATCAAGCCCCGCTGCGGTTAATTGCTCAATGATTTGCGGATCTGCTTCTTTGCCAGTAATTAATAAATCAATGTTATGTAATTGGGTGAATAACATTCCTACTTGTTTGCCCAATTTTGAGCTATCAAGTAAAACAACATATTTTTCTGCTTTGGAAGAAAGCTGCTGTTCTGAGGTTGCAATAATCATATCGGTTTTGAATAAGCCATCACGGGTAAAGCCTTTACCGCTGGTGAACATAATATGAGCAGAATAGTTCGTTTCATTTTGTTGATTGAGCGATAAGGTGATGGATTTTTCTTTGTTATATTGCCCTCCCATAATGACGAGATCCGAATGCTGCTGTTCAATTAAATAATTGGCGAGAGGAATATAGTTGGTGATAATTTGCACCTTTTCTCCTGCTAATTGTTTGCCTAACAGCTGCATTGTTGAACCGCAAGTTAAAATAACGCTCTCACCGTTTTTGCACAGCTTTGCCGCAGCCTTGGCGATGCGTTGCTTCTCATCAAAATGATTAATGATATTTTCTTCTATCAAAGGGGTAATCATATTGATCGCTTCTGCACCATTGCGAATTTTTTTCAGCTTACCTTGCTGATCCAGCTTCGTAATATCTCGTCGAGCCGTTGCGGGAGAGATTGCAAGTAAATCCACAATCTCCGCCGTTGAAAGTGCTTTATGTTGTTCAAGTAAATTCAGCAGTTGCTTATGCCGATAAGTTTCGTTCATTATATTTTCCTTAATGCGTTCAGGCTGTTATTGCAATAATGAGCGAAATTCCCCAGTCCACACTGGGGATAACCAAAACTAAAGCATTGCTTTAAATTGAATATTTGGCTCTTGCTCAAAGCAATCATCAAAGCCTCTTGGATGATGGTATTCAATTAAATCTTTATCCCGTGGATAAACATATTTTCCGCCCACTTCCCAAATAAATGGGTGGAATTTATATTGTAAACGTTCTTTACGCATTTTCCACAAGGCAATGATCTCATCGGTACTTGCCATAAAGTTTGTCCAAATATCGTGATGCACTGGAATAATCACTTTACAGCGTAAACTTTCCGCCATACGGAGCAAATCGATTGAGGTCATTTTATCTGCGATCCCTACTGGGTTTTCACCGTAGTTGTTTAATGCTACATCAATATCAAACTCTTTACCGTGCTTCGCAAATTGGATTGAGAAGTGAGAATCTGCCCCGTGATAAATGTTTCCACCCGGTGTTTTGAACACATAGTTCACCGCTTTGCGGCCCATTTCTTCATCGCTTGGACAAAGTCCTTTTAATTCGCCCCCTTGTGCGTCCGCACCCTCCACTGGTAAAGTGACTAAACAAGTGCGGTCAAAAGAATCAAGGGCGTGGATTTCCACATCTTTAATTTTCACTACATCACCAGGTTTTACGGTGATTAGACGATCTTCAGGCACGCCCCATTTTTTCCACAATTCTGTACAATGCCAAGGGCCGACAAATTTAACGTGATCGAGTTTTGGATTATTCGCAATCGCCGCTGCCACGTTCACATCAATATGATCGCTGTGGTAATGGGAAGCCAAAATGAAATCCACTTCATTAATCGCAAAAGGATCAATCACCATTGGGGCAGCACGCAAGTTAGGTTGTAATTTACGCACTCCAGCCATATTTGCCATTTGGTGGCCTCTCACCATATCTTTCACTTTTTTGGTGGATTTCCCACGGCTACACCATAAATCCATACACAGATTTGCCCCGCCTGGGGTTTTGATCCACACGCCCACACAGCCAAGCCACCACATTGCAAAGTTTCCTTCAGGGACAACTTCTTGCTCAATTTCCTCATTTAGCCAAGTTCCCCATTCAGGAAAGGTTGAAAGAATCCAACTTTCACGCGTAATTTCATTCACATTTGCCATAATCGACTCCTTATTTCTTGAAATATTGATATTCGGGTTAGTAACAGATTTACGTTTTAAATCATTTTAAATCTTATTTAATCATAAATAATCAAAATAAATATGCAAAGAGAATTTTGTTGAATTTGTGATCTGTGTCATACTTTTCTGAAAAATAGTCGTCTTTCTGCTAGGGTTCTACTAGGGGAGAGGGGGTTTCTCCATTCAAACAGAAAATAAAGTGCGGTGTAAAAATGATTATTTTGATTTTTAAGATGAAAATAATTTGTGATCTTGTTCACAAATAATCAAATCCAATCTTTTTATTTGATTTTTATTGCGTATGATACGAACTAGGTTAGCTTGCGAAAGTAAGCCTTTTGATTAATGTAAAATGCGATAAGGTGGTAAATATATGGAAACCATAATGCACTATTTCGGGATTTTTAATACCCAAGTTTTATCTAAAGCCCCTTTCCTACTCGGGATTGTAGCGTGTTTGGGTTATATCCTATTGAAAAAAGACACCACAACCGTCATCAAAGGCACGATCAAAACCATTGTCGGCTTTATGATCGTGCAAGCGGGGGCGGGCTTTTTGGTCACCAACTTCAAACCAGTGATTGCTGGGCTTTCAAAATATCATAATCTCACCGGGGCAGTGATTGATCCTTACACCAGTATGCAAGCCACCATTCAAACAATGGCAGATAACTACGGCTGGGTAGGCTATGCGGTAATTGGGGCGTTATTCTTAAATATCCTGTTGGTGGTATTCCGCCGTTTCACAGGGATTCGCACCATTATGCTCACGGGGCATATTATGTTCCAGCAAGCGGGCTTGGTTGCTGTTTTCTATATGATCATCGGTGCGTCAATGTGGGAAACCGTGATCTACACCTCCGTGTTAATGGCATTATATTGGGGGATCTCTTCTAATATTATGTACAAACCAACCCAAGCGGTAACGGGCGGGGCGGGATTCTCCATCGGACACCAACAACAAATCGCCTCTTGGATTGCGACAAAATTAGCGCCAAAACTCGGCGATAAAACCGACAGCGTAGATCATATGAAATTGCCAAAATGGCTACATATTTTCCACGATAGCGTATCTGCTACCGCCTTGGTAATGACGGTTTTCTTCGGCATTATTTTGCTCTCCTTCGGCTTAGACAATTTGCAAGCAATGGCAGGCAAAACTCACTGGTCAATGTATATCCTTGAAATGGGGTTAAAATTTGCCGTAGCGATCCAAATTATCGTAACAGGCGTGCGTATGTTCGTGGCAGAGCTTTCCGAAGCCTTCAAAGGGATTTCTGAACGCTTGATTCCAAATTCTGTCCTAGCCATTGACTGTGCAGCGATTTACGCTTTCTCACCAAATGCAATGGTGTTCGGCTTTATTTGGGGGGCGATCGGTCAATTTGTTGCAGTAGGCTTATTGTTAGGCTTCCACTCGCCAATTCTCATTATCCTGGGCTTTATCCCAATGTTCTTCTCCAATGCCACCATCGGCGTTTTTGCTAACCAATTTGGCGGTTGGAAAGCGGTAATGAAAATCTGTTTCGTGATGGGGATCATCGAAGTTATGGGATCAGCCTGGGTCATTCATCTGTTAGCCACCCAAGGGGCAGAATTTAACGGCTGGATGGGAATGGCAGACTGGGCGTTATTCTTCCCACCGATTTTACAAGGTATCGTGAGCGTGCCAGGCTTCTTCTTTGTCATTCTCGCCCTCGCTCTTGTGTATATGTTCTTCGCCTCACGCCAGCTACGCGCTGACGAAGCCGCCGCGGCTGCCGCAGGGAAAACCCTCGAGCAAATGGACGGCTACGGCAATGATGAAGTCGAACAAGAGCTTGTAGCAGAAACCCAAGCCAACAGTGCAATGGGTGAAAAACCTGTGCGAATCCTTGCCGTCTGTGGCTCAGGACAAGGTTCATCAATGATGATGAAAATGAAAATTAAAGGCTACCTCGATAAACGCGGAATCCCAAATATTATGGATTCCTGTGCCGTTACCGATTACAAAGGCAAACTTGATGGCGTGGATATTATCGTCTGCTCCAAACACCTTGCCGATGAAATCAACGGCGGTGAACGCGTTGCGGTGCTTGGTGTGCAAAATATGCTAAATCCAAATTCCTTTGGCGATGAACTCCAAGCTTTAATTGAGAAATATCAACAAAAATAAGCGAAAAACTGACCGCACTTTTAAAAGTGCGGTATGATTTCAATAATGTTTTTTAAAGGAAATGCCTATGCTAAAAGAATCTTTAATCGAAAATCGTTCAGTCAAGCTCAACCAAACCGCCCAAAACTGGGAAGAGGCGATTAAAATCGGCACGGATATGCTGGTGGAATCAGGAGCGATCGAACCTCGTTATTATGATGCGATTGTCTCAATGGTCAAAGAAATGGGGCCTTATATTATCCTTGCTCCAGGGCTTGCAATGCCACACGCTCGCCCAGAAGAGGGCGTGAACCGCACCGCCTTCGCCCTTGTAACCCTCACCACACCCGTAGCGTTTGAAAGCGAAGAAGAGCCCGTTTCGGTGCTGATCACCCTCGCGGGTAGCGATTCCGATCAGCATATGCAAGGCATTATGGAAATCACCCAAGTGCTGGAAGATTCTGATCCAAACAGCCTCACAGGCGTTGATTTAGAAAAAATTCGCCGTTGTCAATCCGCCGAAGAAATCTATGCCGTGATTGATGCTGCCCTGAATAATCAATAAATTAAAGAGGAAATACTATGTCTAAACCTTTATTACAAATCGCCTTGGATTCCCTTTCCCTAGAAAAAGCCGTGGCAGATGCCAAACAAGCGGAAGAATTAGTGGATATTATCGAAGTGGGTACAATCCTCGCTTGTGCGGAGGGAATGAAAGCCGTCAGCACCTTGCGAGCCTTACACCCGAATCATATTTTAGTGTGCGATTTAAAAACCACCGATGGTGGTGCGATTTTAGCCAAAATGTCTTACGAAGCAGGGGCAGATTGGCTCACCGTTTCCGCCGCCGCTCACCCTGCTACCAAAGCGGCGTGTAAAAAAGTGGCAGATGAATTTAATGCTACCCACCCCGATCTCAAAGTGAAAAAAGAAATTCAAATTGAAATCTACGGCAACTGGACATTAGACGACGCGAAGCAATGGGTTGAACTCGGCGTAACTCAAGCCATTTACCACCGCTCCCGCGATGCCGAATTAGCTGGTAAAGGTTGGACAGAGGAAGACATTGAAAAAATGAAAGCCCTTGAAGCCTTAGGATTACAACTTTCCATTACCGGCGGTATCGTGCCTGAGGATATTCATTTATTCAAAGACATTAAAAACGCCAAGGCCTTTATCGCAGGGCGGGCTTTAGTCGGTGAAAAAGGCAAAGCCACCGCCCAAGCCATTCGAGCGGAAATTGAGAAATATTGGGTGTAGTTTCTAGTTACCAAAGCATTAAATATAGGGCTGCTTTCTAAATTCAGCCCTTTCATAAGCAAATTACACTTTGATTCCTTAAAATCTCAGAAAAAAATACCGCACTTTGATTTTAGAATAATTCTTTAAAATTGGAGTATTTTTTCAAAAAATACACTTACATATCTCTAATAGTACTGAACTAAACAGCCAAATCCTTTTCTAAAAGTTTTTCCGCCCTTTTTTCAATTCTGTGATATAACTCTCAGTAATGAAATATTACTTCATTTATCATATAAATATTAGGGGAATACCATTGCTTTGCACAGAGATTATCCTCCAAATCTCAATATTCCCCCTTTTAGGCGTTATATTCTATTTACTCTGCAAATCAATGAAAGGAGAATTGCAATGAAATTAAACAAACTTGCTCTTGCTACATTATGTTTAGGTCTATCTAGCTCGGTATTTGCCGCAGACTATAACTTAAAATTTGGTATGGTTGCTGGTACAAGCTCTAATGAATACAAAGCCGTTGAATTCTTCGCAAAAGAAGTGAAAGACAAATCTCAAGGTAAAATTGAAATTGCAATTTTCCCAAGCGCACAACTTGGTGATGACCGCGTAATGTTAAAACAGCTTAAAGATGGTGCATTAGACTTCACCCTTGCAGAATCTGCCCGTTTCCAAATTTTCTATCCAGAAGCGGAAGTGTTTGCACTGCCTTATATGTTAAAAAATTTTGATGTGGCGAAAAAAGCCGTGTTAGAAACAAACTTTGGTAAAAACTTATTCGCTAAAATCAATAAAGAATTAGACGTGAGCGTGCTTTCTATCGGTTATAACGGTACTCGCCAAACCACCTCAAACCGCCCAATTAACAGCATTGCGGATATGAAAGGCTTGAAACTTCGTTTGCCAAATGCGGCGACTAACCTTGCTTTCGCGAAATATGTCGGTGCAACCCCAACACCAATGGCGTTCTCTGAAGTGTATCTTGCGTTACAAACCAATGCGGTAGATGGCCAAGAAAACCCATTACCAACCATTCAAGCGCAAAAATTCTATGAAGTGCAAAAATACTTAGCATTAACCAACCACATTTTAAATGACCAACTTTACGTTATCAGTAATGAAACCCTTGATGAGTTACCAGATGATTTGAAAGCCGTGGTGAAAGAAGCCGCACTTAAAGCTGCAGATTATCACACAAAATTATTTGTGGACGGTGAAAATGAGTTAATCACTTTCTTCCAAGAAAAAGGCGTAACCGTAACAAAACCCGATCTTGCTCCGTTTAAAGCGGCGTTACAACCATACTACGATGAATACTTGAAAAAGAATGGTGAAGTTGGAAAACAAGCTGTAGCAGAAATCTCTGAGTTAGCTAAATAGCGGTTTGCTTACTCAATCTATTAAGCAATAACCTTAACGACAAGAGGTCAATATGAAAAAAACAGCATTACACAGTGCATTATTTGCTGCCATTGCAATGACAGCATTTGCTGCACAAGCAAGCCAATATCCAGATCTGCCTGTAGGGATTAAAAGCGGAACAGGGGCATTAATTGGAGATACCGTTTATGTGGGTTTAGGAACGGGTGGAGATAAATTTTATTCCCTTAATTTGAAAGAAAAAGATGCTAAATGGCAAGAACTGCCAGCATTCCCAGGTGGAAAACGTAATCAACCAGTTTCTGCTGGCGTAGATGGTAAGCTCTATGTGTTTGGCGGTTTCCAAGATACGGATGTGGCGAAAAATCAAGTGATTAATGATGCTTATCGCTATGATCCAGAAACAAACACTTGGACAAAATTGCAAACTCGCTCACCACGTTCAGCTGTGGGGGCAAGTGTAGCAGAAACGAACGGTAAAATTTATTTTGTAGGCGGAATTAACCAAGAAATTTGGAACGGACTTTTCCAAGACATCGCAGCCGCAGGTGGCGATAAAGACAAAGAAAAAGCCATTTTTGATCCTTATTTCAATTTACGCGTACAGGATTTCTTCTTCTCACCAGAAATTGTCAGCTACGAGCCAGCCACCAACACGTGGCGTAACGAAGGCATTTTCCCATACTCAGGACGAGCAGGGGCAGCTGTGGCAATTAAGGATAACAAGCTTCTTGTTGTAAACGGAGAAGTAAAAGCAGGATTGCGAACCCAAACCACGGAACTTGGTACAATCGGTAAAAATGGAGTTACTTGGAAAAAATTAGGTGATTTACCAACACCGAAAGGGCAAAAACAACAAGAAGGTATTGCAGGTGCAATGGGGGGCTACACCTACGGTAACTATATCGTAACCGGTGGGGCAAACTTCCCGGGGGGGTGCAAATTATCAAAATGGTATCACCGATGCACATCGCACTGGTGGGTTGAAAAAAACTTGGCATAGTGATGTTTATGCACTCAATGCCAAGAAAGGCACTTGGAAAATTATTGGTAACTTACCAGAGCCGATTGGTTATGGGGTAAGTGTCAGCTATGATAACAAAGTGCTATTAATCGGTGGTGAAGGTCAAGGAGGGAAAGCACTCACCGCAGTTCAAACAATGAGTTATGACGGAAAAAAACTGGTTGTTGAATAAAATGTACCGATAAACATAATCTAAAGCCTCGTCTAACGAGGCTTTTTTCATAAAATTCGCCAAAATTACACCGCACTTAAAAATATCCATTTATAGTCGTTTAAGTTCAAAATAAGACAAGGCAACAAGCCGCAAACAGTACAACTAGTACGGCAAGGCGAAGTAACGCAGTATTATTTTGAAATCAAACGACTATACTACAAATGTTACTCATTTCAAGGTAAACTATCGCTACGTTCAATTGACGAGAAAATTTATGCGTTTACTAATTTTTATTCTGATAGGCTTTGTCCTGCTGTTCCAATATGATTTTTGGTTTGGAAAAAATGGTTACTTCGATTATAAAAATATAGAAAAAGAAATCGCTCTTCACCAACAAGAAAGTGAAAAACTTTCCCAGCGTAATCAAATCATTGCGGCAGAAATTAAAGATCTTAAAGAAGGAGTGAATGCTATTGAAGAACGAGCCAGATTACAACACGAGATGGTAAAAAATAACGAAATCTTTTATCGTATTGTAAAAGAACATAAGTAAAGAGCATAAATAATGAAACATTCACTCCGTGAAATTATTGCAGTTGTCCCAGCAGCGGGTATTGGTAGCCGTATGCAGGCGGATAAACCGAAGCAATATTTAAAAATTCAGGGAAAAACCATTCTTGAGCATACCCTTGAAGTGCTAATTCACTACCCTGCCATTAGCCAAATTATTGTGGCGGTAACCTCTAGCGATCCTTATTTGGCGGAAATCAACTTACTCAATCATTCAAAAATTCAACTTGTTGAAGGGGGAAAAACACGAGCGGAATCCGTGCTAAATGGCTTACAACAAATTAAAAACAACGCGAACACTTGGGTTATGGTACACGATGCCGCACGTCCTTGTCTGACTCATCAAGATCTCGATAAATTATTACAAATCAACGACATCAATGGGGCAATTTTAGCCATTCCAGCCGTGGACACCATAAAACGCACAAATTCAAGCTTACAAATTCAACAAACAGAAGATCGCTCACAACTTTGGCTTGCTCAAACGCCCCAATTTTTCCCCGCTCAAACACTAAAACACGCCTTGCAACAAGCCTTAGCCAACAATTTCACCATCACAGATGAAGCCTCGGCAATGGAGTTAATGGGCTTTCACCCCTATCTTGTGGCAGGCAGAAGTGATAATCTCAAAATCACTCGCCCTGAAGATCTTGCCCTAGCGGAATTTTATCTTTCTCGGCTACCCACCTGACATAACACTTTTTATTGTATGAGAAATGTAATATTGCAATGGTAAGTGAAATAACTAAAAAGGTTTGGCTATTAATGCCAAACCTTTCGATGAGATAATCTTTAATGCGTTATGACGCAATTATAGCCAACCTAGATTTAACAAGAAATTCCACCAAGCGACCCCAATAGTACAATGAATGATTAGGCTTCCGAAGGCGACAATAGCACCAGCGATCCACCAAGATTTAATATCATTATAACCAGCACCAAAGGTAATTGGCCCCGGTCCACCACCATAGTGAGTAACGCTGCCGCCATAAGCATTCGCAAAGAGTAAACCAATGGTTAATAGCTCAACAGGAGCCCCCGCTACTTTACCGACGGTTGCAAATACGGGAACCATAGCTGCAACATAAGCACCGCCAGAAGCGAAAAGATAGCGAACTGCCACACTAGTAAATAAAATAGCAACAAGAGCTAATGTACTATTATCACCAAAATTAAGATATTGTTCGAAAACATTCGCTAACCATTTGAAAAAGCCTGCTTTATCAAGAATCGTTGACATACCAATAATGCCACCATACCAAATTAAGGTATTCCAACCAGCTTTATTTTTAAGAATGTCGTCCCAAGAAACAATGCTTAATACAACACATAGCACCATAACACTTAACGCGACAGTAGTTGCATTCACGCCTAGCGTATCAGCAAAAATCCAGCAGAGTAACGCTAACACAAATAAAATCGCTAATGCCTTTTCCCTAAAACTCATTGGCCCTAGTTCTGCTAATCCTTTGTCAGAGATTGCTTTATTATCCACTTGCTTTAATTCTGGTGGGGCGGTGAAATAACAAACTAAAGGAATTAAAAATAAACATAGCAATCCAGGAATAGAAGCGGCTAAGAACCATTGCAGCCAATCCATTTTAAAACCTAAAATCGGTGCCATCAAAGAAAGGGCTAACGCATTTGGAGCCATTGCTGTTAAGAAGATATAACTTGTTGATTTTACAACCATATATACATTCATTAAGAGGAAACGCCCCGCTCGTTTTGGACTTTCATTAGGCGTGGAACCTAAAGCAACAGCCACACTATTAATAATCGGGAAAATAATTCCTCCAGCACGAGCCGTGTTTGATGGTGTTGCCGGTGAAAGTAATAAATCCAGAAACATAGTAACGTAGCCTAAACGCAATGTAGTGTTTCCTAACCAACCAATAAGATGATAAGCAATGCGTTTTCCTAACCCCGTGATAACAAAAGCTGAACTTAATGTAAAGGCGGTAAAAATCAACCAAGTCGTACCTGATTGATAACCGCTCAATGCTTGAGATACCTTAACGAGTTTACTTGCACCTTCCGTATTCCCAATCACGATTGATGAGAGTGCTACCGCCGCTAACAAAATAACGGGTTCACCATAAGGTTTCAGTACAAGCCCAACAATCGTTGCGAGATAAATACCAAATAATCGCCACGCAATTAAAGGCAATCCGTCAGGGGCTGGTAAAATCCAAACCAGAATAGGAATGGCAGCCAATATTAATGTTTTATGAAGTTTTGTCATAATTTCCTCATTAATTAAAAAAAATAAAAAAGAAATAGGTCAGAGCAAGTAAATCAGCACAGCCACCTGCACTAATATTTTTTTCAACACATTCTTGATTGAAAGACGTTAATTCACGCACTAATCGTTCAGGGTACAGAGATAAATATGAAAGCGTTTGTTTAGCTCGGTCTTGAAACCAAGCAAGCCCTTCTATTCCACCACGATGAATAACATTACTATCCTGATTATTGGCAAATAACATTAATAATGTTTTCAATAACGCTTGATTTAAAGGAATGTGTTGATTTAACTGCTGTTGAAGATAAGGAAGAGAGCAATCACGAACAAGAGGAAAACCTAATTCCGCTTCGCCTCTTGCACCTTTTATACCATAACGCTGAAAAATTCTTACTCCAGCGGTAAGCTCATCACTTTCATTAAGTTCTTGGCTAATTCCACAACAAAAGTCAGCCACAATCATACAAATTTGCGTACTATTCATAGCTTGCTCTAATGTCCAACACCGCCCAATCGCCGCACAAGTTAAGCCAAATGCAAAAATACCACCTTTATGCGTGTTCACGCCTTGTGTTGCTTTAAACATAGCTTGTTCTGCCTCTAAGCCTAATTTTCTTAAGTGGGGAAGAACCTGCTGAGAGGGAAACGAAGCAGTGCGACAGCCTAGCCAAACAAACCGCTGCCAATACGATGTTAATGCGTTGATACTTTTAATAAAAGTATGTAAATCCATATCCTGATGGGATCCATTATTATCCCTATCAACAAGCCCTGGTTTTGGTGTCAAATTTGCTTCTTTCCATAAGGCTCGTCTTACTTTTTTGGCAGTAAAAAGACCTAATTGATGCTGTACCACACGTTGGAACATAGCGTTTTGCAATTCAGATAAGGAATGTTGTCTGCTTCTTGCACAAGATTTAGCATTCTCTCCGCAAATCAAGCAATCACGCGGTGGATAACCTAAATCATTACGAGCGATCAGATCGCCATTGGAATTAAAAATGTCAAAGTCCCATAATCGCCCAATGGGTGAAGTTTCTTCTAAAATGATCGTTTCTTGCTTTAAACGTTGAGCATCAATAGGTAAAACAAAAAAGGCTTCATCCCCACTTTCTATGCTACGAATAATAGATTTAGTCGGCTTTACATTAAGTTGTTTAAACAGGCTATTTAATCTACGCAATGCCTGTTTAAATACATAACTTAATAATGGATTACGCTTTACCGCACCAGGTGCTATCACCGTTACACTGAGTAATGTTTGGCGATACTGCTGGCACAATTCACGCTGTAATCTCGCACGTTGCTCTTTTCCATCAAGCAAAGCCATCAATGAAACAGAATCTCCTTGTTGGCTGAGTGCGTTTGTTAAGGAAGCGTGAAACCGACTAAACCCAGACATTATTCAGCCACCATCTCCGATTTAATTTGATAAACAACATCTATCACCGAACCATCCCGATAGCGGACAACCGCCACAGGCTTTTCGGTAAACTCAAGGGCTTTTGGTTTGCCTGTTAGCTGATAAGCTCTTTCACATAATTGCTCAATCGTAAAGAGCTGAATACCAAGTGCGGTCAATTTTTCGATTAAATCTGGTCGTTTAGGGTTTACTGCAACACCGTGATCGGTAACCAAAATATCAATATTTTCTCCCGGCGTAACGCAAGTAATCACATTTTCTACAACAGTTGGAATACGACCACGTACGAGCGGGGCTACAATAATTGCCACTTTTGCACAAGCTGCTGTATCGCAATGTCCGCCCGAAGCTCCGCGGATAATCCCATCAGAACCAGTTAAGACATTTACATTAAATTGAGTGTCAATCTCTAAAGCACTTAAGATCACAATATCAAGGCGTTCAACAGAGGCCCCTTTAGATCCAAAATTCGCATATTGATTCGCACTAATTTCAATATGATTTGGATTACGAGCAAGGGAATCAGCGGCATCTTTATCAAAACTTTGTACATCTAACAATGTTTTAATTAATCCCGCTTCGTGTAACGCCACCATACTGGAAGTGATTCCGCCTAAAGCGAAATCGGCACAAATATTTTTCCGCCGCATTTTATCTTCTAAGAATCGCGTTACTGCAAGCGACGCACCTCCACTTCCTGTTTGAAGCGAAAAGCCATCTTTAAAATAACCACTCGCGAAAATTACTTCTGCTGTTTTGCGTGCAATAAGAAGTTCGCGTGGATTTTTTGTCATTCTGGTCGCTCCGCCACCAATTTTCTTAGGATCACCAACTTGATCTACTTTAACGATAAAATCAACGCGATCTTGGGCGATACTAATAGGATGATGAGGATAATTTGCGATTTCTTCTGTCAATAATACAATCTTATCCGCATAATCAGCATCAACACGAGCATAACCCAGTGAACCGCAATTATTTTTTCCACTAAATCCATTTGCATTACCAAAATCATCACAAATCGGTACACCAAGAAAGGCAACATCAATGTGTAATTCACCACTTTGAATAAGGTGAACTCGGCCACCATGAGAATGAATAACAACAGGCTCTTCCATTAATCCATTAGAAATTTGATCGGCAAGTTCACCGCGTAATCCCGATGTATAAATTTTACGGATTACGCCATTTTTAATATGTTCAATAAGGGGAGAATGAATATCGGTTAAGGAACTAGAAGCAAGCGTCAGATTTTTAAACCCCATCTCAGCAATCTTGTTCATCACCATATTTACGATATAATCACCTGCTCGGAAAGCGTGATGAAACGATACCGTCATTCCATCTTGTAATCCACTGCGTGTAATCGCGGTTTCTAAACTATCACATAGCTTACGATCTCGCTGAATTCGTTCTAAGGCGGTTACTTTGGGTTCTTGCTGATAAATAGCCATTGTCTGATGTGAATGGAAATTTCCAATACGTTTTTCTCTATTATTCATAATTATTCCTCACGAATCCCTGATAAAGCTGCTCGCTGTAAAACAAGTTTTGCACGTTCAATAATCGGCGAATCTACCATTTTTCCATTCAAGGATACTACACCCAGTCCTTCTTTTTCGGCTTGTTCTGCCGCACTAATTACCCGTTTTGCAAAATCAACATCTTTCTGTGAAGGAGCATAGAGATTATGAATCAATTCAATTTGGCGTGGGTTAATTAAGGATTTTCCGTCAAAACCAAGCTGTTTAATCAATGAGGCTTCTCGCAAGAAACCTTCTTCATCATCAGCATTAGAGAATACCGTATCAAATGCCATAATTCCGGCAGCTCGGGCGGCTTGTAAAATCGTACAGCGGGCGAACAATAATTCCACACCATCAGGTGAACGTTCTGTTTTCAAATTCCGAACATAATCTTCCGCCCCTAATGCAATTCCAATCAAACGAGATGAGGCTTTTGCGATCTCATTTGCTTGTGTTACCCCTAATGGCGATTCAATCGCCGCTAATAGCTTCGTACTGCCAACAACTCGCCCACACTGCTTTTCAATTTCAGCAATCGCATTATCCATATCAACCACATCTTGAGCAGTATCCGTTTTAGGTAAGCGAACAATACCCACTCCAGCTCTAACTACCGCATTTAAATCATCAAGTCCAAATGCTGAATCTAAGGGATTTACCCGTACAACTGTTTCTATATCTTGATAAAATGGGTTTTTCAAAGCGTGTGCAACAAGCATTCTTGCACTATCTTTTTCTTTCAACACGACGGCATCTTCCAAGTCAAACATAATAGCATCGGGCTTATAAATAAAGCTATTACTTAACATTGCCGCGTTAGAACCCGGCACAAATAACATACTACGTCTTAATTTCATAATAACGCCTCCCATTGCACGGCTTCATCACTGCCTCGTAATAATGCCGTTTTCAATCTAGCTTGTAACACACAATCTAAAGCACCTTTATCATCAATAATTAACTGCACAGCATTAACACCAAGTTGCTTTAAAACAGTATGGATTGTTTCAAGAATTGCCTCACCAAATTGATTTGCCACCGAGCTATGTAATTCAATATCAATGGTTTCACTTGGTGCAACTCTGATCATTACATCGCTAGATTCCAATGTTCCAGCAACGGCTACCTTCGTTATACGCATAATTGCTCCTTAAAATAATTTTTGCATCTCAATAATAAATTAATCTTGTGTTTGAACGGCCAATCCTTGCAAAAAACTAAGTGTACTATCAGGCACAAAATGGGACAGTTCTTGCCAATTCTTCTGATCTGCAAGCTTACGAACAGTAGAGGCAGAAATGGCTTGCCCTTGATATGTTTTACGTTCAATTTCAACAACCTTAATTGGTGGTGCTGCCATTTCAGCTTCCTCTAGCCAGTAATGCATATTTTGATTATAGGCTGCCGTTAGCTGACAAAAAGGTTCTGTCCCGACAAATCGGTGGGTAATTCCAAGAGTTGGTGCGATATATCGACGGAACAGCTTCAAATCAATTTCCATATAACATTTATCAACTAATCCTTGATCTTTTAGAAAATAAGCTGGAAAGGTCGCACGCGAAATAATGTAACTTGAACTCGGGTGAATAATGGCGGTACGCAAATCGCCAATCCCCTTTTTTAATAAACGCAGGCGATCGGCATAAGCATAGCGGGAAGCATCTTCTTCCACGAGAAAAATATGAACATAATCACATTGCACCACGGCTTGTTCAATTAAATAGCGATGCCCCAACGTAAAAGGATTGGCATTCATTACAATAGCTCCTATCTTCTTACCCATTTTTCTTGCATTTCTTAATTGATTGCAATATTTCTGTAAACGCATCTTACTGTTTTCCATTAAAACGAGATGAGGATACGCAGTAGAAATGGTAAAAAAACCACATTGTGAAAATAAGAACTCATTTTCTGGTTTGGTATAAATGAAAAGGCGTGAATAACCAATATCGTAAGCTAGATTAATTAAATCTGTAGCAAGTTTTAATGCTAATCCTGTACCACGATATTCAGAAGAAATTGCAACACATTTAATAATATTGTGTGCAACACCACCACAAGCAATAATTTTATTATCTAATTCACTGTAATAAACTATAAAACGTAAAATTTGGTTATCTAACTCTAAATCATTATTTTCCAAAAATAAACGAATCTGTTCTATCTTTTGTGGTGAAGAAAATGAAACTTGTTCACTAAAATAAACATATTCAGGCATAACAACTCACAGTAAAACAATTTATTTAATGAACTAAGGGGAAAAGTCATTAATTACTTTGATGAAGTATACGGTAGATTTTCATAAAAAGGTATATATACAAATAAAAAAACCACTTATTCAACAATAAATTAACATAAATTAAAAGATTATTAACAAGCTTTTACACAATATTAAAATAGATAATATTATTCATATAAATATTTCTTTATACTATTATAAGTACATACGATTAAACTTATATTAAAATGCCAATAAAATAAGCTTTTATTTCAGCATTAAAACATTATTAATAATACCTTAACATAGTTAAGGTTATTCTATAAAATATATAACATTGCTAAAAGACAATATCTCTAGTAAATAAATATTTAAGTGAAGAAAAGAAATAGATTAAGAAATATACTTTACTCTATGTGTTTATTACCTAGTCCTGTTTTAATTAATTAAACTATTATTGGAAGGAATATGAAATGATATTCCATTTAGTTTTGTGAAGTTATTTAATCAATGGAGTTTATACTAAAACTGTACAAAAAATTATAATAATACTGCATTATTTCTAGAAGAAATAATGCCATAGTTTAAGCATTATCTAACGTCTATGTATAAAACTTTTATATAAGATAGAATAAAGAATTTATATGGCAGGGGCGGAGAGGCTCGAACTCCCAACACCCGGTTTTGGAGACCGGTGCTCTACCAATTGAACTACGCCCCTAAATGAAGTGGCGGAACGGACGGGACTCGAACCCGCGACCCCCTGCGTGACAGGCAGGTATTCTAACCAGCTGAACTACCGCTCCGCAAAATTGATAATTGGCAGTGACCTACTCTCACATGGGGATTCCCCACACTACCATCGGCGTTATAGCGTTTCACTTCTAAGTTCGGCATGGAATTAGGTGGGTCCGCTACACTATAGCTGCCAAAAAATTTTATTTTGTTAATTTACTTAAACAAAAATAAATTAACAAAATAAAACCTAGCGGTGTCCTACTCTCACATGGGAAATTCCCACACTACCATCGGCGTTACAGCGTTTCACTTCTAAGTTCGGCATGGATTTAGGTGGGTCCACTGCACTTTCGCCGCCAAGATAATTCTTTAAATTCTTTACATTCTTTATCTTTTCTATTCGTTCTTTACTTCTTTAACAAAAACAAGCCAAAACCCTTGAGCGTTGTATAGTTAAGCCTCTCGGGCAATTAGTACTGGTTAGCTCAACGGCTCACACCGCTTACACACCCAGCCTATCTACGTCGTCGTCTCCAACAACCCTTACTGACTTTAAGTCAGGGAGAACTCATCTTGAGGCAAGTTTCGTGCTTAGATGCTTTCAGCACTTATCTCTTCCGCATTTAGCTACCCAGCAGTGCCTCTGGCGAGACAACTGGTACACCAGTGATGCGTCCACTCCGGTCCTCTCGTACTAGGAGCAGCCCCTCTCAATTCTCCAACGCCCACGGCAGATAGGGACCGAACTGTCTCACGACGTTCTAAACCCAGCTCGCGTACCACTTTAAATGGCGAACAGCCATACCCTTGGGACCTACTTCAGCCCCAGGATGTGATGAGCCGACATCGAGGTGCCAAACACCGCCGTCGATATGAACTCTTGGGCGGTATCAGCCTGTTATCCCCGGAGTACCTTTTATCCGTTGAGCGATGGCCCTTCCATTCAGAACCACCGGATCACTATGACCTGCTTTCGCACCTGCTCGACTTGTCTGTCTCGCAGTTAAGCTTGCTTATACCATTGCACTAACCTGACGATGTCCGACCGTCATTAGCAAACCTTCGTGCTCCTCCGTTACTCTTTGGGAGGAGACCGCCCCAGTCAAACTACCCACCAGACACTGTCCGAGTACCCGTTTCAGGCACTTCGTTAGAACATCAAACGTTAAAGGGTGGTATTTCAACAACGACTCCACGATAACTGGCGTTACCGCTTCACAGTCTCCCACCTATCCTACACATCAAAATTCAAGGTTCAGTGTCAAGCTATAGTAAAGGTTCACGGGGTCTTTCCGTCTAGCCGCGGGTACACCGCATCTTCACGGCGATTTCAATTTCACTGAGTCTCGGGTGGAGACAGCCTGGCCATCATTATGCCATTCGTGCAGGTCGGAACTTACCCGACAAGGAATTTCGCTACCTTAGGACCGTTATAGTTACGGCCGCCGTTTACTGGGGCTTCGATCTGGAGCTTCTCTTTCGATTACACCATCAATTAACCTTCCAGCACCGGGCAGGCATCACACCCTATACGTCCACTTTCGTGTTTGCAGAGTGCTGTGTTTTTAATAAACAGTTGCAGCCAGCTGGTATCTTCGACCGGTTCAACCTTCGTGAGCAAGTCACTACAATCTACGCCGGCGCACCTTCTCCCGAAGTTACGGTGCTATTTTGCCTAGTTCCTTCACCCGAGTTCTCTCAAGCACCTGAGTATTCTCTACCTGACCACCTGTGTCGGTTTTCAGTACGGTTTAGTAAAGCCTGAAGCTTAGTGGCTTTTCCTGGAAGTGTGGTATCAGTTACTTCAGCACCTTAGTGCCTCGTCATCATCTCTCAGTGTTAACGGTGAGCCGGATTTGCCTAACTCACCCACCTACCAACTTAAACGACCATTTCCAACAGGTCGATAACCTAACCTTCTCCGTCCCCACATCGCAACTTTACCAAGTACGGGAATATTAACCCGTTTCCCATCGACTACGCTTTTCAGCCTCGCCTTAGGGGCCGACTCACCCTGCCCCGATTAACGTTGGACAGGAACCCTTGGTCTTCCGGCGAACGGGTTTTTCACCCGTTTTATCGTTACTTATGTCAGCATTCGCACTTGTGATACGTCCAGCAATCCTCTCGAACCACCTTCTTCCGCTTACACAACGCTCCCCTACCCAACAGACGTATCACTAATATCCCTCTTCGATTCTTTGCCATTACACTCAACGTGTTTTTCGCTTTACCCACTTGCTTCGCAAGTGGTTAATCGTTAAGGCGTATTAGTGATACGCCTGATGCCGCAGCTTCGGTACTATATTTTAGCCCCGTTACATCTTCCGTGCAGGCCGACTCGACTAGTGAGCTATTACGCTTTCTTTAAATGGTGGCTGCTTCTAAGCCAACATCCTAGCTGTCTAAGCCTTCCCACTTCGTTTCCCACTTAATATAGATTTTGGGACCTTAGCTGGCGGTCTGGGTTGTTTCCCTCTCCACGACGGACGTTAGCACCCGCCGTGTGTCTCCTGTGCATTACTCTTTGGTATTCGGAGTTTGCATCGGTTTGGTAACCCAGGATGGGCCCCTAGCCGAAACAGTGCTCTACCCCCAAAGGTATTCACACAAGGCTCTACCTAAATAGATTTCGGGGAGAACCAGCTATCTCCCGGTTTGATTGGCCTTTCACCCCCAGCCACAAGTCATCCGCTAATTTTTCAACATTAGTCGGTTCGGTCCTCCAGTTAGTGTTACCCAACCTTCAACCTGCCCATGGCTAGATCACCGGGTTTCGGGTCTATACCTTGCAACTCAACGCCCAGTTAAGACTCGGTTTCCCTTCGGCTCCCTTATTCAGTTAACCTCGCTACAAAATATAAGTCGCTGACCCATTATACAAAAGGTACGCAGTCACCCTTGCGGGCTCCCACTGCTTGTACGTACAGGGTTTCAGGTTCTATTTCACTCCCCTCACCGGGGTTCTTTTCGCCTTTCCTTCACAGTACTGGTTCACTATCGGTCAATCAGGAGTATTTAGCCTTGGAGGATGGTCCCCCCATCTTCAGACAGGATTCCTCGTGTCCCGCCCTACTTCTCGTAAGCTTAGTACCACAGCCTGGATTTTAAGTACGGGGCTATCACCCTGTGTCGCTTGCCTTCCCAGACAATTCCTCTATCTCTGCTGCTATTACTTACTGGCTCCTCCGCTTTCGCTCGCCGCTACTCACAGAATCTCGGTTGATTTCTTTTCCTCGGGGTACTTAGATGTTTCAGTTCTCCCGGTTCGCCTTACGAGGCTATTTTATTCACCTCGCAATGATAGGCTCTTCGCCTATCGGGTTTCCCCATTCGGACATCGTGGGTTAAACGCTTCTTATCAACTCACCCACGCTTTTCGCAGATTAGCACGTCCTTCTTCGCCTCTGATTGCCAAGGCATCCGCCCTGTACGCTTTCTCACTTAACTATACAACCTCAAGGATTTTTCCCCGAAGTTGTTCTCTCGCTGAGAACGCTTACTTGCTTTTGTTCAAGTAAGTCTTTTTACTCAGACTTTTTCAATTTAATCAGAAAGCAGTTCTATTACTCTCACCACTCCCTCATTAGCTTGAAAGTCTCTTCAGTTTTCAGCTTGTTTTTCTATTGTTAAAGAGCAAATTCGATAATTTTCATTATCATTGGTAAATATTCTCTCTTACTCGGTTATCTAATATGAGAATACTTAGCAATGATTTTATTAAATGGTATGATTTGGTGGAGATAAGCGGGATCGAACCGCTGACCTCCTGCGTGCAAGGCAGGCGCTCTCCCAGCTGAGCTATATCCCCAATTCTATTCCTAAACCGCCCCTCATTCACTCAATCATGGATATTGCCCAGCAATGAGTGGTGGGTCTGAGTGGACTTGAACCACCGACCTCACCCTTATCAGGGGTGCGCTCTAACCACCTGAGCTACAGACCCACAAGGGTACCGCAAGTGCGGTCTTTTTTTCGGTTTTTTTTTCGTTGCTTTCACAACGATACTGTCTATTTGCTATTTATTGTCTAACAACCATCACGACAATCTGTGTGAGCACTCATCTATTCTATTTGGTAAGGAGGTGATCCAACCGCAGGTTCCCCTACGGTTACCTTGTTACGACTTCACCCCAGTCATGAATCATACCGTGGTAAACGCCCTCCCGAAGGTTAAGCTATCTACTTCTGGTACAACCCACTCCCATGGTGTGACGGGCGGTGTGTACAAGGCCCGGGAACGTATTCACCGCAACATTCTGATTTGCGATTACTAGCGATTCCGACTTCATGGAGTCGAGTTGCAGACTCCAATCCGGACTTAGATGCACTTTCTGAGATTCGCTCCCCCTCGCAGGCTCGCTTCCCTCTGTATGCACCATTGTAGCACGTGTGTAGCCCTACTCGTAAGGGCCATGATGACTTGACGTCATCCCCACCTTCCTCCAGTTTATCACTGGCAGTCTCCTTTGAGTTCCCACCCGAAGTGCTGGCAACAAAGGATAAGGGTTGCGCTCGTTGCGGGACTTAACCCAACATTTCACAACACGAGCTGACGACAGCCATGCAGCACCTGTCTCTAAGCTCCCGAAGGCACTCCCGTATCTCTACAGGATTCTTAGGATGTCAAGAGTAGGTAAGGTTCTTCGCGTTGCATCGAATTAAACCACATGCTCCACCGCTTGTGCGGGCCCCCGTCAATTCATTTGAGTTTTAACCTTGCGGCCGTACTCCCCAGGCGGTCGATTTATCACGTTAGCTACGGGCACCAAGCCTAAAGCCCAATCCCCAAATCGACAGCGTTTACAGCGTGGACTACCAGGGTATCTAATCCTGTTTGCTCCCCACGCTTTCGCACATGAGCGTCAGTAGCTTCCCAAGGGGCTGCCTTCGCCTTCGGTATTCCTCCACATCTCTACGCATTTCACCGCTACACGTGGAATTCTACCCCTCCCTAAAGTACTCTAGTAAACCAGTCTGAAATGCAATTCCTAAGTTAAGCTCGGGGATTTCACATCTCACTTAATTTACCGCCTGCGTGCCCTTTAAGCCCAGTTATTCCGATTAACGCTCGCACCCTCCGTATTACCGCGGCTGCTGGCACGGAGTTAGCCGGTGCTTCTTCTGTGGCTAACGTCAAATCAGTGTGCTATTAACACACCAACCTTCCTCACCACCGAAAGAACTTTACAACCCGAAGGCCTTCTTCATTCACGCGGCATGGCTGCGTCAGGGTTCCCCCCATTGCGCAATATTCCCCACTGCTGCCTCCCGTAGGAGTCTGGGCCGTGTCTCAGTCCCAGTGTGGCTGGCCATCCTCTCAGACCAGCTAGAGATCGCAGGCTTGGTGAGCCTTCACCTCACCAACTACCTAATCCCACTTGGGCTCATCTTATGGCAGGTGGCAAAAAGTCCCACCCTTTAATCTTCCGATTCTATGCGGTATTAGCCATCGTTTCCAATGGTTATCCCCCTCCATAAGCCAGATTCCCAAGCATTACTCACCCGTCCGCCACTCGTCAGCATTGAAAGCAAGCTTTCAACCCGTTACCGTTCGACTTGCATGTGTTAAGCCTGCCGCCAGCGTTCAATCTGAGCCATGATCAAACTCTTCAGTTTAATCTTTCTCAATTCGTACACTAACAAAGCTCTGTGATTTCATTTAAAATCACGATGAATTTCAGTTACGCACTCATTGTTTATAAATCTTTAATTTTTTCAGAATTCAACAAGTGCCCACACAGATTGTCTGATTGATTGTTAAAGAGCAAAAAAGAACGACGCGAGGTGTACTTTCAAACTGTTTACAACGTCGCGTCGTTGTGTGCGGCATATTATAGGGATTTTTGAAATCGATGCAAGTCTTTTTTTGCAAAATTTTTTCATTTTTTTGTTGTTTGGTTATTCTTTCAACGCCTTGCAGTTTTATTAGCCGATTTTTGCTGGAGAAATGTAAAGTGCGGTCTAAATTTGGGGGGGGGTTGTACCGCACTTTTTATGCTATATAAAGTCATTGGGAAAATAGAAAAGAGCTTATGATGAAAATATGAAATATCCCATATTTTTTAGAAGAAATAAGCAATAATTTCAAGCTGGTATGAAAAAAGGTTTAGATTTTCTACCTAAACCTTTAATCAACTAGCAAAACTGCATCAACTCATTATAAAAATTAGTTATTTATTCCGCTTTTATGACGTTCTGCGACCTCTGCAAGTAGCGTTTGCAACTCGCCTTGTTGATACATTTCTAAAATAATATCGCAACCGCCAATTAGCTCGCCCTCAACCCATAATTGTGGGAAAGTTGGCCAATTTGCATAAGCGGGAAGTTCAGCACGAATGTCGGGATTTTGTAAAATATCCACATAACCAAAAGGCACCTTACAATTCATTAAGGCTTCTACCGCTCTTACAGAAAACCCACAAGAAGGGAATTTTGGTGAGCCTTTCATATAAATTAGAATAGGGTTTTCAGAAATTTGTTTTTTAATACGTTCTAAAGTTTCCATAATTATCCTCGTTTATCATTAAGTGGGCGAATTGTAGCATAAGCCCGTAGGGATACCAATAACTTGAGCAAAATAATCAACTATTACCAGCTTCCCCCTGCACCGCCTCCGCCGAAGCCACCTCCTCCGAAACCGCCACCAGAGCCGCCGAAACCTGAGCCTCCACCAAAACCGCTGAATCCTCCCCCACCATTGCGGCGGTTAAAGGTTGATGTGCGGCTAGGGCTGGCAGGGCTAATGTAAGGTGTTCGGCGACCACCTAATTCACCCAATAAAACAATCAACACAAATGCCGAGATCATTAATAATGGGATATATTGTGCCAGCCCCTCATCATCTTGTATTGCCGCTCCATATTCCCCTTTGCTTGCGGCAATAATGTAATCCAGCCCGCGATCAATGCCCAGCATATATTGCCCTTTTTTGAATGCGGGAGTAATGACATTACGGATAATTTGCGATAAAAACGCATCGGGCAATGCCCCCTCTAGCCCTTGCCCTGTGGCGATAAAAATTTTGCGATCCTTTACGGCAATTAGCATTAATACGCCATTATTCAACTGCTTACGACCAATGCCCCATTTATCACCAAGCTCAAAGCTGTATTGTGCAATGTCATAATTTCCCGTGCTAGGAATCAATACCACCGCAATTTGTGAGCTGGTTTCTTTCGAATAAGCAATCAGTTTATTTTCTAATAACTGCTTTTCCGATGGCATCAGTGTATTGGTGTAATCATTCACATAATGAAAAGGATTTGGTGGAGGGGGGAAATTCACTGCGTTGGCGGTTAAACTAAAAAAAATTAGCAAAAAAACCACCGCACTTTTCATTCGTTTAATCATTGATTATCACCTCATTATCGAGTTCATTACGATCATCGGGCTGAATTGGAAAATGCAAGGTTAAACGTTGTGCAATACGCTCAATCGTATTGACAACCCCTTGTGTATAGCGTTTCTGCTGGAAATCTTCCACCATCGCCACATATTGTTGCTGCCAAAACGCTTCCCCAACATATTGATGAATGCCCTCATCGCCAATAATAGCACATTGCTGATCTTTATAGGCGATATAAATCAGCACGCCATTACGAGCTTGGGTTTCGGTCATTGCAAGTTGCGTAAAAATCGACAATGCGTGCTGAATTGCGGAAAGTTGTGATTTGGGAAGATGCCGTTCAATGTAAACTCGCAATTCTGCGGAACTGCGTTGCTCGAGGCGGGCAATCGCCGCCTCAATTTGCTTTTTATCAAAAGGAAGTTTTGAAAAAATCGCCATAGAAATAACCGCACTTTAGTTAAAATTTACCACAGGTGCATTTTCTGCCCCAACTGTGGCTTTAAAATAAGGTTTTTCTTTGAAGCCAAAAATCATTGCCACCAATTTTGTTGGGAACTGACGAATTTTTTGATTATATTCGCGTGCTGCCTCATTGAATTTATCACGTGCAACATTAATACGGTTTTCAGTTCCCTCTAACTGTGCCTGTAAATTCATAAAGCCGTCGTGTGCTTTCAGCTCTGGGTATTTTTCCACCGTAACCAATAAACGAGATAATGCCGATCCCACAGAATTTTGCTCTTGTTGGAATTGTGCTAGCTGCTCTTGCGTCATATTAGCTGGATCAATTTTAATTTGGCTCGCTTTCGCACGGGCTTCAATCACGCCTGTAAGGGTTTCTTTTTCAAAATTAGCCTGCCCTTTTACGGTATTTACAATATTTGGAATTAAATCCGCACGGCGCTGGTATTGCGATTCTACATTTGCCCATACGGCATCAATTTTTTCTTCTGCTTGCACTAAGCCGTTGTAACTTCCCATTAACGTAAAGGCAACTACTACAGCCACCACCGCCGCGATTATCCATTTTTTCATTTGTTTTACCTCTCTATTTTCTAGATTGATGATATAACAAAAGACCTAAACTTTCGTTTAGGTCTTCTATATTATCAACGAATTAACGTGTTAAGAAATTACTCTTCACCTTTAACTGAGATTTCTACACGACGATCGTCTGCTAAACAAGCGATTAATGCTTTGCGACCTTTAACCGTATCACATTTCGCACCAGTTACTGGGTTCGCTTCACCATAACCTGTTGAAGAAATCACTTCTTGAGCAACACCTTTAGAAACTAAGTAGTTAGCCACAGTATCAGCACGACGTTGTGATAATTTCAAGTTGGCTGCTTCGCTACCAATACGGTCAGTATAACCAGCAACATCTACTTGTACTGATTTTAACTGTGCGATTTCACCATAAATACCGTCTAATACATTTTGTGCTTCTGGACGTAAATTTGCTTTACCAAATGCGAAAGTAACATCTGAATTTAATGCAAATGTTTTTGCAACAACCTTAGGTTCAACAACTGGTGCACTTTGACCAAAACGGTAAGATAAACCAGCAGTTACAGAACCGATGCTTGGTGTATAATCTACACGGCTACCATCTTTTTCCACACGTCCTACTTTATTTACCCATTGATATTCAACACGTAATGCAAGTTCTGGTAATGATGGTAAGTTATACTCTAAACCACCAGCGAATACTGGAGAAACTTTTAAGCTATGTTCGTGCGTCTGATTAGGAGCTGCTCTTTTAGTTGGTTTATAATCAGAACGAATCAACGCTGCTCCAACGCGAGCATAAACATCTAATCCTTCAAGCACTGGATAACTTGCTTTTAAGCTTAAGTGAGCTCCGTGATTTGTGTGTTTTATAACAGTTTCACCGCCTTGACGGCTTTTAGCACGCCCAAAGTCATCATAACCTAGCTCAACAGCGAAGTTATCAGTAATTTGGTAACCACCGAACACCCCATAAGTTACAGAATTACGCAATGTACCATCTGCATTTTGTGAGTTTTCAAATTGGTTTAAACCATCGTGGAAAGATGCCCAGCCCGCTTTTGCACCAGCATAGAAAGTGTTTGCTTGTGGTGCAGCTTGTGCTACTGACGCAGCAGTTAAACCAGCGATTGCTAATGCGATTGCAGTTTTTTTCATTTGGATGATCCTCTATGTTTTCATCAATAAATCTAAAATAAACGCTTTATTCAGCATAAACCTATACTTAAATAAATGCCAAACATACATAATATACTTCACTATATTACTTCGTTTAATCTTATCTACGGGGAAAGAATAATCCCATCCCCTATCATAGTTATACTTTTTTAGTTACCTCGACATTACAGGCTAAAACTAATCAAAGCGTGCGTATTATCGACCTGAAAAAACAGAAAATCAAACAATTTTTCTTCTTTTTGTTTATAATTTATACGAATACAATGCTAACTAGCATAATTTTTAAGCAAATTTTACCAAAATAAAAGGAAGCATTTATTGCAATGAAAGAATAATCACAATATGCTAGAATCCTGTTCATTATTCAATTAACCCTAATAGAGTAAGTAATAAGATGCTACCACGTTTAATAAATATTCCACAAATATCCCCTTTAGTATCTGACTATCTAGAAGAACTTAAACAACAACATTTTGAAGGCGATATTGCTTCAAATTATGCCGATCGCTTATCGCTTGCCACTGATAATAGTGTCTATCAACAACTCCCGCAGGCAATTTTATTCCCTAAAACCCTTGCTGATGTGGTTCGTTTAACCAAACTTGCCCAACGAGAGAAATATCAAAGTTTAACTTTTACCCCTCGCGGTGGTGGCACGGGGACAAACGGACAATCACTCAATAACAATATTATTGTGGATTTATCCCGTCATATGACACAAATTCTTGAACTCAACGTAAAAGAACGCTGGGTCAAAGTGCAAGCGGGCGTGGTGAAAGATCAACTTAATCAATTTCTTAAACCTTATGGCTTATTTTTCTCGCCTGAATTATCCACCAGCAACCGCGCTACCTTAGGCGGAATGATTAACACCGATGCCTCAGGACAAGGCTCGTTACGCTATGGAAAGACCTCCAATCACGTTTTAGGGTTACGTGCGGTACTAATAGATGGCGATGTGATTGACACTCAACCATTAAGCACAGAAAATTTTGCACAATCTCTCCAGCAACAGCCTCTATCAAAACGCAGCAAAACACTCCATCAGCAAATTTTTCAACGTTGTAAAGAAAAACGCGAAGTTATTTTGCGTGATTTGCCGCAGCTTAACCGCTTCTTAACGGGCTATGATCTAAAGAATGTCTTTAATAATGAAGAAACTGAGTTTAATTTATCTCGTATCCTCACGGGATCAGAGGGGTCGCTTGCCTTTATTTGCGAAGCTACATTAAACCTTACTCCCATTCCGCAATACCGCACGTTAATAAATATTAAATACCGCTCTTTCGATGCCGCGTTGAGAAACGCCCCTTTTATGCTGAAAGCTAACGCCCTTTCGGTGGAAACCGTAGATAGCAAAGTGCTAAACCTCGCCAAGCAAGATATTATTTGGCACTCTGTCCAAGATCTTTTAACTGAAGACGCGGAAAACCCAATTTTAGGCTTAAATATTGTGGAATATGCGGGCAATAGCAAATCAATGATTGAAAAACAAGTGGCTCGCCTTTGCACCCAGCTCGATGAAAAAATCGCTCAACAGCAAGATGACATCATCGGCTATCAAGTCTGCACCGATCTGCCTTCCATTGAACGCATTTATGCGATGCGAAAAAAATCGGTGGGCTTGCTTGGCAATGCCAAAGGGGCAGCGAAGCCGATTCCGTTTGTGGAAGATACTTGCGTCCCGCCTGAACATTTGGCGGATTACATCAGCGAGTTTCGAGCTTTGTTAGACGCTCACCAGTTAGAATACGGAATGTTCGGCCACGTTGATGCGGGCGTATTGCACGTTCGTCCTGCCCTTGATTTATGCGATATTGAACAAGTGAAATTATTCAAGCAAATTTCCGATCAAGTGGCAGAACTCACCCATAAATATGGCGGCTTAATTTGGGGCGAACACGGTAAGGGAATGCGTTCGCAATATGGCGAAACCTTTTTTACCCCCGAACTCTGGCAAGAATTGCGTTACATCAAAACCCTGTTTGATCCACAAAACCGCTTAAATCCGGGCAAAATTTGCACCGCACTTGAAAGTAGCCAATCGCTCTATTCTATCTTATCGCCAATGCGAGCAGATCAAGACAGACAAATCCCCGTACAAATGAAGCAGGAATTTGCAGGGGCGATGAACTGTAATGGTAATGGATTATGCTTTAATTTTGATGTGCATAGCACGATGTGTCCGTCAATGAAAGTAAGCAAAAATCGCCTTTTCTCACCGAAAGGACGGGCTGCGATGGTGCGTGAATGGTTGCGTTTACTCGCTAATCAAAAGGTTTCCCCTGAGCAACTGGATTTCCGCAAACAGAAAATGAAACTGTCTGATTTGGTTGAAAAATTTCGTGCCAGCGTAGGCAAATATCGTGGCGAGTATGATTTTTCTCACGAAGTGAAAGCGGCGATGGATACTTGCCTTTCGTGCAAAGCCTGTGCCAGTCAATGCCCGATTAAAATTGACGTGCCGAGTTTCCGTGCGAAATTTTTACATTTCTATCACCAACGCTACCCTCGCCCAATAAAAGATTATGTGGTATCGAATGTCGAACTGGTTGCCCCTTATATGGCAAAAGCCCCGCAATTTTTTAACTTTTTCACTGCGGCAAAAATCACACAACCCATCGCGAAAAAATGCTTGGGAATGGTGGATTTACCGCGATTAAGCCAGCCAAATTTGCAACAGCAGTTGGTTGAGCTGAATTATCAAGGGCTTTCCTTAGAGCAACTGGAACGCCTCAATGAGCGAGAAAAAGACAAAATGTTGCTGATCGTGCAAGATCCTTTCACCTCTTATTATGATGCCAAAGTGGTAGCAGATTTTGTCGCACTAACGCAAAAACTCGGCTATCGCCCTATTTTGTTGCCGTTCAAGCCCAATGGCAAAGCCCAACATATTAAAGGCTTCCTAAGTCGCTTTGCCAAAACTGCCAAGAATCAAGCGACATTTTTAAATCGAATGGCAAAACTTGGCTTGCCATTAGTGGGGGTTGATCCTGCCATTGTGCTTTCTTATCGTGATGAATATCGTGAGATTTTAGGCGATGAACGCGGTGATTTCCAAGTGCTAACCGCTCACCAATGGCTGAAAAATCAGCTTCCGTCCGAGCATTTCAGCCAAGCCGTAAAAAGTGCGGTGAAAAATGACCGCACTTTTTCTGATTGGTACCTTTTCCCTCACTGCACCGAAGCCACAGGTTTACCGAACAGCCCGAAAGAATGGCAAGAAATCTTCTCCCATTTTGGGCAAAGCTTACAGGTGGAAAACGTGGGCTGCTGCGGTATGGCAGGGACATTTGGACACGAAACGCAACACCTTGAGATGTCTAAGGCTATCTATGCCAGTTCTTGGGCAAAAAAACTTCACGGCAAAAACCCCGAACAATGTCTTGCCACAGGGTATTCTTGCCGTAGTCAAATAAAACGTTTTGCCAAATGGCAACCAAAACACCCCGTGCAGGCGTTACTCACCTTATTGAGCTAAAAATGATGAAAATTTGGAAAAAAACCTTTACTTTAGAACAACTTAATCAATTCAACGCCCAATGTGCTGTTGGACATTTAGGCATTCAATTTACCGCCCAAGGAGAAGATTGGCTAGAAGCCACAATGCCAGTGGATCACCGCACCACCCAACCAATGGGCTTTTTGCACGGCGGAATTTCCGCTGCACTGGCGGAAACCGTTGGCTCAATGGCAGGCTTTTGCTGTGTGGAAGAAAATCAAGTCGTTGTGGGGTTAGACATCAATGCCAGCCACCTCCGCCCTGTGCGTGAGGGGAGCGTTACCGCAAGAGCCACGCCAATTCGTCTTGGCAAAACTACCCAATTTTGGCAGATTGACATTAAAGATCAAGCCGATAGACTATGCTGTTTCGCAAAATTGACTTTAAGTGTGATTACTCAATGAAAATAAATAAAATTGGCGTTATTCTCGCCAACTTAGGCACGCCAGATGCCCCTGAGCCACAGGCAATTTCTCGCTATTTGTGGCAGTTTTTAACCGATCCCCGTGTGGTGGATCTGCCTCGTTGGAAATGGTGGCCCCTATTAAAAGGCGTGATTTTGCCCTGCCGATCCAAACGCGTCGCTGAAACCTATCGCAGTGTATGGACAAAACAGGGTTCGCCTTTGCTGGTGATCGCACAGCAACAAAAGCAAGCCTTGCAAAATTATTTTGATGAACGAGAACAAAATATTCTCGTAGAAATTGGAATGACTTATGGCAACCCTTCAATACAAAGTGCGGTGCAAAATTTACTCAAAAATCAAGTGGATAAAATCATTGTGCTACCACTCTACCCGCAATATAGCAGTACAACTACCGCTGCGGTGTTTGACAGTTTCGCCCACGCGTTAAAATCCGTTCGTGGCATCGTGCCGTTTGAATTTATTCATTCCTATCATCTGAATGAAAATTACCTTAACGCCCTTACTGCTTCCATTAAAGCCCAATGGCAAGACGATGAATTTTTACTGTTTTCTTACCACGGCATTCCGCTCCGTTATGAGCAAAATGGGGATTATTACCGTGAACATTGCAAACAAACCACCCTTGCTGTGGTAGATAAGCTAGGCTTAACGGAAAATCAATGGCAGCTTTGCTTTCAATCCCGTTTTGGACGTGAGGAATGGCTACAGCCTTATACCGATCATTTTTTACAAAATGCCACCAGAACTCAAGGCATTGAAAAAGTTGCTGTGATTTGCCCCGGCTTCTCCACCGATTGCTTAGAAACCCTTGAAGAAATTGAAGAAGAAAACCGCGAAATTTTTCTTGCTAATGGTGGGAAATCGTTCCGATATATCCCTGCTTTGAATGCTGAACCTCAGCATATTGAAATGGTAGCGAAGTTGGTTATAGAAAAAACAGCGTAATCTGCCACCCCATTACATTGCCTAAACGAATAAGAAACACGCCTATGAAAACATATCAGTGGGCGTGTTTCTTATATAAATGATTTATGAATTAAAATCTATACCCTAGTCCCATAAAGAACACAAATGGGTTTAATTTGATATCTACTTCATGATCTGCATTTAGTGCTTTAAATTTAGCTGTAGTTTTAATTTTTGTGTACCACATCGCTGTATTAAAATAGAGATTTTCTATCAGTTTAATATCAATCCCCAAATTCACTACAGGAGCAAACGAATGTTTTTTCACTTGTAAATTAGTGATTGCAGGATTTGTTGCTTTCGCTCCAAAGAATCTAGTGTAATTTACCCCCGCACCAACATAAGGGCGAGAACCCGCATCTTTATCTAAGAAATAATATTGCACATATAAACTTGGTGGAAGCTGTTTTAATTTCACCACCTCACCCAAATCTCGTTTTCCCGCCTCAAGTGAAGGCACATTTGCTCTAATCTTATGTGAAAATGGTGTTGCACCTAATAATTCCACACCAATATTATCGGTAATCATATAGGTCGCGGTCAGCCCTAGCTGAGCATTATCACTTACTTTTAAACCTACCTCTGTGGACGTTTTTGTTGTTGAATGAGAATTTGCACTTACAAATACGCCCCCAGATCTTAATAAGACGTCTCCCGCTTGATGTGCATTTGCTGATGCCCCAATAAAAATACTTGCCAAACCCAATGCTATAAGTGTTTTTTTCATAAAAAAATACCTCGACAATTAAATACCCTTACAAAATTTGTGCTTTTTGCACGTCGAAAATATATCACTTAGGCATTTATTTAGGGGCTGTCCTAGATAACAACTAAAAAATCTATTTAGGTTAGAATGAACCAATGAGAAAAAGTCGTCTAAGTCAGCACAAACAAAATAAACTCATTGAGCTATTTGTTGCAGGTGTTACTGCAAGGACAGCAGCAGAGTTAGTCAATGTAAACAAAACGACTGCCGCATATTACTTTCATCGTTTACGCCAACTCATCTATCAAAACAGCCTTCACTTAGAGATGTTTGAAGGTGAAATTGAAGCCGATGAAAGTTATTTTGGCGGTGCTCGCAAAGGCAAACGTGGTCGTGGTGCGGCAGGGAAAATTGCGGTATTCGGGCTTCTCAAGCGCAATGGCAAGGTTTATACCGTTGCGGTTCCAAATACGCAATCTGCCACCTTGTTACCCATTATTCGGGAGCAGGTAAAGCCTGATAGTATTGTTTACACCGATAATTATCGTAGTTATGACGTGCTTGATGTGAGTGAATTTAGTCATTTTCGTATCAATCACAGCACACATTTTGCTGAAAATCATAACCACATTAACGGAATTGAGAATTTTTGAAGCCAAGCAAAACGCCATTTACGCAAATTTAATGGTATCCCAAAAGCGCATTTTGAGCTTTATTTAAAGGAATGTGAATGGCGTTTTAATTACAGCAACATAAAAAGTCAAATTTCTATTTTAAAACAATTGGTTAAAGGGAGTTTAGTCTAGTTATCTAGGACAGCCCCTTTATTTTTTTGTGATACAGTTCAAATTTTTTAAAATTTTGTAAAAAAAAGTAAAAAAATTTATTTCCGCACTTTTCTTTTTGTTTCAAAATAGTGAAAATTTGATCTAGCACAAAAAATAGATTTCATATTTCTAAAAATAATAAACCGCACATTATGAATATAGAATATATGTAATCGCACAAGGTAATCCCTAGATAGTTATTGTATAATGCTCCTTTATTTTTAACAGGACAAAAGAATGAATATTAATTTCACTCAAATTTATCAAGATTGTCGAAATTTTATGCGTAATCAGCCAAGAACTACGCAACAATTTATAGTTTTATTTTTTATTAACTCTCTGCTGTTTTACTTCTTACTTTCAACATTTATGCCGATAATAAAGATGGAAAATGTAGCAGGAAAAGAATTACTACAGCTAAACAACATTGGTGTTGAATTTCTCGTTTTGGCTCTTGCACAACAATTAATTAGTCTATTTATCTCTTTTTGGGGAATCGCGACTTTTCATCATATTAGCACACAACAAACAGCCAATCTAAATCAAAGTGCCACACTCACTTTGCGTCGCTTTGCAGGCATTATTGCGATTAATCTCATTGCATTGATTCCTATAATGATCGGCTTTATAGAAATATTATTTTCAATACTTCAAAAACAATCCCCATCAATATTTTCTCTCATCGCAAGTGTGCTTGGCTTTGTTATTTTCGTACGTTTAAGCCTTGCTTCAACGGAATATTTAATTCACCCTGTAACCATTGTTCAAGCCTTAAAAAATTGTTGGTTCCGTGGCGTGAAACGTTCTTCACCTCTGTTTATTTACTGTTTATTCATTTATGTGGCGTTACCTTTTATTGTAAGACAAATTAGTTCGCTAAGTGATAACCTCATTTTTGAATTAATAACATTATTAATAAGTGCCATTATTAGCGTATTTAGCTTGCTCTTTACTTACCGTTTTTACACCTTATTTATGCAAAGGAATTAATAATGAAACAATTGTTAGAATTTATACCGCTCTTGGTTTTTTTTATTGTTTATAAATTAGTGGGAATCCGCGAAGCGGCGATTGCCTTAATTATCGCAACCTTAATTCAACTTACCCTGTTAAAACTGAAATACGGCAAAATTGAAAAACAACAGCTCATTATGGGAAGTGCGGTAGTTTTTTTTGGTGGTTTATCAGCTTATTTCAATGAATTAGAATTTTTAAAATGGAAAGTAACGGCGGTTTATGCCTTGTTTGCTTTGGCATTAATCATCAGCCAAGTGTTTTTTAAAAAACCGCTCATTCAGCAATTATTAGGTAAAGAAATTCAACTGCCTGATGCCGTTTGGAATAAATTAAATCTAGGCTGGGCAGGATTTTTTCTGTTTTGTATGATCCTAAATATCATCATCAGCCAATATTTTTCCGATGATCTTTGGGTGGATTTCAAAACCTTCGGCATTATTGGACTCAGCCTTATTGCAACAGTCGCAACAGGCGTTTATATTTATCGTTATCTTCCACAAACAGAGAATAAAGAACAATAGGAAAACATTATGTCTGCATTTATTGAAACCAAAACGGGACGCCAATCACAAGGCACATTGTTATTACGCACCCTTGCGATGCCTTCTGATACCAATGCCAACGGGGATATTTTCGGTGGTTGGATTATGTCGCAAATGGATATGGGCGGTGCAATTTTAGCCAAAGAAATTGCGCACGGCCGTGTGGTTACCGTGGCGGTGGATAGTATGACCTTTATCCGCCCGATTTCTGTGGGCGATGTGGTATGTTGCTACGGCCGCTGCGTGAAAGTGGGACGCACTTCATTGCAAATTAAAATTGAAGTGTGGGCGAAAAAAGTATCCAGCGAACCCATTGGTGAACGCTATTGCGTAACCGAAGCCGTATTCAGCTTTGTTGCGGTAGATAGCAACGGTCGACCGCGTGCAGTTCCAAGAGAAAATAACCCTGAGCTAGAAAAAGCCCTTGCGTTAATTGATGAAGCCTAAGAAAGGAGAAACTATGTATTACGCTATTTTTGCTCAAGACAAACCCAATACCCTTGCTCAACGCCTTGCGGTGCGTGAACAACATCTTGCACGTTTAAAACAATTACAAGCAGAAAACCGCCTTTTAACCGCAGGCCCAAATCCTGCCATTGATGACGAAAATCCCGGTGAAGCTGGATTTACTGGCTCAACAGTAATCGCCCAATTTGACAGCCTTGAAGCGGCACAACAATGGGCAAGCCAAGATCCTTATGTGGAAGCTGGCGTTTATGGCGAGATGATGATTAAGCCATTTAAGAAAGTTTTCTAAGCAAAAAATCGCAAAAATTCTCTCAAAAAACACCGCACTTTTCTTGTTTAGCGCAAGAAAGTGAAAACAAGAAAAGTGCTACCCCTAACGATAAAAGCAATAAGAGGAAACACAATGTCAAACTTTCTACAAAATTACCAAAAACATATTGATGAACGTGCGGCACAAGGTGTTGTACCAAAACCATTAGATGCCGAACAAACCGCACAGCTTATCGAATTATTAAAAAATCCCCCTGCTGAGCAAGCCGATTATCTCCTTGAGCTTTTTAAAACCCGCGTGCCAGCAGGGGTGGACGAAGCGGCTTATGTCAAAGCGTCCTTCCTTGCTGCAATTGTCAATGGCACGGCCCATTCGCCATTGATTAGCCCAGAAAGTGCGGTGCAAATTTTGGGTACAATGCAAGGCGGTTATAATATTGAACCCTTGCTGCAAGCCCTTGATAATGAAGTCCTCGCCCCTTATGCCGTCAGCGCCCTTTCTTCCACCCTTTTAATGTTCGATAATTTTTACGATGTAGAACAACGTGCCAAACAAGGCAACCCTTACGCGCAACAAATTCTTGAATCTTGGGCGAATGCAGACTGGTATTTATCACGTCCAAAACTAGATGAAAAGATCACCGTTACCGTATTTAAAGTGTCGGGTGAAACCAACACGGACGACCTTTCCCCTGCACAAGATGCGTGGTCGCGTCCCGATATTCCATTACACGCCTTAGCAATGCTAAAAAATGAACGAGAAGGCATTCAGCCTGATGACGCTGGCAACATTGGGCCAATTCAACAAATTAATGCGTTAAAAGAAAAAGGCTATCCACTTGCTTATGTGGGCGATGTGGTCGGCACAGGTTCATCACGCAAATCCGCCACTAACTCAGTGCTGTGGTTTATGGGAGAAGATATTCCTTACATTCCGAACAAACGTGCAGGCGGCGTGGTATTAGGCGGAAAAATTGCCCCTATTTTCTTCAACACCTTAGAAGACGCAGGCGCATTGCCGATTGAAGTGGACGTTAGCAAGCTCAATATGGGCGATGTGATTGATATTTACCCATACCAAGGCAAAATCTGCAAACACGATAGCGATGAAGTTTTGGCTGAATTTAGCTTAAAAACCAATGTGTTATTAGATGAAGTGCGGGCGGGCGGACGTATTCCACTAATTATTGGACGTGGGCTAACCCACAAAGCGCGCAAATCCCTTGGCTTACCTGATAATGATGTATTCGCCAAACCACAAGCCGTTGCGGATAACCACAAAGGCTTTACCCTTGCGCAGAAAATGGTCGGCCGCGCTTGTGGTGTAGAGGGCATTCGCCCGGGGCAATATTGCGAACCAAGAATGACTTCAGTCGGCTCGCAAGATACCACTGGCCCAATGACTCGTGATGAGCTAAAAGATCTCGCCTGCTTAGGTTTCTCATCAGATTTAGTGATGCAATCTTTCTGTCATACGGCTGCCTATCCAAAACCTGTGGACGTTGTTACCCATCATACCCTGCCAGATTTTATTATGAACCGTGGCGGTGTTTCCCTGCGCCCAGGGGACGGCGTGATCCACTCTTGGCTCAACCGTATGTTATTGCCTGATACCGTAGGCACTGGCGGCGATTCGCACACACGTTTCCCGATTGGTATCTCTTTCCCTGCGGGGTCAGGTTTGGTGGCATTCACTGCTGCCACTGGTGTAATGCCGTTAGATATGCCTGAAAGCGTGCTAGTGCGTTTCAAAGGGGAAATGCAACCAGGGATCACCTTGCGTGATTTAGTACACGCCATTCCATATTATGCGATCCAACAAGGCTTGCTCACCGTAGAAAAACAAGGCAAGAAAAATATTTTCTCGGGTCGTATTTTAGAAATTGAAGGGCTAGAACACCTGAAAGTGGAACAAGCCTTTGAGCTTTCCGATGCCTCTGCTGAACGCTCCGCGGCGGCTTGTACCATCAAATTAGATAAAGAACCGATCATTGAATATCTCAATTCCAATATCGTGTTGCTCAAATGGATGATTGCTGAAGGCTATGGCGATTCACGCACCCTTGAACGCCGTATCAAAGCAATGGAAAAATGGTTAGAAAACCCAGAATTGCTCAGTGCTGATCCTGATGCAGAATATGCTGCGGTGATCGAAATCGATCTCAATGAAATCAAAGAACCGATTTTATGCGCACCAAATGATCCTGATGACGCACGCCTACTTTCTGACGTGCAAGGGGATAAAATTGACGAAGTATTTATCGGCTCTTGTATGACCAACATCGGGCATTTTCGTGCTGCAGGGAAATTATTAGCCAAATTCAAAGACGTCATTCCTACTCGCCTTTGGATCGCACCGCCAACCAAAATGGACGCAAGCCTACTTACTGAAGAAGGCTATTACAGCATTTACGGCAAAAGTGGTGCACGTATTGAAATTCCGGGTTGTTCACTTTGTATGGGTAACCAAGCCCGCGTAGCAAACAACGCCACCGTGGTTTCTACCTCAACACGCAACTTTCCAAACCGTTTAGGACAAGGGGCGAATGTGTATTTGGCTTCTGCTGAACTGGCTGCCGTGGCGGCACTACTCGGCAAACTGCCAACGCCAGAAGAATATCAAGCCTATGTGGCGGATTTGCAACAAGATAAAGAAGATACTTATCGCTATATGAATTTTGATCAACTTAATCAATATACACAAAAAGCGGATAACCTAATTTTTAAAACACAGATATAACCACATCAAAGTGCTGTCATTATCTGACAGCACTAGCATTGGTCGTTATTGTGATACAACTAATCGCTGTGGATGAATAACACTATTTTTATCAAGCATTGCCACACCAATAAATTGCTCCTCAGCAGAATACAACCGCACTTGACCATAAATGCCTTGTGGATTATCAAACTTTATCCGTTGTCCAAACCCAACAGCTCGGCTTTGTTCGGCGGTTAAAGCCAACGCAGGCAAGGATTTCACCGCACTATCCATTGGCAATAAATGATGGTCGATCAAGCTTAAATCTTGCTGTTCGCTTAATGCTTGCAAGGCTTCTATGGTCATCATCGCTTGTTGTGGATAATCCGCGACAGCAAGGCGACGGAGCATTGTAACGTGTGCACCACAGCCTAGCACTTCGCCTAGATCGTCCACTAAGGTGCGGATATAAGTGCCTTTCGAACAATGCACTTCCAAGGTTAAATAAGGGGCTTGGTATTCGATAAATTTCAGCTCGAAAATGGTGATCGGGCGGGCTTCTCGCTCAACGGTAATGCCTGCTCGTGCGTATTCATACAAGGGTTTGCCCTGATGTTTTAAGGCGGAAAACATTGTCGGCACTTGCATTATATCGCCACGGAATTGTTCAAGTGCGGTCAAAATCTCTTCTATTTTTGACCGCACTTCTCGCGTTTCCGCCACTTGCCCGTCTGCGTCAGAGGTGTCCGTGCGTTCACCCAGTTTTGCGGTAACCAAGTAACGCTTATCGGAATCCAATAAATATTGCGAAAACTTGGTCGCTTCGCCTAAACAGATGGGCAACATTCCCGTTGCGAGCGGATCTAACGCCCCTGTATGCCCTGCTTTATTCGCCTGAAATAGTCGCTTCACCTGTTGCATAATTTGATTGGAACTCGCCCCTTGCGGCTTGTCCAATAAGAAGATGCCGTGAATGTCGCGACCTTTCTGTTTTCGATTACTCATTGTTTTCTTGACTGTTTTCTTGTGCTGGTTGGTGGCGTTTTTCATCATCACGAATCACTTCGCTCACCAAGTTAGACATTCTCATTCCTTCCACTAAGGATTGATCGTAGATAAAGCGTAGCTCTGGCACGATACGTAAGCGCATTGCTTTTGCCAAGAGCGAGCGGATATAAGGTGAGGCTTTTTCCAACCCTTTCATTCCACTTTCAATAATGCTTTCATCTTGATCAAACAAAAAGGTAACGAAAACTTTCGCATAAGCAAGATCGCGGGAAACTTCCACATCAGACACGGTTACCATTCCAATGCGAGGATCTTTCACTTCGCGTTGTAAAATCACCGCGATTTCTTTTTGTAATTCTTGTGCGACGCGATCGGAGCGTTTAAATTCTCTTGCCATTTTATTTTCCTATAAATAAAAACAGGATAATGATGTGATCGCGCGGCATTTAGCCTACGGCGAAAATCCTATCCTATTTACATTTGTGTGATTAATTTTTTATTAATAAGGAAAAGTGCGGTCAAAAAACACCGCACTTTTTGCCATTAAATTGAGCGTTTAATTTCAACCACTTCAAAGACTTCAATTTGGTCGCCGACTTTGACATCGTTGTAGTTTTTCACCCCGATACCACATTCCATTCCGTTACGCACTTCAGCAACGTCATCTTTGAAGCGGCGGAGAGATTCCAATTCACCTTCAAAGATTACCACGTTGTCGCGTAATACACGGATTGGGTTGTTACGTTTCACGACCCCTTCGGTTACCATACAACCTGCGATTGCACCGAATTTAGGGTGGCGGAAGACATCACGCACTTCAGCAAGCCCGATAATTTCTTGTTTAAATTCAGGTTGTAACATTCCGCTCATTGCCGCTTTGATTTCGTTAAGTAGTTCATAAATAATTGAATAATAACGTAAATCAATGTTTTCGTTTTCAATAATACGGCGTGCTGACGCATCGGCACGAACGTTAAAGCCGACAATAATCGCGTTTGAAGCCGCCGCAAGGGTGGCATCAGTTTCAGTAATTCCGCCCACACCTGAGCCAACCACGTTCACTTTCACTTCTGGTGTTGAAAGCTCTTGGAGGGCTTGAACGATCGCTTCAACCGAGCCTTGAACATCGGCTTTTACAATCACGTTCAATTCTGCCACATCGCCCTCAGCCATATTGCTAAACATATTTTCAAGTTTCGCTTTTTGCTGACGAGCGAGTTTCACTTCGCGGAATTTACCTTGACGATACAATGCCACTTCGCGGGCTTTTTTCTCATCACGCACCACCGTGGCTTCATCACCCGCTGACGGCACGCCCGATAAGCCTAGCACTTCCACAGGAATTGATGGGCCTGCTTCTGAAATTTCTTTACCGTTTTCATCACGCATTGCACGCACACGACCATATTCAAAGCCACAAAGTACAATGTCGCCTCGGCGTAATGTGCCTGATTGAACCAAAATGGTAGCAACTGGCCCACGCCCTTTATCGAGGTAAGATTCGATCACCACGCCCGTTGCCATTCCATCTTTCACTGCACTGAGTTCTAATACTTCAGATTGCAATAAAATCGCATCAAGCAATTCATCCACGCCCGTTCCTTTTTTCGCTGAAACATAAACGAATTGCGTATCCCCACCAAATTTCTCGGCGATCACTTCGTGTTGCAATAATTCTTGCTCAACGCGATCTGGGTTAGCTTCTGGTTTATCAATTTTATTTACTGCGACCACAATCGGCACGCCTGCTGCTTTTGCGTGTTGGATCGCTTCGATAGTTTGTGGCATCACACCGTCATCAGCGGCAACAACAAGCACTACGATGTCTGTCGCTTTCGCTCCACGTGCACGCATTGAGGTAAAGGCGGCGTGCCCCGGTGTATCTAGGAAGGTGATCATTTTGCCATCGTCTGTTTCAACGTGATACGCACCGATGTGCTGGGTAATTCCCCCCGCTTCGCCCGCTGCCACTTTGGCTTTACGAATGTAGTCAAGTAAAGAGGTTTTACCGTGGTCAACGTGTCCCATAATGGTAACTACTGGTGCACGGGTAACTTTCTCCGCATTGACATCGCGATCGCCTAATACGGATTCTTCAAGCTCGTTTTCTTTACGCAGGATTACTTTGTGTCCCATTTCTTCAGCGACAAGCTGTGCGGTTTCTTGGTCGATCACTTGGTTGATGGTTACCATTTCGCCCATTTTCATCATTGTTTTGATGATTTCAGTAGCTTTCACTGCCATTTTATTGGCAAGCTCTGCCACTGTAATAGTTTCTCCAATCACCACATCACGGTTTACTGGTGCGGCTGGTTTGGTGAAGCCTTGTTGTAGGCTGCTACCTTTTTTACCTTGTTTACCTTTCGCACCTTTACCCGCTTTAAAATCTTTGCCATTTTTGCGGTTAGCTTCACGATCGTTTTTGCTGCTTTCTTCTTCACGTCCGCCTTTTTTCGCTTTGGCAACTTTATTTTTACCACGTCCACGATTTTCATTACGGCGGATTTCTTCGTCTTCCGCTTCACGGGCATAGCTTGAGGTTAAATGTTCATCAGTATAATCATCAGCCGTATTTTCGCTGCTTTCCTCTGCGTCAGCCAAATCTGCATAACGTTTTGCTTCTTCTGCTGCTTTGCGAGCTTGTTCTTCCGCTTTTTGACGAGCAAGTTCATCAGCTTTACGGCGTAATTCCGCTTCTTCCGCTTTCAGACGTTCTTTTTCTTTGTCTTCTGCTTTCGTTGCTACTTTTTGCTCTTTTTTTGCATTTTCAGTAGCTTTTGCTTTTTCCGCTGCTGCCTTTTCTGCGGCAGCTTTTTCTTCCGCCGCTTTTCTTTCTGCTTCTTTCTTCTCAGCTTCTTTGCGTTCCGCCTCTTGCTGAGCTTTTAAGCGAGCCTCTTCTTCAGCACGCTTTGCCGCTTCCGTTGGAACAGTGCGTTTTTTACGCACTTCCACTTGAACCGCTTTACTTTTTCCGCTACTAGTTGTTGCACTCACGGTCGTTTTTGTACGACGCTGTAGGCTTAATTTTTTCGGTGTATCCGATTTTTTTACTTCATCTACCATAATTTTACACCTCTACTTATGCTTCTTCACTGAACCAACAAATTTCACGTGCAGCCATAATTAACGCTGCGGCTTGATCGGCATCGATTTCTTCAATATCCGTTAAATCATCGACACTTTGTTCAGCAAGATCTTCTAATGTGGTAATTTGTTTTTCAGCCAATTTCACTGCGATATGACGATTCATACCTTCGAGTTCTAACAATCTATCTTCAATTTTGGCTTGTTTTAATGCTTCTTCTTCTGCCAATGCCATTGCGGTCAGTACATTTTTCGCTCGGGTTTGCAATTCTTCAACCAGATCTTCATCTTCCAAACCGTCAATCGCGGTGAGTTCGTTCACTGGCACATAAGCCAATTCTTCTAAATTAGAGAAGCCTTCTTCAATCAGAATATGGGCGAACTCTTCATCGATCTCCAACGCCTCCATAAATAATTTCAGCACTTTATTATCTTCGGCTTGGTGCTTCTCATTTAACGCGGCAGTTGTCATCACATTTAGTGTCCACCCTGTTAATTGAATGGCTAAACGCACATTTTGCCCATTGCGTCCAATGGCTTGTGGTAAGTTTTCTTCTTCAACAGCAATATCCATTGAATGATTATCCTCATCAACCACAATCGAAGTTACGTCCGCTGGTGCCATTGCGTTAATCACAAACTGAGCTGGATTATCGTCCCATAACACAATATCCACACGCTCCCCACCAAGTTCATTGGTGATGGCTTGCACGCGTGAACCACGCATTCCCACACAAGCTCCCACAGGATCAATGCGTTTATCATTGCTTTTCACCGCGATTTTTGCTCTCGCCCCTAGATCACGAGCCGCACCTTTAATTTCGATCAGCTCTTCACCAATTTCAGGCACTTCAAGGCGGAACAGTTCGATTAACATTTCAGGTTTAGCACGGGTAACGAAAAGCTGAGCACCTTTGCTTTCAGGGCTCACTTTATATAGCACGCCACGCACGCGATCGCCCGGTCGGAAATTCTCACGCGGTAACATATCTTCACGCAAAATCACCGCTTCCGCTGATTGCCCTTCTTGTTTCAACTCTAAAATGATGTTATCACGGTTTACTTTTTTCACTGTACCCGTAACAATTTCACCTTCATTAGCACGGAACTGCTCAACCACTTTATTACGCTCTGCTTCACGAATTTTGCTACTGATAACTTGGCGTGCGGTTTGCATTGTGATGCGATCAAAAGCCACAGATTCAATTTGATCTTCAACATAATCACCAAGTTGAATCGCTGGATCTTCAAATTGTGCCGCTTCTAAAGTAATTTCTTTGGTTGGATTGGTTACTTCTTCTACCACTAACCAGCGGCGGAAAGTATCAAACTCGCCCGTTTTGGGATCAATCACAACGCGAACATCGATCTCTTGCTCATATTTTTTCTTGGTAGAAAGGGCGATGGCACTTTCTAAGGCTTCAAAAATTTTCTCACGCGGTAATAATTTTTCATTTGAAACTGCTTCAGCAGCCAATAAAATTTCTTTACTCATTCGTTTTTTCTTCCTGTTTCATCTTAAAATTTAGGAACAACGTTGGCTTTTTGGATATTGCCAAACACTAACACTTGTGGCTGACCTTCAACAATCAACGTCAGCATATCATTATCAATTTTCTCTAAAACGCCCTGCCATTTACGGCGATCCAACACTGGCATTCTGAGATGCACGAGGATCTCTTGCCCAATAAAACGTGCATATTGGTTTAAGGTAAATAATGGGCGATCTAACCCCGGCGATGACACTTCAAGGTTATATTTATCGGCGATCGGGTCTTCCACGTCTAAAATGGCACTCACTTGACGGCTCACGTCTGCACAGTCATCAACACTCACACCACCTTCTTTATCGATATAAATACGCACGGTTAAAAAACGGCCTGTGCGCTGACATTCAATGCCCCAAAGTTCACAGCCTAAATCTTCAATAGAACCTTTTAATAAATCTGATAATTTCTCTTCTAAAGTTGCCAAAACAACCTCCTAATACAAAATCAAGACGTAAAAAAAGGGCTAATCAGCCCAGTTCTACATCTAAATTGCTCGTACGAAAAAACCCCAAAATTGGGGTTCTTTTTACTGAACTTTCTATGAATTGGTTGCGGGGGCTGGATTTGAACCAACGACCTTCGGGTTATGAGCCCGACGAGCTACCAAGCTGCTCCACCCCGCGTCCGAAATATGTGGCGTATTATACGGATAAAAAGAAAAATAGCAAGGCTTTTCTCTAAAAGAATATGAAAAGGAACAACGCGAAAAAATCCCCCTCAAAAAGCACCGCACTTTTCCTTTAGGCTTTCGCCAACATTACATCAAACAAACGATAAATAGCGATCAAATCCATTCTTGCCACAGGCTTAAATGGCAACAGCAAATAATACAACCAGCGATTTTTTTGGATAAACGACAAGGTATGCTGCCATACTTCTGGATCACAATATTGCTGATATTTATCCACCACAAAACGCATTTCTTCTTGATCGATCACATCAGAACGCCCAAGGCTGTGAATAAAAACGAGGCTATCACGCACTTTTTTCCACATTAAATTGGTCGTTTTTGAACGGGCTTCAAAATCAATAAAACGCACACGCTCTTGCTCCCACGTCATATCGCGTAAGGCGGGGCGACCGTGGACTAAATTCTGCCGATGTAAATCTGCCAAGGCTTTTGCCCCATCAGCCAAAATCGCCAATTTTTGCTGTGCGGTTACGCTTTCCTCTTCTGCCCATTGTCTCAAGGTTTTCCCCGCATCTTGCAACACAAAAAAATCTTCCCCCGCTAGCACAACCTTTGGCACGGGAGCATTTTGTGCCATTAAATCTTGCAATGCGGCTAATTCATTAGCGAAAGCCCGCTTAGGCTGTGGCTTTAAAAATCGCCACACGCCTTTGACTTGTTCAGGTTGTTTCAGCCAGTAGCGCTGATTTGCATAGTCAAAACAACGGATACGCTGACCTTTATGCTGTTGCAAAAGATCTTGCACATATTGCACAAAATCCGCTTCTACGAAATCTGTCATTACCCTGCCTCAACCACAAAATTAACGCCAAACATCAGGATTTACACCACGTTTAAGCAATTCTGGATATTGCTCAATTTTAAATTCAGGCTCTTTCACGCCCGCTTTAATTTGACGCTGATAATCTTTCAGCAATGTCCAAACGATTGGCGAAAGCAACACGATAGACACCAAATTGATTAATGCCATTATCGCCATCACCGTATCCGCAAAGTTCCAAACCACATTGCCAGAATTGACCGCACCGAAATAAACGAAAAATAGCACGATTAAGCGGAAAATTAGCACCACCAACGGGCGATTTTTCAGGAAGCGGATATTGCTTTCAGCATAGGCATAGTTTCCAATAATAGAAGAAAAAGCGAACAGTAATAAAATGAACGCAAGAAAATGCAAGCCAAATTCCCCAACGTGATATTGCAAGGCATTTTGCGTTAAAGAAATGCTTTTGAGCGATTCGCCACCGTAATTATCCGATAATAAAATGATGATCGCCGTACAAGAACACACCACGATAGTATCCACAAACACGCCGAGCATTTGAATAAGCCCTTGACTGACGGGATGTTTCACATCGGCAGAAGCCGCCGCATTCGGGGCGGAACCCATACCCGCTTCATTCGAGAATAACCCACGTTTAATCCCCATTAACATTGCTTTCGAGAAAATCGCCCCGAACATTCCGCCTGCCATTGCATCAAAAGAGAAAGCACTATGGATAATATTGCTGATTACAGTTGGGATCATTTCAATATTCATTCCCATAATGATCACAGCCATAATTAAATAAAATAATGCCATTACAGGGACAACACGTGCTGATACTTTACCGATCCGCTTCACCCCACCAAAAATAATTGAGGCTGTTAAAATCACTAAGCCAATTCCTACATAGCTTGGTGTCCATTTCCACGCATTGCCTGTGGCTTCTACAATCGCATTAGATTGCACTGCATTAAAGGCAAAACCAAAAGTAAAAATTAACGCAATGGCAAAGCACGCCGCCAAGCTGCGAGAGCGAAGCCCTTGCACAATATAATAAGCAGGGCCACCACGACTTAAACCGTCTTTATCTTTCAGTTTGAAAAGCTGAGCGAGGGAAGATTCTGCAAAAGCACTCGACATTCCAATCAATGCCGTTACCCACATCCAGAACACCGCACCTTCGCCACCAATGGCGATCGCCGTCGCTACACCGCCAATATTCCCCACCCCAACACGGCTCGCCAGCCCTGTTGCAAAGGCTTGGAATGGCGTTAAAGATTGCCCGTCAGAAGAGCGTCCAAACCACATTTCACGCAAACTTTGCGGAAACAAACGTAGCTGCACAAGCCCTGTAGTCAGTGTGAAGAAAATCCCCACACCGAGCAATGTAATCACCGTAATATCCCATAACGGCCCGTCAAAATGTTCTACAAACCAGGTTAGCCCAGCTTCCACGTTACTAATAAGTTGATCAAACATCACTTCTCTCCTTATATCTTAGAAAGTACGCATTCTAATAGATTTTATATAAAGAGAGAACAATTAGGATAAAAAAGAGGATAAAAATTTAAAAAATAACAAAATGATAAAAACGCCTCTAGAAAACACCGCACTTTGTTAGATCATATTTAATCACATCACAAAAATGAAGTAGCGTGGAAAGAAAAAAGCAAGGTCACCACCTTGCTTTATATCTAATTATTAATGCTTATTTTTCTTCTAGCTCCATTTGCATGTAGCACCCCATATCTAATCCCGCTTCGCAGATAAGGATAATTTTGCTCGCATTTATTTTCCTTCATTCAACATACGATACACATCACACCCACTTTGATCTCCATTTTCACAAGCTTTACTAGCCCACATTTTGGCAAAATTTAAATCCTGTTTAACGCCTCGACCTAATCCATACATTATCCCTAAATTAGTTTGAGCCTCTGCAAATCCCTGCTCTGCCGCTTTTTGATACCATTTCACCGCAAGCTGATCATCTTGTTTTACCCCCTTGCCCTCGTGATAAGCATTCGCCAAACTAAACTGGGCTTCCGCTAGCCCTTGCTCAGCGGCTTTTGCATACCATTTAGCCGCTTGTTGGAAATCTTGCTTTACTCCCATTCCCTCGTTAAACATCGCCGCCAACATAAATTGTGCCCCCACATTGCCTTGTTCTGCCAATGGCGGAAATAATTTCGCTGCCTTGTGCCATTCACCACGATCCGCTGCATCAAAGGCTTGTTGCAACGGCTCACCGCCTGATAATATAGCTTGCTCAATTAAATCATCATTGAGTTGTGCAAACACAGGAGTTGCTCCCAACACAGTAAAAGACAACAACACCATAGCCAATAAATTTCTACTTAATTTCATCTCGTTTCCTAGTTAATTTTTCCAATGTCTTTCAACGCAATAATCCGCAGCCTTTTCGCCCACTTGCTCCATACTTTGCTCAAATTGCTTAATGGTCATCTCACCTTGATTTAAGCGTTGTTCCAACTGCATTTTATCAAATTCTGTTTGCATTTGTGAAAGCAAACAACCGCACCAAGTGGCTTTTGAAATATCCATCAATTTTGCAAGTGTACCTATTTTGCTTTCGTCATCGTTACATTTTTGATAAATGGAATAAGTCATTTCCGCTTTCATTTCCGATCCCCAATTCCCTGCTTGCACTAATGGGGTGAAAGCAAGGGTTAAAAGTGCGGTTGTTTTTTTCATTGTTTTTCCTTTTATTAAATATAAATTAAAAAGGCTTATTTTGATCTGCACCCCAAAAGTTGGACTAAATAACCAACTGATTAAGGTGCAGATTTTTTATGACTAAATATACTCAACGTTTCAAACAACAAGTGCTCGACTTTTATCATCAAAATGGAAAAAACCGTTCGCTTACTCGCCAGTATTTTCAGCTTCCCCAAAGCACGTTAGCACGTTGGATTGCGAAATTTAATCATAATGGAATCAATGGATTAGCTGTGTTAGGTAAAAAACGATGTTATTCTGTTGAGTTTAAATTAAAGGTTATTCAAGCTATCAAAAAAGGCCAGTGCTCCGCTGAAGCCGCCTGCTTTCGCTTTGATATCCCCAGTTCAGGGATAATTAGTCAATGGTTGCAACGCTTTGAAAAACAAGGTATAGATGGGTTATTACTCAAACCTAAAGGTCGTCCAAGTATGAAACTCAACTCACCTAAAATGCCACCAACGCCCAAAACAGAAGAAGAACGCTTGCGTTACCGAATTTTGGAATTAGAAGCGGAGAATGCAATGCTAAAAAAGTTGCAGGAACTCAACCAACAAAAAATGCAGAAAAAGCCGTCATCGTAAATGCCTTACGCTCGCGTTTCCCGTTGGAATTGTTACTCAGGCTAATCGGATTGGCACGCAGTTCGTTCTTTTATCATCTCAAGCCAAAGTCGGATAAAAATGTAGCGATTTCACAGAAAATAGAGGAAATTTATCGCAAAAATGACGAAAATTATGGTTATCGTCGAATTACCTTGGAATTAAGGAAATACTTGATTATCAACCACAAAAGGGGGCAAGCGATAATGCAACGTTTGGGGTTAAAAGGAAAAAGTAAGCAGAAAAAATATCGTTCTTACCAAGGCAAAGTGGGACACATTGCCGATAATCTGTTGCAACGGGATTTTACGGCAACGATGCCGAATGAGAAGTGGGTAACGGATATCACCGAGTTCAAATGTGCGGAAGGCAAAGTGTATTTATCGCCGATTAAAGACTTGTTTAATAACGAAATTATTGCTTATGATGTGGCGAGAAGTCCGAATTTTGAGCAGATAACCAGAATGTTGACCCAGGCGGTGAACCGATTAGCGGGGGAAAAACCGATACTGCATTCCGACCAAGGATGGCAGTATCAAATGATGGGTTATCAGGAGATATTGAAAAAATACGGTATTACGCAAAGTATGTCGAGAAAAGGTAATTGCCTTGATAATGGTGCGATGGAAAGCTTTTTCGGGCGATTGAAGACGGAATGTTACTTTGGCAAGCGGTTTGAAACCTTTGAACAGCTTGAAAAAGTGATTCACGAGTACATTCATTACTACAACAATGAGCGTATTCAAGTGAAGCTCAAAGGACTAAGCCCTGTGGAATACAGAACTCAGTCCTTGAATGAAATTAGAATATAGTCTAACTTTTTGGGGGCAGATCAATGATTATATTTCTCCTTCACCTTGGAATATTGCCTCATTAGCTTTTATTGTCGCATTAATGGGATGGATGCCTGCACCTATAGAACTTTCAGCAATTAATTCTATGTGGGTGGTAGCTAAACGTCGTTTGACAAAAGTTTCATATAAAGAAGGTATTTTTGATTTTAATGTTGGTTATATTAGTACAGCAATCCTCGCTTTAGTATTTCTTGCATTGGGAGCATTAGTTCAATTTGGTGCGGGTGAAAGTGTTCAAATGGTGGGCGGAAAATATATTGAACAACTCATCAATATGTATGCTTCTACGATTGGTGAATGGGCTAAAGAACTTATAGCGTTCATTGCGTTTATGTGTATTTTTGGTACGACGATTTCAATGCTAGATGGTTATTCTCGAGCTAATCTCGAGAGTTTGAGATTATTAATTGGCACTAAAGAAAGTCGTTTGAGTTTCTTGAACCTTTCAATTCTTTTTTCCACTATTTCGGTATTAATTGTTATTTTTGGTTTTAATGATGCTGTTGGACCAATGTTAAAATTGGCAATGATAGGTTCATTTGTTTCTACGCCAGTGTTTTCGTGGTTAAACTTATCTTTAGTGATGAAAGGTGAACACCGAGTGAAAGGGGGACTATTCTATTTATCTCTAATTGGATTAGTTTATCTTGCTGGGTTTACGCTCTTATTTATCGTTTCACAAATAGGTTGGCTGAAGTAAATGATTATGAAAAACACCGCACTTATAAAGTGTGGTGTTTGGCTTCTCAGCGATTTCTTATCTCTCATCTCTAAATGAAGACAACTATTTAGTATTGCTAGACATTTTTATAGTGAAGTAGCAGTTAAAGTTTAGTATTTTGTTTGAAGCTATGATGAATCCTTACATAGGCAGTTATCTATTTTTCATTGCTATTTACTCTATCGTCTTTTCTTACAATAATATAAAGTAAGTCATTGGTAAAACCTATTCTGAAATCAAATAGTGATACATCAAAATGGTAGATGTTTCTCTATACAAATGCCTATTTTATTTGTTAGACTTCAACCACTTATCAAGGTTTTAAAGGAGAAGAAAATGGAACTGCCTATTGTAACGCTTGTCTTTGTTTTATTAGTGATTGTGGTGTTGTTTTCCACATTGAAAACCGTGCCACAAGGCTATCATTGGACGATTGAACGTTTTGGTCGCTATACCCGCACTCTCACCCCAGGGCTAAATTTTGTTGTGCCTTTTGTTGATCGCGTTGGACGTAAGATCAATATGATGGAGCAAGTGCTAGACATTCCTTCACAAGAGGTCATCTCGAAAGATAACGCTAATGTGTCGATTGACGCAGTTTGTTTCGTGCAAGTGATTGACGCACGCCGCGCTGCTTATGAAGTGAATCATTTAGAGCAAGCTATCATTAATTTAACGATGACGAATATTCGCACCGTGTTAGGCTCAATGGAATTAGATGAAATGCTTTCCCAGCGTGATAGCATTAACGGACGTTTATTAGCCATTGTTGATGAAGCCACTAATCCTTGGGGGATCAAGGTTACGCGTATTGAAATCCGCGATGTTCGCCCACCGCACGAACTCATCGCCGCAATGAACGCACAAATGAAAGCGGAGCGAAATAAACGTGCTGAAATTTTAGAAGCAGAAGGGATTCGTCAAGCGGAAATCTTACGAGCAGAAGGGGAAAAGCAATCCCGTATTCTCAAAGCGGAAGGGGAACGTGCGGAAGCCTTTTTACAAGCGGAAGCCCGTGAGCGTGCCGCCGAAGCAGAAGCCAAAGCCACCCAAATGGTGTCGGAAGCCATTGCAGGTGGAAACACCAAAGCGATTAATTACTTTATCGCCCAAAAATATACCGAAGCCTTAAAAGAAATCGGCGGGGCAAACAACAGCAAAGTGGTGTTAATGCCACTTGAAGCAGGGAATTTAATCGGCTCTGTGGCAGGTATCGCCGAGCTACTAAAAGGCGAAAAACAATAAGTTTTGCCAATGAATATTGGGGCATTATGCCCCTTTTCTTATACCGCTCATTTTCATTACAAGTTTTTCATTATAAAGGAGGGATAAAATGGACTGGCTTTCAGCGTGGACGGCTTGGCATTGGCTCATTTTAGGGTTTGCTTTGCTTATTGCAGAGATTCTTATTCCAGGCGTTTTTCTGCTGTGGTGGGGATTAGCAGCCATTATTATTGCAGGCGTAATGGCATTATTCATCAGCTTATCCTTAACCATTCTCGTGATTGGTTATGCCATTTTAGCTCTGATACTAAGTTTTAGCTGGTGGAAATACCAACACAACAAAGATTTACAGGACCAATCGCACACCTCATTAAACCAGCGTGATCACGCAATGCTCGGCACAAAAGGCATTGTGCAAGAGATCAACGAAAACGGCATTGGACGCGGAGCGTTTGGGGATACCACTTGGCGTATTCAAGGCAACCACTTGCAAGTGGGGGATGCCGTTGAAGTGCATAAGGTGGACGGGATTACATTAATCGTCACTAAAATAGAATGATAACATTATGAAACATTTAATTATTTTTGCCCACCCAAATGGGCAGGGCAGTTTTAATCGCAGCGTATTAGAAGCGGTTGTTCGCAGTAGCCAAGAGCTTAATGTGGAGGCTCAAGTGCGGGATTTATATCAGCTCGATTTTGACCCTGTGATTTCTTGGGCAGAATTGCAAGGGGCAAATCAGGGCATTACCCCCGCAGAAATTCGCTATGAACATCATTTAATTCGTGAAGCGGATCTCATCACCTTAGTCTATCCCCTATGGTGGATGGGCTTTCCAGCCATTTTGAAAGGCTATTTAGATCGCGTGCTAAGCCACGGCTTCGCCTATAAAACCGAAGATGGACAGTCTGTCGGCTTATTACAAGGCAAAAAAATGCAACAATTTATCACCCTCGGCAGCAATGTCGAAAAATATCAACAGCTCGGCATTGATAAATCCTTGCGTGATTGCTTGGTTGATGGGCTGTTTAATTTCTGTGGCATTAGCGATATTCAGCATTGCTTCTTCGGCGATATTCATATTATTGACGATAACGCACGTCAGCAAATGCTTGATGACGCCGCGAAAATTACAATGCAAAATCTGACCGCACTTTGCAACGCTCACAACAATGTTCATAGCAACGATAAGGAAACACCATAATGAGCCAACAAAGTTTAAATCATTTTTCGTTGATCAGCCGCTTATTTGGAAATCTATTTTACCGCTCACCGCAAGATCCCACCTTGCAAAACATCTTTGTGTGGTTGCATCAACACCCGCTCAATGCTCTTTGGGCGTTGGAAACCGATAAGCAAAGCGAGCAAGCGTTAGCCGCATTGCAAATGAAGATCGACTTAGCCTTGCTCGATCAAGAATACCAACGCTTATTTGGTGGCGAAAATCCCTTAGTGAAAACCGATCTTGCAACTTATGGCATCGCTCCCGCGGATTTTCTTGCTTTTCGTCAAGAGCGAGGAATGCCTGAGGTAGAACAAAGTGCGGTGGATTTTCCCCTCGTTTTTCTCACCGCCTCTTGGATTGAAGACAATCTTGATTCCACAGAGGCCCAAAAAAACTTATTCGCCGAGTTTCTTCTACCTTGTGCAAGCAAATTTTTGTCCGCCGTGGAAACCCAAGCCAACTTACCTTTTTACCGCTCTCTTGCGATTCTTTCACGAGAAATCCTTTCCGCAATGGCTGATGAGTTGGAAGAGATTGCAGATAAATAATTATCTTCATATATGAAATGAGATGTTTCAAATGAGGATACTAGATAGCTTATTTAAAATTATAGTCGTTTGATTTTTTTAATAATGCCGTATTATGATCTGCCCCCAAAAAAGTTAGACTATATTCTAATTTCATTCAAGGACTGAGTTCTGTATTCCACAGGGCTTAGTCCTTTGAGCTTCACTTGAATACGCTCATTGTTGTAGTAATGAATGTACTCGTGAATCACTTTTTCAAGCTGTTCAAAGGTTTCAAACCGCTTGCCAAAGTAACATTCCGTCTTCAATCGCCCGAAAAAGCTTTCCATCGCACCATTATCAAGGCAATTGCCTTTTCTCGACATACTTTGCGTAATACCGTATTTTTTCAATATCTCCTGATAACCCATCATTTGATACTGCCATCCTTGGTCGGAATGCAGTATCGGTTTTTCCCCCGCTAATCGGTTCACCGCCTGGGTCAACATTCTGGTTATCTGCTCAAAATTCGGACTTCTCGCCACATCATAAGCAATAATTTCGTTATTAAACAAGTCTTTAATCGGCGATAAATACACTTTGCCTTCCGCACATTTGAACTCGGTGATATCCGTTACCCACTTCTCATTCGGCATCGTTGCCGTAAAATCCCGTTGCAACAGATTATCGGCAATGTGTCCCACTTTGCCTTGGTAAGAACGATATTTTTTCTGCTTACTTTTTCCTTTTAACCCCAAACGTTGCATTATCGCTTGCCCCCTTTTGTGGTTGATAATCAAGTATTTCCTTAATTCCAAGGTAATTCGACGATAACCATAATTTTCGTCATTTTTGCGATAAATTTCCTCTATTTTCTGTGAAATCGCTACATTTTTATCCGACTTTGGCTTGAGATGATAAAAGAACGAACTGCGTGCCAATCCGATTAGCCTGAGTAACAATTCCAACGGGAAACGCGAGCGTAAGGCATTTACGATGACGGCTTTTTCTGCATTTTTTGTTGGTTGAGTTCCTGCAACTTTTTTAGCATTGCATTCTCCGCTTCTAATTCCAAAATTCGGTAACGCAAGCGTTCTTCTTCTGTTTTGGGCGTTGGTGGCATTTTAGGTGAGTTGAGTTTCATACTTGGACGACCTTTAGGTTTGAGTAATAACCCATCTATACCTTGTTTTTCAAAGCGTTGCAACCATTGACTAATTATCCCTGAACTGGGGATATCAAAGCGAAAGCAGGCGGCTTCAGCGGAGCACTGGCCTTTTTTGATAGCTTGAATAACCTTTAATTTAAACTCAACAGAATAACATCGTTTTTTACCTAATACAGCTAATCCATTGATTCCATTATGATTAAATTTCGCAATCCAACGTGCTAACGTGCTTTGGGGAAGCTGAAAATACTGGCGAGTAAGCGAACGGTTTTTTCCATTTTGATGATAAAAGTCGAGCACTTGTTGTTTGAAACGTTGAGTATATTTAGTCATAAAAAATCTGCACCTTAATCAGTTGGTTATTTAGTCCAACTTTTGGGGTGCAGATCATTAGGCAATACAAAATTAAGAATCACCGCACTTAATAGAGAAATAGCAGTCATATTTATCACTGTCGAAAATATATTTAATAAGAAAAAAATCCATAAATATACTTTTCCCTTTTGCCGATAGCCATCTAACAGCGTATTACCCGTATCTAAGGTATATTGCACCCCAAAACGGAAAAAAGGATATTTGAATAAATTGGCTAAAATAATAATGATTGCCAACTGCCAGCCATAAATCGCTCCAGCTTGAGTTGAAGCAATAATGTGCGATCCACCAATTGCTGCAGATGCCATTAAGATGCCAAGTCCTAAAGCACTAAATTTGCTTTTCCAGCTTGATGTTGTTTCTGTTTGCATAGAAATTCCTTATATAAAGGGAGAAATTATAATTGATATAAAAAGAAAAAACAGATAGATAAATAAATTTTCATTCTGTTTCTACCTATTAATTCTAATGGTGAAATGCAATAGAAAAGAAATAATTGAAACGAAATGATATTGAGAAAAACTAATATGGCTGGGGTACTAGGATTCGAACCTAGGGATGCCGAGATCAAAACCCGGTGCCTTACCGCTTGGCGATACCCCATCCACTAAAGAATTGCAAGCTAATGAATGGTGCGGGACGAGGGACTTGAACCCACACACCTCGCGGCACCAGAACCTAAATCTGGTGCGTCTACCAATTTCGCCAGTCCCGCAAATATGGTGGCTATGACGGGATTCGAACCTGTGACCCCAACATTATGAGTGTTGTGCTCTAACCAACTGAGCTACATAGCCATTCATTTTTGCATTCACCTCATCGGCTTTGCGGGGCTAATTATGCTGATCTCGCCCCCCTTCGTCAACTCTTTTTTTTTGTTTTTTCTAAATTCTTTTTCGTTCGCATAGAGATTATACAAATTGATGGAAAAACCAACCGCACTTTACTCTGCAAGCAAATGTTGCAATAAACGCCCGTCAAGCAATGCTTGCTTAATCAAGGCAAATGCACCAATTACATCTTCATTTTTCAACTCTGAAACCACAAGTGGCGTATTTTTCACAAAAGCGGGCAAGGCAAGATGCTCTAGAGTGCGGCGAATAGCAGCAAAAAGCACATTCTTCGCTTGCGTAATTTCCCCTGAAATGACAATTTTCTCAGGGTTAAACATATTCACGCTCATCGCCAACACTCGCCCAATTTGCGTACCAACGTGTTCAATCAACTCCACCGCAATGGCATCCTGTTTATTGGTCGCTTTACAAATGGCTTCAATATCGTGGCTTTCTAGCGAAAGCCATTTGCTGGTATAACCCTCTTCCAGTAAGCGTTGCATTTTTTCTTCAATCGCCGCGTTGCTCACCACTGTTTCCAAGCAGCCCACATTGCCACATAAACAGCGTTTGCCGAGCGGATCAACCTGAATATGTCCGATTTCCCCCACATTATTTTTATAACCTAGAAACACTTCGTGATTAATCACAATTCCCGCCCCCACACCGCGATGAATCCTTAATAAGAGGGAATCATAGCAATCTTGAGTTACGCCAAAATAATGCTCCGCCAAAGCAAGACTTCGCACATCGTGTCCGATAAATGTCATTAATTGAAATTGTTGCGAAATATGAGCGGCAAGATCCCAAGGTTCATCGAGGGAAAAGTGCGGTAGGTGTTGAATTTGGTTGGTTTTGGCATCAACAAAGCCCGACACCGTAATGCCGATGGCGATAAATTCTGCATTGCGGCGTTGATTTTGCGTAATGAACTGAGATAAATGCTCGCACAAAAAGGCTTCCATTTCACTCACTTGATTGAACGCAGGCAGTGCGATCTCTTCTTTTTTCAGCAATTTTGTCGAGAGATCCATTATCGCTAAGGTCATACTCTCTTGCCCCAAGCGAATTAACAGCGTGCAAAAAGCTTTATATTCTGCCACAATAGAAGTCGGTCGCCGCCCGCCTGTGGATTCTTGTTGCTCCACTTCTTTAATTAAGCCACGCGATAATAAATTCCGCGTAATTTTCGTTACACTCGCGGGGGCAAGCTGGCTTAATTCTGAAATCTGAATACGAGAAATCGGTCCCTGCTGATCGATTAATTTATAAACCACCGCACTATTCATCTGTTTAACGAAATCAACATTTGCAATTTGATTATCTACTCGCATTCTTTTTCCCTCATTCATATCATCATTAAAATTTCAACATTCATTTTGCTGTATTTTCAACGATAATAACGCCAAACAATTAGCCTATTTTAAAATGAATTAGCAAAAAATCCTATAACTGGAAAACATTAAAAATGTGGGCTACGATCTGCATTCAAAAAATTATCCTTATCTTAGTTCAAAGTGCTAATTTTCACAGAGATGAGTCGTTCCAATTTCCGCTCATAATCCCCCTTATCTTTCCCATAAAAGCTTGTTTCATCTCTTTAACGTAGCAATTTTATCTTCTAATTCCAATATTGTTTTAACAATTTGAAAATATTAATAAATTAATGATCGATTTTATCATTTTAAAAATAAAACCTGATAACTTTCTGTTTGAAAGATTGTCGGTATTTAGGCATAAAAAATCTGCTCCTTACTCTGTTGATTTTTAATCCAACCTCTAGGGAGCAGACCAATTATTTTCCTTGTGAACTCTTTTTATTATGAAAAAGCCTATGCCGCAACCATTACCATTGCAGGGCGAATAACGCGTCCGTTTAATAAATAACCTTTTTGTAATACGGTAGTGATTTGATTGCTTTCAAAGCCTTCTGTTGGTTGCATTGAAATGGCTTGGTGTAGGTCAGGATTAAAGGTTTCCCCCACCACGCCCACCGCTTCCACGCCAAAGCGAGCGACGGTTGCGAGTAAGCCTTTTAAGGTTAATTCCACGCCATCAAGCACAGATTTCATTCCCTCATCTTCAGTGCTAACTTCCGTGGCTAAGGCACGTTCTAAATTATCAATAGTTTCCAATAAATCTTTGGCGAATTTTTCTAAGGCAAATTTATGAGCTTTTTCCACATCTTGCTCGGCACGACGGCGGATATTATCCATTTCCGCACGGCTGCGTAACAAAATATCTTGCTCTTTTTTCACTGTTTCAGCCAGTTGTTCTTCAAGTTCTTGAACGCGTGCAATGGCTTCTTCCAACGCATCGCCCTCTTCTACTGCAGGATTTTCCTGCTCTTCCGCCACAGTTTGTGCTTGTTCCGCTTGCGTTTCTTCGATTTTCACTTGTTCGACTTTCGCTTGTTCGGCTTGTTGTTCTTGTTCTGACATTGTTTTCTCCATCTATTCAAAATCTGAGGTATTGTAACAAAAAATAGAAAAATTGGCAGTGGTTAAACTTGGCTAGCCACTGGTAAGGTTTATGTGTAATATAGCTGCTAATTTTTTGAATTCAAGTGCGGTTCATTTTTCGCGAATTATGACTATGTCCCCAAATATCATTGATAATAACACCTTGCATCGTTCGTTTCAGACTATTGGATTAGTCGGGCGACCACGCAATGATGTGAATCTTCAAATGCACAAAAACCTTTTTCAATGGTTGTCAGAGAAAGGCTATCAAGTTTTAGTTGAAAAGCCTATTGGCGAACGGTTAGGTTTGCCCGCGGCACATCTGGCTGAATTAGAGGAAATTGGTCGCAATGCACAATTAGCCATTGTGATTGGCGGCGACGGTAATATGCTTGGGCGCGCAAGAATTTTAGCTAAATATGATATTGCTCTCATTGGCATAAACCGTGGCAATCTAGGTTTTTTAACCGATATTGATCCCAAAAATGCGTACGCACAGCTCGCAGCCTGCTTAGACAACGGTGAATTTTTTGTTGAAGAGCGTTTTTTGCTGGAAACGGCGATCGAACGAGAAAGGCAAATTATCGCCACCAGTAATGCGGTGAATGAGGTGGTGATCCACCCAGCCAAAATCGCACATATGATCGATTTTCACGTTTATATTAATGATAAACTGGCTTTTTCGCAGCGTTCTGACGGCTTGATTGTGTCCACGCCAACAGGCTCAACCGCCTATTCCCTTTCAGCAGGCGGGCCTATTCTTACCCCGCAACTCAATGCCATTGCACTTGTGCCGATGTTCCCGCACACTCTCTCTTCTCGCCCCTTAGTGATTGACGGCGAAAGTAAAATCTCCATTCGTTTTGCTGATTACAACACGGATCAACTGGAAGTGGGTTGCGATAGCCAAGTAGCACTGCCATTTACCCCTGATGATGTGGTGCATATTTATAAAAGCCAACATAAGCTTCGTTTATTGCATTTAAAAAATTACAATTATTACAATGTGTTAAGCACAAAATTAGGCTGGCTACGCAATTCTGCCTAAAAAATTTTAATAAACCTCTTTACTGTAAATAAAAACAGTTATAAACTGATAAACATACAGTTAAACGGGAGTTTATTATGCTTATTCAACTTACGATCAATAATTTCGCCATTGTTCATCATCTTGATATTGAATTTGCTCAGGGTATGTCTGTCATTACTGGGGAAACGGGGGCGGGGAAATCCATTGCGATTGACGCACTCGGCGTTTGTTTAGGACAACGTACAGAAAGTGCGATGCTACGTGAAGGACAAAACCGTGCGGATATTTGTGCGACATTCCAAATTGTGCCACAAAGCCCCGCTGCAGAATGGCTAAAATCGCAAGAATTGCACGATGAAGATAACCCCGAAAACTGTATTTTACGCCGTATCATCAATGCTGATGGGCGTTCTAAAGGCTTCATCAACAGTATTCCTGTGTCCGCAACCCAGCTCAAAGAACTTGGGCAACTTTTGGTTCAAGTGAATGGACAACATTGCTCCCAGCGGCTACTCAAAAACGATTATCAACTGACTTTACTCGATCAATACTGTGCCAATAATGAATTGCTTGCGAACGTGCAGAAACAATATCGTCAATGGAAAACGCTACAACGGCAGGTAAATACCTTTAAGCAACGCTGTGCGGAAAATGAAGCGAAAAAACAACTGTTGCAATATCAAGTGGAAGAACTGGATCAGTTCGCACTACAAGAAAATGAATATGCCGATCTCGAAGAAGAATATCACCGCCTAGCAAATAGCGAAGAACTCACAAACCTTTCGCAATCGGTTTTAAATACCCTCAGTGAAAACGATGAATTAAATGTTGATAGCTTGCTCTACCGCACAATCCAAAATTTGGAAGAGTTGCACAGTTTAGATCCGCACTATGAAGAAGCCTTAACGATGTTGCAAGAAGCCTTAATTCAGGTGCAAGAAGCCAGTTCCGAAATTCAGCATTTATCTGCCAATATTGAACAAGACCCTTATCGCTTACAAGAAGTTGAACAGCGTATGGGGCAGGCACTGCAATTAGCCCGCAAACATAATGTAAAAGCGGAAGAATTAGTGAGTTTGCACCAATCGCTCAAACAAGAACTTGAACAATTAATGGCATTCGCCGATAGCGAAGAAGCCCTTATCGAACAAGAAAAACAGGCTCATCAACAGCTACTTGAAGCTGCCAAACTCTTAAGTTTAAGCCGTCAAAAAGGGGCAGCAAAATTATCGACACAGGTAACCAAAGGCATTAAACAACTCGCTATGGAAAATGCGGTCTTTTCCATTAATCTAGACGCATCAGAAAGCAACCTTACCAGTAACGGAATGGATCAAATTCAATTCATTTTACAGGCGAATTTAGGGCAATCCGCCCAGCCACTCGCCAAAGTGACATCAGGTGGGGAACTTTCTCGTATCACTTTAGTTATGCAGGTGCTGACTTCAGACAAATCCGCAATCCCAACCCTAATTTTTGATGAAATTGATGTTGGGATCAGCGGTGCAACAGCAAGTGTTGTCGGCAAACTATTACGCAAACTCGGCAACAAATGCCAAGTCATTTGCGTAACCCACTTACCGCAAGTCGCCTGCTGCGGTCATCAACATTTCTCCGTTGAAAAACACACTGTTGCGGGAAAAACAGAAACAAAAATGACCGCACTTTCAAAACAACAACGTGTTAAAGCCCTAGCAAAATTATTAGGCTCAACAAAAATCACCGAAACAGCGATTGCTAATGCGGAGGAAATGCTTGGTTTAATTGCATAATTAAACTGTATACAGTTTGAATTTAACATCTAAATAGAAAAATATGAGCGTTTAGTTTCAAAATTACCCTATACCATTTCGTATCTAATGTATAATCCATCCTTTCCGGCTTATGGATGGCTCTGCCTTATGCTTAAGTCAAATATTGTATCTTTTGGACTATATTTTCTTCTATTACATCCAGCATTAGCAAACAAACTTTTTCCCCCATCTAATAACATTAAATACGATAATTTTCCTTGTATTCTTCTATTAATCCTGTATAATCGCACGCCTTACAGCTACATCATCATTTTCGTTCCTTGCTTCCGCAAGATTGGTAGCTGGTCTTACAGTCGGAGGCTGATTAACCCGTAAGGAGCAGTAATGCGTCACTACGAAATCGTGTTTATGGTTCATCCGGACCAAAGCGAACAAGTACCAGCGATGATTGAGCGCTATACCAATTCTATTAAAGAAGCGGGCGGTCAAATCCATCGTTTAGAAGATTGGGGTCGCCGTCAATTAGCTTACCCAATCAACAAATTACACAAAGCACATTATGTGCTAATGAATGTAGAAGTGCCTCAAGAAGTCATCGACGAGCTAGAAACAGCATTCCGTTACAACGACGCAGTTCTTCGTAACGCAATTATTCGTACTAAGCACGCCGTAACAGAAGCGTCCCCAATGGTTAAAGCACGCGAAGAGCGTAAACCTTTAGCTGAAGTTGAAAACAACGATTTTGAGGATGCTGAAGAGTAATTCAAAGGTTGATAATCGCTTCTCATTAATTGGGCGAGTTACTGACTTTCCCAAGCGAAGCAAAAGCCCTAACGGCATTGAACATTGTCGCTTTTATTTAGAACATCGTTCAGAGCAACAAGAAGCGGGTTTGCCCCGTCAAGCGTGGTGTAAAATCGCAGTTCAAGTTAGTGGCAATCAATTAATTGCAAAAACTCAAAGCATTACGGTCGGCAGTAATTTATTGATAGCGGGGTTTATCACCTCACACAAATCTGCAAATGGTTTAAGTCAATTAGTATTACACGCCGAGCAAATCGAATTTATAGATTAGGAGACTAGCCAAATGGCACGTTATTTCCGTCATCGTAAGTTCTGCCGCTTTACAGCGGAAAACGTTCAAGAAATCGATTACAAAGATATCGCAACGTTAAAGAACTATATTTCAGAGAGCGGCAAAATTGTTCCAAGCCGTATTACCGGTACTCGTGCGAAGTATCAACGTCAATTAGCTCGTGCAATCAAACGCGCGCGTTTCTTAGCGTTACTTCCATACACTGATAATCAGTAATTAAGGAGAATACGGTAATGCAAGTAATTCTTTTAGATAAAGTTGTTCACCTCGGTAACGTTGGTGATCAAGTAAACGTTAAATCTGGTTATGCACGTAACTTCTTAATCCCACAAGGGAAAGCGGTTATGGCAACCAAAGCTAACGTTGAATATTTTGAAGCACGTCGTGCTGAATTAGAAGAAAAAGCAGCGAAAGCACTTGTGGCAGCTATGGATCGTGCAGAACGTCTTGAAGCTCTTGAGTCTGTAACTATCGCAAGTAAAGCGGGTGATGAAGGCCGTCTATTCGGTTCTATCGGTACTCGTGATATTGCTGATGCTATCACAGCTCGTGGTGTTGAAGTAGCGAAAAGCGAAGTGCGTTTACCAAACGGTTTAATCCGTACCACTGGTGAACACGAAGTGCGTTTCCAACTTCACGGTGAAGTATTCGCAACATTAAACATTATTGTTGTTGCTGAATAATTTCATTCTTCACTGATAAAGATTAATCAAACCTACGATTTTATCGTAGGTTTTTTCTTTATCTCTATCCTAGAAAAAGGTACATAAAAATCAAATTTCTTAGCCAATAGCATTTAACCCAAAGGGTTAATCATCGCAATTGCTTCAAATAATCTACTTATTAGATAATATAAATAATTTATGTAGTATAAACTAATGACCCGTGACAATGAAAAATTTTACAACATAAAATAATTACCGTATTTCTTCTAACGTTTTTTCTAAATATTTTAATCCTTCCATCAACTCATCTTCAGAAATATTCAACGCAGGTGCAAAACGCAGGACATTTGGGCCAGCGACTAAAATCATCAGACCATTTTCGGCAGCTTTTTTAACAAATTCCATCGCTTTGCCGTGATATTCTTCTTTTAACTCTGCCCCAATGAGTAATCCCACTCCGCGAATTTCACTGAATAACTGAAATTTCTGGTTAATCTCGTTCAGTTTTTGCATCAAAAATTCAGAAGTGCGGTGTGTTTTTTGTAAGAATTTTGGGTCAGAAAGAATATCCAGCACTTTACTGGCTACGGCACAAGCCAGTGGGTTTCCGCCAAATGTCGTGCCGTGAACGCCTACCGAGAAACTTTGTGCGATGCGGTCTGTGGTAAGCATTGCTCCAATAGGAAAGCCGTTGCCCAAGGCTTTTGCGGAAGTGAGAATGTCGGGAATCACGCCGTATTTCATATAAGCATAGAGATAACCCGTGCGTGATAGCCCCGTTTGCACTTCATCAAAAATAAGCAAGGCATTATTTTCATCACAAAGTTGGCGTAGCCCTTGCAAAAATTCAGGATTTGCGGGCTTCACGCCACTTTCGCCCTGAATAGGTTCAACAATCACGGCACAAGTGTGATCATCAATCACCGCCTTAACGGCATCAAGATCATTGAAAGGAACGTGAATAATATCCGCTGGTTTCGGCCCGAAGCCATCAGAATATTTTGCTTGCCCCCCAACGCTTACGGTAAACAATGTCCGCCCGTGAAAGCTCTGTTTGAATGCAATGATTTTACTTTTTTGCGAACCAAAATGATCCACCGCATAACGGCGTGCTAGCTTCAACGCCGCTTCATTGGCTTCCGCACCAGAATTAACAAACATTACACGCTCAGCAAAGGTTTTTTCAACCAGTTTACTCGCCAATTCAAGGCTTGGCTCACTGGTAAACCAGTTACTGGAATGCCACAGCGTTTCCCCTTGTTGCTTCAGCACCTCAACAATTTCATCAGGACAATGCCCTAAGGCATTCACCGCAATTCCACTGGTAAAATCAATGTATTCACGCCCTTGGCTGTCCCAAACGCGGCTGCCTTTCCCTCTAACGGGAATAAAATCTGCAGGGGAATAATTTTGGATCATCACTTCATCAAAGGTTTTTCTCGTATAAGCGTTCATTTGCAATCCCTAAATGTGCGAAAAAGTGAAGCTAGCATAATTCAAACTGAATATTTAATCAATTATTTTGAATAAAAAAATCAATTTGTACCGCCAACGGTTATCTGCTCAATTTTTAATGCGGGCTGACCGACGCCAACAGGCACGCTTTGCCCCTCTTTACCACATACGCCGATGCCGTGATCAATTTCAACGCTGTCGGCAACCATTGAAATATTTTGCATTACTTCAATACCGCTTCCGATCAAGGTTGCACCTTTGACGGGCTGCGTGATTTTGCCATTCTCAATTAAATAGGCTTCCGATGTGGAGAACACGAATTTCCCCGAAGTAATGTCCACCTGCCCGCCACCAAAGTGCGGTGCAAAAATGCCACGATCTACAGAAGCAATCAGATCATCAAATTTGCTTTGTCCCGCTAACATATAGGTGTTCGTCATTCTTGGCATCGGCAAATGTGCATAACTTTCACGGCGACCATTTCCCGTTGGGGCAACCCCCATTAAGCGAGCGTTCATTTTATCCTGCATATAACCTTGCAAAATACCGTCTTTAATCAAGACATTACATTGACTTGGCACGCCCTCATCATCAATAGTGAGCGAGCCACGGCGGTTAGGCAATGTGCCGTCATCAACAATAGTGCAAAGGGGAGAAGTAACCAATTCCCCGATTTTTCCTGTGAATAATGAGCTTTCTTTACGGTTAAAATCCCCCTCCAAGCCGTGCCCCACCGCTTCGTGCAACAATACCCCTGGCCAGCCTGCCCCTAACACCACAGGCATTAACCCTGCGGGTGCAGGAATCGCGTTGAGGTTCACTAAGGCTTGGCGTACCGCTTCTTTGGTAAAAGCAACGGCTCGCATTTCACCATTTTCTACCTCAAAGAACCAATCTAACCCAAAGCGACCACCACAGCCCGCACTGCCCCGTTCACGCTTACCCTTTTCCTCCACTAAAATGGAAATGGAAAGGCGAACTAAGGGGCGAATATCAGCAGCAAGCGTGCCATCGGTCGCGGCGATCAGCACTTCCTCATAAATCGCACTAAGGCTTGCGGACACCTTAGTAACCCTTGGATCAGCGGATCGGGCTGTGCGATCCACCAAATAGAGCAATTCGATTTTTTGCTCTTTGCTAAAACTGTCTAACGGATTAATCGGCTGATAACGCAGAATAGGCTGCGTCGTAGAAAAGGAGCGAGGCTGGATAAAACTTTGCTGAGTTATTTGAGCAATGCCCTTGACCGCATTGGCACATTGCTGCAAGTTGGCAAGATCGATTTGATCCGCATAAGCAAACCCCGTTTTCTCACCACTCACGGCACGCACGCCAACTCCACGCTCAATATGGAAACCACCCTCTTTAATAATGCCATCTTCCAGCACCCAGCTTTCATCTTGGCTAAGCTGGAAATACAAATCCGCATAGTCAATATTGCGGTGATCCATTAGGTTGAAAACCTCAATTAACGCTTTGCGATCCAAATGATTTGGGCTAAGCAAAGACGCGGTTACTTTTTCTAACATTTTCTTTCTCGTTAATTAAAATGATTAAGGTAGTCTATTCGCCTACCTTGCTATTCGATAAAAAATCGCCATTTTATACCGCACTTCTCTTTATGCCAAAATAAAGTGCGGTCATTTTTTGTGATGATTTTACATCACCACCACATCAAACTGTTCTTGATGATAAAAGGCTTCTGTTTTGATTTGAATTTGTTTACCAACGAACACTTCTAGCTCCGCAACTAAGCCGTGGCTTTCTTCATTAATCAAGTATTCGGCGACGGCTCTGGAGGCGTAAACCACAAATTTTTCACTATCAAAAAGATGATGAACGCGGATAATTTCACGCATAATTTCGTAGCAAATGGTTTCCACCGTTTTCACCCGTCCACGCCCTTTGCATTCAGGGCATTCATCGCATAAAACGTGTTCCAAACTTTCACGCGTGCGTTTGCGCGTCATTTCCACCAAACCGAGCTGAGTAAAGCCGTTCACACTGGTTTTTACGCGATCTTTCGCCAGTGCTTCTTGTAAGGATTCCAGCACGCGGGTTTGATGCTCTTCTTTTTGCATATCAATAAAATCAATGATGATAATGCCACCGAGATTGCGTAGCTGAAGCTGTTGCGCAATGGCTTTGGTGGCTTCAATATTGGTATTGAAAATGGTTTCTTCAAGGTTACGATGCCCGACAAACGCCCCTGTGTTAATGTCGATGGTGGTCATTGCTTCGGTCTGCTCAATAATCAAATAGCCGCCTGATTTGAGGTTCACCCGTTTATCTAAGGCGGTATGAATGGCATTTTCCACCCCATATACATCAAATAATGGCTGATTTCCCGAATGTAGCACGAGCTTATTTGTTAAACTCGGGATAAATTCTTCGGTAAATTGTTTCACTTCGTTGAAGCAGAGATTGGAGTCAATCCGAATGCGTTCTAAATCCACGCCGATAAAATCGCGTAAAATTCGCTGAGGCAATGCCAATTCGCCATAAAGCATTGAACAGGTTGGATATTTCGCTCGGCGTTCCATTACTTTACGCCATAAGCGTTTTAAAAACTCGGCATCTTGTAACAGCTCTTCTTCACTTGCCCCCTCCGCGGCGGTGCGAATAATAAACCCACCTAGCTCATCACAAAGAGGCAGCACCAACTCTTTTAATCTCGCCCGTTCTTCTTCACTTTCAATCCGTTGAGATACGCCAACGTGGCTATTTTCTGGCATAAATACCAAATAGCGGGAGGGCAGAGTAATATCCGTGGTGAGCCTTGCCCCTTTTGTGCCAAGGGGATCTTTCACCACTTGCACCACAATATCTTGCCCCTCTCGCACAAGCTCGGCGATGTCTTTGACGATAAATTGCTTTTTCTCGTTTTCATCAACGCATTCGGTGTGAGAAACAATATCAGAGGCGTGCAAAAAAGCCGCTTTTTCCAACCCAATATCCACAAAAGCAGATTGCATACCGGGCAAAACTCGGGTAACGCGACCTTTATAAATGTTGCCGACAATGCCTCGCTTGGCTTGGCGTTCGATATGCACTTCTTTCAAAATGCCCGTATCAATCAGGGCGATACGGGTTTCACTCGGGGTTACATTGACTAATAATTCTACGGTTTCCATATATTATTTATGATTAATTGATCTATTGCCTAGTCTAACCAAAAGGAAAATAGAATAACAGAGGCAAATCAGGTAAAATGTGACCTTTCTCAACTTTTCACCTAGAAATGACAACAAGATGATCGACTTTCGCCCTTTTTATCAACAAATTGCCACCAGTCCGCTATCTGCGTGGCTAGAAACCCTGCCTGCACAACTTAAACAATGGGAAAAACAAGCCCACGGTGATTATGCGAAATGGGCAAAAATTGTGGATTTTTTGCCCGAGCTACAAGCAAGCCATATTGATTTAAAAAGTGCGGTGTTATCTCAAGGTGATTTTGAATTGAGTGCGGGCGAACGCCAACGCATTATCCATCATCTCAAACAATTAATGCCGTGGCGTAAAGGGCCTTATCATCTTTTTGGTATTCATATTGATTGCGAATGGCGTTCGGATTTTAAATGGGATCGCGTCCGTCCACACCTTGCTCCACTTAAAGATCGGCTAGTTTTAGATGTAGGCTGTGGCAGCGGCTATCATATGTGGCGAATGGTTGGCGAAGGGGCAAAAATGGTAGTGGGTATCGACCCAACAGAACTTTTCTTATGCCAGTTTGAAGCCGTCCGCAAACTGCTCAATAATGATCGCCGAGCCAATTTAATCCCGCTCGGTATTGAACAAATGCAGCCCTTAGGCGTGTTTGATACGGTGTTTTCAATGGGCGTGTTATACCATCGCAAATCTCCCTTTGAGCATTTCACCCAGTTGCGAAACCAACTGACGCAAGGGGGCGAGCTGGTTTTGGAAACCTTAGTGATTAACGGCGATGAAAATACCGTCCTTGTCCCACAAGATCGCTATGCCAAAATGAAAAATGTCTATTTCATTCCCTCCGTGAAAGCCCTGATTTTATGGCTTGAAAAGAGCGGTTTTCACAACGTCCGCTGTGTTGATGTTGAAATCACCAGCCTAGACGAACAACGTAAAACAGAATGGCTAGAAAATGAAAGCCTGATTGATTTCCTTGCTCCACAAGATCACAGCAAAACCATTGAAGGCTACCCCGCTCCGAAAAGAGCAGTGATTTTGGCAAATAAATAACTAGAAAAATACCGCACTTACAATAATGTGAAAATATAAATAAGAGTAAAATACTTTGCTCTTATTTATCGCTTCTTATAATGCTCTTTTTTAAAAGTATAAAACCAAAGTGCGGTGTAATTTTGTCAGATTTTTTCTGATATAAGTACATCTTATAATACTCATCTAAATGATATTTATAGCTACTAGAACTTTCTCAAAATCAACTGAGGTAAATCCCATTAGCCTATTTAAAGGATAAAATGCAATATCCAGTAAGCCCAAAAATACAAGAAAATATAAACATAAGAAACAACAAAAAACACCATCGAGTTCCCTCAATGGCGTTCTTCTTTCATTCAAAACCTGGCGGTGTCCTACTCTCACATGGGAAATTCCCACACTACCATCGGCGTTACAGCGTTTCACTTCTAAGTTCGGCATGGATTTAGGTGGGTCCACTGCACTTTCGCCGCCAAGATAATTCTTTAAATTCTTTACATTCTTTATCTTTTCTATTCGTTCTTTACTTCTTTAACAAAAACAAGCCAAAACCCTTGAGCGTTGTATAGTTAAGCCTCTCGGGCAATTAGTACTGGTTAGCTCAACGGCTCACACCGCTTACACACCCAGCCTATCTACGTCGTCGTCTCCAACAACCCTTACTGACTTTAAGTCAGGGAGAACTCATCTTGAGGCAAGTTTCGTGCTTAGATGCTTTCAGCACTTATCTCTTCCGCATTTAGCTACCCAGCAGTGCCTCTGGCGAGACAACTGGTACACCAGTGATGCGTCCACTCCGGTCCTCTCGTACTAGGAGCAGCCCCTCTCAATTCTCCAACGCCCACGGCAGATAGGGACCGAACTGTCTCACGACGTTCTAAACCCAGCTCGCGTACCACTTTAAATGGCGAACAGCCATACCCTTGGGACCTACTTCAGCCCCAGGATGTGATGAGCCGACATCGAGGTGCCAAACACCGCCGTCGATATGAACTCTTGGGCGGTATCAGCCTGTTATCCCCGGAGTACCTTTTATCCGTTGAGCGATGGCCCTTCCATTCAGAACCACCGGATCACTATGACCTGCTTTCGCACCTGCTCGACTTGTCTGTCTCGCAGTTAAGCTTGCTTATACCATTGCACTAACCTGACGATGTCCGACCGTCATTAGCAAACCTTCGTGCTCCTCCGTTACTCTTTGGGAGGAGACCGCCCCAGTCAAACTACCCACCAGACACTGTCCGAGTACCCGTTTCAGGCACTTCGTTAGAACATCAAACGTTAAAGGGTGGTATTTCAACAACGACTCCACGATAACTGGCGTTACCGCTTCACAGTCTCCCACCTATCCTACACATCAAAATTCAAGGTTCAGTGTCAAGCTATAGTAAAGGTTCACGGGGTCTTTCCGTCTAGCCGCGGGTACACCGCATCTTCACGGCGATTTCAATTTCACTGAGTCTCGGGTGGAGACAGCCTGGCCATCATTATGCCATTCGTGCAGGTCGGAACTTACCCGACAAGGAATTTCGCTACCTTAGGACCGTTATAGTTACGGCCGCCGTTTACTGGGGCTTCGATCTGGAGCTTCTCTTTCGATTACACCATCAATTAACCTTCCAGCACCGGGCAGGCATCACACCCTATACGTCCACTTTCGTGTTTGCAGAGTGCTGTGTTTTTAATAAACAGTTGCAGCCAGCTGGTATCTTCGACCGGTTCAACCTTCGTGAGCAAGTCACTACAATCTACGCCGGCGCACCTTCTCCCGAAGTTACGGTGCTATTTTGCCTAGTTCCTTCACCCGAGTTCTCTCAAGCACCTGAGTATTCTCTACCTGACCACCTGTGTCGGTTTTCAGTACGGTTTAGTAAAGCCTGAAGCTTAGTGGCTTTTCCTGGAAGTGTGGTATCAGTTACTTCAGCACCTTAGTGCCTCGTCATCATCTCTCAGTGTTAACGGTGAGCCGGATTTGCCTAACTCACCCACCTACCAACTTAAACGACCATTTCCAACAGGTCGATAACCTAACCTTCTCCGTCCCCACATCGCAACTTTACCAAGTACGGGAATATTAACCCGTTTCCCATCGACTACGCTTTTCAGCCTCGCCTTAGGGGCCGACTCACCCTGCCCCGATTAACGTTGGACAGGAACCCTTGGTCTTCCGGCGAACGGGTTTTTCACCCGTTTTATCGTTACTTATGTCAGCATTCGCACTTGTGATACGTCCAGCAATCCTCTCGAACCACCTTCTTCCGCTTACACAACGCTCCCCTACCCAACAGACGTATCACTAATATCCCTCTTCGATTCTTTGCCATTACACTCAACGTGTTTTTCGCTTTACCCACTTGCTTCGCAAGTGGTTAATCGTTAAGGCGTATTAGTGATACGCCTGATGCCGCAGCTTCGGTACTATATTTTAGCCCCGTTACATCTTCCGTGCAGGCCGACTCGACTAGTGAGCTATTACGCTTTCTTTAAATGGTGGCTGCTTCTAAGCCAACATCCTAGCTGTCTAAGCCTTCCCACTTCGTTTCCCACTTAATATAGATTTTGGGACCTTAGCTGGCGGTCTGGGTTGTTTCCCTCTCCACGACGGACGTTAGCACCCGCCGTGTGTCTCCTGTGCATTACTCTTTGGTATTCGGAGTTTGCATCGGTTTGGTAACCCAGGATGGGCCCCTAGCCGAAACAGTGCTCTACCCCCAAAGGTATTCACACAAGGCTCTACCTAAATAGATTTCGGGGAGAACCAGCTATCTCCCGGTTTGATTGGCCTTTCACCCCCAGCCACAAGTCATCCGCTAATTTTTCAACATTAGTCGGTTCGGTCCTCCAGTTAGTGTTACCCAACCTTCAACCTGCCCATGGCTAGATCACCGGGTTTCGGGTCTATACCTTGCAACTCAACGCCCAGTTAAGACTCGGTTTCCCTTCGGCTCCCTTATTCAGTTAACCTCGCTACAAAATATAAGTCGCTGACCCATTATACAAAAGGTACGCAGTCACCCTTGCGGGCTCCCACTGCTTGTACGTACAGGGTTTCAGGTTCTATTTCACTCCCCTCACCGGGGTTCTTTTCGCCTTTCCTTCACAGTACTGGTTCACTATCGGTCAATCAGGAGTATTTAGCCTTGGAGGATGGTCCCCCCATCTTCAGACAGGATTCCTCGTGTCCCGCCCTACTTCTCGTAAGCTTAGTACCACAGCCTGGATTTTAAGTACGGGGCTATCACCCTGTGTCGCTTGCCTTCCCAGACAATTCCTCTATCTCTGCTGCTATTACTTACTGGCTCCTCCGCTTTCGCTCGCCGCTACTCACAGAATCTCGGTTGATTTCTTTTCCTCGGGGTACTTAGATGTTTCAGTTCTCCCGGTTCGCCTTACGAGGCTATTTTATTCACCTCGCAATGATAGGCTCTTCGCCTATCGGGTTTCCCCATTCGGACATCGTGGGTTAAACGCTTCTTATCAACTCACCCACGCTTTTCGCAGATTAGCACGTCCTTCTTCGCCTCTGATTGCCAAGGCATCCGCCCTGTACGCTTTCTCACTTAACTATACAACCTCAAGGATTTTTCCCCGAAGTTGTTCTCTCGTTGAGAACGCTTACTTGCTTTTGTTCAAGTAAGTCTTTTTACTCAGACTTTTTCAATTTAATCAGAAAGCAGTTCTATTACTCTCACCACTCCCTCATTAGCTTGAAAGTCTCTTCAGTTTTCAGCTTGTTTTTACATTGTTAAAGAGCAAATCGCGAAAAATTCGCTTTCTATGGCGTCCCCTAGGGGATTCGAACCCCTGTTACCGCCGTGAAAGGGCGATGTCCTAGGCCTCTAGACGAAGGGGACAACATAGAAAGCGTCTCTCTGCTTTATTAACGTGCGGTGTGATTTTAAGCCATTTTCTCATATCGCTAGTTTCTTCAACACCATCACTATTCCTTTCTTTGCTTCTTATTGTCTAACAACCATCACGACAATCTGTGTGAGCACTCATCTATTCTATTTGGTAAGGAGGTGATCCAACCGCAGGTTCCCCTACGGTTACCTTGTTACGACTTCACCCCAGTCATGAATCATACCGTGGTAAACGCCCTCCCGAAGGTTAAGCTATCTACTTCTGGTACAACCCACTCCCATGGTGTGACGGGCGGTGTGTACAAGGCCCGGGAACGTATTCACCGCAACATTCTGATTTGCGATTACTAGCGATTCCGACTTCATGGAGTCGAGTTGCAGACTCCAATCCGGACTTAGATGCACTTTCTGAGATTCGCTCCCCCTCGCAGGCTCGCTTCCCTCTGTATGCACCATTGTAGCACGTGTGTAGCCCTACTCGTAAGGGCCATGATGACTTGACGTCATCCCCACCTTCCTCCAGTTTATCACTGGCAGTCTCCTTTGAGTTCCCACCCGAAGTGCTGGCAACAAAGGATAAGGGTTGCGCTCGTTGCGGGACTTAACCCAACATTTCACAACACGAGCTGACGACAGCCATGCAGCACCTGTCTCTAAGCTCCCGAAGGCACTCCCGTATCTCTACAGGATTCTTAGGATGTCAAGAGTAGGTAAGGTTCTTCGCGTTGCATCGAATTAAACCACATGCTCCACCGCTTGTGCGGGCCCCCGTCAATTCATTTGAGTTTTAACCTTGCGGCCGTACTCCCCAGGCGGTCGATTTATCACGTTAGCTACGGGCACCAAGCCTAAAGCCCAATCCCCAAATCGACAGCGTTTACAGCGTGGACTACCAGGGTATCTAATCCTGTTTGCTCCCCACGCTTTCGCACATGAGCGTCAGTAGCTTCCCAAGGGGCTGCCTTCGCCTTCGGTATTCCTCCACATCTCTACGCATTTCACCGCTACACGTGGAATTCTACCCCTCCCTAAAGTACTCTAGTAAACCAGTCTGAAATGCAATTCCTAAGTTAAGCTCGGGGATTTCACATCTCACTTAATTTACCGCCTGCGTGCCCTTTAAGCCCAGTTATTCCGATTAACGCTCGCACCCTCCGTATTACCGCGGCTGCTGGCACGGAGTTAGCCGGTGCTTCTTCTGTGGCTAACGTCAAATCAGTGTGCTATTAACACACCAACCTTCCTCACCACCGAAAGAACTTTACAACCCGAAGGCCTTCTTCATTCACGCGGCATGGCTGCGTCAGGGTTCCCCCCATTGCGCAATATTCCCCACTGCTGCCTCCCGTAGGAGTCTGGGCCGTGTCTCAGTCCCAGTGTGGCTGGCCATCCTCTCAGACCAGCTAGAGATCGCAGGCTTGGTGAGCCTTCACCTCACCAACTACCTAATCCCACTTGGGCTCATCTTATGGCAGGTGGCAAAAAGTCCCACCCTTTAATCTTCCGATTCTATGCGGTATTAGCCATCGTTTCCAATGGTTATCCCCCTCCATAAGCCAGATTCCCAAGCATTACTCACCCGTCCGCCACTCGTCAGCATTGAAAGCAAGCTTTCAACCCGTTACCGTTCGACTTGCATGTGTTAAGCCTGCCGCCAGCGTTCAATCTGAGCCATGATCAAACTCTTCAGTTTAATCTTTCTCAATTCGTACACTAACAAAGCTCTGTGATTTCATTTAAAATCACGATGAATTTCAGTTACGCACTCATTGTTTATAAATCTTTAATTTTTTCAGAATTCAACAAGTGCCCACACAGATTGTCTGATTGATTGTTAAAGAGCAAAAAAGAACGACGCGAGGTGTACTTTCAAACTGTTTACAACGTCGCGTCGTTGTGTGCGGCGTATTATAGGGATTTTTGAAATCGATGCAAGTCTTTTTTTGCAAAATTTTTTCATTTTTTTGTTGTTTGGTTATTCTTTCAACGCCTTGCAGTTTTATTAGCCGATTTTTGCTGGAGAAATGTAAAGTGCGGTCTAAATTTGGGGTACTTTTTGTACCGCACTTATTTGTGAGGCAAAATCCGCGACTTTTTTCCAATCCGTATATTCAATTTCTTTGCTTGTATCCGTTTCACCACCTGTGAGTTTCATAATAAAGCGGATCATCATTCGGTCAAACCAGCCGTAGCGAGGGTATAGCAATGCTCCCGCAAATACGGCGGAGAGCGTTGGCTGCCAGTGAATACGTTGTAAAAATTTGCGAACATACACGTTAGTTTCAGGCGTATCCTTGCCTGCTTTACGTGCAGTGAGGTTGACGCCAAAGAATGCTGTGCGTTTCTGATTTAAAAGTGCGGTATGTTTTTCAATAAATTTATAGAGCCGTTTATTGAAATGCCCGTATCGGATAGACGCACCAATGACAATGCAATCAAATTCAGTAAGAGAAAGGTTGTCATCTAAGGCTTCAACTTGAGCTTGTAATACCGTGCTAAGCACTTCGGCAATTTTTTTACTTTGTCCATCGTAACTTGAATATAAAATCAAGATTTTCATAAAGTTATGCTCTCCAAAATGCGGGACTAAATAATACTAAGAGGGAGAAAATTTCTAAACGCCCCGCAACCATTGCAAAAGAAAACACATATTTTGCATTATCGGGAACATTCGCAAAACTTGAACTCACCACGCCTAAGCCAGGTCCAGCATTGCTAAGCGTGGCAAAAACCGCACCCATTGCGTCAAATGCCCCCATTCCGCATAAAATTGCAGCAAAGACACACAGCCAATAAGTAAGAAAAAATGCGATGAGAAATGCCCAAATGCGTTCTATCACATTGATCGATAAAAGATTATCACCTAACTTGATAGGAACGACAAGATTAGGGTGAATGAGGTATTTTAATTCGCGTTTAAATTGTAACCAGATAACCAGCACGCGGATCATTTTTAATCCCCCCGAAGTTGAACCTGCACAGCCGCCTAGCACGGCAGAGATGACTAATAGCATACCCAAAAATGGCGGTAATTGGTTGATGTCAAACAGGGTGTAACCTGAAGTCATTGACATTGAAGAGAGCTGTGCCGAGCCTTGTGCGAAAGCATCAACTAAGGAAAGATCCTGATACGATAAATAAAGCCCAAAGGACATTATTAAAATGAATCCCCCTTGAATTAAACAGAAAAAGCGAAATTCAGGATCTTGCCAATACGTTTTTAATACACTTTGATGCTTAAAATGAGTAAATGCCATAATATGCAACCCAAAGTTACAACCTGCGGCAAGCATAAAAATCGCTGCGAGGAAATAAATTTTTGAATCTTTAAAATAGCCTAAGTTTGCGTCGTGCGTGGACATTCCGCCATTTGAAACCGTTGAAAAGCTATGGCACAAGGCATCAAAAAAGGACATTCCCGCCCACCAATAGCCGAGCGTACTGATCACCGTGAGCAAGCAATAAAGTAGCCACAACAGTTTCGCCACTTCCGCAATACGCGGGAGGTTCTTTTGATCTTTCAATGGACCTGAAGATTCAATGCGATAAAGCTGTGTGCCACCAATGCCTAAAATAGGAATAACCGCGACGACTAATACGATTAACCCCATTCCGCCGATCCATTGCAAAAACTGGCGATAGAATAAAATGGATTTCGGCAAATTATCCAGCCCCGACATCACCGTTGCCCCTGTCGTGGTAATTGCCGAAAATGCTTCAAACACCGCATCGGCAAAGCTCATCGAAAGTTCATCAAAGAGCAAAAATGGGATCACCGCAAGCAAGCTCAGCAAAACCCAGAAAACCACCACAATCAAAAAGCCCTCACGAGAACGGAGTTCCTGCTTATGTTGATGACAGGCTCGCCATAGCAATGTGCCAAATAAAAAACTGCTCAAAAACGCTTGCAAAAATGCCTTTCCGCCGCCATCGCCATAAATTAACGCGACAAACGCGGGAACGAGCATCGTTGCGGAAAAGCACATCACTAAAATACCGATAATACGAAAAATGGATAATATATGCACAATGTTCTCTCTTATTTTATCTCTTGCAATACAAGTTGCCCTGCGGAACGCTCGCTAAGTTGCCGCTCAAAGCTGGCTCGCTTATCAGGACGAAGGGCTAATTGAAAATGCACTTTTTCTTGAAAATCCTGCGATTCAATTAGCACATCTTGCTGCTCGCATAAATGCTGTATCAGGTTGATTTGGTCATAATCGCTGGTTAAAAGCACGTGTTCTCGCTCCACTTTAAGCTGAGTGGCTAACAATTTCAACGCTTGCTGAACGCCGTTACCATAAGCACGCACCAGCCCGCCCGTTCCCAATAAAATCCCGCCATAATAACGAACGACCACCGCACTAATCTCCCCAATCTGGCTGCCTTGCAAGGCATTTAACATCGGCTTCCCCGCCGTGCCTGCGGGTTCACCATCATCAGAAAAGCCTAGCGATTGCGAATCAAACGGCGTTCCTGCTACTGCTGCCCAACAATGATGCCGAGCATTCGGGTGTTGTTCTTTAATTTCTCGCCAAAATGCTTTCGCCTGTTCAATGCCTTCCGTATGCTGTAAATAGGTAATAAAGTGGCTTTTTTTAATTTCTTCTTCAAAAACCACCGCACTTTTCGGGATTAAATATTCCATAGTAAAGACTGACTTTGACCGACATTTAATTGATCGGTATTATACGCACAAAATCACTTCAGCCAAAAATAAACAATGAATGAAATAAAAATTCACCACCAATTAGACACCCAAGGGCTACGCTGCCCTGAACCCGTGATGCTCGTGCGGAAACAAATTCGCCATATGCAAGAGGGCGAAATTTTGCTTATCCTCGCCGATGACCCAGCCACAACAAGAGATATTCCGAGTTTTTGTCAATTTATGGAACACACTTTAATTCGAAGTGAAACAGAAAAACTGCCTTTGAAATATTGGATACAGAAAGGAAAATAGAAAAGGTGCGTACTACGCACCTTAACTTTTATTAAAGATAAAACTTCTCAACAAAATTTAATTTATCATCTAATTTTAATACTAAAGGCTGACCTGTTGGAATTTCAAAATCCATAATATCTTCATCAGAAATCCCTATAATGTGTTTAGCTAATGCACGTAATGAATTGCCGTGTGCTGTCACTAAAACGCGTTTTCCCGATAATAATGCTGGTGCAATTTGATCTTCCCAGAAAGGTAAAACACGTTCTAAGGTAACTTTTAAGTTTTCACCATCTGGCACAACATCCTGCGGAAGATTTGCATAGCGACGATCTTTATGTGCTGAATTTGGATCATTTGGATCAAGCAAAGGTGGCAACGTATCATAAGAACGACGCCAAATATGTACCTGTTCCTCACCATATTTTTCAGCCGTTGCTTTTTTATCCAAACCTTGTAACGCCCCATAATGACGCTCATTTAAACGCCAATTTTTAACTTGTGGAATCCAAAGTTGATTAGATTCTTCCAAAACGATATTACACGTTTTAATAGCCCTTGTTAATACAGAAGTAAATGCAATATCAAATTCATAACCTGCATCTAATAATTTTTTTCCAGCTGCTTTGGCTTCTTCTACACCACGTTCTGTTAAATTGACATCACGCCAGCCAGTAAATAAATTTTTTGCATTCCACTCACTAAAACCATGACGGATAAACACTAATTCCATAGAAAATCTCCTAATGTTAATCAAAAAATACTTGGCGTTTATAGCAAATATTTTGTCGTTTTAAAAGTAAAATGCACAAATTTCGTGATCTTTCGCAAAATTTGTGTGCTTATTATTATCTAAAATTCTCTCTTACTAAAATTTTAGGGGCTGTCCTAGATAACTAGACTAAACTCCCTTTAACCAATTGTTTTAAAATAGAAATTTGACTTTTTATGTTGCTGTAATTAAAACGCCATTCACATTCCTTTAAATAAAGCTCAAAATGCGCTTTTGGGATACCATTAAATTTGCGTAAATGGCGTTTTGCTTGGCTCCAAAAATTCTCAATTCCGTTAATGTGGTTATGATTTTCAGCAAAATGTGTGCTGTGATTGATACGAAAATGACTAAATTCACTCACATCAAGCACGTCATAACTACGATAATTATCGGTGTAAACAATACTATCAGGCTTTACCTGCTCCCGAATAATGGGTAACAAGGTGGCAGATTGCGTATTTGGAACCGCAACGGTATAAACCTTGCCATTGCGCTTGAGAAGCCCGAATACCGCAATTTTCCCTGCCGCACCACGACCACGTTTGCCTTTGCGAGCACCGCCAAAATAACTTTCATCGGCTTCAATTTCACCTTCAAACATCTCTAAGTGAAGGCTGTTTTGATAGATGAGTTGGCATAAACGATGAAAGTAATATGCGGCAGTCGTTTTGTTTACATTGACTAACTCTGCTGCTGTCCTTGCAGTAACACCTGCAACAAATAGCTCAATGAGTTTATTTTGTTTGTGCTGACTTAGACGACTTTTTCTCATTGGTTCATTCTAACCTAAATAGATTTTTTAGTTGTTATCTAGGACAGCCCCAAATTTTAATAAAAATTCACACTAAATGCTTAAAGCAAGCACTTAAATAATGATATAGTTATCCTCAGTTTAGATCAGCAGGGTTTCCTTTATGCTAATTTGGTTAAGAAAAATACTTATCGCTTTTTTATGTGTTAGCCCACTTACAATTCAATGTAAAGATCTATCTGATATTCAAAATCAAATTCAACAACAAGAAAAAAGAATAGCCGATAAAAAACGTGAACAAAATAAATTACAATCAACATTACAAGAACAGGAACTCAGAATTGATCATATCATTAATCAGCTAAATAAAACCTCTGAAGACCTTAAAATCATCAATAAAAAAATCGCTGAAACAGATACACAAATAAAACATCTAGAACAACAAGAAAAAGAACAAAAAGAAAAATTAGCAAAACAACTTGATGAAATGTATCGGTTAAATCACAATACATCAATTTTGGAAAAACTACTTTCTGAAAAAGCTCAGCAATCCGATAGATTAATGCGTTATTATCATTATATAAACCAAGCAAGAGTTGATTTAATTAAAGATTTAAAACAAACACAACATTATTTAATCGCTCATAAGAAAGATATTCAACAGCAATACAACGAACAGCAACACTACCTTAATGAACAAACAAAATACCAATTAAATTTGCAAAAAATACAGCAAGAACGAAGAACTACACTTGATAAACTAAATATCACGCTATCCCAAGCACAAAATAAATTAAATGAATTAAAAAATAATGAAGCTGCTCTACGGCTACAAATTCAACGTGCTGAGCAACAAACTAAAGAGCAAGAAAAACGTGAACGAGAAATTCTTGTGCTGGCTCAGCCTCATACAAATAATGCAAAACAAAAACCTTATGTTTCAACTAAAAAAGAAAAACAACTTGAGGTCAACCATTTAGGCTTAGGGAAACCCCAAAAACAATACCAATATCCAACAACTGGAAAAATATTAAACCAATTTGGTTCTACTCAAATGGGAGAATTAAAATGGAAAGGTATTGTGATTGAAGCAGACTCAGGAAAACCTGTCAAAGCGATAGCAAATGGTCGGGTTATTTTAGCAAATTGGTTACAAGGCTATGGATTAATGATAATAATTAAACACGGCGATCACGATTTAAGTTTATATGGTTATAATCAATCGATTTCAGTTAAAGAAGGAGAATTTGTTAGTGCCGGTCAAAAAATTGCGGAAGTTGGTGCTACTGGAGGACAAGCAAATTCTGGACTTTATTTTGAAATCCGTCGGAAAGGAATCCCTGTAAACCCAATAGGTTGGCTGAAATAATGAAAAAATTAATACATCAAAGTGCGGTTAAAATTTCCTTACTTTTTTCTATGCTGTGCTTCTCTCACATAAGCTTTTCACAATCTAAGCTTGCTATTATTATCGATGATATTGGATATCGTTCAAAGGAAGATGCTGCTATTTATGCAATGCCGAAGGAAATTTCAGTTGCAATTATTCCTTCAGCACCTTACGCAAAACAACGCAACGAACTTGCAAAACAGCAGCATCGAGATGTACTCATTCATTTACCAATGCAACCTTTAGGAAAGCACAAAATTGAGTCTGGTGCTTTAACACTTGGGATGACGCAAGAAAGCGTTCAAGAAAAAATACAAAATGCAAAAAAAATTATTTCTGCAGCAATTGGTTTAAATAATCATATGGGAAGTGCTGCAACTAGCGATAAAGATTTAATGAATAAGCTAATGATTGCATTAAAAGAGCAAAACCTATTCTTCTTAGATAGTAAAACGATTGGGCATTCTGTAGCTAACAAAATCGCTAAACAACAGGGTGTCAATACATTAGAACGCAATATTTTCTTAGACAATAGCGATAAACTTATTGATGTTCAAAACCAATTTCAACAGGCTATTCACTATGCTAGAAAACACGGCGTCGCTGTGGTTATCGGACACCCACGGAAAAATACCATTTTGGTTTTACAGCATCAGTTACATCATCTACCAGAAGATATTCAATTAGTTAATATAGGGAGTTTATGGAGAAAAGAAACGATTATTTCTCCATCCCCTTTCATTATGCTATTTAACACTATACCCGCACCGACATCCCAAGCCCCTTTTGAGAAAAAGCCTTTACTAAGAGGGATCCCTTATTAAGCCCCCCCTGTTACTATATGCCATCAAACATAGAGTAATCTTCTAAAAAAACGTATGATGAGCCTGAATATTGCTCAATATTTGTCCTTGAACTTTTATTATTTTGCGATCTAGATCGTAAAAATACATTGAAAAAATTTATTTTATCAAAAATTTGCTTACTATTATGATCAGCCAAGAGAGGATGTGCAGTTAAAAAATTTAATGAATTTTTTCGATTTTCGTTGTGTTCTATGCCAAAAAAACCTATTTATGGGAAACAATGGGATATGTTCACAATGTAACAAAGCAATTGAACGTTATACTTATTGTGGGTGTTGCGGAATGCCCACCCCAAATAATGTACAGTATTGCGGATATTGCTTAAATTCACCTCCGTACTGGGATCATATGATCATAATTGGTCATTATGCACCCCCTTTATCGAAACTAATTCAACAATTTAAATTTCACAACCTCTTTTGGCTCGATAAAACCTTAGCAAGATTATTGTTACTCTCTATATACGAAGCTCGAAGATTACATTTTATCAATTTCCCAGATGCTATTTTTCCGGTGCCTTTGAGCCATTTACGTCAATGGATGAGAGGATATAACCAAGCAGATTTAATTGCAGGTTACTTAGCTAAATGGTTAAATATCCCATATTATCCTCAACATATTCAAAGAATAAAGAATACACCTACTCAACTTGGATTAAACGCAAAAGAGCGAAAACAAAATTTAAAAGATGCCTTTGCATTATCCATTCAATCTTCAAAGTATCACTCAATAGCATTAGTTGATGATGTCATTACTACTGGTTCAACTTTAAATGAAGTTGCTAAGTGCTTTAAAACATTAGGCGTACAAAATATCCAAGTTTGGGGATTAGCAAGGGCTTATTCTTCTAGATGAATTTGATTGCTTATAATGGCTTTAAAGAAACAGTGGAAAAAAAGTTTTTCTACAGGTATTATGCCCGATAGTTTAGCTCAAGTATTACTGAGGAATAAATTATGCAAAAAATTACTATTTCTGACGCAGCTCAAGCACATTTTCGTCGTTTATTGGATCAACAAGAAGAAGGAACAAATATTCGTATTTTCGTTGTAAATCCTGGTACACCAAGTGCAGAATGCGGTGTATCTTATTGTCCTCCAAATAGTGTAGAGGCAACAGATACTGAGATGAAGTATGATACATTTTCAGCCTTTATTGATGAGCTTAGCTTACCTTTTTTAGAGGACGCTGAGATCGATTACGTAACAGAAGATCTAGGAGCTCAGCTCACTCTTAAAGCACCTAACGCCAAAATGCGTAAAGTCGCTGATGATGCACCACTCATTGAAAGGCTAGAATATGTAATTCAAACACAAATTAATCCGCAATTAGCAGGACATGGAGGACACATCACATTGATAGATCTTACACAAGATGGCTATGCTATATTACAATTCGGAGGCGGTTGTAACGGATGTTCTATGGTTGATATTACATTAAAAGATGGTATAGAAAAACAATTAGTAAGTTTATTTCCAAATGAGCTAAAAGGTGCCAAAGACATAACCGAACACCAACGTGGTGAGCATTCTTATTACTAATCATAAATTATTTAACTAATTGTCTTTTTTATGAAAAATCTCCAAAAGTCAGCTAGCTTTTGGGGATTTTACGAGCAAATATTAAAAACTCACTGCACTTTTTAGTTTTTTCAAGGCGTTGGTTTCAAGTTGGCGAACGCGTTCGGCGGAGATATTATATTTCGCCGCGAGATCTTGCAAGGTGGCTTTGTTTTCATCTAACCAACGTGCTTTGATAATATCTTGGCTACGAGCGTCAAGGCTTTCCATCGCTTGGGCGATTTGGTCAGTGGCTTGGGTTTCGTAGTTTTCGTTTTCTAACTCAGCGGCAAAGTTTGAGCTGTTGTCTTCGAGGTATAACGCTGGTGCGTAAGCCTCATCGTCATCATCGTTAGAAAGATCAAAGCCCACATCAGAGCCAGTCATTCGACTTTCCATTTCGATGACATCTTGTTTGGATACACCAAGCTCTTGTGCCACCATATCCACTTCATTATCATTGAACCAACCTAGGCGTTGTTTGGTTTTGCGTAGGTTGAAGAATAATTTACGTTGTGCTTTTGTAGTTGCCACTTTTACGATACGCCAATTGCGTAGCACATATTCGTGAATTTCTGCTTTGATCCAATGCACTGCAAAGGAAACAAGGCGTACGCCCACTTCGGGATTAAAGCGTTTTACCGCTTTCATTAAGCCGATATTGCCTTCTTGAATCAAATCAGCCTGTGGTAATCCATAGCCGGAATAGCCACGCGCAACGTGGATCACAAAGCGAAGATGAGACAAAATCAGTTTTTTCGCTGCCTCAAGATCTTCTTTATAATACAAACGTTCCGCTAATTCCTTTTCTTCCTCTGCGGTCAGCATAGGATATTCGTTCGCAGCACGGATATAGCCTTCTAAACTGCCTTGAGGAACTAACATTAGGGTTTGTGTCTCTTTGTTCATCATATTCCTTCTTATTTTACGCCCAACTCTAGGGCTATTTATAACATAATCTATAATAAGGTCAATCGATTATAACGATTAATCTATCCTTTTCTTGTAGGTTTAGACTATGGACTTTTAAGAAAGTTCGTTACTTTTGATAAATTTTTTACTAAATAAAATAAATCTTCAAAAAACTCGCTAAGCCCCTGTTCTACAAGACTTAACGCTTATTTTTCTTCTGGCACTAAGCGATAGTCCTTGCCCTGTTCAATCACCATAAATAACAGATCAATATTTGGGTGCTTGCCGGGGAATTGTTTGGCGTCTTGTGTGTGTTCAGCAAAAAGTTGCAAGCCTTTTTCTGCACAAGTGCGGTCTAATTTTCCGTTAAATTTCTCTGCCAGTGCATTATACACCCGTAGCGAGCCAAGTTTGCCCGCAATGGCTGGAATGTGGTGAATTTGCTGTTCGCCATCAAATACTGCTAAGCCTGAAAGATGATCGATAGTGGGTAAAGTGGCTAAAATTGTGTTGAAGTCCATTTGGTTCCTCTTTAATTTTGTGTTGAAATAAATTGTTCGCTGTTGATTTCCCCGTCTGTGCCGATAAAACGCACTTCGGGCAGCAAAAATACGCCGAATTTTGCTGCCACCGTTTCTCGGATATGCCGTGCCAAATTGGCAATGTCTTTACCGCTTGCCCCCGCTTTGTTAATCAGCACTAAGGCTTGCTGTTGATGCACCGCCGCCCCGCCAAGCTGGTAGCCTTTTAAACCACATTGATCGATAAGCCAACCTGCGGCAAGTTTCACCGTGCCGTCTGGTTGTGAGTAATGAGGGATTTCGGGATATTGTGATTTTAACTGCTCAAAAAGTGCGGTGCTAATTACGGGGTTTTTGAAAAAGCTGCCTGCATTTCCAAACACTTGTGGATCAGGCAACTTCGCACAGCGAACTTGGCAAATTTCATCAAAAATTTCCACCGCACTTACGCTTTCGGTATTAAAACGCGAAAGCGTGCCGTAATTCAGCACGGGCTTCCACGCTTTGGCTAATTTCAGCCCGACAGCAACGATCATATAGCCCGTTTTGTATTGGCGCTTGAACACACTTTCCCGATAGCCAAATTGACAATCTGCATTGCTTAAACTGAAAACTTCTCCGTTGGTTAAATTTAACACGTCCACATAATCGCACACGTCTTTAAATTCCACCCCATAAGCCCCGATATTTTGGATCGGTGCAGACCCTGCACAACCAGGGATTAAAGCGAGATTTTCCAAGCCATAAATGCCTTGCTGTAAGCTCCATTGCACAAGCTGATGCCAGTTTTCTCCGCCTTGAACGTGCAAATAATGAAATGCTTCATCTTGACGATGTTCGATGCCGTGCAAAGCATTAATGGCAACCACACCGTTGAAATCCTCTACAAACAGCACATTGCTGCCTTGCCCGAGCAACAGGACGGGCAAATTTTGTTCGCTGGCTTGTTGCCACAGGGGAACGATTTGTTCAAGTGCGGTGATTTTTTCCACCTGCTTTGCTTTCGTATCAATGCCAAAGGTATGATAGGGCTTGAGATTTTCCATTTTGTCCAAATCCTATAATGTGTTAGGAAGCGTCATTTTCACTTCCGTTCCGCCCTCAGGGCGACGCATAATGGATAGCATAGCATTAAGTTGCGTGCTACACTCATTCATTATATTTAACCCGTAATGCCCCTCAGGTTCGTCAAGGCTTGGAATGCCCACGCCGTTATCACGCACCAGCAGTTCATATTCGCCGTCCTCATTGGTGTGAGCGATGACTTCAATTTCTGTGCCTTGCGAATGTTTGATCGCATTGAGTACCGCCTCGCGGACAATTTGCAACGCGTGTACAAGTTGCTGAGCATTGAACGTTTGCGAGGGCAGGGAACATTCCACCCGCATTTTCATCTCGGTTTGGTTGCGTAGCGAATCGATCACTTGCTCAAGGGCTAACTGCAAATTCGCCTCTTGCACCGTCAGGCGGAAGGTGGCGAGTAGCTCGCGTAACTGCACATAGCCACCGTTTAGAGCTTGCTCGAAATCTTTGATAATTAACAAACTTTTGGCTTTGGCTGCGTCATCTTCTTTGTTCAGATTATGCTTCAGTAACGTGAGCTGAATTTGTAAATAAGCCAGCACTTGAGCGAGCGAATCGTGCAATTCGCGGGCAATAATAGACCGCTCTTCCATTAGTAAAAGTTGCTGATTCTGCTGTTGTGTTTGGTAGAAATAAAGAGTTCGGCTTAACATTTGAGCAACATTATGCATTGTGCGTAAATCAGGGCAAGGAAAGCCTGCTTGCCAGTATAATATACCTAGTTTTTCACCTTCGATACAAAGTTCAGTTTCTTGCTTTCGTAAATGAGGATTGAATTTCCCTAAATGAATGTGCCAATGTTCTGCACCATAAATTTGTAATTCAATATAACGTAAATATTCATTCACTTTTACCTGACTTAGCACTTGCCGCAAAACTGTAGGATCAATATGATTTGTCGTCACTAATTGCGAACATTGATATAGCATAGATAGTGAGCGATTCAGTTGATTAAGTTTTTGTGTTTTCTCTTGTACTTTTTCTTCTAATTCTAGGTATAACTTTTGTAGATTATGAGCCATTTGCGTAAAAATTAATGATAATCTTCCAATTTCATTATCCTCATTTACATCAAGGGGAATATGACTAAATTTACCTAACTTCACTTGTACACTTGCTAAAGCTAATTTTTTTAGTGGATTTACCATTTGTTTTTTTGTAAACCACGCAACATAAGAAGCCATAGCAATAATAGATAACATTGAAAAAAGAATATAAAGCATCGCAAGAGAAAGCTTATTTTCCACACAATATTGCAAACTGTTCACAAACTCATCAATCTGAGCAACATAATGGGGAACTTCTTTTTGATACGCTTCATAATTCATTTGATTCGCATAATTTTCCATCTCTCCCCAACGTTCAATAAGAGCTTTATAGGCTTGCTTGACATCAGTAGGAATAAAAAATTGATGATTTAATTCTGTCAAAGTGGGGGAATATAATGTAGAGCGATACTGTTGTAAATTTGTAGTCACAAACTGAGGTTCATATACCATTTCATATAAAATACGGTAACTTTGCATTCGTAATGAACCTGATATATTCATTAACTCAGCATCAGATTTATTGCTGAGCATAATAGCAAGGCTGGAAATACTAATAATAGTAGCAAAGATAATGATAAGAAGTAGGTAATTTGTTACTTTTGTTGTAATAGAAGATTTTTTTGTTTTCACGGAAATTTTCGAATGTTAAACTTAATGAAGTTATTCTATCAGAAACTATTTTGTGAGTTTATTTATCTGTGTAAATTTTTATAAGGTAAATATTGAAAAAAATTTGATCTAAAACAAGAACCCTCTCTTTTTATCTACAAATACCTCTATTTGGTTATTAGGGTGGCAAACATACATTGAGAAAATATCCAAATTGTAAAAAGTAGTTTTCAATAGTGTTAAAATATAGAAACTGACTATTTCAATCAGAACTGCTTTAGATGTCATAATAACTGCATTCTAGAACATTTTTGAAAAAATGAATGTGGATCTATTATAGGAATAAAAATGTTAAAAAAATATACAGTAACACCAATGGAGCAGGCTCAAGAGTGGCACGTTTGTGGGTTGGTGATGCAGTGTAATCCACAAAAAATCGCAAAAATTAAGACCGCACTTTTATCTGTGCCACACACTGAAATTCCAGCGGAAGATGTCGCGATGGGGAAATTAGTGGTGGTGATGCAATCACACGATCAGCATATTTTGCTTGAGCAAATGGAGCAGGCACGGGATATTGATGGCGTGATTACTGTGTCTTTAGTCTATCATCAGCAAGATGATGGCAATAATTAATCATACTCGTGGGGGGAAATAAGATGAGTTTAAGTCGCCGAGACTTTATGAAAGCCAATGCCGCAATGGCTGCGGCAACGGTGGCTGGATTAACTATTCCAGTCAAAAATGTAGAAGCCGCACAGGATACCAGTATCAAATGGGATAAAGGTGTTTGCCGTTTCTGTGGTACAGGTTGCGGGGTGTTAATTGGTACGCAAAATGGGCGTGTGGTGGCATCGCAAGGCGATCCAGACGCGGAAGTAAACCGTGGGTTGAACTGTATTAAAGGCTACTTCTTGCCAAAAATTATGTACGGACAAGACCGTTTGACGCACCCAATGTTGCGTATGAAAGACGGTAAATACGATAAAAACGGTGATTTCACGCCTGTTACTTGGGATACCGCCTTCAAAACAATGAAAGAAAAATTCTTGGCAGCGATGAAAGAACGCGGGCCAAATGGTATTGGTATGTTCACTTCTGGGCAAAGCACCATTTTTGAAGGTTATGCCAAGGCGAAGCTTTGGAAAGCGGGTTTCCGTTCTAACAATATCGATCCAAATGCACGTCATTGTATGGCCTCTGCAGCGGTAGCGTTCTTGCGTACCTTTGGGATCGATGAACCAATGGGCTGTTATAACGATATAGAAGAAGCGGAAGCCTTTGTATTATGGGGATCAAATATGGCGGAAATGCACCCAATTTTATGGTCGCGTATTTCTGACCGCCGTTTGTCTAACCCTGATGTAAAAGTTGCCGTACTCTCTACTTTTGAAAACCGCAGTTTTGAACTGGCTGATAATGGAATGATTTTCACCCCGCAAGCCGACTTGGTGATTCTCAACTACATCATCAATTACCTGATTCAAAATGATGCCATCAACTGGGATTTTGTTAATAAACATACCAAATTTAAACGTGGTGAAACGGATATTGGCTACGGATTGCGAGATAATGATCCACGTCAGCAAGCAGCGAAAAACGCCAACAGCGGTAAAATGTACGACAGTAACTTTGAAGAACTCAAAGCACTTGTGTCTGAATATACCCTTGATAAAGCCCACGAAATGTCAGGCGTGCCGAAAGATCAATTAGAAAGCTTGGCGAAACTTTATGCTGATCCAAACCGTAAAGTCGTGTCATTCTGGACAATGGGCTTTAACCAACACACCCGTGGCGTGTGGGCAAACCACTTGATTTATAACATTCACTTATTAACGGGTAAAATTTCTATCCCTGGTTGTGGCCCATTCTCTTTAACAGGTCAGCCATCTGCTTGTGGTACGGCGCGTGAAGTAGGAACATTTATCCACCGTTTACCTGCTGATATGGTGGTAACTAAGCCAGAACATCGTGCCATTGCAGAAAAAACCTGGAAAATCCCAGCCGGCACAATCACCGATAAATTAGGCTATCACGCCGTAGCACAAAGCCGTGCGTTAAAAGACGGCAAAATGCGTGTGCTATGGCAAATGTGTACCAACAATATGCAAGCAGGCCCAAATATCAACCAAGAAACCTTCCCAGGTTGGCGTAATCCTGAAAACTTCATCGTGGTTTCCGATCCTTACCCAACCACCTCAGCCTTAGCGGCGGATTTAATGCTGCCAACCGCAATGTGGGTAGAAAAAGAAGGGGCATACGGTAACGCAGAACGCCGTACTCAAGTGTGGAAACAGCAAGTTAAAGCACCGGGCGAAGCGAAATCCGACTTATGGCAACTGGTTGAGTTTTCTAAATATTTCACCACTGATGAAGTATGGCCAGCAGAACTTTTAGATGCGAACCCAGAATTTAAAGGCAAAACCCTCTATGAAGTGCTGTATCGCAACGGGCAAGTGGATAAATTCTCCAACGAGGAATTAGATAACCGTCTCAACGATGAAGCCTATGATTTTGGTTTCTACATTCAAAAAGGCTTGTTTGAAGAATATGCCTCATTCGGACGCGGCCACGGCCACGATCTCGCCCCTTATGATATGTACCACAAAGCCCGTGGGTTGCGTTGGCCGGTGGTTGAGGGCAAAGAAACCCTATGGCGTTATCGTGCAGGCTATGACCCTTATGTGAAAGCCACTGAAGGCGTAGAGTTCTACGGACAGCCAGACAAACGTGCCGTAATCTTAGCCGTGCCTTATGAACCACCTGCGGAAGTGCCTGATGCGGAATACGATTTATGGCTCTCCACAGGTCGCGTACTGGAGCATTGGCACACAGGCACAATGACCCGCCGTGTACCTGAGCTACACCGTTCATTCCCGAATAATGTGGTTTGGATGCACCCAAATGACGCGAAAAAACGCGGGCTACGCCACGGCGATAAAATCAAAGTGTCTTCACGCCGCGGGGAGATTATTTCCTATTTGGATACGCGTGGACGCAATAAATGTCCAGAAGGCTTGGTGTTCACCACCTTCTTCGATGCGGGACAGCTCGTTAATAAACTCACATTAGACGCGACCGATCCAATCTCGAAAGAAACGGACTTCAAAAAATGTGCCGTTAAAGTGGAAAAAGTCGCTTAAAAACGCACCGCACTTTGATCTCCCATTGAGGATCACCCATTGAGTAAAAGTGCGGTACAAAAAAAGAATGAAAAAATTAACCCAAACACCAGAACGTCGCAAATTTTTTAAAGACGCTGCACGCACCGCAGGGGGCTTGGCAGGGCTGGGAATTTTACTCGGGCTTCAGCAAGAACAAAGTTTGGCACGCCAAGGCGTGGCATTACGCCCACCCTTTGCGATTGCTGATGAGCAAAAATTTGCCGCTGCTTGCATTCGTTGCGGGCAGTGCGTTCAGGCTTGCCCTTACGAAATGCTCCATTTGGCTTCACTGCTTTCACCAATGGAAGCTGGCACGCCCTACTTTATCGCACGGGAAAAACCTTGTGAAATGTGCGAGGACATTCCTTGTGCAAAGGCTTGTCCAACGGGAGCACTGGATTCAACGCAAAACGATATTAATGATTCCCGAATGGGCTTATCGGTGCTGTTAGATCACGAAACTTGCCTCAACTGGCAAGGGCTACGTTGCGATGTGTGCTATCGAGTTTGCCCGCTCATTGACAAAGCGATCACCCTCGAAATGCAACGGAATGACCGCACAGGCAAACACGCCTTGTTCATTCCAACGGTGCATTCGGACGCTTGCACGGGCTGCGGTAAATGCGAGGAAGCCTGCGTATTGGACGAAGCGGCGATCAAAGTGTTGCCTCTCTCTCTTGCGAAAGGAATGTTGGGTAAACATTACCGCTTGGGTTGGGAAGAAAAGGCGAAGGTAGGGCATTCGCTCGTGCCAGATGTTATCAGCCTGCCAACTCGCCAGCCAACAGAGAAACCTGAGGGGCGTTAAATGGCAAATTCTCCAAAATATGCGGGCAGAGAAGCTAGGGAAAAATTGGGCTGGTGGCGAGCCAATCGCTTTTTATTTTGGCGACGCTTCACCCAACTGAGTATTTTGGCAATGTTTCTCAGTGGCCCTTGGTTAGGTGTATGGATTTTGCGTGGCAATTACAGCGGCAGCCTCTTTTTGGATCTCATTCCAATGAGCGATCCGCTAATCACCGCAGAAAGCCTTGCAACGGGTCATTTGCCTAACTTCACCACCTTACTGGGTGCTGGCATTGTGATCGCCCTTTATGCCTTATTGGGAAGCAAAGTGTTTTGCGGTTGGGTTTGCCCGTTAAATCTGGTTACAGATTGTGCTGCTTGGCTAAGACGCAAATTAGGCATTCGCCAAAATGCTAAGCTTCCAAGAGGTTTGCGTTATGGCATTTTGCTGATGATTTTGCTCGGCAGTGCAGTGAGTGGCGTAATGTTGTGGGAATGGATCAACCCCGTTGCAGCCTTTGGACGTGCCTTAATTTATGGCTTCGGTGCAACCACTTGGTTAATTTTAGCTGTATTTTTATTTGATTTATTTATCGTAGAACACGGTTGGTGCGGGCATTTATGCCCAATCGGTGCAACTTATGGCGTAATCGGGGCGAAAAGCCTGATTCGCGTCAAAGTGATCGAGCGAAGCCGCTGCGATAATTGTATGGATTGCTACAATATTTGCCCAGAACCGCAGGTATTACGTAGTCCCTTACACGGAAAAAAAGAGGAAGGCTTACTCGTGCTTTCCAAAGATTGTATCAGTTGCGGACGTTGCATTGATGTCTGTGCTGAAAATGTATTCACTTTTACCACAAGATTTAATCATTCGGGGGAATAAAATGATTAAAAAAACATCATTAATTTTGACCGCACTTTTTGCCACCAGCGTGATGGCAGCGGATAACATTGACAACTATCTGCAAGGCACGCCAGAAGACGTGAAACCCGCTTTTCACAACGTGCCAAAACAAAGTGAGTTACCACCGCTTAACTATGTGAATCAACCACCAACGATTCCACATAGCGTAAAAAATTATCAAATCACCAAAAATGTGAACCAATGCTTGAATTGCCACAGCGTTGAGGCTTCTCGCATCACAGGGGCAACACGCATTAGCCCAACCCACTTTATGGATCGTAACGGAAACTTTGTCGGCGGCGAAACCGCTCCTCGCCGTTATTTCTGCTTACAGTGCCACGTTTCACAATCTGACGTTGAACCGATTGTGCCAAATGAATTTAAACCAATGAAAGGCTACGGAGAATAATACTGCGATGATCAAATTAATTAAAAAATTTTGGCATTGGTTTCGCTCACCAAGCCGTATGGCGGTGGGTGTATTAATTACCCTCTCGTTCATTGCGGGTATCGTATTTTGGGGTGGATTTAACACCGCACTTGAACACACCAACACCGAAGAATTTTGTTCTAGCTGCCATATGAACGATGTGGTGCCTGAATATCGTCAATCTGTGCATTATGTCAATCGCACTGGGGTAAAAGCCACTTGTGCGGATTGCCATTTGCCACACGAATTTATTCCTAAGTGGGTGCGTAAAATTAAAGCAGCAACAGAAGTTTATGCGCATATTACAGGTAAAGTGGATACCAAAGAAAAATTTGAAGCAGCACGTTTAGAAATGGCAGAGCGTGAATGGGCAAGAATGAAAGCCAATAATTCACAAGAATGCCGTAACTGTCATAATTTTGATGCAATGGATTTCACCTTGCAAAAAGGCGTAGCAGAAAAAATGCACACAATGGCAATTAAAGATGGCAAAACCTGTATTGATTGCCATAAAGGGATTGCTCACCACTTGCCAAATATGAAAGACGTGAAATCTGGCTTTTTCCCAACCGAAAAAGCAGAATAATTAGGTAAGGTGAATAAACCTAAAATCAACGCATTTAGCGGTATCAATAAACACAAAAGCCCTGTATAATAGCGGGGCTTTTCTTTTCCCGTTGGCGTGCGGCTATCAAAAATACTCTTACGCAACTCGACAAAGTGCGGTGCTTTTTGAGAGAATTTTTGCTAGTCGCAATTGGGAAAACAAGGTGAAATCAAACAGTTAGCCTGTTATTTTACCTAAAGCATTGAGTGTGGAATGTTCCGCAAATTATTCCATTTTATTAAAAGGAAAATATTGTGAATCCAATTGTTAAACAATTTAAATATGGTCAGCACACGGTAACCTTAGAAACCGGAGCAATCGCCCGTCAAGCCACAGCGGCAGTGATGGCGAGTATGGACGACACCAGCGTTTTCGTTACGGTTGTAGCGAAGAAAGATGTGAAAGAAGGGCAAGATTTCTTCCCATTAACCGTAAACTATCAAGAGCGTACTTATGCCGCGGGGCGTATTCCAGGGGGGTTCTTCAAGCGTGAAGGTCGTCCTTCTGAGGGCGAAACCTTAATCGCTCGTCTTATCGACCGTCCAATCCGTCCGCTTTTCCCAGAGGGCTTTTTCAACGAAATTCAAATTGTGGCAACCGTGGTTTCGGTAAACCCACAAATCAGCCCAGATTTAGTGGCGATGATCGGTGCGTCAGCGGCACTTACCCTTTCAGGTGTGCCATTTAACGGCCCTATCGGTGCAGCACGCGTTGGCTTTATTGATGGTCAATTCGTCTTAAACCCAACCACTAACGAACAAAAACAAAGCCGTTTAGACTTAGTGGTAGCGGGGACAGATAAAGCCGTATTGATGGTGGAATCAGAAGCAGATATTCTCACCGAAGAACAAATGCTTGCCGCGGTGGTGTTTGGCCATCAGCAACAACAAGTGGTGATTGAAGCCATTAAAGAATTTGCCCAAGAAGCAGGAAAACCGCGTTGGGATTGGCAGCCTCCAGCTACAGACACGGCGTTGATTGATAAAGTTAAAGCTCTTGCGGAAAGCCGTTTAGGCGATGCTTATCGTATCACGGAAAAACAAGCTCGCTATGAACAAATTGATGCGATTAAAGCTGATGTGGTGAACCAATTAACGGCGGAAGATGAAACCCTAAGCGAAGGAAAAATCGTTGATATTCTGACCGCACTTGAAAGCCAAATCGTTCGTTCACGCATTTTAAATGGCGAACCGCGTATTGATGGTCGTACCGTAGACACCGTGCGTGCCTTGGACATTTGCACTGGCGTATTGCCTCGCACACACGGCTCAGCCCTCTTTACTCGTGGCGAAACCCAAGCCTTAGCGGTAGCCACATTAGGGACAGAGCGTGATGCCCAAATTATTGATGAATTGACAGGCGAGAAAACCGATCACTTCTTATTCCACTACAACTTCCCACCATACTCAGTAGGTGAAACGGGTATGATTGGCTCACCAAAACGCCGTGAAATTGGACACGGTCGCCTTGCTAAACGTGGGGTGGCTGCGGTAATGCCAAGCCTTTCTGAATTCCCTTATGTGGTGCGTGTGGTATCTGAAATCACCGAATCCAACGGTTCATCATCAATGGCTTCCGTTTGCGGTGCATCATTGGCATTAATGGACGCAGGCGTGCCAATTAAAGCGGCTGTTGCGGGGATCGCAATGGGCTTAGTAAAAGAAGATGAAAAATTTGTCGTGCTTTCTGACATCTTAGGTGATGAAGATCACTTAGGCGATATGGATTTCAAAGTAGCTGGAACACGTGAAGGGGTTACAGCACTGCAAATGGATATCAAAATTGAAGGGATTACCCCTGAAATTATGCAGATTGCTCTAAACCAAGCGAAAGGGGCGAGAATGCACATTCTTGGCGTGATGGAACAAGCTGTTCCGCAGCCGCGTGCAGACATTTCTGATTTCGCACCGCGTATTCATACAATGAAAATCGATCCGAAGAAAATCAAAGATGTGATCGGTAAAGGTGGGGCGGTAATTCGTGCCTTAACGGAAGAAACTGGTACGTCCATTGATATTGATGATGACGGTACAGTGAAAATCGCGGCGGTAGATAACAATGCGGTGAAAGAAGTAATGGCTCGCATTGAAGACATTACGGCGGAAGTTGAAGCGGGTGCAATCTATCAAGGTAAAGTGACTCGCCTTGCGGATTTCGGTGCGTTCGTTTCTCTCGTTGGCAACAAAGAGGGCTTAGTGCATATTTCTCAAATTGCTGATGAGCGTGTTGAAAAAGTGAGCGACTACCTCAGCATTGGCCAAGAAGTTACGGTAAAAGTGGTTGAAATCGATCGCCAAGGTCGTATCCGCTTAACGATGAAAGATATTGCTCCAAAACAAGATGCTGCTGTCGTTGAAAACGTAACAGTCAGTGAGCAAGAATAATTAGGCTAGCTCCCAGCTTAATGTAAGCAGGGAGTTTTATTTTTTCTTACGAATCCGTGTGAAATAAGCATTTCTTTTCACATAAAAAGCAGAGATTTAAGGCAAATATAATGCAGCATAACCGGCAATGGAAATCCCTTTGGTATTTATCAATGTGGCGTTTAATCTTGTTGCCATTGGCTTTTTTATTCAGCGGTTGCGGTGGCTCACAGCCCGCATTTATGGTGGATCATCAACTCGCCATCGCAGAGCAAACGCCCGTTCTTCATTCTGAACAAGAAACGATGATCGCACGCATTAGCCAAATCTTGCAAGTAGGACATCTTAACGAAAAAAAATTGACGAACAAGGAACGTGCGGTATTACACTTTGAACGTGGCATACTGTACGACAACCTTGGACTTTGGACATTAGCACGCTACGATTTTTTGCAAGCACTCGAATTGCAGCCAAGAGTAACCGCACTTTATAATTATTTGGGCGTATCTTTGCTGCTGAGCGAGGACTATGATAACGCGTTAGAGGCTTTTAACATCGCTTTGACATTAAATCCCAAAGACGCAAATAGCCTCTTTAATCGCGGCATTGATTTTTATTATATGGGACGCTATACCCTTGCCGAAAAGGATTTATCTGAGTTTTATCAAGTAGATACCTCTGATCCTTATCGAGTCTTGTGGCTTTACTTGAACGAATTAGAAATCAACCCAGAGAATGCAAAACAGCAGCTAAAACAACGTAGCCTTGCCCTTGCTGATGACAAATGGGGCAGCTATATTGTGCAATATTATTTAGGTCAATTATCGGTGGCAGAATTGCAGCAAAAGGGCATCACTTTTGCGAAGGAACACGCTATCCCCTATGCGGAAATTTTAACCGAAACCTACTTTTATCTAGCAAAACAACAACTCAATTTGGGTCAAAAAGAACAAGCAGAAACCCTGTTTAAATTGGCCATAGCGAATCAGGTGTATAACTTTGTTGAGTATCGTTTTGCCGTACTAGAGCTTGCAAAATTAAAGCAAGCGAAGGTGCAATAACGTAGAACTTGTTCTACATTTTGGTGTTGTAAAACAAACGATTTTCAACAATTTATCCGCAAAGTAGCTATTTAACGACACCTATGCTTTGCTAACCTGAAAGTAATTGAGCTTTCTTTTTTATATTCGAGTATTTTAATGACTGAAACAAAAATCACTTTTAATGATTTAGGTTTACCTGAATTTATCCTTAATGCAGTAACAGATATGGGATTTGAATCCCCTTCACCAATCCAACAGGCTTGTATCCCTCACCTTTTAGCAGGGCAAGATGTGCTAGGAATGGCACAAACAGGAAGCGGAAAAACCGCCGCGTTCTCCCTTCCACTGTTGGCTCAAATCGAACCGCAGAAAAAAATGCCACAAATGCTCGTGATGGCACCGACCCGCGAGCTTGCTATTCAAGTGGCAGACGCCTGCGAGCAATTTATGAAATATGCCAAAGGGATCAACATCGTTACCCTTTATGGTGGGCAACGTTATGACATTCAGCTCAGGGCCTTAAAACAAGGTGCACAAGTGGTTGTCGGCACACCGGGGCGTATCCTCGATCACCTAAGACGCAACACCCTCGATCTGTCAGAATTAAAATTTATCGTGCTTGATGAAGCTGATGAAATGTTACGAATGGGCTTTATTGATGATGTTGAAACCGTAATGGCAGCACTGCCAGAACAGCATCAAACCGCACTTTTCTCTGCCACAATGCCAGAACCAATCCGCCGCATTACAAAACGCTTTATGAATAATCCTCAAGAAGTGAAAATTCAATCAAACCAAAAAAATGCTCCAGATATTACCCAAAGTTGCTGGTATGTGCGTGGTTTCCGCAAAAATGAAGCTCTCTTGCGTTTCCTTGAAGTGGAAGAATTTGATGCGGCAATCATCTTTGCTCGCACCAAAACTGCTACCCTTGATATTACCGAATTATTGGAAAAACACGGCTTCCGTGCCGCCGCACTCAATGGGGATATGACCCAACAACTGCGTGAACAAACCCTCGATCGCCTACGCAACGGTAGCCTAGATATTTTAGTCGCCACTGATGTTGCTGCTCGTGGACTTGATGTGGAACGCATTAGTCTTGTGGTAAATTATGATATACCGCTAGATGCCGAAAGTTATGTGCACCGTATTGGGCGTACAGGACGTGCGGGGCGTGCAGGACGTGCATTATTATTTGTTGAGCCAAGAGAAAATCGCTTGCTCAAAAATATCGAACGCCTCACCAAAAAGCCGATTGATGAAGTGGAAGTGCCAAATCGCGAAGCATTACAAGCTTGTCGTCGCAAAAATTTTGTGACCAAAATTACAAAACAGCTTGAACACCACGATCTAGAGTTATACCGCAGCCTGCTTGAAGACTTGTTCACCGCAGACCAAGATCAAGAAGACATCGCGGCAGCAATGTTAATGCTATTACAAGGCAAACAAAAATTGATTCTTCCTCCCGATCCTACCATTGACAAACGTGCTGGGCGTGAACGCAATCGCCGTGAAAACCCTCGCTCAGCAGAACGCCGTGGCTACGGCACCCCGCAACTAATGGATCTCTACCGCATTGAAGTCGGACGTTTAGACGGTGTGGAAGTGCGTCATATCGTTGGAGCAGTGGCAAACGAAGGGGACATTGACAGCCGTTATATCGGACATATCAAACTCTACGACAACTACTCCACCATCGAATTACCGCAAGGAATGCCTAAAGAACTCGTGGCACATTTCACCAAAACCCGCGTAATGAACAAACCAATGCAAATGTCATTACTTGGTGAAGCCAAAAACGAAGGCAGAGGTGGCGAAAAACGCTTTGTCGGCAAAACCAAAGGCCGCAACAGCGACAGCCGCACAGGCGATCGAAAATTCAGAGAAAAAAAACACCGCACTTTTGATGACAGTGGCTTCAAACCACATTCAAAACGGAAAAAATATTAATCTATTTTAAATAAAAGGGGCAATAAGCCCCTTTTATCTTCTTTCCATACTAATCTCAAATTAATCCAATCCCCCCTTTTCACAAATTGAGCGAATCAGGGCGTGAATTAAAGTGCGGTGGTTTTTCAATGCAAATTTTTGAATTAGTGTTTGCAACCGCCGTTGCCACCACAACAGCCTTCGCCTTCGTGATGGTGGTGATCGTGGTCGTGATGATGGTGATGACCGCCGCAACCACAGCCGTGTCCTTCTTCATCACTATCACCGTGTCCGCCACAGCAACCGCCGCCCTCTTGGTGGATATGACCGTGTGCGATTTCCTCTAACGTTGCTTCGCGGGTTGCTACGACTTCCACATCAAATAATAATTCTTGACCTGCAAGCATATGATTGCCGTCCACCACGACATCATTTTCGCCTACTTCGGTGATCACCACTGGTAAGGGACCAACGTCCGTATCGGCAATAAAACGCATTCCAGCTACAAGCTCATCTACGCCAACAAACACATCTTTTGGCACACGTTGTACGAGATTTTCGTTGTATTCACCATAGCCCTCTTCAGGTTTGACACGCACTTCAAATTTATCACCGACTGATTTGCCCTCTAAGGCTTTTTCCAAGCCAATCACTAAATTATTATGCCCTTGTAAATATTCTAAAGGCTGATTCGCTGGTGCTTCATCGACTAATACACCGTCTTCGGTACGAACTTGGTAAGCGATGCTCACCACGACATTTTTTGCAACTTTCATTGATAACCTCATTGGCTTGTTAAAAAATCGCCCCATTGTAACGGAAATGGGGCTGGCTGTCATTATTCCTGAATAAGCTGGATCTTAGCATTGATACTGGCCCGAACATTGGCTTTGCCTGTGCCAAGTTGCATTTGATCGCTCATCTCAGGGCTTGCCATTTTCGCCATTACTGCGTAAGGGCGAGCCACAAAGCGTCCGCTTTCCGCTGGCGTGCGAATGATAAGCTCGACAATTTTGTAGCCTTTGGCGTGCAAGGATTGCTGAATGAGTTGGGCTTTGCGTTCCACTTGAACCAATGCCTGTTGCATCATTTCTTCTTCAAGCTGATTTATGGCAGTTGAAGACACTTGAGAATTAACGTACTCAATGGCTAAAATACCATTTAATTTGCTGATGACTTTAGACAAAGCTTCGACATTTTTACTTTGTAACACAAGTCGCCCACGGGCGATCCAGCCGTCTTGCTTGCCATCTTTATTATAACGCACTTGGGTGCTGCGGGAATCATCACGTAATTCCACGTCTGAGTAGCCTTTTAAAATGCTAAAGGCTTGATTAATTTTGCTATTTACCTCTTTATTAGCTAGTGCAAGATCTTTGTTTTCCACCTGAATAAATAGGGTCGCCTGCAATAAATCGTGCGACACTTCTTTTTCGACTTCAACGTCAAAGGCTATCTGATTATCTGCCGTTGTAGGAGTAGCTTGTGCAAACAGGGGCAGTGCCAAAAGTGCGAAGGTGAAATGTTTTAAACGCATAAAAAATCCTTATAAATGAGTGAATAGGTCTGCATAAACGAGGCAATCTCGTTTCGCAATATGCTGGCTTTATGACAACAAAAAGCCCAAAGCGTTCGTAAAATATAGCTAAATTGATTTCGCTTTCACGCAAGCCCTTATCCAAGGACAATACAGAAAGACATTTAACTATAGAAACAAAAAACACCGCACTTAGGTGGTGTAACCAAAAGTGCGGTAGGATTTTTCAATGATTTTGACGAAGTTTATTCTTCCTCGTCAAAAAATTCGCCGTCTTCGCCGTATTCATCTTTATCGACATTAGGATCTTCAAAATAGGTTCCCCAGCCGTCATAGATGCCGTTAAATTTGGCAATCAATGGGAATAATTCTTTCTGTTGGGCATCAATTAATTCTGCCTTTAATTCAATTTCACTGATAGCATCAAAAGAAAATAAGGTTTTTCCGTCTTCATCTAGCCATTCTTCCGCATCAGACACTTCATAGCCTGCCTTAAATATATCAACGGCAATTTTTTCCAATTTATCAAAATCATAATGCGAAATATGGTGTTCAATAATATAAAGAGCAGCTGGATCACTGCCATCATTAAGTAGGTTGCGAATAATTTCACGCGTGATTGCCTGAGATTCTTCAACGTTAGGGATTGCTTCCATTAATGTTATCCTTTTAGGAAAAGTAAAATGACTACTTATTTTACTATGTTCCTGAAATTTAATCTAAACAAATATTAATTTAACGTTATTTTCTATAACTTGTTTTATTAGAGTCAAAATATCGAAATCTAAATTAGATAAAAAATGCACTTGGTTGGAACAACTTTTCTACCTCTGGTAGATGTTTTTTATCGCTAATATAAACAACAATATGATCATTTGCTTTAATGACAACATTTTTTCTAGCAATAATAATTTCTTCATCGCGTAAGATAGCCCCAATTGTAACCGTTGGCGGTAATTTTATATCTGAGATTTTTCTCTCAATCACATTAGATGAATGGGATTCGCCGTGAACAATGATTTCTAATGCCTCTGCCTCCCCGTGCCGTAATGACACAACATCGCCAATATCACCTTTTCGGATATGCCCTAATAGTGCTGAAATAGTTGGTTGTTGCGGTGAAACCACAATATCGAGTGTTCCACCTTGCAATAAATTAATGTATGCCATACGCTGAATCAGCACCATCGCTTTTTTTGCTCCTAAGCGTTTTGCCAGTAATGCCGACATAATATTGGCTTCATCATCGCTAGTTAAAGAGAGAAAAACATCAACATTTTCAATGTGTTCTTCAAATAAAAGGGATTGATCTGAGGCATCGCCACAAAACACGAGAGTCTTTGATAGCCGTTCCGCCAAGGCGGTGGCTCGCTCTGAGTTACGTTCAATGAGTTTTACCGAACAGTGATCTTCCAAGCGTTTCGCTACGCCACTACCAATATTCCCTCCACCAATAATCATTATTCGTTTATAAGGCTTCTCAAGACGTTGCAACTCGCTCATTATGGCTTTAATGTGAATAGTAGCACAGATAAACGTAACCTCATCGCCCGCTTCAATAATCGTCGAACCCTGTGGACGGATAATTTTATCCTGTCGCAAAATAGACACCACACGGCAATCAATATGCGGTAAATGATCTTTCAGCACCGATAAGGCATAACCCACCAAAGGCCCACCATAATAGGCTTTGACTACCACAATGCTAATCAATCCGCCCGCAAAGTGTGAAACCTGTAACGCACCGGGGTAATCAATCAAGCGTACAATTTCATCGGTAACTAATTTCTCAGGGGAAATAATATGATCAATAGGGATCACATCGGGCTGAAATAATTTATTTTTTTCGCGTAAATAATCCGCACTGCGAATACGTGCGATTTTTGTCGGCACGTTAAACAGTGTATAAGCCACCTGACAAGCAATCATATTGGCTTCATCGGAATTGGTCACTGCCACCACCAAATCCGCGTCCGCAGCTCCCGCCTCACGCAATACTTTTGGCGAAGAAGCCGAGCCATTCACCACCCGCAAATCGTGCTTATCCTGCAACGCAAGCAAACGCTCCGCCTCATTATCCACAAGGGTGATGTCGTTATCTTCACTCACCAAATTCGCTGCCAAGGTTGTACCGACTTGACCCGCACCTAGAATGATAATTTTCATTGTTGTGATCTCTTAAATATAGGGTGTTAATTCGCCATTATATGAATAACATCTTTTTGGGTAAATATAACGGGTTTCGCCGTTGGCGACTTACTTTCTTTTGCTTACTCAAAAGAAAGTAAGCAAAGAAAAGCGTACCCCGACTAAATTGCTATTCCTCATTCCAATAAAATTTTTTTAACGAAAAGTAAGCCTGATGTTCGCTTCGCTCTCGCTCGGCGTTACTTTTCTAAAAATTTTATTTCCATTCGGGCAATTTATACGGGGATTAAGCAACATCTATATACCCCAGTCTCCTTGTTATAAACACGCTATATTGCAAATGATACCCCGTAGGGACGGAGCTATGTGTCCGCCCGATTTACAATGCAAAATATAGAGAGCGGTGATATTTTTCACTATTTTTTGATTTATAAAAAATACACCCTCTTTAATTAAAGTCGCCCTCTCATTTTATACCCCAGTTTCCTCGTTACAAAAATGCGATATTACAAATTATACCCCGTAGGGGCGGGACCTATGTGTCCGCCCGATTTACAATACAAAATATAGAGAGCGGTGATATTTTTCACTATTTTTTGATTTATAAAAAATAAACCCTCTTTAATTAAAGTCGCCCTCTCATTTTATATCCCAGTTTCCTTGTTACAAAAATGCGATATTACAAATTATACCCCGTAGCAACTGTATTCCGCTAAAAAGCAAAAATACAAATTCGTTAATTAAAGTGCGTGAGCGTCCCATTGCGAGTCATCGCGGACAATCGCATTTAAAATGGTGAGAAGCTTACGCATACAGGCGTTAATCGCCACTTTGAACGCCTTACCATTAGCACGTAAGCGTTCGTAAAATTGTTTGAGTTTAGGCTCAAAACGTACACAAACAAATGTTGCCATATACAGTGCATTTCGTACGGCTTTGCGACCACCTGAACAGCGGCTTTTCCATTTGGTGTTGCCACTTTCTTTAGGATGGGGTGCAACACCAACAAGTGAAGCGATTTGTTTATGTGTGTATTGACCTAACTCAGGCAACATTGACATCAAAACGGCTATTGTTTGTGTACCCAACCCTTTGATGTCTTTAAACTTTTTTATTGTATCGTCAAAATGTTTGAGATGCTGTTCGATTTCCCTATCCAGCTCATCAATACGCAGGCTGAGATAGTCGATATGCTGTTCAACACTGAATACTTGTGTGGAATGAACTTGTTCAAGGCGGTTTTTCTCCGCAAAACGCATTTCAACAAGCTGATTACGGCGTGAAACAAGGGCTTCAAGCTGTTCCTGCTCGGGAGTGGGTGGTATGTAAAGCTGCTGTGCTACATTATCACGCATTGCGAGCATTTGGGCGTAAAAAGCCAACATTTTGGCATCTTTATTGTCGGTTTTTGCTAGTGATTGCGACATCGCAAACTGATTGGTTTGTCGCGGGTTGGCAATCACCACACGAAAGCCTGTGCGGTGGAGTGCTTTAGCTAATGGGAGTTCAAGCCTACCGGTGCTTTCAAGGACAATTAAGTCCACACTGAAACGACGTAAATACTCAATGGTATGTGCAATCCCTTTCGGGTTGTTGGTTTCGGTTTTTGTTCGTTTTTGGGTAGAAAGCCCAATGACGAAATGACGTTTAGCAACATCAATACCACAATAAGTTTGTTCATTCATCATTAACCTGCCTTGCATTCGGGTTTAAGTCTGGCAACTGTTCGGTTTTTTGGTGAAATGTTATCTGCTCTCATTGCTACAACTCGGTTTGTTGCCTGGGGCGGACGCGAGATGCAGATAACGGGGTTTTGTTGCTATTTTATATTAATTTTAATATACAAGGGGCGGACCTATGTGTCCGCCCGATTGACAACGTAAAATATAAAGAGCGGTGGGATTTTTGGCTATTTTGGGGAAAACGCTTGAAAAAAACACCGCACTTTGATGAATTTTTGTTCTTCGCTTAATCCCGTTGTTTTCTTAACTTCGCATAATAAAAACCATCGCCGCCGTTTTGTTGAGGGAAAAATTGATGACCTGCGTTTTCTTGTTGAGGGAATGGCAGGGACATTAATTGTGCCTCGGGGTGCTGGTGTAAAAACTCGGCGATTTGTTGGCTGTTTTCCTCTGGCAAGAGCGAGCAAGTGGCATAAAGCAAGATGCCGTTAGGTTTTAAGCGTTGCCATAGGGCGTTTAAAATGGCTTTTTGCAATGCCACTAAGGGGGCGATGTCGCTTTCTTTGCGTAACCATTTTATATCAGGGTGGCGGCGGATTACACCCGTGGCTGAGCAAGGAGCATCAAGTAAAATGCGGTCAAATTGCACCGCACTTTGTTGTGTTAAATCAAGGTTTAAATAGTCGTGAATTTGGGCGAGCCATTGTTCTGGCTGGCTAGCATCACCGCAAATAACCAAAGCCTGTTGCCCCATTCGAGCCAAATTTTCTTCCACTCGTTTCAAGCGATGTTGTTCAACATCTAATGCCACCACGCGAGCTTGCGGGGCAAGCTCCAAAATGTGCGTGGTTTTCCCACCAGGGGCGGCACAAGCGTCTAAAATCACCTCATCATTTTGCGGTTCTAACAATAACGCTGCCCATTGGGCGTGCAGATCTTGCACGGTGATCGCCCCCGCATTGAAATGCGGTAATTGGGCGACATTACGGGGCTGCGTAAGTTGAATGGCTTGGGGGGAATCACCTGCCACCGCTTCAATATTTTCAGCTTGTAAAAGGGCTAAATAATCCGCCCGTTTGTGATATTGTGCGTTCACCCGCAACCACAGTGGCGGTTTTTGATTATTGGCATCAATGACTTCACGCCAATGAGGATAGGCTTTTTTCAGTTTATTCACCAACCATTCAGGGTGGAGGGTTTGCCAATGTTTATCGACCTTTGCCAGAATTTGTTCTTGCTCACGCAAAAAACGGCGTAACACGCCATTCACCAATCCTTTGAAATTGTCTAACTTGAGGTTTTGTGCCGCTTTCACCATTTCATCAACCACAGCGTGATCGGGCGTGCGTAAATAGAGCAACTGATACAACCCAACCAGCAGTAGGCAATGCACGAGGCGGTTTTTGCCTTTCAGCGGTTTATCCACTAATTGTTGAATGATTTGCTCCAAACGGGGCAACACACGACATACCCCAAAACAAATTTCTTGTAACAAAGGCAGATCTTGCGGTTTCACGGCAGGCGTTTTTTCCCCAAGCAAGGTGGAGAGGGATTGCCCTTTATCCAGCACTTGCCACAACATTTGGGCGGCTACCGCTCGTGAAGAAAGGGCTGTAGAAGAAAGTGCGGTGCTTTTTTTCACCACTTTTTTAGCGGGTTTTGCGTTTTTCATTCCACTCGTTCCTTAGCCTAATTGTTTGCCGCTCGGAAACCAATCCGCACGCCCATTGAGTAAATCCTGTGCGGACATCGGCTTTTTGCCCGCTGGCTGTAATTGGGTGAGGTTCAATACTCCCTCCGCAGTGACGATTTGAATGCCTGTTTTATCTGTGCGTAAAATCGTGCCTGCGGGCTGAGGCTGATGAGGCAACACGTTGGCTTGATACACTTTTAAACTCTGTTCTTTGCCCTCGCTGTCGGTGGTAACAAAATAGCTAATCGGCCAAGGGTTGAAAGCTCGAATACAACGCTCAAGCTGTGCGGCTGGCAACTGCCAATCCAATTTGGCTTCTTGCTTGGATAATTTATCCGCATAATTTGCGAGGATCTCCTCTTGTGGCTCAGGCGGAAATTTCCCCGCTTCTAAACCGTCTAACACCTCAATCAAAGCAGGTGGGGCAAGATTTTCCAATTTATGATAAAGGCTAAGCGAAGTTTCCTCTGGTGCAATCTCACAATACACTTTATGTAGCATATCCCCTGTGTCTAAGCCCTCATTCATTTGCATAATGGTTACACCCGATTGCTTATCCCCCGCCCAAATGGCTCGCTGAATGGGGGCAGCACCACGCCAACGTGGCAAAATGGAACCGTGTACATTCAAACAGCCCAATCTTGGGGCATCTAACACCGCTTTAGGTAAAATTAAACCATAGGCCACCACCACCATCACATCGGCATTCAAGGCTTGCAACGTTTGTTGTGCTTCCACATTGCGTAAGGATTTCGGCTGATAAACGGGCAGATTATGCTGCTCAGCCAACTGCTTCACCGCACTGGCTTGCAATTTCTTGCCTCGCCCTGCGGGCTTGTCTGGTTGGGTATAAACAGCAATCACATTATGTTTGGAATTAAGCAACGCCGCCAAATGCACCGCCGCAAATTCAGGCGTGCCAGCAAAAATAATATTTAGGGGTTTTGTCATTGCACTTCTCTTAATTATGAAAAATCATTATTGGCGTTAAGTATAATGTATTTTTGCCTTAGGAGGAAAAGAAAGCGGGGAAAAGGAGAGTGAAAAATAAAGTGCGGTGGAAATGCATAAAGTAATCTTTTTCATGTTGGCTAGGGAGGAAAAGCCAAATAGTGCAAAATATGCACAGACACAATAAATCCAAAAATCTGTGCACGTCTTGAAAACATACACAAGAAATGCAAAAATTTGTGCATGTTATCCTGATATACACAAAATGATTAAAATAAGTGAGTAATAAATGAGTACAGAAAATTATCAAATCCCAATCTTTTCAATTTAGGGGAATTAGAGAATAAATCCATACTTAAAGCAAGTAATTTATCCCATCAAGCACTAGGAGAACTAAAAGGTGTTGTACAAACGATGCCTAATCAGAATATTTTACTTGGTACATTACCTTTACAAGAAGCAAAAGAAAGTTCTGAAATTGAAAATATCATTACTACACAAGATGATTTGTATCAAAGTAATTTTGCGACGCAACAATTTAGTTCAGCTGCGGCAAAAGAAGTTCATCATTATGCTCAAGCAATGGAGTTAGGTTTTAATGCGGTCCGTTCCTCTAGATTAATTACGCTCAATACAATCAAAGCGGTGCAAGCTAAATTAGAGGGAAATAATGCAGGTTTTCGTAAACAAAAAGGCACTGGTTTAATTAATCAAATAACGAAAAAAGTCGTTTATATGCCACCGCAACACCCTGATTTGATTGAAAACTATATGTCAGATTTAGAGAAGTTTATTAATGATTCTGCTCAAGTTGATTACGATCCGCTTGTTAAAATGGCATTAATTCATCATCAATTTGAGAGTATTCACCCATTTTATGATGGTAATGGCAGAACTGGACGTATTATTAATATTCTCTATTTAATTCAACAAGATTTATTAGAAACCCCTATTTTATATCTTTCTCGTTACATTAATCGCAATAAAGCAGAATATTATCGCTTATTACAAGAAGTAAGGGATTCACAAAGTTGGGGGAAATGGATTATTTTTATGCTCAAAGGTATTGAAGAAACCGCTAAGCAAACCATAATTTTAATAAAAAAAATTAAGCAATTAATTCAAAAACATAAACAAAAAATCCGAAGCGAATCATCTGGGATATATAGCCATGAATTAATTAATAATCTTTATAAACACCCTTATACAAAAATTGATTTTGTTGCACAAGATTGCCAAATTCATCGAAATACGGCTGCAAAACGTTTAGATAAATTAGTGCAATTAGGTATCTTAGAAAAAGTGAAAATTGGCAAAGAGAATTTTTATATCAATGTTGAATTATATCAATTACTCATTGAAGAATAACCGTTTAGCTGATTTTGAGAGATTTATGAAAGACTTCATCGCTCACAAAAATTAGCAATCATATTCTAGAATAAATAAAAAGTGCGGTGGAAATTCATAAAAATAACACCGCACTTATGTTTAATGCAATTTTAGCATTGGCTTGAGAATACGATTAATGCGTCCAATTAAAATCATTAATCCTGTTTTTATGCAACCAAATAAGGCGTGTTGGTGCATTCGATAAAGGGAAAGATAGGCAAGGCGAGCAAATAAGCCTTCAATCATCATTTTGTTATCGAATAATGCTCCCACTGTGGTGAATTTAGAAAGGGAGACTAATGAACCTTTGTCGTTGTAGTGGAAATCTCGCAAAGGTTTATGTTGGAAAATCGCAACTACATTTTTGGCACAGACTTTCGCCATTTGGTGTGCAGCTTGAGCACGTGGCGGCACAGGTGTGCCATTTTCCTGCATAAGGAAAGCACAATCGCCAATAGCAAAAATACTCTCATCTACGGTGCTTTGTAAGGTGGGTTTGATCTCAATTTGATTGTTACGATTTAAGGCTAAACCATCAAATTGTTGCGTTACTTTTGATACTCGTACACCAGCCGCCCACACCATTAAATCGGCTGCAATCACCTCGCCAGATTTGGTGACCAACCCTTGTGCGGTCGCTTCTACAATCATCGTATTCAGTTTAATTTTTACCCCAAGTTGCTCTAATTCTTCATACACTGCATTGGAGACTTTTTCTGGTAATGCAGGCAGTAAGCGGTTGCCTGCCTCAATTAGCGTAACCTGTAAACAGCTTGTATCAATATCGCCATAGCCATAATGAGAAAGGTATTTCGTCGCACTGTATAACTCAGCGGTAAGCTCCACGCCTGTAGCCCCCGCCCCTACTATGGCGATATTAATTTTGCCTTCTTCAACCAAAGGCTGTTTCTGGCTTTCTTCACCGATGTCATCTAGCACTCGATTTTCTGAAAAACGTAAAAAGAGTGAAAGCATTTTATTTTGAAAACGCTGTGCCTGTTCGGCGTTATCTAAGAATATGCAATGTTCCGCCACGCCTTTCGTGTTGAAATCATTAGATTTACTGCCGATGGCAATCACTAGATAATCATAAGGAATACGGCGAGCAAGTACGATCAGCTCACCTTCTTGGTTCGTCATTGGGGCAAGTTCAACATATTTATTCGTACGATCAAGGCGGGTGATGGTGCCTTGTTCAAAGTGGAAATGATTTTGATAAGCCTGAGCTCGATAGCTTACCGCATCGGTTCCCACATCAAGTGTGCCAGTTGCCACTTCGTGTAATAGGGGTTTCCACAAATGTGTGGCATTGCGGTCAATTAAGGTAACTTTCGCTTGTTTGCCTAATTTATTGCCAAGAGAAGTCGCAAGTTCTAAGCCACCAGCTCCGCCTCCGACAATCACAATATTTTTTTGCATAAAGGTTCCTAATAAAAAATGTAAATAAAAATAAGAAATAAACATTTTCCTTTGTTGATTTCTTATTTTCACTTTAGAAGCGAAATTATAAGCGTTCATGATGAAAGGATAAATAACGCAAAGGAAGTTTTATTAAAAAAATGTTAAAAAATATCGTTTTGATTGTTATTGGTTTGATGTTAAGCAAGGTGACAAAATAGCTAAGCGAGCCCAATCTGCTCGCTTAGTTTTAGGGGGGAAAATAAAGTGCGGTTTAATTTTTACGATTTTTCCATAAATGAATTAAGCGTTTGTAACGTTCTGATACGGCTTGAATTAGCTGTTCATCAGAAAGTTCACCCGCTAGCCACTGGGCGGAAAGCTGACCGAAAATGGTTCGCCCAACGGCAAATCCTTTAACGAGTGGTGCATTCGCTGAGACGTTGAAAACTTGTTTGAAGGTTTCTTCTGGGGCATCTAAGCCCAAAATTAAAATACCACGGCAATAAGGATCGTTTTGTTCAATCACTTGGCTGATCGCTTGCCATGCCTGTGCGGACACGCCCAGTAATTTCCACCAATCCGGTTTCAGCCCAATCGTGTAAAAATGTTTTATCATTTCGGCATAGTGATTTTCATTCTGTTCCATATCTGCAGGCAAGATGATTTCTAATAGCAATTCGTGTCCTGTTCGACAACAAGTTTGATAGACCTGTTTGAGCATTTCATCTTGTTCTGCTCGCAAAGCTACATTATCCGCAGGATGATAGAAGGCAAGGCATTTCACCACATGTTCAGCGGGCCAACTGATTAACTGACTACCTAAATCGCCGTGCTCTAAACGTAATGGTCGGGAGGAAGGCAATTCAATAGGGCGGCCAATCCACCAACCTTTTCCGGTGATTTCATTAAGTGCTGCTTGACCAAAAGTCGTATCGGCTAATACGCCGGCATATCCATTGGCAATTCCCTCTTGTTTCGCCGTTTGTTCTGCCGCTTGAAGTAGTAATTTTTTCAACGTTGGAATTTTGTTTAAATTTGCACCGCACTTCTCTGCCATCTCCACCAGTTGTTTGCGGTGATCAAAAGCGAAAATACAAAGATCCTTCCATTGCGTTTTACGCGTAGTTACGCGGTGCAAATGATTCAGTTGAGGATCAAGATCAGGGCGAGGCACATTTTCTGCTCGAGCAAGGTAATTATCAAGTTCGATCTTAGTTGGCATTGCAGGAGCACAGCCATGGCGAGAAACCACTAACGCCCCACAGGCATTTGCATAGCGACAACATTGTTCCCAACTTTCACCATTAATATAGCCTCGCAATAATCCTGACATAAAGGCATCACCAGCTCCCAAAACATTCAGAACCTCTACCCGTACCCCATACACATTGATACCACCATCTAAGTCATCAGGAATATCACCTTCAAATACAGAACATCCTAATGCCCCTCGTTTGCACACCAGTGTGGCCTGGCTCACTTTACGCACATTTTTTAGTGCGGTTAGCGTGTCAGTTGAGCCACCTGCAATATGAAATTCTTCTTCTGTACCAACTAACACATCAAAATGATGCAAGACTTCTTGTAAAGATTGTGTAACCGCCTCGGAATCAATATAACGCGTTTCCCCATCTCCCAAAGAAGTTAGCCCCCACAGAACAGGGCGATAATCAATATCAAGCAGCCGTTTTGTGCCATTACGTCCCGCATATTCTAAGGCGGTAAGTACGGCTTGGCGAGTTTTCGGATGAGACAAATGGGTTCCTGTTATCGCCAATGCTTTTGCGGAGGCAATATATTCTTCGTCAAAATCTTCTTCAGTAATCGCCATATCCGCACAATTATCACGATAGAATATTAACGGAAAGGTGTCTTGATCTTTAATACCTAATATGACCAAAGCTGTAAGCCTATCTTTATCAGTAATTAAATGGCTGGTATCAACACCAACGCGTTGTAATTCTTCCCGTAAAAAACGCCCCATATGTTCATCACCAACCCGAGCGAGCATTGAGGATTTCACACCTTGCACTGCCGTGCCATATGCAACATTTCCTGAAGATCCTCCTAGATATTTGGCAAAAGAAGTAACATCTTCTAATCGGCAGCCTATCTGTTGAGCATATAAATCGACTGCTACGCGACCAAGACAAATGAGATCTAAAGTTTTTTCTTTCATAGTGTTTTTCCTTAGTGATAATGCCATCACAAAATACTTAACTCATAAAGTCATAGCCAAATTAAAACATACATTTCAAAAATGCCATTTTTTGAAATTAATATTTGAGAGGTAGATCACAAAGATTTTGCTATTTTAGCTTTGATCAAAGAACATTCTCTATTCAAATAGTTTTTTTACGATTATACTTTCCATAATAAAATATTTATTTCGTTAGGATCTAAAATGCAAACTAATTCTCAACTCGTTCAACTACAAAATGAAATTCGAGCCCGCTACGATAATTTGAGTAAACGATTAAAACAAGTAGCACAATATGTGCTTGATAATAGCAATAGCGTTGTCTTTGATACCGTTGCAACAATTTCACAACGAGCTAATGTACCACCCTCCACGCTGATTCGTTTCGCCAACGCGTTTGGCTTTAGTGGTTTTAATGAAATGAAACAAATCTTCCGTGAAAATTTGATGGAAGAAACAGCTAACTATACGGAGCGATTACAACTTTTTCGCCAGCTTGAACCCGATCAAACGCAACAAGAAAGTGCGGTAGATATTTTGAATATTTTTTCTCAAGCTAATCATCAAGCCTTACAGCAGCTAGCAAACAAAACTTCAGAACAGCAAATACAACAAGCCGTAGACATCCTCAATAATGCCAACAATATTTTTATTATCGGCTTAAAACGTTCCTTTAGTATTGCAAGTTATTTGGATTACGCCTTGCACCATCTAGATTGTCGTTCATTTTTGATTAATGGATTAGGAGGAATGTTTGATGAGCAACTTAATCTAGTGAAAGAAGGAGATGTGGTTATCGCTATTAGTTTTTCTCCCTATGCTAAAGAAACCGTGGACATTATGCACACTACATCAAAAAAAGGCATCAAACAAATTGCCATCACTGACAGCCAAATTAGCCCACTAATTGCTTTCAGCGATGTTTCTTTTGTAATTAAAGAAGCTCAAGTTCGAGGTTTTCGTTCTCAATGCGCAACAATGACGTTAGTCCAAACACTTGCCATCACCTTAGCATTAAAAAAAGAATTATCATCATTAAACTAACTATTGAATTCTATTTCTGAGTGAGAAGAAATGGGTTTTATTATAACAAGAGGAAAAAATTTTTTTCTGAGCCTTTTTATTTCTACACTTTTGGCTACACTTACTTAAAACAAAAAGGACTGTTTTTTAACTTCTATTTCAAATTCAAAGGCTTAACACCTTAAGTCATAAGGTATTAAGCCTTTTTTAATAGCTATTTTGCCTATTCCACCGTTTTCTACTACACCAAATATTTTTACTTTACTCAGTTACATAAAACTGGCTTTTCTAGTGTAAATATATTGAGTCGTTATTCCGCGTGAAGCAAAATATTAATTAGATTACTCATTATAAAACATCAACGCAATTTAAATCTTGGAAAGATTTTTCTAAGCGCTTAGACATTGATTCTTCTGATTTGCGTAACCAAACACGCGGATCGTAGTATTTTTTGTTTGGTGCGTCTTCACCTTCTGGGTTACCAAGCTGACCTTGAAGATAAGCTTCGTTGGCTTTGTAGAAGTTTAAGATACCTTCCCACGCTGCCCATTGAGTGTCGGTGTCGATGTTCATTTTCACTGCGCCGTAGCTGATTGCTTCACGGATTTCTTCCGTTGATGAACCAGAACCGCCGTGGAAAACGAAATCTAATGATTTTGGTGGAAGACCACGTTCTTTAGAAACGAACTCTTGTGATGCGCCTAAGATTGACGGTTTTAATTTCACGTTACCTGGTTTGTAAACACCGTGTACGTTACCAAATGCCGCAGCAATGGTGAAACGTGGGCTTACTGGGTTTAATTGATCGTAAACGTAAAGTACGTCTTCAGGTTGAGTGTATAAACGAGATTCATCAACATCAGAGTTATCTACGCCGTCTTCTTCCCCACCTGTGATACCGATTTCAATTTCAAGGGTCATACCCATTTTGCTCATACGCGCAAGGTATTCACGGCAGATCGCCATATTTTCTTCCATTGGCTCTTCAGAAAGATCGATCATATGTGATGAGAAAAGTGGTTTGCCCGTTTCTGCAAAATGTTTTTCACCTGCTTCTAATAAGCCGTCAATCCAAGGTAATAATTTTTTCGCTGCGTGGTCGGTGTGAAGAATCACTGGCACGCCGTATTCAGCAGCTAATTCGTGAACGTGTTTAGCTCCTGCAATCGCACCTAATACATCAGGACGTGCACCACTTGCTGGTTTAATGCCTTTCCCTGCGTAGAATTGCGCACCGCCGTTAGAGAACTGGATAATCACAGGTGCTTTAACGCGTGCTGCGGTTTCTAATACGGCATTCACAGAGTCTGTCCCCACGCAGTTTACTGCTGGGATTGCGAAATTGTGTTCTTTTGCATAGTTGAAAACTTTTTGTACATCATCGCCAGTTAATACGCCCGGTTTTACAATGTCTAATAATTTTGCCATTTTTCTGTTTCCTATTTAGTGAATAGTGGTTTTTAATATGAAAAGGGCGTACTGCATTCGCCACGCCCTAAAATCAATGAATTAGTTTTTTGCACGTTTCTCTAAAATTTCAACGGCAGGTAAAACTTTACCTTCTACAAATTCTAAGAACGCACCGCCACCAGTTGAAATGTAAGAAATTTTATCTTTGATGCCGAAAAGATCGATCGCTGCAAGGGTATCACCGCCACCTGCTATAGAGAATGCACCGTTTTGGGTTGCTTCTACAATGGCATCAGCCACGACTTTTGTACCATTACGGAAATTCGGGAATTCAAACACGCCTACTGGGCCATTCCAAAGAATAGTTTTTGCTTTGCGGATAATGTTGACTAATTCTTCTGCGGATTTTTCGCCAATATCAAAAATGGATTCATCGGCTTTCACATCATCAACAGATTTTTCAATCGCTGGTGCAGTTTCAGAGAACTCTAAACCTACGCGAACATCAGTTGGCACTGGGATTTGCGTTGCTTTTGCTAAGCGTTGTGCTTCAGGGATTAAATCTGCTTCGTATAAAGATTTACCCACATCTTTGCCTTCTGCTGCGATGAAAGTATTTGCGATACCGCCGCCAACAATCAGTTGATCCGCCACTTTAGAGAGGGAATCTAACACGGTTAATTTGGTAGAAACTTTTGAACCACCCACGATCGCTAACATTGGACGTTGTGGTTCTTTTAAGGCTTTGCCTAAGGCATCTAATTCCGCCGCTAATAATGGGCCAGCACAAGCGATTGGCACAAATTCTGCTACGCCATAGGTTGAAGCTTGCGCACGGTGTGCTGTACCAAAAGCGTCCATCACAAAGACATCGCAAAGTGCGGCGTATTTTTTACCTAATTCTGGATCGTTTTTCTTTTCACCTTTGTTGATACGCACGTTTTCAAGTACCACGATTTCGCCATCGTTTACTTCTACGCCGTCTAAATAATCACGGGCTAAACGCACATTAAAGCCTGCGTCTTTTAAGTAATCAACCACAGGTTGGAGGGAATCTTCAGGTTTAAATTCGCCTTCGGTTGGGCGACCTAAGTGAGAGGTAACCATCACTTTCGCGCCTTTTTCAAGGGCGAGTTTTAAGGTTGGAATGGTGGCTTGAATACGCGCATCAGACGTTACTTTGCCGTCTTTTACTGGCACATTCAGGTCGGCACGAATAAATACGCGTTTACCTGCTAAATCTAGGTCGGTCATTTTAATTACTGACATAATTTACCCTCTATATAGTTTAAAAATAAATAATCACTGCGTGGCATTATACCTAGTTATCGCCAGCTTGTAACTGCTTTAGATCAAATTATCTGCGGGATTTTTTCGCTTTTAAATTAATTCCATTAAGTTATTTCAAGCCAGACTTAAAACCTTATATTAGCGAGGACAATCCATCACTTGCCACTGCAAATCATAACAAATAAATAATTCATTATGGCTTGCCCACAAATACGCCCCTTTTAATTGTGGATTGTGCTTTTTCAGCCACGCAAACAATTCTTTACGCGACATATTTTGATCGGGTAGCGTTAAAGTACGGTATAAATTTTGCTGTTTTTCAAAATAGGCATTGGCATTATTGAATGCACAAACCCCGTGCTTTTCCCATTCGCCTTGTAACAAATTGGCACTCGGGCTATCGGCTAAATATTTTTTGATAATTGCGGGATCAACCATCGGTAAATCGCCACGACAAAAACGCGGGTGGTCGCTCACCGAATGGGCATTGGCATTTTGCGGCCATAAGCCGTGGATCACCCAGCCATATTGTTGCGTGCCACATTGGCTCATTAAAGATTGCGGCAAGTTACCGTTATAACGTTCTTTTTGTGCTTGGCAAAACCCCGGCGACCAAGACAACGCCAGCATATAATAATCCACTGGTGCGTTTTTGTTTTGCCCAATGGCATCATCACGCATTACATAATCATAATTCTCACTAAGCGGTGCTTGTGTATTTTGTTGCGCTGGTGTTTTTGCTTGATTTTGCTGAGATTGCGTCGTGGGTTCAGGTTTGTTTGTTTTTTCGCTAGGCTGAAAATAATTCCAAATCAATGCAATGCCTGCAATGATTAATGTGCCTACAAAAGAAAGTCCTTTGTTTTTCTTGTTCATTTTGTTTTGCCTATTTAATTTTCCTTGCCGATTCTTTATAATCTCGCCCTTTCAATGATTTTACGGGGAATTTATGGCACTTTTAATTACAGATAAATGCACAAATTGCGATATGTGCTTGCCAGAATGCCCGAATGATGCCATTTCCGTGGGCGATGACATTTATGTAATCGATCCCAATCTTTGTACGGAATGCGTGGGGCATTATGATACCCCAACTTGCCAAAAAGTTTGCCCGATCACCAACTGCATTAAGCCCGATCCCGAGCATCAAGAAAGCGAAGCCCAATTGTGGGAACGCTTTGTGTTAATTCATCATTCTGATCAGTTATAGCGATTTAAAGGGTTTTCTCCGCCCATTTCGCCAATAACACGCCCGCTGCCACCGCAACATTCAGGCCCGCTTTCAGCGGATTGGCAAGAGATAAATTGACTACTTCATCGTGATTTTTTGTCAAATTTTCACCCGCACTTTCGCTTAAAACAAAGACCACTTTATCGCTCAATTTCAGCTGAGCGAATGGCTTCGCTTGCTTGCTTTGGCTTAAATGCACGATTTGATAACCTTTTTCACGCAATTTTTCTAACGCCTGTTCACTGCTATCGACAAGCAAAGTATGCACATATTCTGCACCACCTTCTGCCACACGCATTGCCGCAGCAGAATTTAGCAAATCTGCTTCGCTTAACACTAAACCTTTCACGCCATAGACTGCACAAGTTCGCACGATCCCACCAATATTATGTGCGTTATGCACATTATCGAGTAAGATCAACGCATCTTTTTCACGTGGAATATCCAAATAACCGCTCAATGTAAAATGACGCGGCTTTTTCACTAACATACAGATGCCGTTATGATGTTCCGTGCCGCTCACCAGCACAAGCTCTTTGCTATCGACAACGTGATAGACTTTTTTATTCGCCGCCAAATAGCTAAATAACTCGCCCACACGGTGCGCCATTTCCACGGTTGTCCATACGCGAACAATGCTTTCAGGGCGCTCTGCAAATAAGGCAAGGCACGTATTTTCGCCATATACTTTCATTTCTTCTGCACGATTTTTCTTAATCTTTTCTGGTGCGCGTGGGGAAAGTGGGCCAGTTTTTTTCTGTTTTTCTTTCACGCCTGTGCTTTTTATCACCACTTTCACATTGGCAGTACCACGCGCATTTCCCATCGTCAATTCTGTGCGTTGTTGCACTTTTTCCGCGGATTTTGCCGGTGTTCTTTCACGTGAGAAAGTGCGTTTGTCGTCCTTTTTGCCACGCGAAGAATGAGGGGAAAAGTGCGGTGCTTTTTTATCTTGTTTTTCGCCAGAATAGCGTTCATTGAAGCGTTTGCTGGAATCTGCTTGCTGGAAAGTCGGTTTTTTTGCGTTCATTTTATGTTGCCAAATTGTGATGAATGTGAGAAAAGTGGGTAAAAAAGCACCGCACTTTATGGGAAAATGTGAGCATTATAACGAAAAAATATCTTTTTTCTACCAAGCTAAGAAGTAAATATTGTAAACTACAAGGCTGAAAAAATGGATTATCAAAATTAGAGTAAAAAATTATGTTGATAAATAAAACGAAAAGGGCAGAAGAAAATTTGCAAGCTTTGCCAAGTTTGGCGCTACAACCCTCGCAAATTGATTTTCTTCATCACCCTGCGGAATTTAAGCAACAAATTATCCAGCTTATTCGTGAAGCAAAAACGCGCATTTATATCACCGCACTTTATTGGCAAAATGATGAGGCGGGGCAAGAAATTTTAAATGAAGTGTTTGCCGCTAAAAGCCGTAATCCTGAGCTTGAAGTGAAAATTTTTGTCGATTGGCATCGTGCACAGCGTAATTTGCTTGGCGCAGAAAAATCTGCCACCAACGCAGATTGGTACTGCGAACAACGCGCCATTCATCAATATGGTGAACACGCCCATTTGTTTTTCGGCGTGCCGGTAAACACCCGTGAAGTGTTTGGCGTGTTGCATATTAAAGGCTTTATTTTTGATGATACCTTGTTATACAGCGGTGCAAGCATTAATAATGTGTATTTACAGCAAAATGAAAAATACCGCTACGACCGTTATCATAAAATCACCCATTCCGCCCTTGCGGACTCAATGGTGAATTTCCTACAGCAATATCTATTGAGCAATCAAGCGGTGTTGCCATTGGATAATGCTGAACGTCCAAAAACCAAAGAAATTCGCCAGCATATTCGTGCTTTCCGTAAAGGCTTGGCAACAGATGGGCAATATAAGTTTACGAGCGAGGAAAATTCTGGCCTAAAAATCACCCCACTTTTTGGCTTAGGCGGTGGTGCAAACCTGCTTAACCGTACGATTGAAGATCTTTTCCAAATCGTGCAAGAAAAATTGGTGATCTGTACGCCATATTTTAATTTTCCACGCCCATTACAACAAAAAATCCGCCGTTTATTACAAAAAGGCAAGCACATTGAAATTATTGTGGGTGATAAAACGGCGAATGATTTTTACATTCCGCCTTCTCAGCCGTTCAAAATGGCGGGTGCACTGCCTTATTTATACGAAAGCAATCTTCGCCGTTTTAGCCAAAAGTTTGAAGCACAAATTACCCAAGGGCAACTGGTGATCCGCACTTGGAAAGACGGCGAGAACAGTTATCACCTCAAAGGTGTGTGGGTGGACAATAACCATATTTTATTAACTGGCAACAACCTAAATCCGCGCGCTTGGCGTTTAGATGCAGAAAATGGTTTGCTCATTCAAGATCCAAACCAACAACTCGCCTCACAGGTTGAACAAGAACTCGCCACCATTCGCCAGCATACCACCCAACTCAAGCATTATTCAGAGCTGGAAGAACTGGCACAATACCCTGAACCCGTGCAAAAATTATTGAAAAAATTCGCCCGCATTAAAGCGGATAAATTGGTGAAGATGATTTTGTAAGGTGACTAAATCTCCCTAGATTTTCAAATATTTGCTATCTTTCAAATCTCCGTTGTTTTTCAATTCTCCCCTAACCCCTCTTTACTAAAGAGGGGGATTTCTTGGGGCATCGTTTACAAATTCCTTAAAGATATTGTTCGATTTTTATGTGGGTATATCTTTCAGGCGGACACATAGGCCCGCCACTACATTTTGTTGCGATGAGAAAATTCAATGAGGCAAAAAGTGCGGTGGTTTTTTCTGGATTTTTGACTTTGTTCTTTTTTACTTGAGATCTTAAATATGCGTTGATCTGATTCCCCTCTTTAGTAAAGAGGGGTTGGGGGAGATTTGAAGCCCTATCCAAACAACCTTTTCCCAAAGAAAAACAGCACCAAGCCTAATCCCATAAACACAAAGCCGATGAGTTGCCAGATTTGGATTGGGCGGGCGGTCATTCCGATTAAGCCGAAATGATCGATGATGGCGGCGGCGATGAGTTGGCCGACAATAATGAAAAAGAGCATATTGGTTACGCCCATTTTCGGTGCAAGGAAAATGGTGGTGAAAACCACAAGCGCACCCAGTGGGCCGCCGAGAAGTTTCCACAAGGGTTGTTTTGGCACTTGTTGTAAGGCGGTGAAAAGATCGGCTTTCCACCAGCAAATGAAAAAGAGCAGTAATGTGCCTGTTACGAAGGAAATTAAGGCGGCAACAACAGGTTGCCCCATTAATGAACCAGCTAATTGGCTGTTAATGGCGGCTTGCGTGGCAAGGGCGACACCGGCACATAGGGCAATCAGAATAAAAGAAATTAGCATAATTGTTCCGAGATTTTTTAGAAAAGAAACGTTGAGAAATTTACACCACACTTTGTCTTTGTGAAAATGAAAGTGCGGTGCGATTTTTGCGGATTTTTATTTCACCCACTCCACCACGTCATCAAAGGCTTGGCGTGTTTTTTCGCGTGATTCGTTTAGTCGGTAGCCGAAGGCTGCCATTACGCTAAGTTTGTATTCTTCCGCGTTGTATAGCCCCTCTGCCACGAACAGATCATTCATTTTTTCCAGCGGGAAACCTTCAATCGGGGTGCTGTCAATGCCGATCATTGCGGCACTGGTAAGCATATTGCCGAGTGCGATGTAGCTTTGGCGGCACGCCCAATTATAGAAAGCAACGGGATCTTGAGTTAGCCCGAAGTCGCTTTCGGTAAAAGTACGGTAGAAATTTTGACGCATTTTTAACGCCTCTTCAGGGATATGATGCACATCACGCATCATATGTGGCACATAATCGCCATCAGCGAGCAGGGTTTGCGGTTGGCGGACAAGGATCACCACAAAATGGCTACAATCCATCACTTTATCTTTCGCCCCCCACGCGTTATCGCGGATCAGCTCTTTGATGTGCTGATTTTCGATCACTAAGAATTTCCACGGCTCAAAGCCGAATGAACTTGGCGAAAGACGGGCGGTTTCTAAAATAAAACGGAAATCCTCATCGCTGATTTTTTTGCTTGGATCATATTGTTTGCACGCGTGGCGGAAATAATAAGCGTCAAGAATTTGTTGTTTTGAGATTGTCATTGTAATTTTCCTTTTGTTAGGTCAAGTGGCGATATTATGCGGAAGTTTACGGGGGAATGCTAGATAAAAAACTGAGCGATGATGTCGCTCAGTTTAGAAAGGAAAGTGCGGTCTAAATTTACAATAAAATATTGGCGAATAATAAGCCGAAAGCAAGGCTGAATGCCATACTCAATAAGCCCGGCAACATAAAGCTGTGGTTAAAGATAAATTTACCAATGCGTGTTGTGCCGGTGGTATCAAAGTCAATGGAAGCAATGATTGGGCCGTAGTTTGGAATGAAGAAGTAACCATTTACTGCCACAAATACCCCAACTAATACAGGCGCTGGAATGCCTAATGCGATACCTACAGGGAATAAGGTTGCCACCGTTGCACCTTGGCTGTTTACTAATACAGAAAGCACGAATAACGCAAGGGCGAATGTCCAAGGCGCGGTTTCTACCAACACTTTCACGCTTTCTTTTACTTCAGTCATATGGGCTTGCATTAAAGTATCACCTAACCACGCGATCCCGAAAATGGCAATCACCGCACGCATACCCGCGTGGAATACTGAACCCTGTGTAATGGCGTTGCCGTTTGGTTTACAGGTTAAAATAATCAATGCTCCAACGGTGAGCATAACAATTTCAATGGTGTGTGCCATTCCCATTGCTTTGCCGTCAAAAGCTGGGCGTAAGCTTGGGAATTCCCCCATTAATACCACAAGCAATGCACCGAATAGGAATAAGCCCACAGACAATTTTGCCGTTGGTTTTAATTGAATGTTGTCTGGATTTACATCTGTGTGGTTTTCTTTTACATACTCAGGATCTTGTAATAAACGTTGATAATTCGGGTCATCTTTTAATTCTTTACCCATTTTATTGACGAAAATACAAGCCACCGCTAAACCTAAAATGGTTGATGGCATTGTTACCATTAAGACATCACCAAGGTGAATACCTTGTGGTTCAAGATAGGCTACTACCGCCACCACTGCCGCAGCGATTGGGCTAGCAACGATAGCAAATTGTGATGCAATTACCGCCATTGAAAGTGGACGCTCTGGACGAATGCCGTTGTGGCGGCTGACTTCAGCAATTACAGGCAATACAGAATAGGCAACGTGACCTGTTCCCGCTAATACGGTGAATGTCCAAGTTACCGCTGGTGCAATAAAGGTGATGTATTTCGGGTGTTTACGCAAAATGTTGGTGGCAATTTTGATCATATAATCTAAACCGCCTGCCGCTTGCATTGCCGCCGCGGCGGAAACCACCGTCATAATCATTAACATTACGTTAATGGGTAAGCCCGCGGGTTGTAAACCAAAGCCAAAAGAGAGAATAGCCAGCCCTGCGCCGCCCATTACTCCCAAGCCGATACCGCCAATGCGTGCACCAATCAAAATACACACCAAAACGATGGCAAATTGGAGAAAAAACATAGTAAGACCTCTTATTAAGTTGTTAAATCTTGCGTTATTTGTGTAATAAAAAGTGGATTAATCTGAGAAAGAACCTTAATCCCTTTAAATCAATATTAATATAACAATAAACCTTATAGAGGGCTATCAATTAGCAATAATTTTTCGTGATTCTTTGATTTAAAATAAAGAGATTTTGTAAATCAAAAAATTATCGGACTTTACTTTGAAAGATCGAAAAAGTACGGTTATACTTAGACCTTTATATCCTAAACATAAATATAGAGAATCAAATGCAAGAATTTCTTCCTATGGCAACGGAATTTGCCAAAAATCATATGTTGATGGTAATTGCTTGGGTCGCTTTATTTGTAATGGTGATTTATTCCTACTTACAAGCGTTCACTAGCAAAGTGAAATTAATTGATAATTCACAACTAGTTAGTTTGATGAATAACCAAGATGCGGTGGTAATTGATGTGCGTACCCTTGATGAATTTGGGCGTGGACACATTATTCACAGTATTAATCTTTTACCATCAGATATCAAAAAACAATCTCTTGGCAAACTTGAACAACATAAAAATACACCTGTCATTGTTGTTTGTGAAACAGGAATGTCAGCATCGTCATCAGCTAACTTATTAATAAAACAAGGGTTTACTGATGTTTATACATTAAGAGAAGGGATTGCAGGTTGGCGTTCCGCGAATTTGCCATTAATCAAAAAAGATAAATAACTCAAGAGGAATCAAAAATGACCGAGCAAACTAAAGCAGTTTTAACTGAAGAACAGGATACACAAACTTCTGAAGCCATCTTACAAATCCAGCGTATTTACGTTAAAGATGTTTCTTTTGAAGCCCCAAATCTTCCAGCTATTTTTCAACAGGAATGGAAACCCCAACTTTCTTTTGATCTAAACAGTGAAACAACACAACTTGCAGATGATCTTTACGAAGTTTGTCTAAAAATTTCTATTGAAACCACTTTAGAAGAAAGTAAAGATGTTGCATTCATTTGTGAAGTACAACAAGCTGGGATATTTACTATTAGCGGCTTAGATGATCTTCAATTAAGCCATTGCCTAATGTCACAATGTCCAAATATGCTCTTCCCTTACGCACGTGAGCTTATCGCAAGCCTTGTAAATCGTGGTACATTCCCACCGCTTAACCTTTCTCCAGTGAATTTTGATGCATTATTTATGGAGTATTTAGAACGCCAACAAGCGGAAAGCGAACAACCAGAAAAATTGAATTAAGATTTAAATAGAAGTGGGGATATTCCCACTTCCTCGCTATTTACAAGCCAAACCAACATCGGCATTTCTTTCACTTATCTTCAGGAGAATGATGATGAGCGAGCCTATTAGCGTTATCGGAGCGGGGTCTTATGGCACAGCATTAGCCATCGCCCTCTCGCGTAATGGCTACCCCACCTATCTTTGGGGGCATAACCCCGAGCATATGCAACAGCTCGCACAACAGCGTTGCAACCAAGCCTTTTTGCCTAACATTCCCTTTCCTACGGCACTGGAAATTGAAAGCAAATTAGAAAGTGCGGTCAGAAAATCACGCGATTTACTCATCGTTGTGCCGAGCCACGTTTTCGGTGAAATTCTGGAAAAAATCCGACCGCACTTACAACCGCATCATCGCATCGTGTGGGCGACCAAAGGCTTAGAGCGGGATACGGGGCGATTATTGCAACAGGTGGTGGAAGAAAAACTCGGCACGCAATACCCCCTCGCAGTGCTGTCTGGACCGACATTCGCCAAAGAATTAGCTGAGGGCTTGCCCACTGCCATCGCCCTCGCCTCGCAGGATCACGCTTTTGCCGAAGCCCTCCAAGCCCGTATTCATTGTAGTAAACATTTCCGCGTCTATCTCAATCAAGATATGACAGGTGTGCAACTGGGCGGAGCGATCAAAAACGTCATCGCCATTGGGGCTGGAATGTCAGACGGAATGGGCTTCGGGGCAAATGCACGCACCGCGTTGATCACACGTGGGCTGGCTGAAATTAGCCGATTGGGTGAATCTTTAGGGGCAAATCCTAACACCTTTATGGGAATGTCAGGGCTTGGCGATTTAGTACTGACCTGCACGGATAATCAATCCCGCAACCGCCGCTTCGGCTTAATGCTCGGGCAAGGCAAAACCACCGAAGCCGCCTTAGCCGAAATCGGGCAAGTGGTAGAGGGTTTTTATAACACCAAAGAAGCCTATTTACTGGCACAACGGCAAGGGGTGGAAATGCCGATTACCGAACAAATTTATCAAGTGCTATTTTGTGGAAAAAATGCACAAGATGTTGTCGCGATCCTGCTCGGACGTGAACGAAAAGGAGAATAAAATGCCCGCTGAGGTTTGGACATTACTTCGCCAAGAAGCCAAAGAACTCGCCGAATGTGAACCAATGTTAGCGAGTTTTTTCCATTCCACGATTTTGAAACATCAAAATTTAGGGAATGCGTTAAGTTATATTCTAGCCAATAAACTGGCAAATCCCATCATGCCAGCCATTACGTTACGAGAAGTTATTGAAGAAGCCTATCAAGCCGAACCCGATATTATCGCCAGTGCCGCCTGCGACATTCGAGCGGTACGCCACCGCGACCCCGCTGTGGAATTATGGACAACGCCACTGCTTTATCTAAAAGGCTTCCACGCTTTGCAAAGCTATCGCATCACGCATTATTTATGGCAACAAAACCGCAAAGCCCTTGCCATTTATTTACAAAATGAAATTTCCGTTGCCTTTGATGTTGATATTCACCCCGCCGCAAAAATCGGCTGTGGCATAATGTTCGACCACGCCACGGGGATCGTCGTGGGCGAAACCTCCGTAATCGAAAATGATGTTTCCATTTTGCAAGGAGTTACGCTGGGCGGAACAGGCAAAGAGTCAGGTGACCGCCACCCGAAAGTGCGTGAAGGCGTGATGATCGGTGCGGGAGCGAAAATTCTCGGCAATATCGAAATTGGACGCTATGCCAAAATCGGGGCAAATTCCGTTGTATTGCAAGCAGTGCCTGAGTTTACCACCGTGGCAGGCGTACCATCAAAAACCATCGGCAAAGACAAAGCGGCAAAACCCGCTTTTGAAATGGATCAATATTTTATTGATGACAATATTAATATTTAAAGGAAAGCAAAATGATTAACAAAGATACTCAATTATGTATGTCATTGGCAGGGCGACCAGGCAATACGGGGACATTTTTCCACAATTACCTCTACCAAAAACTCGGGCTAAATTTTATTTATAAAGCCTTTACCACAGAGAACATTGGCGATGCGGTGAAAGGCGTGCGTGCATTGGGCATTCGTGGCTGTGCGGTATCAATGCCGTTTAAAGAAAGCTGTATGCCCTTTGTGGACGAAATTGATCCCTCCGCCCAAGCCATTGAATCGGTGAATACGATTGTCAATAATAATGGGCATCTCGTGGCATACAACACTGATTACATCGCCATTGCCAAATTAATCGAGAAATATCAATTAGATCGCAATGCCTCCGTGATTGTTCAGGGCAGTGGCAGAATGGCGAAAGCCGTTGTGGCAGCCTTTAAAAATGCTGGATTTAGCCAGCTCAAAGTCTATGCACGCAATCCTAAAACAGGGCGTTACTTGGCGGATTTATACGGCTATGCCTATCTCCAAGATCTAGCAGAGCAACAGGCTGAGATCTTAGTTAATGTTACCCCTATCGGAATGAAAGGTGGTAAAGAAGAGCAAGATCTTGCTTTTCCCGCCGCAATGATAACGCAAGCTAATGTGATTTTTGATGTTGTCGCAATGCCAGCGGAAACCCCGCTTATTCAATATGCCCAGCAACAGGGCAAACAAATTATTTCTGGGGCAGAGGTGATGACATTACAAGCGGTGGAACAATTTGTGCTTTACACCCACCAACGCCCAAGCGATGCACTGATTGAAGAAGCCGCCCAATTCGCCCGCTCTTCACAAAAATAGAGCTTACATAATAAAAAAATTGATAGTTATTCGTTAAAAAAACAATAACTATCAATTTAACCAACAAAATCTATACCAATAACATTTTTAATGTGTTTTTCGACAACTTGCTAAAATATCTAGTGTCCTATTATAAATATTTGTGTTGAGTTCCATATCCATCATTCCAAGCACCGTGCTGAATAAATTATCGTGGGAATAATGTTGTGTGCTGGCGTTGTGGCGTAAGCAATCCAAGTCCACGCCCTCATTCTGTTTCCAGTTTTTTGAGAACCAGAAGATCATCGGCACGCGAGTTTGATAGGCTGGTGCAATGGCGTAAGGCGTGCCGTGCAAGTAAATACCGTTTTCGCCAAGGGATTCACCGTGATCGGAAACATAATAAATCGCACTTTCTAAATCATCGCGGTGCTCCAATTTTGCAATTAAGGTATTGAGGAAATTGTCGATGTATAGAATACTATTGTCATAAGTATTGACTAACTGTTCATTGCTACAAGTTTGAATTTGGTTGGTATCGCACGTTGGCACAAACTTTTTGAACTCCGGGGTGTAGCGTTCATAATAGGTTGGCCCGTGATTACCAATGGTGTGTAAAATGAGTACGGTATCTTTCCCATCTTTGCCCGCTTGTGTAAGAATTTTATCCACATCAGGCCACATCACTTCATCTAAACATTCGCCGTCAGTACAATAATTTTTCAAGGTCGGTTTGTTCGCTTGAATGGTTTCATTCGGCACGCGTAAACAAACGCCTTTGCAATCACTGTTATTTTCCAACCAAAAAATATTTATGCCTGCACGCTGCAACACATCAAGAAGATTATCCATTTTTTGGACTCTGCCAGCATCATATTGATCTTTCGTCAAAAATGAGAACATACAAGGTACAGAAACCGCCGTTGATGTGCCACAGCTCGACACGGAATTAAAATTAATCACCTCATCACCACGTGCAGCAAGTTTTGGCGTAGTTTGACGTGCATAGCCATTTAGTCCCCAATTTTGTGCTCGCGTGGTTTCCCCCACGACAATCACTGTTAAATGACGATAGGAATCAGGTTTATTCTGCTTTGCATCTAAACCAATATATTCATAAGGGCGGTTAGCTTCACGTACTTGTTTCACTTTATTTACACTTGCACTAATAAAATTAGAGGGTAATAACAAGCTCATTTCTGATTTATTATTACGCACGAAAGAAGCGTAATCTTGATAAAATCCTTTAGCAATGCCCAAAATCACCACTCCCGAGAACAGAATTAAGCCAAGACGCACAACAGTTTCTTTCCACCAAGTGCGGTAATCAATCTTTACCATCACATATAAGAAAGCAGGTAAAATCCCAAATACCGCAATCCAAGTGAGGTATTGCCAAGTGAGCATTCTCATACTTTCAGCGGGCGTGGTTTGTAACACGTTATCTAGCATTTCTGAACTGAAATGCACATCATAAAAAATTTCTTGATAGCTGATCGCGGCACTGATTATCAATAAAACAGGCATAATCACTTTATGCAAAATCGGCAACGCAAAAAGCTGAAAAACCGCATTAAGAGTGAAGAAAATGAATAATGGAATGGTTAAGAGAAAATAATCTTCTGCCTTGCCAGTAAATGGGTGTAGGGTTAAGGCTTTGTTGTAAAAAGCAAAATTTAATACAAGGGTAAAATAAAACGCAACCAATGCAATTAAGGTTGAGCTTTTCAATTTTAAGCGAGAAAACAACCGCACTTTTATCTCCTAAATAAGAGTATTATTGATACAAAAGGGAATGCTTTGTCCGATCATTCCCAAAACACAAAGCGTTATAAATCGCTCATATAGACTGGTAAAGAATGAGAAAGTTCAGCAATGATAGCTACACTTTTTCATCTTCAGCTACCGAAAAAGACGGAGTTATTTCTTTCCCTAGCCCTGAAAGAATGGAGCAATCAGGGCTGTCGTTGCCTTGACAAGAACAATGCCAGCGTTGGAGTAAGACTAACATTTCTTGCAAGCTGGCAATTTTGTCTTTTAATTCCGCAATATGCTGTTCGGTGATGGCTTTCACTTCTCGGCTCGTGCGGTGGGGATCTTGATTTAATTTCAATAATTGGCGAATTTGTTGCAACGAAAACCCAACTTTGCGTGCATTGCTAATAAAGCGTAATTGGCTTAAATCCTGTGCGGAATAGCGACGGTAGCCCGCTAGGGTTCGCATAGGGGTTAGGAGCAATCCCGCTTTTTCATAATCACGAATTTGTTTGGCAGACAAGCCCGTTTCTTTCGCCGCTTGGCTAATCTTCATACGTCCTCTTTGCTTTCTCTATCAATGTTCGGCAAGCAAAAGACCGCTCGGTCAAAGTGAAAGACATTCAACTATTCCTGTCTATAGGTGAGAAAATAATAACACCCCACTGCGAAGAACGAGCAAACCACCATTGTCAGCAACATTGGTGCTGCACTGTCAATTTTCATTAATGCCACTAGCGAACCAATACAAGCTCCAGCCCCAAAGCGTACGCTCCCTACCATTGAATTTGCTGTACCCGCCATTGCAGGAAATTTTTCTAAAATTGACGCCATTGCATTCGAGCTAATCAGAGGATTTTGTCCCACAAAAAGGGCAACACCGATCGCCATCGGCATTAAGCCTAAATCAGCGAAATAAACCACTAATAACCACAAGGCAGCAACAAATTGAATGCCAAGCCCGATTTGCAACATTTTTTCTGTACCGAGCTTACTCACCATACGCCCGTTTAAAAATGAGCCGAGCGTCATCACGCCGATATTGAGCATAAAAAAGTAGCCAAAATGCTGTTCAGACACGCCATAGATCCCGATATAAATAATCGATCCAGCGGTTAAAAAAGCGAACATTCCACCAAAGCCAAAGGCACTCATAAACATATAGCCTAGCACTTCTTTTTTCTTACCTAGGCTCACAAAATTGCGTACTACCACGTTCAAACGCAAAGGTATGCGATTTTCTTTTTTATGGGTTTCTGGAATGATAAAAAACACCAGCAAGGCACTTAAAAAACCCATTGTGGCGATGACATAGAAGATTGAATGCCAATGAAAATAGGCGACCAAATAGCCACCAATAATAGGGGCAACTAAAGGAGCAAGCATAAAGACTAAGGTGATCGTGGACATTATGCGAGAAAAATCATTTTTGCTGAAGAGATCTCGCATCAACGCCCCCACCAATACCACGGGCTTACGCCCATAGCTATCCCTCACTGGCCCCCAAAAGAGCTGTCCGATGGCTAAACCGTAAGCAAAAAAGGTGAGTGTATGCTGTACTTCCTCTGCGTCAATATGCAAATCTTGGCTGATCCGCAAAAAGGCGGGCAAATACATATCCACCCCAAGGGCGGGTAACATTGATAAAATACCCAGCGTTAAAATAAAAATCACGCTTGGCTTCACAACTGCGGGTATGGTGGTCAAAATTGCTCCTTATTTCAATGCTGCCAATTCCTGCGAAGAAAGCGGGCGATATTCCCCCTCCGCTAACTGCTCATCAAGCACCACATCGCCAATTTTCCACCGATGTAACGCAATGACTTTGTTCCCTAAAGCAGCAAACATCCGCTTCACTTGATGATAACGCCCCTCGCTAATGGTGAGATTGACATTGTAATCATCAATAATTTCTAACCTCGCAAGCTTAGTCGCTGTTTTTTCGCCGCGGAGCAAAATGCCCGCTTCACAGGCTTGCTGATAATGGCTTTCCACAGGATCGGCGAGGGTAACTAAATAGGTCTTTTCGCAATGGTATTTCGGCGAAGTAATGCGATGCGACCATTGTCCATCATCAGTGAGCAATACCAGCCCTGTGGTATCCACATCTAAACGCCCCGCACTGTGCAACTTGCCAGCTAAAGGGTAATCAAAGAATTGATAAATCGTAGGGTAATCCCCCTCATCGTGCGAACACACATAGCCTTGCGGCTTATTTAGCATCAAATACTGCCCCGCCTCCAACCAGCTCAGACGTTGCCCCTCAAAATAAATTTCATCTTCCGCACTCACTTTCACCGCCCCGCTTTTCTCAATTTTGCCATTAATTTGCACCGCACTTTGACGCAGGGCTTTATTGGCTTGCGAGCGTGTTAATCCCGTTTGCTCGGCTAAAAATTTATCTAATCGCATTCGTAATATTCCTTATTAAATAAGGGAAACATTGTACAGCAACTCAATATAAATCTCTAATTTTACTCAAAAGCGAATGTGTGGTTGATTTTGTAAATAATGTGTGCTGTATCACAGTTTTTCTGATTTTTTCACCTATAATAAGGTGCAAAATTTATTCTTACTAAACTTTTATATTGTTATAAGGAATGTTTTATGGACGCACAATTACGCCAAGCCGCACTGGATTTCCACGAATTTCCAAAACCGGGAAAAATTGAAGTTACCCCAACCAAATCCCTCGCCACACAACGCGATCTCGCGCTAGCCTATTCACCGGGTGTAGCAGAACCTTGTTTAGAAATTGAAAAAGACCCCTCTACCGCGTATAAATACACTGCACGCGGTAACCTTGTTGCGGTAATTTCTAATGGCACAGCCGTGCTAGGTTTAGGCAATATTGGGGCATTAGCAGGTAAACCTGTAATGGAAGGGAAAGGCGTTCTCTTTAAAAAGTTCGCTGGCGTAGATGTGTTTGATATTGAGATCGACGAGAAAGATCCTGATAAATTAGTGGACATTATCGCCGCACTTGAACCAACCTTTGGTGGGATCAACCTTGAAGATATTAAAGCGCCAGAATGTTTTTATATTGAACAAAAATTGCGTGAGCGAATGAAGATCCCTGTATTCCACGATGATCAACACGGCACAGCCATTATTTCAGCGGCTGCGGTCATCAATGGGCTACGCATTGTGAATAAAAAAATTGAGGACGTCAAACTGGTGGCTTCAGGTGCGGGTGCGGCGTCTATCGCTTGCTTGAACTTGCTAGTTTCCCTTGGAATGAAAAAAGAACACATCACCGTGTGCGATTCCAAAGGAGTGATTTTCAAAGGCCGTGATGAGCGAATGGACGAAACCAAAAAGCTTTACGCCATTGAAGATAACGGCACGCGTACCTTGGCAGATGCAATGCCGAATTGTGATATTTTCCTTGGCTGTTCCGCCGCAGGGGCATTAACCCAAGAAATGGTTAAAACTATGGCAAGAGATCCGCTTATTCTCGCACTTGCTAATCCAGAACCAGAAATTCTACCACCACTTGCAAAAGCCGTTCGTCCTGATGCCATTGTGTGTACTGGCCGTTCAGACTATCCAAACCAAGTAAATAACGTGCTTTGTTTTGATCTGCCCCCAAAAAGTTAGACTATATTCTAATTTCATTCAAGGACTGAGTTCTGTATTCCACAGGGCTTAGTCCTTTGAGCTTCACTTGAATACGCTCATTGTTGTAGTAATGAATGTACTCGTGAATCACTTTTTCAAGCTGTTCAAAGGTTTCAAACCGCTTGCCAAAGTAACATTCCGTCTTCAATCGCCCGAAAAAGCTTTCCATCGCACCATTATCAAGGCAATTGCCTTTTCTCGACATACTTTGCGTAATACCGTGTTTTTTCAATATCTCCCGATAACCCATCATTTGATACTGCCACCCTTGGTCGGAATGCAGTATCGGTTTTTCCCCCGCTAATCGGTTCACCGCCTGGGTCAACATTCTGGTTATCTGCTCAAAATTCGGACTTCTCGCCACATCATAAGCAATAATTTCGTTATTAAACAAGTCTTTAATCGGCGATAAATACACTTTGCCTTCCGCACATTTGAACTCGGTGATATCCGTTACCCACTTCTCATTCGGCATCGTTGCCGTAAAATCCCGTTGCAACAGATTATCGGCAATGTGTCCCACTTTGCCTTGGTAAGAACGATATTTTTTCTGCTTACTTTTTCCTTTTAACCCCAAACGTTGCATTATCGCTTGCCCCCTTTTGTGGTTGATAATCAAGTATTTCCTTAATTCCAAGGTAATTCGACGATAACCATAATTTTCGTCATTTTTGCGATAAATTTCCTCTATTTTCTGTGAAATCGCTACATTTTTATCCGACTTTGGCTTGAGATGATAAAAGAACGAACTGCGTGCCAATCCGATTAGCCTGAGTAACAATTCCAACGGGAAACGCGAGCGTAAGGCATTTACGATGACGGCTTTTTCTGCATTTTTTGTTGGTTGAGTTCCTGCAACTTTTTTAGCATTGCATTCTCCGCTTCTAATTCCAAAATTCGGTAACGCAAGCGTTCTTCTTCTGTTTTGGGCGTTGGTGGCATTTTAGGTGAGTTGAGTTTCATACTTGGACGACCTTTAGGTTTGAGTAATAACCCATCTATACCTTGTTTTTCAAAGCGTTGCAACCATTGACTAATTATCCCTGAACTGGGGATATCAAAGCGAAAGCAGGCGGCTTCAGCGGAGCACTGGCCTTTTTTGATAGCTTGAATAACCTTTAATTTAAACTCAACAGAATAACATCGTTTTTTACCTAACACAGCTAATCCATTGATTCCATTATGATTAAATTTCGCAATCCAACGTGCTAACGTGCTTTGGGGAAGCTGAAAATACTGGCGAGTAAGCGAACGGTTTTTTCCATTTTGATGATAAAAGTCGAGCACTTGTTGTTTGAAACGTTGAGTATATTTAGTCATAAAAAATCTGCACCTTAATCAGTTGGTTATTTAGTCCAACTTTTGGGGTGCAGATCAGAAATGTGGATTTGCACGTTGGGATTGCCTCTTTAGCCGCTACTGAGTTTGGCATTATAACCTGTATGGCGGCAGCACAGCTTGGCTATAAATACGGTTTTGCGGGTGCAACGGTGGGATTAATTATGACCATTGTAATGTTCACCGTAGGGAAAACAGGATTTTGTATTGAACCTTTACGCAAAGCGGGTGTGGTAACTATTCCAGAGTTCTTTGAACATAAGTTTGGTAAAAAAGTTCGTTGGGCTGCTGGTGTGGTCATTGTGCTTGGTGGCTTGCTGAATATGGGCGTTTTCTTACGCACAGGGGGTGAATTTTTAGTTGCTGTGGCTGGGCTTAAACCAGAATATTTAGAAATCACGATGACCATTTTATTGCTTGTGGTGGCGTTATATACCATTTTAGGCGGAATGCTCTCCGTTCTGGTTACCGATTATATGCAGTTTATTTTAATGAGTGTTGGCTTGGTGCTAACCACTTGTACGATATTCTATCAGGTGGGCTGGGATACGTTATTTGATACGGCAATTTCTAATTATGGTGCTGGTGGTATTAATCCTTTTGTTAATCCTAATCTTGGTTGGCAATATGTGCTTTACACTGCTTTAGTGCTTACTGCGACGGTACTTACTTGGCAAACAATAGTTTCTCGCGTGTTGTCAGCAAAAGATGCCAATGTTGCGAAAAAAATGTACACACGCACCAGTTTATTTTATATCGTACGTTCATTAATCCCTGTGATGTGGGGTGTTGCCGCGTTAGCTTTCGTGAGTTTAGAAAGTGTGGGCGGAAAACCAATCCAAGCAATGCCAACAATGCTTTCTATTGTGATTCCAACAGGGATCATTGGTTTGCTTGTCGCAGCTATGTTGGCGGCAGATATGTCCACAAACTCCTCTTATTTATTAGGTTGGGCAAGTGTTATTTACAATGACATATTGATTATTTTCCATAAAAATAAATGGTCAGAACGTAAATCCATTGCTGTTAATCGCGTATTAGTGGCATTAATTGGGGTTTTCTTACTGTTCTATGGGTTGTGGTATCCATTAAAAAGCGACTTGTGGGTATATATGACACTCACAGCAACCATTTATTCCGTTGCTGTTTCCACCCTGTTAATTTCAGCTTGTTATTTCAAAAAAGCCAATAACTGGGGGGCTTATGCCACCATTGTTGTGGGCGCTTTAACGCCACTTTCTTACTTAATCGCACAGCAGATTCCTGCACTTGAACCTATTGCGGCAAAAATTGGCCCTTATTATTCGGGTATTGCTGCCTTTGTCTTTGCTTGGATTGCAATGATTGTTGGTTCATTATTGAAAAATGCGTTACGCAAATAAGGGGGAAATATGACAGATTTAATCATTCTCTTTTGGAAAGGACTCATCTTATTCGGGCTAAGTTGGTATATTTGCACGATTTTTATTGTTGGTTTTAAAGGCTTTCAAAATATCAAAACGATGTTAGGAGTAGGCAATAATGAAAAAAACTAACGTGGTTTTAATTGTTGCCGATGATTTAGGCTATTGGGTGCTTGGTTGCTATGGGAATAAAGAGGCGATTACGCCCAATATTGATAAATTAGCGCAGCAAGGTAAAAAATTTAACCATTTCTTTTGTGTTTCCCCTGTTTGCTCCCCTGCGAGAGCCTCAATTTTTACCGGTAGAATCCCTTCTCAACACGGGATCCACGACTGGTTGGAAGAATGGGAAAATGGTGCGACCACAGAACATTATTTAAAAGGGCAATCGACTTTTGTGGATCGCTTAAAACAGCATAATTATCTTTGTGCAATGAGTGGCAAGTGGCATTTAGGTATGGCAGATACTCCACAATGTGGTTTTGATTATTGGTATTCCCATCAGCGTAGCGGCGGCCCTTACTTCAATGCGCCAATGTACCGAGATGGTATATTAATTGAAGAACCCGACTACATTACAGATAAAATCACCGATTATGGGCTAGACTTTATTGAGAAAGTACATAATGCCGATCAGCCATTTTTTCTCAATCTAAGTTATACCGCCCCACATTCCCCTTGGGATCGAAAAAACCACCCACAGGAAATACGGGATCTTTATGCAGATTGTCAATTTGAATCTTGCCCACGAGATCCTTATCACCCTTGGAAAATTTATGAAACCTTTGAAGGTGATGAACAAGAACGATTAGAAGTGTTAAGGGGATATTTCGCAGCCTTAACCGCAATGGATTTTAATATTGGAAGAATTATCACCGCACTTGAGGAAAAAGGCATTTTAGAAAACACGCTCATCATTTTCACCAGTGATAACGGTATGAATATGGGACATCACGGTATTTTTGGTAAAGGGAATGGCACAAGCCCTGTGAATATGTTCGACACGTCGGTAAAAGTGCCGTTTATTCTTTATCATAAAAATCATTTATCAACCAGTGAAATAGATAACCTGCTGAGCCATTATGATTTCCGCCATACCTTGTTGGAATACCTCAATATCAGTGATGAAGATCAGCCACAGGTACGTTATCCAGGAAAAAGTTTTGCTTCTCTATTAAAACAAGATCCATCAGATTCATTAGAAGAAAATCATCTTGTGATCTTTGATGAATATGGTCCAACCCGAATGATCCGCAATCGATCTTTTAAATATATTCATCGCTATCCTGATGGGCCTTATGAATTTTATGATCTGCGTAACGATCCTGATGAATACCATAACCAAATTGATAACCCAGATTATCAACAACAGATCGCCCAAATGCGGCGTGAGTTAAACCTGTGGTTTAATCAATATATCAACAAAGAAATTGATGGTGCAACCTTGCCTGTTTACGGCGGCGGACAGCGTACGCTTGCGGGCGAATGGGGCGGCTATGCCGAAAACACGTTCAACAAATATACAAGCGATTTTGTTTTTTCCGCAGATGGAAAACTACAGCAAAAATCTGAGGTGAAGGTGAAAGAAAAAATTCAGTAACATAAAAATAAGCCTACAATATGTCATTGTAGATTGGTTAGAGGGCTAGTTTAATAATGCATTAAATCTTTTATTTGGATTAATAATCTTAACTAAGGATTACCATTTTACACTAATAATTAAGGTAATATTGTGGTTTTATAAAAGCGATAGGGTATCAGCGGTAAAAGCCAGCATTAATGCTGGCTTTTAGGTTTTACAGCGTTATTCTGCTTGTGAAGAAATGCGTTTCATATCTGTCATATAACCACGCAATTCTTGCCCGATTAGCTCGATTGGGTGGTTGCGGATTGCGTCATTCACATCGCGTAAGGTGATGTTGTCGATTTCCACTGTTGGTGTTGGTTCACCTAAATCACCGCGTTGTAAATGTTGCATTACCGTTTTGGCTAAAATTGGGGTTGCCACATTAGCGAATAAATAGTTACCGTATTCCGCAGTGTCTGAAATTACCACGTTCATTTCGTATAAGCGTTTGCGTGCAATGGTGTTGGCGATTAATGGTAATTCGTGTAAGGATTCATAATAAGCAGATTCTTCAAAAATACCTGCTGAAACCATGGTATCGAACGCCAATTCCACGCCTGCTTTAACCATTGCCACCATTAACACGCCATTATCAAAATATTCTTGCTCGCTGATTTTAATGCCGTCCGCTTTTGGTGCGTTTTCAAAGCCAGTTTTGCCGGTTTCTTCACGCCATTTTAATAGGTTTGCATCGCCGTTTGCCCAGTCTTCCATCATCACACGAGAAAACTCGCCACTGATAATGTCGTCCATATGTTTTTTGAATAAGAAGTCTAGTTCTTGCTTAATTTCTTCCGCAAGTTCAAAGGCACGCAATTTTGCGCTGTTAGATAAGCGATCCATCATTAAAGTGATACCGCCTTGTTTTAGCGCTTCGGTGATAGTTTCCCAACCGTATTGCACCAATTTTCCAGCATAAGCAGGGTCTTTGCCGTCTGCTACTAATTTGTCATAGCAAAGGATTGAACCTGCTTGCAACATACCGCAAAGAATGGTTTGCTCGCCCATTAAGTCTGATTTCACTTCCGCAACGAATGAAGATTCCAACACGCCCGCACGATGACCACCTGTCGCCGCCGCCCAAGCTTTCGCAATCGCCATACCCTCGCCTTTCGGGTCATTTTCAGGGTGAACCGCGATAAGTGTTGGTACACCGAAACCGCGTTTGTACTCTTCACGCACTTCCGTACCTGGGCATTTTGGTGCAACCATCACAACGGTAATATCAGGACGAATTTGCTCGCCAACTTCAACGATGTTTAAACCGTGCGAATAGCCCAACGCCGCCCCTTCTTTCATCAAGCCCATCACATCAGCGATCACTTTGCTGTGTTGTTTGTCTGGAGTTAAGTTAATCACCAAATCCGCAGTGGGGATTAATTCTTGATAAGTGCCCACTTTGAAGCCATTTTCGGTGGCACGTTGGAAAGACGCACGTTTTTCTGCAATGGCTTCTGGGCGTAAGGCATAGCTGATATCTAAGCCAGAATCACGCATATTTAAGCCTTGGTTTAATCCCTGAGCTCCACAGCCCACAATCACAATTTTTTTGCCTTTTAAGAAATTCGCTTCGTCTGCAAATTCTTCACGCGCCATAAAACGGCAACGTCCTAACTGATCTAACTGTTGGCGTAAGTTTAATGTATTGAAATAATTAGCCATTTTGAATCCTTTTGGTTAATGTTGAGTTTATCGAGAGTAGGGGCGGACCTAGGTGTCCGCCCTTGTATATTAAAATTAATATAAAATAGCAACAAAACCCCGTTATCTGCATCTCGCGTCCGCCCCAAGCAACAAACCGAGTTGTAGCAATGAGAGCAGATAACATTTCACCAAAAAACCGAACAGTTGCCAGACTTAAACCCGAATGCAAGGCAGGTTAATGATGAATGAACAAACTTATTGTGGTATTGATGTTGTTAAACGTCATTTCGTCATTGGGCTTTCTACCCAAAAACGAACAAAAACCGAAACCAACAATCCGAAAGGGATTGCACATACCATTGAGTATTTACGTCGTTTCAGTGTGGACTTAATTGTCCTTGAAAGCACCGGTGGGCTTGAACTCCCATTAGCTAAAGCACTCCACCGCACAGGCTTTCGTGTGGTGATTGCTAACCCGCGACAAACCAATCAGTTTGCGATGTCGCAATCACTAGCAAAAACCGACAATAAAGATGCCAAAATGTTGGCTTTTTACGCCCAAATGCTCGCAATGCGTGATAATGTAGCACAGCAGCTTTACATACCACCCACTCCCGAGCAGGAACAGCTTGAAGCCCTTGTTTCACGCCGTAATCAGCTTGTTGAAATGCGTTTTGCGGAGAAAAACCGCCTTGAACAAGTTCATTCCACACAAGTATTCAGTGTTGAACAGCATATCGACTATCTCAGCCTGCGTATTGATGAGCTGGATAGGGAAATCGAACAGCATCTCAAACATTTTGACGATACAATAAAAAAGTTTAAAGACATCAAAGGGTTGGGTACACAAACAATAGCCGTTTTGATGTCAATGTTGCCTGAGTTAGGTCAATACACACATAAACAAATCGCTTCACTTGTTGGTGTTGCACCCCATCCTAAAGAAAGTGGCAACACCAAATGGAAAAGCCGCTGTTCAGGTGGTCGCAAAGCCGTACGAAATGCACTGTATATGGCAACATTTGTTTGTGTGCGTTTTGAGCCTAAACTCAAACAATTTTACGAACGCTTACGTGCTAATGGTAAGGCGTTCAAAGTGGCGATTAACGCCTGTATGCGTAAGCTTCTCACCATTTTAAATGCGATTGTCCGCGATGACTCGCAATGGGACGCTCACGCACTTTAATTAACGAATTTGTATTTTTGCTTTTTAGCTGAATACAGTTGCTATAAGCATAACAATATAGCAACACATTATACGCTTTCTAAACATTGCGTAAATTGATATTATTCGCACTTAATGTTGCGATTTTTGCAATTATAATCTTCCCTAATCCCTCTTTACAAAAGAGAGGGAGCTGGCACGAGGGAAAATTACTTTTCCTTTGAAATAATGTGTTGTTTTTGTCTTAGATATAAATAACGAATAAAGAATGTTCTCCTCTTTTGTAAAGAGGGGTTAGGGGAGATTAGTGCGGTAATTTTTTATGAATTTTTGCTTTTTAGCGGAATACAGTTGCTACAATAAAACTTCTTTTTATTGAGAAAAACCAATGAATTTCCAAGATCTCAAACTCTTTATCGACCTAGCGGAAAACAAAAATTTCGCTAAAACAGCAGGGCAGCATTATATGTCGCCCTCCACCCTTTCGCGTCAGATTAAACGGCTTGAAGAAGAGCTGGGTGAACCATTGTTATTACGTGATAATCGCAAGGTTTCGCTCACCCCTGCAGGCGAACTATTTTTGCAATTTGCTTATCCGCAATGGCAACAATGGCTATCCTTAAAACAACAATTTCGTTCCAATCAGCAAGAGTTACAAGGGGAGCTACGCCTGTTTTGCTCGGTTACTGCCGCATACAGCCACCTGCCACCAATGTTAGAAAAATTCCGTTCCCATTATCCCAAAGTGGAAATTCAGCTCACAACGGGCGATCCCGCGGTGGCGTTGGAGATGATTCAACGTCAGCAGGTGGATTTAGCCTTAGCAGGGCGACCTGCGAATTTGCCGCCCAATGTGATGTTTCATCATATTGATGATATTACGCTGTCGCTCATCGCTCCGCGGGTTGCTTGTGCCACCACGCAATTATTGCAACAATCCCCCATTGATTGGCAGAATGTACCCTTTATTCTGCCCGTAGAAGGCCCCGCACGGCAGCGGATCGATCAGTGGTTTCAGCAGAAAAAAATTAAGCAGCCGAAAATTTATGCCACTGTTGCAGGACACGAGGGGATTGTGTCAATGGTGGCATTAGGTTGTGGTGTGGCGTTGTTGCCCGATGTGGTGATCCAAAACAGCCCGCTCAATTTGCAAGTTTCCACATTAGCCATTGACACGCCCGTGCAGCCCTTTGATTTGGGCATTTGCGTGCAAAAGAACCTGTTAAATTTGCCCTTAGTTCGTGCATTTTGGCTGCTCTTGGGGTAAAGTGCGGTCAGATTTTTCGCTATTTTTGGTGCTGCTATGCTAAAAGGGATTACATTTTCGCTACTTGCCTCTGCGTTGTTTGGTTATTTGTATTATTTTTCTACCTTTTTATTGCCCTTAGACGGGGAGGATATTTTTGGCTATCGCGTAATTTTCACCACGCCATTTGTTATCGCGGCGATTTTCATTTTTAAGCAAAAATATATGCTAATTCAACATTTTAAACGCATCAAACGTCAGCCTTGGCTACTTTTTGTGTTGCTGTTTAATGGGAGCATTATGGGCTTTCAAATGTGGCTTTTCCTTTGGGCACCCAATAACGGCGGGGCGTTAAGCGTTTCTCTTGGCTATTTGCTGCTCCCTCTTGTAATGGTGGCAGTGGGGCGATTTTTCTTTAATGAGCAAATTTCGCGATTGAAATTCAGTGCAATCCTGATCGCTGGTATTGGCATTCTCACCACGATTATTCTCAACGGCGGCTTTTCTTGGGAAAGCCTCGCGGTATGCACTTATGCCATTTATTTTATGTCGCGGAAATGGTTTGGCTTCAATGACATTACCAGCTTCGCCATTGAAATGGTGATGACGCTACCCGTCTGTTTCTATTTTGCCAGCCAAGTTGATTTGGCAGCAGTGCGGTTACAAAACCCGAATATTCTCACCTTGCTACTTTTGTTGGGCTTAATTAGCGGTGTTGCCTTTAACGCCTATATTGCCGCCAGTAGTTTATTACCTATCAATGTGTTGGGGATATTGGGCTACGCTGAACCTATAATGATGCTAGTGGTCTCTTTTGTCATTGGGGAAAAAATCGATCCTGACAACGCCCCTTTATTGATCTCTCTAATACTGGGAATGGGGTTGATTATTTTAGACGGCGTGCAATCGCTCAAGAAAAAAACACCCGCAAAAAACAGAGAAAGCTAAGGGGAAAATGCCCCTTTGTACGCATAAAAATTCACATTTAAAAGTGCTTTGATCTGCACCCCAAAAGTTGGACTAAATAACCAACTGATTAAGGTGCAGATTTTTTATGACTAAATATACTCAACGTTTCAAACAACAAGTGCTCGACTTTTATCATCAAAATGGAAAAAACCGTTCGCTTACTCGCCAGTATTTTCAGCTTCCCCAAAGCACGTTAGCACGTTGGATTGCGAAATTTAATCATAATGGAATCAATGGATTAGCTGTGTTAGGTAAAAAACGATGTTATTCTGTTGAGTTTAAATTAAAGGTTATTCAAGCTATCAAAAAAGGCCAGTGCTCCGCTGAAGCCGCCTGCTTTCGCTTTGATATCCCCAGTTCAGGGATAATTAGTCAATGGTTGCAACGCTTTGAAAAACAAGGTATAGATGGGTTATTACTCAAACCTAAAGGTCGTCCAAGTATGAAACTCAACTCACCTAAAATGCCACCAACGCCCAAAACAGAAGAAGAACGCTTGCGTTACCGAATTTTGGAATTAGAAGCGGAGAATGCAATGCTAAAAAAGTTGCAGGAACTCAACCAACAAAAAATGCAGAAAAAGCCGTCATCGTAAATGCCTTACGCTTGCGTTTCCCGTTGGAATTGTTACTCAGGCTAATCGGATTGGCACGCAGTTCGTTCTTTTATCATCTCAAGCCAAAGTCGGATAAAAATGTAGCGATTTCACAGAAAATAGAGGAAATTTATCGCAAAAATGACGAAAATTATGGTTATCGTCGAATTACCTTGGAATTAAGGAAATACTTGATTATCAACCACAAAAGGGGGCAAGCGATAATGCAACGTTTGGGGTTAAAAGGAAAAAGTAAGCAGAAAAAATATCGTTCTTACCAAGGCAAAGTGGGACACATTGCCGATAATCTGTTGCAACGGGATTTTACGGCAACGATGCCGAATGAGAAGTGGGTAACGGATATCACCGAGTTCAAATGTGCGGAAGGCAAAGTGTATTTATCGCCGATTAAAGACTTGTTTAATAACGAAATTATTGCTTATGATGTGGCGAGAAGTCCGAATTTTGAGCAGATAACCAGAATGTTGACCCAGGCGGTGAACCGATTAGCGGGGGAAAAACCGATACTGCATTCCGACCAAGGGTGGCAGTATCAAATGATGGGTTATCGGGAGATATTGAAAAAACACGGTATTACGCAAAGTATGTCGAGAAAAGGCAATTGCCTTGATAATGGTGCGATGGAAAGCTTTTTCGGGCGATTGAAGACGGAATGTTACTTTGGCAAGCGGTTTGAAACCTTTGAACAGCTTGAAAAAGTGATTCACGAGTACATTCATTACTACAACAATGAGCGTATTCAAGTGAAGCTCAAAGGACTAAGCCCTGTGGAATACAGAACTCAGTCCTTGAATGAAATTAGAATATAGTCTAACTTTTTGGGGGCAGATCATTTTTTAACCGCACTTTTATATTTAACTACAAAGGTTTAGCAATATTATTTTTCAATTTGCTCTTTGCTATGGAAGCCATCTTTAATAATGGTTTCTTCAACGTTATCTTTAGTCACTGCAATTGGTGCTAATAAATAGGCAGGCACATCTTTTAGTCCGTTATTTAATACTGCATTAGATTCTGGCTTTTCATTTTTACCAAGCTGTACTGCAATTTCAGCGGCCTTATCCGCTAATTTTGTAATTGGCTTATACACCGTCATCGTTTGTGTGCCTTGTATAATACGCTTAATTGCGGCGAGATCGGCGTCTTGCCCTGAAATGGCAACCTTACCAGACAACCCTTGTGCGCTTAATGCTTGAATAGCACCACCCGCAGTTGCGTCATTAGATGCAACAACGGCATCAATATTGTTTTTATTTGCGGTTAAAGCATTTTCCATAATTTGTAAGGCTTTCTCAGCTAACCAAGAATCTACCCATTGATCGCCAACCACTTTAATTTTTCCACTATCAATTAAAGGTTGAAGCACTTTCATTTGTCCTTTTCGGAATAATTTCGCATTATTATCAACAGGAGAACCTCCCATTAAAAAATAATTTCCTTCAGGCTTCACATCAACAATACTTTGTGCTTGTAATTCTCCTACTTTTTCATTATCAAAAGAAACATAAAAATCTAAATCTGCATTATTAATTAATCGATCATAAGCTAATACTTTGATCCCTTCACGTTTTGCTTCACCAATAATATTCCCTAACACTTCACCATTAAATGGAATAATCACCAAAACATCCACATTACGGTTAATCATATTTTCTATTTGTGAAATTTGTGCAGTGGCATCTCCATTTGCAGATTGAACAAATACTTTTGCACCTAAACTTTCTGCTTTTTTCACAAAAATATCACGATCTTTTTGCCAGCGTTCTAAACGTAAATCATCGATAGACATTCCTATGGTGAGATCTTTAGCGAAGACAGGATTAGCTAATAAGGTTAAAGAAGCCGCAAGAGAAAGAAAAAGATGTTTAATTTTCATAATAGCACCTCATACTAGGTTAAATTAATGATATTTAAGAGCAACAACTTATTCACTCATCTCTAGTTTGCTTAGATTAATTGAGGAATTCAATTAGGGGCTGTCCTAGATAACTAGACTAAACTCCCTTTAACTAATTGTTTTAAAATAGAAATTTGACTTTTTATGTTGCTGTAATTAAAACGCCATTCACATTCCTTTAAATAAAGCTCAAAATGCGCTTTTGGGATACCATTAAATTTGCGTAAATGGCGTTTTGCTTGGCTCCAAAAATTCTCAATTCCGTTAATGTGGTTATGATTTTCAGCAAAATGTGTGCTGTGATTGATACGAAAATGACTAAATTCACTCACATCAAGCACGTCATAACTACGATAATTATCGGTGTAAACAATACTATCAGGCTTTACCTGCTCCCGAATAATGGGTAACAAGGTGGCAGATTGCGTATTTGGAACCGCAACGGTATAAACCTTGCCATTGTGCTTGAGAAGCCCGAATACCGCAATTTTCCCTGCCGCACCACGACCACGTTTGCCTTTGCGAGCACCGCCAAAATAACTTTCATCGGCTTCAATTTCACCTTCAAACATCTCTAAGTGAAGGCTGTTTTGATAGATGAGTTGGCGTAAACGATGAAAGTAATATGCGGCAGTCGTTTTGTTTACATTGACTAACTCTGCTGCTGTCCTTGCAGTAACACCTGCAACAAATAGCTCAATGAGTTTATTTTGTTTGTGCTGACTTAGACGACTTTTTCTCATTGGTTCATTCTAACCTAAATAGATTTTTTAGTTGTTATCTAGGACAGCCCCTTCAATTATCAGATTTATTAATGCTATTATGTTTTTTCTTTTTTGTGATGAAGAACACAATAATAAAAAATTATCCGTATTATATAGAACTATTTCCTTTATCTATTTTAGGGCTGTCCTAGATAACTAGACTAAACTCCCTTTAACCAATTGTTTTAAAATAGAAATTTGACTTTTTATGTTGCTGTAATTAAAACGCCATTCACATTCCTTTAAATAAAGCTCAAAATGCGCTTTTGGGATACCATTAAATTTGCGTAAATGGCGTTTTGCTTGGCTCCAAAAATTCTCAATTCCGTTAATGTGGTTATGATTTTCAGCAAAATGTGTGCTGTGATTGATACGAAAATGACTAAATTCACTCACATCAAGCACGTCATAACTACGATAATTATCGGTGTAAACAATACTATCAGGCTTTACCTGCTCCCGAATAATGGGTAACAAGGTGGCAGATTGCGTATTTGGAACCGCAACGGTATAAACCTTGCCATTGCGCTTGAGAAGCCCGAATACCGCAATTTTCCCTGCCGCACCACGACCACGTTTGCCTTTGCGAGCACCGCCAAAATAACTTTCATCGGCTTCAATTTCACCTTCAAACATCTCTAAGTGAAGGCTGTTTTGATAGATGAGTTGGCATAAACGATGAAAGTAATATGCGGCAGTCGTTTTGTTTACATTGACTAACTCTGCTGCTGTCCTTGCAGTAACACCTGCAACAAATAGCTCAATGAGTTTATTTTGTTTGTGCTGACTTAGACGACTTTTTCTCATTGGTTCATTCTAACCTAAATAGATTTTTTAGTTGTTATCTAGGACAGCCCCATTCAAAATTATCTCTCGATCTAGATCGCAAAAAAATATAATAACTCTTTTCTTTATTACTTATTGCATTATCTTACAGAGCTATTCCATAAATCAAAAATAGTATCAATGTCATTAGCTATCGTTTACAGTCGTGCGTCAATGGGGGTTCAAGCTCCCTTAGTTACCATTGAGGTGCATTTAAGCAACGGAAAGCCAGGTTTTACCCTTGTGGGATTACCAGAAAAAACGGTGAAAGAAGCACAAGATCGCGTGCGAAGTGCGTTATTAAATGCCAATTTCAAATATCCTGCCAAGCGAATTACCGTGAATCTTGCCCCTGCGGATTTACCTAAGGACGGTGGACGGTTTGATTTGCCCATTGCAATTGGCATTTTAGCCGCTTCCGATCAAGTAAATCCTCAAGTGCTCAAACAATTTGAGTTATTAGGCGAGTTGGCTTTAACGGGACATCTGCGTGGCGTACACGGCATTATTCCTGCGATTTTAGCTGCAAGAAAGGTAAAGCGTCGTACCATAATTGCGAAATCCAACGCAAATGAAGCCGCCCTAGTCGCTGATCAAGAGAGTTACATCGCTCAAAATTTGCTTGAAGTGGTACAGTTTCTTAATGATACATTAAAACTCCCCCTTGCCTCAGATTTCACGACACCAAGTGCGGTAGATTTTTCTTGCAAAAATCCCCAAGATCTCACAGATATTATCGGACAACAGCACGCTAAACGAGCCTTAACCATTGCCGCAGCAGGGCAACATAATTTGCTCCTACTCGGCCCACCTGGCACGGGCAAAACAATGCTCGCCAGCCGTTTAACCACGCTGTTGCCTGAGATGACGGAACAAGAAGCCATTGAAACCGCTTCCATAACCAGTTTAGTGCAAAATGAGCTGAATTTTCATAATTGGAAACAACGCCCTTTCCGTTCGCCACACCATAGTGCCTCCTTACCTGCTTTAGTGGGTGGGGGAACAATCCCAAGACCAGGCGAAATTTCCCTAGCACATAATGGCGTACTATTTTTAGATGAACTGCCCGAATTTGATCGCAAAGTGCTTGACGCATTACGTCAGCCGTTAGAAAGTGGGGAAATTATTATTTCGCGTGCCAATGCAAAAATTTGTTTTCCCGCTAGATTTCAGCTTATTGCCGCAATGAACCCTAGCCCCACAGGGCATTACACGGGCGTACATAATCGCACCTCCCCCCAGCAGGTAATGCGTTATTTAAATCGCCTTTCGGGACCATTTTTAGATCGCTTTGATTTATCCATTGAAGTACCATTGCTTCCCAAAGGCACGCTACAACAAATTGAAAATAAAGGGGAAACCAGCGAACAGGTGAGAGCAAAGATTTTACAGGTTCGTGAACAACAATTCGCTCGTGCAGGAAAAATTAACGCCCATCTCACCAGTAAAGAAATCGCACGGGATTGTGCAATCTCCGCACAAGATGGGGCTTTTTTAGAAAACACCTTAACCCAATTAGGGCTTTCAGTGCGTGCTTACCACCGCATTTTAAAAGTCGCACGCACCATCGCCGATCTAAATAATGAAGCACAAATTCAACGCCCCCACTTAGCCGAAGCCCTCTCTTATCGAGCAATGGATCGACTACTACAAAAGCTATCTCGTAATCTAGGTTAAGTTTTCCTATAAAGGCTGAATAGGTTTCATTCTATACAGCCTTTGCATCAAAGCATTGCTCTAAAAGTCCCCTTTTATGGCAACAAAATCAATTTTGTCGATTATGATCAATCAATCGCTGGCACATAATTGCCGGCCACGATCGCATCTTTGATGTTATCGGCAGTTTCCAGCACTTGAGCGAGCAAGGCTTGCACGTTTTCAAGGGTGGCAATTGGGCTAAGGGTGGTCATTTTTAAGGCTTGTACGCCATTGACTTTCGTTACCCCAATATTAGCTTCACCACGGGCGAACAATTCATCTGCGATATTTTGATTGAGATTATCAATAAATTCCGCTGGGTAGTTCGCAGGATTGACACGGAATAACACCGAAGCGAACTGCGGTTCAACTAATAATTCAAGGCCTTCTGTGGCTTTGATGTAATCCGCCACTTCACGTGTGAGTTTTACCCCGTGGTCGATCATTGAGCCGTAAAGTTCTTCGCCAAGGGCTTCTACGGTGAACCATAATTTTAATGCGTCAAAACGGCGTGTGGTTTGCAGTGATTTTGCCACCAAGTTTAGTACGCCGTGTTCTTCGTCATATTCTGAATTTAGGTAGTCCGCTTTGTAATCAATAAAACGATAATTTTGCGGATCTTTAAGCAAAAACGCACCGCAAGAAATGCTTTGGAAAAAGTGTTTGTGGAAATCAAGGGTAACGGAATCTGCCAGTTCTAAGCCGTCTAACCAATGGCGATATTCATTGGAAAGCAGTAATGCCCCGCCCCACGCGGCATCAACGTGTAGCCACGCATCATACTGATCAGCCAATTTACGAATGTCTTTGAGTGGATCGATTGCCCCTGCGTCCGTTGTACCTGCGGTTGCCACAATGCACGCCACTAATTTTCCTTCCGCTTTGAGATTTGCCAAAATTTCCGCCAAGGCATTGACGTCCATTTGTGCATTTTCATTACAAGGCACGCTCACAACAGATTGGAATCCCATTCCCATCATTGCCATATTTTTTTGCACTGAAAAATGTGCATTTTCTGAACATAGCACTTTGACCCGTTGCAAGGCTTCGGCTGGCAAGCCATCTTGTTGCACCGACCATTCTTTGCCTTCGGCATTTTTCCAGTGTTTTGCTACGCAAGCATCTCGTGCCAGTAGCACACCCATTAGGTTCGATTGTGTGCCGCCAGAGGTGAACACGCCCGCATCGCCTTTGCCGTAGCCCACTTTTTCACGCAACCATTCGATCAATTGCACTTCCATTAATGAACCTGCTGGGCTTTGATCCCAAGAGTCCATTGATTGGTTGGTGGCGTTAATAAACACTTCTGCCACTTGGCTTGCCACCATAGTTGGGCAATGTAAGTGCGCTAAAGAATGAGGGTGATGCACTTTTAGGCTTTTATTTAAGAATAATTCCGTTAAGCGATCTAAGGATTTTTCTAAGCCAAAACCTTGTTCAGAAGGTTGAAAAGCTATTTCTTCGCGTAGCTGTTTAATGCTGCCGCCAGTGTACATTTTGTTATTTTTGAGCCAATTTCCTACCGCACTTATTGCTGTTGCCATATTTTTTTCATAATCAGCGATAGATTGTGGATCATTGCAAAGAAGGGATTGTTTGTGTTTTGCGAAATCGACCATTGAGAATTTCCTGAAAGATAATTGAGAGAAAAATAGCTAAAAGGGGCGTTACACACCCCAGTTAGCTAAATGAACAATTAGCCACGCACGGCTTTTAACGCGTCAGCAACAGATTGCGTAAAGCGTTTGATTAATTCTTCACATTCCGCTTGGGTGATGATGAGTGGGCAAAGCAGACGCACCACGTTACCACCACGACCGCCACGTTCTAACAATAACTTATTGTTAAAGCAGGCTTTTTGGATTGCCGCAGCCAGTTCGCCATCTGCTGGATAAGCACCAATGCGATCTTGTGGTTTACGCTCATCAACAATCTCAATCCCGATCATTAAACCACGGCCACGCACGTTGCCGATACAAGGATATTGCTGAGCGAGTTTTTTCAATTCAGTTTGTAAGAAATCCCCACGTTCCACCGCATTTTGTGCGAGGTTTTGCTCACGCATAATTTTGAGTGAAGCATAGCCTGTTGCCATTGCCATTTGGTTACCGCGGAAAGTTCCTGTGTGTCCTGCTGGCTGCCACGCGTCAAATTCTTTGCGAATGGCTAGCACGGCTAATGGTAAACTTCCACCTACCGCTTTTGACATCACCACGATGTCAGGCTCAATGCCCGCGTGTTCAAAGGCAAACATTTTACCTGAACGGCAGAAGCCCGCTTGTACTTCATCTAGAATTAACACAATGCCGTGTTTTTTAGTCACTTCACGGATTTTTTGTAACCATTTCACTGGCGCAGTAACCACACCGCCTTCCCCTTGAATGGCTTCAAGAATCACGGCTGCAGGTTTTACCACACCGCTTTCAACGTCTTCAATAAAGTTTTCAAAATAATAGGTTAAAGCATCAACACCTGCTTCACCACCTAAGCCTAATGGACAACGATATTCGTGCGGATAAGGCATAAATTGCACGCCTGCCATTAAGTTTTGTACCGCGTTTTTCGCGTTTAAGTTGCCTGTCATCGCCAATGAACCGTGGGTCATTCCGTGGTAACCACCAGAGAATGCGATAACATTACCACGCCCCGTGTAAGTTTTAGCAAGTTTTACCGCTGCTTCTGTGCCATCAGCACCAGAAGGGCCACAGAATTGCAAGCGATACTGATCTTTCGGGAAGAAAGAAAGCAGTTCTTCGGTAAATGCGTCTTTTAATGGCGTGGTTAAATCTAATGTATGAAGCGGTAAACCACTGCTTAATACGTCTTGAATAGCTTGGATCACCGCTGGGTGATTATGCCCGAGGGCTAATGTTCCTGCACCAGCTAAGCAATCTAAATATTCATTCCCTTCCACATCCGTTACCCAGCAGCCTTTGGCTTTGGCAATGGCGAGAGGGAGTTTGCGAGGATAACTACGAACGTTTGATTCCATCGCATTTTGACGGTTGAGATAATAATCGTTAGTTGCGTTGTTGATTGGATTTACAGGCGTGTTTGTCATTTAATCTATACCTTCAATAGGAGGTTAAAAAAATAAGTCGGGTGCCTTGCGGGAAGCCTAAGCTTTCTTATTCTCAAAATAAGATGCCATGGGGCATTTTGACTCGCTACTTATTAAAAAAAGCGTTTCAGCTTTTTTATTTTTTCCAATTTGGAAAACAGAGATTTCGTAAAGCCGAAGCCCTACAAAAGACGGCATATAGTACCCTTTTTTGCTAGAAAGAAAAGCAATTTTTGTGAGTTTGGGGAAAATAATCAAAAATTACACCGCACTTTCTCTTTTCCAGTAAGTTTTCTGGGCAAAAACGAATTTATTGCTGGTATGTTTGATTTCATCAAGCTCAATTTTCCATAAATCCGTGTTCATTAAACGTGCAAAGGGGTAACGCTCATAATAGCGTTTAAGGGCAGATTTTCAGGTATCTTCATTAAGCAAAATGGCACGCCCTTTAAATTGCACGCCTTCAATCTCGCTCACTTGATCCGTTTGAGTAGCGATCGTGCCAACAACCAGATCACTTTGCCGCATAATTTGTGCATGTTGGGTGGAAAGGGAAGAAAAGAAGATCAAGCTGATATTGCTGTCATCAAACACATAAAAGCAGTTGGCTGCCCAAAAGCCTTGTACGCTATGTACGGCAATGCTCATCACTGTTTGTTGTTGCAAAAATTGTTGGATATTATCTAGAAGTTTTATCATAAAGAAAAATGCCCCGAAAGACAGGGCATTGGGTTTACCTTAAGGATTTTTAGCTTCTGTGGTTTGTGCAAGTGCGGTGGAATTTTCTGGCGTTTTTTCCTTTTCTTCAGGGGCTAAGTTTTGCACCGACATAGCAGATTTCAAACTTTCTTGCTGAAGTTGTTTAGCCAATTCATTTTCACCGTTTTGCTCAAACACATAGGTTGCCATTGTCATATCATTTGGTTCAAGCTGTGATTTATTTTCCAGCACTTTCTTAAATGCGTCACTCGCTTTAGCAAATTCACCATTACGCACATACAAATAGCCTAAAGCACGGTTTGTACAACAACAGCCTTGATCTTTACTTTGTTTCGCCCGTTTTTCCATAATTTTCAGCAATTTACTGTTATCTACTGGTTGAACACGGGTAATTTGCGTGCAAAGTTGTTGTGCCAGTGGGCTGTTGTCGTCCACTTTTTTCAAGACTTCTAAGATCAATTTATAGGCGGTTTCGTGATCATCACTGTCAATTAAACGGCGAATTAATCCCACTTTCACATAAAGATCATTTTGACGTTTACGCGGTTGATCGTCCCACCATTTAAGCAAGCCGTCCACGCCTTCTTCATTCATTTTTTCATCAAGTAAGCCATCTTCAACACGATGTTGTAAGGTGGTAAATTCTTTGTCGGAATAAAGCCCTGATTTTTCCACTTGATCCAAAATTTTATCCAAGGCTTCGAAAGCGTGAGATTTTAAATAAATATTTACTGCTAGTTTTAACACTTCCTTATTACGGCTTGTCATCTCAAGCAAGCTGTCAATAGCACTGCGTGCGGCAGGTAATTTATTTTGCTGTAACAAAATTCGCGTGCGTGCAATCTCGACAAGCAGATTATCCGTGCCAGCCAGTTCGGTCGCTTTGATAAGGTAACGGTTAGCACTAAATTCATCACCACGCTGTTGGGCAGCTTCGGCGGCTTTAATAAAGTTCAACACCGGCTCATCAGAATGTTTGGCGTTCTTACCAATCAATTTCTCGGCTTTAAAATATTGCCCTTCGTCCATTAGCATTAAACCTTCAAGAGTTTGTTTTTGTGCTTTAAGACGTTTACGGCGAGAGAACCAACCATAAGTGCTGTTGCTTAAACGGCCGAATTTGGTAATGATCCACTCAATACCATACACCACCGCCATTGCGATCACAAAGAAAATCACAAGGGTGGTGATGGACATTTCAATGCTGTAGCTATTAGTTTCAATCAACACATAGCCTTGTTTGCCCGATAAATAAGGGCCTGCGATTAAGCCGGCAAGTAACACCAGCATTAAAAATAGGGTTCTAAACATTGCTATTTCCTCTACTGTTGTGGGGCTTCAGATTCTGGTGATTTTTCTACCGCACTTTTGTTTTCGTTGTTTGGTGTTTCGTTGCTTGAGCTGTCGCTATTTTGTTCCGCACTATTCGCTTCTGCCGCGGCGTTCACTGATTCGGCTGGGCTTTCAGTTTTGATTTCTTCTGTATTTTCTTTTGCGACCTCTTTATCAACAGAAAGCTCAATTTTTTGTACTTCTTGCGATGGTTTGTTTAGCAATTTATCAAGTAAATTCAAGCTGTTAAGATGGTTTGGCACATCAACATAGATAGATTGATCTGCCAATTCATCAATTTCATTTAAGAAATTTTGTGCGACTTCGGTATTGGTATCAAAATAACTTCTCACCCAAGAGGCAACCATTTCTAAAGACTGCTTATAAAGGTCATTTTGCTGACGAGGCACAGCCATAATTGCGAGCTGTAAACGCAGACGAATGTTCTCACGCAAATAAATATCTTGGTTTGGTGCAAGCAAGGCACGGCTATCGGCATTTTTTGGTGTAATGCGGATAAAATGATTCAAAAAAGACACCGCACTTTTTTCTGCATTTTCTTTCCAATCGTCCCAAGAACCACTTAATTTTTCGTTAGCGGGATTTGGATCATCAAAATTTACATTTAGCACGGTTAATTCATCCACGTTGTTCGCAAGCTGTGAAAGACGCTGCATAATGGCATTTTGATCGATGTTATTAACGGATAAGAGTTGCTTTAAATCGCTATTAATGGCAGTACGCACATTGATAACGCGAGGATCAGACACTTTACTCAGAGTTTCATCTGCTACTTTTAATAGCGAAACCGCGGTATCCACATCATTATCCAGCACTAATTTACGTAACGCATTGTTTAATAAGAAATCCGCTTCAGACAGTAACCAATCATTCGGCTGAGCAGCTTTTTGGGCGTTGCTCAACGTGCTGACTTGGCTTTGCAGAGCGGTGATTTGTTGCTCTTTAATGGCAACCATTTTTTCTAACGCGATGAGTTTTTCATTAGTGGCTTGGCTGGTTTCCGTCAGTTGTGCGATTTTCGATTGAGCTTGTTTCAATGTCGCCAACTCGCTATCCATCAAACCTTGCACATTAGCAGGCACAGCACGCTGTTCTAAGGCGGTGAGTCTGCCTTGCACTTGTGTTAAATGCTGTTCAGCAAAATAATAGCCCGCCCCGCCTAAACCTAAGGCGACGAGTAAAGCCCAAATAGCAATACCTTTGCCCCCTTTTTTGACGATCACCCTTTCAGCTTGAACAGGTGGTTCATTGATTATATTCGTTTGTTTTTCTTGCATTGGCTGTTCCTTTGTATTGTCTTGGGTTTGGGCATTGTCTATTGCGTTGTTTTCTTGCATCTCAGTTTGCGTCTCAGTGTTTTCCTCTATTTTTGCATCTACTGTTGCTTCTGCCTCAGTATCGGGCTGAGCGTTATCCGCTGTGCTATGTTGCGTATTCTCCGTAACGGGATTCTGCCCCGCTTTTTTTGCCTGATATTTAGCCATAATGTATTCCTTATGATTGTCAAAACGAATTAGGTTGCAATAAGGTGGCGAGCAAGGTGGGATTGTCGGCTCGAGGGGAAACAATCACCTTTTCCCAGCCCATTGCGTGAGCAAGATGTTTCAGACGTTTGCTCACGGTAATTACACTGCAAGAGGTTAGCCAATTATGTTCATTTTTTGGCACAAAATCCAGCAATGACGATAAAATTTCTGCACTGGTGACAATAATTCGGTTGATTCCTGCCCGTTTCAGCATACTGGTTTGTTCCGCCTTGTCATAGCTGATCGGCTCACGGCGATAACATTCTAAGGTATGAATGGTCGCTCCTCGTAGAATAGCTTGCTCAGCGAAAAACGCTCGCCCGCCATTGCCACGCAAAATCAGCACATTTTTCCCTTGTAAATCTGCCATTGCGGGCAAGGCTAGCACCCCCTCGCTGGTTTCTTGTGCAAAGGGATAGGCAATGCTCCGTTCTGTTTGACTGGCAAATGCCAACGCGGTTCGCCGTCCAACGGTAAAATAATGTAAATCCTCCCGCCAGGGAAAGCCCGCTTGTTGCAAGGTTTGATCACTATAACGAATGGCATTTTGCGACACAATGAACACATAATCCCCTGCGTTGAGCTGGTTTAACTGGCGGGGAAGCTGGTTGAGTTCCGCCCCTGCTTGAATGGAAAACAGCGGCATATACAAGGCGGCAATGCCCGCTTTGTTAAGCATTGCGAGAAGCTGTGTGCCTTTTTCATCAGGACGGGTAATTAACACTGCCATTTGCCTTTTCCCATAAAAATAAGGTGAAAAACCGACCGCACTTTTACACGCCGAGCGTGCGTAAAATGTCATCTGCCCCTTGTTGTAAGAGGCGTTCTGCCACTTGCACGCCTAATTGGTGCGAATTTTGCACCGCACTTTGTGCTTCGGCACGAATAATTTGGCTACCATCAACCTTGCCCACTAAGGCTTTAAGATACAGTTGATCGCCACGAACCACCGCATAGCCGCCAATCGGCACTTGGCAACCGCCTTGTAAGTGGTGATTCATTGCTCGCTCAGCCAAAACGCATGCGGTGGTTTCGGGGTCAGCAAGGGGGGCTAGCAATTGTTGTACCGCGACATCATCAAAACGGCACTCAATTCCCACTGCACCTTGCCCCGCTGCGGGGAGCGAGGTTTCGGTATCAATAAAAGAGGCGATGCGATCTGCCATTTCGAGCCGAATTAAGCCCGCCGCGGCGAGGATAATCGCGTCATAATCGCCGTTATCTAATTTGCTTAAACGCGTCCCCACATTGCCGCGTAACGATTGAATTTTTAAATCAGGGCGTAAGGCTTTGAGCTGGCATTGACGGCGTAGGCTTGATGTGCCAACCACCGCTCCCGCAGGGAGTTCTGCTAAAGTGCGATAAGTGTTAGACACAAAAGCATCTCGCGGCTCTTCGCGTTTGCAAATCACGCTTAATCCTAAACCAGCGGGAAAGGTCATCGGCACATCTTTCATTGAATGTACCGCAATGTCGGCTTCGCCTGTTAATAACGCATTTTCTAATTCTTTGACAAATAAGCCTTTTCCACCAATTTTTGCCAGTGGCGTATCTAAAATTACATCGCCTTTGGTTACCATTGGAACCAGTTCCACTTGCAGGTTCGGATAAAGCTGGGTTAAACGATCTTTAATGTAATTTGCTTGCCATAAGGCTAAGGGGCTACGGCGAGTTGCAATTTTGAGCAAAGTTTTTGTTGTCATTATGCCAAAAATCAGATTAGAAATAGTTGGCTTATCCTATCACTGTTACTGAAAAATGTCAGTTTTCATTTAATTTTTTTGCTTTCAGACGGGGCAAGTGATAGAGTAATACTTCGGTTTTTCCTGCACAATTGTGAGGAAATTCTTCAATTATCATTCTCTTTTTCCTAGGATATAAATTGAATTACGACATCAATAGTGCAAAAAAGCAAGTTGAATATTTGGATAAACGTCGCATTGAGCGAGCAATTTCAGGCAGCTCGCCACAATTTAATCAAGTTTTCCAAACCATTTCATTGTTGTTGCACTTAAATCACAGTGCATTGCCGGGCTATATTGAAAACGCCCCAGCAGGGATTGCTGATTTTGTGTTATCGGATTACCAACAGGATTTTCTCGCTCGTCAATTTAATTTAACCTTAGCGGAAGCGGAAAACTCGCCGTTTTCGCACCGCACTTTTTTCCCTATTCTTGGCGTGTATGTGATGGGCAGTATCGCCTCCATTAGCCAAACGTCCGCATCAGATCTGGATATTTGGGTGTGTCATCATCAGCAAATCAGCCCAACAGATCGCGATATGCTACGCCAAAAATTATTGGCATTGCAGGAATGGGCGATCTCACTTGGGGTTGAAATCAGCTTATATTTAATCGATCAGCAACGCTTCCGCTGTATCCGCTATGCCGATCCGCTCACCGCTGAAAATTGTGGCTCAGCTCAATATATGCTGCTGCTTGATGAATTTTATCGTTCTGCCATTCGCTTAGCGGGCAAGCCCTTGTTGTGGCTTCATTTAGCCGTGGAAAAGGAAAAAGAGTATGAAAATGAAGTACATCGCTTAATTGAAGAAAAGATCATTGATCCCAATGATTGGGTGGATTTTGGTGGCTTGGGGGCGTTGTCTGCTAATGAATATTTCGGGGCAAGTCTATGGCAACTCTATAAAGGGATCGATTCACCTTATAAATCAGTGTTGAAAATTTTGCTTTTGGAAACCTATTCCGTTGATTATCCCGACACTTATTTAATTGCTCAAGAATTTAAAGCTCGTTTATTGAGTGGGGATAAAAAACATCATTTTGATCCTTACCTCACAATGTTGGAACGAGTAACTAATTATTTAATTCACACTAACGACCTCCGCCGCTTGGAATTTGTTCGTCGTTGTTTTTACATTAAAGCCAATGAATACAACGTCAAAGTGAATAGACAAACGTGGCGATTAGCCCAGTTGCAAAACCTCGCTCAAACTTGGGGCTGGTCAAATGCCTTAGTACAGGAACTTAATCAGCGACCTTATTGGAAAATAAAACGAGTAAAAGAAAGCCATAATAATCTGATTAAATTTTTAATGTTTAGCTATCGGCATTTAATGCAATTTGCCCGCAAATATAAGGTCAATTCCAGCATAATGCCGCAAGATATTAGCATTCTAACCCGCAAACTTTACACTGCCTTTGAAGAATTACCGGGCAAAATTACTTTGCTCAATACGATGATTTCTTCTGATCTCTCAGAAAATACCATCACATTTATTGAGGTCAAAAACAACCGCACTTTTAAAGACGGCTGGTATTTGGTGAATCAAACCCCAGACATTCGTGGTTTTGAGCAACAACGCTATGTAGAATACAGTGAAAATCTCAACAAATTAGTGGCGTGGGCGTATTTCAACCGATTGCTCACGCCGAAAACGGAGCTGTACATTTTCAGCCCGAACGTGGATTTAGCCAAGCTCCGCCAATTTGTTACCAATTTGCGTTTATCCCTACCTGCCACCGTGCCAGTAGCAAGTAATGAGGAATTAAACCACAGTTGCGAGATCAAAAATTTGGTGGTGTCGATTAATCTTACCCGTGATCCAACTCGCCATTTGTCTGAAGCCAAAGCTACCATTGTTGCCAGCGATCTGTTCAGCTTTGGACCTGATGAAGAAAGTTTAGTGGGCAGCATTGATCTCACCTATCGCAATTTATGGAATGAAATCCGCACCTTGCATTTTGAAGGTCCAAATGCCATTTTATTGGCATTAAAAGTCCTCTCGAATAAAATTTATCGCGGAGCAACTTCACCACAAAGCGTGAATGTCTTTTGTTACAGCAAATATTATCAAAAAACCTTACGCAATATTGTTACAGCTCTGATTAATAAATGTATTAATATTCAAGTAGGTATTAGCGATATACCGCAAAATAATCTATTACGTGTTGCTGGAAAAAACTGGCAATTCTTCTTTGAAGAGCGAGGTATTAGCCTACAGGAAGTGCAAAATATTTCATTAATCGATAATGCCGATTTTGATGTGGAACCACAAGATATTATTGATAATACCGTGCTTCCTCAAACACGTCATCAATATCCTTATGAAATTGATACCTTTGCTAGTGAAGGTTTTTTACAGTTTTTCTTTGAAAATAATTTAGATAAAACCTTTAATGTTTATATTTTAGATGAAAAAAATCATATCGAAATTTATCGCAATTGTGAGGGGGAAAAAGAGCAAAAAATTCAAGAGATAAATTATATTTATCAATCAGCGGGGTTGGATGGAAACGAAAATCCGTATAAAATTGTGCCAAAAAATTTCAACTATCCACAGTTTTATCAAATATTACCTAGTGCAAATGGAATAAAAATTGTGCCGTTTTTTAGTCATTTGGTGTCATCATAAACAGGGGAAAATGAGAAAAATGTCAGATACAATGAAAGTTTTACTTATTGACGATCATCCATTAATACGTCGAGGCATAAAGCAACTATTAGAGTTAGACGATACGTTTAAAGTTATCGGAGATGCCAGTAATGGTACTGAAGGGATAAATATTGCATTAGCCACCTCTCCCGATTTAATTATTCTTGATTTAAATATGAAAGGTCTCTCTGGATTAGATACCTTAAAAGTATTGCGTGAAGAAGGCATTGATGCACGAATTATTATTTTAACCGTTTCAGATGCTAAAAGTGATGTTTTTGCTCTGGTCGATGCTGGTGCTGATGGTTATCTACTAAAAGATACAGAACCTGATGTACTCCTTCAGCAAATTAAGCTAATTGCACAAGGTGAAATAATTTTGAGTGATTCAATAAAAGATTTACTCTTAGAGCAACGTCCAGAACAAAACCCAATCGAAACATTAACAGAACGAGAAATGGAAGTGCTTAAACTTATTGCAACTGGTTTATCTAATAAACAGATTGCTACACGCCTCTTCATTTCCGAAGAAACAGTGAAGGTCCATATCCGAAATCTATTAAGAAAATTAAACGTACATTCCCGTGTTGCCGCAACAGTGCTTTACTTTGAGTATCTTGGGGGGGGGGGGAAGAATAACTCTTTCTAATTAAGAAAACAAGACGTTAAACAAAAAGAGTGTGGTAATATTCCATACTCTTTTTTATTGTTACTTCCATTTTCAGTCAGATTAAGTTTATCGAATCAATAGTAAAATATTGTCATTTATTTTATGAATGAAAAGCAGAGATATCGTTTTTCAAAAAATCGTCGTTCAAAACTACCGCACTTTTATACTTGCAACCAAAAAGTGACAGGTCCGTCATTGGTGAGGCTAACTTGCATATCAGCGGTGAATTTGCCAGTGGAGGTTGGGATTTTTTCACCGCACTTTTGCACAAAATAATTATAGAGCCGTTCCGCCTTTTCGGGCGTTGCCCCTTTGGAGAAACTTGGGCGTAGCCCTTTTTGCGTGTCGGCGGCGAGGGTGAATTGCGAAACCACGAGCAGTTCGCCTTGAATTTGTTGCAGGTTTAAATTCATTTTGCCTTGTTCATCGCTGAACACACGGTAATTCAGCATCTTTTCCATCAGGCGATCGGCGTGGCTCTCTTCGTCTTCTTTTTCGACTCCGAGCAACACCAGTAGCCCTTGCTGGATTTGTCCTGTGATTTCGCCATCGACTTCCACTTTAGCTTGGCGAACCCGTTGAATTAATGCGATCATTATTGCTCCTTAATTTGTTGTAATTCCAGTTTTCCTGTTTTCAGCAGCCGCATATCGCCGAGTACAGCGGCAAGTTGTGCACCAAGCAAAATGGCAATCCAGCTCAGTTGAATCCACAACAGCATAATCGGTAAAGTTGCCATTGCCCCGTAAATAAGCTGGTAAGATGGGAAATTGGTGATGTACCAAGTAAAGGCTTGCTTGCCGAGGGTGAAAAAAATCGCTGCCACCAACGCCCCTGCCGCGGAGTGTTTAATGCTCACTTTTTTATTCGGTACGACACTATAAATCAGGGTGAAAATAAACCAAGTGAGCATAAAGGGAATAAAGGAAAGCAATTTTAAGCCAAAGGGCAAGCCCATATCCGACTGTAGAAAATCCCTCGCCAACGCAGTTACATAGGAGCTGATCCCGATGCTGGTGGCAATGATAATCGGCCCTAAGGTTAAAATCAGCCAGTAAATGGCAAAGGAAAAAAGCGTTGGGCGAATGCTGCTATCTTGCCAAATAGAGTTGAGCGTGCGGTCAATGGTGTTGATGAGCATTAAGGCGACCACAATTAAGCTAACGATCCCAACAGCACTCATTTGCTTGGAATTATCCACAAACTGGTCAATATATTCCCCCACCATATTACTGGCATTCGGGGCGAAGTTATCAAAGATGAATTGTTTCAGCTCGCCCGTTACTTCATTGAAAACGGGAAAGGCGGAGAAAATGGAAAACACCACCATAATGAGCGGGACGAGGGCAAGCATCGTGCTATAAGTAAGGTAGCCCGCCGCTTGGTTGAGTTTATTTTGATTAAATCGCAACCAAAATACGTTAAAAAATAAACTTAGGTTTCGCCATAGAACTGACATAACATTACTCCACAACAATGTTTAAATTTTTTCCCCGAACCGCAAATGCAGGCTTGTTTCATCGCGGGCAAACCCACGGTGGGATCGGCAAAATACCAATGTTGCCCGATCTTCACAAATAAGGATTTCTCGTGGTGAATTTGCTCCCCTTGCTCAGTGGCAAATTTGGCTTTAAATTCCACCGCACTATGGTTTTTATCCAGAGCGGGCTGATGTGCTACAATCTCCAAACCTTGCCATTGGGTTTGAGCTGCCCATTGTTGCAAGGCGGCGATATCGAGCAGATTTTGCTGGCTCGGCACGGTGGTTTTTACAATATAATCAATCTGTTGCAGCACAAACGCCACATAACGGGAACGCATTAATTGCTCCGCTGTGTCTGCCACTTTTTGTCCGCAATGCAAGGGCTGACAGCAATCTTGATAACGCTGTCCCGACTGACAAGGGCAAAGTGCAACGGGAGCAAATGCGGTGGGATTAAATGCCGTTTTCAATCCAGTGTCCTTTTGTTCGTTGGATAATTTGGCTCAAGCATACCATATCAACGGTGAGATTTCATTTTCAGACATCAATCATTCATCTTAGCTGTTCAATAAGATAAATAGCAAAACTATTGACTAAAAAATGCATTTCCCCCATACCCCAACTCCTTTGAAATCGCCAAGGCGGTTTGTTGGATTTCACCTAAAAGGTAAGGAATGCCCATTTGTTTTAGTTTGTAGGAAGACATTGAAACGGATACGGCATATTCCACATTGCCTTGATAGTTAAAAATCGGGCAGGCAAGACAGACAACGCCGATTTCATTTTCTTCGCGATCCATCGCAAATTGTTCTTGGCGAATGTCGTTAAGCTCTTTTTCCATTAAGTGCAGATCCGTTACCGTATTGGCAGTAAGCGGTTTGATGTTTGCTTGCTGGCTGTGCCAGTAATGGGTGAGGTAATCGCTATTTTTCTCATAGGCGAGATAGAGTTTTCCCATCGCGGAGCAATAAAGAGGCAACCGTTGCCCGATATAGGCTTGGGTGCGGAGCATTCCTGTGGTGGGCTCTAGCTTATAAATCATTATCGCGTGTTCGTGTTCACGCTTGGAAAAATTAACCGTTTCGCCAATTTTAAGGTTCAATGCTTCTAAATAAGGGGCGGCGACGTTAATAATATTCAGGGAAACCAAAATTTTTTGCCCAATACTCAAACACTTGGTGGTTAAGCGGTAATTTCCTGCTGTGGAAGCAGGCTGTACATAGCCTTCACTTTGTAGCCCTTGCAGTAAACGGTGTACTGTACTTTTATTAAGCTGTGCCAGCTCTGAGAGCTTCGCCAAAGGGCAGCCGTTCGGATAATGGCTTAACATTTCGAGCAGTTTTAAACCACGAATTAAGCTTTGATTTCCATTTGTACGATCATCAGTCATCGTTTTTTCCCCCTCATTTTTTGTTCGTAAGTATAGCGAAATTTTCCCGTTATCTCCATTTCACATTGTGAAATATTATTTTGACAAATTGCGAAGTAGATCACAAATTCAGAAAAAAGATTTTAATCTATTGATTATAAAGAGTTTTTTATTTCGCCGTAAGATTGACTTTATTAGCTTCAATAATGTAATTTATGGAATATGGTTTCAAAATATGAAATAAGAGGGCATTATGTTAGTTTCCTATGAAGATCTAAAAGCCGAATTTAAACGCGTTTTACTTGCACGCAATGTGTGTGAAGAAATAGCAGAAGAATGTGCCTCTGCTTTTGCTGATACTACGCAGGCAGGGGCTTATTCCCACGGGGTGAACCGCTTTCCCCGTTTTATTCAACAGCTAGAAAATGGTGATATTGTGCCAGAAGCCGTGCCAACTAAAGCTTTGTCTTTGGGAGCGATCGAGCAGTGGGACGCTCATCAAGCTATCGGTAACTTAACGGCGAAAAAAATGATGGATCGGGCGATGGAAATTGCCTCGCAATATGGTATTGGGGTTGTTGCATTGCGAAATGCCAATCATTGGATGCGGGGCGGAAGTTATGGCTGGCAAGCAGCGGAGAAAGGCTATATCGGCATTTGTTGGACGAATGCTCTTGCGGTAATGCCACCTTGGGGGGCGAAAGAGTGCCGTATCGGGACAAACCCGCTTATTGTCGCCGTGCCGACCAATCCGATCACAATGGTGGATATGTCTTGTTCAATGTATTCCTACGGAATGTTGGAAGTGCATCGTTTAGCGGGACGACAAACCTTTGTTGATGCGGGCTTTGACGATGAGGGCAATTTAACCCGCGATCCTGCCACCGTAGAACAAAACCGCCGTTTGTTGCCAATGGGCTTCTGGAAAGGCTCGGGGCTATCCATTGTGTTAGATATGATCGCCACCTTGCTTTCTAACGGCTTATCCACTGCCGCCGTAACCGAAGACAAAGATGATGAATATTGCGTTTCGCAAGTGTTTATCGCCATTGAGGTGGATCGCTTGATTGATGGCAAAACGAAAGAAGAAAAACTCAATCGCATTATGGATTATGTGCGAACCGCAGAGCGTGCCGATCCTGAGGTGCCAGTGCGTTTGCCGGGACACGAATTCACCACCATTCTGGCTGAAAATAAAGCTAATGGCATTCCTGTTGATGATAGTGTGTGGGCGAAATTGAAATCCCTGTAATGTTGTGCCTGAACGGTGGATAAAAGAGGAGAGAGCGATGTATTTTGGACATATTCATAACGTGAATGACACGCAGTTTCCCAAAGCGATCCAAATCGCATTGGCTTATTTAAAACAAACGGATTTTGATCGGCTACCTGCGGGGACGTATGAAATCAAAGAGCGGTCTATTTTTGCTCAGGTTTTGGATTTACACACCAAACCCAAAGCCGATATTTTGCCTGAAGTGCATCGCCGTTATCTTGATGTGCAATATTTGCATTCAGGGCAAGAGCGGATTGGGGTCGCCGCTGATTTGGGCGAAAACCCCATCGCACAAGATTACAACACTGAGCGGGATATTTTGTTTTATCAATCGGCGAACAATGAAAGCGAATTGGTAATGCGAAAAGGCAATTTCGCCATTTTCTTTCCTGAAGATATTCATCGCCCTGCTTGTATTGATGACAAACCCTGCCAAATTCGCAAAGTGGTAGTGAAAATTGCACTCAGTGAGCTGTGAGGTGAAAGATGAAATCCCTAATCCAAATGATTGGAAAACTACTCAGTATCGCGGTAGTGGCGATTTTAGCCACGATGTCGTGTTTAGTTTTCCTCAATGTGATATTACGCTACGGCTTTAATAGTAGCATTAATATCAGCGAAGAAGTGTCGCGTTATTTGTTTGTATGGTTGACCTTTCTCGGTGCAATCCTTGCCTTTAATGAAAATCAGCACGTCAGCGTAACCCTTTTAACCAGCAAATTATCCCCTCTAGGTCGTCATCTTTTAAGCCTTATCACTGATAGCTTAATGCTCTTTTGTTGCTATTTAATGACCGCTGGCGGGTGGGTGCAATTTGAGCTAAACCTCAATAATTACGCCCCGATCTCAGGGCTTCCGCAGGGGATCACTTATCTCGCTTGCGTAGTCGCAGGCGGCTTCATCGGGCTGTTGTTGCTCGTTCGCCTCTGCACCAACTTCACTTTACTGATGAGAGGAGAAATTCAATGACCGTCGTGCTTTTCCTTTCCGTCTTACTTGGAGCGATTATTCTCGGCATTCCCGTTGCCTTTTCCCTCTTGATTTGTGGGCTGGCGTTAATGATCCATTTGGATTTATTCGACGCCCAAATTCTCGCTCAACAAATTGTTGGTGGGGCAGACAGCTTTTCGCTCATGGCAATTCCGTTCTTTATTCTCGCAGGGGAGATTATGAACGAAGGCGGGTTATCAAAACGCATTATTGATTTGCCGATGAAATTGGTAGGGCATAAACGCGGTGGTCTAGGTTTTGTAGCGATTTTAGCGGCGATGATTATGGCGAGCTTATCAGGTTCTGCCGTGGCTGATACCGCCGCCGTTGCCGCAATGTTATTACCAATGATGAAAACCACAGGCTACCCCATCGGACGTTCAGCGGGCTTAATCGGCACAGCGGGGATCATCGCCCCAATTATTCCGCCTTCTATTCCGTTCATTGTGTTTGGGGTTGCCAGTGGTGTATCCATTACCAAGCTTTTCCTCGCAGGCATTTTTCCCGGTGTATTAATGGGCTGTTGTTTGGCAGCACTTTGGTGGTGGCAAGCTAAACGGTTGAATTTGATGACCTTTTCTAAAGCGAGCAAAGAGGAATTATGTCTTTCTTTCAAAAATAGTATATGGGCGTTGTTGTTGCCTGTCATTATTATCGGTGGCTTCCGTTTAGGCATTTTCACCCCAACAGAAGCGGGAGCAGTTGCCACCTTTTACGCATTGTTCGTTTCGCTGTTTATTTATCGTGAGCTAAAAATCACCGCACTTTACAAAGTGTTACTTTCCGCCGCGAAAACCACGGGCGTGGTGATGTTTTTGGTCGCTGCTGCCAACGTAACAGGCTGGCTTATTACAATCGCCGAATTACCGCAAATGATGACGGAATTACTTGAGCCATTGATTGAATCTCCAACCCTATTATTAATGGTGATTATGCTTGTGGTGTTTGTAATCGGAATGGTGATGGATCTCACCCCTACCGTGCTGATTCTCACCCCTGTCCTAATGCCATTGGTGGAAGAAGCAGGGATTGATCCCGTGTATTTTGGCGTACTCTTTATTTTGAACACTTCCATTGGCTTAATCACCCCGCCCGTTGGCAACGTGTTAAACGTGATTACGGGCGTGTCTAAACTGCCTTTTGACGAAGCGGCCAAAGGCATTCTGCCTTATATGCTGATGATGATCATTCTATTGTTCACATTCATCTTTGTACCATCATTGATTCTTACACCACTCTCGTGGTTACAACCTTAGTAAATTCAAGGAGATTGCTATGAAATTATTGACAATGAAAACCTTAGCTACTGTTATCGCCAGTGCGGTAATGTTCAGTGCCGCAGCCAACGCGGCGACAACCTTACGTTTTGGCTACGAAGCACCACGCAGCGACACCCAACACATCGCTGCGAAAAAATTCAATGAATTACTCAAAGAAAAAACCAACGGCGAATTAAAATTAAGCCTCTTCCCAGACAGCACCTTAGGTAATGCCCAAACGATGATCAGTGCGGTGCGTGGCGGCACGATCGATCTCGAAATGTCAGGCTCACCGAATTTCACGGGCTTAGAACCCAAATTAAACGTGATCGACATTCCCTTTATTTTCAAAGATCGCCAACACGTTTACAAAGTGTTAGACGGCGAGATCGGGCAGGGGCTATTAAAAGATCTGGAAGCTAAAGGGCTGAAAGGCTTAGCATTTTGGGACGTAGGGTTCCGTGCCTTTTCCAACTCAAAACGCCCTGTAACCAAGCCTGAAGACATCAAAGGCTTAAAAGTGCGAACCAACCAAAATCCAATGTATATTCAAGCCTTTACCTTGCTTGGAGCAAACCCCGTGCCAATGCCACTTTCAGAACTTTATACCGCGTTGGAAACCCGTGCCGTTGATGCACAAGAACACCCGATTGGCATTTTTGGGTCGGCGAAATTGTATGAAGTGCAAAAATACTTAAGCCAAACCAACCACGGCTACACGCCGTTAATTGTGGTGATGAACAAAGCGAAATTTGACAGCTTAGCCCCAGAACTGCAACAAGCCATTGTCGAAGCCGCCAAAGAAGCAGGGCAATATCAACGGGATCTTAACGAGAAAAACGAACAAGACATCATCGCTAATTTACGCAAATCGGGCGTTGAAGTCATCGAAAAAGTGGATACCGCCCCATTCAAAGCCATTATTGAAGCGGATGTGCGTAAATCCTTTATCGAAAAACACGGCGACACCTTAGTGAAAGAGATTGATGCGTTAGCACAGTAATCAAAGTGCGGTCGAATTTTTCAAGATTTTTCGACCGCCTTTTATCTTTGGGAGAGCATAAATGACTTACTATCTTGGCATTGACTGCGGCGGGACGTTTATCAAAGCCGCATTATTCGATGCAAAAGGGACAATGCGGGCTTGCGTGCGGGAGGCGGTGGCATTAATCAGCGAGCAATCGGGCTACGCGGAGCGAGATATGCCGCAGCTTTGGCAATGCTGTGCGGCGGTGATTAAAACGGCAATTGAGCAAAGTGGCATTGCCGCAAAAGAAATTAAAGGCGTGGGGATTTCTGCACAGGGCAAAGGGGCGTTTTTGTTGGATAAGCAAAATCAACCCCTTGGGCGAGCGATTTTGTCTTCTGATCAGCGCGCCTTATCCATTGTGAAGCAATGGCAACAACAGGGCATTCCTGAGCGGCTTTATCCCCTCACAAAGCAAACCCTGTGGACGGGACATCCTGTTTCTATTTTGCGTTGGATTAAAGACTACGAGCCTGAACGCTACGCTCAAATTGGGGCGGTGCTGATGTCGCACGACTATTTGCGATTTTGCCTCACAGGCGAGCTGGGCTGCGAAGAAACCAATATTTCGGAATCCAATTTATACAACATCAACACCGCACAATATGATCCTCAACTCGCGGAGTTACTCGGCTTATCTGGCATTACGGAGAAGCTCCCGCCTATTATCAAACCGAACCAAATCGCAGGCTATGTTACAGCGGAGGCTGCACAATTCACGGGGCTAGCCAAAGGCACGCCCGTAGTCGGCGGGCTGTTTGATGTAGTTTCCACCGCCCTTTGTGCAGGCTTAGATGATGAACGTAAATTAAACGTGGTGCTTGGCACTTGGTCGGTGGTGAGCGGTGTTACGGATCGCATTGAAGACCACCCCGACATTCCCTTTGTTTATGGGCGTTATGCTCAAGCGGGCAAATTTATTATTCACGAAGCCAGCCCGACCTCGGCGGGGAATTTGGAATGGTTCGTGAAAGAATTTGGCGATCTCAGCTACCAAGCCATTAATGACGGCGTGGCAGCGTTGCCGATAAGCGAAAGTGCGGTACTTTTTGTGCCGTTTTTATACGGCTCGAATGCGGGGCTAGGAATGAAAGCGGGCTTTTACGGCATTCAGGCTCATCACAGCAAAATGCACCTATTTCAAGCCATTTACGAGGGCGTGCTGTTCAGTATGAAAACCCACCTCGACCGAATGTTGCAACGCTTCCCGCACACGGAAATTTTACGCGTTACGGGCGGACCTGCGAAATCGACTGTGTGGATACAAATGCTCGCTGATCTCACGGGAATGCGGGTGGAAGTGCCACAAATTGAAGAAACAGGCTGTTTTGGAGCGGCAATGATGGCAATGGAGGCTGACCTTGCTTCACAAGGCAAAACCACCAGCCAGCTAGCCCAATCCCTAAATTTACAATGCGTAATGCCAAACCCGCAACATTTTGCGGTGTATCAGGAAAAATTTAAACGTTATCAACAATTTATTCAATCACTTAAATCCCTGATATAACAAAAGTGCGGTATGAATTTTTAATGATTTTTAGGATAACAAGATGAGAAAACACAAACTCGGCATTTATGAAAAAGCCTTACCGAAAAATCTTAGCTGGCAAGACAGGCTGTCTATCGCGAAAGCCTGTGGCTTTGATTTTGTGGAGATGTCCATTGATGAAACCGATGAACGTCTAAGCCGTCTTGATTGGACGAAAGCCCAACGCCTCGAGCTGGTACAAGCGGTTCTCAACACAGGCATCACCATTCCTTCAATGTGCCTTTCGGGGCATCGCCGTTTTCCTTTTGGCAGCCACGATGAAGCCACTCGGCAAAAAGCCTATGAAATCATGGAAAAAGCCATTCAGTTGGCGGTAGATTTAGGCATTCGCACCATTCAACTGGCGGGCTATGATGTGTATTACGAAGAGCAAGACGCCGGCACAATCGAACGCTTCCAACAAGGGCTAGAATGGGCGGTAGAACTCGCCGCCAGCAATCAAGTTACCCTCGCTGTGGAAATTATGGACACCCAATTTATGAGTTCCATCACCCGTTGGAAAAAATGGGACGACTTGCTTCGTTCCCCTTGGTTCACCGTTTATCCCGACCTTGGCAATCTCAGTGCGTGGAATGACAACGTAGCAGAAGAGCTGAAACTTGGCATTGACAAAATTTCTGCTATTCACTTGAAAGATACCTTCAAAGTTACCCCAAGCTGTGCAGGGCAGTTCCGTGATGTGCCATTTGGCGAGGGCTGCGTGGATTTTGTCGCCTGTTTTAAAACCTTAGCAGAGCTGAATTATCGCGGTGCATTTTTGATTGAAATGTGGACAGAAAAAGCCGATGAACCGATTGCTGAAATTATCAACGCACGCCGTTGGATAGAACAAAAAATGTTAGAAGGAGGATTTCAATGTTAGCCGAATTACGCGAAAAAGTCTTGCAAGCCAACTTAGCCTTGCCAACACATCATTTGGTTACCTTTACTTGGGGAAATGTGAGCGAAATTGACCGCACTTTAGGGCTGGTCGCCATCAAGCCCTCTGGCGTGGATTATGAAACAATGACTGCAGACGACATCGTGATTGTGGACGTGAACACGGGCGAGCGAGTGTGGGGAACGAAAAAGCCCTCTTCCGACACAGCCACCCACCTTGAGTTATATCGCCAATTCCCCGAAATCGGCGGCATTGTGCATACTCATTCTCGCCATGCCACCCTATGGGCGCAAGCGGGACTTGATTTGCTCCCTCTCGGCACAACCCACGCCGATTATTTCTACGGCAGCATTCCTTGTACCAGACAAATGACCCCACAAGAAATCGCAGGTGACTATGAACTGGAAACGGGCAAAGTGATTGTGGAAACCTTCCGCACTCGTCAAATCGAAGCGAAAGATGTGCCAGCGGTGTTAGTCAATTCGCACGGGCCTTTTGCTTGGGGAACGGATGCCGATAATGCGGTGCATAATGCCGTGGTGTTGGAAGAAATTGCTTATATGAACCTTTTCAGCCGTCAACTCAACCCAAACCTCGCCCCAATGCAACAGGAATTATTAGACAAACATTATTTGCGTAAACACGGCAAAAATGCGTATTATGGGCAGTAAATAAACTAATAGAAACACTCAAGATAGTGCATAGCCTCCAAGAAGAGCTGGGGGTAAAGTGCGGTCGTTTTTGGCGATTATTTTTATACAACGACGATTTTTAAGGAAACGTGGAATATCTTTCATAAGAAACACAAAACCTATAAAAAACTAATTAAATTAATTGCTATTTTTTCACAATAAATGGAGTAGAATAGCCCAAATCCCTTTTACATTTGATAACTTTATAATTAGGAGAACAAAAATGTCGAATCGAAAAGAGTTAGCGAATGCTATTCGTTTTTTAAGTATGGACGCGGTGCAAAAAGCCAAGTCAGGCCACCCTGGTGCACCAATGGGAATGGCGGACATTGCGGAAGTGTTGTGGCGTGAGTTTTTAGTGCATAATCCAACCAATCCAAAATGGGCAAACCGCGATAGATTCGTGTTATCAAATGGCCATGGTTCAATGTTGATTTACAGCCTTTTACATTTAACAGGCTATGATTTATCCATCGAAGATTTAAAACAATTCCGCCAATTACATTCTAAAACCCCGGGCCACCCTGAATATGGCTATGCACCGGGTGTGGAAACCACCACGGGGCCATTGGGTCAAGGGATCACCAACGCAGTAGGTATGGCGATTGCGGAGAAAACTCTCGCGGCACAATTTAATCGCCCAGGCCACGAGGTTATCGACCACTACACTTACGCTTTTTTAGGTGATGGCTGTTTAATGGAAGGAATTTCCCACGAAGCTTGCTCATTAGCAGGAACGTTGGGCTTAGGCAAATTAATCGCCTTCTATGACGACAACAATATTTCTATTGATGGTGAAGTGGACGGCTGGTTCACCGATAACACCAAAGAGCGTTTTGAAGCCTATAACTGGCAAGTGATCGGGCAAATTGACGGGCATAACCCTGAAGCTATTGCAGAAGCTATTAAACAAGCGCAAGCGGAAAAAGCGCGTCCAACCTTGATTATTTGTAAAACCACTATCGGCTATGGCTCGCCAAATAAAGCAGGCTCGCACGATAGTCACGGCGCGCCATTAGGCGATGAAGAAATCGCATTAACCCGCCAAAATCTCGGTTGGAACTATGCCCCATTTGAAATTCCCGCGGACATTTATAGCCAATGGGACGCAAAAGAGAAAGGCAAACAAGCAGAAGCGGTGTGGAATGAAAAATGGACAGCATATAGCCAAGCTTATCCAGAATTAAGCGCAGAGCTTGCACGCCGTTTAAGTGGCGAATTGCCCGCAAACTGGGCGGCAGAAAGTCAAGCGTTTATTGAAAAATTACAAGCCAACCCTGCGAGCATTGCAAGCCGTAAAGCATCACAAAATGCCATTGAAGCCTATGCACCGTTACTCCCTGAATTTTTAGGTGGTTCGGCAGACTTAGCGGGGTCAAACTTAACCTTATGGTCAGGCTCACGCCCTATTCGTGCCACAGAAAATCAAGATGGTAACTACATCAACTACGGCGTGCGTGAGTTCGGAATGTCAGCCATTATGAACGGTATCGCACTCCACGGCGGCTTCATTCCTTATGGTGCAACCTTCTTAATGTTTATGGAATATGCCCATAATGCAGTGAGAATGGCAGCCTTAATGAAACAACGTGTGCTTTTTGTGTACACCCACGATTCTATCGGCTTAGGTGAAGACGGCCCAACCCACCAACCTGTGGAACAAACCGCTTCTTTACGTTTAATTCCGAACCTAGAAACTTGGCGTCCGTGTGACCAAGTGGAATCTGCCATTGCGTGGAAAGCAGCGATTGAGCGTAAAGATGGCCCAAGTGCGATGATTTTCAGTCGTCAAAATCTTACTCAAATGGACAGAACGCCTGCGCAATTGGCTGATGTGGCGTGCGGTGGTTATATCTTAACCGATAGCGAAGGCACACCTGATTTAATCTTTATTGCGACAGGTTCTGAAGTGGAATTAGTGGTGAAAGCGGCGGAGCAACTTCGTCAAGAAGGCAAAAAAATCCGTGTGGTATCAATGCCTTCCACTAACGTGTTCGATAAGCAAGATGAAGCCTATCGCGAAAGCGTATTGCCAAGCAGCGTAACCAAACGTGTTGCAGTTGAAGCGGGCATTAGCGAGTTCTGGTACAAATACGTTGGCTTCGGCGGACGCATTGTGGGAATGAACACCTTTGGTGAATCCGCCCCAGCAGGTGAATTATTCAAACTCTTCGGCTTCACCGTAGAAAACGTAGTGGCTAAAGCGAAAGAAATTTTATAATTACTACTTATCCTAAACAATCATAGGCACTTTGTTCAGAAAGGATTTTGCGGACTCCGATCTTCTTGATGAACTAGTGCCTAAGTTTTTCGCCAAATCAATCAAAACCTGTAATCAATATATTCACCTTAATAAGACAAAAATCGCCTTCTTCTTTTTAATTATAATAATCAGATAAATTTTATTGCTTAGAGAATAATAATATTAGATATAATTATGATGTTAATATAAAAAATGAGATTGTATAAATGATACGCTTTGACAATATCAGTAAAGCTTATTTAGGTGGGAAACAAGCTTTACAAGGAATCAGTTTTCATCTTCCCGTAGGAAGTATGACTTATTTATTAGGTCATTCTGGTGCCGGGAAAAGCACATTATTAAAATTAATTATGGGAGCTGAACGAGCTAATGGCGGACAAATTTGGTTCAATGGTTATAATATTACGCGTTTATCCACACACGAACTACCTTTCTTACGAAGACAAATTGGTATGGTACATCAAGACTATCAATTATTAACAGATCGCTCAGTGGTCGATAATGTTACACTCCCCTTAATCATCTCTGGGTTCAGACCTAAAGAGGCGTTATCGCGTGCTTTAGCAGCTCTGGACCGTGTAGGATTACGCGAAAAAGCAAATTATTTACCAGTACATTTATCCGGAGGAGAGCAACAAGGCGTAGCTATCGCACGTGCAATAGTACATAAACCTCTATTATTACTTGCCGACGAACCAACCGGAAATTTAGATAATATAATCTCTAGGAATATTTTTAATCTCTTTGAAGAATTTAATCACTTAGGAATGACAGTACTCATCGCAACTCACGATACCAACATTATCCATCAAAAACCAAAACCTTGTTTAGTTCTAGAACAAGGCTATTTACGTTGAGGAAACATCAATGCATTCTCGTTCTATAACTCGCTCTTGGACAAGACAAACCTGCTATCTATTAAAAATGGTGCTTAAAGATTTAATTAAAAAAAAATACGCCACATTATTTACGGTATTAGCTATTGCTTCATCCTTGACTTTACCTTCTGTGAGTTACTTACTATGGAAAAATATTTATTTAGCTAAAATACAATTTTATCCCAAAACTGAACTGACTATTTATTTACACAAAAATCTTTCTGAATCAGATTCTCACTTAATTGTTGATAAAATTCGTAAGCAAGAAGGTATAGAAGACCTAAAATATATTTCTAGACAAGAAAGTTTAGAGGAATTCAAACATTGGTCAGGTTTTGGAGAACATTTAGATATTTTAGATGGCAACCCACTACCAGCCATAATTATTATTAAACTAGCAGACACCTATAATGAAAGAGAAAAAATCAATGAACTACAAAAACAATTAATCAAAATAAAAGGAATAGAAGACATTCAATTAGATAATAATACATTAGAAAAACTTACCGCTCTTTCTTGGCTAGTCGCACATATTGCCTTAATTTGTACAATTTTAATGATCATTTCCGTATGTTTAGTTATTGGTAACAGCATACGTTCAGATGTATATAGTCAGAGATATAGTATTGATATAATGAAATTACTCGGAGCTACAGAGCAATTTATCATCCAACCTTTCATTTACACAGGTATAATTTACGCTGTACTTGGAGGATTTATCGCCTCCATCTTTAGTGCCGTAATTACCAACTATCTTGCAAATTCAATACAATATATCACAACTATTTTTTCTGTAAATTTTGAGTTACAGGGTATAGAATTCAGCGAATTATTGTGCCTACTTATAATATGTACTTTCATCGGTTATATTTCTGCGTGGTTTTCTGCCAAAAAATATAGCTAAGACTAAACTTATAAAATTACTTATACCTTCATCACAATAATGCCATTAGGACATTCGGAATAATTCTAGGAGAAATAATCAATATTTGTTTATGCCGATTGAGTTCGCCTTTTTCAAGAACAATGTGGCTTTTCGGTACTTTAAAAATTTTGCTTAGGAATTTGAGCAAGTGTGCGTTAGCCTTTCCATCAATTGGCGGAGCGGTGATGGTGATTTTTAGCTCGCTATCGTGCAGCCCAACCAACTGATCTTTGCTAGCTTTCGGTTGCAGTATAATCCTCAACCGAAGCCCTTGTGGGGTTTGTTCAACAGCCTTCATTAGGCAAATTGCCATAAAATTGGGGCGATGTCATACATTACTCGATTACCGTAAAACAGGATAAACGCTAAAAGCATTGGGGAAAAATCAATCATTCCTGTGTTAGGCAAAATGCGGCGAATTGGGTTGAGCAGTGGCTCAGTAAGCTGATAAAGCGTGTATTGTAAAGGGTTTTGTCCGCGATTAAACCAGCTTAAAATGGCTTGGATAAACAGCACATAGATAATAGTTTCGCCTAAGGTTCTCAAACTGTGTAGCAATCCGATAAAAACATAAGTCAGTGGGGCGGCGGCGATTTGTTCTGAGCCGAGCAAGCTGATTAATGGATATTTTGCCGTGCCAAGTAGGATACAAAGGACAAGGGCAGCGGTGTTAATGCCCTTGAAAGTAGGCAACATTTTTTGCATTGGAGCAAGGATCGGCTGAGTAAATTTGACAATACTCTGTGAAAGCGGGTTGTAAAAATCTACGCGGCTAAACTGAAACCACGCACGCAAAATTACGACAAAACTGTACACATTAATCAGAGTGTACAACAAAAATTGAAGGGAATTTAAGCCCATTGTGTTCTCCTTAAAACTATAACCAGCCTTTGCGTTTAAAATAAATATAAGGCGTGAGAGCGGCGACAATCATTAAGCCAATCGCCATTGGGTAGCCATATTTTAAATGCAATTCTGGCATAAACTCAAAGTTCATTCCATAGGTAGAGGCAACCAGCGTAGCTGGCAGGAACATTACCGACACCACCGAGAAGAACTTCATAATTTTATTCTGTTCGATATTAATATAACCCATCGCCGCTTGCATTAAGAAATTCACCTTTTGGAATAGGGATTCATTGTGCGGTTGGAGGGATTCAATATCGCGTAAAATATCCCGTGCTTGCTCTAATTGGTTGGTTGGCAAGCGGGTTTTTCGCACTAAAAAGCTCAACGCACGCTGAGTATCCATCAAACATAAACGCACTTTGGAGCTGGCATCTTCTTGCTCTGTGAGCGTGGCGAGGGCTTCGTCAAAAGCTTCCCCTTGCTTACCTTCTAAAATAACGTGACTTAATTTTTCCAAATCCGCATAAACATTTTCGATTACATCTGCTAATTGCTCGATTTTAGTTTCAAATAAATCTAATAGCACTTCATAGGCGTTACATTCCACCAATCGTTGGCTACGCGAACGCATTCGATAAAGGCGGAATGCAGGCAATTCACGATCACGCAGGGTGAATAAACGCCCATCACGCAAAGTAAACGCCACACTGGCAATATCAGCATAATCATTTTCATCTTCACAATAAAAAAAAGAGTGCAGATGCAAGCCATCTTCATCTTCGAAAAAACGTGCAGATGCTTCAATATCTTCCAGTTCAAGAAATGATGCTAAACTCTGCCCGAGTCCCTGCTGCAACATTTCACGTTCTTCACTTGAAGGTTCTAATAAATCAATCCAAATAGCGGCATTGAGATTTTCATCGCCGTCATCAAGCCGAATTAAACGTGCTTTCTCTAATGCAAAAGCATTAATCATTTTGTCATACTCCTTGGGGGATTATGAACAAACCCGATGAACAAAAGAAAACTAAATAATCGATATAAAAGTGCGGTGTAAATTTTGATTATTTAATTAAAGATACCTAATATTGGTAATGAAACTTACCTGCGAAATCCCGCCGATAAGTTGAGGACGAGATTTATATTAAAGATATTGGTATCGACTATGACTGTCCAAAGTGTGTGTCCTCTTGTTGCTAAATCGTGCGGAATGTTACGCTTCAATCGCTTATTCGTCAAGGGGATAGATAATAAAAACAGAAAGAAAAAGACGAGATAAAATGCGGTATTATATAGAGAAAGAATATAAAACTAATTATTCCCTCAAGTGGCAAGATGAGCAAATTACTGACTAAGTAGAACCAGATGTATGCCTTATATAAGCTCTACTACTTACTTCTGCTCTTCTATCTAGGCAAACTCAATCTTATCATTAAATTTTCGTAAAAAAACCGCTGATTTTCATCAGCGGCCTAAAATTTGGCTCCTCCTGCTGGACTTGAACCAGCGACATATGGATTAACAGTCCACCGTTCTACCGACTGAACTAAGGAGGAGTAGTGGTGCCTCGAGGCGGAATCGAACCACCGACACGGGGATTTTCAATCCCCTGCTCTACCGACTGAGCTATCGAGGCAACTCATCAGTGGTGCGTATTAAACGATTTTTCCCGTTTTAAGTCAATCATTAATTTCAACTTTTTTGCATTTTTTTATTCGTTTGAATATTTAACATTCGAAACGCGTAGAAATAAAACAAAAATCGCCTAAAAAACACAACCGCCGAAAAAAAGCTAACGTCTTACACGATAACTTTTTTGTGCTTTATCCACTTTGATCAGATAATTTCTTGCCTGTGCCGATGGGTGTGATGTGGTTAAAATACGGTACACTTGCTCAGGATATAAGCGGTTGATTTGGGCAATCGCCCTCTCTTTATCTTCGTGGAAAACTCGCAATACCGCACCCGCCCCACTGTTATAGGCTGAAATCATTGCAAAACGTTTTGAGGTTGGGTTGGTAATGCCATCTAAATATTTATTTTGTAACAGCCATAAATATGAAGCTCCTGCATCAATATTTTTTTCAGGATCAAATAAATAGCTTTTTGATGGCTGGCCACCACGCCCTTTCATTTGGAACACATCACGTCCTGCGGTATGTGGCACAACTTGCATTAAGCCGATGGCATTTGCATAGCTAATCGCATAAGGGTTAAAGCTTGATTCTGTTTGCATAATGCCAAGAATAAGGCTTTCATCAAGGTTATATTTTCTGGCGGCACGGCGTACCATTGGAATGTATTTTTGTGCCCGCACAGCAACGTGGTTGGCAATCATTGGGATTACCACGAATTGCACTAATCGCCCATTACTTAAACGGCGAGATTGAAGTTTATTACTAATTAAATAATCAGCGAAGTTGCCCGCGACAAATTCATTAGTAATTTGCTGCCCGAAATTATCTACCACCTGCCCCGCTAAGAAAGGACGAGAGCTAATCGGCACATCGCCAGAAGCAAATAAATCAATGCCTTTAGCATCAGACCCCATTAGTAGCGTATGCACAATCGCATTATGCAAACGTGAGGTATCCTGCTGAGATTCAACGGTAATCACGCCCTCATCAAAACTAACGTGGCTACGGGTGTAATAACTATCGGTATATTTCACATAATCCTTACGGCTCGCCACCAACAGTTCGTTTACCCCCCAAATCTGATCGATATTATGGGAAAACTGTCCCGTTAAAATATCCAGACCCTGCGTGTCTTTGGAAAAGGGTTCATCGTAATCCGTTCCTTTATGGTTCGACCCTCCACAGGCAAACAAAAAAGGAATAATCAAAGCAACAACGTATTTTTTCATAAATTATTTTTCTGCGGGTGGAACATAGCCATCAATCTGAACCTCTTTGCCTTCAAAAAGAAAATTCACCATTTCTTGCTCTAATAATTGGCGATGTTCAGCATTCATCATATTTAATTTTTTCTCATTCACCAGCATTGTTTGTTTTTTGAGCCACTCGCCCCAAGCCTGCTTGCTGATATGATCGAAAATACGCTTGCCTAATTCCCCAGGGTAAAGCTGAAAATCAAGCCCATCCGCTTCTTGTTTTAAATAAGCACAAAATACCGTTCTTGCCATTATGTGTTTCCTTTTGGTAATTGTAATAAAAGATTTTTGACTGGCGTTGCCAGCCCGATTTGATCTGGATTGTGCGGATCATACCAATATTTGACCGCACTTTGTATAGAAGATTCATACTTCGCGTGATTTTCCCCAACCTTCTGCCAATCCGTGCGATCGCAATCTTCGGGCTGTTCATCACCTCGCACATAAATCGGGTGAATCATCAAATGAAAATGGCTAAAGGTATGGCGGAACGCTGTCCATTCTTGGTAAAACTTCACGCCTCGGCTCGCTAAAAAATCCAGCAACGCCGATTTATTTTCAAATTGAGGGAAGCAATATAGCCCGCCCCACAGCCCCGCGTTTTCCCGCTGTTCCAGAATCACTTTCCCCTTTTCCTGCCAAATTAAAAAATAACTTTGTCGCTCAGGAAGGGCTTTCTTCGGTTTCTTTGCGGGATAATCCTGCCAATTTTGCTGTAAATTTGCACCGCACTTTGTAGCTAAAGGGCAAAGCTCGCATTTCGGCTTACTTCGTGTACACACCATCGCCCCAATATCCATCATCGCTTGGTTAAAATCCGCCACCCGTTCTTTTGGCGTAACCTCCGCACTCAACTGCCACAGTTGATTTTCCACCTTTTTCTCACCCGCCCAGCCTTGCACAGTGAAATAACGAGATAACACACGCTTCACATTGCCGTCTAAAATCGGATAGGGGGCATTCAAACAAGAAGATAAAATCGCCCCCGCCGTGCTTCGCCCAATGCCTTTCAACGCCTGCACCTGCTCAAATTCCGTAGGAAAATTGCCTTGATACTGATCGCGAATCACTTGTGCGGATTGATGCAAATTCCTCGCCCGAGCATAATAGCCTAAGCCTGTCCACAGGTGCAAAACCTCATCAAGCGGGGCATTCGCAAGGGCGGTGATGGTGGGAAAGGTTTGCATAAAACGCTCGAAATAAGGAATCACCGTCGCCACTTGGGTTTGTTGCAACATCACCTCCGACAGCCATACGCCATACAAGGTTTTATTCTGCTGCCAAGGCAACTGCTTACGCCCAAATTTATCATACCAAGCAAGAACAGATTGAGCGAAAGGGGCGTTTTTTGAAGATTGGGCTAATTGCATAATGATGATAGATTAAAAAATTAAAAAACGAAGTGTATCATAGGCAAAATTTACCTTGCAAAATAATTGTAATCTAAAAGATAACGTTATTTTTTTAGTTAAAATAACATTTTTAAATTTTCTGATATTCTAAAAAACTAAAGTAACTATAGTGCTATATATAACTCTCTTCTAATAACAAAGACTCACTTCTATCTACAACTACTATAAATTGATTTTCTAAATCTAATGCAATCCGGAAATAAAAAATAGAGGGGCTGTCCTAGATAACAACTAAAAAATCTATTTAGGTTAGAATGAACCAATGAGAAAAAGTCGTCTAAGTCAGCACAAACAAAATAAACTCATTGAGCTATTTGTTGCAGGTGTTACTGCAAGGACAGCAGCAGAGTTAGTCAATGTAAACAAAACGACTGCCGCATATTACTTTCATCGTTTACGCCAACTCATCTATCAAAACAGCCTTCACTTAGAGATGTTTGAAGGTGAAATTGAAGCCGATGAAAGTTATTTTGGCGGTGCTCGCAAAGGCAAACGTGGTCGTGGTGCGGCAGGGAAAATTGCGGTATTCGGGCTTCTCAAGCGCAATGGCAAGGTTTATACCGTTGCGGTTCCAAATACGCAATCTGCCACCTTGTTACCCATTATTCGGGAGCAGGTAAAGCCTGATAGTATTGTTTACACCGATAATTATCGTAGTTATGACGTGCTTGATGTGAGTGAATTTAGTCATTTTCGTATCAATCACAGCACACATTTTGCTGAAAATCATAACCACATTAACGGAATTGAGAATTTTTGGAGCCAAGCAAAACGCCATTTACGCAAATTTAATGGTATCCCAAAAGCGCATTTTGAGCTTTATTTAAAGGAATGTGAATGGCGTTTTAATTACAGCAACATAAAAAGTCAAATTTCTATTTTAAAACAATTGGTTAAAGGGAGTTTAGTCTAGTTATCTAGGACAGCCCCTATTTTTTATATACTAAAGGACAAGGCAGAAACTGACGATTATTTAACGTAATAGCATTAATAATTGGCGAATAGGAAGGGGTAAATACACAGATTTTCTCGCCTATTTGGGTAAATTCACGCAAATAAATTGAAATAGCTTGAATAATTCGTGGACAAAAAACAATTTCATCATTTTTCACCTTATAACTATAGTGTCTTTCAAGATAGTTTCGTACTACATCAAAATAATTTTCTGGTAATTGCGTATAACCGTAAATACCCATATGATTAAACGTCGCAAGCTGTTCAATCAATGCTTCTGGTGCTGGTAAATCCATATCGGCCACTGACATAGAAATAAAATCAGGATGTATTGAAGATTGGTTTTGCCATTTAGCAGAAAAAGTGCCCGCACGATCAATTATTTTATCAAATATGAACATTTCCATAGCGCTCTCCCTCATTAAAATAAAACAAAATTTAGAACAGACTACAACAATTTACTATTATCAAATCTAATATTCCCATTATGTTTTTTCTTTTTTGTGATACAGCACACAATAAACAATAATCTTAATTGGTAAATAAAATAACGTAATTGCGCCTCCCTTCTTTTTGGTTAATGATTTCTACAAATTTTATGCCATAAGGAGAAACGATGATGACAAACTATTTTGATAAAATCACAAAAGTTCGCTATGAGGGCGTTAATTCCACCAATCCATTTGCTTTTCGTTATTACAATGCCGATGAGGTCATTTTAGGCAAAACAATGGCAGAACATCTACGTTTGGCGGTATGTTATTGGCACACATTCTGTTGGAATGGTAATGATATGTTTGGAGTTGGTTCACTTAATCGCCATTGGCAAAAAAATAACGATCCATTAGCTGGTGCTAAACAAAAAGCGGATATTGCTTTTGAATTTTTTACAAAATTAGGTGTTCCTTATTATTGTTTTCACGATGTTGATATTGCCCCCGAAGGAAATTCTTTTAAAGAATATCTCTACAATTTCCATACACTTATCGATGTCTTAGCACAAAAACAAGCAGAAACAGGCGTTAAGCTCTTGTGGGGAACAGCAAATTGCTTTAGCAATCCTCGTTATATGTCTGGTGCTTCAACCAATCCCAACCCAGAGATTTTTGCTTGGGCGGCAGCACAAGTTACTAATGCAATGAATGCAACACAAAAATTAGGCGGAGAAAACTATGTTTTATGGGGAGGACGTGAAGGCTATGAAACCTTGCTGAATACGGATCTAAAACGTGAACGTGAACAAATCGGTCGTTTTATGCAAATGGTCGTTGAACATAAACATAAAATTGGCTTCAAAGGAACATTACTGATTGAACCTAAACCACAAGAGCCAACTAAACATCAATATGATTATGATGTAGCAACGGTTTATGGCTTTTTAAAACAATTTGGTTTAGAAAATGAAATTAAAGTGAACATTGAAGCAAATCATGCAACGCTTGCAGGACATTCGTTCCATCACGAAATTGCAACTGCTTACGCCCTAGGCATTTTCGGCTCAATTGATGCAAATCGAGGAGATCCACAATCAGGTTGGGATACAGATCAGTTCCCAAATAGTGTGGAAGAAAATACGCTCGTGATGTATGAAATTCTCAAAAATGGTGGTTTTGCTACAGGCGGATTTAATTTTGATGCCAAAATTCGTCGCCAAAGTATTGATCCTTACGATTTATTCTATGGACACATTGGGGCAATCGATGTCCTCGCTCTATCATTAAGACGTGCCGCCGATATGATTCAAGATCAACAACTACAAAAACTTGTTGAACAACGCTATTCTGGCTGGGACAGCTAGTTAGGAAAAGCGATTTTATCTGGCAATACGTCATTAGAAGACTTGACACAGTTAGTGGAAACACAAAATCTGAATCCACAGCCTGTATCTGGTCAGCAAGAATATTTAGAAAATCTCATTAATCGTTATATCTATCGTTAATTTTTCTAACAAAAAGGCTTAGAGAACAATCTACAAGCCTTTGCTCATACAACAAGGAGCAAAATTATGTATATTGGTATCGATCTCGGCACATCTGGTGTAAAAGTGGTATTACTTGATGAAGAGCAACATATCCTTGCTACTAGCCATAAGGAATTATCTATTTCTCGTCCGCAAAACCTGTGGTCAGAACAAGATCCTGAAGATTGGTGGAATGCCACTCATTACGCGATGCTTGAATTATCACAACACCACGATTTAAAATCGGTCGAAGCTGTTGGTTTAACTGGGCAAATGCACGGTGCAACCTTACTAGATAAAGCAGATCACATCTTACGCCCTGCTATTTTATGGAATGATGGTCGTAGTGGAATAGAATGTTCTGAGCTAGAAAATCTTGTTCCCCAATCTCGTCAAATTACGGGCAATTTAATGATGCCAGGCTTCACCGCCCCCAAATTAAAATGGGTGCAAAGAAATGAACCTCATCTCTTCAATCAAATTCATAAAGTGTTATTACCTAAAGATTATTTACGTCTAAAGATGACGGGTGAATACGCTTCTGATATGTCAGACGCTTCTGGCACAATGTGGCTTGATGTGGAAAAACGGCAGTGGGATAACACAATACTTGAGGCAACAGGCTTAGAGCTAGATAAAATGCCGAAATTATTTGAAGGCAATCAAATCACAGGCTATTTACGTCAAGAAATTGCACAACAATGGGGAATGAATTCTGTTCCTATTGTCGCAGGTGGCGGGGATAATGCCGCTGGTGCTATTGGTATTGGTCTATATCAAGCAGGGCAAGCAATGCTATCCTTAGGCACTTCTGGCGTCTATTTTGTCGTAACCGATAGGTTCACCGCCAATCCACAAAAAGCCGTGCATAGTTTCTGCCACGCCTTACCTGAACGCTGGCATTTAATGTCTGTCATTTTAAGTGCTGCCTCTGCAATAGACTGGGTAAAAAATATTATAGGGAACAACGATATTAGCCAGTTATTTCAACAAATGGCACATTGTACAACATCATCTCAAGCCCTGTTTTTACCTTATCTCTCTGGAGAGCGAACCCCACATAATGATCCTTATGCCACAGGTGTATTCTGGGGGCTAAGCCATAATGACAGCAATATTACATTAGCTAAAGCGGTACTTGAAGGGGTAAGTTTTGCACTTGCTGATGGGATTGATGTATTACATGAAACAGGGGCAACGGCTGAAAGTATAAGCCTCATTGGTGGTGGCACAAAAAGTGCTTACTGGCGACAATTATTAGCAGATATTACAGGCAGAACACTTGAATACCGCACAGGTGGTGATGTTGGCCCTGCATTAGGTGCGGCAAAATTAGCACAAATTGCATTAAACCCGAAAGAAGAGATTTCCACCTATTGTCGTAATCTACCATTGGAAGAAGTTTATACACCAAACGCTCAAGTCTACGAACAATACCAACAAAAACGAGAACGCTATCATCAACTTTATCAGCGATTAAAAGGATTTTAACTAGATAAACATTAAGTGCGGTATAAAAATTCAAAAAATTTACACCGCACTTTAACAGAAACAAGGTTTAAATTTTTCTAAATTCCGTTATGCTATTAATGTGGTTTGAGCGACAGGAACGAATAATATGCAAAACATAGGAAAGTTTTACCGCATTGCTTTGCTTTTTAATGCAAATAAAGTTTATGATCGTCAAGTTGTAGAAGGTGTTGGACAATATCTACAAGCCTCGCAATGTACCTAGGATATTTTTATGGAAGATGATTTTGTGTACCATAAAAAAACTATCCAAAGTCTTTCTATTGATGGCATTATTGCTGATTTTGATGATCCTGAAACAGTGGAACTACTTGAAAATATTAATGTGCCAATTATTGCAGTTGGAGGTTCCTACCAAAATCCTGATTTTTATCCACATTTTCCCTATGTAGCCACAGATAATTACGCTTTAATTGAAACCGCCTTTTTACATCTTAAACAAAAAGGGTTAAATCACTTTGCTTTTTATGGATTACCCACAGAAAATCGCCAAAAACATTGGTCTATAGAACGACAAAATGCTTTTGTTGATTTAATGAATAAATATGCTTACCCAATACATATTTACCAAGGTGAACAAACAAATTCTCAAAATTGGCGTCAAGCTCAAACTAATCTAATTCAATGGATTCAATCCTTACCACAGCATACAGGCATCATTGCGGTAACAGACGCAAGAGCAAGACATCTACTACAAGCCTGTGAAACAGCTAAAATTGCCGTTCCTGAGCAATATTGCGTTATTGGCATTGATAATGAAGAACTTATCCAATATCTTTCTCGCATTTCTCTTTCATCTGTAGCCCAAGGCACGAAACAAATTGGTTATCAGGCCGCAAAATTATTACATCGCCAATTAAATGGCATTACCCTTAATAATAAAACCATATTAATTCAACCTTTAAAAGTTGAGGCTCGAAGCTCGACAGATTATCTTTCCCTTAGCGATCCATTAGTAATGCAAGCTATGCACTATATTCGCCAACGAGCCTGCCAAGGTATTAAAGTAGAACAAGTGTTAGATCACTTAAGAATCTCACGCAGCAATTTAGAATTACGCTTTAAAGCAGAAATGAATAAAACGATTCATCAGGTCATTCATCAGCAAAAAATGGCACGAGCAATTTCACTTTTAAAATACTCAGATATTTCAATTCAAGAAATTGCAGATGTTTGTGGTTACCCTTCCCTGCAATATTTTTATTCTGTATTTAAGAAAGAACAAAAGCAGACACCAAAAGAATTTCGTTATTTTTGGAAAAAAGAATAACTTTTTTTACTTTATACGCTATTTTTCAATCGTTACTTTGACTTTTATAAGGTATGCTACGCATAATATTAAACTACTGAAAAATAAAAAATGAATAATTTCAAATTAAACTACCATAAAGCACATTTTCTCACTAGTGCCCCTAATATAAAAATGCTTCCTGAAGACAGTGGTATAGAAATTGCATTTGTTGGACGCTCTAATGCTGGAAAATCTACCGCTCTAAATGCGTTAACTAATCAAAAAAACTTAGCTCGTACATCTAAAACTCCAGGAAGAACACAATTAATTAATGTATTTGAAATTGAGCCTCTCTGCAAATTGGTTGATTTACCGGGTTATGGCTATGCTGCTGTACCTGAACAAATGAAAATTCAATGGCAAAAAGCACTTGGAGAATACCTACAAAAACGAGAATGCCTTGCTGGCGTAGTGATTTTGATGGATATTCGCCATCCACTGAAAGATTTAGATCAGAAAATGATTGAATGGGCAGTTTCTGCCAATTTACCTGTATTATTACTTCTCACGAAAGCAGATAAACTGAGCCAAAATGTTACAAATAAACAGGTAAAAATAGTACGAGAAGCCATATTGCCTTTCCAAGGAGATATTCAGGTTGAAGCTTTCTCAGCATTAAAAAAACAAGGTATCGATCGTCTCTCTACTAAATTAAATAATTGGTTTAATCCCATATTCTCTAGCTCAAACTTACAAATAAAGAATTCTGAATGTACAGAATTTAGCGAATAAACCAAGCTATTTATTAGGCATAGAGAATGTAGCTTAATCCTTATAATACAAGAATTAAGCTACAGACCTTACCCAAATATAATGTTCCACATTATTTAGCAATAATGCTAACTAGGAACATTATCCTTGCTGGTAGTCTTTTGCTGCCTTGATAAACCCAGCAAATAACGGATGCCCATCACGCGGTGTTGAGGTAAACTCAGGGTGGAACTGACAAGCTACAAACCAAGGATGATTTGGCACTTCAATAATTTCCACTAATTTTTTATCCGCCGATAAGCCTGTGACTTTTAATCCCGCTTTTTCGATTTGTGGTAATAAGATATTGTTCACTTCATAGCGATGGCGATGACGTTCCTCAATAGTTTCTGCACCATATAATTCGCGTGCAAGACTACCCTCAGCAAGGTGGCATTGTTGAGCTCCTAAACGCATTGTACCACCCAGATCAGACTTATCACTACGGGTTTCAATCTTGCCTTCCGCATCTTGCCATTCAGTAATTAAACCTACCACAGGTTGTTTACAGTCTTTATCAAATTCCGTGGAGTTAGCTTCCGTTAATCCCGCTTTATGACGTGCATATTCAATTAATGCCACCTGCATTCCCAAACAAATCCCTAAGTAAGGAATATTGTTCTCACGGGCATATTGTGCTGTACGAATTTTCCCCTCTACACCACGATATCCAAAGCCTCCCGGCACTAAAATTCCATCTAACCCAGCTAACACCTCCGTGCCTTTACTTTCTACATCTTCAGAATCGATATATTTAATATTTACATTCAAACGATTTTTTAACCCGCCGTGTTTCAATGCTTCATTAACCGATTTATAAGCATCAGGCAATTCTGTATATTTCCCTACCATACCAATAGTAACTTCGCCTGTTGGGTTAGCTTGTTGATAAAGCACTTGTTCCCATTCGCTTAAATCAGCTTCTGGACAATCTAAACGAAAACGCTGACAAATAAATTCATCTAAGCCTTGGGATTTCAATAAGGCTGGAATTTGATAAATAGAATTCACATCTTTTAAAGAAATTACCGCACGCTCTGGCACATTACAGAACAGTGCAATTTTGCTTCGCTCATTTGGTGGTATCATACGATCTGAACGACAAATCAACACATCAGGCTGAATACCGATAGACAACAACTCTTTCACCGAATGCTGAGTCGGCTTAGTTTTCACCTCACCCGCCGTCGGGATATAAGGCACAAGAGTCAAGTGCATAAAAATGGTTCGCTCACGCCCAACATCAACAGCTAACTGGCGTAACGCTTCTAAGAACGGCAATGATTCAATATCGCCCACAGTACCGCCCACTTCAACGATAGCCACATCGTGTCCCGCTGCTCCATCAATTACGCGGGCTTTAATTTCATTGGTGATATGCGGAATCACTTGAATGGTTGCACCAAGATAATCACCACGACGCTCTTTGCGTAACACTTCTGAATAAATTTTTCCAGTGGTGAAATTGTTGCGTTTGGTCATTTTGGTACGGATAAAACGCTCATAATGCCCTAAGTCCAAATCTGTTTCCGCCCCGTCTTGAGTAACAAACACTTCACCATGTTGGGTTGGACTCATTGTACCAGGATCGACATTGATATAAGGATCAAGCTTCATAATAGTTACATTCAAACCACGTGCTTCAAGAATTGCCGCTAAAGAGGCTGCCGCGATCCCTTTACCAAGAGAAGAAACCACACCGCCCGTTACAAAAATATAATTGGTAGCCATAATAGAACCTAATTGTTGAGATGAAAAATTGATAATTCTAAATAGTAAGACGGGACATTAGTTTACAGCAAAGAGCAATTTAACTCAATGACCAGAAGAGTCATTTTGAAATGATTACATTTTTTAAGCTATAGGAAAAACACATATGATATAGAGCCCCATAGAATTAGTAATGAAGGAAAAATGAAAACACCCTTAAGGTCTACATTTAGATTGATAAATACCTAATAAGGTGTTTAAAAAATGCAATGAATGCAAGATAAAACTAACCCTCAAGCCGTATTTTCTTCTAAAAAAGTGATTAAACTTACCAAACCAAAGTGCGGTGTAATTTTGTCAGATTTTTTCTGATATAAGTACATCTTATAATACTCATCTAAATGATATTTATAGCTACTAGAACTTTCTCAAAATCAACTGAGGTAAATCCCATTAGCCTATTTAAAGGATAAAATGCAATATCCAGTAAGCCCAAAAATACAAGAAAATATAAACATAAGAAACAACAAAAAACACCATCGAGTTCCCTCAATGGCGTTCTTCTTTCATTCAAAACCTGGCGGTGTCCTACTCTCACATGGGAAATTCCCACACTACCATCGGCGTTACAGCGTTTCACTTCTAAGTTCGGCATGGATTTAGGTGGGTCCACTGCACTTTCGCCGCCAAGATAATTCTTTAAATTCTTTACATTCTTTATCTTTTCTATTCGTTCTTTACTTCTTTAACAAAAACAAGCCAAAACCCTTGAGCGTTGTATAGTTAAGCCTCTCGGGCAATTAGTACTGGTTAGCTCAACGGCTCACACCGCTTACACACCCAGCCTATCTACGTCGTCGTCTCCAACAACCCTTACTGACTTTAAGTCAGGGAGAACTCATCTTGAGGCAAGTTTCGTGCTTAGATGCTTTCAGCACTTATCTCTTCCGCATTTAGCTACCCAGCAGTGCCTCTGGCGAGACAACTGGTACACCAGTGATGCGTCCACTCCGGTCCTCTCGTACTAGGAGCAGCCCCTCTCAATTCTCCAACGCCCACGGCAGATAGGGACCGAACTGTCTCACGACGTTCTAAACCCAGCTCGCGTACCACTTTAAATGGCGAACAGCCATACCCTTGGGACCTACTTCAGCCCCAGGATGTGATGAGCCGACATCGAGGTGCCAAACACCGCCGTCGATATGAACTCTTGGGCGGTATCAGCCTGTTATCCCCGGAGTACCTTTTATCCGTTGAGCGATGGCCCTTCCATTCAGAACCACCGGATCACTATGACCTGCTTTCGCACCTGCTCGACTTGTCTGTCTCGCAGTTAAGCTTGCTTATACCATTGCACTAACCTGACGATGTCCGACCGTCATTAGCAAACCTTCGTGCTCCTCCGTTACTCTTTGGGAGGAGACCGCCCCAGTCAAACTACCCACCAGACACTGTCCGAGTACCCGTTTCAGGCACTTCGTTAGAACATCAAACGTTAAAGGGTGGTATTTCAACAACGACTCCACGATAACTGGCGTTACCGCTTCACAGTCTCCCACCTATCCTACACATCAAAATTCAAGGTTCAGTGTCAAGCTATAGTAAAGGTTCACGGGGTCTTTCCGTCTAGCCGCGGGTACACCGCATCTTCACGGCGATTTCAATTTCACTGAGTCTCGGGTGGAGACAGCCTGGCCATCATTATGCCATTCGTGCAGGTCGGAACTTACCCGACAAGGAATTTCGCTACCTTAGGACCGTTATAGTTACGGCCGCCGTTTACTGGGGCTTCGATCTGGAGCTTCTCTTTCGATTACACCATCAATTAACCTTCCAGCACCGGGCAGGCATCACACCCTATACGTCCACTTTCGTGTTTGCAGAGTGCTGTGTTTTTAATAAACAGTTGCAGCCAGCTGGTATCTTCGACCGGTTCAACCTTCGTGAGCAAGTCACTACAATCTACGCCGGCGCACCTTCTCCCGAAGTTACGGTGCTATTTTGCCTAGTTCCTTCACCCGAGTTCTCTCAAGCACCTGAGTATTCTCTACCTGACCACCTGTGTCGGTTTTCAGTACGGTTTAGTAAAGCCTGAAGCTTAGTGGCTTTTCCTGGAAGTGTGGTATCAGTTACTTCAGCACCTTAGTGCCTCGTCATCATCTCTCAGTGTTAACGGTGAGCCGGATTTGCCTAACTCACCCACCTACCAACTTAAACGACCATTTCCAACAGGTCGATAACCTAACCTTCTCCGTCCCCACATCGCAACTTTACCAAGTACGGGAATATTAACCCGTTTCCCATCGACTACGCTTTTCAGCCTCGCCTTAGGGGCCGACTCACCCTGCCCCGATTAACGTTGGACAGGAACCCTTGGTCTTCCGGCGAACGGGTTTTTCACCCGTTTTATCGTTACTTATGTCAGCATTCGCACTTGTGATACGTCCAGCAATCCTCTCGAACCACCTTCTTCCGCTTACACAACGCTCCCCTACCCAACAGACGTATCACTAATATCCCTCTTCGATTCTTTGCCATTACACTCAACGTGTTTTTCGCTTTACCCACTTGCTTCGCAAGTGGTTAATCGTTAAGGCGTATTAGTGATACGCCTGATGCCGCAGCTTCGGTACTATATTTTAGCCCCGTTACATCTTCCGTGCAGGCCGACTCGACTAGTGAGCTATTACGCTTTCTTTAAATGGTGGCTGCTTCTAAGCCAACATCCTAGCTGTCTAAGCCTTCCCACTTCGTTTCCCACTTAATATAGATTTTGGGACCTTAGCTGGCGGTCTGGGTTGTTTCCCTCTCCACGACGGACGTTAGCACCCGCCGTGTGTCTCCTGTGCATTACTCTTTGGTATTCGGAGTTTGCATCGGTTTGGTAACCCAGGATGGGCCCCTAGCCGAAACAGTGCTCTACCCCCAAAGGTATTCACACAAGGCTCTACCTAAATAGATTTCGGGGAGAACCAGCTATCTCCCGGTTTGATTGGCCTTTCACCCCCAGCCACAAGTCATCCGCTAATTTTTCAACATTAGTCGGTTCGGTCCTCCAGTTAGTGTTACCCAACCTTCAACCTGCCCATGGCTAGATCACCGGGTTTCGGGTCTATACCTTGCAACTCAACGCCCAGTTAAGACTCGGTTTCCCTTCGGCTCCCTTATTCAGTTAACCTCGCTACAAAATATAAGTCGCTGACCCATTATACAAAAGGTACGCAGTCACCCTTGCGGGCTCCCACTGCTTGTACGTACAGGGTTTCAGGTTCTATTTCACTCCCCTCACCGGGGTTCTTTTCGCCTTTCCTTCACAGTACTGGTTCACTATCGGTCAATCAGGAGTATTTAGCCTTGGAGGATGGTCCCCCCATCTTCAGACAGGATTCCTCGTGTCCCGCCCTACTTCTCGTAAGCTTAGTACCACAGCCTGGATTTTAAGTACGGGGCTATCACCCTGTGTCGCTTGCCTTCCCAGACAATTCCTCTATCTCTGCTGCTATTACTTACTGGCTCCTCCGCTTTCGCTCGCCGCTACTCACAGAATCTCGGTTGATTTCTTTTCCTCGGGGTACTTAGATGTTTCAGTTCTCCCGGTTCGCCTTACGAGGCTATTTTATTCACCTCGCAATGATAGGCTCTTCGCCTATCGGGTTTCCCCATTCGGACATCGTGGGTTAAACGCTTCTTATCAACTCACCCACGCTTTTCGCAGATTAGCACGTCCTTCTTCGCCTCTGATTGCCAAGGCATCCGCCCTGTACGCTTTCTCACTTAACTATACAACCTCAAGGATTTTTCCCCGAAGTTGTTCTCTCGCTGAGAACGCTTACTTGCTTTTGTTCAAGTAAGTCTTTTTACTCAGACTTTTTCAATTTAATCAGAAAGCAGTTCTATTACTCTCACCACTCCCTCATTAGCTTGAAAGTCTCTTCAGTTTTCAGCTTGTTTTTCTATTGTTAAAGAGCAAATTCGATAATTTTCATTATCATTGGTAAATATTCTCTCTTACTCGGTTATCTAATATGAGAATACTTAGCAATGATTTTATTAAATGGTATGATTTGGTGGAGATAAGCGGGATCGAACCGCTGACCTCCTGCGTGCAAGGCAGGCGCTCTCCCAGCTGAGCTATATCCCCAATTCTATTCCTAAACCGCCCCTCATTCACTCAATCATGGATATTGCCCAGCAATGAGTGGTGGGTCTGAGTGGACTTGAACCACCGACCTCACCCTTATCAGGGGTGCGCTCTAACCACCTGAGCTACAGACCCACAAGGGTACCGCAAGTGCGGTCTTTTTTTCGGTTTTTTTTTCGTTGCTTTCACAACGATACTGTCTATTTGCTATTTATTGTCTAACAACCATCACGACAATCTGTGTGAGCACTCATCTATTCTATTTGGTAAGGAGGTGATCCAACCGCAGGTTCCCCTACGGTTACCTTGTTACGACTTCACCCCAGTCATGAATCATACCGTGGTAAACGCCCTCCCGAAGGTTAAGCTATCTACTTCTGGTACAACCCACTCCCATGGTGTGACGGGCGGTGTGTACAAGGCCCGGGAACGTATTCACCGCAACATTCTGATTTGCGATTACTAGCGATTCCGACTTCATGGAGTCGAGTTGCAGACTCCAATCCGGACTTAGATGCACTTTCTGAGATTCGCTCCCCCTCGCAGGCTCGCTTCCCTCTGTATGCACCATTGTAGCACGTGTGTAGCCCTACTCGTAAGGGCCATGATGACTTGACGTCATCCCCACCTTCCTCCAGTTTATCACTGGCAGTCTCCTTTGAGTTCCCACCCGAAGTGCTGGCAACAAAGGATAAGGGTTGCGCTCGTTGCGGGACTTAACCCAACATTTCACAACACGAGCTGACGACAGCCATGCAGCACCTGTCTCTAAGCTCCCGAAGGCACTCCCGTATCTCTACAGGATTCTTAGGATGTCAAGAGTAGGTAAGGTTCTTCGCGTTGCATCGAATTAAACCACATGCTCCACCGCTTGTGCGGGCCCCCGTCAATTCATTTGAGTTTTAACCTTGCGGCCGTACTCCCCAGGCGGTCGATTTATCACGTTAGCTACGGGCACCAAGCCTAAAGCCCAATCCCCAAATCGACAGCGTTTACAGCGTGGACTACCAGGGTATCTAATCCTGTTTGCTCCCCACGCTTTCGCACATGAGCGTCAGTAGCTTCCCAAGGGGCTGCCTTCGCCTTCGGTATTCCTCCACATCTCTACGCATTTCACCGCTACACGTGGAATTCTACCCCTCCCTAAAGTACTCTAGTAAACCAGTCTGAAATGCAATTCCTAAGTTAAGCTCGGGGATTTCACATCTCACTTAATTTACCGCCTGCGTGCCCTTTAAGCCCAGTTATTCCGATTAACGCTCGCACCCTCCGTATTACCGCGGCTGCTGGCACGGAGTTAGCCGGTGCTTCTTCTGTGGCTAACGTCAAATCAGTGTGCTATTAACACACCAACCTTCCTCACCACCGAAAGAACTTTACAACCCGAAGGCCTTCTTCATTCACGCGGCATGGCTGCGTCAGGGTTCCCCCCATTGCGCAATATTCCCCACTGCTGCCTCCCGTAGGAGTCTGGGCCGTGTCTCAGTCCCAGTGTGGCTGGCCATCCTCTCAGACCAGCTAGAGATCGCAGGCTTGGTGAGCCTTCACCTCACCAACTACCTAATCCCACTTGGGCTCATCTTATGGCAGGTGGCAAAAAGTCCCACCCTTTAATCTTCCGATTCTATGCGGTATTAGCCATCGTTTCCAATGGTTATCCCCCTCCATAAGCCAGATTCCCAAGCATTACTCACCCGTCCGCCACTCGTCAGCATTGAAAGCAAGCTTTCAACCCGTTACCGTTCGACTTGCATGTGTTAAGCCTGCCGCCAGCGTTCAATCTGAGCCATGATCAAACTCTTCAGTTTAATCTTTCTCAATTCGTACACTAACAAAGCTCTGTGATTTCATTTAAAATCACGATGAATTTCAGTTACGCACTCATTGTTTATAAATCTTTAATTTTTTCAGAATTCAACAAGTGCCCACACAGATTGTCTGATTGATTGTTAAAGAGCAAAAAAGAACGACGCGAGGTGTACTTTCAAACTATTTACAACGTCGCGTCGTTGTGTGCGGCATATTATAGGGATTTTTGAAATCGATGCAAGTCTTTTTTTATCAACTGCACAAAAATCAAACACCCTAATTCAATTTGCTATCTTTTTATTAGTAATATTAATCCTTTATTAAATTTATCTGCCTCATTCCCTCATTAGCCAATAAATCATTAAGCAACTCTAAAGCGTTATCTTTTTCTTCTTGCGTCAATAAGGTAAAATGCTTATTTAGATATGCTGCTGTCAAACTCCAAAAAAAAGCTAAATTTACAGAGAATCCTCTCTTGCGAAGCTCTATATAACAATGAGCTGGTCCAACCTCAAAAAAAGTTTCAACTGAATCAACATCAATCTTGTGGAGTAATCGCTCATGTTTAATAGATAAGTTAATAAGATTTTTAATACTCCCCTCCTTAGATAAAGCCTTTTTCTTCTGTTCAGACTCGACTTGTTCAATCGACCATAAAACAAGAGATTTATATAATTTTTTAGGGGCTGTCCTAGATAACTAGACTAAACTCCCTTTAACCAATTGTTTTAAAATAGAAATTTGACTTTTTATGTTGCTGTAATTAAAACGCCATTCACATTCCTTTAAATAAAGCTCAAAATGCGCTTTTGGGATACCATTAAATTTGCGTAAATGGCGTTTTGCTTGGCTCCAAAAATTCTCAATTCCGTTAATGTGGTTATGATTTTCAGCAAAATGTGTGCTGTGATTGATACGAAAATGACTAAATTCACTCACATCAAGCACGTCATAACTACGATAATTATCGGTGTAAACAATACTATCAGGCTTTACCTGCTCCCGAATAATGGGTAACAAGGTGGCAGATTGCGTATTTGGAACCGCAACGGTATAAACCTTGCCATTGCGCTTGAGAAGCCCGAATACCGCAATTTTCCCTGCCGCACCACAACCACGTTTGCCTTTGCGAGCACCGCCAAAATAACTTTCATCGGCTTCAATTTCACCTTCAAACATCTCTAAGTGAAGGCTGTTTTGATAGATGAGTTGGCGTAAACGATGAAAGTAATATGCGGCAGTCGTTTTGTTTACATTGACTAACTCTGCTGCTGTCCTTGCAGTAACACCTGCAACAAATAGCTCAATGAGTTTATTTTGTTTGTGCTGACTTAGACGACTTTTTCTCATTGGTTCATTCTAACCTAAATAGATTTTTTAGTTGTTATCTAGGACAGCCCCATTTTTTATTCTGTCTAATTTTTTCAGTCAGAAGATAGTAGTTATCTCCATAAATAGCTGGGGTATCAGTATGTTCCATATAAGATATGGCTCCTTGTTCCTCCAGATATATAGCAAGTTTACCAACACCTCTCAAATAAAAATGATTATCTTGGTATAATCCAAACATTAATTTTTTGTGAAAAATACCATACCCATTGAATACACCTTTCGCTGAAACTTCTCCAATAAGTTCTCTAAGTTCATTTTGAATCTCAAAAGTTACTTTATCAGCAATATTCATCATTACACCTCCGATTAGTGATATAAAACAACAATGATTCTATTTGAAAGCATGTAAATTTGTACTATATAAAATAAACTAAAATAGATATTTTTGCCCTCGTATTTTTGCGACGTAGATCGTAAATCAGAACAAAAAATATACCTAAAAAAGGTAAATATAAACAGATACTAACAATTCTAAGTTCAAATATTAGACAGTATAGTATTTATACCTTTATTCAAGAAGGCTTTCAAGATTTATGCTAAAAAATCGCAATAAACTGAAGCATTTTAGAGACAAGGGTTATTTTTGAAGGATAATTTAAACTTAAATTTTTATAAGATAGCTTAAATTAAGGGGCTGTAGTAGATTAGCCCTAAATTTCACACCATTTTCGCAATATTTTTAACTGCTCTTTTGGTGTCCCAAAGTTAAACCGAAATTCACATTCCTTCAAGAATAAAGGAAAGTTTTTTCGGTTAATTCCATTATATTTTCGCAGTATCCGCTTCGCCTGATTCCAAAAATTTTCAATGCCATTAATATGATTTTGTTTCACCGCAAATAGCTCGGAATGATTGATTCGTTCGTGGTGAAATTCACTCACATCAAGTGCATCATAACTGCGATAAGTGTCCGTATAAACCCAGCTATCAGGCTTGATTTTTCTTTTAATAACAGGGAGTAATGTTTCACTCTTGGTGTTTTCAACCACAACAGTAAATACCTTTCCTTGTCGTTTTAGTAACCCAAAAACAGCAACTTTTCCAGCCGCTCCTCGTCCTCGTCCTCGTTTTCCCTTTCGATGACCACCAAAATAGCTTTCGTCTAGTTCAATTTCCCCCTCAAAAATCTCGTTAACTTCAAGGGATAAATGATAGCCAATCACAAGCCTGATTTTATGGTAGAACAAAGCGGCTGTATTCGGTTGAATATCTAGCAAATTTGCTGCTGTTCTTGCAGTAACTTCTGCGACAAAAAACTCAAGTAGTTTTTTCTGTATGGATTTCTTTAATTTACAATATGTTATCTTCATTTTTGTAGTATAGCATTGTTGCTAATCTACTACAGCCCCTAAATTAATTATTGAAAATAAAGGCTCTAATAAATTACGAGGTCTAGTTGATTTGTTGAGTTCAAAGCTTAACCAAACATAAATATCCCCAACGAATATAACTGCGATGTCACAAGTTCAAATGCTGCTTGTCAAACGATCTTCTTAAACCAAAGAATGAGTCTGAGATAAATCGTGTTCAACAAGCTAAACTCAGCAGGTAAATCACGCTGAAGGCATTCCATACGAATACAGCACGAAATCCCTTCAAGCCTATTACGATATTTAAGTTTATTGTAAACAGATCCTAATAATATTAATGATTTTTGTGACTTGTACTGTACAAAATTTTATCCGTATAAGCCATTGCAATGGCAGATACGAGGAAGCCAAGATGGAGCAAAAGTTGCCATTTCATTGTGGCTTCGGGCATATTGGCGGCATTGACAAAAGTTTGTAGCATATGAATGGAAGATATGCTGATGATCGACATTGAGAGCTTCACTTTCAGCACAGAGGCATTCACGTGGCTGAGCCATTCGGGTTCGTCTGGGTGGCCTTCGGTATGCAGCTTGGATACGAAAATCTCGTAACCGCCCACAATCACCATAACCAACAAATTAGCGATCATCACCACATCAATCAGGTTTAACACGGAAAGCATAATGGCGTTGGAATCCAGCTCTTGTAGGTTGCTGATAAGTTCCCAAAGGGATTTCATAAATTTGTAGGCGTAGATCCCCTGCACGACGATTAAGCCCAGATAAATCGGCAGTTGTAACCAACGGCTGGCGAAAATAATTTGGCTAAAGATCGCTGGGGTTTTGTATTTTACTTTATTATTTAACGGCTGTTGTTGCATATTTTCCCTATTCAAATAATGTTATCGCGGGCGGTGAAATTACCCGCTTTTCCTTTAAATAGCAATGATTTTATTCATCGCGTTGTGAATGAAGTTGTGTTTCAGAAATGGCACTGAGTTTTGCTAGATCTAAATCGTTATGCAGTAATTCCACCTGTGGCATCACTTTATTGGCTTTGGCAGAAAAATCTTTAAATCGTTCAATTTTTCCTGCCAAGCCTTGTTGCCCTGCAAAGGCGGTAACCGTGTGGTTGTAATGTCCGCTCACGGTGGCGAGGCTGTTGCCCAGTTTGGCTAGACGCTCTGCCACGAGGCACATTTGATTATAAATCTCCCCCGCTTTTCCGCTGATTTCACGAGCTTCAGCGTTGCCTCGTTCAATTCGCCATAAATTCGCCACGGTGCGTAAAATCGGCATTAAGGTGGTGTGGGAAACCAAAATCACGTTTTTTTCATAGGCATAATTGAACAGATTGTCATCTTGTTTCATTGCTTCAATATAGGCAGGCTCAACGGCGATAAACATCAAGACAAAATTCGGGCTATGCACGCCAATTAAATTGCTGTAATCCTTGCGGGATAAATCATCAATATGATTCTTGATCGCTTTGTGATGCTCACGCAAAAACTGTTGTTGGGCTTGTTCATTGTCGGCACTCACCGCATTTTCATAGGCAACTAACGACATTTTGCTGTCGATAATCAAATGTTTATTATCGGGCAAATACACCACAAAATCAGGGTAATTAGCTTTGCCCTCCGCATTGCGGAAATGCTCTTGTGCCTTGTAATGATCGTTTTCCACCAAGCCTGCTAATTGCAAGGCGCACTCAAGCTGAATTTCGCCCCAGTTGCCGAGGGTTTTCTTTTCCCCTTTTAAGGCAGAGGTAAGATTATTCGCTTCTTGCGACATATTCAGCCCGATTTCGAGGACTTTTTTAATTTCCGCTTCTAAATTGGCATTCCCTTTTAAAGATTCCGAATGAATATCGTTCACCCGTTTTTGGAAGCCCTCAATTTGCTCACGGAACGGCTTCAATAACGCATCGAGGCTGGCTTGATTGGTTTGCTCGAAACGCTGGCTTTTTTCCTCTAAAATACGATTGGCTAAATTTTGAAATTCCACGCTAAGTTGTTGTTTGGTTTTAATAAAATCTTCTTGTTGCTGAGCAAAATGCTTTTCTTTCTCGCTCAAGCTGGTTTTTAGCTCCGTGAGTTGCTGTAAAAGTGCGGTGGATTTTTCGCTTAAATTTGCACATTCTTGCTGTTTTTGGCTGAGTTCTTCGCGGTTGCGGTTGAGCTGGGTTTGCAAGCTATGCACTTGGGCGGTGGCAATACCAAAACGCTCTTTCATTGTGGAAACTTGCGAGGTGGCATCATTATGGCGTGCCTGCTCTTCGTCCAATTCTTGTTGCAAATAGGTGATTTTTTCATCACGCTCCCCAAGCCGCACTTGCAACCCCTCCGCGTTGGTTTCCGCTTTCACTTTATCTTGTTCAAGCTGATTTTTAAGCTGTGAGAGGGTTTCATATTTTTCAAGTAGCTGATTGAAATCATTGATATTTTTATTTAAATCCTGTGCTAATTCTTGTTTATCACGCTGATGTTTTGCACTAACAAAAAACAGCACGAGGCAGACTATCAACAAAAAAATCGCCACATAAAGCCATTGAGATTGGGTTAATTCGATCATTCTTTTTCCTAAAATGCGAGTGATGAAATAATGCTGAAAATTCACACCGCACTTTTGGTTAAATAAAAGTGCGGTGGATTTTTCAGATGAAATTTCTAGCAAACTATAATAAAGTATAGCCTTATTTTAGCATTTTTTAACGCGGTAATTATGTCAAACCCACAACTTTATCTCGCCTCGCAAAGCCCACGCCGTTTGCAACTTTTACAGCAGTTGGGGCTATGCGTTGCCACCTTTAATGCTGATATTGATGAAACGCCGAAAATCGATGAGCTACCTGCGGATTATGTCGCCCGAATGGCTTGTGAAAAAAAACACGCTGCACGTCAGGCACTGCAAAATCAGCCGAATTTTCTACCGCACTTGCCGATTCTTTCCGCAGATACCATTGTGGTGTGCGATCAACAAATTCTCGGCAAACCACAAACCACCTTGCACGCTCAGCAAATGCTGGAGCAACTATCCGCTCGCACGCACCAAGTGCTCACCGCCGTTTGCGTCAGCCTTGAGGAACGCCAAGCAGTGATGGTTCAATCAAGCGATGTAACCTTTAAGCCATTGACATTACAAGAAATTCAAGCCTATATCGCTACGGGCGAGCCAATGGATAAAGCGGGAGCTTATGGCATTCAGGGGCTGGGCGGAATTTTTATTTCGCACATTGAAGGCAGTTTTACGGGCATTATGGGGCTGCCAATTTTTGAAACCGCGACCTTATTGCGTCAAATGGGCGTAACCATTTTGTCATAATAGGAATGGGAAAATGAACAAAAGCCTCTTTCAAGCCAGCAAACACACCGAACATTGCCCGCAATGTGGGGCGGCGTTGCAAATTAAAAAAGGGAAAAAAGGCTTATTTTTAGGCTGCACGGCTTATCCGCAATGCGATTTCATCAAACCCTTGCATCCGCACAGCGAAACCAAAGTGCTGAAAACCCTTGAGCAAGCTTGCCCTCAATGCGGGCATTTTTTGCAATTAAAACAGGGGCAATATGGAATGTTCATCGGTTGTAGCCATTATCCCGATTGCGATTACATCGTACACGAAGAACTTGAGCCAGAGCAGGAACATTTGCCTTGCCCCGCCTGTGGAAAGGGCAAATTAGTGCCTCGCCGTGGGCGACAAGGCAAGGTGTTTTACGGCTGCGATCAATTTCCGAAATGCAAATTTACCCTTGCCAGCCAGCCCTATGCCGTATCTTGCCCAAAATGTGCTTACCCAATTAGTACATTAAAAAAAGAAGAAAAAACCGACCGCACTTTGCATCGTACTTGGTTATGTGCCAACAAGGCTTGTCATCATCAATTTGAAACCGAAAATGAATAACGCACAAAATTTGGCTCAAGTGATTGAGCAATTAAAGCAAAATGAGGTCATCGCCTATCCCACTGAAGCGGTGTTTGGTTTGGGCTGTAATCCGCAGAGTGAAAGTGCGGTGCGAAAATTGCTCGATTTAAAGCAACGCCCGATGCACAAGGGATTGATTTTAATCGCTCCGAGCTTGGATTTTCTATTGCCTTTTATTGATGAACGGGAATTTAGCGAAACCCATTGGCAGCGGCTCACGGCACGTTATGATCGCCCCACCACTTGGGTTGTGCCAGCTCATCGTCATACCCCCGATTTTCTCAAGGGGCAATTTCCCACCATTGCGGTGCGGATTTCCGATCACCCTGCGGTAAAAATATTATGTGAGCAAGCAGGCTTTCCGCTCACTTCAACCAGTGCGAATTTAACCGGCTTGCCCCCTTGTCGTACCGCTTGCGAGGTGAAAGCCCAGTTTGGGCAAGACTTCCCAGCGTTAGAAATGGCGGTGGGTGGGGCGAATAATCCCTCTGAAATACGGGATCTTTTTACACAACAGCTTTTCCGTCAAGGTTAATAAGGATTTTTTATGGATAAATATGCGGTTTGGGGCAACCCCATTGCACAAAGCAAATCCCCACAAATTCATCGCGTTTTCGCTCAGCAAACCCAGCAAAATTTAGACTATGTCGCAATGCTCGGTGATGAGCAACATTTTGAACAGCAACTGCTTGCCTTTTTTGCTGAAGGGGCGAAAGGCTGTAACATCACCGCACCATTTAAAGAACGTGCCTTTCAACTGGCGGATCAACATAGCGAACGTTGTTTGCTCGCTCAGGCGTGCAATACGCTGAAAAAATTGCCTGATGGCACGCTTTACGCAGACAACACCGACGGTGCGGGGCTGGTGAGTGATTTGCAACGGCTCGGCTGGCTTCAGCCTCATCAATCTATTTTGATTTTAGGGGCAGGCGGGGCAACAAAAGGCGTGCTTTTGCCTTTATTACAAGCTCAGCAACAGATCACCGTCGCCAATCGCACCCTAAGCAAAGCCACTGAATTAGCGGAAAAATTTCGTCCTTATAGCGATATTCAAGGGGGCGACATTCAAGGCTGTACCCTCGATGCCATTCCCGTGCAAAAATTTGACCTGATTATTAACGCCACTTCATTAGGCTTGCAAGGCAAAACCGTGGCGATTGATCCTGCCATTTGGCAACAAGCAGGAGCGGCGTACGATATGCTATACAGCAAAGGGGCAGATACGCCATTTATCGCCCTAGCCAAACAAAATGGCGTGCAACACTATAGCGATGGCTTCGGAATGCTCGTGGGGCAAGCGGCTCACGCCTTTTCTTTATGGCGAGGGGTAATGCCTGATGTAGCAGCATTATTAGAAAAATAAGTTCATTGTTTAATCGCAAAATCCTTTCGTTTTTATACAAGGCTGTATCAAGCTGAACGCTGTGTGAAAGTGAAACCACTCAAAGTGCGGTGTGATTTTGCGTTATTTTTCACCCCGCACTTTCATTCCCTTTCTCCTTAAAATTTATCACGAAATAAAAAGTGCGGTCTTTTTTTCTACTAGTTTTTTATATGGTGAGCGGCGGGGATTTTAGCACCATTGTTTATAAAAAAGAGCAAATTAGAATTTAACTCTATTAAAATAAAATTAACCAAAATTAAAAACTATAAAAACTTAAAAACAGCGGTAAAATCACCTTGTTTTTAATATTTTTAACTATTGACTAAAAAGAATATTCCGCTATATTCCTAGCTTTCATTCATTTTTAACGATTCATAGGTGGTAATATGACACAGTCAGCGAAACGTGAAACCTTTTCGGGTAGCCGTGCCTTTATTTTTGCCGCCATTGGTTCTGCGGTGGGATTAGGGAATATCTGGCGTTTTCCTTATACCACTTATGAGAACGGTGGTGGTGCTTTCATTATTCCTTATCTTGTCGCCCTTTTAACGGCGGGGATTCCTTTATTATTTTTAGACTATGCTATCGGACATCGTCATCGTGGCGGTGCGCCGCTGTCTTATCGCCGTTTTAACCGCCATTTCGAAACCTTCGGCTGGTGGCAAGTGATGGTGAATGTAATCATCGGGATTTACTATGCGGTGGTGCTTGGCTGGGCTGCGAGCTACACCTATTTTTCTTTCAATGCCGCTTGGGGCGATAAGCCTATCGACTTTTTCTTACACGATTTCTTAAAAATGGGCGATATTGCTCAAGGGGTCAGCTTTGAATTTGTGGGAATGGTAGTTGGGCCGTTAATCGCCGTGTGGCTAGTAGCACTTGGCGTGCTTGCCCTTGGCGTACAAAAAGGGATTGCCAAAGCCTCCACGATTTTAATGCCGGTGCTATTGGTGATGTTTGTGGTGTTAGTGGTGTCGTCCTTATTCTTACCGGGGGCAGCAAAAGGCTTAGATGCGTTATTTACGCCAAACTGGTCGAAATTATCTGACCCGAGTGTGTGGATCGCCGCATATGGGCAGATTTTCTTCTCCCTCTCCATTTGTTTCGGCATTATGATCACCTATGCGTCTTACCTGAAAAAAGACTCCGATTTAACGGGTAATGGCTTAGTCGTTGGCTTTGCGAACAGTAGTTTTGAATTGCTCGCAGGCATTGGTGTATTCGCCGCACTTGGCTTTATGGCAACCGCCTCAGGGCAAGAAGTGAGTGAAGTCGCTAAAGGCGGAATTGGCTTGGCGTTCTTCGCATTCCCAACCATCATAAATAAAGCCCCATTCGGCGAAGTGCTAGGCGTATTATTCTTCGCTTCCCTCACCTTTGCGGCATTAACCTCCTTTATTTCAGTGATCGAAGTGATTATTTCTGCGGTACAAGACAAATTACGCATTCGTCGCACAAAAGTTACAGTTATCGTAGGCTTGCCTATGATGTTGGTTTCTGTGATTTTATTCGGTACAACCACAGGCTTGCCGATGCTTGATGTATTGGATAAATTCGTGAACTATTTCGGTATTGTAGCAGTGGCATTTGTGTCTTTAGTCGCGATTGTAACGAACGAAAAACTCAGCACCTTGGAAAGCCATTTAAACGCAACCTCGTCTTTCAAAGTAGGCTTTTTATGGCGTTTATGTATCGTGCTAACCACAGGGATTCTCGCCTTTATGTTGTTAAGCGAAGGGGCAAAAGTGTTCACCGAAGGCTACGAGGGCTATCCATCTTGGTTCGTGAATATTTTTGGTTGGGGTATGGCTGTTGGGCTGGTTGTGGTTTCTTTCTTACTCTCACGCCTCAAATGGAAACACGAAGAATTATTTAGCCTAAATGATCAAACAAAAGAGGATTAATCAAATGAGTACCAGTGCAATTATTATGATGACCGTCGCGTTGGTTATTATTTGGGGCGGATTAATTTACGCAATCAAAGCCCTACCAAAAGAAAAAAACTAGTCGGAAAAAAGACCGCACTTTTAATTAAATAGAAACAGCCACGAATGTGTGGCTGTTTTTGTTTCAAAGTGCGGTACTTTTTACTTCACATTTTCCAAACTAATAACCACACAAAAATTATATCTATTAAATCTATAGAATATACCAATGAAATTTGTTGATTTCTATCAATATTCCTTTCTTAATAATTGTTAATACTGTGCGAGATGTTTCCTAACTTACTATTCTATAAAGGAGAATCTTATGAAACCTCAATCGTGGTTATTTACATTTATTGGCGCAAGTGTCGCCGCTTACCTAGGGACGGTGGCATATATCCACCACTTTGATAAACAAGAAACACAACGCCGTTTGCAAGAAAGCCAAATTACTGATCCGCAGCAACGTGCCGTTGAAACCGTGCTATATAATAATGGCTGTCAATATTGCCATAGTAATAATGCGAATATGCCATTTTATGCCAAATTGCCTATCGCTAGTAGTTTAATGGAAAAAGATATTCAGCAAGGACAAGCTCATTTTTTGCTGGATAATATCACGGATTATCTCAACCAACCGCAACGCATTTCCGCAGCAGATTTAGCGAAACTTGAAAGTGTTATTCAAAATAACGAAATGCCTATTCATTCTTTCAAAATGGTACATTGGGGATCAGGTTTAAACGAGCAAGAGAAAGCAACCTTGCTTGATTGGATTCATAAAGTTCGCCAAGAATATCAACTTCCTGCAAACACCTCTGGCACATCGGCTGAACGTTTTGTACAACCTGTGCCACAAAGTTTGCCAGTTAATCCTGCCAAGGTTGATTTAGGTAACACGCTTTATCACAGCACTGCATTATCAGGCGATGGCACTATTGCTTGTGCCAGCTGCCACGGTTTGAACACAGGCGGTGTGGATAATCTTGCCACTTCGACTGGAATTAAAGGGCAGAAAGGAGGCATTAATGCGCCGACTGTCTATAACGCTGCTTTCAACTTTGCTCAATTCTGGGACGGCCGTGCTGCCAACCTAGCAGAACAAGCCGGTGGGCCACCGTTAAACCCTGTAGAAATGGGAGCAGAAAATTGGCAACAAATTGTTGATAATCTCAATAAAGATGACGCACTTAAACAAGCCTTTGAAAAAATCTATCCAGAAGGTTTTAATGAAAAAACTATTACAGATGCCATTGCTGAATTTGAGAAAACCTTAATTACCCCAAATAGTCCTTTCGATCGCTATTTGCAAGGTGATGAAAATGCCTTAACTGCAGCACAGAAAAATGGTTATGCGTTATTCCATCAATATAAATGCGATACTTGTCATACAGGGGTAAATTTAGGTGGGCAATCCTATGAATTAATGGGGTTAAAAGCCGACTATTTTGCCGACAGAAACAAGCCATTAACCGAAGCAGATGATGGACGTTTCTCGCAAACTCAAAATCCTTATGACAAACACCGTTTTAAAGTCCCAACTTTGCGTAATATTACACTTACCGCTCCATACTTCCATGATGCAAATGCTCAAGATTTAACGCAGGCGGTGGAAATGATGTTGAAATACCAAAGTGGCGTAACATTACCAAAAACACAAGTTAATGATATTGTTGAATTTTTATATAGTTTAACGGGAGAATATCAAAGTAAACCTTTAACAAATGAAAATATACAACAATCTCATTCAACAAAATAACGCTTGTTGTTGAAATATAAACGAGATGTAGCTAGATGCTAGTAAAAAACATTTAGCCGTAGATAATACAATATCATTAACACGAAAGATAAAAATGGGCATATCGCCCATTTTTTCTATCGTTTAAAGGCAAAACGTTGAGCCAAAAAATAACTATAACTTATGACAATCGCCCATTCTCAATTTTAAGCACCTTATCACAAATCGCCATTGTGGACGCTCGGTGGCTGACGAGGATAATCAATTTTTCCGCTTTGACCTTTAATAAGGCTTGTAAAATCATTGCTTCATTTAGGCTGTCTAAATTGCTGGTGGGTTCATCAAGCAGAATGATTGGGGCGTTGTGCAAGAATGCCCGTGCGATGCCGATGCGTTGTTTTTCGCCGTCGGATAAACTGCTCCCAAGCTCTGAAACCTTGGTGTCATAACCTTGTGGCAGGCTCATAATGAAATCGTGAATAGCCGCTTTTTTCGCCGCTTCGATCACGTCTTCACGGCTAGCATTTCGCTTTGCCATTTGAATATTTTCACCAATACTTTGATTGAAAATATAGGTTTGCTGTGTGATGTAAGCGATATTTTGCCGCAAGGTTTGGGTGTTAAGTGCGGTCAGATTTTCGCCATTAATTTCAATTTTCCCTTGCTGTGGATCGTAAAAACGCATTATCAATTTGAGTAAGGTGCTTTTTCCGCTGCCACTACGCCCGTGAATGCCTAAAATTTCCCCTTTGTTTAGACTAAATTGAATAGCGGATAAAATCATTTCATCGCCATAGCTAAAATGCAGGTCTTCGCCAGATAAACGCTCAATTTGAGCGAGATTTTTCCCCTTATTCACCTCTTGCAACTCGGGTTCTTCGGCGAGCAAACCTAGCACACGTTCACCGCTGGCTAAGGTTTGTAGTAGATTATTGGAAAGATTACTGAGTGCAATCACAGGCCCATAACTCGACATCAATAAAATCACTGCGATCAATAAACCATAAAAATCAATGTGTTGCGTGGCATACAGTGCAAGCCCCACAAATAGCATTGCGATATTAAAAAGCGAAACGGCGATTTCGCTGTAACGCCGCACCTGACTTTCTTGCTGTTTCAATTGCCAAAAAGCCTGATCGATATTTTGGCTACGTTGGTGAATGGCAGCGAGGCGGGCTTCCGCCTGATTAAAGAGCTGGATTTCTTTCATTCCTCGCAGACTATCGAGAAAATAATCATTCATCTCCCCTACTAACTGGCGATATTGCCGTCCCTCTTCGCGTGCCATTTTGGTGGTGAAAACGGGCAGCAGAAAGCCGATGGTGAAATAAGCCAGCAGAGCAACGCCCATTAACCATAGAGAAATATGTGCAAACACGCCTAACAAAATGGCAGAGGTGATGATCGCAATCATTATCGGGGCGATGGTGTGAGCATAAAAAACCTCTAATAATTCAATATCATTGGTTACTAACGAAAGCAGTTGCCCCGCTTGCTTGCCTTGCAATTTCACAAATGCCAATTTTCGTAAGGCGGTGAACACCTTGTCCCGCAACAAGGCGAGCAGTTTGAAGGCGATATAATGCCCTGACATTTGTTCTAAGTAACGCAAAATGCCACGAGCCAGTGCCAAAATAAAAAGTGCGGTCAAAATTTGGCTTAAATTGAGATGCGTGCTAAAGCCGATTAAATTCGCCAGCCCCATTGCCCCCAACACCATAATGAAAATGGCAGCCAAAAAGCCCAATACGCCCGTGATAATGGTAAAACTCATCAAATGGGCTAAAGGCATTACCAATTTCAGCAACTGCCACATTATCACAACGCCATTTTTACCCATTGATCGCCCCCTTGCTCACCGCATCTAATTGTTTTTGCTGATTAAACATTCGGCTATACGCCCCTTGTTTCGCCATTAATTGGCGATGCGTGCCTTGTTCGATAAGATTGCCTTGTTGCAGAACGTAAATCTGATCGGCGTTAATGGCATTGGCTAAACGATGAGAGATCATAATGATCGTTTTTTCTGCTTTTAAACGCTGAATGAGTTGCAAAATGATTTCCTCACTTTCCACATCAATATTGCTGGTAGCCTCATCAAAAATATAACAATCCGCCTGATGTAATAAGGCTCTAGCAAGGGCTAAACGCTGAATTTGCCCACCAGAGAGGTTGCTCCCTCGACTTAATAATGGCATTTCAAGCCCTCCATTTTGCCGCACAAACTCCGCCAAATTCACTTGTTGCAGGCATTGATACATTTCTTCATCAGTGGCATTTTCCTTCGCCATTTGCAAATTTTCGCGTAGCGTGCCTTTGAAAATATAGCTACTGTGGCTAACAAGGCTAATGCGTTGATAGCGTGAGGCTCGGCTCAGCTCGGCGATATTTTTCTGATTAAAGCAAATTTCGCCCTGTTGCGGGGCATAAAAACCCATTAACAATGCCACCAGCGTAGATTTTCCACAGCCACTTTCGCCGACAAAAACGCTGAGCTGATTGGCTGGAATGGTTAAACTAAGTTGTTGAAAAATAGGCTTTTCTGGCTGGTAAGCAAAATCAAGCTGTTTGATTTCCACTTCAAGCGGATTTTTATCGCAAAAATCCACCGCACTTTGCGGTTGCTCAACGGGGGTATCAAGCAGAGCGAAGATTTTATCTGACGCGGCTTTGCCATTCATCGCAACGTGGAAAAACGATCCCAACAAACGCAGGGGGATAAAAAATTCGGCAGAAAGCAGAATAAATAACACCACGCCAAACACCGTCAAATGCCCCGCTTGAAATTGCAACAACGCAGTGAAAATTCCGAGAGCCGCCCCGCCGTAAGCCAATAAATCCATAATCGACACAGAGTTAAGCTGCATTGTCAGCACTTTCATTGTGATATGGCGGAAATGTTCGGCTTCTTGTGCCATTTGCTTGGCTTTGTAGTCATCATCTTGATAAATTTTTAGCGTAATCAAGCCCTGCAAATTGTCTAAAAAACTGCTCCCCAGCCCCACATAAACCGCCCAATATTTATGCAATAAGCGTTTTGCGATTTTATTCACCACGATAATCGAAATGGGAATGAGTGGCACGCAAAGCAATAAAATCAAGGCGGTCAGCACATTAAAACAGAGCAATACCGCAAAGAGGGTGAGGGGGGCAAGTAAGCTGTAAAAAAGCTGTGGTAAATAGCGTCCGAAATAAATTTCCAGTTGCTCAACGCCCTCAGAAGCGATTTGAATGACGGAAGAGGTGGATTGCTGCTGAACTTGGTTAAGCGGCATTGATACCAATTTTTGATAAATCAGCGTTCTAAGCTGGTGTTTAACTTTGACACTCGCCTGATAAGACGCAGCTACCGCCCGCTTTCCTGCAATCACACGCAACAGCAACGCTAGCAAAAAAACGATGAAAAAAAGCACCGCACTTTTCAAATCTAGCTTTTGTTGCCACGCCCATTGTAAGCACAGAGCAAAAGCGGCAGCACTAATAATCCCGCCTATTAACGCCAGCCAATTCCACCACACCGTGATTGCAATCCATTTTTTGCTGTCTGTCACGGTGTGAATCAGTCGTTTATCAATCATCATAATGTTGATTTCCTTATCGCATCGCGTTTAAAAACGCATTTCGATTGAGGCACTATAATTCCGCCCTGGTGCATAGAAACGTTCCAGCCCTAAGCCATTGCGATCAACACTGTTGGTTGTACTGTTGGCATTAATGCCGCGTAATGCGTCCCAAGTGTGGTAGCGGCGGTTAAATAAATTATAAACCCCAGCCCGCAAGGTGATATTTGGCTTAATTTTATAGTAGCCAAAGAGGTCAAAAATATAGGCGGATTTGTTCAAATATTTATAGGTTTCTATATCTTGGTATATAATTTCTTTTGCACACATTTCTTTATCGTACCAATAATCATATTCCCAATGAATACAACGGGTTTTATTTTCAAAAACTTTCGCGTCTTTCGCTTTTTTGGCAGCGAGATAAGTCAGGCGGCTGAAAATGCCCCATTTTCCTTGCGGATCTTCATAATCTAACCCCAACACCACTTTCATTGGTTGAATGGATAATAAGCTGGCATTAATAGCTTGCCTTTGCTATAACCTAGTGCTGCCATAAATTTTATGCCCTCAGGCACGGGAAGCACTTGGTTTACATTGAGCAGTGCTTTAATTTCAATACCGTGAATTTTGGCATTATCCACATTCACCATTTGTTGCATTGGGGTTTGGAATGTTCGCCCGTATTGAGTTTGTTCAATCAGGCTTTCTTGTTCAAACAAAAAATCACGATAGCGGCTTTGGTAAAGGTGAAATAGCGTTCGGTTGCCGTCGGTAAACGATAGCCCGAGCTGAGTAAATAGCCCAATGTCCAGTTTTCTGTCGCTTGAATGTCAATGCCTGCCAGCCCGCTCCAATTAATAAAGCGGCTTTTTGTGGGTATACCCTCAGCCAAACACGCCGCACTGCAAGGGGCATTTAAGGATTGAGGCTGATATTTAGTGTAATCATAACCCAAAGCGAGATGGGTGGTGATTTTAGGTTGCCATTGGTGAATTTCGGGTAGCCATACAATGTCATCTTTTAATGCAAGGCTGTATTGCGTAGTTTTAACGGGATATTGAATGGTGTATTGAATATCCCGACGAGAATTTGAAAAAATATAGGTATCAAGGTTGTCATTTTTAAATTGACGCTCACTCGCCGCCATTTTAATGCCGAATGTATGGCTTCCGCCGATGATCTTAAACGTGTTCAACGGCTCGCTTTCCGCATAAAATGAAAGCCGTTTAAAGGTGGTTTTCATTCGGCGATCGAACATTTCATCAAGCTCTTTTTCACCTGTGAACCAATTTCGCCCGCCTTTATAATTCACTGCTGCAAGATCGGTTTTTTGATAATCAAAATCTAACTGGGTAAAGGCTAAATAGTCTGATTGTGGCGTATAGCGATAATAAACATTGGCATTGAGGCGTTTATTTTGATCGTCCGCTTCACGCCAAGCACTTGATAAAAGATTGTAGCTCCGTTCATCAGTATAGCGATGTCCCTGCTGACCATTGAGATTAAAGCCGATTTTATGCTGATCATTAAATTGAATGCCTAATTTGGCTAAATAGCTATGAAAGCGATGGGAAGATGGATCGGGCTGTTGGCTGCTCGATCCGCTGATGTTCTCCCCACGTCCATTACTTTTCAGTTCGTGTCCCGTTCTTTGCGAATAAAGCAAAAGTGCCTCCACCTTTTCGCCCACATAACCCAGCCCAGAGGTTCGCACCCATTCGCGGTTTTTACTCGCATATCCCGTACGCAGTAACACACCAAAACGATTGCCATCAAAAACCAGATCGTAGGGTTCTAAGGTTTGGTAATTCACCGTTCCCCCTAACGCCCCACTGCCCGAATGTACGCTATCCGCCCCTTTTACAATATCAATCGTCCGCACTAGCTCCGTATCAATGCTTAATCGAGAAGGGTTAAAATTGCCATATCTGCCATACAGCGTGTTTTCTTCGCTGTCAGGCAAATTCACCCCATCAATACTCATTCCGACACGATTTCCCTCCACCCCACGCAAAGAAAATCCCTTCAAAAAACGCCCATTGTCCGCTACGCCCACGTCTGTGCTATAACGCACTAAATCTTTCGTATCCCTAATAAGTTCAGTTTGAATGACAGTTTGATTTTTTCTTTCAATGGTGGGTGAATGACTTTCTGTTTGCTGTCCCTGCACTAAAATTTCATCAAGCTGCTCAGCCAAAACAGGGCAAACATAGGCGAAACAGAGTAATAAAAATGGAGTTTGATAACGCATTGATAATTCTCCTAATTAAAAAGAGTGATGAATACAGAAAGTATAGAACAAAACAACGCAAATAGAAACTATTATCATTAAATATTTTATTTTTGCTCAAATGATCTGCCCCCAAAAAGTTAGACTATATTCTAATTTCATTCAAGGACTGAGTTCTGTATTCCACAGGGCTTAGTCCTTTGAGCTTCACTTGAATACGCTCATTGTTGTAGTAATGAATGTACTCGTGAATCACTTTTTCAAGCTGTTCAAAGGTTTCAAACCGCTTGCCAAAGTAACATTCCGTCTTCAATCGCCCGAAAAAGCTTTCCATCGCACCATTATCAAGGCAATTGCCTTTTCTCGACATACTTTGCGTAATACCGTGTTTTTTCAATATCTCTCGATAACCCATCATTTGATACTGCCACCCTTGGTCGGAATGCAGTATCGGTTTTTCCCCCGCTAATCGGTTCACCGCCTGGGTCAACATTCTGGTTATCTGCTCAAAATTCGGACTTCTCGCCACATCATAAGCAATAATTTCGTTATTAAACAAGTCTTTAATCGGCGATAAATACACTTTGCCTTCCGCACATTTGAACTCGGTGATATCCGTTACCCACTTCTCATTCGGCATCGTTGCCGTAAAATCCCGTTGCAACAGATTATCGGCAATGTGTCCCACTTTGCCTTGGTAAGAACGATATTTTTTCTGCTTACTTTTTCCTTTTAACCCCAAACGTTGCATTATCGCTTGCACCCTTTTGTGGTTGATAATCAAGTATTTCCTTAATTCCAAGGTAATTCGACGATAACCATAATTTTCGTCATTTTTGCGATAAATTTCCTCTATTTTCTGTGAAATCGCTACATTTTTATCCGACTTTGGCTTGAGATGATAAAAGAACGAACTGCGTGCCAATCCGATTAGTCTGAGTAACAATTCCAACGGGAAACGCGAGCGTAAGGCATTTACGATGACGGCTTTTTCTGCATTTTTTGTTGGTTGAGTTCCTGCAACTTTTTTAGCATTGCATTCTCCGCTTCTAATTCCAAAATTCGGTAACGCAAGCGTTCTTCTTCTGTTTTGGGCGTTGGTGGCATTTTAGGTGAGTTGAGTTTCATACTTGGACGACCTTTAGGTTTGAGTAATAACCCATCTATACCTTGTTTTTCAAAGCGTTGCAACCATTGACTAATTATCCCTGAACTGGGGATATCAAAGCGAAAGCAGGCGGCTTCAGCGGAGCACTGGCCTTTTTTGATAGCTTGAATAACCTTTAATTTAAACTCAACAGAATAACATCGTTTTTTACCTAATACAGCTAATCCATTGATTCCATTATGATTAAATTTTGCAATCCAACGTGCTAACGTGCTTTGGGGAAGCTGAAAATACTGGCGAGTAAGCGAACGGTTTTTTCCATTTTGATGATAAAAGTCGAGCACTTGTTGTTTGAAACGTTGAGTATATTTAGTCATAAAAAATCTGCACCTTAATCAGTTGGTTATTTAGTCCAACTTTTGGGGTGCAGATCAAAACAGAAATTTTTGTAATATTTGCTTGCTTGCTTTTTTTATTTTATAATGAACAACCTTTTTAAATCTATCCTTTTTATAATTTGAATATTCAGATATACAGGCACTTATGAATAAGTTTATTATTATTGGACATCATTCTTCTCATTTTTTGAATGTTGAGCGGCTACTTCAACAACATGGATTGGATCCTGCTAATAAATCAAAACGAGAGCAACTTACTCCAGTAGAAATTACAGAAATTTTACGAAAAGTATGTTCGCAACAAGAAAATACATCGGCGACTATTTTCCCAGAAACAATTATTAATAAATCTCAGATTGCTATCAAAGGTAATAAAAACAAAAGAAGAAAGAAACAGAAGATTATCTCTGTAATGCCTGTAACTGGTTCAAATAATCAACTAAAAATTAATCCAATATGGAATGGATTATTTCTAGACTTAATGCTATCCAACTTAGAGCAAGATATGTGGGGATGGGCAGATTCTAATGCGATAGAAGTTTTAAATTACTGGGCAGAATTAGATCCTGAGATTAAATTTATTTTTGTTTATGATCACCCAAGTAATATCTTCTTACATTCTAACGTAGAGCAAGCATTATCTTTAAGTGCTAACGAGATAGATAATAAATTACAGCAGTGGCAACAATATAACCAAAAAATGTTGACCTTATTTAATCAATATAAATCACGTAGTGTACTTCTTTGTGGGCAACAAATGCTTGATGAAGTTAATAGTGCTGTAGAGAAAGTAGCAAATACATTATCAGCTCCTTTATCTTTAGAACAGCAGTGTGATGTTATGGATGTTGAAGATGATACTGAACAAGGGCAGAACTCAACATTAGAAAAATTTGTAGTAAATAATATCCTTCAAGGCTATAAAGAAGTTGCTAATATTTATGAGGAATTACAAAATAACGCTACCTTACCTTACCTTACCTTACCTTACCTTACCTTACCTTACCTTACTCTTGAAGGGCAAAATTCAGCAGTGTTAAGTGCTTGGAAAGATCTGATTAAACAAAAATCTGATTTAGAGAGCCAAAAATATACCATCAAAAAGAATCAAGATCGAATAGCTGAATTAACTTCTTCAACAACAGAATTGTCTGAGAGATTAAATACAGCACAAAATTCATTTTCATCACAAAAAGCAAATCTAGAACTCAAAAATCATCAATTACAAGACGATTTAGATCATAGCAGAAAAAATAGTCAAGAACTTTCTAGACAGCTAGGAAATATACAAGAACAAACCACTAGAATTATAACTGAAAAAGAAAAGATTGCTAAGGAATTGCAACAAATAAAAGAGAAAAATCATTTATTACAAAAAGAATTATCTGAGGAGAATAAAGAACTTTTAGAACAGGTGCATATCTTGCAACAAGAGTTAGAGCACTATTTTGAAGAAAATCAAAAATTAAAACAAAAGCCATTATTATTCGGAGCACCTGAACGTGTCAAGCAACAACTGAATTATCAGCTTGGTGCAAAAATGATTAAGAATAGTCGTAGTTTATCAGGTTGGCTAAAAATGCCGTTTTCACTGTCTCATATTCAACGTGAATATAAAATACATAAAAAATATAACCAACAGCAGAAAACTTTACCTAGATTAGAAGAATATCAAGATTATCTTCAATCAGAGAAAGTGAAACGTCATCTTTCTTATCAATTAGGTGAGCTTTATTTAAAAAACAATATATTAGTTTTTTTATGTAAGCTACCTAAATTGGTTAAGGAATTTAGAAAAAATAAAAAAGATGATTAGGAAGTCAATATGAATATATTATCTCAAGCAATTGCATATTTTAATAATGGTGATTACCAGAAGGCATTGGAGTTATTTACACAAGTATCTAAAATATATAGTAGAACTATTGTTGAATATCATATAAAGAAATGTAAAGAAAAACTTAATATAGGTTTTACTAAGGAAGATATTACTGCTGAAGCAAATATTGGAAACTCTAAGAACAAAAATGGTGAGTTAGATATTGCCACCAAAATATTACTATCTAATATGGGTGAACTGAAATTAGAGCAAGGAGAAAAAAAATATTATTACAGAAGTGGCAAAACCTAACATCAAGAAAGTCTGAAAACGCTCAAGTTAAAAAAGTTCATCCTATCCCTGCGGACTTCCCTAAAGATCTTAAGTTATTTCCACTTCCTGAAGGACCAAATGATTTTAAGTGGAATAAGAAAAGAAAAGATAGTCAGAAAAGAGAATATATAGCTCAAGAAGCAGTGGGATTATCTGTTGTTATTCCGACCTTTAATAGACGAAATATACTTTCTATTACTCTAGCTTGCCTTGTAAATCAGAAAACTAATTATCCATTTGAGGTGATTGTTGCTGACGATGGAAGTCCTGAAGAATTGAATGATATTATTAGAAAATATGAGTCAATGTTAGATATTAAATATGTTCGTCAAAAAGATTATGGATATCAGCTATGTGCAGTCAGAAATCTTGGATTAAGAACAGCAAAGTATGAGTTTGTATCTATATTAGATTGTGATATGGCTCCAAATCCTAAGTGGGTACAATCATATGTAGAATGTTTATTGGAGGATGATGATGTAGCTTTGATTGGACCAAGAAAGTATGTTGACACTCATGAATTTACAGATGAACAATTCCTAAAATCTCCAGAACTCATCAATAATTTGCCTGAGATCAGAACAAATAATAATGTTGCAGGCAAAGATGAGGGTACAATTTCTGTCGATTGGCGTTTAGAGCATTTCAAGAAAACTGATGATTTAAGATTATGTGATTCTCCATTCAGATTTTTTAGTGGTGGAAATGTAGCTTTCTCAAATAAATGGTTGAAAAAAGCGGGATGGTTTGATGAAGAATTTACTCACTGGGGCGGAGAGGATAATGAGTTTGGGTATCGATTATTTCGCGAAGGTTGTTTTTTCCGTTCTATAGATGGGGGAATGGCATATCATCAAGAGCCACTTGGTAAAGAGAATGAAACAGATAGAGCAGCGGGTAAGCAAATAACAATTAATATTGTTAAAGAAAAAGTTCCTTATCATTACCGAAAAATATTAAGTATCGATGAGACAAAGATTTTTAGAGTTCCATTAGTTAGTATTTATATTCCAGCGTATAATTGTGAAAAATATATCCAAAGATGTGTAGATAGTGCATTGAATCAAACTATTACGGATTTGCAGGTATGCATTTGCGATGATGGTTCGACAGATAATACATTATCTTTAGTTAAACATCTTTATGGTGATAATCCTAGGGTTAAAATAATTTCTCGACAAAATGGCGGTATAGCAGCAGCTTCTAATACAGCACTTTCAATTGTTGATGGATATTATATTGGTCAATTGGATTCAGATGATTATTTAGAACCTGATGCAGTAGAGTTGTGCTTGAGAGAGTTTTTACGAGATAAATCTTTAGCTTGTGTATATACTACTAATCGTAACGTTAATCCAGATGGAAGTCTTATTGAAAATGGTTATAATTGGCCAGAATTTTCGAGAGAGAAGCTAAGTACAGCAATGATAGTTCATCATTTCAGAATATTCACAATACGAGCATGGAAGTTAACTTCTGGATTTGATGAAAAAATAGAAAATTCAATTGATTATGATATTTACTTAAAATTAAGTGAGGTAGGTAACTTTAAGCATATTAATAAAATAAGCTATAATCGTGTTCTGTATGGTAATAATACTTCTATAAAGAAATTAGATTTACAAAAGAAAAATCATTTTATTGCTGTAAATAGCTCATTAAGAAGACAAGGTATTCATTCGTATTCTTATGATCCTCAGGATGATGATAAGTCAAGTAGAAAATATCAGTTTACTAAAACAGGAGAAGTTGATAATCTTAAAATTTCCGTAGGAGATGGAGGTATTGCGTTTAGTATAATATATCCAAATGAGCCAGTGGGTATTGAAAAGAAAATTGAGAATACATTATATTATAATCCCCAAACATCAGTTATAGTTATTTGTATTAATAACAATTATTTTACGCCAACTCTTGTGGATAACATAAATAAATTGGCTGATGGACATGGTATAAAAATTCTACTCAATCCCGAGATCTATGATACAGAAATAAAGTATAAACAATGTGAATTACATTTAAGTAATTTTAATAAGCTAAAAAATTTAGAGGTAACTCCTGAATATATTGTCTTGGATACTTTTGATAGTATGTATGTATTACCTGAATCAATTAATCATATGAAAAAGTATGATGTAGGGGTGAATTTAGGCAAAATTAGTGGTTATTGGGCATCCAATATTTTAGCACATAAAAGTTTACAAGAAATTTGCTTATCTAATCTAGGTGTTTCATTAGAGAATTTACATGTTAAAGGAATGATGCATGGAATGTTTATGCGTTATGATATAGCTAAAGAAGTTTTTACCTTTATTGCTAAAATATCTGAGAGATGTAAGCTTAATGAGGATGAAGTAATTTATCCAACAGATGAAGTTTGGTTTAATTTAGCAATATTATGTGTTGAGAAAGATATGGGAGCAACATTACAGAAAACAGTGGCATTAACTTATTTGCCTTGGGATAGGAAGCTATGCTGGAGTCAACAGCAGATTTTAGATGCTCAAGGTAAAATTGGAATACCTAAAAATAAATTTCTAATTTGTAGTATTGATTGGGAGGTATAGATGAAAATATTTATTTCTAAAGGAAGAACTAATTTTTTTTCTTTTTCATATATAAATGGAAGAGAATTTTTTACTCATAAATTAACTCTTCCAGAAAAGATAACTTTTGTATCGGATGATGAACTGCTCAGAATCGCATTATTGGCATTACCAATGGAAGATAAAGTTATTGAAATAATAGGTATTGAGCCAAGTCAAGTTATTGTTAATAGCTTATCTAAGATTTTAAATATAGAAATATTATGCGAAAATTATTCTCATAATGATAATCAGTCTGACCTATACTTTATAAGTGATGATACTCCTATTTATCTAGGTTTTTCTGGTGGGTTTGATTCGTTAGCTGCGAAGAATATTTTACCTAATTGCATTTGTGTATCTCTGAGATTTGGTGAATATTTTGAAAGAGAATCAAAATTCTTTGCAAATTTGGATACTATCATTTTTGAATGGGATATAAGGACAGAAAGATTAAATTTAATAAAAAGGTTTAATGAGTCTCGACACTGGCGATTTATGTTAGCTCCACTTTCCCTGTTAAAGGGGAATGCCGACAATATAGTAATTGCTACAGGAACTATTATGGAAGCAGCACCATACTGGATGCATAATAGACATTCAGAATTAAAAACTTATAACCATTTTGTTTTGGAAAGGGCGTATCTTTAATTAAGGGGCTGTAGTAGATTAGCCCTAAATTTCACACCATTTTCGCAATATTTTTAACTGCTCTTTTGGTGTCCCAAAGTTAAACCGAAATTCACATTCCTTCAAGAATAAAGGAAAGTTTTTTCGGTTAATTCCATTATATTTTCGCAGTATCCGCTTCGCCTGATTCCAAAAATTTTCAATGCCATTAATATGATTTTGTTTCACCGCAAATAGCTCGGAATGATTGATTCGTTCGTGGTGAAATTCACTCACATCAAGTGCATCATAACTGCGATAAGTGTCCGTATAAACCCAGCTATCAGGCTTGATTTTTCTTTTAATAACAGGGAGTAATGTTTCACTCTTGGTGTTTTCAACCACAACAGTAAATACCTTTCCTTGTCGTTTTAGTAACCCAAAAACAGCAACTTTTCCAGCCGCTCCTCGTCCTCGTCCTCGTTTTCCCTTTCGATGACCACCAAAATAGCTTTCGTCTAGTTCAATTTCCCCCTCAAAAATCTCGTTAACTTCAAGGGATAAATGATAGCCAATCACAAGCCTGATTTTATGGTAGAACAAAGCGGCTGTATTCGGTTGAATATCTAGCAAATTTGCTGCTGTTCTTGCAGTAACTTCTGCGACAAAAAACTCAAGCAGTTTTTTCTGTATGGATTGCTTTAATTTACAATATGTTATCTTCATTTTTGTAGTATAGCATTGTTGCTAATCTACTACAGCCCCTTATTTATTATCAAAATACCAATTATTCAATATATCTAGTTTTTCATAGTCATGTTCATCATATTCCTGAATATCAAATTTTTTTATATTATCAATTATTTTTTTCTATAAACAGCATCAATGTGCATAAGATTATTTACATTAACTTTTTCAAAAAAACTTAAATCTAGATTTTTGACACTATTGGGTATTCCTTCTGCATAATTATGCTCAACCCAATCTAACCCAAACTTCCAACAAAAATACAAAGAAATCATATCTTCACCAAAGGACAAACCAAATTTTGTTTTTTTAGGATGAGGTATTATTTTATTAAATGTATCATTTTCATTCACAGCCGCCATTAGACATTGCTTCCTATACCTTTTAAAAGAATTTTCATGGCTTAAAGATTTAAGACTATTTTGAGTAAAGTCATTATCATACTGTCTCATTACAATTTTTGTCGTTCCATATTCTGTTAATCCACATACTGGATTAATTAAGGGGCTGTAGTAGATTAGCAACAATGCTATACTACAAAAATGAAGATAACATATTGTAAATTAAAGAAATCCATACAGAAAAAACTACTTGAGTTTTTTGTCGCAGAAGTTACTGCAAGAACAGCAGCAAATTTGCTAGATATTCAACCGAATACAGCCGCTTTGTTCTACCATAAAATCAGGCTTGTGATTGGCTATCATTTATCCCTTGAAGTTAACGAGATTTTTGAGGGGGAAATTGAACTAGACGAAAGCTATTTTGGTGGTCATCGAAAGGGAAAACGAGGACGAGGACGAGGAGCGGCTGGAAAAGTTGCTGTTTTTGGGTTACTAAAACGACAAGGAAAGGTATTTACTGTTGTGGTTGAAAACACCAAGAGTGAAACATTACTCCCTGTTATTAAAAGAAAAATCAAGCCTGATAGCTGGGTTTATACGGACACTTATCGCAGTTATGATGCACTTGATGTGAGTGAATTTCACCACGAACGAATCAATCATTCCGAGCTATTTGCGGTGAAACAAAATCATATTAATGGCATTGAAAATTTTTGGAATCAGGCGAAGCGGATACTGCGAAAATATAATGGAATTAACCGAAAAAACTTTCCTTTATTCTTGAAGGAATGTGAATTTCGGTTTAACTTTGGGACACCAAAAGAGCAGTTAAAAATATTGCGAAAATGGTGTGAAATTTAGGGCTAATCTACTACAGCCCCAAAATTAAAATAAGAAAAGTGCGGTCACAAAATAGAGATGTTTTTAAGAGAAAATTCAAATAAAAAAGCCACTAAAATCAGTGGCTTAATTGTAAAAATTGAAATTTAAATATCCAAGTTCGCTCGTAAGGCATTAGATTCAATAAATTCGCGGCGGGGTTCAACTTCATCGCCCATTAGGGTGGTGAAGAGCTGATCTGCTGCTACCGCATCTTTGATAGTAACTTGTAGCATTGTGCGGGTTTCGGGATCCATTGTGGTTTCCCAAAGTTGTTCTGGGTTCATTTCTCCCAATCCTTTATAACGCTGAACCATCAAGCCTCGGCGAGATTCTTTTACTAGCCACTCTACCGCTTGTTCAAAGGAATATACAGGGTGCTGACGCTCACCGCGAGAAACATAGGCATCAGCCTCTAACAGCCCGTTGAGTTGCGAACCCAGGTTCACAATGCGTGCATACTCATTGCCATTAACGAACTGGAAGCCTAGAACATAGTCTGTATCCACGCCATGGGTACGCACGGTTAGCACCACTTCGTGCAAATGGCGTTCGCTGTTGAAATGCAATTTATAGCTGTAATGATTACCGCTGCTTTCTTTTTCTATTAAGGTTTCCACCAAAGATTTCGCCCAAGATTGCACCGCACTTTCATTTTGCATTAATTCAACCGTTAATTCTGGCTGATAAATTAAGGTTTTCAGCAAGGCTTCTGGGTAATGGCGAGATAAACGCCCGATCATTTTTTGCACGCCGTTATATTCAGCCACCAATTTTTCCAATGCAACACCTCTCATTGGTGGCGCATCTTTTGTGGTGTAAAGTGCAGCGCCGTCCAAAGCCAAGTTAAGCTCATATTGCACCATTGCTTCATCGTCTTTGATGTATTCTTCGTGTTTACCTTTTTTCACTTTATAAAGCGGTGGTTGCGCAATATAAATATGTCCACGTTCAATCAGCTCTGGCATTTGACGATAAAAGAAGGTGAGCAATAAAGTGCTGATGTGTGCACCGTCCACGTCCGCATCGGTCATAATGATAATGCTATGATAACGCAATTTATCAGGGTTATATTCGTCGCGTCCAATACCACAACCCAACGCAGTGATTAATGTTCCCACTTCTTGCGAAGACAGCATTTTGTCAAAACGGGCTTTTTCGACGTTTAGAATTTTCCCTTTTAATGGCAAAATGGCTTGGTTTTTACGGTTACGCCCTTGTTTTGCTGATCCGCCCGCAGAATCCCCCTCCACAAGGTAAAGTTCGGATAAAGCGGGATCGCGTTCTTGACAATCGGCTAATTTACCTGGAAGCCCCGCAATATCTAACGCCCCTTTACGGCGTGTCATTTCACGGGCTTTGCGTGCCGCTTCACGAGCACGTGCAGCATCAATGATTTTGCTCGCAATCATTTTGGCGTCATTTGGATTTTCTTCCAAATATTCTTGCAGACGCTCATTCATCGCTGATTCCACCGCCCCTTTCACTTCGGAGGACACCAATTTATCTTTGGTTTGTGAAGAGAATTTCGGGTCTGGCACTTTCACCGAGATAATAGCAACTAAGCCTTCGCGTGCGTCATCGCCAGAGGTTTCTACTTTGTCATTTTTGCCTTTTTTATTCAGCCCTGATTTTTCCATATAAGCATTAAGCGTACGCGTTAATGCCGCACGAAAGCCCGCTAAGTGCGTGCCGCCGTCGCGTTGTGGAATATTATTGGTAAAACAATGAATATTTTCTGACTGATAACCCTCATTCCACTGTAATGCCACTTCAACGCCAATATCATCTTTTTCGGTGGAAAAATAGAAAGGCTTTTGATGAATCGGATTTTTGTTTTTATTGAGATACTCCACAAACGCTTGAATCCCACCCTCATAATGGAAATGATCTTGCTTGTCATCGCGTTCATCAATTAAACGAATGGATACCCCTGAATTTAAGAATGAGAGTTCACGCAGGCGTTTCGCCAAAATGTCATATTCAAATTCGGTGTTAGTAAAAATACTTGGACTTGGCCAAAAACGCACTGTCGTTCCCGTTTGGCTGGTTTCGCCAATCACGGTAAGCGGTGCTTGGGGATCGCCTAAACTGTAAAATTGTTCGTGAACGTGGCCTTGACGGCGGATAGTGAGCTGTAATTTATCGGATAAGGCATTCACCACTGATACGCCCACGCCGTGCAAACCGCCTGATACTTTATAAGAGTTATCATCAAATTTTCCGCCTGCGTGTAACACGGTCATAATCACTTCGGCGGCAGAAACGCCCTCTTCAGGGTGAATATCGACAGGAATCCCACGTCCATCATCTTGCACAGACACGGAATTATCCGAATGAATGGTTACAATAATGTCCGAGCAGTAGCCTGCCAAGGCTTCATCAATGGCATTATCCACCACTTCAAAAACCATATGATGTAACCCCGTTCCATCATCGGTATCACCAATATACATTCCGGGACGCTTCCGCACGGCATCAAGCCCCTTTAGGACTTTAATACTACTTGCACCATAATTTTCTGGGACATTATTCGACATAACAATTCTCTGTTTTTCTTGATAAAAATTTGGGCGGATTATAGCAAATTTTTGGGCTTTTGGCTAATTTAGCGAAAATTGATGCGAAATGGGAATGAGGAAAAATCAAGTAAAAAAAGCACCGCACTTTTAAATGATGTGCGGTGTAAGGCGGAAGCATTTTCCGCCTTTTGCCTGTTAGGCATCGATCAAACGATAAAGTGCGGTGTCTTTGCGGTCTAAATAATGCACCGATTGAATACGGCGAATGGTGCGTGAACGGCCGCGAATGAGCAAGGTTTCTGTGGTAGCAAGATTGCCACGGCGGTGAATACCTTTAAGTAAATCGCCATTAGTGATTCCTGTGGCGGAGAAAACAAGATTGTCATCACGCACTAAATCTTCTAATTTCAGCACTTGGTTCACTTCAATACCCATTTCTTGGCAACGGCGAATTTCATCAGCGGCAATAGATTGATTTTCTGGCGAGCTGCCTTTAACTTGATGACGTGGAATTAAACGTGCCTGCATTTCGCCCCCTAAAGCACGAATGGCTGCGGCTGCGACTACCCCTTCAGGTGCACCACCAATGCCATAGAGCATATCTGCACCACCATCAGGCAAACAACATAAAATTGACGCGGCCACATCGCCATCGGGAATGGCTAAGACTTTCACGCCTAGCTGCTGCATTTTTTTGATCACTTCCGCGTGGCGCGGCTTATCTAAGGTGATCACCGTTAATTGAGAAAGCAATTTACCCATTTTTGATGCCACACGGCGCAAGTTTTGTTCCAGTGGTAAGTTTAGGTCGATCATTCCTTTGGCTTCAGGACCAACCACCAATTTTTCCATATACATATCAGGCGCACGTAAAAAAGTATCTTTTCCGCCCGCGGCGAGTACAGAAAGTGCGTTGGGCTGGCCCATTGCGGTCATTCTTGTTCCCTCAATGGGATCAACAGCGATGGACACCTCTTCCCCTTGCCCTGTGCCGATTTTTTCGCCGACATAGAGCATAGGGGCTTCATCAATTTCCCCCTCGCCAATCACCACTTCCCCCCGCATTTCAATTTGATTTAACATCAATCTCATCACTTGCACTGCTGCGTCATCGGCAGCATTTTTATCTCCACGCCCCAGCCAAGCAAAACCAGCAAGTGCTGCGGCTTCTGTTACTCGAGAAAATTCAATGGCTAATGCTCTATTCATTTTTTAACCCTTTCTTTGTTTATTAAAAATCGGCATATTTTACCACTCTCAGCAAACGATTGCGTTAGGAAAGTGTAAAATTTTTTTGCGAAATAGATAAACTCAGGTAGAATAAGTATACGTTTTACCTTAACCAACCATTTTTTAAAGGAATCCATTATGTCTTTAGAAATTTTAGACCAGCTCGAAGAAAAAATTAAACAAGCGGTTGAAACTATTGAATTACTTCAATTAGAAGTTGAAGAATTGAAAGAGAAAAACAATCAATCACAGCAAGAGAATGATTCATTACGCAAAGAAAATGATCAACTGAAAAGTGAACACCATAATTGGCAAGAGCGTTTGCGTTCATTGTTGGGTCGCATTGATAATGTTTAATATTCATAATAAAAATAAAGGCTTAGGTGAAGATCTAAGCCTTATTTTTTAGGAGCGAAAATGCAAAAACACCTTTGTTTAATCACGGGTAGCACCCTTGGTGGGGCGGAATATGTGGCAGAGCATTTACAAGAGGTGCTAAAAACGCAAGAAATTAGCACCGCACTTTTACACGGCCCGAGTTGGGCTGAAGTGGAAAATGAACCCGCTTGGCTAATAGTTACCTCCACCCACGGAGCGGGTGAGCTGCCTGAAAATCTACAACCTTTATTTGCGGAAATTCAATCGCAAAATTTGGATCTTTCAGATCGCCGTTTCGCTGTGGTAGGTCTAGGAAATTCTGATTATGATCTCTTTTGCAATGCAGTGAATATTATATCAAAGATCTTAATGGAAAAAGGAGCAAAACCCATTTGTGATCCACTAAAAATTGATGTGCTTGAAGTGGACGATCAAGAGCAATATGCAGAAGATTGGATCCCGACTTTTTTACAACATTTCTAGCTATTCCATCTTGGGATCTGATGGTTTTTGCCTTTCATATCCCTTTTTATTTATTTTCTATTTTTTTATCATTCTGTGGATAAGTAAAGAAAAACTTGTCTAATTTCTGTGTTTTCCCTGTAAACAAAAATAATCTCAAGGCTTCCTGTGGATAACTTGGCTTATTATGCACAGGAAATACCACCATTTAGCCCTGAGATCTAAACAGCTTGGAAAAGGATCTAAGTAATTTATTTTTAAGGCGATTTTTGTCTTACCCACAAGGATCGCTGATCCTTATAATAACAATAATAAGATCTTTATATATAAAAAGAGATCTTATTTTAATAAGGCAAGGATCTTTTTTGCGATCTTTCTCCACCTTTATTTAGCTCCCATTAAATTTTCCCAAGATCTGCAATCTCTGATTTCAGGCTTGATCAATTTAATGTAGAATACGCGGTTACTTTTATAAAAATCAAAATTATGGTTGTTAAAGTTCAAAATAAAATAACGCAAGATCGCATAATAGACATTTGAAATTTAACGGCAAATCAGGCAATAAGGTTATTATGTTTTATACAGAAAGTTATGATGTGATTGTCATTGGTGGCGGCCACGCGGGAACAGAAGCCGCTCTTGCACCAGCTCGAATGGGGCTAAAAACATTATTACTCACGCACAATGTGGATACATTAGGGCAAATGTCTTGCAACCCAGCTATTGGTGGCATTGGTAAAGGGCATTTAGTTAAAGAAATTGATGCTATGGGTGGTTTAATGGCGACCGCGGCGGATCAAGCTGGGATTCAATTTCGTACCTTAAATAGCAGTAAAGGCCCAGCTGTACGTGCTACTCGTGCACAAGCGGATCGCGTATTATATCGCCAAGCGGTAAGGATCGCCCTTGAAAATCAGCCGAATCTAGATATTTTTCAGCAAGAAGTTACCGATATTTTACTTGAACAAGATCGCGTAACGGGTGTGGAAACCAAAATGGGCTTAAAATTCCGTGCAAAATCGGTGATCCTCACCGCAGGCACATTTTTATCGGGCAAGATCCATATTGGTATGGAAAATTATGCAGGTGGTCGAGCAGGCGATCCTGCTTCAGTAAGCTTAGCTCAACGATTAAGAGATCTTAATTTACGCGTAGATCGTTTAAAAACAGGTACTCCACCGCGTATTGATGCGCGTACGATCAATTTTGACGTGTTAGCAAAACAGCATGGCGATGAAAAACTCCCAGTATTTTCGTTTATGGGTTCGGTGGATCAGCACCCTCGTCAGATCCCTTGTTATATTACTCATACCAACGAACAAACTCACGAATTGATCCGCAATAATTTGGATCGTAGCCCGATGTATGCAGGCGTGATCGAAGGGATCGGTCCTCGCTACTGCCCTTCCATTGAAGATAAAGTGATGCGTTTTGCTGAGCGAAATTCCCACCAAATCTATCTTGAGCCAGAGGGATTAACGTCAAATGAAATTTATCCAAATGGGATCTCAACCAGCTTGCCTTTTGATGTGCAAGTTGGCATTGTGCATTCAATGAAAGGAATGGAAAACGCACGTATTATCAAACCGGGCTATGCCATTGAGTACGATTATTTTGATCCCCGTGATTTAAAACCGACCCTCGAAACCAAAGCCATTAAAGGCTTATTCTTTGCGGGGCAAATTAACGGTACAACGGGCTATGAAGAAGCCGCCGCACAAGGATTACTGGCAGGTATTAACGCGGGGCTTTTTGTACAAGAAAAAGACAGCTGGTATCCACACCGCGATCAAGCTTATATTGGCGTGTTGGTGGATGATCTTTGTACCTTGGGCACCAAAGAGCCTTATCGCGTGTTCACTTCCCGTGCGGAATACCGTTTATTATTGCGTGAAGATAATGCAGATAGTCGCTTAATGCCGATCGCACATCAACTCGGTTTGATTGATGAAAAGCGTTGGGCGCGTTTTAATCAAAAAATGGAAAATATTGAATTAGAACGTCAGCGTTTGCGTAGCATTTGGTTACATCCGCATTCTGAATATTTGGCCGAAGCTAATGAATTGCTGAATAGCCCATTAACCCGTGAGGCAAGTGGCGAAGATTTATTACGCCGTCCAGAGGTTAATTATCAATCTCTGACCCAATTAACTCCCTTTGCTCCAGCGATTGAAGACAAAGAAGCGGCGGAGCAAGTGGAAATTGCGATTAAATATCAAGGCTATATTGAACATCAGCAAGAAGAAATCGCACGCCATAAACGCTATGAAAATACCGCGATTCCAGAAAACTTTGATTACGCTGCGGTGGCAGGGTTGTCAAATGAAGTGCGGTCTAAATTATCGCAACATCGCCCAAGCTCCATCGGGCAAGCGAGCCGAATATCAGGGGTTACGCCAGCGGCAATTTCCATTTTATTGGTCAATTTGAAAAAACAAGGAATGTTAAAGCGTGGTGAATAATGGCTAACATTGAACAACTCAATAGCAAATTAAATTTGCTGCTAGAAAACACCGCACTTTCTGTGAGCGATCAGCAAAAAGATCAGCTCGTTAAGCTTGTGGCGTTGTTGGATAAATGGAATAAGGCTTACAATCTCACTTCTGTGCGTGATCCGCAAGAAATGCTAGTGAAACATATTATGGATAGTCTTGTAGTGAGTCCTTATTTACAAGGGCAAAATTTTATTGATGTGGGAACAGGCCCTGGGCTACCAGGGCTGCCATTAGCCATTATTAATCCTGATAAAAAATTCGTGTTATTAGATAGCCTTGGCAAAAGGATCAGCTTTATTCGTAACGCAGTGCGAGAGCTTGGCTTAACCAATGTTGTTCCAGTATTAAGCCGAGTTGAAGATTATCAGCCTGAAGAGTTATTTGATGGCGTATTAAGCCGTGCTTTTGCTTCTCTGCGAGATATGACCGATTGGTGCGAACATCTCGTTGCGGAAAAGGGATTATTTTACGCGTTAAAAGGACAGTATCATCAGGAAGAAGTGTCGCAACTTGCGGAACATTTTGTGATAAAAAATGTGATCCAGTTAACAGTTCCTGAATTATCAGCAGAAAGACATTTAATTTTGTTATGTAAAGGTTAAAATCTTTTTGAGAATTTAACAAATTTATAATAAAATGAATATGTTCTAGGGCTTTTTATAAGTTGAATACTCGTAAAACTTGCGTATAATAAATTCACTCTTTTAAGTTAATTTTAGATTGATTTTTAAACAATGTGACAAATGTCAGCAATCATTAAACAAACAAAAAAACAATATCTGATTGCGTTGAGTATAGAATTACTCGTTATGCTTGTCATATTTTTGTTTTTATGGGCATTGCAACAAAGTGCGGTGTCATTTTTACTCGGTTTTTTAGCCAGTTTTGTGCCATATGTCTTGTTTGTGTGGGTGATGTTCTTTTTTCAGCAAAAGAAGAATAATCCACTAACGCGATTTTATCGTGGAGGAGCAATAAAATTTGTATGTACGATCATTTTTATTGTCGTGGCATTTAAAATAGTGATGGCAATGAGCTATATGGTTTTTTTTACAGGTTATTTTTTCGCATTATTATTAAATAACTTGTTGCCATTTATGGTAAGTAAATATTGTAGAATTTAGTTTATATTTCAAGGGATTAACTATGTCTGACCTTACAACTGCTGGGTATATACAACACCATTTGGAGTTCCTCAAAACGGGCGATTCTTTTTGGCACGTTCATTTAGATACCCTTTTCTTTTCGGCGATTTCAGCCATCATATTCCTATTTATTTTTTATAAAGTCGGCAAAAAAGCCACTACAGGTGTGCCTGGAAAATTACAATGTTTTGTTGAAATGGTAGTGGAATGGGTTGATGGCGTGGTAAAAGAAAATTTCCACGGTCCACGCAATGTGATCGCCCCTTTAGGCTTAACTATTTTCTGCTGGGTGTTCATTATGAATGCCATCGATTTAATCCCTGTGGATTTCTTACCACAAGTGGCAAATCTATTCGGCGTTCATTATTTAAGAGCGGTTCCAACGGCAGATATTAGTGCAACCTTTGGTATGGCTATTTGTGTCTTCTTCCTAATTATTTTCTATACCATCAAATCTAAAGGATTGAGTGGTTTTGTTAAAGAATATACGCTTCACCCTTTCAATCACTGGGCTTTCATTCCAGTCAACTTAATTCTTGAATCTGTAACCTTGCTTGCTAAACCTATTTCATTAGGTTTCCGTTTGTTCGGGAATATGTACGCAGGTGAGCTTATCTTTATTTTGATTGCGGTAATGTATAGTGCCAATATGGCGATTGCTTCACTCGGCATTCCATTACATCTTGCGTGGGCGATTTTCCATATTTTGGTTATCACCTTACAAGCGTTTATCTTTATGATGCTAACCATTGTTTATTTAAGTATCGCTTACAACAAAGCGGAACATTAAAAACAGATTATTTAACGATTTTTATTAACTAACCCAGCCAATTAGGCTGACTTTCTTAAATCTAACGGAGAAAACTATGGAAACTGTAATTACAGCTACGATTATTGGTGCATCAATCCTACTTGCTTTCGCAGCATTAGGTACAGCAATTGGCTTTGCGATTTTAGGCGGCAAATTCTTAGAATCTTCTGCGCGTCAACCTGAATTAGCAAGTAGCTTACAAACTAAAATGTTTATCGTTGCTGGTCTTTTAGATGCTATCGCAATGATTGCAGTAGGTATTTCGTTACTTTTCATTTTCGCAAACCCATTCATCGGATTATTACAATAATTGTCAGCGTTGTTTGCACAACCAAGCTTTACCCTAAACGGGTAACATTGATGACATTATTGAGGAGGGCGTTGTGAACTTAAATGCAACATTAATTGGTCAGCTTATTGCATTCGCACTATTTGTGTGGTTTTGTATGAAATATGTTTGGCCACCAATTATTAAAGCAATTGAAGAGCGTCAAAGCTCAATTGCTAATGCTTTAGCTGCAGCAGAAGTCGCACGAAAAGAGCAAGCTGAAACCAAAACATTGGTGGAGCAAGAAATTAATCAAGCGAAACTTCAAGCACAAGAAATTGTGGATTTAGCGAATAAACGTCGCAACGAAATCCTAGAAGAAGTGAAAGCTGAAGCGGAAGCATTAAAAGCAAGAATTATTGAACAAGGCCACGCTGAGATTGAAACAGAGCGTAAACGTGTTCAAGAAGAATTACGAGCGAAAGTAGCCTCTTTAGCGGTTGCAGGTGCTGAGAAAATTGTGGGTCGCACGGTTGATGAAGCGGCAAACAATGACATTATTGAAAAATTAGTTGCAGAACTATAAGAAGGTTGGGCTTATGTCAGAATTAACTACCATAGCTCGCCCTTATGCAAAAGCAGCATTTGATTTTGCTATCGAGCAACAAGCACAAAACAAAAGTGCGGTGGAAAAATGGGCAGAAATGCTAAATTTTGCTTCTCAAGTTGTTGAAAATAAAGAGATGCAAGATTTCCTAACAGGTGATTTATCTGCTAGTAAAGTTGCTGATACGGTGATTTCAATTTGTGGCGACCAACTTGATCAATATGGGCAAAATTTGATTCGGTTAATGGATGAAAATAAGCGTTTAACTGTACTTCCAGCGGTATTTGCACTGTTCCAACATTATGTGAGTGAACACCAAGCGATTGCAGATGTGGAAGTCATCTCAGCTCAACCATTAAGTGCAGAGCAACAAGCTAAAATTGCAGCCGCAATGGAAAAGAAACTTGCTCGTAAAGTTAAATTAAATTGCAGCGTAGATAATGCACTGATTGCTGGTGTTATTATTCGTACAGATGATTTTGTCATTGACGGAAGTAGCCGTGGGCAACTGGCTCGTCTTGCAAATGAGTTGCAATTATAAGAGGAATAAAAGATGCAACTAAATTCGACTGAAATTAGTGAATTAATTAAAAAACGCATTGCCGAATTTAACGTGGTGAGCGAACCACGCAACACAGGAACCATTGTTTCTGTGAGCGATGGGGTTATTCGTATCCACGGTTTAAGCGATGTAATGCAAGGGGAAATGATTGCATTACCCGACAATCGTTATGCAATGGCACTTAACCTAGAGCGTGATTCGGTAGGTGCAGTTGTAATGGGGCCTTATACTGATCTTTCTGAAGGTATGGAAGTTCAATGTACAGGACGTATTCTTGAAGTGCCAGTAGGCCGTGGTTTATTAGGCCGTGTGGTGAATACGCTTGGTCAGCCAGTTGATGGTAAAGGCGAAATTGAAAACGATGGTTATGCGCCCGTTGAAGTTATCGCTCCAGGGGTTATCGATCGTAAATCTGTTGATCAGCCTGTTCAAACTGGTTATAAAGCCGTGGACTCAATGGTGCCAATCGGTCGTGGTCAGCGTGAGTTAATTATCGGTGACCGTCAAACAGGTAAAACCGCATTAGCTATCGATGCCATCATTAACCAAAAAGATTCTGGCATTAAATGTATCTATGTAGCGATCGGTCAAAAAGCATCAACCATTGCTAACGTAGTGCGTAAATTAGAAGAACACGGTGCATTACAAAATACCATCGTGGTTGTGGCATCTGCATCAGAATCTGCTGCGTTACAATATTTAGCGCCTTATGCAGGCTGTACAATGGGTGAATATTTCCGTGATCGCGGTGAAGATGCGCTTATAGTTTATGATGATTTATCTAAACAAGCAGTTGCTTATCGTCAAATTTCATTATTATTACGCCGTCCACCAGGTCGTGAAGCTTTCCCTGGTGATGTATTCTATTTACACTCTCGTTTACTTGAGCGTGCTTCTCGTGTTAATGCAGAATATGTTGAACGTTTCACACAAGGTAAAGTAACAGGTAAAACAGGTTCTTTAACTGCGTTACCAATTATTGAAACCCAAGCAGGTGACGTATCGGCTTTCGTACCAACCAACGTAATTTCCATTACCGATGGTCAGATTTTCTTAGAATCTAACCTATTTAACTCAGGTATTCGTCCTGCGGTAAACCCAGGTATTTCGGTATCTCGTGTGGGTGGTGCAGCACAAACTAAAGTCATCAAAAAATTAGCGGGTGGTATTCGTACCGCACTTGCGCAATATCGTGAATTAGCAGCATTCGCACAATTTGCTTCAGATCTTGATGATGCAACACGCAAACAACTTTCTCACGGTCAGAAAGTAACAGAATTATTGAAACAAAAACAATATTCTCCATTAAGTGTTGCACAGCAAGCATTAGTATTATTTGCCGTTGAATTTGGTTATTTAGAAGATGTTGAATTAGATCGTATCGCTTCTTTTGAATCTGCCCTTTTAGAATATGCAGCACATAACTATGCTGATTTTATGGACGGATTAACCAAAACTGGCGATTACAATGATGAAATCAAAGTAACATTACAATCGATTTTAGACAATTTCAAAGCAAACAGTGCTTGGTAATTCACATTAACGGAGAACATCAATGGCAGGTGCAAAAGAGATAAGAACCAAAATTTCCAGTGTTCAAAGTACGCAAAAAATTACTAAGGCAATGGAAATGGTTGCAGCATCGAAAATGCGTAAAACGCAGGATCGAATGTCATCTTCACGCCCGTATGCTCAAGCCATACGTCGAGTGATTAGCCACGTGTCAAAAGCCAGTATTGGTTACAAACATCCGTTTTTAGTGGAACGAGAAGTGAAAAAAGTAGGTATCCTACTTGTTTCAACAGATCGTGGATTATGTGGCGGTTTAAATATCAACTTATTTAAGACCGCACTTCAAGAAATCAAAGGTTGGAAAGAAAAACAAGTGGAAGTTTCACTGGGTTTAATTGGTGCGAAAGGCATTAGTTTTTTCCAATCCCTTGGCTTGAACATCGAAACACAAAATTCAGGAATGGGTGATACGCCTTCTGTTGAAGAATTAATCGGTACGGCAAATCAAATGTTTGATGCTTATCGAGAAGGCAAATTAGATGCGATCTACATTGCTTACAATAAGTTTATCAACACAATGTCGCAAAAACCTACGCTGGAAAAACTCGTTCCATTACCTGAATTAGACAATGATGATTTAGGTGAAAGTACGCAATCTTGGGATTATCTCTATGAACCTGAGCCAAAAGTGTTGTTAGATAGCTTATTGGTTCGTTACTTAGAATCTCAAGTGTATCAAGCGGTAGTTGAAAATTTGGCTTCTGAGCAAGCGGCACGAATGGTGGCGATGAAAGCGGCAACTGATAATGCAGGAAACTTAATTAAAGACTTGCAATTAGTTTACAACAAAGCTCGCCAAACAAGTATTACAAATGAATTAAATGAAATTGTTGCTGGTGCAGCGGCAATTTAAGTAAAGAGGATCGATAATGGCAACTGGAAAAATTGTACAAATCATCGGTGCGGTTATTGACGTTGAATTTCCACAAGATGCAGTACCAAAAGTATATGATGCCTTAAACGTTGAAACAGGCTTAGTGCTTGAAGTTCAACAACAATTAGGCGGTGGAATCGTACGTTGTATCGCAATGGGTTCATCAGATGGTTTGAAACGTGGTTTATCCGTGTCTAACACTGGCAAACCAATTTCCGTTCCAGTGGGAACAAAAACCCTAGGACGTATTATGAACGTACTGGGTGAACCAATTGACGAACAAGGCCCAATTGGTGCAGAAGAAACTTGGTCAATTCACCGACCAGCACCAAGCTATGAAGATCAAGCAAACAGCACAGAATTGCTTGAAACAGGGATTAAAGTTATCGACTTAATCTGCCCATTTGCAAAAGGGGGTAAAGTTGGTTTATTCGGTGGTGCGGGTGTAGGTAAAACCGTAAATATGATGGAATTAATCCGTAATATTGCGATCGAACACTCAGGTTACTCTGTATTTGCTGGTGTTGGTGAACGTACCCGTGAAGGTAACGACTTCTACCACGAAATGACAGAATCTAACGTATTAGACAAAGTATCCCTTGTTTACGGACAAATGAATGAGCCACCAGGTAACCGTCTGCGTGTTGCATTAACAGGCTTAACAATGGCTGAAAAATTCCGTGATGAAGGGCGTGATATATTATTCTTCGTAGATAATATTTATCGTTACACCCTAGCAGGGACAGAAGTATCTGCATTATTAGGTCGTATGCCATCTGCGGTAGGTTACCAACCAACCCTTGCAGAAGAAATGGGGGCATTACAAGAGCGTATCACCTCCACCAAAACAGGTTCTATCACCTCCGTACAAGCGGTTTATGTACCAGCCGATGACTTAACTGACCCATCGCCAGCAACCACCTTTGCACACTTAGATTCAACGGTAGTATTAAGCCGTCAAATTGCGTCATTGGGTATCTATCCAGCGGTTGATCCATTGGATTCTACCTCACGTCAATTAGACCCATTAGTGGTTGGTCAAGAGCATTATGATGTAGCACGTGGCGTACAAGGTATCTTACAACGCTATAAAGAATTGAAAGACATCATCGCCATTCTTGGTATGGATGAGCTTTCTGAAGAAGATAAACTTGTGGTAGCGCGTGCGCGTAAAATCGAACGTTTCTTATCACAACCTTTCTTCGTTGCAGAAGTGTTCACAGGCTCACCGGGTAAATATGTCTCATTAAAAGATACAATTCGTGGTTTCAAAGGTATTTTAGACGGTGAATATGACCATATCCCAGAACAAGCGTTCTATATGGTTGGTTCTATTGATGAAGTGCTAGAAAAAGCCAAAAAAATGTAGTCACTTCAAGACTGATTAAACACTTGAAGGAGAAACACAATGGCAACATTAAATTTAACGGTTGTAAGTGCAGAAGAAAGCATTTTTACGGGTCAAGTAAAAAGCATTCAAGCCACAGGTATTGAAGGGGAACTTGGTATCTTACCGGGGCATACTCCATTATTAACGGCAATCAAACCGGGTATCGTCAAACTCACCTTAGAAAATGGGAGCGAAGAAGTTATCTACGTTTCGGGTGGCTTTTTAGAAGTTCAACCGAATGTCGTTACCGTGCTTGCTGATGTGGCAATTCGAGGAAAAGAGTTAGACGGAGATCGCATTTTAGAAGCCAAACGTCGTGCAGAACAGAACATTGTTTCTAACGCAAAAGACGCAAATTATGAAATGCTCGCCGCGAAACTTTCCAAAGAATTAGCCAAACTTCGTGCTTATGAACTGACAGAAAAATTAGTGAAGACTAAGCGATAATATGTTAAGCTCATTAATCCGCTTTATTAATGAGCTTTTATTTTTTATCTAGCAGATTTTTTTTTATAAAATCTTGATTTTCTATATGAAGTTATATGATGAGTAATCAATCAATCAATCAATCAATCAATCAATCATACCTATAGAAATATTTAGTCATTTAAATTCTAAAATATGTGATATTCGCTTAATAGGCGGAATGACAAATAGTAATTACCTATTATATACCGAAGATAATCAAAAATACGTTTTACGTTTACCTAATCAAATTAATTCGCTTCTAATTAATAGAAAATATGAACAGTGTAATGCTAAATTAGCTTCTGATATTAATATTAATATTAATATTAATATTAATGTTGAAACAATTTATTTTAATAAAATAACAGGCGTAAAATTAACTAAGTATATTGATGATGGTATGACATTAAGTAAAGATAGTTTTAAAGATCAAGTCATATTATCTATGGTGATTCGTACTATTCATAATCTACACAACTCTCAAATTAGATTTAATAATGATTTTAATGTATTTTCAGAATTTGATTATTATCTATCATTATTAAAAAATAAGAATTATCTATTAAAATATAAAACTGATATTTTTAAGATTATTGATTTTTTATTTTATATTAAAGAATACTACCAATTCTTTTCTCGAAAATGCGTTCCTTGCCATAATGATTTAGTTCCCGAAAATTTTATTTTAAGAAAAAATGATCTATTTATTATTGACTGGGAGTATTCAGGAATGAATAACCCAACATTTGATCTTTCATCTCTGTTTACTGAAGGTAATTTTGATATCTATCAAAAAGAATTTTGTTTAGAAAAATATTTTGGTAAAAAGATATTTTTAGAAAATAAAGAGCATATTTTTCTAGATATCAAAGTTTATTCTTTTCTTCAAGATTTATTATGGTTTTTATGGACGGTTATAAAAGAAGAAAATAATGAGGATTTTGGCGATTATGCTAAAGATAGGTTAGATAGAGCAGTTAGAACAAAAAGTGGACTGAATATATAAATGATAAATTTAGGTTATTTTTATGGCGTTATCTCAGCTATGTTTTGGGCAATTTCAGGGATATCTTATGAAATTCTTTCTAATAATACTGAAAATAAAGCCATATATATTATTCTTTTCTTTTTGTTTTTTTCTGATTTTATATCTTTAATTTTTTTAATAAAATTTATCCTAAAGACTAAAAATTTTTTATCATTAAAGAATTATAGAAAAGGTATATTCTTTGGTGGGCTTGCTGGGGTTTTTGGTGGAACTATAGGAATGTTTAGCTATTTAATGGCTATTGATCTACTTGGTGTTAATTATGCAGTTCCACTGTCATCAACATTTCCTTTATTCGCCGGTATAATAGCTTATTTTTTCTTAAAGAAAAAATCCAATTTATTGGGTTTATCGGGTTTTTTATTACTATTTTTTCTTCAGTAATATTATTTATTAGTAAAGGTATTAATCAATTTAACTTGATTGGATTAGTTTTTATATTTTTTTGTATTCTTGGATGGGCTCTAGAAGTTGTTTTATCTTCTTATGCAATGAAATTTACTTCAGAATATATTACCTATTTTTCTAGGTTATGCTTTTCTTGCTTAGGATATATAATCTTATTATTTTTTATTTTGAAAGTTGATATTACTAATATTATTAATTTTATTGATTATCAAAAAATAGGTTGCTTTTTTATTATTGTATTATCTACATTTTTATCTTATTTACTTTATTATAAGGCTATTTATCTTCTGGGAACAATAAAAGCAATGTCCATTAATATTACATATTCTATATGGACAGTATTATTTTCTTATTTTCTGTTTGATATAGAAATCAGTAGAAAGTTAATATTTTGTTGTATAGGGATTTTATTCGGAACAGGACTAACATTATATGTTAAAAAAGAATAGTTGTATGAATGCAATAATTTTGGCTGCTGGTTTAGGTAGTCGGTTTAAAGAAATGACAAAACTTAAACATAAATCTCTATTTGAGATCAATGGGGTTCCTAATATAGAAAGAACTATAAAGTATTTACAAGAGGCGGAGATTAAGGATATTTATATTGTAGTTGGGTATTTAAAAGAACAATTTTATTATCTTAAAGAAAAATATGGTTGTCATCTGATTCACAATAATAAATATAAAGAATACAATAATGTTTATTCATTTTATTTAGCAAGTGAGTATTTTTCTAATAGTTATGTTATTGATGCTGATGTGGTGTTATTTAGAAATATATTTTTAGAAAGTCTAACTAATAGTACTTATTTTACTATCCTGAGAAATAAATCAGATGATCTTGAGTGGAATCCTATATTAGATAAAGCAGTTGTTAAAGATATTATTGTTTCTAATAAACATATACCTAGCTTATTAGGTATTTCTTTTTGGAAAGAAAGTGATGCGAAAGTTATTTTATCTACATTAAAGGAATATATTAATGAAAATATTTTTATTGATCCAAGGTTATATTGGGATAATATACCTATGAAACTGTTGGATAAACTGAATGTTAGTGTTAAAGAAATTTCTATTTATGATGGATATGAGATAGATAAATTAGAGGATTTTAATTTTTTATTAAATAATATATTGAGAGTATGATATGAAAAAACTAAGTTTAGATGATATCCAGAAAATATCATTAGATATATTGATTTATTTTGATAGTTTTTGTAAAAGAAATAATATTAACTATTCTTTAGGTGGGGGGACATTGATAGGCGCTGTCAGACATAAAGGTTTTATTCCTTGGGATGATGACGTTGATGTTTATATGCTTAAGGATGAGTATGATAAATTTATTTCTTTATGGAGTAAAGAAAGTCATTCAAGATATAAATTGTCTGCAGCTGAAAGTATAGATGGATTTATGCCTGGAGAAATGACAAAGATTTTCGATAATAAAACCTTACTAACTGACATAAAAGGAAGAAAGTCAAATTTATTTATTGATATTTTTATTTTTGATGGCGTTCCATCTAATCCGAAAATTCTTTATAAGGAAATGAAAAAGCATAGAAGAATAAAATTGAGATTTTCTTCTTGTAGAAAAAGATGGTACCATAATGGTAAAAATAAAATATTAAATTATATATTTTCTAATCTTTCTATATGGCTATTTGATAAAATGATGACCAATTTAGCTAGGGTACGATCAAATAATCCTATAGAAAAAAGTGAGCTGATAGGATTATTTTTGTCAGATTATGGGAATTGGAAAAAGTCATATATGAAAAAAGAGTACTTTAGTTCTACTATTTTAGCTGATTTTGAGGGATATAAGTTTCCAATAATGAATGGTTATCATGAACATTTAATGATGTATTATGGTGACTATATGAAATATCCTCCATTAGATCAGCAAAAGCCAAGCCATTCATTGGAAGCATATTTATTAAATGACTAGTATTACAGTAACAATAGATGTAATGTGGTGAATTTTTTTGTTTAGTAATGCTGATAGAGAGGGGATCTCTGCCTTTATGGTATATCGTATACACCGCATAATTGTTGTAAGAGAGCAGAATAAAATTGTAACGATTTGATTTTGCAAGCCTAGAATTTGCTTACGAACTGACAGAAAAATTAGTCAAAAATAAACGCTAATTTTATACCGCACTTTAAAAAACCACCTTCGGGTGGTTTTTCTTTATTTTTCTAAAATATCTTTTATCACTATTTTTGTGAAATACTTCACAGAATTAAAATTTCTAAGTTTTTATATTTCGAAATATATGTTCTAATTTTATTGAAAGGGGGATAGAAATGAAAATAGGAGGAACATATGAGTCATCATATAAAACAGCGTTATCTCTTTGCAAAAAAGTTAATTGAAAAAGTCGGTGAAACAGCACTTTCATTCTATTTAAATCGTGAAAAACTGAATATTCAGCATAAAAAAGGAGAAGCTCAAGATTTAGTTAGTATTGCGGATCAACGTGTTGAACAAGAAATAAAAATGGCATTAAAAGCCCATTTTCCTGATGATGGCTTTCTTGGGGAAGAATCAGGGGCTGATGGCATTGAAAAGGACTTTTGCTGGGGGGTTGATCCCATTGATGGCACGAGTCCTTTTTTATATGGTTTGCACGCGTGGTGTGTCTCTATCGCCGTGCTTTATAAACAAGAAATAGTGATAGGCTTAATTTACGATCCATTGCATAAAGAGCTATTCTACGCCACAAAAGGGAATGGGGCTTTTGTTAATGAAACCCCTTTATCAACAGCAAAAGTGCAGACATTGAAAGAGGGATTAGTGGGATTAGGTATGTCTCATCGCGTACCGCCTAGCACATTTATCCCTGTTATTGAACAAGTATTAAAAGCAGGGGGAATGTATGTGCGTAATGGCTCAGGGGCTTTAACACTCGCTTATGTGGCTGCTGGGCGATTGATTGGTTATTTTGAACCACATATTAATGCGTGGGATTGCTTAGCAGGGATTCTGCTTGTGCAAGAAGCAGGCGGTAAAACCAATCATTTTTTAGCGAATGATGGGTTGTTAAAAGGAAATTACATTCTTGCCAGTAGCACAGGCGTTTTTGAGCAACTGGAAGCTATTCGAACCTTGACCTTATAGGAGGAAAATATAATGTCTATTTTAAACTTCTTTAAAGCCAGCCCAGCCATACCACTTAAAAATTATACAGAGGCAATGTTTAAAAGCACGAGAATGAAAAGTTTCTGGGCATTTTCTTTTGCTTATGCCATTTATTATGTGTGTCGTTTATCCTTCAATGTCGCAAAACCTGCGTTAGTGAATAACAATATTTTAACGCCTACAGAACTTGGGGTGATTGGATCTGCTATTTTTATCACTTATGCAGTGGGAAAATTTGTAAATAGTGCTGTAGCCGATCATTCTAATATTGTACGTTATCTTTCCATTGGGTTATTTTTCTCCGCATTATGTAATTTTGCAATGGGAATGACGACAAGTGCCATTGCACTTACATTGATTTGGGGTTTCAATGGTTGGGTGCAATCAATGGGCGTTGGACCTTGCGTTGTTGCACTCTCGCGTTGGTATGATGACAAAGAACGTGGCTCTTATTATGGCTTTTGGTCTGTTGCTCATAATGTTGGCGAAGGGATAACCTTTATTGTTACCGCAGCGATTATTACCACATTTGGCTGGCGATTTGGTTTTAGCTTTGCGGGAATAATGGGATTACTCGGTGTTCTTGTTGCGATGATGTTTATGAAAGATTCCCCTGCCGCTTGTGGATTTAAGCCGATCATTACAATGAATAAACAAACAGAGGAACTTGATAACAAAGAGGTTTTAAAACATCAATGGGATGTGATTAAAAAACCAGCTATTTGGGTGCTTGCAGTGGCTTCTTGTTGTATGTACATTGGACGTTATGGCGTAAATAGTTGGGGTGTCTTTTTCCTTGAAAATGGAAAAGGCTATACCACACTGGAAGCGGCCTCTATCATTAGCGTAAACAGTATTGTCGGGATTTTAGGGACAATTATTTCAGGTTGGTTGTCAGATCGTTTCTTACAAGGAAAACGTAATGTAATGACGGTTGTAGTAAGCCTACTAAATGCCCTTTCTCTCGCCGCATTTTTATTTGCTCCAGCAGGGAATACCTAGTTTGCGATTATTGCACTTTCTGTATTCGGTATCACCTTAGGTATTCAACTTTGTTTCTTGGGCGGCTTATTAGCCACAGATATTTCTCATAAATCTGCTTCAGGCATTGCATTGGGAATGATGGGCGTATTTGGTTATGCCGGTGCAGCAGCGGGGGAATTCTTAACTGGCTTTATGATTGATAAAACCACCGTGATTGATACCGCAGGTAATAAAATTTATGATTTTGATGCACTGGCTTATTTCTGGGTGGGAGCGGATCTATTATCTGTTATCGCCGCGATTATTTTTTCAATTTTAGTTGTTTACCAATCAAAAAAATAAAATACCATTTTTGAATCTTAGATAAAGAGCTGATCCTATTTATATGGGAATCAGTTCTTTTTTTCTGCGGAAGTAATGTAGTTTTATTTTGTTTTAACTTAGTTGCCAGTGTTAGCTCTATACGGGAAGGGTATATTATTTCAAATAATTTTGTACGTTTACATCCTAAGATAGCACTTGATACAAATTTTTTAGTGTATTTACTTAATCAAGATAGCGATATTAAAAGACAATTTACGATGTCCTTACAAGGCTCAACAGCTTTTTGCTGGCGTTTCCATCGCCAGTGTAGCAAGACGGCTAGGACACGCCAGCATCACTACCACACAAAAAACCTATTTGCACATTATTCACGAGTTGGAAAATAAAGATGTGGATTTGGTAATGCGATCGCTGTCGAGTTTGAATATCCATTAAGTTAGGCGGTTTTTCACAATATAAAGTGCGGTGTGTTTTCACCGCATTTTTCCCATAAAAATTCATACAAAGATGAATGCCGTCTGAATATTTGCCCATTACGGCAATTGGCGTAAACGGGCGATGGTTTGACATTCGGATTCGCTATGCTCACCTTGTTGCGTTAGGGTTTGCAAGAAATCTCGCATTTCTATCAGTTGGATGATTTTTTCTTCGATTTTTTCCAGTTGTTTTTGCACAATCTGATCCAAATGATGATGTTCGGCAGGCTGATGGCGTAAATGGTTGAGCTGTTTGATTTCTTCTAACGAAAAATCCAGTGTTCGGCAGATTTTGATGAATTGCAACACATTGAGGTCGTCTTCATCATATTGACGATAACCATTGGCGTCGCGTTTCGGCGTGGGCAATAAGCCCTTTTTTTCGTAAAGACGAATGGTTTCTAAATGCACGCCGCTGCGTTGGCTAAATTGATTTATTTTCATTATTTTTCTTTTGATGCTTGACCCTGTAGTGGATACAGACTTTATAGTCATCGCCAGATTGATACAATCCATTTCAGCAAAAAGAAGGAAAAAATGACCCATTCACATCATCACGATCATTCACATCCGCATATTCACCATTCACACAATAAACGTATTTTGCTATTGAGTTTTGTGCTGATTACCAGCTATGCCTTGGTAGAATGGCTTGGCGGGCGTTATTTTCATAGCTTGGCATTGATGGCGGATGCAGGGCATATGCTCAATGACAGCCTGTCGCTTTTTGTGGCATTAATTGCCTTGTATTTATCACCGTTGAAACAAAAATGGCTGGCATTGATAAATGGCGGTTCGTTGATTGTGGTTGCGTTGGGGATTTTATGGGGGGCATTGGAACGCTGGCAAAACCCCGTGCCAATGCTGGCTGGCTCGATGTTGGTGGTTGCCGTGTTGGGCTTGTTGGTAAACCTGTTGGTGGCGTGGCTAATGCTCAAAAGTGATCGGGAAAATCTCAATATCCGTGCGGCGTATTTACACGTTTTAGCGGATTTATTTGGCTCGCTGGTGGCGATTGTCGCAGGCTTGAGTGCGTGGCTATGGAATTGGCAATGGGTGGATTTAGCCGCCAGCGTCATATTGAGCATACTGATTTTGCGTAGTGGCATTCGCATTGTACGGCAGGCAATACAAGATTTACACACCGTGGCTTAATGGCGTTAATGGGCGTGTGTTGAGGCAAATGGCGGCAGAAAAGGCGGTCTGAAAATCGTTCCTAGCCAGCCTTTTCATTGCTCAATAAAAAAGTGCGGTCAAAAATCACCGCACTTTTGTCATCAGCCCTCAAACTTTCCTCGCTTATCATTTTATGCCGTTGTATAGTTCGCCGAATTTTTTATAGAGAGAATCTTATGAAACGTCGTGATTTTTTACTCGGCACAGGGGCATTAGCCCTTTCGCCTTATTTTTTACGCCACGCTTGAGCAGCCAATAGCGGTGCAAGCTAATATTTAATGCCGTCTGAAAGTGCTCCCCATCAAGCCACTTGGATGGCATATGGTGCAACAGCAGGTGCGTGGGGGACGACAGGCGTGTACGGAATGGCACGCCGTGCGGCTCGAGCGGATTTAATGCGAATCGCCGCCAACCTTTCCCGTTTTGAACCCGTGAATATGCTGGTGAACCCCAATGAAATGGAGGAAGCCCGTGCGGTGTTGGCACAGGTGAAAGGCGAGTTGGCTCAGTCTGATTTGCGTGAATACAGTGCCACAGGCGTATTCACCAACGGGCGTGCCATTCCCAACATCGAAGCAGGTGGAAAAATCAACCTCATCGCCGCACCGCTCAATGATTTATGGGTACGCGACACCGCCCCGCTATTTGTGCGTGATGAAAACGGCAAACGTGCCGCAGTGGATTTCAATTTCAACGGCTAGGGACAAGCAGACACAGGTGCACAAGGCTGGTGAAAAGACCCTGCCAAACGTGAACACGGCATTGTGGATCAGCCCATTGGAAAAGACCAAAAAATCGCTGCTTTTGTCGCCAAATACACCCACTCGCCATTAGTGAAAACCTGGCTGGTAATGGAAGGCGGCATTGAAGTGGACGGCAAAGGCAACGCCATCTGCACCGAAAGCTGCATTCTTAACGATAACCGCAACCCTAACCGCAGCAAAGCCGAAGTGGAACAAGAATTACACCGCGTGCTGGGCGTGAACAACATCACTTGGCTCAAAGGCTTAAAAGCCCGTGACATCACCGATGCCCACATTGATTTCTACGCCCGTTTCACCGACGACAGCGTACTCTGTGCTATTGATGATGAACCCGAATCGCCTGATTATGCGGTAACCCGCGACAATCTGCGTGTTCTCAAACAGCACCACCGCAAGGTGATTGAGCTACACGCCCCGAATTACGAAACCGTGCAAGTTGCCGTAGAAGCCCGTCAATATGGAGGCTTCCGCTTCAATGAAAACGGCTTTGCTGCAGGTTATATCGGCTTTTACGTTGCCAATGACTGCATCATCTTGCCACAATTTGGCGACCCTGATGCCCACCGTGAAGCCTTTGATATCGTCAGCCAAAGCCATCCAGACCGCACTGTGCTACAAATCGCCACAGACGGCATCGCCAACGGCGGCGGTTCAATCCACTGTGCCACCCAGCAGGAAATCCCTGAATGAGCGAAGAAAAGCAAGCTAATTTCAAAGATTTACGCCAGCCGATGATCGCCTCCATCGGCATCGTAATGGGCTTTTTGCTGAACTTCCTCGCAGGCTGGGCGGCTGCAGACGATAGCCAACCTGCGGTAAATAGCCTCTCTGATTTACTCATCGCCGCCTCATTATTAGTGGGGCTGGTGATGATGCTCAGCGTGCTTTACCGCCTGCTCGCCCACCCTGAGCGAATGCAACAAGCCAGCCACTACCAAACCACCTTTCGGCTCTATTTCGCCAGCCTCATCTTAACCTTTGGCGGTTTGATTTTTGCCTTGTTTATTTGATGAGGCTTCAATCCTCTGAAAACAACTGAAAAAATGACCGCACTTTTAGGAAGTTTCTCTTTGAAGTGCGGTCATTTTGTTATCTATTTTTATGACGAATGTTCGTAATAAAAAGGGAATTAACAAAACTGTAACAATCTTTCCGAATTTTGTAGTTAAAATCTGTGATTTTGCTCACAAATTCATAAAGTATGCTTTACCCCCCCCCGAAATCACTTATAATAAGGTATTCATACCATTGGTTATTTTTATTTTTGGAGGGGGAAATGAAAACAAATTTAAAAACTTGGCTTGCTGTTTTAGGGCTTGTTAGTTTAGTAATGCCAAACGTTGTTATTGCGAAGCCGGAGGAGAGCGGGAGCGAGAGGTATTTAAGTTGGACAGAGTTTAACGAGGAGCTAAAAGATTTGATAAGTATGTGCCAAAAGGGTGATCCAGCAGATTTTTATGACATTTATAAAGAGTGTAGTAAGGAAAGTATCATTGAGTATTATTTGGATGATCGTGATATGCATATATATCCTGATGGTGGCAGTCGTTATGATGAAGTGGATTACGATGCTATTGAGGACTACATTAACAATGCGTTAAAAAACTATAAAGAACCGAAAAAACCGACCCAACCAAGCCAACCGCAACAACCAACAATGTCTTGGCTGGCACTGGCACCAAGAGTGAATTTAGAACAGGGATTTGCGAGCGTACGCACCTTACACGAAAGACGGGGAGAGAACTGGGAATTGAAGGAAACAGAAGGTCAGCCTTGGGGCAGAGTGTTAGGGGATTATTTGACGCAAAAAGGAGATGAAAATGCGTCATTTAAGTTGCGAGATTATGGATTTCAATTAGGTTATGACCGCATAGAGAAGAAAGAAGCGGGGCATAGATTAACGGGGATATTTGCGGGTTATCGAGTAGGTAAAGCGAAATTCTATGGTGAAGATGAGAATAATCAACCCCTCTATCAAGGAAAACTTCGCACCCATCATTTCCATCTAGGAGCGGAGCATACCCGTTATGCAAAAGATGGCGGTTATGTGGATTTAGTGGGATTGATGTCTTATTTTAGAAATCAGTACCAAGCACGTTTAGAGGGAGAAAAAGTAAGATATAGTCGTTTTGGGGTATTGTTCTCAGTAGAAGCGGGTAAGCCTTTCGCAGTGAGTTCGTCAGAAGAAAAAATAGGGTGGTTTATAGAGCCTCAAGCCCAATTGATTTATCAATTTATTGCCTCGAAGAATCCGAACGATAAGATAGAGATGTCAAATAGCAATGCGTTGCGAGGCCGTGTAGGCGTTCGGGTTGTGCGTAATAGAGCGTTAGATGATGAATGGCAAGCACGTTCCCTTTATGCGGTTGCGAATATTTGGAAAGATTTTTACAATCGCACGGGAGTTCGGATTAATGATGTGAAATTTGAACAAGGTTATGGGAATCTATGGTGGGAAGCAGGAGTAGGGTTGCAATTGCCTTTATCTCGTAAGCTGTATTTGTACACGGATGTACGTTATGAGCAACAATTTGGTCATCGAGCAGGTCATCACGGCTATAGAGGGGTGATTGGGTTGAAATATAATTAATTTTTCAATGGTAAAAACTGGTCCGAAAAAATACCGCACTTTTATAGGCATTTGACTTAGAAGTGCGGTGTTTTTTTGCCTTATTTTTAAGTCAAACACCAAGGCTGTTTGGATAAATAATCTTGTAAAAAATCAATCAATAATGCCGTGCGTGGGGCAAGGGTATGGTGGCGGTAATACACGGCATAAATGGGTTGTGTGAGTGATTGGCGTAAATCAGGCAGGATTTCGACCAATTCGCCATTTTGGCGTGCGTTGTGTGTCATCATATCCGAAAGGCATACCACACCAAGATGATTGAGTGCTAATGCCAATAGGCTTTCGCCGCTAGAGGCAGAGATATGCGGCTGTATGTCAAGCCAATGCCCTGCGTTGTCTAAAATTGGCCATTGGTTGAGGTGAGCTGGTTGACTAAAACCTAATAAACGTTGTTGGCATAATTGCTCTAGATTGTGAATGTTGCCGTGTTCAGCTAAATATTGCGGGCTAGCTAGAATACGAACGGCGGTTTTACCAAGCAAGCGGGCGTGCATGGTGGAATCTTGTAGCGTGCCAATGCGAATGGCAACATCGGTGCGTTCCTCTAAGAGATCGATGTTTAACTCATTGCTGTTTAGCTCCAACTGGAGCTGGGGATAGCGTGGCAAAAATTCGGCGATAGCTGGAATAAGAACGTGTCGCATCACGGGGGTGGAAGTATTCACACGCAATAATCCGCTGACATCACTACGCCGAGCGAGCAGTTTTTCTTCCGCACTTTGCACACTGTCTAAAATTTGCCGTGCTTGTTGCAACAACAATTCCCCTTCATCAGTGAGGTGCATTTTTCGCGTACTGCGTTGCAATAAGGTCATTCCCAGCTCTCGTTCTAGTTTTGTCAAAGCACGGCTCACCATTGAAACAGGCTGTTCCAAACGCATTGCCGCCCCGCTAAGCGACCCGCTTTCCACGATATGAACAAAGATATTTAGGGCTTCCAGATTCAGTTTCACGACACGTTCCCCAACACAAAAGAATGGGCTTATTATTGCAAAAATAAAGGGGCTGTCCTAGATAACAACTAAAAAATCTATTTAGGTTAGAATGAACCAATGAGAAAAAGTCGTCTAAGTCAGCACAAACAAAATAAACTCATTGAGCTATTTGTTGCAGGTGTTACTGCAAGGACAGCAGCAGAGTTAGTCAATGTAAACAAAACGACTGCCGCATATTACTTTCATCGTTTACGCCAACTCATCTATCAAAACAGCCTTCACTTAGAGATGTTTGAAGGTGAAATTGAAGCCGATGAAAGTTATTTTGGCGGTGCTCGCAAAGGCAAACGTGGTCGTGGTGCGGCAGGGAAAATTGCGGTATTCGGGCTTCTCAAGCGCAATGGCAAGGTTTATACCGTTGCGGTTCCAAATACGCAATCTGCCACCTTGTTACCCATTATTCGGGAGCAGGTAAAGCCTGATAGTATTGTTTACACCGATAATTATCGTAGTTATGACGTGCTTGATGTGAGTGAATTTAGTCATTTTCGTATCAATCACAGCACACATTTTGCTGAAAATCATAACCACATTAACGGAATTGAGAATTTTTGAAGCCAAGCAAAACGCCATTTACGCAAATTTAATGGTATCCCAAAAGCGCATTTTGAGCTTTATTTAAAGGAATGTGAATGGCGTTTTAATTACAGCAACATAAAAAGTCAAATTTCTATTTTAAAACAATTGGTTAAAGGGAGTTTAGTCTAGTTATCTAGGACAGCCCCTTGATCAAATTACCCCAACTGCACCGCAAACCGCTCAGCCTGTTTCTACGCCAACACTCGCACCGACACTATCGGCTTCCACATCACAAACAGGCACACCTGTTACCGCACCAATGGCAGGTACTATTTGGAAAGTGGTAGCAAGCGAAGGGCAACAAGTGGCGGAAGGCGATGTATTGCTCATTCTCGAAGCAATGAAAATGGAAACGGAAATCCGTGCTTCGCAAGCGGGAACGGTGCAAAATATCCGCGTGAAAGCTGGTGATGCCGTTGCCGTGGGCGATACCTTATTAACCTTAGTCTAAGTGCGGTGGAAAAATGGAAAGTATTTTGTCGTTACTGCGTGGAATGGGCATTATGCACCTAGAATGGGGGCAGGCGGTGATGATTGCCGTCAGCCTGCTACTCTTGTGGCTTGCCATCGCACGCAAATTTGAACCCCTGTTATTGCTACCCATTGGCTTTGGTGGATTGCTCTCTAATATCCCTGAAGCAGGCTTAGCAATGACAGCATTGGATAACCTTTTGCATAACGGCACAAGCCAGCAACTGGCGATAATCGCGGAGAAACTCGGCACAGTGGCAGATCCTCTCGCCATTAAGACCGCACTTAACAACGCTTTGCCGTCGGTGCAAAATGAGTTGGAAGTGATGGCAGGCGATATGGGCTATACCGCAGGTGTGCTGGCATTGTTCTATAAAGTGGCGATCGGCTATGGCGTTGCCCCGCTTATTATTTTTATGGGCGTGGGTGCGATGACGGATTTCGGTCCACTACTTGCCAACCCTCGCACCCTATTATTAGGGGCTGCCGCACAATTTGGTATTTTTGCCACCGTGCTTGGGGCGTTGGGGCTAAACTGGCTTGGCATTATCGACTTCACCCTGCCACAAGCTGCCGCAATTGGCATTATCGGCGGGGCAGACGGCCCAACCGCCATTTACCTTGCGAGCAAACTCGCCCCCGAGTTATTAGGTGCGATTGCCGTGGCGGCGTATTCTTATATGGCACTCGTGCCATTAATTCAGCCACCGATTATGAAAGCCCTCACTTCACAGCAAGAACGCAAAATCCGAATGGTGCAACTGCGAACCGTGAGCAATCGTGAAAAAATCCTTTTCCCGATCGTGCTATTGGTACTTGTCGCCTTGCTCTTGCCTGATGCCGCACCATTATTGGGAATGTTCTGTTTTGGCAACTTAATACGCGTCAGTGGCGTGGTGGAACGCTTGAATGACACTGCACAAAATGCCCTCATCAACATTGTTACCATTTTCCTCGGGCTTTCCGTTGGGGCAAAATTGGTGGCGGATAAATTCCTACAACCGCAAACACTCGGCATTTTAGTGCTAGGAATGATCGCCTTTGCGATCGGCACAGCATCTGGTGTATTAATGGCGAAATTAATGAACCGCTTTAGCAAAAATCCAATTAACCCATTAATTGGTGCAGCGGGGGTTTCTGCTGTACCAATGGCAGCACGGGTCGCTAATAAAATCGGGCTAGAAGCCGATCACCAAAACTTCCTACTAATGCACGCAATGGGTCCCAATGTCGCAGGTGTTATTGGATCTGCCATCGCAGCAGGGGTAATGTTGAAATATATTTCAGCAATGATGTGATATAAAAGAAATAAAGCCAACTTTTATTTTAAGTGGCTTTATTTCTCGTTATAGAATTATCAAAATATAACTAAAGTTATTTCTCCTACCTCGTATCACTTTGCATAGCCTAACAACTAACCTAGAATCAACTCAATCTTCCTTTCCCGAATGGCGGTTTGGGCATTATCCAATAAATCTTTATCGCAAATAATGCTATCGAATTGTTCCAAGGCACAAATATGAAAAGTGGCACTTTTGCCATATTTCGAGGAATCGGAAACCAGCACCTTTTTTTGGCTCGATTGTAAAATCGCCCGTTTGACAGGCAGCTTGCTTTCATCGGGGGTGGTGAGCCCTTTTAGATTCCACGATGACGTTGAGATAAAGGCAATATCAATCGAAAGCTGTCTTAAGAGTTGGGCGGCGAGTTCGCCAACAGAGGAGTAATTGGCTTTGTTCACCGTTCCGCCGCAATGAATAAGGCGGCATTGTCCGTTTTTCATTAGAAAATCTGCGATAATAAAATCATTGGTTACCACCAAGAGATCTTCTCTATCTGCAATTCGATGGGCGATTTCAAGTGTGGTTGTGCCTGCATCTAAATAGATTGTGGTGTTTTGGGGAATAGATTGTGCTGCGAACGCCCCGATCTTTTCTTTTTGCAAGGTGGAAAGCAAGGATTTTGCATTATGCGTTAGTTCATCGGATAAATGTTCCAACAATTTCACCCCGCCAGACACAGATACCACCCGCCCTTCTTGCTCCAATTTTTGAATATCGCGGCGAACGGTCATATGCGATACGCCCAATAACTCCACCAACTGCGTAATACTAATGATGTGGTGCTGGCGGATAAGGTTCAGTAATTGCTTTTGTCGCTCTGCTGGGATCATTTTATACTCCGAAAGGATTAATTTTTCTCATTATAATGCGTTGATTTTAAAATAATACTGCCTTATACCGCATTAACCTGTTATTTATGCTTATTTTTTGAACAAAACCTCCAATCTAACACCATTCCTCCAAAAAACTTTTCAAAAACTAACAATATTTAACAATAAATGTTAAATATTGTGATCTTTATCGCAGTTTTTTATTTCAAAATAGATAAAATGAGTTACATCTTAATCATTGTTACAAAGGAGAATGGGTATGAAAAATTATTCAGTTGCCGTTATTGGTTTAGGTGCAATGGGTATGGGGGCTGCAAAATCTTGTGTAAACGCAGGCTTAAATACCTATGGCGTTGATCTCAACCCTGTTGCACTACAAACCCTAAAAGATCACGGGGCAAAAGCCGTTGGAAAAAGTGCGGTGGATTTTGCACAAGAATTAGATGCGGTAGTGTTATTGGTGGTCAATGCCACGCAAGTGAATGCCGTATTGTTTGGCGAAAACGGATTAACCCCGCATTTGAAACCGAATACCGCAGTGATGGTGTCGTCCACTATTTCAGCCCAAGACGCACAAGCCATTTCACAAAAATTAACAGAATTAGATTTGCTGATGTTAGATGCCCCAGTTTCTGGTGGGGCAGCAAAAGCAGCGGCAGGGGAGATGACGGTAATGGCATCGGGTTCTGCACAAGCCTTTGCCAAATTGCAACCTGTGTTAGATGCCGTGGCTGGCAAGGTTTACCGCGTTGGCGAAGAAATCGGCTTGGGGGCGACGGTGAAAATCATTCACCAACTCTTGGCTGGTGTACATATTGCCGCAGGTGCTGAAGCAATGGCTTTAGCGGCTAAAGCAGGTATTCCGCTTGATTTGATGTATGACGTTGTGACCAATGCGGCAGGTAATTCTTGGATGTTTGAAAACCGAATGAAACACGTTGTCGAAGGGGATTACACCCCGCTTTCAATGGTTGATATTTTCGTCAAGGATTTAGGCTTAGTGAATGACACGGCAAAATCGCTCCATTTCCCACTGCACTTGGCAAGCACGGCTTATTCAATGTTTACAGAAGCCAGCAATGCGGGCTATGGCAAACAAGATGACAGTGCGGTGATCAAAATCTTCAGCGGTATCGAATTGCCAAAAAAGGAGGGGAATTAAGATGTTAGGCATAATAGCAGATGATTTCACAGGGGCGAGCGATATTGCCAGTTTTCTCACCGAAAATGGCTTGCGTACCGTGCAAATGAACGGCGTGCCAAGCCAGCCTTTGCAAAATCAGGACAGGCAAGGCAAAGTGGAAGCGATTGTGATTAGCCTCAAATCTCGTTCCAATCCCGTCGATGAAGCGGTGCAACAATCCTTGCACGCATTAACGTGGTTGCAAAAAAACGGCTGTACGCAGTTTTATTTTAAATATTGCTCCACCTTTGACAGCACGGCAAAAGGCAATATTGGCCCAGTAACCGACGCTTTAATGCAGGCGTTGGCGACAGATTTCACCGTCATCAGCCCTGCCCTCCCCATCAATGGCAGAACCATTTTCAACGGTTATTTGTTCGTGGGCGAGGTGTTGCTGAGTGAGTCAGGAATGCGTCATCACCCGATTACGCCGATGACCGATGCCAATTTGCTTCGCCTAATGGACGCACAAGCTCAGGGCAAAACGGGGCTAGTGGCATATGCCAACGTGGTGCAGGGTAGCGAACGGGTCAAAGCCCGCTTTGCTGAACTGAAACAGCAGGGTTATCGCTATGCCGTCGTCGATGCGGTGGATAACTCACAACTTGCCGTACTTGCGGACGCGGTTGCCGATTTCAAGTTGGTAACAGGCGGTTCTGGACTTGCGGCGTATATGGCTGCGCGTTTAAGTGGCGGTAAAAAAGGAGACAATGCGTTTACCCCAACAAAAGGAAAAACTGTCGTGTTGTCAGGCTCTTGTTCGGTAATGACTAATCAACAAGTAGAAAATTATCAGAAAAAAGCACCGCACTTATTCCTTGATGTGGAACAAGCCATTAATCATCCTGATTATGCGGACAAGCTATATCAATGGACGATGGAAAATTTGGATTCACCATTAGCACCAATGATTTATGCCACCGTTCCCCCTGAAAAACTTAACGCTATTCAAAATGAATTTGGTGCAGAACGCACTAGTCAGGCTATTGAACAAACCTTTGCGCGTTTAGCGGAAAAATTGAAAAACGCAGGCGTAACCAATTTCATTACAGCTGGTGGTGAAACATCAAGCATTGTGGTACAGCAACTTGGTTTTAGCGATTTCCATATTGGTAAACAAATTGCGCCGGGTGTGCCTTGGTTAAAAGCGGTAGAAGAACCCATTTATCTTGCCTTGAAATCGGGCAATTTCGGCAAAGTAGATTTCTTTGAATTTGCACAAGGAATGGCTGTATGACAGAACTAGAACAAAAAATTGAAATGGTGAACTTTGCACGTTCATTTTATGAACGTGGCTATAGCGTTGGTGGGGCGGGAAATTTATCTGTTCGTTTAGATGAAAATCGGATTTTAGTAACACCAACAGGTTCATCTTTAGGACGACTGGTAGCAGAAAAATTATCTGTGGTCGATATGCAAGGCAATTGGCTTGCAGGCGATAAGCCTTCTAAAGAATATGTTTTTCATTTGACGTTATATCAGAACAATCCGCAATGCAATGCGGTGGTTCATCTTCATTCTACTTATTTAACCGCACTTTCTTGCTTGCAAGGGCTAGACCCCGACAACGCCATACGCGCCTTTACCCCTTACTATGTGATGCGTGTGGGGAAATTGCCCGTCATTCCGTACTACCACCCCGGTGATGTCAATATTGCACGCGAATTAGGGGAACGTGCTTTATCTGGCAAAGCCTTTTTACTCGCTAATCACGGTGTTGTTGTTACGGGAACAAGCTTGGTTGATGCGGTGGATAACACGGAAGAATTAGAAGAAACCGCTAAATTGTTCTTTATCTTAAAAGAACAAAATATCCGTTATCTCACTGATGCGGAAGTGAAAGATTTAGAAAACAGGGGGAAATAATTATGCCTAAATTTGCAGCTAATCTCACAATGATGTTTAACGAAGTTCCATTCTTAGATCGCTTTGAAGCAGCAGCTAAGGCGGGGTTTCGTTATGTGGAATATCTTTGGCCTTATGATTATTCCACCACAGAATTAAAACAACGTTTAGATCAATTTGGCTTGAAACAAGTGCTATTTAACACGCAAGCAGGCGATGTGAGTCAAGGTGAATGGGGCGTTGCCGCGATTCTCGGACGAGAAGATGATGCTCGCCGTGATATTGATTTAGCGTTGGAATATGCCCTTGCCCTAAATTGCCCAAATGTTCACGTGATGGCGGCAGTTGTTCCTGAGGGTGCAGATCGTGAAGCTTACAAAGCGACATTTATTGAAAATGTCCGTTATGCCGCAGAAAAATTTAAACCTTACGACATCAAAGTATTACTTGAAGCCCTTAGCCCTGAAGTGAAACCGAATTATTTGCTTAAAAGCCAATACGATACGTTAGAAATTGTTGAGTTAGTTGATCGCGATAACGTGTTTGTACAGCTCGATTATTTCCACGCCCAAAATGTGGACGGCAACCTTTCCCGACTGACGGAGCGACTGGCTGGGAAAGTTGCCCATATCCAAATCGCCTCCGTCCCCGACCGCCACGAGCCTGACGAGGGCGAAATCTACTATCCCTATTTGTTCGATAAATTAGACGCAATGGGTTATGCGGGCTATATCGGTTGCGAATATCAGCCAAGAGCCAGCACCGAAGCAGGGCTTACTTGGTTTGAGCCTTATCGCGACCGCTAGCCCTTAAACGACAAGTCTAAAAATTCCTGCCACGTTCTTGCCCAATGGCAAGGGCGTTGGCTGGTTTCACCCTAAAAATGGGGCGAAGTAACGCCGTATTATTTTGAAATCAAACGACGATAAAAGGAGATTAATGATGTTTATGTTTTTATCCCACCCACTAGACCCTAACGATGTCGCGTGGCCGGGTGAACCAACGGTCAAAGTAACCCGTTGCACCGACATCACGGAAGATTGCCCATTTAGCAGTTTTATCAGCGAAATCCCCAACCATTGCGGGACACATATGGACGCACCTCGCCACTTTGTGAAAAATGGCTTGAGTATCAACGAATTATCAATGGATTACTTCTGCCACAAGCAGGTCGCCTTGCTAGAAATCCCCAAAGACGAAGGGGAGGGCATTACCCGTGCAGATCTTGAACCTTATGCCGAAATCTTATCCCAAGTGTCATTCGCCTTTTTACGCACGGGATTTGAAAAATATCGCACAGAAAACACCGCACTTTACCAAAACGAAGGGCCTTACATCGCCACCAGTGCGGGGCAATATTTATCCGATCACTTCCCGAACCTCAAAGGCGTTGGCATTGATTTCTTAGCCTTAGGCTCACCCTCCGCCCGTGTGCCTGCGAGCGAAAACCCGAAACTGTGCCACCAAGCCATTCTCGGCTACCACACAGGGCGTTTCACCACCGTGATTGAAGATATGCACCTCGCCGACTTACCGCGTAATGCCAACATCGTGCAATTCATCAACGCCCCATTGCGTATCGCTGGGCTAGATTCCAGTCAGGTTACTTGCATTGTGGAACTTGAGTAATTAGTAACAGAACAACATAGGAGGAAACAATGAAAATCATCATCACAGGTGGACAAGGATTCCTTGGACAACGTTTAGCAAAAACCTTGTTAAAACAGACCGCACTTCCGATTGAAGAACTCGTACTGATTGATGTGGTAAAACCCGTTGCACCAAACAACGATCCAAGGGTGCGTTGCGTAGAAATGGATTTACGCAATCCGCAAGGATTAGAGCAAATTATTACAGAAAAAACCACCGCACTTTTTCATTTAGCCGCGATTGTGAGTAGCCACGCAGAACAAGATCCTGATTTAGGTTATGAAATTAACTTTCTTGCAACTCGCCATTTATTAGAAGCCTGTCGCAGAACCAATCCGAATATTCGCTTTATTTTCTCCAGTTCTTTAGCGGTGTTTGGCGGTGAGTTACCATCTGTGATTACAGGTAGCACAGCAGTAACACCACAATCCACCTACGGCTCGCAAAAAGCGATGTGCGAGCTGTTGATTAACGATTACAGTCGCAAAGGGTTTGTTGATGGCTTGGTGGTGCGTTTGCCGACCATTTGCATTCGCCCCGGTAAGCCGAATAAAGCCGCGTCATCATTTGTAAGTAGCATTATGCGTGAACCTTTACATGGTGAAGACAGTATTTGCCCTGTATCAGAAGATCTCGGTTTATGGCTTTCTAGCCCAAATACCGTAGTAAATAACTTCATTCATTGCTTGCAATTAGCCAAATTACCCGCGCGTAGTTGGCACATTGTGAATTTGCCGGGATTTAGCGTTTCAGTGAAAGAAATGTTAGCCGATCTTGCAGAAATAAAAGGACGTGACATTTTACAGCACATCAAATTCCAATTTGATCCGCAAATCAATGACATTGTCGCAAGCTGGCCTGCACAAATTGATAACCATAAAGCTTTAGCATTGGGTTTTAAAGCAGATGAAGATTTTAAATCCGTGATTCAACAATTTATTCAATATGATATGTAAGGGGGCAATATGCTTGGTTTACCTACGCCAATTATTGGCTTGATCATTGCTGTTTTTGTACTGGTTTATTTAGTTTTGAAGACACGTGTTCACGCCTTTATTGCAATGCTCATTGCTTCCTCCATTGCGGGGTTGATTGGTGGAATGAGTGCTCAAGAAACCTTAGGTGCGATCTCTAAAGGCTTTGGTGGCACCTTAGGGGGAATCGGGATTGTTATCGGTCTAGGCGTTATGATGGGAAGTATCCTTGAAGTGTCAGGCGCTGCCGAAAAAATGGCATATAGCTTTATCAAAATGCTTGGAAAGAAAAAAGAAGAATGGGCATTGGCTATTACAGGTTATGTTGTGAGTATTCCAATTTTTGTGGATTCCGCCTTTGTGATTTTATATCCCGTTGCCAAAGCACTTGCAAAAAACGGTAAACGTTCATTATTAACTTTAGGTGTAGCCCTTGCCGGTGGTTTAGTTGTTACACACCATACCGTGCCGCCAACACCGGGGCCATTAGGCGTTGCGGGATTATTTAACGTAGATATTGGCGCAATGTTGTTAGTGGGAATGTCGATGGCAGCCTTTCCTGTAATTGGTATTGTTCTCTATGCAAAATGGCTCAATAAAAAATACCCTGATTTTAATCAACAAGTCTTCACTCAAGAAGAATTGAAACAAAAATATGATGATTACATTGAAAGTCGCGAAAAGAAAAATCTACCAAGTTTAGGGCTTTCTTTGCTGCCAATTTTATTGCCAATCGTGTTAATTTTTATCAAAGCGATTTTAGATTTAATCGCAAAAAGTAATCCTGAATTATCGCACAATGTGGTTTATCAAGCCTTTATTTTCCTTGGCCACCCCATCATTGCTTTAGCAATTAGTGTGTTGATTTCTGTTTATGCGTTATTGCCAAAAGTGGACAGAAATACCACCGCACTTCACTTAGAAGAAGGAGTGAAAACTGCAGGGATTATTTTATTAGTAACTGGTGCAGGTGGTGCATTAGGTGCAGTATTGCGTGAAAGCGGTGCGGGGGCAGAACTTGCTAAACAAGTGGCATCTTTACCCATTTCACCCATTTTAATTCCATTTATCGTTTCTACCCTTGTTCGCTTTATTCAAGGCTCTGGCACGGTTGCGATGATTACAGCAGCATCCATTTCTGCCCCTATTTTAGCGCAAATCCCAGGGGTAAATATGTTACTTGCCGCTCAAGCTGCCACAATGGGATCACTTTTCTTCGGTTATTTCAACGACAGTTTATTCTGGGTAGTAAACCGTATGATGGGCATTAGCGATGTGAAAAAACAAATGATTGTTTGGTCTGTTCCAACCACAATCGCTTGGGCTATTGGCGGTTCTATGGTGATTTTCGCTAACCTAATTTGGGGTAATGACGGTTCGTTATTTGACTTAATTTTACCTTTAGGTGTGCTTGGCGGAATCTTACTTTATGTAAACCGACAAAATAAACAAGGTTAACCTTAAATAAATTCCGTGTGTTGTTTTCAATACACGGAACTTTTCTAATGGAGGAAATATGAAAAAGTGCGGTCTTTTATTTTGTAGTTTTTTATGCTTGCTCAATATCGCCAATGCCAATGATCAGCCCCAAGCACCAAATAGCGCCATAAAGATGACGTTAATTGGCGAAATTACCGAGCAAGGACAAAAAATTAGTGGTATTGCTTTAGAGTATGAAGACAATATTTTATCGGGAGCAAACTTACGCCAACTGTATCAAGTGCAAACTCAATTAGATCAGCAAGCACCAATTTCTCGAACTGTTTTAAACGCCTATGTGAATCATCAAGCACAAAAATCTCACCAAGCAAACGCTGGGAAATTTGTCATTATTGAATTAGATACGCAAGATAAAAACGCCATTCCTTATAATTTGCGTGAAGAAAATACGCAACCAATGACATTTAAGGCAAAAGATAAAAATGGCGAGATTATTTCAGTAGAAAAAATTCAACGTGCAAAAGTGCCTGAATATTACAATGATCGATTAATTCATCAGGTTGAACAAATGGGCTTGCTTAAATTAACAAATGGCAAAACCTTAGCTAAAACAAGTATTAAACAATCAGCCACGCAAACAACGATTCATACCCCTTACCTAGATGAATTTATTGCCAAAACGGTAAAAGGAAATCCCACTGAAAACCAATTAGCTTATCGTTTTTATCGCCCACAACTTAACGTCAATCAAACTTATCCACTCACCCTATTCTTACACGGTTCAGGGCAAGTGGGCAGCGATAATCTCGCCCATTTGCTTTCCAGCAAGGGCTCGATAGCCACCCTCGCTTATGAAGCGGGCTTTGTCATCGCACCGCAATATTCATCGGTGTTTGATCCCTTTGATCCGCAAGGGGGCATTCATTGGCAAACGGATAATCGCCTTGATCTGGTGCTAGATCTTATCGATCACCAGTTGCAAAACGAGCCACAAATCGATCGCGATCGCATTTATCTTGTCGGGCTATCGCGTGGGGCGGAGGGGGCATTAAAACTGCTACAGAAACGACCGCACTTTTTTGCTGGGGCTTTATTAATGAGTGGACGAGAAGCGAACACATTAGAATGGATAGATGGCAATGCAAATATTGCCAATCTATCAATGCTCAAAAATGAAAATATTTGGTTTTTTCATAGCAAAGAAGACAAAGTTTCCCCCGTGCGTGGCTCAAGGATTAACTACGCCATTTTGCACGACCAGCTCAATGCGAAAAACGTCCACTACACCGAATTTACCATGCAACAAGCGGGCGATAACGGCATCGTAAACGCCAACCCACACAACACTTGGGACGCAGTGTTTAACAGCCCCGAAGTCATTCAATGGCTGCTACACCAACGCCGCACCACTAACGAGGAGAAAACAAAATGAACGCAAAAACCAGTTATATCATTGCTTTGATATTTCTTGCCATTACCCTATTGGCTTCTTATGTAGGCTTTCAAATTGAGCGTGATTTTGGGCGTATTGATGTACAAACAATCACAATTCCCACAGAAGAAAAACAACCGATGGTCGCCAAACTGTACCGCCCGATTTCCGCTACCGCACAAACGCCAAAACCGGCATTATTAGCCTTACACGGTTATCAGAGTGATAAGGAAGCCACCAATACCTTCGGGGCGTTAGAGTTAGCCAAACGTGGATTTGTTGTACTCGCCATCGATCATTTTGGACACGGCTATTCCACCAAATTACCCGCTTCCAATAAAACCATTAGCGGTGCAAACAATGGTTATCAATATTTAAAAACCTTACCCTTTGTTGATAAAGATCGACTGGGTATTTTTGGACATTCGACAGGTGCATTAAATGCGATTCGTGTGGCAAAATTAAATCCTGATCATAAAGCTGTAAACGGATTAAGTAGTAATGGCGGTGATCCAGCGTTACATAATTATTTGCTTACACAAGGTTTATATGAAGAAATTGGCGGTTACCGTGAGAAAACATTTCCTGTTAAGGATTTGGTAACCAACACCGCACGCCTCAAAGCCTTTTCCTTGCCAGAAAATTCTACTTTGCAATGGGATCATACCTATGGCTCATTCGATGAGGGAACGGCAAGACGTGCGGCGTTGGTTGATGGCACACATCTTGGCGTAATGATTGCCAGCCAAAGCAATAAAGAGGCGATTTTATGGTTTCATCAGGCGTTGCAAAATGGGGTGAAAGATCAAGATTGGCTTGACCCCGATCAGCAAACCTATTGGAACAAAGAGTTCTCAGGCTTGATCGCATTATTTAGTGCTATTCTTTCTGCGCTATTTTTAATAAATGGATTATTAAAACGTCCGTATTTTTCTGCTATCACTCAGCAAATTTCTGAGAAAACTACACTATCTACTAGAAAATGGTGGATCTTTGCTGGCATTAATATTGCACTCACAATGTTACTTTATCCTATTTTTACTCAATGGGGCGGTGCCAATGAACCTATTGCTGCAACACTTGAGTTTATGCCCCTTGAAATGGGAAATGGTATTATTAGCTGGCTTTTAGTCAGTGCGGTAATAAATTTGCTCTTTTTTGTATTATGGAAAAAAGCTAATCCAACCGTTTCATTACAAGAATTTGGCGTGCTTAATCACGCAAGTATCGGTTTGAAATCATTGGTGCTACGCTCGTTATTGTTAAGCACCATTGCCGTAGGTTACCTTTATATTTTAACTTGCCTTGTACACACTTGGTTAGGCGTAGAATTGCGTTTTCTATGGCCACTTTTAAAACCACTCACCCTTGAAAGAGCGGAACTATTTATCGTTTATTGGTTACCAATTTTGCTCTTTTTCTTTGCTTTCAATGGATTAATCATTGGCGTGCAAATGAAACAACCATTACAGAAAACATTTTCTGCCACATTAATGTGTTGGTGGATAAAAACCATTATTTTTGCCGTCAGCGGTCTATTTATTTTATGGTTATTCCACTTCATTCCTGATTTTATGCAAATTGGGCCAGGGTTTGACTTGGTTGGCTTACCGCAATTCGGTGGACGTTGGATGATGATGCTCGCCGTAATCATTCCACAATTTATTGTATTCATTATTATCAACCATTGGTGTTATCTCAAAACAGGGTACATTTATCTTGGCGTGTTCTTTACTTCAATGCTAATGGCGTGGATTTTAGTTGGCGGACAAGTTATTGGGCGGTTTTTGGCGTAAAGATCAAGAGTAAAATACAAGGGGCGTATGCGACACGCCCCTGAGGTTAGATTAATAATTCCGCCTTATCAAAAATCATCTATCCAAAACCTGTTTTAAAGAATAAAAGTGCTGTGTTTTCTAATCACACTATGGCAACATTGCCTCTAGTTGCCATAATTCAGGATAGCTTTCACGGCGTTTGATGAGATGTGCTTGATCGCCGTCCACCATCACTTCAATGGCTCTTGGGCGGGAATTATAGGTGGAAGCCATACTTGCACCATAAGCCCCCGCTGAACGTTGGGCGATGAGATCCCCTTGGGCGATCGCCAGCTCACGCTGTTTGCCTAAGAAATCAGAGGTTTCGCAAATTGGGCCGACCACATCATAAACTTTTGTTTCACGCGGTAGGCTGCGATCCACTTCGATAATCTTCATATAAGCTTGATACAACGCAGGGCGAATCATATCGTTCATTCCCGTGTCCACAATGGCGAAATTGCGGCTTTTATTGCTTTTTAGGTATTCCACTTTGGTGACTAAAATTCCTGCGTTCGCGGTAATCGCACGGCCCGGTTCAAGAATAATTTCCAAGTTTGGATAATCTTTTAATTTAGCTAATAACGCTTTTGCATATTCACTTGGGTGCGGTGCATTTTCATCTTTATAGGTTACGCCTAAGCCGCCGCCTAAATCTAAATGTTTTAGTTCGATGCCATCTTGAGCAAGCTGCTGCATTAGCACGATCAAACGATCGGTGGCATCAAGGAACGGCTGAACTTCCGTGAGTTGTGAGCCGATATGGCAATCCATTCCCGTAATTTTAATGTGTGGTAGCTGGCTTGCGATGCGATAGACTTCGCGGGCTTCATCGACACTCACGCCGAATTTATTTTCTTTCAAGCCTGTGGAAATGTAAGGGTGGGTGTGTGCATCCACATCGGGGTTTACACGCAAAGAAATGGGTGCGAGTTTGTTTAAACGCCCTGCCACCTCATTAATGCGATAAAGCTCCGCAAGGCTTTCTACGTTGAAACAACGAATGCCCACGTTTAACGCACGCTCAATTTCTTGTTCCGATTTTGCTACGCCAGAAAACACCACTTTGTTCGCTTCACCGCCCGCTGCAAGGACGCGTTCTAATTCTCCTTGCGACACAATATCAAAGCCCGATCCTAGCTTCGCCATAATGTTCAAAATGGCTAAATTTGGGTTGGATTTCACCGCAAAGCAAATAAGGTGGGGGTGATCGCCTAAAGCGTTATCAAAAGCGTGCCAGTGGCGTTCAAGGGTCGCACGGGAGTAAATATAAGCGGGTGTGCCGAATTGCTGGGCGATTTCAGCCACAGGCACTTGTTCTGCCATTAATTGATCGTCTTTATACTGAAAAAAATCCATTACCAATCCTTTATTGTTGTGTTTGTGCGTTGTCTTTTTCTGGGAAATACAGCGGGCCTTTCACGCCGCAGCCCGTGGCAGCGAGGGTGATCGCCCCTAAAGTTAAACATAAAATCAGTTTTTTCATTGGTGTTTCTCTTGGTTTTTGTGCTTAGATGATAAATCTTATGTATAGTAACGATATTTAGAGAAATTTCTATTCTTTTTTGCACTTTGTATAAATAGCAAAAACTCTCTATAATTCCGCCTTACCTATTTCGCTTATGGAAAAATTATGAACGTTACAGAATTTCATCAAAATATTGAGCAAATTTGGCTCAGCATTGAAGAACAATTAGAAGAGCAAGATTGCGATGTGGATTGCGATACGCAAGGTTCGGTGTTTACTATCACCTTCCCTGATCGCAGCCAAGTGGTGGTAAACAAGCAAGAGCCATTGCTTGAACTCTGGCTTGCCAGCAAAGCAGGCGGTTTCCATTTTGCGTTCAAAGACGGGCAATGGATCGCCAATGATGGCAAATTATTTTGGCAATGTTTGGAAGAAGCCTGTCGCGTACACGGCGAGCAAGTGCATTTCGCCTAATGGCTCATTTCATCAATAAACAAAGTGCGGTGTATTTTTAACCAATTTTTCGCAAAAAATAATGGAAAAAAACACCGCACTTAAGGTTTTGAACGAGGTTTTTGGTTACCAATCTTTTCGCAATGGGCAGGAAGAAGTGATCCAAGCTGCCCTTTCACACCAAGATAGCCTCGTGATTATGGCAACGGGAAACGGCAAATCCCTGTGCTATCAAATCCCTGCACTTTGTTTTTCGGGCTTAACCCTTGTTATTTCGCCACTGATTTCGTTAATGAAAGACCAAGTGGATCAGCTCTTGGCAAATGGCATCGCGGTGGATTATCTCAATTCTACGCAGACTTTTGAGCAACAGCAAATTGTGCAAAATAAGGCGATTTCAGGGCAGCTCAAATTGCTTTATATTTCGCCTGAAAAGGCGATGACAACCAGTTTTTTCCAATTTATTTCCCATTGCCAAGTGAGCTTCATCGCCATTGATGAAGCCCATTGTATTTCCCAATGGGGACACGATTTCCGCCCTGAATACACTCAACTTGGCGGGCTGAAACGCTGTTTTCCTAATGCCCCGATAATGGCACTCACCGCCACCGCAGACAGTGCCACAAGGCAAGATATTTTGCATCATTTGCAACTGGATAATCCGCACATTTATATCGGCAGTTTTGATCGCCCCAATATTCGTTATACCCTTGTGGAAAAATTCAAGCCAATGGAACAGCTCAGCCACTTTTTGCTAGGGCAAAAGGGCAAAAGCGGAATTGTATATTGCAACAGTCGTAATAAAGTTGAACGCATCGCGGAAAGTTTGCGTAAAAAAGGCGTGGCAGCACAGGCGTATCACGCGGGAATGGAAGCGAGCCAGCGGGAGCAAGTGCAACGTGCTTTTCAGCGGGATAATGTGCAAGTGGTGGTGGCGACTATCGCTTTTGGAATGGGGATTAACAAATCCAACGTGCGATTTGTCGCCCATTTTGATTTACCGCGTAGCATTGAAGCCTATTACCAAGAAACAGGACGAGCAGGACGTGATGACTTGCCTGCCGAAGCGGTGCTGTTTTACGAACCCGCCGATTATGCGTGGCTACAAAAAATGTTGCTGGAAAAGCCAGAAAACCCGCAACGACAAATCGAACAACACAAATTAGAAGCCATTGGCGAATTTGCCGAAAGCCAAACTTGTCGCCGTTTAGTGTTGCTCAATTATTTTGGCGAACATCGTCAAACCCCTTGCGGAAACTGCGATATTTGCCTTGATCCGCCGAAAAAATATGACGGCTTAATTGACGCTCAGAAAGTGATGTCCACCATTTATCGCGTAGGGCAGTGCTTCGGCGTACATTATGTGGTCGCCGTGCTACGGGGAATGCAAAACCAAAAAATTAAAGATAATCAACACGATAAACTCAGCGTGTACGGCATCGGCAAGGATAAAAGTAAAGAATATTGGCAATCGGTGATCCGCCAGCTTATTCATCTTGGGCTAGTGCAACAAGTGATGAATCAATTTCATTCGGTATTACAACTGACAGAAAACGCACGCCCCATTTTGCGAGGCGAACAGCCGTTGCAACTCGCCACGCCAAGGGTTTCTTCTATTATCACCGCACAAAGCGCACAAAAAAGTGCGGTGCAAAATTACGACAAAGATCTCTTTGCCCGCTTGCGTTTCTTACGCAAACAAATTGCCGACAAAGAAAATATCCCCCCTTATATTGTGTTCAACGATGCTACTTTGCAAGAAATGGCACAATATCAACCCACCAGCAAGCGCGAAATGCTACAAATCAACGGCGTGGGCGCAACCAAATTAGAGCGCTTCGGACAGGCATTCCTGCATATTATCCAAGAGCATAAATCGCTCAGCGCAAAAAACAGCCAGCTGTTTAAATTATCTAACGAAAAATAACCGCACTTTGTTTTTCCCCCTGTTTTCTTCCTTAGCTCCTCTCTTTTTTGTGAACCTGATCACAAAAACGAAACGTATGTAATCAAAATGTTAAAAAATAGTTGACGCAAAAGATAGAATCAATAATTATACATAATATTAATAACAATTCTCATTTGCAGTTCTATTACAATGAAAATACTCAAACATATAAAATCTTTCTTTTTCTATATAGGAGTATATATTTTTTCTAGAATATTATCTGACATATTTAATGTAAATGTTATTTTCTTTTATGTCAGTATCTTATTTTTACTTTATTTTTGGGGCTGTCCTAGATAACAACTAAAAAATCTATTTAGGTTAGAATGAACCAATGAGAAAAAGTCGTCTAAGTCAGCACAAACAAAATAAACTCATTGAGCTATTTGTTGCAGGTGTTACTGCAAGGACAGCAGCAGAGTTAGTCAATGTAAACAAAACGACTGCCGCATATTACTTTCATCGTTTACGCCAACTCATCTATCAAAACAGCCTTCACTTAGAGATGTTTGAAGGTGAAATTGAAGCCGATGAAAGTTATTTTGGCGGTGCTCGCAAAGGCAAACGTGGTCGTGGTGCGGCAGGGAAAATTGCGGTATTCGGGCTTCTCAAGCGCAATGGCAAGGTTTATACCGTTGCGGTTCCAAATACGCAATCTGCCACCTTGTTACCCATTATTCGGGAGCAGGTAAAGCCTGATAGTATTGTTTACACCGATAATTATCGTAGTTATGACGTGCTTGATGTGAGTGAATTTAGTCATTTTCGTATCAATCACAGCACACATTTTGCTGAAAATCATAACCACATTAACGGAATTGAGAATTTTTGAAGCCAAGCAAAACGCCATTTACGCAAATTTAATGGTATCCCAAAAGCGCATTTTGAGCTTTATTTAAAGGAATGTGAATGGCGTTTTAATTACAGCAACATAAAAAGTCAAATTTCTATTTTAAAACAATTGGTTAAAGGGAGTTTAGTCTAGTTATCTAGGACAGCCCCTAAATTTTTTGTTGGATAGCTAGACTCGGGAGTATATTCATATTCGCTAGAGTATCTTATTCTTCCTTCAGTCCAACTAGGAGAGGCAGTTCTAATTGGAACAGACAATGGATATTCTATGGGAGTATTAACTATATTATCTCGAATTTCATCATATATAGGATTAACTATTTCTTTTCCTGCTACATATACTCCTATATATTTTATGGCTTGTAATGGTGAAGCTCCAGAAACTAAAGATAATTCATTGATATTTATTTCTTTCATTTTTTTCTCCTGTTTTTGTTATAAAAATAAGGGGCTGTCCTAGATAACTAGACTAAACTCCCTTTAACCAATTGTTTTAAAATAGAAATTTGACTTTTTATGTTGCTGTAATTAAAACGCCATTCACATTCCTTTAAATAAAGCTCAAAATGCGCTTTTGGGATACCATTAAATTTGCGTAAATGGCGTTTTGCTTGGCTCCAAAAATTCTCAATTCCGTTAATGTGGTTATGATTTTCAGCAAAATGTGTGCTGTGATTGATACGAAAATGACTAAATTCACTCACATCAAGCACGTCATAACTACGATAATTATCGGTGTAAACAATACTATCAGGCTTTACCTGCTCCCGAATAATGGGTAACAAGGTGGCAGATTGCGTATTTGGAACCGCAACGGTATAAACCTTGCCATTGCGCTTGAGAAGCCCGAATACCGCAATTTTCCCTGCCGCACCACAACCACGTTTGCCTTTGCGAGCACCGCCAAAATAACTTTCATCGGCTTCAATTTCACCTTCAAACATCTCTAAGTGAAGGCTGTTTTGATAGATGAGTTGGCGTAAACGATGAAAGTAATATGCGGCAGTCGTTTTGTTTACATTGACTAACTCTGCTGCTGTCCTTGCAGTAACACCTGCAACAAATAGCTCAATGAGTTTATTTTGTTTGTGCTGACTTAGACGACTTTTTCTCATTGGTTCATTCTAACCTAAATAGATTTTTTAGTTGTTATCTAGGACAGCCCCTTTTCTTTAATTTTAAAATGCTTTCTTTACACAGAGAAAGGATTGCCGATATTGCTTTAACTGAAATTGAAAATAGCATACACTCCTCACCATTTTCTTTATCAGAAGAACAAAAAGGTTTATCTATTTTAGTGAAAAATCTTACCTTTCAATATGATCAATTTACACAACCTATTCTTGATAATTTAAATTTAGAAGTTAATGCTGGAGAAAGCATAGCGATCTCTGCGAAATCAGGCGCAGGTAAAACAACCTTACTAAAATTAATGTCAGGACTCTTGAGACCAACAAAAGGAGAAATTTATATCAATAATATTGATATTAAAAACTTAGATAGTTCACATTATCGCCAACATATTGCAACGGTGTTACAAGAAGATAAGTTTTTCTCTGGCTCAATTTTAGAAAATATTGTCTGCTTTGATAATCAGTATGATAAAGAATTTGCCATTCAATGTGCAAAACAAGCGCAAATTCATAATGAAATAATGAAGATGCCAATGAATTATGAAACGTTGCTTGGAGAACTAGGCAACAACCTTTCAGGAGGGCAAAGACAAAGATTATTTATTGCGCGAGCTCTCTATAAAAGGCCTAAAATTCTTTTTATGGACGAAGCAACAAGTCATCTTGATGAAGAAAATGAAAGAAAAATTAATGATGCAATAGCTAAACTAAAAATAACTAGAGTAATAGTTGCCCATCGTCAATCTACTATTGAAAGTGCTGATCGATGTATAAATCTATAAAGCTAACCTTGATATAATTATTGTAATATGAGTTTTATAAAATCCTTAATACTAATAATTTAACCTATGATTTAATCTATGAAATATTTATAAGAAGCCTAAAAATACGATAGAGAAAATCATTGTAAACGTATTACTTATCGCAGTGATATTTACATTTATTACTCTCTGTTTATGTCTAAAAAATAAAGAATAAATAATCCAATTTATTCAAATTTATATGTTGTTGCTTTTATAACTTGATGATTTTTTGTATAATGCAATCGTTTTCGTTATTTTTTAGATTGAGGGATAGTCTATGTCAAGACCACTAAACTTTGTGATGATTTCACCCCATTTCCCGACCAATTTTGAAACCTTTGCCGTGCGTTTGCGGGAAAATGGTTTCAACACCTTAGGCATTGCCGACACGCCTTACGAGCAGTTAAGTGAGAATTTACGCAACTCGCTAACGGAATATTATCGCGTGGATAATATGGAAGATTACGATCAGGTTTATCGTGCGCTGGGCTATTTTGCGCATAAATATGGGCGTATTGATCGCATTGAATCGCACAATGAATATTGGCTTGAGCTAGATGCGAAACTTCGCACGGATTTCAATGTATTTGGTTATAAAAATGAGGATATGAAATCCATTAAAACCAAATCGCAAATGAAAGAAATTTTCCGTCAAACAGGCTTGAAAGTGGCAAAAGGGCGGGTGTTTGAAAGCGATGAAGATGCCAGAAAGTTAGCGGACGAATTGCATTATCCCGTGATTATCAAGCCCAATTCTGGCGTGGGGGCGAGCGATACCTATAAAATCAAAAATACACAAGAATTGGAAAACTTCTTCAGCCAGAAAAATCCGAATGTGGAATACATTATGGAAGAATTTATTGACGGCGATATTGTTACCTTTGACGGTTTGACCGATCGCGAGGGCAATATTGTGTTTTATTCTAGCCTTGAATATTCCGAAGCGGTGCTGGATACGGTGGAAAAAGACGGTGATATGTTCTACTACGTTCCGCGTAAAATTTCGCCAAAATTAGTGGAATTGGGCAAGCAATGCGTCAAAGCCTTTAATGTTAAAGAGCGGTTCTTTCATTTCGAGTTTTTCCGCGTGAAGAAAACCAACGAATTATTACCATTAGAAGTGAATTGTCGCCCACCCGGTGGATTAACCATTGATATGTGGAATTATGCCAATGACTTTGATGTGTTTAATGAATATGCACATATCGTCAAAGACAATCAATTCACTTCACAAATCACGCACCCTTGGAATGTGGTTTATATTTCCCGCAAAGCCAATCAGCGTTACGCTCATTCCATCGCTCAAATCTGGGAAAAATTCCCGCACAATATTATTAGCGTGCAGAAAGTGCCAGGGGTATTTGCCAAAATAATGGGCGAGGAGGGCATTTTGGCTCGCACGCCAAACATCGAGCAAATGCGTGAAATCATTCAATTTGCACATCAAAAGCAGTAGGAGGCACAATGTTTTTTGAAGCTCGTCATCACTGGAGCGGTGAATTAGGCAGAGAAATGCCCTTCAATGTGTATGGACACAGTGGCAAACCCGTGATTGTTTTTCCATCTTCGGGTGGCAATCATAATGAATATGGCAATTTTGGAATGATCGACGCTTGCCGCTCTTTTATCGAGCGGGGCTTAATCAAAGTTTACACGCCAGATTCTTTTGATAATGAATCTTGGCTTGCCACCTACAAGTCTGGGCAAAATATGGCCCAAGCACATAACGCCTATGATCGCTATATCATTAACGAACTCGTGCCGTTAATCCGCCACGAATCCCAATGGCAAGGCACAATGATCGCCACAGGTTGTAGTATGGGGGATTCCACACGATTAATTTTGCCTTACGCCACCCTGATCTTTTTGATACTGCCATTGCACTCAGCGGGGTTTATGATGCCCGTTTTTTCACAGGTGAATATCAAGGCAATGCAGAGGTGTATTTTAACTCGCCGATTGATTATTTGTGGAATCAAAACGACCCGTGGTTTTTAGACCGCTACCGCCAAAACCATTACATAGTAGCTGTAGGGCAAGGTGCGTGGGAAGAACAACACATCGCCGACACCGCACGCTTACAACAAGCCTTCCAAGCCAAAGATATTCCAGCTTGGTTTGACTTTTGGGGAACAGATGTGGATCACGATTGGCCTTGGTGGCGAATACAAATGCCTTATTTCTTAGGGAAGTTGGAAGAGCAAGGGTTGTTAAAATAGGCAAAGGGCGGATTGATGTTCCGCCTTTTATTTCTCGTTATTTATTCACAACTACTTATTCAATAACGCAAAATGCAGGAACTCGACAAAATGATCTGCCCAGTGCATTTCGTGGTGGATTTCATTTGCCATAATGCGTAGGCGAATATGATCGAGGGGTTGCCCCGTGCGTAACAAGGCTTGGTAGTAGCGTAGGGTGCAATCAATGTAGGTTTGGTTCATATTGGAAATGAATTGGGAATCCATTTCATCGCCCTCATTGGTGCCGACTTGAATAAACACACGGCTTTGCGGCTGCAAGGGGTGGCGATGAATAAAATCCATAAACGCCCCCTCACTAAACCAAGAGGCAAGGGAGAACACGCCAAAATGCCCAAAAACCTGCGGATATGCCGCCCCCATATAAGCGGTAATAATGCCACCCATTGAACTTCCCGCCAGTAGGGTATGCTCTACGTTAGGTAAAGTGCGGTAGTTTTCATCAATGAATTTTTTCACCTCGTTCACCACCCAATCCGCATATTCCGCCCCGCGTCCGCCAACGTTTCTCACTTCAGGGGAATGTCCCACTTCCGTTTTCCAAGGGGCATATTCATTTAACCGCTCTTCCCCCGCGTTATCAATGCCGACAATAATTAATTTTGGCAACTGTTGATAATGCTTAATGGTAGGGATAATTTTCCACGAATGGCCTGAATAGGATTCTTTGCTATAAAACACATTTTGCCCATCGTGCATATAAAGGACAGGGTAATGCTGCCAAGGTTCGTTGTGATAATCTTTTGGCAACAACACGCGCACACGGCGGTGGTGATGGTAATAAGGCACATAAAGAAAATGCTCTTGCATTTCCAGATAATGATTAAACACGCTCATCTTTTAACTTCTATAAAAAACGCTGGCAAGCCCAGCGTTTATCACAAATTATTTTCTCGCCAATGGTGGCACAAAGGTAATGCCCATATCCCAAGGCTGTTCAATCCAAGTATTTTGAGGAATATCAATCACATAGTCATCAACTAAATCCGCTCCCGCAGGTTTTGCGAACACGGTAATGAAGCGGGCATTTGGATAAAGCTCACGAATGGCACGTGCGGTATTTCCCGTATCCACCAAATCATCAACCACGATAAAACCCTCACCGCCATTTGGCACTTGAGCGGCGTGAATAACATTCAGTTCCCCTTGTTGATTATGATCGTAACTGGCGATACACACGGTTTCCACGTGGCGAACACTTAATTCACGTGCTAGCACGGCGGCTGGAAATAACCCACCACGGCTCACCGCAATAATGCCTTTCCATTGCGAAGCGGGAAGCAAACGCTCCGCCAATTTGCGTGCGTGCATTTGGAACATATCCCAAGTTACCACATATTTTTCACTCATAATTCACCTTAACATTAACAAAGAGGGCATAAACCGCCCGATAAATAAAAATTTTGATAGGATAACGCGAAACCGCATTTTATGCTATTATTTTGCGAAATTTTTTTATTTAGGAGACAAAACAATGTCAGAAATTCAACAACTTCAGCCACAATTATTATGGAAATGGTTCGATCAAATTTGTGCCATTCCACACCCCTCTTATCACGAAGAAGCCCTCGCCAATTTCATCGTAAATTGGGCGAAAGAAAAACAGTTTTTTGTCGAACGTGATGAAGTCGGCAATATTTTAATCCGCAAACCTGCCACGAAGGGAATGGAAAACCGCCCGTCAGTGGTGCTACAAGCTCACCTTGATATGGTACCTCAGGCAAATGAAGACACGCCACACAATTTCCAAACCGACCCAATCCAACCCTATATTGAGGGCGAATGGGTAACTGCCAAAGGCACAACCTTAGGGGCGGATAACGGTGTCGGCTTGGCTTCTGCCCTTGCCGCATTAGAAGATGAAAATCTTGCTCACCCAGAGTTAGAAGTCTTGCTCACAATGACTGAAGAGCAAGGAATGGAGGGGGCGATTGGCTTGCGTCCAAACTGGTTGAAAAGCCAGCTAATGATCAACACCGACACCGAAGAAAACGGCGAAATTTATATTGGCTGTGCGGGCGGCATCAATGCCGATTTAACCATTCCTGTACAACAAATCGCCAACCCTTACGCGAACAGCTATCAGCTCGTGTTAAAAGGCTTGCGAGGCGGACATTCAGGCGTGGATATTCATACGGGACGCGTTAATGCAATCAAAACCCTTGTGCGTTTCCTTGCTCATCTCAATCAACATTATCCGCACATCGAATTTGCCATCAGCCAAATCAATGGTGGTTCTGTTCGCAATGCCATTCCCCGTGAAGCCTTTGTTACCCTATCTATTGACGGTGATGTTGCCCCATTACAAAGTGCGGTGGAAAATTTTGAAGTTTTATTAAAAACCGAATTAGCCATTGCCGAGCCTAACCTCAGCCTATTTTTGCAACCCGTTGAAAAAACTGCACAAATTTTTGACCGCACTTCACAAAACAACGTCATCAATCTGTTAAATGCGTTGCCAAACGGCGTCATTCGTCAAAGCGATGCGGTGAAAAATGTGGTGGAAACCTCGCTTAGTTTAGGTGTGATAAACACAGAGGCAGATCAAATCAATGCCACTATTTTGATCCGCTCCCTCATTGAAAGCGGAAAATATTCGGTGCAAGAAACCCTAACTTCATTGGTAGAACTCTGCGGAGCAAGCGTCATCTTCTCAGGGGATTACCCCGGCTGGGAACCTCAACCCGACAGCCCACTACTCGCCCTCACCCACAAAATCTACGCCGATATTTTAGGCTACGAGCCTGAAATCAAAGTGATTCACGCGGGCTTGGAATGTGGTTTGTTGAAAAAAATCTATCCAAACCTAGATGTGGTTTCTATTGGACCAACCATCATCAACGCCCATTCCCCTGATGAAAAAGTGCATATCCCCGCCGTGCAAACCTACTGGGAATTATTAACGAAAATATTGGCTAACATCAAATAAAGACCAATCAAAGTGCGGTGAAAAATAAACGAATTTTTTACCGCACTTTGCTCAATGAATACCTTCTAAAAATCGCTGCGTTATGGCTTTATTCTATTGCTTTTATACACTAGTTCCGCAACATTCTTAACGACCTGATAATCTAAATCAGGTGTATCAGAATTCAGACAATGGAAATTTTTACGCGCATAGGCAATTTTCATTTGCTCGCTTTCGCGTAATTTTTCTTCTGCTACACCGCGTTGAATGCCGTTGTCTGTGTTTTTGGTTTCTGCCACAAAATAGATTTTGCTTTCACCTTTAAACACCACTGCCCAATCTGGGTTGTAATGGCCTAATGGGGTAGGGATTTTAAATTTTTCAGGCAGCTTAAAATAAAATTCCACTTCTTCGCTGGTTTCACAATCTTTAGCAAATTGATATTCGGTTTGGGAATCTAGCGGAATATAGTTTTTATAAATGGTTTTTTGTTTTTCTGCCACTTCAAAAGTGTGATCATTTTTAAAAAATTCAAAATCCTGAAATAGCGTCATTGCATAGGTTTTACCGGTGATTTTTCGGTATTCCACGCCCTCTGCCATGATTTGTTGTAACGCAAGGTTGATTTTTTCGGCAACCAAATCAATAAACTGTTGTGGATTATGGAAAACTTCGGGCAGCCTTTGCGATTGTTGCAAAATCTGGCATAAGCTTATTCGCGTTAATCCTGTTTTGTTTTGCAAGGCATTGAGCAGGTCAGGAATATGGAATGAAGCACGCACATTGGTTGCCCCTGTTGAGCGATATTGTGTGCTTATGCCTTGTTCATTGATGGTTAAATGGGCTTTTTCGTGGCGGATTTGTATCGCTTCAATAGGCGGCATTTTGCGAATTTTTTCCACCGCACTTTTAATTAACTCTTGTTGTTCAAACTTCACCCGATAAGTGGTTTGATACTGAATACGTTCCCACAGTGCTTGAAAATTGGGGTGTAGGCTAAAATCTTTGCGATATTGAACCCGTTTTTTATCTTCACGTTTTTTGATATTGCTCTTGGCAAACTGCACGCCGCATTCTTCTTCAATTTCACGCTGAAGGCTGGTGGCAAATTGTTCATAGCTTTCATTGGCAATCACGGTAAGGATATTTTGGCGGCGATCATAAATCCGTTGCCCCTGCTGATTCACAGGCAGCCTTAATCCACGCCCGATTTCTTGGCGTTTTTTTATTTCGCTGGCGGTATCGTTTAAGGTGCAAATCTGAAACACATTCGGATTGTCCCAGCCCTCTTTTAATGCGGAATGAGAAAAAATAAACCGCAACGGATTGTTTACATCCAATAGCCGTTCTTTATCTTTCATAATCAGGCGATAAGTGTCGTTATCCGCTTGTGTGCTGCCGTTGGTGTCTTTGGCATTGCCTTTTTTGTCTTGAGAAAAATAGCCATTATGCACGCCTTGCGGATCGCTGCCTGAAAGCTCGCGGTAAATGGCATCAAACCATTGGGCGAATTTACCGCCATTGCGGTAATTATCTACTTTGTCGATAAAAAACAGAGAAAGCACTTTAATGCCTTGCTCACGCAATTTTTTCTCTTTTTGCAAATGCTCGGCAATGGTGCGGCGGATTTGCATTTGCTGAATTTCGTCTTTTAATTGGGAATAATCCGTTCCTTGATAAATTTCCACGCCATTAGCAAAGGAAACCATTTTTTGTTCGGTATCCATTCCGCTCAAAATAAAGCCATTGCGGTATTGTTCATTTTGATTGGAAAGCTCGAATAAATCTTGATTGGGCTTGACGGTGATGGCTTTTTTCTTCATCGCCTTTTTGTCGTTCACCAATAATTCAATTTTGGCTGACCAGCTTTTTTTGCCCGTTTTGATTTCTTTCAGCGATAAATACACCCCATTTAAATCATTGTTTGCCAGTACGCAGTCCACCTCAATTTGCTTCACCAAGCCCAATTCGTAGGCTTGCACGGGATTGAGGCTGTAAACAGGGTTGTAGGCATTTTTATGCGTGGCGGAATAACGCAAGGTAAACAATGGGTTTAAACTTTCAATCGCTTTACGGCGGGTTTCAGTTTCCATATTTTGCGGTTCATCAATAATCACAATGGGCGATGCCGTCTGAATATATTCAATCGGGGCAATGCCACTTTCTCGAACCGTATTCATTACATTGTTTTCTTTCGCGAAAGAATCAATATTGATCACCAAAATATCAATATAGTTGCTTTGGGAAAAGTTTTTTAACGCCGTTAGATTGGAACTTTTATATTCATTGTATTGAACGCTGGGCTTATCAAAAACAAGGGAAAAATGATCTTGCGTAGCTGCCAAGGTGTGCAACACGCCCTCGCGAATGGCAACGCTTGGCACAACAATCACAAATTTTTGCCAGCCATATTGTTGGTTTAATTCAAAAATGGTGCGTAAATACACATAGGTTTTGCCCGTTCCCGTTTCCATTTCAACGGTAAAGTTTTTACCCTGCTCGGCAATCAAAGTGCGGTCGGTTTTTGCTTTATTTTGTTGCTCGTGTAAATTGTTTTGCAAAACCGCTTCATTCAACTGCAAAGGGCGATTGCACCCAATGCGTTCATCATTTGGGCTGGTCAAGCCCCAAACTTCTTCTTGTGCCTTCCCTTGCCCTTTAAATAATTGAACCACCGCTTCCACGGCTTGCAATTGATAATCTAAGGTTTCAAATTGAAGTTGCATTTTCTTCTCCTTAAATCACCCATAAAGCAATATTCGCATCGCTCATTTGCAATTCGGTATTTTTCTTGAATGCGTCATCACCGTTAAATAAACGATCCAGCATCACCACTTTTTGCGGTTGGCGTGCCATCACGTCATTGATTAATGGCTCATTGATTTCATTTAATATCAATGCCACTCGCTGATGGTTTTCTTCCACCCAACACACTTGATTTTCCCACCGCACTTTTGCCGTGAGGCTAAAGCCTAAACGCAATAATAATTCATACATCATCGCCTGCGTATCAGTGTTCTCTGCCACAGGGTCGATAAACATTTGCAATTGTTTTTCTAAATCTTGTTCTGTGGGGGATTGCCATTGTTTGAAATGGCTGCCTGAAAGTTTAAAGGCTTTAAACCCCGTATCCATTGTTTTGTCGGGATATTGCTCGGCGATTTGCTTGCCCGCACGGCGAATGCGTTCTTTGGATATTTCGGCAATAGTTTGAAAACCTGCTTTAAAGGCTTCGGATTTTTCGTCCGTTTTTTCAGGCAGCTGCACGCAAATAAAATGGCGATTGCCGCCATCTTCGGCATTGAGTTGCATTACCGCGTGAGCGGTGGTGGCAGAGCCTGCGAAGAAGTCGAGGATTAGGGTGTTTTTATCTGTTTCTGCAAAAGGAATTAGATATTTGATCAAAGAGATAGGTTTGGGGTAAGACATAATATTTTTCCCAAATAGTTTTTCAATATCTTTGGAAGCGTCTTCATTGGTACCGACTTGACATTCAGTTTTGGAGATAATATCAGATGGACGCTTAATTCTTTCTCCCTCTCTTGCATAACGAATGGCAAATTTTTTTGTCTTGATTATAAAACTTGTACCATTATTAATTTCATTATTAACAGTTTCTTGAGTCCATTTAAATTTTCCCCGTATATTAACATCAATGTTAGCCTTACCATTAGTTATAAATAAATCTTCTAATAGTTCAATACGGTCATATATTCCAGATTTAAAATATCCATCAAAGTTAAAATGCACACTATCAGAAGGGAAAATAAGTGTTCTTTCACTATTGCTTTCATTGAGTAATGGCATATCACCTCCCTCTACTACTCCTCCATTATATGTAATACCATTAATTGATTTTTCATAGCATAGAATAAATTCATATTTTCCTCTTATTTTTTTGGATAACGCAGGTGGCGTCGCAGTTTTGTTCCATTTATATATGCCTACAAAATTCTCTTCCCCAAATACTTCATCACAAAGCAATTTCAATTGGGCTTGTTCATTATCATCAATGGAAATAAAAATCACGCCGTCATCACGCAATAAGTTTCTTGCCAAATGCAAGCGAGGCAACATCATATTGAGCCAATTGCTGTGATAATGCCCGTTTTCTTTGCTGTTTTTCACAAAGGCACGCTTAAGCTTGCCCGCTTCGTCTTTATCGCCTACTTTTTCCGCATAATCGGCTTGGCTATCGGCAAAGTTATCTTTATAGATAAAATCGTTCCCCGTGTTATAAGGCGGGTCGATATAAATCATTTTCACAGAATTAAAATAGGATTTTTGCAGAATTTTGAGGACTTCTAGGTTTTCGCCCTCAATGAACACATTTTGCGATTGGGCAAAATCCACACTCTCCGCCTCGCAAGGGGTAAGCGTTTGTTGCGTTGGGGTTTGTAAAACCTGATAGGCTTCGGATTTTCCTGCCCAGTTGAGGGCATAACGATCCGGATTGGTGGCGATTTCGTTGGCAAACAGTTGTCTAAATTTTTCAAAATCGATTTGCTGTTCAGAAAAAATTTCAGGCAGCAAGGATTTGAGTTGCGAGAGCTGTTGCTCCCTTAACGAAAGATGGTCAAGCTGCTGTGCTGTGCTGTGCTGTGCTGTGCTGTGCTGTGCTGTGCTGTGCTGTGCTGTCAGGCATTATGATGTGTCCTTTTTTATGTCAACTTTTTTATCAAAAAATTTTTATTATTCTACAAGCTAGAGCATAAATTAAGAAATAAAATCATCATTTTGTCAATTTTTTACGTTGTAAAATTCCAATGATAAAAATCACCGCACTTTTGTTTCTTGCCTTGAAATCTTTTCCGCCATACAATCCGTTTTTTATCAATAATTTAGGAGAAATAAAATGACACAATCCCATTTTATTTTGCGTCAATCTCGTATCGAGGATAATCAAGAAATCGAAAATGTGATTCAAGAAGCCTTCGCTAATATGCCATTTAGTGATGGAAAAGAAGCCTTACTTGTCCGCCGTTTATATGAAAACAACGAGGTTGTACTGAGTTTAGTTGCTGAAAATGAAGGGAAAATAATCGGACATATTTTATTTAGCCCCGCCACCATTGGACAACAACCCGTGTTAGCCTTAGCTCCCCTCTCGGTATTACCTCAGTGGCAAAAACAAGGCGTGGGAAAAGCACTGATTTTAGCAGCACATCAACAGCTTAAAAACAAGGAATATGCTGCTATCGTCGTATTAGGACACCCTGAGTATTATTCTCGCTTTGGCTATCAAACGGCTTCTCATTACGGAATTACCGCTCCCTTCCCCTTGCCAGAAGGGGTATTGCGTGTTCTTCCCTTTACAGAAACCCCTCCACAAGGAGAAATAATCTATGCGAAAGCCTTTAATTTAGGCTGATAAAAAAGATTAATGCCCATTTATTCAGCTTTGCCAAAAACCTCTGTCAAATGCTGACGGTAATTCGCTAAATATTCAGGCACATTCGGTGATTTAATCACATCATTACAAATAAAGGTTGGCAATGGGGTAAAGCCGAGAAATTCGTTGGCTTTGTGAAAGTGCAGATACACGCCATCAACGCCCACGCCGTTGAAAAAATCACCCTCGCGGGTAAAGGCTTCAATTGGTGCGTTCCAAGTGAGAGAAAGCATATGTTTCCGCCCTTGCAGCAAGCCACCTGTGCCGTAGCCTTCGGTGGGATTGACGCGGTGGCGGCCGTCGCTTTGATACAGTTTGCCGTGTCCGATGGTGAACACTTCGTCCATATATTTTTTCACGATCCAAGGCTCGCCCATCCACCAACCTGGCATTTGGTAGATAACCGCGTCAGCCCAGAGGTATTTTTCAATTTCGGTTTCAATGTCGTAGCCCGCGTCAATATGGGTTTCTTGAACCTGATGCCCCAATTCACTTAACAGGGTTTTGGCTTCGTTGTGTAAGATGGCATTGAGTTCACCGTGAGAATGGCCAAATGCTTTGCCACCGTTGAGTAATAAAATGTTCATTGTTTTTCCTTTTATTTTGCTGAAATAGAAGCCACGCGATGTGGCGATATGTGAGGGATTATATGCAAAAAAATGGAAGAAAAAAACCGAGAAACAGCAAATCACTTTTGCGATTTGCGCAAAAATAATTGTTATTTAATTTTTATTTTGGGGCTGTCCTAGATAACTAGACTAAACTCCCTTTAACCAATTGTTTTAAAATAGAAATTTGACTTTTTATGTTGCTGTAATTAAAACGCCATTCACATTCCTTTAAATAAAGCTCAAAATGCGCTTTTGGGATACCATTAAATTTGCGTAAATGGCGTTTTGCTTGGCTCCAAAAATTCTCAATTCCGTTAATGTGGTTATGATTTTCAGCAAAATGTGTGCTGTGATTGATACGAAAATGACTAAATTCACTCACATCAAGCACGTCATAACTACGATAATTATCGGTGTAAACAATACTATCAGGCTTTACCTGCTCCCGAATAATGGGTAACAAGGTGGCAGATTGCGTATTTGGAACCGCAACGGTATAAACCTTGCCATTGCGCTTGAGAAGCCCGAATACCGCAATTTTCCCTGCCGCACCACGACCACGTTTGCCTTTGCGAGCACCGCCAAAATAACTTTCATCGGCTTCAATTTCACCTTCAAACATCTCTAAGTGAAGGCTGTTTTGATAGATGAGTTGGCATAAACGATGAAAGTAATATGCGGCAGTCGTTTTGTTTACATTGACTAACTCTGCTGCTGTCCTTGCAGTAACACCTGCAACAAATAGCTCAATGAGTTTATTTTGTTTGTGCTGACTTAGACGACTTTTTCTCATTGGTTCATTCTAACCTAAATAGATTTTTTAGTTGTTATCTAGGACAGCCCCTTGATCAATATCGCCGCCTTCGCTCACTTTCACCACAAAGGCTTTGCCCTCTAATTCCACCGTATAAACTGCTGCACCAGTTTTGGCTTGAGAGGAAAGAGCGGTGCTTTTTTGCGATGTTTTTTCGCTCGCACTTTCTACACTTGGAGCAGGTTCAAAGGCATCAGGGTTACCACGATTTTCAAGGAATTTCAGCCCCACTTGTGGGAACAATGCCACAATAAGCACATCGTCAATTTCATTATCAGACAGTTTGATGCTTTTCTCTTTGGCTTGCTGTTTGATTTCGGCAGTGAGTTTTTCCATTTCAGGCTCAAGGTGATCCGCAGGGCGTGAGGTGATTGGCTCTGCACCCTCTAACACGCGTGCTTGCAATTCAGCATTCACAGGGGCAGGTGTACGGCCGTATTCACCTTTTAAAATCCCTGCGGTTTCTTTGGCGATGGTTTTATAACGCTCACCCATTAATACGTTGATCACCGCTTGTGTTCCAACAATTTGCGAGGTTGGCGTTACCAATGGAATATAGCCCAAATCTTCCCGCACTTTTGGAATTTCTTGCAACACTAAATCCAATTTGTCAGAGGCATTTTGCGGTTTTAATTGGCTTTCAAGGTTAGTGAGCATTCCGCCCGGCACTTGTGCCACTAAAATACGGCTATCCACGCCTTTTAATTGGCCTTCAAATTTATGGTATTTTTTACGCACATTACGGAAATAAGCGGCAATTTTCTCTAATTTTTGAATATCTAACCCCGTGTCATATGGCGTGCCTTTTAAGGTGGCAACAAGGGCTTCCGTGGCTGGGTGTCCGTATGTGCCACTCATTGAAGAAATGGCAGTATCTACGCCGTCCACACCCGCTTCAATGGCTTTCAATAAGGCCATTTCTGCCATTCCTGTGGTGGCGTGGCAATGAAGATGAAGTTGCACATCAAAGCGTTTTTTGATTTCACTGACTAAGTGATAGGCTTCATTTGGTGTGAGAATGCCCGACATATCTTTGATCACAAGGGAATCAATACCAATTTCTAACAGTTGTTCTGTGGTATCAAGCCAAGTTTGTAAAGTATGCACGGGGCTTGTGGTATAGCTTAGTGTGCCTTGTGCGTGGCCGCCATTTTTGCGTACCGCTTTCAGTGCTTGTTGCATATTACGCGGATCGTTCATTGCGTCAAACACACGGAACACGCTCATTCCGTTATGTACAGCACGTTCCACAAAGCGATCTACCACATCATCAGCATAATGACGATAGCCTAGCAAATTTTGCCCACGCAATAACATTTGTAATGGCGTTTTTGGCATTGCTTTTTTGAGTTCACGCAAACGCACCCAAGGATCTTCCCCTAAAAAACGAATACAAGCATCAAAAGTTGCACCGCCCCAAGCTTCAAGCGACCAATAGCCGATGTCATCAAGCTCAGCAGCAATAGGTAACATATCATCAAGGCGTAAACGGGTCGCAAAAAGGGATTGGTGTGCATCACGCAACACAACATCAGTTACGGCAATTTTTTTCTTTTCAACTGTCATTGTATTTTCTCCAAATTAATCATCTAAGTTCTTTGGCGATGATGAGCAATCGCCGTCACAATAATAGGGCGTAATCTTTCTAAATCATCTGGTTGAGTGGATTGTGCTTTTATCGGTGCAGGCGGGGTGAGAACAGGCTCGGGAAAAAAGCGGTTTACCAGTTTCGACATTAATCCAATGGCAAAAATTAGGATTAACAAGAAAACCAGCACGAACCCCATTCCCGAAAACATTAGGTTAATGCCCTCTTGCATAAGTTCAACGTTTGTCATTTTTATACCTCAAAGATGTAAAACAGCGTTTCGTATCATATCCTGTTTAGGTTATAAAAAAATTGAACTAGATCACATTGTTGAAAATGGTTTTTGAAAAATTTCCAATAAAAATTTGGAATGATTGGCAATTTTTATAAAAACGTGGAAAATAACCCTTTTGTTGATCAGAGATAAACCGAAATTTAATGATTTTATTTACCAATCTTTCGCTAAAACGTGGACAAACGACCTTACTAGAAAATGCCAATGCCGCCATTAATCCGAAGCAAAAAGTGGGCTTAGTGGGCAAAAATGGCTGCGGTAAATCTTCGCTACTTGCCTTATTAAAAAAAGAAATCAGCCCCGAAAGTGGCGAAGTGAGTTACCCCACAAACTGGCAACTGGCTTGGGTGAATCAAGAGACCCCATCTCTTGCCATTTCCGCCTTGGATTATGTGATTTTAGGTGATCGCCAATATGTGGCATTACAGCAACAGTTAGAACAAGCCAATCAAAACAATGATGGCAATGCCATTGCACGCATTCACGAACAGTTGGATACCATTGATGCGTGGACGATTCAATCCCGTGCAGCGTCATTATTAAACGGCTTAGGCTTTAGCCAAGCAGAATTAAGCCAGCCCGTGAGTGCCTTTTCTGGTGGCTGGCGAATGCGGTTAAATTTAGCCCAAGCCCTATTATGCCCTTCCGATTTGCTCTTGCTTGATGAGCCAACTAACCATTTAGATTTAGATGCGGTAATTTGGTTGGAACGCTGGTTGCAACAATATCAAGGCACATTGGTACTGATTTCACATGATCGCGATTTTCTCGATCCCGTTGTGGATAAAATTCTGCATATCGAAAATCAAAAAATTAACGAATACACGGGCGATTATTCTTCTTTTGAAAAACAACGGGCGGAAAAATTAGCCCAACAAACCGCGTTATACCGCCAACAACAGCAAAAAGTGGCTCATTTGCAAAAATACATCGACCGCTTTAAAGCCAAAGCCACTAAAGCGAAACAAGCCCAAAGCCGAATGAAAGCCCTAGCCCGAATGGAGCTTATTGCCCCTGCTTATGTGGATAACCCGTTTACCTTTGAGTTTCGTGAGCCTTTGGCATTGCCTAACCCGTTGCTTTCAATGGAGAAAGTCAGTGCGGGTTATGAAAATAATGGGCAAATCACGGAAATTCTGAAACAAATCAAATTAAATCTCGTCCCTGGTTTACGCATTGGTTTGCTGGGTAAAAATGGTGCAGGGAAATCCACGCTGATCAAATTATTAGCGGGAGAAATCACCGCACTTTCTGGCAATATTCAGCTCGCAAAAGGCGTACAACTTGGTTATTTCGCACAACATCAGTTAGATACTTTACGTGCGGAAGAAAGTGCCCTTTGGCATATGCAGCAACTCGCCCCACAACAAACAGAACAGCAATTACGCGATTATCTCGGCAGCTTCGCTTTCCACGGCGATAAAGTGAACGAACAGGTCGCCCATTTCTCGGGTGGCGAAAAAGCCCGCTTAGTGATAGCGTTAATTGTTTGGCAACGCCCGAATTTACTGTTGCTCGATGAGCCAACCAACCATCTAGATTTGGATATGCGACAAGCCCTCACCGAAGCCTTAGTGGATTATCAAGGCTCGCTGGTGATTGTTTCCCACGACCGCCATTTATTACGCAACACCGTTGATGAATTTTATTTGGTTCACGATGGGCAAGTGGAAGAATTTAAAGGGGATTTAGCGGATTATCAAAAATGGCTCAACGAACAAAATAGCCAAAGCCAACCCTCTGACAAAACAGAAAATAACAAAGAAAGTAGCAGCCAAAATCGTAAAGAGCAAAAACGTAAAGAAGCGGAACTCCGCCAACAACTCGCCCCACTGCGAAAATCCCTTGCACAATGGGAAAGTAAAATGGAAACCCTCTCGCAAAAACTGGCAGACATTGAGCAACAACTCGCCAACGGTGATCTGTACCAAGCAGAAATGAAAGAAAATCTCACCGCACTTTTAAAAGACCAAGCGGAATACAAAAAACAGCTTGAAGAAGTGGAGTTGGAATGGTTCAGTGTGCAGGAAAATATGGAGAAAATAATGGGGAATTAGACAATCCTATAAATTCTTTTAAAGTTAAATTTATCGGTAAATAGACATTATAGGAAAGGCGATATTGTTGCGTTACTTTTTCAATTTGTGAGCAAGATCACAGCTGTTTTATGATTTTTATCATACCTCCTATTTGATACTGTTCTTTAAACTACAGCAAACTGTTTAAATTAAGATTAAGAAATAAGAACATAATATTAAGGTTCATTGGTGAGTGGTAACAATGGAGAAAGTGATTAATTTCTTATTTCATTTCTAAATTATCACAGGGAGGAAAATATGCAGTTTAACTGGAGCGTAGATGGCAGTATTGTGATCTGCCCCCAAAAAGTTAGACTATATTCTAATTTCATTCAAGGACTGAGTTCTGTATTCCACAGGGCTTAGTCCTTTGAGCTTCACTTGAATACGCTCATTGTTGTAGTAATGAATGTACTCGTGAATCACTTTTTCAAGCTGTTCAAAGGTTTCAAACCGCTTGCCAAAGTAACATTCCGTCTTCAATCGCCCGAAAAAGCTTTCCATCGCACCATTATCAAGGCAATTGCCTTTTCTCGACATACTTTGCGTAATACCGTGTTTTTTCAATATCTCCCGATAACCCATCATTTGATACTGCCATCCTTGGTCGGAATGCAGTATCGGTTTTTCCCCCGCTAATCGGTTCACCGCCTGGGTCAGCATTCTGGTTATCTGCTCAAAACTCGGACTTCTCGCCACATCATAAGCAATAATTTCGTTATTAAACAAGTCTTTAATCGGCGATAAATACACTTTGCCTTCCGCACATTTGAACTCGGTGATATCCGTTACCCACTTCTCATTCGGCATCGTTGCCGTAAAATCCCGTTGCAACAGATTATCGGCAATGTGTCCCACTTTGCCTTGGTAAGAACGATATTTTTTCTGCTTACTTTTTCCTTTTAACCCCAAACGTTGCATTATCGCTTGCCCCCTTTTGTGGTTGATAATCAAGTATTTCCTTAATTCCAAGGTAATTCGACGATAACCATAATTTTCGTCATTTTTGCGATAAATTTCCTCTATTTTCTGTGAAATCGCTACATTTTTATCCGACTTTGGCTTGAGATGATAAAAGAACGAACTGCGTGCCAATCCGATTAGCCTGAGTAACAATTCCAACGGGAAACGCGAGCGTAAGGCATTTACGATGACGGCTTTTTCTGCATTTTTTGTTGGTTGAGTTCCTGCAACTTTTTTAGCATTGCATTCTCCGCTTCTAATTCCAAAATTCGGTAACGCAAGCGTTCTTCTTCTGTTTTGGGCGTTGGTGGCATTTTAGGTGAGTTGAGTTTCATACTTGGACGACCTTTAGGTTTGAGTAATAACCCATCTATACCTTGTTTTTCAAAGCGTTGCAACCATTGACTAATTATCCCTGAACTGGGGATATCAAAGCGAAAGCAGGCGGCTTCAGCGGAGCACTGGCCTTTTTTGATAGCTTGAATAACCTTTAATTTAAACTCAACAGAATAACATCGTTTTTTACCTAACACAGCTAATCCATTGATTCCATTATGATTAAATTTCGCAATCCAACGTGCTAACGTGCTTTGGGGAAGCTGAAAATACTGGCGAGTAAGCGAACGGTTTTTTCCATTTTGATGATAAAAGTCGAGCACTTGTTGTTTGAAACGTTGAGTATATTTAGTCATAAAAAATCTGCACCTTAATCAGTTGGTTGTTTAGTCCAACTTTTGGGGTGCAGATCAGAAATGAAATTAGCTGCGGTGTATGCCATTGCGGATCTTGCCTTGGCAGAGCAAAGCGAAGTGGTTACTTCCGCCTATGGTGGTGCAGAAGTGTCTTTTGGTCCAGATTATCTCATTCCAAAACCGTTTGATCCTCGTTTAATCGTAAAAATTGCCCCAGCGGTCGCGAAAGCTGCGATGGATAGCGGTGTGGCAACCCGCCCGATTGAAGATTTTGATGCCTATTTAGAGAAATTGACACAGTTCGTTTACAAAACCAATCTCTTTATGAAACCTGTATTCGCCCAAGCGAAACAAGATAAAAAACGCGTTTTACTCACTGACGGGGAAGAAACTCGCGTATTGCACGCGGTGCAAGAAATCGCCACTTTGGGCATTGCTCAGCCCGTGCTATTGGGACGCACGCATATCATCGCCGAGAAAATCAAAAAATTAGGCTTACACCTTGAAGCAGGGCGTGATTTTGACATCATTGATATTGAAAATAACCCACATTATGAACAATGCTGGCAAAGCTATTACAACAAGCTGAAACGTCAAGGAATGACACCCGCAGGGGCAAAACGAAAAATGTTGCATAATCCGACCGCACTTGGTTCTGTGCTATTGGAACTTGGCAAAGCTGATGCAATGCTATGTGGATTAGTTGGGCCTTATCCTTCCCACTTGAATGCGATTAAAGAATTTAACGGCGTGAAAGCGGGAGCGATTCCAGCCACTGTAAACGGTTTGGTGCTGCCAACGGGCAACTTGTTTATTGCGGATACCTTTGTTAATCCAAACCCAACAGCGGAAGAATTAGCGGAAATCACCTTGATGTCAGCGGAAGAAGTTCGCCGTTTCGGTATTGAACCACAAGTGGCACTGGTTTCGCATTCCAATTACGGCAGTGCCAATGATGAAAACGCAGTGAAAATGCGTCAAGTGCTAAAACTAGTGCAAGAAAAAGCCCCTGATTTAATCATTGATGGCGAAATGCACTGTGATATTGCGCTTTCCGAAAGTTTACGCAACGAAGTGATGCCAGATAGCCCGTTAAAAGGCGCAGCAAACTTGCTAATTATGCCAACAATGGAAGCGGCGCGTATCAGCCTTAACTTGCTACAAGGCACCGCAACGCCAATCACCATTGGACCAATCTTAATGGGGGTAAATAAAACTGCCCATATTTTAACCTCTGCCTCGTCCGTTCGCCGTATTATCAATATGGTCGCGGTCGCCGCAGTAAAAGCACAGCAAGAAGCTTAAAAAAGAAAAGAGAGTTAGGGCAGATTTTCTGCCCTATTTATTTTGGGGCTGTCCTAGATAACTAGACTAAACTCCCTTTAACCAATTGTTTTAAAATAGAAATTTGACTTTTTATGTTGCTGTAATTAAAACGCCATTCACATTCCTTTAAATAAAGCTCAAAATGCGCTTTTGGGATACCATTAAATTTGCGTAAATGGCGTTTTGCTTGGCTCCAAAAATTCTCAATTCCGTTAATGTGGTTATGATTTTCAGCAAAATGTGTGCTGTGATTGATACGAAAATGACTAAATTCACTCACATCAAGCACGTCATAACTACGATAATTATCGGTGTAAACAATACTATCAGGCTTTACCTGCTCCCGAATAATGGGTAACAAGGTGGCAGATTGCGTATTTGGAACCGCAACGGTATAAACCTTGCCATTGCGCTTGAGAAGCCCGAATACCGCAATTTTCCCTGCCGCACCACGACCACGTTTGCCTTTGCGAGCACCGCCAAAATAACTTTCATCGGCTTCAATTTCACCTTCAAACATCTCTAAGTGAAGGCTGTTTTGATAGATGAGTTGGCATAAACGATGAAAGTAATATGCGGCAGTCGTTTTGTTTACATTGACTAACTCTGCTGCTGTCCTTGCAGTAACACCTGCAACAAATAGCTCAATGAGTTTATTTTGTTTGTGCTGACTTAGACGACTTTTTCTCATTGGTTCATTCTAACCTAAATAGATTTTTTAGTTGTTATCTAGGACAGTCCCTAATTTTTTATTCTTTTTAAATCGCTTTTTCTCTTTTTAGAATGATTTCTACCCAACGTTTAAATGAGAAAATACGATGAATTGGCACTATGTGATCGACAATCTCCCCAAATTTATTGAGGCAAGCCTGCTCACTCTGCACCTTGCCTTTTTGGGCATTTTCTTTTCCCTCATCATTGGGTTGATCTGTGCCGTTCTCACCAGCTATCGTCTGAAAGGGCTGAGCCTGCTTGCCAACGCTTATATTGAGCTTTCTCGCAACACCCCACTTCTCATTCAACTTTTCTTTCTTTATTTCGGACTATCCAAAATTGGCATAAAAGTTGATGGCTTCCACTGTGGCGTAATTGGGCTAAGTTTTTTAGGTGGAAGCTATATGGCTGAAGCCTTCCGTGCGGGCATACAAAGCGTTTCCAAAGGGCAAATTGAATCCGCCCTCAGCCTTGGGCTTAGCCCGTTGCAAGCCTTTATTTATGTCATCTTTCCACAAGCCTTCAGCGTTGCCATTCCTGCCATCGGGGCGAATTGTTTATTTCTGATCAAAGAAACCTCTATCGCCAGTGCGATCGCGGTGGCAGAACTAATGTTTATGGCAAAAGAGCTGATCGGGCTTGATTACAAAACCAACGAAGCCTTATTTTTGCTGGTCGTCTTTTATCTGATCATTCTTCTGCCTTTTTCCTTGCTGCTCCGCTATGTGGAAAAACGCACGAACTACGCCAAACACGGGGGGAGCTAATGGGATTAACCATACTTTTTGAAGGAAATAACCTTGCTCGCCTACTCAACGGGCTAAAAATCACGGCAGAAATCGCTTTCATTTCCGTGCTGTTTTCCTGCGTGTTTGGTGTCTTATTCGGCATTGTGATGACAAGCAAACACACCGTGGTACGCTTTGTCAGCCGTGTTTATTTAGAAACCGTTCGCATTATTCCCCTGCTCGTGTGGCTTTTTATCGCCTATTTTGGTATGGCGAAATGGTTCGGTCTTCACCTCGACGGATTCAGCGTCTGCATACTGGTGTTCATTGTTTGGGGAACGGCTGAAATGGGCGATTTAGTGCGAGGGGCATTACATTCTATCGAAAAACACCAACGAGAATCCGCTTACGCCTTGGGGCTTAACCGCACGCAAACCTTAATTTACATTTTACTCCCCCAAAGCCTCAAACGGGTTACACCAAGTGCGATCAACCTGTTTACACGAATGATAAAAACCAGCTCGCTGGCAATGTTAATCGGTGTTTTAGACGTGGTGAAAGTGGGGCAACAAATTATTGAAACCTCATTATTTCGTGCTCCCTCCGCCGCATTTTGGATCTACGGCGTGATTTTTGGTTTGTATTTTCTCATCTGCTACCCGCTTTCGTTGTTTTCACGCTACATCGAAAATCATTGGGAAAAATAAGGAATCAACAATGGCATTATTACAACTCAACCAGCTCGCAAAACAGTATCAAAAACACACCGCACTTCACGGCATTGATCTCACCGTGAATCAAGGGGAAGTGGTGGTGATCCTCGGGCCATCGGGCTGTGGAAAAAGCACGCTACTACGCTGTATCAACGGCTTAGAACCGATACAGCAAGGGGAAATCCTGCTACAAAATCACGGCATCTTAGGCAAAGATCTCCCTTGGGTTACCACCCGTCAGCACATCGGAATGGTCTTTCAAAGCTACGAATTGTTTTCCCACCTTTCCGTGATCGACAACATTTTACTCGCTCCAATGAAAGTGCAAAAACGCTCGCGTGCTGAAGTAGAACAACAAGCGGACGAATTACTGCAACGGGTCGGCTTGCTGGATCGAAAAAATGCTTACCCGAGAGAGCTATCAGGCGGGCAAAAGCAACGCATCGCCATTGTACGCGCCCTCTGTATGAAGCCCGAAATTATGCTATTTGACGAAGTTACCGCCGCCCTTGATCCTGAAATGGTACGCGAAGTGTTAGAGGTCATTTTACAGCTCGCCAAAGAGGGAATGACAATGCTCATCGTAACCCACGAAATGGCATTTGCTCGCCAAGTGGCAGATCGCATCATTTTTATGGATAGCGGGAAAATCATTGAACAAAGCACACCCGCACAGTTTTTCACTAACCCTAGCTCAGATCGAGCGAAAAATTTTCTCAACATCTTAAACTACGAACCAAGAGGAATTGACTATGAACAAAACATTTAAAAAACTCACCGCACTTTTTGCCACCAGCTTATTTGCACTCGGGCTAACCGCTTGTAATGACAAAGAAAATGCCGAAAATCGGATCGAAGCCCTACAAAAAAACGGTACAGTTCGCATTGGCGTTTTCAGCGACAAACCGCCGTTCAGCTATGTGGATAATCAAGGCAAAAGCCAAGGCTTTGATGTGGAAATTGCCAAAGCTATCGGCAAAGATTTGCTCGGCGATGAAAACAAGGTGCAATATGTGCTAGTGGAAGCGGCGAACCGCGTGGAATATCTCCAATCAAATAAAGTGGATATTATCCTTGCCAACTTTACCGTAACCCCAGCCCGCCAAGAAGTAGTGGATTTTGCCAAGCCTTATATGCAAGTAGCATTGGGCGTGGTGTCCAAAGACGGAGCGGTGATCACCGACGTGAAACAGCTTGAGGGTAAAACATTGCTGGTAAACAAAGGCACAACCGCCGATGCCTATTTCAGCAGAAACTACCCGAATATTAAGCTATTAAAATTTGAACAAAACACCGAAACCTTTGAAGCCCTCCGCGACGGACGTGGCGACGCCCTCGCCCACGACAACACCCTATTATTCGCGTGGGCAAAAGAAAACCCAAGCTTCACCGTAGGCATTAAAAACCTCGGCGATCAAGATTTCATCGCCCCCGCAGTGAAAAAAGGCAACACCCAACTCTTAAACTGGCTCAATGACGAAATAGTCAAACTCGGCAAAAACGGCACACTCAAACAAGCCTACGACAAAACCCTACTGCCGATTTATGGTGATACTATTAAAGAAAGCGATGTTTTAGTGGATTATGCCAACTAAAATCCCCTAAAAGCAAAAAGTGCGGTGTAATTTCCACTATGTTTTTTCGCAATAAAAAACACAAAAAAAATCCCACCGCACTTTGTTTTGTTAGGGAAAACCTTAACCATTTCGCTAATTATTTTTCTTCCAGAGAAGCCTTACAACCCCACCTGCGGGAAATACTTTTCTGTTAAATCCACAAAATCGGTTAAAGAAATTGACCGCACTTTGCTTTGTTTCTTATCCGCCTCGTTATCTGTTTTATTATCCGTAAAGTGCGGTAGGATTTCGTGGAGGTTTCGGGCGGTGAGATCATTTTCCAACGCGTAGCAGGGTACGCTTAGTCGGGCGAAAAGGGCAGGGTGTTTGAGAGGGAGGAGTACGCCGTCTTGCCATAACACAAGACAATCCTGCGGGGTGAGATGAGCGAAGTGGCGGGTGAGGGTTTGGCTGTCATAATCAGCTTTGGCGAAGGTGTAAAGCATAATAATTTCCTGCAAAAAGAATGAAAAAGTGCGTCAAAAAGTCAGCACTTTTTCTGCCTGTTGTAGTTTTTCGATTAATGCGGAACGCGGTAAGATTTCACAATCAAGCAGCCAATCCGCCTGTTCAAGCTGAAAGGCTTGCACCGATTGATGGCACAGGTAACGCTGTTCGATGTCGTATAAATCCAGCAATTTGAAAGCTTGAGTGAAATTTTTTTGCAAAATTTGTTCGCTTTGCTGATTGGCAAGGATATTGAAAACCCCATCATCAAGGAAAAATACCGCAATTTCACTTTCATCACAAAAGGCGGTGGCGGCAAGCAGTGCGTCTAGCCCTTCGCGGCTCGTTGCTGTGCCATAGGGGGCTTGGGTAAATACAAATACCAATTTAATCATAGGGTTATCACTCGGTCAGCGGTTAATACGGCTTGGCTAAATTCCCCTAAGCCTGCGAGTACGAAGCCGTCAGCAAGATTACTTTGTTGTTTGTCTTTGCTACTTAACGCGTCCACCACGCCACGCCGTTGCGAGGCGGCAATGCACAAATGAAGCGGAATCTGGTGCTGTTGGCTGAGGGTTTGCCACGCCTGCTGGAGATTAAATTCATCGTTGGCTGGGTAAACAAAACCATTGCCGTTGCTTACGCCATTTTGGAAGAAAAACACTTGGCTGATTTGATGCCCCTTTTCGAGTAGGGCTTGTGCGAATTGGTAGGCTAAAAATGCCCCTTGCAAGCCATAAACGGGCTGTTTGATCGCCAATACATATCGCATTATTTTGCCTCGTCCTGCTTGATTTGACGGATATATAAATACACCGTATGGCGTGAAATATTGAGCCGTTCTGCCACAAGATTGATGGCGTCTTTGATGTCAAAAATGCCTTTTTCGTAAAGCGAAAGCACGATTTGGCGATTTTTATTATTGTTCGCCACAAGACGATCAGCGGTGATTTCTTCTACCGTTTGTTCAATGGTTTGGCTCACCAATTCTTCTACGGAGCTGGCAAAATTTACGTCAGAGGCTAAATGTTGTTCGGAATCGGGCATTAATGCCTGAATAAACTGCGAAACGGGTACATCAAGATTAATGTTAATGCACAGCAAACCGATAATGCGTTTTTCTCGATTGCGAATGGCGATGGTTACCGATTTCATCAGCCCCGTGCCTTTGGCTCGGGTGAAATAAGGTTTGGACACATTTTCCGTTTGCATTGTTTTGAGGGATTTTAGGGCAAAATCCGTGATGGGTGATCCCACTTTGCGGTGGGTATTATGCCCGTTGGCAATGCAAATGGCGGAATGTTCAAAATCTTCAAGAGAATGCAGCACGATTTCGCAATGGCCGCCAATTAAGGCACTCACGCCGTCCACCACCGCTACATAGGAATGTAAAATCGCACGATCTTCATCAGTAAAAGGGCGTCTATCCGTTAGCATTGGGTTCATCTCAAAAAAGTAGGACAAAAATGCACCGCACTTTCATTATGCTAAAAGTGCGGTGGTTTTGTGGGTTATTTTTTCGCTGGCGTTACGTCTAGCACTTCCACTTCAAAATAAAGGGTGGAGTTAGGCGGAATTGGACCCGCACCTTGCTCACCATAAGCTAAATTAGCGGGGATGAGCAATTCAATTTTGCCGCCTTTTTTGACTAATTGCAGCCCTTCTGTCCAGCCCTTAATCACTTGATTTAATTTAAATTCTGCTGGCTGACCGCGTTGCACTGAGCTGTCAAACACCGTGCCATCAGCCAGTTTTCCTGTGTAATGCACTTTCACCATATCTTCAGGTTTGATCGCTTCACCTGTCCCCGCTTTTTCGATGCGGTACATTAAGCCTGAAGCGGTTTTTTTCGCACCCTCTTTTTTCATAAAGTCCGCGGTGAATTTTTCGTTTTCAGCTTGTACTTTCGCTTGACGTGCTTCATACACTTTGTCGCCAATGGCTTTTAATTTTTCTTGGATTTGTTGATCCGTTAAATCCCCTTTGCCCTCTAAAGCATCGTTCACGCCTTGTAATACGCGGGCTTTGTCGTAATTGATCACATCTTTTTGATCGTTGATTAAGGTTTCAAGGAATTGTTTCCCAGTAGCATAACCCACAGCATAAGAGGCTTCATCATTGAATTTTTTGTCCGCTGCTTGATCAGCAAAAACGGTGCTAGAAACCACCGCACTTAATGCGAGCGTGATCAGTGAATATTTTTGAATTTTTAACATTTTTTGTAATCCTTTATAATGATCGAATGATTTCGATAGGTTAAATTGTATTGTGCAATTTAACAACCTTTATTTAAGGATTATTTATGCAAATTCAAGTTGAGCAAGCAAAACAAATTGCCGAATTAGAAACAAAAGTGGCATTTCAGGAACACGCCATTGAAGAATTAAACCAAGCCCTGATTGATCAACAATTCATCATTGAAAAAATGCAGTTGCGTCATCTCGCTGCCAAATTGAAAGATTTACAGCCCTCGAATATCGCAAGCCAAGCAGAAGAAACCCCGCCACCGCATTATTAAGGCAATAAAAAAGGCTAATCACAAGGATTAGCCAAAATTTATAAGAGGTTCTAATTTATGTTATAGTGCTAAATATTATTCTGCGAAGTATTTTTCTAAATCATCGCTACCACCGATGTACTCCCCACCGATGAATACTTGTGGCACACTGGTTTTACCAGTAATTGCACGCACAGAAATAGTGCTTGCATCACGACCTAACACGATTTCTTCAAAGGTGTAACCTTTCACTTTTAACAACCCTTTCGCTTTCGCACAGAATGGGCAGCCCGGTTTAGTGAAGATAGACACTGAAGGTTTTGCTTGCCAATCAGGTTTTAAGTATTTGATCATTGTATCTGCATCAGACACTTTGAACGGATCGCCTGGCTCATTTGGCTCGATGAACATTTTTTCCACCACGCCATTACGCACAAGCATTGAATAACGCCAAGAACGTTTACCAAAGCCAAGGTCATCTTTATCCACAAGCATACCCATACCTTCAGTAAATTCACCGTTACCATCAGGGATTACGGTGATGTTTTCTGCTTCTTGATCCGCTTTCCACGCGTTCATTACGAAAGTATCATTTACAGATAAACAGATAATATCGTCCACACCTAATGCTTTGAATTCACACGCTAATTCGTTATAACGTGGTAAGTGTGTTGATGAACAAGTTGGGGTAAATGCACCCGGTAATGAAAATAACACGACCGTTTTGTTATCAAATAAATCTGAAGTGGTTACATCAACCCATTGATCGCCTTGACGAATATGGAATGTCACTTGAGGAACTTTTTTTCCTTCCATTGTTGCTGTCATAATCTTTCTCCTATTATGATTAAAATAATGATTTCTTATTGACGGGGTGAATTATAGTGAAAATCGTGATATAGTTACAAACGATTAATACCTATCCTTTTAATTGATTCTTTCTATAATGAGAGGAAATAATGAATATCCGAGATTTAGAATATTTAGTCGCACTGGCTGAACACAAGCATTTCCGCCGTGCCGCCGATGCCTGCCACGTTAGCCAGCCTACCTTAAGTGGACAAATTCGCAAACTGGAAGACGAACTGGGCATTATTTTATTAGAACGCACCAGCCGTAAAGTGCTGTTTACCCAATCGGGCTTATTACTCGTGGATCAAGCTCGCACCGTATTGCGTGAAGTGAAATTACTTAAAGAAATGGCAAGCAATCAAGGTAAAGAAATGACAGGACCATTGCATATCGGAATGATCCCAACTTTAGGACCTTACTTGCTACCTTATATTATGCCACTCCTCAAACAAACCTTCCCTGATTTGGAATTATTTTTATATGAAGCACAAACACACCAACTATTGGAACAGCTCGAAAGTGGACGCTTAGATTGTGCTATTCTTGCCACCGTGCCAGAAACCGAAGCCTTTATTGAAGTGCCATTATTTAAAGAAAAAATGTTGCTTGCAATTTCACAAGAGCATCCTTGGGCAAAAGAGAACAGTATTCCAATGGACAAATTCAAAGGCTGCGAAATGCTAGTGCTTGATGATGGGCATTGCTTACGCGATCAAGCTCTTGGCTATTGCTTCACCGCAGGAGCAAAAGAAAATCCACATTTCCAAGCCACCAGCCTTGAAACCTTACGCAATATGGTTTCTGCCAATGCTGGAATCACTTTAATGCCTGAGCTTGCCGTATTAAACGAAGGGAGTAGAACAGGAGTAAAATATCTTCCTTGTGTTCCCGAACCTTCTCGCACTATTGCACTAATCTACCGACCAGGCTCACCATTAAAGCTTCGTTATGAAAGAGTTGCCAATACGATTAGTACACAAATAAAGCAAATCTTAGCCCTTGGAGAATAAATTAAGAAGGATAAAAATGGTTGGTATTCGAGCACTTCAAAAAGAAAAAACAAGACGGGCATTAATTGAAGCAGCGTTTAATCAGCTTAGTGCTGAAAAAAGTTTTTCTAATCTCAGCCTAAGAGAAGTAGCTAGAGAAGCGGGTATCGCCCCCACTTCTTTTTACCGTCACTTCCGAGATATGGATGAACTTGGCTTAGAAATGGTCGATGAAGCTGGGCTAATGCTACGTCAATTAATGCGACAAGCACGAAAACGCTTGGAAAATGGTGGCAGTGTTATTGCCATTTCCGTTAATACCTTCTTTGAATTTATTACCCATAATCCTAACTATTTCCGACTTCTACTGCGTGAAAGTTCAGGAACATCACAAGCATTTCGTACAGCTGCTGCTCGTGAAATTAAACATTTTATTGATGAACTCACCGAGTATATTACCCAAAAAAATGGTGATCCCTATTATCTTGCCTATGTTCAAGCTGAAGGCTTTGTTACATTGGTATTTACGGCTGGAGCAAATGCATTAGATATGCATAAACAAGAACGCTGTGAGCTACAAGAACGTGTTATTTTACAACTTAGAATGTTGGCTAAAGGTGCTACACTCTACCCTGAGCATAAAGAAGAGTAAAATACGATATCGATTATCACTGTAAATGGATAAAATCAATGCAAAATTGCCATCCTCATAGAGAACCCCATTTTTGTCGCTTTGCGTTACAACAGTTAATGCCCTTTGTGGATCAATTTCCCATCCAATATTTAACGGGTAAACAGGGTTGCCAAATTGCCTATCGGCATTTTGTGCATCAGCAAAGTGCAGTAAAAAAATTGCTAATTTTAGTCAATGGGCGTGCTGAGAATATGCTCAAATGGTCAGAATTAGCCTATGATTTTTATCAATGGGGTTATGATGTATTGCTTTTTGATCATCGCGGGCAAGGTTATTCCCAACGTTTATTAGCGGATAAAGAGAAAGGCTATATTGATGAATTCCGTTTTTATACTGAAGATATGAATGCCGTGATTAAGCAGGTTACTCGCCAATGTGATTATTCGCAACAATATCTGCTCGCTCATTCTTTAGGCTCGCTGATTTCGGCGTATTATTTAGCGAACTATGATCATCATATTCAAAGAGCGGTGCTTTCTTCGCCCTTTTTTGGCTTGCCAACCAAGCATTTATTGCGTGATGAGCTGATCATTAGTTTGATGATGCTGTTTGGACAAGGACAGCGTTATGTATTCGGCAAAGCCCCTTATAAGCCCGCCAACTTACAGCACAATGAGCTAAGTTTTTGCAAAACGCGAATGAAATGGATGAACCGTATCAATCGCTATTTTCCTGAATTAAGCCTTGGAGGTCCAACATTTCGCTGGGTGCATTTGTGTTTAACGGCGATTAAGGGGCTGGAAAAAATCCTGCCACGCATTGAAATTCCCGTGTTGGTGTTGCAAGCGGGCAAAGAAAAAATCGTAGCAAATGACCGACTTGAAAAATTAGTTAGCTGCTTACCGCAAGGGCAACTTATCACGCTAGAAAATGCGAAACACGAAATTTTATTTGAACGAGATCCGCTTCGCACTCAAGCCTTAGAAATGATTAACGCCTTTATTTCCCAGCCCGCCACAACAGCACGCCCAACAAGGTAAAGAACAGGCTTCCGCCTAAATGCAGGGCAATCACAATAACAGCGGTTGCCCATTTTTCTGTTAAAAAATCATTCACCACTTCAGCAGAAAAGGAAGAAAAGGTGGTGAGGCTGCCTAAAAATCCAGTGATTAAAAATAATCGCCATTCGTTGGAAATAGCGGGATATTGCCAGAACACCGCGAGCAGCACGCCGATCAAAAAGCTACCAAGATAATTAGAAAACAGCGTGCCGAGTGCAAAGGAAGCAAAAAGCGGATTAAGTAGCTCGCTTAGCCCCCAGCGGGTGCAAGCCCCAAGTGCTGCTCCACCACTGATTATCAGTAAGGATTGCCAAATTGCCATTTCGCTTTAATTAATACAGACCAAAGGTCGCACGCAAATAGCTGGCAACGGCTTCGTGGCGGTTTAAACCGATTTGTTCTAACTGCGGACAGGCTTGTTTTAAGCGAGGATCGGCGTTACCCATAATGCAGCCTTTACCCACTTCGCTGAGCATTTCCACATCGTTCATTCCATCACCAAAAGCGATGCAGGCAGTTAAGCCATATTCACGCGGGGCGATTACCTGTGCAAGTGCGGTGGCTTTTGACACATTTTTATTCATAATTTCTAAGCATTGTGGCGTGGAGTAGGTGAGGTAAATGGCATCGCCAAAGCGTTGTTTTAAATGCTGTTCGATAGGGGCGAGATCAGCAGCGGTGCGTCCAATAAAAAATACTTTCTCCGTGCCACGCCCGTGGTGGTGCTGGAAATCCACCACCTTATAGCTAAAGCCAGAATCTTGATGATATTTCGCCAACTCGGGCAAATCTAAACTAATAAACCAGCCCTCATCTTGATAGCTATTGACGAAAACATTTTTTTCATCGTACGGGGTTTGCATTATCTCAAGGGCAATGTCCTCAGGCAGACTGTTGCTTAATAATAACTCACCTTGCAGGTTATGCACCCTTGCACCGTTTGAGGTAATCATCACCGCGTTATCAAGCTTCACTTTGCCAAGAATGTGAGCGACATCTTGATGACTTCGCCCAGTGGCAAGGATAATATCAATCTTTTTTTGTGCCAGTTTTTCAAGGGTTTCAATGGTGAAATCACCGATAACGTGATTTCCGTTGAGTAACGTGCCGTCTAAATCAGAAACAACGGCACGGAATGGTTGATTTTGCATTGTTAAACTCCCTAAATAGAATGGCGTTATCATAACAAATTTATGGGGAAACTGCTTTTATTTTCATCGAATGAAATTATTCAGCTAATTGTAAGAGCAAGCCTATGTGCCAGCCGGCTAGCAGGAGCTTGACGATTTTTATTCTAGCAATTTGCACAAGTTTAAAAGTGCGGTAGGATTTTTTGATATTTTTTGCACCGCACTTTTCTTTTCCCATGTTTTAAAGAAAACGATTGCGAAATTGAAAAAATCCCTTGATTTCTATGCTAAATATGGTATCAATAACACCCAGTAATTTAATTTATGTAAATTCAACACAAACAATGACAAAAATTCACTCTCTTATTGGCATTATTATTAACCTCGTGGTGGTTCTCATCGCGGGGTTTTGGCTTGCTAATAACTAGAGTAAATTTATAACTTAACTTGTCAGATTAGAAAGCCCCTCGCAGAGACCCTCGAGAGGCTTTTTTTATAAGTGATTAATCAATGAAGTAGGTGAAAGATGAATGGTGCAAGATTAGTAACAGAATGTTTGAAAGCCCATAATGTTGATGTGGTGTTTGGCTACCCAGGTGGGGCGATAATGCCTGTTTATGATGCCATTTATGATTCAGGGCTTGAACATATTTTATGTCGTAACGAACAAGGAGCTGCGATGGCTGCGATTGGCTATGCCAGAGCAAGCGGGAAAACGGGGGTGTGCATTGCTACCTCAGGCCCAGGTGCAACTAATTTAATCACAGGATTAGGTGATGCGTTAATGGATTCCATTCCTGTGGTGGCAATAACGGGACAGGTGGCAACGTCATTAATTGGGACGGACGCATTCCAAGAGGCTGACGTGTTGGGATTATCGCTAGCTTGTACCAAGCATAGTTTTATCGTTCAAAGCATTGACGAACTTCCTGAAATTATCGCCAAAGCCTTTCAAATCGCACAAAGTGGTCGCCCTGGCCCCGTGTTAATTGATATTCCTAAAGACGTTCAATTTGCTGAAACGGATCTCAAACCCTTCACCATTCCTGTTGAAAAACCGACCGCACTTGATCATTCGCAAGTCGAACAAGCCCTTGAGTTATTGAAAAATGCAAAACGCCCGATTGTCTATGTGGGCGGCGGCGTGGGAATGGCGAACGCGGTGCCTGCCTTGCGTGAATTTTTGGCTGTGAGCGAAATCCCAAGCATTTCAACGCTAAAAGGCTTGGGGGCGATTTTGCCTGATACGCCTTATTATATGGGAATGGTTGGAATGCACGGCACCAAAGCCGCCAATTTAGCGACACAAGAATCGGATTTATTATTGGTGTTCGGGGCAAGATTTGATGATCGGGTAACAGGGAAATTAGACACCTTTGCCCCAAATGCCAAAGTGATTCATTGTGATATTGACGTGGCAGAATTAGGCAAACTACGCCGTCCTGACGTGGCATTGCGTGGTGATCTCAGCGAAATTTTCCACGCCCTCACGGTGAAGTTGGATCTTGCGGATTGGCATAAGGAAATTAATCAATTAAAACAACAATTTGATTTCCGTTATGCAGAAAATCACGGCAACCAACCAATTAATCCTTGGTGGTTAATCCACAGCGTTTCACAGCAAAAAGATAAAAACGCCATTGTTACCACGGACGTGGGGCAACATCAAATGTGGTCGGCTCAGCATATGCAACATTATGCCCCTGAAAATTTCATCACCTCCGCAGGCTTCGGCACAATGGGCTTTGGCTTGCCTGCAGCGATTGGGGCGAAAAAAGCCCGTCCACAAGATGAAGTGATTTTGGTAACGGGCGATGGTTCATTAATGATGAATGTGCAAGAACTCGGTACGATTAAGCGGGCAAAAACACCAATCAAAATAATTTTGCTGGATAACCAACGCTTAGGAATGGTGCGTCAGTGGCAAACCCTGTTCTTCCAAGCACGCCATAGTAATACGATTTTAGATGATAACCCTGATTTCGTTACCCTCGCCTTAGCCTTTGGCATTCAAGGGGAACGCATTGAACGGGGCGAGGAAGTGCAAGCGGCGTTAGACCGTTTGTTCGCGAGCGAAGGGGCGTATTTATTACATATTTGTATCCCTGCAGAAGAAAACGTATGGCCACTTGTGCCACCCAATGCGTGCAATGTGGATATGTTAGAACAATAATGGAATAAAAAGTGGGGAAATTATGCAACAATATCAATTAGTTATTACAGCGAATCGCCGCCCAGAAACCTTAGAGCGTTTATTGCGTGTGGTGCGTCATCGTGGCTTTGAAGTGATTTCATTACACAGCGAAACGCAAGAAAAAACGCTCCATTTACAGCTCAAGGTGCAAAGTGAAAGAGAGGTTGAATTGCTTATTAATCAATTAGTTAAATTGCCCGACGTGCTAGATTTACACTAAGTTTATTATTGGGCGGAATGTTCGCCCGCAAACACAAATTATAATATTAATAAAGTTTGGAGAGATTATGCCTAAATTACGTTCCGCGACCAGCACACAAGGTCGCAATATGGCTGGAGCAAGAGCCTTGTGGCGCGCCACAGGAATGAAAGAAAATGATTTTGGTAAGCCGATTATCGCCGTAGTCAATTCTTTCACCCAGTTTGTCCCTGGTCACGTTCACCTTAAAGACATCGGGCAGCTGGTGGCTCAGCAAATTGAGCAAGCAGGCGGGGTGGCGAAAGAGTTTAACACCATTGCGGTTGATGATGGGATCGCAATGGGACACGGCGGAATGCTGTATTCCTTGCCTTCCCGTGATTTAATCGCCGATAGCGTAGAATATATGGTGAATGCTCACTGTGCAGACGCAATGGTGTGTATTTCTAACTGCGATAAAATCACCCCAGGAATGTTAATGGCCGCATTGCGCTTGAATATTCCAACGATTTTCGTTTCTGGCGGCCCGATGGAAGCGGGAAAAACCAAACTTTCCGATCAGCTCATCAAATTGGATTTAGTGGACGCTATGGTGCAAAGTGCGGATAAAAATGTATCAGATTCTGATGTGGAAACCATTGAGCGTTCTGCCTGTCCAACTTGTGGTTCTTGTTCAGGAATGTTCACCGCAAATTCAATGAACTGTTTAACCGAAGCTTTAGGCTTAAGCCTACCTGGCAATGGATCTTGCCTTGCGACCCACGCTGATCGTAAACAGCTTTTCTTAGACGCAGGCAAACAAATTGTCGAACTGTGCAATAAATATTATCAGCAAGATGATGAATCCGTATTGCCACGTTCCATTGCCACTAAGCCTGCGTTTGAAAATGCAATGAGCTTAGATATTGCAATGGGCGGTTCAACCAACACCGTGTTACACCTACTCGCCGCAGCTCAAGAAGCGGAAGTGGATTTCACAATGGCAGATATTGATCGCCTTTCCCGCCGTGTGCCTTGCTTAAGCAAAGTCGCCCCGAATACGGCTAAATATCATATGGAAGATGTGCATCGTGCAGGCGGTATTATGGCGATCCTTGGTGAGTTAGATCGTGCAGGATTGCTTGATAACCAAACTCGCACCGTATTAGGTTTAAGCCTAGCTGAGCAAATTGCCAAATACGACATTATGCTCACGCAAGATGAACAAATTCGCCAATTCTATCGTGCAGGGCCTGCGGGTATTCGCACCACTCAAGCCTTTTCGCAAGATTGCCGTTGGGACAGCCTTGATGACGATCGCGAGAATGGCTGTATTCGCAGTAAAGCCTTTGCTTATAGCCAAGATGGCGGCTTAGCAATGCTTTCTGGTAATATCGCCTTAGACGGCTGTATCGTTAAAACCGCAGGGGTGGACGAATCCATTTTGAAATTCACCGGCAAAGCCATTGTCTTTGAAAGCCAAGAAGATGCGGTAAGCGGCATTCTCGGCGGCAAAGTGCAAGCGGGACACGTGGTGGTTATCCGCTACGAAGGGTCAAAAGGTGGACCGGGTATGCAAGAAATGCTGTATCCAACCAGCTATTTGAAATCAATGGGCTTAGGCAAAGCCTGTGCCTTATTAACGGACGGGCGTTTTTCGGGCGGCACATCGGGGCTTTCCATTGGGCATTGCTCGCCAGAAGCCGCAGCAGGCGGGACAATTGGCTTGGTGAAAGACGGCGATACCATTGAGATCGATATTCCAAACCGTTCAATCCAATTATTGGTTAGCGAGGAAGAATTGAGCGTACGCCGAGCAGAGCAAAATGCCAAAGGCTGGAAGCCTGTAAATCGTCAGCGTGAAGTGTCTTTCGCACTCAAAATGTACGGCTATTTCGCTACTTCAGCAGATAAAGGCGCGGTGCGAGATCGTTCCAAATTAAGCGACTAAATCAAAATGACCGCCTTGTGTAAATCAAAGTGCGGTCGTTTTTTCGCGAATTTTTTATAATTTCTGCCTAAATTTAGGCATACAAGGAAAGCAAAATGCAAAAAATGCTAAAACAGCATATTAAATTTTTCACCAGTTTGATCTTGGTGGTTCTCTCTTTTATGGCGTTTCGCCTACTTTCGCAAGGCGATATTAGTACCGATCTCATTTATTCTTGGGATATGGGAATGAGCCTGTATTTATTTTGGACATTTTGGACAATTCGCCAACAACATCGCCACCGTGAACAAATGACCGCGATACTTCAAGAACGTCAAACTGGCACAAAAGCAATGTTTTTAATTGTAAGCGTGATCATTATCGCATGTATCGTGGCATTGGTTCGCTTAGTGAGCATTGCACAAAATCTCCCGCCAATGGAAAAGGCGTGGCATATCACCTTAGCGATTATTTCCATTTTTCTTTCTTGGTTGGTGATCCATATTTTGTTTGCGATTCGCTACGCCCATTTATTCTATCACGCGAAAGTCAGCGGTGAGCCAATGCCACTGCAAATTCCACAAAGCAACGGGCAAAATGGCTATCAAACCGAGCCAAATTACTATGATTTTATCTACACCGCCTTGATTATCGGCACATCAGCACAAACGGCCGATGTGATGTTTTCCTCCCGAGCGGGGCGAGTGTTAGGCGGGATTCATAGCATTGTCGCCTTTATTTTCAACGTAACCGTGCTTTCCTTATTAATTAACATTATTTCTGGTTTTATTTAAGGATAATAAAATGACAACCCTTGCATTTAACAATCCAACTCCGAGCGGAGATGATTATTTAAAAACCATTTTGAAACTGGGTTCTGTGGTATATCAAGCGGCACAAAGCACGCCGTTACAGCCAATGGAAAAACTTTCCGCCCGCTTGGAAAATCAAATTTTGATTAAGCGTGAAGATCGCCAGCCTGTGCATAGCTTTAAATTACGTGGCGCTTATGCAATGATCGCCGCCTTAAATGATGAACAACGCCAAGCTGGCGTGATTGCAGCCTCTGCGGGCAACCACGCGCAGGGCGTGGCACTATCCGCCAAATTATTGGGCTTGAAAGCATTAATCGTGATGCCACAAAATACGCCAAGCATTAAAGTAGAGGCGGTGCGTCATTTTGGTGGCGAAGTGCTGCTTTACGGTGCAAACTTTGATGAAGCCAAAAGTAAGGCGATTGAACTTTCCAAAAGCAAAAATATGACCTTCATTCCCCCTTTCGATCACCCTTTAGTGATCGCAGGGCAAGGCACGTTGGCGTTGGAATTATTGCAACAATCTTCCAACATTGATCGCGTGTTTGTCCCCGTGGGCGGCGGTGGCTTAGCCGCTGGTGTTGCCGTGCTAATCAAACAATTAATGCCAGAAATTAAAGTGATCGGCGTGGAAAGCAAAGATTCAGCCTGCCTGTATCAAGCCTTAAAAGCAGGGCAACCAGTGGATCTCGAACGTGTCGGCTTATTTGCGGACGGCGTGGCAGTAAAACGCATTGGCGATGAAACTTTCCGTTTATGCCAGCAATATCTTGATGATGTGGTGCTGGTGGACGGCGATGAAATTTGTGCCGCAATGAAAGATATTTTTGAAAACGTACGCGCGATTGCAGAACCTTCAGGCGCGGTTTCGCTGGCAGGATTGAAAAAATACGTTAAAGAAAATCACATTCAAGGGGAAACCTTGGTGAATATTTTATCGGGCGCTAACCTAAATTTCCATACGCTACGTTATGTATCTGAGCGTTGCGAAATCGGTGAAAAACACGAGGCTATGCTTGCAGTAACCATTCCTGAAGAAAAAGGCAGCTTCTTGCGTTTCTGCCACTTGCTTGGCGATCGTGCCGTTACGGAATTTAACTACCGCTATGCGGATCAAGCGCAAGCCTGTATTTTTGTCGGAGTGAGAATTCGTGGTGAAGATGAAAAAAATGAAATCATCGCGCAGTTGCAACAGCACGGCTATTCCGTTATGGATCTCTCTGATGATGATGTGGCGAAAACTCATATTCGTTATATGATCGGCGGACGCTCATCAAGCAAGGCGAAAGAACGCTTATACAGCTTTGAGTTTCCAGAACAAAAAGGTGCGTTACTTAAATTCCTTGAAATGCTCGGCACACACTGGAACATCTCACTGTTCCACTACCGCGCCCACGGCACAGACTACGGCAATGTGCTTGCAGGCTTCCAACTTGATGAAAATGATGAAATCCGCTTCAACGGACACCTCGAAGAACTCGCCTACACCTATCAAGATGTAACAGATAGCCCAGCTTATCGATATTTTTTAGGGTAAAAAATAAGCCACCGAAAAGTGCGGTGGCTTTTTTGTGTGTTTTTTTGAAACCTAATCCGATTTCTACTGAGATTTCGCCATCTTCAATTTTCTGATTGCGGCTTTGGCTTTCTGCGTTAGTTAAAATAAATAGCTCACATTTAAACCAAGAGTATTGCTCTTAAACTCAATCTCATTTTTCGCTTTTAAGGTTACACGGCTATAATCTAAACCTGCGATAAGGTTATCTGCGAATTTAACTTTCACCCCTAAGCCATAGCTGAAACCGAATGCACCGCTGTTTTCAAAGGTTACCCTATCAAAATTGGAGTTGCTCTCATTCATATCAAAATTCCCTGCTTCAACCCCAACTTTAACATAAGGAAGAATGTTATCGATTTGATAGCCTTGCAAATAGTGAAGCCCTACACGGAAATTTTCTTTCGCGATTTCTTCTCCTGCATCGTCTTTTATTTTGTTATTTGGAATACTTAATTTTCCTTCAACCATTCCAATAAAATTGTTGCCATAATCAAAAGCATATCCACCGATCACGCTAATGCCTACGGAGCGAGAGCTTGAACCTGTATAATTCCCATTAGAAGAATAACCAATTTCTTCGGCTGGAATAGAAAAAGATTGTTTATTAAAACCGAGTTCACCACCTAGATACCCACCTTCAAAGTTTGTTGCCTGACTGAGAATCGGTGTCATCAAAAATATCGTTACGGATAATATTTTTCTCATAGCTAAAAGCCCCTCCTATAGATGAATTTGTTCTAATTTAGCTCGTTGTTCTGCTGTTAATGTGTTGATATCAATAATATTTAATGCTCTTTCTTTTTGGGTACTTAATGTGCCAGTAACTTCTGCCGGAAGTTTGTACATTGCTCCTGTGATAGGATCAACAATGAGTAATCCTACTAAGCCACCAAATAATAAATTACCAATATACCAGCCATCAACTTTTGGCGTAACATCAACGGTTGAAATAGATTTTCCTTTGCGGAAAGTAATTGTATATTGGGCTTTTTTGAAATAGCCATCGCCTGCTTTGAGTATTACCGTATGAGGTGTTGTTCCTCTAGAAATAATTTCTCCTTTTGCGTTTTTAATCGTAAATTCAGCACCTGAAGGCTCTGATTTAATGAGTACAGGATATTTGCTATCGCTAACAATTGTGGCACAACCTGTAAGTGCTAATGCACTAGAAAGAAATGCAACTTTAAGTAAAGTTTTCATAGATAAACCTCTGTAAATATGTAAAATAGAACGTGGAGAAACACGGCTGCATCTTGATAAATTAGAAAAAATTGCACAGATTTTTGATGTGGATATTATCGAATTATTACAACCAAATGAAAGAAGTGTCTATTTTATGATGAGTGAAAATGGCGATCATACATCAGCAACTTATTATGGTTCATCTGAACCAACATTATTTGAAAACGAAAAACTTAAATTATCCCTCAAATATAAAGATCAAATTATTGAACAAAAAGATAAAGAAATTCAGTCATTGCAAGAAATTATTCAATTATTAAAAGCACAATTAAAACAGGTATAAAAAGTGCGGTATATTTTTTCTTTAAAATTTAATACCGCACTTACTCTCTATTGTAATGATTAGATCTAGAAAAAATTAGTTTCCAAGGTGATTAAAGAATATTTTCAAAATTCTCCGTGACTTCTTTTGGCCACACGCTCGATTGCACTTCACCAATATGTTTCTTATGAAGAAGTAACATCGTAAGTCTAGACTGCCCTATTCCTCCACCAATCGAAAGTGGTAGATGTCCATTAACTAATTTTTGATGCCAATCAAATTGTAAACGTTCCTCATCATTTGTAAGAGAAAGCTGTTTACGCAATGCAGTTTCATCAACGCGTATCCCCATTGATGATACTTCAAAGGCTCGTTCTAGTATCGGGTTCCAAACGAGAATATCACCATTTAGTCCCTTATAGTCACCTTCTGAAGTTGTTGTCCAATCATCATAATCTGGTGCACGTAAATCGTGAGGTTTTCCATCAGAGAGTACTCCGCCAATACCTATTAAGAATACCGCACCATATTCTTTACAAATCGCATTTTCACGTTCTTTTGCATCTAAATCAGGGTAACGTTTTACTAAATCTTCACTATGCACAAAAGTAATTTCTTGTGGTAAAAAACGCTCTAGATTAAATTTTTCACTCACTGCAGCCTCTGTTTCCAAAATCGCTTGATAAATTGAGCGAACTGTTTCCTTGAGATAAGATAAATTACGGCGGCCTGCTGGGATAACTTTTTCCCAATCCCACTGGTCAACAAAAACAGAATGAGTTTGATCAAGGCTGTCTTCATCTGGACGTAATGCTTTCATATGCACAAATAAGCCTTCTCCCTCGGCAAAACCAAAACGAGCAAGGGTATGTCGTTTCCATTTTGCTAAAGAATGCACAACTTCAAACGTCACATCTGTGATCTGTTTCACATTTACTTGAACTGCTTTCTCTATACCTGAAAGATTATCTTGAATACCATCCCCTACTTGGCTTAGGATAGGACCTTGAACTTCAACAAGCCCTAAATGCTCGGAAAGTTTTTGTGTAAACGTATTTTTAGTAAAGCTGATTTCTTGTTGTTGTAGAATGAATGATTTTTTCATTGTATTTACCTTATTTATATGAGTTTGAAATTTTTATGTATTATTCAACAAAACAAGTATAGATTTCAATACTTATAAAAACAAATAAGATTTTAATTAGATTTAATTCAAATAAAATACATTGATTTTAAATAAAATTTAATTTGGGAGATTTTAATGCATCATCTTGATAATTTAGATAAACAGATTTTACGTGTATTAATTAACGATGCTCGAACACCTTATGCCGAAATGGCAAAAAATTTTGGAGTTAGTCCTGGTACTATTCACGTTCGAGTAGAAAAAATGCGTCAATCTGGAATTATTCAGGGTACTAAGATCCGTATTGATCAACGTAAACTTGGCTATGATGTATGCTGTTTCATCGGCATTATTTTAAAAAGTGCAAAAGACTACGAGAAAGTTATTGCTCAGCTAGAAAAATTTGAAGAAGTGGTAGAGGCTTATTACACAACTGGTAATTATTCAATCTTTATTAAAGTAATGACTCATACTATTGCGGAATTACACGCTGTGTTAGCAACAAAGATTCAGCTAATTGATGAAATACAATCAACAGAAACATTAATTTCAATGCAAAATCCTATTCTACGTGATATTACACCATCTTCTTAATATTGATTGGGCAAAAATTTCTGTTACATATTCCAGTGTCTATTTTTTAGATCAATACAATACCAAAATGATCATTTTGGTATTGTATGTAATTTAATATCTATTCTGACCTTTACTCTTTCTCTATGACAGCAATGGGAAACGCGGGTGATAATTTTGCTGGCATAGAAGCTGGAGAAAAAAACCAGAGTAATTTGGGGGAAACGGTAATCTTTTCATTTTCCTGACAGGGAGCCAATCTATAATCATTATACTTTCTGCCCGCACTTAAACAGGTATTTGTTCTCATTGATTTTATTTCAACGCCTCCTAAAACTGTTGGAATAATAACCCAAAGAGACCCCGCATCTTTCGGATCACAACTCTCAGAGATTAACCTATTTTGGATAGTATAAAGGCAGCGTTCTAAACCTGGTACTCTAAACTGAGTAAGTCCAGCTTTTTTAAAGGTTGTTTCAGACGCTGGCACTTCACTAATAATCCATTGAAAATTACGTTGATCTTTATATTGCCCATTAATAAGAGGAACTCCCGTTTCTAAACTACGCAGTGAAATCAATGGATTTACTTGTACCATATCATCAATTAACTCAGCATCTATATCTGCTGAACTAAACTGACTAAAGAAAGTGAATATTGAAAATAAACCAATTTTGAAAACAGTTTGGATGAAATTAGTCATAAAATTATCCTTAACGTGGAACAAAAAAACCAACTGGACGATGGTCAGATAATAGCTGACTACGAATCTGACCAAATAAAATAGAAGCGATAATAGCCGTACCAATAAAACTTCCAGAATTTCCAACGATACCGTAGTCTAGCGTTCCTCCGCTTTGTTGCGTCGGTGTTGTTGGAGCAATGATATCAATATGTCTTGCCACACCAGGTTCTGAAGTTTCTAAAGAGCGTTGTAAATTAGAAGGCACGCGATTGAAATCACCGACAATCATCCAATTGGTATTACGCTGTTCTGGACGAGTATTAAAATAATCAAAAACAGCACGGACGATTGCAGTGGAATCTGCTCCTCGGCTTGCTAAAGCATGAATAGAAAAAAATGCATCATTGCCGATACGAATACCTATAATTGGTCTAGAAATAACTGTGGGAGGTGGAATAACAATGACTTCATCCGCACGGATTCTACTCACAATTGCAAGATTAACTCGATTGGCTCCCACATCAACACGAGAATAGTAAATAAATACATTGTCAGGACGCGACGATGTGCCTAAATTCCAAGTATATTCATGAATAGGAATGCCAACGCCTACAGGCTGAACCATCCTTTCAGTAATCATCGCACTACTTGGCAAAACCCCAGCTTCTTGAACAGCTAAAATATCAGCAGCTCCTTCGCCTGTAATGAGTTGACGAACACTCACATTCCATTTATTTTCATTCGCTGCAGAAGAACCTTGTAAATTCCATGTAGCAACTTTAAAGTCTTCTAAGTTTGCGTTTGCTTGTATAACATATAACAAAAAGCCTAAACATAACATTATTCTTTTTAGCATAATTATATTTCCCTAATTATTCGGTATTGGATAGGAGTCAAGAATTGGAGGGGCAATAAACCATTGCTGATCAACAGTAAATTGATCTCCCGTAGGGCATTTTACGAACGTAATTGGCATATATACTGTCGAACGTCTTTCAGGTATACGCAAACATTTTTGATTACCTGCATTTTTTAGAGCTACAGCACCATTGGTTAATGATAATAAATCAAACTGCTGACTCAATTTATTACGATTGCACGCAGAATGAATAATTCCATTTTTATATGCCGCCATACAAGTCTTAGTTCTTACATTACGGAATGACACTGAACCATTCGCATTTTTTAAAACATACCAATTACGCAATTGTCCAAAAGATTTTGAATCAAATGGTGAATATCCCCATAACCAGTTATTTGGTGCAAGAGCCCATACTGTAATTACACCTGAAGAGTGATTCATAATGCTTACCATAGGTATTCCCTTAGAAGACGATTTATGAGAAATCAGAGGAGTAACAACGGCATTTGCATCCTCACCCACTATTTCTCCTACCTTGCCTGGGGGAGTAGGAGTATCAGTAAGTAAATTTGGGTTTAAGGAATCTGAATTAGCTTGAGTACTATAAAAACAAGCTATGAGCAAAAATCCATAGATAATATAATGTCGCATAATAAATCTCTAATTATAATTAGGTACAGGTGGGAGATTATAAAACAATATACTCATAAGCACTATTTTTTTTTTATCCGTGTTCTGAAAATATTATTTTTTATTACTCACTCATCATAAGATAAGCAAGTGTTAATGTTTAGATATCCTATTTGATCTAACAGGTTTTCAAAAGGTCTAGCTTTTATCTAGACCTTTACCAACATACTAAAAATAAGCATTACCTTTTGGTATGTTGAATTTAATATAAGCTAAAAGATTGAATATAGGGGAGTTTGCCACTCTTGAGCATTTTTTCGATGCCGCTGCGGTGGTCGTTTGTGCCTAGTCCGCGTAATTCAAAATTAACGCTAATGCCGTTGTCGTACAGCACTTGGTCGGCTTTTTGCCCTTCTTTGCTGGTTACATAACGTCGAACGCCGATACCTGCTGACCAGCAGCAGCTGTTGTATCTTATGCCAACATATTGTTCCACGGGCTTTTTGAGGGCGAGATCTTGGTAATAACGCCCCACTACAGCCCAGTTGTCGGCAATTTCCCACGCGGCAGTTACACCAAGTTGTTTAATGTCTTGGTTGTAGGCTTTTGCACCTGTGAGGTTTTGGTCGATATACTCTCTGCTGGCGTAGCGATAGCTTAATTGCACAAGATTATTACCACTCGGGTTAAATTCTAACACAGAATTTGCCAGTGAGGTTTGGTGTAAACTTGGATCATATTGATAGCTTACTCTCCAATTCCATTGTGGGCTAATTAGCCAGTTAGTTTCTAGCGACCACGAGGAGCTAGAGCGATGGCTAGTGTTATCGCTATTATTATCAATACGTGAGCTACTCATATAATAAATTTGCCCAACGGAGAGGTTAAAGCGTTCATTTCCGCTTTCATCATAAAAGCGGGTTGTACCACCAAAGGTGAATTGGTTAGCGGAGGCAATGCGGTCTAAGCCACTATATCGACGATCGCGGAAGAGGGAAAAATAATCCTGTTGTAATAAAGCGGAGTCGTAACCAAAGCCGAGATATTGGCTGTTTAATTTTGCTCCGATGTCGCTTTGATCTTTATATGGACGATAAAGATATTGAATATGCGGTTCAAGGGTTTGGGTGTAGCCTTGAATAAAACTTTCTTTATTCGCCAATAAGGTTTGGAAATCCACTTTCACTTGTGGCAGGACGCGATTGACCGAACGCTGCACCTCTGCATTCGCACTGCTGCCTTTGGTTTGGTTGTAGTGAGTGGCATACAGTTTGGTTTCAATATTTAAGCTGCCGTAGCGGTTGGAAAGCGGGAAGTTTAAACTTGGCTCTAAGTGGAAACGCCACGCTTTTGGCATTAAGGTGCTGTCATTTTCAAAGCGAGTAATTTGAGAGAAGAATTTGAAATCTAAACGCCCGTCAGCAAGGTCATTGCGGTAATAATTGAAATCAATTTGTGGTAGAACGCGATAAGGCCCGATCTCCGGTTCATCAAACACTTGGAATTGCTTACCTGAAATTGATAAATTGTAGTTGGGTTGATAATAGGCAATGCGGAAATTTTGATCGGCATAGCCGTCCGTGCTACTTCCGTAATTTGAATCAAAATCGTTGAAATAACGCTTGTCGCTCACTTTGGTATAATCTACGTTAAGCCGCCAATTTTCTAAAAAACTTGAACTGTGCTGCCAGTGGAATAAATGGCGGGAGCGGTTTTCCCCTTGATAATCATCATAACGATCATTGCCTAAATATTCGCCAGCGATAACTCCCTCGCCAATTTGCGTGAGGTAACGGGCTTCACCGTTAAACTGCCAACCACGTTTTGACATAAATTTTGGTGTGATGGTCATATCAAAATTCGGTGCGATATTCCAATAAATCGGCTGGTTATACCAATAACCATCACGGCTGGAATGCCCCGCGGTTGGCATTAATAAGCCTGAACGGCGGCGGTCGCCAATGGGGAGCTGCAAGTAAGGGGTATAGAAAATCGGCACGCCGTGTACTTTCAAGCGAGCGTGCCACATTTCTGCGTATTCTTCTTTGATGTGCTGACGCATTTCGCTGGCTTCGATCATCCAGCTATTATCATCAGGCAAGCACGAGGTGAACGTGGCATTTTTAAGCAAGCGGTAATCTTCGCGTAGCTCCACTTGTTCCGCACGCCCCCGCCCTTGTCGCCCGACAAACTGGTAATCGGCAGCGTTAATATCGGCATCTTTATTATTGAGGTTAATTTTTGCTGACTGACCCAATACATTAATGAGGTTATCTTTATAATCAAATCTCTCTTTGGCATAAGCGGTGCGTTGAATTGCCTCGCCCTCGCCCGTTTGCACCACTTCCACCACTTGGGTGGTTAAATGGCGGTTGCCCTGTTTGATCTCCACGTCCCCCTCATAGCGGGCATTCACGGGCTGATTAAGTTCTGCTCGATCCGCTTCAATATAAACGGGTAAATCGTTGTTTGAGGTTTGCACCACCTCCCCAGTAAAATGGGGAACGCCTGCCAAACAGCGTTGTTGCAAACTTGCCCAACTTGACGTGCCATAAAGTGCGGTCAAAATTGAGAAAGAAAGTAAAGTGTAATAATTTTTTTTCATTAATAACCCATTTGATTTTCAGGTGTAAAAATTAACCTGATTATAAAGAAAAACCGCTCAAAAAGCATTTTATTTATGTTTACAAAAACACGCGTTTAAGTGATCGTCCACCAAGCCCATTGATTGCATAAAAGCGTAGCAGGTGGTTTCGCCCACAAACACGAAGCCCTTTTTCTTCAAGGCTTTCAACAGTTGTTTTGAAGTTTCCGTTTTGGCAGGTACGACGGAGAAATCGGGTATATCATTGATTTGCGGTTTGTGATCTACAAACGCCCAAATAAAATCGCTAAAATTCTCACCGCACTTTTGCATTGCTAAATAGGCTTTGGCATTTTTTACGATGGCATCCAGCTTTGCCCGATGGCGAATCAACCCCGCATTTTGCATTAACGCGTCAATATCTTGCTCGGTCATTTGAGCGATTTTGACGGGATCAAAATGATGAAAGGCTTGACGATAATGCTCGCGTTTTTTCAATACCGTGATCCACGAAAGCCCTGCTTGTTGCCCCTCTAAGCACAGCTTTTCAAATAATTTCACACTGTCATATTCGGGCCTGCCCCATTCATTGTCGTGATAATCCTCATAAATGGCTAAGCCCTCCGCCCAGCCGCAACGCGTTTTCATTACTTCTTCCTCATATTTGTGATGACGATCACAGATTTTCTACTTTTAATCTCACGGATTTAATTTAAAATTTTACCTATTGATACCAAAGCTAAAATAGCTATCTCATCATCGGCAAGATGTGCTATTGTATTCCAACTTAACCAACAATCCAATTAGAGGTAAATATGACAACACAATTAGATGCACTACGCGAAATGACTGTGGTTGTGGCAGACACAGGTGATATTGAAGCCATCAAAACCTACCAGCCACAAGATGCAACCACCAACCCATCATTAATTTTAAGTGCCTCAGCCTTACCCCAATATGCCCCATTAATTGACGAAGCCATTGCTTATGCCAAAACAAAAAGCAATGATAAAGCTCAGCAACTCATTGATGCTGAAGATAAACTCGCGGTAAACATCGGTTTAGAAATTCTGAAAATTGTACCAGGACGCATTTCCACCGAAGTGGACGCACGCCTTTCTTACGACACGCAAGCCACGGTGGAAAAAGCACGCCAATTAATCGCACTTTATAATGAAGCGGGCGTATCAAACGATCGCATTCTAATTAAAATTGCCTCTACTTGGCAGGGTATCCGTGCAGCAGAAATCCTTGAAAAAGAAGGCATTAACTGTAACCTCACGCTATTATTCTCCGAAGCACAAGCACGTGCTTGTGCTGAAGCAGGCGTGTATTTAATCTCCCCATTTGTAGGACGTATCCTTGATTGGTACAAAGCTAACGGCGAGAAAAAAGACTACGCACCAGCGGAAGATCCAGGTGTAATTTCAGTAACCAACATTTACAACTACTACAAACAACACGGCTATCAAACCGTGGTAATGGGTGCGAGCTTCCGCAACGTGGGTGAAATCACCGAGCTTGCAGGCTGCGACCGTTTAACCATCGCCCCAGCCTTGTTAAAAGAATTGCAAGAAAATCACACCGCACTTGTGCGTAAATTGGAATACAAGGGCGAAGTGAAAGCCAAACCTCAGCCACTAACCGAAAGCGAATTCTACTGGCAACACAACAGTGATCCAATGGCAGTAGAAAAACTGGCAGAAGGTATCCGCAAATTCGCCATCGACCAAGAAAAACTAGAAGCGATGTTATTGGCGAAGTTTTAATTCAATCACCTATCTAACACCTAAGTTTCGGCTTAGGTGTTAGCCTATCAAAAACACCATATCACTAATTAATAATTTCTTGACTATTTTTCTATTGGGCATAGAATGCTTGCGAATTTATTTAAAGAAATTTAATAAATCATAATTATTTTTTAACTTTCGAGCATTATATGTTAGGTATTTTTACTCAAACTGATCCGGCACGTCGTCGCTATGGCGTAGCTGCCTTTGTCGGCATTATTGCTGGATTAATCTCAGCATTTGTAAAATGGGGAGCAGAACATCCATTTCCTCCGCGTAGTCCCATTGATTTATTTGTTGCGGCTTGTCAAGACCCATCACAAGCATTAGAGGTATGTTCTCGTGCATTTTTAAATCCGCCGCACGTTTTCTTACGTGATTACATCGGTATTGATCCTACCGCTGCGGTATTCACCTTTGCCGATCACGGTTTTGATTGGATAGGTGTTACTCACATCACATTCTCTTTAGTGTTTGCAATTGCCTACTGTGTAGTTGCGGAACGTTTCCCTAAAATCAAGTTTTGGCAAGGTATTGGTGCGGGCTTAATTGCTGATATTTGTGTACATTACATCACTTTCCCAGCATTAGGCTTAACACCACCTGTTGCAGACTGGCCATTATACGAACATATTTCTGAATTAGTTGGTCATATCTTCTGGTTCTGGACAATTGAAATTATCCGTCGTGATTTACGCAACAGAATCACGCATCAACCAGATCCTGAGGTTCCATTAGATCAACCTTATCGTTAATCAGTAAAGCCCGAATAATTCGGGCTTTATTTTTTAGGTGCGGTGTAAAATCGTGAATATTCATTCAAATACCTTCAACACATCTAAGCTCACTTCTTCGCCATTTAAATAATCTTGCAAAGCTTGGCTAACTAAAGGATTACGCTCTGCTTGTCCTTCTTGCTGAATATAATGCTGAAATTCTTCTGGAGTAAGCCATAAACCATCTTCGATGTCAGGATCAGTGGGTGAAATTGGAAAATGTGCTGTTAGCTCTACCGAAAAAACAAAACGCAAATAATCTTTTTGACTACGTGGTGCATACCATTGATAAATTTTAATCAGCTTATTTGGCTTAGCTCGAATACCAGTTTCTTCAAGCAATTCACGCATTGCCCCTTCAATAATGCTTTCGTTTCGCTCTAAATGACCAGCGGGTTGATTTAAGGTCATTTTTCCATATTCAAATTCTTTTACAAATAAAAATTTTCCTTGACAATGTACTACGCAAGCCATTGTGATATAAGGTTTATACATAAGATTTCCTTAATTTTAAAAATTCATAGAGCTGCTCCAGTTCTTGGAAATTAAGTTGATGATACTGCCCCAACGGCAAATTTTCTACACTAAAACACGCCATTCCAGCTCGAATTAAACGCAAAGTAGGAAACCCTATATATGCCGTCATTCGGCGAACTTGGCGATTTTTTCCTTCACTGATCCTAATCTCTAACCAGCTAGTAGGAATACTTTTTCGTTCCCGAATAGGGGGATCTCTTTCCCATAAGAAATTTGGTGCAGGAATTAACCGCACTTTAGCTGGTAAAGTTCTACCATCTTTCAAGTTTACTCCTTGACGTAGCAAATTAAGCTCTCTTTCCGTTGGTTCACCCTCCACCTGTACCCAATAAATCTTTTCAGTTTTATATTTAGGATCAGCCAAACGATGCTGAATTTCACCATTGTTAGTAAGAATTAATAGCCCTTCACTATCAAGATCCAAACGACCAGCCGGATAAATACTGGGAATAGGAATAAAATCTTTCAGCGTTTTCCGTCCGCTTTCATCCGTAAATTGAGTCAATACATTAAAAGGTTTATTAAATAACACGACGTTAGTTTCAAGAATACTAGGCCCCCTCACCTTTTTACGATAAGAATGCTGAACCGTTTCTTCGCGTAAATTTTGCCCTTTTTGAATATTACGTCTTGAAAGAAATTTTGCCTTCATATATGTTATGAAAATGTTGATTTGTTATACAGAAAAAGAAACATCTTTAACCGTAATTAATCTTCTTTTGTTAAACATTTCACTTACTATAGCACAACATCAACCATAAAGGAGAAATCCAATGACTCAATCCCCAATTATTATTCCTCAAGGTGAGAAAATTCATTTAGGCATACAAGGTGACATAATCGTACCAAATAATCCGATTATCCCTTTTATCGAAGGCGATGGTATTGGTGTAGATGTTACTCCAGCAATGCAAGCAGTCATCGATGCCGCGGTAGAAAAAGCCTATCGAGGTAAACGTAAAATTTCCTGGCTAGAAATTTATGCGGGACACAAAGCCAATAAAATCTATGGTGAAAATACTTGGTTACCAACCGAAACCCTTCAATTGATTAAAGAATATCACGTTGCAATTAAAGGACCGTTGATGACACCTGTAGGGGGTGGTATTCGTTCCCTCAATGTAACAATGCGTCAAGAACTTGATCTCTACAATTGTCTACGTCCAATTCGTTATTACAGTGGTACACCAAGTCCAGTAAAACATCCAGAAAAAGTGAATATGATCATTTTCCGTGAGAACTCAGAAGATATCTATGCTGGCGTAGAATGGAAAGCAGGTTCACCAGAAGCAAACAAAGTTATCCAATTTTTACAACAAGAAATGGGCGTAAATAAAATTCGCTTTCCACAAGATTGTGGAATTGGAATTAAACCCGTATCCAAACAAGGTACACAGCGTTTAGTGCGTGCAGCATTACAATATGTGATTGACAACGATAGAAGCTCTCTCACTTTAGTACATAAAGGCAATATTATGAAATTCACTGAAGGAGCATTCAAAGAATGGGGTTATGAAGTAGCAAAAGAATTTGGTGCAACCTTAATTAACGAAGGACCGTGGATGAAATTTAATAACCCTAAAACGGGACGTGAAATCATTATTAAAGATTCTATCGCCGATGCTTTTTTACAAGAAGTTTTACTGCATCCCTCTGATTATGATGTCATTGCCACGCTTAACCTGAACGGTGACTACATTTCAGATGCACTTGCTGCACAAGTAGGAGGAATTGGCATTTCTCCAGGAGCGAACATCGGTGCAGAAGCAGCCATTTTCGAAGCTACCCATGGTACAGCTCCAAAAATTGCGGGGCAAAATAAAGGGAATCCTGGCTCACTCATATTAAGTGGAGAAATGATGCTACGCTATTTAGGCTGGATAGAGGCAGCAGATTTAGTTATTAACGCAATGGAAAAAACCATTAAAAATAAAACCGTGACCTTTGATTTTGCTGAAATGTTAGAAGGTGCAAAATTACGCACTACATCAGAATTTGCTAATGATATTATAAAAAATATGCAATAACATAGAAACATTGCACGGTTTATTTCAATCATCAACTAAAATAAGCCGTGCAAGAGTTATATCGGTCTAATTATATAGCTACAAGATTCTGCGATTTTATGAAGCTAAACATAAAAACTTATTTTTAGTCTTCTAATCTTTCCATAATAACCGCATTAAAATAAGAGTGGTCACACCAACACCGCACTTCTCTATTCCAATGAAAACAAATCAATATTAATGACGAGTATTTTAATCACTGATTTAAGCAATCATTAGCTAATTTAAAGTGCGGTGAATTTTTACTTAGAAGAATTGTTTAATCAACCCATACCGTATTTTTTTAATTTTTTGCGTAATGTACCACGGTTAATGCCAAGCATTAATGCTGCACGGGTTTGGTTGCCGCGTGTGTATTGCATAATCATATCGAGCATAGGGTGTTCAACTTCCGCTAAAACTAATTCATAAAGATCATTCACATCTTGTCCGTCTAATTGTGCAAGATAGTTTCTTAATGCTTGTTTCACTGAATCACGAAGTGGTTTGTTTGTTACTTGAGATTGTGAATTTAATACTGAAACGGTTAGGGCTTCAGCTGGATTACGTTGTTGTTCTAACATTGTTGTCTTTATCCAATAAAATCAAATTAAAAAAATCCTCCAATGCGTTTAGTTGCTCGGTGGCATTGCTAATCACATTAAAAGTCTGCCTAAAATCGGAATTAGGTTGAATTCCCTGTAAATACCAAGCAACGTGTTTGCGTGCAATGCGATAGCCTTTTTCTTCACCGTAAAACTGATGAAGATCGCGAATATGCTGCAAAATCACACCGCACTTTTCCGCTAAACTTGGTTCAAAAGTGGTTGGGTTCGTTTCGCTTAATGTTGCCATTGATTGAAAAATCCAAGGCTTTCCTAATGCACCACGCCCAATCATTATTGCATCAGCACCAGTGTAATCAAGCACCTTTTGGGCTTTTTGCACCGATGTAATATCGCCATTTGCGATCACAGGAATGGAAATTTGTTGCTTCACCGCTTTGATATTGTCGTATTCTGCTTCGCCCTCAAATAAGCATTCACGGGTTCTTCCGTGAATGGTGAGGGCTTGAATGCCTGCTTGTTCGGCAATTTTGGCGATTTCCACACAATTTCGATGTTGTCGATCCCAGCCTGTTCTAATTTTTAATGTTACAGGCACATCAACAGCACGCACCACAGCTTCAAGAATTTGACGGACTAAATCAGGATATTGCAAAAGGGCAGAGCCTGCCAATTTGCGATTTACCTTTTTGGCGGGGCAGCCCATATTGATGTCAATAATTTCTGCACCGTAGTCCACATTCACTTGTGCCGCTTGTGCCATTTCTTGCGGATCAGATCCTGCAATTTGCACGGCATTAATGCCTACATCTTGATGATAAGCAAGACGTTGTTTCGATTTCTCTGTATGCCACACACGGGGATTACTCGCCATCATTTCTGAAAAGGTTAATCCCGCACCATAGTTCGCACAAAGGCGTCTAAAAGGTTGGTCGGTAATCCCTGCCATTGGCGCAAGCAAAATACGGTTTTTTAATTGATAATCACCAATTCGCACTGCGTTACCCCTAACAAGTTACCACCTTAACACACAATCCATCGCCAGCCCCAACGGGCAAGGCGTGCTATGATACGCACTTTTCACCCATTTGAAAAGCATATTTTTTATACAAAAAGGAATTTTTTTAATTGTTTTGACCTAGGTCTATTAATTGCGCAGAAAGGCAACAAATCGGGACGATAATTTGCAAATGTCAATAGTAAGTAACGAATTTATAACTATTTTTCAGTATTTATTTGTATTTTGGGAAATTATTATTTATTATTCAATACAAATAAGAACCATTATCATTTGCGTTGAGGGGGTTAATAATGAAATTTCAACAGTGTTATTTATCCTTAGCCTTATCTGCCTGCTTAACTAACGTTGCCAATGCAGCAGAATTGGATACGATTTTTGTCAAAAGCAATGCTGAAGTTCAAGCAGAGCAGAAAAAAGACGAGGTTTATCTTCATAATATCACCAATATGTATTCCGATAAGGAAGCGGTTGAACGCTATAAAGGAGCTGCACCCGCGGATCTGTTTCAAGCTTTTAATGGGGTGTACAGTGGTGATGCACGCAATAGTGGTGCCGTTGATCCAAATATTCGTGGCGTGCAAGGACAAGGGCGTATTCCTGTAACGATTGATGGCACAGAGCAGGCGATTACAACTTGGCGCGGTTACAACGGGGCAAATAATCGAAATTATCTTGATCCGAATTTAATTGGTGGCATTACCCTTGAAAAAGGGCCAGCGTTAGTGGCAGGAACGGCAAGTGGCATTGGTGGGACGGTTAAAATGCGTACTATTGATGTTGATGATATTGTGGCTCCCAATCAAAAAATCAGTGTTGAATTAAAACTTGAGACCAGCAATAACTCGGTAAAAGAACATCCCAATAACCTGCATTTAGGTGAAGACTCTCGTATGTATGATCCTTTTCCTGGGGATTTTCTTCCTACTACCTTGGTTAAGCCTAAAACCAAAGGAGAATGGGGCAAAGATAACGCAATGCGTTTAGCCGTTGGGTTACGTGAAGAAAAATTTGATCTATTAGTCGCTTATAGTTATCGCCGTAAGGGCAATTATCTATCTGGGAGAGGTGGTTCTCATCGTTACGAAGGGAGCGTTGATGAGAAATCGGGACGAGAGTTAAAGCAAATGGAGCCCAATTTACCTTTTGCGGCCTCGATTTATCGTCCTCATACGGAAATTCCGAATACCTCAAGTGTCATGGAATCTTATTTACTAAAAAATACTTGGCGGTTTACGGATAAACAAGAACTCAAACTGGGTTATCGCCATACTAAAATGACTTATGGCGAGATTATGCCTTCTCGTTTAGATTTTTCAAAATTTTATGACCGTGTGCCTCAATGGCCTTTAGCTACAGTGACACAGCACACCTTTAATGCTGATTATCATTACAACCCCGATAACCCATTGATTAATTTAAAAGCGGGGATATGGTACACACGCACCATTAGCGATACCAACACCTCTGGCGGTAATCCACGGGAGCCAAATGAGCTAGATAATGAATTTATGGGGATTGCGATGCAAAAATGCTATAGACCAATGAGTGAGGAGGATCTTGCTAACTCCACGCCAGATGAGTTTATGAATCAATTTGATTTAAATTGTATGAAAGCCGAACAGGCAGAATGGAGCAAAACGCACCCAAATATCAATGGCAAATATAATTTTGTGAATGCCGCACAATCTAATGCGTATAACACCAGAAGAGGATTTAACCTCAGCAATCAAATGCATTTAACAGATAAATTGGATTTAACCCTTTCTGGCTCATTTCAAAAAGAGCATCTCACCAGTGATCACCTAAAATCAAAACCTAACCCAAATAGCACTTATGAAAGCCCTGCAAGAATGGGGCGCCGTCAAGAGTGGGATATCGCCTTTAATTTTAACTATCGCCCAACTAATTGGTTAATGCTAACTGCGGGAGCTCGTTATAATGAATATTGGTCTTATGATGATTACTTAGATAAATTGGTTAAATCGGGTGTGCTTTATAAACCTTATGAAGATAATCCAGATTCCCCTGGAAAAATTTCCATTGGTAAAACATTATCTTTTGATGAAATTGTTTCACAAGATATTTGGAATCAATACCAACAATTAATGACAGAAAAAGATAACTTAAGAGAAGAGTATAGAAACAGATTAGGTAACAGATATAGAAGAGCTCCAGAGTTCAAAAGAAAAGACAGAGAAATCGTTGATAAGCTAGATGATCTTTTGGGGGAAGGTGGAAGTTGGACATCTTTAAAAGATGATGGCGTTATTAGAAAACATTCTGTAGAGATAGATTTCCATAGTGATGGTCGTTTACATAAAGAAGATAATCCTTTTTATAATGGTACGCTAAAAAATGAAAAAGTGATTAATCCAGCCACAGGAAAAGTGACCAATAAATATACTAACAGCTCTTTAGGAGAGCATTATGAAGCCTTAAAAGAAAGCGATAAATTAAAAAAAGTAGAAAAACGTCGTGCTCACGCTTTTGCTCCAGCATTTTCGGCAACGGCATTTTTAACGGATAATTCTCGGGTATATCTTCGCTATACGCAATATGCCCGTATGCCAAGTATTTTTGAAGATACCGTTGGTTTTTCCGCCAGTGCTGACACCAATACCCGTTTCAAAGATGCCCGCTTAAAACCTGAACGCACTAAAAATATTGAGGTGGGCTATGCCTATGATTTTAGCTCCTTATTTAATACGCCAACCAAAGCAGATGTAAAACTCAGCTATTATCACAATGTAACTAAAAATGTTATCGACCGTAATACTGATTTTCGTTTTGTTCAATTAGATAAACGGGTTATTGATGGCATAGAACTTCAAGCACGCTACGATAACGGCGATTATTTTGCCGATTTAGGGGTCGCTTATAACCTTAAAAATAAAGTCTGTGATGCGGATATGGCAGTGGAAATGGATCCTGTCGCAATGCGCGTACCACATTGTATGACTGGTGGTTTCCCTTGGGGTTATTTGCGTACCCAATTACAACCTAAATATTCCATTACTGCTAATCTCGGTGGACGTTTCTTTGATCGTAAATTAGAAATTGGTAGCCGTTGGCTTTATCACAGCAAAGCGGTCAATAAACAAGAAGCAAGATTATTTGAACTCAATGAAAGCCTTTCTACAAATGAAAAAATAGATTTAGGTTGGAACAGACCGATGTACTGGCAACCTGTGTTAGTAGTGGATGCTTATATTAAATATCAATTTTCACCGAATTTAACCGTCGAATTCACGGGCACCAATTTAACCAATCGTTATTATCTTGATCCAATGACACGTTCAATGATCCCCGCACCAGGGCGGACATTTAAATTGGGGTTAACGGCGAAATTTTAATTTCAGCTTTGGCTGGGATTAAAAAGGCGGTCATTTCCCCTTCGCTCTCACACAACAGGGAAATGACCAAAACGCATCGCAATGATGCCAATAAAACGGGGAGCATCCCCATTCTCAAAAAGGAAAAGAGTATGAAAAATATTTCTTTAAAAATGACCGCACTTAGTGTGACCTTGTTTGCTTGCCTCACTGCTCAAGGAGCCGTCACTTCAGGTATTTCTAACGGCAATGCTGATTTATCTGTAGCAAATCCATCCGCTGCACATAATGGCTGGTTCCATTCTGATGAAGGTGGTTTACCTGGTGTGGAAGTTAAAGGTGCTACCTCTAAAGTGACGAGCTTTAAATCCTTAACTAAAATTACCAAAAACACCCAATGGATGCGTGCTTTTGGTGGTGTTGATAATGATGGCGTAGTTGTACTTAAAATGAACAATATGCCAAGCTGGGTACCTAGATTCCATAATAAACTCGGCAACTTTGCGTTCAAAAAAGTAGGTGAGCAAGAGCTGTATTATGGCGAATGGGTGGCGCGTGATGCCGATGCGACAAAAGATCGCGTGGTGTATTATGCAGGAAATGATAAAACTGTCGCCCTACCAAAAGGCGGCAAAGCTACATATACCGTCACAGGGATCAATAATAACAATGATCTTAATAAAGGGGTGTTAAAAGGGCAATTTAATGCTGACTTTGAGAAAGGTACGCTAGAAGGAACTATGGTAAGAAGAGATCTTGAAATTGAAATTGATGCAAAAATTAATAAGCAAAATGCAAGTTTCAAGGGAGATGCCTTTGCAAATGGTGTAGTCGATGGTACGACCAGCGGACAATTCTTTGGTAAAGATGCCGCTGCATTAGCGGGTTACGCTAAATTTGCAGATAACAAATATGACACTGCTTTTGGTGGTACAAAAAATCAATAAATTCATAGGAGGGCCTTCCCCCCTTTCCTATTTTTATTAGATGTTAAAGCCTATGAAAAAATCTTTTTTAATTTTGTTGAGCGTAGCCTTTCTTACTGCTTTACCAAGCTATGCAGATGAAAATGCAGAACAATCTCTGCAACTGTGGCAAGACTCCCAACAAAAAATCAATCAACAACGAAAAGAAACGGCATTATTCACAGCCTCAAATCAGCAAGAAAATGAAATCACCTTAGATGGACAATCTTTTTCTGTGGCAAATACTGAAGCCGATGTAGGGCAAGCGCTTTATATTGCGGTAAATCAGCAACTTTGGCATTATGCAGAAAAGTTTTTACAGCAATATCGCCAATTTCCTCAACATAAAAAAGAACTTGTATGGTTTGCACAAGGAGCGCTCGCCCGTCAACGTGGAGAGTTGGCTAAGGCGGAAACTGAATATCAAAAATTATTACAATCTGAACCTGATTTTTTACGGGGACAATTAGATTTAGCACGCATTCTATTTGAAAATAAAAAGAATAAAGAAGCCAGCAAATTGTTTTCTCAGCTTGTTCAAATGCCATTACCCAATGAAGTGAGCACATTATTAAAGGAATATTTACAAGTTTTAAAAGAGCGGGAGCAATGGCACGGTGGATTACGTGTGGGTTACCGCTATCAAAAAAATATCAATCAATCCTCAGAACATTATCGCTGCCTATTATTTTCTGGCACAACTTGCATCGTTGAACGCGCTGCCCCTAAAGCGATTAACGCAAAAGGTTGGGGATATGAGCTTAGCCTAAATAAAAAATTTAATTTAACAGGGCATCACGGAATAAATATTTATTTCAATAGCGAAGGACAATATTATCCAACGGCTCGACAATATAATGATACCACATTTAAAACTTATATTGGATACGCTTTTCAAGATGCGAAAAAAGAGCTCGTTATCGCCCCACTTTTTAAATATGAATGGTATGCCAATAAGCGTTATTATCACGCTTTTGGGGTACATTTAGAATGGATGCATTCTCTTTTAAAAAAACATTTTCTCAATGTGCAATTTGAACAAAAACATTTGTTTTATAATGCTGGTTACAGTGCGATAGATAAAGCGGACATTTCTTCTTTATATGCCAGTTGGTATTACACTCCTACCAATAACACTACATTATTTACTGGGTTCGATGGGATATACCGCAAAGTTAAAGAGAAAACAAATAGCTATAAAATGCTGGGGGCGAGATTTGGGCTTTATCATCAATTTAATGAAAAATTAGATCTGACCTTGCTTGCTTCGATAAAAAGCACCCGTTACTTGCAGCACAATGCTATTTTAGAAACAAAAAGAAAAGATAATCACTTTATTTATCAAGCGATTTTGTCTTTTCCCAATGTGTTTTATAAAGGGATAACACCCAATGTAATCATCAAAAGAACACATAATCATAGCAATGTAGATTGGCTTTATTCTTATAAGCAAACTGAATTACAATTTAATGTAAGTTTTGTTTTTCAAGCCTTACTTTCTCGCATAGAAAAAGCAGCGCTAAAAAGGGATTTTAGTGCTTAAACCCTATTTATTTTTTCCCGTAATTCGACACCATTCTTCTCGCACTGCCACAGGATCGAGGGAAAACACTGCTTCATAAGCCTCACAAACGGATTGGGCTTGTGTTTCTAAGATGCCTGATAACCCGAGTTGCCCTTGCGGTTTGACTAATTGGCTAATGGTTGGGGAAAGCTCTTTTAATGGGCCCGCTAAGATATTGGCTACCACCACATCTGCTTGCAGATCTTGCGGTGCGTCTTTGGCTAAAAAGAGTTGTAGGTGGTCGCTCACGCCATTTTGTTCCGCGTTGTTGCGGCTGGCTAAAATAGCTTGCGGATCAATATCAATGCCGATGGCACTTTTCGCCCCTAATTTCAACGCAGCAATCGCTAAAATCCCTGAGCCACAGCCAAAATCGATGACCGTTTTGCCATTCAAATCTAGGCTATCGAGCCATTCTAAACATAATGCGGTGGTGGGGTGCGTGCCAGTTCCAAAAGCCAAACCAGGATCGAGCATTACATTCACCGCATTTTCATCAGGCACTTCACGCCAACTTGGGCAAATCCAAAGGCGTTTGCCAAATTGCATTGGGTGGAAATTGTCCATCCATTCCCGTTCCCAATCTTTATCTTCGATTTGTTCGATTTTATAAGCGGTATCTTCGCTCAAATATCCCGCACTTTTGAGCTGATGCACAATCTGTTGCATCTCTGTTTCGGCATCAAAGAGGGCGATCACATCGGTATTACCCCATAAACGGGTTTCCCCTAGGAGTGGTTCAAAAATTGGCGTGTCTTGGCTGTCCATAAAGGTAACGGACACCGAGCCGATTTCTTCCAAATAATCGCTAAGACTTTCCGCTTGCTGATTTGTGCTGTTTATGCGGATTTGCACCCAAGCCATAAAATTTCCTTCTAAAAAGAGTGTGATTTAATTGAAAAATAAGGCGGTGTGAATGCCCGCCTTGTTTTAAACGTTAATGCTGATCGCCGTTTGATTTCAAAATAATACGGCGTTGCTGTGCTGAGGAACAACGCCTCGCTTATTTTAAACGTAAATGGCGATAAATGTTAATGAATCTGTGTTTTTGCCTTTTCACCCCATTTGTTGCCGATCAAAAATGCGAGCAAGCCAAAGGTTAAAGATGGCACAATAGCGTGAAAATCAAACAGTTTAATACTGGCAGCGGTTAAGCCCACATAGCTGGCTAGCCCGACCACCATTGAGCTTATCGCCCCAACAGCGTTAGCTTTTTCCCAATACAGCCCCAGCACGATAACCCACAAAAACGCCGCTTCCAATCCGCCAAAGGCGAAAAGGTTTAACCAAATAATCATCTTAGGCGGGTTCAACGCCGCCAGAATTAAAAGTGCGGTCAAAATTAGGGTAATAATTGACGAAAACCAACTGATCTTTTTCTGATTTTGTGCCATTTCGGGCTTGGCGGATAAATATAAATCTTTCACAAAAATCGAAGAAGATTGAATAAGTTGGGCATCAATGGTGGACATAATGGCTGACATTGGTGCGGCTAAGAAAATCCCAGCTACAATCGGCGGTAGCACTTGCAACATCAAGGTTGGGATCACCTGATCTGGCACATCTAAAGCGGGTAAAATGGCTCTGCCTAACGCCCCTGAAAGGTGCATTCCCAGCATTACGAGGGACAGCACCACCGTGCCGATCAGCATACCATTATGCGAGGCTTTGCTATCTTTAAACGCCATACAACGCACTGCCGTATGAGGCAGCCCCACCACGCCAAAGCACACCAAAATCCAGAATGAAGCCATAAATTGAAAGCCGAGCATATCATTTGGACCATAAGGGCTAGTTAAGTGCGGATCAATTTCGTTGAGTTTTTGCACCGCACTTTCTGCTCCGCCCGCGGCATAAATGGTCGCACCGAGCAAAATGATCGTGCCGAGAATCATCACCGTGCCTTGAATGGTGTCAGTTAGCACCACTGCACGGAAACCGCCGATAAAGGTGTATAGCCCCACGGTAACGGCAAAAATCAATAAGGCATTGGTATAGCTGATCCCAATGGTGGTTTCTAACAATCTTGCTCCGCCGATAAATTGCACGGTCATTGCAGCAAAAAAGGCGATGAGTAAGGCGATACAAGAAATCCAAACCAAGTATTTATTTTTATAGCGATAAAGCAATAAATCATTGATGGTTAAGGCATTACTCTCACGAGAAAGCAGAGCGAATTTTTTCCCGAGCGCGCCTAATGCCAGCCATACCGCAGGCACTTGAATCATTGCAAGCAACACCCAGCCTAAGCCGAATTTATACGCCGCACCAGGGCCGCCCACAAAAGAGCTGGCACTGGCATAGGTGGACGCGGTGGTCATCGCCAACACAAAGCCTGTCATTGAGCGATTTCCCACATAATATTCCGTTAAAAAGTCCCCTTTGGAACGCCTGACATAGGCATAAATTGCCGCTCCAAAGACAAACGCCAAATAGATCACTAATGGAAAAATAATCCCCAAATTCATTGCTCAACGTCCTTATTTTCTAAATCCATATTTTGATAAATAATCTTCACCACCCAATACGCCACCACGATAAACAGCACGGGCAAATAAATACAAGCCAGCTCAAACCACAGCGGAAAGCCCAACGGTCCTGCTGTTCCTTTGGGTAAATAAGCACATAAACACCAACCTAGCACATAAAGCAACGTTAACCCAAACGCCCAACGGGCTTCTTTTGCAGCTTGGCGATAGCGAGAATTTTTCTGCATTAATGAAATCTCCCTAAATCAAAGGTTAAATAAAGTTACTAATATCATAGGATAATTATAGAACCTATGTGGTCTATCTACTTATAATGAGTGAGCAATCCACTTTTTCCAATGAAAACTCCCGTTAATTAAAGAAAACCAACATAAAAATAGACCGCTCTCTATCATTGCTTTGTAAGACTAATTAATTCGTAAAAACAATCTATTTATTCCAGCTAATATATAAAAAATAAAGAGGGGCTTTATTCCCCTCTTTATTCTTAATCGTGCATACCCAATTTCTTCTCTAAATAGTGGATATTTGTGCCACCTTTTTGGAAGTTTTCATCAGATAAAATTTGATCGTGTAATGGAATGTTGGTTTTTATGCCGTTGATGATAGTTTCGCCGAGAGCATTTTGCATACGGCGGATTGCCACTTCACGGGTGTCACCATAGGTGATCAATTTTGCGATCATTGAATCATAATGTGGCGGCACGGTGTAGCCTGTATAAATGTGTGAGTCCCAGCGTACGCCCAATCCACCCGGTGCGTGTAAGTGGGCGATTTTTCCCGGCGAAGGCAGAAAGGTTTTTGGATCTTCCGCGTTGATACGGCATTCAATGGCATGCCCACGCACTTTGATGTCTTCTTGTTTGGTGGAAAGCGGTAAGCCTGAGGCGATTAATAATTGCTCTTTCACCAAATCCACGCCCGTAATCATTTCCGTAACAGGGTGTTCTACTTGGATACGGGTATTCATTTCGATAAAGTAAAATTCGCCGTTTTCGTAGAGGAATTCAAATGTACCCGCACCACGATAGCCAATTTCCACACAGGCTTTAGCACAGCGAGAGCCAATATCACGACGCATTTCTTCGGTAATGCCTGGTGCTGGGGCTTCTTCCACCACTTTTTGGTGGCGACGTTGCATTGAACAATCACGCTCTGCGAGGTAAACCGCGTTACCGTGGGTGTCTGCTAGCACTTGGATTTCAATATGGCGTGGATTTTCGAGATATTTTTCCATATACACCATATCGTTATTAAACGCGGCTTTGGCTTCCGCTTTGGTCATTGCGATGGATTCTTCTAAAGACTGTTCATCACGCACCACACGCATTCCACGACCGCCGCCGCCGCCAGAGGCTTTGATGATCACAGGATACCCAATGCGTTGAGCGATTTCTTTATTTTTTTTCATATCGCTACCTACTGGGCCATCTGAACCCGGTACGCAAGGCACGCCCGCTTTTTTCATTGCATTAATCGCGGAAACTTTGTCGCCCATTAAGCGGATTACATCAGCCGTTGGCCCAATAAAGATAAAGCCTGAGCGTTCCACTTGTTCGGCAAAATCAGCGTTTTCAGACAAGAAGCCATAACCTGGGTGAATAGCATCAGCCCCTGTTACTTCTGCCGCCGCAATCAGTGCGGGGATATTTAAATAACTTTTAGTCGAAGGGGCTGGACCAATACACACGGTTTCATCAGCCAATAAAACGTGTTTTAATTCACGATCGGCGGTGGAATGCACTGCCACGGTTTTGATGCCAAGCTCTTTACAGGCACGCAAAATGCGTAAAGCAATTTCTCCACGATTCGCAATTACAACTTTTTCTAACATAGGAATGATCTCTTGGAATAGTAAGATAGGGCGTTCGCCCTACCTAGATAGAAATGAATTATTCGATAACGATTAACGGTTCGTCAAACTCAACAGGCTCGCCGTCATTAATTAAGATCGCTTTCACCACGCCCGCTTTGTCGGCTTCAATGCGGTTCATCATCTTCATTGCTTCCACAATACATAAGGCATCGCCCACTTTCACCGTTTGCCCCACTTCAACAAATGGTTTCGCCTCTGGGCTTGGGCTGCGGTAGAAGGTTCCCACCATTGGTGAACGCACTTGATGACCTGAAACTTCCGTCGCCGCTGGCACTTCCACCGCAGGTGTAGCAGGCTGTGCAGGGGCTGGACTTGCAGGTTGAGTAGCAGCCACGCTTGGTAAGGTGTATTGTACCGCGGTGGTCGCAGGTGAACCGCGATTAATGCGTACGGATTCTTCCCCCTCAGAAATTTCAAGCTCCATAATGCCCGATTCTTCAACTAATTCGATGAGTTTTTTAATTTTACGAATATCCATAATGTTTTCCTAAAATGTGAATATTTTTGACCGCACTTTATAGGGAACGCAAAGTGCGGTGGTTTTTAAACTTAAATTTCCGTGGCAAAGATTACCTGAAAACGATCCTTTTTGCGATAAAATTCTGTCAATTTCGCGAAATTTTCGGCAAATTATGCCTTATTTGCTAAATATTGCCGTGCGTAATGGAAAGCAAATTCATAACCTTGCGCACCTAATCCATAAATTACCCCCTCTGCCACATCGCTAAAGTAAGAATGATGGCGGAATGACTCACGTTTATGCACGTTGGACAAATGCACTTCCACAAAGGGAATCGCCACCGCCAGCAAGGCATCACGCAATGCCACGCTGGTGTGGGTGTATGCCGCAGGGTTAATAATAATGAAATCAACTTGTTGAAAACTTTGATGAATTTTCTCGATCAATTTTTCTTCACTGTTCGCTTGGAAGCAAGTGAGTTCAATCTGATGTTCATTTGCAAGCTGTTGCATTCGTTGCTCAATGGTACTCAAAGACAACGTGCCGTAATGCTTTGGCTCACGTTTACCGAGCATATTCAAATTCGGGCCATTAAGTAACAAAATTCGTGCAGATGCTGACATAATTAATCCTTTTCCCTTTAACTTTTTGCATTATAATGATTTTTATAAAAATTGCCGTTGCCTTATGGCTGGTCGAACCAATATACATTTTAATCCATATTCACTTTGACGATATTTTCTCTGTTCAATTCCAATAATGGTAAGGTTGAACCCGCCCACGGGCGAACAAGCTGATATTGCATTAGATCGAGCGTATCCAAGCCCGGCGTGGTATCTGGCGTGTAACGCTGTGCAATGCGTGCCAACTGAGTTAAAGCAAAACTGCTTTCTAATGAAGAACTGATCACAGCCATCAAGCCTTGCTGATGTGCTTGTTTGATAAGTTCGATGCAACGCTCAAGGCTGCCGATCAAAGTAGGCTTGATGATAATCGCCGCTAAGTGCGGTTCTTTTTTCACCTGAAAATTTGGCTCGCGTACACTTTCGTCCCACGCAATAGCAATGCCCGTTTCTTGGGCGAACTGGCGACTTTCTTCTTGCATTTTGCAAGGTTCTTCCAAAAATTGAATGCGTGAGCGATGCTCAGGTTTCACATATTTGGCGAATAATTGGGCTTTCGCGGGTGTCCACGCACGGTTCGCATCTAAACGAAGTTTCAAATCGGGAATGGCTTCTAAAAACATATCGGCGATTAAGCCATCGCGATTGGCTTCGTATAAGCCCACCTTGATTTTTGCAATTTTCTCGCCCTCAATTTGATTGAGTTCAGCGTACAACTCATCAGGATCGCCATAGCAGAGCGGTGCAGTGCGATAATTACCCTCAGCAGGTAATTCCCCTTTCATTTCTGCCAAGGCACAACTCAGCCCAAAGGCGACCGAGGGATAAAGCCCCTCAAGGGATAATTTTTGATTTTGACTGCGAGCCACGTCCCAATCTTTTAGCCACTGCTTGGCTTGGGCTTCTGCCTGTTCAAGGGTTTCTTGGCTAAATTCAGGCAGTGGAGCAATTTCCCCCCAACCCTCGTGTTCGCCACAACGAATTTGCACTAGCAACCCCTCACGCAGTTTCAAAAAGCGATTACGCAGCACCACTTGGGAATCCATCGGAATTTGGTAACGATAAAGTTGATAAGAACGCATTATGTTTCTCCTTGAGTATGGGGGTTACAGGCAAATTTTTTAATGACAATCAGCAGAACGCTGATGAGCAAAAGGATAAAAGAAAGCAACAAGCCCGTGATGAGTGTCGCAAATAAACTATGCCAAAAGGGGGGAATCAGCCCTTTGAAAAAACCTTCCAGTGCAGCTAAGGCAAGGAAGCCACAAAAAAATTCGATAGAAAAATGGAAAAATACCGTACCTTGCAACAGGGCTTTCAGCCAACTGCTTTGACGCAATGCCTTGTGCCATTGTAATTGATTGCGGCGGAGTAATTGATAATCGATAAAGGTGTAAAAAGCGATAAAGCACAACACCCCCGCTACCATTCCGAGTACAGACATCACATCACTCGCCACCAATAGCCCGAAGAAAAAGCACAACGCCGCATTCAGACCAACCACCCCCGTCCAAAATAACGCGAGTTTTTTTAAGTGAAATAGGTTGCATAGTCATAATTAAAACTAAAGTGCGGTCAAAAAATACTGTGATTTTTTGACCGCACTTTTGCTTATGGGTTACGCTTAAATTTACCGAAATCTGGGGCGCGTTTTTCGTTGAAGGCGTTACGACCCTCTTGCCCTTCTTCGGTCATATAGAACAGCATTGTGGCATTGCCAGCTAGTTCTTGTAAGCCTGCTTGTCCGTCGCAATCGGCGTTTAAGGCGGCTTTCAAGCAACGCAGGGCAATTGGGCTGTTACGCAACATTTCACGACACCAACGCACGGTTTCTTTTTCTAACTCCGCATAAGGTACAACGGTGTTCACTAAGCCCATCTCTAAGGCTTCTTGGGCGTTGTATTGACGGCATAAGAACCAAATTTCACGGGCTTTTTTCTGCCCTACAATGCGCGCCATATAGCTTGCACCCCAACCGCCGTCAAATGATCCTACTTTCGGGCCAGTTTGACCGAAAATGGCATTTTCCGCTGCAATGGTCAGATCGCAAAGCATATGTAAAACGTGGCCGCCACCGATAGCATAGCCTGCCACCATTGCCACCACGGGTTTCGGACAGCTACGAATATCACGCTGAAAATCCAACACGTTGAGGTGATGCACGCCCGCGTCGTCTTTATAACCGCCGTAATCGCCACGCACTTTTTGATCGCCGCCTGAGCAGAACGCTTTTTCCCCTTGTCCTGTTAGCACGATCACGCCAATTTTTTCGTCAAAACGAGCGTCAGAAAAGGCGTTGATCATTTCTTTCACCGTTTGCGGGCGAAAGGCGTTACGCACTTCTGGGCGGTGAATGGTGATTTTGGCAATGCCATCGGTGGATTTGTGATAAAGAATATCCGTGTAACCTTCGCTGTGATCAACCCACTCAACAGGGGCGTAAAGCACATCATCTTTTGGATTTTGCATAATAAATTCCTTTGTTAATAAAAACTTTCGGCATTATAGCTTAATCTGGGAATGATGAAAAGCAAGCAATAAGAGTACAAAGAAAGGTAAAAAGAAAGCCTCGCATTCGCGAGGCTTTGGCTTACCGCAAAAGTGCGGTGTTTTTTGGGGAAGAATTACGATTGACGCGTAATAATGTTTCCATCTACATAATCAATAGTAATTGGTTTACCTGGCAATAATTCCCCTGAGAGAATTTTTTGTGCCAATGGGTTTTCCACTTCTTGTTGGATTGCCCGTTTAAGTGGTCTTGCTCCATAAATTGGGTCATACCCGATTTCACCGATGAAATCTAACGCTGCGTCAGTAAATTCTAGGTGATAGCCGTGCGTTTCCATACGTTTTTCTAAACGTTGTAATTGGATTTTCGCAATGGTGCGAATGTTTTCTTTATCCAATGGGTGGAACACCACGGTTTCATCAATACGGTTGATGAACTCTGGGCGGAAATGCTGGCTCACTACCGACATCACCAATTCTTTCATCGCACTGTAATCTAAATCGCGGTTCGTTTGGATTAAATCTGAACCGAGATTTGAAGTCATAATCACTACGGTGTTACGGAAATCTACCGTGCGACCTTGCCCATCTGTTAAGCGTCCGTCATCAAGCACTTGTAATAAAATGTTGAAAACATCAGCGTGTGCTTTTTCCACTTCGTCCAATAACACCACAGAATATGGGCGGCGGCGAACGGCTTCGGTTAAGTAGCCCCCTTCTTCATAGCCTACATATCCCGGTGGGGCACCCACTAAGCGAGAAACGCTGTGTTTTTCCATAAATTCTGACATATCAATACGAACCATCGCGGTTTCGTCATCAAATAAGAACTTCGCCAAAGTTTTACACAATTCGGTTTTACCCACCCCAGTCGGCCCTAAGAAAAGGAATGAACCAATTGGGCGATTTGGATCGGATAATCCTGCACGGCTACGGCGAATGGCGTTCGCTACTGCTTCCACCGCTTCATTCTGTCCAACCACGCGTTTGTGCAATTCTTTTTCCATACGCAAGAGTTTCTCTTTTTCCCCCTCCATCATTTTGGATACAGGAATGCCTGTGGCACGGGAAAGCACTTCGGCGATTTCTTCATCAGTAACACGATAACGAAGCAAGTGCATTTCTTTGTTTTCCGCACTTTCTGCTTGTGCCAGTTGTTTTTCAAGCTCTGGAATGCGACCGTATTGTAGTTCGGACATTTTGTTTAAATCACCCACGCGGCGCGCTTGTTCCATTTGGGTTTTGGCATTTTCCAATTCCGCTTTAATGTGTTGCGTGCCAGAAAGGGCAGCTTTTTCGCTTTTCCATACTTCTTCTAATTCCGCGTATTCACGCTCTTTTTCTACCAACTCTTTTTCTAGCATTTCAAGGCGTTTACGGCTGGCATCATCGTCTTCTTTTTGTAACGCTTGTTGTTCCAATTTTAATTGGATAATACGGCGATCAAGGCGATCTAACGGCTCAGGTTTTGAGTCAATTTCCATACGAATACTTGATGCCGTTTCGTCAATTAAATCAATGGCTTTGTCTGGTAATTGACGATCGGAAATATAACGATGAGAAAGGGTTGCTGCCGCCACGATTGCTGGGTCGGTAATTTGAACGTGATGGTGAATTTCATAACGCTCTTTCAAGCCACGCAAGATAGCAATGGTATCCTCAACACTTGGCTCGTCCACAAACACTTTTTGGAAACGGCGTTCAAGTGCGGCATCTTTTTCAATATATTGACGGTATTCATCAAGGGTTGTTGCCCCCACGCAGTGTAGCTCACCACGCGCCAATGACGGTTTTAATAAGTTACCCGCGTCCATTGCACCGTCAGTTTTACCTGCTCCAACCATTGTGTGAATTTCATCAATGAACAGAATAATACGCCCTTCTTCCTTAGCAATTTCATTGAGAACCGCTTTTAAACGTTCTTCAAACTCACCACGATATTTTGCACCCGCAATTAATGCCCCCATATCAAGGGAAAGCACGCGTTTATTTTTTAATCCCTCTGGCACTTCACCATTTACAATACGTTGTGCCAAGCCCTCTACAATGGCGGTTTTACCAACACCTGGCTCACCAATTAATACTGGATTATTTTTACTCCGGCGTTGTAACACTTGAATAGTACGGCGAATTTCTTCATCACGTCCAATCACAGGATCTAACTTGCCACTTTCCGCCCGAGCGGTTAAATCAATGGTATATTTTTCTAATGCCTGACGGCTTTCTTCTGCATTTTGGTCGTTCACTGACTGACCTCCTCGAATTTGGTTGATTGCTTGTTGTAAATGCTCTTTTTTTGCACCGCACTTGCGTAATATTTCGCTTAGGTTGCCTTTTTCTTCTAACGCGGCTAATAAAAAGAGTTCTGATGAAATATATTTATCTTGCTTTTGCTGTGCGAGCTTGTCGCATAAATTTAATAAATTCACCAAGTTGCGTGAAATCTGCACATCGCCGCCATTGCCTGAAACTTGCGGTAAGCGGTTGAGTTCCGCATTTAATTCATTGCGGAATAATGCCACATTCACGCCACTGGCTGTTAAAATCGGGGCAATAGATCCACCTTCTTGATTTAAAAGTGCAGTCATTAAATGCACTGGTTCAATAAACTGGTTATCTTTGCCTAAAGCTAAAGATTGTGCCTCACTCAAGGCTTGTTGAAATCTAGTAGTAAATTTTTCTATATTCATAATCTATTCTTCCTCAATATTAAATTCTGTTGCCTAGCTTGTACGGCTTGGCTTACTCAAGTAAGTGAGGACTAATTTGGCAATTTCAAGAGTAAAATGAAAAAAAATCTATTAATCATTTTAGAACGATAGGTTGCACTAATGGAGAGTTTACTCAATCTCACTTCACCTTTATAATTGCGACGAATTAACGATTTTCAATAAGGACGGAAAAATGCAATTTTCCAAAATGCACGGATTAGGCAATGATTTTGTGGTGGTGGATGCGGTAACGCAGAATGTTTACTTTCCAACGGAAACCATTAAAAAATTGGCGAATCGCCACACAGGAATTGGCTTTGATCAACTTTTAGTGGTTGAGCCACCTTATGATCCTGATTTGGATTTTCACTATCGCATTTTCAACGCTGACGGCAGTGAAGTGGCACAATGTGGCAATGGTGCGAGATGTTTCGCTCGTTTTGTGACAATGAAAGGGCTAACCAACAAAAAAGACATCGCAGTCAGCACCGCCAAAGGCAAAATGATCCTAACAGTGCAAGATGACGGAATGATCCGCGTGAATATGGGCGAACCGATTTGGGAACCGGCGAAGATCCCATTTATCGCCAACAAATTCGAGAAAAACTACATTTTACGCACCGACATTCAAACCGTGCTATGTGGCGCGGTTTCTATGGGTAACCCACATTGCGTGGTGCAAGTGGAGGACATTACCACCGCTAATGTAGAGCAATTAGGCCCACTATTAGAAAGCCACGAACGTTTTCCAGAACGCGTAAATGCAGGCTTTATGCAAGTTATTAATCGTAACCACATTAAATTACGCGTTTACGAACGCGGAGCAGGCGAAACCCAAGCCTGTGGCAGTGGTGCTTGTGCCGCCGCCGCAGTGGGCATTATGCAAGGCCTTTTGGATAACAAAGTGCAAGTGGATCTCCCAGGTGGTAGTCTGACTATCGAATGGCAAGGCGAGGGCCACCCACTTTATATGACAGGCGATGCCACGCATATTTATGATGGAGTCGTAAAGTTTTAGCTCCATTAAAAAACAAATTTTGCCTTTAGATTTGTTTCTTAATCTAATATACGTTTGCACAACTGAAATATACTTCCAAACTTAAGTACCACTATATTTAAGAAAGGATAATTCCTGACTACCATATATTTCAAATAATCTATAATTAATTTCTAAAGAAATGTTTACAAAAACAATAAGCCCTATATTAAATAGGGCAAAAATCTCATTTTTAATAAGCTAAAAATAAAATCGAAGAATGATGAAATACAAAAAGAGGGGAAAAAATAAAAAAGCCGTAGTTATTGATTTATAAATCCTTAACATACGACATCTAAAAAATGGCGGAGGAAGTGAGATTCGAACTCACGGAGGGCGTAAACCCTCGCCGGTTTTCAAGACCGGTGCCTTCAACCACTCGACCATTCCTCCGTGATTTAAGCGAGGTGAATAATACGAATTTTGTTATACCAAGTCAAGTATGAAAATTAGATTTCAATTCAACTGCTTCTTTTTACAGCAACTTGTTCACCATTCAAACAAAAACTGAGTATTAGGAATTCCAATACTCAGTTTTAATTTACTTATGGGGCTGTCCTAGATAACTAGACTAAACTCCCTTTAACCAATTGTTTTAAAATAGAAATTTGACTTTTTATGTTGCTGTAATTAAAACGCCATTCACATTCCTTTAAATAAAGCTCAAAATGCGCTTTTGGGATACCATTAAATTTGCGTAAATGGCGTTTTGCTTGGCTTCAAAAATTCTCAATTCCGTTAATGTGGTTATGATTTTCAGCAAAATGTGTGCTGTGATTGATACGAAAATGACTAAATTCACTCACATCAAGCACGTCATAACTACGATAATTATCGGTGTAAACAATACTATCAGGCTTTACCTGCTCCCGAATAATGGGTAACAAGGTGGCAGATTGCGTATTTGGAACCGCAACGGTATAAACCTTGCCATTGCGCTTGAGAAGCCCGAATACCGCAATTTTCCCTGCCGCACCACAACCACGTTTGCCTTTGCGAGCACCGCCAAAATAACTTTCATCGGCTTCAATTTCACCTTCAAACATCTCTAAGTGAAGGCTGTTTTGATAGATGAGTTGGCGTAAACGATGAAAGTAATATGCGGCAGTCGTTTTGTTTACATTGACTAACTCTGCTGCTGTCCTTGCAGTAACACCTGCAACAAATAGCTCAATGAGTTTATTTTGTTTGTGCTGACTTAGACGACTTTTTCTCATTGGTTCATTCTAACCTAAATAGATTTTTTAGTTGTTATCTAGGACAGCCCCTTACTTATTATTCTACTGCTCTTCTTGGTTCAGAATAAACGTGGCTTATAGCACTATGATGACCAGCAGCCCCCCGCCCATAGAAGTAATAACGAGATTCTTTCCACTCTACGATAGGATAAGCTAAATTTTCACTAGGAACTATTTTTGCGGGAGTCATTTCAGCTTTAGTATGAACAACCGCCGATATTGTACCTAACCGACCACTAAATTCATAAGTGCGGTCAGTTTTTTCTTCAATTTTGATTACACTTTGAGATACGTTTTCTGGCGATTCCATATTAACAGACTGTAAACGCTGTAAAGATTCCTGTACCTTTTTCTCCACGGACTCATTTGCTGGCTGACTAACAAACCCAGTCAATGGTTTAGGTTCCTCGATATTATTTTGCACAAGCAGCCCCGTCACGGGTATCACTGATGTGATTTCTGATTTATCCTTATCCTGCTGTTCAAGCAATTCATCTACAGATAAGAATGTATTCATTCTACTATTAGCCAAAGCACCACTATTAATCCATACTTTCCCACTCGCTAATTCTGGAGAAGCTACTGCGGCAAATAATGGCATCGGCGACTTTTCACCACCTTGTGATTGACGACGATAGCGAGAATGATTGACACGTAAATGACGAGGCAAACGGCGTCGATTATCACGGCGTTTTTCATTTTCTACACTGTGTTCTCCTTCGCAAGTTGGAGCAAGAACTTCCTCTTCCTTGTTTATCTCAACAGATTCAACCACTTTTTGATGGGATACAGATTCGGTTTCCGCCATTGTTTCGACCATCTGAGCTGATAGCTCTTGCATATCAGGAACACGCACTTTTTTACGCAAATCACGGCGTGGGCGACGCGGCTGCACCACTTCCACAATGCTTTCTGTTTCTTTCGTTTCTAGCTTTTGATAGCTTTCGTCAGGCTGTGCTTTTCGCGGTTTCCGTGAAGAACGCACCTCTGGATCTGCCACTTTCTCTTGCCGTTTATCTTCCGTATTCTTCACCGTTTCATTACGAGGACGGCGAGAAGAACGACGCTCTTGGTTACGACGACGATTATTCTTGTTTGAACGATTTGGCGTTTTCTTCGCTTCTGGTTCATCGCTAAATAGAGCTTTAATCTTTGCCAATATACGGGAAAACAGTGAAGGTTTCGCTTCCTTCTTCGTCGTTGGCATTGGTGCTGGCGTTTCAATCGCTAACGAAACCGCCGCATTTTCTAACACGCTATCCACCGTTACTGCAGCAGTTTCAATATTACGTGTTACCAAAGATTCCTCTGTCGTAAAATGATCATCTTGAGCTTGATGTAATTTGGCTAAGTTATAACTTAACTCGTGAACATCTTCCCCCTCACGCACACGGAACACGCTAAAGTGCGGTGTTTCCATTGCTTCATTTGGGGCGACCACAATATCCACATTGTGGCGTTTTTCAATACTACTAATGGCTCGGCGTTTCTCATTTAATAGATAAGAAGCGATTTGCACTGGCACAATGGTGTGAACTTGCTTGGTGTTTTCTTTGATCGCCTCTTCTTCTAGCAACCGCAAAATGGATAAAGAAAGGGATTCATTATCACGAATTTTGCCTGTGCCTTGACAACGCGGGCAAACGTGGTGAGAAGATTCGCCCAACGACGGGCTTAAACGCTGACGCGACATTTCCAATAAACCAAAGCGAGAAATACGGCTAATTTGGATACGCGCTCGGTCTTGACGCACCGCATCACGCATACGATTTTCCACTTCACGCTGATGGCGAATTGGGGTCATATCAATGAAGTCAATCACGATCAAACCGCCCAAATCACGCAGGCGTAACTGGCGTGCAATTTCATCAGCCGCTTCAAGGTTAGTATTAAGTGCAGTTTCTTCAATATCACCGCCACGGGTTGAGCGTGCTGAGTTAATATCAATCGCCGTCAATGCTTCGGTAACGTCAATCACAATTGAACCGCCAGATGGTAAACGCACTTCACGTTGGAAGGCTGATTCAATTTGCGATTCAATTTGATAATGGCTGAATAGTGGCACTTCGCCTTGATAAAGTTTAACGCGATTGATGAAGTCAGGACGCACTAATTTAATATGGGCTTTGGCTTTTTCGTAAACTTTTTGATTATCAATCAAAATTTCACCAATGTCGCGGCGTAAGTAATCACGAATCGCACGCACGATCACATCACTTTCTTGATGAATTAAGAAAGGAGCAGGACGGCTTTCAGAGGCTTGTTTAATCGCTTCCCAATGATGTAACAAGACTTTTAAATCCCATTGCAATTCTTCTGGCGATTTGCCGACCCCAGCGGTACGCACGATTAACCCCACGCCCTCAGGCACATCAAGGGAACTCAAGGCTTCTTTTAATTCTAAACGTTCTTCCCCTTCAATACGGCGGGAAATGCCGCCCGCTCGCGGATTGTTTGGCATAATCACCAAATAGCTGCCCGCCAAGGAAACGAAAGTAGTGAGTGCCGCCCCTTTGTTACCACGTTCTTCTTTGTTTACTTGAACGATAACTTCTTGCCCCTCGTGCAAAATATCACGAATATTTGGGCGACCTTGATACACATAATCGGCGGGGAAATATTCACGGGCGATTTCTTTTAATGGAAGGAAACCGTGGCGTTCTGCCCCATAATCCACAAAAGCGGCTTCAAGACTAGGCTCAACACGGGTAATACGCCCTTTATAAATGTTGGCTTTTTTTTGTTCGTGACCAGGACTTTCAATATCCAAGTCAAATAATCGTTGCCCATCAACGAGGGCAACACGCAACTCCTCTTTTTGGGTTGCGTTGATTAACATTCTTTTCATTAAGTGTTCTCTTATATTTTCATTTTAAAAATTTATCATAAAAAACTACCGCACTTTTGGCTTCGCAATCGACCTCGTGTCTGTCGCAAAATGTCATTCTCTCGACTGTCAGTTGCTGGGTGCATTGATTGCGTTATCGAATCACAAATGGAGTAAACCACAACATTATTCGATACAAACAAAATGACTGAGCGTATTATTTTGCAAGCGTGGGTAATTTTCACACGGCGGATAAACCCCACATTTAAACTTAAACGTTTGCGTTTTATCCCTTTTCATTAATAAACAATGTCTTATGCCATATGCTGCATTATTGTTAATGACCTTTGATTTTCCCCTGAAGAGCAGGTAAAAATACGCTCTATTATCCCTTGAACCTCATTTTTTAGCAAGGTAATTCCGTGCATTTATGCTATAATCCGCTCAAATTAGTCCTCCATAAAATGAACCATAATGACAGAAAAAAGTGCAGAAAAAATCTTAAATCCCAGCGTAAAAATGCTCCAAATTAGTGAAGATGAAGCGGGGCAACGCATTGATAACTATCTTTTGACAAAACTTAAAGGCGTACCGAAAAGCTTAATCTATCGCATTTTACGCAAAGGTGAAGTGCGGGTAAATAAAGGGCGAATCAAGCCTGAATACAAGCTACAAAGTGGCAATATTGTGCGTGTGCCGCCCGTGCGAATTAGCGAAAAAGCACAGCCTCCAATCTCCAAAAAATTAAACAAAGTGGCACAATTAGAACAGCAAATTCTTTTTGAAGATGAAGTACTGCTCGTGTTAAACAAACCCTCTGGTATCGCAGTACACGGCGGTAGTGGGGTTGATTTTGGCGTGATCGAAGCCTTGCGTGCCTTACGCCCCGAAGCCCGTTTTTTAGAATTGGTGCATCGTTTAGACCGCGACACCTCTGGCATTTTATTAGTGGCGAAAAAACGCTCTGCCCTGCGTCATTTGCACGAACAGCTCCGCAATAAAACTATCCGCAAAGATTATCTCGCTTTAGTGCGTGGGCAATGGCAATCCCACTGTAAAGCCATTAAAGCACCTTTACTCAAAAATGAACTGGCAGGCGGCGAACGCATTGTGCGAGTGAGCGAGCAAGGCAAACCATCAGAAACCTTATTCAGTATTGAGGAACGTTATAAAAACGCCACGCTCATCAAAGCCTCTCCTGTTACTGGGAGAACTCACCAAATTCGTGTACATACCCAATATGCAGGTCACCCCATCGCCCTAGACAACAAATATGGCGATAAACAATTCGATAGTCAAATGGCGGAATTAGGGCTAGATCGCTTATTTTTACACGCCTATGCCATTCGTTTGGAACACCCAAAAACGCAAGAAAAATTAACTCTCATTGCCCCTCTTAAAAATGAGCTAAAAGAAATTTTAAACCGACTACGGAGAATGTAGTTTATAAATGAAAAATTAAACCATTCCAAACATTTAGTATAGGCTTAATTAAATTATAGTCGTTTGATTTCAAAATAATACTGCGTTACTTCGCCTTGCCGTACTATTTGTACTGTCTGCGGCTTGTTGCCTTGTCTTATTTTGAACTTAAACGACTATATCTTGATATTTGATTTTAAAATCAGAAAGTAACAAAGTGCGGTACGAAATTGATCTGCACCCCAAAAGTTGGACTAAATAACCAACTGATTAAGGTGCAGATTTTTTATGACTAAATATACTCAACGTTTCAAACAACAAGTGCTCGACTTTTATCATCAAAATGGAAAAAACCGTTCGCTTACTCGCCAGTATTTTCAGCTTCCCCAAAGCACGTTAGCACGTTGGATTGCAAAATTTAATCATAATGGAATCAATGGATTGGCTGTGTTAGGTAAAAAACGATGTTATTCTGTTGAGTTTAAATTAAAGGTTATTCAAGCTATCAAAAAAGGCCAGTGCTCCGCTGAAGCCGCCTGCTTTCGCTTTGATATCCCCAGTTCAGGGATAATTAGTCAATGGTTGCAACGCTTTGAAAAACAAGGTATAGATGGGTTATTACTCAAACCTAAAGGTCGTCCAAGTATGAAACTCAACTCACCTAAAATGCCACCAACGCCCAAAACAGAAGAAGAACGCTTGCGTTACCGAATTTTGGAATTAGAAGCGGAGAATGCAATGCTAAAAAAGTTGCAGGAACTCAACCAACAAAAAATGCAGAAAAAGCCGTCATCGTAAATGCCTTACGCTCGCGTTTCCCGTTGGAATTGTTACTCAGGCTAATCGGATTGGCACGCAGTTCGTTCTTTTATCATCTCAAGCCAAAGTCGGATAAAAATGTAGCGATTTCACAGAAAATAGAGGAAATTTATCGCAAAAATGACGAAAATTATGGTTATCGTCGAATTACCTTGGAATTAAGGAAATACTTGATTATCAACCACAAAAGGGGGCAAGCGATAATGCAACGTTTGGGGTTAAAAGGAAAAAGTAAGCAGAAAAAATATCGTTCTTACCAAGGCAAAGTGGGACACATTGCCGATAATCTGTTGCAACGGGATTTTACGGCAACGATGCCGAATGAGAAGTGGGTAACGGATATCACCGAGTTCAAATGTGCGGAAGGCAAAGTGTATTTATCGCCGATTAAAGACTTGTTTAATAACGAAATTATTGCTTATGATGTGGCGAGAAGTCCGAATTTTGAGCAGATAACCAGAATGTTGACCCAGGCGGTGAACCGATTAGCGGGGGAAAAACCGATACTGCATTCCGACCAAGGGTGGCAGTATCAAATGATGGGTTATCGGGAGATATTGAAAAAACACGGTATTAAGCAAAGTATATCGAGAAAAGGCAATTGCCTTGATAATGGTGCGATGGAAAGCTTTTTCGGGCGATTGAAGACGGAATGTTACTTTGGCAAGCGGTTTGAAACCTTTGAACAGCTTGAAAAAGTGATTCACGAGTACATTCATTACTACAACAATGAGCGTATTCAAGTGAAGCTCAAAGGACTAAGCCCTGTGGAATACAGAACTCAGTCCTTGAATGAAATTAGAATATAGTCTAACTTTTTGGGGGCAGATCAAATTTAGAGGTTTTTAACACCGCACTTTGTTATTTACAGTTCAAACAACTCACCATCTCGCAATAAATGCACATTGCCTTTGCGGCGTAAGAACCCGCAGCGGTCAAGATATTCCATTAATTGCACGGTCATTTTTCTGCCCCATTGTAATTGATCTCGCAGTTGGTTCACGGAAATCTGTCCATTTTGTTCAATGAATGCTTTGATCCAACGTGCATAGCCGTAGAGGGTTTCGGTGAGGATAAAACGATCCCGCACGATGGGGGTGAGATACCCCAATTTTCCCGCTTTATAGAGGAAGTTTCGCATTTCGCTCTCTTCCATTTCGAGCAAGTTAGCCAGATCACGCACCCACAAGGCTTGCCCTTGTTGTTGCTCAAAATGGCATAGAACATCTTGCCATAAGGCTTGCTCTTGCGGCGTGAAGCGGATTTTATGCTCAGGCAAATGCAGCCAGCCGCGTGTTTGCTGGATCTTGTCTTGAGCAAGTAGGGTATCAATGAAGTGATAAATCAAGGCTTCGGGCTGTTTAATGGCGGCAATGCGATATAAACGGGCTTTGCTTAGTCCAAGCTGATCGGCGTGCTGTTGATGATAATCCGCGAGGGTTTGCAAAAGATTTGCTTGCTGAGTTTGTGCATATTCCGCGTTAAATGCCCAATTTTGCCAAGAATGAGCGTGAATTTGCGTTAAAAGTGCGGTAAGTTGCGTTGCGGAGCATTGACTTAGCCAAGCCAGCTCAGCGAGGGGCAATGGGCGTTGTTGCAAATAGCAAGCCAAACGCTCCGCTGTGGTGTTCGCCTGTTGCAAATTGTGCAAAAAATCTAACCGCACTTCAGTGCGTTTATAGCGTTTTGGCGAGCGGATCTCAATCACCCTTGCTCCGCCCACAAGGGTTTTCGCATCGCCACTGCGTAAAATCAATTTGTCGCCGTCGGTCAAAAATAACGGCTGTTCAAGCACTAATTCTGCCAAGGCGTTTTGCTGTGGATAACATTGTTTATGTTGCAAAAGAGTGAGCTTGCCCGTTGTGCGAGTCGCCGCGTGGTAAATATGCACGGGCTGACTTTCTTGCAACAGGTTTTCGGCTTCCACGTCAATGGTCAGCCGATCCGTTGGCGGTAAAGGGGGCTGGGCAAAAAGCCAATCTCCCCGCTGAATGGCGTTTCGTTCCACTTCCGTTTGGATATTGAGGGCTAAACGTTGCCCTGCAAAACCTTCATTCGCTTGCTGATCTTGGCTGTGAATATTTTTAATCCGCACTTTTTGCCCTGTGGATAAGTAAAGCACGTCATCAACGGCAACTTGCCCGCTAAATGCCGTTCCAGTTACCACTGTTCCCACCCCTTTGAGGCTGAAAATGCGATCAATGGCATAGCGGAACGGACGATCACGCTCCGCCCGTTCGGGAAGATGGGCGAGATAATCCTGCAATTCTGCGATGCCTTGCCCCGTGCGGGCAGAGGTGATAAAAAATGGGCTGTCGGTTAAAAACGGATATTGTTGGGTAATTTGTTGTTTTAATTGGGAAATTTGTGCTTCTTCGGCATTATCCGATTTGCTGATCACCACAATAATTTGCTCAAAACGCAATAAACGCAAAATGGCTAAATGTTCCTGCGTTTGCGGTTGAATGCCCTCATCAGCGGCGATGATTAGCATTGCATAATGCACACCGCCTAGCCCCGCGAGCATATTGGAAAGAAATTTTTCGTGTCCTGGCACATCAATAAAGCCGAGGCTTTTGTCTTTCAGCGGAAGATAGGCGTAGCCTAAATCAATGGTCATTCCACGTTTTTTTTCTTCGGGTAACCGATCCGCATTTTTTCCTGTAAGTGATTGTAATAAGTCGGTTTTTCCGTGATCAACGTGGCCTGAGGTAACAATGATCATAGTTGCTCCAATGTGTTCAGTAAGCGGTCAAAATTCGCGAGGCTACGCAAATCAAGCCATAATTTGTTCTGTTCCACCCGACCAATGATTGGCTGTGGAAGCTGTTTCAAGCGTTGAATAAGTGCGGTCAGTTTTTCCGTTGTTTTTTCTTCTAAGGTGATCGCCATAGAGGGCAATCTTGCCAGTGGCTGAGCACCGCTGCCAATCTGGGCTTGGCTTTCCTCAATACGTACTTGGTAGGCAAAATTGAGCTTATTTTCTAACCGCACTTTGAGTCGCTCCGCCTGTTCGCGTAATTGGGCTTGTGGCTGTGTGAGTAAATGCAAGGTGGTGAGCTTTTCCGCCAGTTTTTCAGGCTGAAGATATAAACGCAAGGTGGCTTCTAACCCTGCGAGAATGACTTTATCACAACGCAAGGCACGTTTTAGCGGGTGAGCTTGAAGCTGGGCGATCAGCGATTTTTTCCCTACAATAATGCCGACCTGTGGGCCACCAAGTAATTTATCCCCAGAAAATGAGATTAAATCCACACCCTGCTGCCATTTTTCTTGCACCGTTGGTTCTGCGGGTAAGCCGTATTGGCTGAGATCAATTAACGCTCCACTGCCTAAATCCGTGACAATGGGGATATTCACCGACTTACCAAGCTCCACTAATTCGGCTTCACTTACGCTATGAGTAAAGCCACAAATTTGATAGTTACTGCTGTGAACTTTCATTAAAAGGGCAGTATTTTCGCTGATTGCACGCTGATAATCGGCTAAATGGGTGCGGTTGGTCGTTCCCACCTCCACCAAACGGCAGCCCGCTTGCTGCATAATATCGGGAATGCGGAACGAACCGCCGATTTCAATCAGCTCGCCACGGGAAATCACCACGTCCTTATCTTTCGCAAAGGTAGCCAGCATCAACAACACCGCCGCCGCATTATTATTCACCACACAAGCAGCTTCAGCCCCCGTGAGTTCACAGAGCAATTCGCTAATATAATGATCCCGATGGCTGCGTTTCCCAGCGTGTAAATCATATTCCAATGCCACATTTTCCTGCATCGCGAGCAACGCGGCGTGTTGTGCCGCTTCCGACCACAAAGCACGCCCTAAATTGGTGTGCAACACCGTTCCCGTTAAGTTATGCACAGGCTGGATTTTTACTTGCTGTTGAGCCTGTAGTGCCTTTTGAATTTGGGCGAAGAGGGCATTTTCATCAGTAAAAAAGTGCGGTAGTTTTTTGTGCTGTTTTATGTGCGAGCGTGCATCTTCAAGCAACGCACGGCAAATTTTCACCACTGCACAATGCCCAAATTCCTCAATGAGCAAGGCAACCTCAGGGCGTTTGAGCAATTTATCAATGGCGGGAAGCTGTTGAAATAGCGTGTTCATTTTGATTTCCTACAAATTTTTTGCTTAATCATACTGCTTTTTATTTTGAATTTACAATTTAACCATAATACATACAATAATCTATTCAGCTAGCCTAATAATATTCTCGGGGCTGTCCTAGATAACAACTAAAAAATCTATTTAGGTTAGAATGAACCAATGAGAAAAAGTCGTCTAAGTCAGCACAAACAAAATAAACTCATTGAGCTATTTGTTGCAGGTGTTACTGCAAGGACAGCAGCAGAGTTAGTCAATGTAAACAAAACGACTGCCGCATATTACTTTCATCGTTTACGCCAACTCATCTATCAAAACAGCCTTCACTTAGAGATGTTTGAAGGTGAAATTGAAGCCGATGAAAGTTATTTTGGCGGTGCTCGCAAAGGCAAACGTGGTCGTGGTGCGGCAGGGAAAATTGCGGTATTCGGGCTTCTCAAGCGCAATGGCAAGGTTTATACCGTTGCGGTTCCAAATACGCAATCTGCCACCTTGTTACCCATTATTCGGGAGCAGGTAAAGCCTGATAGTATTGTTTACACCGATAATTATCGTAGTTATGACGTGCTTGATGTGAGTGAATTTAGTCATTTTCGTATCAATCACAGCACACATTTTGCTGAAAATCATAACCACATTAACGGAATTGAGAATTTTTGGAGCCAAGCAAAACGCCATTTACGCAAATTTAATGGTATCCCAAAAGCGCATTTTGAGCTTTATTTAAAGGAATGTGAATGGCGTTTTAATTACAGCAACATAAAAAGTCAAATTTCTATTTTAAAACAATTGGTTAAAGGGAGTTTAGTCTAGTTATCTAGGACAGCCCCATAATTTTTAAAAAATCCCACATTAGTGGGATTTTTTCTTTTTTCAATGTCGTGTGGGGCGTATTTCACCCTAATTCGTAACATATTTGGCTCTTATTTTGTATTTGTCCGCGTGTCGTTCGAGATAAAGACTTCCATCAGAGAATATGGGGCTGTCCTAGATAACTAGACTAAACTCCCTTTAACCAATTGTTTTAAAATAGAAATTTGACTTTTTATGTTGCTGTAATTAAAACGCCATTCACATTCCTTTAAATAAAGCTCAAAATGCGCTTTTGGGATACCATTAAATTTGCGTAAATGGCGTTTTGCTTGGCTCCAAAAATTCTCAATTCCGTTAATGTGGTTATGATTTTCAGCAAAATGTGTGCTGTGATTGATACGAAAATGACTAAATTCACTCACATCAAGCACGTCATAACTACGATAATTATCGGTGTAAACAATACTATCAGGCTTTACCTGCTCCCGAATAATGGGTAACAAGGTGGCAGATTGCGTATTTGGAACCGCAACGGTATAAACCTTGCCATTGCGCTTGAGAAGCCCGAATACCGCAATTTTCCCTGCCGCACCACGACCACGTTTGCCTTTGCGAGCACCGCCAAAATAACTTTCATCGGCTTCAATTTCACCTTCAAACATCTCTAAGTGAAGGCTGTTTTGATAGATGAGTTGGCGTAAACGATGAAAGTAATATGCGGCAGTCGTTTTGTTTACATTGACTAACTCTGCTGCTGTCCTTGCAGTAACACCTGCAACAAATAGCTCAATGAGTTTATTTTGTTTGTGCTGACTTAGACGACTTTTTCTCATTGGTTCATTCTAACCTAAATAGATTTTTTAGTTGTTATCTAGGACAGCCCCATCAAGTATTTCCTTAATTCCAAGGTAATTCGACGATAACCATAATTTTCGTCATTTTTGCGATAAATTTCCTCTATTTTCTGTGAAATCGCTACATTTTTATCCGACTTTGGCTTGAGATGATAAAAGAACGAACTGCGTGCCAATCCGATTAGCCTGAGTAACAATTCCAACGGGAAACGCGAGCGTAAGGCATTTACGATGACGGCTTTTTCTGCATTTTTTGTTGGTTGAGTTCCTGCAACTTTTTTAGCATTGCATTCTCCGCTTCTAATTCCAAAATTCGGTAACGCAAGCGTTCTTCTTCTGTTTTGGGCGTTGGTGGCATTTTAGGTGAGTTGAGTTTCATACTTGGACGACCTTTAGGTTTGAGTAATAACCCATCTATACCTTGTTTTTCAAAGCGTTGCAACCATTGACTAATTATCCCTGAACTGGGGATATCAAAGTGAAAGCAGGCGGCTTCAGCGGAGCACTGGCCTTTTTTGATAGCTTGAATAACCTTTAATTTAAACTCAACAGAATAATATCGTTTTTTACCTAACACAGCTAATCCATTGATTCCATTATGATTAAATTTCGCAATCCAACGTGCTAACGTGCTTTGGGGAAGCTGAAAATACTGGCGAGTAAGCGAACGGTTTTTTCCATTTTGATGATAAAAGTCGAGCACTTGTTGTTTGAAACGTTGAGTATATTTAGTCATAAAAAATCTGCACCTTAATCAGTTGGTTATTTAGTCCAACTTTTGGGGTGCAGATCATCTGCATTTATTGCAATTTTGAACACATTATTTATTCAAAAGTTTGCCTTAGCAGATGTAATCAATAGTGCTGTGAATGGGTTTAATGTTTCAATGATTCCAAATGATATTCAGGTTAGTAGCGATTTAGCTCGCTTACTAAACCGTGGTGGAATGAATTCAATGATGGGAACATTATTAATCTGTTTCTGTGCGCTTTCTTTTGCAGGTATTTTATCGCTTAGTGGAGCATTGGAAGTGATCATAAACCACTTATTGAAATTAGTACGTTCCACCGCCTCACTAATTTTTACAACGATTCTTTGTGGATTGACAATGATCGGGGTAACTTGTAACGGACAAATTTCAATTCTTATCCCAAGTGAAATGTTACGAGATGCTTATATCGAACGTGGATTACATCCAAAAAATTTAAGCTGTACTGCAGAAGATTCGGCGACTATTATTGAACCAATTTTACCTTGGACAGCAGCAGGGGCTTATATGGCTGGCACATTAGGCGTTGCGACGCTGTCTTACTTACCTTGGGCAATTTTATGCTGGAGCGGAATAATATTTGCAATGTTGTGGGGAGTAACAGGATTTGGTATCGCCAAATTATCTAGATAAAAAATAAAAACGAAAACTAAGTGCGGTCAAAAAATGGCTGATTTTTCCACCGCACTTTAGTTTAGAGAAAATTAAAGTTTTTCCACTAACTCCACGGCTGCACCAATATAAGTGGCTGGAGTGAGTTGTTGTAAGCGTTGTTTTTCTTGTGCAGGAATGTCGAGCTTTTCGATAAACTCACGCATTGCTTGTTCATCAACCCGTTTGCCACGCGTAAGCTCTTTGAGTTTTTCGTAAGGTTTTTCAATACCATAGCGACGCATTACAGTTTGAATTGGCTCTGCCAGCACTTCCCAGTTTTGGTTAAGCTCATCACGCAAATGTTGTTCGTTCACTTCTAATTTGCTGATCCCTTTTCGTGTCGCAGCATAGGCGATTAAACAATAGCCCAAGCCCACGCCGAGATTGCGTAGCACGGTGGAATCCGTTAAATCACGTTGCCAGCGAGAGATCGGCAATTTCGCCCCGAGATGCCCCATTACCGCATTCGCAATGCCGAGATTTCCCTCTGAGTTTTCAAAGTCAATCGGGTTCACTTTGTGTGGCATTGTGGACGAGCCAATTTCGCCCGCGATGGTGCGTTGTTTGAAGTGATTTAATGCGATGTAGCCCCAAAGATCACGGTCAAAATCAATAATAATGGTGTTGAAACGAGCGATATTATCAAACAGCTCCGCGATATAATCGTGTGGCTCAATTTGTGTGGTGTAAGGATTCCATTTGATGCCTAAAGAGGTAACAAATTCTTCGCTGAATTTGTGCCAATCCACGTCAGGATAAGCGGATAAATGAGCGTTGTAGTTCCCCACCGCACCGTTAATTTTTCCAAGAATTTCAATGCGTTGAAGTTGTTCATATTGACGTTTTAGGCGATACACTACATTCGCCATTTCTTTCCCAACCGTGGAAGGGGAAGCGGGCTGACCGTGGGTGCGAGAAAGAAGCGGAATGGCTTTGTATTCTTGTGCAAGGCGTTCAATCTCATCAATTAATTTTTGCCATTCAGGCAAGATCACCTCTTCACGTGCGGTTTTCAACATTAAGGCGTGAGAAAGGTTATTAATGTCCTCCGAAGTGCAAGCGAAATGGATAAACTCGCTCACCGCCGCTAATTCTTCAAGTGCGGTGGTTTTTTCTTTCAAAAAATACTCTACGGCTTTCACATCGTGATTGGTGGTTTTTTCGATTTCTTTAATGCGTTGTGCATCTTCTAGGCTGAAATTTGCCACGATTTGGTTAAGGTAATCGTTTGCTTTTTGCGACAAACAAGGCACTTCCTGAATTTGTGCGGTCGCTGCCAATTTTTGTAGCCAGCGAACTTCGACAGTAACGCGGAATTTGAGCAAGCCAAATTCGCTAAAAATATGACGTAATGCCGTTGTTTTGTCCTGATAACGACCGTCAATAGGGGAAATTGCAGTTAATACGGTTAATTCCATAAGAAGATGCTCCTAAAGGGTTGAGTAAATTTGTTGTGCCGTTGTGGCGATTTTGCCACGGGAAAAAAGAAACTGGTATTTTTTACCGCCCACTTGTCGCCATAGCACTGCTGAGCGAATGCCTGCCAACAAACAAGCCCGAATACGATGTTGAATGCCTTGTCGCTGTAAATAATCAGGCGAGCCGATCACTTGAATACGGTTGCCAAGCGGGCTGACCACGTCCACATAAATGGCTGCTAAATTGCTGATCATCTGCTCATCAAGTAAAGCATAAAAATTCAGTTGCGATGGCAAATACGCAAGGCGTTGAGCGAGCTGGGTTTTTGCCTCAGGGGATTTATTGAGTTTGCCCTCTAAGGCAAGCAAGCTCACCCAATAACGAGTGAGTTCCGCATCGCTGCCGTTTAACTGCTCCATTAAGGTTTCCAGCCCTAATTTCAAATACTTCGCCTCACCGCCATAGACAGCAAGGGTATTTTCAGGGGCGGTTTGTAGCAACGTTTGCAAGCTGGTTTCAAAGGCTTGCGAATCCGCCTCGCCATTGTGCGCAAATTGTTTCACTAATTTCGCGGCTTGGCACACGCCCGCCAAGGCTAGGGTGATTTCGTAATAATCTGCCATCGTAATATCGATCGTGATGTTGAAGGTAAAATGTGATTAAAATGGCGAGCAATATAGCATTTTTCCCCCTTTTTTTAAAGCTGAACACACCAGTTAAATTCTTGCTATACTGAACGGGTTCAATCTCAACGGAAAAAGAAAAAATGAAAGCCAACAAAAAACAATGCCTAATTAGCACCGCACTTTTCGCAACCTTAGCAATCGCCGCACAGGCGGAAATTCTCGTCAGCCAAGCCAGTATCGCCGCAACCCAACAAGCGGGCGAACCCAGTGCGATTTTTATGCAACTTGAAAATAACGGCAATGAAAACGTTCAGCTCGCCTTTGTGGAAAGCGAAATCCCCGCCCGCTTCGCTTTACACGGAATGCAACAGGGCAGAATGACCGATCTCAACACCATTGAAATCCCCGCTCATCAACGCCTGAGCCTAAAACACGGTGGACAGCATATTATGGTGTTCGATCTCCCTAATTCCCTCAAACAAGGGGAAACTTTCCCGATCTCGTTGTTTTTTGATAATGGGGAAGTGGTGAGAACGAAAGCGGTTGTACGATAAATATCACATTTCAAGAAAAAAGGGCAATCCAGCCCTTTTTAATCCGCAATCACCACCGCAATCCCTTTATTTAACAAGGCTTGGTGTGTTTGTTCATCAAGTAAATTATCCGTAATCACAACATCAATTTTTTCTAATGGACAAACAATATTTGGGCTACGCCGTCCAAATTTTGAGGAATCTGCCAAAACGATAATTTGCCTTGCGGCATTCGTCATTGCTTTACTCACGCCGTGTACTTCGTTAAAGGTGGTTAAACCGAGTTCTAAATCAAAGCCATCAGTGCCAATAAACAGTTTATCAAATGAGAATTTTTCAAACGTTGCTTCCGCTAAAATGCCATGCAATGAAGCCGATTTTGTTCGATATGTGCCGCCGCACATCAAAAGTTCGTGTTCTTTTTCCAATGCAACGAGGCTATTCATAATATGTAGGCTGTTGGTCATAATGGTGAGATTATTTAATTCGGCAAGATAAGGGATCATCTGCAAAACCGTACTGCCAGAATCAATGATGATGGAATCGCCATCTTTGAGGAATTTCACGGCAGCTTGAGCGATTTTCTTTTTTTGCTCCAAATTGATGTGCGTTTTATTTGTCATCGGCAATTCGGTTTCCGTTGTTTTTTCTTGCTCTCGCAAGACAACGCTACCATAAGTGCGAAGCACTTTCTTTGCTTTTTCAAGTGCGGTGAGATCTTTACGAATTGTTGTGCCTGTGGTTGAAAAAAATTCGGCTAATTGATCAACTGCCGTTTTACCGTGAGTTTGTAAATAATTTAAGATCGCAAGTTGTCTTTCTTTGGGTTTCATAATAAATCCATTTTTAGGATTTATCGCAGTTGAAGTGCTTCCTTGAGAGCCTGCTGGCTCTGTTTATCTTTGGGGAAAATAAGCTCTGGAATAATTTCACTATGCAATAAACCTTTTAACGTTGTGATTGTTTTTGCTCGAGAAAATACGCTTAATCCTTTTAATATAATCGCATTGACAACACGATAATCCTGATCAAAAGCGATGGCAATGACCACTTTAGGTTTAAATCGACCTTGCGTGCGACCTACGCCTACATTCCCTTGTTTACATAATTTCTCAAATTCTTTATTAAATTGAGATAATTGCCTCCACCCCAAAATGATCTGTAACAACCAAGCAATTATCGCCACAATAATGAGTGAATTTGTTATATTTTGCATAAAAATTTCCTTATTTTAAACGTTTTTACCGCATTATTTAAAAGAATTAAAAGATTTTTTGCGATGAGAGTGATTTCCTATGCCCCAAAACTGAAATGATTGCCGTACAGCGGAGAGAATCTGTACGGCACAAGCAAAATTAAAACATCACCTGCCCCCCTGTGATATTAATCGACTGCCCCGTGCAATATTCGGCTTTTTCGCTGGCGTAAAACAGTAGCACATTCAGCACATCTTGATATTCGCACCCCCGTTTCAAAGGCACTTTGTCAATATATGCCTGCTCCACTTGATCCGCTGGAATGCCTAATTTTTCCGCATATTGTGGAATGAGCGATTGGAACATCGGCGATTTGAGCAAATTCCCCAACATTAAAGAATGCACGGTGATGCCGTATTCTGCTAGATCTAAGGCCAAAGATTGGGTCAGCCCCACGCCGCCGAATTTTGCCGCACTGTACCCCGTGTTGTGCTTGCTCCCCACCTTGCCCGATTTGGAGTTGATCTGAATAATCCGCCCCGCGATGCCATCTCGAATCATTAATTTAGCAAACTCTCTGGCACAGAGAAAGTACCCCACCAAGTTCACCTGTAATGAAGTGTCAAAATCTTTGGTTTTAAATTCCGTAATGGGGGCGGCTTTCGCCATTCCCGCACTGTAAACTAACAAATCCACCTGTCCAAAACGAGCATCAACCGCATTGGCAAGAGCTTGCACGCTTTGCTCATCGGTTGCGTCCACATAAAACCCTGCCGCACATTTTTGCCCAAGATGGTGATTGATCGCATTCGCGGTTTTTTCCGCATTCGCTTCATTCAAATCCGCCACCGCAACCGCATAGTCATTTTCCGCCAAGCCTGAAGCTAAAAACGCCCCTAAGGTTTGACCGCCACCAACGATGACTGCAACTTTCTTTCCCATAATATCAACTCCTAATTTTTTATAATGGTTAAAACATCATTGACCTTTATTTCAGCTGGCATATTCCCTTTCAAATGAATTGTGCCAGGATATTCTGCTGTAATAGCACCATCAAAACGAAAGGTAACGTGCCCTAATTCTTTTAAATTGAAATTTGCCACACTTCCCACCGCCGTGATTTCAAACGTGTTATCGTTAAACCTCACATAATCGCCCACACAGACTTCTGCTAAAAGATCGCCGTGGCAATGAATGAAACAGTAATCCTCAAGCTCTTCTGGCACATCTTGCTTAAAGGTGATGAGCATATTCTCCGCTAAGGCTTCAGGGGCGAAACGCCCGATTTTATTGAATATTGTTTGATAAATAATCTGCATTGTTTCTCCTTACTGTAACCGTTTGATTTTTTTAATAATCTCGCATTACGCATTGGGTTATTTCACTTTTCTATACTGGCTTCAGATAAAAGTGCGGTCATTTTTCACCGCACTTTTTTATCGCGTTTAGTAGATAAAGGCGGACACAAACCACGCTAGTAAAACTGTTGGTGCCCCCGTTAAGAAACGGCTCACCAGCACAGACGGCACGCCAACCCGAACGGTGTCTTGCTTCGCTTCAGCAAGGGATAAGCCAACGGGGATAAAATCGCAAGCGGCTTGGGCATTAATGGCGAACAACGCAGGCAAGGCGAGGTGCGGCGGAATGTTGCCTAAGCCGATTTGCACCCCAACTAAAACGCCGATGACTTGTGCAATCACCGCACCCGGCCCTAAAAATGGCGATAAGAATGGGAAAGAACAAATTAACGCCAGCGTAACTAAACCGATTGGACTGTTGGCGAGTGGGGTTAAGCCGTGGGCAATCCAATCGCCTAAGCCTGAAGCGATGATGATACCGATCAAGGCAGAAACAAACGCCATAAACGGCAAAATGGTTTTCAGCACCGTGTCGATGGTATCCCGCCCCGCTTGGAAAAAGACCGCCACGATAGCCCCCATTCCCATACCAATTTTTGCCAGCAAGCCATCGCTTTGCTCGGTGATTTTTTTGCTACTATCGTAATCTTTCACCTTGTGGCTAGCGGTGGTTGGGCTTTTTGAAACGGCTGAATTTTCCGATTCAATCAAAGAGATATTGGCTTCTTTTACCGCTGAAACATAAATGTCTTCCACGATATATTCAGCGAGTGGGCCTGATTTCCCCGTAGCGTGAATGTTGATGGTGGGGATACGGCGTTTCGGATAAAGCCCACAACGTAGCACGCCGCCGCAATCAATAATCGCAATGCCGATTTGATCGTTTTCAGGCTCGCCCTCTTTAAAGCCATCAACCGCCTCCCAACCCGTGAGGGCAACGAGGTGATCCACAATACTCGGGCGAGTGCCTGCGGTCATATAAAGAATTTTTTTGTTTGGCTCAACGGCAATGGTTAAAGGTCCGCCCCAGCCGCCGTTGCCTTTTTCAATATAAATTGCTTTTGTCATTTTCATTTCCCCCTATAAATGCACTTCGCGATCGAGTTTAATACCCATACGTTTTTCAAAGATCGCCGTTGTGAAATCCGTGATCCAACCGCGGAAAAAGTTCGTCACCATACCCACTAATAAATAGCTCACCGCCAGTGGAGCAAGAGGCAGCCCTAGTGTGGTTAAACCGTTGGCAATGCCTAAATAAACAAAGAGTTCGCCAGGGTTGATGTGGGGAAACAAGCCGTTCATTGAATGGCAACTATAAGATGCAGCCGCATAATAACTGGGTTTATAGCGTTCAGGTAAGAATTTACCTAAACTTAATGTCATTGGATTACAGAAAACAAATGTGCCAAAAACAGGCAGGATTAAATAACGAGAAATCGGGTTGCCCGCACTACGTTGTGCTAAATGCTCAATACGATCTTGACCAATAAATTTGATCAAGGCATTCATCACAACCAATAAAGAAATCAGCAACGGCAAAATTCCTGTGACCATACTCACAAAAACCTCCCCCCCTTTTTGGAATAGCCCTATAAACCATTCCGCACTATGTGTAATAAATTCCATCTCACACCTCTCAAAATGAAAGTTTTTGGGTTTAAATCTGATTAATTACTTAATCATTGAGATAAATAATATTTCATTTTGAAAGATAAATCTGTGATAGAGATCGCAAATTTAATTTTTTATTTTAAAATAAAAGAAAAATGTTTTATTTAACAAGTTTTTTAAAATGTTTTTTACTCTGATACGCCCACCTTTTATCAATGGGAGCTGTCATAATGAGGAGTCCGTGGACTGACAACGCCCCACCAAAAGGGCGTTGTGCTGTGGTTGAAAAAATGCGTGCAGAAATGACCGCACTTTTATGTGATGTCTTTTTGTCGATTTTCTTCGCCTGGTTCCCAATCTACGGGTTCGTCGCGTAATAGCTTTTCCACCATTTCTTTGGTTTCGGCATCAAGACGGCGACCCAGTGCCATTAGTTCGGGGTCGGAGAAGATTTTGCGTTCGGGATCGTAATGGCTTGCCATTTCTGCCACGCTGTGGCGATCGCGGTGGTAATAAAGCTCGGCGATGGCTCGGGCTTTGTCTTTGTCGATGCCGAGCTGCTCGAGGGCGAGCCGTCCGCTTCTGATGGCGGAATCAAAGGTTTCACGCACGATATTCCTCGCCCCTGCACGATATAATTCGTAAACGTGGAAGCGGTCGTAGGCACGGGCTAAAATAGCAACCTGTGGATAGTTTTTGTTCACAAAGTTGGCAATTTGAATAGCTTGTTCTTTGTTATCAATGGCGATGATTAATAGTTTGGCTTCGGCGATGCCAGCAGTTTCCAATAGATCTTCTCTTGAACCGTCGCCGAAATAGCTTTTTACGCCGTAGCGAGTAAAGCCCTCCACCAACGCCGCGTCGTAATCGATGAGGGTGGGTTTATAGCCGCAACTTAACAACATTCCGTTTACGACTTGCCCATAACGCCCGTGTCCGATGATGATAATGGCGTTTTTTTCATCAATGGGATCGCTTTCTTTTTGTTGCGATTGGGTGGCTCGCGGCACGATGACTTTATCGTAAAAAATAAACAGTAGCGGGCTGGCTAACATTGAGATAGCGACCACGAGCAAAAATTTATCCGCCAAAGTTTCGGGTAAAATGGCGTTTTGGGTGGTGAACGAAAGCAGCACAAAACCAAATTCCCCTACTGGGGCGAGGCTTAGGGCGAAGAGGTTGCGGTTGAGTTTATCCAGCCGAAAGCAGAAACCTAGCCCCCACAAAATGAATGCTTTGACGATCAGCACTAACAGTGTGATCCCCATAATGGTTGCAAAGTCATTGAATAATAAGGAAAAATCAATACCTCCTCCGACGGTGATAAAAAACAGCCCAAGCAAAAGCCCTTTGAAAGGTTCGAGATTGCTTTCTAATTCGTGGCGGTATTCGCTGTTTGCCAACACCACGCCCGCAAGGAATGTGCCTAAGGCGGGGGAAAGTCCGATCAATGACATCATCGCCGCGATGCCGATTACCAAAGCAAGGGCAAAGGCGGTGAAGATTTCTCGCATTCGGCTGGCGGCAATGTAGCGGAAAATTGGGCGAGAGAGAAAATGCCCGCCCAGCACGATAGAGGTGATAACCGCAAGGGTGATGACCGCTTTCGCCGTGCCAGTTAGCCCGCTGAGCAAGTTGGTGCTTTCCGCCGACACAGTTTGCCCTTGATTGAATAGCTCAGGTGAGGCGAGGACAGGTAGCAAGGCAAGAATGGGGATCACCGCAATATCTTGAAATAACAGCACAGAAAAACTGCTTTGCCCGCCTGGGCTTTTCAATAGCCCCTTTTCGCCTAAGGTTTGCAATACAATGGCAGTGGAAGAGGCGGCTAGCACGCAGCCAACGGCGATCCCCATTTGCCACGAATAACCTAGCAGCACAGCAATCCCCGTGATCGCCGCAATGGTCAGCCCCATTTGTAGCCCTCCCAGCCCGAGCAATTTATTGCGTAACGCCCACAGGGTTTTCGGCTCAAGCTCAAGCCCCACAAGGAAGAGCATCATTACCACGCCAAATTCCGCAACGTGTTGCACTTTTTCCGCTTCTTGTCCAACCAGCCCTAAAATCGGCCCAATGGCAACGCCCGCCAGCAAATAGCCCAGCACCGAGCCAAGCCCAAGGCGTTTAGAAATAGGAACGGCGACCGCCGCGGCGAAAAGGTAAATAAAGGCAGAAACTAGTAGTGATGTCATCGTTTTTTCTCAATATTACGTTTTTTCTCAATATTAATAGAAAGGTAAATCGCTTCAGCTATTTTACTGAATTTACGCAGAAATCCTAGTGAGTAAATAAAAGTGCGGTGGTTTTGATCTGCCCCCAAAAAGTTAGACTATATTCTAATTTCATTCAAGGACTGAGTTCTGTATTCCACAGGGCTTAGTTCTTTGAGCTTCACTTGAATACGCTCATTGTTGTAGTAATGAATGTACTCGTGAATCACTTTTTCAAGCTGTTCAAAGGTTTCAAACCGCTTGCCAAAGTAACATTCCGTCTTCAATCGCCCGAAAAAGCTTTCCATCGCACCATTATCAAGGCAATTGCCTTTTCTCGATATACTTTGCTTAATACCGTGTTTTTTCAATATCTCCCGATAACCCATCATTTGATACTGCCACCCTTGGTCGGAATGCAGTATCGGTTTTTCCCCCGCTAATCGGTTCACCGCCTGGGTCAACATTCTGGTTATCTGCTCAAAATTCGGACTTCTCGCCACATCATAAGCAATAATTTCGTTATTAAACAAGTCTTTAATCGGCGATAAATACACTTTGCCTTCCGCACATTTGAACTCGGTGATATCCGTTACCCACTTCTCATTCGGCATCGTTGCCGTAAAATCCCGTTGCAACAGATTATCGGCAATGTGTCCCACTTTGCCTTGGTAAGAACGATATTTTTTCTGCTTACTTTTTCCTTTTAACCCCAAACGTTGCATTATCGCTTGCCCCCTTTTGTGGTTGATAATCAAGTATTTCCTTAATTCCAAGGTAATTCGACGATAACCATAATTTTCGTCATTTTTGCGATAAATTTCCTCTATTTTCTGTGAAATCGCTACATTTTTATCCGACTTTGGCTTGAGATGATAAAAGAACGAACTGCGTGCCAATCCGATTAGCCTGAGTAACAATTCCAACGGGAAACGCGAGCGTAAGGCATTTACGATGACGGCTTTTTCTGCATTTTTTGTTGGTTGAGTTCCTGCAACTTTTTTAGCATTGCATTCTCCGCTTCTAATTCCAAAATTCGGTAACGCAAGCGTTCTTCTTCTGTTTTGGGCGTTGGTGGCATTTTAGGTGAGTTGAGTTTCATACTTGGACGACCTTTAGGTTTGAGTAATAACCCATCTATACCTTGTTTTTCAAAGCGTTGCAACCATTGACTAATTATCCCTGAACTGGGGATATCAAAGCGAAAGCAGGCGGCTTCAGCGGAGCACTGGCCTTTTTTGATAGCTTGAATAACCTTTAATTTAAACTCAACAGAATAACATCGTTTTTTACCTAACACAGCTAATCCATTGATTCCATTATGATTAAATTTCGCAATCCAACGTGCTAACGTGCTTTGGGGAAGCTGAAAATACTGGCGAGTAAGCGAACGGTTTTTTCCATTTTGATGATAAAAGTCGAGCACTTGTTGTTTGAAACGTTGAGTATATTTAGTCATAAAAAATCTGCACCTTAATCAGTTGGTTGTTTAGTCCAACTTTTGGGGTGCAGATCAGTTTTTGCGAGGCGATCGGAATTGAGGGGGGATAGTACGTTTTCTCAAAATTCTATGCTGTTTTTGCTAGGCAAATTGTAAAGAGGTGATTAACTATTATGTTATTCCGACGCATATTCTTTGAAAATAAAAAGGAGCAATGCTTTTTTCTAGCAAATTTCTGATATGATAATACGACCTTAATGACGAACTAGCACAAATGCGAATACCAAGAATTTATCACCCAATTTCGTTAATACACCAAAAGCAATGTGATTTAAGTGAGGATGCTACAAATCATGTGGCACGAGTTCTCCGTATGAAAGTCGGAGAACAACTTGAATTATTTGACGGCAGTAACCATATATATCCTTCTATTATCAGGCAGATAAATAAAAGATCAGTGAATGTTGAAATTTTAGATCGCCAATTTGATGATAAGGAAAGCTCACTTCATATTCATCTAGGGCAAGTGATTTCTCGAGGTGAGAAAATGGAGTTTACTATCCAAAAATCTGTTGAATTGGGAGTAAATATCATTACTCCATTATGGTCTGAACGTTGTGGTGTTAAGTTAGATACAGAGCGTATGGCAAAAAAAATTCAGCAATGGCAAAAAATAGCAATTTCAGCTTGTGAACAATGTGGGCGTAATGTAATTCCTGAAATTCGTCCAATGATGAAATTAGCTAACTGGTGTGCAGAACAAGATGGAACACTTAAACTCAATTTGCATCCCAAAGCACAATATTCAATCAGTACATTGCCATATATTCCAACGACAGGAATACGTTTGCTCATTGGCTCAGAAGGTGGATTATCTCCGCAAGAAATTGCTCAAACAAAAGATCAAGGATTTACAGAAATTTTACTTGGAAAACGTATTTTACGTACGGAAACAGCCGCATTAACAGCAATTACGGCATTACAAGTTTGTTTTGGTGATCTAGCTTAACTCCGATAGCTATAATTAGGAAAAAATATGCAACTACAAAACCATTTTTTAATTGCTATGCCACATTTGATAGATGAACATTTTATCCGTTCTGTCATTTATATTTGTGAGCATAATGAGCAAGGAGCAATGGGATTGGTCCTTACACAACCTACAGATCTCAGCATCGCTGAATTGTGTATAAAAATGAATTTTATGATGGCAGATAATCGTCAATATCCAAATGATTTGGTTCTTGCAGGTGGTCCAACAAATCTTGAACGTGGTTTTATTCTTCATACTTCATCTCAAACGCCGTTTTTGCATAGCCAAAAATTGGCTAGTAATTTATGGCTTACTACATCAGCAGATGTCATTGATTCTCTTGGTACACCCCAAGCTCCAGAAAAATGCCTAGTCGCTTTAGGTTGTGCGAGTTGGTCTCCAACTCAGCTTGAGAGAGAAATTGCGAATAATGATTGGTTAATCGTACCCGCAAATGAGCATATTTTATTTGATATGCCATATTCAGAACGTTGGCTTGCAGCTAATCAATTACTCGGAATACAGCAACATAATTTTGCTTATCAAGCAGGACATTGTTAATGGGAATTACTGCAATTGCTTTTGATTTTGGTACAAAAAGTATTGGTTGTGCTGTAGGGCAAAGTATTACTTGCTCGGCACAACCATTAAACGCTTTTAAAGCACAAGATGGTATACCAAACTGGCAAGCTATTGATAAATGTTTGCAAGAATGGAAACCTAATATTGTTGTTGTTGGATTGCCTTTAAATATGGATGGAACGGAACAGCCTTTTACTGCTAGAGCAAAAAAGTTTGCTAATCGTTTACATAGCCGTTTTGGTGTACAAATTGTTCTGCATGATGAACGTCTAACTACTACGGAAGCTCGTGCAGAAATATTTCAACGAGGTGGATTTAAAGCACTGGAAAAGGGAAAAGTGGATAGTATTGCAGCTTGTCTCATTTTAGAGAGCTGGTTTGAAAATCTATAGTGCGGTGTTATTTTTTATTGATTCAAAACAGCGTTGTGTCTTTTTTAACGCTGTTTTTTATCAACTTTAGGTAACTATACTTTCTTCTTACTCATCGTATCAACCCATACAGCAAGTAGTAAAATACTGCCTTTTACAATATATTGCCAGAATGTCGGTACATCTAACATACTCATTCCATTATCAAGTAAGGCGATAATAAATGCACCGATAACAACGCCGTAAACGCTACCAATTCCCCCTGCTAAGCTTGCACCACCAATAACGCAGGCAGCAATGGCATCAAGCTCTGCATTTTGTCCTGCTGAAGGCGCACCTGCGCCAAGTCGTGCGCTTAAAATTAAACCAGCAATCGCTACCATCAATCCATTCATTGAGAAAATGATTAATTTTACTTTTTCAACATTGATACCAGATAATCTTGCTTCAATATTGCCACCAATGGCATAAATATGGCGTCCGAAAGCGGTTTTTTTCGCGATAAACATTCCAATCACGGCAAGCAATGCGAGCAATAATACTGGGAATGGAATGCCACGATAATCATTTAATAAATAGATCGCGCCAAGTATGCCTAATGCAAATAAGCCATATTTTAAGGTTTCCTGTGAGCCGGAAGGCACGCTAAGATTTAAGTTTCGTCTGGCTTGCCGTTGGTAAATTCCCCAACTAATAAAACCAACAATCGCAATCATACCAATGAGCATTCCAATGAAATCAGAGAGGTATCCCTGACCAATCATTGTCATTTCAGTGCTAATGGGGGAAACTGTTGTTCCATTTGTTAAACCAATTAAGACACCACGGAAAGCTAACATTCCGGCAAGAGTCACGATGAAAGAAGGAACTTTCCGATAAGCAACCCACCAACCATTCCACGCACCAAGCAAGATCCCTAGCGCAAGAGTGACAACAATGGTTAATGAAAGTGGCCAATCCCACCATACATTCGTAATTGCTGCAAAACCACCTAATAGCCCCATTAATGAGCCAACAGAAAGATCGATTTCAGCAGAAATAATCACAAATACCATTCCTATCGCAAGAATCCCTGTTATGGATGTTTGACGTAATAAATTAGAAATATTTCTTGCACTTAAATAAGCCCCTTCTGTTGCAAACGAGAAAAATACCATAATGACAACAATGGCAATTAACATAATATAAACTTGTAAATTAATGGATTTTAACTTAGACATAATTACTCCTTAAGTGCTGCTTCCATCACTTGTTCTTGCGTTAAATTATCATTAATAAGATCGGCTTTAATTCTCCCTTGGTGCATCACTAATACGCGATCACTTATTCCCAAGACCTCTGGTAACTCAGAAGAAATCACGATAATTGCCACCCCTTGGCTTGCAAGTTGGCTAATCAATTTATAAATTTCATATTTCGCCCCAATATCAATCCCTCGAGTCGGTTCATCTAAAATAAGAATATTTGGGTTAAGTAAAAGACATTTTGCTAAAATGGCTTTTTGTTGATTACCACCACTTAAACGCCCAATCGCTAAATCGGGACTTGATGTTTTTACCGTCAATTTTTCGATAGATTGTTGAATAACTGTTTCTTCCAAAGGCTCATTAATCACATTGCCTACCACACAATATTTATTTAGTGAAGATAAAGTGATATTTTTGCCTACCGCCATAATAGGAATAATGCCTTGTTTTTTACGATCTTCTGGCACCATAACAATATGATGTGCAATCGCATCAGCACAATTTCTAATGTTAATAGGCTTACCTTGTAAAAGAATTTCACCTTGTTGCTTTCCTTGGTAAGAACCAAATAGGCATTGCGCCATTTCGGTTCGTCCAGAGCCGACTAAACCTGCAACACCTAAAATCTCTCCTTTGTGTAGGCGAAAGCTAACCTCATCAACACGTTTAATATGCCGATTAATTGGATGCCAAGCAGAAAGTTTTTCCACACGCAAAATTTCTTCATCAATGGGATGGGGTTCATAAGGATAAAGAGAGGTAATTTCTCGTCCTACCATCATCGTGATAATGTCGTCTTCGCTCATTTCAGCACAAGGGCGCGTGCCAATATTCTCTCCATCACGAATAATACAAATTTTGTCTGAAATCGCTTTTACTTCATTGAGTTTATGGGAAATATAAATACAAGCGATATTATGGGCTTTCAGATCGAGTACAAGATTAAGTAGAATTTCTGTTTCTTTTTCCGTTAAAGATGCGCTTGGCTCATCAAGTACTAATAAACGAACCTGCTTATTTAATGCCTTAGCAATTTCCACTAATTGCTGCTGACCTAATCCCAATTCTCCAACTTTCGTATTAGGATCAATATCTAACTGAACTTGTTGTAAAATGGTTTTACAGCGTAAGTACATTTGATTGTCATCTGTAATTCCGCTACGACACATTTCATTACCTAAAAACATATTTTCCAAGATGGTCATATTTTTAACTAATGTCAGTTCTTGATGAATAATTGAAATCCCTTTTTCTTCTGTATCTTTAATGTTCTTTGCGATAAGTGGCTCACCTGAAAAATAAATTTCTCCTGAATAATCCCCATAAGGATAAATTCCGCATAGCACCTTCATTAAAGTTGATTTTCCAGAGCCGTTTTCACCACAAAGTGATAGAATTTCCCCTTCATTTAATTCAATGGAAATATTATTTAATGCAGTAATATCACCAAACTTCTTAGTAATATTTTTCATTGATAATAATGTTGGCATAATAAAACCTCCCTATCAAAGTGCGGTATTTTGATCTGCACCCCAAAAGTTGGACTAAATAACCAACTGATTAAGGTGCAGATTTTTTATGACTAAATATACTCAACGTTTCAAACAACAAGTGCTCGACTTTTATCATCAAAATGGAAAAAACCGTTCGCTTACTCGCCAGTATTTTCAGCTTCCCCAAAGCACGTTAGCACGTTGGATTGCGAAATTTAATCATAATGGAATCAATGGATTAGCTGTGTTAGGTAAAAAACGATGTTATTCTGTTGAGTTTAAATTAAAGGTTATTCAAGCTATCAAAAAAGGCCAGTGCTCCGCTGAAGCCGCCTGCTTTCGCTTTGATATCCCCAGTTCAGGGATAATTAGTCAATGGTTGCAACGCTTTGAAAAACAAGGTATAGATGGGTTATTACTCAAACCTAAAGGTCGTCCAAGTATGAAACTCAACTCACCTAAAATGCCACCAACGCCCAAAACAGAAGAAGAACGCTTGCGTTACCGAATTTTGGAATTAGAAGCGGAGAATGCAATGCTAAAAAAGTTGCAGGAACTCAACCAACAAAAAATGCAGAAAAAGCCGTCATCGTAAATGCCTTACGCTCGCGTTTCCCGTTGGAATTGTTACTCAGGCTAATCGGATTGGCACGCAGTTCGTTCTTTTATCATCTCAAGCCAAAGTCGGATAAAAATGTAGCGATTTCACAGAAAATAGAGGAAATTTATCGCAAAAATGACGAAAATTATGGTTATCGTCGAATTACCTTGGAATTAAGGAAATACTTGATTATCAACCACAAAAGGGGGCAAGCGATAATGCAACGTTTGGGGTTAAAAGGAAAAAGTAAGCAGAAAAAATATCGTTCTTACCAAGGCAAAGTGGGACACATTGCCGATAATCTGTTGCAACGGGATTTTACGGCAACGATGCCGAATGAGAAGTGGGTAACGGATATCACCGAGTTCAAATGTGCGGAAGGCAAAGTGTATTTATCGCCGATTAAAGACTTGTTTAATAACGAAATTATTGCTTATGATGTGGCGAGAAGTCCGAATTTTGAGCAGATAACCAGAATGCTGACCCAGGCGGTGAACCGATTAGCGGGGGAAAAACCGATACTGCATTCCGACCAAGGGTGGCAGTATCAAATGATGGGTTATCGGGAGATATTGAAAAAACACGGTATTAAGCAAAGTATATCGAGAAAAGGCAATTGCCTTGATAATGGTGCGATGGAAATTTTTCGGGCGATTGAAGACGGAATGTTACTTTGGCAAGCGGTTTGAAACCTTTGAACAGCTTGAAAAAGTGATTCACGAGTACATTCATTACTACAACAATGAGCGTATTCAAGTGAAGCTCAAAGAACTAAGCCCTGTGGAATACAGAACTCAGTCCTTGAATGAAATTAGAATATAGTCTAACTTTTTGGGGGCAGATCAAAAATTAGCAACTTTTTTACCGCACTTCATTTATTTGTTAAGTTTCTTTATTAACGCTGGCAAATCTGCCACAGTATTTATCACAATGTCTGCAGATTTTTCACTTTCTTCGGTTACTGCTTTTCCTGTTCGCACCAAAACACAGGTTTTTACGCCAGCCCCTTTGCCAGCCTGCATATCTTCTTTTTTATCCCCCACCATAAAAGACTGTGCGGGATCGATATGTAATTCTTTAATCGCTTGCAATAGCATTCCTGACTTTGGTTTACGACAATCACAATCTTCTTTATATTCGCCTTTACCCTCAGGGTGATGAGGACAATAATAGATACCATCAAAATCCACACCGCGATCCGCCAGCGACCAATCCATCCATTCTGTGAGTTGTAGGAATTGTTGTTCAGAAAAATAGCCTCTTGCAATGCCTGATTGATTAGTAACCAGCACCAATAAATAGCCCATTGCTTTGAGTTGCTGTAAGGCTTCAATGCTACCCTCAATAAATTGAAAATCATCAATTTGATGTACATAGCCGTGATCAATGTTGATCGTGCCATCTCGATCGAGAAAAATTGCTTTATTCACGTTTTGATCCTTGTTTATCTTTATTCTTGCTATTTCGCTCAATTATGACTTAATTTTGTTCTAACTAATAGCTGAACATTCTAAAAATGTTGTGAATAAATATTGACATAGCAATCTAGACGTCTAAAATACGAAAAAACTTAAATTTAAGCATATTAAAAAGGGCTTATATGATTAAGCTAGAAAACCTTAGTAAAATTTTTGACATTGCGGATAAAAAAATCACCGCACTTGATAATGTCAATCTTCACGTTCCTAAAGGACAAATTTGTGGCGTGATTGGCGCATCTGGCGCAGGGAAAAGCACGCTTATCCGTTGTGTAAACTTGTTGGAACGCCCAACTTCGGGTTCGGTGGTGGTAAATGGTAAAGAATTAACCCATTTATCCGACAGCCAACTCATTCAAGAGCGCCGTAATATTGGAATGATTTTCCAGCATTTCAATTTGCTCAGTTCGCGCACTGTTTATGGCAACATCGCGTTGCCGTTGGAATTGGCAGGTGAAAGCAAAGCCCATATCAAACAAAAAAAAGTGGAACAGCTGCTTTCCTTAGTTGGATTAAGTGAAAAGCGCGATGTTTACCCAGCCAATCTTTCAGGTGGACAAAAGCAACGTGTTGCGATTGCGCGTGCGTTGGCAAGTGATCCAAAAGTGCTACTGTGCGATGAAGCAACCAGTGCATTAGATCCAGCTACCACGCAAGCAATTTTAAAATTATTAAAAGAAATCAACCGCACTTTAGGTATCACTATTTTGTTGATCACGCACGAAATGGACGTGGTAAAACGCATTTGCGATCAAGTAGCGGTGATTGATAAAGGGCGTTTAGTGGAACAAGGTTCGGTGAGTGAGATTTTCTCTAATCCTAAAACCGAGTTGGCGCAGCAATTTATTAGCTCAACATTCCACATTAATTTGCCTGAAGAATATTTGGAAAAATTATCGCCAACACCAAAACACTCAAACGCTTGGCCAATCATTAAATTTGAGTTTACTGGTCGCTCAGTGGACGCACCGTTGCTTTCACAGGCCTCCAAACGTTTTGGGGTGGATTTAAGTATTCTCACCTCGCAAATTGATTATGCAGGTGGCGTGAAATTTGGTTTTACCATCGCAGAAGTGGAAGGCAATGAAGATGCCATTACACAAGCTAAGATTTATTTAATGGAAAATAATGTTCGTGTGGAGGTATTAGGTTATGTGGACTGAATTTAGTGCGGAATTTTCCCGCCAGCTTACCCCACAAGTGTGGCAGCTTATCGCCAATAGCTCATTTGAAACCGTTTATATGAGCCTTGTGGCCACCTTTTTTGCCGTGCTATTTGGCTTGCCACTGGGCATTATCACCTTCTTAACCAAAGAAGGACAAATCCTAAATAACAAAAAATTGAACCGCACTTTAGAAGTGATTATTAACGTTGGCCGTTCTATTCCCTTCATTATTTTACTCTTCGATTTAATGCCCATAACGCGTTTCTTAGTCGGCACAACCTTAGGTACAACGGCGGCTATCATTCCGTTAAGTGTTGCCGCATTGCCATTTTATGCACGTTTAACGGTGAACGCCTTGGGCGATATTCCAACGGGTTTAACGGAAACCGCCAAAGCAATGGGAACAAACGTTTGGCAGCTGGTAACACGCTTTTATTTACCTGAAGCCTTGCCAATTCTGATTAAAGCAATGACACTCACCTTAGTCACGCTCATTGGTTATTCCGCAATGGCCGGCGCGGTAGGCGGCGGCGGTTTAGGTAACACCGCAATTTCATTCGGCTTACACCGTAATATGCCTTATGTGCTTTGGGTTTCCACCATTATCATCGTACTTATCGTGATGTTATGCGAAAAATACGGTAACAAATTAGCGGATCATTTCGATCATCGTTAATCTCAACATCAACTTAACTCAATAAAAAGGAAAGTAAAATGAACTTTAAAAAATTATTCACTGTTGCAGCACTTTCATCAGTTTTAGCGCTAACTGCTTGTAAAGATGACAAAAAAACCGAAACCGCCGCAGCACAACCTGCTGCACAAAAAATTAAAGTGGGCGTAATGTCTGGCCCTGAGCATCAAGTAGCTGAAATTGCGGCGAAAGTAGCAAAAGAAAAATATGGCTTAGATGTGGAATTCGTTGAGTTTAACGAATATTCATTACCAAACCCAGCGGTAAGCAACGGTGATTTAGATCTGAACGCAATGCAGCACAAACCTTATCTTGATAAAGATTCACAAGAACACGGTTACAAAAATCTTGTGATTGTGGGTAATACTTTCGTTTATCCATTAGCTGGCTATTCGAAAAAAATTAAAAATATAAACGAACTCCAAGATGGTGCCATCATTGCCGTACCGAATGATCCAAGTAACCTTGCACGTGCATTAATTTTATTAGAAAAACAAGGCTTAATTAAATTAAAAGACAACACTAACCTATTCGCAACCTCTTTAGACATCGTAGAAAATCCGAAAAATCTCCAAATTAAAGAGGTGGATACGTCAGTGGCAGCACGTGCATTAGATGATGTAGATTTAGCCGTGGTGAACAACACTTACGCGGGTCAAGTAGGCTTAAATACTGAAGAACACGGCGTGTTTGTGGAAGATAAAGATTCCCCTTATGTGAACATTATCGTTGCGCGTGAAGACAACAAAGACAGCGATGCCGTGAAAAACTTCGTGAAAGCTTACCAAACTGATGAAGTGTATCAAGAAGCGGTAAAACACTTCAAAGACGGCGTGGTTAAAGGCTGGTAATCAATTTTCCATTTTCATCTTTCATCAAAAAAACCTCTGGGTCTTCTCGGAGGTTTTATTTTCACTAAAAAACCGCTCTTGCTTGTTCATCAAAAATGAACACCTTATAATAGACCTCCCTTTATTACTTCTTTGAGAAATCTATGGATATTTCAATTTACGTGCAATTTTTTGTTAGTCTCATTGCCCTAGTGAACCCACTCGGAGTAATTCCTATTTTCTATTCGATGACGACGGATTTTGATAAAACGCAGCAAAATCGTACCGCACTTATTACCTGTTTTTCAGTGGCAGTCATTTTGCTTGTTAGCTTTTATTTTGGTCAGTTAATCCTTAACGCTTTTCACATTTCTATTGACGCATTCCGTATTGCAGGCGGAATTGTCGTTGCAATGATTGCTCTGACGATGATTAACGGGAAAATAGGGGATCATAAAATGAATAAAGAAGAAAAAGCAGAAAATTTCGATGATTATAACAATATTGCTGTTGTACCTCTTGCAATGCCAATTATGGCGGGACCTGGTTCAATCAGTGCGACTATCGTATTTGGTTCAAATCAAACAACTGTAATGGATTATACCTATACTTCAATTACTATCGCGTTATTTGGACTATGCTGCTATATTCTACTTCGCTATTCTGAGCCACTTATCAAAAAACTGGGCAAAACAGGTTCCAATGTTATTACCCGTATTATGGGATTAATTTTGATGTCTTTAGGTGTTGAAATTGTTGTGGAAGGATTAAAAAATCTTCATTTGTTCTAATAAATATAAGTGCGGTAATAAATTTATCCCAAAAAACACCGCACTTCCCTCGCAAGATTGCTATCAAACTTAGCTTAATTTCCAATATGCCGTTTAATTTTTTCAAATTAAACTACACACCGTAGTAATCTAGTTGCCTCCAAGCTTCATAAACCGCTACTGCAACGGAATTAGATAAATTCATACTACGGCTATTCTTCACCATTGGAATTCGAATTTTTTGTTCTGCTAGCATTTCATCTAAAATAGCCATTGGGATACCTCTTGTTTCTGGTCCAAACATTAAATAATCCCCTTGTTGAAAACGAACTTGGCTATGTGCTAAATGCCCTTTGGTTGTCATTGCAAACAAACGTTTGGGTTGCTCAGCTGCAAGAAAATCAACAAAGCTTTTGTGCTTTTTAATGTCTGCAAACTCGTGGTAATCTAGTCCTGAACGACGTAAACGCTTATCATCCCAAGCAAAGCCTAAAGGCTCAATTAAGTGTAAACGGAAACCCGTGTTGGCACAGAGACGAATAATATTTCCTGTATTTTGTGGAATTTCAGGCTCATATAACACTATATCTAACATAATTTTCTCTAACTTAGTTTAAGTAGGGGCATTCTACCGCTGAATCAGCCAAGAACAAAATAATAAAAAAACACCGCACTTAATAAATTAAACCCTCATTAGAGGGCTTAATTATAGTCGTTTGATCTTAAGTTATCTTTGCCTTGTCATCCTATTTCGGCTATCTGAGGAGCAAAGCCTTGTCCTATTTTAAGCTTAAACAACTATACTAAGAAGACAGTTTTTTGCGTTTACACAAAGTACATAGCATTACTACAAATAATGTTGGCAATAACCAAGTTAGTCCTTCTTGATGCAAAGGTACTTTTTCTAATAGGCTTTGAATAAAGCGCGGTAATAATTCCATATTTTTTAAACTATCGGTAACACTGAATAATGCTGTGATACCAATAATAAGATTATAACCTCTGCGGCTAATGCCCAATTTTTCGCGTAATAACTGCATTACCACGAGCATAATTGCGATAGGATAAATTAATAATAAGGCAGGAATTGTGACACGCAATAAGGTATTCAGTCCTGTTTCTGAAATAATAATCGTGCTGATTGTAAATAACACAACGAAGAAAGTGTAAGTTAAACGAGGATGGAATTTTGAAAAGTAATCCGCACAAGCACTAGTGACGCCTACAAGCGTAGTAAGGTTGGCTAAAAGAACAATGCCACTCATAATCCAAGAACCTTCACGCCCAAACAATACATTCACATACTGAGCAAAAAGTTGCCCTCCATTACTTGAGGTTTTCGCTACTTGCTCCCCTGTTGCACCTAAATAAAATAAACATAAATACAGTAAACTCAGCAGCACAACAGAAACTGTCCCAGCGACAAGGGTATAACGTACAATCGCTTTGCTATTTGATACACCTTTCACTGCCAAAGCACGTGAAACAATACCACCAAATGCCATTGCTGAAAGTACATCCATTGTTTGGTAACCACCAATCAACCCTGTTGCGATCGCTGAATGATCTTTATAAGCATTGCTTGGCTCGACAATCGGAGAAATCGGTGAATTAATCACTTTGAAAGCAACAATCGTCAATAATACAAGCAATGCAGGTGCCATAAATTTTCCAATGCTTGAAATCATTGTGCTACGACCAAGCATAAATCCCATACCAATCAAGTTAAACACGGTAACAAAAATGATGTGAGAATACTCTCCAGATAATAAATTCAATGGTTGCCACGCCATCTCATAAGCAACATTAGTAACCCTTGGCATTGCAAAGGTTGAACCGATCACCAAATATAAAATCGTCCAAAACATAACCTGTGCCCATTTCGGCAAATCACCAGACAATGCTTCTCCACGCCCTTTTAGCGTTACAACAATGAGGGTAATAAAAGGCATAAACACGCCTGTTAATAAAAAACCTAATGCCCCCCAAAGCCATAGCGTTCCAGCATAATATCCTTCCATTGGAGGAAAAATAATATTCCCAGCCCCTAAAAAGAGGGAGAAGATCATCATTCCTAGCACCATCACATCTTTTCCAGATAACATTTTATTAACCTCTCAAAATATAGTATTAACTTTTATACAATCAATAAAACAACTTACAATTCACTAAAAACAACAAAGTTTATAGAGTTTTATGATTTTATTGTCAAGATTGCATTAGCATTTTTCAATAAATCTTTATGTAAATTCAATGTTCAACGATAAATACTGGATTAATTTGGATAAATTCTAAAGAATAGCGATTTTTTGAATGGAATAAAAAAGAGAGTCCTAGACAGAACCCTCACAGAATATACTAAAGCGTCTTGACAAAATTTCTTAAATAAATGCAAAAATCATTTCCAAGTTTTGGATGATTTACACCATATTCAACAAAAGCTTTCATATAACCTAGCTTATCACCGCAATCAAAGTTTCCACCTGTTTGATAAAATGCCTCTACGCTTTCCTTTTCAATCAGCATATCAATCGCATCAGTTAGTTGAATTTCATCTCCTACACCAACAGGCGTTTTCGCAAGCAATTCCCAAATTGACGCAGAAAAAACATAACGTCCAACTACGGCAAGATTAGAAGGAGCTTCTTCAATTGCCGGTTTCTCTACGATCCGTTTAATCCTCGCACTTTCACCAGGGAGAATTTGTACCCCATCACAATCCACAATCCCATAGCTACTGATTTCTTTTTCCGCAACAGGCTCAACCAAAATTTGGCTGGCATTAGTTTCTTTAAAACGTTTTATCATTGCTGCCAAATTTTCTTTTTTCTGATCAGCACTGAAATCTGTTAATAACACATCGGGCAACACCACCGCAAAGGGTTGATTCCCAACCACAGGCAAGGCACAGAGTACGGCGTGTCCTAAGCCTTTAGCATTACCTTGACGAACGTGCATAATGGTTACATCTTTCGGACAAATAGAACGAACTTCTTCAAGTAATTGACGTTTTACACGCTTTTCAAGCATTGTTTCTAGCTCAAAAGAGGTGTCGAAGTGGTTTTCAATAGCATTTTTTGAAGAATGCGTAACAAGAACAATCTCTTTAATACCCGCAGAAACACATTCATTAACCACATACTGAATCAGTGGTTTATCAACCAATGTGAGCATTTCTTTTGGAATCGCTTTTGTTGCAGGTAACATTCGAGTTCCAAGTCCTGCAACGGGAATGACGGCTTTCATTATTTTTCCTTTTTCCCAAAACACAAATATGTTATATCCGTTAAGAATATATAGTAAAGAAAGTGGCTACTAAATAGCCACTTGAAATCATTAACTCCACATCATAAATTATGATGTTTTAATCAATTATTGCCGTAGCAGAGCCAAAATCTCTTCGGTTTTTTCCAACATAAGTTTTCTATCACCTCGAGTTTCAAGATTTAAACGCACCACAGGCTCAGTATTTGAAGTACGCAAATTGAATCGCCAATTTGGATACTCAATACTAATGCCATCAATTTCATTCACAGAAATCGCATTTTCCTCATAAGCGGCTCGCACACGAGCAATAGCTGCTTGTGCATCTACTAATTTACTATTGATCTCTCCAGGTGATGGAAAAGTATTAATACTTTCATTTACTAGTTCACCTAGTGATTTTCCTGTAGTAGAAACAAGCTCCATTACTAACAACCAAGGAATCATCCCACTGTCACAGTAGAAAAAATCTCGGAAGTAGTGATGTGCACTCATTTCTCCTCCATAAATAGCATCTACAGCACGCATTTTTTCTTTAATGAAAGAATGGCCCGATTTAGACATTACAGCCTCTCCGCCATTTTCTTCCACTAATTTGACGGTATTCCAAATTAAGCGAGGATCATAAATGATTTTCGCTCCTTTATTTTTTTGCAGAAAAGCTTGACTTAAAAGACCAACAATATAATAGCCCTCAATAAAGCCACCATTTTCATCAAAAAGGAAACAACGATCAAAATCGCCATCAAAAGCAATCCCCATATCCGCTTGATATGTTAATACCGCATCAATCGTATCTTGGCGATTATCTGGCAAAATAGGATTAGGAATACCATTAGGAAATGTACCATCTGGATTATTATGAATTTTAATAAATTCCACAGGTACACGTTTAGCTCTGAATTGAGCTTCTATAGCATCAATCACGTGTCCTGCGGCCCCATTTCCAGAATTAATCACCAACTTCATTGGTTTCAAATTATCTACATTAATATAAGATAATAAATGTTCAACGTAGTCACCTAATACAGAAAGTTGTTTATATTCACCGCGTTGCACTACCGGTGGAAAATGATTTTCCTCCGCTAAACGTTGAATATCGGCAAGTCCAGTATCCGCACTAATCGGCCGCGATCCCTCACGTACCAATTTTAGTCCATTATAATCCATTGGATTATGGCTTGCGGTTACTTCAATACCACCATCAGCGTTAAGAAAGGAGGTGGCGAAATAAACTTCCTCTGTTCCTGTTTCACCCAAATCAATTACGTTTACCCCAGAATCTAACAAGCCATTTGTTACAGCACTCTTCAATTCTTTACTGGTTAAACGAACATCACCACCAACAACGATAGTTTTAGGCTTTAAAAACTGTCCAAATGCTCGACCAATGTGATAGACAATATCCACATTCAATTCATCGCCCAAACGACCACGAATATCATACGCTTTAAAACAAGTTAATTTACCCATAACATCCACTTCCTTTTCTTAATTAAGATGATTGCTCATCTTTTGCTTCTCTAATACGTTGGTAAATTTCTTCTCGATAGACAGACACTTCTTTCGGCGCATTCACACCCACTTTGAGCTGATTACCACGAACACTTAATATCGTAATAGAAATCTCATCACCAATGAGTAAGCTTTCGCCAACTTTTCTGGTTAAGATTAGCATACAACCTCCTCATTCTCTTATTCGACATCCTATCGATAATTTACCCCCTTCCAAAGGAACATCTACCTAATTAATGTTACCGCATTTATATTCACAATGTGATGAACAAACCTCAAAGTTGTGAGCTACGGCACAAAATTTTTCATTATAAATGTGAATGTAGCCACTCCTTACACATAGAAAGGGCTTTTTCGACATTTTCAGGTTGTGATCCGCCTGCCATAGCCATATCAGGACGACCACCACCTTTTCCTCCAACTTGCTGAGCCATTAGGTTAACTAATTCTCCAGCTTTAACTTTAGAGGTTAAGTCTGAGGTTACACCAACGACTAAGTTCACTTTACCCTCAAATACGGATGCAAAGGCGATAATTGCTGAGCCAAGTTGGTTTTTCAGATCATCTACCATCACGCGTAGTGATTTGGTTTCCATTCCATCTAGTTGTTGTAACACAACAGAAATCCCGTTAATTTCCACCGCACTTTTAGCAAGATAAGATCCGGCTTGCATTGCGGCTTTTTCTTTTAACTGTTGTAATTCTTTTTCTGCTTTTTTTGCTTTATCTTGTAACTGCTGAATTTTATCTGCCAGTGAATTCGCATCAGATTTCAATAAATCTGCACTTTGTGTCAAGATTGTCATTTGTTGATTAAGCCAATCGATCGCCACTTCGCCCGTCACTGCCTCAATGCGGCGAATGCCCGCCGCAATAGCAGTTTCACTGATGATTTTGAATAAACCTATCTCACCCGTATATTGAGCGTGAATCCCTCCACAAAGTTCAATAGAAAAATCGCCCATTGTGAGAACACGCACTTGTTCGGCGTATTTTTCTCCAAATAATGCCATTGCACCTTTTTCTTTAGCCGCATCTAAATCCATAATTTCAGTTTGAATAAGGTGATTAGCACGCACTTGTTGGTTCACTAATTTTTCCACTTCAAACAGCTGTTCTTTAGAAATGGCTTCAGGTTGTGCAAAGTCAAAACGTAATAAATTGTCTGATACCAACGAGCCTTTTTGCACAACGTGCTTGCCTAGCACTTGGCGTAATGCGGCGTGTAATAAGTGCGTTGCACTGTGGTTTAAGGAAATTTGTTTACGGCGTGCTACATCAACAACGGCATTCACCGATTGCCCAACGCTTAACGTGCCTTCTGCAAGCACACCAATATGCCCAAATACTTGACCATATTTTTGCGTATCAGTAACGTTGAACAAGAAGTTCTGCCCTTCTAAACGCCCTGTATCACCTACTTGACCACCAGATTCTGCATAAAATGGCGTATTTTCCAAAATTACCACCGCACTTTGTCCAGCACTAATTTGTTCTACCGGCTTACCTTCATAGAAAAGTGCGGTGATTTTTGCAAGACTTTCCGATTCGCTATAACCTTCAAATGCGGTTAAACCGTCCACACGAATAACGTTGTTATAATCCATACCAAATTGGCTGGCTGATTGTGCACGCTGACGTTGTGCTTCCATTTCACGCTCAAAGCCAGCTTCATCAATAGTGATGCCACGTTCACGGCACACATCGGCAGTAAGATCGAGTGGGAAACCAAAGGTATCATAAAGTTTGAACGCCACTTCACCAGACAGCACACCGTCTTTCACTTGGCTTAAGGCTTCATCTAATAAGGTCAAACCTCGTTCTAAGGTGCGTGCAAATTGTTCTTCTTCTAAGCGTAAGATTTTTTCTATATGTGCTTGATTATCTTTGATTTCTTTACCCGCTTCCGCCATTACTTCTGCAAGGGTTGGCACAAGTTTATAGAAAAAGGCATCTTTCGCACCTAACAAATGCTCGTGGCGAACCGCTCGACGGATAATACGGCGGAGTACATAGCCTCGCCCTTCATTAGATGGCAACACGCCATCAGCAATCAAATATGCACACGAACGAATGTGGTCTGCGATTACGCGTAAGGATTTATTGCCTAAATCTTTCTCACCTGTCAATTCTGCTGCTTTTGCGATAAGGGTTTTAAAAATATCAATATCATAGTTGGAATTAACGTGCTGTAATACGGCGGTAATACGCTCTAAGCCCATTCCTGTATCCACTGATGGTTTTGGTAATTTTTCCATTGTGCCATCAGCTTGGCGGTTGAACTGCATAAAGACGATATTCCAGATCTCAATATAGCGATCGCCATCTTCTTCTGGTGAACCCGGCGGTCCACCCCAAATATGATCACCGTGATCGTAAAAAATCTCGGTACAAGGACCACACGGACCAGTATCTCCCATTTGCCAGAAATTATCAGAGGCATAAGGTGCACCTTTATTATCGCCAATACGAATAATACGTTCTGCTGGAACACCCACTTGCTTATGCCAAATATCGTAGGCTTCATCATCGGTTTCATACACCGTTACCCAAAGTTTTTCTTTTGGTAGCCTCAACCACTCTGGTGAGGTTAAATATTCCCACGCAAAAGTGATTGCATCTTGTTTAAAATAATCACCAAAACTGAAATTACCTAGCATTTCAAAGAAGGTGTGATGACGTGCGGTATAACCTACGTTTTCTAAATCGTTATGTTTTCCGCCTGCACGCACACACCTTTGTGCGGTTGTTGCACGAGAATAAGGACGTTTATCCAAACCAAGAAAAACGTCTTTAAACTGATTCATTCCTGCATTAGTAAATAATAAGGTAGGATCGTTTTCTGGAACAAGCGAACTGCTCGGGACAATTTGATGTCCTTTACTATGAAAAAAATCAAGGAAAGATTTTCTAATTTCTGCGGTTGTTTTCATTAAAATGCCTTATTGTATTCCCAATAAATTCATATCAAATCTCGTTATTGTGTCATATTTTTAAAATTTAGAAAAAACTTTTTTCTCTGTATAAAAAAATAAAAGGATCTGTACCTTTTATGAAAGTTGAATCGATCATAGTTAGTGTACAGATCACTGTCTAAATAAATTGAAATAACTTTTATTCGTCTCGTAACGGAATCACCAGCATATCAACATTAATTGCATTCATTACCTGACGGGTTGAAGACATTAATTTACTCCAAAAATCTTGATGATGTCCCGTTACTAACAAATCAACATCATATTTATCAATCGCATCAACTAATACCTGCCCCAAATCACCACTGCCACTTAGTTTCTCAGAGATCGGATAACTCGCTTGCTCGGACAAATGTACCAATGCTTGATGAGTTTCAGTAGAAATTCGATCTTGCATCGAAGACATATTGACATCAATCAACCCCGTATAAAGATCTGAGAAATTAACATCAACGTGGATAATAGATAATTTTGCCTCATTTCTTTTCGCAACACTCGCAGCTTTTTCCACTAAAAATGCACTTTCATCTGAAAGATCAACAGCAACTAAAACGTGTTTATACATAATTTGCTCCTTTCTCTTATATCTAGGGTAAATGAATTGCTTCTGTAGTAATACTAACACTTGTGTAATAAAAAAAATATGCACTGGATCACGTTTTTAAAAAAACATTTATTTTTATCAATAAAAACGTCTTTAAAAAGAAATTTTTGCATCGCTAATAATCACCTTGTATTATTTTCTACCTTAATTTTTATCTAAACACACATACTCAAGAAATATGAACAATTCTATCTCCAATTTCGTTGAACTCATCGCCAAATTACGCGATCCCAATGGTGGCTGCCCTTGGGCTCTCAAACAAACTTACCACACAATGATTCCCTGTTTATTAGAAGAAAGCTATGAGGTGGTGGAAGCCATTGAGCAACAAAACCCCGCTAATTTACACGAGGAACTCGGGGATTTATTGCTCCAAGTGGTGTTTTTCAGCCAACTCGCTCGCGAGGATAATTTATTCACTTTTGATGATGTGGTGAATGAAGTGACTGAAAAAATTATCCGCCGCCACCCGCACGTTTTCGGTGATAAAAAAGCTGGAGATGAACAAGAAGCCTTGCAAAACTGGAACGCGATAAAAGCCCAAGAGCAGAAAAGCACGCTGCAGCATTCGATTCTTGACAATATCCCCCACGCCTTTCCCGCATTGAGCCGAGCAGAAAAATTACAAAAACGTTGTGCCAAAGTAGGATTTGATTGGGACAGCCCAACAGCCGTTATCGAAAAAGTGCAAGAAGAGCTACAAGAGGTTCAAATGGAGCTTCAACGCAGCCCGCAACAGAGTGAAAAAATCGAAGAAGAAATCGGGGATTTATTGTTCGCCGTGGTGAATTTAAGCCGCCATCTGCATTGTTCGCCAGAAGAAGCGTTACGCAAAGCCAACCACAAATTTGAACGCCGTTTCCGCCAAGTTGAACAATTATTGACAAACCAAGAAAAAACCCTGCAACAGGCTTCGCTAGCCGAGTTAGATTTGCTTTGGAATGAGGTGAAAGCACAAGAAGCGAAATAAGCCTTTGCACAAAAGCCTACTATCAGTATAAAGTGCGGTGTTTTTACAGTCTGTTTTGCTGATAAAAAGTGATCTGCCCCCAAAAAGTTAGACTATATTCTAATTTCATTCAAGGACTGAGTTCTGTATTCCACAGGGCTTAGTCCTTTGAGCTTCACTTGAATACGCTCATTGTTGTAGTAATGAATGTACTCGTGAATCACTTTTTCAAGCTGTTCAAAGGTTTCAAACCGCTTGCCAAAGTAACATTCCGTCTTCAATCGCCCGAAAAAGCTTTCCATCGCACCATTATCAAGGCAATTGCCTTTTCTCGATATACTTTGCTTAATACCGTGTTTTTTCAATATCTCCCGATAACCCATCATTTGATACTGCCACCCTTGGTCGGAATGCAGTATCGGTTTTTCCCCCGCTAATCGGTTCACCGCCTGGGTCAACATTCTGGTTATCTGCTCAAAATTCGGACTTCTCGCCACATCATAAGCAATAATTTCGTTATTAAACAAGTCTTTAATCGGCGATAAATACACTTTGCCTTCCGCACATTTGAACTCGGTGATATCCGTTACCCACTTCTCATTCGGCATCGTTGCCGTAAAATCCCGTTGCAACAGATTATCGGCAATGTGTCCCACTTTGCCTTGGTAAGAACGATATTTTTTCTGCTTACTTTTTCCTTTTAACCCCAAACGTTGCATTATCGCTTGCCCCCTTTTGTGGTTGATAATCAAGTATTTCCTTAATTCCAAGGTAATTCGACGATAACCATAATTTTCGTCATTTTTGCGATAAATTTCCTCTATTTTCTGTGAAATCGCTACATTTTTATCCGACTTTGGCTTGAGATGATAAAAGAACGAACTGCGTGCCAATCCGATTAGCCTGAGTAACAATTCCAACGGGAAACGCGAGCGTAAGGCATTTACGATGACGGCTTTTTCTGCATTTTTTGTTGGTTGAGTTCCTGCAACTTTTTTAGCATTGCATTCTCCGCTTCTAATTCCAAAATTCGGTAACGCAAGCGTTCTTCTTCTGTTTTGGGCGTTGGTGGCATTTTAGGTGAGTTGAGTTTCATACTTGGACGACCTTTAGGTTTGAGTAATAACCCATCTATACCTTGTTTTTCAAAGCGTTGCAACCATTGACTAATTATCCCTGAACTGGGGATATCAAAGTGAAAGCAGGCGGCTTCAGCGGAGCACTGGCCTTTTTTGATAGCTTGAATAACCTTTAATTTAAACTCAACAGAATAACATCGTTTTTTACCTAACACAGCCAATCCATTGATTCCATTATGATTAAATTTCGCAATCCAACGTGCTAACGTGCTTTGGGGAAGCTGAAAATACTGGCGAGTAAGCGAACGGTTTTTTCCATTTTGATGATAAAAGTCGAGCACTTGTTGTTTGAAACGTTGAGTATATTTAGTCATAAAAAATCTGCACCTTAATCAGTTGGTTGTTTAGTCCAACTTTTGGGGTGCAGATCAGGTTTTGGCTTGTTTTTGTTAAAGAAGTAAAGAACGAATAGAAAAGATAAAGAATGTAAAGAATTTAAAGAATTATCTTGGCGGCGAAAGTGCAGTGGACCCACCTAAATCCATGCCGAACTTAGAAGTGAAACGCTGTAACGCCGATGGTAGTGTGGGAATTTCCCATGTGAGAGTAGGACACCGCTAGGTTTTGAATGAAAGAAGAACGCCATTGAGGGAACTCAATGGTGTTTTTTGTTGTTTCTTATATTTATATTTTCTTGTATTTTTGGGCTTACTGGATATTGCATTTTATCCTTTAAATAGGCTAATGGGATTTACCTCAGTTGATTTTGAGAAAGTTCTAGTAGCTATAAATATCATTTAGATGAGTATTATAAGATGTACTTATATCAGAAAAAATCTGACAAAATTACACCGCACTTTGGTTTGGTAAGTTTAATCACTTTTTTAGAAGAAAATACGGCTTGAGGGTTAGTTTTATCTTGCATTCATTGCATTTTTTATAGTAGAATCCATCCCCTATCCTGTAAGGATAGATTCGTCCCGAAAGGGTGTTATTAATTTTAGCGGAGTACTAAGATGATCCAAGAACAGACTATGCTGGACGTTGCTGATAACTCAGGCGCTCGCAGTGTAATGTGTATCAAGGTTCTAGGTGGATCGCACCGTCGTTACGCTGCTATTGGTGATATCATCAAAATTACTGTGAAAGAAGCAATTCCACGCGGTAAAGTTAAAAAAGGTGATGTATTAAAAGCAGTTGTTGTGCGCACCAAGAAGGGTGTTCGTCGCCCAGATGGATCAGTCATTCGCTTCGATGGCAATGCTTGCGTTATTTTAAATAATAACAGTGAGCAACCAATCGGTACTCGTATTTTTGGACCAGTGACTCGTGAACTTCGTTCTGAGAAGTTTATGAAGATCATTTCTTTGGCACCAGAAGTACTATAAGGAGTAGAGAGAAATGGCTGCAAAAATTCGTCAAAATGATGAAGTAATTGTTCTTGCTGGTAAAAGCAAAGGCAAACGTGGTAAGGTAACTCAAGTGTTACCAAACGGTAAAGTAATTGTTGAAGGTGTAAATATCATCACTAAACACGAAAAACCTGTTCCTGCTTTAGGCAAAGAAGGTGGTTTAGTGAAAAAAGAAGTGCCAATTGATGTGTCAAATGTTGCGATCTTTAACCCGAAAACAAACAAAGCTGACCGTGTAGGTTTTAGATTTGAAGATGGCAAAAAAGTCCGTTTCTTCAAGTCTAATAATGAAATTATTTAATTGTAAACTGGAGTAATGCGATGGCGAAACTGCATGATTACTACAGAGATCAAGTAGTTAATGAATTAAAAAGTAAATTCAACTACTCGTCTGTCATGCAAGTCCCACGAATCGAAAAGATTACCCTGAATATGGGTGTGGGTGAAGCATTGACCGATAAAAAATTGCTAGATAATGCGGTAGCAGATTTAGCAGCGATTAGCGGTCAAAAACCTTTAATTACTAAAGCACGCAAATCTGTTGCAGGCTTTAAAATCCGTCAGGGATATCCAATCGGTTGTAAAGTAACACTACGCGGTGAGCGTATGTGGGAGTTCCTTGAACGTTTAATTACAATCGCTGTACCTCGTATCCGCGATTTCCGTGGTTTAAGTGCGAAATCTTTCGACGGACGTGGTAATTACAGTATGGGTGTGCGTGAGCAAATTATCTTCCCAGAAATCGACTACGATAAAGTAGATCGTGTTCGTGGTTTAGATATCACTATCACAACAACTGCAAAAAGCGATGAAGAAGGTCAAGCATTATTGGCTGCCTTTAATTTCCCATTCCGTAAATAAGGCAGGTTACAGATGGCTAAACAATCAATGAAAGCACGTGATGTAAAACGTGTGAAACTCGCTGAGAAATTCTATACAAAACGTATGGAATTGAAAAAAATCATCTCTGATGTGAACTCATCAGATGAAGATCGTTGGGCTGCTGTGTTAAAGCTACAAGCTTTACCTCGTGATTCAAGCCCTAGCCGCCAACGTAACCGTTGCAACCAGACTGGTCGTCCACATGGTGTGTTACGCAAGTTTGGATTGAGCCGTATTAAAGTTCGTGAAGCAGCAATGCGTGGCGAAATTCCTGGCCTTAGAAAAGCAAGTTGGTAATTTACTACTTTATTTTGGAATCGGAGTAAAAGCACAATGAGTATGCAAGATCCAATCGCAGATATGTTGACCCGTATTCGTAACGGTCAAGCTGCGAACAAAGTTGTGATCAGTATGCCTTCCTCCAAGCTAAAAGTGGCAATTGCCAATGTATTAGCTGAAGAAGGGTATATTGAAAGCGTTAATGTTTTAGAAGGCACTAAGCCTGAGTTGGAAATTACGTTAAAATATTTCCAAGGTAAACCAGTTGTAGAAAGTATTCAACGCGTAAGCCGTCCAGGTCTTCGTATTTATAAACGTAAAGACGAATTACCAAAAGTAATGGGTGGTTTAGGTGTGGCTGTTATTTCTACATCTAAAGGTGTGATGACTGATCGCGCAGCTCGCCAAGCGGGCTTAGGCGGTGAGATTATCTGTTATGTAGCTTAATAGAGAGGTAGGAAAATGTCTCGTGTTGCAAAAGCACCTGTTAGTATTCCTGCCGGCGTTGAGGTTAAACTTGACGGACAGCAACTAACAGTTAAAGGTAAGAATGGTGAGTTATCTCGCACTATTCATAACTCAGTTGAAGTTAAACAAGATAATAATGAATTAACTTTCGCGCCTCGTGCAGGCGTAGTTGGTGCTGACGCGCAAGCGGGTACAGCTCGTGCATTAGTTAATGCAATGGTTATCGGTGTTACTGAAGGCTTCACTAAGAAGTTACAATTGGTGGGTGTAGGTTACAGAGCTCAAATGAAAGGCAACGTGGTTGCATTAAGTTTAGGTTTCTCTCACCCTGTTGAGCATACATTACCTGCTGGCGTTACTGGTGAATGTCCATCACAAACAGAAATCATTCTGAAAAGTGCTGACAAACAGTTAATCGGTCAAGTCGCAGCAGATATTCGTGCTTATCGCCGTCCTGAACCTTATAAAGGTAAAGGTGTACGTTATGCTGATGAAGTTGTACGTACAAAAGAGGCTAAGAAGAAATAATTAAGGTAACACTATGGATAAGAAATCAGCTCGTATCCGTCGTGCGGCTCGTGCTCGTCATATGATGAGAGAGCAGGGAGTTACTCGTTTAGTAGTTCACCGCACTCCTCGTCATATTTATGCACAAGTGATCGCACCAAACGGTTCAGAAGTGCTTGCCGCTGCTTCTACTGTTGAGAAAGCAATCAGTGAGCAAGTTAAATATACCGGAAATAAAGATGCTGCTGCAGTGGTTGGTAAAATTGTTGCAGAAAGAGCCTTAGAGAAAGGCATCAAAGATGTAGCATTTGACCGTTCTGGTTTTAAATATCATGGTCGCGTCCAAGCTTTAGCGGATGCTGCCCGTGAAGCTGGTCTACAGTTCTAATAGAGGTAATTTGAGATGGCAAACATCGAAAAACAAGCTGGTGAACTGCAAGAGAAGCTAATCGCGGTAAACCGTGTTTCAAAAACAGTAAAAGGTGGTCGTATTATGAGCTTTACTGCATTAACTGTGGTAGGCGATGGTAACGGTCGTATTGGTTTTGGTTATGGTAAAGCGCGCGAAGTTCCGGCAGCGATCCAAAAAGCGATGGAGAAAGCTCGTCGCAATATGATTACTGTGGCTTTAAATGAAGGCACATTACAACACCCAATTAAAGGTTCACATACAGGTTCTCGCGTATTTATGCAACCTGCAAGTGAGGGTACGGGGATTATTGCAGGCGGTGCAATGCGTGCAGTATTAGAAGTAGCAGGTGTTCGTAACGTTCTTTCAAAAGCATACGGTTCAACAAACCCAATTAATGTTGTTCGTGCAACAATTGATGCATTGGCAAATATGAAATCACCAGAAATGGTTGCTGCGAAACGTGGTAAATCCGTTGATGAAATTTTGGGGTAATGGACAATGGCTAAAACTATTAAAGTAACACAAGTTCGTAGCTCTATTGCTCGTTTACCGAAGCATAAAGCTACATTGCGTGGTCTTGGTCTTCGTCGTATGCACCATACTGTTGAGTTAATCGACACTCCAGCAGTGAGAGGTATGATTAACCAAGTTTCATATATGGTTAAAGTGGAGGACTAAGAGAATGCGTTTAAATACTCTATCTCCAGCGGAAGGTGCTAAACATAGTGCAAAACGCTTAGGGCGCGGTATTGGTTCAGGCTTGGGTAAAACAGGTGGTCGTGGTCATAAAGGTCAAAAATCTCGTACTGGTGGCGGTGTTCGTCGCGGGTTCGAAGGTGGTCAAATGCCTTTATACCGTCGTTTACCAAAATTTGGTTTTACTTCAATGAAATCTGCCGTAACTGCTGAAGTTCGCTTAAATGACTTAGCAAAAGTGGAAGGAAATGTGGTTACATTAGATGCGTTAAAAGCAGCAAATGTATTAACTAAAGATATTCAATTTGCAAAAGTTATTCTTGCAGGCGAGATTAAGTCAGCAGTAACTATTCGCGGTTTACGCGTAACTAAAGGCGCTAAAGCAGCAATTGAAGCAGCTGGCGGTTCGATTGAGGAATAATTGACAAATGGCTAAACAACCAGGTTATCAAAGTCGAAGTACTCAAAGCGGTACAGGTGAACTAAAGAGCAGATTATTATTTGTGCTAGGTGCACTGATTGTTTTCCGTATTGGTTCTTTTATTCCGGTTCCTGGTATTGATGCGGCCGTTTTAGCTCAATTGCTTGAACAGCAAAAAGGTACCATCATTGATATGTTTAATATGTTCTCTGGTGGTGCTTTGAGCCGTGCTTCAGTATTTGCGTTGGGTATTATGCCATATATTTCGGCTTCTATTATCATCCAACTTTTGGTAACGGTTCATCCTGCTTTATCAGAATTAAAGAAAGAAGGTGAGGCTGGTCGGCGTAAAATCAGTAAATATACGCGTTATTCGACATTAGTTCTTGCTACTATTCAGGCAATCGGTATTTCTACAGGATTGCCTAATATGCTACCTGGATTAGTTCCTGATTTAGGATTTGGTTTTTACTTTACGGCAGTGATTAGTTTGGTCACAGGAACAATGTTCTTAATGTGGCTAGGTGAACAAATTACTGAACGAGGTATAGGCAATGGCATCTCTTTGATTATTTTTGCAGGTATTGTTGCTGGTTTACCTTCTGCGATTGGCACTACAATTGAGCAAGCGCGTCAAGGGCAAATGCATTTTTTAGCTCTGTTGTTTATCATCGTTATTGTTTTTGCTGTAACCTATTTTGTTGTTTTTGTAGAGAGAGGACAACGTAGGATTAAAGTTGAGTATGTAAAGCGTCAGCATGGACGTCAGATTCTTGGTGGACATAGCACTCATTTACCTCTGAAAGTGAATATGGTTGGTGTTATTCCTGCTATTTTTGCTTTAAGTATTATTTTGTTTCCTGCCACTATTACTTCTTGGTTTGGGCAAGGGGCAAGCTTAGAGTGGTTAACTGATTTATCGATGTTATTACATCCGGGTCAGCCTTTATATTTGATCGTTTATGCTATAGCTATTATTTTCTTTAGCTTTTTTTATACGGCAATGCAATATAATCCTCGTGATACGGCAGAGAATTTGAAAAAATCTGGTGCATTTATTCCGGGGATCAGACCAGGAGAACAAACATCACGTTATATTGATAAGATCATGAGTCGTTTGACTTTGATTGGTGGTTTATATATCACATTCGTATGTTTAGTTCCTTATATTATGACATCAGCTTGGAATGTCCAATTTGATTTTGGTGGTACTTCTTTGCTGATTGTTGTAGTGGTAATTATGGATTTCATCGTTCAGATTCAAAGTCATTTGATGTCAACAAAATATGAATCTGCGTTGAAAAAAGCAAACCTTAAAGGTTTTGGGCAGTAATGCTCATATAGTGAAAGGGATAAGCAATGAAAGTTCGTGCTTCCGTAAAGAAATTATGTCGTAACTGTAAAATTGTTAAGCGTGAAGGGGTTGTTCGTGTTTTATGTAGCGATCCTAAACATAAACAACGTCAAGGTTAATTGATATTTTTCTTGCAAATAACCAGCTGGGTATATATAATGCTCAGCTCATTTATGTCCTTGATATACTGTTTGAGTATCCTGAAAACGGGCTTTTCAAGATCAGTATATCAATTAGTTAAAATAATAGGAGTGCATAGTGGCCCGTATTGCAGGCATTAACATTCCTGATCAAAAACATACTGTAATTGCATTAACTTCAATTTACGGTATCGGTAAAACTAGAGCAAAAGCTATTTGTGCTGCGACAGGAATTGCTGAAGACGTTAAGATCAGAGAATTGTCTGAAGAGCAGATTGATAAACTGCGTGACGAAGTTGGTAAATTTACCGTTGAAGGTGACTTACGTCGTGAAGTAACACTTAACATTAAACGCCTATTAGATTTAGGTTGTTATCGTGGTTTACGTCATCGTCGTAGCTTACCGGTGCGTGGTCAACGTACTAAAACTAATGCGCGTACCCGTAAGGGTCCACGTAAGCCGATCAAGAAATAAGTCGGGGTAAATTAAATGGCAAAAACACCAGTTCGTGCACGTAAACGTGTAAAAAAACAAGTAGTAGATGGCGTTGCTCACATTCACGCATCTTTCAATAATACAATCGTTACTATTACTGACCGTCAAGGTAATGCTCTAGCATGGGCTACTGCTGGTGGTTCAGGTTTCCGTGGTTCTCGTAAATCAACACCGTTTGCTGCACAGGTTGCGGCAGAGCGTTGTGCGGAAATGGTCAAAGAATTTGGCTTAAAGAACTTGGAAGTTATGGTAAAAGGACCGGGGCCTGGTCGTGAATCGACAATCCGTGCATTAAATGCTGCGGGTTTCCGTATTACGAACATTACTGATGTTACCCCGATCCCACATAACGGTTGTCGTCCACCGAAAAAACGTCGTGTGTAAGACGTATTAGGATAGTTGGAGAAAGAAAATGGCAAGATATTTGGGTCCAAAACTCAAGCTAAGCCGTCGTGAAGGTACTGACTTATTCCTTAAGTCAGGAGTACGCGCGATTGATTCAAAATGTAAAATTGATACAGCACCAGGTCAGCACGGTGCTCGTAAACCTCGTTTGTCAGACTATGGTAGTCAGTTACGTGAAAAGCAAAAAGTTCGTCGTATCTATGGTATTTTAGAGCGTCAATTTCGTAATTACTACAAAGAGGCAAACCGTTTAAAAGGTAATACTGGTGAAAATTTACTAGTGTTATTAGAAGGTCGATTGGATAACGTTGTTTATCGCATGGGTTTTGCAGCAACACGTGCAGAAGCTCGCCAATTAGTGAGTCATAAAGCAGTTGTTGTTAATGGTCGTGTGGTTAATATCCCATCTTTCCAAGTTTCTGTAGGTGATGTTGTAGCTATTCGTGAGAAATCTAAGAAACAAGCTCGTATTAAAGCGTCATTAGAACTAGCAGAACAGAGAGAAAAACCAACTTGGTTAGAAATTGATGCTGCTAAAATGGAAGGTGTGTTCAAACGTGTTCCTGAACGTTCTGATTTATCAGCAGACATTAACGAACATCTGATCGTAGAGCTTTATTCTAAATAATAGTTAAAGCTTCGTAGCAAAGAGAGGATAAAATGCAGGGTTCTGTTACAGAATTTTTAAAACCACATTTAGTTGATATTGAGCAAATTAGCTCTACTCATGCTAAAGTGATCTTAGAGCCGTTAGAGCGTGGCTTTGGTCATACTCTAGGTAATGCATTACGCCGAATTCTTCTATCTTCAATGCCAGGTTGTGCAGTTACTGAAGTGGAGATCGATGGTGTATTGCATGAGTATAGTAGTAAAGAAGGTGTTCAAGAAGACATTCTTGAAGTGCTTTTAAACTTAAAAGGCCTAGCGGTTAAAGTACAGAATAAAGATAATGTATTTCTGACACTAAGCAAATCTGGAATTGGCCCTGTTGTTGCAGCAGACATTACTCATGATGGGGATGTTGAGATTGTGAATCCTGAGCATGTTATTTGCCATCTTACTGATGAAAACGCTTCAATTAATATGCGTATTCGTGTTCAGCGTGGTAGAGGATATGTTTCAGCTTCAACGCGAGTTCATTCTCAAGATGAAGAGCGTCCTATTGGTCGTTTATTAGTAGATGCTTGTTATAGCCCAGTTCAACGAATTGCTTATAATGTTGAAGCTACTCGTGTAGAACAGCGTACAGACTTAGATAAGCTAGTAATTGAGTTAGAAACAAATGGTACTATTGATCCAGAAGAAGCAATTCGCCGTGCTGCAACGATTTTAGCAGAGCAACTGGATGCATTTGTTGATTTGCGAGATGTTCGTCAGCCTGAAATTAAGGAAGAAAAGCCGGAGTTTGATCCGATTCTTTTACGTCCTGTTGATGATTTAGAGCTGACAGTTCGTTCTGCTAACTGTTTGAAAGCAGAAACAATTCACTATATCGGTGATTTAGTACAACGTACGGAAGTTGAATTATTAAAAACACCTAATTTAGGTAAGAAATCTCTTACTGAAATTAAGGACGTTCTGGCTTCCCGAGGCTTATCACTTGGTATGCGCCTTGAAAATTGGCCACCAGCAAGTATTGCTGAAGATTAGTGGTCATTAGGTTAAGATTTTTCTGAGAAGGATAAGATCATGCGCCATCGTAAGAGTGGTCGTCAACTAAACCGTAATAGCAGCCATCGTCAAGCGCTGTTTCGTAATTTAGCAAATGCTTTGGTAAGTCATGAAATAATCAAGACTACTTTACCAAAAGCTAAAGAATTACGTCGTGTAGTTGAGCCGTTAATTACATTAGCAAAAGAAGATAGTGTTGCAAACCGTCGTTTAGCTTTTGCTCGTACTCGCAACATTGAAACTGTTGCTAAATTATTCAATGAGTTAGGTCCACGTTTTGCACAGCGTGCTGGTGGTTATACTCGTATCTTAAAATGTGGATTCCGTGCTGGTGATAATGCTCCAATGGCATACATTGAGTTTGTTGATCGCCCAGTAGCATCTGAAGAAACTACAGTTACTGAATAATTTTAGATTTTTGAAAGCCTACATTTAGTAGGCTTTTTTTATATCTGAAATTTATTAAAGGATATTTTATGTCGTATTTAATAATTTGGATATAAGGATTATTGCCTTTGTATCTATCATTAGTGCCACATTTATTGATGAGAAACAGTAAGAGCAATTGTAAGAATACGATAGAATAAACTAATGCTATGATTTTGAAATCAAAAATACTTATATAAGAATAGGAAATCTAGATGATTTCCTATAGCTGTTTATTTGGTTTCTACTCTATATTGCACTAAATCCTCAATCGTCATTACGGGATAGCCAAATTTTTTGGCAAATTCTACAATTTCTGGTGTGCGTGCCATTGTGCCATCGTCATTGGTGATTTCGCAAATTACAGCGGCAGATTTGTAGCCTGCGAGATGAGCGAGATCAACGGAAGCTTCTGTATGTCCACGGCGTTTTAGAACCCCCCCCTCTTCTGCACGTAAGGGGAAAATATGGCCTGGGCGGTGGAGATCTTGTGGTTTGGCATTGTCTGCCACTGCAGTTTTAATAGTAGTTACACGATCGGCTGCGGATACTCCAGTGGATACTCCCTCAGCAGCTTCAATGGTGATGGTAAAAGCGGTTTTATTGACGCTGGTGTTGCGCTGAACCATTGGTGGCAGTTCGAGCTGTTGGCAGAGTTCATCGCTTAAACAAAGGCAAACAATACCACTGCCATAGCGAATAAGTTTTGCCATTTGCTCAGTGTTGATGGTCTCGGCAGGGAAGATGAGATCCCCTTCATTTTCGCGATCTTCATCGTCTAAAACCAAAACACCATTGCCTTGTCTGAAAGCATTAATGGCGTTGGCAACGCGTTCTTTCGGTGTGCCAAATTGGGCTAAAATTGACTGATTCATAGTAAAAAACCTTTTAATAACAAATTGATACTTGAATCAGGGCTGATGAGGGAAGTTTTCGTTAGAGAGGAAAATCCATAACAAAAGCAGATTTTATTTTTAATAAAATCTGTCTATTCTCTTTCATCCAGACTATTACTGTCGGCTTTGGATTTGCACCAAATCTGCTGACTTTATTCACGAAGAATAAACGCTCGTGGGCTGATGAGTACTGACTCACTTACCACCGGTAGGGAATTTCGCCCTGCCCTGAGAATGTGTGCGTAGTATAACGCAATCTTAATGGAGAAAAAATGTTTTTCTTTGGAGCGATATTGCATACAATAGACAACATAATTGTAATGAATGAGGTTTTTATGCTAAATCCACAAAAAATAGAGCAAGTGATACAACAAGTTCAAAATGCTTTGCCACAAGGTATGAAAGATCTCGGTAAAGATGCCGAGGCGAAATTTAAGCAGGTTCTACAGGCTCAGTTGGCTAAGCTTGATGTGGTTACTCGTGAAGAATTTGAGGTACAAACCCAAGTGTTGATGCGTACTCGCGAAAAACTTACTGAATTAGAAAAACGGCTTGATACGCTATTGGCACAAAAAACGGATTAAAATCTCACCGCACTTTTGTGTAAGTGCGGTCTTTTTTTACATAATTTTAAGCGTTAATGCTATTGAGGAGCTTATTGATGTCTAGTTTCGCCTATTTACAACAAAAACGAAAACAACTTCATTTAAAAGTAAGCGAAGTTTGCGAACAAGCCAATATTACGCGTGCTTATTTTAATCAGCTAGTTAGTGGCAAAATTAAAAATCCGAGTGCTGCAAAGCTTTCGGCACTGCATAAGGTACTACAAATTACTGAACAGCTAGATAAAAAAGTAGGTGTCATTTTTGGTAAATTTTACCCTGTTCACACAGGGCATATTAATATGATTTATGAGGCTTTCAGTAAGGTTGATGAAGTTCACGTTGTGGTGTGTAGTGATACGGAGCGGGATCTCAAACTCTTTTATGATAGCAAAATGAAGCGAATGCCAACGGTGCAAGATCGTCTGCGTTGGATGCAACAAATCTTTAAATACCAGAAAAATCAAATCGTTATTCATCACCTAGTGGAAGATGGTTTACCGAGCTACCCAAATGGATGGGAAGCTTGGGCAGAGCGGGTAAAGCAATTGTTTAACGAGAAGAACGTTAATCCAAGTGTCGTATTTAGCAGTGAACCTCAAGATAAAGCCCCTTACGAGAAGTATTTGAATCTGCAGGTAGAATTGGTTGATCCACAGCGTCAATTTTTTAATGTGTCTGCCACTAAAATTCGCAATAATCCTTTCCATTATTGGAAATTTATTCCGAAAGAAGTGCGTCCATTTTTCGCCAAAACCATTGCGATTTTAGGTGGAGAAAGCAGTGGTAAGACAGTATTAGTGAATAAATTGGCGACCGTTTTTAATACTACGTCCGCGTGGGAATATGGTCGAGAGTTTGTGTTTGAACAGCTTGGTGGTGATGAGCAAGCGATGCAATATTCTGATTACCCACAAATGGCACTGGGACATCAACGTTATATTGATTATGCAGTTCGCCACGCTCATAAAGTGGCAATTGTGGATACAGATTTCATTACTACGCAAGCATTTTGCATTCAATATGAAGGTAAAGCCCACCCATTTTTAGATTCAATGATTAAAGAATATCCGTTTGATATTACCATTCTACTGAATAACAACACTAAATGGGTTGATGATGGATTGCGTAGTTTAGGTAGTCACAAACAACGGCAACGTTTCCAACAGTTATTGAAAAAACTTTTGGATAAATATAATGTGTCTTATATCGAAATTGAGTCGCCAAGTTATCTAGAACGCTACAATAAAGTGAAAGAGATTGTGGAAAAAATTCTCAACGAAGAAGAATTGCCCGAGCTAATTCACGATAAATTGCTTTTTGAGGAATAAAATGATTTTATTTGCAGGCGATCCACACGGTGCATATGAACATCTTTATCCTTTTTTGCAAGGAAGGGAGAATATTGCCCTGATTATCCTCGGCGATCTCCAACTCACCAGCCCTGCAGAACTTGACAAGTTGGCACAATATTGTGATCTCTGGTTCATTCACGGTAATCACGACAGTAAAACGGTGGCAGCATTTGAAGCTATTTGGGGATCGCAATGGTGTAGTCGAAATTTGCACGGTAAAGTGGAAACTATTCAAGGCAAACGTATTGCAGGATTAGGTGGTGTATTCCGTGGACAAATCTGGATGCCGCCTTACCGTCCTTCCTTTTTTGATCCGATTCATTTTTGTCAATATAGCCCCGCTGAGCGAATTTGGCGTGGTGGTGTGCCTTTGCGTCATCGCACCTCGATTTTCCCTTCTGATTTTGAACAGCTAGAAACTCAGCAAGCGGATATTTTAATTACACACGAAGCTCCTAAACCTCATCCACGTGGTTTTGCTGTGTTTAATCAGCTTGCGGAAAAAATGGGGGTTACCCATATTTTTCACGGACATCACCACGAAAATTTTGATTATCATCACACAAATCAAAATGCAGAACTGAAAATTACCAATGTGGGTTTTCGTAGTCTTTGTGATGAGGCAGGCAATTACTTACTTAAAAATATTGATCCTAGATAACCCGTGGTATCTATGGGAAATGACATCGTGTTTTCTGTTATTGATTGGCTTTTCATTCACATAAATTTATGTCAAACTGAAACTCAAAAGAACGTGTAGCTTAGTAGGATAGAGCAGTCCCCTCCTAAGGGACAGGTCGGCGGTTCGACCCCGCCCACGTTCGCCATACAATAAAAAACCTTGTGGATTTTGCCACAAGGTTTTTTATAACGGATTATTCTAAATTTATTTTTATACGAAACCTGTGTATCTTATTATTTACACTTATGGTTTCATAATAGAAGAAGATGGAAAAATCTCGCGAAAATTCCACCGCACTTTATTCCATCACCAACCCCTCCGCCACCACTTCCGCTTGTTTCAACACAAACTCAATGGCGTCTGTTGCTAAGTCGGGTGGGTATTTGTATTTCAGCAAGGCACGGCGGATTAATACACGCATTTTGGCACGTACCGCTTCTTTATGTTGCCAGTCGATGGTGACGGATTTACGCAGTTGGGCGGTGATTTCTTTAGCTAGAGCAGTGAGGGTGGAATCTTCCATTTTTTCCACCGCACTTTGATTTTGGATTAAGGCATCGTAAAACGCCAGTTCGGTGCTGTTTAGCCCCAAGGTTTCGCCACGTGAAAGGTGTTGCTCGAACTCTTTCGCCATTGCCACCAATTCTTTGATGATTTCCATCACGCTTAAATTGTGGTTGTGGTATTGGTTCATCGCTTCTTTGAGCCGTTGCTCGAAAGTTTTTTGCGTGCCGAGATTGTGTTGTGCTTTGTTTTTAATGGAAGATTTCAGGTAGCCTTCAATGGCTGCCAGCCATAAATCGGGCGTGTCGCTGGCCTCCACTCTGCCCATAAATTCTTCGGAAAGCAGAGAAAGATCGGGGCGTTCTTCTTCCATTAAGTCGAACAAATCCACCACGCCATTTGAACGCACTGCCTGATTGAGCAAGGTAACCAGTTTTAATTGTCGCTCTTTGGGTGAGTTGGGGCGGTGCTGTTGCTCAGGCTTCACAATGGTGGCACGCACGGCATCATAAAAGGCGATTTGCTGGCGGTATGGCTGGATTTCTTCCATTGAGCCACACAGGGAAAAGCCTTTTTTCGCCAGTCGCACCGCTTGCAAAAAGGCATTTTTGCGTGGGGTTTTCTCCCCTTGTGCGGATTTTTGCGGATAAAGTGCGGTGTGATTTTCTGCTGTTTTTTGTCGATCTAAGGCGAGGATATGGTTCGCCGCTTGGCAGATGGCATTGAGCAATTTTTCAGGTTCGCTAATATGTAATGCCGCTGTTAAATCAAAGGGTTTGCCGTCCACTGGGCTGGCGAATTGCCCGCGAATGATGTCCAAATATTCCAACATTTTTTGAAAAACTTGATGAATATCGGTGGTAACGGCATCTTTGCCGCCTGCGTTGGTGTATTGCTGGGTGGCTTGTTTCAGTTCCTCTGCCAAGCCGATATAATCCACGATCAAGCCGCCATTTTCACGGCTTTTGTTGCGAAAAACACGGTTCACCCGTGCAATGGCTTGCATCAGGTTATGCCCTTGCATTGGCTTGTCGATATACATTGTATGGCAACAAGGGGCATCAAAGCCCGTGAGCCACATATCTCGCACAATCACCAGTTTGAGCGGATCATCGGGGTCTTTAAAACGTTTTTCTAACTGTTTTTTCTCGGTGAACGGGTAAACGTGGGCTTGCATTTCTTCGGGGTCGCTGGCGTTGCCCGTCATCATCACTTTCACCACGCCTTGATTGACATCATCGCTATGCCAATCGGGGCGTAACTTAATGATTTCATTATATAATTTCACGCAAATACGGCGACTCATCACCACCGCCATCGCCTTGCCCTCTGAAAGTTGGTTACGCTCTTCAAAATGTTGCACCAAGTCTTGGGCGAGGTGGGCGAGGCGTTGTTCTGTTCCCATTAATTGTTCCAGCAAGCGGAAAGAATAGCTATCTTCGTCTTCCTCTAAAATTTCTTGGGCTTCTTGCACGGCGTGATGAAATTGCTGGCTTTCTTGTAAGGGAATTTGGCGTGCTTCGTAAATAATCGGCACGGTTGCCCCGTCTTCCACCGCATCTTGAATATCGTAAATGGAAATATAACGCCCGAACACCTCTTGCGTGTCCTTGTCTTCAAGGCTCAAGGGTGTACCCGTAAAGCCGATAAAACTGGCGTGGGGCAGGGCGGCACGCAGGTATTTGGCATAGCCATCACGATATAGCCCTTGCTGGTTGATTTTTTGCGAAAAGCCATATTGTGAGCGGTGGGCTTCATCGCTGATCACAATAATATTGCGGCGGTCGTTAAGGACAGGGTGTTGCTCCTCGCCCTCACGCAAACCGAATTTTTGAATGGTGGTGAAAATAATGCCGCCGCTTTCTCGTTTCGCCAGCTCCGCACGCAATTCTTCCCGACCGTTGGCTTGAATCGGTGTTTGGCGGGTGATGTCTTGGTCTTGGCTAAAAGTGGCAAATAGCTGACCGTCTAAATCATTGCGATCGGTAACCACCACAATGGTGGGGTTTTGCAATTCAGGCTGGCTGATGAGTTTGCCTGCATAAAACAGCATCGACAGCGATTTGCCCGAACCTTGCGTATGCCAAATCACGCCGATCTTGCGACTATCCCCCAAATAGGCGGCAATGGTGGATTCCACCGCTGCATTCACGCCGTAAAACTGATGATAGGCGGCGATTTTTTTCACTGTTTGTCCACGGCTATCGCTTTCAAACACCACAAAATCACGCACATAATCGAGCAACACCGCAGGCGAAAACAGCCCTTGCAACAGCCCTGTTTGCTCATTTTCAAAAGGAATGCGTTGGCTTTGCTGGCTTTCGTCCACCACTTTCCAAGGCAAAAAGCGTTGAAAATCTGCCGTAAGCGAGCCAAGCCGTGCGGTTGTGCCGTCTGAAATCACCATTAATTGATTGAACACAAATAGATCGCTGATTTCCCGTTTATAGGTTTGCAACTGCTCAAAGGCTTTATCAATGCCAGCATTCACCTTGAGCGGATTTTTCAGCTCAAAAATCGCCATTGGTAAGCCATTGATAAAACACAAAATATCAGGAATACGTTTGCCTTTTGTGCCTTGAATTTCCAACTGATTAATGGCATAAAAACTGTTTTGCTCAGGCTGCCGGAAATCCACCAACAACGCCACATCGTGCTTTTCCTGCCCGTTTTCCTGATAACGCACCGCCACGCCTTGTTTCAACTGACGATAAAACCGCTGATTACGCTCCGCCAATGGGGCAATATCACTTTTACACACCTCCGCTGCCACCTCTTCCAACACCGCAGACGGCAAGTGGGGATTAATCCGCACTAAGGCTTCCAACAGCAACGGCTTTAACACCACCGCTTGCGTGGTTTCTCGCCAAGGATAAGCCAAACCCTCTAACACCTCCTTGCCATAGGCATACCGCCAGCCCAGCGATTGCAACTGCTCCAGTGCTAAATTTTCAATGGTGGATTCGGTGATGTGCATAGTGTTTCCTTTTTATATCATAATTGCGGATAGATCTAATTTCATTGCGTGTGAAATCTTGATGATTGTTGAAAATTGAGGTTTTGAGCCAGGTCGTAAGGCTTTATATAGACCCGAACGATCTAGCCCTGTTTCTTTTGCAAGGTTGTGCATTCCTTTTGCCCTAGCGACATCACGCAACGCATTTGTGAATAGCTCAGGGGTATTGTCATCAATAGAAGCCTGTAATGTTTCTACTAAGTAACCTTGTATTAATTCTTCTGAGGTTAAAACTTCAGCGGTGTCCCAATCTTTAATTTGATATTTTTTAATTGCGTTCATTGTTTAATTCCTCCAAAACAGCTTGTGCCATTTCTGTTGCTAGAATAATGTCTTTGGATTGTGTGCCTTTATGCCCACCTAAAACTAAAAGGTAAACGGCATCACCGATGACGGTGTAATAAACACGATAACCTTTTCCTTCTGTAATTCGCATTTCCCATAAAATCTCATTGAGACGTTTATGATCGCCAAAGTTTCCAAAACTTGCTCGATTAATGCGAGTAATGATTTTTTTCTTAGCGTTAATGTCTTTTAATTTATCTAGCCATTCGATAAATGCCTGACTACGCCTAATTTTATTGATCATCACTAATTCCTTAAAATTGCACATCGACTAACATTGTAGACACTTGTCTACAAGAACGCAATTTTTATTTTAATCCTCTCTTTACTATGTAGGGGCGAACCTGTGTGTTTGCCCGTTTCGATAATTATTCTTTGTTTATCAATTTAGTTGTTTTTTCGGGTGGGCACATAGGTCCACCCCTACATTTTTTTACTTATCTTTATATTTACTGGAAAGATAAAGTGCGGTGGTTTTTTTCGTTATTTTTTATTAGAAGAATTATTTTTTCTTTTTATTTCTCTGTATTTTTCTAATGCCTCTAATGATTTAAGTTTATATTCTAACTCTTGTTTTTTTAGCTCGGCAATTCTTCGTTCACATTCAAGAATTCTGAGTTTAATATCATCAGTTTTCTGCTGATGTTTTTCTTCTGGCGTGAGGTTATTTTCTGCCTGCGTGGTGCGTTTCCGTTTTTTACTTCCTTTTTCTTTTTGCGGTGGTAAAGAAATAGGTGCGTCTAAGCTGTTTTCTGTTTGGGTTAGCGGAATAATTAAATTGCTTGGGGTTTTCTCTGTAGGTTCGAGTAATAGCGGTTCATTATTTACGGAATTTTCAATTTGTGCTTTTTCTTTCGCTTTTTTTCTCTGAGCTAATTTGTCTATTATAAAAGCAAATGCAGCAATGATACCAATCAGTGTAAAAAAGCCAGCACAAAAAGCGGCTATCCAAATTGGTGTGTGATTATCACGTTCAACAAAAGGAATAGCTAAAGTAGAAAATAGACCAAAGATAAGTAAACAAATGCCAAATGAAGCACACCACTTTATTATTCTATTTTCTAATACTATCACAAAGGCAAATGATGCAGCGATACCTAAGAACGCAAGATAACCTAAAGGCATAATAATAAATAGCATAGTTAGCATAAATTTAGGCAGCAAAAATAAAAATAAAATAAAAAAGATAGAACCAAAACCACTAAATAAAACCTGAAACATATTAATTTTCCTCTTTTGATTTTTGTTTTTAAGCTCCCCTAGCCCCTCTTTTCATAGAGGGGAATAATTAGTGGGGAATATGATTTTTTCTAAAAACATTATTAATTTTTTACCGCACTTTATTTTATTAAATGCCTTGCCACGTAGGAGCGAAGCTGTGTGTTCGCCCGTTTTATCAGGTGATATTTTTATTCGCCTTTTTTAGTTGTTGTCGTTTTATCTAATATCCTAGAAAGTAATTCTTCCATTGGAATTTTTTCGGCAGTTGATTTATCCAGTAGTAAAGCTGGATTTAAAGCTAAACTTTCCATAGTAACCTTATGTAAAGTATTAAGTACCTCACGATAAGAGTTGGTATCTCCCGTTGGAACAGTATAAAAAGTACTTTTTATAAATTTTAGATAGTTTAAGTAAGATTGAGCTATAACGGCTTTGTGTAGATAAGCCTGTTCTAATTTTTTAGATTCATTTACTTTTTTATTCGTAAATAAAATAGCCCAGATAAAAGGCATAATGATTATTATCTTATTGATAAAATTGTTAAGTTTAATTTCATTTTCTCCTAAAGAGAGAATAAATGTTATAGAGCCTATAAAAAATAACAATACTAATAATATATAGAAAAAGGCGGTATAACGCTTATTTATTTTTAAAAAATTTTCAGCTTGTTCATTAAAAGCTTTTTTTATACTATGTGTTGTTAATTCTCCAAATAGGTTGTTTGCTCTCTTTTCAATATTTTCTATTTGCTCTTTTGTTGCCTTGTCATATTTTTCTAATATGGCTATATTAGGGATATTTCCTCCTATTTGATTTAAATAATCTGTCATCTCATTAACTAAATTTTCCACTTTTTGGCAGTGTTGCGTAGAAAGGGTATAATTATCTTCATTAATAAGATACTTTTTTATATTTAATAAGTAATCTGTTAATTTCTTTTTGTTCTCTTCAGATAATAGCTCAAGAATGAAAGGTGAAAAATAATAAGGCAATACATCAATATTAATTTTTATACTATTTTCAGGCTGCATATCTTCTGATGTTAATTTTAATAAATATGATCTAATGGTAGTCCAATGGCTCTGTATAGATTTTAAGTCAGTTCTATTGTTCATAGCTCAATCTCCCCATTTAAAAGTTTTGGTAGTAAGGTATCTCTTAGGTTTTCTAATGTATTATTCTCATTTTTATTGAGTAATATCTTTTCTAAAAGATCTAAATGTACTTTAGAAAAATAATTTATTAAATCATCATTAGGTATTGTAATAGAATAATTCAATACTCTTTCTTTATCTGTATGAGGAACGCTTGTTCCTGTTGTATTTGCTTTAATATCCTCTTCTTTATTTTTCATAAACTGGTAGAAGAAAGATATATATTTTCCACTCGTTAAATTTATTTTTGCAAATGTAGAGCCTACAATGCCTTTATATCCAATAGTTATATTTCCTGCTGAACCGTCCATAGATATTAAAATGTCTAGTTTGTCAGCAATAATCATTCCTTCTGGAGAAGCAAAAGAAATATTTTTTCCCGATAGAGTAGCCATTGTTATATAGGGTAAAAGTCCTTCTTGCTGATTTTCTGAAAGATTTTTTGGCTTTTTTCCTTTGATAAATTTCGCTATATCCTTAACTTTCTTCACCTCCCACCCCTTCGGCACTAGCCCCATTTCACTTTCCACAAACTCGCTGGGGAAGGCTTGGGCGGTTTGTTGGAGTTGGTGATAGGCTTCGGGGGTGGTGTGTTGAAGTGCGGTGATTTCTGCAAGGGTTTTTCCGCTGAGACAAGCCATTGTGGCAAGTTCGGCTTGCTCTGGGCTTGCCCCTGAGGCTAAGGCGTTGGCTTTGGCGTGTACGGGGGCGAAGTCGATAAACCAATGCTTGAAAATCGCCTGTGCGATTTGTTCTAGGGTTTGGTTGGTTTGGGTGTTGAGGGTGATTTTTTGATCAAAGGCATCTAAAGTATCAACAACTTTTTTTCTATCTGAAGCATTTTCTAAAAATCTCACTTCTATGGAGTTTAATGCCTTTTGAGATATTTTCTTTTGAACCGCCCCAGTAATAAACGGTGATATTTTGACCTGTTTTAAGGCATAGTATAAATATTTCGTTTCGTAGTCATTTTCTCCTTTTAATACGTGTGTATGATTATTGACCCAGTATTTTCCGTTAGCTAATTGTAAGACAGGGAAACCCTCTTCAGTTTCAACACTTCCATCTTCGGCTATTAATAAACTTAATCCAGTATGAGTGAAGCCATCTACATAATCAATGATCTTAGCAGCACCATAATAGGGATATTCGCCTTGTATTTTGCTTCTTTCCCTAGAGGAAAGAGGTTTTCTGAATTTATCAAAATTCTTAGAAATATCTTCTATTTTTCTATACATTTTATTATTCCTTATCCCAAAATCCCCAAACTCTTTCTAATTTCTTCTTCCAACGCTCGCCCTTGTGCAAACTGTTCATTTAAAAGTGCGGTGAGTTTTTGCATTTTTTCGGCGAAAGGCACGCCGTCGTCTTGTTGTTCTGCTGTGCCGACATAACGCCCTGGGGTGAGGACAAAATCATTTTGGCGGATTTCTTCAAGGCTAGCGGTGTAGCAGTAGCCTGCTTGGTTTTGGTAGCCCTGCTCCTTTTGCCAAGCGTGGTAGGTGTTGGCGAGGTGGGCGATGTCTTCGGCGGTGAAGTCGCGTAACGTGCGGTCTTTCATATAGCCGATTTCGCGGGCATCGATAAACAACACTTCGCCTTTGCGTGCTTTGGCTTTGTTCAGCAACCAAATGCAGGCGGGGATTTGGGTGTTGGTGAACAGTTGCCCCGGTAAGGCGACCATGGCTTCGATAAGGTCGGCTTCGATGAGTTGTTTGCGGATTTCGCCCTCGCCGCTGGTTTGGCTGCTCATTGAGCCGTTGGCGAGCAGCAATGCCATTCGCCCTTGTGGGCTGAGGTGGTAGAGCATATGTTGTAGCCAAGCGAAGTTGGCGTTGCCTTGTTGTGGTGTGCCGTATTGCCAGCGTGGGTCGTTTTGCAGGGCTTCGCTCCACCAGTCGCTCATATTGAAAGGCGGGTTTGCCATTACAAAATCCATTTTTTTGTCGAGGTGTTGTGGGTTGCGGAAGCTGTCGGCGTTGCCTTTGCCGAAGTCAAATTCGATGCCACGAATCGCCATATTCATTGCGGCGAGTTTCCAAGTGGTGGGGTTGAATTCTTGCCCGTAAATGGAGACGTTGTTGATGTTGCCTTGATGGGCGGCGATGAATTTTTCCGTTTGTACAAAGAAACCGCCTGAACCCATTGCGGGATCGTAAATTCGCCCTTGATAGGGTTCGAGCATTTCGACAATGAGGCTAACGATGGATTTTGGGGTGAAATATTGTCCGCCTTTTTTGCCTTCGGCGAGGGCAAATTGTCCGAGAAAGTATTCGTAAACGTGGCCTAAGATGTCTTTCGCTGCCATTGAAATGGGCTGCCCGTTGAGGGTAGGCCGGCTGAAATTTGTATCCGAAAAGAGATTGACTAAGCCGATGAGGGTTTGTTCTTCCACATCAAAGCCTGAGATGCGTTGAATGATGCCTTTGAGTTTGGGGTTTTCTTTTTCGATGGCGGTGAATGCGTCATCAATCAGGCTGGCAACGCCACGAAAGCTACCGCCCCAAGGCAAGGCTGTGCCTTTGTTGAGTATGGCGGTGTTTTTGATGTTTTCCCAACGGGATTGTTCTGGCACCCAAAAGATGTTTTCAGCGGTGTAGTTGTCTTGCAGTTCCATTTCGCTGTGGAGCAAGGCTTGGTAGTCTTGGGGGGAATAGTCGTTGGGGTCAAGATAAAGGGGATTTTCGGGATCTTGCAACTGGGCTTGCAGTTTTTCACGAAAGGCGGTGAAGCTGTCGGAGATGTATTTTAAGAAGATAAAACCGAGAACGATGTGTTTGTAGTTGGCTGCGTCTAGCTGGTTTCTTAACTTATCCGCCGCTGCCCATAAACGGGCATCTAAATCATTTAAAAACGCTTGCTGTTGTGCGAGGCTGGCACTACAATCCTGCTGGCTGGCTGGCTGGCTGGCTGGCTGGCTGGCTGGCTGGCTGGCTGGCTGGCTGGCTGGCTGGCTGGCTGGCTGGCTGGCTGGCTGGCTGGCTGGCTGGCTGAGGCGATCTTATTGTCCATAGAAAATCCTTGTTTTGCTGATAAATGTAGAGGGAAAATTATAGCACTTCAAAAGGGAATGGAAAGGGGGAGTGCGGTAGTTTGTTTGGGGCTTTTTTGAGGGGGATAAGGAGAGAGGTTTTTATTATCGTATGATATTAACTTTAGGCAACTATAGACATCTACAACGGCATTTTTTGGCTATTTGAAAATGCCGTGAGCAGGAGTAGGTTTAGTTTTTTATGGTATAGCTTTTACCAGTTTTGGTTAATTGCGTTGGCGATTTCTTGGTCTTTGTATAAACTTTGAATGGTATCTTCTAAGGCTTGTCCTAGTACTTTTTGAATGTTGGCGTTATCCGCATTGAATGCCCCTTCTTGGGTGCGGGTTGAGCCGATATTTTTGTTAAATTGCCCTTTTGCTCCTTGAACTTGGACATTCACTCGGACTTTCGCGGTGATTTTGTAGCGTAAATTGCCTTGTTCAACATTAGCGAAGAACTGGGTAATATTTACGATCACATTGGTGTTGGATTGTGCTGGTGTGGCGGCGATTCGGAAGCCTTTGGCATTCAGATTTTGTTTGATCACTTGATCGAATAATTGAGTAACTGAAGGCTGGGCGAAGAGTTTATGGATTTTATCGTTATGTACATAGCTTGATACTTCAGGGGCTTGTCGTACATCGCGGGTTACTACATTCAGCACTGCACGCTGGTTGGCAACGTTAAATTGTTGCATTATTGGACTTGATGGGGTGAAGGTTAAAGTATTGCTCGGTTGAGATTGACAAGCGGTGAGCAATGCCGTTGAAAGCAGGGTGAGTGCAGAGAGTTTGGCAAAACGCATAATACATTCCTCAATTCAGATAAAAAGTGGTGTTATTCTTGCAAACTTCGTTGTGAATGTATAGTCTTTGCGGCGGTAAAGTGGAAAGAGGAAATTTATAATGGATACACAACAACGTTTAGAAGAAAAAATATCAGCAAAATTTGCACCGCACTTTTTGCATATTGAAAATGAAAGCCATATGCACAGTTCAGGACGCGGAGCAGATTCTCATTTTAAAGTGGTGTTAGTTAGTGACGCTTTCAATGCGGTTCGTAAAGTGGCACGTCATCAAATGCTGTATCAATTATTGGCGGAAGAATTAAAAAATGGCATTCACGCCTTGGCATTGCATACTTATACCTTAGAAGAATGGCAAAAGTTAGGGGAGCAATTTCCTCGTTCGCCAAATTGCTTAGGTGTGGGACAATAAATCGATACCTTATTTTTAGTATGAGATCTCTTTTTCAGATTTAAAAAATTGATTTCACACAAAACTGATTGCTTTTTTTGTGGAAAAAATCACAAAAACGGCTCGTCAAAGTAGCGTGTCAGTTATTAATTAGTTAAAATGAGCCGTTAATTTTTATCAAAATTTTAACTTATTGATAGCAATTCATTTGTTGTCAGTGAGGTTACACCAAGAATTTGAGTTTTATTTTTATATGGTTGGAGAAACTATTATTGCGGTGTCTGATTGTCATTTGCAACGATAGCGGAAAAATCATTACTCAAGACGAGGTTATCGCAATTATTCTGTTAATTGCGGTAGCTATATTTTTAATCTAACGAAAAGTAGTGCAAACAATATGATTACGATTAAAAAAGGCTTGGATCTTCCTATCGCTGGGAAGCCAGAACAAGTAATCCATAACGGTAATGCCGTTACTGAAGTTGCCTTGCTTGGCGAAGAGTATGTGGGAATGCGTCCTTCAATGAAGGTGCGTGAAGGTGATGTGGTGAAAAAAGGTCAGGTGCTTTTTGAAGATAAAAAGAATCCGGGCGTATTATTCACTGCCCCTGCAAGTGGTACTGTAACTGCGATTAATCGCGGTGCTAAGCGTGTGTTGCAATCAGTAGTGATTCAAATCGAAGGTGATGATCAGGTTGCCTTTAACAAATATTCCGCCGATGAGCTTAAAAGTTTAACTTCCGAGCAAGTTCGTCAAAACCTACAAGCTTCAGGGCTTTGGACAGCACTTCGCACCCGTCCATTCAGTAAAGTGCCAGCGGTTGATGCTGTGCCATCTTCAATTTTTGTTAATGCAATGGATACCAATCCATTAGCCGCTGATCCTGAAGTGGTGTTAAAAGCCCATTGGGAAGATTTCACCAATGGTTTAACCGTATTAAGCCGTTTACACGAAGGCAAATTGCATTTATGTAAAGCGGGCGACAGCAATATCCCAACGGTGGATTTACCGAATTTATCCATTCACGATTTTGGTGGCCCACACCCTGCGGGCTTAAGCGGTACGCATATTCACTTTATCGATCCGGTTAGTGCAACGAAAACGGTTTGGTATTTGAATTACCAAGATGTGATCGCATTTGGTCGCTTATTTACCACCGGTGAACTTTATAATGGCCGTGTGATCTCATTGGCTGGTCCTCAGGTGAAAAATCCGCGTTTAATTCGCACACAACTAGGGGCGAATTTAAGCCAATTAACGCAAGGTGAATTGAAAGAGGGTGAAAACCGTATTATTTCAGGCTCAGTGTTAAGTGGTCATAAAGCGGAAGGTGCGGTAGATTATTTAGGACGTTATGCGTTACAGGTTTCCGTGATTGCAGAAGGTCGTGAGAAAGAGTTCTTAGGCTGGATTATGCCGGGGGCGAACAAATACTCTATCACCCGTACTGTGTTAGGTCATTTCGGACACAAATTATTCAATTTTACCACCGCACTTAATGGTGGACACCGTGCAATGGTGCCAATTGGCGCTTATGAGCGTGTAATGCCATTAGACATTATCCCAACTTTGTTGTTGCGTGATTTAAGTGCAGGCGATACAGACAGTGCGCAAGCATTAGGTTGCTTAGAGTTAGATGAAGAAGATCTCGCACTTTGTACATTCGTTTGTCCGAGTAAAAACGACTACGGTCCAATGCTGCGTGCAGCCTTAGATAAGATCGAGAAGGAAGGTTAAAAATGGGTTTAAAACATCTTTTAGAGAAAATGGAACCTGCTTTTTTACCGGGTGGGAAATATGAAAAGTGGTATGCCCTTTATGAAGCAACGGCAACCTTTTTATATACACCGGGTACAGTAACAGCGAAGGCTTCTCACGTCCGTGATGCGTTGGATTCTAAACGTATGATGGTATTAGTGTGGTTAGCCTTATTCCCAGCAATGTTCTACGGAATGTTTAATGTGGGATCACAATCTATTCTTGCATTAAGCGTGGGTGATTTTGCACAAAACTTAGCCCATAACGTGGATTCAAACTGGCATTTTGCCTTAGCAAATGCGTTAGGCTTAGTTTCACCCGATGCGGGCGTGCTAGCAAAAATGGCACTAGGTGCAATTTTCTTCCTTCCTATTTATTTAACCGTGTTCCTCGTGGGCGGTTTCTGGGAAGTGTTATTTGCCACAGTGCGTAAACACGAAATCAACGAAGGTTTCTTTGTAACCTCTATTTTATTAGCCCTTATTGTTCCGCCAACATTGCCATTATGGCAAGCGGCGTTAGCGACAACATTCGGTGTTGTGGTAGCCAAAGAGGTGTTTGGTGGTGTAGGTAAAAACTTTATGAACCCAGCCTTAGCAGGGCGTGCGTTTTTATTCTTTGCCTATCCTGCACAAATCTCAGGGGATTCTGTATGGATTGCCGCTGATGGCTTCTCTGGTGCGACCGCACTTTCACAATGGGCAACGGGCGGTCAAGGTGCATTAAAGCAAGTTACCACAGGTCAGCCAATTCAATGGATGGACGCATTCTTAGGAAATATCCTAGGTTCAATCGGGGAAGTTTCTACCCTTGCGTTGTTGATTGGTGCAGCGGTGATTGTGTTCGCACGCATTGCTTCTTGGCGTATTATCGCGGGCGTGATGCTCGGTATGATCGCGACCTCTACCTTATTTAATGTGATTGGTTCAGAAACCAACCCACTTTTCTCAATGCCTTGGCATTGGCATTTAGTATTGGGTGGCTTTGCGTTAGGTATGTTGTTTATGGCAACAGACCCAGTATCTGCTTCATTCACAAATAAAGGAAAATGGTGGTATGGTGCATTAATTGGTGCGATGGCAGTACTTATTCGGGTGGTAAATCCTGCTTATCCTGAAGGTATGATGTTAGCCATTTTATTAGCTAACTTATTTGCCCCAATTTTTGACTATCTGGTTGTTCAAGCAAATATCAAACGTCGGAGAGCACGCAATGGCTAAGTTTAATAAAGACAGTGTTGGCGGAACAATCCTTGTTGTTGTTTTAGTCAGCTTAGTTTGCTCAATTATTGTCGCAACCGCTGCGGTTGGATTGAAACCGACACAAAATGAGCAAAAATTATTAGATAAACAAAAAAATATCCTCAGCGTGGCAGGCTTATTACCTGCAAAAGCAAAAGGGGCAGAAATTAAAGACCTTTATGCGAAAAACATTGAGCCGAAAATTGTGGATCTCGCAACCGGTGATTATGTAAATAACATCACTAATTTCAATGCACGCGTGGCAGCGAAAGACCCTGCGGAAAGCATCGCAATTAACCCTGCAGACGATAAAGCAGGAATTAAAGTGCGGGCAAAATATGCCGAGGTTTATTTAGTGAAAGATGCACAAGGCAAAACCTCGCAAATTGTGTTGCCAATTTATGGTACAGGGTTATGGTCGGTAATGTATGGTTTTGTGTCTGTTGCACCTGATGCGAATACCATTAAAGGAATCACTTACTATGAGCAAGGTGAAACTGCAGGGTTGGGAGGCGAAATTGCTAACCCAAACTGGCAAAGACATTTTGTGGGTAAAAAACTCTTTAATGCACAAGATCAAGTGGCCATTAAAATTGGTAAAGGTGCGTCAGCAGACAAAGAACACGGTATTGATGGGCTTTCTGGTGCGACATTAACCACGAAAGGCGTTCAAGGTTCTTTCGATTACTGGTTTGGACGTAATGGTTTTGGGCCGTATTTAGATAAACTTAGAGCGGAGGCTAACTAATGGCTAATGCAAATATGAAAAAATTATTGTTATCTCCTGTGGTGAGCAACAACCCGATTGCGTTGCAAATTTTGGGTATTTGTTCAGCCTTAGCGGTAACAACGAAATTAGAAACCGCTGTTGTAATGGCGATTGCGGTGAGTTTAGTAACGGCGTGTTCAAGTTTCTTTATTTCTTGTATCCGTAACTACATTCCAAATAGTATCCGTATCATTGTGCAAATGGCGATCATTGCATCATTAGTAACCCTTGTGGATCAAGTGTTGCAAGCCTATGCTTATGAGTTATCTAAACAACTTTCCGTATTCGTTGGATTGATCATTACTAACTGTATTGTAATGGGGCGTGCAGAAGCTTTTGCAATGAAAGAGCCACCATTGGCAAGTTTTGTTGATGGTTTAGGTAATGGTATCGGTTACGGTGCAATCTTAATTATCGTTGCCTTTTTGCGTGAATTAATTGGTTCAGGCAAAATTTTCGGTATGACCGTGTTCCAAACCATCCAAGATGGCGGTTGGTATCAAGCAAACGGTTTATTCCTTTTAGCACCAAGTGCATTCTTTATTATCGGCTTCCTCATTTGGGGCTTGAGAACTTGGAAACCAGAACAGGTGGAGAAATAAGCAATGGAACATTATTTAAGTCTGTTTGTTAAGTCCATTTTTATTGAAAATATGGCACTTTCTTTCTTCCTTGGTATGTGTACATTCCTTGCGGTTTCAAAGAAAGTTTCAACCGCCTTTGGTTTAGGGATTGCGGTAATCGTAGTATTAGGCATTGCCGTGCCAGCTAACCAACTCGTTTATACCCATATCTTAAAAGATGGGGCATTGGTGGAAGGTATTGATTTAAGTTTCCTTCGTTTTATCATCTTCATCGGGGTGATTGCGGCATTGGTACAAATCCTTGAAATGGTGCTAGATAAATTCTTCCCTGCCCTTTACAACGCACTTGGGATCTTCCTCCCACTCATTACGGTAAACTGTGCGATTTTCGGTGGTGTATCTTTTATGGTACAACGCGAATACAACTTTGCCGAGTCGGTGGTTTATGGTATCGGTGCAGGAACAGGTTGGATGCTTGCTATCGTGGCACTTGCAGGTTTAACTGAAAAAATGAAATATGCTGATATTCCAGCAGGCTTACGCGGTTTAGGCATCACCTTTATCACTGTAGGTCTAATGGCACTTGGCTTTATGTCATTTTCAGGTATTCAGTTATAAGAAGGGGATACTAAATGGAAATTATTTTAGGTATTGCAATGTTCACTGTGCTAGTGCTTGCTTTAGCGGTAATCATTTTGTTTGCTAAATCAAAGCTTGTTAATTCAGGGGACATTACTATTGAAATCAATCACGACCCAAGCAAAGCCATTCATTTGCCAGCAGGCGGAAAATTACTCGGTGCATTAGCGAGTAAAGGCATTTTCGTTTCTTCAGCTTGCGGTGGCGGCGGCTCTTGTGGGCAATGTGTGGTAAAAGTTACAGAAGGTGGTGGTGATATTTTACCAACCGAACTTTCTCATATTTCAAAGCGTGAAGCCAAAGAAGGTTATCGTCTGGCTTGTCAGGTCAATGCCAAAAGTGATATGCAAATTGAATTACCTGAAGAAGTATTTGGCGTGAAAAAATGGGAATGTACCGTTATTTCTAACGACAACAAAGCCACCTTCATTAAAGAACTCAAACTTCAAATTCCTGAAGGGGAAGAAGTGCCATTCCGTGCGGGTGGTTATATCCAAATTGAAGCTGAGCCACATACGGTTTATTACAAAGACTTCGATATTCCACAAGAATACCACGAAGATTGGGATAAATATAACCTATGGCGTTATGTGTCAAAAGTGGACGAGCCAATCGTGCGTGCATACTCAATGGCTTCATATCCAGAAGAGAAAGGCATCATTATGCTTAACGTGCGTATCGCAACGCCACCACCAAGCAACCCAGATGCACCACTGGGTCAAATGTCCTCTTATATTTGGTCATTAAAACCGGGTGATAAAGTAACTATTTCTGGCCCATTCGGTGAATTCTTCGCGAAAGATACTGATGCAGAAATGGTATTTATCGGTGGGGGTGCAGGTATGGCACCAATGCGTTCACATATCTTCGACCAATTAAAACGTTTGAAATCTAAACGTAAAATGTCGTTCTGGTATGGGGCGCGTTCAAAACGTGAAATGTTCTATGTGGAAGATTTTGACACCCTCCAAGCCGAAAACGACAACTTCCAATGGCACGTGGCACTTTCTGATCCATTGCCAGAAGATAATTGGGACGGCTACACCGGCTTTATCCACAACGTGCTTTATGAAAACTATCTGAAAAATCACGAAGCACCAGAAGACTGTGAATACTATATGTGTGGGCCTCCAGTGATGAATGCAGCAGTAATCAAAATGCTCAAAGACTTAGGTGTTGAAGACGAAAACATCTTATTAGATGACTTTGGCGGTTGATAACGCTGTTAAATAAGAAAAAGAGCGGTCAGATTTCTGACCGCTTTAGCCATTTTTAGCCACAGAAAAATTAGCGATAGATTTATGTTAAGAAAAGTCAAAACGGTTTACAGCTGGACCATCGCCTTACTCTTGGTGAGCAGCTTAACCGCCTGCCAAAAAGATCCCGAAATTGTTACCTTAAGCGGTAAAACAATGGGGACCACTTACCACATTAAATACATTACCGCAGAAGCAACCCAATCGGCAGCGGATACTCACGAAGAGGTGGAAAAAATCTTAAAAGACGTGAATGAAAAAATGTCCACCTATATTCCTACCTCTGAATTAAGTCGTTTTAACCAAAACCGCACGGTGAATACCCCGATTGAAATTTCTGCGGATCTAGCCAAAGTGATAGGTGAAGCCATTCGTTTAAATAAGGTTACACAAGGTGCATTAGATGTTACCGTAGGGCCATTGGTGAACCTGTGGGGATTCGGGCCAGAAAAACGCGTGGAAAAAGCCCCAACTCAGCAACAACTTGATGAACGCCGTGCGTGGGTAGGTATTGAAAAATTAAAACTGAGCGAAAGTGCGGGTAAATTTTACTTAGAAAAAGCCGTGCCAGAACTTTATGTAGATTTATCTTCCATCGCCAAAGGCTTTGGTGTCGATCAAGTAGCGGACTATCTTGAAAGTTTACACATTGATAACTATATGGTGGAAATTGGTGGCGAAATTCGTGCCAAAGGCAATAACAGTGAAAACAAGCCTTGGCAAATTGCGATAGAAAAACCCACTACGGACGGCTCAAGAAGCGTAGAACAAGTGGTCGGCTTACACAATCTGGCAATGGCAACTTCTGGCGATTATCGCATTTATTTTGAAGAAAATGGTGTGCGTTATTCTCACGAAATTAATCCGCAAACAGGTCGCCCAATTCAACATCATTTGGCGTCAATCACTGTGCTTGATCCCTCATCAATGACCGCAGATGGCTTATCCACAGGGTTATTTGTGCTTGGTGAAGATGAAGCACTCAAAGTGGCGGAGCAGCAACAATTAGCGGTATATTTAATCATCAAAACAGAAACGGGCTTTAACGTGAAAATGTCTTCCGCATTTAAACAATTAATCAATCCATAAAGGTGAAAAAATGGAACTATTTTTTATTACTTTCGGCTTTTTCCTTGCAGTGATTTTTGCAATGTCCATCGGCTATATCATTAAACGCAAATCTATTGCTGGCAGCTGTGGCGGTATTTCCGCACTGGGTTTAAAAAAAGTGTGTGATTGCGATGAACCTTGCGATAATTTAAAAGCCAAAGTTGCAAAAGGCGAAGTGGACGCCGCTGAACTCGATCGCTTTAACAAAAACGAAGCGGCGTTTTACGAGGTAAAATAAGCCTCGTTTAGGTTTATAACAAAGCAACAACGATCCGCAACATCGCATAAAGCAAAAGTGCGGTCAGAAAATCCGTTAAATTTATGACAAGATTATGATGAAATCAAAAACTTATGAACAATATTTCCCTGCATTAAGCGAAAGCCAACGTGCAGAAAACAGCAAAATTAAAGTGATTTGTGGAATGTCTGGTGGCGTGGATTCTTCCGTTTCCGCCTTTATTCTTCAGCAACAAGGTTACCAAGTGGAAGGCTTGTTTATGAAGAATTGGGAGGAAGATGATGACACCGATTATTGCACAGCCGCGGCGGATCTCGCTGATGCCCAAGCAGTATGCGACAAGCTCGGCATTAAATTGCACAAAATCAACTTTGCGGCGGAATATTGGGATAACGTTTTTGAGCATTTTTTAGCGGAATACAAAGCGGGTCGCACGCCGAACCCTGATATTCTATGCAACAAAGAAATCAAGTTTAAAGCCTTTTTGGAATATGCCGCTGAAGATTTAGGGGCGGATTACATCGCCACAGGGCATTATGTTCGCCGTGGTGAGCTCAACGGCAAGGCTCAGCTATTGCGAGGTTTAGATCCTAACAAAGATCAAAGCTATTTTCTCTACACGCTGAGCGAAGCCCAAGTGGGGCAAAGCCTTTTCCCTGTTGGTGAGCTTGAAAAGCCCGTGGTGCGAGCCATTGCGGAAGATTTGGGGCTGGCAACGGCGAAGAAAAAGGATTCCACAGGGATCTGCTTTATTGGCGAACGCAAATTTAAAGATTTCTTAGCCCGCTTTTTACCCGCCCAACCAGGGGAAATTAAAACCACCGAAGGCGAAGTGATCGGTCGTCATCAAGGCTTAATGTACCACACCCTCGGGCAACGCAAGGGCTTAGGCATTGGTGGCGTGAAAGGCAAAGCAGAAAATGCGTGGTATGTGGTAGAAAAAGATCTCACCAACAACGTGTTAGTAGTGGCTCAGGGGCTGGATAATTCCGCCTTGCTTTCAAGCGGGCTGATCGCTCAGCAGCTACATTGGGTGGATCGCCAGCCAATTCGCGAACCGCTTCGTTGCACGGTGAAAACTCGTTACCGTCAAACAGATATTCCTTGCCAAGTTATCCCGCTGAGTGATGACAGCATTGAAGTGCGTTTTGACGAACCACAAATCGCTGTAACGCCGGGGCAATCTGCCGTATTCTACCAAGGGGAAATTTGCCTTGGTGGTGGCGTTATTGAACAATCAATAAAATAAAAACGTAGCGAAATTCCACCGCACTTTATCTTGCCCATTTGTATGAATAAAGTGCGGAGCAAATTTCTCAATTTTTTGGCTTAATGAAGAAACGGCTATGTGGCACAGAATTTACACTTGCATAATGTATCTTGTTCAACCGCTGATTTGGCTATTTATTTTATTGCGTAGCCTAAAAGCCTCTGCTTACCGCCAGCGAATTGGCGAGCGTTACGGGCTGTATGCTTCCTCGCAAACGCCACCAAAACCGAATGGCGTGCTGATTCACGCCGCTTCGGTGGGAGAGGTAATTGCCGCTACGCCATTGGTGAAAGCGATTCAACGCTGTTACCCCGATCTACCTATCACCCTCACCACTGTTACGCCAACAGGCTCTGAGCGTGTCAAAGAAGCTTTTGGTGATCAAGTGAGCCATTTTTATTTGCCTTACGATTTACCTGGTGCGATTAAACGTTTTATCCGTTTTATTCAGCCTAAAGTCTGCATTGTGATCGAAACGGAAATTTGGCCAAATCTCATTTATCAACTGCACAAACAGCACATTCCGTTTATTATCGCTAACGCCCGTTTATCTGCCCGCTCAGCAAAACGTTATGGCTGGCTGGAAAGCTATATCCAAGCCATTTTAACCAAGATCAGCCTGATTGCCCCGCAAGATAACATCAGCGGACAGCGTTATCTTAAACTTGGTTATAACCCTGAAAAATTGAAACTCACGGGCAATATCAAATATGATCTCGTGCTAAGTGAGAGCTTACTTGCCAAAGCAGAGGAATTAAAAAGAGAGTGGAAACAACAACGTCCCGTATGGATTGCTGCCAGTACGCACGAGGGCGAAGAAAGCATTATTTTGGAAAGCCATCGTTTACTGTTACAAACCTTCCCTGATTTACTGCTCATTCTCGTGCCTCGCCACCCCGAGCGTTTTAACCCCGTGGCAGGATTAATCGAAAAACAGCATTTCACTTTCGTGAGGCGTAGTGAAAACCTTGCCCCTCAGCCTGAGACGCAAGTAGTGCTTGGCGATACAATGGGCGAATTAATGCTAATGTATGCTTTAGCGGATGTGGCTTTTGTCGGTGGTAGCTTAGTTAAAAAAGGTGGCCATAATCCTCTTGAACCGCTAGCCTTTCAAATTCCTGTAGTGAGTGGAAAATATACCTTCAATTTCCCCGAAGTTTACCGCAGGTTGATGGAAGTTCAGGGCTTTGTTGAGGTGAACAATAATGCCGCTGCCATCGCAAGAGCGGTGGAAATTTTGCTAAATTCCTCTGCCTTGCGTGAACGCACAGGAAAAGCGGGCTATGGCGTATTATTAGAAAATCGCGGTGCTTTACAACGCTTGCTTGATTTACTTCAACCTTATTTGAAATCCCCATAAACACAGAATGTTGCGTGAACGCCATAGCAAGGCTTAAATAAAAGGAAATTGTAAAAATGACAACCGTAATTTACCCCGGCACCTTTGACCCCATCACCAACGGGCATTTAGATATCATTGAACGAAGTGCGGTGCTTTTTTCTAACGTTTTTGTCGCCATCGCTGCTAACCCAAGCAAAAAGCCCTTGTTTGATTTAGAGACCAGAGTAAGAATTGCACAGCAAGCGGTGGCTTACTTGCCTAATGTGGAAGTGTTTGGCTTTGCTGATTTGCTGGCTAAGGTGGTGCAAGAAAAACACATTCACGCCATTATCCGCGGCGTGCGAACCACCACGGATTTTGAATACGAACTGCAACTCGCCAGCCTAAATCGCTTATTAACCAAAAATGAAAATGGGCAAGGCGTGGAAAGTTTATTTTTCCCACCTAGCGAAAAATGGGCCTTTGTTTCTTCCACAATGGTGCGAGAAATTTATTTACACGGTGGCGATGTCAGCAATTTTGTTCCTTCTTCTGTATTAGATATTCTAGGTTAGTGAAGGTGGTGGACAAAAAATATTCTATGTTCTTCACAAAGGGAAAAATTTCTTTGATTGCGAATACAAACTTATAATCTCGCTTTTTTTTTGGTATAGTGAAATTCTTCTATTTCTTAAGTTGTAATCATTTGTTTTTAGCATTGACTACACGGATAAACTAATGAGGAGATTATATGGTTTTTGATACTTATGAAACATTGGCACTAGCTTGTTTGGTTTTGTTGCTAGGATATTTTTTAGTGAAACGTGTTCGTCTATTGAGTCATTATAATATTCCAGAACCCGTAGTTGGAGGGTTTCTTGTGGCTATTGTATTGACGCTAGTGCATAAATTTTGGGGATTGAGTTTTAGCTTTGATACAAATCTGCAACGCACGATGATGCTTGCTTTTTTTACATCTATTGGGCTAAGTGCAAATTTTTCGCGTTTAATAAAAGGTGGAAAACCGTTAGTCGTATTTCTGTTTGTTGCGGCTGGATTAATTGCGTTACAAAATACGGTAGGCATATTTAGTGCGTTGGCTTTAGGGATTGAACCTGCGTATGGGTTAATTGCGAGTTCTATCACATTGACAGGTGGTCATGGTACAGGTGCTGCTTGGGCTGATGCCTTAGCGAATCGTTTTGGATTACAAAGTACAATGGAATTGGCAATGGCTTGTGCAACCTTTGGACTCGTTTTTGGTGGAGTGATTGGTGGTCCCGTTGCTAGTTTCTTGTTAAAGCGTTTACATCGGAAAGAAATTCCGGAAGATGAAAATCTTGATGATGTTGAGGAAGCTTTTGAAAAACCCGTGTACCGTCGTAAGGTTAATACTCGTTCCATTATTGAAACTATCACAATGATGTCTGTTTGTTTATTTATTGGACAGCAATTAGATTTGTTAGCTAAAGGGACGGCATTTCAATTGCCTACTTTTGTTTGGTGTTTGTTTACCGGCGTTATTGTGCGGAATTCTTTAGCTCATGTGTTTAAATTTAAAGTTGCAGATGAGGCGATTGATATTTTGGGTAGCGTAGGGTTATCGATCTTTTTAGCCATCGCATTAATGTCTTTAAAATTGTGGGAATTAGCTGGATTAGCCTTGCCTATTTTTGTGATTTTATTAATTCAAGTTGTTGTAATGGCACTATATGCGATTTTTGTGACATTCCGAGTAATGGGGAAAGATTATGATGCGGCTGTTTTAAGTGCAGGGCATTGTGGTTTTGGTTTAGGAGCAACACCTACAGCTGTAGCTAATATGCAGGCGGTAACATCTCATTATGGACCATCACACAAAGCTTTCTTAATTGTGCCAATGGTTGGGGCATTTTTCATCGATTTATTAAATGCAAGTTTATTAAAATTTTTCGTTGAAGTAGCTTCTTTTTTCCAAGGTTAGAACATTGAATATTGAAAAATCGTTGTTGGAGTTTATCAACAACGATTTTTTATTTTCTCAATTTGACTTTTTCTACTATATGACTTTCACCTTTAATTAGAATCAAATTCGCTCGCTCTTTAGTGGGTAAAATATTATCTCGTAAGTTTTTGCCATTAATTTCATCCCAAATTTTACTTGCAGTTTGAATCGCTTCTTGCTCCGAAAGAGAAGCATAGTGTTTAAAATAAGAGTTAGGATTACTAAAAGCACTACGGCGAAATTTTAAAAAACGATGGATGTACCATTTTTTTAACAGTATTTCTTCGGCATCGACGAAAATAGAAAAATCTACAAAATCAGATACAAAAACTTGATTAGTGTGGTTATTACTTTGCTGTAGGACATTTAGACCTTCTAAAATAAGAATATCTGGTTGGTCAACAATATCAAATTTATCTCTCACAATATCATAAGTTAGATGTGAATAAATGGGGGCTTTAACATTGCGTTTACCAGATTTGATATCTGCAAGAAAATGGATGAGACGCTGAGTATCGTAAGAGATAGGAAAACCTTTTTTATCCAATATATTTTTTGCCTTGAGTTTTTCTAACGGATATAAAAAACCATCTGTAGTAATTAAATCTACTCTACGAACTTGTGGCCAGTTTGCGAGTAAAGATTGTAAGATCCGTGCAGAAGTGCTTTTCCCAACAGCCACACTACCCGCAATGCTGATAATGTAAGGTGTTTTTTGCGTATCTTGGCTAAGAAAACGTTTTAAAACGGTTTGGCGACGAAGATTTTCTTCAATGTAATAGTTGATAAGGCGAGTAAGAGGAAGGTAAATTGTGCTTACTTCATTTAAAGAAAGCTCTTCATTAAAGCCTAATAAAGGTTTAAGGTCTTGTTCAGTAAGTTTTAATGGTACGGATTTACGTAATTCTGCCCACTGTTGACGATTAAACGTAAGAAAAGGGGTTAATTGTTCGCTTAATGCGTTTGAATTAGAAAAACTCACAATGTTATCTTTATATTTGATAAAACGATGTGGAGAAATATACCTTATAAATTCTTTTATGGAGAGAGAATTTTAGTGTAAATCGAGGATTTTTTTATAAAATTTGTTCACTTTGGCTGATAAATAAACGAACAATTAAAAAAATCGATTTTTTTTCAAAAAAACGCTTGTCAGTGATAAAAATTTCCCTATAATACGCCTCACTTGCTTACGACGCCGACTTAGCTCAGTAGGTAGAGCAACTGACTTGTAATCAGTAGGTCACCAGTTCGATTCCGGTAGTCGGCACCATAACCAAGCGTAGCCAAGTTCATTCATTTAGTGCGGAGGGATTCCCGAGCGGCCAAAGGGAGCAGACTGTAAATCTGCCGGCTCAGCCTTCGAAGGTTCGAATCCTTCTCCCTCCACCATTTTGTAGATGAATTCTGATGGGATAGATGAATTTAGGACTGCGGGCATCGTATAATGGCTATTACCTCAGCCTTCCAAGCTGATGATGCGGGTTCGATTCCCGCTGCCCGCTCCAAGCGCTGATATAGCTCAGTTGGTAGAGTGCACCCTTGGTAAGGGTGAGGTCGGCGGTTCAAATCCGCCTATCAGCACCAGCCTTAACTTCACCTTTCTCTTATATTTAGCACAAACTTATTCATTTGGTTAATGTGGTATTTTGAACCATCGATAACCGTGTTTATCTAGAGGGACTCTTAATGTCTAAAGAAAAATTTGAACGTACAAAACCGCACGTAAACGTGGGTACAATCGGCCACGTTGACCATGGTAAAACAACTTTAACAGCAGCAATCACCACAGTATTAGCGAAACACTACGGTGGTTCAGCACGTGCATTTGATCAAATTGATAATGCACCAGAAGAAAAAGCACGTGGTATCACCATCAACACCTCACACGTTGAATACGATACCCCAACTCGCCACTATGCACACGTTGACTGCCCAGGGCACGCGGACTATGTTAAAAATATGATCACTGGTGCGGCACAAATGGACGGTGCAATTCTTGTAGTAGCAGCGACAGACGGCCCAATGCCACAAACTCGTGAGCACATCTTATTAGGACGCCAAGTAGGTGTACCATACATCATCGTATTCTTAAACAAATGCGATATGGTAGATGACGAAGAGTTATTAGAATTAGTAGAAATGGAAGTGCGTGAACTTCTTTCTCAATATGATTTCCCAGGTGATGATACACCAATCGTACGTGGTTCAGCGTTAAAAGCGTTAGAAGGCGATGCGGCATGGGAAGAAAAAATCCTTGAGTTAGCAAACCACTTAGACACTTACATTCCAGAGCCAGAGCGTGCGATTGACCAACCATTCCTATTACCAATCGAAGACGTATTCTCAATCTCAGGTCGTGGTACCGTAGTAACAGGCCGTGTAGAGCGTGGTATTATCCGCACTGGTGATGAAGTAGAAATCGTAGGTATCAAAGAAACTGCGAAAACGACCGTAACAGGTGTAGAAATGTTCCGTAAATTACTTGACGAAGGTCGTGCGGGTGAAAACATCGGTGCATTATTACGTGGTACAAAACGTGAAGAAATCGAACGTGGTCAGGTATTAGCGAAACCAGGTTCAATCACACCACACACAGACTTCGAATCAGAAGTTTACGTATTATCAAAAGAAGAAGGTGGTCGTCATACTCCATTCTTCAAAGGTTACCGTCCACAATTCTATTTCCGTACAACTGACGTAACAGGAACAATCGAGTTACCAGAAGGCGTGGAAATGGTAATGCCAGGCGATAACATCAAAATGACAGTAAGCTTAATTCACCCAATCGCGATGGACCAAGGTTTACGCTTTGCGATTCGTGAAGGTGGTCGTACAGTAGGTGCGGGCGTGGTAGCGAAAATCATCAAATAATGATGATATTGCTAGGTAACACTAGAAAGTTAAGAGAGGGCATCGAAAGATGCCCTTTTTGTTTGAGGTTGTAACGAAAGAAATGGGGAAAGCTAGAATAAGGAAATTTTCATCTTTATAATTTCTTAGATCTAAAACCTTACCATAGATATTTGACGATTTTCTTTTTGCATAAAGCATAGTAACAAGAATATAAACGGGTATAACTATTTAGTTTTAAATTATTCTGTATTACTTGTATTCGTCATTTTGCCTAATCTTGAGCTTAAAGATTTATGCAATGATAAAATAGTGTGATCAACGTTTAACAGCCATAATTTCTCATAGCGAAACCCAAATAAATCTGTAAAATACCCCCTAATTAAACAATTCTATAAACCAAGAAAGTGCGGTGAGTTTTTTATGCGTTTTTTGATGCAACCTCTTTCCCCAGACACGCAGGGCGTTTGGCTTTTAACGCAAGGTTCGGCGATTTATTTAATTGACGGCAAGTTACCCCAAGGGCTGGCGAGTGCGTTTCAGTTGCAAGGGTTGCCAGCAATGGAAATTGGGCGAATGGAGAGGGCAGGCGAAACGCAGCCCCTTTGGTTGGTTGCTGAACAAGAGCAGGATTGGCGGGAATATACCTCGTTACGCAGTCAGCTTCATTTGCCCGAAATACAATTTAATTTGTTAAATCGCGGTGTGGAAATTAACCATTTTCTGAAAACGCACCGTTTTTGCGGGCGATGTGGTTCACCGATGGCGATGGTGGGGGAAGAGCTGGCATTGCAATGCAAAAATGCCGCTTGTTCGCACCGCACTTACCCTGTGATTTGTCCCTCTATTATTGTAGCAGTGCGGAGAGGGAAGCAGATTTTGCTCGCCAATCATTTGCGTCATCAGCAGGAAAAAATGTACACCACTTTGGCAGGATTTGTGGAAGTAGGCGAAAGTTTTGAGCAAACCGTTGAGCGAGAAGTGTTTGAGGAAACGGGGATTAAGGTGAAGAATATCCGCTATTTTGGCAGCCAGCCGTGGGCGTTTCCAAATTCGCAAATGGTCGGATTTTTAGCTGATTACGCGAGCGGTGAGATCACCTTGCAAGAAGCGGAGCTAAGTGATGCACAATGGTTTGCTTATGACGAACCCTTGCCAACCTTGCCACCAGAAGGCACGATTGCCCTAAAATTGATTAACCAAACCCTTGCACTTTGTGCGGAAACGACAAAAGTGCGGTCTAAAAAAGAAAGGATTTTTTGATGTTTGAACTAAAAAATGATCGCTATTTGCGAGCATTATTGCGTGAACCTGTGGATATGACCCCCGTGTGGATGATGCGTCAAGCGGGGCGTTATTTGCCAGAATACAAAGCCACCAGAGCGACAGCGGGGGATTTTATGTCCCTTTGTCGTAATGCGGAGCTGGCGTGCGAAGTTACGCTTCAGCCCTTACGCCGTTATGATCTTGACGCAGCAATTTTATTTTCTGATATTCTCACCATTCCCGATGCAATGGGCTTGGGCTTAAGTTTTGGGGCAGGAGAAGGCCCGAAATTTGCTCGCCCAATCGAAAATAAAAGTGCGGTGCAAAATTTGCCTATTCCTGATCCTGAGCAGGAATTGCAATATGTGATGAATGCAGTGCGAACCATTCGCCGTGAACTTAAAGGTGAAGTGCCGTTGATCGGTTTTTCGGGTAGCCCTTGGACGCTTGCCACCTATATGGTTGAGGGCGGGAGCAGCAAAGCCTTCACCAAAATCAAAAAAATGCTCTATGCCGAGCCAGAAACTTTGCATTTATTATTAGATAAACTCGCCGATGCGGTCGCTCTTTATCTTAATGCTCAAATTAAAGCGGGAGTGCAGTCGGTAATGATTTTTGATACTTGGGGCGGCGTGTTGGGGCATCGTGAGTATCTCGAGTTTTCCTTGCAATATATGCAAAAAATCGTTGAAAACCTGATCCGCCAAAATGAGGGGCGGAAAGTACCAGCTACCTTGTTTACCAAAGGAGGCGGGTTATGGCTGGAGGCCATTGCGGATACGGGCTGTGATGCGATTGGGCTAGATTGGACTGTAAATTTAGCTGAGGCGAAAAAGCGTGTTGGACATAAAGTCGCTTTGCAAGGCAATATGGACCCCTCTGTGCTTTATGCTTCACCAGCTCGGATTGAGCAAGAAGTGCGGTCAATTTTGGCGGATTTTGGCGAAGGCAGCGGCCACGTTTTCAATCTCGGACACGGCATTCATCAAGATGTACCCGAAATTAGCCCGAAAGTTTTCGTTGATGCCATTCATCAATATTCCCAAGCCTATCATAAATAAGGGGAAACAATGCGTAATCCGATTCATAAACGTTTAGAAAATTTGGTGAGCTGGCAACATCTCACCTTTATGGCGTGCTTATGTGAGCGAATGTTGCCTAATTTTCAGCTTTTCTGCCAAGTAACGGAACAGCCTGCTCAAGCGAAGGTTTATCAAAATATTTTGAACCTTGTTTGGGAACATTTAACGGTGAAAGGGGCAAATATTAATTTCGATCATCAACTGGAAAAATTTGAAGCCATTATTCCTGATGTGAATGACTACGAGTTTTACGGCATCGTTCCCGCTATTGAGGCTTGCGAGGGGCTTTCCGCGTTATTGCATAGCTTAATTGCAGGGGAAACATTGGAGCGTGCTATTCAACTGAGCTTGATTTCCTTACAAACCGTGATTGGGGCATTGGAACAGGAAGAAGAGCGTGAGTTTTCCGAACAAGAATTGAAAACTAATGCCTATGTTGAACAAGAGCTTGATGTGCAGTGGCAGATCTACCGCGTGTTAAAGGATTGCGAAGAGCGAGATGTGGCGTTGATTTTATCCTTAAAAAATGAAATTCGGGCTGAAGGAGTATCAAATATTGGTATAGAATTTAAGCAATAATGTGATTTAGCTAACATTTTTCACTGAGATTGCTTTGCTTTATTCTTAACTTAGAGTATGCTTTATCGCACTGTGTATTCAGTTATTTATGATTGCATTTGGTGTTAAGAGTTTTCTTAACAGGTTTAATATTATCGAAATAGAGAAGGTACTAATTTATGAACAAAACGGATTTAATTGATGCGATTGCAAGTGCAGCAGAGTTAAATAAAAAGCAGGCTAAAGCGGCATTAGAAGCAACTTTAGACGCGATTGCTGGTAGCTTAAAAGCAGGTCAGCCAGTTCAATTAATCGGCTTTGGTACATTCAAAGTGAACGAGCGTAAAGCACGTACAGGTCGTAACCCACAAACAGGTGCAGAAATTCAAATTGCTGCATCAAAAGTGCCAGCGTTTGTTGCTGGTAAAGCATTAAAAGATGCTATCAAATAATTCATTGTCCTTATTTTCTAACCCTGCGTAATGCAGGGTTTTTTGTCTATACGATTTAAAAAAACAGTTGCTTTGTTTTCCTTAACAAACTTTCTATTTACATTTGCCTTTTCTTTCTATAATATTCCGAACCGAAATTTAAATCTGATTAAAGATTATGAAACGAAATATTCAACCCAGAAATACGCAACAACGCCGTCATCGCATCGTGCAATTATTGCAAAGCCAAGGCGAAGTGAGTGTGGAACAGCTTGTGCAGTTATTTGAAACCTCAGAGGTAACCATTCGTAAAGATCTCACCGCACTTGAGGCAAACGGGGTATTAGTACGTCGTTATGGCGGTGCAATCCTAATGCCGCAAGAGTTGCTCGATGAAAGCCAAGATGAACCGCTTTCGAATCGAAAGTTAGCAATTGCCAAATATGCGGCTGAACGCATTGCGGATCATAACCGCATTATTATTGACAGCGGCAGCACAACAGCAGCCCTCATTCATCAGCTCAACAAAAAGCAGGGTTTGGTGGTGATGACGAATTCTTTGTCGGTAGCGACCCAATTGCGTGCATTAGAAAATGAGCCAACGCTATTGATGACAGGGGGGACTTGGGACACCCGTTCTGAATCTTTCCAAGGGCAAGTGGCGGCACAAGTGTTGCGTTCATATAATTTCGATCAGCTTTTCATTGGGGCAGATGGCATTGATTTAGAGCGTGGCACGACCACCTTTAATGAATTAGTGGATTTAAGCCGTGTAATGGCGGAAGTTTCCCGTGAAGTGATTGTGATGGTGGAATCACAAAAAATTGGGCGAAAAATGCCGAATATCGAATTAACTTGGCAGCAAATTGACGTGTTAGTTACCGATAATGCGTTGCCAGCGGAAATTAAACAACAAATTGAATCGCAAGGCGTAGAAGTGATCTGCGTAAGTGCGGTGTAAATTTTGACTATTTTTTACAAACTTACAACAAAGGAAATGTTATGTGTGGAATTGTGGGTGCAGTAGCACAACGTGATGTGGCGGAAATTTTAGTCGATGGCTTACATCGTTTGGAATACCGTGGTTATGATTCAGCGGGTATCGCGGTGCTAGATGCAAATCATCATATGCAAATCGTACGCCGTGTAGGCAAAGTGAAAGCCTTAGATGAAGCCCTTGAAGCTCATCCAATTTTAGGGGGAACAGGCATCGCTCACACCCGTTGGGCAACCCACGGCGAGCCATCAGAAGCCAATGCTCACCCGCATCGCTCAGGTAAAATTGCCGTTGTGCATAACGGGATTATCGAAAATTATGAAGAATTGCGTGAAGAATTACAAAAACGTGGCTACGAATTTCTTTCCCAAACTGACACCGAAGTGATCGCACATTTAGTGGAATGGGAATACCGCACCGCTAGCTCATTATTAGAAGCAGTGCAAAAAACCGTGGCCCAATTGCGTGGGGCGTATGGCACAGTGGTAATGCACCAAGATGAACCTGAGCATTTAATCGTAGCACGTTCTGGCAGCCCACTGGTTATCGGCTTAGGTGTGGGGGAAAACTTCCTAGCTTCCGATCCTTTAGCGTTATTAAGCGTAACACGTCGTTTCATTTATTTAGAAGAAGGCGATGTGGCAGAAATTTCTCGCCGTGATGTACAAATTTTTGATGCGCAAGGCAATGCCGTTGAGCGTGAAATGCACGAAGGGCATTTTGAAGCGGACGCCGCAGACAAAGGTCAATATCGCCACTATATGCAAAAAGAAATTTTTGAACAGCCTGTTGCGATTATGAACACCTTAGATGGCCGTATCGTTAATGGTAAGGTAAACATTGATGCCGTTGGTCCTAATGCAGCAGAAATCTTGCAAAAAGTGGAGCATATTCAAATTGTGGCGTGCGGAACGTCATACAACGCGGGAATGGTGGCACGCTATTGGTTTGAATCGATCGCAGGCGTAAGCTGTGATGTGGAAATTGCGTCAGAATTTCGCTATCGCAAATTCGTTACTCGCCCAAACAGCCTGCTGATCACCCTTTCTCAATCAGGGGAAACGGCGGATACTTTAGCGGCATTACGCTTAGCCAAAGAATCAGGTTATATGACTGCAATGACAATCTGTAACGTGGCAAGTTCTTCTTTAGTACGCGAATCAGATTTCGCCTTTATGACCCGTGCAGGCGTGGAAATTGGCGTGGCATCAACCAAAGCCTTCACCACCCAATTAACCTGCTTATTATTATTAAATGCGGCAATCGGACGCTTAAAAGGCACGCTGAGCGAAGAACAAGAACATCACATTGTACAGGCTTTACAACGTTTGCCAGCACAAATTGAAAGTGCGTTAGTTTATGATAAACAAATTGAAAAATTATCGGAAGATTTTGCTGATAAACACCACACTTTATTCTTAGGACGTGGCGAGTTTTACCCAATCGCAATGGAATCTGCATTGAAATTGAAAGAAATTTCCTACATTCACGCAGAAGCCTATGCTGCAGGGGAATTAAAACACGGCCCACTGGCTTTAATTGATAGCGATATGCCGGTGATTGTGGTTGCACCAGAAAATGATTTGCTCGAAAAAGTGAAATCAAACATTGAAGAAGTGCGTGCCAGAGGGGGACAACTTTATATCTTTGCTGATCACGATGCAGGCTTCAGCGATGATGAAGGCTTTAAAACCATCGTGTTACCGAAAGTGGACGAAGTAACCGCACCAATTTTCTACACTGTGCCGTTACAACTCCTCTCTTACCATATCGCCTTAATCAAAGGAACAGACGTGGATCAACCACGAAACCTTGCAAAAGCGGTAACGGTGGAATAGGCAGGTATAGTAAATAAGGAAAAATAAAGTGCGGTCATTTTGTTATCTATTTTTATGACGAATGTTCGTAATAAAAAGGGAATTAACAAAACTGTAACAATCTTTCCGAATTTTGTAGTTAAAATCTGTGATTTTGCTCACAAATTCATAAAGTATGCTTTACCCCCCCCCCCCCCGAAATCACTTATAATAAGGTATTCATACCATTGGTTATTTTTATTTTTGGAGGGGGAAATGAAAACAAATTTAAAAACTTGGCTTGCTGTTTTAGGGCTTGTTAGTTTAGTAATGCCAAACGTTGTTATTGCGAAGCCGGAGGAGAGCGGGAGCGAGAGGTATTTAAGTTGGACAGAGTTTAACGAGGAGCTAAAAGATTTGATAAGTATGTGCCAAAAGGGTGATCCAGCAGATTTTTATGACATTTATAAAGAGTGTAGTAAGGAAAGTATCATTGAGTATTATTTGGATGATCGTGATATGCATATATATCCTGATGGTGGCAGTCGTTATGATGAAGTGGATTACGATGCTATTGAGGACTACATTAACAATGCGTTAAAAAACTATAAAGAACCGAAAAAACCGACCCAACCAAGCCAACCGCAACAACCAACAATGTCTTGGCTGGCACTGGCACCAAGAGTGAATTTAGAACAGGGATTTGCGAGCGTACGCACCTTACACGAAAGACGGGGAGAGAACTGGGAATTGAAGGAAACAGAAGGTCAGCCTTGGGGCAGAGTGTTAGGGGATTATTTGACGCAAAAAGGAGATGAAAATGCGTCATTTAAGTTGCGAGATTATGGATTTCAATTAGGTTATGACCGCATAGAGAAGAAAGAAGCGGGGCATAGATTAACGGGGATATTTGCGGGTTATCGAGTAGGTAAAGCGAAATTCTATGGTGAAGATGAGAATAATCAACCCCTCTATCAAGGAAAACTTCGCACCCATCATTTCCATCTAGGAGCGGAGCATACCCGTTATGCAAAAGATGGCGGTTATGTGGATTTAGTGGGATTGATGTCTTATTTTAGAAATCAGTACCAAGCACGTTTAGAGGGAGAAAAAGTAAGATATAGTCGTTTTGGGGTATTGTTCTCAGTAGAAGCGGGTAAGCCTTTCGCAGTGAGTTCGTCAGAAGAAAAAATAGGGTGGTTTATAGAGCCTCAAGCCCAATTGATTTATCAATTTATTGCCTCGAAGAATCCGAACGATAAGATAGAGATGTCAAATAGCAATGCGTTGCGAGGCCGTGTAGGCGTTCGGGTTGTGCGTAATAGAGCGTTAGATGATGAATGGCAAGCACGTTCCCTTTATGCGGTTGCGAATATTTGGAAAGATTTTTACAATCGCACGGGAGTTCGGATTAATGATGTGAAATTTGAACAAGGTTATGGGAATCTATGGTGGGAAGCAGGAGTAGGGTTGCAATTGCCTTTATCTCGTAAGCTGTATTTGTACACGGATGTACGTTATGAGCAACAATTTGGTCATCGAGCAGGTCATCACGGCTATAGAGGGGTGATTGGGTTGAAATATAATTAATTTTTCAATGGTAAAAACTGGTCCGAAAAAATACCGCACTTTTATAGGCATTTGGCTTAGAAGTGCGGTGTTTTTTTATGCTGTTTTTAGGGAGATAACCGATCTTTCTGCCATTCTTGTTCACTGATGCGTAAATAACGAATACGATCATGTAGGCGACTTGGGCGACCTTGCCAGAACTCGATCATATCTGGCAACACAATATAGCCACCCCAATGGGCTGGTCGAGGCACGTTAATTGGGTGCTTGGCGGCAAACATTGCCGCTTTGGCGAGCAAAAATTCTTTACTGGAAAGCACCGCACTTTGTTCACTTGCCCAAGCACCAATTCGGCTTGTGTAGGGACGGCTAGCGAAGTATTCATCAGAGAGGGCTTCGGGTAGGCGTTCAACACGCCCTTCGATACGTACTTGGCGTTCTAATTCTGCCCAGAAAAAAGTGAGAGCAGCAAAAGGATGCTGACTAAGTGCCTGCCCTTTGCGACTGAGATAATTGGTGAAAAAAATAAACCCCTGCGGTGTGGTTTGTTTTAAAAGCACCATTCGGCTATTGGGCTTGCCGTTTTCGTCCACAGTGGCGAGGTTCATCGCAGTTGGCTCATTGACTTTAGCATTCATCGCTTCATTCAGCCATTGGTCGAAAAATGCCATTGGCTCAGCGGGGCAAAGGGATTTTGATAAACTTTTTTGACTGTATTCTTGGCGAATGTTTTGTAAGTTCATTCTGCCTCCTTTGGTTTTTCTATCTGTAGATTATTTCCGTCTTGCTTTTTAAGCCCTCTTAGAATCAGAACTAAAACAATGCCAAACAAGCTAGAAGTAAGAAAAGTATAACTAAACGCATTTTGTAGTTGTTCGCTATTATCGCTTAATAAATTACGATAAACACCTAAGATCACGGAAGAAACAGCAATACCGATACCAATACCCACTTGCTGAATAATGCTTAACATTGTAGACCCCGCACTGGCGTTGCTTTCTGATAAATCCCCCACCGTTAAGGTGTTCACGGCAGTGAAACTCACCGACATACAGGCTCCATACACTAATAAGATCAGTACCATTTGCCAAACAGGTGTTTGCTGTTGTAATAGGCTCATTGTGGCGATAGTCAAAGTCATTAAAACGCCTGTTCCAATTAATGTCTTTTTATAACTAAACCGAAATAAAATAGGTTTAATAAGGGGCTTAAACGCCATTGAACTTACGGCGATGGGTACCATCAGCCAGCCTGCCATTTCGGGGCTATAATGGAAAACCACTTGTAACATTAGAGGCAATAAAAATGGTACGCCAGAGCCACATAATCGAATAAATAAATTGGCGATAAACCCTAGACGAAAGGTTCTAATTTGAAAAAGCGAAAGGGGAAGTAATGATCTGCCCCCAAAAAGTTAGACTATATTCTAATTTCATTCAAGGACTGAGTTCTGTATTCCACAGGGCTTAGTCCTTTGAGCTTCACTTGAATACGCTCATTGTTGTAGTAATGAATGTACTCGTGAATCACTTTTTCAAGCTGTTCAAAGGTTTCAAACCGCTTGCCAAAGTAACATTCCGTCTTCAATCGCCCGAAAAAGCTTTCCATCGCACCATTATCAAGGCAATTGCCTTTTCTCGACATACTTTGCGTAATACCGTGTTTTTTCAATATCTCCCGATAACCCATCATTTGATACTGCCACCCTTGGTCGGAATGCAGTATCGGTTTTTCCCCCGCTAATCGGTTCACCGCCTGGGTCAGCATTCTGGTTATCTGCTCAAAACTCGGACTTCTCGCCACATCATAAGCAATAATTTCGTTATTAAACAAGTCTTTAATCGGCGATAAATACACTTTGCCTTCCGCACATTTGAACTCGGTGATATCCGTTACCCACTTCTCATTCGGCATCGTTGCCGTAAAATCCCGTTGCAACAGATTATCGGCAATGTGTCCCACTTTGCCTTGGTAAGAACGATATTTTTTCTGCTTACTTTTTCCTTTTAACCCCAAACGTTGCATTATCGCTTGCCCCCTTTTGTGGTTGATAATCAAGTATTTCCTTAATTCCAAGGTAATTCGACGATAACCATAATTTTCGTCATTTTTGCGATAAATTTCCTCTATTTTCTGTGAAATCGCTACATTTTTATCCGACTTTGGCTTGAGATGATAAAAGAACGAACTGCGTGCCAATCCGATTAGCCTGAGTAACAATTCCAACGGGAAACGCGAGCGTAAGGCATTTACGATGACGGCTTTTTCTGCATTTTTTGTTGGTTGAGTTCCTGCAACTTTTTTAGCATTGCATTCTCCGCTTCTAATTCCAAAATTCGGTAACGCAAGCGTTCTTCTTCTGTTTTGGGCGTTGGTGGCATTTTAGGTGAGTTGAGTTTCATACTTGGACGACCTTTAGGTTTGAGTAATAACCCATCTATACCTTGTTTTTCAAAGCGTTGCAACCATTGACTAATTATCCCTGAACTGGGGATATCAAAGCGAAAGCAGGCGGCTTCAGCGGAGCACTGGCCTTTTTTGATAGCTTGAATAACCTTTAATTTAAACTCAACAGAATAACATCGTTTTTTACCTAACACAGCTAATCCATTGATTCCATTATGATTAAATTTCGCAATCCAACGTGCTAACGTGCTTTGGGGAAGCTGAAAATACTGGCGAGTAAGCGAACGGTTTTTTCCATTTTGATGATAAAAGTCGAGCACTTGTTGTTTGAAACGTTGAGTATATTTAGTCATAAAAAATCTGCACCTTAATCAGTTGGTTATTTAGTCCAACTTTTGGGGTGCAGATCAGTTACGGGCTTTCACTTTGCCTTTGGCAGTGCGTCCGTGCAGATCTTGCAAGGAAAGAAAACAAATCAACGGCTTGTGCAAGGCTTCGCTTTGTTGTTTCACCGCTTCCCACTCGTCCATATTTTCTTTGGCTAAAAATTGCCATTCGGTGAAATCCGTATGCCGTTGTAAATCCTCTTGCCACGCGGTTTTTACCGCAGGTTTAAAGGTGAGGATCAACACCCGCCGCCACGCCATTTGTTTCACCAGTTGATAAGTGGCGAAAGTTTTACCAAAACGCATTTTGGCGTTCCATAAAAATTTCGGCTCTTTGTTGGCATTTCTTGGGTCGGCGGCGAAAGCGGTGAAATATGCCATTGTGCGTTGCACCGCTTCTTGCTGTTCGGGACGCATTTTGAAATCTAAAGTGCGGTGTTTTTTGGGCGGTTTTCTGTTGCGAACTGCCACAATGGCGGCTTGAACCTGTTTTACATCACAATGAAACCATTCGCCCTCCGCCCGTTGCACGCCTAGTTTGGCTAACGCCTGATGCACATCGTGATCGGTAAAATAAGAGCCGTCATCACGCAATGCCAATTCCTCAAGCTCAAGCTGATAGCTTTGATTAGGCGTTTTAACGGGGTATTGCTCGGCAATGCGATCGGCGACTTTGCGGGTGGTGTAACCCACTTTAAGCATTTGAGGGAAACGCACATCGCTGTAAGCGTAAATTTTCGGTTGTTGTAACGGTAATAACAAATCATTCGACATCGTTTCTCTCCATTGGGCGAACCATTGCTTCGATAAAAGCGATTTCTTCGGCGTTTAAGCCATATTTGGCATAGAGTTTTTCATCGTTCCAAGATTGGGTGAAGTCTTGCATTGGGATAAATTCGTAAACTTTTTTGGTCGCATCTTGCGTATTCTTTTTTAAAGTCAGCATAAAATGAAAGAATTTGGTTTGAATGTAAGAAATGACATTTTTTGCCGTTTGCTCATCATTGAACGGTCCAAAAACGAGATAGGTTTCTGAGCAACAGGAATTTGGCTCGTCTAAAATGGGTTTGACTAAATCTTCTCGGCTATCCCCTGAGCCAATGGCTTTCGGCACAAATAATTTGTAACGATCGATCCAATCCTTATTATTTTTCACCTCACCGCGGCTCACATAATTTATCGCTTTATTGGCATAATATTTCACCTGATTATCTTTGGTTTTGGCATAGCCTTTAAACTTGGTATCAAAGCCAAAAGGCTTACGCGAACTCACCCATTGGCTAAAGCTCGGCTCAGCCAAGGCTTTCACTTTATGATAAATCGCAACAGCCTCATTACTTCGGATAAAAATATCCATATTTTCTTCTTGTAAATAACGGCGAGTTTGTGAAATAACATTATTGCTTTCATAAGTGAAAATTTCCGCCTCCCCCATTGAGCCTTTTTGCCAAAGGAAATAGCATACACCGCCTTTAATTTCCACGCCCGTAAAGCAATCTTGCGAATTGGGGAAATCGTGCAACTGGCGAATTTGTTGGTCTTGCAACATTGCGGAGCGAAATTCATCAAGCCCTTTGCCGCCCGCATACCAACGAGCGGGGATAATCATCACTAAATATTCAGGTTGTAAGGCTTTGGCTTGCTCAACAAATTTTTGATAAATGGGTCTGGCACTGGCTTGCGCGCCGCCATCGCTGAGCTGATAAGGCAGGTTGCCGATAATTACGTCAAATTTCATATGTTTATACTGTTCAAAAAAGGGGCTGTAAGAATGGATAAAATGGTAGGCGTGGGTTTCAAGTTGATCACCACGATCAAAAACTTCTTGGCTTGCACCACATTCGGTGCAACGCCCGTTTTCCCATTGGTGGGCTAAAGTGCGGTAGAAAATATTGCCGTTTTCGTCATCAAAGGCGGTGCAGACAGAATATTGACCGTTCGCTTCACGGCTACAATACAGGCTGCGGCGGCTTAGTTGAGTGGTGAGGGTGGTAATGCCGATGCCGAATAATTGCTGGGTGAAAATGTGGTTTAACCGTGTCTGCAAATCGGGGAAGTGGCTTTCCAAGCCTTTAATCAGGCGTTTGGCGATTTCGCGTAAAAACACACCCGATTTACTGCAGGGGTCAAGAAAGGTTTTCGTTGGGTCGCAAAAAAAGTGCGGTGGGATTAAATCCAACATTTTATTGGCTAATTGCGGTGAGGTGAACACTTCATCACTCGACAAATTGGCAATGCAAGAAAGTACATCGGGGTTGTAATTTTTAATCGTCATTTAGTTCTCACTTGGCAGATATTCAGCGGCATACTCAGAGGCATAGTGCTGTTTCAGTTGTAAAAAATCACAAAGGCTAGATTGAAAAACCGTGCGGTAAGGGTGCGGCAGCGTGCTGGTGGCATTGGGCTGATATTCTCTGCCCACTAAGCCCCAGTAAATAAAGGGAACGCGTTTGATTTTGCGATCGGTGATGAAGCTCCATTGGTAAAAAATGATCGCTTTTTTTGACCGCTCTTTGTCTTCTTCGCTCACCAAGCCCTCAAGAGGAATGCTCTGGCGTGGGGCTTCCACTTCCATTGTTAAAGCGTTGCCCCAGACAATATTAAAATGCAATAGGCATTCAATCGCCTCTAAGCACGCGGTTTTTTGGCTGTGTGGGAAAAGCCTTGCATATTCTTGAGCGGCGAAGTCAAACAGGCGTTGGCGGCAGGCTTGCACGTTATCTTTAAGCAATTCAATGCCGTAAATGCTACTCACCGCGAGGATTAAATCTCGTTCATAGGAAAGCTGGCTCGGCGGGGCGATATGCTTTCCGCGTTTACCTTTGGTTTGGTAATTTTCAGCGGCAACGGCTAATTTACGGCGTAAAATTTCGATCAAAAAATTGCCCGTTCCGCACGCTGGTTCAAGAAAAGTGGCTGCTAACGATTGGGTTTGTAACTTCACCAAATCAAGCATTGCATTCACTTCTTGCTCTCTGGTGTAAACTTCCCCGTGATCTGCGACACGTTTCTTTGAAACTATTTGTTGTTCATTTTTCATTTAGTAAAACTTTAAGATCAAATTGTTAAATTTATTTATTCTGTAACTATTTTTGATCGTTTTGTGATTTTTATCAATTCATAGTTACGGTTTTTTATGTGGAAGTGATAGCTTTCGCAACTATGAAGAAAGATGAAAAAACGCAACAAGATCAGCGAGAAAGACAACGTTTTTCCGAACGTTTGAAAAAAAGCTTGATTGCCAATGGCTACGCCCCTCGCGGCAATGTGCTTGAACGTGAATTTAATTTGCGTTACTACGGCACGCCGATTACACCACACACCGCAGGAAAATGGCTACGGGGTGAAAGTATTCCTCGTCTTGATAAATTACGCACACTGGCTTTGGTTGAATGTGAATTTGCTGGATTTGGTGTCTAAGGAAAAATTGGAAAGCCTCGAAGCTGGAGAATTTCGCCGCACAGATAAAGATCAACTTTTGCCCTACCACTGGGAAAAACTGGCTGAAGCCCAAGATAAAGCCTTATTCCATCAATTTTTAACCCTGCCCGAACCTCAAAAAAATGTGGTGCGAGAAGTGATTATGGCACTGGCAGAACGCTATAACAAAAAGCAAAAATAAAAGGGCGAATATCTCGCCCTTTTTCTATCCTTTGATTTCAATATGATACGGCGTTAGCTTGCCTTGTCGTACTCATTGTATTGAGGCAGTTCAACGCCTTGCCTGAACCACCTATTCTTTGATTTTCAAATAATACTGCATTCTTTCGCCGTATTAACGATACGCACTTCGGCTTGTTGCCTTGCCGTATTTTGCCTCTATTTTTGGCTACATACCGCGATAAAGTTGAGTTTTTTCTCAGGATCGTTAAACACCCTAAACATTTTTTGGAATGTCGGACGATTTTCAGGCTTCAAGGCATTGGTGATAATTTTCGCCGTGCCAAGTAACCCCTCGTCATAAATCATTCCCGTTGGCGAAAGCAAGGTCATTTCGCCCGAATAAGTTTCCACATTGCGAAAACCCGCCTCTAAAAAAACAGACTTCCAACCCTGTTTGCTGAGCGGGGTAACGGTGATATTAATCGCCTCACGCAACTGTTGGATCACTTCTTCGCTATTTTCTGTGGTGAGCATCACATCGTGGGTGAGCAAAAAGCCATTGGGCTTCAACACACGGTAATATTCCCGCACCGCTTTCATTTTGGCTTCGAGAGGCAACATCGTGAGCATCGCTTCGTTAATCACAATATCAAAGCTGTTATCCTCAAAAGGCAATTTCATCGCATTGGCACGCTGAAGATGAATTTTATCTTGCAAGCCCTTTTCCGCAACATTCTTGCGTGCTTTTTCTAAAGCAACTTCATCAAGATCCACACCCTCAATCTGACAACCAAATTTACTCGCCAGTTCAATGGCAGTCGTCCCCATATTGCACGCCACCTCCAGCACTTTTTTATCTTGGCTGAAATCCCCATTGGCGATTAACCACCCCGTCGCCTTACGACCACCAGGGCGTAAACGAGTTTTCCCTAAACGCGCCAAAAAATTATGCCCCACTTCTTCTTTTTTCATATAACCTCCCGTGTTTTTGCTCAATCATACCAACTTTCATTCGTAAATGAAATTTGTTCTTATTTTGTACCGCACTTTTGAATATAAACGCTAATTTTTTTAGAGAAATTGCCTATGCAAAAATTCACGCTAAGAGGCGTATGCGATATCCCCCTACGGCTGATAGAATAATTTCTCGCCTTATAAAAATAGAAAATGTTAGTTACTCGCCCTAAATCCCTAAATCATAAAACTTCATACAGACAATAAATCCTACAATTTAGGCTTTTTCTTCTATCTATAATCAGTATAATAAAACCACTTTTATGACTAAAAATGGGTTTCTATGTTTAGAGTTCTTTTTACAGTAATGATGGCGACAACCATCGCAGGATGTTCTTCCGTCTCTTCCTATATTCCTTTTGTGAATAATGAAAAAAAAGTGATCAATTTGGATCAAGATAAAATTGATCAAAAGTCCTATGCAGCAGCTTATGCGGCAACGGTACAAACCTATTCAGGGCGAGTGAATGAGGGGTTTGATGTCAATTCTTTTTCTAGTGGAGTCAATGATTGGTATCGCAACCGCATTCTTGTGCCACTTGATGAGGTAAAAGCCAAATTGTATCAAAGCAATGGCGTAGATAGCCAAGTCTATGCCTATTACAGTGGTGTTTTGTTTGCGGCAGAATTACAGAATAATTTTAATCGCTTAAGTACAAATTGCTGGTCACAGATTGAAACACCAAGTGTTACACAAGGGATTTACGATGCGATGTTAGATTTACAAAAAGGCAAAGCAAAATCCGCTGATGATGAATATATCGCACAAGGCAATGATCAAATTTTAAAAATTTGTGTCGAAAAATAATGTTCTTTTTATAACCGGTTATATGACCGGTTTTTTGTTTGAACTCGTTAAAAAATTTATTCAATAAAAAATAGAGAATAGCTATGGCAGAATATCATAAATTTCGTTTGGAATGGGATTGTCGGCGTGGAATGCTGGAGTTAGATAAAGTGATTATGCCATTTTTCCAGCAACATTTTGATCACTTAGATGATGCCCAAAAAGCCACTTTTGTGCGTTTATTAGCCGCAACAGATTTACAACTTTTTTCGTGGTTTTTTAACCGAACGCCAGCCCCTGACCTTGAATTACAGCAAATGGTGGACTATATACAAGAAAAATTATCAAACTAATTTGATAAAAAATTTGAACTTTTACGATTTTTTTTCCTCTAATAGAACACGAGCTTGCTGTCTTGTGTATCAAGGCTTGTTAGAGGTATATAAGAGGTTATATGGCTGAACAGCTAACAGATCAGGCTTTGGTAGAAAGGGCACAGCAGGGAGATAAGAAAGCATTCAATTTGTTGGTATCGCGTTATCAAAATAAGGTGGCAGGGTTATTAACCCGTTATGTGTCGCAAAATGATATTCCCGATGTTGTACAAGAATCATTTATTAAGGCGTATCGTTCAATTGATTCGTTTCGTGGTGATAGTGCTTTCTACACTTGGCTATATCGTATCGCCGTGAATACGGCAAAGAATTATTTAACCGCACAAGGTCGTCGCCCGCCGAATGAAGATATTATGGCTGATGAGGCAGAATCCTATGATGTGGGAACAAATTTGCGGGACGTGGATACTCCCGAAAATCAAATGTTATCCAGCGAATTGAAGAAGATTATTTTTGATACCATTCATTCAATGCAAGAAGACTTAAAAACCGCTATCACATTGCGTGAGTTAGAAGGCTTAAGTTATGAAGAAATTGCAGAGATTATGAATTGCCCTGTTGGAACGGTGCGATCTCGTATATTTCGTGCAAGGGAAATTATCGAAAATAAAATTCAACCCCTTCTTCAAGGCTAAAACGACATTTACTAAAAGAGAATAACCCTAGAGTTTATGATGCAAAAAGAGCAACTTTCTGCCTATCTTGATGGCGAACAAATCAGTGAGGCAATGACAGAAAAACTTTGCCAAGATCCTGATTTACAAAAGTCTTGGGCAAATTTTCATACGATTCGTGCCGTAATGCGTCAGGAAAGTGAAGTCTTACTCGGGGCAGATTTTACCGCCAAAATGGAAGCACTCATTGAGCAAGAAGACATTGTCGTGGCGAAACCTGAGGTTTCTCAGCCTATGCCAGAGGAAACCGCACAATCGCCATTTATGCAAAAATTCAAAGCTTGGTTAATGCCTATGACTCAATTCGCGGTGGCAGCGGGGGTGTGTTTAGTGGCGGTAATGGGCGTGCAAAGTTTTATGACGAATAGTAATAAAGATAACCAAGATGCTCCTGTGTTGCAAACTTTGCCCTTTACTAATTCTGTACAAGAAGTAAGCTATAATGTGCCAACTCAGGAAGTCATTACACCAGAGCAAGTTGAGCAAAAAAATAAACGTATTGACTCAATGTTACAAAGTTATGAATTACAAAAACGCATTTATGCCGATAGTTTGAATTTACAAAATCAAAAATAATGCGAATTGAAAGTTAGGTTATTCACCACCATTTTGGTGGTGAATTTGTTTGTTCCTCTTTTTTTGTGAATTACGATGTTAAAAACGTTCCAAAAAATCACCGCACTTTCTTTAGTGCTATTGACAGCAACACCACTATGGGCAACTGATCCTGCCGATATTCAACCTCGCCAACTGCTTGATGAAATGCAACGAGCGGGAACTCAGCTTAATTATGAAATGGCTTTTGTACAAACCACACCGAATATGGCATCGCTACGTTATAGCCATATTTATCAAGATGGAAAAACCTATGCCCAGCTTCTAACCTTAGATGGAATGCCATTGCAAATTGTCCAGCGTGATAATGTGGTGAGCTATTTCCAACCCAATTATTCACCATTTTCCATCAATGCAACCCATATTGTAGACAGCCTGCCGGCGATTATGTGGAGCAATCTGGATGTCTTAAGTAAACATTATGATTTTACTTATATCGGACGCAACCGCATTGCAGATAAACTGGTGCAGACCATTCGTATTTTGCCGAAAGATGATTTTCGTTATCAATATGTGGTATTTATTGATGAACAAAGTCACTTATTGCTGCGTAGTGATGTGTTAGATCGAGAAAATAATCTGTTGGAACAGTTTCGTGTTGTCAATTTATACCAAGGGGAACACATTGAAGATTTACTTAATGCGATAAATCATATGGGATTTCCAGCATTAATTAATGATAAAACTACCTTTCAACCTACCCAAGAGGTGTTCAATTGGCAACCAAGCTGGCTACCCAATGGATTTAAATTAATTGATCGTAGTGTGGAAACAAACGACGAGCAACGGATCGAAGCACTGTTATATAGCGATGGCTTGTTCTCTTTTACCCTTTATCGTAGTACGGCGATTTTACCTAATGATGCTCAAAATGGTTGGTGGAATGGAACAAAAACCTTTTATAGCGAAACCTTTGGTGAGAATGAATTCACCTTTGTGGGGCAACTGCCAATATCCACAGCGAAACGCATTGTGCAAGACATTAAGGTGAAATAAATGCTGAAAGAAAGTGCGGTGGTCATTGCTTATCAATCTGGTATTGCTCAAGTGAAATGCCAATCGCAAAGTGCTTGTGGGAGCTGTGTAGCAAAATCCACTTGTGGTTCAGCAGCACTGGCTGAACTTAACGGCACAGGGACTGAACATTTTTTTGAAGTGGAAACCCTCACCCCTGTTAAAGCGGGGCAGATTATCGAAATTGGCATAATGGAACGCTCGCTGATCGCCTCTAGTCTATTGGTTTACTTTTTTCCTCTATTAACCTTAGTTATTTCTACCTTAATCGCGGATAAGCTATTTCAAACTGAAATAAAGCAAGGAATTTTTATGCTTTTTTGCACCGCACTTGCTTTTTGCGTTGTAAGAAAAGTGGGAGCGAGATGGCAGAAAAAAGCGACTTTCCAGCCCATTTTTCTCAGAGTGCTAAAAAGCTAATTTTCTTTAGCTACGAAGATCACAGTATTTTTAAAATAGGTTATCATAATACCACTTTCCTTTTTATCATAGTAAGGACAAAATATGCCTCCAATGCTTGGAATTACAGGATATAGTGGCAGTGGCAAAACCACCTTGTTAGAAAAACTATTGCCCCAACTCGCAAACTTAGGATTGCGGGTAGCTGTGATTAAGCACAGCCATCATAATGCTCAAGTGGATAAAGAAGGGAAAGACAGCTGGCGAATGAAAGAGGCGGGGGCAAGTCAAGTGATGATGGCTTGTGATCATCGTTGGGCATTAATGACGGAAACCGCATCGCCTGTGAATTTAGCCTATTTAGCGGAACAGTTTGATCCGCAACTTGTCGATCTCATTTTGGTGGAAGGATTTAAAAATGAGCCTATCGCCAAAATTCTGTTGCATCGTCAGGAGATGACAAAGCCCTTACCTGAATTAGACGGAAACGTCATCGCCCTTGCAACAGATTACTCTTTGCAAACTCCCGTTCCCCTGTTGAACATTAACCATATAGAACAGATTGCACAGTTTATTTTTCACTGGTATCAACAACATCACGCTTTATTAAAGAGCGGTCAAAAATAACGAAATTTTATGACAGAACAAAAAACTTATACGGGGTTAGCTTGGATTGCCGCGATGGCTTTTTTTATGCAACCCCTTGATGCAACGATACTTAATACAGCATTACCCACTATTTCACAAAACTTAAATGAATCGCCACTGAATATGCAATTGGCCATTATTAGCTATGCCTTAACCGTCGCCTTATTTATTCCTTTAAGTGGTTGGTTGGCCGATAAATACGGCACATTGAATGTATTTCGAGTTTCGATTGCTATTTTTGTCCTCGGCTCAATCGCTTGTGCTTTTTCATATTCTCTTAGTGTCCTTGTTTTCTCGCGGATCTTACAAGGTTTCGGGGGAGCATTAATGATGCCTGTAGCACGTCTAGCCATTATTCGCACTGTGCCAAAAAATCAGTTACTCAATGCGTGGAATATTATGGCAATGGCAGGGCTTATCGGGCTAATTCTCGGCCCTGTATTAGGTGGGCTAATTGTTACTTATTTAACTTGGCATTGGATTTTCCTGATTAATATTCCTATCGGATTAGCGGGGATGTTATTGGCAAAATATGCAATGCCAAATATCAAAGGCCAATCGCTACCTTTAGACATCATAGGGTTTATTTTATTTGCTGGGGGACTAGTGGGCGTAACGCTCGGTTTAGATTTAGTTGCGGAACATTTTACTACTCCTTGGATTGATACAACTGTCTTAACATCTGGGGTGATGTTTCTTTTCGCTTATATTTATTATGCCAAACAAATTTGATCTGCACCCCAAAAGTTGGACTAAATAACCAACTGATTAAGGTGCAGATTTTTTATGACTAAATATACTCAACGTTTCAAACAACAAGTGCTCGACTTTTATCATCAAAATGGAAAAAACCGTTCGCTTACTCGCCAGTATTTTCAGCTTCCCCAAAGCACGTTAGCACGTTGGATTGCGAAATTTAATCATAATGGAATCAATGGATTAGCTGTGTTAGGTAAAAAACGATGTTATTCTGTTGAGTTTAAATTAAAGGTTATTCAAGCTATCAAAAAAGGCCAGTGCTCCGCTGAAGCCGCCTGCTTTCGCTTTGATATCCCCAGTTCAGGGATAATTAGTCAATGGTTGCAACGCTTTGAAAAACAAGGTATAGATGGGTTATTACTCAAACCTAAAGGTCGTCCAAGTATGAAACTCAACTCACCTAAAATGCCACCAACGCCCAAAACAGAAGAAGAACGCTTGCGTTACCGAATTTTGGAATTAGAAGCGGAGAATGCAATGCTAAAAAAGTTGCAGGAACTCAACCAACAAAAAATGCAGAAAAAGCCGTCATCGTAAATGCCTTACGCTCGCGTTTCCCGTTGGAATTGTTACTCAGGCTAATCGGATTGGCACGCAGTTCGTTCTTTTATCATCTCAAGCCAAAGTCGGATAAAAATGTAGCGATTTCACAGAAAATAGAGGAAATTTATCGCAAAAATGACGAAAATTATGGTTATCGTCGAATTACCTTGGAATTAAGGAAATACTTGATTATCAACCACAAAAGGGGGCAAGCGATAATGCAACGTTTGGGGTTAAAAGGAAAAAGTAAGCAGAAAAAATATCGTTCTTACCAAGGCAAAGTGGGACACATTGCCGATAATCTGTTGCAACGGGATTTTACGGCAACGATGCCGAATGAGAAGTGGGTAACGGATATCACCGAGTTCAAATGTGCGGAAGGCAAAGTGTATTTATCGCCGATTAAAGACTTGTTTAATAACGAAATTATTGCTTATGATGTGGCGAGAAGTCCGAGTTTTGAGCAGATAACCAGAATGCTGACCCAGGCGGTGAACCGATTAGCGGGGGAAAAACCGATACTGCATTCCGACCAAGGGTGGCAGTATCAAATGATGGGTTATCGGGAGATATTGAAAAAACACGGTATTACGCAAAGTATGTCGAGAAAAGGCAATTGCCTTGATAATGGTGCGATGGAAAGCTTTTTCGGGCGATTGAAGACGGAATGTTACTTTGGCAAGCGGTTTGAAACCTTTGAACAGCTTGAAAAAGTGATTCACGAGTACATTCATTACTACAACAATGAGCGTATTCAAGTGAAGCTCAAAGGACTAAGCCCTGTGGAATACAGAACTCAGTCCTTGAATGAAATTAGAATATAGTCTAACTTTTTGGGGGCAGATCAACCGCTGGATTTATGACATCAACTGGGATTGCGTAGTGTTCGATGAATATCACTATGGCGCGTGGCGGAATAAAACCAAAGAACAATTTGATGACGGCGAGCTGAGTACGGAACTTAGCGATCAAATCGAGTTCGATCAAGATTTCTTAGGGCTAACCACCCATCATTATCTTTACCTCTCAGGCACGCCATTTCGTGCGTTAAATAATGGCGAATTTATCGAAGAACAGGTGTTTAGCTGGACATACAGCGATGAACAGCAAGCCAAAATGCAATGGGGCAACAAGCCCGACAACCCTTATCGTGCCTTGCCAAAAATGGTGATGATGACCTATCAAATGGCGGAAGATTTACGCGTAGTGGCAGAAAAAGGCGAGAACAACGAATTTGATTTAAACGAATTTTTCGCCACCATAGGCGAGGGCGAACACGCTCAATTCAAACATCAAGACGCGGTGCAAAAATGGCTTAACTGGTTGCGTTATGGCGGTGAACATCAGCTTAATTTGCGTTTAGACCCGCCGCCAATGCCGTATAGCGATGTGAATTTGCTGGCGAATTTATTGCATACCGTCTGGTTTTTGCCAACGGTTACCAGTTGTTTTGCAATGCGAAATTTGTTAGCAATGCCACAAAATCAGTTTTATCACGATTATAACGTGGTGGTGGCAGCGGGTTCGCAAACGGGCATTGGCGAAAGAGCCTTGCCCCCAGTGCGAAAAGCCATTGGCGATAATCCACTACAAAATAAGAGCATTACCCTCAGTTGCGGAAAATTGCTGACGGGGATTTCTATTCCCGAATGGTCGGGCATTTTTATGCTGTGTAATCTGAAAAGCCCCGAAACCTATTTCCAAGCTGCCTTTCGTGTGCAAACCCCTTGGGTAATGCGTGATGATAATCAGCAAGAAACTGTGATTAAAGATTATTGCTATGTGTTTGATTTTGCACTAAATCGAGCCTTAACCCAAGTGAGTGATTACAGCACCAAGCTCAACCCGAAAGAGGACAACCCTGAAAAACAAGTGGCGGAGTTTATCCACTTCCTGCCCGTGATTTCTTATGACGGCGGTTCAATGAAACGCTTTGATGCAGGCGATATTTTGGATTACACCCTAAGCGGTATTACTGCCACCTTGCTTGCCCGCCGTTGGGAAAGTGCAATGCTGGTGAACGTGGACAACCTCACCCTCGACCGCCTGCGAAACAGCCCTGAAGCGATGGACGCATTGGCAAAAATTGAGGGCTTCCGCTCGCTAAATCAGGATATTCAAACCATCATTAACCGCACCGAAGCGGTGAAGAAAACCAAAACTGAAGCAGAAAAAGAGGGACGAGATCTCACCCCTACGGAGAAAAAAGAGGTGGACACTGCAGAAAAAGAACGCAAATCTTTACGCAAACAAATTCAGGAAAAACTGATCAAATTTGCCATCCGCGTTCCCGTGTTTATGTACCTCACCGACTTCCGCGAACACAGCTTGCGAGAAGTGATCGAAGTGCTAGAACCCGACCTGTTCTTCACCGTAACGGGCTTAACGCAAAAAGATTTCCAACTGCTGGTGAACCTTAACGTCTTCAACCAATCGCAAATGAATGAAGCTGTTTTCAGCTTCAAACGCTACGAAGACGCCAGCCTCGAATACACGGGAATCCGCAAACACCAAGGCGACTATATGGGCGGCTACGACACCGTCATCAGCAAAGAAGAATTTCAGGGATTGGCGAGGTAGGTAGCACAAGAAATGAAAAATGCGGTGCAAAAAATTCATAGAATTTACACCGCACTTTTATTTTTTTATATTTTTCCCGTGTGGGCTAAAAATAAGACAAGGCAATGAGCATAGTCGAATGCAGCGTACATTATGCTGCAAAGAAAGTCGCCTCAGATTAGACTAAAATCAAATGGGTAAGATTGTTGTGTTTATGGATAAATAGTTAGCAATAAAGTACAGTGCTTTGTTAGTAAATTTATCCCCTCTTATCGCCTTTTGCAGATGAATTTTGTACAATGCAGCGTTTTGAGTGATTATTGAGATTATTGTATGAGTTCAGCACCAAATATTGGTTTTATTAGCTTAGGTTGTCCTAAGAATTTAGTGGATTCAGAGCGTATTTTAACGGAGTTGCGTTCTGACGGATATAACATTATTCCGAGTTATGAAAATGCCGATTTAGTGATCGTTAATACCTGTGGGTTTATCGACAGTGCGGTGCAAGAATCCTTAGAAGCCATTGGCGAGGCATTGGAAGAAAACGGCAAGGTGATCGTTACGGGCTGTTTGGGGGCGAAAGAAGATCGCATTCGTGAAGTCCACCCAAAAGTGTTGGAGGTAACAGGTCCACACAGCTATGAAGCGGTAATGGAGCAAGTGCATAAATATGTGCCGAAGCCTGCCCATAATCCTTATGTTAGCCTTGTACCAGCTCAAGGCGTAAAACTTACGCCGAAGCATTATGCCTATTTGAAAATTTCTGAAGGTTGCGATCATCGTTGTACGTTCTGCATTATCCCGTCAATGCGTGGCGATTTAGATAGCCGTCCGATTACGCAAGTGTTAGATGAAGCCAAACGCCTTGCCGATGCGGGCGTGAAAGAGTTGCTTATCGTGTCGCAAGATACCTCAGCTTATTCTTTAGATCAAAGCAAAGAAAATCAAAATAAAACGGTTTTCTGGAACGGTAAGCCGATTAAAAACACGCTCATCAGCTTGTGCGAACAGTTGGCCACCTTAGGCATTTGGGTACGTTTGCATTATGTCTATCCTTATCCGCACGTGGATAATTTAATTCCACTAATGGCGGAGGGCAAAATCTTGCCTTATTTAGATATTCCATTACAGCACGCTAGCCCGAAAATTCTCAAAGCGATGAAACGCCCTGGTTCAATCGATCGCACCCTTGAACGAATTAAAAAATGGCGTGAAATTTGCCCTGAATTAACCTTGCGTTCGACTTTTATCGTAGGTTTTCCGGGGGAAACGGAAGAAGATTTCCAACAGCTTTTAGATTTTTTGCAAGAAGCACAATTAGATCGTGTTGGCTGTTTTAAATTTAGCCCGGTAGAAGGTGCGGTTGCCACAGATATGCCAGATCAAGTGCCAGAAGAGGTAAAAGAAGAACGCTTCCACCGCTTTATGCAAGTGCAACAAGCCATTTCCGCACAGCGTTTACAACAAAAAATCGGCAAAACGCTGCCAGTGATTGTGGACGAAATTGACGAAGAGGGCATTATCGGACGCTCAATGGCAGACGCACCAGAAATTGATGGCGTGGTTTATGTGGATAACCTGTCAAACCAAGCGGTGAGTGTGGGACAGGTGATTAACGTTACCATTACGCAAGCCGATGAATATGATTTATGGGGAACGTGCTAATGACAGTGAAGGTGCTTTTTGTCTGCTTGGGGAACATCTGCCGTTCCCCAATGGCAGAATATCTTTTTCGTGAAAAAGTGAAACAAGCAGGGCTAGCCGATAAAATCCTCTGCGACAGTGCGGGGACATCAGGCTGGCACGATGGCGAGGATATGCATTGCGGTACAGCAGAAACCCTTGAATTGCATCATATTGATAATAAAGGCTTTACTAGCCGAAAAGTGCGGTCAAAAGATTGGCAGGATTTTGATTACCTCATCGCAATGGACGATCAAAACCTTGTAGATCTGGAAAAATTATTTGGTCATCACCCCGAAAAATTGTTCCAAATCACCCAACTTTGCCCAAACCTTGGTATCGATCATATCCCCGATCCTTGGTACACCAAAAATTTCGAGCAAACTTATGAATTATTGGATCAGTGTTGTGATGCGTTATTGGCGATGATCCGAGAAAAATCATCATTGTAATAGCTTTTTTCTTTCACTATGAAATAAAGGGGAGATAGTCTCCCCTTTAGATTTAGAATAACAAAGTAGCAGTTTATACTTACTATAGCTCAAGATATTCCAGAATACTCCTTGCCGCATCACGTCCTTCAGCAATGGCGGTAACAACGAGATCTGAGCCTCGTGTAATGTCGCCGCCCGCAAAGACTTTTGGATTTGCGGTTTGTTGGGCTAATTCGCCACTGGCTTCAATGCGTCCACGTTTATCGGTGGTTACGCCGATGTTTTCAAGCCAAGGCATTGAATGTGGGGCGAAACCGAAAGCGATGATTACCGCATCACAAGGGATAATTTCTTCGCTGTTTGGAATAATTTCGGCTTGGCGGCGACCATTGGCATCAGCAGCACCGAGCTGAGTTTTTACAATTTTCAGCCCTGTTACATAACCACGCTGATCGGTTTGCACGGCGAGCGGTTCGGCTTCAATTTCAACAGGTTGAGCGTTAAATTGGAATGCCGCACCTTCTTCTTTTGCATTGGTATATTCTTTACGGCTACCCGGCATATTTGCCGCATCACGGCGATAAACGCAAGTTACTGCATTGGCATTTTGACGCACCGCTGTTCGCACGCAGTCCATTGCGGTATCGCCCCCACCAAGTACCACCACCCGTTTGCCTTCCATTGAAACATAATCAGGGGCTTCTAAGCCCATTAGATGCTGAGTGTTGGCGATAAGATAAGGCAATGCAGAATACACCCCTTGAGCATCTTCATTCGGGATATTGGCTTTAATGCCTTGGTATGTGCCTACGCCAAGGAAAACCGCGTCATAATCTCGCACGAGATCATCAAGTGCTACATCTTTACCGATTTCTACCCCAAGTTTGAATTCGATTCCCATTTCGCTAAAAATCGTACGGCGGCGAACCATTACCTCTTTTTCTAATTTGAACGCGGGAATGCCGAAAGTGAGCAAGCCGCCGATTTCTTGTTGGCGTTCGTAAACGGTAACATCAACGCCATTGCGAATGAGCAAGTCGGCACAGCCTAATCCCGCAGGCCCTGATCCCACCACCACGACACGTTTTCCTGTTTTAATCACTTTGGAAAGATCAGGTTTCCAGCCCATTTCAAAGGCTTTTTCGGTAAGGTATTTTTCCACATTGCCGATGGTTACTGCACCAAATTCAGCGTTGAGCGTGCAAGATCCTTCACATAGGCGATCTTGCGGGCAAACGCGACCGCAGACTTCAGGCAGGCTGTTGGTGGAATGGGCAAGCTCAACCGCTTCTAAAATGCGATCTTGATAAACTAAGCGTAGCCAGTTGGGAATGTTGTTGTGTAGCGGGCATTTGTGTTGGCAATAAGGGTTGCCACACTCAAGACAGCGATCGGATTGCGAGCTGGCTTGGGCTTCGGTAAAGATTTGATAAATCTCGATAAATTCTGTTTTTCTTTCATTTAATGGAATTTTCGCAGGATCAACACGCGGGAGATCAATAAATTGGTAAACATTATCGTGGCTCATTTTTTCTTCCTTTCTATTTTGGTAAAGTGCGGTGTGTTTTTTGCGCTATTTTTTCACCGCACTTGCATTATTGGGTCATTACTGAATAACAGCACCTAATTCGTTTACGGTACGGCGTTTATGCCCTAAAAGTGCATTCACGTCATTGGCTTTGGGTTTGACTAGTACAAAACGTGCCACATAATCGTCCCAATTCGCCAAAATGCGTTCCCCTAAACTACTTCTGGTTAATTCAACGTGGCGGTAAATTAATCCGCGTAAATGCTCTTGATGTGTGGCAAGATCCACAATGCTTAGCCCTTCAACCAATTCTGGGTTAATGCGATTGCTAAATTTTCCATCAGTATCAAGCACATAAGCGAAACCGCCTGTCATACCTGCACCAAAATTGATGCCTGTTTTACCTAAAATGGTAATCACGCCGCCCGTCATATATTCGCAGCCATTATCACCAATTCCCTCGACCACCGCAGTTGCCCCTGAGTTTCGTACGGCGAAGCGTTCGCCCGCACGCCCTGACGCGAAGAGTTCCCCGCCCGTTGCACCGTATAAGCAAGTATTCCCCGCGATGGTGGCTTCTTCCGCTTTAAAGGCAACACCGCTGTGTGGTTTGATCACGATGCGACCACCAGCCATACCTTTCCCAACGTAGTCATTGGCATCACCTGTTAAGGTAAGGTTTACGCAACCTGCTAGCCACACGCCGAAGCTTTGCCCCGCTGTACCGTTGAGGTTGATGTTAAAGGTTTGTAATGGGTTGCCACGGTTGCCATAACGCTCAGCAATGAGCCCTGATAAGGTCGCACCGACAGAGCGATCAAGGTTGCTGATATCAAAGTCTAATTCAGCGGATAAACCGCTTTCCAACGCACTTTGGCTTTGTGCCACAATGGCTTTGTTGAGTAAGCCTTGATCGAACGCTGGGTTAGCTTGCGTACAATAACGGCTGCTGCCATCTGGCACTTTCGGCGAATAGAGCAATTTGCTGAGGTCTAAACCCCGTTGTTGAGCGGTTTTGCCTTCGATAATTTCTAATAACTCGGTGCGACCGATTAAGTCGGTGAGTTTGCTCACACCAAGTTGAGCCAAAATTTCACGCACATCTTGGGCGATAAATTTGAAGTAGTTCATCGCTTTTTCTGGAATGCCGTGATAATGCTTGTTGCGTAAAGTATCGTCTTGAGTGGCGATCCCTGTTGCACAGTTATTGAGATGGCAAATGCGTAAGTAACGGCAGCCCAGTGCGACCATCGGTGCTGTACCAAAGCCGAAACTTTCAGCCCCTAGAATTGCCGCTTTAACAATGTCCAAACCTGTTTTCAATCCACCGTCCACTTGTAAGCGAACTTTATGGCGGAGGTTATTTTCCACTAAGGCTTGTTGGGCTTCGGCTAGCCCTAGCTCCCAAGGTGAACCGCAATATTTCACGCTAGTTAATGGGCTTGCCCCTGTACCACCGTCATAACCCGCAATGGTGATGAGATCCGCATAGGCTTTTGCCACTCCTGTAGCAATCGTGCCAACACCTGGTAAGGAAACCAATTTCACGGAAATTAAGGCTCTCGGGTTCACTTGTTTTAAGTCAAAAATGAGCTGAGCCAAATCTTCGATAGAATAAATATCGTGATGTGGCGGTGGTGAAATTAAGGTTGAACCTGGCACAGAATAACGCAACTGAGCGATATATGGGGTTACTTTATCCCCAGGGAGCTGACCGCCCTCACCCGGTTTTGCCCCTTGAGCCACTTTAATTTGAATGACTTCCGCACTCATTAAGTAAGCAGGAGTAACGCCAAAACGCCCAGAGGCAACTTGTTTGATTTTTGACACTTTTTCCGTGCCATAGCGTTTTGGATCTTCACCGCCCTCACCTGAGTTAGAATAGCCGCCTAAACGGTTCATTGCCACCGCTAAGCCCTCGTGAGCCTCAGGGCTTAATGCCCCGATGGACATTGCGGCACTGTCGAAGCGTTTGTAAAGCTGTTCGGCAGGTTCGACTTTTTCCACTTCAATTGCTTGGCATTGCTCGGTTTTTAGGCGAAGCATATCGCGAATGGTGGTGATTGGGCGTTGGTTTACCGTATCACGGAATTGACGATATTTTTCATAATCGCCAGAGTTCACCGCTGCTTGTAAAGTGTTCACCACATCTGGATTGTAGGCGTGGTATTCCCCTTGCGGTTTATATTTCAGCAAACCGCCCATTTCTAAATCTTGGCTAGCACGCCACGCCACTTTGCGACTAGCGGTTAAATGCTGTTCTAAATCAGCGAAGCTCGCCCCCTCAATGCGGTTGGTGATCTTTGGAAAACAAAGTGCGGTGATTTCTGAGCTTAAACCGACCACTTCAAAGAGTCTGGCACAGCGGTAGGAAGAAACACAGGAAATCCCCATTTTCGACATAATTTTGTACAAGCCTTTATTGATACCGTTGCGGAAATTTGATGCCACAACACGCATTGGCTTATTGATTTTGCCACTTTGTACCATTTGATACAGGGTTTCATAGGCAAGATAAGGATAAACCGCCGTTGCACCCAAGCCGATGAGAACAGCAAAATGATGCGGATTACGGGCTTCTGCGGTTTCTACGATGATGTTGGTATCACAACGTAAGTTGGCTTCTACTAAGCAAGTTTGCAATGCCCCCACTGCCAACGCACTTGGGATTGGTTGTCTTTCACGGCTGATATTGCGATCCGAAAGCACCAATAAAACCGCTTGATTTTGCACCGCACTTTTCGCTTGCTCGCAAAGTTGTTCAATGGCTTGTTTGAGATTGCTCTCATTTGGGTCATAAGTTGCGTCTAAAATATGGTGTTTATAATGGGCTTCTGACAGGCGTAAAATCTGTTGCATATCAGAATAGACCAAAATTGGCGATTTAAAATTCACCCGATGCGACATTCCTTCCGCTTCAAAAAAGACGCTCATTTCACGCCCAATACTGGTCGCAAGGCTCATAACGTGGGCTTCACGCAGTGGGTCGATAGGCGGGTTGGTTACCTGAGCAAAATATTGACGGAAATAATCAAACAGCAGACGAGGGCGTTCGCTCAATACGGCAAATGGCGTGTCATCACCCATTGAACCCACTGGCTCTTGCCCGTTTTCACCGAGTACGCGAATGACATTTTCCAACTCTTCTTGATTGTAAAGGAATTGTTTTTGGTAGGATTTTAACGTGTCCGCGTCAAAGCTGGCTTCGCCCACTTCATCTTCAGGCAGTTGTTCAAATGGAATGAGACGTTGCACGTTTTTATTCAGCCATTCGCGGTATGGGTGTCTGGCTCGCACTTCATTGTCAATTTCGTCAGAGTGCAGCACTTGCCCCTTTTTCGTATCAATAACCAGCAGCTGCCCTGGGCCTACACGCCCTTTTTCTACCACTTCATCTGGGGCGTAATTCCAAATACCCACTTCAGAGGCAATGGTGATTAAGCGATCTTCAGTAATCACATAACGAGCTGGGCGAAGACCGTTGCGGTCAAGGTTACAAGCGGCATAACGCCCGTCAGAAAGCACGATCCCCGCAGGGCCGTCCCAAGGCTCCATATGCATTGAGTTGAAGTCATAAAAGGCACGCAGATCGTCGTCCATATCAGGATTTTGCTGCCATGCAGGCGGTACAAGCAATCGCATCGCACGGAATAAATCCATACCGCCACAAACGAAAAGCTCAAGCATATTATCTAAAGAGCTGGAATCCGATCCCGTTTCATTCACGAAAGGGGCAGCGGTTTGCAAATCAGGGATTAATGGCGTGCGGTATTTATAGGCTCTCGCTCTTGCCCAAGCACGGTTACCCGAAATGGTGTTAATTTCTCCATTGTGAGCGAGATAGCGGAAGGGTTGAGCCAATTTCCAACGCGGTTGGGTATTGGTTGAAAAGCGTTGGTGGAATAAACAAATGGCAGTTTGCATTCTGAGATCCGCTAAATCCAAATAGAATTTAGGCAAATCTTTCGGCATACACAGCCCTTTATAAACAATGGTTTGGTTAGAAAAGCTACAAATATAAAAATCAGGGTGATCAATGCGTTTTTCGATACGGCGGCGGGCAATAAATAAACGGCGTTGTAAATCTTGCACTCGCCAGCCACTTGGGGCATTGACAAACACTTGCTTGATCGTTGGCATATCCGCCAAAGCGATAGAACCGAGTACTGCAGGATTGGTCGGCACATCACGCCAAGCGGCAATGCCTAATGTTTCTTCGGTAAGTTCTTGATTGATAATCTCAATGTATTGCTGAGCGAGGGTTTCATCACGAGGCAGGAAAATTTGACCGACACCAAAAATTTTGGCAAGAGAGAAGTTATTTTCAGCGGCGATAGCACGGAAAAAACTTTCAGGCATTTGCAACGAAAGCCCACAGCCATCGCCTGTTTTGCCATCAGATAAAATCGCCCCCCGATGCTGCATTCGCGAAAGCCCTAAAATCCCGTTTCGCACCACTTTATGGCTCTGCACGCCATCAATATTGGCAATCAAGCCAAACCCACAGTTTTCTCGTTCAAATGAATGATCATAGAGTTTTGTCATAATCACTTCCTATAATTTGATGATAAATAGATGCTGTTTCTCTAATGAAAAACGAATAAATTTAGCGACAAAAATAAGCGTTATGTTGTGTGTTTGAAATTATTTTATGTGTTAGCAATTAAATACTATGAATACATAGCAGAGAAATGTCGCTTAGTTGATTATTAAATACAACATAGAAAAAAACAAGCTTAAATAGAAAAAATACTAAATAAAAACACTTTAATAGTTTTTATTTAATTTTTATAGGAAAAAGATGAATAAAATATCATATTCCATACTGACAAATTAAGATTTTGATTTGCATTAATGTGCTTATTGTGGAGCTTGATATCCACTTAAAAGTGCAACCCAATTTTGTTCGACAAATAAGATATGCCGTTTTTGGGTTTCTTTTTGAAAAGAGCGGTGTAATCGTTCTAAATTTTTAATTTTCCAATGATGTCCTTTCTTTTCAGCACATTTATCGAAATCTAATAGCCAATATTTTTGTTGTGCTGTGCCGAAATGTTGTAGCAAAATATTATGGGCATTAAGATCTGTATGGCAAATTTGTAGATTATGTAGCTGACGAATAAGTTTGCCGATTTGTTGCCAATTTTCATTGGATAATGAATGTTGTTGTAGCAATTCAGTGAGATCCTGAGCATTTTCAATTTTTTCGGTTAGTAAATCTGCGGTATAGTATAGGCCCGTTTTGCTCTTGATTATTCTTGCTGCGATAGGTTTAGGTACAGGAAGTCCTGCTTGATGTAGTTGATTAAGCAGATGAAATTCAGCAAAACTACGGGATAACTCAAGTTTATTAAAGCAATAAGAGTCTTTATTAATTTTTCCTAGTAAACCACCACGGTAATAATGGCGAAGTGCAAGGTTTACGCCAAAAATATCTTCACCTTGTATAAACCAAGTAGTACCTCGTCCAAATGCTGAACCAATTATCCTTTTTTGTTGTTGCCAATATAAAGGATCAAAATATTTTTTTGGATCCGTAATAATGCTATCAAAATTGAAAATAAAATATTGATTTTGTTGTTGTAGTTCAAGCATATTGGCGAGATTTCTTATAAAATAAACTCATTGGAAGTATTCTACTGAAAATAAAAAAGAATGCTAGATTAAGCAGAAAAAGTAAGGGAAATCTATGACACTTTTTTCCACGCCTCCTAAATCTATTTGCATTTTACGCCTTTCCGCCATTGGTGATGTGTGTAATGCATTATCCGCCGTGCAACAAATTCAGCGTTATTGGAAAGATACCCAAATTACTTGGATTGTGGGCAAAACAGAAATGCAGTTATTGCAAAATGTAAAAGGCATTCGCTTTATTCCTTATGACAAAAAAAACGGCTGGAAAGGCATTTTAGCTTTATGGAAGACGTTGCGTGGCGAGCATTTTGATGTGCTATTAAATATGCAAACCGCCTTGCGTGCTTCAATGATTTCCTTAGGCATTAAAGCCACTTATAAAGTCGGCTTTAGCAAAAATCGTGCAAGAGAAGGGCAATGGTTATTTACCCATCGTAAAATCAATGAGCCAACTAATCCGCACGTTTTAGCGGGATTTTGGGCTTTTGTGGAATATTTAGGTTTACCCGTAGAAACACCAAAATGGGATTTAGCCATTGGCGAAAAAGAAATTTCCGCCGTTAGGCAATTTATTGATCCGACAAGAAAAAATCTGCTTATTTCCCCTTGTTCAAGCAAATCAGAAAAAGATTGGTTACCAGCACGTTATGCGGAAATTGCTAATATTGCTCATCAACAAAATATCAATGTGATTTTATGTGGTTCATCTTCTGAACGAGAGCAAGCCATAATTCAAAAAATACTTAGTTTATGCGATTTCCAACCCGTGGACGCCAGTGGAAAAACCTCATTGCTAGAATTAGCCGCTTTAATTGGGCTAGCTGATTTAGTTCTGACACCAGATAGTGGGCCCGCTCATATTGCGACAGCACAAGGCACACCTGTGATCGGGTTATATGCTTACCATAACTCATTACGCACAGGGCCTTATAACAATCTGCCTGAAGTAGTTTCCGTTTATGAACAAAATGTACAGCAAGAATTTGGCAAACCTTCAAGCGAGCTTCCTTGGGCAACAAAATTAAAAGAAAAAAATTTGATGGCACAAATCACCGTTGATTCTGTCATCGCAATGATGAAGCAGATCGGCTTTCTTAAATAAAGTTGTTAAAAAATAATCAGGCTTTCGCTATAATACCTTTACGCTTTTAAGTGAATGGACAGCAAAATAAAGTGCGGTGAAAAAATCTCTTATTTTTCACCGCACTTTATTCTTATGCTTAAATACACTTTTCTTTTTATCGTTAGGAAAAATAATGTTTAACAGAATTTTTGAATGGTTTGAAAGTCGGCTCAATGCCTATCCAGAACAAGCCCCAAAAACGCCAGAAAAAGGCTTAATTCGTTTTATTTGGTCGAATATGGAAGGAATGCGTAGCTGGATTTTGCTACTTGCGTTGCTCACAGTCGGCACAGGGGTGATGGAAGCCGTGTTGTTCCAGTTTATGGGGATCGTGGTGGATTGGCTTGGTAAGTTCACGCCAGCTACCTTATGGCAAGAAAAAGGCCATTGGCTTTTGGCGATGGCAGCCTTGTTAGTGTTTAGCATATTTTGGTCATTCACGGCGTCTGCGGTGCGTTTGCAAACCTTGCAAGGGGTGTTTCCAATGCGTTTGCGTTGGAATTTCCACCGCTTAATGCTGGGGCAAAGCCTGAGTTTTTATCAAGATGAATTTGCAGGACGCGTGTCGGCGAAAGTGATGCAAACCGCCCTTGCGGTGCGTGATACGGTGCTGACCATTGCGGATATTATGGTTTATGTTGTGGTGTATTTCATCACCTCAGGCATTGTGCTTGCCGCATTAGACGCGTGGTTCTTACTACCTTTTGCCTTGTGGATTGTGGCGTTTATCACGATTTTACGTATTATCATTCCAAAACTTGCGAAAACTGCAGAACGCCAAGCAGACGCACGTTCTTTAATGACAGGGCGAATTACCGATTCTTACGCTAATATTGCCACCGTGAAGTTATTTTCCCACGGCTCAAGAGAAGCCAGTTACGCCAAGCGTTCAATGGAAGAATTTATGGTTACCGTACACGCCCAAATGCGTTTGGCGACCTCTTTAGATACCATCACTTACGCCACTAACATCACCTTAACACTCAGCACGGCAATCCTTGGCATTGTGCTATGGAAGCAAGGCAGCGTTGGTGTAGGGGCGATTGCTACCGCCATTGCAATGGCATTACGGGTGAATTTTATTTCCCGTTGGATTATGTGGGAATCCGCACGTTTATTTGAAAACATCGGCACGGTAAATGACGGAATGAACACACTCACCAAACCGCATACTATTGTGGATAAACCGCAAGCCTTGCCATTAAAAGTGAACAAGGGGGAAATTCGTTTTAATGATGTGATTTTTTCTTATGATCCACAAAAACCGTTGTTAAGCCACTTTAACCTCACCATTAAACCGGGGGAAAAAGTGGGCTTGATCGGTCGTTCGGGGGCGGGGAAATCCACCATTGTAAATTTGCTCTTGCGTTTTTATGAAGCTAATCAGGGTGAGATCACTATTGATGGGCAGAATGTGTGTGATGTTACGCAAGAAAGTTTACGCAGCCAAATTGGCTTAGTGACGCAAGATACTTCATTGCTACACCGTTCTGTGCGTGAAAACATTATTTATGGTCGCCCAACTGCCAGCGATGAAGAAATGATCTCCGCCGCACAGCGTGCTGAAGCATCAGAATTTATTCCTTATTTGAGCGACTCAGAAGGCCGAACAGGCTATGAGGCTCACGTTGGTGAGCGTGGTGTGAAGCTTTCTGGAGGACAACGTCAGCGTATCGCCATTGCTCGAGTAATGCTAAAAGATGCACCAATTCTGTTGTTAGACGAAGCCACTAGTGCACTGGATTCAGAAGTGGAAGTGGCGATTCAAGAAAGCCTAGATAAAATGATGGAAGGCAAAACGGTTATTGCGATTGCCCACCGCCTTTCTACCATTGCCGCAATGGATCGCTTAATCGTATTGGATAAAGGCCATATTGTGGAACAAGGCACGCACAATGAATTGCTTGCTCAAAATGGACTTTACGCCAAACTCTGGCATCACCAAAGCGGTGGTTTTTTGAGTGAAGATGCGTAAATACGACTAACTTAAAATAATCATATATTACTAAGATTAATGGTTTAAGCCTCTATTTAAAAACAGAGGCTTTTCTTTTACACCATTTTCTTTAACTGATACAAATACGCCAAGGCTTGTTTTGGGGTCATTTCATCAGGATCAAGATTTTCGAGCATTTTTAGCACCGCACTTTGATTTTCTTCCGCTTCCATTAAATGCAATTCCCCTTGCATTTGCTGGGCGGGCGGTGTGGTTAAGTGCGGTGTTTTTTGTGAGAGTTTTTCTAATTGGGTCAATTTTTGTTTTGCCAGCTTGATCACGGATTTTGGCACGCCCGCTAAGGCGGCGACTGCCAGCCCGTAACTTTTGCTCGCTGCCCCCTCTTGCACGGCGTGCATAAAGGCGATGGTGTCGTTGTGTTCCACCGCGTCAAGATGTACGTTGGCAACACCTGAAAGCTGCTCTGGTAGCACGGTGAGTTCAAAATAATGGGTGGCAAATAAGGTGAGCGAACGCACTTTCTGAGCGAGCCATTCCGCACAAGCCCAAGCGAGGGAAAGCCCGTCATAAGTGGACGTGCCGCGTCCAATTTCGTCAATCAGCACTAAACTGTGGTCGGTGGCTTGGTGCAAAATATTTGCCATTTCGGTCATTTCTACCATAAATGTCGAGCGTCCTGATGCCAAATCATCGGAAGCACCGATACGGGTGAAAATGCGATCCACAGGGCCAATAATAGCCTGTTCTGCTGGCACGAATGATCCCATATACGCCATTAGCGTGATCAACGCCGTTTGACGCATATAGGTGCTTTTTCCCCCCATATTCGGGCCCGTAATAATCAATAAGTGCCGTTCAGGGTTGAGATGAACGGGGTTGGCAATAAACGGCGTTTTTGTCACCTGTTCCACCACTGGGTGGCGACCGTTTTCGATGTTTAGCCCGACCTGATCGCTAAATTGCGGAGCGACATAATTGAGGCTATCGGCACGCTCTGCCAAATTGGTGAGGACATCTAGCTCCGACAAAGCAAGGCTAGCAAGCTGCAACGCCCCTAAGTGCGGTAATAATTCATCGAAGATTTCATCATACAGTTGCTTTTCTAACGCAAGAGCCGCCCCTTTCGCTTTCAGCACTTTGTCTTCATAGGTTTTTAATTCGGGAATGATGTAACGCTCTGCATTTTTGAGCGTTTGGCGGCGAACATAATGAATCGGGGCTTTATGTGCCTGCCCTTGCGGAATTTGTAAATAATAACCGTGGACGGCATTAAAGCCGATTTTCAGGCTGTCGATGCCCGTTTTTTCCCGCTCGCGTTGCTCCAACTCTTCCAAATAACGGGTCACCCCATCAGAAAGCGAACGCCATTCATCAAGCTCTGCATTGAATCCCGTGGCAATCACGCCGCCGTCGCGAATTAAAAGGGGCGGGTTGTCGATAATCGCTCGTTGCAGCAAATCTAACTGCGGGGAAAAATCCGCTAGCTGGTTTGAAAGTGCGGTCAGTTCTGACGAGGTTTTTTGCGTTAGATAATGTTGAATGGCAGGGATTTGCTCCAATGCTGTGCGTAACCGAGTAAGATCGCGAGGGCGTGCCGAACGCAACGCAACACGCGCCAAAATGCGTTCCATATCGCCCACTTGTTGTAACAGCGGTTGCAATTCTGCAACGAGATCTTGTTGCAAAATTTGCTGAATGCTTTGTTGGCGTTGGGTTAATTTTTTGCGATCGCGGATCGGCTGGTGAATCCAGCGTTTCAGCAAGCGACTACCCATCGGCGTAACACAACGATCAAGCACGGCGGCGAGGGTGTGTTCCGTTCCGCCCGCGAGATTTTGGGTTAGCTCAAGATTGCGGCGGGTGGCTGCATCTAATTGAATATTATCGCTATTTTGCAATAAGCTAATGCTTTGAATGTGAGGCAAGGCGGTACGCTGGGTTTCCCGTGCATATTGCAATAAACAGCCCGCTGCACAAAGCCCGATAATGGCTTTTTCAACCCCAAAGCCTCGTAAATCCTGTGTGCCAAATTGGCGATTAAGTTGCTCAATGGCAGTTTTGAGTTCAAATTCCCAAATCGGGCGGCGGCGTAGCCCTTTTGCATTTTCGATCAAATAGCGATCTTCAAAATCTTCACAATACAGCAATTCCGCAGGCTGAATGCGTTGTAACTCCGCTTGTAGGCTTTCTTTCGTGTTGAGTTCACTGATTTGAAAACGCCCTGAGGTCATATCTAACGTGGCTAAGCCGAATTTTTCCTTTTCTTGGTAAACTGCGGCGATGAGGTTATCTTGACGCTCTGGCAACAAGGCTTCATCGCTGATCGTCCCTGGTGTAACAATGCGGACAATTTGGCGTTCAACAGGGCCTTTCGCAGTCGTAGGATCGCCCACTTGCTCACAGATTGCCACACTTTCCCCAAGTTGAACCAGCTTAGCTAAATACCCCTCTACAGCGTGGTAAGGCACACCCGCCATAGGAATTAATTGCCCCGCTGATTTCCCCCTCTTGGTTAATGAAATATCGAGCAATTTAGCCGCTTTCTTTGCATCATCATAAAATAATTCATAAAAATCCCCCATTCGATAGAACAAAAGTGTTTCTGGATTTTCAGCTTTTAATTTCAGATATTGCTGCATCATTGGCGTATGCTGGTTATTTTTATCATCTAAACCCATTAGATACCTAACTTTTTTATGTTCATTCTTAATGTTGCGTATTTTAGGGGGTATAAGGTGTAATTGCTAGAGGAAAGAGGGAAAAGAGGAAAATGGAGCAATATCTTTCTTTTTATTGCCCCTCATTAAGTTTATTTAGCAGTAATTCTTGTTCCAGCTTGCCCTTTAATCGCTTCTAGTGCTAAATGTAAATCTGCAATAATGCCTATACCTTGTTTACGATGGGAAAGATAACGGATAATTGCATCAACTTTAGGTTGCATTGAGCCTTTATCAAATTTATAGTTTGAAAGTTCCTCGATAGTGATGTGATCGAGTTTCTGTTGGTTTTCTTTTCCCCAGTTTAAATAAATTCCATCACCATCAGTAAGAATTATAAAATAATCTGCTTGAATTTGTTGGGCTAATAGAGCTGCTGTCGAATCTTTATCAATAACGCAGTCTATATTTGTTAATGAGCCTTCTTGTTTTGTTACTGGAATGCCTCCACCACCGCAACAAATAACAAGATAACCATTTTGTAATGCAAGTTCTATAGCTTGATGTTCTATGATTGACATTGGTTGGGGGGATGCTACAACGCGGCGATAATATTGCCCATCTTGTTTGAGTTTCCAACCATATTTACTCGCTAATTTGTTTCCTTCTTGATGTGAATAAGCAGCACCAATAAATTTTGTTGGTTCTAAAAATGCAAAATCATTTTGTTTTACTTCAACATGAGTAAGAAAAGATAGAATAGGTTCACTAACAATTTTACGCAATTCTTGAGTTAAAACTGTTGCAATCATTCCTTGTGTTTGAGCAACTAAATTATTTAATGGGAAATTTGATTCTTCTTGGAAAGATTCATTTTGTAGAGATAGTAAGCCCACTTGAGGACCATTACCATGTACAATAGCAATTTGGTATTTTTGTGCTAATTTTCCAATGACTCTCGCTGCTATTTTTATATTGTCTAGCTGATTTTTATAAGAAATATTTTGCCCTCGTTTTAATAAGGCATTCCCGCCTAAGGCGATAACAATTTTAGGTTTCATTTTTTCCTCCTTCTATGTTTAACTACGATTTTTCTTTTAATTTATTTAATAACACAATAATATATTTATATTTAATGCAAATTCCAGAGAAAAAATATGAACTATAAAGACAAAAATTTTGAATTAAATTGTACATATAAGGTTATTAGTGTTTTCGAACAAGTGGTTAATTTGAAAAAAGGTAATAAAATTTATGCCATAATGAATCAAAAAATAAAGCCCGCACCTTATAGTTTAATATTAGAGAATGAATTATTCTTATCTATAAAAAATAATATTTCTAACACGCTTTTTATTCCTTATTTTTCTGTAGAAGAATTTGATTGTACGCTATTTCCTCAAAATAACCTATTAACAGCAAAAAACATCTCAACTTTTTTAGAGGAAATTATAAGACCTCAAGATATGTTTGAAGTTGTTTTTCAACAAAGAAGAAAAACTGCAAAACTTAAAGATATGTTGGGATTAGGGCGAGGACTTACGCCCAGTGGAGATGATTATATTGTTGGCTATATGGCAGCATATTATGCTGAAAATAAAGGAGTTTTTAAGCCATTTGAAGAAATAGCAATCTTAGCTAAATATTGTACAAATGAGATTAGTGCAAATTATATTGAAAATGCTAGCCGTAGATTATTTAAACAGGAGATTTTAGACTTAATGAGAGAAATAGAAAATAGAGAGTATATTAATAATATGATGAGTTTTGGTTCCTCTTCCGGTATTGATCTATTATATGGTATTTTTGATTATATTAATAACAGAGATCTTTTTCATAAAATATAAAAGGTTTCATTACGAAACCTTTTGATTATTCTATTTTAGAATATTTTGTGAGTAACAAATAACATAGTGAAGCCATCAAAATAGAATCAATAGATGGAATAAAAGTTAATGTAAAAAAGCCTTTTACGGTGAGAAACCCTATTAGGGATCCAATAAGCCAAGCAAAAAATGCAGGATATTTAACTTTCGCTTCGTTTTTAATACTATTCTCATCATAGCCCATTTTCCTATTTATAAAGTAGTCTATAATATAAATTCCACAAATAGGAGGCGTTGCTATACCAAGAAATAATAAAAATGGAATAAATAAAGCCATTATATCTATACTACCAATCAATGCGGTAATGATACCTAATACAATTGTAATTTTCCATTTTTTCAACTGAGGGAACAGTGTAGAAAAAACTAATGTTCCTTGAAACATATTCCCAGCATTTCCTGTTATGCAAGCAAATATAAGTACAATATAAGCTGGTAATAAACTACCAATAATTAGCATTGCATCAAGTAATGTATTTTTGCCCGTTAATGAACTTGGTGTTGCACCAATGATAAAAAGGAAAGGATAAGCAATACTAAAGGTTAAAATACCAGCAGTAATAGCTTGTTTTTTATTTTGCGTAAAACTACCAAAATCAACAGAAGTAGTAACTAAAACAATAATTGTTCCTACAACAGAAGAAATTGCTGCACCAATATTCATTGTGTGTAGTGCTGTATTTATAGAAAACTTGCTTTTTAAAGTAAGATATAGAATAAAAAACATTAGCATAGCTATAATTGGAACAGCCCATTGAGCAACTTTGCTAAGAAAATCAAAACCAAATGTAGTTGCACTTACGAAAATTAAACAACCAAACACAACAATTATAGGTAAAGGAACATATAAATTAAATTGAGTAAATAGAAAATCTTGTACGGTATGTCCAAACATATTAGCCGTAACAATAATCCAACCTAATAAACTGATTGCCATTAACATATTGATCGCAGTCGCACCTTGAGAACCGAAAGTAAATTTAATAATTCCGTAAGTGGGCAAGCGAGCTTTAACACCTATTGACATATTGATTATTGCGAGCAATGTTAATATTGAACTTCCTACAATAATAGCAAATAGCATTTTAGAAAAAGGGAGTTGGCTCCCTAGACTTGAAGAAGCTAATAATACAGGCGTAATTAGAATTCCCAGCAAAATCATTGAGATTTGAATAGCTGAGGCATAAGATGTGGGATTAGAACACTTTTTGTTAGCCATTGTGTTTCTCCTTATGTTGATTCTGATAATAACGCCAACCTCCCATATGGCTAATCTCGATTTGTCCTTGGGTAAGCCAATTCTCACCTAAAACACCTAACACTTGATCCCCATTAGCTAAGAGTACTTTGCCTATGGTTAATCCGTTTGGCTCATTTAATAGAATAGTAGCAAGTGCGGTTGGATTTATTGCCCAAATTTCAAGCTCAACAGCATAAGCTTTTTGAGTTGTTCTTTGCATTGCTGGATGAATATCGTTGATTGACCATAAACGATAGTATTCATCAGTTTTATCTTCACGTATAAATTGAGCTCCAACATTAAGTAAATTATGATTAAGCTCTAACCCTCGCATTAATGTTCCATTTACTGCAAATAAAATTTGTTCACACATTTTGACCGCCTTATTCACTATAAGTAGAGTAGTTTTGATAAAACGCATTTAAAGCTTGGGTGAAACATTGCATTGGTGCAGTTGTAATTCCAGCACCGATTTGCCCTATACCTGCCAATTTGTGTGCAATGCCTGTATTTATAATAGGTAGAATTCCCGTATCTACCACTTTTCGAATGTCAATACCTGCTGCGGTTGGTATGAAGTTTAATGTTGGTAAGGTAAATGCGGGATTTTGCCCTAAGCTAATGCTTTGCATCATCACACTATTATTAAGTGCATCATTTGTGCTTCCTCCTACAAATTTGACAATAGCTGGGGAGGATGCCATTGCAAAGCCTCCTACGCCTGCAGTTTCGGTTATTGCACTATCACCAAGATCTGCGGCAGCATCGTTTATATCAAAATTAGGGAAAAATAATCCATTGACTGAATTTGCTGGAGCTTGAAACCATTGTCCCTTCATTGACGAAATTTGGATACCAAAATTAACACCATTTCTTGCCATTACGGTTACCATTGTGCTGTGAGGTATGCCTTCTGCTGCTACCAACATGGTTTTACAAGCTGCCATTGATAAGTTGAGGAAAAAATGATCATTATTAGTGATAAATTGGATAGCACGTTCAATGTGTTCTAAAGGTTGGTTAATTTTAAGTAAGAACGGTAGGATTTTTTTAAGAAATAATCCTGTTGCTGCAGCATTACGATTATGAACTTCATCCCCCATATGTAAAGCTTGTGCCATTATAGGTTTCAACTCAATGGGACCACTTAACTTAAGTGTGGCGGATAATGTTTCGGCAAGCTCCGTTTTCATCCAGTTTAATCGTGTTATCACGTCTGGATTATTGGCACCAAAACGCAATACTTTACCCAATCCCTCATTAAAATTACTAAAACAGCGGTGATGATTATGTGCCATATCCTCGATAACCCATACAGGCATAGAAGGACTAATAATTCCTGCCATTGGAGCAACTGCGTCATAGTGATGGCAAGGTTCAAAAACAATTTCTCCTTGTTCAATCAGTGATTTAGCAGCTTCTTTTGTGTTAGCCCATCCCTCAAATAAAATCGCTCCGATAATTGCACCTTGCATTGGACCACACATCGCATTCCATTGTATAGGGGGACCTGCATGGAGGATACGCTTTTTCTCTATTAACTGCGGAATTGCTTTTCCCGCTGGTAAAATATCGACTAAAACAGGCTGTGAAGCTAAATAACGAGAGAGTGCAATTTGATTGGCTTGATTGATTTCTGAGCAATTAATCAACGTTGCTAAAGTTAATCCTGCTTGCTTATCTCCCTGAGCTGGAGGTTGCCAATGTAAGTGCTGAACTGTTCCCCCAGCTTGTTGAATATTTTGTGCAAAGTTTTCTAATCCAATATTAATGATTGAAAGAGGCTGCTGAAAAAGATTATTCATTGATATTTCTCCTTTGCAAGATTTCTAATGCCATATAAGCAGATTCTGCATTATTGTTTGCAATAAGCACGCCCATATCTTGTAATTGTTTTTGGATCAAGAATTTATCTTGGACATCTTGAGCTGTACCACAAATATGAGCAATGAGATAAGGTGGTGAGTTCTGTTGCCGAATTTTTTGAAGAATAGGTAGTAATGTTTCCATTGGATTCAGATTTGAGCCATAGCCTAAAATGAGATCAAAAAGGAGTACCGCTACTTCGGGATCCATACCTTCTTGTAAAAGGCGTTGATTGCGTAACGTTGGATCAATCATTGGATGAGGTTTTCCTTGAGTAAAGAAATCATCACCAAGATCTAATAATGTATGTTGTGTACTTCTATTTATCTCTTTCAACATCGTTGCTTCATCAATAGGTGTATTGGAATACAAAGGTAACCCAGCTTTATGCAGAATTTGTTGAGCTTCAAAACAAAATGTACCGCCAGAGAAAACACCACGTAAATATTTTTGCTCTCTTTTTAAGGAATATTGATACGTTGGAAAACTAGGTGGGATATAAGAGGGAATACGTTGTTTTCTTAACAAAGCAACCGCAACTTCTGCTGTATGTGCTAGGGTTTCAGCATAATAAAGATTACTCCCACTATTAGCATCAGGGCTTTGTCCTAAGAAATGGATCACAACAGGCTTGTTTATCTGTTCTGCTTGTTTTTTTATTACATTTGCAATATCTGATGCAGGTGGTTTAGAGATCAATACTATGACTTCTGTATAGCTATCCCGTGCTAATAAGTTCATTGCATATTGCATCGAAAGTCCACCAATTTCTTGGTGCAAATCTTGCCCTCCTGTACCTATTGCTTGAGATATTCCTTCGCCAAGTTTATCAATACCACAGGTGACTTCTTGTAGCCCAGTGCCTGAGGCAGCAACAATACCAATATGACCTTTACGAACAATATTGGCAAAACCTAGCGGGATGCCATTGATTATTGCTGTACCACAATCTGGTCCCATAACCAATCTGTCTTTTTGTTGTGCAAGCCTTTTTATCTGTTTTTCTTCTTGAAGAGAAACATTATCGCTAAAAAGCATAACGTTTAATCCAGTATTGAGGGCTTTAATCGCCTCAGCTGCAGCATATTCACCGGGTACAGAAATAAGTGCTAAATTAAGTGCGGTGTTTTTTTCCACCGCATTTGACAGGCTTACTATTTGTGTCTTTGCACTATTTGTTGTTTGTTCTGAGCAAGAAAAAAATGATTGTTTGGCAAAATTAATTGCTTTTTCACATTCCTCTTTCCTTCCTTTCACTGCGATGATCAAGTCATTGGGCTTTGCATTAATTGGTGGAAATTCAGCTTCTAATAAACGGGCCAAATTTGCGGGTGTCCCCATTACTACTGAAGCTTGCGTAATTCCTTCTATTTGTAAAAGTTTGGCAGAAATTTGCATTAAAGAAACGGAATCTTGGTAAAGATTCGGTAATATTGAATATTGGATAGCCATCTTCTCACCTATGACATTAATGCGTTGATAATCTCTGTTGATGTTGAAACCCAACCGAAAATAGCCCCTTGTGCTTTGATCATTTTCAGTGCATATTCTTGAAACTCAGGGAAATATGAGCCAACACAATCTTCAGGAATAATACATTCATAACCGCGATCATTTGCTTCGCGAACCGTCGTGTTTACGCAAACTTCGGTGGTTACTCCACAGACAATAAGTGTTTTAATTCCACGATTTTGTAAGATTAAGTGTAGATCGGTTTGATAAAATGCACCTTTCCCTAGTTTATCTATGATCGGCTCTCCTGCAATAGGATAGAGTTCAGGAATAATATCGTGTCCTTCTTCTCCACGAATAAGAATACGCCCTTTTGGTCCACATTCGCCAATAAAGGTTTTCCCGCCCCGTGTTAATTTTGCTGGAGGACAATCACTTAAATCAGCACGATGCCCTTCACGAGTGTGGAGAATAAATATCCCAGCTTGACGAGCGGCAGATAACATCCTTTTACAAGGTTGAATTGCTGAACGAACGAGATTGACATCATTACCTAAGGCTTCTCCAAATCCACCTGGCTCAACAAAATCGCGTTGCATATCGATCATTAATAATGCTGTTGTTTGAGGATTAAAGGATAGTGGGAAAGGTTCAGCTTGGAATTGTTTTAACATAATGAATATCTCCTTTTGTTGATAACAATTTATTTTTCTTGAAGGGATAATATAAAGAAAACCTCCTTAATCATAGAAAAATAAATTGATGAATTAAAAGGAAATTTATTGAAAATAGCGTGATATGACGGCAGTAAAAAAATATTTTGTGAACGACATCACAAGATATTTTTATGATTCAAAAGAATTGAATAATAAATTCAAAATTTATTAATTAAAAAATTACTGGCACCAAATGTTTTGTATATGAGGTTGCATAATATAATCTAGACACCAAGTTAATACTTTTCCTTGTACACTACTGTTCCAAGCATAAAATAATTGTGTAGGTTGTTTTTGTTCTGAAATTGGTTTTTTTAATACTTTTCCTTGATCAAGTAATAGTTTTACTCGATGATGAGGGATGTATCCTATTCCTAATCCCGCAATAATAAGGTTAATTGCCGTTTAAAGTTCGGAAACGTAAATCACTTTCTGCCCTTCTAATGCCCAAGAAACCTGCTTATTCATATTAAAAGCAGTATCTTTTACCACGATAGCTGGATATAAACGTAATTGTTCTGAAGTCAGCACCGTTGTGAATGGGGCAAGAGGGTGATGAGGAGCTACCACAAAATCCCATTCTATTTTTCCAATTGGATGATAAACGATATTTTCGATTTTGGGGGCTGTATGTGGTGCTCCAATAACAAGATCGGCTTTTTTCTTATATAAGGCTTCCCAACACCCGTTATAAACTTCGGTATGGATTGAAAGTTCTGTTGCTGGAAAAAGTGCGGTTATTTTTTCGGTTAATTTTGCAAGAGCATCGTAGTTAATAATATTGTTTACCACAATAGTAAACGTCCGTTCAACGCCATTTTCAATGGTTCTAGTCTGTGTGATTAAATGTTCATAAGAATGTAGTAACCATTGGCTATGGTAAATAAAATATTTCCCCGCTTCAGTAAGCTTGACTTGCCTTCCTGAACGATCGAAAAGAATAACGCCGAGTTCGTCTTCAACTTTTTTAATAGTGTAACTAATTGCGGAAGGCACTTTGTATAATTTTTCTGCTGCAATGGAGAAATTTCCTGTTTCCGCAATAGTATGAATGAGTTTTAAAACATCGGGGGATAGGGGCATACTGTTCTCCTTTTCTAATTCTTTTTTAGTATAGCATTGAAAATAAAGGAGGTGGGGTGAAATACGTGATCTAATTCTTTCACCAATTAGATCACGTTAAAGTAATTAATTTGCTATGGGTTGTTCTCTTCTATCTAATAGATATTTTAGAATAAATAATCCTGCAATCTCATTATATAGGAAATTAGGAATATCGTAGGAGAATCACCACCAATAACTGGGTGGGCCTGATGGATAATACCAAAAAATGCCAATATAGCAGCTAAACCAGCACTAATTGCACCTTTTGTTGGTTGATTAGTTATCGCAAAAATAGCAATACAACCCCAAAGTAAAGATGACAGGGGGGCCCCACTACCTAAATGAAATAATCCTGTAAAATCTACACCGCTCTTTTCTAAGATTGACCAACCTAATTGATTAGCATTGGTACCAACACTTTTGAGTGTATTATTAACGGTTGTCAATGTCCAAGCACCAATCCAAGGAAAAAGACATACAAAAATCACGGGTACTTCTAATTTCGGCGTTTCCCTTACTACTTGATTAGCTGTAACAATACCAATAAAAATCAAAATAGGAGCGATCGCTGCCATCGGGATAAGTGAGAGTAAAAAACCTCCTAATCCTAATAGGCAGACGAGGAACATAACAATACCTGTTGCTAAAGTATATCCAATACCCGCCCCCATTTCTTTATAAGCTGTATGTCCAACATAAACGGTAACAGGGAAAGGATTTCCCATTAATGCACCAAACATTGTTGAGCAACCATTGGCAATCATTACGCGTCTAGTTGGGTAAGGATCGCCAGCAGCGTGAGCACTTTCGATATTCTCTAAGTCGAAGACATAATTTGCCAGTGCTAAAGGAACTGCCGAAGCTAGGTAAGGTGCGGCGATGCTTAATCCTTCAATAAAAGAAGATAGATGCAGTTTTGGTGGATTAAATCCTGCACTGTGTAAGGCTTGTCCAATTTTGCTTGAATCTTGTAATCCAAAAAGCCAAGCTAAAGTTGTGCCAACAATTAATAAGAGTAACCCTGTTGGGACTTGTTTGAAGATGGGTGAACGTCCAAACCAATTGATAAAAATCAAAACGAGTACAACGAATGAGACAAGAGGTGTATGAAATGCTTGCAGCATAGGATTCATTGCTAATAGCAATAAACCTAACCCAGCTAAACAAGAAAGTAAGACAGTTCTTGGAACGGCTTTTCTTAACCAGTCTCCCATAAATGATCCAACAAAGAGAATAAATCCTTCGACAAATCCCCACACTAAACCAATTTTTAATGCTAGTTCATAGTCTTGAGTTTGTTGATAAACAGGTAAAAGGACTAAGAAAGTGACAGTAAATATGGAGGGGGCACTAGGTCCCGAAGGTAAGGCAACAACATCAGATCGATTGCTCTGTTTTGCTAATATTTTTGCAAAAATAACATAACAAATACTAGCACAAAGAACAGCTAAACCAAATGCAGGAACAACGCGGCCGAAAACAATTTCTGAAGGAATACCTACAACTAAAGTAAGTAAAGCAATCATCGTAAGAAGATTGGTAAGATTATTACTAAATAAGCCAAAAAAGGCAGCCCAATCTCCTTTTTTCCAAAATTGCGTTTTCATATCGTCTCTCCTTTATTTTGCGTAAGTTTGACCAAAGGCAAATAAGGCTTTTTGAAATGCCTCCATTGGCGGATGAACAATTCCAGCTCCAATCATTCCGATACCAGCATCTTTATGGGCTATTGCCGTATTAATGACGGGTAATAGGTTATTTTCCACCACTTTTCTAATATCAATCCCCGTAGGTATCCCCATAAAATTGAGTGAAGGTATAGTAATATTTGGATTGTTTCCAATCGTAATTTGATTCATTGTTTTACTATAACGTATAGCATCTTTAACCGTTCCACCTACTAAAGATACAATCGCAGGAGCCGCAGCCATAGCAAAGCCACCTATTCCATAGGTTTCTGTAATTGCAGAGTCACCAACATCTAAACCTGAATCTTCGGGTTTGTACCCCGCAAACATTGGGCCTATAACTTGTTGAGCTGGTCCTGTAAACCATTGATTTTGCAATCCAGCAACACGAATACCAAATTCCGTGCCATTTCTTGCCATTGTTGTCAGGACCGTTGAATAAGGAATGCCTTGAGCTGAATCTAATGCTGCTTTACAACACACCATCCAAGTTGGGCCTGAAAAATAGTCTGATGACGCGATAAAATTAAAAACGTCTTTTTTATCTTTGTTACTAAAATGAGTTTCTAAAATATAGGGGGTGAGTTTTTGATTTAATAGCACTGTACCAGCGATATTACGGTTATGACATTCATCTCCCATATGCAAAGCCTGAGAAAGCATAAGTCGTAAATCAATCCCATCATCACAAAATGTCATCGCCTCTGCCAACATCGGACCAAGAATATCTCGCATCCAGTTTAAGCGATCAATAACACTTTGATCATTCGCCCCCATTCTTAAGATTTTCGCTAGTTGCTCTGATAAATTAGTAAATGCGAAATTACCATGAGTTTTATTTTCAACAATATGTACATACATTGATGGGCTAGTTACGCCTGTCATTGAACCAACAGCTTGATGTTCGTGGCAAGGTGAGAATTTTATTTCACCACTTGCAGCAAGCTCTTCAGCTTGAGTAAGATTTTTAGCCCATCCTTCAAAGACGATCGCACCTGTAATTGCACCACGCATAGGACCATTCATTTTTTCCCAGTTAATAGGAGGACCTGCGTGCAAAAGCATTTTGTCTTGCATTCTAGGAATTACCTCTTTGGCTTTTCCATAGCCAATTAAAACGGGACTTGCTTGTGTTATGCGTTGAAAAGCTTCTTGATTTGCAAGAGCTATTTTTTGTGCAATTTCTGTTTGTTCTAAATAGGTTAATGTTTTAATTAATGGTAAGTTTCCCCCACCTGCTGGTTGCCAGTCTAGTTGATATACCTTAGCTGATTGCTTTATTAAATCTTCAGCAAAACGTGCTAATCCTATATTGATAATATTTAATGGTTGATTAAATAAGTTACTCATTATTATTCTCCTTTTGCTACAAATTCCCTAGCTAACAAACCAGCGTTAGTTGAGCTAGAGGCGATAGTAATGCCAGCCGCTTCAAGTTGTGCAACCTAGTTCTGTACAGAAGGCTGATCTAATTCAGTTCCTAATACATAAGCTAAGATTTCCAAATGCCGTCCTGATTGTTGTGCTTCTCTTTTTACTTGTAGAAGTGCAGGCAATGTTTCTGCTATAGGATCAGGATTTGCACCAAAGCCTAGAACAAAATCAAGCAATAAAACACCAACCTCTGGATCACGTCCCTCTTGTAAAATTCGTTCTATGCGATAGCTTGGATCAATCATTGGATGTGCTTTACCATTGGTAAAAGAATCATCGCCAAAGTCAATAAATGTGTGTTCGATTGATTTATCGCTGGCTTGTAATTTATAAGCTGGGTTTGTTTGAATATTCGAGTAAACGTTAGGATACTTTTCTAAAGCAGAAAATAGGGCTTCATCACATAAGGTTCCACCACAAAATAAACCTCGAATGTAGCGTTGCTGTGGGTTAAGTTTTTTTTGTACCTCTTTAATTAAAGGTAAATTTAATGCGTGTTTATCGATACTTTCTTCTGGAATACCAGAGGCAATGACCGCCGCCATTGCAGCTGGTTTGCTATGAGAATAAATATGAATATGCGGTGCAGCTTTAGTTTCCTCTTTATAGCCTAAAAACCAAATAAAAATAGGTTTATTAATATGTTCACAAGTAGATAAGATTTTTCTCGCGATTGTAGGTGCTGGCGGTTTTGATACGACAATAATAATGTCTGTATTGGGATCTTCAGCAAGCATTTGTAATCCATCTAACATCATAATGCCCCCAATATCTTCGCTAAGATCTCTTCCTCCTGTTCCAATTAATTGGGAAATGCCACCTCCAAATTCGTGTATTCTTACTGAAATTTCTTGAGCTCCAGTCCCTGAAGCTGCGACAATACCAATATTGTCACCTCGAACTTTATTCGCAAAGCCTAAACCAACGCCATTAATTATGGCTGTACCACAATCTGGTCCCATCATTAATAAACCTTTTTGATGAGCTAATTGCTTTAATTTCAATTCTTGCTCTATAGAAACATTATCAGAAAATAACATAACATTTTTATTTAGATTTAAAGCTTTTTCAGCTTCTCTTGCAGCATAAAGACCATTTACAGAAATAATGGCTAAATTTGTTTCTGGGTGTTTTTCATTAACCGAATTAATACTATGAAAAATGTCATTTTCTGCCTGTGCATCATCAAAAGGCTTTCTAATTAATAATTTTTCAACTTCTGATAGTATTTTCTGTTCACTAGCCCCCTTTTCCAAAGACAATGCAATCATTAAGTCTGAAGGCCCAGCTTTTTCTAACTGACTATCAAATAAATGTGCTTCTTTTAAAACTGCTTTATTCATTGGTGTGCCCATTGCAATTTGAGCTTGAATAACCCCTTCTAATTGATTAACTTTTGTAGAAATTGCCATTAATGTAACGGAATCAAAGTATGTATTTGGTTTTAACTGATTAAGTAGTAACATAGCAGTCTCCTTATTTATAAATATTCTTCGATAATTTTCGCAATTTCGTGATAGCCTTTACGATAAGCGAGTTCTAAAGGAGATACCCCCCATTCATCAGTCATAGTTGGATCAGCATCATGGTCTAATAATAAACGAACAATCCGTTGCATTTTTTCACCGCCATCATTCAAAATAATAGCTTCTATCAAAGCAGTCCAACCTACAGTATTTGTCAGATTGACATTAATATCCGTATTTTCTAACAGAAAACGTACAATCTCTTCGTGTCCTTTTTCGGCCGCTGGGGTTAAACCATTTCCCCCGAATCGCGTAAGACAAGTTAAATCACAGCCTAGTTCTACCATAAGCTTAACAAGCGTTAAGTCATTATGAATACATCCCTGAATAAAAGGGTTAAAACACTTGTTATCTTGAGTGTTAATATCCGCTCCATTCGACGCTAACCAACGCACAGCATCATATTGCTTGTTTTGTGCTGCGATAAGTATAGGGGTTCGTTTTCCTTTATCTCTTGCATTGATATCAGCACCATTTTCAAGTAGTAAACGAAGCTGTTCAATATTGCCTTCGGCAGCGGCAGTAAATAGTTTAACGTTCATTTTTTCTCCTTATTTGTAGTTAATTTAACCATTGTGAACGATATTTATCCGTACAGAGTATGGTTAATAGATAGTTCAGAATTTGGCTTTGCTGTTGATTTTGCCAAGCGTAGTAAACCCTCACAGGTTGTTTATGCTCAGCAATGACTTTTGTTATCACTTTGCCTGAGGTTAAAGCAGGGATTGCTATTCGTGCTGGTAAAAAGCCTATACCAACCCCTTCAGCAATCATTGAAAGTACCATTTCTAAATCAGCCACATAAAAAACTTTTTGCCCTTTCAATGCCCAAGTTTTCTTTTGCTGTAACGCTATAGATGAGTCGTGAACAACGATAGCAGGGTAGTGACGTAGTTGAGAAGCTTGTAAAATAGAGTTTTCTTTTGCCAAAGGATGATAAGGAGAGACTAAGAATATCCATTCAATATCTCCTAAATATTCTGTACTGATATTTCCTTGATTAAATGGGGGATTCTGCGGAGCACCAATCACAATATTTGCTCTATTTTCATATAATGCCTCCCAAGCACCGTTATAAACTTCGGTACGGATAGAAAATTCTGTGGCTGGAAATTTTTCTGAAAGCGAGGAAAGAAGTTTAGGAATTGGATCTGGATTAACAATGTAATTGAGGGCGATTGTAAACTGTTTTTCTATGCCATTATCAATTTGTGTGGCGTTACATTGTAATTCATTTAATCCTTGTAAAATCCAGTCTCCCTTTTCTAAAATATATCTTGCTGCTGGGGTAAGTTGAATATGTCCATTAGTTCGAGAGAATAACTTAATGCCAAGATCATCTTCCATCTTCTTTGCTGTATATCCAATTGCTGATGGAACGCGATGTAACACCTTGGCGGCTTCACTAAAACTCCCTGTTTTAGCAATAACTTGTAAGATCCGAATCGTATCAGATGATAATCCTATCGCCATAAATATTCTCCTTAAATATCTATGCAAAATTTAGAAAATAGTTCATTTCTAAAGACAAAAAAATCATAGCAAGAATAGAAGAGAGGTAAAGCAAAAAGAATTGAATGAGATTTGCAAGAAATTTGTTGTAGGATACTGTGTAATGAACAAAAAATAGGGACTAAAAGAAGTAAATAAGAGTAATTAAATTATAAAAATTTAAAAAAGATCAAAATTTCACTTGATACTGTATATCAATACAGTTTATATTATGCAAAGCAATTAAATCATCAAAGAAACGGGATTCCCCCATTTTTTATAGGATCAAACAAAATGGCAAAAGAAGATAAAGCAAAAAACAAAACGGAAAAACCGAAAATCACTACCCCAGAAGAAAAAGAAAAAGCACTGGCGGCTGCCTTAGGGCAAATTGAAAAGCAATTTGGTAAAGGCTCAATTATGAAGTTGGGCGAAAAGCAAGATTTGGACATTGAAGCAATTTCTACGGGATCATTGAGTTTAGATGTTGCGTTAGGCATCGGCGGCTTGCCAATGGGGCGTATTGTGGAAATTTACGGGCCAGAATCTTCAGGTAAAACCACATTAACCCTTTCTGTTATCGCACAAGCACAAAAATTAGGCAAAACCTGTGCCTTTATTGACGCTGAACACGCGTTAGATCCCATCTATGCGGCAAAACTGGGCGTTGATGTGAAAGAACTTCTTGTTTCTCAGCCTGATAATGGCGAGCAAGCCTTAGAGATTTGTGATGCGTTGGTGCGTTCTGGTGCGGTTGAGGTTGTGATTGTGGACTCTGTCGCCGCATTGACACCAAAAGCGGAAATTGAAGGCGATATGGGCGATGCTCACGTTGGCTTACAAGCCCGTTTAATGTCGCAAGCCTTGCGTAAACTCACGGGGCAAATCAAAAATTCAAACTGCTTGGTGGTATTCATCAACCAAATTCGTATGAAAATTGGCGTGATGTTTGGTAATCCTGAAACCACAACGGGGGGTAATGCGTTGAAATTCTATTCCTCCGTACGTTTAGACATTCGCCGTGTGGGCTCGATTAAAGATGGCGAGCAGATTATCGGTAACGAAACACGCGTAAAAGTGGTGAAAAACAAAGTTGCACCGCCATTCCGTCAAGTAGATTTCCAAATTCTTTATGGCGAAGGCATTTCTCGCGAAGGGGAGCTTATTGAGCTGGGCGTGAAACATAAATTAGTGAATAAATCGGGATCTTGGTTCTCTTATAATGGTGAGAAAATCGGGCAAGGAAAAGCCAACGCAATGAAATGGTTGGTTGAACACCCAGAACAAGCCTCAGCATTGGAAAATAAATTGCGTGAAGAATTGCTGGCAAATCCAGATAAATCCTTAATGGCTGATATTGAGCAAGCCGAGCAGGAAAATGAAAATAATGATGTAATGGATATTGATTCAGAATTTTAATCGCTCCCATTCACTAAGTGAAAAGTGCGGTATTTTTTGACCGCACTTTTTCTAGCCACAATCTAAGTCTAACCTGAGGAAATAATGGCTTCACTCGCACTGAATTATGTCGTAAATTTGCTCGCTCGCCGAGAATATAGCGAATACGAATTGCGTTGCAAAATGCAAGAAAAAGCCTTTAGCGAAGAAGAAATTGAACAGGCTTTGCGAATTTGTCAGGAAAAAAACTGGCAGAGCGATCGGCGTTTCACGGAAAACTATTTACATTACCAATCACAAAAAGGCTTTGGCTTAAACCGTATTAAACAAGAGCTTTTTCAGCTAAAAGGCATTGCTTCTGAGGTGGTAGAAGAAGTGGTGGCAGAAAGTGAAATTGATTGGTTTGCAGTGGCTCATTCGGTATTACGCAAAAAGTTTCCTCATTATGCACAAGAACAAGATTTCAAAATGAAACAAAAAATCTGGCGTTATATGCTCTCACATGGCTTTCAAAGTGAAGAATTTGCTGATTTTGTAGGAGCAGGTGAAGAAAATTTCTAATTATTAAAACAAGACAAGTCGTTGCTCCTCAGGTTGGATAAATAATACGCCAACGCGAAGTAATGCGATATTATTTTGCCATCGCCGTGGTGATATAAAAACATCAGCGAACAATATTCATTTAAGGGGATTTTTTGCATAAAATATTCCGCTCAAATTCCCCCTTTCTTCTTTGAGTGAACCCTACTCAGTGATAAACTAACGACAATTTTTTTCAAATGATTAACATAGGAAACAACAATGCGAGCGAGTCGATATTTATTTGCTACTCTGAAAGAAACCCCAAATGACGCACAGGTGGTGAGCCACCAATTGATGTTGCGGGCGGGAATGGTTCGTCCTTTAGCTTCGGGGCTTTATAACTGGTTGCCAACAGGGTTACGCGTGCTGAAAAAAGTGGAAAATATTGTGCGTGAAGAAATGAACAAAAGCGGGGCGATTGAAGTAGAAATGCCCGTTGTGCAACCTGCGGAGCTTTGGCAAGAGTCGCAACGTTGGGAGCAATATGGCCCCGAATTATTACGTTTCCAAGATCGTGGACAGCGTGATTTTGTGCTTGGTCCAACCCACGAAGAAGTGATTACCGACTTAGTTCGCCGCGAAGTCAGCTCATATAAACAATTGCCGCTAAATTTATACCAAATTCAAACCAAGTTCCGCGATGAAGTTCGCCCGCGTTTTGGCGTAATGCGTGGACGGGAATTTTTAATGAAAGATGCCTATTCTTTCCACACCACGAAAGAAAGTTTGCAAGAAACCTATGAGGTAATGTATCAAACTTACAGCAATATTTTCTCACGTTTAGGCTTGGATTTCCGTGCGGTGCAGGCAGATACTGGCTCAATCGGCGGAAGTGCATCACACGAGTTTCAAGTTTTAGCTCAAAGCGGGGAAGACGATATTGTGTTTTCTACCGAGTCAGACTTCGCTGCGAATATTGAACTTGCCGAAGCGGTGGTACAAGGTGAACGCAATGCACCAACTTTAGCAATGGAATTGGTGGATACGCCAAATGCGAAAACCATTAATGAACTGGTGGAGCAATTTAATGTGCCAGTGGAAAAAACGGTCAAAACCCTCATTGTGAAAGGGGCTTGCGAAGAACAGCCATTAATCGCGTTAATTATTCGTGGCGATCACAATCTCAACGAAATCAAAGCCCAGAAATTACCACAAGTTGCCGATCCCCTTGAATTTGCTGACGAAGTAGAAATCAAAGCGAAAATTGGGTCAGGGGTCGGGTCGCTAGGGCCTGTGAATTTGCCAATCCCTGCGATTATCGACCGCACTGTCGCGTTAATGAGCGATTTCTCAGCGGGGGCAAATATTGACGGCAAGCATTATTTCAACATCAACTGGGAACGCGATGTCGCAATGCCAGAAGTGGCAGATTTGCGTAATGTGGTGGAGGGTGATCCAAGCCCTGATGGTAAAGGCACATTACAGATTAAACGCGGGATTGAAGTCGGACATATTTTCCAACTTGGAACAAAATATTCTGAAGCGATGAAAGCCACTGTGCAAGGCGAAGACGGTCGTCCTCAAACAATGATTATGGGCTGTTATGGTATTGGCGTGAGCCGCGTCGTGGCTGCTGCCATTGAACAAAGTCACGATGAACGCGGCATTATCTGGCCAACAGATGCCATCGCCCCTTTCACCGTTGCCATTGTGCCAATGAATATGCACAAATCTGAAAGCGTCCAAAATTTCGCTGAAAATTTATACCGCACTTTACTTGCTGAAGGTATCGAAGTGATTTTTGACGATCGCAAAGAACGCCCTGGCGTGATGTTTGCGGATATGGAACTGATCGGCGTACCGCATATGTTGGTTATCGGTGAGAAAAACCTACAAAATGGCGAAATTGAATACAAAAATCGCCGAACTGGCGAAAAACAAATGATTAGCCAAGATCAACTAGTGGAATTTGTGAAACAACAGATTACGGTTTAATTTATTTAGTGGGCGGCAAATGTCGCCCAATTTCTTATTTAAAATACAGAAAACGCATTAACTGATTTTTATATAGTTATTAAATATTCAAAATATAGTTGTTTAAATTCAGCCGAAGGCAATGCAGCGGGCAAGAGTAGCACAAATAGTACTTTGATACAGAGTAGCTCTGAATTATTTTAATTCCGAAATCTATAGTCGTTTGATTTCAAAATAATACTGCGTTACTTCGCCTTGCCGTACTATTTGTACTGTCTGCGGCTTGTTGCCTTGTCTTATTTTGAACTTAAACGACTATATATTGCATTACTTATTTGGTAGTGGTCGTTTTCGTACTGCATAAAAAAACCTTGCTTTCGCAAGGTATTAATACACTTCTTTGACTTGACTATATTTCTTATGGGGCTGTCCTAGATAACAACTAAAAAATCTATTTAGGTTAGAATGAACCAATGAGAAAAAGTCGTCTAAGTCAGCACAAACAAAATAAACTCATTGAGCTATTTGTTGCAGGTGTTACTGCAAGGACAGCAGCAGAGTTAGTCAATGTAAACAAAACGACTGCCGCATATTACTTTCATCGTTTACGCCAACTCATCTATCAAAACAGCCTTCACTTAGAGATGTTTGAAGGTGAAATTGAAGCCGATGAAAGTTATTTTGGCGGTGCTCGCAAAGGCAAACGTGGTCGTGGTGCGGCAGGGAAAATTGCGGTATTCGGGCTTCTCAAGCGCAATGGCAAGGTTTATACCGTTGCGGTTCCAAATACGCAATCTGCCACCTTGTTACCCATTATTCGGGAGCAGGTAAAGCCTGATAGTATTGTTTACACCGATAATTATCGTAGTTATGACGTGCTTGATGTGAGTGAATTTAGTCATTTTCGTATCAATCACAGCACACATTTTGCTGAAAATCATAACCACATTAACGGAATTGAGAATTTTTGAAGCCAAGCAAAACGCCATTTACGCAAATTTAATGGTATCCCAAAAGCGCATTTTGAGCTTTATTTAAAGGAATGTGAATGGCGTTTTAATTACAGCAACATAAAAAGTCAAATTTCTATTTTAAAACAATTGGTTAAAGGGAGTTTAGTCTAGTTATCTAGGACAGCCCCTTTCTTATATTTCGGCTCTTAACCGATGCAAAAACGCCTTAGTGCGTTCGTGTTGTGGGTTGGCGAACAATTCTTGCGGTGAGCCTTGTTCCACGATGACACCACCATCCATTACCACAACCACATCAGCCACATCAAGGGCAAATTTGATTTCGTGGGTTACCACAACCATTGTCCAGCCTTCGTTGGCAAGCTCTTTCATTGTATTCAATACGTCCTGCACAAGTTCAGGGTCAAGGGCGGAGGTGGGTTCGTCAAAAAGCATTAATTCAGGCTGAATTGCTAAGGCTCTTGCGATACCAACACGTTGTTGCTGCCCGCCAGATAGTTGATAAGGATAAAGATCTTTTTTATCTAACAAGCCCACTTTAGTAAGCAACGCTTCGGCTTCTTGGCGAACGATTGTGGGATCGCGTTTTTGCACTTGGATTGGGCCTTCCATAATATTTTCTAACGCGGTTTTGTGGGGGAATAAGTTGTATTGTTGGAACACCATTCCCGATTTACGGCGTAGTGGAAGAATGCTTTTGTCGCTGCTTGCCTGAGCAAAATCCACCTTAAGCGGGTTTTGCTGAGTAAATTCTATCGTGCCTTGCTCTGGTAATTCTAAGGCGTTAAGGCAACGTAGAAAGGTGGTTTTCCCTGAGCCTGATGGGCCTAAAATCACCACCACTTCGCCTTTATGAATATCTAGATCAATCCCTTTTAATACGGGGTTATCGCCGAATGTTTTGTGAATATTGCGTACTTTAATCATTCTTTTCTCCTTAACGTGCCACATAGCGGTCGAGGCGTTTTTCTACTCGTGCTTGGATAATAAATAGCACGAAGCAAAAGCACCAATAAACCAGCCCCGCTTCAATATACACGGGTAGGAAATCATAAGAAGAATTGGCGATTTGCTGGGCGACGCGGAACATTTCCGTTACAGTTACCACCGATGCCAAAGAGGTATCTTTGAACAAACCAATAAAGCTGTTGCTCAATGGCGGCACGGCAACGCGGAAAGCCTGCGGGGCGATAATACGATGGAAAGTTTGCATATAAGTCATACCGATGGTATAGCCCGCTTCCCATTGTCCTTTAGGCACAGACTGAATTGCTGCACGCACGGTTTCTGAAGCATAAGCCCCCACATTGAGGGAAAAGCCAATAATCGCAGCGGGGATCGGATCAATAAAGATGCCTAACGCGGGCAATCCGTAAAACACCACGGAGATTTGCACCAACATTGGGGTGCCGCGAATAATGGAGATATAGACTTTCGCTATCGCCAACAAAACGCGGTGCAGCCAGCCATTCACAGGGGTAACACGCAATAATGCCACGCCGATCGCAATGATCATTCCGAAAATAAATGAAACGACAGCAAGCGGTATTGAAACCAATACCGCTGCTTTAACCATAGGAAGAAACCCATTGATGACCAGCTCAGCACGCACGTCGGTCATAAAGGGTAAAGAAGCTAAGAAATTATTTAACACTGATATTTTTACCGAAGAATTGTTCACCTAGTTTTTTCAGGGTGCCATCATTACGAAGTTCTTCAATGGCTGCACTAATTTTCGCCAGTGCTTCCTCGTTGCCTTTATTTACAACGAAGCCCGCCCCCACTTTGTCTGCGGATTCCCAAAATGGTTTTAAGCCTGAATTTGGGTTTTTCTTCAAATAATCCAATAAGGCTAAAGAATCATTAAAGGTTACATCAGCACGTTTTTGTTGAATTAACAATAAACCTTGTGCCATTCCATCAATCGGCACAATTTCCGCACCGTATTTCACTGCAAGCTCACCATAGTTTGAGCTGAGGGTTTGTGCTGCTTTTAAGCCTTTCACATCTTCCACTTTGTGAATACGATTTTCATCTTGGCGAGCCAATAACATCGCACCAGACCAACTATAAGGCTCAGATTTATCAAAGGTCGCTTGGCGTTCTGGGGTGGTGAGTGCCACTTGGTTTGCTACAAGGTCAAAGCGTCCGCCTTTTAAGCCCGCAAGCATTGCGTCCCATTGGGTTTCTTTAAAATCAACAGTTACACCGAGTTTTTCCGCAACGGCACGGGTAACTTCCACATCATAGCCAGTTAATTTTCCGCTTGCATCGTGGTAAGTGAAGGGCACATAAGTGCCTTCTGTCCCGACGGTAATCGTCCCTTTATTATTAATGCGATCAAGTAAGCTGTCGGCAGCGAATGCTTGGCTTGCCGTTGATAGTGCCAATACAGAGGTGGCTAAAAAAGTCAATTTTTTCAACATAGTACTTTCCTCAAATAATAGAATGAAGCAAATTTGTTTTTTCAATGACAAGCATTGTAAAAGAAACAAAAGGATTTACAAATAACTTAAAGGAATATGTTATAAAAAAGTAAAATATATAACTGTTTAATTTCCATACATATTTCAAGATTTTTCGCGGGTTTTCGGTGGGAAAAGAAAAAACATCGCCAAAAAACACCGCACTTTTATTTCGTTTTGAACTAAATAATCCGCGAGAACTGTTGTCGGCGGGCTTGTTGTCGGGAGTAAGTATCAAAACACAAGCAAATATTGCGAATTAGCAAATGCCCAACAGGGGAAACCAGTAATCCTTTTTCGCCAATTTCAATTAAGCCATCTGCTGCCAGTGGGGCGAGCAATGCCAAATCTTCGGCAAAATGCTGTTTAAAATCAATGCCATATTGTTGTTCAAAGGGGGCATAATCCAATTTAAAATTACAAATTAATTGTTTGATCACATCACGGCGAAGGCAATCTTCTTGGCTCATTACAAAGCCTTTGTGAAGTGCGGTGCCTTTTTGCTCAATATCTGCGTAATACTGTTTTAGCTCTTTTTGATTTTGTGCGTAAGTGTCGCCCAACAAGCTAATTGCGGAAACGCCAAGCCCTAGCAAATCCGCATCTTCTTGTGTGGTGTAGCCTTGGAAATTGCGGTGTAGCACGCCATTTTGTTGTGCTATAGCAAGTTCATCATCAGGTTTCGCAAAGTGATCCATTCCAATAAAGCGGTAGCCAGCACCCTCTAAGGTTTCAATGGTTTTTTGCAAAATGGTAAGCTTGGTTTCAGGGGCGGGGAGCTGATCCTCTTTGATCTTCGCTTGCCCTGCGAAACGGCTCGGCAAATGGGCGTAGTTGAACACGCTCAAACGATCGGGATTCAGCTCGATCACTTTTTGAAGCGTGAACATAAAACTTTCCACATTTTGCAATGGCAAGCCATAAATTAAATCTAAATTGGTGGATCGAAAGCCCAAGGCTCTTGCCCGTTCCAATAAGGCTTGAATAAAGTTTTCGTCCTGTTCGCGGTTCACCGCTTTTTGCACCGCTTTATTGAAATCCTGCACGCCCATACTAATGCGGTTAAAGCCGATTTTACGCAGATGATAGAGAGTTTCCAGCTCAATTTTACGCGGATCCATTTCGATACTAATTTCGGCGTTATCGGCAAAATGAAAATGCTCACGCAACATTGCCATTAAACGGCTGGATTGTTGCTCTGTGAGATAGGTCGGTGTGCCGCCGCCCCAATGCACTTGGGTTACCTTGCGATTGCGGAAAAGTGCGGCACGATTTTTGATCTCTTTTTCTAAATAATCGAGATAAATATCCGCTTTGTGCTGATGACGCGTAATGATTTTGTTACAGGCGCAGAAATAGCATAATTTATGGCAAAACGGGATATGCACATAAAGAGAAAGCGGACGGTCAGGGTAACGCTCGGCGGCAGCTTGGAAATCTTGTTCGTTATAATTTTCGTTAAATTCCAATGCCGTAGGATACGAAGTATAACGCGGCCCAGAATAGTTATATTTTTGAATTAACGCGGAATCCCACATAGTTCCAGACATTAATTTCCCCCTAAAAATTTTTCATATCCAACAATAATTGATCTAATTCCAACGTTATTTTTGCCTCAAGCTCCGCCTCCGCACTCTCACGGGTAAGATCTAAACGCATACGTTCGTTCTTTTTCAATGCGGTTCTCGCTTGATGGGTTGGCATTTCTTTCACCACCTCATAAAGCTCACCCATCGCGGGATAGCTGGCGATTTTAATGCCTAGCGGATCAAGCAACATTTTGAGGCGAATCACGCCTTCAGAAAGATTACAATCGCCATTTTGCATTGCACGGGCGATAATCTCAATACTCTCTTTTAGGCGTTTTACACGCACCAAGCGTGCATTTTCTAACGCCTTCTTTTGGCTTTTCAACGCACGCAATAATTTCACCGCATAAGCGGCCATTCCCACAATAATCAAAAGCCCGAGGGCAATTAAAAGATAAATCCACATAAATTATTTAAACTGATTAATATCAATGGTTTCAAAAGTGCGGTATAAATCTTCCGCATTTTCTTCTTCATCTTTAATGCCAAGCTCGTCCATTAATTGAGCGATGCGATCAAGGCATTCGTCTACAAAGGCTTGATCTTTGGCATTTAAGGTTTTGCCTGCTTCAAGCTGATCCAACAAATCATTTAAACATTCGTTGTTTTCAAGCTGTTCAAGTTCCACCATAGGATCAAGGGCTTTCGGTTTTGTAACTTCCACGGGCGGAATGGTCATTCCTTTTTCAGGTTTATTGACAAATTCCACCACTAATGGGATTTTTTTACGGCTACCAACGCGGGGATCTTGCACCTGATTTTGCTCCAAGGGTTTATTTTCCCCTTGGCTACTATGACGCGATCCCGCCGCTAAGCCTTTGTGTTTTTTCTTTCTTTTTTCTTCACGGGCTTTGGCATCTAATTCATAGCGGGTGAGTTTCCGCCCACGAGATTTCGCGGGGCTTTGTGCAGGTTTATCCGCTTTGCGTGTCGGCATAATATCCGTGATACGGCGTGTTTTTTTTTGACGGGACATAATTTCTCTACTATTTGGTAAAAATGAATTGGGGAGAATTGTAGCATTAAATCACCAATTCTCCGCATTATTTCTGTGATTGGTTAGAATGAATTAAAACGGTACATCTGCCGTGAAATTCATTATTTCGCCCGTTAAAGGGTGGCGAATTTGTAAGGATTGGGCGTGTAAACACAAACGTGGCGACATCGCTTTCGCTTGTGGGTGCGCATAAAACTTATCGCCTAAAATAGGGTGGCCAAGGGCAAGCATATGTAGCCTTAATTGGTGCGAACGCCCTGTAATTGGGGTGAGCTTCACCCTTGTGCTGTTATTGGGGAGGCGTTGTAAAACCTCAAATTTTGTTACCGCACTTTTCCCCCGCTCAAAACAAATCTTTTGTCGCGGGCGGTTTTCCCAATCGCAAATCAAGGGCAGATCCACCGTGCCATTCTCCGCCTCTAAATGCCCCCACACTAAGGCTTGATAGGATTTTTTCGGCTCACGTTCACGAAACTGACGCTTGAGTTCTTTATCCGCCAGCTTACTCATCGCGAACAGCAAAATCCCACTGGTCGCCATATCAAGGCGGTGAGCGGGTTCGCAAAAACCGTATTTTTCTTTTACCCGCGACATTGCACTGTCGTAATATTGGGGCTGATTGCCTAGGACGGAAAGCAGCCCGCTGGGTTTATTTACTAATAAAATGTGGTTGTCGTGATAGATCACGTCTAACCAAGGTTCTTGCGGGGGATTGTAATCAATTAATGCCATTATTTACTCTTATTACTGATGACCACACGCAGGCTGTCCAATCGCCACGAGGCATTATGCAAATGCTCAAGAATTTGGCTACGTTGCGTGCTTAATGTGTCAATTTCATCTTGGCGAATGTTTTTATTCACCTGCTTTAACGCCTGCAAACGGGTTAGCTCGCTATCAAGGCATTGCTCCGCACGCTGTTGTGCCTGCGTAATGAGCTGTTGGGCGGTGTCGCCAATGTGTTTTTCGCCCGCTTGCAATAATTGCTCAATGGCAGGACGCAACATTTTCAGCACTTTGCTTGCCATTTGTTTGCCCATCGGCTTGAGTTGTTTTTGCAACAGCTCAAAGCCCACTTTTCCCGCTAAATTATTGCCCTTGCCATCGATCAGCAATCGCACCGGTGTTGGCGGAAGGAAGCGGGTAAGTTGTAAGCCACGTGGTGCTTGGGCTTCGACAATATAAATCAGTTCAAGCCACAGTGATCCCACTGGCAGATCGTTATTGATGAGCAATGATACGGCAGTTTTGCCAATATCGCCATCGGTAATCAAATCAATGCCGTTGCGAATCATTGGGTGATCCCAAGTGAGAAATTCTACCTCTTCCCTTGCCACCGCGAGATCGCGATCGAAGGTTACGGTTACGCCCTCTTCTTTCAAGCCTGGGAAATCTGGCACGAGCATTGTGCCTGTGGGGTGAATAACGATGCTTTTCTCGCCGAGATCTTCTTGCTCCACGCCGATAATATCAAATAAATTTAAGGTGAAATTGATTAATTCGCTTGAGCCATCTTGCTCCGCAATGGCTGCGGCAAGCTCAGCGGCTTGCGTGCCACCATTGGAGTTGATTTCCAATAAGCGATCTCGCCCTTGATAGAGCTGGGTTTTCAAGGCATCACGCTCGGTTCTAGTTTCGGCAACAAAATCATTAAACGCGTCGTCCGCCGTATTTTGCTGTAAAAACTGTTGTAATTTTGCACCGCACTTTTCAAACAGCGTCGCCCCCATCGGGCAGGTTTCTTCAAACGCATTCAAGCCTTGATGATACCACTGGGCGAGTAACACTTGCGGGCTGTCAGCAAAGCAAGGGGCGTAAATCTCGATGTCTTGCTTTTGCCCGATGCGATCTAAACGCCCGATGCACTGTTCCAATAAATCGGGATTATCAGGCAAGTTAAACAGCACCAAATGATGGGCGAATTGGAAATTTCGCCCCTCAGAGCCAATGCTTGAGGTGAGCAACACTTGTGCGCCTTCTTCTTGCTGAGCAAAATATGCTGCCGCTTTATCTCGTTCCACAATAGACATATTTTGGTGGAACACTGCACTGCGAATGGCTTCTTTTTCACGCAACGCTTGCTCCAGTTGGATCGCTGTTTGTGCTTGATGACAAATCACCAGCACTTTTTCTTCGCGGTGTGAAGTCAAAAATTCAATCAACCATTCCACACGGGGATCGAAATCCCACCACGCGACATCGGGGTTCATTTTTTGGAAAATCTGTTCAGGGTAAAAAAGATCCGCACTTTTCACTTCGCCCAATAAATTCAACACGCCAATGGCATTGCGGTATTGCTTTGGCAATGGCAGGGTGATGGCGTGATAATGGCGTTGCGGAAAACCTTTCACCCCTTGGCGGGTATTGCGGAACAATAAACGGCTTGTACCGTGGCGATCGAGTAAATTTTCGATCAGCGTCTGCCGAGCTTGGGCTTTTTTCTCTTCTTGATCAAGATCTTGCAATAAACCTTGAATATCTTGCTCGGAAAGCAAGGCGGCTAAATGTTGTTGCTCTACGTTACTCAGTGGCTGATCGCTGAGCAAGCCGTTCACCGCCTCTGCCACGGGTTGATAATGCTGTTGTTCTTGCATAAAAGCGTTGTAATCATAAAAGCGATCGGAATCGAGCAATTTTAAGCGGGCGAAATGGCTTTCTTGCCCTAATTGTTCAGGGGTGGCAGTAAGAAGTAGCACCGCGGGAATGTGCTTCGTCAGTTGCTCAATGATTTGATAAGCCAAACTTGGAGCTTGTTCAGACCACGCCAAATGATGGGCTTCGTCCACAATCAGCAAATCAAAATCCGCGTTGGCAAGCTGTTCGGCTCGTTTTGGTTCTTGCACTAGCCAATCCAACGCACAAATAATCAGTTGCTCGGTTTTGAATGGATTGCTCGCCACGCCCCCATCAAGCCCATCAAAATCGACACAACGCTCTTCATCAAACAAGGAAAAATGCAAATTAAAACGGCGGAGCATTTCCACAAGCCATTGATGTTGCAAGGTTTCTGGCACAATAATCAGCATTCGCTCCGCTTTTTCAGCAAAAAGTTGCTGTTGCAAAATCATACCCGCTTCAATGGTTTTCCCCAGTCCCACTTCATCAGCGAGCAAAACACGCGGAGCAATTCGCTGCCCCACTTCTTTGGCAATATGCAACTGGTGCGGAATTAAGCCGCCACGAATGCCACGCAACCCGCGTAACGGCGATTGAAATTGGGCTTGACGCTGTTGCAACGCTCGATAACGCAATACAAAATGGCTAGCCCGATCGATTTGTCCCGCAAATAAACGCTCTTGTGGCTTGCTGAAGGTGATTAGCGGGCTGAGTTCCGCCTCTTGCAACATCGCCTCTTGCCCGTCGTCTTTTTTCACTAAATAGAACGCTAGCCCGTTATGATTTAGCACTTCAATGGCCACGCCACTCCAGCCTTCTTTATGGCGGATTTCATCGCCCACCTGAAACAACACGCGTACGAGCGGGGCATTATCGAGGGCATAAATCCGAATTTCTTCGGCGGCGGGGAAGCTCACCGTAACCGTACGATGATTGACTTCACTGATTAATCCCAACCCAAGATCATTTTCACTTTCACTAATCCAACGCTGACCAACTATAAAGGACATAACATTTACTCTTATTATTTTTATTACGACACAACAGCGACAAAGCCATCTCGCCAATATCTGCTGACAAAAAAGGCGGCTATTTTAACGATCTTGCGACAAATATGACAAAAATTTGAGAGTTATCACAAATTATAAGGGGCTGTCCTAGATAACAACTAAAAAATCTATTTAGGTTAGAATGAACCAATGAGAAAAAGTCGTCTAAGTCAGCACAAACAAAATAAACTCATTGAGCTATTTGTTGCAGGTGTTACTGCAAGGACAGCAGCAGAGTTAGTCAATGTAAACAAAACGACTGCCGCATATTACTTTCATCGTTTATGCCAACTCATCTATCAAAACAGCCTTCACTTAGAGATGTTTGAAGGTGAAATTGAAGCCGATGAAAGTTATTTTGGCGGTGCTCGCAAAGGCAAACGTGGTCGTGGTGCGGCAGGGAAAATTGCGGTATTCGGGCTTCTCAAGCGCAATGGCAAGGTTTATACCGTTGCGGTTCCAAATACGCAATCTGCCACCTTGTTACCCATTATTCGGGAGCAGGTAAAGCCTGATAGTATTGTTTACACCGATAATTATCGTAGTTATGACGTGCTTGATGTGAGTGAATTTAGTCATTTTCGTATCAATCACAGCACACATTTTGCTGAAAATCATAACCACATTAACGGAATTGAGAATTTTTGAAGCCAAGCAAAACGCCATTTACGCAAATTTAATGGTATCCCAAAAGCGCATTTTGAGCTTTATTTAAAGGAATGTGAATGGCGTTTTAATTACAGCAACATAAAAAGTCAAATTTCTATTTTAAAACAATTGGTTAAAGGGAGTTTAGTCTAGTTATCTAGGACAGCCCCAAAAATTATGCCTTATAACATTTTGCTATAAATTATCTTTTTTAAAGTGCGGTCAGTTTTAGACGATGTTTTTCTTAGCCTTGACATTGCACGCATTCAAGATTAAAATTCGGCGTCTATCTATTCTAAGATAGAGTAAAAAGTAAACATTCTTTTATGAATAACATTTAATAAACTGGAGCTTTTTTAATGGCAACTATCAACCAGCTAGTACGCAAACCGCGTGTTAAAAAGGTTGTAAAAAGCAACGTTCCTGCATTAGAGGCTTGCCCGCAGAAACGTGGCGTGTGTACTCGTGTGTACACAACTACACCTAGAAAACCGAACTCAGCATTACGTAAAGTATGCCGTATTCGTTTAACAAATGGTTACGAAGTAACTTCTTATATCGGCGGTGAAGGTCATAACCTTCAAGAGCACAGCGTTGTGCTTATCCGTGGCGGTCGTGTTAAAGATTTACCGGGTGTGCGTTATCACACTGTACGCGGTGCATTAGACTGTGCTGGCGTTAAAGATCGTAAACAAGGTCGTTCTAAATACGGCGTGAAACGTCCTAAAGCTTAATGGTTCTCCGTTAAGTAAGGCCAAACGCTAATTAAATTAAATAATTATCATAAACTCCAGTAAACGTAAGCTCTCTTACACAACAGAGTTTTGGATAATCCTGAAGATTAAAAAACGGAGAAATTGCAATGCCACGTCGTCGTCGTATTGAACCACGCAAAATTCTTCCAGATCCAAAGTTCGGATCAGAATTACTTGCGAAATTTATTAATGTATTAATGGTAGATGGTAAAAAATCTATCGCCGAATCTATCGTTTATGGTGCGTTAGAAACTTTATCTCAACGTACAGGTAAAGAAGCTTTAGAAGCTTTTGAAATCGCATTAGAAAACGTTCGTCCAACTGTTGAGGTTAAATCTCGTCGTGTTGGTGGTTCGACTTATCAAGTGCCCGTTGAAGTACGCCCAACTCGTCGTAACGCATTAGGTATGCGTTGGATTGTTGAAGCAGCGCGTAAACGTGGTGATAAATCAATGGCTTTACGTTTAGCAAACGAATTATCTGATGCTTCTGAAAACAAAGGTGCAGCAGTGAAAAAACGTGAAGACGTTCACCGTATGGCTGAAGCCAACAAAGCGTTTGCTCATTACCGTTGGTAATTTTTTATTCAAACGATTGCTAGGCTTCATCTCATTTTGTGCGGTGAAGCCTTGTGCATATTTAAAATTTTAATTTATTGATTCCAAGCAAGGAAATCAAACAAGGAAATAATAATGGCTCGTGTAACTCCTATTGAGCACTATCGTAATATCGGGATTAGTGCTCACATTGATGCTGGTAAAACAACAACCACAGAGCGTATTCTATTCTATACAGGTGTTAGTCACAAAATTGGTGAGGTGCACGATGGTGCAGCTACCATGGACTGGATGGAACAAGAACAAGAGCGTGGTATTACCATCACTTCTGCGGCAACAACGGCTTTCTGGTCTGGTATGTCGCAACAATACCCACAACACCGTATTAACGTTATCGACACGCCGGGACACGTTGACTTTACTATCGAAGTAGAACGTTCAATGCGTGTTCTTGATGGTGCGGTAATGGTGTACTGTGCAGTAGGTGGTGTTCAACCTCAGTCTGAAACGGTATGGCGTCAAGCAAATAAATATAAAGTACCTCGTATTGCGTTCGTAAATAAAATGGACCGTACAGGTGCAAACTTCCTACGCGTTGTTGAGCAAATCAAAACTCGCTTAGGGGGAAATGCTGTCCCTCTTCAACTTCCAATCGGGGCTGAAGAAAACTTCAAAGGTGTTGTTGACCTGATCAAGATGAAAGCAATTAACTGGAATGAAGCGGATCAAGGTATGACATTTACCTATGATGATATTCCTGCGGATATGCTTGATTTATGTGAAGAGTGGCGTCAAAATTTAGTTGAATCTGCAGCTGAAGCTTCAGAGGAGTTAATGGAAAAATACCTTGGAGGTGAAGAATTAACTGAAGAAGAAATCAAAGGTGCACTTCGTCAGCGTGCATTAGCGACAGAAATCATTCTTGTAACCTGTGGTTCTGCGTTCAAGAACAAAGGTGTGCAAGCAATGCTTGACGCGGTAATTGATTACTTACCAGCACCAACAGACATCGCTTCAATTAAAGGGATTAACCCAGATGAAACAGAAGGCGAGCGTCACGCAGATGATAATGAACCGTTTGCAGCACTTGCATTCAAAATTGCAACCGACCCATTCGTGGGTAACTTAACCTTCTTCCGTGTATATTCTGGTGTGGTTGAGTCTGGTGCAACCGTATTGAACTCTGTGAAAGATAAACGTGAACGTTTTGGTCGTATCGTACAAATGCACGCAAACAAACGTGAAGAAATCAAAGAAGTTCGTGCAGGAGATATTGCAGCAGCGATCGGTTTAAAAGATGTGGGTACAGGTGATACATTATGTGCAGTTGATGCACCAATCATTCTTGAACGTATGGAATTCCCAGAGCCAGTAATTTCTGTTGCGGTAGAGCCGAAAACAAAAGCTGACCAAGAGAAAATGGGCTTAGCGTTAGGACGTCTTGCACAAGAAGACCCTTCATTCCGTGTTCATACCGACGAAGAATCAGGTGAAACCATTATTTCTGGTATGGGTGAGTTACACTTAGATATCATCGTTGACCGTATGAAACGTGAGTTTAAAGTGGAAGCAAACATCGGTAAACCACAAGTATCTTACCGTGAAACTATCCGTACTCGCGTGAATGATGTTGAAGGTAAACACGCAAAACAATCTGGTGGTCGCGGTCAATATGGTCACATTGTTATCGACTTGTACCCATTAGATCCAGAAGGTCCAGGTTACGAATTTGTCAACGAAATCAAAGGTGGTGTAATTCCTGGTGAATATATCCCAGCGGTTGATAAAGGTATTCAAGAGCAACTTAAATCTGGTCCATTAGCGGGCTACCCAGTAGTAGATTTAGGTGTACGTTTACACTTCGGTTCATACCACGATGTGGACTCATCTGAGTTAGCGTTTAAACTTGCTGCATCATTAGCGTTTAAAGCAGCATTTAGCAAAGCAAACCCAGTATTACTTGAGCCAATTATGAAAGTGGAAGTTGAAACTCCACCGGAGTATGTGGGTGATGTAATTGGTGATTTAAGCCGTCGTCGTGCTATGGTAAATGGCCAAGAAGCAAGCGAATTTGTTGTTAAAATCAATGCAGAAGTTCCACTTTCTGAAATGTTTGGTTATGCAACAGATCTTCGTTCACAAACTCAAGGTCGTGCATCATACTCAATGGAACCATTGAAATATGCTGAAGCACCTTCAAGTGTTGCAGCTGCAGTAATTGAAGCACGTAAAAAATAATTTTTGATTCAATAAAACTTCGTAGCATCTCAAGGTGCTACGAAATTTCACTTAAAGGAAACATTAGCAATGTCTAAAGAAAAATTTGAACGTACAAAACCGCACGTAAACGTGGGTACAATCGGCCACGTTGACCATGGTAAAACAACTTTAACAGCAGCAATCACCACAGTATTAGCGAAACACTACGGTGGTTCAGCACGTGCATTTGATCAAATTGATAATGCACCAGAAGAAAAAGCACGTGGTATCACCATCAACACCTCACACGTTGAATACGATACCCCAACTCGCCACTATGCACACGTTGACTGCCCAGGGCACGCGGACTATGTTAAAAATATGATCACTGGTGCGGCACAAATGGACGGTGCAATTCTTGTAGTAGCAGCGACAGACGGCCCAATGCCACAAACTCGTGAGCACATCTTATTAGGACGCCAAGTAGGTGTACCATACATCATCGTATTCTTAAACAAATGCGATATGGTAGATGACGAAGAGTTATTAGAATTAGTAGAAATGGAAGTGCGTGAACTTCTTTCTCAATATGATTTCCCAGGTGATGATACACCAATCGTACGTGGTTCAGCGTTAAAAGCGTTAGAAGGCGATGCGGCATGGGAAGAAAAAATCCTTGAGTTAGCAAACCACTTAGACACTTACATTCCAGAGCCAGAGCGTGCGATTGACCAACCATTCCTATTACCAATCGAAGACGTATTCTCAATCTCAGGTCGTGGTACCGTAGTAACAGGCCGTGTAGAGCGTGGTATTATCCGCACTGGTGATGAAGTAGAAATCGTAGGTATCAAAGAAACTGCGAAAACGACCGTAACAGGTGTAGAAATGTTCCGTAAATTACTTGACGAAGGTCGTGCGGGTGAAAACATCGGTGCATTATTACGTGGTACAAAACGTGAAGAAATCGAACGTGGTCAGGTATTAGCGAAACCAGGTTCAATCACACCACACACAGACTTCGAATCAGAAGTTTACGTATTATCAAAAGAAGAAGGTGGTCGTCATACTCCATTCTTCAAAGGTTACCGTCCACAATTCTATTTCCGTACAACTGACGTAACAGGAACAATCGAGTTACCAGAAGGCGTGGAAATGGTAATGCCAGGCGATAACATCAAAATGACAGTAAGCTTAATTCACCCAATCGCGATGGACCAAGGTTTACGCTTTGCGATTCGTGAAGGTGGTCGTACAGTAGGTGCGGGCGTGGTAGCGAAAATCATCAAATAATGATGATATTGCTAGGTAACACTAGAAAGTTAAGAGAGGGCATCGAAAGATGCCCTTTTGTTTTGCTTGGATTTCTCAATGAAAAAATGACTGCACTTGGCATAAAAGAATAAATAAAGTGCGGTATAATTTTTAAGAATTTTTTCTTTGTATAGATTTATGCCCTTATTGTATGAAATCGTGAAAATTTCTCTTATTTTTAATAGGCAATAAAATAAGAAAATGATACAATTCACCGTTCGAAGTATATCCCAATATAAAATTAAATAATGGATAAACATTATGGCGTTAGACATTCATAAACATAAACATGCTCAAGGGGCGGAAAGTAATCAAAAGTCAAAAGGGCTAAATACGTTTTTGTGGCTATTGGCAATCTGCATTATTGTTATTTCTGCGGTAGGCAATATTTATTTTGCTAACCAATTTTCTACTCCAATTCGAGTTGTTGGAATCGTAATTTTATTACTTATTACTCTTGTTATTCTTGCAATAACTAATCAAGGTGTAAAAGCAAGACTCTTTTTGAGAGATTCATATACAGAATTAAGAAAAATTGTTTGGCCGACTCGTCAAGAGGCAATGCAGACAACCTTAATTGTGGTGACTGTTACGGTTATTGTTTCTCTAATCTTGTGGGGGCTTGATTCTATTATTGTTTCTGTAATTAATTTCTTAACAAATTTGAGGTTCTAAAATGGCAGAGAATACAGCAAAGAAACGCTGGTATGTGTTACAAGCATTTTCTGGCTTTGAAGGCCGTGTAGCAGCAACATTACGCGAATATATTAAATTGCACCAAATGGAAGAGCAATTTGGTGAAGTCTTAGTGCCTACCGAAGAAGTGGTTGAAAATGTCGGGGGTAAACGCCGTAAAAGTGAGCGTAAATATTTTCCAGGTTATGTTTTGGTACAGATGGAAATGAACGATTATACTTGGCAGCTCGTGCGTAGTGTGCCGCGTGTAATGGGTTTTATCGGCGGAACGCCAGATAAACCAGCACCAATCAGCAATCGCGAAGCGGATATCATCTTAAATCGACTTGAGCAAAATTCCGACAAACCAAAACCAAGAACTGTCTTCCAACCGGGTGAAGAAGTGCGTGTTAAAGAAGGACCATTTGCTGACTTTAATGGTACGGTGGAAGAAATTGATTATGATAAAGGGCGTTTAAAAGTGTCCGTTTCTATTTTTGGTCGAGCGACTCCTGTGGAGCTTGAATTTAGTCAGGTAGAAAAAAATAGTTAATATACAAAAGGTAAGCTAAGGCTTACCTTTTTCTTTGGGTTTATTTGGGTGAATAAAATGAAAAAATATCTAGGGCTATTTCTGCTTGCAGGGCTTTGTTCTTCACCGCTCTTGGCAGAAGATTATATTGTGTTTTCTTGTTTTACGGCGAAAGGTAAGCAAATTGCCTTAATAGAAAGCGAGGGATATTATGAGTACAGTTTTGGCAAACCAGGCAAGCCCGAGTTAGTTTTTAAAAACAAAATTGCTGATGTTGAAGCACGTTCTGAAAAATGGAACGGCGTGGGATCTTATTGGGAAGCCTATAACCTTAAAAATGGGCAATATTATTATGTGGTGTATAAATCGGAAAACCGTGTGAGCGATGAACATGAGTTCAGCGGAGGGGTAACGGTTTCTAAAGGCGATAAAGAAATCGCAACGGTTTCTTGCGAACGGTTTTAAAAAACAGTAAAAAAACGACCGCACTTTAAGGAATAAAGCCGTTACTTTATTCCTTTTTCAACAATCGGATAATTTCTTCTAACTGCCGAATTTCTTTTTCTTTTTGTTTTAGAAGCTCTTCTTTGTGCGTGATGATAAGTTTGAGTTTTTCGTTTTCAGCAGAGAGAGCTTGGTCATTATTAGCATAGTTTGTATAAATATAGTCGCTATTTTCATTCATAAAAAAGACGACACCTTTATCAAAGTCAACTAATTCGCAAACTTCAATATTGAATATTTTGGCAATTTGTACAAGTTTATCATAATAGAGCTTACTTTCTCCTCGCTCAATTTTTGAGTACCCACTAACTGACATATTCATTTTATTTGCCATATCTTCTTGAGACCATTGGTGAGCCTCACGCATTAAACGAATTTTATTATGAAGAGTATTCATTTTTATTTTTCCTAAATTGATTTTATTTTGACAATGAAGGTAGGTTATTGTCTTGTTTGATATTGGATCTCTTTTCTTAACTTGATTAGAATTTTAGCACATTTAAATTAAAGTTGTGTAATTCATTATTATCTATTAAGTGTGTATAGAGGTTTGTATGGGAGGGAGTATCAGATTGCCACACACTTGTCCTAAGTGTAGGCAGGTTACAGCAAAATCAGCACAAGAATTAGAAGAAAAATTTGGATATATAACTCTTGGAGGCAATGCAACTAATCAGAGTTGGTGTAAAAAATGTCGTTCAATGAAGTAAAGGTAAACTGATGAAAATAAAGTGCCAAAAATGTGGATTGATAGAAGAAGTTAATATTTCATTAATTATTAGGGGCTGTCCTAGATAACTAGACTAAACTCCCTTTAACCAATTGTTTTAAAATAGAAATTTGACTTTTTATGTTGCTGTAATTAAAACGCCATTCACATTCCTTTAAATAAAGCTCAAAATGCGCTTTTGGGATACCATTAAATTTGCGTAAATGGCGTTTTGCTTGGCTCCAAAAATTCTCAATTCCGTTAATGTGGTTATGATTTTCAGCAAAATGTGTGCTGTGATTGATACGAAAATGACTAAATTCACTCACATCAAGCACGTCATAACTACGATAATTATCGGTGTAAACAATACTATCAGGCTTTACCTGCTCCCGAATAATGGGTAACAAGGTGGCAGATTGCGTATTTGGAACCGCAACGGTATAAACCTTGCCATTGCGCTTGAGAAGCCCGAATACCGCAATTTTCCCTGCCGCACCACGACCACGTTTGCCTTTGCGAGCACCGCCAAAATAACTTTCATCGGCTTCAATTTCACCTTCAAACATCTCTAAGTGAAGGCTGTTTTGATAGATGAGTTGGCATAAACGATGAAAGTAATATGCGGCAGTCGTTTTGTTTACATTGACTAACTCTGCTGCTGTCCTTGCAGTAACACCTGCAACAAATAGCTCAATGAGTTTATTTTGTTTGTGCTGACTTAGACGACTTTTTCTCATTGGTTCATTCTAACCTAAATAGATTTTTTAGTTGTTATCTAGGACAGCCCCAATTATTAAAATAATAGGTGGAGCAATGCCAATAGGTGGATTTTGGGCTTGGGTTACTTATTTTTTTGCAGGAACTGGATTTGCTTTACCTATCTGTATAGCTCTTGTTACAGGTGGTACAGCAATGCTTGTATTCAAAGATGAAATTGTTTCTTGGATTATTCAGAAAGGATATAGTTGTAACAACTGTCATCAATCTGAATGGAAAGTTATTGATTAAAATTAAATAAGGAAAAGTAATTATGGGATTTTGGGATGCCGTAGGCAAAGTGGTTGGTTCTGCTTTAGATAAAGGTAGAGAGATGAATGAGCAAAAACGTCGTGTAATGATGGAATTTGACCATCTTTCTGATAGTGCGTTATTTGAAAAATTGGCAGATTTGGGACGACAAAAAAGATTTGCCGAAGCTGTCGGTATTAAACAATTATTAAAAAACAGGGGATATAGCGATGAAGAGATTAGCCGAAGATCAAAGGCATATCTCTAAAATAGCAATACTATTTTGTTGAGTTGTAAAAATAGTTAGCGTATAATCCGCAATCTACCACGAGCAAGCCATCTTGCTCGTGGTTTTATGTAAAGCATCTTTGATGTGTTTCAATTAACGGGGAGCTGAAAAGCGTTATCACCCATAACGAGGAAATTAAAATGGCAAAGAAAGTTCAAGCCTATGTTAAGTTGCAAGTTGCAGCAGGTATGGCTAACCCTTCACCACCAGTTGGTCCAGCATTAGGTCAACAAGGTGTGAACATTATGGAATTCTGTAAAGCATTCAACGCACGTACTGAAAGCTTAGAAAAAGGTTTACCGATTCCAGTTGTTATTACTGTTTATGCAGACCGTTCATTCACTTTTGTTACAAAAACTCCACCAGCAGCTGTATTATTGAAAAAAGCAGCCGGTATCAAATCAGGTTCTGGTAAACCGAATAAAGATAAAGTGGGTACTGTAACTAAAGCTCAAATCCGTGAAATCGCTGAAACAAAAGCAGCAGATATGACCGGTGCAACAATTGAAACTAAGATGAAATCTATTGAAGGTACTGCACGTTCAATGGGTTTGGTAGTGGAGGACTAATCAATGGCTAAACTAACCAAACGTATGAAAGCAATCAAAGCGGGTGTTGATTCAACCAAAGCTTATGAGATCAATGATGCGATCGCAGTATTAAAACAATTTACTAGCCCTAAATTCGTAGAAAGCATTGATGTGGCAGTAAATTTAGGTATTGATGCACGTAAATCTGACCAAAACGTGCGTGGTGCGACTGTATTGCCAAACGGTACAGGTCGTAACGTTCGCGTTGCTGTGTTCACTCAAGGTGCAAATGCAGACGCTGCGAAAGAAGCAGGTGCAGATTTAGTGGGTATGGAAGATTTAGCAGAACGCATCAAAAAAGGCGAAATGGACTTTGATGTGGTTATCGCTTCTCCAGATGCAATGCGTGTTGTTGGTCAATTAGGTCAAATTTTAGGGCCGCGTGGCTTAATGCCAAACCCTAAAGTGGGTACAGTAACACCAAACGTTGCAGAAGCCGTGAAAAATGCGAAATCAGGTCAGGTGCGTTACCGTAATGATAAAAACGGTATCATTCACACCACAATTGGTAAAGCGGACTTCACCCCTGAGCAATTAAAAGAAAACTTACAAGCATTATTGGCAGCCTTAACTAAAGCAAAACCTGCTTCAGCGAAAGGCGTGTTCATTAAGAAAGTAAGTCTTTCTACCACTCAAGGTGCAGGCGTTGCGATCGATCAAAGCAGCCTATAATCCTGTTTTATAGAAAAGTGCGGTAATTTTTGACCGCACTTTTTCCGTGGCTAATGTGCAAATAGTGCTTTACTTTGTTTAAAAAATAACTATAATTGGCCACCTTAATTTTGTACGTTGTCTTTAAGAGCGAAGTGCAAAATATTGATGGTGCTTGCCAATACAAGCCCCGTCCAAGACCGTAGGTGAAATGGCGTGAGCGATTTCTTAATTTAAATCCTACGTAGATGGTGAACAGACAGAATTTTCTGCTTCTGGACACCTTAGGCTTAGAAAAGCAGACTGGCTTGTTTATAAAGTGCGGTCGGTTTTTTTAAGATTTTTTGTAAGTTCCGCTTTGGCGGAGTGTATCAGGAGCTAAAGCCAATGGCATTAAATCTTCAAGACAAACAAGCAATTGTTGCTGAAGTAAATGAAGCAGCCAAAGGTGCCCTATCAGCAGTAATCGCGGATTCTCGCGGTGTTACTGTAGATAAAATGACTGAATTACGTAAAGCAGCTCGTGAAGCTGGTGTTTCAATGCGTGTTGTGCGTAACACATTATTACGCCGTGCAGTTGAAGGCACTGATTACGAATGCTTAAAAGATGCGTTTGTAGGTCCAACACTTATCGCATTCTCTACTGAACACCCAGGTGCAGCAGCACGTTTGTTCAAAGATTTTGCAAAAGCAAATGATAAGTTTGAAATTAAAGGTGCAGCCTTTGAAGGTAAGATCCAAGATGTTGAATTCTTAGCAACATTACCAACTTACGACGAAGCAATTGCACGTTTAATGGGTACAATGAAAGAAGCGGCAGCAGGAAAACTTGTTCGTACGCTTGCAGCATTACGCGACAAATTACAAGAAGCGGCTTAATTCAAGCCTTTCTTACTCGGTTTAATTTATTTACTTTAGGAATTGATTGTTATGTCATTAACTAACGAACAAATCATTGAAGCGATTGCTTCTAAATCAGTAACTGAAATCGTAGAATTAATCACTGCGATGGAAGAAAAATTCGGTGTTTCAGCAGCAGCGGCTGCAGTAGCAGTAGCAGCTGGCGGTGACGCAGCTGCAGCAGAAGAGAAAACTGAATTTGATGTAGTTCTTGCAGCAGCAGGTGCTAACAAAGTAGCAGTAATCAAAGCGGTACGTGGTGCAACTGGCTTAGGCTTAAAAGAAGCGAAAGACTTAGTTGAATCTGCACCAGCAGTATTGAAAGAAGGCATCGCTAAAGCAGAAGCTGAAGCACTTAAGAAAGAATTAGAAGAAGCGGGTGCACAAGTAGAAATCAAATAATTTTGATTTTTCTATTACCCATTCTGGTTCTAAAAGCCCTGATAGAAATATCGGGGTTTTTTATTTTTTGTTCATTCATTTGCAATATGGCTTAGAGTTATCTAATATATACTTATTTTATAAAGTATATACTCTGAGAGGTTATTATGGTAATAACAAAAGTTTTCCAAAGTGGTAATAGCCAAGCTGTACGTATTCCATTAAGCTTTCGATTAGAGGTTGATACAGTAGAAATATTATATGGTGAAAATGGCGATATTATTTTACGCCCGATCAAACCTAAAGCGGATGTAAGTTTTCTCGATTTATTTTCAGGATTTGACGATGATTTTATTCAAGCATTAGAAGATCGCGATATTGAACCGCCACAAGAAAGAGAAACCCTATGATTTATATGCTTGATACCAATATTTTGATTTATTTAATGAAAAACAAACCGCTCAAGGTTACAGAGCGGGTTGCACAATTAAGTACACAAGATAAATTAGTAATGAGTTTTATTACTTATGCAGAATTATTAAAAGGGGCTAATGGTAGTACTCATTCACTGAAAGCTCGGGAAAATATAGCACGCATAACCCAACGTATTTCTGTACTTCTTCCTCCCAAAGAAATTTGTGAGTTCTATGGCATATGGGCAGATAAATTAAAACGTCAAGGTACGCCTATTGGCGGCAATGATCTTTGGATTGCTTGCCACGCATTAGCTTGTGATGCGGTACTTGTTACTCATAATGTTAAGGAATTTCAGCGGATTTCTTCTTTAAAGTGGCAAGATTGGACGGTTTAAATTAATTGCTTGACCTAAGTTGCTGTAATCCACTATAATAGCCAGCCATTTTTAATTCGCAAAGCCAATTTTGGATTAAAAATATACTGAATAATTCCCGTTTTGTTGCGTTATCATCAAGTTAAATTTCTCTTTTAGATAGGCAAAATTGCTTATTTCTAGGTAATTTGATGGCAGCCCGTTCATCAGAAGTAAGGTTCAGAGTGCGGTATCTAAAAACGGATTCATCATTGATATAAAAAACTGTGTGAAAAAATGACCGCACTTTTGTTTTATATCGACTCGGTCTCACTAAAATTTATTGAGGAAAACCAATGGGTTACTCCTATACTGAGAAAAAACGTATTCGTAAAGACTTCGGCAAACGTCCGCAAGTTTTAAATGTACCTTATTTATTAACTATTCAACTTGATTCTTTTGATAAATTTATCCAAAGAGATCCTGAAGGTCAGCAAGGGTTAGAAGCGGCGTTCCGTTCTGTGTTCCCGATTGTCAGCAACAACGGCAACACCGAATTGCAATATGTGAGCTACCGCTTAGGCGAGCCTGTATTTGACGTACGTGAATGTCAAATTCGTGGTACAACTTATGCCGCCCCATTGCGTGTAAAATTACGCCTTGTGAGCTACGACAAAGATGCCGCCCCTGGCACAATCAAAGATATTAAAGAGCAAGAAGTCTATATGGGTGAAATCCCATTAATGACAGACAATGGTACCTTTGTGATTAATGGTACTGAGCGTGTTATTGTTTCACAATTACACCGTAGCCCAGGCGTTTTCTTTGATAGCGATAAAGGTAAAACCCACTCGTCAGGAAAAGTGCTTTATAACGCACGCATTATTCCTTACCGTGGTTCTTGGTTGGATTTTGAATTTGATCCAAAAGATAACTTATATGCACGTATTGACCGTCGCCGTAAATTGCCTGCGACCATTATTCTGCGTGCGTTAAATTACACCACAGAAGAAATTTTAAATTTATTCTTCGATAAAGTGATTTTCCAAATCGAAGACAATAAATTATTAATGGATTTAGTGCCAGAAAGATTGCGTGGTGAAACCGCGACTTTCGATATTGTGGCAAATGGCAAAACCTATGTGGAAGTAGGTCGCCGTATCACCGCTCGCCATATCCGTGCCTTAGAAAAAGATAACGTTACCCAAGTTGAAGTGCCAACAGAATATATTGTGGGTAAAGTGGCAGCGAAAGATTATGTGGATCTAGAAACGGGTGAGGTGATTTGTCCTGCGAATGGCGAGATCTCCCTTGAGATTTTAGCGAAATTATCGCAAGCAGGTTATAAAACCATCGAAATCCTGTTCACTAACGATTTAGACTACGGCCCTTATATTTCTGACACCTTACGCGTTGATCCAACCACCGATCGCCTAAGTGCATTAGTGGAAATTTACCGTATGATGCGTCCGGGTGAGCCACCGACAAAAGAAGCGGCAGAAGGTTTATTTGATAACCTGTTCTTCTCACCAGATCGCTATGATTTATCAGCGGTAGGTCGTATGAAATTTAACCGCTCTTTAGGTATTGAAGAAACTACAGGCAGCGGCATTTTAAGCAAAGAAGACATTGTGAATGTGATGAGAAAGCTCATTGATATTCGTAATGGTCGCGGTGAAGTGGACGACATTGACCACTTAGGTAACCGTCGTATCCGTTCTGTGGGTGAAATGGCAGAAAACCAATTCCGTATTGGTTTAGTGCGTGTTGAGCGTGCAGTGAAAGAGCGTCTTTCTTTAGGTGATCTTGAAGCGGTAACCCCACAAGATTTAATCAATGCGAAACCAATTTCAGCCGCGGTGAAAGAATTCTTTGGTTCATCACAGCTTTCCCAATTTATGGATCAAAACAACCCGCTTTCAGAAGTAACGCATAAACGCCGTATTTCTGCCTTAGGGCCGGGTGGTTTAACCCGTGAGCGTGCGGGCTTTGAGGTGCGAGATGTTCACGCAACCCATTATGGTCGTGTGTGTCCAATTGAAACCCCTGAAGGGCCAAACATCGGTTTGATCAACTCATTAGCGGTGTATGCACGTACTAACGACTATGGTTTCTTAGAAACCCCATATCGTAAAGTGGTAAATGGTCAAGTAACCGAAGAAATCGAATATTTATCCGCCATTGAAGAAGGCAAATATATCATCGCACAGGCAAACTCTAACTTAGATGATGAGTTACGTTTTACCGATACCTTCGTAACCTGTCGTGGTGAGCATGGTGAGTCTGGTTTATACCGTCCAGAAGAAATTCACTATATGGACGTATCGACCCAACAAATCGTTTCTGTGGCAGCGGCGCTTATCCCGTTCCTTGAACACGATGATGCGAACCGTGCCTTGATGGGGGCGAACATGCAACGCCAAGCCGTGCCAACCTTGCGGGCGGATAAACCATTAGTCGGTACAGGTATGGAAAAACCGGTGGCGTTAGACTCTGGTGTTGCGGTTGTAGCAAAACGTGGTGGAACAATCCAATACGTTGATGCTTCGCGTATCGTTGTAAAAGTAAACGAAGATGAAACTGTTGCAGGTGAAGCAGGGATTGATATTTACAACTTAGTGAAATATACCCGCTCTAACCAAAATACCTGTATTAACCAAATTCCTTGCGTGAAATTAGGTGAGCCAATTGAACGTGGTGAAATCCTTGCTGATGGTCCTTCAACGGATTTAGGTGAACTTGCCCTTGGTCAAAATATGCGCGTGGCATTTATGCCTTGGAATGGTTATAACTTCGAAGACTCAATGTTAGTGTCTGAGCGTGTGGTGCAAGAAGATCGTTTCACTACCATTCACATTCAAGAGCTTTCTTGTGTGGCGCGTGATACCAAACTTGGTTCTGAAGAAATCACTGCCGATATTCCGAACGTAGGTGAAGCGGCATTAAGCAAACTTGATGAATCAGGGATCGTCTATATCGGTGCGGAAGTAAAAGGTGGCGATATTCTTGTGGGGAAAGTAACACCAAAAGGTGAAACCCAATTAACCCCAGAAGAAAAATTATTACGCGCAATCTTTGGTGAAAAAGCATCTGATGTAAAAGATTCTTCATTACGCGTACCAAACAGCGTATCTGGTACAGTTATTGATGTTCAAGTGTTCACCCGTGATGGCGTAGAAAAAGATAAACGTGCCTTAGAAATCGAAGAAATGCAGTTAAAACAAGCGAAGAAAGACCTCGTTGAAGAATTAGAGATCTTAGAAGCAGGCTTGTTTGCACGCGTTCGCAATGTATTGATTTCAGGCGGAATGGACGCGACACAGTTAGATAAATTAGACCGCACTAAATGGTTAGAACAAACCCTTTCAGACGAAGAAAAACAAAGCCAGTTAGAGCAACTTGCGGAGCAATATGAAGAACTCCGTAAAGACTTTGAGCATAAACTCGAAGTGAAACGTGGCAAAATCATTCAAGGTGATGATCTTGCACCGGGCGTATTGAAAGTGGTGAAAGTATATCTTGCGGTGAAACGCCAAATCCAACCGGGTGATAAAATGGCAGGTCGCCACGGTAACAAAGGGGTTATCTCAAAAATCAACCCAGTTGAAGATATGCCGTATGACGAAAACGGTCAGCCAGTAGACATCGTATTGAACCCGCTGGGCGTACCTTCGCGTATGAACATCGGTCAGATTCTTGAAACGCACTTAGGTTTAGCGGCGAAAGGAATTGGTGATCAAATCAACGCAATGATCAAACAAAAACAAGATGTTGAGAAATTGCGTGGCTATATCCAAAAAGCCTACGACTTAGGTGGCGGTTCACAAAAAGTGGATCTTTCAACCTTTACTGATGAAGAAGTAATGCGTTTAGCACAAAACTTACGCAAAGGTTTACCATTGGCAACGCCAGTATTTGACGGGGCGCACGAAGAAGAAATTAAGGGCTTACTAGAGCTTGGCGGCTTACCAACATCAGGGCAAATTACCCTTTATGATGGTCGCACGGGTGAGAAATTTGAGCGTCCAGTAACCGTAGGTTATATGTATATGCTCAAATTGAACCACTTAGTTGATGACAAAATGCACGCACGTTCAACAGGTTCTTATAGTCTTGTTACCCAACAGCCATTGGGTGGTAAAGCACAATTCGGTGGTCAGCGTTTCGGTGAGATGGAGGTTTGGGCGCTTGAAGCTTATGGTGCCGCTTACACCTTACAAGAAATGCTCACGGTGAAATCCGATGATGTGAATGGTCGTACGAAGATGTATAAAAATATCGTCAGCGGCAACCAACAAATGGATCCGGGTACACCAGAATCCTTTAATGTAATTATGAAAGAAATTCGTTCACTCGGTATTAATATTGATTTGGACGAAGAGTAATCTGAGTAGCAAACGCTAAAGTACGCTCAAGTGCGGTGTAAAAAACGCAAGAATTTTCTACCGCACTTGGATAAGTTTAACTCCGACAGGAGCAAAATCTGTGAAAGACTTAGTTAAGTTTTTAAAAGCACAATCTAAATCCAGCGAAGATTTTGATGTGATCAAAATTGGTTTAGCCTCACCGGATATGATCCGTTCTTGGTCATTTGGTGAAGTTAAGAAACCTGAAACCATCAACTACCGTACCTTTAAACCAGAGCGTGACGGGCTTTTCTGTGCGCGTATTTTCGGGCCAGTGAAAGACTACGAATGTTTATGCGGAAAATATAAACGCTTAAAACACCGTGGTGTAATCTGTGAAAAATGTGGCGTAGAAGTGACACAAGCAAAAGTTCGCCGTGAACGTATGGGTCATATTGAGCTTGCTTCACCTGTTGCTCATATCTGGTTCTTAAAATCTTTACCGTCCCGTATCGGCTTATTATTAGATATGCCGTTGCGTGATATTGAACGTGTACTTTATTTTGAATCTTACATTGTTACTGAGCCGGGAATGACTGATCTTGAAAAAGGTCAATTATTAACGGAAGAACAATATATGGACGCAGAAGACCGTTGGGGCGATGAATTTGAAGCTAAAATGGGTGCAGAAGCGATCCAAGCGTTATTGCGTGATATGGATCTAGAAGTGGAATGTGAAACCTTGCGTGAAGAGTTGCAAGAAACCAATTCAGAAACTAAACGCAAAAAAATCACTAAACGCTTAAAATTATTAGAATCTTTCATTCAATCAGGCAATAAACCTGAATGGATGGTGATGACTGTATTGCCAGTGTTGCCACCAGATTTACGTCCATTAGTTCCACTTGATGGCGGACGTTTTGCCACTTCAGATTTGAACGATTTATATCGCCGAGTGATCAACCGTAATAACCGTTTAAAACGCTTATTAGACTTGATCGCGCCAGATATTATCGTGCGTAACGAAAAACGTATGTTACAAGAATCTGTTGATGCGTTATTAGATAATGGTCGCCGTGGTCGTGCAATTACCGGTTCTAACCGCCGTCCATTGAAATCACTTGCGGATATGATCAAAGGTAAACAAGGTCGTTTCCGTCAAAACTTATTGGGTAAACGTGTAGATTACTCAGGCCGTTCTGTAATCACCGTAGGGCCATACTTACATCTACATCAATGTGGTTTACCGAAAAAAATGGCGTTGGAATTATTCCGTCCATTTATTTATGCCAAATTAGAAAGCCGTGGCTTTGCAACTACAATCAAAGCAGCGAAGAAAATGGTTGAGCGTGAAGACGCAATTGTATGGGATATTTTGGCAGAAGTAATTCGTGAACACCCAATCCTATTGAACCGTGCGCCAACCTTGCACCGTTTGGGTATTCAAGCCTTTGAGCCGATCTTAATTGAAGGTAAAGCGATTCAATTACACCCATTAGTGTGTGCGGCGTTCAACGCGGACTTCGATGGTGACCAAATGGCGGTTCACGTGCCATTAACCCTTGAAGCACAGCTTGAAGCGCGTGCCTTAATGATGTCAACCAACAACATTCTTTCACCAGCAAATGGTGAGCCGATTATCGTACCATCACAGGACGTGGTATTAGGTCTTTATTATATGACCCGCGACAAAGTGAACGCGAAAGGCGAAGGAATGTTATTGCAAGATCCACGCGAGGCGGAAAAAGCTTATCGTACTGGACAAGCCGAGCTTCACGCTCGTGTGAAAGTGCGTATTACCGAATATGTGAAAGATGCGTCTAACGAATTTGTGCCACAAACCACGCTTGTGGATACCACAATCGGACGTGCCATTTTATGGCTGATCGCACCAAAAGGTATGCCATTTAGCTTGTTCAACCAAACCTTAGGCAAAAAAGCGATTTCAAAATTAATTAACGAAAGCTATCGCCGTTTAGGATTGAAAGCGAGCGTATTGTTTGCTGACCAAATTATGTACACCGGTTTTGCTTACGCTGCACGTTCTGGTTCATCAGTAGGGATTGATGATATGGTGATCCCAGCGAAGAAATATGAAATTATTTCTGCGGCAGAGCAAGAAGTGGCTGAAATCCAAGAACAGTTCCAATCAGGTTTGGTAACGGCGGGTGAGCGTTACAACAAAGTGATCGATATTTGGGCAGCAGCGAATGAACGCGTTGCCAAAGCGATGATGGAAAACCTTTCACAAGAAGAAGTAATGAACCGTGAAGGGGAGTTAGAAAAACAAGCTTCATTTAACAGCATCTTTATGATGGCTGACTCAGGGGCGCGTGGTTCTGCGGCTCAGATTCGTCAGCTTGCAGGTATGCGTGGTTTGATGGCTCGTCCAGACGGCTCAATCATCGAAACGCCAATTACCGCGAACTTCCGTGAAGGTCTAAACGTACTTCAATACTTTATTTCAACCCACGGTGCACGTAAAGGTTTGGCGGATACCGCATTGAAAACAGCGAACTCAGGTTACTTAACCCGTCGTTTGGTTGATGTGGCACAAGATTTAGTCATCATTGAAGATGACTGTGGCACTTACGAAGGGATCGTAATGACCCCATTAATCGAAGGGGGAGATGTAAAAGAACCTCTGCGTGATCGCGTATTAGGTCGTGTGGCGGCAGAAGACATCTTAAAACCAGGTACAGACGAAGTGCTTATCCCGCGTAACACCCTATTAGATGAAAAATTGTGTGATCTGATCGATGAAAACTCAGTGGATAGTATCAAAGTGCGTTCAGTGGTAACCTGTGATACGAACTTCGGGGTGTGTGCGAAATGTTACGGACGCGATCTTGCACGTGGACACCTTATCAATCAAGGTGAAGCCGTGGGGGTTATCGCCGCACAATCTATCGGTGAACCGGGTACACAGCTCACGATGCGTACATTCCATATCGGTGGTGCGGCATCGGCGGCAGCAAAAGAATCTAGCGTTCAAGTTAAAAACAACGGTACTTTACGTTTAGCCAACGTGAAATTCGTAACGAACAAAGAAGGCAAATTGGTCTTAACGTCGCGTAACACCGAATTAACTATTATTGATGCATTCGGACGTACCAAAGAGCATTATAAAGTGCCATATGGTGCGGTGCTAAATAAAGCCGATGGCGACGAAGTGAATGCAGGCGAAACCGTAGCAAACTGGGATCCACATACAATGCCAGTGGTTTCTGAAGTATCAGGTTTCGTGAAATTTGTGGACATTGTTGATGGCTTAACGGTAACGCGTCAAACTGACGAATTAACGGGGCTTTCTTCCATCGTTGTTCAAGATGTGGGTGAACGTGCAACCGCAGGTAAAGATCTACGTCCATCAATTAAATTGGTTGATGCACAAGGGAATGACATTCTGATTCCCGGTACTGATGTGATTGCACAATATTTCTTACTGGGTAAAGCTATCGTTACCCTTGAAGACGGTGCAGAAGTTCACGTTGGGGATTCTTTAGCACGTATTCCGCAAGAATCGGCAGGAACTAAAGATATTACTGGGGGTCTTCCACGCGTAGCGGATCTCTTTGAAGCTCGCAAACCGAAAGAGCCAGCAATCCTTGCGGAAATCTCAGGTATTGTGTCTTTCGGTAAAGAAACCAAAGGTAAACGCCGCTTACTCATCACCCCAACAGAGGGCGAAGTGTACGAAGAAATGATTCCAAAATGGCGTCAGCTCAACGTATTTGAAGGGGAAATGGTACAACGTGGTGATCTGATTTCTGATGGTGCAGAAACCCCACACGATATTTTACGCTTACGTGGCGTGCACGCCGTCACCGATTACATCGTAAACGAAGTGCAAGAAGTTTACCGCTTACAAGGGGTAAAAATTAACGATAAACATATCGAAGTTATCGTACGCCAAATGTTGCGTAAAGCTATCATCACCAACGCTTATGACTCTGAATTCTTAGAGGGTGAGCAAGTGGAAGTGGCACGTGTGAAAATGGTTAACCAAAAACGCGAAGCGGAAGGAAAACCATTGGTGGAATTTGAGCGTGAATTATTGGGTATCACCAAAGCCTCATTGGCAACGGAATCCTTTATTTCCGCCGCATCGTTCCAAGAAACCACTCGTGTGCTTACCGAAGCTGCGGTGGCAGGAAAACGCGATGAATTACGTGGCTTGAAAGAGAACGTCATCGTAGGTCGCTTGATCCCAGCAGGTACAGGTTTCGCGTATCACCAACAACGCCAAAAAAACCGTGCCGCAGGCATCGTTGAACCTGAGCAATTAACCAAAGCATCAACGATTTCTGATGAAGAAATTGCTTCAGAATTTACATTCACCGCAGACGACGCAACCGCAAGTCTTGCTGAAATGTTAAATATGGCAGAAGATGCAGAATAATCGCTAACAAGTAAATAAAAGCCCGAAACATCGTGTGATCTGCACCCCAAAAGTTGGACTAAATAACCAACTGATTAAGGTGCAGATTTTTTATGACTAAATATACTCAACGTTTCAAACAACAAGTGCTCGACTTTTATCATCAAAATGGAAAAAACCGTTCGCTTACTCGCCAGTATTTTCAGCTTCCCCAAAGCACGTTAGCACGTTGGATTGCGAAATTTAATCATAATGGAATCAATGGATTAGCTGTGTTAGGTAAAAAACGATGTTATTCTGTTGAGTTTAAATTAAAGGTTATTCAAGCTATCAAAAAAGGCCAGTGCTCCGCTGAAGCCGCCTGCTTTCGCTTTGATATCCCCAGTTCAGGGATAATTAGTCAATGGTTGCAACGCTTTGAAAAACAAGGTATAGATGGGTTATTACTCAAACCTAAAGGTCGTCCAAGTATGAAACTCAACTCACCTAAAATGCCACCAACGCCCAAAACAGAAGAAGAACGCTTGCGTTACCGAATTTTGGAATTAGAAGCGGAGAATGCAATGCTAAAAAAGTTGCAGGAACTCAACCAACAAAAAATGCAGAAAAAGCCGTCATCGTAAATGCCTTACGCTTGCGTTTCCCGTTGGAATTGTTACTCAGGCTAATCGGATTGGCACGCAGTTCGTTCTTTTATCATCTCAAGCCAAAGTCGGATAAAAATGTAGCGATTTCACAGAAAATAGAGGAAATTTATCGCAAAAATGACGAAAATTATGGTTATCGTCGAATTACCTTGGAATTAAGGAAATACTTGATTATCAACCACAAAAGGGGGCAAGCGATAATGCAACGTTTGGGGTTAAAAGGAAAAAGTAAGCAGAAAAAATATCGTTCTTACCAAGGCAAAGTGGGACACATTGCCGATAATCTGTTGCAACGGGATTTTACGGCAACGATGCCGAATGAGAAGTGGGTAACGGATATCACCGAGTTCAAATGTGCGGAAGGCAAAGTGTATTTATCGCCGATTAAAGACTTGTTTAATAACGAAATTATTGCTTATGATGTGGCGAGAAGTCCGAGTTTTGAGCAGATAACCAGAATGCTGACCCAGGCGGTGAACCGATTAGCGGGGGAAAAACCGATACTGCATTCCGACCAAGGGTGGCAGTATCAAATGATGGGTTATCGGGAGATATTGAAAAAACACGGTATTACGCAAAGTATGTCGAGAAAAGGCAATTGCCTTGATAATGGTGCGATGGAAAGCTTTTTCGGGCGATTGAAGACGGAATGTTACTTTGGCAAGCGGTTTGAAACCTTTGAACAGCTTGAAAAAGTGATTCACGAGTACATTCATTACTACAACAATGAGCGTATTCAAGTGAAGCTCAAAGGACTAAGCCCTGTGGAATACAGAACTCAGTCCTTGAATGAAATTAGAATATAGTCTAACTTTTTGGGGGCAGATCATTTTTTCAATAAAAAAACACCGCACTTTTTAAAATATCTAGTTAAATTATTTCTTCAACGCCCCCATAATCCCTCGCATAATTTGTTTGGTGATTTGGTTGCGGATATTACGCCCGACGGATTTTGCCACACTGCTCACCACTTGTTCGGTAACGCTGAGCTGTTCGCCGCGTTTTTTCTTACCAAATAACATTCGGCTGAGGCTGCCCATAATGCCGTTATCCTCTTCCTGTTGGGCTTGTTCCGCTTGCTTTTGAGCGACGGCGGCAAGATCCGCTTGTTCTTGCAACATTTCAAAGGCGGAAATGTTGTCCACATAATTATTGTAGTAAGTGTAAAGATCATCGTCTTTTACCCATTGCTCACGTTGCTCAAGAGAAATCGGTTTCAGTTGGCTTTTCGGCGGGTAAATATAGGCGATTTCCACTGGTGTTGGCATTCCTTTTTCATCAAGGAAAGATACCAAAGCCTGCCCCACACCCAACGAGGAAATGCTTTCCACTACATTGACTTTCGGGTTTGAGTGGAAGGTTTCCGCCGCCGATTTCACCGCTTTTTGATCCCGTGGCGTAAAAGCACGCAAGGCGTGTTGTACGCGGTTACCGAGCTGTCCTAAAACGGTATCGGGCAAATCTAATGGATTTTGCGTAACGAAATAGATCCCCACGCCTTTGGAGCGAATCAGGCGAACCACTTGCTCCACTTTATCCACCAGCACCGCCGGGGCACCGTCAAATAATAAATGGGCTTCGTCAAAGAACATCACAAATTTTGGTTTGTCTGGATCGCCCACTTCAGGCAGTTGTTCAAACAATTCCGCCATTAACCACAGCAAAAACGCACTGTACATTCGTGGCGAGTTGATCAATTTTTCTGAATTTAGCACATTGATCACTCCACGCCCATCGCGAGTTTGTAGCCAATCCTCAAGATTTAACGCGGGCTCACCAAAAAGCTTTGCCGCTCCCTCATTTTCTAAGGTGAGCAAGGCGCGCTGAATTGCACCCACGCTGGCGGCGGAAACATTACCGTACTCTAATTGGAATGTTTTGGCATTTTCTGCCACATATTTCAGCATCGCACGCAGATCTTTTAAGTCAATCAGCAAAAGCCCTTTATCATCGGCTACGCGGAACACCAAATTGAGCAAGCCCTCTTGGGTGGCATTCAAATTGAGCAAACGGGAAAGCAGTAACGGCCCCATTTCCGAAATGGTGGTTCGTAGTGGGATTCCCGTTTCGCCGAACACGTCCCAAAAAGACACGGGATAGCCCTGCAAATAGCTTTCATCACCCAAATGAAATTGTTTGATACGCTCAGCGACTTTGCCCTGAAACTCGCCTGCTTTGACTAATCCCGACAAATCCCCTTTCACGTCCACCAAAAAAACGGGTACGCCGTCATCACTGAATGCCTCTGCCATTTTGCGTAAAGTAACGGTTTTCCCCGTCCCTGTTGCCCCCGCGATCAAGCCGTGACGGTTTGCCATTTTGGCAGTTAATCCTAAGGTTTCACCCTGTTCTGTTTGTGCTAATGAGTATTGCATACAAGCCTCTGAGTAAGTCAAACTTTTGTAAAGTTAAAGAAAAAATAGAGTGCGGTTAAAAAATTAATTTAATCACAAATTTTAAACGAGAAAATAAACATCGCTTCTCATTCCCTATGATAGTGATCTTATTTTTCCATATCATTCATTCCCGTTATCATACCTTACCACTTTCTTTATTACCACTTTAAGCCGTGATGATAAGCTGTAGATGATGAAGTTTATGGGAGATTATGGTTAAATTTAGTATTAAAAGAACATATAAAAGCCCCTTTGTTGAGGAAATTTGATACAGTTCCTAAAATACTATGAAAAAACATACTCAACTTTCTGATTTTATGGGAAAATTAACTCTCCTGTTTTCTAATAGAATAAGATTATGACAACACCTTATTATCAATGGCCAAAGCCAGTCTTACTTTATCCAGATCGTAATAACAAGTCTTATCGGTTAAAACGTTTACGTTATCGTTTGCGAAGTTGGTTACATTTTAGCTATATCAAGAAATTTGAACATTTCGTAAATCAGCAACCTTGGTTAATTAATCTATTAGAATCTCGAGCTGATTGGAGCTATCCTATTGCACATCGTTTTTTAGATAAACGCTTTACTCGTAAACAACGATTTACGGCGGTTTGTGATAATTTGCAATTTTTACCTATTGAACTTGCAAAATTAGGTATCGCTCCATTGTGGGAACGTCCCATTTCTTTTGGAGAAGTTATTCCAGATTTTGAGCTTATTCTCACTTTAACGACCCATCAACCAATGGAAGGTTATTGGACGTTTGAGCTTATTCATAAACCAACAAATGAACTTATCTATTTATTGACCTTTGGTAAAGTGGAAGACGCCTTACTTATTGCTGTTGTGCAGGGACCAAATTGTGAAGGTTCAAAAGATATCGTAAAACAATTAACAAAGCAGTGTTATGGGTTAAGGCCTGCTTATTTAATGGTTGAAGTGATGAAGATTTTTACTCAAGTTTTAGACTATAAGCGTTTGTTGGGAATACCACAGAAGTATCAAAATAAATCTCGTTTTGTTCGGGCTTCTAGATATATAGTAGATTACGATGTGATTTTTAAAGAAAGTGGAGGCGTTTTAAAAGAATATTGGCAACTTCCAATAGGTATTGAAATGAAAGATTTAGAAACCGTGTCGAGTAATAAGCGATCGATGTATCGTAAACGTTATGCAATGTTGCAAAATATTCAGCAGGTTTTTTATCAAGTACTCAATGTAAAAAATAATGATAGCTTAAGTTTAAAATAAGATCAGGTAATGTATAAGGGAGAGCTGATTTTAGAGCTAAAAACAATATTAAAAAATACCGCACTTTACATTTGAAAAATCAGGGCGAATTGCCCTGATTGAGTGAGAAATTATTCCAAACGTTCGCCGTGTGAAGTGAGATCTAAACCTTGACGTTCTTCATCTCTCTCTACGCGAAGTGTCATAAATTTGCTCATTCCCCATAATAAAGCGAACGAAACCGCACTGCTATAAACGAGAGTGATAAGGACGCTTTCAATTTGTATCCAAAGGCTTGCCCCTTCGCTGCCCGTAATGTCGGCGGAAACGAAAATGCCAGTTAAAACGGCTCCCACAATTCCACCAATACCGTGGATTCCAAAGGCGTCTAAGGAATCATCGTAGCCTAATTTGTATTTGAGTTTGGTTACGGAGAAGAAGCAGATCACACTGGTGATAAAGCCAATGAAAACCGCACTTTGTGCATCAACAAAGCCTGCCGCAGGGGTGATACCCACTAACCCCGCCACAGCCCCCGAAGCCAAGCCTAAGGCGGACGGTTTGTGGCGATAGCAAGCTTCACATAAAATCCACGCTAATGCACCAACAGCGGCAGAAATTTGTGTGGTTACCATTGCCATTCCCGCACGACTGTCGGCTGCGAGGGCAGATCCTGCGTTGAAGCCGAACCAGCCAATCCATAACATCGCACAGCCAATCAGAGTGAGGGTGAGGTTATAGGGTGGCATTGCGTCTTTGCCATAGCCGATACGTTTGCCGATGAACATCGCAGCGCATAGCCCCGCAACGCCCGCATTAATGTGAATGACCGTGCCACCCGCGTAATCTAACACGCCGTCTTCCGCAAGCCAACCGCCAATGCCCCAAACCCAGTGAGCGGTCGGTACATAAACGAGTAATGTCCATAATCCAACGAAAATTAACACCGCACTAAATTTCATACGCTCAGCGAATGCACCCGTCATAATCGCCCCTGCGATGATAGCGAATGCCATTTGGAAGAGCATAAACACGGATTCAGGAATGGTGCTTGCACCAGGATAAACCGTGAGTTGTTCTTGTGCGGTGAACACGTTTAAGCCGTGTAAAAATAGACGATCTAGCCCGCCAATAAAGGTGTTGTTAGGTGTGAATGCAAGGCTATACCCGCACACAAACCAAATGACGGCAATGAGGCTACAAGCGGCAAAACTTTGCACCATTACGGATAAAATATTTTTCTTGCGAACCATTCCCGCATAAAACAGGGCTAGCCCAGGGATTGTCATAAACAGAACTAAAATGGCGGATAACATTACCCAAGCGGTATCCCCCGCACTAATGACTGAGAAAGGTTGCACCCAGTCTGATAAGGCCGCGTGCGATGTCAGGGGGAAGCATAAAAGGGTTAATAACCCACTGAATTTTTTCATTTTGCGATTCCTCAATTCGTTTTCTATGTTATAGGGCTTGCTCACCGGTTTCTTTGGTACGAATACGCACCACTTGCTCCAAAGGAAGCACAAAAATTTTGCCGTCGTCCACTTTTCCGCTTTAAGCGGCATCAAGGATAGCATCGATTGCGGGTTCAACTAGATCATCGGCAAGGGCAATATCAATTTGAATTTTCGGGATAAAATCCACCTGATATTCACTCCCACGATAAATTTCAGTATGCCCTTTTTGCCGCCCAAAGCCCCGCACTTCGCTGACGGTAATGCCACGAATGCCAATGGCGGTTAAGGCTCCTTTCACGTCCTCTAGCCTAAAAGGTTGAATAATGGCACTGATGAGTTTCATAAAGTTCTCCTGTATGATGGTTAGTATAATTAATGTTGTGTTTGCTTTGAATTTTCTATATAAAAATACAAATTTGATTGGATATTGTCAAATAATAAGATAATTTGTTTATATAATATTTCAAATTGAAAGTAATTTGAGATAACGAATTGAAGATAGTGTAAGTAATAAGATAAGGTGGATTTGTGCAGGTTTATTTTGAAATCAAATGACTATAGTTTGATGGTGGGAAGAAGCCCATTGTTTATTCAAACAATGGGCGATCTAAGAGATAACCCCTACAACGAAATAGAAGGGTAATTTCTCTAATTAACGTTTTAGCGACTGCAGTGGGTAAACAGCATAATCATCTAAATTTTTCACACTCTCAACTAAGGCTTCTGCCGCCGCGAGGGTGGTTTGGATAAAGACTTTTTGTTGCAATGCACTGTGGCGAATGGAATGGCTATCTTCCACGCTTTCCGGCAGGCTGCCGACGGTATTAATCACCATCGCAATTTCGCTGTTTTTGATCGCGTCCACGATATGCGGGCGGCCTTCACGCACTTTATTGACGATTTGGGCGAATACACCGTTTTCGCGTAAAAATTTTGCTGTGCCGATGGTGGCACATAAGCCGTAGCCTTGTTCTTGCAAGCGTTGGGCGATAGGCAGCAAGCGGGCTTTGTCTTTGTCATCCACGGAAAGGAATACTTTGCCGGTTTTCGCAATGCGTTCGCCTGCCCCTAGTTGAGCTTTGATAAAGGCTTCTGCAAAGGTTTGCCCCACGCCCATCACTTCCCCTGTGGAACGCATTTCAGGCCCTAAAATGGTGTCCACGCCTGGGAATTTAATGAATGGGAACACGGCTTCTTTCACCGCATAAAAGTGCGGTTGGATTTCGCCTTGAATTTGCTGTTTTTGTAAGCTTATCCCTGCCATTACACGTGCGGCGATTTTGGCTAACGGTCGCCCTGTGGCTTTGCTCACAAACGGCACAGTACGGCTGGCGCGCGGGTTCACTTCTAACACATAAATCACGCCATCTTGCACGGCAAATTGCACATTCATCAAGCCCACTACGTTCAAGGCTTTTGCCATTGCCACTGTTTGACGGCGAATTTCATCTTGAATTTCTGTGCTTAAGGAATAAGGCGGAAGCGAGCAAGCGCTATCACCACTGTGAATCCCAGCTTGTTCAATATGCTGCATAATGCCACCAATCACCACTTGCTCGCCATCGCAAATGCAATCTACGTCCACTTCAATGGCGTTGTTTAAGAAGTGATCAAGCAAAATTGGGCTGTCTTCGGAAACCTGCACCGCTTCACGCATATATTTGTTCAGTTCGTCCACGTTATACACGATTTGCATTGCTCGTCCGCCTAGCACATAGGAAGGGCGTACCACCAGCGGATAGCCCACTTCTTCCGCTAATTGCACCGCTTCAATGGCATTGCGTGCCGTGCGGTTATTCGGCTGTTTTAAGCCGAGTTGTTGCAGAATTTGTTGGAAGCGTTCGCGATCTTCGGCAGCGTCAATGCTGTCTGCGGACGTGCCGATAATATTTACGCCATTTTCCGCCAAGGCATTGGCAAGTTTTAATGGGGTTTGACCGCCATAATGCACGATCACGCCATAAGGCTGTTCAACGTGAATGATTTCTAACACATCTTCAAGGGTGAGCGGCTCAAAATAAAGGCGGTCTGAGGTGTCAAAATCGGTAGAAACCGTTTCAGGGTTACAGTTCACCATAATGGTTTCAAAGCCGCTTTCACGCAAGGCAAGGGCAGCGTGTACACAGCAATAATCAAACTCAATACCTTGCCCGATACGGTTCGGCCCACCACCTAAGATCATAATTTTTTTACGATCAGAAGGATTGGCTTCACATTCTTCTTCATAGGTGGAATAAAGGTATGCGGTGTCGGATTTAAATTCGCCCGCACAAGTATCCACGTGCTTATAAACTGGGTGAAGATTGAAAGATTTGCGTAAATTTCGCACCGCACTTTCCGTGCTTTTTACCAGCTGGGCAATACGTTTATCGGAGAACCCTTTGCGTTTTAAACGGCGTAGTTCGGCGTAATCCAATTGCTCTAGCGTTTTTTGCTCAAGCGCCAGTTCTTCCTGCACAAGATCTTGAATTTGCACCAAGAACCACGGATCGATTTTGGAATAATGATGCACTTCTTCTAGGCTAAACCCTGCGCCAAAGGCATCTGCCACATAAAGAATGCGGTTAGGGCCGGGGTTGCCAAGCTCGGTGCGGATTTTTTCTGGTGCTTCAGACAGCAAATTGAACCCACAAATGCCTATTTCCAGGCCACGCAAGGCTTTTTGCAAGCTTTCTTGGAAAGTGCGTCCCATTGCCATCACTTCCCCTACGGATTTCATTTGCGTGGTTAAACGATCGTCCGCTTGTGGGAATTTTTCAAAGGCAAAGCGTGGCACTTTGGTAACCACATAATCAATAGACGGTTCAAAAGAGGCAGGGATTAATCCCCCCGTGATGTCGTTACGCAATTCATTGAGCGTATAGCCCACGGCTAATTTTGCTGCCACTTTGGCAATCGGGAAGCCTGTGGCTTTTGAGGCAAGGGCAGAAGAACGGCTCACACGCGGGTTCATTTCAATCACAATCATTTCGCCATTGGCGGGATTAATGGCAAATTGCACATTTGAACCGCCCGTATCCACGCCAATTTCACGCAATACCGCAAGGCTGGCGTTACGCATAATTTGATATTCTTTATCGGTGAGTGTTTGCGCTGGCGCAACGGTGATGGAATCGCCTGTATGCACGCCCATTGGGTCAAAATTCTCAATGGAGCAAACGATAATGCAGTTATCCGCTTTATCACGCACCACTTCCATTTCGTATTCTTTCCAACCTAGCACCGATTGTTCGATAAGTAATTCGTGGGTTGGCGAGGCATCAAAACCGCGTTCGCAAATGGCGACAAATTCATCACGGTTATAGGCGATCCCACCGCCAGAACCGCCCATTGTGAAAGAAGGACGAATAAGCGTCGGAAAGCCCACTTCGGCTTGTGCTGCCCAAGCTTCATCGAAAGTATGGCAAACAAAGGATTTTGGTGTATTTAAGCCGATTTTCGCCATTGCTTCTTTGAAACGACCACGATCTTCCGCTTTATCAATGGCATCTTCGCTCGCTCCAATCAGCTCCACGCCGTATTTTTTCAGCACGCCATTTTTGGAAAGATCTAAGGCACAGTTCAACGCGGTTTGCCCGCCCATTGTTGGCAAAATGGCATCGGGGCGTTCTTTCTCAATGATTTTTTCTACCGTCTGCCAAGTGATCGGCTCGATGTAGGTAACGTCCGCCATATCGGGGTCGGTCATAATGGTGGCTGGGTTGGAATTTACCAGCACCAATTTATATCCCTCTTCACGCAAGGCTTTACACGCCTGTGTGCCTGAGTAGTCAAATTCACAAGCCTGCCCAATCACAATCGGGCCTGCACCGATAATTAATATTGTCTTTATGTCTGTACGTTTTGGCATTTTTTATAGTCTCTTTTTACTTAAATTGGAATGATTCGATAAATATATACAGTTTTGGAAAATAAAAGAATAATAATCATTAATAACCAAGATAAACCACAAAGCATCCCAATATAGATAGGAATGCTACTCACAGATCCTTTAAAACCACATAGCATTTTTTTAATTAATTCTGGTTTTTCTTTAATAAACTCTTCTAATTCTTTTTTCTCTCTTTCTTTTGCAAGCTTCAATGTATCGTTATATTTATCTATAGACGAAAATACTCCTCTCTGACCACTAGCGATCGCTAACTTCTTTTCTATATCAAACAATTTCATTTCCCATACTTCGTGCCAATATTTCGCTCCAATAGCACCTCTTGTTTGAAGGAAAGACATAATAATTCCTATAATTGGTATTATATAATAAATTAGGGTGACAGATTTCCCATCAGAAAACATTGTTGTAAAAACTGAGAATAAAATACCTTGAAATACTAGGAAAAAATTATTTCGTGTAGTTATTTGCTCCGCTTCAAACCTTCTATTTTCTATACATATATTATATAACTCAATTTGTTCAGGATATTTTTTATTATTCACAGCTTTCACCTATATTTTTAATAAACTTATCAAACAAATACGCTACATCATTTGGGCCGGGGCTGGCTTCGGGGTGGCCTTGGAAAGAAAACGCCACTTGGTCGGTGAGTTCAATGCCTTGCACGGAATCATCAAATAAAGAGCGGTGGGTTATTTTCACATTTTTTGGCAAGCTGTGTTCGTCCACTTCAAAACCGTGGTTTTGGCTGGTGATATACACTTTTTGCGTATCCAAATCTTGCACGGGGTGGTTTGCACCGTGATGCCCGAATGGCATTTTTTTCGTTTTACCGCCTACGGCAAGCCCGAGTAATTGATGCCCTAAACAAATGCCGAAAATCGGTTTTTTCGTTTTGAGCAAGGTTTGAATATTGCTGATGGCATAATAACAAGGCTCAGGATCGCCTGGGCCATTGGATAAGAAAATGCCGTCAGGTTGATAGGCTAGCACTTCTTCTGCTGAGGTTTTAGCTGGCACAACGGTAATTTTACAGCCTCGTTCGGCGAGCATTCGTAGAATATTGTGCTTCACGCCGAAATCGTAAGCGACAATATGATATTTCTGTTCTAGCTCGGAATGATACCCTTTGCCTAATTGCCATTCTCCTTGCGACCATTCATAAGGCGTTTGGCAGGTGACTTCTTGAGCTAAATCTTTGCCCGCCATTGAGCCAAAACTTTGTGCCAGTGTAAGGGCTTGTTGTTCATCGATTTCACCCGCCATAATGCAACCTGCCATTGCCCCTTTATCCCGTAAAATTCGTGTTAAACGGCGGGTATCAATGTCTGCAATCGCCACCACATTATTCGCTTTTAAGTAATCAGCAAGGCTCTGATTGGCACGGAAGTTGCTGTGTAATAAAGGCAAATCACGAATGATTAAGCCACTGGCATATACCGCATCGCTTTCTTGATCTTCATTATTTGTGCCGGTGTTGCCAATATGGGGATAGGTGAGGGTAACAATTTGTTGGAAATAGGAAGGATCGGTCAAAATTTCTTGATAACCCGTCATTGAGGTATTAAAAACCACTTCGCCAATGGTTGTTCCACTTGCACCAATAGATCTGCCGTGAAACACCGTGCCGTCAGCCAATACTAAAATCGCTGAATCAGACATAAAATACTCCTTAATTGTAATGGTCGAACACTTACGAATGCTCATTAACCGCAATTTAGCTTGTGTTACTTTTAACAAAGGGCTAAATTTGCCTGTATGTCTAGCCATCGAGCTAAACTGACTAAGTGTAAAAGACTCTGGTTAATAATTCAAGTAAATTCGAAAAAGGTTTTTTAGGGATTATTTATGCATTTATTCTGCATAAATAATCATTCTAATGCAAGTGATTTATTTTTCTTTGATTTATTTTGTAGTTCCTCAATAAGTTGTTTACAATGTGCATCATTTGAATGGAAAAACGATAATGAAAAGATCCTATTTACTCGCCTCGCTGGTTTTAGGCTCATCAATCCTTGCGGGTTGTGCTACGATCGATCCAAAAACTGGTGAACGTAATGATCCCTTAGAGGGCTTTAACCGTATGATGTGGGATTTCAACTATAACGTTGCCGATCCTTATCTTCTCAAACCCGTTGCCAAAGGCTGGAAAGAATATGTGCCACAGCCTATCAAAACGGGCATCACTAATGTGGCGAACAACCTTGATGAACCTGCTAGCTTTGTAAACCGCTTATTACAAGGGGATTTCAAAAAAGCAATGGTGCATTTTAACCGCTTTTGGATCAATAGCGTTTTCGGCTTAGGCGGTTTGATTGATTGGGCAAGTGCAAGCCCACCGCTTAGATTAGAAGAAAGTCGCCGTTTTGGTGATACGCTAGGTTCTTACGGTGTCGGTACGGGGTCTTATGTAATGTTGCCTTTATATGGACCAGCTACCCCGCGTCAAGATCTCGGTAACTTAGTAGATACCACCTATCCGATGCTTTCTTTATTAGGACCTTGGGGGGTATTAAAATGGGGTATTCAAGGCGTTAATGCTCGAGCGAAAATGCTAGATAAAGAGGCACTCCTAGAACAATCGCAAGATCCTTACGTTACTTTCCGCGAAGCCTATTTCCAAAACTTGGAATATCGTATTAATGACGGAAAAGTGCAAACTGTTAGTGAAACGCTTTCCCAAGATGAACTTAAAGAAATTGACTAAATAATATAGGAATAAATACTATGGAAATGACCTCAACCCAGCGTTTAATTCTTGCCAATCAATATAAATTAATGGGCTTATTAGATCCGAACAACGCAGCACAATATGCACGTTTAGAAACCGTCGTTAAAGGTGGCTTTGGCTTAGAATTAAAAGAATTAGACAAAGAATTTTCTAACCTTTCAGAACAAGAATGCCAAACTGTGCGTGATACCCTTGAAATGTATCACGCCTTACAGGTTTCTTATAATAACTTAGGCGACACCACCACTGTAACGCCACACCGTTTACAATTTGCGGGGTATTGTGCCGTGCGTGAGAAAAAATACCTCAATTACTTACGTTTTATCACCACCACAGAAGGGAAATATCCAGAATTTATGCAATGCGAACACGGCTGTGATTCACAAACGCCAATGTGGGATAAATATATCAAAATGCTTGAAGCTTGGCGTAGCTGTCCGCACGAATACCATTTAAGTATGGCAGAAATTCAGAAGATTTTGAATGCTTAAAGATTCGGGACTGTAACAGATACAATGGAATACACCAGTATGGTATAAGATTATAAAATATAAGGGAGCAGATTGATCTGCCCCCAAAAAGTTAGACTATATTCTAATTGGGGCTGTCCTAGATAACTAGACTAAACTCCCTTTAACCAATTGTTTTAAAATAGAAATTTGACTTTTTATGTTGCTGTAATTAAAACGCCATTCACATTCCTTTAAATAAAGCTCAAAATGCGCTTTTGGGATACCATTAAATTTGCGTAAATGGCGTTTTGCTTGGCTCCAAAAATTCTCAATTCCGTTAATGTGGTTATGATTTTCAGCAAAATGTGTGCTGTGATTGATACGAAAATGACTAAATTCACTCACATCAAGCACGTCATAACTACGATAATTATCGGTGTAAACAATACTATCAGGCTTTACCTGCTCCCGAATAATGGGTAACAAGGTGGCAGATTGCGTATTTGGAACCGCAACGGTATAAACCTTGCCATTGCGCTTGAGAAGCCCGAATACCGCAATTTTCCCTGCCGCACCACGACCACGTTTGCCTTTGCGAGCACCGCCAAAATAACTTTCATCGGCTTCAATTTCACCTTCAAACATCTCTAAGTGAAGGCTGTTTTGATAGATGAGTTGGCGTAAACGATGAAAGTAATATGCGGCAGTCGTTTTGTTTACATTGACTAACTCTGCTGCTGTCCTTGCAGTAACACCTGCAACAAATAGCTCAATGAGTTTATTTTGTTTGTGCTGACTTAGACGACTTTTTCTCATTGGTTCATTCTAACCTAAATAGATTTTTTAGTTGTTATCTAGGACAGTCCCTTCTAATTTCATTCAAGGACTGAGTTCTGTATTCCACAGGGCTTAGTCCTTTGAGCTTCACTTGAATACGCTCATTGTTGTAGTAATGAATGTACTCGTGAATCACTTTTTCAAGCTGTTCAAAGGTTTCAAACCGCTTGCCAAAGTAACATTCCGTCTTCAATCGCCCGAAAAAGCTTTCCATCGCACCATTATCAAGGCAATTGCCTTTTCTCGACATACTTTGCGTAATACCGTGTTTTTTCAATATCTCCCGATAACCCATCATTTGATACTGCCACCCTTGGTCGGAATGCAGTATCGGTTTTTCCCCCGCTAATCGGTTCACCGCCTGGGTCAACATTCTGGTTATCTGCTCAAAATTCGGACTTCTCGCCACATCATAAGCAATAATTTCGTTATTAAACAAGTCTTTAATCGGCGATAAATACACTTTGCCTTCCGCACATTTGAACTCGGTGATATCCGTTACCCACTTCTCATTCGGCATCGTTGCCGTAAAATCCCGTTGCAACAGATTATCGGCAATGTGTCCCACTTTGCCTTGGTAAGAACGATATTTTTTCTGCTTACTTTTTCCTTTTAACCCCAAACGTTGCATTATCGCTTGCCCCCTTTTGTGGTTGATAATCAAGTATTTCCTTAATTCCAAGGTAATTCGACGATAACCATAATTTTCGTCATTTTTGCGATAAATTTCCTCTATTTTCTGTGAAATCGCTACATTTTTATCCGACTTTGGCTTGAGATGATAAAAGAACGAACTGCGTGCCAATCCGATTAGCCTGAGTAACAATTCCAACGGGAAACGCGAGCGTAAGGCATTTACGATGACGGCTTTTTCTGCATTTTTTGTTGGTTGAGTTCCTGCAACTTTTTTAGCATTGCATTCTCCGCTTCTAATTCCAAAATTCGGTAACGCAAGCGTTCTTCTTCTGTTTTGGGCGTTGGTGGCATTTTAGGTGAGTTGAGTTTCATACTTGGACGACCTTTAGGTTTGAGTAATAACCCATCTATACCTTGTTTTTCAAAGCGTTGCAACCATTGACTAATTATCCCTGAACTGGGGATATCAAAGCGAAAGCAGGCGGCTTCAGCGGAGCACTGGCCTTTTTTGATAGCTTGAATAACCTTTAATTTAAACTCAACAGAATAACATCGTTTTTTACCTAATACAGCTAATCCATTGATTCCATTATGATTAAATTTCGCAATCCAACGTGCTAACGTTCTTTGGGGAAGCTGAAAATACTGGCGAGTAAGCGAACGGTTTTTTCCATTTTGATGATAAAAGTCGAGCACTTGTTGTTTGAAACGTTGAGTATATTTAGTCATAAAAAATCTGCACCTTAATCAGTTGGTTATTTAGTCCAACTTTTGGGGTGCAGATCAAAATACCGCACTTTTTATTATTGCTTATTTAATAAGATTTTCTAACCCAGAAGATGGTGGCAAGCTTACTTTTTCAAATACTTTCCCTTTATTTGCCTGAATCAATGTTTCCGTTTGTTTAGCTAATTCAACTAAGTTCATTTTCTCATAAGCATATTTCATCAAAGGCAATGCTTCAAGAGTAGCTTGGGTATCTGGATATTGACGAAGCATATCTGCTACACGATTTGCTACCGCAACGTAAGCATTACGTTTCATATAAAATTTTGCAATAGCTAATTCGTGACGAGCTAAAGCAGCTTTAATATAAGCCATTCTAGCTAAAGAATCTTGTGCATAAACACTATTAGGAAAATATTGCACAAGCGTCCGAAAATTTGCAAACGCTGCTTTCATCGCTGCTGCATCTCTTGTTGCACGATCTATACCAAAAAAATCTTGCAAGAAATTATCACCTGAAGCGAAATTCGTTAATCCTGCCATATAAACAACATAATCCACATTTGGGCTATTAGGATATCGCTGTAAAAAAGCTTCAGCTGCTGATAACGCTTTTGTATATTCTTGAGATTTATAATAGGCGTAAATCAAGCCTAACTGTGTTTGTTCACTGTAACTCATTGCAGGAAAACGATTTTTCACCGCTTCTAAATAGCGTACAGCTTGAGAATAATCGCCATTTTGCAAATAACTCTGCCCTTTTGTGTAAAGTTCTTGTTCTGAGCCTTGTTCTATCTCTTTTCCTGAACTAGAGCAAGCACTTACGGCTAACGCAACGAGAGCAACCAGTGTAAAAGACGTTAATTTACGCATTGATGAATCCTTTTTTTACGAGCAATAATAAATAAGTTACAATATTCCGTATTTTATAGCACATTGCTAAATAAGCAAATTATTCACGGATTTTATTTATGGCACAAATTACTTTATCGGCTGAAGTGCAGCCAAGCCAAATGGGACAACGTTTAGACCAAAGTTTAGCAGAAATGTTCCCTGACTACTCACGCTCCCGCCTAAAAACTTGGATTGAAGACAATCTCGTTCAGGTCAATGGCGAGATCGTGAATGTGCCAAGAAGCAAAGTGTACGGCGGCGAGCAAATTTCTATCACTGTTGATGTGGAAGATGAAAGCCGTTTTGAGCCAGAAAATATTCCGCTCAATATTGTCTATGAAGATGATGATATTATCGTTATCAACAAGCCAAAAGATATGGTGGTTCACCCCGGTGCGGGCAACCCGAATGGCACAGTATTAAATGCCTTGCTTTATCATTATCCGCCCATTGGCGAAGTGCCACGTGCGGGCATTGTTCACCGCTTAGACAAAGACACCACAGGTTTAATGGTGGTGGCAAAAACCATTCCGGCGCAGACTAAATTAGTGCGAGATCTGCAAAAACGCAAAATCACCCGTGAATACGAAGCTATTGCTTACGGCATTATGACGCAAGGTGGCACCGTGGACGAACCCATGGCGCGCCACCCAACCAAGCGTACTCATATGGCGGTTCACCCAATGGGTAAGCTTGCCACAACCCACTATCGCGTAATGGAACGCTTCCGCAATTACACCCGCTTACGCCTTCGCTTGGAAACGGGCAGAACGCATCAAATCCGCGTACATATGGCACATATCGCCCACCCATTATTAGGCGATCAAACCTACGGCGGACGCCCTCGCCCACCGAAAAACGCCAGTGAAGAATTACTCACCACCTTGCGTGATTTCAAACGCCAAGCCTTGCACGCCATAATGCTCCGCCTCGCCCACCCCATTACGGGCGAATTAATGGAATGGTACGCACCGCTGCCAGCGGATTTTGTCGGCTTAGTCAATGCCTTAAAAGCAGATTACCTCGCACACAAAGACGAATTAGATTATTAAAATGGATGCCATCAAACCTAATTGGACAGTCGCGAAAACTATTCACGCTTTCACCACCACAAGGCAAGGCGGTGTAAGCCTGCCGCCTTATGACAGCTTCAACCTTGGCGACCACGTTGGCGATGAAAAAAGTGCGGTCAAAAATAACCGCACTTTATTAGTGGAACGATTTCACCTGCCTCAATTCCCAATCTTCCTCAATCAAACCCACAGCACAAGAGTAATTCGTCTGCCTTATGAGGGCAACAATGTAGATGCCGATGCGGTTTACACCAACCAACCGAACCAAGTTTGCCTTGTCATGACCGCAGATTGCCTGCCCGTCCTCTTTACCTCCCAGCAAGGCAATGAAGTCGCCGCCGCTCACGCCGGTTGGCGAGGTTTATGCAATGGCATATTAGAACAAACGATACAACAATTCCAAGCTCAACCACAAGAGATTATCGCGTGGTTTGGACCAGCTATTGGGCCGCGTTCTTTTCAAGTAGGAGAAGATGTCCGCCAACAATTTATCGCACAAGATCCCAATGCCGCGCAAGCCTTTATGCCAGATCCTAGCGAGCAAGGCAAATACCTTGCGGATCTTTATCACATCGCCCGATTACGTCTTAATAAATTAGGCATTTCGCAAATTAGCGGTGGCGAGCATTGCACCTATTTAGAACGGGAAAATTTCTTTTCTTTTAGACGAGATAAACAAACAGGAAGAATGGCATCATTAATTTGGTTCGAATAAGAAATATTTTTGTGGAATTCAAAAATTAATTTGCTTACCAACCTCAGATTATTTTGGCGTAATATAAAAATATTTGCGACCGAGAGGTTCATCTACTCGATAGATGACCTTATAAAACAAGGTGTTACATTGACTGTCAAGTTTTTTACTTTAATTTATTAATCCTTAGGATAAATCCCCCCTAAACTCACCGCACGGCTCGCTCCTGTTACGCTTGGTTCATTGGAGGGAAGATTTTCCATTCGGCGATAAGCTAGCCACGCGAAGGCGGCGGCTTCTAAATAATCCGCGTCCAAACCGTAATCCGTGGTGGTGGCGAGTTGCCATTCGGGGAGCAAGCGTTGTAAATGTGCCATTATCACAGGATTTTTCGCCCCGCCGCCACAGACCAACAAAAGACGCGGTAAGTCAGATTGAGCGACTCCTGTGAGTTCGCGTGCGGTGCATTGTGCGGTAAATTCTGCCAGCGTTGCTTGCACATCTTGGGGGAGAAGTGCGGTGTGTTTTTGCAGAATTTTTTCTAGCCACGCCAAGTTAAATAACTCTCGCCCAGTGCTTTTGGGGGCTGGCAAGGAAAAATAAGGATCTGCCAACAAATCTTGCAATAATGCAGGATTGCTTTGCCCCGTTTTCGCCCATTCGCCATTTTTATCATAGCTTTTCCCCTGATGTTTGGCGATCCAGCTGTCCATTAAAGCATTGCCTACGCCCGTATCATAACCAATCACAGGCTGGTTTGGGGCGAGTACGGAAATATTGCTGATCCCGCCGATATTCAGTATCACGGTGATCCGCGTAGGATTAGCAAAAATACCTTGATGAAAGGCAGGAACGAGCGGTGCACCCTGTCCGCCATAAGCCATATCTTTACGGCGAAAATCGGCGATGGTGGTAATTCTCGTTTTGGTAGCGATCACATTGGCGTCACCAATCTGCCAAGTGAACGGAAATTGCCCCTGCGGTGCGTGCCAAATGGTTTGCCCGTGGCAGCCCACCGCTTGAATTTGTGTGGAAGAAAGGGAATGCTTGGTTAAAAATTGGTTGATGCTGTCTGCATACAGCAAGCCGAGTTGCTGATCCAATTCGCCAATTTGTTGTAACGTACCTTGCCCTGAATGGATAAGTGCGGTGAGATTTTCACGCAAATTTTGTGGCATTGGCACAAAATCCGTTGCCACTAGCTGGGCAGGTTGGAGCGAAAGATCCATTAACGCGAGATCCACGCCGTCAAGGCTGGTGCCAGACATCACGCCAAGATAATATTGAGATTGCATAGGATTGCCGTTGAAAATTTGAATTGCGACTATTCTATTATAAAATAGCCGAGATTTTTATCTTTAAAATACAAAGGAATTTTTATGAACAAACTCAGCGTGGTGATTTTAGCTGCGGGTAAAGGCACAAGAATGTATTCAGATTTGCCAAAGGTGCTGCATAACATCGCAGGAAAGCCAATGGTGAAGCACGTTATTGATACAGCAAAACAGCTCAATGCCGATAATATTCATTTAATTTATGGACACGGGGCGGAATTGTTACAGCAACGCTTGGCTGATGAGCCTGTAAATTGGGTGCTACAGGCGGAACAGCTCGGCACGGGACACGCAATGCAACAAGCCGTACCGTTCTTTGCGGACGATGAAAATATCGTAATGCTCTATGGCGATGCCCCGCTTATCACGGCGGAAACCTTGCAAAAACTGATTGCGGCGAAGCCTGAAAACGGCATTGCGTTATTAACCGCTCATTTGGACGACCCAACAGGCTACGGGCGAATTATCCGCCAAGACGGCAACGTGGTGGCGATTGTGGAACAAAAAGATGCCAGCCCCGAACAGCTCGCCATTCAAGAAGTGAACACGGGCGTGATGGTATCTAGCGGGGCGAGCTTTAAAAAATGGTTGGCTAAGTTGGATAACAACAACGCACAAGGCGAATATTATATGACCGATGTGATCAAGTTCGCAAACCAAGACGGCTGCCAAGTTGCCGCTGTACCAGCGAGCGACATTATGGAAGTGGAGGGCACGAATAACCGCTTACAACTGGCGGAGCTTGAGCGTTATTATCAGCGTAAACAAGCGGAAAAATTATTGCTTGCGGGCGTGAGTTTGCGTGATCCCAATCGCTTTGATTTGCGTGGCGAAATCCTTCACGGTAAAGAAGTAGAGATTGATGTGAATGTGATTATCGAGGGCAACGTGAAGCTGGGCGATCGGGTTAAAATTGGTGCAGGTTGCATTATCAAAGATTGCGTAATTGGTGATGATGTGGAAATCAAACCTTATTCTGTATTTGAAGATGCCGTGATTGGCGAAGAAGCGAAAATTGGGCCTTTTGCCCGCCTTCGCCCAGGTACAGAACTTGCCGCGCAAACCCATATCGGCAACTTCGTTGAAGTGAAGAAATCACACATCGGCAAAGGCTCGAAAGTGAACCACCTCAGCTATGTGGGCGATAGCGAAATTGGCTCAAATTGTAATATTGGTGCGGGAGTGATCACCTGTAATTATGACGGTGCGAACAAATTTAAAACTATTATTGGCGATGACGTGTTTGTCGGCTCAGACAGCCAACTCGTTGCCCCTGTGAAGATTGCAAATGGTGCGACTATTGCGGCAGGCACAACGGTAACCAAAAACATCGCACAAGATGAACTGGTGATTTCACGCGTGCCACAACGCCACATTCAAGGCTGGCAACGTCCAAAGAAAAAAGACAACGCAAAATGAACCTCTAACAAGGTTTTTTGACTAAGCAAAAGTAGAGAGCAATAAAGTGCGGTGCATTTTATCGCTGTTTTTTCAACCCTAATGCTAAAGGTAATTTATGACAACAGAAGTAACCACCACAGAGCAAAACATCAATCTTCCGGCACAAACTTCCGAATTAATCGACAAAGTGCATTCAATGGAGTTTTCGCAACTATTACAACAATATCTCATACCCTATGGCATAAAATTGTTACTTGCCATCGCCATTTATGTCATCGGCAAAAGCATCGCCCGCCTCTTGAGCCGATTACTGGGTAAAGCGGTGCTACATTCAAGTAAAGATGAAATGTTGCAAAGTTTTGTTTCTTCAATCAGCTATTTTTTATTCCTCTTAATGGTGATTATTGCTGCCCTTTCCCAACTCGGCATTAATACTTCTTCCCTTGTGGCATTAATTGGTGCGGCTGGCTTAGCCGTTGGCTTAGCATTGCAAAACTCACTGCAAAATTTTGCCGCAGGTGTGATGATTTTGCTTTTCAAACCCTTTAAGAAAGGCGATGTGATCGAATCTAGCGGTACAGTAGGAAAAGTAGAGAAAATCGGGATCCTATTTTTGGAATTACGCACAGGCGATAACAAAACCATCTTAATCCCGAACGGCAAAGTGTTTGGCAACAGCATCACAAATTACTCCAGCAACGCTACACGGCGTATCGATTTTATTTTTGATATTGACTATAAATCCAATATTGAACAAGCGAAAAGCATTGTAGCAAATATTTTGGATCAAGATTCCCGCATCTTAAAAGAACCGACTCCAACGATTGCCGTTGGAGCTTTAGCAGCAAATAGCGTACAACTTGTGGTTCGTCCTTGGGTGAATACGTCTGATTACTGGGCGGTGCATTTTGATGTTACAGAAAAAGTCAAACTCGCCTTTGACGAAGCAGGTATCGAAATCCCATTCCCACAAATGAACATTCATTTGCCAAAAAAATCAGATTAATTTCGAAAGAATATGCGATTCTTATCACCTTTCAAATTATATTGTCTTTGGAGCAAAATCTTATTTTGGTTTAACCAATCCTAATAAGTGAAAACGTATTTAATCTTAGATTAAATACGTTTTTTATGTGTTATTCAAAATAGAGCACTAACCCTAATTCTTTAAGCCGATGATGTTCTGTAATAAGATCATTTCGTATAAGGGGATTTTCATTTAGATAATTGTCCTCAAATTGCAATGTCCACTCAGTTGAAGTGCGGTCGGTTTTTAGGGTTATTTTTTCGCTAATTACACTAGCTTGGCGAGATTTATTGAGCAAAATCGCTAAACGAAGCAGACGGATTAGGGCGAGGATATCCTGTACATTATAGCGGGAAAATTTAGCCAAATCAGAGAGCTTAATATTATTAATTTGATAGCGAACTAAAGTAGCAAGCAGGCGTTGCTGCTCTTTATCAAAACCCGGTAATTCCATATTTTGTAAAATATATGCCGAATGTTTTTGCACACCTTTGTGGTTGATTACAAGGCCTACTTCGTGCAGTCGAGCAGCCCAAAACAAAATATCACATATTTCTTCCTGTAACTTTGGATTTTTCCAAATCCTGTATTGTGTAGTAAGCAATTTGACGCTTTTATAAACACGTTCCGACTGTTCAATATCTAAATTAAATTGTTCGGTGAGGGCAAGAGCAGTGCGTAAGCGAATATTGCTCATTTGAAAAGTTTTTTCAAGACTGTACATCACACCTTCACGCAATGCTCCGTCAGAATATCGCATTTCTTCAATGCCGAAAACCTCAAACACGGCAGTTAAAATAGCAAGCCCTGGCACGAACACATCGGCACGATCTTCATTTAGCCCGTCTAAATGCAGATCATCAAAATGCTGAACCGATAACACTTTTTTGCTAAGCTGTGCTAAACGCGATGGAGTGATAATGCCATTTGGATCGAGATTAGCGGCAATCACTTGGTAAACAGTTTTGATCGTGCCAGATGAGCCAAGTACTGATTGCCAGCCCAATTTGCGGTATTCAAAAGCTAAATCTTCAATTTTATTGACCGCACTTTGTTTTGCCCGCTGAAAATTTTCGGCAGAAATGTCGCCATTGGGAAAGAATTTTTTCGCAAAGCTCACGCAGCCCATATGGCGACTTTCGGCGATGAGCGGGTGGAAATCTTCACCGATGATCATTTCTGTTGAGCCGCCGCCGATGTCCACCACAAATTTCCGTCCGATTTCAGGCTGAGTATGCGAAACGCCTGCGTAAATGGTTTTGGCTTCCGTTTGCCCACTAATAATATTGATAGAATAGGGGAAAACTTGGGCGGCTTGGCGTAAAAATTCGTCATTATTGACGGCAGTTCGGAGGGTGAATGTGCCGACCACATTTACATTTTCCGCCTTGAAACCTTGTAAGCGTTCAGCAAAAAGAGCAAGGCAATTTACCCCTCGTTGAATTGCCTCTTGGCTGAGGCGATTGTTTTCATCAAGCCCTTCGGCGAGCTGAACTTTCTGTTTGAGGCGAGAAAGCACTTGAATTGAGCCGTTGATAATACGGGCGACAATCATATGAAAGCTGTTCGAGCCTAAATCAATGGCAGCAATTTCTTTCACTTCGCCACGCTGATGGACATAATCCGACGCTTTGCTTAAAAGGTTTTCGTTATTCATACATTGCCCTTATTGCCTTAGAAATCAAAATGATAAAGAAGATCCACTGCTTGGCTTACGCCAGAAACAGACTGTAAATAAAGTTGCGGCAGTAATTTATACCGCACGGTAAATTCTGCCAACCCGTCAAATAATCCTACCCCATATTTGAGTTGTAAACGAGGAGTAATATTGCCGCTCACGGTAACTTTTGAGCTGTCGCCCACCCCTTGCGTGCCTAAGCTAAGGTCTTGAACACCAAAGGCTTCGCCAATACCGCCGACTAATTTACCGCTTTTGGCTAAGCCCATTCCGAGTAAGGCTGCTCCGATCGAACCGCCGGTTCCCGCTTCGCCACTGTTTTCTAAAGAACGCCCTGTCAGTAAATAAGAAAGGGCTTCATCTTGTGAGGATGCTGGATCAGAAAACACAGTAATTTCAGGTGAACTTGCCAGTCCAATAACTTTAACCCCAGCGGTAACATTACTATTTTCCATAGTAGCTAGATTACGAATCGCCTCAATATTTAGCATAGGCTGCGAAGGTAAACCCGAGAAGCTAATTTGTCCTTTACGAATAAATAAATCTTGCCCATAAGCAGCGTAACGTCCATTTTGCAGATAAATTTGTCCGTATAATCCGAGATTACCATTATCTTGTTGTACTGAAAGCGTACCATTAAGACTAGATTTTAAGCCATAGGCTTTCAGTGTTACTTCTTTGCCGATGATGATCTTCAAATCGGAACGAATTTGCATACCGCTTTGGGTTTGTGCTTTGATTTGCCCTTGTGTGAGCGGGGTGATTTTGGTTTTGTCTGGCCCGTCTAAAATCACTTCATCGCTGCTTACGGCGACCGCACTGTCGGGTAACCCTTCAATGGCAATTCTTGCCCAAGGAATATCTACCGTGCCAGAAATATCCAACAATTTCGGGCTGGCAGAAAGTGCTACATTTGGGCTGACTTTTAATTTAGCCATTGCAGGGATATTTACGCTGAAGCGATCGGCTTTGGCGATTAAATGCGTGTTCCAATGTTCGATGTCCCGCCAATTGGCATCACCGCTTAGATCTAAACGGCTATCTGGGGTTTGCAATGCTCCTTGCAAGGTGGAGTGATTACCCATAAAACGCAGTGCCAAGTTCCCTTGTTTAATTTCAAAAGGCAGGGTTTTGGTGATAGCACTGATTTGATTAACATCAAAATTCCCGTGCAATAGCGGATTATTCAGATTTCCGCCAAGGGTGAGATTTGCCATAATTTCACCATTGACTTTCTCACCGCTCGAAAGTAGCTGATTTGCCAGTTTTAAATTCAGATGCTGAACGCTGATCGTGCCGCCTAACGTGCGTGATTTAGCTAAATCTTGTATGCTAAGTTGTGTATTTAAACGCCCGTTATCCGCCAGATCCACTTGGCTATCTAAATGTAATTGATCGTTCGCCATTTGGGCTTTGACGGTTAAATTGGAAATCGGCAGTCTAAAGGTGCGGTAGTCCAGTTTCTCCGCCATTTCTAAATGATTGCCCGTCAGTTCAACATTTAATTTAAGTGGCTGATTAGTCGCCCATTCCACTTTTCCGTTACTTTGTAAAATGCCTTTAAATTGTTCTTTTTCCAGCAGTTTATTCACTAAATTAAGATCTAACTTGCGTAATTGGAACGGCAATTCTCCCGATTTTCCAGCAGTAAATGCCGTAGGGAAGCAAAGCTCAATGTCGCTATTCAGCCAACAATGGGAAGCAATGTTGGCTTCGATTTTTTGTTGGTTGTAAGCGATATTCACCGCCTGATTGGTTTGCCATTTTCCGATAGGGGATTGAATATCCACGCCACTTAGCACGCCTTTCCAAACTTGTGAAGTGCGGTCAAAATTTCCTGTGATTTTTAAATTCGCCGCTACAGGTTTGCCTTGCGATTGGAGTTGCAAGCTATGATTTTTCTCATCGCCTTTCAAACTCAAGTTGGCTTGATTGAGGGCAACACTGTCATAATGCAAGCCGTTTATATCCATCTCAAGACTTCCTTGAATCACTTGATCCGCACTGATACGGCCTTTCAGGCTAAATTGGTTAAGTTGCAGTTGTTGAAAGTGGATACGGCTTCCTGTTAAATCCACGTCGATATTCGGCGAGTGAATATCCCCTTTGAGATTAGCATAGCCCGCTAAACTGGCGGATAAATCAGGCAATAAACCTTTTAAATCAGGAGCTTGGATATTGAGTGCTAAGTCGGATTGCTTCCCCACATTGCCCTTTACAGCGATGTGGTTTTTGCCATAATCCAGTACTAAATTAGGAATGGTTAATAGGCTGTCATTACTGGCGTTGAGTTCGCCCACCAAACTGAGCGGTTGTCGTGAAAGTGTGCCGTTTATGGCTAAATCAGCCACCTGCATTTGCCATTTTTGCCCTTTGATCTCGCCTTGTGTCGCGAGTTTTCCCGATAGCACAGCGGGCATTGTCGGCAAATAAGGCCTGATATTGAGCTGAGCAAAATCCAGCCCACTTTGCCATTGCACGCCATCAGCCCAATTAATGTTGCCTTGTAAATTTGCCGTCCCTTGCAAGGTTTTCAGTTGAAATTGGGAGATTGTCGCTTGCGAAAGCCCCCCGTTAATCAGGCTCGTCAGTTTGGTGCGAGGCACGCCCATACCCTGTGCATTGCCGTTGAGTTGAATGCGATAATCCAGTAAATCCCCACTAACTTGTAAGGAAAGATCCTTAATTTTCAGCGGATCTTTTTCTTTTAGATCAAAAGGATACTGCACATTTTGGCTGCTGAGGCTGAGGTTCAGCGGGGTTCTCTCCACGTTGAGTTGAGCTTCGGCATTCAGATGGGCGTTAATCCCGCCAGAGGTTTGTACATCAAGCTGCGTTTTGCCGCGTAATTCCCCCGAAAGGTTGAGGGTTAAATCTGTCTTTGGTAAAACAAGCTGTTTTTCTTGCTCGATTTGGGCGATATGGCTTTGCAATTTGACATTCAACGGAAATTGCTCCGCCAGTTGAATTTGCCCCTGCCCTTCAAGCGTTCCCACAGAGCTTTCAATGCTTAGTGTTTGTAGTTCAACGCGATCGCCGTTGCTGTCCGCTTTGAGTTGTAAGTGCGGTAGGTTAATTTGCTGTTTTTGTTCGCCATTAGTGCTGACATATTGCCACTGTGTTCCTTCAATATTTTGAATGTGGAAATCAAAAGGCAGCTCAATTTTTGGTAGATCGGCTAAAAGTGGCTGGCTGAGTTTTTGCTCTAACGCTTGCCAATCAATCGGGGAATTTTTCGCCTCATTGCTCGCTGATTTGGTATCTTCGTTTTCAGCTTTAGTTGAGGAACTATTTTGCATTTGAACGATTAATTGATCGATCTGCGTTGGGGCAAGGGTAAAACCTTGTTCGTTATTTAGACTAAGTGCGGTGTGAAAACGGGCTAAATTTATTTGGTTCTCATCGATCTTAACTTGCAGATTTTGCACATTCACTTGATCCACCTGAACGGAAATCGGCAGCTCAATTTTGTGCATTGGCGTGCTGGGTTCGTTTTTTTCCTCTGACGGCGGCAGCAGGGCAGTATCGATCTCGATCTGCGGATCTTGCAGGCTGAGATCCCGCAGGCAAACTTGTTTTTGCATTAAGCAATGAAAATCCAGTTGCACGCGGGCTTGGGCGAGGTGGGTTTTCACCCCTTGTTGCTGATAGGTGAGATTGGTTAGCACTAGCCCTTGTTGCAAATCCCCCTCTGTGCGTTCAATGCTCAGGCTATCCATCAATTTATCCGCGAGCTGGATCAGCTTATGCTGCCCGAACGGGGTGGCTAAGGCGGCGATGAGGAAAAAAATAGGCAAAAAAATGACCGCACTTATCATCAGCACACATTTTCCCCAATGGCGTTTTTTTACTACGGGAGGCGTTGGCGTGCCGTTTTGCTCTGCGGACGCTTGAGGTTGTTCAAGTGCGGTGCGATGATTTTGCGTTTTTTGATCTTCGTTTTGAGCCATAGCCATATGCCTTTTTTATAATTCTGAACCTAATCCAATGTAAAATTGAATATTTTTGCTGTTGTCTTTATCGCGAATGGGGGTGGCGATGTCAAATTTAATCGCCCCGATCGGGGAAGCCCAACGTACGCCCACGCCAGCTCCGTAACGCAGTTCATCAACGCTGTATTTGTCTGCTGCAAGCCCCGTGTCGGCAAAGGTCGCGAGCCACCAATCTTCGTACACTTGATATTGATATTCCGCACTGCCCGTCAGCAATTTAGACGCACCGATCAATTTTCCTTCGCTATTTTTGGGCGAGATTTTTTTATAGCCGTAGCCTCTCACGCTGCGATCACCCCCCGCGAAAAAGCGAAGTGCGGGCGGAATGCGTTCAAAGTCGCTAGTTTTGAGCCAACCGATTTCTCCGCGAACTAAAAAGCGATGGTTGTCAGCGAAGGTGCGAATCCACGCGGTTGAGGCTTGCACTTTCAAGAAATTCACATCAGACAGCCAGATTTTGCGTCCAAAATCCACCGTGATACGCTGAGTATCGCCCCAGGTTGGGAACACGCCACCTTTCAGCCTTGTACGACTTGCCGAGGCGGTGGGATAGACAAGCCAAGTTTTATCGGAATGATCCGCTTGAATAAAGGAATCATAACGCACCCGCAAACCCAGTGCGTGTTGCCAACCCGTTGGGCGATTCCAATAGCGTAACGCGGCAAAGGTCGCGGCGGAGGTTTCGGTGTCGTTGCTATTTTCCTGTTCATACCCCGTAGAAAATTCATAATAATAGCGTAAAGGATTTTTCAGCAGCGGCATTTTGTAAGTGGCTTCAATGGTTTGCTTCGGAGAGGACGCATAAACATTAAGGTTGAAGCTATGCCCACGACTATTGATCCAAGGCTTCAGCCAGCCGAATTGGAGGCGAGGCCCTACATCGGTGGAATAGCCGATCCCGATGTCCATTGAGTTTTTCTTGCGAGGCGTGAGTAGCACATCAACATTGACGATTTTATTTTTTTCATCTAAGTTAGGTTGCACTAATACCGAGCTGAACCAGTTGGTGGAGGTGTAATCATTGGTGAAACTGGAAAGATCATTGATCAAGTAAGGTTGTCCCTCTTTGATCTCCATCATATTGTGTAAATAATCCTCGCGAATCTGCGAACGAGTAAAGGTAAACCGTCCGAAGCGGTAGCGATCCCCCGTGTTGTAAATCAGTTTCCACCAGCCTTGATCGGTGGAAGGCTTGACTAACAACTGCGAAGCCTCAAATTCCGCATCAAAATACCCCCGTGCGAGGGCTATGGTTTGCAGGCTACTTTTGTAATCGTCATATTTTGAGTGATACAGCATATCGCCGATTTTCGGCAGTTTTTTCTCTAAGACTTGAAAGGCTTCATCGTCTTTGCCTTGCCCTAACACTAGCACATCAAACCCCGCGAGCAACACGGGCTTGCCCGCATTCACATCGGCAATCAGCACAGGGCGTTTGCCATCTTTCGCGGGCTGGAGGGAAAAATCAATTTTGATATTGTAATAACCATAAACCCTTAAGGCTTTTTTGATGGCTTCGCTAACTAAATATTGATAGCGATCTGAACCGTCAGCTTCTTCGCTGTCGATCATTTTGGTGTAAATATCCACGTTTTCAATGGCTTTTACCCCTTTCACGCCGATGACTTTTAAATCAACGCGATGCTCGGCTTGAGCATTAAAACTGATGATGCTACAGCCCATCATTAGGCAAGATACTATGCGTAAATGGCGTTTTTTTTGTTGTAATAATTTTATCATTTTTTCTAAGTTATTTATTCAGCTTAGGCTTTATTTCTAGCTCAATCTACTATGCCACAAGGCTCAAATGAATGTAAATGCAGTGCGTTTTGATCGCATTTTTTATGAATGCAATAAATGCCGTTTACGCACACCAAATAGAGCTAATGCTGCGACATAAATCAGGGCGGCGAGGGCAATCAGCCAAGCGAGCCAATGAACGCGTTGTAAAAAACTCATTTGTTGCCAAAGGTCTAAACTTGGGCAATAGTGCCAAATTACGCCGCCCATAGCCAGCCCTGCCAATAAAACTTTGACAAAAAACACCGCACTTTGTTTACTAAAATGATAAATATTTGCCCGAGCCAAGCCACGATAGAGCAAATAGGCGTTCAGCGTGGCAGACATCGCAGAAGCAATGGCTAAACCCACATAACTAAAGGGAATGGCAAGCAGGTTAAATGCCATATTGCTCACCATTGCGATAATGCCGATTTTCACGGGGGTTTTGGTGTCTTGGCGGGCATAGTAACCATTGGCGAGAATTTTAATCAGCATAAAGCTCAACAGCCCCGCATTAAAGGCGAGCAGGGAATAGGAAGCGGCTTGCACATCAGAAAAGAGGAATTGACCTCGCATAAATAGCACTAGCAACATCGGTTGTGCCAACACGCCAATGCCGATCATCGCAGGCACGCCGAGCAACAAAATCATTCGCACGCCCCAATCCATTGTGTTGCGAAAATCCACCGCACTTTGTTCGGCATTATCCGAACGATTAACGTGGTGGCGGGCGAGGGTTGGCAAGATCACAGTAGAAATGGCGATACCAAAAAGCCCAAGAGGAAATTCGAGCAAGCGATCGGAATAATACAGCCAGCTAATCGAGCCTGTCATCAGGAAACTGGCGATAAAGGTATCAAGCAGTAAATTGATTTGGCTCACGGAAACGCCGAATAACGCGGGGATCATCAGCGTACGAATTTTCTTCACCCCTTCATCATTCCACGCCCATCGCGGTTTCACCAAAAGCCCTGCTTTTTTTAAGAACGGCAGTTGAAATAAAAATTGTAGCAATCCGCCGATAAAAATCCCGATAGCCAAGGCGAGATCGGGGCTGCTGGTATGAGGGGCAAGAAAAAGTGCGGTGCAAATCATCGCCACATTGAGCAACACAGGGGAAAACGCCATTACGCCGAACTTGCCCAAAGTGTTTAAAATCGCCCCTGAGAGGGCGACAAAGGTGATAAACCACAGGTAGGGAAAGGTAATTTTGAGTAATAACGAGGCCTGCTCGAATTTTTCCGCGTTTACCCCGTCATTAAGCCAGTCGATGAACCAGCCCGTGCCAAAAATAGCGGCAACGACAGGCGATCCGACCATCGCAAAAAGGGTAACAAGGGTAACCAATCCTCCCAAAGTGCCAGACACTTTGCTGATAAATTGCTGAGTTTTGCTGAGATCGCCGGCTTTTTGGTATTCCGCCAACACAGGCACAAAGGCTTGAGAAAATGCCCCTTCGGCAAATAAACGGCGTAAAAAATTGGGAATGCGATTGGCGAATAAAAACACATCAGCTGCCACACCCGCCCCGATAATTTGGGCGATGATCACATCTCGTACCAGCCCCAAGACGCGGGAAACTAAGGTCATTACACTGACGATAATGCCAGATTTTAATAATCGTTTACTCAAAATAGCTTTCTCATCAAGAAAAATTTGGCTTAATTGTATAGAAATTTTGTTTTTAAGCTATATTCTAGCCAAAAAAACTGATAAAATCTCGCCCACATCGTTTGGTGGGCTAATTTTGAAAGCCGCATTTTTCGCGAACGATGCAGACTTTCGGTTGTGTCTCACCGAGTAATCAAGCTAAATTTTGCTAATTGTTTATTGACAATTATTGAACGAAAAGGCATAGTTTACGCCTTTATTTATTCCATAAACTAACAGAAATTTTTAGGAGTTTGACCTTGGCTAATATCAAGTCAGCTAAAAAACGTGCGGTTCAATCTGAAAAACGCCGCCAACACAATGCAAGCCAACGCTCTATGATGCGTACTTACATTAAAAAAGTTTACGCAGCCGTAGCAGCAGGTGAAAAAGCCGTTGCTGAAGCCGCTTTTGTCGAAATGCAAAAAGTTGTGGATCGTATGGCTTCTAAAGGCTTAATCCACAAAAACAAAGCTGCGAACCACAAATCTAAATTATCTGCTCAAATCAAAAAATTAGCGTAATTCAGATTTAAAAAACGATTCAAAATCCAACCGCACTTTTAAGGTGCGGTTTTTTATTTTCTTAATCCTTTGCGGCGGCGGTGATAGGTTAATCTTGACGCAGGGCGAGACGTTTGTGCCACCGTTGGCACTGTGGATTTATGTGGCTTATGACGGCGATAATGCTTGATAAAATAATACATGCTGCTCGCAAGCAAAAAGCCCGTAAAAAAAAGAATGATCAGCTCGCCATACAACCGATTGAAAATCTGATTAATTTTCTGCTGTGTGGTTTGGCGATATTTGCTGTTAAAGGTAACGCGTAAAAATCCCTCTACGCCATTGGCAGAATAAATCGGCTCAACCACCTGTTGATAATCCTTATTCGGCGTCGCCTCGCTGTTTGAAGGAAAATGGCTGAGGGCGTGGTTGGAACTTTGGGCGAGCAATTCCCCTTTGTTAGAATAAATAGAGGCATCAACAATAAAGCCCTCTTTGGTGAATTTATCCAAATTTTCTGTTAATTGCTCAGCTTTCGCATTATTAATCAGCAAAATTGAAAACAGATGGGTTTGTTGGCGAACCAATAAATGGGATAAATTGGTAACTTGATTAATGCTCGCCAACTGCGAACCCCATTTAAATTGTTGCACGCCAAAGAAAACCACGCCGACAATCCCCGCACAGAATCCGACGATCACCAACAGCATCGTGATTTTTAACGCTTTTTCTTTAATGAGTGGCAAGTTATTTTCCCCAAATTTTTATAAAATAGGCTAGAATAGTCGGCATTTTAAGCTATTTTGCGGTTCGTCGCACGAAAATATCTAACATCACGATAATTTACAGGATTTCCTATGCAAACACAAAATCTCCACTCGCTCCAACAGCCATTTCCAACCCTGCCTTGCCCGCTGCGTCAAAATTTACCGCGTTCTACGGCACAGGCGTATTTTATTCTTTATGGCGACAAGCTGAATTTTGCCACGTTAATGAACTTCCAACAAAAGTGCGGTGTAAATTTTATGCTTTTTGATTATTGGAATGAACAGCAAAATACCGTTGTGTTATTACAAGGGCAATGGGACGCACAATGGCAAAGCTATGCCCATCAACTCGGGGTGGACATTGCGTATTTGAATTTTCACGCCCGCTTACAACAAAAGGGCTTGCTGGTGATGGATATGGATTCCACTGCGATTCAAATAGAATGTATTGATGAAATTGCCAAATTAGCAGGCACGGGGGAGATGGTGTCGCAAATCACCGAGCAAGCAATGCGTGGCGAGTTAGATTTTGAACAAAGCCTACGCCGCCGTGTCGCCACCTTAAAAGGGGCGAAAGAACAGATTTTGCAACAGGTGAGAGAAAACCTCCCCCTCACCTCAGGGCTAAAAGAAACCCTTAAAACCTTGCAAAAATACGGCTGGCGAACTGCCATTGCTTCAGGGGGCTTCACCTATTTCGCTGACTATTTGAAAGATGAACTCGCACTTGATGCCGCCGTGTCAAACCAATTTGAAATTGCGAATGGCATTTTAACGGGCGAGGTAAAAGGGGCAGTGGTGGACGCACAATATAAAGCCCGCACACTTGAACAACTCGCCTCACAATACCATATCCCAATGGAAAACACCGTGGCTATTGGCGACGGGGCAAACGATTTGCCGATGATGAAGGTAGCAAATTTAGGCGTTGCCTTTCACGCCAAGCCAAAAGTACAACAACAGGCACAAATTGTGATAAACTTTGCCGACTTAACCGCACTTTTATGTATTTTAGGTGCAAATGACCGAATAATGAAAAACGAGGAGTAAAAATGCCTTCATTTGATATTGTTTCCGAACTGGATTCGCACGAAGTCCGCAATGCGGTGGAAAATGCCAACCGCGATTTATCAAACCGCTGGGATTTCCGCAATGTTCCGTCTTCTATCGAACTGAACGAAAAAAACGAAACTATTAAAGTAGTGAGCGAATCCGATTTCCAAGTGGAGCAGTTAGTGGATATTTTGCGTAACGCCTGCATTAAGCGTGGCATTGATTCTGCATCATTGGATATTCCAACAGAATATGAACACAGTGGTAAAACCTTCAGCAAAGAAATTAAGCTGAAACAAGGTATCGAAACGGATATGGCGAAAAAACTTACCAAGTTGATCAAAGAATCCAAACTCAAAGTGCAAACTCAAATTCAAGGGGAACAGGTTCGCGTAACGGGGAAATCTCGTGATGACTTGCAAGCAGTGATCCAACTGGTAAAAAATGCAGAATTAGGTCAGCCATTCCAGTTTAATAATTTTAGAGATTAATACCTCTTTTAAATTTATGACAGGAAAGAAATAAAATTCCGAACTATCAAAAGAATTAAGTCTAATATATTACTTTCATTAGTCCTAATTTTTGCATTCTCTCGATTCACAGAATTGGCTTAACATCCTATATTTGGGCGTTAAGCCTCTTTTTTAACTATACAATATCGACTTTTACCAAAATTTCATTGATTAATAACCAGAGTAAAACTTAGTCATCACCCATTATTGTTTCTAAAAATCAATTCTATTTTTACAAAAGACTATAAATATCAAAACGATGATTTTTGGTTTCACGGCTAAAGTGCGGTGCTTTTTCGGCGAGAAATGTGGCGTAGTCAGGGCGTTTTACCACTACGCGTTTTTGGGCGATTTGTAAGGCGGGGGAGAGGAGTTGATCGGCATCTTCATCTGCACCAACCAAATGCTGGAAAATTCGCATTTCTTTTTTCACCAACGCACTTTTGGCTTTGTGTGGATACATCGGATCAAGGTAAACCACGTCAGCTTGAATGCCTTGTGGGGCTAATTCGGCGATATGAGTTTCGGGCAGGAGTTGCATATTTTGTTGCATCATTGTGCCAATTTCAGCATCTTGGTAGGCTCGCTGTAAGCCGTCTTGCAACAACAATCGCACCACAGGGTGGCGTTCGACCAAACGCACTTGGCAGCCAATTGCGGCTAGCACAAAAGCATCTCGCCCCAGCCCTGCGGTTGCGTCAATCACAGTGGGGAGATAATCTTTTTTGATACCGACCGCTTTGGCGATGGCTTCGCCTCGTCCGCCACCAAATTTACGCCGATGGGCAAGCGTGCCGCTGACAAAATCCACATAAACCGCCCCCAGCTTGGGTTCATCTAGCTTGCGTAGCTCTAAACGTTCAATCCCATTTTGTTCGGTTTGTACCAATGCTAGCGGGCTTTCTGGCTGATGAACTAAGCCTTCTCGTTCACAAAGTGCGGTGAATTTTTCGGGCATTTTTGTTTCGCAGAGGAGCTGAAGGGCTATTTTCGTTGCAACCATACACCCGCCTCCATATGTTCCGTGTAAGGAAATTGATCGAATAAGGCGGAACGCTCGATGCGGTGCGTTTGGCAAAGGCTGGTGAGGTTGTTGCATAAGGTATGGGGATTGCAGGAGATATACAAAATGCGATCGTATTGTTGCACCAGTTTCACCGTGTCGGGGTCTAGCCCCGCTCGTGGCGGATCGACAAAAATCGTGTTGCATTCATACTCACGCAGATTAATCCCTTTTAAGCGATTAAATTCACGCACGCCGTTCATCGCTTGGGTAAATTCCTCCGCTGACATTCGGATAATTTGCAAATTGTCAATGTGGTTGGCTTGAATGTTAAATTGTGCTGCTGCCACAGAGGGTTTGGCGATTTCCGTTGCTAGCACGTTGCGGAAATTTTGTGCCAGGGCAATGGAAAAATTGCCGTTGCCACAATAAAGCTCAAGCAGATCCCCTTGGCTGTTTTGAGTGCAATCCATCGCCCACTGTAACATTTTGCAATTCACCGCCGCATTCGGTTGGGTGAAACTGTTTTCCACTTGGCGATAGGTGTAATTTTTGCCATTGACGGGTAAAATTTCATCAACATAATCCTGATCCAAACAAATTTTTTGCTTGCTTGCACGCCCGATCAGTTGTACATCAAAGCCTTGTTGTTGCAAGTTTTGGCGTAGTTGTTGGGCTGCTTGTTGCCATTGTTCATCAAGGGTTTTGTGATACAGCAGACTGACGATGATCTTATTGCTCAGCGTGCTGAGATAGTCGATTTGAAACAGACGATGGCTAAGAGCAGGCTCAGCTTTCAGCAGAGGCAAAATTCTTTGCATCATTTGATTGATAAGCTGGCTAGCAATGGGGAAATCATCAATGCGGTAGGGCTTGCGGGTTTGCGGATCAAACATAATATGATAAAAATCCGAGCCTTGATGCCAAATGCGAAACTCCGCCCGCATTCGGTAATGCAACGCGGGGGAATCGAACACCTCCAACGCAGGAGCGTTGAACGGAGATAAAAGTGCGGTCAGTTTTTGCTGTTTTTTTTCTAATTGCTGTGAATAATGATCGGGATTGTATTGCATAAGATTGCTGGCTCTTTTCTGTCAGAATGGCTAGTTTATTGTGTTAGCGATAAAAAATCAGGGCTTGAATATTCAAGCCCTTGTTTCGTCAAAATGTGCTGTTTTATTCGGCAGAAAAATCGTCTAAATTATCCGCACCCACCACGCCAGAGAGCGTATAAACACGTTTTGTTGCGGAAATACGAGAACGGTATTTATCCCACGTTTTCTCGAAGAACGTTTCGGCTGGGCGTTCGCCTTTACAAAAAGCAACAAATGCCGTTTCTTCTTCGGTTGCTGGCGTGCGTTCACCAGATTCTAACGCTTTGAACGCTTGACCATATTGCTCTAACACTTGAGATTCTTTAATCGTATAATCACCGTGGCGAGCAAAACCGCGGGGATAGTTTTTATCGTCAAAAAAGCGACGGGTTACACTAAAACTTTCTGCCATAATATCCTCAGTTTTCCGTATTCAAAATCGGCACGCATTAAACCAATTTTTTAGTCTTTTTGCAATGGATTTGTTACTTTTGTAGCAAGGCTTTCACCGTGTCCACATAATCTTGAATAAAGCCGTCTTGGGTGTGAGATAAGCCCTCAGGATTGATGCGATATTTGCCATTCACATAAAAATCTGGCACGCCGTGGACATCAAAACGCTGTGCCGCTTGCACTTGCTGATTATAAAGCCCTGTTACCGCAAAACTATTAATGCCGCCGTCAAACTGCTCCGCACTCACCCCATTATCAATGAAAATTTGGCGAATATCCGCTAAACTTGGGGCATTTTGATCGCGATTTCGCACCGCACTTTGTGCCGCTTCAAATAAAGGGGCTTTCACTTTCTTTTCCACGCCTAACGCCATTGCCAACGCCCACGCACGAGTTAAGTTTTCTGATTGAAAACCTAAGAAATTAACGTGATATTGTTTAAATTTCGTTCCTTCAGGCAAAGCATTTTCCACTTTTTCAGGAATGTGATAGTCCATTTCAAAGGCATAACAATGCGGGCAATAGAATGAGAAAAACTCAACCACCTCAGGCTGCACCGAACGCTCGGTATTTAAGGTAACATATTGTTTTCCCTCAGTTAAATCCGCCGCCTGCACATTTGCCACCGCAAAAAAAGAAACCAGTGTAAAAAGCAATTTTTTCATTGAGATAATCCTTATTTAATGATACCGCGTGCTTTTAACAACGCAGTTTTGAAATCTTCTTCGTAATCTTTTTTAATTCCCGGAATTGGCTCATTTTTATCTGTGCCATACATTTTTAAATGATAGATGATCACCTCATCGGTCAATTCCGCCACAGGTTTATCAAAGCCCGCCTCATCAGCAATTTTCTGCAAAATTTGGGTTAAGCTCAAATCAGGATCTTGCGACCAATAAGGCTGCAACAATTCCAACACTTCATTTAAACGATGACATTTCATAGCACTTCCTCACCAAGAATAACAAAAGGTTGAATGATACTTTAATTATTTTGAGAAAGGAATAAGCTGGGGTAAAAAACCATAAACTTCAATGAAAGCTGAAAATCCCTCCATTTTCACACCGCACTTTTCATTTGCTCATTTCTAGACTAACCTCGTAAAATAAACCATCATTAAGTGGAGGAAGTAATGGAAATCAGTGCGGTAATTTTAGCTGGCGGTTTGGCAAGGCGTATGGGCGGTGTGGATAAGGGGTTACAACTTTATCAAGGCGTGCCGCTCTTTTGGCATTGTTATCAACGGCTGAAAAATCAAGTGGCGGAAGTGGCTGTGAATGCCAATCGTAATCAAGCCATTTATCGACAAAGTGGCTTGCCTGTGTTTGCTGATGATTTAGCCGATTTCCAGGGTCCGCTTAGCGGTATGTTAGCGGGATTAACCCGAGCGAAAAGTGATTTGGTTTTATTTGTGCCTTGCGATTGCCCGTTCTTACCTTTAGATTTAGTGGAAAAACTGCAACAGCCCTTTTTAGACAACGAAACGCAAAATAAAAGTGCGGTGAAAAAATCCTCTATTTTTCTCACTTATGCCACAGATGGAGAACGCGAACACCCCACATTTTGCCTTGTTTCTCCCTTATTGACGGAAAATTTACGCACATATTTACAAAAAGACGAACGGCGAATGTTACAGTTTATGCGAGAAAATCACGCCATTGCAGTGGATTTCTCCACACAAAAAAACGCCTTTCAAAATTTTAATCATCTTGAAGATCTAAAATAATAGGGATAATTGATACATAGATCTAAAGTCAAAAACAACCGCAAAACCGCCACACTTTGTTATGTAATTGCAATACAGTTAGCGTATTTCGCTTATCAACAATTAACGACAAACCAGAAAATTGGGCATTAAGCCCAATTTTTTATCCTGCAAGTTATTCAAGCCCATAAGGCAATGGAACGGCATTTAACAGTGTTTCACTGCCAGCCAATCTAAATTGCGTATTAGGTTCAAAATTATTATTTAACACCACTTGTAGCCATAAAACGTTATCAAAATGCACCGCACTTAGGATAGTGCCTGTTTTACGCCAGCCGTTTTCTAACTGCATTTCAATTTCTGAGCCAAGCTGAATTTGTGCGGCGGTTTCTTCGTTCGTTTCGAGGTTGAAGGTAAACATCGCTCGTTTGTTAATACCACGATATTTCGCACGCGCCACGGTTTCTTGCCCGATGTAACAGCCTTTTTGGAAGGAAATGGCTTGTTCGATACATTGTAAATTCAAGGCTTGGGGGATAAATTCATTTTGGCTTTCGGGCGATAAAATCGGGTAGCCCGCTTGAATTTCGGCAAGATCCCATTGTTCCGCTGTGCCGGTGATAACGAGATCCTGTGCGGTTTGGTTGAGCAGGATCACGCTATTTAGCGGGGCGGGAAGCGTAACAGAAAAATCCGCTGAAATCGCACCGCACTTTTGTTTATCTAAAACACCGATAATTTGCCAATCTTGCTCTGTGAACACCACTTTAGAAAAAACGGCGTATTTTTTCAGATTATCCAACGCTGAGGGCAATAGAGCGTGGCGAATGAGCAGATAAAACTGCTCCGCATTGGCACGAATAAGGCGGAAAACGCTGTTCATTTTGCCTTTAGGGTCGCAATGGGCGGTGAGGGTGGATTGCCCATCAGGCAGCCCGTTCACATCGCAAGTGAGCTGACCTTGCAAGAATTTTTCCGCGTCCGCCCCTTGCACAGAAATCACGCGGTATTGGTGTAAATTAATCATCATTGTTATTCCAAATTCTGAATTTGTTCACGCATTTGTTCGATAAGCACTTTAAGCTCCACCGCCGCATTGGTTACTTCAGCGTTGATGGATTTTGAGGCGAGCGTATTACTTTCGCGGTTCAGCTCTTGCATCATAAAATCTAGCTTACGCCCCACCGCACCGCCTTTGTGCAGAATGCGTTGGGTTTCTTTAACGTGCAGTTGCAGGCGGTCAAGCTCTTCTGCCACATCAATCCGTTGAGCAAGTAGCACCATTTCTTGCTCTAATCGTTGCTGATCCGCTTGTAATTGCAATTCATCGAAGCGTTGTTGCAGACGTTCACGCTGCCACTGCAAAATCTCTGGCATTTTTGACCGCACTTTTTCGCTTTCCAGCGTAATCGCCGCTAAGCGTTGTTCGATGAGATCGTGGAGCTTTTCCCCCTCGCGACCACGCATTGCGATAAATTCCGCTAAGGCTTGCTCAAATCCCTCAAGCAACGCTTGGCTGATGCGATCGAGATCCTGCTCGGGCGTTTCCACCACACCGGGGTAACGTAACACATCGGTGAGATTAATCTCGCCCTCGCCCGCTTGCTGTTTTAACCATTGCAACGAAGCGATGACTTGCTGGGCTAAGGCTTGGTTTAAATTTAACGCTTCGCTAGTTTGTGGCTTGCCCTCAAAACGCAGGCTACATTCCACTTTGCCACGGGTTAAACGCTGGCGTAGTTTTTCACGCAAGCCATTTTCTAAGCCACGGAAAGGCTCTGGCAAGCGGAAAAAGGTTTCTAAATAACGTTGATTGACGGAGCGAATTTCCCACACCGCATTGCCCCAATCTTGTTTGATTTCATAACGGGCGAATGCCGTCATACTGTAAATCATAATTTGTCCTTATAGGCGGTAAAAATTGCCCTTATTCTACCGTTAAATTTTTCATCTGTCAGTTTGCGTGTTAGAATGAGGGACATTTTATGACCAAATCAAAGGAATCCTAAATGCGTCCAAATGATCGCCCTGTAAATCAACCTCGCCCGATTAAAATCACCCGCCACTTCACCAAATATGCCGAAGGTTCGGTGCTGGTGGAGTTTGGTGAAACCAAAGTGCTTTGCACCGCCTCTGTTGATGAGAGTGTGCCACGTTTTTTAAAAGGGCAAAATCAAGGTTGGGTAACGGCAGAATATGGAATGTTGCCACGTTCCACCCATAGCCGTATGCAACGCGAAGCGGCGAAAGGCAAGCAAGGCGGACGCACAATGGAAATTCAACGTTTAATCGCCCGCTCTTTGCGTGCAATGGTGGATCTCACCGCCCTTGGTGAGCGTTCAATCACACTGGATTGTGATGTGATCCAAGCTGATGGCGGCACGCGGACGGCTTCTATTACTGGAGCTTGCGTGGCGTTAGTGGACGCTATAAACGGCTTAATGGAAAAAGGTGTGCTAAAAACGAACCCAATTAAAGGGCTGGTGGCGGCTATTTCTGTTGGCATTGTAGAGGGCGAAGCGGTATGCGATTTGGAATATGTGGAAGATAGCAACGCCGAAACCGATATGAACGTGGTGATGACCGATGATGGCCGAATGATTGAAGTGCAAGGCACAGCAGAAGGTGAGCCATTCTCCCACGAAGAATTATTAACCCTGTTAGATCTCGCAAAACAAGGCTGTGAAGTGATCTTCAACGCGCAGCGTGAAGCCTTAGAGCAAGCATAATTGGGGGCGCAAATGCAAGGCTACAAAATCGACTTTATCAAATTCGCACTCAGCCGAAATGTGCTTAAATTTGGTGAGTTCACCTTGAAATCAGGGCGGGTCAGCCCTTATTTCTTCAACGCTGGCTTGTTTAACACGGGAGCGGATTTGGCTCGTTTAGGGCAATTTTACGCCGCTGCCATTCAAGCCAGTGGCTTAGATTATGATGTGATTTTTGGCCCCGCCTACAAAGGCATTCCCATTGGCACAACGCTCTCTGTGGCGTTGTTCAACCAATATGGCATTGATAAGCCCGTGTGTTTTAACCGCAAAGAAGCGAAAGATCATGGCGAGGGCGGAAATTTAATCGGCAGCCCGTTGCAAGGCAAGGTGCTATTGGTGGACGATGTGATCACCGCTGGCACGGCAATTCGCGAAGCAATGGATTTGATCGCACAAAATCAAGCGACATTAAGTGCAGTGATGATTGCGTTAAATCGTAAAGAACGCGGCAAAGGCACGCTTTCTGCCATTCAAGAAGTGGAACGCGATTATCAATGCAACGTGCTTTCTATTGTGGATTTTGATGATTTAATGCAGTTTATTGAGCAAGATCCCGCTTATCAACAATATTTACCCGCAATGCGGGCATATCGCGAACAGTACGGCGTAGAATAAAAAACGACAAATTTTAGCACCGCACTTTGATAAAGTTTGGAGAATGAAATGACATTTATTGGAAAACTATTAGGCTTTTTTATTGGCTACCGTTTTGGTGGCTTTTTTGGTGGGCTGGTTGGTGCGTATTTAGGGCATTTGGCAGATAAAAAATTATACGAACTCGGTAGCGTGCGTTCGAGTTTTTTCCAACGCAAAGAAACCCGCCAATCGCTCTTTATGCAAACCACCTTTGCCGTACTCGGGCATTTGTCGAAATCCAAAGGTCGCGTTACGCAAGACGACATCGCCCTTGCCAATAACCTAATGAACCAAATGAATTTGGACGACAAAGGTCGCAAACTGGCACAAGAAGCGTTTAATCGCGGGAAAGATCCGAATTTCCCATTGCGTCAAGTGATCCGTGAATTTTGCACCGCCTGCGGTCAGCGTAGCGACTTGTTGCGAATGTTCTTACGCATTCAGCTGCAAGCCGCCTTTGCCGATGATCATTTGCACGAAAATGAAAAAGATGTACTTCAAGTGGTGGCGGAAGAATTGGGCTTGTCCAGTTTCCAATTCCAACAAATTTTAATGGCAGAAATTGCCGCTCGCCAATTTAGCCGTGGTGGGTTTTATTATGAATATAACGGCTCACAACAGGGCTACTATCAGCAACAAGGAAGCTATCAGGGCGGTTATCAAAGCTCAGGCCCAACCTTGCAGGACGCTTACAATGTGCTAGGCGTGAGTGAAAATGACGATCGCACCACCGTTAAGCGAGCTTACCGCCGTTTAATGAATGAAAATCACCCCGACAAACTGGTTGCCAAAGGCTTGCCAGAAGAAATGCTTGAAATGGCGAAAGAAAAAACCCAACAAATTCAAGCCGCTTATGATTTGATTTGTAAAGCGAAAGGGTGGAAGTAAACCTTTATTTATTGCTGAATTTTTTACCGTTTCTCTCAAATAACAAAGTGCGGTGAAAAATTCAGCTTTTTTATTTTTATCAAAAGAGTGACAGTAAATAAAATGCGTGTTTTCCTAGCCCCAATGCAGGGCGTGCTTGATCCTCTTGTTCGCCAATTATTAACGGAAATCAATGATTATGATCTCTGTATCTCCGAATTTGTTCGCGTTGTGGATCAACGTCTGCCAGCCAAAACTTTTTATCGCCTCTGCCCTGAACTGCACCAAGGGGGATACACCCCCTCAGGCACGCCTGTGCGAGTGCAATTACTCGGGCAACACCCCCAATGGCTAGCAGAAAATGCTATTTTAGCCACCGAATTGGGATCGCACGGCATTGATTTTAACTGCGGTTGCCCCTCAAAAACCGTCAATGGTAGCCACGGCGGCGCAGCGTTGCTCAAACAGCCCGAACTCATTTACCAAGCCACCAAAGCCTTACGCCAAGCTCTCCCGCAAAAGCAGGTGGTGAGCGTCAAAGTGCGTTTAGGTTGGGACAGCGATAGCCACGCTTTTGAAATCGCGGACGCGGTGCAACAAGGCGGCGCAACGGAAATCACTATTCACGGACGCACTAAAACCGATGGCTATCGCGCCGAAAAAATTAACTGGCAAAAAATCGGTGAAATCCGCCAACGGCTGAACATTCCCATTATCGCTAACGGCGAAATTTGGAGCTGGCAAGACGCACAAGACTGCCTTGCCACAACAGGTTGCCAAGATGTGATGATCGGACGCGGGGCTTTAACCCTCCCCAACCTAAGCCTTGTGGTGAAATTTAATCAACAAAAATTAGACTGGGACAACGGCGTAATGCCCCTACTACACCGCTACGCACACATTGAAAACCAGCACGACACTGGCTTCTACCACATCGCCCGCACCAAACAATGGCTACAATACCTGAAAAAATCTTACCCACAAGCCACCGCACTTTTTGAGCGGATAAAAACCTGCCAAACGGCAGAGGATTTACGGGAAAGATTAGATAAAATGCGGTAGCCCTTTTGTTGATTGACTTACAAAAATGCTTAAAAATCTCACCGCACTTTAAGTTTGATAAAATGAAAAAATCCTCCACATTTGAGAGGATTTTTATTCGCGAAATTTAAACCTCTAATCCCAACACTTTTCTTCCGTTGATGCTGGCGATATTGACCATTGCCTCTAAATCAGGGAAGCGACAACCAGCGGCGAGAAGGCTAAGTTCTTGCCACATATCCCCCTCGCATAATGGCACCATATAATCGCAGATATTGTCTGTGCCGATGGCGACGGTGACGCCTTCGGGGATCATTTCATCAACAGGGGTGAGGGCATTATGAAACGGCATTAAATCTTCTTTACGGTTACTGTCGATCCACGCCATTGGGCAGGCGATCATCATCATTTTGGCTTGTCGCATTTTTTCGTAGAGGTTGTAGCGGTATTCTTTGGAATGCGCCCCGATGGAAATGCCGTGAATGGCGACAACGCGTCCTTCCATTCCGTGTTCGATGGTTTTATCGCACAGCTGTTCCGTTTCTTTTTCTCTTGGGGTGTTGAATTGATCCACGTGAACGTGGCACATTATGCCGAGGGATTTGGCTTTATCGAGCAGAATATCCATTGCGTCTAAACCACGTCCGTAATCCAGCTCATCGCGATAAGGAAGACCGCCGATCATATCCACCATTTCTGAGCCAATATCAAACCATTTTCTTGCGGTGGGTTCGATCACGCCTTTTAGGGTTTGGTTGGCGAATTTTAAGGTGATGTCGTGTTTGTACACTTCGCGGGCTTTATGGGCGGCAATAATGGCTCGGTCTTCACAAATGGGGTCAATGTCCACAAATGTACCAAAGGCGGTTACGCCTTGCGAGATCATTAATTCAATGGCTTGGCAGAAGCGAGCATAATAGTCATCAACGGTGGAGGTGCGTTTGACTTCGTCCACTAAATCCCATTTTTGTTGTAAATTGCTGGTGTGATAGATGCCGATTTTCTCTGGCGTCATTGTGAACGCACGGTCGGCGTGTGCGTGGGAATTTACCCAACCACCTTTCTTGATAATTTCATCTCTGATATAGGTTTTAAAGCTACGAACGTGGTTACGCATAATTTTCTCCGTAATAATGAAAGCGAGGCGGACAATAGGCTAGATATGAAAAAATCCCAATAAAGTGGGATCTTGTTATTAAGAGAAAATAGCTTTTCACTCAAGCGGTGAGCGTCTTGATTGGTGTGTTGTGTAATGTTATAAAAAATTCGCGGATTTTTACTTAATAACATTCTATCTTGTCCAGATTGATTTGAATAATAAAACAGGCGAAATGCCGTTACTGGGGCGATAGTATAAGCGGTTCAATAGTAAAAATATAATTGGTTCTAACTATTGGTTATGATTTTTTGTGGCCTTTTATTTTTCAAAAAAGGAACGATCTCTGCTGAACACCTCAAGGAAAAGCCCGAGCGGAGGCGTGTTAGACGCGGCTTTTTGATAAGTGCGGTCATATTTTTGATAGTTTCCGCGACGATCGATGTGGTATTGTGTTCCATCGTTTGTAATGATGACATTCCAGCGATAATTTCCTGCTTGCACCCAATTTCGGCGTGCTATTGAGCTAAATAAATCTTGCCCTTGTGCATAATCAGAAACAGGATTTTGCACCGCGAAAAGATGGGTCATTAAGGCTGGCACAATATCCGTGTGGCTGGTGAGTTTTTCCACCTTGCCTTTTTCTAGCCCTTGCCACGCGATAATCAGTGGCACGCGGATTTCCTCTGGGGCGAAATAATTGGCTTGCTGTTTTTCGCTCAAATCCGTGAAATGATAGCCTTGCTCAGCGGTGAGTAAAATTAAGGTATTTTCGCGATCCACTTGGCTTAGCACAGCATCAAGCTGCTGATCTAAGGCATTTAGTTGCAAGGCGTAAGCAGTTTGGTCTAACCGTTGCGGTATGGCAAGGCTCAAATAGCTGAAATAAGGACGTGAATTGTGCTTCGCATACCATTGCGACCATTGTTGCACTGCCGTTTGATTGTTGTTCGCTTTGCGGTTGAGTTTCTCTTGATGAAATACACTTTGGTTTAACAAACTCGCCTTAAAGCCATCGCTAGCAAACAGGGCAAATTGGTAAGGCGTTGGCTGATTTTTTAGGGTTTCAATCAACACTGGCGAGGTTTTATTATTCAGTAAGCTGTCGGTATAGTTCGCCGTTAGCCCGTAAAATAGCCCCGTCAGCCCCGCATTATTGTTATTCCCCGTGCTGTAATGGTTGAGATATTGCGTGGCTTGCTGTGCAAAAGCGTTGAGCTTCGGCATATTTTCTGCACTCACTGCGTCATAACGTAACCCTGACACGGTAATCAGCAAAATATTGCTTGGCTGATGTGATGTAAAATGCAAGGGGGATTTCGGATAATCCATTTCCAACGCTTCAGGGCGACCGTCTTGGACGAGGGCTTGGCTATATTGCTCTTTATCCAAAAAACCGTGTTTTTCGAGGAATGAGCGTGCGGTCATCGGGTACGACAGCGGGAAATTGGATTTTTGCATTGTAATCGGGCGATAAATTGCCGCGTCCGCCCACGCATAAACTAAATGGGTGGCAATAAAGGTGCAAACAAAAAAGATCCCCACGCCCTTGAGCCATTTTTGTCGCTCAAGGCTACGCAATTTTTCCCACGACCAACGGGAAAACAGCATTTGAATCAAGAGGATAATCGGCATTGGGGCAAAGAAAATTTGCCAATTCCGCGATAATTCGCCGTTATCGGGGTTCACCAATAAATTCCACACCAGCGAAGAAAGATGAAAGTTAAACCGTGCGAAAACTTCCGTATCCACCAGTAAAAGGGTTGCCCCGATGGTGGTGAGAATCACACTCAGCCCGCGAAAAGTGCGGTTGTTTTTTACGATAAAACTGAGCGGGAAAATAATCAGCAAATACAGGGCAAAAACGATAAAACTAAAATGCCCCAATAGGCTAACGAAAAAATACAGTTTACCGAAGAGGGTATCAGGCCAGTCGATCAAAAAGGCATAACGCCCGCCGATCACAATCGCCCAAAGGATATTAAAAAAAACAAACCAATGTCCCCACGCAATTTTGCGGGAGGTTTGTTCACGGTATTGTTTGCTTGTTTTAATCCCAAACATTTGACTATTTTTTCTCTTTTAAAGAATTCATTAACGCATCAGAAAAAGCTTGTGCAAGGGCGATACGTTGCTGCTGCCCCATATTATTTTTGAGGACTATTGCCCAGCACCACTAAGGATAAATCCACTGGCGTTTGATGTTTTTCAAACACCGCGATGAGTTCATTCAATAAAGTATCGACTTGTTTATCTTGAAATTTTGATTGTTTCGCCATAATCGTTTTTGCTGAAGTCCATATCTCAGACGAGAATAATTTTGCGTATCCTAGCATATTTTTAGCAAAAGTGCGGTTATAATATTGCACAATTTTTTATAAAGACGGATTTAAAAATGAGTATTACAGTTAAGCAAATTGTTTTACACCAACTGGTTAAACACCAACAGGAAGATGCCGTTCAGCTTGATGTGCAACTGCGTGATAACCTCCTGCCAATTACCCCTGAGGTGGAGCAAATGATGTTGCATTTGCATCAAGGCTATCAGAATAAGGCTAAGGCTTACGGCATTTTTCAACAAGGCTCGGTTTTCGCACAAGATCTTAACCGTTTATTGGAAAATGAAATGGATTTCCTGCCATTTAGCCACCAATCTGCCAAATTATTAGCCACCGAATTAAGCAAATATGCCTTCGCCGACAGCGGGACATTCGTGTTGTGTCAATACAACTTTCTTGCCACCGACTATCTATTTATCGCCTTGCTCGATAGCCGAGCCAGTATGTTAGTGGACGAGAATCTAGAAATTCACCGCACCCAATATTTAGATTTAACCCAATTCGACATCGCCGCACGCATTAACCTCACCGAATTGCAACTTGACGCAAAATCTAACCGCTATTTAACCTTTATTAAAGGTAAAGTGGGGCGAAAAATTGGCGACTTTTTTATGGATTTCCTTGGTGCGGAAGAGGGCTTAAACCCGCAAGTGCAAAACCAATGTTTATTACAGGCGGTGAGTGATTATTGCGAACAAGGCTCGCTCAATACCGAACAATCACAAGCGGTCAAAAAACAGGTGTTTGAATACTGCAAAGGGCAAATCAATGCGGGGGAAGAAATTGAATTGCGGGAACTTTCCGACAGTTTGCCTACTCTAAACGAACAGTCTTTCGCTGAATTTACCCATACGCAAGATTATGGTTTAGAAGAACATATCCCACCGGTGCGTTCCACCTTAAAAGGCTTAACCAAATTTTCAGGCTCAGGCAAAGGGGTAACAATCAGCTTTGATGCAGAACTCATTAACCAACGCGTGATTTGGGACGAAATGGGCGACACCCTCACCATTAAAGGCTTGCCGCCTAATTTACGCGATCAATTACAGCGTTGGCTGAAAGACCAGAATTAATTTGGCAATCTCATTAAGTTTCGGTATTATCACCCCATTTATACAAAGGAAAAGGGAACCCTTATGCAATTAAAAACTCTTCTCACCACAGTGCTATTGGCTCTCAGCGTTACCGCCTGCTCAACCATCAGCCAAGTGGTTTACCGCATTGATGTGCCACAGGGCAACTACTTAGAAGCGGCAATAGTCGATCAAGTCAAAGTTGGAATGAATGCCCAGCAAGTGCAATATTTACTCGGCACGCCCGTCTTAATTGATCCATTTAGCAACAACACTTGGTATTACGTTTTCCTAATCCAAAAAGCGTATCAAAAACCTGATCAACACACCTTTGTTGTCAATTTTGATCATCGTGGCATTGTTACTCATCTTGATCTAGATAAACCATTGCCAAATAATGGTGAAGCCGAAGTAAACAATGCCATCATTGAACTAAAGCCAAAAGACAAAAGATGGTGGCAATTTTGGGAATAGATACTTAGCTCAAATTTTCTATAAAATATAAGGAATTGAGAAAATGACCAGATTGTTATTAATCAATGCTGGTACATCTCTTGTTTATGATTTGATTCACCTACTTCATAAGAATAATTTTGAAGTCGAAGAAACGAATGAACAAGACGTATTAAATCAATCAGAGGAACATTATCATCTGGCTATATTAGATATATCCCACACCAAGTCAGATCGTACTGTAATCCTACGACAAATTAGAGAACATTTTACTATCCCTATAATTGTAATAACCGCAGGTAATGCTATGAATCGCATTACCTGCTTAGAGCTAGGTGCAGATGACTGCTTATCTCAACCTTTCAATGAGCGTGAACTTATCACAAGAATTAATGCAATTTTACGTAGGATAAATGTAAGCTCTCATACTCTTAAGAAAAGTCAAGAAAATTATTACATTACATATAGCGAACTAGTTCTTGATATAAAAAAACAACAAGCGAGCCATAACGACCAAGATTTGGGATTGACCTCTACAGAATTTATTTTACTTCAATTACTGATTACCCATCCAGGACAAATACTATCTCGAGAGTATTTAAGCATCAACGCTCTAGGCAAACATATCACACCCTTTGATCGCAGTATAGATATGCATATCTCAAACCTAAGAAAAAAACTCCCGAGAAGAAAAGACAATAACCTTTGGGTTAAAACACAACGAGGGAAAGGCTATCAGCTAATATGAGTGATACATTTCACATTCTTATAGTTAATACTTTTAAATAGGAAGAATTTCTCTCCCAAAATTTTCGTTAATCATTTCTGCAGCGGCAAGGTAAAAAGCACAGAATGCGGTGATTAAGCCTAAACAGCCCCCCATTTGCACTAAACCGTGAAGCCCGAATCCATCACCAATCGCTAATGCGTAAAAGGTTAAGACTAAGAAGAAAAAGATGATCTGCCCCCAAAAAGTTAGACTATATTCTAATTTCATTCAAGGACTGAGTTCTGTATTCCACAGGGCTTAGTCCTTTGAGCTTCACTTGAATACGCTCATTGTTGTAGTAATGAATGTACTCGTGAATCACTTTTTCAAGCTGTTCAAAGGTTTCAAACCGCTTGCCAAAGTAACATTCCGTCTTCAATCGCCCGAAAAAGCTTTCCATCGCACCATTATCAAGGCAATTGCCTTTTCTCGATATACTTTGCTTAATACCGTGTTTTTTCAATATCTCCCGATAACCCATCATTTGATACTGCCACCCTTGGTCGGAATGCAGTATCGGTTTTTCCCCCGCTAATCGGTTCACCGCCTGGGTCAGCATTCTGGTTATCTGCTCAAAATTCGGACTTCTCGCCACATCATAAGCAATAATTTCGTTATTAAACAAGTCTTTAATCGGCGATAAATACACTTTGCCTTCCGCACATTTGAACTCGGTGATATCCGTTACCCACTTCTCATTCGGCATCGTTGCCGTAAAATCCCGTTGCAACAGATTATCGGCAATGTGTCCCACTTTGCCTTGGTAAGAACGATATTTTTTCTGCTTACTTTTTCCTTTTAACCCCAAACGTTGCATTATCGCTTGCCCCCTTTTGTGGTTGATAATCAAGTATTTCCTTAATTCCAAGGTAATTCGACGATAACCATAATTTTCGTCATTTTTGCGATAAATTTCCTCTATTTTCTGTGAAATCGCTACATTTTTATCCGACTTTGGCTTGAGATGATAAAAGAACGAACTGCGTGCCAATCCGATTAGCCTGAGTAACAATTCCAACGGGAAACGCGAGCGTAAGGCATTTACGATGACGGCTTTTTCTGCATTTTTTGTTGGTTGAGTTCCTGCAACTTTTTTAGCATTGCATTCTCCGCTTCTAATTCCAAAATTCGGTAACGCAAGCGTTCTTCTTCTGTTTTGGGCGTTGGTGGCATTTTAGGTGAGTTGAGTTTCATACTTGGACGACCTTTAGGTTTGAGTAATAACCCATCTATACCTTGTTTTTCAAAGCGTTGCAACCATTGACTAATTATCCCTGAACTGGGGATATCAAAGCGAAAGCAGGCGGCTTCAGCGGAGCACTGGCCTTTTTTGATAGCTTGAATAACCTTTAATTTAAACTCAACAGAATAACATCGTTTTTTACCTAACACAGCTAATCCATTGATTCCATTATGATTAAATTTCGCAATCCAACGTGCTAACGTGCTTTGGGGAAGCTGAAAATACTGGCGAGTAAGCGAACGGTTTTTTCCATTTTGATGATAAAAGTCGAGCACTTGTTGTTTGAAACGTTGAGTATATTTAGTCATAAAAAATCTGCACCTTAATCAGTTGGTTATTTAGTCCAACTTTTGGGGTGCAGATCATTTTAGTTACCAAACATAGTTAAACATTAATTGAGCTACTACGTTTTCAATATTTTTTCCTTTTTGATGCCCTATATAGGTAGAAATGGATTGTTTTTTGGCAAGATCAAATTCAGCTCCTAAGCCAATATAACGTGCCGAACCACTGATATGTGCATCCAATGTATTTTCATCAATTTCAATTCGATTGCTATTTTTGATATCCCAGCGATATGAAACATCAATATAAGGTTTAAATGTAGTAGATTTTCCTTTATTATCTATATGTAATCCTAATCGAGAGCCGATATGGACATCCGCATAAGTTATTCCTTTATGTTTAATTCGTGTCCTACCTAAATTGTAAGTAGCTGAATTTTCTTTGTATGCACGAACTCCTGAATACGGCATTATAAATAGTGTTGCATTGGTATAGTGATAACCGATTTTACTTTCTATGCCTGTACCAAAGGTATGATATTTACCTTCAAATACCTGTTCGCTATTGAATGAACTAATATCCATTTTTTTTCTTGAGAAGTTTAACCATCCTTGAGCATCTATAAATATACCGTTAGATAAGATTTGAGAGGCATAAACTTTTGCACCATAAGATTGCATCTTTCCTTCATTTAAACCATCTTTGAGTTTACTATCAGCTAATAGAATAGAGGCACCGATGAGAAATTTTTTATTTTCCTTAATGAATAATTTATCAGCTCCAAAGATAAATCCATTATCTTCTATACGAAGAGTAGTATTATATGATGAGTTTAAACGTTGTGATTGATGGATAGGTTTGAAATAGAGACTGTTTTGATTATATTGATTAGTTCGAAATTCTTGGGGTCTATCTTGGTTATAATATAAACTCATTGTTGCATAACTAGTATTAGATAAAGAATTTGCAGCATATGCTGTATTGGATAAACGTACAGGAACATAGTAATACCCTCCATATTCTTTTCCAAGTTCCTCTTTTGAATAATATTTCACTCTATAAGTATATAAACCTTTTTCCATAATAGGTTTATTGTCATTTACAGTTAAACTCGGTGTATCTGCCCCTAGATAATAAATGAGTGGTTCGCTTCCGTAAAGTCCTCGGGCATTAGCCTGACCTTCATCTTGTAAAAGAACATTACCACTTGCCGAAGTGGCGATTTGAAAATATTGATCATTTGTATCCGAGTTTAAAATAATTACACCATCATCAGAGGTAAATTTATCTACAACTAATCCATTCTTACCATTGGGATTATTGCTATGATTAAAATCGAGTATTCCTCCATTTCGTAAATTTATTATACTTGCGGTAGAGCTAAGCATAATTTTGTTTCCTGAGGATGAAAATAAAGAACTCGTTTTATTTTTTAATGCATTTTTAAATTGTGTCCATTCCCCTTCAGTTGCAGTACCTTGCTTTAATTTAGAAATTAAATCACCTGAGCCATTTCCGCCGAGCGGAGAAATCAAATATTCATTTTCTTTGGCAGCTAAAATAAATAATCGAGAGTTTTGATAATCTATACTATCGATAATGTCCTTGAATCCCTTTTCTCCAGAACGGGAAAAACTGGTTTGCCATATATACAATTTTGCTCCGTCTAACACATTCACAGTTAAATTACCAGATAACGTTCCCAAAGTAGCATTTTTCCAAAGTGCGTTCTCAGTTAAATTAACGGTTAAATTGGATCGATTAGCTAGTCGAACAAAGGAATTCCATATTGCTTGTTTTCCTTTAATATCAACACTATTATTTCCTTTATAAGATGTAACACTCGCCGTCCAATTTTTGGGGGCGGAAGTTCCGTCTAATTTTAAATTTCCGCCATTTAAATACCAAGCGTTAAATCGACCGTTATAATAATCAGTCTCTCCACTTGGTATGGCGACATTATCGTTACCTTGTGCCATTGTTAGTTGGCTGATTGTTAAAGCACAGCATAATGCAATTGCTGATTTCTTAAAGCACATTAGAGTCCCCTTATTGTCTTTGATAGATTTAGATATTTAATAGTCAAAATACTCAGGTATTCTACCCCCCCCCCAACATAAATAATCAAGTATAAAAATACCTCTTTAGGATGGTATTTTTAATCAAGGTAATGATAAAAAGAAAGGGGCTGTAGTAGCATTAGTAACAATGCTATACTACAAAAATGAAGATAACATATTGTAAATTAAAGCAATCCATACAGAAAAAACTGCTTGAGTTTTTTGTCGCAGAAGTTACTGCAAGAACAGCAGCAAATTTGCTAGATATTCAACCGAATACAGCCGCTTTGTTCTACCATAAAATCAGGCTTGTGATTGGCTATCATTTATCCCTTGAAGTTAACGAGATTTTTGAGGGGGAAATTGAACTAGACGAAAGCTATTTTGGTGGTCATCGAAAGGGAAAACGAGGACGAGGACGAGGAGCGGCTGGAAAAGTTGCTGTTTTTGGGTTACTAAAACGACAAGGAAAGGTATTTACTGTTGTGGTTGAAAACACCAAGAGTGAAACATTACTCCCTGTTATTAAAAGAAAAATCAAGCCTGATAGCTGGGTTTATACGGACACTTATCGCAGTTATGATGCACTTGATGTGAGTGAATTTCACCACGAACGAATCAATCATTCCGAGCTATTTGCGGTGAAACAAAATCATATTAATGGCATTGAAAATTTTTGGAATCAGGCGAAGCGGATACTGCGAAAATATAATGGAATTAACCGAAAAAACTTTCCTTTATTCTTGAAGGAATGTGAATTTCGGTTTAACTTTGGGACACCAAAAGAGCAGTTAAAAATATTGCGAAAATGGTGTGAAATTTAGGGCTAATCTACTACAGCCCCTATATTAATTTACATCTTTTTCAACATTAATTTCTCTTTGCACTGTTTACAAAAATACTCCGCACTTTGATTCTGTACGCGGTTATGACGGCGTAAGCTAAGATTGTGGATTTGGCAAGCACATTGATATGGAAAGGTTTTGCCCTGTACGGATTGCACATCTAAGCAATGATAAATTTCAGCGGGCAAGTTAAACAGTTTTTCCATTACCGCTTTCCATTCCTTGCCGTGCGGTGAAACTCGTCCAAATACTTGATAAACAATTAAATGAGCCAATTCGTGAGGTACAATTTGTTGTAAAAAATAGTCGGGATTTTCCAGTAATAAAGTGCGGTTAAAACAGATCTCATTTTTCTGTAAATATGCCACGCCCGCTTTCAATCCGCGTAATTGATAATTCACTTCTGGCATTGGGAAGGAACGCTGAAAATGCTGTTCCGCCAATTTCAGATAATGGCGTAATTGACGGAGGATTTGGATATTGAGTAAGCGTAGCGAAATATTTTTTTCTAACATCGGAATATCATCATTTCAATTTCAAATGGACAGGCAATAAGCCAAAAACAGTATATATAATGTAAACAAGCAACATAACGTAGCATTACTAAAGTCAACAAAGAAAATAAAAAGAAATACCTGATATGTCTATTGGTCAGGGTTAGCAAATAAATAACTCTGCAAATGCTAACATCACACCTGCACCTAATTTCTTCCATCTTTTGAATACTACCATAGCGTAAATTGATAAATACTTCTCTTTATACATTTCAGTTGGATTGTAAATCTAAGGCAAAAACAGTAAAATAGATCTTATATTTTAATTTCAGTGAATCATTTTAGTTTTGAGGGAATCCTAATATGAATACCCTAATTAGTGTAGTAGGTATTATTGTACTTTTAGTTATTGCTATCCTTTTGTCTAGTAATCGTCGAGCAATTCGTTTGCGTACTGTCGTTGGTGCATTGCTCATTCAAATTTTAATAGGTGCATTTATTCTTTATGTGCCAACAGGACGCAATATTTTATTGGCTATGGCTAACGGTATTAGCAACGTAATTAATTATGGGAATGAAGGAATAAAATTCCTGTTTGGTGGTTTAGCAACGGAGGCTTCCTTTAAAGCTTTTGGTAATGATGGATTTATCTTCGCAGTACGCGTCTTACCTATCATCGTATTCTTTTCAGCCCTAATCTCACTACTATACTATGTGGGTATTATGCAGTGGATAATCAAAATCATTGGTGGAGGATTGCAAAAAGCCTTAGGCACCTCAAAAGCGGAATCAATGTCTGCCGCAGCAAATATTTTGGGGCTGTCCTAGATAACTAGACTAAACTCCCTTTAACCAATTGTTTTAAAATAGAAATTTGACTTTTTATGTTGCTGTAATTAAAACGCCATTCACATTCCTTTAAATAAAGCTCAAAATGTGCTTTTGGGATACCATTAAATTTGCGTAAATGGCGTTTTGCTTGGCTTCAAAAATTCTCAATTCCGTTAATGTGGTTATGATTTTCAGCAAAATGTGTGCTGTGATTGATACGAAAATGACTAAATTCACTCACATCAAGCACGTCATAACTACGATAATTATCGGTGTAAACAATACTATCAGGCTTTACCTGCTCCCGAATAATGGGTAACAAGGTGGCAGATTGCGTATTTGGAACCGCAACGGTATAAACCTTGCCATTGCGCTTGAGAAGCCCGAATACCGCAATTTTCCCTGCCGCACCACGACCACGTTTGCCTTTGCGAGCACCGCCAAAATAACTTTCATCGGCTTCAATTTCACCTTCAAACATCTCTAAGTGAAGGCTGTTTTGATAGATGAGTTGGCGTAAACGATGAAAGTAATATGCGGCAGTCGTTTTGTTTACATTGACTAACTCTGCTGCTGTCCTTGCAGTAACACCTGCAACAAATAGCTCAATGAGTTTATTTTGTTTGTGCTGACTTAGACGACTTTTTCTCATTGGTTCATTCTAACCTAAATAGATTTTTTAGTTGTTATCTAGGACAGCCCCAATATTTTTGTTGGTCAAACTGAAGCCCCTCTCGTCGTGAAACCTTATATAAGCAAAATGACTGAATCCGAGTTATTTGCCGTAATGTGTGGTGGCTTAGCTTCAATCGCAGGTTCTGTATTAGCTGGTTACGCAGGTTTAGGCGTGCCATTGCCATACTTAATCGCGGCGTCATTTATGGCAGCACCTGCAGGCTTATTATTTGCCAAATTGATGATGCCACAAACTGAAAAATTCAATGATGACATTGAAGATGTTACTTTAGATAAACCCGCCAATATTCTTGATGCCGCAGCTGGCGGTGCATCTTCAGGTATACAACTCGCTCTCAATGTAGGAGCAATGCTGATTGCATTCGTAGCACTCATTGCATTGGTTAATGGTTTATTAGGTGGAATCGGCGGCTGGTTCGGAATGCCAGAGCTTTCTCTTGGCTTAATTCTTGGCTGGATTTTCCGCCCATTAGCTTGGATCATTGGTGTGCCTTGGAATGAAGCCGAAATCGCAGGGCAAATGATCGGGATTAAACTCGCAGTCAATGAATTTGTGGGTTACTTAGAATTTGCCCCTTACCTTGCTGCTGATGCTGCAGTGCAACTCAGCGATAAAACCAAAGCCATCATCACCTTCGCACTTTGCGGTTTTGCTAACTTCAGCTCAATCGCGATCTTAATCGGTGGATTAGGCGGAATGGCACCAAGTCGCCGAGGGGATATTGCACGTCTTGGCATTAAAGCGGTAATTGCAGGCTCATTAGCTAACTTAATGAGTGCGACTATCGCGGGATTATTTATCGGTTTAAGTGGTGCGGCACTCTAAAGTGCGGTACAATTTGAACAATATTTTCCCAACACCACGGCAACATTCCGTGGTGTTGTCATATTTGTACAATGTAAACGTTTGCATCGAGGTAAAATGAAACGCGTATTTATAATAATGTTAGATTCTTTCGGTATTGGTTCAAGTGAAGATGCAGAAAAATTTGGCGATAAAGGAGCGAACACCTTAGGTCACATTGCACAGCGTTGTGCAGAAGGGTTAGAGGACAAAAATGGTCGCAAAGGCCCACTTCATCTGCCTAACTTTGAAAAACTCGGCTTAGGCTTGGCTGCGAAAGAATCTTGCGGTGAATTGCCAGCAGGCTTTAACCCTACGCCAAATTTAATCGGCGGTTATGCTTATGCAAAAGAAATTTCTTCAGGTAAAGACACTCCATCAGGACACTGGGAGATCGCGGGTGTTCCCGTTTTGTTTGATTGGGGCTATTTCCCAGAACACGAAAACAGCTTCCCACAAGCACTTTTAGATCGCATTGTTGAACGTGCGGGGCTTGATGGCTATCTCGGCAACTGCCATTCTTCTGGCACGGTGATCTTAGATCAGCTTGGTGAAGAACATATGAAAACGGGCAAACCGATTTTCTACACCTCGGCAGATTCCGTTTTCCAAATTGCTTGCCACGAAGAAACCTACAGCTTGGAAAAACTCTATGAACTGTGCGAAATCGTGCGTGAAGAACTGGCTGATTACAACATTGGCCGCGTAATCGCTCGTCCATTTGTGGGCAACAAAGCGGGCGAATTTTCTCGTACCGGCAACCGCAAAGACTACGCCATTGAGCCACCTGCCAAAACCGTATTACAAAAATTAGTGGAAGAAAAACAAGGCGATGTGATTTCTATCGGCAAAATTGCGGATATTTACGCACACACTGGCATCACCGAAAAAGTGAAAGCCACGGGCTTGGAAGAATTATTCGACAAAACCCTTGTGGAAGTGAAAAGAGCGGGGGAAAATTCCATTGTTTTCACCAACTTTGTAAACTTTGACTCTGATTTCGGCCATCGCCGTGATGTAGCAGATTACGCTGCGGCATTGGAATATTTCGATAGTCGTATTCCAGAATTATTAGCCTTAATGAACGAAGATGATTTACTCATTTTCACCGCTGATCACGGTTGCGATCCAACGTGGCACGGCACGGATCACACTCGCGAGCATATCCCTGTGCTATTATACGGTTCGCAAGTGCCAAAACAATTTTTAGGCAAACGCGACACTTTCGCTGACGTAGGGCAAACTGTCGCAGATTATTTTGATCTGCCGCCAATGGATTACGGCAAATCAATCATTGATTTTCACCATCAAGATTAACTTTAAGAGGATAGATTATGACTCCACATATTAACGCACCCGCTGGGGCTTTTGCTGACGTAGTATTAATGCCGGGCGATCCGTTGCGTGCTAAATATATTGCTGAAACCTTTTTAGACGATGCCAAAGAAGTAACCAATGTGCGTAATATGCTTGGCTACACAGGCACATACAAAGGTCGCAAAATCTCCGTAATGGGACACGGAATGGGTATTCCGTCTTGCTCTATTTATGCCAAAGAGCTGATCACTGAATACGGCGTGAAAAAAATTATCCGCGTCGGTTCGTGCGGTGCCGTGCGTTCAGATGTTAAATTGCGTGATGTCATCATCGGGCTTGGTGCTTGTACGGATTCCAAAGTGAACCGCATTCGCTTTAAAGATAACGATTTTGCTGCTATTGCCGATTTTGATATGACCCAAGCCGCCGTGCAAGCGGCAAAAAACAAAGGCATCAATGTGCGTGTGGGAAACCTTTATTCTGCTGATCTGTTCTATACGCCAGATGTGGAAATGTTTGACGTAATGGAAAAATACGGCATTTTGGGCGTAGAAATGGAAGCCGCGGGCATTTATGGTGTTGCTGCAGAATTTGGTGCGAAAGCTTTAACCATCTGTACCGTATCAGACCACATTCGCACTCACGAACAAACCACCGCAGAAGAACGCCAACTAACCTTCAATGAAATGATTGAAATCGCGTTAGAAAGCGTATTAATCGGTGATCAAGCCTAAAAAATACGCTAAAAAATGACCGCACTTTAATGATTGTGGTCTTTTCCCTTTTGCGGAACATTTTTCACGCCATATGATCAATATGGCGTGTTTATTTTTGGGCTTCCACTTCTCAGCGAGCAGATCTTGTCTAGCTGTTTCAAAATAACTAAATTGTTTTCACTTTCATACAAGGCTTTGAACCGATACAGTACAAATCGTTCGGTGAGGCAAAGTAACGCCACAGGAAAGTAAAGTGCGGTGTTTTTTATCCCTATTTTTCTTGCTTTCCCATACCTTGCAGAGAAAAATATTGCTATAATTTCGCCCAATTTAAACCTCATCAACAATTTCCACAATGTTAAAGCGATTTACCAATAAAATTCGTCATTTTATTCACCGAACTCTACGCCAAAGTTACCGTATTTCTCGCAAAACCCTTGAATTTTCTTGTTTATTAATGGGGGCGGCGTTGGTGTCGTTATTTTCTCTCGGTTTCGCGAAGCTGGCGGATCTCGGTTTGCATTGGAATGCCCTTTGGACAGCTAAACATCCCTATGCGGTGTGGGTGGTGCTGCCGTTGGGCTTAGCCTTTTTGGCTTGGGTAACTGCCAAATATACCCCTTATGTTTCGGGCAGTGGCATTCCTCAAGTTATCGCTTCCATTGATATGCCTTACAGTGCCAATAAAAGCAAACTCATCGCTTTTGGGCAAACCCTGTGGAAAATCCCACTCACTTTTTTGGCGATGCTGTTTGGAGCTTCCGTTGGACGGGAAGGGCCTTCGGTGCAAGTGGGGGGCAGCGGTGATGTATGCGTGGGGCAATGTTTGCCGTCGCCACGGCTTGGCATTCAAAGGGCTAAACGCCAATGAACTAATGGCAACAGGGGCGGCGGGAGGATTGGCTGCGGCGTTCAATGCCCCATTAGGCGGTGTAATTTTTGCCATTGAAGAACTCGGGCGGGGCATTTTATTACGCTGGGAACGTCGTGTATTGCTCGGCGTATTGGCTGCTGGATTTATTTTAGTTGCTATCGAAGGCAATAATCCTTATTTCCCCAATTATCACGGACAAACTTCCGTACCCTATATGTTTCTATGGGTGATCCTCTGCGGCGTAGTGAGCGGGGTGTTAGGCGGCGTTTTTGCGTGGTTACTCGCCAAAGGCGTTGCAGGCACCGCTCCAGCCAAAATGCGAGGTTGGATTCGCCGCCACCCTATTTACACGGCGTTTATTTTAGGCTTGATCCTTGCAGGACTTGGTACATTCACTCACGGACAAACTTACGGCACGGGTTACGAAGTCGTAACCAAAGCCCTTGATGGTCAAACCGTTGCCTCAGAAGTTGGGATAAGTAAATTATTTGCTACGGTTGCCACTTATTGGACTGGCACAGCAGGCGGCATTTTCACTCCCGCACTCACTACTGGGGCGGGGATTGGTGTTCAAGTTTGGTCGCTTACGGGAGAAATTGTCGATCAACGCCTTTTAGTTTTGCTCTGTATGGCAGCATTTTTGGCGGGAGCAACCCAATCCCCTGTTACGGCAAGTGTGATCGTGATGGAAATGACTGCGAGTGAGCCTGTATTATTTTGGCTCTTGATTTGTAGCCTTATCGCTTCTATTATTTCACGCCAATTTAACGCAAAACCGTTCTATCATTTTGCTGCGGGACGCTTCCGCCAACGTATCCAAGAGGAGGCGAAGCAACAAGAGGCCATAAAACAAGACGCAGTGAAACAAGAAGTAACAAAGCAAGCCGTACAAGAAGAAACCAAATAATGGAACACAAAAAACTCACTGAAAAACAACCGCACTTTTATCGTGGGCGGTTTTCTGTCGCCCCAATGCTCGATTGGACAACCCGCCATTGTCGCTATTTTCATCGCCAATTTACCCAGCACGCCTTACTTTATACGGAAATGGTCACCACAGGGGCGATCATTCACGCCAAATACGATCATTTAGAATTTGATCTGGCGGAAAATCCTGTGGCACTTCAGCTTGGCGGTAGCGATCCCGATCAGTTGCAACATTGTGCTAGGTTCGCAGAGCAACGGGGCTATCAAGAAATTAATCTCAATGTAGGTTGCCCCTCTGATCGTGTACAAAATGGAATGTTTGGCGCGTGCCTAATGGCAAAAGCGGATTTAGTTGCTCAGTGTGTTGAACAAATGCAATCCGTGGTGGATATTCCCGTTACGGTGAAAACGCGTATTGGTATTGATGAGCTGGACAGCTACGAATTTCTGTGTGATTTTGTCGAAAAAGTGGCAAAAGCGGGCTGCCAAGAATTGATCGTTCACGCGCGCAAAGCGTGGCTCAGCGGTTTAAGCCCAAAAGAAAATCGCGAAATCCCGCCGCTTGATTATGAGCGGGTTTACCAACTGAAACGGGATTTTCCACAACTGTGGATTAGCATTAACGGTGGGATTAAAACCATTGAAGAAATGCAAGCTCATTTGAATTATGTAGACGGCGTAATGGTGGGGCGTGAAGCCTATCAGAACCCAAGTTTATTGGGTTACATTGACCAAGCCTTGTTTGATCCGCAAAACCCTATCGTCAGCCCAAGAGAAGCGGTGGAGAAAATGTTCCCTTATATTGAGCAACAACTTTCCCAAGGTGTACACCTGAACCACATCACCCGCCATATGCTTGGTGCATTTCAACACTGTAAAGGCGCACGCCAATGGCGAAGATACCTCAGTGAAAATGCCCATAAAGCAGGTGCAGGGATTGATGTTGTCGAACAGGCATTGGCGTTTATTCAAGAATAACGCTATCCTTACATTGCTTACAAATTTCAGCTGCCTGAATCAATTTATCCATATGGACAGTAAAAATAGTTTCTTCATTGTTACCAGTGGCTGTTTTGATAGTTCGGCTAGAGGCATCTACCCGACTTATTACAGCCTTTAATTGAGAAACATTCACTACATCATTTGGATCTAAGTCATTCGCAATAGAGTTAGTAGCATTCTCCAAAGTCTGCCTACCATAAGCAATGGCGTCGTTAGAAATAACTTTAGCAAAATCACCTAGGATAATGATATGGCACGCCCTATTGGATTCGAACCAATGACCTACGGCTTAGAAGGCCGTTGCTCTATCCAGCTGAGCTAAGGGCGCATTTCAAATGGATATTAAGATAAGAGTGGTCGGCGAGATAGGATTTGAACCTACGACCCACTGGTCCCAAACCAGTTGCGCTACCAAGCTGCGCTACTCGCCGAAATTTTCTGAGTATTATAGAAGGCTTTCTGAGTAAGTCAATGAGTTTTTTTTGAGGTTAGATTTAATTGTTTAAAATTATTCCAGTAAGACTTACATTAATATTTTTTTTTTGCGAAAATAGCAAACGTTTACATTCTTTTATATTAAAGGCAAAGGGGAAAAAATGACAGCTAAAATTATTTCAGGAGTAGAGTTATCTAAAAATATTAAATGTGAAATAACACGGAAAATTCAACAATATTTACGGCAAGGTAAACGAGCACCAGGTTTGGCCGTTATTTTGGTCGGTTCTGACCCCGCTTCTCAAATTTATGTTGAAAGTAAACGAAAAAACTGCGAAGAACTGGGAATGTATTCTAAATCTTATGATTTGCCACAAAATACCACAGAAAATGAGCTGCTTAACTTAATTGATGAATTAAATCATGATCCTTTGATTGATGGTATCTTAGTTCAACTTCCGCTACCTGAGCACATTAACAGTACATCTGTTATAGAACGTATATCTCCAGATAAAGATGTGGATGGTTTTCATCCCTATAATGTTGGGAGACTATGTCAACGCATACCTACATTACGGGCTTGTACCCCTTATGGAATTATAAAATTATTAGAATCCACAAAAATTGATTTTTATGGAAAACATGCTGTTATTGTTGGTGCCTCCAATATTGTTGGACGTCCAATGGCATTAGAACTATTGCTTGCTGGTTGCACCGTTACAGTAACTCATCGTTTTACACGAGATTTAGAATTTCATATCAAGCAAGCAGACATTCTCATTGTTGCGGTAGGTAAACCACAGTTTATTCCAGGAGATTGGATCAAAGAAGGAGCTATAGTAATAGACGTAGGCATAAACCGTATAGATGGAAAACTTGTAGGAGATATTGAATTTGAGAAAGCTAAGAATAAAGCAAGCTATATTACACCTGTACCTGGTGGTGTGGGGCCAATGACAGTTGCTATGCTAATGTTTAATACATTATATGCTTATGAAAAAAACAGCTCTAGCCATATTATAAAGATGCCTAAATAACATAAGAATACTTATTTTTTAAATTAGCTTGTTGTGATGCTCTTGTACCTCTTCCTATAAGAACTATCTAAGTATTAGTTTTTAGGGGCTGTATCGCTATAACCTGTGGTATAGTATAACAAAACAACCTGTAACAGAGATGAAAATGATCCTTAGCCTAATTGTTGCTATTACCAAAAATAATGTTATTGGAAAAGACAACCAAATGCCTTGGCATTTACCTGTGGATCTTGCTTGGTTTCGCAAAAATACACAAGGTAAACCAGTAATTATGGGGAGAAAAACTTTTGAAAGTATTGGTCATCCCCTCCCAAAACGGACGAATATCGTACTTTCTCGCTCCCCCTTTGAATATCAAGGTGTAATTTGGAAAGCAAGTTTTGAAAGTGCGGTGCTTTCAGTACAAGATTCCCCTGAAATTATGCTTATAGGTGGCGGCGAATTATTCAAACAATATTTGCCACAAGCAGATAGACTTTATTTGACTGAAATTCAGACCGAAATTGATGGTGACACTTTTTTTCCGTGTATTGACTGGACGGAATGGAAAGTCATTCTTGATGAATATCATCCCGCAGATGAATGGAATATGTATGATTGCCGTTTTATGATTCTAGAAAAAATAAAAGTTAAGAGATAATAAGATTAACGATATTTGTATTGTTAAGATGGCACACCCGAAAGGATTCGAACCTTTGACCGCTCGGTTCGTAGCCGAGTACTCTATCCAGCTGAGCTACGGGTGCGTATTTGAATATTTAGTACCGTTCATTTAATCATTTTAATCTTATTGTAGAGTTCAATAAGATGGCACATCCGAGAGGATTCGAACCTCTGACCGCTCGGTTCGTAGCCGAGTACTCTATCCAGCTGAGCTACGGATGCCCTGACTAAATGGCGGTGAGAGAGGGATTCGAACCCTCGATAGAGTTTCCCCTATACACCCTTAGCAGGGGTGCGCCTTCAGCCTCTCGGCCATCTCACCGCAATCGGTTTGTGGGCGGTATAATACGGATTGCCCCCACATAAGTCAAACAGTTTTTTGTAAAAAGTGCATTGTTTGAATGATTTCTCTACAATCTCAATCATTTTGCCACTTAGCTGTTTAAAATCGAACGCAAATTGGCAATGTGATTTTTGGCTTTTTGTTGCTTTTCTTGTGTACTCAATGGAGGCTTGTCACGTTCCCATAGCACATCATCAGCGGGCAGTTCCTCAAGAAAGCGGCTGGGCGTTGGTTTAAAAACCTCGCCAAATTGTCGCCGCTCTTTGCATAATGAGAATGTGAGTGTTCGCTGTGCTCGTGTAATTCCCACATAAGCCAAGCGGCGTTCTTCCTCCACATTATCTTCATCAATGCTAGTTTGATGTGGCAGGATATTTTCTTCCATTCCCACCAGAAAAACGTGCGGAAACTCTAGCCCTTTTGAGGCGTGTAAGGTCATTAGTTGCACCTGATCACTTTCATCGTCCTCTTCGCCACGCTCCAACATATCCCGCAAGGTTAGGCGTGCCACTACTTGGTTTAAGGTCATCGGCTCATTAAATTCATCGCCTTGCAACATTTCTGCCACCCATTGGAATAAGGTCGCCACATTTTTACTTTGTACTTCCGCCATTTTCAGTGATGTCGCTGTTTCATAGAGATATTCTTCATAATGAAGTTGGCTTAACATTCGGCGAAGTGCTTGCTCTGGCTCGGCACGCTGGATTTCATCGGTTAATTCCACAATCCAACGGGCAAAATGCTGTAACGCGTCATAGGCTTTTGGCGTTACCCGTTGAATGAGTTCAAAATCAAAAATCGTTTCAAACAGGCTAATTTGTTTTTTCGCTGCTAGCGTACCCAATTTCTCCAGGGTAGCCGTGCCGATTTCTCGCTTCGGCGTGTTGATAATTCGCAGCAACGCCGCATCGTCATCTTGGTTAACCAACAGGCGGAGATACGCCATCATATCTTTAATTTCCGCTCTGGAGAAAAAAGACGTGCCGCCAGAAATTTTATAAGGAATGCGGTTTTGCATTAGCACTTTTTCAAATAAGCGAGATTGGTGATTGCCGCGATATAAAATAGCATAATCACGATATTGCGTTTTTTGCATAAAGCGGTGGGCAATGAGTTCGCCGACCACCCGTTCGGCTTCGTGTTCTTCATTTTTTGCTTCAATGACTTGCAATTTTTCGCCATCGCCTAAGGCGGAAAATAATTTTTTCTCGAAAACGTGATCATTATTGGCGATTAAAATATTCGCACAATGCAAAATTCGCCCCGTAGAACGATAATTCTGTTCCAGTTTAATCACGCTTAAATGCGGGAAATCTTGTTTTAATCGTGCCATATTTTGCGGTTTCGCCCCTCGCCACGAGTAGATCGACTGATCATCATCACCCACGACGGTGAAACGTGCCTGCTCCCCCACCAATAGCTTAATCAATTCATATTGGCTGGTGTTGGTGTCTTGGTATTCGTCCACCAATAAATAGCGAATTTTTGCCTGCCATTTTGACCGCACTTCCATATTGTGGCGTAATAGCAAAGTTGGCAGCATAATTAAATCGTCAAAATCTAACGCATTATAGGCCCGCAGTTGCGTCGCATAGCGTTGATAGCATTCAGCAAAATCCCGTTCTTGCGGATCTTGTGCCGTTGCAATGGCTTGTGCGGGCAAAATCAAATCATTTTTCCAACGAGAGATACGCGTCATCAAGGCTTTGAGCAGGTCTTTATCTTCTGCCAAAATATCCGCTGTGAGTTCTTTCAATAACGCCATTTGATCGGAATCATCAAATAGCGTGATCGAGGCTTTCAAGCCTAAATGCTTATATTCCCGCTTCACCAAATCAAATCCCAGTGTATGGAAGGTGGAAATGGTTAAGCCGCGGCTTTGCTCTTTCCCGATAGACTGTGCCACGCGTTCTTTCATCTCCCGCGCGGCTTTATTGGTGAAGGTAACGGCGGCAATTTGCTTCGACAAATAACCGCACTTTTCAATTAAGTAGGCAATTTTATTGATGATAACCCGCGTTTTTCCCGAGCCTGCCCCCGCTAACACGAGGCAAGGCCCTGAAACATAATGGACGGCTTGTTGCTGTTGATCATTTAATTTCATAGTTTATTCTTTCGCCCAAACATAAGGTAATAATGCGGTATCTAACAAAAAAGACAGCGGTAAATCTAAGATCGGCACGCCCCATTTCTGTGCCATTTGCCAATCGTATTTTGTTCCCGCATAGCTTTCATAAGGTGAGGTGGCTGCAACCAATTTCACCAGTGTGCCACAACCTGAAAGTAAACAAAGTGCGGTCAAAATTAAGGCTATTTTTTTCATAATTAGTAGTTCAAAAACTTTAGATATTATAGAAAACGAGAAAAAGTAAATAAAATAAAAAATACTATTCAGAGATAACTCATCACGTAAAGGAATCAAAATAATCTGTTTCGTTATTATATTCAAGAATGATGGGGCAATGTGTGGAAAATAAAATTTACTTCAATATTTAGAGTATTTTTAATCATAGTAAAAAGCCACCGATAAATGATCTGCCCCCAAAAAGTTAGACTATATTCTAATTTCATTCAAGGACTGAGTTCTGTATTCCACAGGGCTTAGTCCTTTGAGCTTCACTTGAATACGCTCATTGTTGTAGTAATGAATGTACTCGTGAATCACTTTTTCAAGCTGTTCAAAGGTTTCAAACCGCTTGCCAAAGTAACATTCCGTCTTCAATCGCCCGAAAAAGCTTTCCATCGCACCATTATCAAGGCAATTGCCTTTTCTCGACATACTTTGCGTAATACCGTGTTTTTTCAATATCTCCCGATAACCCATCATTTGATACTGCCACCCTTGGTCGGAATGCAGTATCGGTTTTTCCCCCGCTAATCGGTTCACCGCCTGGGTCAACATTCTGGTTATCTGCTCAAAACTCGGACTTCTCGCCACATCATAAGCAATAATTTCGTTATTAAACAAGTCTTTAATCGGCGATAAATACACTTTGCCTTCCGCACATTTGAACTCGGTGATATCCGTTACCCACTTCTCATTCGGCATCGTTGCCGTAAAATCCCGTTGCAACAGATTATCGGCAATGTGTCCCACTTTGCCTTGGTAAGAACGATATTTTTTCTGCTTACTTTTTCCTTTTAACCCCAAACGTTGCATTATCGCTTGCCCCCTTTTGTGGTTGATAATCAAGTATTTCCTTAATTCCAAGGTAATTCGACGATAACCATAATTTTCGTCATTTTTGCGATAAATTTCCTCTATTTTCTGTGAAATCGCTACATTTTTATCCGACTTTGGCTTGAGATGATAAAAGAACGAACTGCGTGCCAATCCGATTAGCCTGAGTAACAATTCCAACGGGAAACGCGAGCGTAAGGCATTTACGATGACGGCTTTTTCTGCATTTTTTGTTGGTTGAGTTCCTGCAACTTTTTTAGCATTGCATTCTCCGCTTCTAATTCCAAAATTCGGTAACGCAAGCGTTCTTCTTCTGTTTTGGGCGTTGGTGGCATTTTAGGCGAGTTGAGTTTCATACTTGGACGACCTTTAGGTTTGAGTAATAACCCATCTATACCTTGTTTTTCAAAGCGTTGCAACCATTGACTAATTATCCCTGAACTGGGGATATCAAAGCGAAAGCAGGCGGCTTCAGCGGAGCACTGGCCTTTTTTGATAGCTTGAATAACCTTTAATTTAAACTCAACAGAATAACATCGTTTTTTACCTAACACAGCTAATCCATTGATTCCATTATGATTAAATTTTGCAATCCAACGTGCTAACGTGCTTTGGGGAAGCTGAAAATACTGGCGAGTAAGCGAACGGTTTTTTCCATTTTGATGATAAAAGTCGAGCACTTGTTGTTTGAAACGTTGAGTATATTTAGTCATAAAAAATCTGCACCTTAATCAGTTGGTTGTTTAGTCCAACTTTTGGGGTGCAGATCAAAACGGTGGCTCAGTATAATAATTAGGCTTGACCTTTAACTGCTTTTAATCCTAAGAATGGGGCTTTGTCACCAAGTGCTTCTTCGATACGGATTAATTGGTTGTATTTCGCGATACGGTCAGAACGGCTCATTGAACCTGTTTTAATTTGGCCTGCAGCTGTACCTACCGCTAAGTCAGCGATAGTTGCATCTTCGGTTTCACCTGAACGGTGAGAGATCACTGCGGTGTAACCTGCATCTTTCGCCATTTTGATTGCCGCTAAAGTTTCAGTTAATGAACCGATTTGGTTGAACTTGATTAAGATTGAGTTTGCGATGCCTTTTTCGATACCTTCTTTTAAGATTTTGGTATTGGTTACGAATAAATCGTCACCTACTAATTGAACTTTGTCGCCTAACACTTTAGTTTGGTAAGCAAAACCTTCCCAGTCTGATTCATCTTGACCATCTTCGATAGAAACGATTGGGTATTCTTTGCAAAGCTCTTCAAGGTAGTGTGTGAATTCTTGAGAAGTGAATGATTTGCCTTCACCTTTCATTTCGTACATACCGTTTTCTTTGTTGTAGAATTCAGATGACGCACAGTCCATCGCAAGGGTAACGTCTTTACCTAATACATAACCTGCTTTTTCTACCGCTTCTTTGATACAAGCCAGAGCTGCTGCATTTGATTCTAAGTTTGGTGCGAAACCACCTTCATCACCAACCGCTGTGCTTAAACCTTTAGATTTCAATACTTTAGCAAGATTGTGGAACACTTCTGCACCAATGCGTAGTGCTTCTTTTAAAGTTTTTGCACCCACTGGTTGGATCATAAATTCTTGAATGTCCACATTGTTATCTGCGTGTTCACCACCGTTGATGATGTTCATCATTGGTAATGGCATTGAGTAAACGCCTGGAGTACCGTTAAGTTCTGCGATCCACGCGTAAAGTGGCAAGCCTTTAGAAGCGGCGGCTGCTTTTGCGTTCGCAAGAGAAACCGCTAAAATCGCGTTTGCACCGAATTTAGATTTGTTTTCCGTGCCGTCTAAGTCGATCATAATTTGGTCGATTTCAGCTTGATTAGTGGCATCTTTACCCACTAAAGCTTGTGCAATTGGGCCATTTACCGCTTCAACCGCTTTCAATACACCTTTACCTAAGAAACGAGATTTATCACCATCGCGTAATTCTAATGCTTCACGAGAACCTGTTGATGCACCAGATGGTGCAGCTGCAAGCCCTACGAAGCCACCTTCAAGGTGAACTTCTGCTTCTACAGTTGGGTTACCGCGAGAGTCGATGATTTCACGACCAATAATTTTAACAATTTTTGCCATTTTAGTTTCCTTCTTACAAGTTAAGTCAAATTTCTCTCTATATTAAAGTGATTTTTAATTTTTGTCTTGTAAAAAATGATTTAAACTTGATCACAATTAAATTTTACTGATAGAACAGCCAACATTTATCACCCGATAATATTGTATGTTTATAATAAACCTGAGCATCTTAGAATTGCTCAACTTTGGAAGAAACCTTCCATCATCAACAATTTGAGATAAAAAATGCTATTGGATACGTAATAATGGAAATAAAGCTACATTCTAATGCAACGACAACCCCCAAGGTGCGGAATTATATTCAGACATCCACAAAGTCAGATTCTGAACTTGCAGAACAGTTTAGTGTTTCATTACAAACAATTAGGAAATGGCGTAAACGTTCTTCTACTTTTGATCGGTCACATACTCCTCACACAGTTAACCGTAGATTAAGTTTTGAACAAGAAGCGTTAATTGTTTATTTGCGGATACGGCTAAATTTATCATTAGATGAATTGTTAAAAGCAACTCATTCCCTAATAAACCAGAAAATATCTAGAGCAGCTTTAGCTAGAAGTCTTCAAAAATTACAAATAAATCGGGTTAAAAAAACATTACTTCCGCAAAAAATAGGAGATACATTTTTAGACATTATTCCGTTACCTAAGTCCATATCAAAAAATAAAGAGTTTTTACTTATACTTGTAGAAAAGCTGACGGGGTTTATTAGTTTTGCTTGTTTAGATCAAAAACAAACAAGATTGGATGGCATTATCAATTATTATCAAAATATGCTTCCCTACCAGATAACTAGTATCGAGGGGCAAAAAATAACGTTAGTAGAAACTATCTGTAACAGACTATCCGTTCCTTATGTTTTCCAAAAAACTAATGAGCAATTATCTTTCTCTTTTCAGAAATTTGATCAAAATAAAGATTTTACAGAAATCTTATGCGGTACATTTACTGATGCTAGACTCGGCATAGATGCACTACTATTAATGTATGAAGATTACTTAAACGCTCATCTATCTAGAACAAGATTACAGAAAAAAACAGCAATATCTTATTTACAATTCAATGATTGATGAGAGATTTGTCGATAAACATCAATAAGTTCTTTTGCTAAATCAAAGAGTAATACTGCATTCATAATATGATCTTGAGCATGCACTAAAATAATCGTGGTGGGGAGTTCTCCCTCACCTTCATCTGCCGCAATTAGAGCCATTTGTTGCGAATGTGCCTGTAAAAGACTTTTTTCAGCTTGTGCTATTAAAGCTTCTGCCTCATCGAAAGTAAAAGATTTTGCTTTTTTGATAGCCTGCATTAATAGACTTCTACACTCCCCCTCATAACAAATAAGTTCCATTATTTGTGTTTCAGAAATTTTTTTATTCATTTTATTCTTTCCACTTAAAGTAATGATTGTGCCTGAGCAAGAATCTTTTCTCCATCCAACATTCCATAATCCATCATATTAATACAAGCTACTTTTTTATTAAATTGATGAGCTATATTTTGACACTCCTCTAGTTTATACGCTATTTGCGGTCCTAATAATGCACAATCAAATTCTTGAATTAATTCTTTGAAGTGCTGCATTCCATGGGCCTCAATTTGTAAGGATAATGACTTTTCTTTTGCAATCTTATTCATTTTCTTTACAACTAAACTAGTAGACATTCCCATATCACAAATTAATAATATTTTTTTCATTATGTTCTCCTTATAGTTTTATGTTATTAGCAACTCTCATTTTTCAAAAAGTGATATAATAAGGGTAGCGGATTACCATTAGCACAAATATTTTCATTATGATCTAAAGCAGTTCCACTAATATCTAGATGTAACCAAGGATACTGTTTCACAAATGAACTCAAAAAATAGGCAGCAGAAATACTAATTGCCGCATTATTTGGTGGCGTATTTGTTAAATCAGCTATCTTACTTTCAATTTGAGGCTTAAATGAATCATCGCAAGGTAATTGCCAAATTCGTTGTTTTGATTGTTCTGAAGCTTGCTTCATTTTGTGTACGAGTTCTTCATTATTACTCATCACTCCATTAATTTCATAACCTAATGTTTTTACGATAGCTCCTGTTAATGTTGCTACATCTATAATATAGGTTGGTTTTTGTTCTGTAGCATAACTTAATAAATCAGCTAGAATTAAACGCCCTTCCGCATCAGTATTAATTATTTCAATAAATTTCCCTGAATATGATTTAATAATATCTCCAGGTCGCATTGCATTATTACCTACAGTGTTTTCAGCAAACCCTAAAATAATAGTTATATTAATCGGTAATTGCATTTTTACTACAGAATCAAGTAACCCAATTAGCACTGCAGCACCACATACATCATATTTCATCGTTGCCATTTTTTCGCCTGATTTTAACCATAATCCACCAGTATCAAAGGTAATACCTTTCCCAACAAAGAGATAGCGATGATTATTATCAGGTATTCCGTTATAGCTTATCTTTATTAAATAAGAAGAGTATTGACTCGCTTTTCCTACTGTATATAGCGCATCAAATCCGTATTGACATAAGGAGTGATTATCTAAGATTTGAATATCTAACCTATTCTTTTTAGCATAATTTTCCAAATATTGCGAATAATATAGTGGTGTAGCTATGTTTGCAGGTAAATCAGCTAGCTTTCTCGCTTTAACCATTGCCTTTCCAATTATAATAAATTCATCATTTAATCTTTTCCATAATTCAACTTGATTCTTAATTAATAATAAAAATTCGTGTTTTTGTGTTTCATTTTTATGTTTAAAACCAAGATCAGAAATATCATAAACAGAGTTATATAACGTCAATAATATATTTTCTGCTAATGCGATATCATCATTATTTTTGGGGTCAAATTCCGTTAAATCGAGAATGATATGATGAATGTTATTAATATAACGTTTTAAATCTTTCAAAGAATTCTTAAGAAAATAATACCGCTCTTGATAAAACGTTTTATCATTTTCAAAAAAGTAATGATGAATTGATAATGGAATTGATGTATAAGTTGGAGAAATGAATAAATTAGGATATAAATGATTAAGGTTAGAAACGCTACTTTTCCAAGAAATAAATACACTATTTGGTGGTAAAGATAGTTGATCATCAATGATTTTTAATAAGCAATTAATCGTCATTTTAAATCCCCCACTAAGTTTAATTGATAATTTCTCATCCATTCATTATCAGCTGGCTCATAGAAAGTATGAGTATCTTTATTTTTAGCTAAAAAAACTGTAGGTTGAAGTTTATTATTCGTAGCAACAAATGAAAATGTGTCAATATTGCTTGCAACGCCAAAATTACCATCAATATCCATACATACAACTGATAAGTCTCCTGCCTTACCATATTTTTCCAATAAACGTAATTCTAACTCTGAAACTGTTATTTCCGCCGCTTTTTGAGGTGATATTCCAGCACGCATTTTACGGACAATTTCATAACTAGTGCAACCTTTCATTAGATCTTCTCCTAAACCTGTTGCGGTAGCTGCACCAACGTCAGAATCTGCATAAAATCCTGAGCCAGATAAGGGAGAATCTCCTACTCGCCCTTGGCGTTTCATAAACAACCCACTAGTTGAAGTACCTACACAAATATTTCCTTGTTGATCTAAAGCAATAATTCCTACAGTATCGTGTCCTGAATAGGGACTTAAACCACGTCCAATAGTTTGCTGATAGTATCTTTTATAGTAATGATAAGCTCTATCTGTCAGCATATTTTTCATTTCAAAGCCTTTATATTTAGCCCATCTTTCAGCTCCTTTTCCAACAAGGAAGTTATTAAAACGTTCGTGGCTTAAAGCTTCTGCAACTAAAATTGGGTTAGCGATATTTTTAATTCCTGCTACAGCACCAATAGCCAAAGACGAACCATCCATAAAAGCTGCGTCAAGTTCAACAATACCTTCTTCATTAGGTAACCCACCGTATCCTACCGACTTATAATATGGAAAATCTTCAACCGCCTTAATCGCATTGATAACAGATTGCCGAGCAGACCTTCCAATTTTTAATTGCTGACTTGACTCTCTAATGCCTTCTAAAGACATTCTCCAAGTTCCAATCATTCCCCAAATCGAGCTCATTATTACCTCACATATTCTTTTTGTAGATATTGTGTATCAATAATTTTTAAAAATGGTAAATAAATCATTGCTCCAATAAGTAAGTTTAAAAGCTGTATTATTGCCCCAGAAATATGTCCCGTTACAATGAAACCACTGATACCTGCTGGTAAAGTCCAAGGGATATAAATACCGGTTGTTGTCGCAATCATATCTAATGACATTCCTACATATTGGACAGTCATCATTACCAATGGTACGAGATTGAATGGAATCAACATAATAGGATTGAGTATAACGGGTAAGCCAAATAAAACAGGTTCATTAATATTAAATATAGAAGATCCAATTGCTAATCTAGACACTTTTTTACAATGCTGGCTTTTCGCAAAAATAATCATTGCTAAAACTAATGCTAATGTTGATCCAGAACCGCCCATAAAAATCATATCAAAAAATTGTTCTGTTACGATATGCGGAGGGGCAAGTCCATTTTGCATAGCTACTAGATTTTCTGCCTGATTTTCTAGCCAGAACGGACGTAAAATACCATTAACCATAGAACCAGAATTTATGCCTACAGACCAGAGAATATTAATACTGAAAACAGTCATAAACGCACCAAAATAAGAAGTGCCAAAATGTCTTATTGGCATAGCCAAAATTTGATAAATAAATTGATGGATCGTTTTATATTCTGTATTTGCGAATAAAAGACGAAGAGTTAATGCAATGCATAAAATAATTAATGCTGGAATTAATGCGGCAAATGATTGTTGAACCGCTGGCGGTACACCATCAGGCATTTTTATCCTAATATTGCGTTTCAATAGCCAAGCAAAAAGCTCAGTCCATATAATTCCACCTAACATAGCGATAAATAACCCTTTAGAGCCAATCCATTCTGTTGAAATTACGCTACCCACATTTTCTATACGAAGAAATGGTGTCAGTATTAAAAATGCCGACAAAGATAAAATACCGCTAGACATCTTATCAATGTTATAACGTTCCGCTAATCTATAAGCCACTAGAAAAGAAATAAACAATGCCATTGAAGAAAAAATCACATTAAATGGAATCTCAATAATTTCATCCCAATTTTCTCCGAAAATTTGGACCATAAATTGTTTATATGCTTCACTCGGGAATGAGCTAATTACTAATAATATAGAACCAACGATAATAAAAGGCATAAATGATATGTATGCATCCCTAATTGCTCCTAAATGCCGCTGTTGAGCGAGCTTACCAGCGAGTTGGATAAGAGATTGCTCCATATTTTTTGTAAAAGAATGCATAACTCCTCCTAACAGAAAGTAAAAGGTAACAACAAGAAATTTATTTAGTGGAACTTTATCACTAAATCTATATAAAAAAAGTGATCGAGATCGCAAAATTAAAAAAAGTATCATATGATTATATTATTTTAATTGCAATTTTATTTAATTATATTTATATCTATGATTTAATAATCATATGATACTTTTTATATTGAGGCTGAAATGAAAATAGAAGTTTGTGTTGATAACATCGAATCAGCTATAACAGCCTGTCAAGCTGGAGCAGATCGTTTAGAACTATGCAATGCTCTTGCTTTAGGTGGATTAACGCCTAGTTATGCGTTTGTTAAAACAGTATTACATTATGTATCTAAACCCGTTGTTGTGATGATAAGACCTCGAGCTGGAGATTTTTTATTTAATGATAAAGAATTGTCAATAATGCTTACTGATATTGAAATGTTTAAGCAATTAGGTGTCGCTGGTTTTGTTATTGGTGCATTAACTGAGAAAGGGGAATTAGACATTCCTTGTATTTCATCTTTAATTGAGCAGGCTAAAACGAAAGAAATTACTTTTCATCGTGCATTTGATTTATTGGTGAACCCCGAAAGTTCTCTGGAAACACTGGTTGAGTTAGGCTGTCATCGTATTCTTACATCGGGTCAACATATTGATGCATATCAAGGAAGAGAAAAAATTGCCTCTTATGTTAAGCAAGCTAACAACCGAATTTCGATTATGGCTGGAGCAGGAGTCACCGCAATCAATGCACAAGCAATCGTTGCAGAAACGGGCGTCAGGGAATTACATTTATCTGGAAAAAAATATCGACGTAGTTTAATGGACTATCAGCATTGCAGAGCGGTAATGGGAGATAATTCAGCACAGGATTATCAGATAGCTATTACAGAATTCCAACAAATTGAGAAATTAAAAAAATTATTTTAAAAAGAGTAATACATAAAATCCTTGCGAAACAGCCTTTAACGAATTTATTATTGAACCTTTAATTAAAAAAGGTGAGGAACAGTTTAAGACCCCCCTAAGGAGGTCTTAAACTAATATTACCTATTATTTTCCTATCGGTTTGATATTTTCATCAAACTCAGGTAACGGTTTGTGTTCGCTGGCGATGTAAGAGTAGATCACTGGCAAGACGAACAAGGTGAACAGCGTTCCGATTGCAAGCCCTGCGACAATGACGATACCGATACTAAAGCGTGATACCGCACCCGCACCTGTGGCATAGAGAAGCGGGATTAAGCCTGCGATCATCGCGGCGGTGGTCATTAGAATTGGGCGTAAACGCACTTTTGCGGCGGACATTATCGCATCAATGCGGTTTTTGTGGTGATTAAGCTGTTCTTCTTTTGCCACTTCACACATCAAAATACCGTGTTTGGTGATTAGCCCCACAAGGGTGATTAAGCCCACCTGTGAATAAATATTCAAGGTTGTCCCTGCAAAGCCAAGAGCAGCAAAGAGGTTTAGGGCGAATAATGCCCCGCTTACTGCGAGCGGTACGGAGATCATAATCACCATTGGGTCGCGAATTGATTCAAATTGAATCGCAAGCACAAGGAAGATGATGATGACCGCTAAAGCAAAGGTTACCGCTAGGGCGTTGCCCTCTTGCTCAAGCTGACGTGCTTCGCCTTTGAAATCATAGTTATAGCCTTGCGGTAAGTCTGTCGCAGCGGTGTCTTTTAACCATTTCACTGCATCACCAATGCTTGAAGTGGGCGATGGCACGGCCCCAATAATCGCCGAGTTCAACTGACTAAAGCGTGGCAATGAGCTTGGCTGTGATTCCAATTTAATAGTTAGGAAGCTGCTTAGCGGTACAGATTCACCGTTGCTGGCTTTCACATAGTAATTGTCTAAGCTTTCTGGCGAGAGGCGATCTTTGCGTTTCACTTCTGAGATCACTTTATAGGCACGCCCGTCAATGTCTACGCGGGTGATGGTTGCCGCAGAGAGGTAGCTCCCTAAAGTGCTACTGATTTGTTGCATTGATACACCATAAGTTCCCGCTTTTTCTTTATCAATGGTAATATTCATTTGTGGCGTATCGAATTTCAAATCCAATGTAGTGTAAACGAATAGCCCCGAGTTTTTCATTTTGTCGAGGAAGCTGCCTGCAATTTGAGCTAGCTCATCATAGCCTTTCGCAGTACTGATCACAAAGCTCACTGGCGGCCCTTGCTCTGCCGTGTCGATTTCAGGGAAGGCGAAGCCACTCACTGATACTTCAGGGATCGCTTGAGCTTTTTTATTGAGATCAGCCAATACTTCACTTTGTTTACGGCTACGATCATTCCAATCCTTTAAGGTAATCACATTAAGCGATTGGTTAGAGCTTGGTGCACCGGAGATTACCATTGAGAATGCCACTTCAGGGGTTTCTTTGAGGATTTGCTCGTAGCCTTTCATTGCGTCTTGAACATAATCCACATTCACGTTTGACGGTGCATTACCTAAGGCGAGGAACGCCCCTTTGTCTTCCGCTGGCGTAAGTTCGCTCGATAGAGAGTTGAACAACATCGGCACAGTGGCAAAAATCACCACTGCAAACGCGAGTACAGATTTACGGCTGTTCATTACTAAGCCCAACGCATAGCCATACGCATTGGTGAGCTTAGTTAAAGTGCGGTCAATTTTTTGCTCAAATTTTGAAGGTGCAGTGTGGGCTTTGAGCAGTTTACTACTCATCATTGGCGAAAGGGTTAATGCCACGATGCCCGAGATAAATACCGCACCCGCAAGGGTGAGTGCGAACTCTTTAAATAGCGATCCCGTAATCCCGTTCATTAATGCCATTGGGGAATACACCGCGATCAAGGCGATCGTCATTGAGATAACAGGCACGGCAATTTCACGCGTCCCGATAATCGCTGCTCTAAATGGCGTTTCACCCAGTTTAATATGGCGATCCACATTCTCCAACACCACGATGGCATCATCAACCACCAGACCGATGGCGAGGATTAACGCCAGCAAGGTCATCAGGTTAATGGAGAAATCAAAGGTTTGTAGCATCATAATCACCCCGATTAAGGAAATCGGAATGGTAATGATCGGGATTAAAATCGCACGCAGCGATCCAATAAAGAGGGTAATCACCACCAATACGATCACGGTGGCTTCTAAAATGGTTTTGATTACTTCGTCAATGGAGCTATTAATTGCGATAGTGCGGTCGTATAAAATATCCGTTTCGATGCTATCTGGCAGGTTGCGTTTAATGCTCTCATAAAGTGGGCGAATATTTTCCGCAACAGTTAATGGGTTCGCGGTTGAGGCTGGATCAATGGCAAGTACCACGGAATCTGAGCCATTTGCCACCGCACGGCTATTATCGCTTTCTTTATCTAATTCCACATCGGCGATGTCGCGTAAACGCACTAAATTATCACCTTGTGAATACACGATAAGATTACGCAACTGCTCCACCGTTTTAGTGGTGGTTTCCACTTTGTTTTTATACACCGTGAAATAGCCGTTGTCATTCCCTGCCGCGGTTTGTGCGTTATTTGCCGATAAAGCAGCCATTACTTCAGGGGCAGAGAGGTTTTGCGATGCCATTTTTTGCGGATCTAACCAAATACGCATTGCATATTGCGAAGCCCCGTAAATGGTTACTTTCGCCACCCCTTCAATGGTGAAAAATTGCGGTTTGACTACGCGTTCAATGTAGTCTGTTACCTGACTAGCATCAAGTTTGTTGGAACGGAAACTGATGTACATAATCCCCGATCCCCCTAAAGAAGAGGTAATGGTCGGGTCATCAATCCCACTTGGCAAGGCGGAACGCACCGAGTTCACTTTCGCTAACACATCAGCCAATGCCGCATTCGGATCGGTGTTCAGCTTCATTTTCACTGTGATCGAAGAGGTGCTAGGGCTACTTGATGAGGACATATAGTCAATATTGTCCGCCTGTGCAATGGCTTCTTCCAGCTTGGAGGTAATAAACGCCTGAATTAAATTGGCATCAGCACCGGGGTATGCTGTGGTTACATTAATCACGGTAGTTGTCATTTTTGGGTATTCACGTACGGTCAGCTTCGCGATCGCTTGCAAGCCCAAAATCACAATCAACAAACTAATGGAAACCGCTAATACTGGGCGACGAATAAATATATCAGTAAATTTCATTCGTATATTCCTAAATTAAAGATTGGTTTTCTTCGCCGGCTCTGTCGTACCAACGCCCGCTTTCTCCGTTGCTAGCACAAGGCTGCCGTTACCAATACGTTGCTGACCGCCAGTAATAATTAAATCACCCACTTTCACATCATCACCTTTTAACTGAGCGTAAATGCCTTGGCGATCTTTGGTGAACACGGTAATTTGCTTGGCTCGATACAGCTTATCAAGCTGATCTTTATAAGCAAACGCTGGATTAGAAGTGAGTTTTTCTTTGTCTTGGTCAGAAAGTGCGGTCAAAACATACGCGATTTCGCCATACATATTGTAGCTCACTGCCACTTGTGGCACGACAACTTGCTGAGTTTCCGTAGGCAAGGCAATGCGTAAGCGGGTGAACATTCCTGATAATAATTTTTGTCCATCTTCAGGTTCAAAGGTGGCTTGCACATCAACTAACCCTGTTGAACTATTAATGGCTGGCTCAATGGCAGTGATTTTCGCCGCGAAGGTTTCCCCTAAGCGAGCATCTGCCGTAGCCGTAACTTTTTGCCCTAAATGCAACTGTTCCAACGAATTTTGTGCGATAGAAAAATCCACTTTCATTTGGCTACGATCTTCAACGCGAACAATTTCTGTCCCATTGGTGACATATTGCCCCGCATTCACTTTCACAATCCCTGCTACGCCATCAAAAGGGGCGACAATTTGGCGACGTTGAATGGTGGCTTTTAAGGCTTCAATATTCGCCACTAACGCATCATAGCTCGCTTTGGCATTATCCAGCTCTTGTTGCGAAACACTTTTGGTTTTGTATAAGCTCAAATAACGTTGATAGGTTTGTTTGGTGGAAGCTAACTGTGCTTGCGAGGCTTTCAAATTCGCTTGTTCCACTAAGCTGTCTAGCTCAACCAGCACATCGCCCTTTTTCACCGTTTGCCCTGATTGCACTAACACTTTCGACACCGTACCCGCAATTTGTGAACTGAGCATAGCCCCTTGATTTGGTCGCACCAGCCCTGTGGTTTCAATCACTGGTGTCCATTCACTGGCTTCTACCTTCATCACCGTAACAGGACTGGCATTTTCTGGCATATTCGCCAAATATTTTCCTATCATATGTCCTTTAAAAAGGTTTGCAGCAATCATACCAACAAAAATCAATGCAAACACAATAAGGCTCAACTTTATCCAAAAAACGTGAGAACGTTTTTTAACGATAGGTTGAATGGATTGAGTATTTTGGCTCATAAAAAACTCCATAACAGAATAACTAAACTACTTTTGAACTGAACGCCAAGTTCTTACGATCACTTGCTCTAACATCTCGTCTTTCATTTCAGTTTTGAAAAAAGCTTGGTCTAAAGCCAAATTAATCGCACTTTTTAAACTTAATGAAAACAAAACCTTATTTGGCAATTCACATAAAACATTGGCTTTTTTGGCCTTTTCGCAAAAGGCATACCAAAGACTTTCGCTTTCAAGTTCAGTACATACCTCATAAAAATCAGGTAAGGACTGATACTGGCTCATATTCACCACGATCATTGGATTATTTTGTAAGTGATGCCAAATATTCCACCACATTTGGCGATATTGCTCAAAGTGCGGTCGGTTTTCATCATAGTTTTTTTCTAATTCCTTAGAAAAAAGGGTAAACACTCTACGAGCAAACTCTTTGAGTAATTCTTCTTTACTTTTGAAGTAAATATAAATTGTGCCAGCAGAAATACTGGCTTCTTTAGCGATTTTATGCATTGATAAATTATGCAATCCTTCTTTCGCCATTAGCCTTTCCGTAGCTAAAAAGATTTGCTCGGTCATCTCATTTTCAGATTGACGCATTTAACTAATCTATAAAAATTGAATAAAAAGAAGTTACAAACAGCTTGACTGAATGAACGTTCGTTCATTTTAATGTTTTTTTATTTTAACGCAATAAAGAAATGATAATAGTCTAAAAAAGTCTCTTTTAGACACTCCAAAAATGAATAAGGAACTCACTCAATGTTTTTCATCGTAAAAAGAAAAATCCATTTACAATTTGAAAATCTTTAAAGTGCGGTCATTTTTCATACCAAATTTTATTCACAAATAACGTCACTAAGCCAGATGGTGTATGGACTTTCACTTCATCATCTACTTCTTTTCCAATCAAAGCTCGTGCCACAGGGCTGTCAATGGAGATCCAATTTTTAGCGGGATCAAATTCATCGCTGCCCACGATACGGTATTGATTTTCCTCGCCATTTTCATTTTCAAGGCTTACCCACGCACCGAAAAAAATCTTTCCTTCTTGTCTTGGGTGATAATCCACAATCTGCAACACTTCTAAACGTTTTGTCAAAAAGCGGACACGGCGATCAATTTCACGCAAACGGCGTTTGCCGTAAATATATTCCGCGTTTTCACTGCGATCCCCCAAGGCTGCCGCATCAGATACCGCTTGCGTTACCTTCGGGCGTTCCTCTTTCCACAAAAATTTCAATTCTTGATCCAATGCGTTCCAACCTTGGCGGGTAATGTAGTTTGATTTTGTCATTTTTTCAGCCTATTCATCAAAGGGATTGAGTAATTTCACGCCCATACGCGAAAAATCTGCGGTATTACGGGTTACCAGTGTCAGCCCATATTGAATAGCACTAGCTGCAATCCAAGCATCATTTTCAGGGCTGTGGTCAGGAATATGTAAGGACGCACAAATTTTTGCCGTTCTCTCATCAAGTGGAAGAATGCGATGGGTAAAGCTCGGTTTTATGGATTGCTCAAACCATTGGCGTAACGCTTTACCTTGTGGCGGATCTTTGCGTTCTTTTGCCAAAATGCCACGTTCTAATTCCATTATCACCACCACATTGGTATAAATTTGTGCTTCATTAATTGAGGACAGCCAGCGAATTAGCCCCAAATTAGCTTTTCCCTGCTTAATTTTGCGGATTTCGCTGAGTATATTGGTATCAATAAAATACATTTTTCCCTCTACTCATCAAATGCGAGTGTCGCACGCTGTTTTGTGGAGCGTGGGGTAATATCAAGTTCAATCGCCATATCATCTTGCGGCATTAGGGCTTCTAACGCATTGCGAGGAGATGATTTGTGCAGTGCTTTTTGATAATCCGCGTAGCTCATTAGCACATAAGCGGGTTCGCCACGATTGGTTACAATAACAGGGGCAACTTGAGCGGCTTTCTGGGCTTGATTAAGATGTTGATTGAACTCTCGGCTTGTCATAATCGTCATTTTTCACCTCTCTTTATTTTGTAGTGATATGGCTACAATGTAGTGCAAAAAGAATAAAATCGCAACAAAAGACGAGATCTTTTTTTCTTGAAGAAGAAACATTTGAGCAAATCTACTAAAACCAGTATGCTATGCGGATTTTTGACGATGACTATTTATTAACGATACAAAACTATGTTAAATCAATTTATTTCACAGATTATTGCGGCGGAGCTTGCGGTGCGTCCGCAGCAAATTCTTGCCGCAATTCAATTATTGGACGAAGGCAATACCATTCCTTTTATTGCTCGCTATCGCAAAGAGGTAACGGGCGGGCTTGATGATACTCAATTACGCCATTTTGAAACTCGCTTAATTTATTTGCGTGAGTTGGAAGATCGCCGTCAGAGCATTTTGCAATCCATTGAAGAGCAAGGCAAACTCAGCGAGGAATTACGGGAAAAAATCCAGCAAACGCAAAGCAAAACTGAATTAGAAGATCTATACCTCCCTTACAAACCGAAACGCCGTACTAAAGGGCAAATCGCCATTGAAGCAGGGCTTGAGCCGTTGGCGGAAGGTTTATGGAATGATCCGAGCCAAGATCCTGAAGCCCTCGCTAATGATTATATTGATGCGGAAAAAGGCTTTGCTGACAGTAAAGCTGTGCTTGATGGGGCGCGTTATATTTTAATGGAACGCTTCGCTGAAGATGCCGCATTGCTTGCAAAAGTGCGTCAATACTTGCAACAAAGTGCGGTACTAATTTCTAAAGTTTTGGCGGGGAAAGAGGAAGAGGGCGAAAAATTCCAAGATTATTTCGATCACCAAGAGCCTTGGCACAGCGTGCCTTCACACCGTGCATTGGCAATGTTTCGTGGGCGGAACGAGGGCATTTTACAGCTCAGTTTAAATGCCGATCCTGAGCAAGAAGAGGGCGTGCGTCAAAGTTATTGTGAGGAAATTATCCGCCAACATTTGGGCGTGCATTTCAATCAGCAACCTGCGGACAAATGGCGTGAGCAGGTGATTAGCTGGACGTGGCGGATTAAGATTTCGCTTCATTTGGAAACGGAATTAATGAGCCAGTTGCGTGAAAAAGCCGAAGAGGAAGCGATCAATGTTTTTGCTCGAAATCTTACCGCACTTTTAATGGCAGCCCCCGCTGGAGCGAAAAACACAATGGGCTTAGACCCTGGTTTGCGTACGGGGGTAAAAGTTGCCGTTGTGGATAATACAGGGAAATTACTAGCAACGGATACTATTTACCCACACACAGGGCAAACCGCCGCGGCAATGAGCAGTTTGTATCAGTTGATTGAACGCCATAATGTGGAGTTGATTGCCATTGGAAACGGCACGGCATCGCGAGAAACAGAGCGTTTTGCCAAAGAGGTAGTGAAGCAATTATCAGGACAGAAACCGCAAACGGTGGTGGTGAGCGAGGCGGGAGCCTCGGTGTATTCGGCTTCCGAATTAGCGGCACAAGAATTTCCACAGCTTGATGTATCGTTGCGTGGGGCGGTGTCGATCGCACGCCGTTTACAAGATCCGCTAGCGGAATTAGTGAAAATTGAACCGAAAGCCATCGGTGTGGGGCAGTATCAGCACGATGTTAATCAAACCCAATTAGCACGCAAATTGGACGCGGTGGTGGAAGATTGTGTAAACGCCGTGGGCGTGGATTTAAACACCGCCTCCGTGCCATTACTGGCTCGTGTTGCGGGAATGACAAAAACGTTGGCACAAAATATCGTGCAGTTCCGTGATGAAAACGGGCGTTTTGAAAACCGTGAGCAGTTGAAAAAAGTCGCTCGTTTAGGGCCAAAAGCCTTTGAGCAATGTGCGGGCTTTATGCGTATCCCGCAGGGTAAAAATCCTCTTGATGCGTCAGGCGTTCACCCTGAAACCTACCCTGTGGTGGAGAAAATTTTGCAAGCCACGCAGCAATCTATCCAAGATTTAATGGGCAACGCCAGTGCGATCCGTCAGCTCGATGCAAAACAATTTATTGATGAGCAATTTGGTTTGCCAACGGTGCAAGATATTTTCAAAGAGCTGGAAAAACCAGGGCGTGATCCGCGTGGGGAATTTAAAACTGCCACCTTTATGGACGGCGTGGAAGAGATCAGCGATTTGAAAGCGGGAATGATCCTTGAAGGCACCGTTACCAACGTAACCAATTTCGGAGCGTTTGTGGATATTGGTGTGCATCAAGACGGGCTAGTGCATATTTCTTCCCTTTCCAATAAATTTGTGGAAGATCCGCACGATGTGGTGAAAACAGGGGATATTGTGAAAGTCAAAGTGTTGGAAGTGGACGTAGCACGCAAGCGGATCGCATTGACGATGCGTTTAGACAAACAGCCTGTGGATAAATCACAAAATGGCGAAAAAAATCACCGCACTTTATCCACGAAACCTCAGCGTAAACCGCAAAACCACAGCGTAATGAGCAATGCCTTTGCAGACGCGTTAAAAAACTGGAAAAAATAAAGGACATTCAATGACAAAAAATACCTTTATTATCGGTTTTATGCTGTTTGCCATCTTTTTTGGTGCGGGCAATTTGATTTTCCCGCCCAAATTAGGTTTTGAAACGGGATCGGAATTTTTACCCTCTATTTTGGGCTTTGTCTTAACGGGCGTGGGGCTGCCTCTGCTTGGCATTATTGTGAGTGCCTTTTATCGTGGCGGTTATATCGCCGCGTTGAAGCAAATTCACCCTAGGTTTTCCGTGCTGTTTTTGGTGTCGATTTCCCTTGCGGTCGGGCCTTTTTTCGCTGGACCAAGAACGGGGGCGATGTCTTATGAAATGGTGATGTTGCCCTTTTTACATCAAGCCGATGCCTTGTCGCAACTGGCGTTTACTGCGGTATATTTTGCTATCACCCTATGGTTAAGTTTAAATCCGTCAAAAATGGTGGAGCGGATTGGCTCGATCCTCACCCCTGTGTTGTTGATCGCCATTATCGCCCTTGTGGTGAAAGCGGTATTTATGCTAATGGGGAAAACTCCGCTGCCAATGCCAGAAGATAGCCATCAGTATTTTTTCAATGGGGCGATTAACGGCTATTTGACAATGGACGCACTGGCTTCCATTGCCTTTTCCACAATGGTGTTGGGGGCGATAAAATCCAGTGCAGTAAAAGCGGTTTCGCTACAAAAGCAAACCATTTTTGCCGCAATGATCGCAGGCGTTGCCCTTGGCTTTATTTATATTTCCCTCGGTTGGGTGGGCAATCATTTGATGATCTCCCCTGATGTGTTGGCACAATTACAGCAAAACAAGCAAGATCTCGGTACTTACATTCTCAACCACGTTACCGCAATGGCATTCGGGGAAGCGGGGCGTTTGGTGCTGAATGTCATCGTTTCCCTCGCCTGTTTAACCACCGCTGTAGGGCTTTGTGCCTCGATCAGTAGCTATTTTGCACAACAATTTCCGCATTTTTCTTACCGCACTTACGCGATGTTGTTTTGCATTATCAGCTTTGTGATCGCAAATTTAGGGCTAAAAGAAGTGATCGGGCTTTCCTTGCCAGTGTTGATGATTTTATATCCCATCACCATTACGGTCATTTTGTTGTTATTAATTAATTTATTTTTGCCAATGCCGATTTTGGCTCATCGCTTAGCCATTGGTTTGGTTACCTTTGTGTCGGTTTTATCTGTGCTAGGTTCAGGAAAAATGGATTTTCTCGAACAGCTCCCGCTTAAACCTTATTCTATTGAATGGTTGCCTTTCGCGTTGGTGGGCTTGGTGGCAGGCTATTTACTGCACTGGCGTAAACGACAAGGGATTTTGTCGATTATTCAAGAAAGCAAAGTAAAATAATTTATTCCAAAGAAAAGGATTGAGCCTGATGTTCAATCCTTTTTTAGGGGCTGTAGTAGATTAGCCCTAAATTTCACACCATTTTCGCAATATTTTTAACTGCTCTTTTGGTGTCCCAAAGTTAAACCGAAATTCACATTCCTTCAAGAATAAAGGAAAGTTTTTTCGGTTAATTCCATTATATTTTCGCAGTATCCGCTTCGCCTGATTCCAAAAATTTTCAATGCCATTAATATGATTTTGTTTCACCGCAAATAGCTCGGAATGATTGATTCGTTCGTGGTGAAATTCACTCACATCAAGCGCATCATAACTGCGATAAGTGTCCGTATAAACCCAGCTATCAGGCTTGATTTTTCTTTTAATAACAGGGAGTAATGTTTCACTCTTGGTGTTTTCAACCACAACAGTAAATACCTTTCCTTGTCGTTTTAGTAACCCAAAAACAGCAACTTTTCCAGCCGCTCCTCGTCCTCGTCCTCGTTTTCCCTTTCGATGACCACCAAAATAGCTTTCGTCTAGTTCAATTTCCCCCTCAAAAATCTCGTTAACTTCAAGGGATAAATGATAGCCAATCACAAGCCTGATTTTATGGTAGAACAAAGCGGCTGTATTCGGTTGAATATCTAGCAAATTTGCTGCTGTTCTTGCAGTAACTTCTGCGACAAAAAACTCAAGTAGTTTTTTCTGTATGGATTGCTTTAATTTACAATATGTTATCTTCATTTTTGTAGTATAGCATTGTTGCTAATCTACTACAGCCCCCTTTTTTATTTTAAAGTGCGGTGCTTTTTTCCGTATTTTTAGCCATAAAAAAAGCGGGTGAAAATTCACCCGCACTTTTGGGCTAGCTCTCTTGCACCGCCTCGCCTTCGAGCGGTAAATCTGCTTGTTCCCAGCCCATAAAACCGCCTTGCATACTGTACACGTTGTCATAGCCTTGTTCGATAAGGAATGCCCCCACATTGCGGCTGCTGATGCCGTGATAACAGCTCACGATAATGGGATCATCAAAATCCACCAGTTGTTGAAATTCGCCATAGCTTTGGTTGGTGAGGTGAAATGCCCCTTTGGGGTGGCTGTGTGTGAAGCGAGGAAAGTCGCGAATATCCACTAACATCGCGTTTTCTTCATTCATCATTTGCCAAGCCTGCTGTGGGGTGATTTCTTTAAGTGCGGTCATTTTTTTCCTTGTTTTTTAAAATGGTGTAGCGATAAAATAATCCGCTATATTATTGATATAGATCAATTTGTTCAAGACCTTTGCGGATTTTTCAAGTAAAATAACCGCACTTTCAATTCATTGATTTAGGACTATGCCACAACTTTCGGAAAAACTCACCGTTTACGCCCAATTAATGCGTTTCGACAAACCCATTGGCACATTATTGCTTTTGTGGCCGACCTTGTGGGCGTTGTTTTTGGCAGAGAAAAATGTTCCGCCTGTTTCCGTGTTGTTGGTATTTGTACTTGGTGTGGTCGTGATGCGAGCCGCTGGCTGTGTGGTAAACGATTACGCCGATCGGCATATTGATGGCAAGGTGAAACGCACTTCGCAACGCCCGCTAGCCACAGGTCGAGTGAGTGAGAAAGAAGCAAAAATCCTGTTTGCTAGTTTGATTTTTTGTGCATTTATTCTAGTGCTATTTCTAAATCATTACGCCATTGGCTTGTCTTTTATCGCCGTGTTGCTCGCCTTTATTTACCCCTTTATGAAACGCTATACCCACCTGCCGCAATTCTTTTTGGGCGCGGCATTTGGCTGGTCAATTCCGATGGCTTATGGGGCGTTAATTGCATATTTACCCCTAGAATGTTGGTTGCTTTTTTTAGCCAATTTGGCTTGGACGGTGGCTTATGATACCCAATACGCAATGGTGGATCGCGATGATGATTTACGCATTGGGGTGAAATCCACAGCCATTCTTTTTGCACAATATGACAATAAAATCATCGCCTTATTGCAATTTATTGCCCTCGCTTTGCTGGTGCTAATTGGTTATCTTGCTCAGTTACACTGGAGCTATTTTTTGCTTCTTTTTTGCACCGCACTTTCCTTTGCCTATCAATGCAAACTCACGCGTGATCGCCGCCGCGAAGCCTGTTTCAAGGCATTCTTAAATAATAATTATGTGGGAATGGGGATTTTTCTCGCCTTTCTTGCAGGGATTTTTCTTTAAACGCCATGTCCTACCTTGAAAGCCTGATTTTCAACCCAATATAAGGCGTATCTCTTTTATCGAAAAAGGAAAAAATATGACTACGATAGTAAGTGTTCGCCGCAATGGGAAAGTGGTTGTGGGGGGAGATGGGCAAGTTTCCCTAGGTAATACCGTAATGAAAGGCAACGCACGCAAAGTTCGCCGTTTATACAATAATAAAGTTCTCGCAGGCTTTGCGGGAGGGACGGCTGACGCATTCACTTTGTTTGAATTATTTGAACGTAAACTGGAAATGCACCAAGGGCATTTGTTAAAAAGTGCGGTGGAATTAGCCAAAGATTGGCGAACCGATAGAGCCTTACGTAAATTGGAAGCGATGTTGATTGTGGCTGATGAAAAAGAAAGTTTAATCATCACGGGCATTGGCGATGTGGTTCAACCTGAAGAAGATCAAATTTTGGCGATCGGCTCTGGCGGGAACTATGCGATGTCTGCGGCTCGAGCGTTAGTGCAGAACACCGATCTTTCTGCTCGTGAAATTGTTGAAAAATCCCTTAAAATTGCGGGCGATATTTGTGTTTATACTAACACGAATTTCACCATTGAAGAATTGCCTTAACCCTCTATCTCTAATGCGTTAAATCGATTATACAAAAGGATTAAATTATGTCTGAAATGACCCCTCGTGAAATAGTTTCTGAATTAGATCAACATATTATCGGGCAAGCTGAAGCGAAAAGAGCGGTGGCTATCGCCCTGCGTAACCGCTGGCGTAGAATGCAATTACAAGAGCCATTACGCCACGAAGTCACGCCGAAAAATATCCTAATGATCGGGCCGACGGGTGTGGGGAAAACCGAAATCGCACGCCGTTTGGCGAAGCTTGCCAATGCCCCGTTTATTAAAGTGGAAGCGACCAAATTTACCGAAGTGGGCTATGTGGGGAAAGAAGTGGATTCCATTATCCGTGATTTAACCGATAGTGCGATGAAATTAGTGCGTCAAACTGAGATTGAAAAAAATCGTTTCCGTGCCGAAGAAGCGGCAGAAGAACGCATTTTAGATGCCTTATTGCCACCAGCGAAAAATCAATGGGGCGAAGTAGAAAATCAAAACAACAATAACAGCACCCGCCAAATTTTCCGTAAAAAATTGCGTGAGGGGCAGCTTGATGATCGCGAAATTGATATTGACGTAGCCGCACCATCAATGGGCGTAGAAATTATGGCACCGCCGGGAATGGAAGAAATGACGAGCCAGTTGCAATCAATGTTCCAGAATCTTTCTAGTGGCAAAACCAAAACCCGCAAAATGAAAATTAAAGATGCGTTCAAAGCCTTAGTTGATGATGAAGCTGCGAAATTAATTAATCCTGAAGAACTGAAAGAAAAAGCCATTGAAGCGGTAGAGCAAAATGGCATTGTGTTCATTGATGAAATCGACAAAATTTGCAAAAAAGGCGAATACAGCGGGGCGGACGTTTCTCGCGAAGGCGTGCAACGTGATTTGCTCCCACTGGTGGAGGGCTCAACGGTCAGCACCAAGCACGGCATGGTGAAAACCGATCATATCCTTTTCATCGCCTCTGGTGCGTTCCAAGTGGCTCGCCCTTCTGATTTAATTCCTGAATTACAAGGGCGTTTGCCAATTCGTGTGGAGCTTTCCGCATTAACTGCTGGGGATTTTGAGCGTATTCTCACAGAGCCGAATGCCTCTTTAACGGAACAATACAAAGCCTTAATGGCAACGGAGGGCGTGAATATTACCTTTACTCAAGATGCGATTAAGAAAATCGCCGAAGCCGCTTTCCGTGTCAATGAAAAAACGGAAAACATCGGGGCTAGACGCTTGCATACGGTAATGGAACGCTTAATGGACAAAACCTCCTTCAACGCTAGCGATATGAACGGCGAACAAGTTACCATTGATGGTGCTTACGTTGCAGATGCCCTAGGTGAAGTGGTAGAAAACGAAGATTTAAGTCGTTTTATTCTCTGATTTGTTATTTGTGATGATATCTATTCTTGACATAGTAACTAGGAGAACGCTTACTTTATTAAGCCTAGTAGCTCTTTTTTAATGTTAGAATCAAGTTTCTATTTGGGAGGAAGAAATGAATAGATATCAGTTACTCTTGCAGTCAATGGGCATTGTTCAATGGAAGCTTGTTCGTCCAGATAGTTTAAAAGGGAGTGTAAATATACCTGTTAATGAAAATATCCGTTTAATTATTATCAGTGAAACTGAATTATTATTTTCTCCCTTATTAAGAGATATTTTAACGAGTCTGGATATTACACAAGAACAGTACCTAGTCATTAATTTTGATTTAATACCCCATTTTAAAATAAATCATCCTGTGTATTATTGGTTTTTAAATGATGATCCTGAAAAAATTCACCAAGCTCAAAATTATTGTAGAACTTTCTTAGATAAATGGGTATCTCCTCGCTGGGAACGCTTTATGGAAGATCCTGTAGCTAAACGTAATCTATGGACACAAATTCAACGGAAAGGTTTATAGTATGCCAAGTATATCACCTATTGCTGAACAAGATTTTGATGCGTTGTTCGAAATAGAAAAAGCAGCTCATTCTATTCCTTGGTCCTTGAGGACATTAAAAAATAATCAAGGAAATAATTATTTTAATTTAAAGCTTGTTTGGGAAGGTAAAATAATAGGATTTGCGATATGCCAAAAAGTATATGATGAAGCTACCTTGTTTAATCTTGCAATATTCCCTCATTATCAAGGGAAGGGATTAGGAAAGTATTTATTAAAATATTTACTTTCGGAATTGAGAAAGCAGAATATACTTACGTTATGGTTAGAAGTGCGAGCGTCTAATAAAATCGCACAAAATTTATATCTTTACTGTGGTTTTAATAAAGTTGATATTCGTAGAAATTATTACCCAACGGTGGAAGGAGGTCGCGAAGACGCTATTATTATGGCTTGCTATTTATGATTGATAGCAGATTATGGCAAAAAAGAAAAATGTTATATTGATCACAAAATCATTGATAATTCAGGCAAATTTAATGATTTTTCTCGCTTTTTCACTCATTAGCGATTATATTTAGCATACAGCTGTACGCTAAAATGAATTTATAAACGAGGAAATAATAATGACAACAACGCTTGATTTTCATTTTGTGAACCGTTTTCAACACCAAGCAAAAACATTAAAAAATCACACCGCACTTCGTTATTTTGAAAATCAACAATGGCACGATACTTCTTGGGCGAGTTTCCAGCAACAAGTTGATGCCTTTTCCTTAGCTTTACTGGCACATCATATTGATATACAAGATAAAATCGGCATTTTTGCCCATAATATGCCACGTTGGACGATCGCCGACATCGGCACATTGCAAACCCGTGCGATCACCGTGCCAATTTATGCCACAAACACCGCACAGCAAGCCGCGTTCATCATCAATGATGCCGACATCAAGATCCTGTTCGTTGGCGATCAAGCACAATACGATCAAGCCATACAAATTGCCGATCAATGCCCACAGCTTCAACATATTGTCGCAATGAAAGACAACATTGAGCTAAATCATTATCCGCACGCCTACACTTGGGAACAGTTCATCGCACAGGGAACGCAAACCGATCCCGCCTTGCTTGCTGAGCGTCTTGCCAATAAACGTTTGGACGATTTATTTACCCTCATCTACACCTCAGGCACAACGGGCAAGCCAAAAGGGGTAATGTTGGATTACGCGAACCTCGCCCATCAGCTCAAAGCACACGATCAAGCCTTGCAACCCATTGATGAGCGGGACGTTTCTCTATCGTTTTTACCGTTTTCGCACATTTTTGAACGGGCGTGGGTGGCTTATGTGTTACACCGCGGGGCAACCAACTGCTATATTGAAGATACCAATCAAGTGCGTACCGCCCTCAGTGAAATTCGCCCCACATTAATGTGTGCCGTACCGCGGTTTTACGAAAAAATTTACACCGCAATCCACGACAAAGTGCAACAAGCCCCGTTTTTCCGCCGTGCAATGTTTCACTGGGCAATGAATATCGGGCATCGCTATTTCGATCGCAAAAGCCAAAAACAGCCCATCTCTTTTTGGCTCAAACAGCAATTTTTACTTGCTGATAAATTGGTACTCCGCAAATTACGCCACCTGCTCGGTGGAAACATTCGTATGATGCCGTGCGGTGGGGCGAAATTAGAGCCAGCCATCGGACGTTTTTTCCATAGCATTGGGATCAATATCAAACTCGGCTACGGAATGACCGAAACTACCGCGACCGTGTCGTGCTGGAAAGACGATCATTTTGAACCCGATTCCATCGGCGAATTAATGCCGGGCGTGGAAGTGAAAATTGGCGAGAATGACGAAATTCTCGTGCGTGGCGATATGGTAATGCGTGGCTACTATAAAAAGCCCGAAGAAACCGCCCAAGCCTTTACCGCTGACGGCTTTCTAAAAACGGGTGACGCGGGCAAACTTGATGAGCAAGGCCACCTTTACATCACCGATCGCATTAAAGAGCTAATGAAAACCTCGAACGGAAAATATATTGCACCACAGCATATTGAAGGCAAAATCGGCAAGGATAAATTTATTGAACAGATAGCGGTGATTGCCGATGCGAAAAAATACGTTTCTGCCCTCATCGTGCCTTGCTTTGCCTCATTGGAGGAATACGCGAAAAAGCTCAATATCAAATATCAAGACCGAATGGATCTCATCAAACATTCCGAGATTATTCAACTGTTTGAAAAACGCTTAAACGAATTACAAAAAGAACTGCCGAGCTTTGAGCAAGTGAAAAAATTCACCCTGCTACCACAGGCTTTCACCACCGCGATGAATGAAATTACCCCTACGCTAAAGCTACGCCGTAAGGTGATTTTAGAACGTTATAAAGCACAAATTGAAGCGATGTACCAATAATAGTTATTTTATTTTGAGCTTAAAATAACTACGGAATAATAAAAGTGCGGAAGAAAAATGATGAAATTTCTTACCGCACTTTGATTATACTTATTTATCTTCAGTAAATCGTTCTGCCTTGTAACGAGGATTCATTAGGTTTTCTAACGAAAGAATGTCATCTAATTGTGTTTCGCTTAGTAGTCCTTGCTCTAGCACGACTTCACGTACATTTTTTCCTGTTTCAGCACAAATTTTTCCTATAATATCTCCATTATGATGTCCAATAAATGGATTCAGGTAAGTAACAATGCCAATAGAATTGAGGACGTAATTTTTACATATTTCAGGATTTGCGGTGATCCCATTAATACATTTATCACGTAAATTAATGCACGCGTTACTAAGCAACTCAATAGATTCAAACATTGCTTGCCCTATGACTGGTTCCATTACGTTCAATTGTAGTTGTCCAGCTTCGGCGGCAAAGGTTACTGTTGTATCATTACCGATAACTTTAAAACACACTTGATTTACTACTTCTGGAACAACAGGATTGACTTTTGCAGGCATTATTGATGACCCTGCTTGTAGCTCTGGTAAATTAATTTCATTTAACCCTGCTCTTGGGCCTGAAGATAATAGACGTAAATCATTGCAGACTTTTGATAATTTCACCGCTGTGCGTTTTAATGCACTATGTACCATTACATAGGCTCCGCAATCAGAGGTAGCTTCAATCAAATTCTCTGATGGAATACAAGGTAATTGACTCACTTCAGCAAGATATTTTACTGCAAGATTCGCATAGCCTTCAGGAGTGTTTAAGCCTGTACCAATTGCGGTTGCACCTAAATTTACTTCAAGCAACAATTTTGCAGTCCGTTTTAAATTACGCACTTCTTCTAATAATACTGAAAAAGCTTTAAATTCTTGTCCTAATGTCATAGGCACTGCATCTTGTAATTGAGTTCTACCCATTTTTAAGATGCTAGAAAATTCCTTAGCTTTCGCTTCAAAGCCTTTTTGTAAGTAACGGATATTTTTTAATAAGTGCATAATACTGTTATACACTGCAATGCGGAACCCAGTAGGATAGGCATCATTGGTAGATTGGCTTGCATTAACGTGATCCATTGGATTAATAATACTATATTCGCCTTTTTTATGTCCTAGCAACTCTAATGCAAGATTCGCAATAACTTCATTGGTATTCATATTCACCGATGTTCCCGCACCGCCTTGGTAAATATCTGTTGGAAATTGATCCATACAGCGTCTATTTTCTAATATCTCATCACAGGCTTTTACTATCGCATTAGCAATTTTAGAAGGAATTGCACCAAGTTCACCGTTAGCTAGAGCAGTGGCTTTTTTTACCATTACCATTCCACGGATGAGAACATCCACACAAAGTGAGAAATTAGGACTTATGTTGAATTAAACGGAATTAAGTGGGTCAGAAGTCTTATAGAATAAGGGATTGAGCTAAGTCAGTCCCTTTTTTTATGGGTAAAAGTCAGAAAAGCCAAAATGAGAAAAAACGGTAAAAAGCCGTTAAAAAATCCACATAAAGTGAGAAAATTTAACGGCGGTTTAAATCGTGTTTAAATGCCGTTTAAAAAACTGCATCGTTGCTGGCTTGTTTATCAAGATCCATTTGCAGCGATTGCGATGTTTTCATCCTTGTCATCATCGCTGGCATTACTAGCTGCAAAGCCCAACATCGTGAAAGAAAGGCTTAAAATCGCTTCCCTGCCTCGCTCATCGGTTTGTCGATAATTCCGTATCACCGTCATTTCTTCCAGCTTTAACGGCACGCCATCAAGCACAAGGTTATCTTTTGGCTTTTGCCTTGCTATGGCTTGTTGTAGGGCTTGTAGTGCCTCTTCTATGTTTAACGGCTGTACAGATGTTTGTTTATTACCTTTATTAGCACTTTCATCACCTGTTAATAGGTAATTTGGAGTAGTTTGAAGAATATCTGCAAGACGCATTAAAACTGATATAGGCGGTTCTCTTATCCCCGACTCCCACGCCTGTAGCGTAGATATAGCCGTTCCCTCCAACATTTCACAAACTTTAGCTCTACTTAGGTTCAAGCGTTTTCTAGCATTTTCTAACCTAGAAGAAAAGCCATCGACCTTTTTATACTCTACTCTCATAAGTGTAAAAATCCATTCAGTATTAATGATATTTTTTACACTTAAAAAACTCATTTAAAATCAATTAAATAAGCATTTAAGCGTTAAAATTTATTAAAAATAAGTGTAAAAAGGTTCTTTTACACCTTACTTAAAGTTTAAATAGGTATATTATCCTATCCACTAAATACAAGGAGTTATCTAATGAGTACATTAAATGACAATAAAAAAGCAGCGAATGATTGGCATAGAGCAGACATCATCGCTGCACTTCATAAAGCGGGTTGGTCATTAAGACAACTCTCTTTAAAGCACGGATATAGCCAAGGTGGAACATTAAAGAATACATTAGATCGCCCTTGGCTCAAGGGTGAACGCATTATTGCTGAAGCCATTGGTATTCCTGCAGAAGAAATCTGGCCAGCTCGCTACGCTCATCGCAAACATAAAAAATTTGCGGATAGATAGTTTAAAGAGGTTGTTATGAGCCTAAACAAATCAAAAACGCACTATACCGCAAAAGAATTGCTTTCTCTAAGTTTATCTTGTTTACCTAATTCTAAGCAAGGAATTTTATATCAAGCAAAAAAACAAATGTGGAATAAGCGTAAACGAGTTGATATAGGAGGTGGAAGTTTTGAGTTTGAACTTTCTTCTCTCCCAATAGACATCCAAGCCGAGATCTTGCTCAAGGAAAAAATAGCCAAAGATCCTGATTTTAAGAACACAAAAATCAAAAAAGTAAAAGCGCAAGAACGTGTAATGACCGAAAGCGCGTGGAATGTCCTCGCTTCGGCTACTAATGAACAAGAACGCCGTGCTGAACGTCGTTTTAATGCGGTGATGAAGCTAAAAGGGTTGCTGGATATGCGTCTTAAATTAATGGACGCCATGGATCGGGTGGTTGAGCATTTTGCGGGGCAAGAAGGTGAAGCGGTGAGCCGTGGAAGTCTGAAGCGTTGGTGGTACAAAGTGAAAAATCACCCACAAAGCAACTGGTTGCCGTTGTTGTTAGATAGAGTTGAGCGCGACACCACAAACCGCTATGCCAAGATTGACGAGCTTGCGTGGCAATTCTTTTTAGGGGAATACTGCCGTCAAGCCCAACCTAACTTTGCCATTTGTTATGAAGAACTGATGTATGCAGCGGAGGAAAACGGCTGGGCAGTGCCAAGCCTCAACACCTTAAAGCACAAGTTTAACAGAGAGATGACGCCCGCCCAAATTGCCTTAATGCGCGGCGGTGAACACGCCTTGCGTGAGCTGGTGAAACCGCAACGCCGTAGTGTGGCCCACCTCCAAGCCCTTGAGATTATCAATGGCGATGGTTATCAGCATAACGTGTTTGTGGATTGGTATGAAGACGGCTCGCGCCCTATCCGCCCAAAAACGTGGTTTTGGCAAGATGTCCGCACACGTCGCATTTTGGCTTATTGCGTGGACGACAGTGAAAACGGCGATCAAATCCGTCAAGCCACGCTGCGATTAATTAAGCAGTACGGTATTCCGAAAAAGATTTTAATGGATAACACCCGAGCCGCCTCTGATTTGCAGACCTCCACGCAAACCAAACGGGGCAAACGGAATAAAGACATTGTGGTGGACGGCTTGTTTGAACGCCTTGGTATCCAAGTGATCCGAACCCTTGTGTTTAAGGGGCGAGGCAATGGACGAGCCAAGCCGATAGAACGGGCGTTTAGACGTGATGGATTGCCCGCTTACATTGACCGAAACCGCTTATGTGAAGGCTTTTTTACTGGCGATAGCCCAACAGAAAAACCTGAAAACTACCAATACAAAAAAGGCTTAAACAAAGCGCAGTTTTTGCAACTGGTGGAAGAAGGTGTGCGTAAGTGGAACGCCAAAAAAGGACGCCAAAGTGAGCTAGGGCAAGGTATTTACAGTGCTGACGAGTTATGGGCAAGGGATTATGCCCAAGTTGAAGTGGTGAAGCCTACCGATGAACAACTACGCCAATTAATGATGCTCGGCGAAAGCACCAAAGTGGACAAATACGGCTGTTTTACCCTCAAAGCGGGCTACCGCCTAGACGGCGAGAAAAACACTTACTACGCCGAAGCCCTACAAGGTGGGCAATACCCTTATGTTGTAGTGCGTTTTGACCCCGACGACTTACACGGCACGGTGTATGTATATGACTTAAATGGGGTGTATTTGTGCGATGCCATTTGCGACAAACCACTTGCCTTTGACAGCGTGAAAGGTGCAGCAATGCAACGACGACTTGAGAGCCAAGAAGCGCGACAAACCAAAAAACAACTACAAACCATTGAGAAAATGGATAAACACCAACACGAACAATACCGCAAGCATTTTGACGAAACGCCAGCGGCCGAATTGGTTGAACCGAAGAAAGTCAAAACGCTGGAATTATTTGAAGGTAACCTGCAACGCAAAGTGCAAGACACCGACTGGCTGGCCGATGACAACACAACGACAGAAAGCGGCTTTGCCAAAGGTGTGGCGAAGTTTATTGAACAGAACAATGCCGATTAACCCAACAGGAGTAAACAATGAAACAACGAAATCTACAACGCAAAAAGAGCCTAAAAGTCGCAAACGTACTCAAAGCCCTTGAACGTGAAAATGCGGAGCAACTCAATCAAGCCAAAGAAAACGAGGAAGTTGTCGCTCAACTTGAAAAGCAAGCCTTGAGTAGCGTTGCAAGAAAGTGGGAATTGACTGAACAATTTCTTGCCGATACGACACTTCCCCACTCTTTGCAAGTCGCGTTGAAAGACTATCAAGCCGCGTTAAGTATCGCCATTTCGCAAAAAGTAAAAGTAAATAGACGTCTTTTGGGGGGATTTTGAAATGACGGCTAAACCAGTAAACCAAGTTGACTTGATGTTCTTTACTCTTTGCATAGGTAAATTCTTCAACGTAAGGCAAAAAACGCTGTTCAATCAGCGTGTAACGAGAAAAATCAATTTTATGCAAGATGAAATTTAATCGTTTTTTAAGCGATTTATGAATGCCTTTAAACACGGTTTTTTGATGTTTTTTGGCAAATTTAACAATCACAGGATCCATAAGTTACTCCAGTGGAACAAGAGGACAAAAAAATGACAGAAATTATTGAACAAATCAAGCAAATTATTGAAAGCGGTGAGATTGCTCAAGCGGCACTGGCGAGAGAGGTTGATTTAAGCGGTGGCGCGTTGTCTAGCTTTTTAAATGGCAAGTATAAAGGGGATAACCAGAAAATTCGTCAGGTTTTAGAAAATTGGTTAGAACAACGTGAAATCAAACGCAGCCAATTTATCTCTGCCCCTGATTTTATCGAAACGCCAACCGCGAAGCTGATCCACACCATCATTAGCTATGCGCACGCGTTAGGTTGTATCACCACCGTATTTGGAATGAGTGGCGCAGGCAAAACCGTCGCGGCGCGAGAATACCAAAAACGCCACCGTAATGTATGGCTGGTTACCGCTAGCCCAAGCCGTGCTAGCCTTGCGGAAATGCTCTACGAAATCGCTCTTGCTTTAGGCGTTGGTGAACCGCCGAAGCGAAAAGCCGCCCTTGTACGCTTAATCGAAGCACGAATGAAAGATACTAAAGGCTTGTTGATTATTGACGAAGCGGATCACCTTTCTTACGAAACCTTGGAGGAGCTCCGACTTATTAAGGAAGCCTGCGACATTGGAATGACCTTAATCGGCAACGACAAGGTTTACACCCGTATGCGTGGCGGCATTAACCAAAGCCACGATTTTGCCCGCCTTTGGTCGCGTAGTGCGAAAAACGAAAGCATTCAGCATTGCAAAAAAGAAGACATTGTCGCCATTGCCAATGCGTGGCAACTGGATACCACAGATAAAAAACTGATCAGCTTATTAGCAGAAACCGGCAAGCGAGGTGGTGGCTTACGCATTTTAACCCAAGTGCTACGCCTTGCGTGGTTTAGTGCCAACGGCGACAACAAACGCCTTGATTATGACTACATTTTAGCGGCGAAAAATGAATTGCAAGGGGGAACGGTATGAAACGCACCACATTAACCCACCCAAACCCTGTTTTACGAGGCAATAACGAGATGGTGTTGAACTACCTAAGCCAAGTGCAAAAGTGCATTAGAAAGCTGGAAGAAATGGGCTTGCACGTGATTAATGTGCATTTTGAACATATCAAACCAAAAGTGCGGGTGCAACCCAACCATAACACCAAAGAACTAGAAAAAACCGCTCGAGCGATGCGGTATATCCTCGGCAATGATGGACAACGCTTTGACGAGTGGCAAATGATGGTGGAAGGCATTAAGGTGGTTTGGAGGAGTTATGTCCAGTAAAAAGAAAGGAAAGGTCGTTTATGCCCTTTATCGCGGTGAAACCAACCTTGGTGATGGTACAGCCGCAGAATTGGCAAAACGGTTAAATAAAAACCGCAATTATATCCCGACGCTCGCCTGCAAAAGAACGCACAGGTTAGCAGAGAATAACCCAAACCGCTTAATGGCAATCAAAATCGGTTATACCACCGATGAACTATAAGGAGAAAAAAATGAAAAAACTCACCCTAATTTGCACCGCACTTTTATTGGCAGGGTGTGATGGACAAACCCGTGCCAAGTTTACCGACGTGCGAATTGCGGAAATTTGCAAAGGTGGCGTGGTGTATTTAGTTGTTAATAACGGCGGCATCACCCCAAAAATCAACGGCAATTATGACGTTTATACCTGTAATCAATCAGCTAACCCATAGGAGAAAACAATGAGTAAAACCAGACTAAAAAGCGACACCATCCGCTATCAAACCCGAGAAGAAGTGGAGATTGCGATTAAAGATATTGGCGATTTGCAACGTGAGTTACAACGCCTTGCAACCCACCAAAATGACGAATTGGCGGCGATTACCGAAAAATATGCCCCAAAAATCACCGCTCTTCAGGAGCAAATGAAGCCTTTACAAAAAGCTATCGAAGTGTGGTGTGAAGCCAACCGTGCGGAGCTGACACAAAACGGTAAAACGAAAACGGGCAGCTTTAACACGGGTGAGGTGCAATGGCGACAACGTCCACCGAGTGTATCAATCCGCAAAGCGGACGAAGTGTTGGCAAGATTGCGTGCGTTAGGATTAACTCAGTTTATCCGCACCAAAGAAGAGCCAAACAAAGAAGCCATGCTTGCCGAACCGAATATTGCTTCAACTATCGCGGACATTACGATTAAAACTGCGGTAGAAGATTTTGTGATTAAACCCTTTGAACAGGAGGTGTAAATGGACGATGTGATTGTAATGCTGGGGTATTTTGTCTTAATGGGGTGGCTGATGTGGCTGGTGTTTAAATCAATTTAAAGCCCTTTTCAACGCTCTTTAAACCTGATTAAGGGGCGTTTATAAAGTGTTTTAAATCAAAAAATAGGAGCAATGACAATGAATTATCACGCTGAAATAGACGTTAAATTGACTTTGGGTATTGAAGCTGAAACCAAAGACGATGCGATATGTTATATCCAAGAACGACTAGCAGAAATGAGTGAAAATTACGACATCAAAATGAGATATCGAATTAATTTTGTGAATGAGGAATGCGACGATGAAGAATAAATATCTTGTCAGAGTTTATGGAATGGTTGAAATCACCGTAGAAGCCGAAAGCATTGAGCAGGCGGCGGAAAAATGTGATTTAAACACCTTAGACCTGAATAAATTGCCTCATCAGATTACGGAAATTGACGAGGTTGTGGAGGTTGAAGAACTATGACAAAGCAAAAACAAAGCGAACTTGCACTCAAGCTGGAAATGATGATCGGACAGCTTCAACAAGCAATGCGAGCGATTAATAGCGGGAATTATATTGCGGCGGGGGTGTATATGGAAATGGTGCAAAACCAACTGCCAAAGGCGAGATGGCAGGTAAGGGGGTAAAAATGATTGAAGAAAAAGTCAAAATAACAATCGAAATAGAAATGGAACGCCACCAGCTTGAACAGCTAGAAATATCAAGTAAAACAGAAGTGTTAGGTGGCAATATTGTTCGACTTGATTGGGAAGGTGGTGTATTTGATGAAGTTGATGGTTATCGCAATTTATTCCATATCGTAGATCCGAGTTTAATGAGTGTGCTTTTTGATAACTTGGAAGACGAGGATTTTACTAATGAATTACAGCTTGCCATTAAACGAGCCATTACGCCGATTATCAAAGATAAACGTAAGGAAATTTTGGGAGTAAAAAAATGACACGTAGACAAACTGAATATAGAAAGTTAGAAATATTGATGAAAGCAGATAAACATTTTTATGATTACTGTGAATATACTAAGTATTGGTATGGAGCTGACAAATGGGAAAATCGCAAAGATCCAGTCATAAGCGGTATTCGGCTAGCTATTGGGCAATATATTCAGAAGGGTGCCTCAGATAAAGGAATTCGGTTTTCAGAATTTGTTCAATGTTTAAGTACAGACTTTGCCAATGGATGGTTGAATGCTGCTAGAGAAGCGGAAGAGCTTCCCAAATATAGCAGGCAAAAAGCTAAGAAACATAAAATTGGGCGAGGATGTGCTATGCCTGGTACATGGGAGTATGGCTATGAATAAATTTAGAAGGTAATGACGATATTAAAACCCATTTACCGCCCTTTTGCGAGAGGGCGGAATAATGTGTTTTAAGGAGGCAAAATGTACACCAAGCCAAAATATATCCAGCTTATCCATATCGCTAAGCAAAAGCTCGGTATGGACGAACTCGCTTATCGCACAATGCTAGCGCACCTAACAGGCAAAAACTCAACAAAGCAAATGACTATCTCCGAACTTACGAAAGTATTAAGTGAATTAGAAGGCAAAGGCTTTCGCAACACGGCAAACAAAGCGGTGCACTCTGCACGTAAAAGCAAAACCACCAAACCTACTATCGTGGATAAAATCCGCGTGCTTTGGCGAGCAATGCACAAGCAGGGCATTATTCGTGATGGGTCAGATACCGCCCTTGACCAGTTTGCCCGCAATATTGTCAATGTTGAGCTAGTGAAAAAAGGCAATAACGTGCTGATTATGACGGTGGCAGGGTTAAATGGGGATAACAAGTTGGCGACACAGGTGTTAGAGCGGTTAAAACAATGGCAAAAACGGGTGGAGGGAAAGAATGGATAAAGACAAATTAGACGTATTTGAACGCAAAGCCCCTGAAGTGTTGGTAGATTTAGCGGTGCATATTGAACAAGAATTAATAAATCGTTATGAAATGCCCGAAGAGCAAGCCAAACAAGCGGGTATTGATGTTGCAATGCGCATTTCTCGCGCTTGGGCAGGGGAAATCATTTATATCCCCCGTGCGTTGCTATTGGCGCTATCTGAGCGAGATTTGAAGATATGGCGTGAATTTAACGGCGTTAATCACCGTGAGCTTGCCCGTAAATATGGCGTATCAATGCAATGGGTGTACCAGATCGTTAAACGGATGCAGAAAGAAGAAATCGACCGTAGGCAGTTTGATATGTTTAAATAATTGTGATCAACTGCACAATTTTAAAATCCCATCTTAATTAAGGTGGGATTTTTTATTTATGTTTGCCTTATACTAAAACGAATTTATTAAACATAAGGGAAAATCAAATGAACTTAATAAAAAAATACACAACTATTTTATGTCTATTTTTTGTTTTGCCGGCTGCTTCTTTTGCTCAAGATATCGGCTTAACCGTATCGCAATTTGCGAAAAGAGTGAATACAAATCTTGCCAGCATAGACTCACCATTTAGGTTAAATGAACCGCTTAAAATTGAGGCAGGTAAAGTTAATGATGTCGCAGGTTATCAATTTTCAGATAATTTTTCAGTGTTGATAAGAAGACTCATAAAGTAAAGAGCATAATGACAAATGTGCTACCTCTTGCAGATGATGGAAATCAAAATTTAATTATGTTCTTTAGTAATTCTGTGCTGTTATCTGCTTTTGATAGTAAAAATGCTATGAAAACAGTAGGTAAAAAGTTTATTAATCTTACGACTGAAGCGATAAAAGAATGGAGTGAATCGAAAAAAGACGTGATGAAATCGTTTATAATGAACGGTAAGAAATATGGTATCTCAGTGAGTTCATACACTGGTGTAATGTCATTTGCTGAGATTGAGGAATAGCAGAATGATAACCGCTGTGACGATGGGAAACGCGGTTCAATAAATCTTTAAACTACTTTAAAATCAATTCACGCTCCCATTCTTTAAACTCCCTTTAAAGCAAATTTAAAGGGAGTTTTTTTATGCCTTTTCCAATTACAAAAATCGTGGTGCATTGTAGCGCCACGCAAAACGGTAAACCCTTACGCAATGAAAGGCTAACCGCAGCCCAACGGATTGATCTTTGGCACGCACAGCGTGGGTTTAAACGCAACTCTATCAATGTAAAGCATTTTAATCCGCATTTGTCGCATATCGGATACCACTTTGTCATTGATACCGATGGTACTGTTGAAACTGGGCGACAGGAAGGTGAAAACGGTGCGCATGTTAAAGGGCATAACGCCCATAGCTTGGGGATTTGCCTTGTGGGTGGCATTAGCATCACAGGTAAAAACTACGGACGCTATACCGCCAAACAATGGCAAGCGTTACACAAGTTGTTGCGTGAATTAGAGGCCAAATATCCTCACGCCCGAATTTGTGGGCATCGTGATTTAAGCCCTGACCTTAACGGAGACGGCACGATTACCCCGAACGAGTGGCTCAAAGATTGCCCGTGTTTTGATGTGTGGAGCTATTTGGACAGCGAGCAAGTAATTAATCAAGCACATCTGTTTAAGGAGTAAATGATGAGTGCATCAATGCGTTTCCCAAATTATCAAAACCGATTTAGTCGTGGCTGGCGAATGAGCAACAACGCCAAACAGAATAAGTCCATCAATGGTGGGCGTACAGCAGCACAACAGTTTTATTTGCTATGGAGTTACTAATGGCATTAAAAGAATTAATTACTAATGATAATGGTCGCTTATCAACTACTGCATTTATCCAATTTTTTGGTGCTGTGCTAATGGCAGGGATTTTGGTTTATGCCGTCTGGTTAGATCGCACCTATGTAGGTGAGCTATTTACCACCTTTGCCTTGTTTTGTGGCGGTGGTGTGGCAACCAAAGGTTTTGCTAATGCCCTCCGTAAAAGAGGAGATGGGGAATGATAACGTTACCGTTGATTTTAGTTGCGCTTGGGGCTTTTATGCTATTTGTCGTTTATGTTGTGTGGCGTCTGAAAAAAGCCAAGCGAGATTTAGACAAAATGTTTGCCACCGTAGAGCACCTTGAGCAAGAAAAAGCCGTGGCACAAGCCCAAGTAAAACAGTTTGAAGTGAGAAAAAATAATGAAAAAAACCACCGCACTGCTGATCGCAGTGACCTTATTGACCGCTTGCAGCAACAAGGCGATCTCCGTGATTAATCCGAGTTGCTCGGGCTTTGGCTTAATCCAAGCCAGTCGCCAAGATACCACTGAAACGCTGCGTCAAATTGCGGTACATAACGCCACTTATCGGGTGATTTGCAAGGAGCAAAGCAATGACAATTAACGTGGAATTTTGGCATTTGGTGGGGCTCCTGCTTTCATTCTTAGGTTGCTGTTTTGGTTTTGCCAAAATCTTGGTGGCACAGTTTCAAAGCAGTTTAAGCGAGCGACATCAAAACCAGCTCAAAGTGAATGACAAAGTGGAAGAGCTGGAAAAGCAGTTCAACCAAATGCAGTCGTCTCTGCCACTCGTTTATGTGCTGCGTGATGACTACATTCGAGGGCAAACGGTGCTGGAAGCCAAAATGGATGCCTTACACAAAACTTTAAGTGATTTATACAAAATGGAGAGTGCAAAATGATAGAAAAAGCCCGCCGTGAAGGTATGCGTTGGCATTTGCTCAACACCCTGCACAAAGCGATGCCATACACGACTAGCGAACAATTTCTGCGTGATGTAATGACGGGTATTTACCCAAACGTAACACCACACGAAATCCGTCAGCAGTTGGAATACCTTTCTGATCGTAAACTCGTGGAGCTGACTAAACAACCGCACGGTGTCTGGTTTGCTGATATTAATCGTTTGGGTGTCGATATTGTGGAATACACCATCGACTGCCAAGCGGGGATTGCCCGCCCTGAAAAGTATTGGGCGTAAGGGGATCTGATATGGCTCCCCGTTCAAGTATCGAAAAACTGCCCGAAGATGTTCGTCGTTGGCTGGAACGCGCCTTAACGGAGAACGGTTTTTCAGGCTATGTTGAGTTGGAAAGCCTACTGCGTGAGAAAGGCTATTCCATCAGCAAATCCGCCATTCATCGTTATGGCAAGCAAATTGAAAGCCGTTTAAAAGCCATTAAAGACAGTGCGGAAATCGCCAAGCTCATTACCGAGCAAGTGGACGATGAAGGCGACAGTCAATCGGACGCGCTAATGCGACTGGTGCAGACGGATTTAATGAATTTGCTGATTGAGGCCCGCAATGTGGAAAGTCTAAGCGTGAAAGACCGCTTAAAAGCACTGGGGATGATTGGCAAAAATATTGCGTCAATGACCACGGCAAGTGTGAAGCTCAAAGAATATCAAGCCGAACACAAAGCCAAAGTGCAGGCAAAATTAGATGAACTCGCACGCACTGCAGATAAGGACGGCACTGACTTGCCAACCCTTGAGCGTGTGCGACAAAGTATTTTGGAAGTCTATGGCATCAACCAATAACACCGTTCTCTATGATTACCAAAAACGCTGGCTACAAGATACCAGCCGTTTCAAGGTGGCAATGTTTGCCCGTCAAACAGGCAAAACCTTTACCACTACCCTTGAAATTGTGCTGGATTGCTTGGAGGCCGAAGCACGGGGTGAAAAAGTCCGTTGGGTGATTTTAAGCCGTGGGGAACGCCAAGCGAAAGAAGCAATGAACGAAGGCGTGAAAGTTCACTTAAATGCGATGGGCATTGCCTGTGAAATTATGGAAGTGCCGTTCAAAGAAGACACCACGATCAATGCCCTTGAAGTAATTTTTCCCAATGGGTCAAAAATTACCGCGCTCCCAGCCAATCCTGACACCGCTCGGGGCTTTTCGGCTAACGTGTTTTTGGACGAGTTTGCTTTTCACCAAGACAGCCGTGAGATTTGGAAAGCCTTGTTCCCTGTGATTTCGGCAGGCTGGAAATTGCGGGTAGTGAGTACGCCTAATGGCAAGGGCAATAAATTTTATGAGCTGATGACTGATCTTGACAATACTGAATGGTCGCGTCATCAAGTAGATATTTATCAAGCCGTTGCTGATGGTCTTCCACGCAACATTGAACAGCTCCGTAAGGGCTTAAATGATGAAGATGCGTGGGCGCAAGAATTTGAACTTAAGTGGCTTGATGAAGCCAGTAGTTGGCTTTCTTATGACTTAATTGACGGCGTCGAGCATCCGCAAGCAGGAAAACCCGAAAATTACACGGGCAACCCTTGCTTTGTAGGTATGGATATTGCAGTGCGGGGAGATTTAACCGTAATTTGGGTGCTGGAACTGGTGGGCGATGTGTATTGGACGCGCGAAATCATCACCTTAAAACGTACTAAGTTACGCCATCAGTTGGACGAGTTAAACCGTGTGATGCGTCAATATAATGTGGTTGCGTGCAATCTCGACCAAACAGGTATGGGCGAAAAAATGGTGGAAGATGCCCAATATCAACACGGCGAGCAACGGGTGCAAGGTGTGCTGTTTAATGTGGTGACCAAGCTCAATATGGCGACCCTTGGCAAAAATGCCTTTGAAGACAAACAAATTCGTATCCCGCAAGGGGATAGCGATTTGCGTGCCGATTTGCACAAACTCAAAAAAATTACAGGCTCAACGGGACAACCACGCTTTGTGGCAGAAAGTGATAGCGCGGGACACGCCGACCGTACGTGGGCGTGTTTTTTGGCCTTGCTTGCGGCTAAAGATGCCGTATTGCTGCCCGTGAAAGCCCATAGCAGAAGACCCAGAACGAGCCAAAAATTAACACAAGGATATTAACGATGAGATATATTTTTATGACAGCTTGTGCCATTTGTGCTACCTATTTGAAATTTCACAATATTGAAGGTTGGTGGTGGTTTTTAGTTATCGCCGTATTAGCATTTGGAGGATAAACAATGACACCAAAAAAACAAGATTTAGTGCGTGAAATTGCAACCCGTGCCAGTGCTGTGGATTATTGGGCATTTATGCACTATTTGCCTAACCCAGACCCTGTGTTGAAAAAAATGGGTAAAGATATTTCCGCCTATCGTGAAATTTTATCCGATAGCCACGTGGGCGGTTGTGTACGCCGACGTAAAGCTGCAATTAAAGGGTTAGAATGGCGACTTACACCAACAGGTAATAAAAAAGTCGATGAAATTCTGGCCGCACTTTTTGAACGCTTACCTCTCAACCATATCATTAACCAGATTTTAGATGCCACCCTCTTTGGCTATCAAGCTCTTGAGGTGATGTGGGCGGAAGAAAACGGCTTGTTATTACCTGCCGAGATTGTGGGTAAACCGCAAGAATGGTTTGTGTTTAATGAAGAAAATGAATTGCTACTGCGTGATAAAGAGGAGCGCGATGGTAAGCCTCTCCCTGAAATGAAGTTTTTACTTGCCACCCAGCAAGCAGATTATATGAACCCTTATGGCCGTGCCGATTTAGCCATGTGCTTTTGGGCGGCCACCTTTAAAAAAGGCGGGCTAAAATTTTGGCTCGAGTTTGTGGAAAAATACGGCAGCCCTTGGCTGGTGGGTAAACATCCAAGACAAACCCAGCCGCACGAAATTGAAGACTTGCTGGATAGTATGGAAAAAATGCTGGGAACTGCGGTTGCGGCTATCCCAAATGACAGCACCATTGAGCTGTTAGAAAGTGGTAGCAAAGGTGGCTCATCACAGGTGTTTGATGATTTCCTGCGTTATTGTAAATCAGAGATTGCTATTGCCATTCTAGGGCAAAATCAAACCACCGAAGCCGAAGCTAACCGCGCTAGCGCAACGGCGGGGCTTGAAGTAGCCAAAGCCATTCGCGATGAAGACGCGGCGATTGTAGAAAGCTGTTTTAATCAGCTTTTAAGGTGGATTTGCAAACTCAATTTTAATGTGGACACCTTGCCAACCTTTGAACTCTTTGAGCAAGAAAGTATTGATAAATTGCAAGCCGAGCGTGACCAATTGCTGGCGAGTATGGGGGTGCAATTTAGCGAGCAGTATCTCGCTCGCACTTATGGCTTTGAGCAGGGAGATATTACCCTAAAACAACAACCGTTACCGCAGCAAAGTGCGGCGCAAAAATCGGCAGAATTTAATGAGCCAGCTCCCACAATGCCACGCAATATTGCCGATGGCATTGTGGAACAGCTGGAAATTGAAGCAGAAAGCCACGTGGATAATTGGTTGCAAGCGGTACAAGATAAACTAGCATCGGCTGAAAGTCTTGAGGATTTTCGCACGCAATTAGATAGCCTTATCCCAGAATTAGATTTTAGCGAGTACGCCCAAGTCATGGCGTGGGCATCAACCAGTGCGGAGCTGGCGGGGCGTTATAGCGTCAATAAAGAAAGTAAAAAGGAACGCTAAATGGCAATAGAAAACGGTTTCACCTTTAAAGAGCAAGTGCGCTATTTTGAGAAAAAACTCAATTTACCCACTGACAGCTATTTAGATGTGTTAGGCGAAGAACACGACTATTTTTTTATGGTCGCAGGGGCAAATCGCAATGAAATCATCGCACAGTTTCGTCAAGCGGTGGATGATGCCATTGCACGAGGTGAAACCCTAGAAGGCTTTCGCAAGCGCTTTGATGAGATTGTGGCAAAAACAGGTTGGCAGTATAAAGGTGGGCGCAACTGGCGTACACGGATCATTTATGACACCAATGTGTATGGCGCTTATAACCGTGGGCGGTTAAAGCAGCATTTGGATTTAGCCGATGTGATGCCTTATTGGGAATATCATCACCACGACAACGCCCACCCACGTCAGGCGCATATTGATTTAGATGGCACCATTCGCCCAGCCAATGATCCGTTTTGGCGTTATTACTACCCTGTTAAAGCCTACGGTTGTCATTGTACCGTCGAAGCACACGATGAAGATGATTTAAGGGAAATGGGCAAGCAGGTATCACCTCCCGTGGAAATTGAATTTGAAGAGAAATTGGTTGGCGTGCGAAGTGGTAACCCAAGAACCATCAATCTGCCCAAAGGCTATGATGCAGGTTTTGCTCCGCATAATTTTGACAATCTCACCGCAAGCCGAAATCAATCGGTGGATGCGGTCTTAATGCAAAAATTAAGCCAGTCTGAGCCACGTCTTGCGAGCCGTTTGATTAATGATGTGATCAGTCAACGCCCGCAAGCGGTGGCAATGTTAAACACCGCAATGGCGGAGATGGTCGAAACTGTTACCAAAGAGAAAATGGCACGCGGTCAAATGAAATATGTGGGCGTGCTGTCTGATGAGGTCTTGACTAAGTTAGAGGTGCTAGACAAAGCTCCACAAAGTGCGGTGATTGCGGTGCGTGATCAAGATGTGTTACACGCTTTGCGAGATAACAAACAAGCAAAAGGTATTAACTTACCTGTTGAGTTTTGGAAACAGCTGCCTGAAAAGCTACGCCATCCTAAAGCGATTTTGCTCGAAAGCCAACAGAAGCAACCGACCTTAGTGTTTGTGCATGACACGGAACAAGGTAAGGTGGCAGTCAAAATGGATTATGACATTCAACATCGCGATCAACTGACGCAGAAAAAACAACGGGTAAAAGTGAATATGGTGAGAACGGCAAGTGTGATTGCTGATAAACGTCAATGGGAAAGCTTAAAAGGGTTTGAGGTTTTATGGGGAAACTTGGATTAATAGCCACAGTTTGCCTGATTCGAACAGGATAATACGGTAGTTGCCTAGCGTAACCTTTCCAGTAGGAAACCCCTGTGGCTAGTTAAACTATACCCCTAACTTATTTTTTAATCAATAGGAGAAAATAAAATGAACATTTTTGAAGAAGAACTTAAAGAAGCCGAATTAAAATTAAAAGCCCTAAAACTCGTACCAGAGTTTCAAGGCTTAATGATGGTTGATGCTCAATTTGTATTAAAACAAATTGAACTAATATTACTCAATTTTCAGACTGTTAAGAGTGATCAGGCGAAATTTGACGAAGTAGCTTTAAAACTTCAGGCTGAAATTCAGCGATGTCAGTTACGGCTGACTGAATAAAATCAGTATAAACATCGTTGTAGGCTTTATGCGAAAGGTTGAAATTATTACATTTCGCTGCTGCCAAAGTTAAAACTTGAGCAGTTAAAAGCTGTTCTAATAGTTCAGTTTGTTTATCTTTCATTTGAAAGTCCTTAAATTAAAGCGTGGCAACATTACCACGCTTTCTTTTTAATCCAATTTGCGAGGTAACACAATGATTAAAATTACCCTTGATGATACGCTACCCAAACAGCAGTTAGAGCGTATCGCACGCACCTTAAAAGCCCCGCGTAAGCTCTATGGTGTGTTGGGTGAAACCTTGAAAAAAATTCACGCCGAACGCTTTAAAAACGAAGTCGCTCCTGATGGCAAAAAGTGGCAAGCCCTTTCGCCCATTACCCGTCAAATTAAGGGTAACAATAAAATTCTAAGGCAAGATGGCTATTTGTCGCAGAAAACCGCTTACAATTATGATGATCATCACGTGGAATTTGGTAGCGATGCCAAATATGCCCGCCTACACCAATTTGGAGGCAAGATTGTACCGAAGAAAGCAAAACGGCTACGCTTTGGTAAAAGCAAGATTTTTGCCAAAAAAGCGGATATTCCTGCCCGCCCTTGGTTAGGGATAAACAAACAAGATGAGCAAAGATTGCTAAAAAAAGCCACCGCACTTTTACAGCGACAAATTGAGCAAGGGTTATAGTATTTAAAATCGTGCTTACAAAAAAGCGGATGCTTTTTTGAACATCGGCTATGCCGATGGGGCTAAAAGCCCGAGCAAATTTCGCTATTGCGAAAATTGCGAGTAAAACGTCCATAGCGAAGTTTTCTTTTTAAGTGGTATATTGCCTTACGTTAAATTTTTTGAACGCACTGTGAAAGTTTTGAACGGGGTTTGAACGACGTATAAAATACCATTTAGCCATTATTTCAAAATAACGCCATAATCGCGTGTTATGGCGTTTTTTATTTTTACCCTTATGCTGGGTCATCTTGTAAATTATCTCTTCTCTTTAAGCGGTCTTTAATGCCTCTTTAATCGCCTTTTGATTTAAGTGGAGTATTTTTTGGAATACCGCTGGGAAAATCACGCAAAAAAATCTTTAAAGGACTTTAAAATCTTTTTCGTCTCTCTTTCGTTACTCTATCGGTGTTTCAGCAAACAAGGACACCGATATGACCCTTATTGATATTTTTCGAGCAGGCTCTCGCCCTGACGCCAATGGCAATGTGGTGAACATTACCACGGAGTCGTTGCAACAGGCGATTGATGCCTATAACCCGCAATTCCACGAGTCCCCCGTGGTGATCGGACACCCTAAAGACAATCACCCTGCTTATGCGTGGGTGAAAGGCTTACAGCTCAACGGGGATACATTGCAAGCAGAACTGACCCAGATTGATCCTGATTTTGCCGAAATGGTACAGAATGGACGATTTAAAAAGGTGTCGGCATCTTTTTACTTACCTGATAGCCCGAACAACCCTGTTGCTGGCAAGTTGTATTTACGCCACGTGGGCTTTTTAGGTGCTGTACCACCTGCGGTAAAAGGCTTGCGTAATCCTGAATTTAATGAGGAAGAACAAGGCATCGTTGAGTTTAGCGATTGGGCGCAATCAAGCCTTTGGCGGCGACTACGGGATTGGGTGATTGGTAAGTATGGACAGGAGGAAGCAGATAAAGCCCTGCCTGATTATTTGGTGAGTTCGGTGCAAGAGGAAAGTATCCGTGAGGAGTATCGCCATACTGACGTCCTTGTTCCAGACTTTAATGAAAATAATGTGCAACCAGAAGGAGAACCCGCAATGAGTGCAGAAGAAAAAGCCGAGCTTGACCGCTTGCGTCAAGAAAATGAGCAGCTAAAAGCGACAAAAGCCAAAGCCGAAGCTGAAAAAGCCGAAGCAGAACTTAACTCAGCCAAAGCCGAGAATGCCAGTTTTGCCGAAGCCTTAATTTCGGAAGGCAAACTTGCCCCGAAAAATAAAGACAAGGTGGTGTCAATGCTCAATGCCATGACGGTGCAAGCCCAAGGTGGTGTCGTGGAATTTGAAGAGGGTGAAAGCCTTGTTCAGCAGTTTAAAGCCTATCTTAAAGACCAGCCTAAAGTGGTTGAGTTTTCAGAGGTAGCGACCAAAGACAAGGCCGCACAGCCTGCTGACGAGACGGTGGACTATGCCGAAGGCACAAGCCCAGCCAGCATTGATGCGGATAAACGCATTCGTGCTTATATGGGCGAGCACAATGTGGATTACACCACCGCATTTAATGCGTTATTTAACTAATTAACCAACAAGGAGCAATTTTTATGGCACTGGATTTATCAAAATTACGCGTACAAGACCCTGTACTCACCAATTTGGCTTATGGCTATCACAACAATGAACTGATTGGCGATAGCCTTATGCCTATCGTTGAAATCGACAAAGAAGCGGCAAAAATCCCGACATTTGGGCGTTTAGCCTTCCGTATTCCGACGACCACGCGAAGCCTACGCGGGGCATCTAACCGCTTAGAGCCTGAAGATTTGGGCGCGATTGATGTGGCACTGGAAGAACACGACGCAGAATATGCCATTGATTACCGCGAAAGCAATGAAGCCAGTTTTCCATTGCGTCAATACGCCCTAGGCGTTATCCAAGATGTGATTGCGTTAGACCGCGAAAAACAAATCGCCACCCTTGCGCAAAATGAGGCGAGCTATGACAGCACCAATAAAGTGGCATTATCTGGCACAAGTCAATTTAGTCACAAAGACTCCGACCCATTTGCCGTCTTTGACGCAGCAAAACGTGCGATTAAACGCACCATTGGGCATAAAGCCAATGTGTGCGTGATTGCAGGCGATGTGTGGGAGGTGCTGAAATCCCACCCGAAAGTGATTGAAAAAATTAAGTATGTGCAAAAAGGCGTGATTACGCCAGAAATTTTTGCGGGCTTAATTGATATTGACACCGTCAAAATTGGCGAGGCAGTTTATGAAGAAAGCGGTCAGTTAAAAGATATTTGGACTAAAACCGTGGTGTTGGCTTATGTGCCGAAAACCGCCGATAAGAAAGGCACGGTGTATCAGCCAAGTTTTGGCTATACCGTTCGCCGTCGTAAAGGATTATTTGTGGATACCTACCAAGAAAGCGGTGGCAAGTTAGAAGTGGTGCGTTGTACCGATATTTATAAACCGCATTTGGTGGGCAAGCCTGCGGGTTATTTAGTGAAAGACTGTATCGCGTAACCCCTTTAAACCGCATTTAAACGTCCTTTAAGTGCGGTTGAAAAATCCTAAATTTTGGAGAATGCAATGAACGAAAAATTACTTTACGCCGTGATTGGCGCAGTGGCTGTTTTGCATAACGGTAAACGTTATGAAGTGGGCGAAACCCTTGAACTCACGCAAGAAGAAGCACAAAACATCGCCTTGTATGTGGAACTTACCGAAAGCGGCAAAGTCAAGCTCGCCCAACAGCAACGCAATGCTGAGGAAGCACAACGTAAAGCTGAAGAAGCCAAAAACAACAAAGAAGCGACCACTAATACGGCGAATGCCAACACGGAAAATCAGGCATAAGGCGGCACAATGTACATTAATGCAGAGGATTTAAACGAGCTATTAAGTGAACGTGCCTTAATGGATCTTTCGAATGACAACAGCCGTGCCACAAGCATTAACTTTGCGGTGTTAGATAAGGCGTGTTTGTATGCCACGGAGATTGTCGATGGGTATTTGCGTTCGCGTTATGTTTCTGCCGCTGCATCAAGTGCCAACCCTTGTGCGTAATCTCTGTTTGCAACTGGCACGCTATTGGCTGTATTCACGCCGTCCTGATGGCAAAGGTTTTCCTGACCAAGTCAAAAGACAGTTATGCCCAAGCGCTGAAAGATTTGGAGCGTATCCAATCAGGCAAATTGCATTTAGGGCTGACCGAGCTTGTCGATACGATGACGACAATGTGCCTGCTGTACCGCGTTTTGTGGCACGAGCACCTGAAAAAGTGGATTTATCGGGGTATTAAAATGTCTGCCACCTTGCCGATTTTAACGAGCGTCCAAGAAACGCTTACTTGAGCGAATAGATCGCTTTAGCATTGAGCTTTTCCCCGATGATTTGGCGAATTACTACGTTAAAGACGAATACGGGGTCATCTTAGTGCAATACGCAGGCTCGAAGTTTGAAACCCAAGGTAGCACCGACCTTGTACATCAACGCCGTGATGTGCATCTTGCTTTAACCATTATTGCCCGTAGTCCAGCACGATGATAGCGGGGCATTAGAGGTGCTGGATAAGGTTCGCTGGCGATTGGGGCTTTCGCCCACTAATTGCGAACCTTGTGTATTAATTAGCGAAGAGTTCGCGGGTGAAGACGAAGGGCTTTGGCAATATCAACTGATTGTGCAAACCAGCACGTGGCAGGTGGAACAACGCGACCTGCAAAATTCACACAAATTTACCACCGCACTTTTACGCCGTGCGGATTCAACATTAAGGAGAAAAATATGGCTTTTCACCACGGAACTGGAAACCAAACGTGAAACAGGCGGATCTGTTCCCGTTCAAAACCGTTGATGGGGCGATTATTGGCATTGTCGGCACAGCCCCAATGGGAGCGGTAAACCAGCTTACGCTGTGCCAAACGAAGAAAGATTTTGCCCAATTTGGCACGCTTACAGGTAAAGGCTTCACCCTCCCTGATGCCTTTGAGATTTTAAGCCGTTATGCCAGTGGGCAGGTTTATGTGGTCAATGTGTTAGACCCCACTCGTCATAAAACCCAAGTCAATGATGAGGGTATTAACCCAAGACCCAAACACCTTAATTGCCGTAACGGAAAAAGCGGCATTGCTCACCTTAACGGTGAAAGCAAACAATGTGGCTCTCACTGAGGGGACAGACTACACGGTCAATATGCAAAACAGGGGAAATCTGCTTTAAAGCCAGCAAAACCAGCCTCACTGTGACCTATACCTATGCTGACCCAAGTAAGGTTACGGAAGAAGATATTAAAGGCGGCGTGGAAAGTAGTACGGGGCAACGCAAAGGCTTTGAGTTATTGCGTGATGGCTTTAATAAATTTGGGGCAGATGCCAAGGTGTTGATTTGCCCTGAGTTTGATAAAACGGCGACTTGTGCTGCCGCCCTTCAAGTGCTGGCGGAGCAACTAAAAGCGGTTGCCTATGTGCAATTGCCAAAAGGAACAACCCTTTCTAAAGCCATTGAAGCACGAGGTCCACTGGGTAACCTTAATGCCAAAGCCAGCTCAGAACGAGTACGCCATTTTTACCCTTATGTCACAGGAATGAGTGGTGGGCTTGAAAGTCTTGCCACGCACGCGGCGGGGCTGCGAATGAAAACCGATGTGGAACAGGGTTATTGGTTTAGTACCTCTAACCGCGAACTGTTGGGCGTGATTGGTATGGAAGTGCCATTAACGGCGCGTATTGATGACTTACAAAGTGAAACCAATCGCTTAAATGCCGTGGGGATTACCACGATTTTTAATAGCTTTGGCACAGGGTTTAGATTATGGGGCAACCGCTCAAGCTGTTTCCCAACGGTTACCCATATCATCAACTTTGAGACCGCCTTGCGTACAGGGGATTTAATTGATGAAAGCATTCGCCGTGCCGAGTTGCAATATATCGACCGTCCGATTGATGATGCGTTAATTGACAGCCTATTGGAAACCATTCGCACCTACTTAGGAACGCAAAAAAGCCTCGTAGGTTTTGAAGTGGGGCTCGATTACGACTACGACTTGGCAGATGCTTTTAGTCAAGGGCAGATCCCCTTGACCTATGATTACACACCAAAACTGCCAGCTGAACGCATTAGCAATCGCTCAGTGATGACGCGTAAATATTTGGTGAATTTGGTTGGTCAAAAATAATTAAGGAGCAAGAATGAGTACAGCAATTAATCAAATCGTCAATGCCAATGTGTATTTCAACGGTAACTCTTTGCTAGGTAAAGCCAAAGAAATTAAGGTTGCCGATATTGAGTTTGAACAAATTGAGCATAAAGGGCTTGGTTTAGTGGCAACCATTAAACTGCCAGCGGGTTTAAATGCCCTAGAGGGTGAAATAACTTGGGATAGTTTCTACCCTGAAGTTCGTGTACAAAATACTAACCCATTTAAACACCAGCAATTAATGATCCGCTCTAATTTGCAAGTATTTAACGCAATGGGCTTGGCAGAAGAAGCCCCATTAGTTACGGTAATGAATGTGCAGTTTAGTAAAACCGCAGGCGGAAGTTTTAAACCTAAAGAGGCGGTTGAGCTGCAAGATAGTTTCCAAATCTACAGCATTAAGCAGACCTTAGAGGGGAAAGAATTGCTCTACGTGGATACCTTTGCCAACATCTACCGTGTAAACGGACAAGATGTGTTGCAAAAATACCGCACCAATATCGGGCAATAAATTCTTAAAACTACTTTAAAAGAAATTTAAAGACGATTTCAGTAAACTCCTTAATGACGTTAAATAATAACCATTAAGGAGTTTTTTTATGTCTG